>NZ_CM168044.1:0-220000 GCF_057004845.1 Sphingomonas sp. SphC10
GTGACGAATTGGCAGGCAACGCGACCGACGACGGACCAGGCCCGTGCCTGGGCGCGCGTCCGCGCGAACCTGCGCGAATCGGCAGGAGCCCGGCTGTTCGACCAGTGGCTGAAGCCGATGGAGCTGATCGAGGGTGACGAGCCCGATACGGTCCGTCTGGCGCTCCCCTCGGCCTTTGCGACCAACTGGGTGCGCAGCCATTATGCCGACCGCCTGCACCTGGAATTCAAGGCGGTGCTGCCCGAGGTCCGCTCGGTCGTCATCGAAACCCGTGCGCCCAGCAAGGTCGCGCGGCTGACCAGTGTCGAGACCTTCGATGCCACGCCCGCTCCGCGTGCCGTGGCCGCGGCCCCGGTGCAGCCGGTCGAGGCGGACGAGCAGCCCTCGCTGTTCGGCGGGCCTGCACCGACTCCGGCCCCTGCGCCGCGTCAGACGCGCGCCAAGGCGGCGGCTCCTGCCCCGGTGGTGGCCGCTCCGGCGCCCGCACTGCGCGTTCCCGCCGACCGGCCGCCGCTCGACCCGCGCCTGACCTTCGATCGGTTCGTGGTCGATTCGTCGAACCGGGTCGCCTTCAACGCCGCGCTGTCGCTGGCCGAGCCGGGCCCGCCGCGTTTCAGCCCGTTGTTCCTCCATGGCGGCACGGGGCAGGGCAAGACCCACCTGATGCACGCCATCGCCCATGCCTTTCTCGAGTCGCATCCCGAAGCGGTCGTGCTGTGCATGTCGGCCGAGCGGTTCATGTTCGATTTCGTCGCCGCGATGCGCGCGCGCGACACGCACAGCTTCAAGTCGCGGCTGCGCTCCGCCGATCTGCTGCTGATCGACGATCTTCAGTTCATCGCGGGCAAGGATTCGACCCAGGAAGAATTCTTCCACACGGTCAACGAACTGGTCGGCGCGGGCAAGCGGCTGGTCATTTCGGCCGACCGCTCGCCCCAGTCGCTGGACGGCGTGGAACCGCGCATCATCGGTCGTCTGGGGGCTGGCCTGGTCGCCGACATCAAGGCGCCCGACCTGACGCTGCGCCGCACGATCCTGAATCGCAAGGTTGCCGATCTCCCCGAGATTCAGGTGCCGATTGATGTACTCGATCTCCTCGCGTCACGGATTCGCGGCAATATCCGCGAGCTGGAAGGCGCGCTGAATCGCGTGGTCGCCTATGCGCAGCTGACCGGCGACAAGATCGACATGGAATTTGCCGTCGCCACGCTGGGCGAGGTGCTGCGGGGCGCGCAACGTCGAATCACCATCGACGAAATCCAGAAGCTGGTCAGCCGTCATTTCGAGCTGAAGCCGCTCGACCTCGTTTCGGCCCGCCGGGCGCGCGCGATTGCCCGCCCGCGCCAGATTGCCATGTACCTCGCCAAGCGCCTGACCACCCGCTCGCTGCCAGAAATCGGCCGCAAGTTCGGCGGGCGCGATCACTCGACGGTGATCTATGCGGTGCGCAAGATCGAGGAACTGCGCGATACCGACCGCGATATCGACAATGCGGTCCGCGTGCTGATGAAGGAACTGGAGGGCTGAGGGCCTTCCTGGCGGGGGCGGGGCGTGGGCTTCGACTTCGCTCAGCCTGAACGGGGTTTTGGATAGAACCCCATTCCCTCGCGCCGTTCAGCCTGAGCGTAGTCGAAGGCCAAGGGAATCTGCCCGCCCCTAATCCGCCAGCACCCCCAATATCCCCGGCCGCATCGCCCGTTGCCAGTGCCAGCAATGAAGCAGGAATTCTCGGTCCAGCCGCTCCGGGCATCCCGGTGCACTGTCTGGGCGCTGCTGCCCATGGTAGCGGGCCACGCGCCGCAGGATGCGTGGGATCGTGATGCGGCGGGGTAGGTCGAGAAGGATGATCCGTTCGGCACGGGCGAGCCGGTCGGTGATTGCGGGGCCGTAATGCGCGCTGGAATAATTGCCGTCGATCACCCAGGCGGGCCGGGCCGCGAGGGCGGCCATGTCGGCGATGAAGTCTTCGCGCGGGCGAGCCACCCAGCCGGGGCCATGGAACAGAGCGTGGCGTGCCAGACGGGCAAATCCAACTGCTCGCCCAGCATCCGGGCCAGCGCCGACTTGCCGCTGCCCGGTGGCCCCATCACCATGATCCGGGTGGGGACCTTGGTGAGGGGGGCGGGTGGTCATCAGATCTGCAACCCCATGGTCCGCTGCACGTCGAGCAGCAGCGGCGCGGCCAGATCGCGCGCCTTTTCCGCGCCACGCTCCAGGATACGGCCGACTTCGCCGCGATCGTCCAGCAACCGGGTCAGTCGTTCGCGAATCGGACCCAGCGTGGCGACCGCCAGATCGGCCAGCTCGGGCTTGAACGCGCCGAAGCCCTGGCCCGCGAACTGCGCCAGCACGTCCGCCGGTTCGCGGTCGGCCATCGCGGCATAGATGGTGATCAGGTTGCGCGCCTCGGCGCGGCCGTCCAGCCCCTCCATCCTGTCGGGCAGGACATCGGCATCGGTCTTGGCCTTGCGGAACTTCTCGGCAATCTGGTCATCGGTGTCGATCAGCTTGACCAGCGACATTTCCGACGGGTTCGACTTGGACATCTTCGACGCACCGTCGCGAAGCGACATGATGCGCGGCGCCGCTTTGCTGATGAGCGGCTCGGGCAGGGTGAAGAGCTCGCGGCCATAGTCGTTGTTGAACTTGGTCGCGATGTCGCGGGCCAGCTCCAGATGCTGCTTCTGGTCCTCGCCCACCGGCACATGCGTGGCGTTGTAGAGCAGCACGTCGGCCGCCATCAGCACCGGATAGTCGTACAGCCCGACGCTGGCGCCCTCGCGGTTCTTGCCCGCCTTGTCCTTGAACTGGGTCATGCGGTTCAGCCAGCCGACGCGCGCGACATTGTTCAGCAGCCAGCCAAGCTCGCTATGCTGGGGAACGCGCGTCTGGTTGAACAGGATCGAGCGTTCGGGATCGATTCCGGCCGCGATCAGCGTCGCGGTCATCTCGATGGTGTTGGCCGCCATCGCCTCGGGCGCGATCCATTCGGTCAGGCCGTGCAGGTCGGCGATGAAGTACATCGTTTCGCCGCCCTGGGCCTGGATGTCGTCCTGCATCGCCACCCACTGCTTCACGGCGCCCAGATAATTGCCGAGATGTAGGTTGCCCGTGGGCTTGATGCCGGAAACGACGCGCATGATGGTCCTCAACTGTTGCGGCGAACGAGCCGCTTGATATCCCCGAGACGGAAGGCGCCCGTCGCGAAGGTGGCGACCGCATAGACCAGCATCCCCGTCGCCACCAGTATGATGAGCGCGCCCCACCGCTCCAGGTTGGTGCCGGTGACATAGGGCTGGAACCGCGCATTGAGCAGCGCCATCGCCCCGCCCATCAGGAGCGCGGCCAGCAGCATCCGCCAGCTGCGCCGCCGCAACTGCGCGTCCGCCACGAAATGCCCGCGCTTGGCCAGCGTGCGATAGAGCAGTACGACATTGACCGTGGAGGCGATGGCGGTGGCCAGCGGCGGCCCCATATGGCCCAGCCACCAGATGAAGATCAGGTTGAGCCCCAGATTGACCAGCATCGACCAGGTGGCATAGCGCACCGGCGTCCGGGTATCGGCGCGCGCATAATAGCCCGGCGTCAGCACTTTCACGAGGATATAGCTGGGCAGGCCGATCGAGAAGGCGGCGAGTGCCTGCGCGGTGTAATAGCTGTTGGTGGCGGTGAACTTGCCATGCTCGAACAGCGCGGCGACGATCGGCTGGCCACAGACGATCAGCGCGACCGTGGCGGGCAGGGTGAGGAGCAGCGCCAGCTCCATGCCCCGGTTCTGTGTCTCCATGGCCTCGACCTCCTTGCCCGCACCCAGCAGACGCGAGACGGTGGGCAAGAGGACGGTGCCGAGGCCGATGCCGATCAGCCCCAGCGGCAACTGGTTCAGCCGGTCGGCGGCATAGATATAGGACACCGACCCCTCGGGCAGGAAGCGGGCGGCCAGGGCGGTCGAGATGACGAGGTTGATCTGCACCGCGCCCGCCCCGGCAGCGGCAGGCAGGATCAGCTTCATCAGCCGCTTCACGTCGTCATTGATCACCGGCCGCTTCAGCCGGAGCCGGACGCCCGCGCGGCGGCACGCCCACCAGAGCCAGACGAACTGCAATATGCCCGCGACCGTGACCGCGATCGCCTGATTGCGGGCGGTCGCCATCGGGTCATGCGTATGGAAGAAGAGCACGGCGACGATCAGCGTCAGGTTGAGCAGGATCGGCGCGGCGGCATTCACCCAGAAGCGGTGCAGCGAATTGAGGATGCCGCCCAGCAGCGACACCAGGCTGATGAACAGCAGATAGGGAAAGGTCAGCCGGTTGAGCAGGACGATATAGTCGAACTGCGCAGGCGTGCCCTTGCCGTAACCGAAGGTCTGGACCCAGGTGACGGGCCAGGCGGCCAGCTCGACGATCGCGGTCATGACGATCAGCACCGGCAGCAGGACCGAGAGCGCATTTTCGGCAAAAGCCAGGCCGTGCGCCAGGCCCGTGCCCTCCGCCGCCTTATCTCCTTCTGCCACCTTGCGGTTGAACATCGGGATGAAGGCGGCGGAAAAGGCGCCCTCCGCAAAGAGGGCGCGGAACATGTTGGGCAGGCGAAACGCGATCTGGAACGCGTCGGAGGCGAAGTTCGCGCCTACGAAGCGGAAGAACAGCGAGTCGCGAACCAGACCAAGCACGCGGCTGGCCAGAGTCAGCCCGCCGACCGAGCCCAGCGCCTTGGTCAGGTTCATCTGTCAGTCCGGATCAGGCGTGGCCGGTTTCCGGGGTGTTCGGCTGTGCACCCGCCTGGGCATCGGCCTGCTGCAGGTAGAGCTGCGCAAAGTCGATCGGCTCGAGCATCAGGGGCGGGAAGCCGCCGTCGCGCACCGCATCGGCCAGCACGCGGCGGGCGAAGGGGAAGAGCAGGCGCGGCGCTTCACCCAGCATGAAGGGCTGGATCTGGTCGGCGGGCACGTTGCGGAAGCCGAAGAGACCGGCATAGCTGAGATCGACGATGAAGGCGGTCTTGCCCTCGGACTCGGCGCGAACCTCGATCTTCAGGGTCAGTTCGTGGACTTCCTCGCCGACTTGCGCCGCCGAGATGTTGAACTGCACGTCGATGCCGGGCGCGGTCTGCGCCTGATAGATGGCGGGCGCGTTCGGGTTCTCGAACGACAGATCCTTCACATATTGCGAGATCATACCGGCGGCGGGGCCGGCATCGTCGCCGTTCGGCGCTTCAAAGCCCTGCGGCAAACCCTGTTCGTCCATCGTCGCTACCTTCTTACGTGAGATCAAAGGGGGTAGGGTCTATACTCAATCAGGACGGGGATCGTGATCGCCCGCTGGAAGGCGCTGGCAAGGAGCGCGGCGCGGCAGGTAGCGGCGCTACCTGCAAGCAAGCGACGCCGACCAGCGCCTTCCAGCGGGCGACCGCCAAAGCGGCGGGCCGATTTTGGCACAGGGCGACGTCGCTCGTCGGTCACGATGCGATTGCATCGCTCCGCTCCTCGCTTCTTGCCCTGAACCAAAATCGGCTCCGTCACGACCCCGTCCTGATTGAGTATAGACCCTCAAGGGACCGAAACGGCATGTTCACGCGTTCGGCCATATAGCCGTTGCGCGTAGCAGCGGGTCGGCACGGTTTCAACCTTGCCCACCTCGTCGGGAGGCCGGGTTTTCATTGTCGGCTCGTACGCCTATATCGGTCACGATAGTGAAAGGCGCCTGTGTTGTTATTCTACGTCGTTCTTCTCGCGATGGTCGCGCTCTTCCTCGCACTGCGGCTGTACAGTGTTCTGGGCAAGCGCACCGGCCATGAACAGCAGCCGCTGGCGCGCAGCGCCGATGACCGGCCGCTGCCCGTCACGCTGCCCCGCGCGACCGAGGCGGCACAGGCCTCTGCGCCCGTCGCCAACCGCAACATCGATCCGCGTGCCGAACAGGGCCTGCGCGCGGTGATCGCGGGCGAGGCGGGCTTCGACGTGGCACAGTTCCTGAACGGCGCGCAGGCCGCCTATCGCATGACGCTGGAAGCCTTTTGGAAAGGTGACGAGGACGCGCTGGCCGATCTGGTCGAGCGCGACGTGCTGGCCGCTTTCGCCGAGGCGATCGAGCAGCGGCGCGAGGCGGGCCAGACCCTCGACAACCGCCTGATCCGGGTCGAGAGCGCGAAGATCGTCGATGCGCAGGTCGAGGGGCGCGAGGCGCGCATCACCGTCCGCTTCGACGCCGATATCGCGGCCGTCACGCGTGATGCCGAGGGCCATGTCATCGCCGGTTCGCTGAGCGATGCGGTCGAGACGCATGACGTCTGGACCTTCGCCCGGACGCTGAAGAGCGGCGATCCGAATTGGAAGCTCGTCGACACCGACGAAGCCTGATCCGGTCTGACGGGGGAATGATCGCATTGAGGGGGTATCGCGTCGCGACCATGGTCGCGCTTTCGGTCAGCCTGTCGGCCTGTGCCGGGCGGATCGTCCCGCCGGGCACATCGGTTCCCTATCCGTCACGTGGGGAAGCACAGCCCCAGCCCAAACCGCAACCCCGCCCCCGGCCGGGCGGCTCGTCCGCGCAGCCCAGCGGCCCCAGCGTCTCGCGCGTGGCTGATGGTCCGGTGCGGATCGTGGCCGCGACGCCACTGCCAGCTACTCCGGTCGCGGCGATCCCCGGCGCCGCCACGGCGGCACAGGCAGGCATTCTGGCCGGACCGCCCGTCGCCGCCCTGCCGATCACCGAACCGCAGGCGGAGGCGGCGCGTGCGGCCTTCCTGCTGTCCTGTCCCGGCCTGATGCGCCGCACCGACGGCAGCGGCCTGACGCAAGGCACTGACTGGCAATCCGCCTGCCAGGCGGCCGCCAGCGTGCCGCGCGGGGGTGCCCGCGATTTCTTCGCCCGCTATTTCGAGGCGGTGCAGGTCGGCGACGGCCGTTCGCTGGCGACCGGCTATTACGAGCCCGAGATTGCGGGTTCGCGCGACCGGCGCTCGGGCTATGAGGTGCCGATCTACGCCCGGCCGCGCGACCTTATCGATGTCGATCTGGGTGCCTTCACGACCGACCTGAAGGGCAAGAAGATACGCGGCAAGGTGCAGGGCACCAACCTCGTCCCCTATGACGACCGGACCGCGATCGAGCAGGGGTCGCTGGAGGGGCGTGCGCCGATCCTCGCCTGGGGCGCAGACCCGGTCGAGGTATTCTTCCTTCAGATCCAAGGCTCGGGGCGGCTGCGGTTGCCCGATGGCGGGATCATGCGGATCGGCTATGATACGCAGAATGGCCGCGACTATACCGGCATCGGCGCGCTGATGAAGTCACGCGGGTTGCTGGGGCCGGGGCAGACCTCGATGCAGGGGATCGTCGCCTGGCTGCACGATCATCCCGAGGAAGGCCGCGCGATCATGCGCGAGAATAAGAGCTTCGTCTTCTTCCGCGAGTTGAACGGCGCGCCGCAGGGGGCGATGGGCTATGCGGTGACGGGGCAGGTCAGCGTGGCGGCGGACCCGAAGTTCGTGCCGCTTGGCGCGCCCGTCTTCCTGTCGATGGACCGGCAGGATGCGACCGGCTTGTGGGTGGCGCAGGACACGGGCGGCGCGATCAAGGGCTCCAACCGCTTCGACACCTTCTGGGGTGCGGGCGATACGGCGCGGGCGGTCGCGGGCGGCATGTCGGCGCGGGGCACGGCCTTCCTGCTGCTGCCGGTCGGGACGCTGGCTCGCGCCGGGATTACGGCTCCTGTCGGGACGGTCGGTGCGATCCCTCAACCCTGACGAGGCGCATCTCTGGGCGCGGGTGATGGAAACGGTGCGTCCCTTACGCGCTGCCATCGTGCCCGCCCGGCCCGCGCCGCCCCCGCCGACCATGGAGGCGGTGTTCCAGGATACGCCCGGCGCGCCCAAGGTGCGGGTGAAGGGCCGCGTGCCGCCGTTGCGCCAGCCCGCAGCGCCTCCGCCTGCGCCGAAGAAGGGGCCGGGCGAGACGCTGGATGGCGGCTGGGACAAGCGCCTGTCGCGGGGCAGCGTCATGCCTGACAGCTCGCTCGACCTGCATGGCCATACGCTGGCGTCGGCACATGCGTTGCTGGACCAGGGGCTGGGCCGGGCGATCGCTCGAGGCGACCGGGTGCTGCTGCTGGTGACGGGCAAGCCGCCGCGTCCCGAAAGCGAGCGCCCCCATGCACGCGGCGCGATCCGCGCGGCGATCAGCGACTGGCTGGGCGCCTCGCGCCATGCCGATTCGATCGCGGCGATCCGGGGTGCCCATCCGCGCCATGGCGGGCAGGGCGCGCTCTATATCGTCTTCAGGCGCCCGCGCGAGCGATGACGCCCGCATAGATGCGGGTCAGCGCGTAAAGGTCGTCGACCGCCACCGCCTCATCGACCTTGTGCATCGTCGCGTTGAGCAGGCCGAATTCGACCGTTGGGCACAGCTTCGACAGGAAGCGCGCGTCCGAGGTGCCGCCGGTCGTCGACAACTCGGGTTCGATCCCCGTCTCGGCGCGGATGGCGTCGGCGATCATCGCGGAAAAGGCACCCGGCTGCGTCAGGAACGCCTCGCCCGAAATGCGACCCGTGACCTGGGCGGCGGGGGCGTGGGCTTGCGCGATGGCGGTGATCCGCTCGACCAGCGCCGCGCCGTTCTGTTCGTCGTTGAAGCGGATCGACAGCCGCGCCTGCGCCGCCCCCGGAATGACGTTGGTAGCAGGGTTGCCGACATGCAGGTCGGTGATCTCGATATTGGACGGCTGGAACCAGGCATTGCCGGTGTCGAGCGTCACCCCCTCGATCTCTGCCAGCATCGCGACCAGCGGGGTGATCGGATTGTCGGCCAGATGCGGATAGGCGACATGCCCCTGCCGCCCCGGCACCGTGATCCAGATATTGACCGAGCCGCGCCGCCCGATCTTCATCATGTCGCCCAGCCGTTGCGCCGAGGTCGGCTCACCAACTAGGCACAGATCGGGAGCAACCCCAAGCTCGGCCATCCGATCGATCAACGCGCGGGTGCCGTAGATAGCGGGGCCTTCCTCGTCGCCGGTGATGATCAGTGACAACGGGATGGTCCGGTCGGCCGGGATCGCGGCCACGAAGGCGGCGACCGCACCCTTCATATCGACCGCGCCGCGCCCGAAGAGCAGGCCGTCCCGCACCTCGCCGGAAAAGGGCGAACCCTGCCAGCCGTCACCGGCGGGCACGACATCGACATGCCCCGCAAAGGCCAGATGCGTGCCCGTTCCGCCGCGCGTGGCCAGCAAATTCTCGACCGGACCGTCGGGCTCCTCGCCGATGGTAAAGCGATCCACGGCGAAGCCCAGCGGCACCAGCGCGGCCTCTAGCACGTCGAACACGGAGCCACGCGCAGGCGTGACGCTGTCGGCCCGGATCAGGGCCTGGGCGAGGGAGAGGGCGTCGGTCATGCCGCGCGGCATAGGCAGCGCGGGCGCGGACGGCAATGACGCGATTGACGACGCTCACGGAGCCGATGCGCCCCGACATCGTTCCAACTCTTGCGTAACAGGAGTGATGTGATGAACGACCCCGATTCCAACGGCAACAAGGCCGGAAAGCGACTGCTGCTCTGGTTGCTGATTGCACTCGGGATTGCCGGGGTGCTGCTCTACACCTTCACGTCGCGCGTCGCCGAACCGGCGGCCGACCAGCGGGCGCCCCTGAACGACGTTCCGCCGACCGCGCGGTAAGGCTGGTGTTGCTCCATCGGATATGATGACAGTGCAGACGAGCATCGATAATGCGCCCCGTACAACGCATAAGCCTATGCGTCTTGATGCGTGTCCTTGACGCCACGGCCAGCATATTCACTGGGGCAAAAGCGGTCGAGCCGCCTAAATATTTCCGCTTGAAGTTCATGATTACTCTGGCATGTCTTCTTCGGGGCATGACATCAGGGGGCATCTATGAACTTTGGGCAAGCAATAAGCCACTGTCCGAGCAAGTATGTAGTATGGCAGGGTCGAGCATCTCGGTCAGAATTCTGGTTTTTTCAGCTATTTGCGTTCGGATGCTATCTGGCCGCGTCCGTCTTGGACACCGCTTTGGGTTTCGGCGCGGTGTTCTACTGCCTTACCCTGCTCGGCCTGTTCCTGCCTTCGCTATCTGCGGCAGTCCGCAGGCTTCATGACACGGATCGGTCCGGCTGGTGGTATTGGATTTCGTTAATTCCGATCGTCGGTGCAATACTGCTCATTGTCTGGTTCTGTCAGCGTGGTACGATCGGTGATAATCAGTTTGGCGGCGATCCTATCTCTGACTCTCCACCCCTGCGTCCGGGGCCCGTTACCAGCGGTGATGAGCTCGATCGTCTCGAGAGGCTAGCCGATCTGCGATCAAGGGGTATTATTTCGGACAGCGAGTTCGAAGCGCAGAAGGCGGCCATTCTCCGCTGATGTGAACCGAGCATTGGCCAAGCCGATGGTGCTTCGGAGATGTATCTGAATTGCCAACCGGCTTGCCAACAGCGAGTAAACCTCACCCCACCGGCTGTTCGAATCGCTCGATCACCCATTCCTCTTCCTGCGCGGCGGCGATCCAGTCCTGCATGAAGGGGTGGCGCAACACTGCGCCCATATAGGGTACCGCGAAGCGCGCGACGGGCAGTTGATAGGTGACGATCCGCGTCACCACCGGCGCGAACATGATGTCCGCCGCGCCGAACTGCCCGAACAGGAAATCGCCGTCGCCGCCGAAGCGCGCTCGCGCCTGCGCCCACAGCTCCATCATCCGCTTCAGGTCGACGATTACGTCGTCATCGAGCATCCGGGCGGGATAGACCTGGCGGATGTTCATGCTGTGCTTGCGACGCAGCGCCACGAAGCTGGAATGCATCTCCGCCGCCATCGACCGTGCCATGGCGCGCGCCGCATCGTCGGCGGGCCAGAAGCGGTCGCGCCCGACCTTGTCGGCCAGGAAGTCGATGATCGCCAGGCTGTCCCACACGACCGCCTCGCCATCCCACAGGATCGGCACCTTGCCCGAGGACGGTGCGAACTCCGCCCCCTCGCGCCGCTTGTCCCAGTCCGCGTCGTAGAGCGGCACGACCACCTCCTCGAAGGGAAGTCCCGACTGTCGACAGGCGAGCCAGCCGCGCAGGGACCAGGAGGAATAGGCCTTGTTGCCGATGATGAGCTTCATGGACCAAGGGGTAACGGCCCCGCCGGATCGCCGCAACCGAACAAAAAAAGGCCCGCCCGGGGAACCGGACGGGCCTTTCGTTTCCGACGAACGCTGGATCAGAAGCGGGCGGTGGCCGCAACGCGGAAGAAGCGACCGATCAGACCCGAGAAATAGGGCTGGGTGCCACCCGGCACCGCCGTGGCGGGGAAGGGGGCGGTCGCGTTGAAGACATTGTCGACGATGAAGCGCAGGTTGAACTGGTCGTTCACCTTCACGCCCACCGTGGTGTTGAACACCACCCAGTCGGTCAGGCCGCTGATGTTGCGGGCATTGGGGGCTTCGTCCAGGTTGAACTTCACCTTGCCGGTATACTGACCCTGGAACAGGACATTGAAGGTGTCGCCCTCATAGGTCAGGTTCGCGGTGCCCGAATGGCGCGGATAGCCGATCTCGCCCGCGTCATGGTTGATGTCGCCCACACCCACCTGGGTCTGCAGCTTGTCGCGGTAGAAATAATTGACCGACAGGCCGACCGTACCGGCATTCTCCAGTCCGACGCGGCTGAGCGGCAGGCGGTAGGCAATGGTCGATTGCAGACCGGCCATCTCATAGGATGCGGCGTTGTAATAGCCCTGGCGGATCGTGGTCAGCTGGCCATCCGCACCGCGAGTGAACAACCCGCAGAACTGGTTGGGATAGTTGCTCGAATCATAGCAGGCATTCAGGATGTCGGTGCCGTCCAGCGAGCGGATGGCGTCGTTCAGCTTGATGTTGACCCAATCGACCGCGACCGACAGGCCGGGGATGAAGCGCGGCTGTGCAATGGCGCCTACGGTCCAGCTATTGGCCTTTTCGTTGCGCAGATCGGGGTTGCCCGCGATCGTCACCGGAATGGTGAAGTTGCTGAAGTTCGAATCGAACGTCGCAGGGTTGATCCCGGCCGCGACGCAATTGGCACGACGCGTCGCGGGATTGGGGCCATTGCCGACATAGCGTGCGTCGCACGGATCGAGACCCGAATTGAACGCCCGCGACGTCGGGTTGAACACCTCGGTGATCGCGGGCGAACGGATCGAGCGGGTGAAGTTGCCGCGGAAGGTCAGCCCCTGGAAGAAGCCGACCCGGCCGCCCGCCGTCCAGGTCACGTCGCCGCCCGACAGCGAGTTGTCGACGTAACGCGCCGCGCCGTCGAATTCGAGCGTCTTGAGCCAGCTCAGCTCGTTCTTGCTCGACACGAACGGCACGACGACTTCGCCGAACACCTCGTTGGTGTGGAACTTGCCACGGATGGGATCGATCGGGATCGTACGGCCATATTGCACGCGGCTGCCATCCGCCTGCGGTTCGCCATAATAGAAGGCGCCGGGATCGAACTGCGTCTTCTCCTCGCGATGCTCGTAACCCAGCGACAGCGATACGTCGTTGCCGAACAGCTGGAAGACCGGACCGTTGATGTTGGCGTTGAACACCAGCTGCTCATTGGCCGAACGCGGCGTGGCGACCGCGAAGATGTAATCGCGGGCCGCCTGGCTGGCCTGGCCGATGCCGAAGATGTTGAGCGGAGCGCAAGCGCCGCCGCCGATCGACGGGATGGTGGCGTTCACCACGCCTGGACGGCAGGTGATGTTGCCCGAAGCGTCGCGCACCGCATCGATCGCATTGGCGAAATTCTGCTGGATCAGCTCGAAGTTGCGGCCATTGGTGATCGACTTGCCATAGACGGCCGAGGCCTCCCACTTGAAGTCGCGACCCAGCAGCGGCACCGTGCCGTCGAAGCCGCCGACGAAACGGTACGTCTCGACCGTGGCTTCGGCGCGGCCCGTGGTCAGGTCGGCCAGCGCGCGGCCGACATAGAACTGGTTCTGACCAGCGGGCAGATTGGCCGCGATGGTCGCGCGGTCGGTGGCCGAGAGATACGGATTGTCGAGGCTGAGCAGCAGGTTGCCATCGGCCGTCCCGGCATCGTCGAACAGCGCGGTGTTGTAGTTGGGCTGATCGATCAGGTTCGTGCCCTTGCTGCGGACATACCATGCCTCGCCGAAGAAGCGGATGCGGTCGCTGAACTGATAGCTGGCCTGGGCGCTGGCGATATAGCGTTCGGAGGTCGTCAGCAGGTTCGACTGGAGCGGCAGGTTGTAGCCGTTGCCGCCGCTGCTGATATAGCCCTGACGCATCGGCGTGCCGAGGTCGAGCGGCACCAGCGTGCCGTTCGCGCCGAACTGAAGCAACTGGCCCGCCGCATTGCGGATGCCCGAGCGGCTGGCGAGGAAGTCGTCCGCGCTGAACGGCACGCCGCCGATGGTGAAGGCGCTGTAGCGCTGGTTCGGATAGAGGACGCGCTGGAACTCGCCGGCGGTGGCAGGCGTGCCGAAGAAGTAACCGGCGGCGGTGATGTCGCGGTCGGCGGCGGTCAGGCCGGTGACGCGGTTATACTCGCCCGAGATGGTGATGTTGCCGCGACCATCGGCGAAGTTCTTGCCCGCCAGCAGGCTGAGGCGTTGATCGGGGGCATCGCCCTTTTGCGACACGCCCGCCTGGCCCTGGAGCTGAAGCCCATCGAAATCGCGCTTCAGGATGATGTTGACGGTGCCCGCGATCGCGTCCGAACCATAGATCGGCGCGCCGCCGATGGCGACGGTCTCGACCCGCTCGACCAGGCTGGTCGGGATGTTGTTCAGGTCGACCTGCGTACCGGCCGATACGGGGCCGAAGATGCTGGCGGTGTTCGATGACACGAAGCGGCGGCCGTTGACCAGCACCAGCGTGCGCTGCGTGCCGAGGCCGAAAAAGTCGACAAAGGTCTGGGCCGGGCCGAAGGACGACTGCGCGCCGACGCCGCTATTGCCCGGAGGACCGAAGGCCGGAATTTCGCTCAGCACCTGGCCGACATTGGTATAGCCGCGATTGGCGATCTGCGCCGCACCGACGACCTGGGTCGGTTGCAGCGTCTCGAACTCGGGGCGGGCAATGCGCGAGCCGGTGACGACGACGTCCTGGCCGCCCGCCGCGCTCTGGTCCGCTGCGGTGTCCTGCGCGGTGCTTTCCGGCGCGGTGGCGTTTTCCGGCGCGGTCGGCGGCAGGGTCTGGGCCGCGACCGGGGCCGCAAGGAGGGTGAGCAGCGCAACGGCGCTGACGTCGCGCAGCGCGCGCGAGCGGATATTCCGGGACATGATACGCTTTCCCCAATTTTATCTATTTGTATTTATGGGGCTATTCCTGAGCATGTCAGGACGTCAACAAAAGCGTCATATGTGCTGACATTTGCGCAGCGATGCGACCTTTATACAACAACATCAGTTAGTTGGCGGTAGGTCTGCTGGGTATGACAAAGGGGCGAGCGACACCTGTGTGTCTTCGCCGCAACCGCGTTTGCGAGATGCCAGAACCCGCACGGATTGCGCCGGTTCCTCAACAGTTTGTCGAAATTTGGAGACGCGTTTTTACGCGAATCGAGGAAGGCGGGGACTCGGCGCATGACGCCCGAGTCCCCGCCGCAGCGGCTTAGCCGATGGCTTCGAGCACGGCGGCGCGCAGGTCGGCAATCCCCATGCCACCCTCGCTGGATGTGGCAAGAATTTCGGGGTGCGCGGCGGCGCGCTTGCGGGCCTCGACCTCGGTGCGGGCGATGACGTCGGCAAGCTCGGTCGCCTTCACCTTGTCCGCCTTGGTCAGGACGATGCGATAGCTGACCGCCGCACGGTCGAGCATCTCCAGGATCTCGCGATCCACCTCCTTGATGCCGTGGCGCGAGTCGATCAGCACCAGCGCACGCTTCAGGGCTTGGCGTCCGCGCAGGAAGTCGTTCACCAGGAAACGCCACTGCTTGACCATGTCCTTGGGCGCCTTGGCAAAGCCATAGCCGGGCATGTCGACGAGGCGCAGCAGCGGGGGCGTGCCGACGTCGAAGAAGTTCAGCTCCTGCGTCCGCCCCGGCGTGTTCGAGGTGCGCGCCAGCCCGTTGCGATTGGTCAGTGCGTTGAGCAGCGACGACTTGCCGACGTTCGATCGCCCCGCGACCGCGACTTCCGGCACGATGGGATCGGGCAGGAATTTCAGCGCGGGTGCGGACTTCAGGAAGGTGACCGGCCCGGCGAACAGCTTGCGCGCCGACTCGACCAACTCCTCCGAGAAGCCTTCGGGCGTCTCGGAGGGGGCAGGGGTGGGAAGCTTGCTCACTTGGCGACCGGCTGCTTCAGGCCCGGATGGCGGGCGTAGAGCAGGCGCTGCTGCAGGATCGAGATGCAGTTGGTGGTGATCCAGTAGACCTGGAGGCCGACCGCGAACGGCGCCATCACGAACATCAGCACCCAGGGCAGGATCGCGAAGACCTGCTTCTGTGCATCGTCCATCGGCTGCGGGTTCATCTTGAACTGGAAGTACATCGAGATGCCCAACAGGATCGGCACGACGCCGATCGCGATGAAGTGCGGCGGCACGAAGGGCAGCAGGCCGAACAGGTTGACCGGGGTCAGCGGGTCGGGCGCGGACAGGTCCTTGATCCAGGCGACGAACGGCTGGTGCCGCATTTCGATCGTCAGCATCAGCACCTTGTACAGCGCATAGAAGATCGGAATCTGGATCAGCGTCGGCAGGCAGCCCGCCAGCGGATTGACCTTCTCCTGCTTGTAGAGGGCCATGACCTCCTGCTGCATCCGGACCTTGTCGTCCTTGAACCGCTCTTGCAGCGCCTTCATCTTGGGCTGCACCGCGCGCATCGCCGCCATCGAGGCGAACTGGCGCTGCGCGATCGGGAACATCAGCGCCCGGATGGTGACGGTCAGCAGGATGATCGCGACGCCGAAATTGCCGACCAGGCGGAACAGCCAGTCGAGATAATAGAAGATCGGCTTTTCGAGGACGCGCAGATAGCCCCAGTCCAGCGCGTAATCGAGCTTCGTCGCGCCTTCCTTGTCGGTATAGCGGTCGAGCAGCGCCACTTCCTTGGCACCCGCGAAGAAACGCGTGGTCTGGGTCAGCTGCTTGCCCGGTGCCAGCGTCTGCGGCTGAAGCGTATAGTCGGCCTGATAGGTCTGGCCCGCACCGGCGCGGAACTGGCCGTCAAACGCCTTCGCCTGATCGGGGATCAGCGTCGCCAGCCAATATTTGTCAGTGAAGCCCAGCCAGCCGCCGGTCGTGGTGAAGCGGGTCGGCGCCTTGTCCAGGTCCTTCCAGTTCGGGCCGTAATTGGCCGAGCCGTTGTTGACCGACATCGGGCCGACATGGATCGTCCAGGTATCGGGATCGGCCGAAATGCCGCGATTGACATAGCCATAGGCCGCGACCGGCACGGCCGCATTGCCGCCATTGGCCACCGTCTGCTGGACGGTGAACATGTAATCCTTGTCGACCGACAGGGTGATCTGGAAGCGCTGGCCGGTGGCGTTGGCGGCGCTCAGCGTGACCGGCTGGCCGGGGCGCAGCACCGGCGCGCTGGCGGTCCAGACGGCATCGGCGGCGGGCGGGTTCAGCCCATCGGTGCGCCAGCCGAAGCCCGCGAAATAGGCACCCTCGGCACCCGCAGGCGACAACAGGCGGATCGGCGGCGAATTCTTGTCGACCGTCTGCTTATAGTCGAGCAGGACGAGGTCATCGATCCGTGCGCCCTTCAGGTTGATTGAACCCTTCAGGCGCGGCGTGTCGATCGCCACGCGCGGGGTTTCGGCGAGCACGACCTTGCGGTCGCGAATCGCGGTCGGCGTCGTGGCGGTCGGGTTGGCCGTGCTGTTGGCCACGGGCACCTGCTTGCCGCCCTCGATCTTGGTCGCGGGCGGATTGCTCGGGAAGAACTTGCTCTGGATGAGCGGCCATCCGAACAGGATCAGCGCCGCGATCACCGCGAACACGACGAAATTCTTGCGGTCTTGGTTCACGTGGAAACCCCGTTAGTGTCAGGGGACCGGGTCGGGTCCGTGCCCGCCCCAGGGATGGCACCGCGCAATGCGCTTGAGCGCCAACCAGCCCCCTTTGACCGCGCCATAGCGGTCAATGGCCTGTATTGCATAGGCCGAACAGGAGGGTTGATAGCGACAAGTGGGCGGCAGGATCAGCGAAGGGCCGAGTTGCCAGCCCCGCGCGATCAGGATCAAGGCCCGCGCGAACAGGGTCACGCGGGCTCTTGGGTCTGCGAGGCGGGCTGGCGGTGCGCGCCGCCGCGGGGGCTGCGCCCCTTGCCACGGCCATGATGCACGCGCGGTTCGCGGGGCTTGTCATGGCCGCCGGTATCGGGCGAGGCGGCGCGGGTCAGCGCCTTGGCCAGCTCGGCGGTGAGCGCCTGATAGTCGCGCTCGATCCCGCCTTGCCGTCCGATCAGGACATGGTCGGCGCCCGCTATGCCCTTTTCCGGCAATAGATCGCGCGCGAGCGCCCGCAATCGGCGTTTCATCCGATTGCGAACGACCGCGTTTCCGATCTTCTTGGTGACGGTGAAGCCGACGCGAATCGCAGCGTCACCGTCATCCCGCGGGCGAACCTGCAGCACGAAGCCGGGCATCGCCACGCGTCGCCCGCCATTGGCCGCGAGGAAATCGCGGCGGCGGGTCAGCGTCGTGATTACGCCGACAGCTTCTTGCGGCCGCGTGCACGACGCGCGCGGATCACGGCACGGCCGCCCGGCGTGGCCATCCGCGAACGGAAGCCGTGACGGCGAGCGCGCACCAGATTGCTCGGCTGAAAGGTACGCTTCATCGTTCATTCCTTGGATACGTCTGAATAAAAACGGCCGCCACGAGGACGGCCTTGGTGGCAAGCCGCTTACGCAAAGCGGGCTTTCAAGTCAATCCGCTGTGCACGCCCGACACGCGCCTATGCCCCTTGCGGTCGGCCGGCATCCTTTGCAGGAAGCATAAGCGGGCAGGGGAGCGCCCGTACAGGGGGATTTGCATGGCGACGATCGTGTCCACGGTGGCCTATCTGGGGCTGGAGGCGCGTGCCGTCGAAGTGCAGGTGCAACTGATCGCCGGGCTGCCCGCCTTCAATCTGGTCGGGCTGGCCGACAAGGCGGTGGGGGAGAGCAGGGAACGGGTGCGCGCCGCCATCGCCGCCATGGGCCTCGCTTTGCCGCCCAAGCGGATCGCGGTGAACCTGTCGCCCGCCGACCTGCCCAAAGAGGGATCGCATTTCGACCTGCCCATCGCGCTCGCGTTGCTGGCGGCGATGGGGGTGGTCGATGCCGAATTGCTCGCCGATCATGTCGTCGTCGGCGAACTGGCGCTGGACGGCCGGATCGGCCCGTCGCCGGGCGTGCTGCTGGCGGCAATCCATGCCGCATCGATCGACAAGGGACTGATCTGTCCTGCCGCGCAAGGGGCCGAAGCGAGTTGGGCGGGCGGTGGCGCGGTGATCGCAGCGCCCGACCTGCTCTCGCTGATCAACCATCTGAAAGGTCATTCCGTCCTGCCGACCGCCGAGGGCGGACTGGTGGAGGAGGGCGTGCCCGGCCCTGACCTGTCGCAGGTGAAGGGGCAGGAAAATGCCCGCCGCGCGTTGGAGATCGCGGCGGCTGGCGGGCATAATCTGCTGATGAGCGGTCCGCCGGGGTCGGGAAAGTCGCTGATGGCCGCCTGCCTGCCGGGCATCCTGCCGCCGCTCGATGCGGCCGAAGCGCTGGAAGTCTCGATGGTCCAGTCCGTTGCCGGGACGCTGGCCGGAGGGCGTCTGACCCGCACACGGCCCTTCCGCGCGCCGCACCATTCGGCATCGATGGCCGCGCTGACCGGCGGCGGCTTGAAGGCCAGGCCGGGCGAGGTCAGTCTCGCGCATCTGGGCGTTCTCTTCCTAGACGAATTGCCCGAATTTCAGCGTGCCGTGCTCGATTCGCTGCGCCAGCCGCTGGAAACCGGCACGGTCAGCATCGCGCGCGCCAACGCGCATGTGACCTTCCCCGCGCGGGTGCAGCTGATCGCGGCGATGAACCCGTGCCGTTGCGGCCATTTGGGTGACGCCGCGCTGGCCTGCGCTCGCGCGCCGCGCTGTGCGGCGGATTACCAGGCGAAGATTTCCGGGCCGCTACTCGACCGAATCGATCTGTCCGTCGAGGTCCAGCCGGTTCGCGCCGTCGACCTGTTCGCTCCCGCCGCCGCCGAATCATCGGCGACGGTCGCCGCGCGGGTGGCGGCGGCACGCGCGCTCCAGACCGAACGTTACCGCGATGCCGCCGTGACGATCCGGACCAATGCCGAAGCGGACGGGCCATGGCTGGAACGCTTTGCGACCCCGGACGATGCAGGTCGCGCCCTGCTGGTCGAGGCGGCCGAGCCAATGCGCCTGACCGCGCGTGGCT
The DNA here is from genome assembly GCF_057004845.1 of Sphingomonas sp. SphC10. Lineage (NCBI taxonomy): Bacteria > Pseudomonadati > Pseudomonadota > Alphaproteobacteria > Sphingomonadales > Sphingomonadaceae > Sphingomonas > Sphingomonas sp. SphC10. The sequence continues at coordinate 19,382 of NZ_CM168044.1, forward strand.
ATACCCGCGTCCTGCGCGTCGCCCGGACCATCGCCGACTTGGCGGGGGCGGAGCAGGTCGGGCGTATCCATGTCGCCGAGGCGCTGAGTTATCGCCAGCGGCCGCCGGTGAATTGATGGCGGGCAAGGCCGCGCGCGGGATCGCCGCTATATTGCTGATGGCGTTCGGGCCGCCGCTGACGTGGCTGGCTATCCTCTGGTCCGATCCCGTAGAGTCTGGGATTGGCGCCTGCGCTCCTCTATGCTCTTGCGGCGTTGGCATCCGTACCTGGGCTCATCGGCCTTTGGATGCTGCCTTGGCGCAACCGAACCAAAGTGCTGATCCTACCGCTATACCAGACCGCGATTGTCCTGGTCCTGCTATACACGCTCGTGGTCTTCGTATGCGTGGCGCTTCATGATTGCCCCTGATCCCGACAATCGGCGCTTGCACCTCGCATCACCCTCGTCTAGCAGCGCCTCTTCGCTGCCCCTGTGGCGAAATTGGTAGACGCATTCGACTCAAAATCGAACGCCGCAAGGCATGCTGGTTCGAGTCCGGCCAGGGGCACCACTAACAGTCACTTAAGCGCCTGCTTTTGCTAGGTTTTTGTGTCTGAGGATGCTTCCCGCTCCCTCTGCTGTTCCCACATTTGATTCCGACTATAGCCGATTGATGGCGAACAGTGCCGGTCAAACGACCTTGCCTGATAGTCTCTCACGCTAGGTCAAAGATCGAGGTCTATTTGTTCTGGGCGGATGTATGGCGGCGCCACGACATAGCCCTCAGCTGCCAAGCGCTGCAGCGACTCCAGGTGCACTAGCCGTCGTCGGCCGATCTTGACGGTGGTGATCTGACCGGCTGCGACAAGCTCATAGAAGCGCGTGCGCCCTATCCCGATTAACGTGAGAGCCTCCCTGACCGTAACGGTGAGAGGAAGCATCCGAGTGAGGGCCCCAATCGGCCCTAAAGTGTCCTTCATGTACCAGACTCCTAGCAGGGAGGCTGGTGGGCTCTTCGTCGGGCGTATTATCTCACTGGCGGCCGCTAGGAGCAATGGTCTCGCGAGGACCATAAGCCATCACGATATGACGCGCATAAGTGTTTGTTTATTCAGGTATTTTTGCGCGTAACACAATGTGGGACAAAGTGTAACACAATGTGACACGTACGACGAAAGAGCTAGTACGTTGATTTTGAAGGTAAATGTGAGCCGAAGGCTTGCGTTCGGTGTGTATATATCTCAAGCCAGCATACGAGCTTTGCAGCATCAACAGGCCTAGGTGATCAGCATTTGGTTCGCCTATTCGGTTGGCATTTGCCGCCGGTAAGCGGGCGAGAGCAAAACCTTAATGCCCGTCTTCCCAAACAGAGCGAAGAGCCGCGAAATGATTCCATGGGTCGGGGTGATCGATTGCCCCAACCTTACGCATCAGCACCGGGCTGGCGAAAAGACGTGTGCACCCATCTGCCGTGGCATAGGCTGATTTGCCCCCGCGTCAGTATGCACCGGCCCACCTAACCGGTCTTAACTATAGTCAATATCATAAAGTTAACTCGCGATAGGCAGTTGGCGCGCCCTGCGCTGGGGGGCGCCAATGGATCGAAGGGACTGCCTCCGTGCAAAATCTCCGCATCTCGGGAAAGCTTATCGCGTGCTTTTCCATTCTGCTGATCGCGCTCATGGGACTAGCGGCACTCGCCGTCGTTCGCTTGGGCGATATGCGCGACATTGCGGTCAATCTCGGTGGTGAGCAGCGTGCCCAATTGGAGGCGATCGCGGTCATCAATGCCAGCACGGCGACCTATCGCGCCACGATCGGCCAGCATCTGTTGTCCGTCACCCCGGAGGACCGGGCGGTTGCACAGCGGCGGATCGACGAGCTTCGCGACCAGATCGCGGAGCGGACGCGCTGGCTTCGGCCCCGGCTGGCGAATGACGAGACGCGCAATGCGCTCGATACGTTCGTGCGCGACTGGAACGAATATCGCAGCCATGCGGAGGAAACCTCGCGAGCGGCGGCGATCGGGTCGCCCCAGGCTATTGCGCTTTTCCGGGTCGCACGGCCCTATTTCGTCACGGCGAACAAGGCCGCCGACACGATGCGCGTGAAGCAGTCGCAGGCGATCGACGCGCTGGTGGCCGAGGCGAAGGACAATTATCAGACCAGTGAACGGATCGTAATCGGCACCGTGATCGGCGTCGCCCTGCTGACCATGGCTATGTTGATGCTGCTGGTTCGCCTGATCGCACGGCCGGTCGGTGCGATGAGCGGCCTGCTTGGCAAGCTGGCGGCAGGCGAGCGATCCGTCGCGATCCCCGCGAACGACGCGCGAGACGAAGTCGGCGGCATGATGCGCGCCGCCGCCACGCTGCGCGATCAGCTGGCGCAGGCCGATCGGCAAAAGGACGAGCAGGCGGCGCTCATCGTCTCGACGATCGGGGCGGGGATGCAGGCCCTAGCCGTCGGGGATCTGACCGCCCGGATCGATGTCGCACTGGATGAACCCTTTGCGTCGCTGGCCAGCGACTTCAACAACGCCATGGCTCAGGTTGAGCAGGCGATGATCGCGGTGAGTGGTGTTTCCGAAGGCCTTCGTGCGGCCTCGGGAGAGATACGTTCAGCGTCCGAGGACTTGTCCCAGCGCACTGAGCAGCAGGCCGCCAGCCTGGAGGAGACCGCCGCCTCAATGCAGCAGATCACGGACATGGTCGGGCGTTCGGCATCTGACGCAAAACGTGCGGATACGGTGGCAGCAGACGCCAGCAGCGCTGCGCAAAACGGTGGGCAGGTCGTACGCGATGCAGTCGCAGCGATGAGCGGTATCGAGCGGTCCAGCCATGAGATCTCGGAGATAATCAGCGTGATCGATGGCATCGCCTTCCAGACCAATCTGTTGGCGCTAAACGCCGGGGTCGAGGCGGCACGTGCCGGTGACGCGGGCAAGGGCTTTGCTGTCGTCGCCTCCGAAGTCCGGGCGCTGGCGCAGCGTTCGGCGGATGCGGCCAAGGACGTAAAGTCGCGAATCGTGGCCAGCAATCAGCAGATCGGGACGGGTGTTGAGCTGGTGGCGGAGACAGGGCGCTCGCTCGATCAGATCATCGGTCGAGTCCAGGAGATCACGGCACTGATCAATAGCTTGGCTAACTCGGCGGAACAGCAGGCTAGTGGCTTGGGTCAGGTCAATGTTGCGGTCGAGGAGATGGACGGCGTGACCCAGCGCAACGCCGCTATGGTTGAGGAAACGACTGCTGCGGCTCGTGAACTGACGGACAAGGCGGACGAACTGGCGGGACATGTCGCGCGCTTCCGGATTGGCGCGTCGGGGATTCGTGCGACCCAAGCTACTGGCTCACGGACTCGGCTGGCCCCGAAACCTGCAATGCGTCTGGTCTCCGGAGGCAGCGCCGCATTTTCCGAGGAATGGTCGGAATTTTGAGAAAACCCCCGGCAGCCTCCGCGCTGCCGGGCCTCGTGTGATAAGGGTTGGAGCGGCGCGGCTCAAATTCCGCTCAAATGCGTATCTAGGTGATCACGAAGGTACACAGTACACCTCTCATATACAAAGATGTTCTACCCGCTCCACCCCCTTAGATAGTCCGAACGGAAGCTTGCTGCCTGAGTAAGCCCGGCGCTATCCAAGATGGTATAGCTCCGTCCTTCGACGCCGATGAGGCCTAAGTCGCGTAATCGCCGAATAACGCGATTCACATGTACGGCGGTCAACCCAAGAGCGTCTCCTATATCTTCCTGCGTAATTGGGAGGAAGAAGCTGCCGTGTTTCGTCTGGTCGATTGCTTTCAGGCGTTCGCAAAATTCGCAAAACAGATGCGAAAGAGCATGTAGCGCGTCATCAGATGCAAGGAGCCATTTGCGTAAGATGGCTTCCTCGTTGAGCTTCGATCGCCATAGAGCATCGTTTATTATCGGATGCGCGGCGACGAGGTCGCGAACAGCATCTCGATGCATTCTGCCAATCGTGCAATCGGTGATCGCGGTGATCGAGTGGTCCATGCTGGAGTGGCACACGGCATGAATACCACAGAAGTCGCCTGGCAATAGAAAGCCGGTGATGCGGCGTGTGCCGTTTGCGCGGAGCGAATACCGTGCAGCCCATCCCGAGAGCACAACGTATAGATAGTCAGGCTTCTCGCCTGACCGAATGATGTCATGGCGGCGGCGGACGGGAAACTGCTCTATCGGAATTTCATCGAGAGCAGCTCGACACTCGTTGTCCAAATCAACCAGGCTACGAAGCCTGTTTATGAAGATCGATCCGCTCATTCGGCCTCCGAGATCAGCATTTGGCTTGGCGGCAAGAATTTATCTCAGATAAAACTGGGATTCTAGAGGGGGGCAGCTGATGCAGCCACCCATGTGGACCTCCCATTTTCGCCAAATGAATCCGTGGGCCTCACGGAAGCGTGTGAATGTGTCGATCACACATCGGTAATTAAGCAATTCCAATGAGTTCGTTAGTGGTGCAACATGCGGTTGAGTTGTAAATTGCCGGGCCCGAGCGATGGGCCATCATAATGGGGGAGGGGGAGTATGCTTCGAGGTTTAGAGCTTACAACAGCTGCAATGATGTGTGTCGCACTTTCACCGCTTCCTGCTGACGCGCGCGGAGGTGCGCTTTCGGACGTGCAGGTAAAGCAGCGCATCATCAAGGCATCGATCTCCGAATATCCGGGCAATTGCCCCTGTCCCTACAACTCTGCACGTAACGGGTCGCGCTGTGGCCGTCGAAGCGCTTGGAACCGCGCTGGGGGATATGCCCCCATGTGCTACGCCAGCGACGTCACGAAGGCTGACGTGCGTGCTTGGCGGGCAAGCCATTAAGCGTTCATCGGGCTCGCCTATGGCTTGGCCAGATCACATCCCGCTCGGAGAGCACGTTGCGAATTACAATTGGCCTAGCGATTGCCTGCCTGTCGATCGTCTTTCCTGCGGCGGGCGCCCAGGCGGAACGATGTCCGCAGCTTTTTGCAGGGGGTGATGCGCCCGTCCTGAATAAGCCAAGCCTCGCTCAAGGGACGACGCAACTCTGCAATCGGACATTCTCGGTCCTGCATTCGTCACGCACGCGGACCCCGCTTTGGTCAGCCGAGCACCTGACCCGCGCATCGGTGACGGCAGCGCGAAACTATGACCAGCGGAGCAATCGCTTCCATGCCGATCCCCGGCTCATACCATCGGATCGTGCGGAGCTGAGTGACTATGTACGTTCCGGCTTCGACCGGGGCCATATGGCGCCCTCAGGTGATATGGTCGACGCCGAGTCAGACTATGAAAGTTTCAGCCTGGCGAACATCGCGCCCCAAGCGCCGTCGCTGAACCGCAATGGGTGGGCGGATCTTGAGCAGTACGTCCGTGGCCTGACAATGACGTTAGGGGAAACCTACGTCGTAACCGGCCCGCTATATGAGGGGGCGACGATAAAGACGCTCAAGGGGCGGGTCCTTATCCCTACGTCTTATTGGAAAGCCGTGTGGTCTCGCGGCCAGGGCGCAGGCGCTTGGATAGCGACGAATGCCGCCAAGCCGGTCTGGCAAGTCGTATCGATAGCTGAGTTGACCCGCCGGACTGGCATCGACCCGTTCCCTCAGCTCGACCGCGCAACCAGAGCCAAGGTCCCGGCATTTCCTACTTTCGATCGCACCAAAAGCTCGAGGAGAAGCAGGCCATGACGATGAAGCCTTTCGCTGATGACAGCACTGTGGACAGCATCGGCGATCTGTCGGCTGAGAACGCGTCGGACGCGGTTACGCTGTCTGGTTCTGTTGAGATAACCCGGGACAAGGCTGGCTTGAAGCGCGCTCAGTCGCTGAAGGCCTTGGTCGATGCCATCTGCGGCGAACTGGAGGCGGCCGACCTGCCTGATCGCCTAGAACGTGAAGGCAAGGGTGAGACCGGCGAAGTCGCCAATCCGTTTGCTTGATCCATAGGGTGCGCGGGATCTATTTGCATCCCGCGTTGATTAGGGCCTGATGTGCAACCGAGCCCGATTCGATGGCGAACCGCAGACCATATTCCAGTCGGCTGCCAAGCTGTTTGACGAGCGGCCTCGCGATAACCGCTTCCACCCGCAGGAATTGCGTCCCAAGGCGCGGAGCTATGTGATCCGCGAACAGGATGGCGAGCGCGCCTGGGATGTCATGTCCTGGGACGTACTGGGCGGGAAAGCCCCATACCCTATGACCAACGTGCGCAACCTAGATTTGCCGCAGTGGCGTCGCCTAGCCGCTGATCCCGCGAGCCGCTGCATCGTCCCGCTCACGGAGTTCTGCGAGTTCACGCCGGACAAGCACGACCTGGGGGACGGCAAGCCACCGTTGAAAGGCGAGATGTGGTTCAGCGTCAACGATCAGCCAATTTTTGCTGTCGCGGGCTTCTGGCAGCAGACGGTCGAGGGACGGTCGTTCGCGATGGTTACCTGTGACGCCAACGAACTCGTCAGGCCTATCCATCCAAAGGCGATGATCACTGTCCTGCACCCAGAGGATGTGACGACATGGCTGCGCGCACCGGCAGAAGAAGCGGTGATGCTCCAGCGCCCGTACCGTGCGGATCGAATGAGAGTGCGTGGGCCCGTGTTTCCTACCCGCCGTGCTGCTGAACCGATAACGCCTTAGACCTGCGGTTTGGAACCTCTATAGCACGCTTGCAGAACAAAGGTGGTTAACGGCTTTCTCTCCGTACGGGTTTGTAGGGTGGGGCGCGAAATGCCGCGATTTTGGCGGGAAATGGGCCCTACAGCGCGATTTGAGTCAAGTGGTACGCCAGAGAGCCTTTTCGCCGAAAAAGCGCTTGAGAGGGGCCCTGAGTCAGATTCTGCTTGCGCTGCGTCAAGATTCAATCCAAACGCAAAAAGGCCCGAGGTGGCTAGACCCCGGGCCTCATATGCAAACCGCGACGGAACCGCGGTCGAATTTGCTGCAGCGGCGCTCTTTTGAGCGTTCGTTGGGGGGAAGTCAACCCGGTTCCGTCGCCTATCAAGGTGGCTAAAGATGGGACGTAAGTGCTCCCCGCCGGTGACGCGTGAGATGGCGGCTCACATCAAATACCTGCTGAAGCGTGGCGATCTGTTCCAGCAGCAGATTGCGGCCATGCTGACCATCAATCAGGGGCGTATCACGGACGTGAAGCAGGGCAAGCTGCACCCCGATGTTGGCCCCATGAAGGGGGCTTTCCCGGCTTAACGGTCGAGGGCGTCAGGCGAGTGATCGCTTGGCGCCCTTCGCCCTTCTTTTAAAGCTGTTCGACGTGCGGTGTCGCATCTAAGTCGCATCAGTCACTCGGTCGACTCAGCCCCTCGCATGGCAGACCGAAACTAACGGACGGCTGCCTCGGCTATCGCCACGGTCGCGGCTCTACCCCTCCGTCGTTCCATTTCCTGTGTGGGCGACGCGCCCTGTCCGAACGACGACTTGGCGGCGGTCTGCGGCTTGAACCGCTGGTCCAAGTACCCGCCCGCGATCGAGCCGCCCAGTACCGTGGCACCAATTATGCCCACACCGAGGAAACCTGTGCTGCGTCTCATGCGACCACTCCCAGATGGGTACAAGGAAATGTAGGTTAGAGACGGCTGAAACGGGCTCGTCTGGGTCAGGGTCCCCGCGACACGTTTTGTTACAGCGTTCGTGCATCACGCTCGAACCGTCGGCACCTCATCAATCCGCGTCGTCCACGCAGGTGATCGCATCTCCGATCGAAGCCGCCACTGCCGCTTGAATCCCTGTCCAGCGGTGACCGCAGTGAACGTTCCGAAGCGCCCGTTCACCTCGTCGAGCGCAGCCATGAGACGATCGCGCTTCTCCGTATCGGCCTCGAATAGCGTCCGGGGGCGATCATCGGCCGCCATCAGATCGTCGAGCAGGATTCCGGCCTTCGTATAGGCGTATCCATCCCGCCAGGCTCGTTCCGCACACCGTCGGGCGGCGGCGATCAATTCCAGGCTATCGCTCGTCATCGGGTGCAGCGTCACCGCTCGGGATCCAGCGTACTGTGGCCGGTCGGGCTTATGCTTGTTGGTGTGGAAGAATGCCGTCAGCCGCCCCGCGACGAGGCCATGGTTGCGCAGCTTTTCTCCCGCCCGCAGCGCATATTGGGATAGAGCACCCATGAGCCCGTCGAAGTCGGTCACAGGCGTCCCGAAGGACCGCGTGACAGCCATGCCCTTGCGTTGCGGCTCGACCGCCTCAACAGCGTCAGCGGGGATGCCGCGCAGCTCAGCGACCAGCCGTTCTAGGACGACCGTCCCGACGCCTCGGGCCTGCTTCATGGGCATATCTCGAAGCCCGGCGGCGGTGGTGACGCCCAGCGCTGCCAGCTTCATTGCTGTCGCCTTGCCGATGCCCCAGACGTCACCGACGGGGAAAGCCCGCATGACGTCGTGGCGGAGGCGTTCATCTCGAAGGTCGGCAACGCCACCGAAGCGGGGCTGCTTCTTCGCGGCGGCGTTCGCCAATTTGGCTAGCGTCTTGGTATCCGCAATGCCGACACAGGTCGGAATCGTCGTCCAGCGCAAAACCTGAGTGCGCAGGCGATGGGCATGGTCGACAAGGTCGCGGTCATCGAACCCGGTCAGGTCGAGGAATATTTCGTCAATTGAGTATATCTCGAAGTCCCGGACGAACGCCTGGCAGGCAGCCAGGACGCGGCGCTGCATGTCGCCATAGAGCGTGTAGTTGGATGAGCGGACCTGAACGCCATGGCGTCGGATCAGGTCACGCAGGTGATGGGCCGGATCACCCATCTTGATGCCCAACGCCTTCGCCTCGGCAGAGCGCGCGATTGCGCAGCCGTCGTTGTTCGACAGCACGATGACCGGCACGCCCACCAAGCTGGAATCGAACGCTCGCTCACAGCTGACATAGTAGTTGTTGCAGTCGATCAGGGCGATTGGCGAGGTCATACGACCTTACGCGCTACGCCCACCACGACGCCCCAGATCTCGACATATTCGTCGACGAGAATGTGTGAGAAGCCATCGGCCTCCGGGACGAGCCAATAGCGGCCGTCCATTTGCTTGAGCCGCTTCAGCGTGCGGTCGCCATGGACCAGCGCGACGACGATGGAACCGGCGCGGGCCCGCTTGGCACGGTTGACCACAATCAGGTCACCATCGGTGATCCCGGCGCCCGCCATAGATCCGCCTTCGACCCGCATGATGTAACTCGCGGCCGGGTGCTCGACGAGCCACGCCCCAAGATCGATCGGTTCTTCCATGTCGTCCTGGGCAGGCGAGGGGAAGCCCGCCGGGGTTCGGCACAGAAAGAACGGCACCTCGCGCGGGATGAGGTCGAACGGCACGTCATGCAGGCGCATCGCAGGCTGGGGTGTCACGTGACGGGAAGCGCAAGCTGCTCGCCAGCGGCAGCCAGACAGGCACGCGCTGCCAATGCGCCATCGACGGCCTGACGGTAATGCACGGTCCCGTATCGCTCCGCCTCCTCGAACGCGAACTGCGCCCATTCGTCCGAGGGATAGCAAGCCTCGTAAATAGCGCGCGCGGCTTCGCGCAGGCGGGGGTCGTGCTGCATCATGCTCATATTCCAGCGATTCGTGGCCCGGCCTAGCTGGAACAAAATACGAACATAGGTCAAGGGGTTGGATGAGGTGCTGACGTCTCGAGGGCTTGGGGAATATGATGGACTGGACGGCTGACATCTGCGCGCTACGCTCAGGCGAGGGAGAATGTCGATGCTGCAAGAAAAGGTCCGGACGTCGTGCTGGGTGGCAATCGCAGCAGGGCTGATCGCCTCACCAGCGATCGCGCAGGAGTTCACGCCGCCCGTCGGTTACAGCGCCGGACCGAATACAGCGGCGCGTCCGTGCGTAGCGCCTGTGGTAGATGCATCGGCACCGCGCTTGACCTGCATTCCAATAGCCGAGGCGGCCAAGCTGTTCAGGACGGACCCGGGTTATCCGAATGCCGACAAGCAGCACCTTCAGGTCGTCGGGGCCTATTATCTTGATTTGCCAGCGGGTGAGCGGCTGACCGAGGCAAGCGCTGGAGGGTACCTACCCGTCCATTTGAAGCTCAGCGGGGGAAGGTGTTTCAGCCTGAGTGCGGAATACTACGGCAAGCTGTCCGATGCGCGGCTGACCCCAGCCACATGTGACGGCCGGTCCTTCAAGGACGATCGGGTTGCCCCGCAGCCAGCGGGTAAGTCGCTGCGGCTGGTCGGCTCGGCTTGGAGTTATGACGCCTGGGTCGATGACAAGGCTGGCACGACGATCGTCACGGCGCCTTACTCCAAGACATTCAAGCCGCTGTTTACCGCGCACATGCCTGTCACCGCGATCATGGCAATGAATAGCCCAGACGCACCGCTGGGGAACGTGACGTTGGTTGGGCAGCTCCACGGCAAGCCGGTCGTGATCGTGCTCGAGGTGTCGTTCTAGAATCATCCGGAATGGTTTCGCGGTATTGCCCGTGGCACCCGATAACAGAGGCCAATTAGCAACATAAATTTGGCACTCAGGATTGGAGAGCGCTAGAATGGTGCAATGAAACTGCCGACTCCGCGATACGTCGTATACATCGACGAGGCGGGCGATCCTGGTGTGAAGCAAAAATCCGCCGCCGAGCTCGAGGCGGCGTCCGAGTGGTTTGTTGTATCGGCAGTAGTAATTCGGGATACGCGAGAGCAAGATGCACCAGCGTGGATCGCCGATATGAGAGAGGCTGTTCGAGCGCAGGGCCGATCGCCGATCCATTATCGCAAGCTATCTCGGCCAAATCAGGCGCGGGTGTGTCGCATGCTTGCTGGCAAGGATGTACGAATTTTTATCGTTGCCTCGCATAAGACAAACATGCGGGGTTATCAAAATAAGAGGATGGGTAGTTCGTTCGGCCGTGGTGAGTTTTATAACTGGTGCCTGCGCCTCCTGCTGGAGCGCGTGACACAGTGGTGTGCTAACCGGTCCAAGGTCGAAGAACGAGGGGTGGAACCCGCGCGCATCGTTTTTTCGGAACGCGGCGGCCACGATTATACGCACTTACGCGGGTATATCGATACTCTTTGCGCACAAGCTGAGACGGGCAGAACCTTCCTCAAAGCGAAGGAAGTCGTACCTGGAGTTCTTCATGCTGGCTTGTGTGACGTCCGGCCGCATAGTGGGCTGGCTGGGCTCCAGTTGGCTGACATCGCCGCAAGCGCGTTCTTTCAAGGATTAGACAGTAAGTCATCGGCTTATTCGACCGAGCCTGCGCTTGCCCTTCATCCTCGCGTGGCCAAAGCTCCGAAACAGCGTAGCGCAGCTGGTTTCGGCCTTTTGCGGCTGCCTTTTGGGCATCAAGGCGAGATTCCCGTCAGCGATCGCCCGCTGTTTGAGGCTTACGGATATAGTTGGGAGTAGGTGACGGGCCCCGGCCTTCCTGACACCGATCAGTCGATAGGCCACCATCCTGTGGGCAACCATCTGAACGGCTGCCGTCACGCACTGGGCGTTCAGGCAGAAGGGTGTTCCGGCGCATCCCGCCGTCATCTGTTTAGGGCCTCGCGAGTTTTGCTTCAATGGCGCCCTAGCGATGGGCGACTCGGCTGGCCGTATATATGAGTCGGCTGGACTCGCGCTGGTGTTCGCTTGGCGCGCGCATTAACCAGCAAGTGGATCAATCGGCTTGAACCGCAGCGAACGCTTTCAGGCGTGCGTCATTTCCGGTGATCCCCCACCATGCTTTTCGGAGCCGGCCTGGGGAATTTTCAGGGTGTGGGACTTTTTTCCAACGATTATAGAGCCATACATATTCGCAAAATACGGAAGGTCGCTTTTCACGGACTTCAGTTATGAAATGTTCAAGGCTATTATAATCCCGCATAAATTGATGCTGGAACCACATCTTATAAATCTTTTCGTCAAACAGTTTCCGCCTGATTCCTAGCGAAATAAGCTCATATTCGTTAATCTGTTGACGAATTATTTGCCTCTCCGGACTTGGGATCGCGTCGGGATTTGCGAATTCGAGAATATTAAGATTGTCATCTGGGTCATTGTGTCGAAGCATTACGTCTTTAAATTGAGTGTATCGCTTCTGGCCCGCATCATCCATGAAGGTTTTAAGTACCATATCGAGCGTGGCGCGTCGCCGGTTGACCTGCCGAGTGTACCGAAAAGCGAGAAAGGCTACGATCGCGGATACAAGCGTTATTGTTGCGCTAATGACCGGGGCGGCGTCTTTCCACTCCTTCAAAAACTCAAACATTCTTGCCCCCGACGAAAAAACGCCCCGGCTTATTAGGCCGAGGCGTCCGTATCAAGTGCAATGTATAGGGTGAGGCTCAGTCGCCGCCCCAGCCCTCGAAATTGGACGTCTTCTGCTTCATAGTTGGCCTCCTGCTGCCAATCCTAGCTACCTGGATCAGTCTGAACCGATGCTGTCGCTCAGCCTGATTCACTAGCGTTGTTGTCGATCTACGTTGGTTGATCGCTCTGTGTCAACGATGCCTCACAGCGTGTGTTCCAATGCGATCCACCGTCGATGACGTTATATGTAAGCCGTAAAGGGATGGTTGCAATCACGGTAAAGGTCGTTCGATGGGTGATAGAAAGTTAGTTGATCATCATCGCCTCGACAATCGCCTGCATCAGCACATGACGCGGCACCGGGACCCCGACGGACACATAGCCGGGGTTCTGTGCCGACCGCGTCCCGTACAGGTCTATCCACTTACGCCCATGCTGCCGCCATGCACGCTGGAGCGGCACGACAGGCAGTAACAGGCACATCCCGGCCGGAGCATAGGCGTACCCGATGAAGTCCGCCGCCAAGGGCTTCTGAATCCAGCCTGGCACCCGGCGTGCTTCGTCCGACCAGCGCTCCAGCAGAACATCGGGCCAGTCGTGCATCCGCACCTTCTCGTCGACCGTATAGGTCCGCCCGCAGGACAGGGTGAGAAGCCGGTCTATCCCGCCACGCTGCGCCCATCCATCTTCGCGCACCGCCACCGCTGACACCATCGTCGGGAACGCGCGCCGGTAGAGCGGCAGCCACCAATCCGCGTCCACGAAGCTCTCGGACAGCGCCAGGCTATCGCGGAAGCGATGCACACGCGGAGAGCCCGCCGCTCGACGATCGCGAGCGGCGGGCCTGTGTTCCATGCGCCGGGAGGGGACCGGCGGCGTGATCGGCTCAGGAGTGAACGTCATCCGCCTCCATGGGGTCGTCTTCCTCCAGATCTTCGGGTTCGAGGTCCGTATCGCCGTCCAGCTCGTCCATGCGGTCGATCAGCCGTTCGGTGATCCGCGCCAGTTCTGCACGGGGCAGCGAGGGGATGGTGGCCAGCACGGCATGAGGCGATGCTACCCGGTCCAACCGATGCCAGGGACGGCGGCGCGATCGGCGCCAGGGCATCGCACGGTTCGCGCTGGGCGGCGGGGTGACGGCGGCGTGTCCCATCATGCCGCCTCCCCATAGTGCCGCTGTTCGATGGTCTGGCGCACCGCTTCCGCTCGTTCAGGATGCCCGACTAGCTGCGCCATCAGCGGCGTCAGATCGTCTGAGGGGCAGTCCTGAATGACGAGCCACAGCTTGCGGTCGGACGTGAGCGCATAGCCGCCGCCGATCTGGACGAGGGCGTGGAGCCAAGCAGTGGGGTTAAACGGGGCGGGGTGGAGGAGGGTGGCCATGTCAGCGCACCCCCTGCTTGAGGCGTTCGACGTCGGCCCTGATGGCTGCCGCATATTCCTCGCTGAAGGGAATATCCTCGCAACGTTCCTGCGCCATGTCCATCTTGAACAGCAGAGCGTCGAAGTCTGGCGCCGGGGTATCGACGATCAGCGTGTCCAGCGCGTCCAAGGACGCTTCATTGGCTTCGTCTTCACCGTCCATACCGCTGGGCATGTCGTCGAATATGGCCTTCAGGCGGTGATATTCGGCCAGCGCAGCATCCCAGGCGGTGCGGTATTCCTCAGGCGCTGCCAGCAGCCGACGGGCATGGAGCATCAGGCGGTTGGCATTGTCCTCGTCGATACCGGTCTGGCCGCCGCAGGCCATGTGACCCAGCAGCCGAGCAAATTCCGGCCAGGATGTCGGCAAGGCCTTGTCTGCCCGATCCAACGCCTCGCCCATCGCCTGGCAAGCCTCCTCATATTCCGGGGTGACACGGTCGTCGTCCGGCACGGCATTAAACCGATGAACGGCGTCGTCATGCGCGTCGAGCAGTGCGCAGAAGGTTTCGCTGGTGGTCGACATGTCAGCGGCCCTCCACGCTCGAGAGGCGCGCGATGTCAGCGCGAAGCTGTTCGACGTGCTGGTCTTCCAGCATGCCATGATCTGCAAGGTGTTTGAGCTTCCAGTCGAGCGCCGCCAGATCCGGGGCACCCGTAGCGAACAGCGCCCATTCCGCTTCGCCAAGCGGCTCGATGCTATCCGACCATTCCTGTTCCAGCTCCTCGGTCAGCGTGCCATTCGCCTGCGCCTCACTGTGGCGGGCATCCAGCGCGCGGTCGCGTGTCCGCTCGGCTTGCAGTTTAGCGGCGGCTGCTTCCCAAGCGGATCGGTCGAGATGCTGGTCGGCCGCCAACACTGCGGGGCGGGTCATTACGTTCGTCATCGATCAGCCCTCCTTGTTCGCGATGCGGGCGGCATCAGGCAGCAGGACGTCGAGCACTGCAACGCCGTCATCCATCTGCCGGGCCATCATGAAAGCCAGCTTGGCATGAACGTCCGCGGCCGTTTCGCAGGGGAACAGCGCCACATCCCATTCGGTGGTCGCCATGGCGTCAGCCAGCGCGTTCGAGCGGTCATAAGCGGCCCGCAGGCCAGTCTGACGTTTCAGCCGCTGTGCCTGGCGGGTTCGGTGCAGATCGGCCGCGACGAGGCGACGCAGTTGTGCACTGTTGGGATGCCGACGGCCCGGATCGCCGTGCACGATGTCCCGAGCGAGGCTGACGGCAGCCGGTTCAGCCGTCGTCCAAAAGGGGCTGTTCTTGATGTCGACCGTCACATGCGGGACGGCTTCGACCAAAGCGTCGGTGCGCGCCTTCAGCGGGTCATAGGTGGCCGTGTCGAAGTCGTCGCATTGACGCTTGGCTTCGTCTGCGGCGGCGATCAGCTCGGCCAAGGCAGGGCTAACGCCCGAACTGGCGGCCATGGTCGATGCGACGGCCGGGACGGCGGCGGCAAGCGCGACGAGGCCAGCGCCACCGAACAGGGCGCGACGGGTGGTTTCTGTGGTCATGGTTTAGCCCTCCGCCCGCAGTGCGTCGGCCGCGATCGTGCGCAGCGCCGCCTCGTCGATCGCGCAATTTTCGAGATAATCGAGCAAGGCGTTGATCTTGATGCCGACGGCGGCGCGGTTCGGCGCAGGCGCGGCAGCGAGATGATAGACGGTCTCCCGCTCGACCCGGACGGCCGCGTCCATCACATCGCCTGGGACGCCACCCGGCGTCGCATTGTGCCGACGGACGGTTTCATGTGCCTCGGACCAAGCCGCGTGCGCGCGATGCCATTCGGCGTTCTCGGCTTCCGGTGCCTGCGATTTGTCCGGCGGAGTCATCAGCCGGTATTCCACCTCATCGAGAACCGTGCTGATCTCGACCAGCTTCTCGGAGGCGATCTGGTGCGTGCACCACGCGCTAAAGGCGGCATGATGCATGGGCGACGCCGGGTCATTCAGTCGTCCGACGACCTGCTCCATCAGTTCGCTGTTGGCGTTGTCCATCGTGACGATGACGCGCTCGATCGCGAGCGACATGTCGGCAATGGCCGTGACGGGGTCGGTGACGGTTGCCGCGATTGCATAGCTGGCCATCGTTCAGCCCTCCCGCGCCATCAGGCAGCCGTTCGACGGATGCCGGGTGAAGAGGCGCTCGCAGGCGTCGGCAGCGATCACCGCTTCGATCGCGCGCTGCTGACGGGCATTGGCGGCGCGATGCTCACCGGCCAGCGACCGGGCATACGCGCCGGGGTTGCCGGAGCGCAGATGCCGACGGGCAAGATCGACGGCGCGGCCGGTCGATTTGTTCAGTCCGTTTGAGGCACAGGTGATCTTGGCCGGACGCACGGCGTCCGGTAGGGGGGCAGTAGCCATATTCGTTCCTCCAGAACGGTTGTGGTCAGAGCCGGGTGGAGGGGCCTAATCCTCCGCTCGGCTCGTCGAGTAACGAAAACCGTTATACACGGCTCATCGTTATGGTCAAACGGAAACCGTTATCTTGCATATTTTTCGTTATTCCGGTATTCCACCAATATGTTGACCCCTGAAACGTGTCGCGCCGGAAGGGCGCTTGTCGGTATGTCTCAGGAAGAGTTAGCGGCAGCAGCGAACCTAGGACCGTCAACGGTTCGAAACTTCGAGGCGAAGCGGTCCACGCCGATCGCAAATAACTTGGCCGCTATGCAGGGCGTGCTCGAAGCTGCTGGCGTGCAGTTCCTGGCGGACGGGGATACGACATCCGGCGGCGTCGGTGTCCGCTTGGCGAAAGGCGAAAACACCTGACTCGACTGCCGACACCACGCGGGCCGGATCTCAGGCAATTTACAGCATTATCATAAAGTTGATCTGGCGAAATTGAACGCCGGGGCGCTTGAGGTATTTCGCTTCCATGCCCCGCTCCGATCAAGCCGACTCTTCGCTCCCTCGTTCGTTACGCTTTCTGTCCGGCGGCGGTGAGGCTGCTCGCCTGATCCTGGAACGGGATTGGACCGGACACCCCCTTGGTAAGCCCGAGACATGGCCTGAGGGATTGAAAGTCGCTCTGAGCCTCCTGCTCAATTCCCCGGAATCGATGATCCTCGCGTGGGGGCGGGACGACCTGACGTTCTTTTTCAACGACACCTACATCCCGCTGTTGGGGCCGCGACGCGACTGGGCAATGGGCACCCCGTTCAGAGACGTGTGGTCTGACGCTTGGGAACAGGCCAAGCCCATCATTGATGAAGCCTTCGCCGGTCAGAGCCAGCGCTTCAACGATTTGCCCTGGAAGCTCGATACGGATCGCGGCGCAGCAGATACGTGGTTTACCTTCTCCTATTCGCGTGTCCTGGACGCAGAGGGTGAGATTGCGGGCCTCTTCGTCTTCACGAACGAAACGACCGCACGCGTCCTGGCAGATGCTGCGCTGAAGGAAAGCCAGGCCAAGTTGAAGGCCGCCAACCTGATCCTCGAACAGAGGGTGGAGGAACGCACCGCAGAGCGGGACCGCGTGTGGCAGCTGACCAATGACTTGATGGCGACCGCCCGATTGGATGGGTACCTCATTCAGGTGAATCCAGCGTGGACGCGGCTGCTTGGCTGGACGGAGGAGCAACTCCTTACTCGGCCCTTCGTCGAATTCGTCGATGCTGCAGATCATGCGGAAACTGCTAGCGTCGTTGCACGGTTGGCGGCCGGAGAGATCGTCACCGGTTTTGTCGATCATGTGCTGGCGAGCGACGGCAGCGCTCGCACAATCATGTGGACGGCGGTTCCGGATGCAGGTTCGGATCTGTTTTACATCATCGGCCGCGATCTGACTGAGCAACACCGAACCGAAGAGGCGTTGCGCCAGGCGCAGAAGATGGAGGCGGTGGGTCAGCTTACGGGTGGCCTAGCCCACGACTTCAACAATCTGCTCACCGGGATGATGGGCAATCTCGAACTCCTACAGCACCGCGTTGCACGAGGGCGGTTGGAGGATCTCGATCGATTCATCCTGGCTGCGCAGGGAGCCGGGCGCCGCGCCGCCTCGCTAACCCAGCGCCTGCTGGCGTTTTCCCGCCGCCAAACCCTCGATCCGCGGCCCACTGACGTCAATCGGCTGATCAACGGTTTAGAGGACATGCTCCGCAGGACGATGGGGCCGGAAACCAGCCTTGAGGTGGTTGGCGCCGGAGGATTGTGGCCAGCTTGCATCGATGCTGGGCAACTCGAAAACGCGTTGCTCAACCTGTGCATCAATGCCCGCGACGCTATGCCGGAAGGCGGAAGGCTGACGATCGAGACAGCGAATAAATGGCTCGATGATCGGAGCGGCAGGGAACGCGACCTTCCCCCAGGCCAATACCTATCCATCTGCGTCACTGATACCGGGTCAGGCATGGATCAGCACACTATCGATCGTGCATTCGAGCCATTCTTCACGACCAAGCCCCTGGGGCATGGGACGGGCCTAGGCCTGTCGATGATCTACGGCTTCGCGAGGCAGTCGGGCGGGCAGGTCCGCATATATTCCGAGCTCGGTATGGGGACGACCGTCTGCATCTATCTGCCGCGCTATGTGGGCGACACTGAAGACGACGTGGAAGAGATGGTGGCCGCATTGCCCGATCGGGGCAGCGGCACGATCCTAATCGTCGACGATGAAGCGACCATCCGGCATCTGGTCGACGAGGTGCTGGATGAGGTGGGCTACACCGTCATCGGCGCAGCGGACGGTGCTGCGGGGCTGAAAGTGCTTCAATCCGGTGCCCGTATCGATCTGCTCATTACGGATGTTGGATTGCCAAATGGCATGAACGGCAGGCAGGTGGCTGATGCCGGGCGATCGTTACGGCCAGGCCTGAAGGTGTTGTTCATTACAGGCTATGCCGAGAACGCCGCTGTCGGAAACGGGCACCTTGAGCCAGGGATGGAACTACTGACAAAGCCGTTCACCCTCGATGCGCTGACCAGTAAGGTCAACGAGATGATGGCGACAAACGGCTGAATTTCGTTGAGGTTGATTCAGTTGGGTTAAGCGAAGTCAAATGGGAAGCGTCTAAGGGATGGAGGGGATGGTTTCCTCAGCCGCAGTTGACCGAAAAAGCGGGGCGGCGTTCGCCTCGAGTAAAGGGGACGCTGCCATTGCGGCCATCGGCTTGATGGGCGTTGCACTGAGCATCGCGATCGGCGTCGTGGCTATGGTAGGCTGGTCCTTCGACATCCCTGTCCTGACCCGATTCTTCTCTGCACGCAGTGCGATGCAGCCGATTACAGCGATGTGCGCGATCCTCGCCGGAGCAGGCATTCTGCTATCGAACGGAATACGAGCAGCCCGGTCGTCATCCATCATTCTTGCTACGTTGATCGTACTCGCGGCGGCGCAGACGCTGATCGAATACGCGCTGGGCGTCGATCTCGGCACCGATGGCTTCCTTTTTTCGACGGGCGTCGCAAACCAAGCCATCCCTTATCCATACCCGGGGCGCATGGCCTCACCGACGGCAGTGGCTTTCCTGCTCGTCGGCGTAGGGCTCCTCCTAGCGCATGTTCGGAAGCGTGGTGCCGGACTGATCTCGTCTGCATGCGCGACTGCGGTACTTATCCTAGTGATCGTTGCCCTGCTCGGCCAGTTCTACATGGTGACGCCGCTTACAGGGGTGTTTGGATTCACGCAGGTCTCCATACCCACGGCATTGGCACTGGGAGGCGCATCGCTCGGTGTTCTTTCATCACGACCCAATGACGGTTGGGTGCGGTTCCTCGTGGGAACGTCGGTAAGCGCAACGGCCGCTAGGTGGCTCCTCCCTGTCGTCGTGATCGTTCCGATCGCTGTCGCGTCATTGGCTCTGCGCGGTTCGGAGATTGGCCTGTACCCTTCCGACTTCAGGCTCGCCTTCACCACCGCCGTGACGATTGTGCTTCTCGCAGGGCTGGCACTCTGGGGCGCCTGGCAGCTCGATAGGCTCGTTGCGGTTCGCCAAGCGGCGGAAGCGTTGCAGAAAAGTGAGGCGACGCTGCGCGCCTTCTTCGAAACCGAAGGATTGTTCGCAGCGATAACGGAGCGGCAAGGGAACCACTTCCGCTATCTTCAAGCCAACCCCGCACTGGCTCAACTCTACGACCGGACTGATCTCACCGGCTTGAGCGTCGACGAGGTACAGCCGTCGGTCGATGCAAAAGCCATGATCGACCGGTTGGCGTATGTACTGTCCAGTGGGTCGCCGATGAGTTTCGAACAAGAAGTGCGTACTGAAGGCGCTGCACGCTGGTTCGCAGTCACAATCAGTCCGATTACCGGCTATTCGAATGAGACGCCGCGGTTGGCGACCACTGCCATTGAGATCACTGATCGCAAACGCGCTGAGGTACAGCAGGAGTTGCTGCGGCATGAACTTGGCCACCGTCTGAAAAACGTCCTGACGGTGGTCCAATCGGTTGCCTCGCAGACCTTGAGACAGGCAAATGATCTGCCTAGCGCCAACCGCGCGCTCGCCAGCCGCTTGGCGGCGCTTGGTGAGGCCACCGATGTGCTGACGGCACAATCGTGGGAGGCAGCGGATTTGCGGACGCTTATCGGCAAGGCCTTGGCTGCCCATGGCGGCATTGGTGAACGCCTGCGCGCCGAGGGACCTGCCATCACGCTGCACCCGCAAGTGACGCTGGCACTCGCGCTCGCATTGCATGAACTCGCGACCAACGCGGCGAAGTACGGCGCGCTGTCGACCCCATCCGGTTGCGTTGACGTGGAGTGGGGCGCAACCGAGGGAACCGATGAAGACGGCCCGCGCTTTCACCTCCGCTGGCGTGAAGCTGGCGGACCTGAGGTCCAAACGCCGTCCCGACGCGGCTTTGGGTCAACCATGATCGAGCGTTCCCTGGCCGCATACTTCAGAGGTGAGGCGTCGATCGTTTATCCGCCCGAGGGCGTGGTGTTCACCCTGAACTGCCCACTGGCGGAGGCGGGTAGCGTGAGTGAGTTGGCGTAGTGGGACAAAGTAAGCCGATCGGATCAAATACCATTCTGATCGTCGAGGACGAGGCGATCGTTCGCTTCGAACTCATCGACCTGTTTGAGGAGGAGGGCTACGAGGTCTTTGCAGCCGCTAATGCCGACGAGGCTATCGCGATCCTGGACCGGCACGGCGAGGTTCGTGTCGTGCTGACCGACATTGAAATGCCCGGAACAATGGATGGTCTGAAACTCGCGCATTATGTGCGGAAGCGCTTCCCTCCCACCCTTTTACTAGTCGCATCGGGGCACAGAAGCGTTCCGCCAGATCAGATGCCAGAGCATAGCGCCTATTTTGCGAAGCCGTTCGATCCCACCGCGATGCTTCGCAAAATCGATGAGATGACACGCTGAAAAGATCGGCGTGCCGGAGCCAAGGGATTCATCCATGTGTTGAACGCCCATGAATGGGGAACGCAAAGCCACCGCTGTCGAGCGGGCTGACCACAAAATTACCTCCAAGGTGAATGACGAGCGCGACAGCTGGCCAGTGCGATTAATCGGCGTCGCCAGCGAGGTCGGTGATCAGCCACAGATGCGGATGATCTGCGCGGCTACGGTCGCGGTCGGTATCGCCCGACGGGATCTACACCTCACCAGCACCGGTTTTAGGATGTTGGCTGCTCACACGCTTGCCACTTGGGCCAAGAGCAGGATCAAAGCCGTGATCAACCGCAGGCGCCCGAAAGACGGTGATGATCCACGGGTGCGGGAAGGTGATAGCGACCGTCACGAGGACAATTCATTCCCGTCTGGCCACAGCGCTGGTGCGGTCGCAGTCGGAGAAGCGATTGCGCGAGCATATCCAAATCATGCGGTCGCTGCTCGTGGTGCGGCATTGTCAGTGTCCGTCGTACAGGTGCCGCGCGGAACGCATTATGCTGGCGATGTCTTTGCCGGGATAGCCATTGGCCTGCTCGCTGAACGGGTCAGTGACGCGGCGATCGATTTAGCGGTGCAATGGGTTCAGCGCGAGTTTGTAGAACGGCAGCGTACTGACGCTACACCGATCGGCGTCCGCTGAACAACTGCACTAGCCCCACGATCAAGGCGATCACCAGGAGGATGTGGATGAGGCCGCCCGCGATGTGGAGCGAGAAGCCTAACAGCCACAACACCAGCAATATGACAGCGATCGTCCAGAGCATTGAATGCGTCCCTTATGTTCGCGCGGCCGTTAGGGCGGCATAAGATCGACAAAGCGCTTTTGAGTAGAAACGTTCCGTTACAATCCCGGCAAGGGCCTCGCTTCGCCCCATGATAGCCGCGGATACCGCACAAATGTCTTATGCACGCTGGGCCGCCGTCCGCCGCGCCAGAACCAGCCATGGTGGGGCGGGCAACCCCAACTCTGATAATTCGTTCGGCGGGGGTTAGGAGAAGACCGATCGCCCATGCCAGCAACGTCGTCTATTGCGACGAACCGAACAGCCCCCACGCTTTCGACATCATCCCGCTTCAGCCACGAAACGGGAACCTCGATGCGGAATGCCCCATCTGTCGGGGATATGGGCAATGGAACGCCGAGATCGATCTGGTCAGCTTCCGGTGCAAACGGGCGATCTGCGATTATTGCCACGGGGCGGGGTGGATCGAGACGGGCAACGACCCAGTCGGGCATGCCGACATTACCATGTCGCCGGAAGGCTATCCGCAATGGGTGATGGCGTATGAGCCGCGTCGAGATCGGCCTGAAGACTAAACGGTAATGATCAGGACGGGGTGCGGGCCTACTTCGTTGGTCCAGATATTTCTCGAAATGACGGCGACTCTGTGCTGTTCCAACGCTCAAGCGTTTCGCCGCATGCGCATTCGTAGCTGTCCTTATCACGCATCGGCGAGCGGAAAACAGACCGCTCGAAAACTCGTCCGCAATGATCGCATGTCACGTTGCCTGTTATAGCACTCGACCAAGTCTTTACCATTTGACCGCCCCGACCATTATTGGGAAATAACACATATGCGTCTTAGCCTTATGGCTATTTCCGGCATTAAGTTCTGTCAACGATGCAGCAGCTTGGGCTATGGTTGGCCAGAGCCGCAGAAGCCCCGGGTCTGCCGACATCATCGCGAGTAAACATGGTCAGATCGCATCAAAAAACGGAGACAAAATGCCGGACGATTACTGGAAGCAGCACGCGACCCTCTTCCGTAACGGTGGCGGAATGGCCCTCGCGCCTGATGCACCGATTTGGATGGACGCGGGCGAAGTCGCCCACGGTTCGCTGAGCGCCATGGTTGAGCAACGGGGGCAGTTGCCGCCGTCTCACCAACCTACTCATGTGATCAAGATCGCCAACGGGCAGCTTAGCGCAGAAAGCATTCGCGACCTGCTGGACCAGCCGCGATATGGGACCGAATAGCTTATGGGTATCCAGCCATACCTGGCCGCCGCCATTTGCCTCTTTACCGTCAGTCTAACTGCTTCCGTTAGAGCTGCGGAACCGGCCCAGTACCACTTGGTCATCACATACACCCCGGGCGGGGTTGTGACCGTTCCGTATCCGACCGCTGAGCGCTGCGAACGGGGTCGAAGAGCCTTAGAAATTGACTTGCAGCGGCGCATCGAACGAAGAGACAGAAACTCTCCACCTGGGGCTATAACTGTTGGGACCCCATATCACCTGCAGGGTGTGTGTATTCCGGGATGAATTCTTGCCTATCTGGCTTTTTATAACTGTGGTGTGGGCTTTGTACAGGTGGTGTCCACACCGCAGTTATCGCTTGGCGGCCTTGTTATTTTTGGCGTTGATGATCTCTATCATCGGCAGCTAGCGCTGGTTTTGCGCCCTGGATGCTTGATGATAGCAAGCGCTGAATCGGCAGCAGTTCTGCGCGTAGGGCTGGTTCACGATTGATCAATAGGCCTAATCGGTTGAGAACCGCGGCTCGTGCAACGGGGGTTCTGGCACTGGCTGCTTGCGCCAAGGTTTGAACGACGCGCCTATTACCCAGCATTCGTGCAGATAGATAACTCCCGCCAAGCATTAACGGTGCCGTTATAACTCCAGCCGCCGCTCCGGTGCCAGCGCCTGCAACGCCGCCCATCGCTGCGCCAAGGCCTGCTCCTGCACCACCGCCGCTCAAGATGCTTTGGATCGCCCTGAACCAGTTGCCGACTTGGCCCGACCGCGAGTTGTTTAACCTCGCAAGCGTCCCGGTTCGGGCCTCTGCGATCCTTGCCAAGTCTGCAAGGTCGCGGGCGCCCTGCTCACCAAATATCGCCGTCCTCGCTTCTGGCGAGTATTTTGCCACCTGGGAAAAAAACAGGTTCGGCGAGAACGCATTGTCCCCGTCCTGCCCGCGGCGCCCTAGGGTCAGGACCCATTGATGTGAGCGTCGCGATCTGATTCAGGCTCCACGAGGAGACTGGTGATGAGCGACCTTTTTTGGCTGACGGACGATCAGATGGAGCGGCTGCGGCCGTTCTTCCCCAAGAGCCACGGCAAGCCTCGGGTGGATGACCGGCGGGTGCTGAGCGGCATCGTCTTCGTCAACCGCAATGGGCTGCGCTGGCGGGATGCGCCCAGCGCCTATGGTCCTCACAAGACGCTGTACAACCGGTGGAAGCGCTGGGGCGAGCGTGGCGTGTTCACGCGCATGATGGAGGGGCTGGCTGCAGGCGATGCCGAACCGAAAACCGTCATGATCGATGCGACCTACCTGAAGGCGCACCGCACGGCATCGAGCCTGCGGGTTAAAAAGGGGATCTCGGCCGCCTGATCGGACGCACCAAGGGCGGCATGAACACCAAGCTCCATGCCGTGGCCGACGCGAACGGCCGCCCATTGAGCTTCTTCATGACCGCAGGCCAAGTCAGCGACTACACCGGCGCGGCAGCCCTGCTGGACGACCTGCCAAAAGCGCAGTGGCTGCTCGGCGACCGCGGCTACGACGCCGATTGGTTCAGGGACGCTCTCCAGGCCAAGGGCATCCAGCCATGCATCCCGGGCCGACGATCGCGCAACGAGCCGGTCAGATACGACAAGCGCCGCTATCGGCGTCGCAGCCGCATCGAGATCATGTTCGGCCGCCTCAAAGACTGGCGCCGCGTTGCCACACGCTACGATCGCTGCCCCACGGCCTTCTTTTCCGCCGTTGCTCTCGCGGCCACCGTCATCTTCTGGCTGTGATCAACGAGTCCTGACCCTAGCTACCGCGAGGAACGGATATTTCCCAACGATTTGAGTGCCCATCTGTGGCGTTTTTGGGGCACCATCTTACCGAGTGTAAGATGTCGATATTGCGATAAGCTTATCTGTTCGACTGGCAAGCGAACCATCTTTCATTCTCTCACTGACCCAGGCCGCGTCGGAAAGCGGCGAATGACGGCGATCGTCAGATCGCTAACGGCCATTCGTAATCTGCGGTCGCTTGATATTTCAGGACGGCGTTAAAGACGTATTCGGCGAGTAGACGTTGATTTACTGCCTGATCCTGTTCGAATCGACGACTTCATGGCTCGTTGCGAAGAGCTGTTGGCACATTCACGCTGCGAACGAGATGGGCGGGGCCAAGCAGGCCCGTTGCGACCTTTGGTTCGATAGCACATTTGCAGGCGAAGCAGTCTAATCCTAAGCCAGTCCAACGGAGACGGACTGCTTCGAGCCTTGGTATATTATCCTGAAGCAGCAGCGCGGCAAGTGCATAGCCGATTGAAAACGCAGCTATAATTTTAAGCTATCGGGCGAACGATGGGCAACATTGACAATTCGCCATCTGTTCTATATATGTTCCGCGAAGGGGCGGGAGCGATATGGCAGAGGCGTCTAAGAATAGGGAGGCACGTGCTTTTTCATGGTGGCTGCGAACAGGTAGGCTGCCGCAAGCGCTGGGGCCTGACGGTCTTGAGCTCAAATTCAACCCATGGCACGATCCGGCGAACGGCCGGTTTACCTCTGCGGGGGCAGGGCGCCAGGAAGCCGCAGGTGCTGGCGATGCGATTCCCAAGGCAGGTGGCCGCACCTTGGGCCGAACGGGACACGTGGCTTTGGGCCCTGGGAGAGAAAGCGGCAAGTCGCAGCGTATAGCCCTGCCGAAGGTGGGACTGTCGCGGCAAGGATCGGCGACGGGAGAAGCCAAAAAGCCCGAACGGCTTGGTTTGTCGAGTGCGAAGACGAAACCTGTCGGAAGCGCGCGATCCGCTAAGCATCCGAATCCCGTTGCCGAGTTTGTCGGTGGCGTCGGTGAAGGGCTCTATGACGTCGGGAGGGGAGCGGTCGCGGATATCCAGGGCGTACTGACGACGAACCCGGTGGTGACGGTTCGCGACGCTGCCAGCGGCATTGCGAATAGGATCGATGCTGCGATCGCTGCGGAGGATATTCCTGCTCGAATCCAGGTTTCGCGGGCGGCCGCCGCTGTCTCCCATGCCTCTGCACGGGATATTGGCCGTGCCTCAGCGACGGTTGCGGGAAATGTCGCACTTGCGGCGGCGCCTGGGGCTGGACTTTCGAAAGTTGCGGCGGTCCGCCGACTTCGCGTGATGAGGCCGCGTCCGACATTTGACCCTCCGCAGATCGGCTGGGTGAAAGAAACGATCAAATCGGACAAGCCTTGGAAATCATATAATGATTCTGCTGCTGGCGCGCGATCCGGTCATGCGCCGACATTGACGCGAACCATGCCAGACGGGTCGCGGCGGCCTGTGAAATTCGATGGCGTCCAAGGCGATTACGTGATTGATCGCAAGTGGAGCGTAAGAAACATGGCGAATGCACGCGCTCAGGTCCTGCGGCAGTCCGAGGTATTGGCGCAGAATCGTCTGATCGGGCTTTGGGAGGTTCCGACGCCGGTTCAGAAGGTCAAGGCGCTCAAATTGCTCCGAAGGATGAACGTTGGCAATATTCATGTAAAGGTCGTCAAGCCATGATCGCTCAACAAGTCGCGCATATCATAGCGGAATATGTCCTCTTCGTCGAACTCACTCCCGAAGACGATCTTGATCCTCATACCGGGGAGAAGATGATGGGAATGCTTGGATGGCAGCTCGAGAATTTGGACAAAGGCTTTCTCCGCGAGTTGGTCGATGCATTTCCTGTCATTGCAGAAGGATATGGCGAGGAAGCGCGGCAGTTGGTGCGCGACATACCTTATGGCTTCTACCTCGAAGAGGCGCTGGCGGCGGACGATCCGGTGCGGTTGGCAGAACTCGATGCCCTGCGCGAAGCGAGGGATTGAGGCACGGTATCAAGGAATGAAATACGGGCGGCGAGGCGGGCTCGCATCTCGTACAGCCTCGGGCCGTGCGAGGCCGGCGAGGGCAATCAATGAAGATGGTCCAGCACTCTGGGGCCCAAAGTCGTTTGGAGAACTCCAGCAATCTTCGGTATAACCCGAGAATAGTCTTACGCATCGTTGCGCAACTTGCGTTGATTTATGTCCGACTATAACTTGGTTATATCAGGACGCCGGGCGAACTCATGATCCGGCCGAGGAACGGGGGTTTCGTCATGCGCCAATTGGGCCGATCGCGCAGTCTGTATCTGTTGCGGGCCATGGTGCTCGTCGGCGCGGTGGCATTGGGCAGCAAGGCCCTGATCTCGGCGCCGCGCGAAACGGCTCTGTCGGGCGATATCGTGCCGGCGCATGATCCGGTACTGATCCGCGAGGGCGATCGTTATTACGTCTATTCGACGGGTCAGCGTGACCGGCGGCCGTTGGTGGCGCGGACTTCGCGCGACCTGCGGCACTGGGCTTCGTTGCCGTCGCCTTTGCCCGATCTGCCGGACTGGGCCAGGGCAGCGGTGCCCGGCGCGCGGGAGATGTGGGCTCCCGACATCGCGCGGGTTGGGGCGCGGGTCGGGGCGCGGGTCGGGGATGGGTATCGGCTATATTACTCGGTTTCGCGCTTCGGCACGCAGCATTCGGCGATCGGCCTGGCGACCGCCACGACGTTGGATCCGAACGCACCCGGCTATGGCTGGCGGGACGAGGGGCTGGTCATCGCCTCGCGGGAGGGCGATCCGTATAATGCGATCGACCCGGCATTTGTGCGTGATCGCCAGGGCGGCGAATGGCTGAGCTTTGGAAGTTTCTGGGGCGGAATCCAACTGATCCGGCTCGATCCGCGGAGCGGCAAGCCTGCCGCCGGGGCCAAGCCACGAATGATCGCCCGGCGCGATTTGGGCGACAAGACCAATGCGATCGAGGCCCCCTTCATCATCGATCATGACGGCTGGTACTGGCTGATCGTGTCGTTCGACTTTTGCTGTCGCGGGACCAGAAGCAGCTACCATCTGCGGATCGGGCGCGCGCGCTCGATTGAGGGCCCCTATCTGGACCGCTCGGGCCGGGCGATGCGTGAGGGTGGCGGAACGGTGCTTCTTCAGGCCGATGCGGCAGGGCGCGATCGCTTTCGCGGGCCGGGTCATGCCGGCGTGATGCGTGACCGCGATGGGCGCTACTATCTGGTCCACCACGCCTATGACGCGGCCGCCGGGGGTGTGGCGACGTTACGGATCGCCCGGCTTTACTGGGACGAGGCGGGATGGCCGGTCGTGGAGAAGGCGGCGTCCTGACCATGCCGTCGATTCGGCGGCGGGTGCTCCAATGCCCAATTTTGATACACCGGGTTGCGCTCGTCATCGGTGATCGAGGGTCGGCACGCGGACAAGCCTCGTGTTTCAGCCTAAAAGACGGACAAGTAAAGGCTAACGGAACGAGAGTGGGGGCTCGATCCTACTGTACTGAATTGTAACCAGAATGGCATTTTGGCAGCGCTAACATCTTCGTGCCCTTGCGCCAGGGCATGTGACCAAAAATCCACTATCTGAAGAGCGTATAAAATTTTTGTAACGTTCGGCTTGACGCGGTTGGCGTTAGTCAGACAAATCATCCCGTCACCGGCACCGAAAATTCGGGCCAACATGAGGGGAAATCTGATGAAGCGTCACGTCCTTTTGCTGTCCGTCACGCCATGGGCGTTGCTGGCGGCGCCCGCCATGGCCCAGACGTCGACCGACGCGCAGACGACCCAAGCCGCCGATCCGAACGCCCCGATCGAGACGCAGACCGCCGTCGGCATTCGTCAGGATGTCGCCGAAGTGCCGGACCGCAGCCCCGTCCAGGCCTCGACCACCGGCCTGTCCGAAACACCGGCCGATCCGCGCGACATCGTCGTCACCGGCTTCCGCGCCAGCCTGGGTTCGGCGCAGGCGATCAAGCGGAATTCCGACGCGATCCTCGACGCGATCGTTGCGCAGGACATCGGCAAGCTGCCCGACAATACGGCGGCTGAGTCGCTGGCGCGCGTGACCGGCATCCAGGTCAGCCGCTACAGCGACGAAGTGACGCAGGTGCTGGTCCGCGGTCTGCCCGACGTGGCGACGACCTTCAACGGCCGCGACATCTTCACCGCCGAAGGCCGGGGCGTCGCGCTTCAGGATTTCCCGGCGGGTGCGCTGGCGGGTCTCGAAGTCTACAAGTCGGGCACCGCCGATTTGCTGGAACCGGGTCTGGCAGGCCTCATCAACGTGCGTTCGCGTCGGCCGTTCGATTTCGAAAAGGGCTTCACGATCGCGGGCGGCGTTCGCGGCACCTATAACGACCAGTCGAAAAAGTTCGATCCGTTGGGCAACCTGCTCCTCAGCCAGCGTGCCGAAACCCCCATCGGTGAGATCGGCTGGCTGATCAACGCCGTCTATACCCAGGCGCAGTACCGCAACGCGGTCCGTTGGGGCGAGGGCAATACGAACAAGCCGACGGCCGGGACGACCATCCTTCCGAGCTCGGTCGGCCGCGACTTCCAGATTCCGACCGCAGTCGGCGTCTATAATGACAGCGGCAAGCGCTGGCGCCCGGCGATGAATGCCAGTGTCCAGTGGCGTCCGGCGCACAATCTCGAACTCTATTACGACTTCCTCTATCAGAGCTATCGCGGCGAAGTCGCGAACGACTGGTTCCGTGTTCCGCTGCTCGACAGCAATCCGACGCTGAGCGATGTCGTGCTGCGGCCCGGCGAACCGCTTCAGGTGCAGAGCCTGACCAAGACCGGTGGTTATCGTCCCGAAGCGTTCCGGAGCACGGTCAAGGCCTACACGGATACGTACCAGGCGGCGGGCGGTGCCAAATGGGATATCGGTCGTGCGCATCTGTCGACCGACCTGGCCTATACCTTCTCGCAATATGGCTCGGACGAGTGGAGCTTCGACACCGCCTTTTCCAAGGCGCCCGTCGCCAACGTCAACTTCTTCGTCAACGATGGCGTATCGTTCGACCTGCCGGGCTTCGACAACAGCAACCCGGCCAACTATATCTGGCGCGGTTACTTCGAGGCGACCTACCGCGTGCAGGGCAAGGGGTGGCAATGGCGCACCGACGTGGACCTGGAAACCGATCTGTCGCTGTTCCCCAAGCTGCAATTCGGTATCCGCTGGACCGATCGCGATGCCTCGCTGAAGCGCGGCAATCGCTATGCCTATACCGAGCCGTTGGCGATTCCGCTGGCGCAGGTGCCGGCCGGTAATCTGGGGCTGACCCAGAATGCGTTCCGCGGCAACCAGGGCTTCACCAGTTGGCTGATGCCATCGCGTGACGGCATTGCGGGCAATGCGCCGCAGCTTCGCCAATATGCCTTTGACGCGCTGCAGCGGCTGGTGGCGGGCAATCCCGCCGATCAGGGCTATCGCGACGCGCTGAACCGTTTCTCCACGACCGAGGTTCAGCTGGACCCGTTGGCCGCCTTTTATGCCACCGAACAGACCTATGCCTTTTACGGGCAGGCGAAATACGAGTTCAACATCGGCTCGATCCGGTTCGACGGTATGATCGGCACCCGCGTCGTCAACACGGTGGGCGAATATAGCGGTATCTCGACGGTGTTGTTCGACGGCGTTCGCCGCAGTGAGGTGCGCCGCACCCGCGCCAATTATGTCGATATCCTGCCCAACATCTCCCTGCGTATTCGGCCGAGCGACAAGCTGCAGATTCGCTTCGGCGTAACAAAGACGCGGACCAAACCGCAGTTCAGCCAGTTGAACCCGGCCCTGAACATCACCCAGAATACGCAACAGGTCGTTCCCGACCAGCCGCTCGACCCGCGCTTCCCGGCGGGGCTGAACACCCGGCCCAACGCCTATGGCGGCGGCGGCAATCCGGATCTGCGCCCGCTGATCTCCAACAATTATGACGCGACGGTCGAATATTATTTCTCGCCGACCGCTTCGCTGACGGCGGCCGCTTTCTACCGCGATCTCGACGGGTTCATCGGCAATTACATTAATCGCACCATCGACCCATTCTATGGCCTGATCGAAATCAGCCGTCCGGAAAATGCGGGCAAGGGTCGCATCAAGGGCATCGAAGTGGGTGGTCAGACCTTCTTCGACTTCCTGCCGGGGCTGTGGAGCGGTATCGGCGTCCAGGCGAACGTCACCTATCTGGAAGGGAAGCAGCAATACCCGGCCAATCTGTTCGCCTCGACCGGCGGCACCACCGCGCCGCCGTTCGTGCCGATCCCCGGCCTGTCGAAGTGGACCTATAATATCGCTCTGTTCTATGAGAAGGGCGATGTCTCGACCCGCCTGTCATTCAACAACCGCGATGCGTATCTGAACGGCAATTTCATCAACGGCGACGGTTTCTATAACGGTGAAGGCACGACCCGCATCCAGCGGCTCGATTTCGGTTTCAACTACAACATCACCAAGGAAATCACGGTGGCCTTCGATGTGGCCAATATTCTGGCCAAGCCGTTCAACAATTATCGCAGCTATGGCAACGGCCTGTCCTATCCGCGCGACGTGCGTGACGAGGGCCGTTATTACGGCGCGGGCCTGCGCTTCCGCTTCTGATCGGATCGGGGTGGGTTGCGGCCCACCCCGCGATTATCCCCCAACGGAGCCTTACAGGGCAGGGATGGCATCACGCCGTCTCCGCCCTTTTTTATGGGCGCCGGATGACGCGCACGGAAAACCCCGCCGGTCCTGCGACCGGCGGGGTTTCCTGTTCGTCCGGCTTCGGATCAGACCAGCGCGTTGCGCCGGATCAGTTCCTTATACCACTGCGCGCTCAGCTTGGGGGTGCGCTTCTGGGTCGCATAGTCGACATGGTGCAGGCCGAAGCGCAGGCCATAGCCATCGGCCCATTCGAAATTGTCCATCAGGCTCCACAGGAAATAACCCTTGAGCGGATAGCCTTCGGCCGCCGCACGGCGGAACTGGCCCAGATAGTTGCGCAGATACATGATCCGGTCGCCGTCATCGACCAGGCCCTTGTCGTTCAGCTTGTCGTCGGCCGAGGTGCCGTTCTCCGAGATGTAGATCGCCTTCGGGTTCCACATCTCGCTGACCGCGCGCACGCCCCAATAGGCGGCCTCGGGGCCGACATAGAGCCAGGGCGAGGCCATGCGCGGCGAGTTGGGCAGATGCGGCAACGGGGTATAGCCGCGCGCATCCTCCGGGTTCGCCTTCACGAAGGTCGGCGTGTAGATGTTCAGCGCCACGAAATCGAGCGGGCTGGCGATCGCGGCCATGTCGCCCGCCTGCACCTTGGGCGCATCGGCCCCGGCGCTCTTCAGATAGGCGTCGGTATATTTGCCCTCCATCACGGCGGTCAGGAACATCGCGTTTTCTTCGCGCATCGCCTTCTTGGTCGCCTCGATATGCTCGGGCGTCTCGATGACGGGGACGAAGATGCTGGCATTGTCGGCAATGCCGACCTCCGTGCCCGCCTTGGCATTGGCGCGGATCGCCTGGACGCCCAGGCCGTGTGCCAGACAGCCATGGTGGCGGACCTGGTTCACCTGGCCCTGGGGCAGCTTCAGGCCCGGCGCATGAATGCCCACCATGTGACCGAGATCGGTGAAGCAGCGCAGCTCGTTGACCGTCATGAAGCGGTGGACGCGATCGGACAGCTTGCCCGCCATGAAGCCCGCATAGTCGGCGAACGCCTTGGCCGTGTCGCGATTCTGCCAGCCGCCGGGCAGCGCCTGGGGCAGGTCCCAGTGGAACATGGTGACGTTGGGCTGGATACCCGCCGCCAGCAGCGCGTCGATCACGCGGTTATAATAGTCGAGGCCCTTCTGGTTGAACTTGCCGCGACCTTCGGGGAAGATGCGCGACCAGGCGATCGACATGCGATACGCCTTTACGCCCAGGTTCTTCAGGAGCGCGATGTCCTCGTTATAGCGGTGATAGCTGTCGCACGCGACATCGCCCGTATCGTTGTTCGCGACCTTGCCGGGGGTGTGCGAGAACACGTCCCAGTTGGTCAGGCCGCGCCCGTCTTCCTTGACCGCACCTTCGATCTGGTAGGAGGCGGTGGCGCAACCCCAGAGGAAATCCTTGGGAAAGCTCAGGTCGGACGCCGTGGCAGCCGCCGCGCGCGTGGCGGCCAGCGTGCCGCCGCCGGTGGCAAGAGCGGCACCGCCCATCGCCATGCCGGTCTTCATGAAATTACGACGGTCCATATTCTGTCCTCTTCTGTAGCTCTTTGTGACGATGTTCGGGTGAATGAAGCCTGTCGCCGCCGTCAGGGGCGGGCGGGCAGGGGTCGGGTCAGATCGGTCGCCAGCCAGACGAGCGGCGCGTTCCAGTTGATCGCGACCTCGTTGTGCGCATAGGCGCGGGCGTCGTCGATCCAGCATCGCTGGCCGATGCACTTGCCCTTCAGCGGTGCGGAGGCCGGTTCGGGAAAGACGGTGCTGTTCGCCCCGCCGCTCAGCACGCCCGGCGGCGGGCCGGGCAGCTTGGCGTCGAACTGATGCGCCCAGAAACGGTGATGCGGGTTCTGCATCGGCTTCCACCCGAACCCGCTGACATAGCTCTGGTCAAGCGGATTGCGTCCCAGCACATAGTCCATCGCATCGACCGCGCCGTCGCGGTAGCGCGCCTCGCCGGTGAAACGCGCCGCCAGCGCCAGGACCTGCCCGCGCCCGAGCAGCACGCTGTTCGATCCCCAGCGATAGGCGGTTGACGCATAGGGGAGGCGATAGCCCGACCGCGCTTCCTCGGCGAGGAAATAGTCGGCCAGCGCGATCAGCTTGGCCCGCGCCGCCATGCGTTCGGCGGGCTGGACGCCCGTTGCGGTCGCCAGCGTGATCGTGCCCAGCGCTGCGACGCTGCCCCAACTCGCCTCGCCGGTCAGCGGGGCGGCATGGAGCGGCATCTTGTGCAGCGATTCTGCCAGTTCGGGCATGCCGGTGGCGGCATAAAGCTCGGCGGTCGCCCAATAGAGCTCGTCGGACAACTCGCCATCGCCATAACCGCCGCTACCGTCGAACGCTTGCGCGGCATAGACGTCCGGGTTGCGCAGCGCCGCCCGGTACGCCTTGCCCCCCGCCACCAGGCAGCGCCGAGCGAAGTCGTCGTCGATCCCCCGCCAGATGCGCGAACATTGCGCGGCGGTGGCGGCGAGGTTCAACGTGGCCGCCGTGCTGGGCGGGAACAGCAGCCGTTCCTCATGATCGTCGGCGGGCGGGGTGGGAATCGTCGTCCAGTGGCGGTCGGCGATCTTGTGATGCGCCATGCCGCCCGCCTCCACCGGCGTCAGCCGCAACGGGCCGCGCCCCTGCCGCCCGAGCGGCAGCTTCATCGTCTGGCCGTCGGGCACCTGCATCGCCAACAGGAAGCGCATTTCGAAGCGCGTCTCGTCGAGCAGGTCGTTGATGCCGTTCCCCGCCTCGGGCAGTGCGGCGCTGCCATCGGGGAAGGGGGGCGCGGCGGCATCCACCTCATAGAGATTTTGCAGCATCCACAACGCGATGCCGCCATTGACGACATATTTGCCCTGATCGCCCGCATCATACCAGCCGCCGGTCACGTCCAGCGTATAGGGACAGCCCGGCCAGTCGTTGCCCGCCTGATCGAGCCCCTTGAAGCAGGTGACGACCTCTTTGGTGTGTCCTGCCGCGCGAGCCCATGCGGTGCCCCCGGCGAACCGCGCATTGATCGCCACCCCGGCACGCTGTTGGTAGAAGAAATTGAGCGAGGCGCGCGACAGCGGGCGATAGACATTGTCGGCAATCGTGAAGGCATGGCCGGTGCGGCCATCGACCTTCAGCCGATAGGTGCCGGGCGTGCGGAACGTGCCGAAGTCGATCTGCTGCACCGTATCGCCCGAGGCGGCGTCGGGGCCGAAGACCATCGCCTGCCCGCGCGCGACTGCGTGGCCCTTTTCGTCGAGCAATTCCCAGGGCAGGGCCGCGCCGTCCTTCGCGACGATAGCGCGTTTGGCGGTGTCGGGGCGGAAGCCGATCTGGTTGAGATGCGGCCCCGGCGTTTCCCCCGCGCCGGTCGCCGCCAACGCCAGCAGCGGAAGGATCACGCGCGTCACAACAGCGGGCCCTTGGCCTGGACCGTGCCGCTCGTCCGTGCGAAGTCGAACCCGTCCTGCCCGCCACGCGTCGCCGTCATGGCGGGGGCCAGCGGAGAGGGGGCGGTCATGCGCAGGAAATCGCCATGGCTGGGCATCCGTGCGGCAGTATCGGCATAACCCGCGCGCATCTGCTCCAACGCTTGGGCGACCAAATTTTCGTCGAGTGCATCGGCGGCAGGTTCCCAGCTTTGGGGCACCAACCCCTGGCCTAGGCAGACCGCAACCCAGCTGGGGTTGCTGAACAGGTCATAGCCCTCGCGGAACAGCCGCCCCTTGCCCGACCACAGCGCCATCTTGCGCGCGAGACTCTCGGGCACCTCCATGGTGCGCACCCGGTTCCAGAAGGGCGTGTCGTCGCGCCGCGTCGCCTTGTAATGCAGGATGATGAAGTCGCGCACATCCTCATACAGGTCGTGCATCTGGCGGTTGAACTCGTCGCGCTCGGCGGGGTCGAAGCGCGTGTCGGGGAACAGCGCCACCAAACGCTGGATCGCGGCCTGGACCAGGTGGATGCTGGTCGA
This sequence comes from Sphingomonas sp. SphC10, assembly GCF_057004845.1. Lineage (NCBI taxonomy): Bacteria > Pseudomonadati > Pseudomonadota > Alphaproteobacteria > Sphingomonadales > Sphingomonadaceae > Sphingomonas > Sphingomonas sp. SphC10. Next base: position 54,843 of record NZ_CM168044.1, read on the forward strand.
TTCCAGCGGCTCCAGGAACCCGCTCGACAGGCCCAGCGCCACGACATTGCGGTTCCAGCTCTGCCGCCGCCGCCCGGCGGTGAAGCGTAGGTGGCGGGGATCGCCCAGCAATTCACCCTCCAGGCTGCCCAGCAACTGCGCCTCGGCCGCCTCGGAATCGAGATAGTCGCTGCAATAGACCAGGCCATTGCCCATCCGGTGCTGGAGCGGAATGCGCCACTGCCACCCGGCATCGCGCGCGGTGGCGCGGGTGAAGGGATCGGGCTCGGCCGGGTTGGGCAGCGCGCAGGGCGCCGCGACCGCGCGGTCGCAGGGCAGCCACTGGGCATAGCTCTCATAGCCGGTGCCCAGCGCCTCCTCGATCAGCAGGCCGCGAAAGCCCGAACAGTCGATGAACAGGTCGCCCTCGATCCGCCGCCCATCGGCCAGCGTTACCGCCTCGACATAACCGTCCTCGGGCCGCAGGTTGACCGCGTCGATCCGCCCCTCGATCCGCGTCACTCCGCTGCGTTCGGCATAGCCGCGCAGATAGCGCGCATAGAGCGAGGCGTCGAAATGGAAGGCGTAGAACAGTTCGCGGATCGGCGAGCGGGCATCGGGCTTGGCGCGGCCGAACTTGCCCGCCTTCGCCGCGACCGCGCTCATCGACCATTCGGCAATGTCGGGCAGGGCGCGACGGCTGCGTTCGCGCAAATAGAGCTGGTGGAAATGCACGCCCTGCAAATCCTGCGCATGGCGGCCGAACGGGTGGATATAGCGTTCGCCCTTGTCGCCCCAGTCGACGAACTCAATGCCCAGCTTGAACGTGCCCGCCGTCTTGGCGAGGAAGTCGTTCTCGTCCAGCCCCAGCATCTGGTTGAAAGTGATGATCGGCGGGATCGTCGCCTCGCCGACACCGACCGTGCCGATCTCCTCGGACTCGACCAGCGTGACATGGGTATAGCCGTTGTTCAGCAGCCGGGCGAAGGCGGCGGCGGCCATCCATCCGGCGGTGCCGCCGCCGACGATGACGACCCGGCGGATCAAATGGTCGGAATGGGGAGTCATCGGGCAAGGCGCCTCATCTGGGCCGCGCGCCACTGCGCATGGGCCGGAATATGGGGAAGGGCGGCGGCGATCGCGTCGGTCATCCGCGCCATGGCGGCATTCACTTGCGGCGCAGGGACGCCGTGGACCAGCGGGTCGATGCGACGGGGAAGATATCCTTGCCCGAGCAGGATCGCGGCCCAGCTGTCGCGGGTGAAGGTCTCTTCCTCGTAAAAGGGCAGGCGGCCGCGTTCGCCGAACTGGCCGAGCGTATGCGCCAGCGACGCAGGGAGTTCGGCCTGCGCCACCGCCTGCCACATCGGCTCGGGGCGGCGGGCGGTACGGTAATGCGCGGCCAGGAAGTCGCGCACCCGCTCGGCCTCGGCCAGGGTCTGGCGGTTGAAGTCCGCGGCCTCGACCTCGGCCATGGCGGTGTCGGGCAGCATGGTGACGAGCCGGTCGATCGCACTCAGCGCCAGATGCAGATTGCACCATTCCAGCGGCTCGACCTGCGTTGCCGCGTCGCCGATCGCGATGCAGTTGCCGCGCCAGGCCCGGGCCCGCGTGCCGGGGCGGATGACGATGGGGGCGTCGACCACGGCCTGGTCACGTGCCAGCATCGCGGCGGCCTCGGCATTGGACAGAAGCGCGCTGCCATAGGCCATGCCGACCTGCTCGCCGCTCGACCAGCGCCAGCCTGCGGCATGGGCAGTCGCGGGCGTCAGCACCGGTGCCCCTTCGCCCGACACCTGCGTGCCCAGCAGCACGCGGTCGCAGGGCAGCCAGTCGCGCCAATCCTGCCACGCATCGTCGATGCTGCCACGCAGCAGCGCGGCGGGGCCGGTCGCGTCGATATAGAGATGCGCGGTTAGAGCCGCGCCATGCTGCACTGCGATAGCGGTCACATGGCCGGTCGCATCGACCTGCACCTGAGCGATCGAATCCGTGACCTCGCGGACCCCGACATGCAGAGCAAAAGCGCGCATCATCGCCACCTGGCGGGGGAGGTCGAGCGTCAGGCCATAGTCATGCCCGGCAAAGGGCGTGCCCGGTGACGGCGGCACGAAGCCGCCCGCTCGCGCCAGCTGCGCCGCCGGGCAATAGGCGTCGAACGGGGCTGCTCGGCCGTCGCGCATCGCGCGGACCCAATGGAGGTGAAACGCCGCCGGACCGATGGCATGGCCATAGCCGCCATAGGCATGGACATAGTCGGGCAGCCCCTCCGCCCAGCCGAAAAAGCGCGTGCCCAGCCGATAGCCCGCGCCGGTGCGCGTCACCCCGTTATCCTCGCTGATGCCCAGATCGGCATGGAAACCGGGCAGCGAGGGCAGGGTGCAGGCGATCCGGTCGGCGAGTGCGTCATGGGCAGCCGGGGTGGCGAGCAGCGTGACGTCCAGGAACGGTGCGCGGCGTTTCAGCGCGGCGGCGGCGCTCCAGGCGGTCAGACCGCTGCCCGCGACCAGCACATGGCGGATCGGCGCGCTCATGCTGCCGCCATCGGGCAATAGCGTTCCAGAAAGGCGCGGTGGTCGGGCCGCACGGCGACTTCGGCAGCGATCTCGCTGCGAAGCGATTGGACGGCCTGAACCAGATCGCCGGTCCCCGCCACATCGGCACGCGGGTCCCAGCCTTCGGGGACGATGCCCTGGCCCAGATACACCGCGATCCAGCTGGCATCCAGGAATACGCCCTCGCGATACTTCACCACCCGTCCGCGACGGCGCCACAGCTCCAGCTTTTCGCCCAGACTGTCGGGGATCGCCATGGTGCGGACATAGTCCCAGAAGGGTGAATCGTCGCGCGACGTGGCGTGGTAATGCAGGATCAGGAAGTCCCGGATCCGGTCATATTCCAGATCGATGACCCGGTTGAATTCGTCGCGGTCGGACGCATCCATCTGGCGGCCGGGGAACAGCTCGATCAGCGCGGTGATCGCCTGTTGCACCAGATAGATGCTGGTCGATTCGAGCGGTTCCAGGAAACCGCTGGCCAGCCCGATCGCGACGCAATTGCCGACCCAACTCCGCCGCCGTCGCCCCGCCTTGAAGCGCAGCAGGCGCGGCTCCGCCAGCTTCTCGCCCTCCACCGCTTCTTCCAGCGCGCGGGCGGCATCGCCGTCGCTGATGAAGTCGCTGGCATAGACATAGCCATTGCCGGTGCGGTGCTGGAGCGGGATGCGCCAGCGCCAGCCCGCAGGCATGGCGATTGCGCTGGTATAGGGGGTTACGGCCGTTTCGGTCCGGCACGGCATGGCGACGGCGCGGTCGGTCGGCAGCCATTTCGACCAGTCCTCGAACGGCTCGTCCAGCGTCTGGCCCAGCAGCAGCGAGCGGAAACCCGAGCAGTCGATGAACAGGTCGCCCTCGACCCGCTCGCCATCGGCCAGCGTGACCGAACGGATCAGCCCGCTCTCGCCGTCGCGCTCGACATCGACGACCATGCCCTCGGTGCGCACCGCACCCGCTTCCTCGGCCAGGCTGCGCAGATAGGGGGCGAACAACAGCGCATCAAATTGATAGGCATAGCCGAAAGTGGAAGTCAGGCCGCCCCGGCCCTGATCGGGGTGCTCGAACCGCGCCTCGCGCGCCAGGGTACAGGCATAGGATAGCTGGTCCAGCGGCGGCAGATCCTGTCCCTCGCCCGCCAGCCGCGACCAGTAATGGTGGAAATCGATCGCCCCCGCGCCGCGTCCGAACGTGCCGAAGGGGTGGATATAGCTGTCGCCGATCCGGCCCCAATCGCGAAACTCGATGCCCAGTTTGAAGGTGGCCCGGGTGCGCGCCATGAACTCCGCCTCGGGGATTCCCAGGCGTTCGTTGAAGGAGCGGATATGGGGCAGCGTCGCCTCGCCGACGCCGACGACACCGATCGCCTCGGACTCGATCAGGCGGACCGTGCATTGTCCCGAAAGAAGGCGAGTCAGGGCCGCGCCGGCCATCCAGCCCGCCGTACCGCCGCCCACAATGACGACCCGCACCACGTCGTTTGTCACTTTCGTCATCCACCCCCGACCCGGTGATTCCCGGGCCAATTTCTCATTTCATGCCGTGCGTTGGGTCCTGCCGCAATCCACCGACAGGGGGAGCGTGGCAGGAATGTCGCACCTTGTCCCGGATCGGACATTCTTTAAGTTAAACATCTTGTCGAAATGTTGCTGGTAGCGCAATCATGAGTCTGTGAAACGTGTCGAAAGGCACGATCGCGACCGAACCAAGCGACGCCATGGGGCGCGCGACAAGGGGGGGATGACCATCATGCGCAGCGCTGCGCCGCTCACTGCCAATGCCAATCGTTTTAATCGGCTCCTGCTCGGCGCTTCGGCCGGTGCTTTGTGCATCGCCGCGCTGACCACGCCCGCCTTCGCGCAGACGACCACCGATCCCGACCAGAGCGCCAGCTCGCCGACCGGCGCGGTCGCGGGCCAGGGTACGGCCGGCTCGGCCACGCCGCGCACCAGCGCCAGCGTCGAGGCCCCCGGCGCGCAGCCGCCCGCGGGCGATGACATCGACAGCGGCAAGGAAGTCGTCGTCACCGGCATCCGCCAGAGCCTGGCGAATGCGCAGTCGATCAAGCGCAACTCCGACACCGTCGTCGACGCGATCACCGCGTCCGATATCGGCGCGCTGCCCGACCGTTCGGTCACCGAAGCGCTCCAGCGCGTGCCCGGCGTGTCGATCAGCCGCTTCGCCGCCGCCAACGATCCCGACCACTTCTCGGTCGAAGGCTCGGGCGTCGCGGTGCGCGGCCTGACCTTCGTCCGTTCCGAGTTCAACGGGCGCGACACCTTCTCGGCCGGTATCGGCGGCCAGGCGATCAACTTCTCGGACGTCCCCGCCGAACTGCTCGGCTCGGTCGAGGTGTACAAGAACGCCACCGCCGAACTGATCGAGGGCGGCCTGGCCGGTACGGTCAACCTGAACACCCGCAAGCCCTTCGACAACAAGGGCTTCCACCTGGGCTTCACCGCCGAGGGCAATTACGGCGACTTCAAGAAGAAGTGGTCGCCGACCGGCTCGCTGTTCGTCAGCGATACCTGGGACACCGGTATCGGCCGTTTCGGCCTGCTCGGCAACGTGTCGTACTCGCGCGTGCAGAGCCGCGCGGACAGCATCCGCATCACCAACATCCAGACCCGCGACAACACGCTGGCGCTGGCGGCCAACTCGACCACGGCGCAGAATTGCCGCAACCCGCTGCCCGGCACGGTCGACCAGACCACGCTGCCCGTCGGCGGCGCGACCGGCTTTGCGTGCGGCGCGGCCAGCACGGCTGGCGCGGACGGCTTCCTCGACCCTGCCTCGCTGCGTTACGCCCCGATCGGTGGCCAGTTCGCGACGCAGGAATTCGATCGCAAGCGTGACGGCGTCGCGCTGGCCGGTCAGTGGCAGAGCACCGACGAGCGCACTGTACTGACCGCGCAGTTCCTGCGCACCCACACGGTCAACAACACCTCGGAGCGTACCTTCGAAACCGCGCCCGATCTGGCCGAATACAACACCTATCCGGTCGGCTGTCTCCAGAACAATTTGGGGCCTGCCAACTCGACGATCGCGCAGTGCCCGACCGGCTCGACGAAGAACTACACCTATGACGCGGGTGGCCTGTTCCAGTCGGGCTACATCACCGCGCCGGGCAACGGCTATCGTGCATCGTGCAGCGGCCAGGCGACCTGCTGGGTCCCCACCGGCGGCACGCAGCAGTCGCTGGCGCGTGGCATGACGCGTGACGAGAACACCGTCACCGACTTCGGCCTGAACCTGAAGACCGAGCTGAACGATCATCTGTCGATCAACCTGGACGGCGACTATACCCGCGCCAAGAAGACCAGCACCGATTTCCGTGTGTTCGGTTCGACCTTTGCCGACTCCGAGCTCGACCTGACGGGCAACCTGCCGGTCGTGATTCCGCACAAGCCCTCGACGCTCCAGGCGAGCTGGGCGACGCCGAACCCGACGCTGAACCAGCAGAACGACGCGCAGTATTTCGCCAACCGCAACGTCCAGTTCTGGCGTGCGGCGATGGATCACCTCGAAGAGAGCGTGGGTCGTGAATATGCGTTCAAGGCGGACGCCGATTACAAGTTCGACGATGGCAGCTTCTTCACGCACGTGAAGTTCGGTGCACGTTATGCCGACCGTTCGTCCGAAGTGCGCTACACCACCTATAACTGGGGTGCGCTGTCGGAAGTCTGGTCGGGCACGAACCCGGTGTCGTTCGCCCAGGCCCCCGGCCAGACCGAGCTCTACACCTTCCCGAACTTCTTCCGCGGCGCGACGAACGGCTCGCCCTCTGCCTATTATTATACCGGCGACTTGACCGGCAATTATCAGCAGTCGGCCGCCTATCTGCAGTCGATCGGCAATCTGTGGAAGACCGCCAACGGCTCGACCGCGACGACCTGGTCGCCGCTGGCGCAGCGTGCGGGCGTCGTTGCGGGTACGCCGTACCTGCCGTCCGAAATCCAGCTGGTGAAGCAGCAGGACAAGAACGCCTATGCGCAGCTGAACTTCGCCACGCCGGGCAACCTGTTCGGCAACGTGCGGATGAGCGGCAATGTCGGCGTGCGTTATGTCCTGACCGACGTCACCTCGGCCGGTTCGATCGGTGCACCGACGCAGCAGCAGACGGGTACGACGGACGCCTTCGCCACCCGCTGTGCGATCACGACCACGACCCGTCCGGACGGCACGGTCGTCACGGGTCGTCCGGCTGGTATCTGTCAGCTGGGTGAGGCCGCCTACAACAACATCGCCGCCTTCTCGACCGGCGTGACCTTGCCCGATACGGCGCGCAGCCAGTATCATTACTTCCTGCCCAGCGCGAACCTGAAGTTCGGCATCGGGCGCGACGTGGTGCTGCGTCTGGCGGCGTCGAAGGTCATGACCCGTCCGGACTTTGCGAACATCCGCAACTTCCTGCAGCTGGGCTTCGACGCCAATAGCGGTCAGATCACGGCGACGGCGGGCAACCCGTACCTCAAGCCCGCGACCGCGTGGCAGTTCGACGCCACCGTCGAGTGGTATTTCGCCCGCGTCGGTCAGCTGTCGGTCGACGTCTTCTACAAGTCGGTGAAGAACTTCTTCTACCAGTCGGTCACCAATCGGAACATCACCAGCAACGGAATCACCCAGTCGGTGCTGGTCCGCGGGCCCTCCAACTTTGACGGCACCGGCAAGATCAAGGGCGTCGAGGTTGCCTATCAGCAGACCTTCGACTTCCTGCCGGGTCTGCTCAGCGGGTTCGGTGCCAGCGGCAGCTACACCTATATCGACAGCTCGGGCCTGCCCAACTCGTTCCTGAACGGTGGCGCGCCAGCCAGCACGTCGAACATCAAGCCGGGCAACATCCCGCTTGAAGGTCTGTCGAAGCACACGGTCAACGCCGCGTTGTTCTACGAAAAGGGCCCGATCTCGCTGCGTGCGGCGTATAACTGGCGTTCCAAGTATCTGTTGACCCCGGCGGACGTGATCTTCCCGTACACCTCCATCTACCAGGATGCGGGCGGGCAGCTGGACGCGTCGGCGTTCATCAACCTGAACAAGTATCTGAAGATCGGCGTGCAGGGCGTGAACCTGGCCAATCAGGTCGTCCGGACCGAGCAGGCCTATATCAGCGGCTCGACCGCCACCGCGCCACGCTCGTACATCGTCAACGACCGCCGCTTCTCGTTCGCGCTTCGCGGCACCTTCTGATCGGGTTTACCGGCCGGACTCTTCGGGGTTCGGCCGGGATGGCCGACCAAAATACCGCCCGCTTCCATTTTGGAGGCGGGCGGTTTTTTTGATCGGGAAACCCCATCATCCGTTCAGCCTGAGCGAAGTCGAAGGCCAAGGGAGCACATCCGCCAAGAGGCGCGTCTGGGACGTGCACTTCGACTTCGCTCAGTGCGAACGGAGTGAGGAGCGGGAGCGGGTGGGGACGTACGCGCGCCGCCCGACCACCCGATCAGTTACGCGGCAGCCTCGACCGGTCGAACCCCGGCCCCAGGTCGATCAGGAACGCCGGTCCTACCTCGATCACCTGCTTGGCCCCGGCCAACTGCACCGAGATGTTCGCCTTGCCCGCCGCATAGGCCTGGGTCGCTACGCCCGAGACATAATAACGCTTCCAGCTCGGCCCGACCTGCACCGGTTCGGTCGCGATCGGAGTATAGGGCGCCTCGGAGCCGCCCGCGCCGACGGGGATCGTCACCGGCGCGGCGTCGGTGGCACCCGGCGCGCGCAGGAAGACCATGACCAGCATCGTGTCGCCCGCCGCGATCGGCTTGATCGTGGGATAGGCCGCACCGCTGTTCCAGGGATTAGCGCCCGCCTTGCTGACCTTGATCTGCACCGCATTGCCGCCGGGAACCTCGGGGGCAGGGACCTGCCTGGCGGTCTGGTTGGGGCCATAGGGGGCCCAGCCGATGCCGGGCGCATTGACCGCCTTGTCGAAGATACTGGGCTGAGCCGCCGCGCTGGGGGCCGTCTGAACGGCCAATCCCGCTGGCAGGGCCGCGATCAGCAGCGCCACACATCCGATCATGATCCTTCTCCTCCTCTTTCGGCCGGTTTGTCCGGTCCGTCCACAAAAACGATTGTATCCGATGGGTTAGGAAAAGCCCGGCCCCCTGGGGAGCCGGGCCTGATCTTACTGTCCGACGATCTTGACCAGGGGGTCGAGCGACTGGCCCGTGGGCAGTCGACCGCTGGCGGTCAGGCGGCGGGCGCTATCGTCCCAGCGCAATGTCGCGCTGCGTCCGCCCGTCTTGCGCCAGGCGTTGGTGGTGCCGTCATCGTCATAGAGGGTGAAGCTGGCATCGCGGCCCGGATAGACGCGGATGCTTTCCAGGTTTTGCGCGGTCGCGGTGCTGGGCACGGCCACGCCCATCGGCACGATCGAGCCTGCTCGCACGAACAGCGGAATATGGTCGATCGGGGCCGCCGCCTCGATCCACTGGCCGCCGCTGTAACGCTTGTCGGTCCACCAGTCATACCAGTCCGTGCCCGAGGGCAGATAGACGCGGCGCGACGTCTGGCCCTGTTCGGTGACGGGCGCGACCAGGAAGGCGGGGCCGAACATATATTCGTCGCCCAGATCCTTCACCGCCGGATCGTTGGGGAAGTCCATGAACAGCGCGCGCATGAAGGGCGCGCCGGTCTGGCTGGTCTGCCGCCCCAGCGCATAGAGATAGGGCATCAACGCGTAACGCAGCCGCAGCGTGTTCGCGAGAATGGGCTCGGCGGCGGTGCCATAATCCCACAGCGCGGTGCCCGGCCGCTGGCCATGGATGCGCAGCGTGGGCGTGAAGGCGTTATACTGGAACCAGCGGACGAACAGCTCCGGATAGTCGCGGTAGGACGGTGCCATCGCGGTCGCGCCTGTCGGGTCGACCAGCACCTGCGCTCGCGCCTCCGGCCCATTGGGCCATTGCCAGCCGCCCGTATCGCTGGACCAGTATGCGATGCCGCTGGCCGTCATGCCCAGGCCTGCGGGCACCTGCCGACGCAGCGCTTCCCAGTTGGACTGCACGTCCGACGACCAGAACAGGCAGCCATTGGCCTGCGTGCCCAGATAGGCGGCGCGGCACAGGATCATGTTGCGCTTGTCCGGCCGGTCGCGCGCCGATCCTTCGGCGACGCTGGAGGTATGGAGCAGCGGATAGACGTTGCGATAGCGATCGCCCGACCCGATGGCATAGAAATGCCCTTCCGGCACCAGGTCCGGCTCGGTCTCGTCCAGCCAGGCATAGTCGAAGCCCTGGGAAAAGATGTTGTCGCGGATCTTGCCCCAGAACCAGGCGCGCGCCTCCGGATTGGTGCTGTCGATCAGCGCGCCCGCGCGGTCGGACCGGATCGGCAGGCCGTCGACCGGATTGCCGTCCTTGTCCTTCATCAGCCAGCCCTTGGCGGCCAGCGTGTCGAACCAGCGGCTCTCGCGCTCGAAACGCGGCCAGATGCTGATGATGCTTTGCATCCCCATCGACTTGAGATGCGCGTTCATGCCCGCCGGATCGGGGAAGGCGGTGCGGTCGATGTCCAACTGCCCCATCCGCGTCCAGTAGAACCAGTCGAGCACCATGATGTCGAGCGGCAGGCCGCGCTTGCGATAGCCGTCGGCGATCTCGGTCAGCTGGCCTTGTGTCTCGTAGCGCGCCTTGCTCTGGATCAGGCCAAAGGCGGCCTTGGGCGGCAGCGGCGTCGCGCCGGTCAGGCGGGCGTAACCGGCGTACAGCTCGTCGGTGGTCTTGCCCGCGATCACGAAGAAGGACACACGCTCGCCGACATTCGAAGCGAATTTGGTTGCGTTCAATAGCCCCGGCGAGACGGTCGTGGCGGACGGATTGTCCCACAGGATCGCATAGCCCTTGTCCGTCACCATGAACGGCACGCAGACCGACTCGCCGCCAGGGCGGTCATAGTCGTGGCGGCAATCGATGGTCCGGCCGCGAAGGTCGAGAACGCCGTCCTGATATTGGCCCAGGCCGTAATAATGGGTGTCGGGCGTGTCGGAAAAGCTGGCGCCGACGCGGAAGGTCTTTTCGTCCGAGACGGTGTGCGGCGCCTTCTCCCAGCCGTTCATCCGAGTCAGCGGCTTGCCGTCGGCCCCTGCGAAGCTGATCGAAACGGGGGGCAGCGAGGGGGCGAAATAGCGCTCCATCTGGCTGGGCGGCTTGGGCCAGGGCTGGGCGGCGATGGTGACGGTCATGCCGGGCGCAGAGAAGACGTCGCCGCTGGCATCGGCGCGGTGCGACCAGCCGCTCGCGTCGGTTTTGGCGATCAGGCCATAGCCGGGCTTGGCCTCCGCCTCGGCGCGGTCGGTGGCGATGGTGACGCGGACGATGCCAGGGGCGTAAGGCTCGACCGAGACGAGCGCGCCGTTACGCTCGACGGTGGCAATCGGATCGGCCGCCAGGGCGACAGGCGCGACGCCCGCGAGCAGCGCGGATGCGGCGCAGGCCCACCGCCAACGACCGCCGGACACCGTGGCGCGCGCTTTGCCCCGCATGAAACATCCCCCCAATAACGAAAATCATTTGTGTGATCGCTACCCTATCGCTGCTCCATCGGGCGGGGAAGAGGAAATGGAGGTCAGGCGCGGAACGGGTCGCTGACCGTTGCACGGCCGGGCCGGTCATGGCGTCCGGCCAGCCGCAGGCGATAATGCGGGTCGCTGGCGCGGGTCAGCGTCACATCGTACCAGCCAAGATCGGCGTCGAGCGACCAGCGATGGCGACCGGGCCTGAGCGGGCGGTGTGAGGGCGGCGCCTTGCCGGGTTCGAGGCGGAGGATCGACAGGTCGTCCAGGCCGGGCGGGACGGTCAGGATCAGGCCATCGTCGCCGACGACGTGCTGCACATTGGCGGTTTCATCACGTCCGGCAAAATGACGGTGGAAGCCGTTCGGGCCGAGCACCCACAGGTCATGGGCGGTCGGCCACACATCCTCGATCTGCGTGCCTGCGGCCAGCACATAGCGGCGTGGCACCCGGTCGAGCGCGTGCCGGTCATAGACATGGAAGACCGCCCCCGCGCCCTCCGCCCGAAAGCGCAGCCGAGCGCCCGCCGGATCGACGATCCGTCGCACCTCAAGGCGATAGGGCAGGGGACGGGCGCGGCGGATACCGGGTTCCTGGGCAGGCGCACCGGGCGAGGCGGGAGCTTGCGGGCTGACCTGCCCCTTGATCGCGGCGGCGCGGTTGGCCTGCTCGCGCGGATCGGGCAGGCTGGGCGTCGCGGTATCGCTCCCGGCAAAGTCGAACGCACTGGTCAGGTCGCCGCACACCGCGCGCCGCCAGGCCGCGATATTGGGTTCGTGAAAGCCGAAGCGTGTCTCCAGGAAACGGATGACGCTGCTGTGGTCGAACGCTTCCGAATTGACCCAGCCGCCCCGGCTCCAGGGCGAGACGACATACATGGGCACGCGCGGGCCCAGGCCATAGGGGCGGCCGCGATAGGCGGGCTTGTCGACATCCGCGTCTCCGGTTGAGGCCATGTCATGATAAGCCCCCGCCAGATCGACGGTCGACCCGCCCAGCGCTTTGCCATCGGGCCCGCGCGACGGCGGGGCGGGCGGCGGGACATGGTCGAAAAAGCCGTCATTCTCGTCGAACATTACGAACAGCGCGGTGCGCGCCCACACCTTCGGATCGGCGGTCAGCGCGTCGAGCAGTTCGGCGGTATAGGCCGCGCCTTGCGCCGGACTGGAGGGGTTGGGATGCTCCGACCCGGCGGCGGTGGCGATGACATAGGACACCTGTGGCAAGCGCCCGGCCAGCACATCGGCCTTCAACGCGTCCAGCCCGCGCGTGGTCAGCGCCCGGTCCTTCAGCGCCGGATCGCCGCGCCCATGATACGCCTCGCGATAGGCGTGAAAGCCGACCAGCGGATTGTCGGTGAAATTGTCGGCCATGTCCTGATAGATGCGCCAGTCGATCCCCGCCGCCTGCATCCGTTCCGGCACGGTGGTCCAGCGATAGGGATCGGCCGCACCGCCATTCTCGGCAAAGCTGTCATGCGAATTGCCGATCGCCGGGCCGCCCGCCTGGCCGCCAGGGTCGTTGGTGCCGGTCCACAGGAACAGCCGGTTGGTATTGGTCCCCGTCTGCACCGCGCAGTGATAGGCGTCGCAGAGGGTGAAGGCCTCGGCCAGTGCGAATTGGAAGGGCAGGTCGGCACGGGCGTAATGACCCATGGCGCGCTGGTGCTTGGCTTCGGGCCAGTGCGCCATGCGGCCCTCGTCCCAGGCGGCCTGCGCGTCGGGCCAGGTGTGCGGTGTGCCCTCCATGCGCATCAAGGCGAATTCTCTCTCGGTGTCGAGGTGGAAGGGCGAGACGAGGCGGGGGCCGCCTTCGGCCTTGCGGTCGAGTTGCTGCCAGACGCTGCGGGGTTCGCCGTCCGATGACGCCACCGGGATGGGAAAGCGGTCCCCGAACCCACGCACGCCGCGCATCGTGCCGAAATAATGATCGAAGCCGCGATTTTCCTGCATCAGGATGACGACATGCTCGACGTCGCGGATCGTGCCGGTCCGCCGGTCGGGCGCGATGGCGGCGGCGCGGGCGATCGCGGGGGGCAGGGCGGCGGCACCGGTCAGGGCGGCACCGGCGGAGAGCAGGGAACGACGGGAGAAGGTGACCATGTCCCGCCATGGCCGAGATCGTTGACGTTTTGGTGACGTCCCATTCCTCCCCGGCACGGGGAGGTGGCAGTGCGGAGCACTGACGGAGGGGGGCTTCCTCATAGGACGTCCCTAGCGGCGATCCCCCTCCACCATGCTTCGCATTGTCCCCCTCCCCGTGCCGGGGAGGATATTCGCACTATATGCCGTCTATATGCGAAACCGGGGGATCGCCCTCGAATTGCTACGCCCCTCGGGCCTAATTGCTCGGCCCTGGAGGTCGCCTCACTCATCCCGGCGGCCTGTCCATAGGGGCATATATGAAGACCATCACCTTTTGCGCCGCCACGGCGCTGTTCGTGCTTCCGGGCGCCGCATCGGCGCAGACCGCCGAGACCGCGCCGCCGCCGCCCGTCACCGTCAGCGGATCGGCCGCGATCGTCTCCGACTATCGCCTGCGCGGCATCTCGCAGTCGGACGAGCATATGGCGGTTCAGGCGGGCATCACGGCGACCCATGAGAGCGGCATCTATGTCGGCACCTGGGCGTCGAACCTGGCGGGGTGGGGCACGTTCGGCGGCGCAAATATGGAGCTGGACCTGATCGGCGGGTACAAGACGAAGATCAGCCCGACCGGCACGCTGGACGTCGGGCTGACCTGGTACATGTATCCGGGCGGCGCGAACAAGACCGACTATGCCGAACCCTTCGCCAAGCTGTCGGGCACGACCGGTCCGGTCTCGCTGACCGCCGGTGTCGCCTACGCCCCCAAGCAGCAGGCGATCGGCAAGTGGTATAACAACGGCGCCAGCGCAGCGGCGGGCGTCTATGACCGTCCCGGCGCCAAGAGCGACAACCTCTATGTCTGGGGCGACGGCGCGGCGGCGATCACCGGTACGCCGTTCACCGCCAAGGCGCATATCGGCCATAGCTGGGGCATGGACGGCCTCGGCCCCAACGCCACCGCCCCGACGCCGACCGGCGACTATTGGGACTGGTCGCTGGGCGCGGACACGAGCTGGCATAACCTGACGCTGGGTCTGGCCTGGGTCGACACCAGCATTTCCGATCGCAAAGCCGCTTATCTGCGGCCGAGCTTCAGCAAGGGCCAGGACGGCACCGGCAATATCGCGGGCAGCACCTTCCTCGCCACCCTCACCGCCGGTTTCTGAGGAGCATCGCACATGGACGATCTGATCTGGCTGTTGGTCATGGCGGGGCTGGTGGCGGCGACGCTCGCCTATGCCCGCCTGTGCGACCATGCGTGAGGAGGGCTGAGCCATGACCCTCGACCTCTGGCTGGCGGCGCTGACCGCGCTCGGCCTTCTCGTCTATCTGGTGGCGGTGCTGATCCGTCCCGAACGCTTCTGAAGGAGGCGGCATCATGACGCTTCAAGGATGGGCCCTGATATTGGGCTTCGTCGCGATCCTGCTCGCGCTGACCAAGCCGGTCGGCGCGTGGCTGTTCGCGCTCTATGAGGGGCGGCGCACGCCCCTGCATGTCGTGCTCGGCCCCGTCGAGCGCGGTTTCTACAAGATGGCGGGCATCGACCCGAAGGCGCAGCAGGGCTGGCGCCGCTATGCGCTGCACATGCTGATCTTCAACGTCGCGTTGATGGTCTTCACCTATGCGGTGCTGCGCCTGCAATTCTACCTGCCCGGCAATCCGCAGGGGCTGGCCGGACTGACCCCGCATCTGGCGTTCAACACCGCGATCAGCTTCACCACCAACACCAACTGGCAGAGCTATGGCGGCGAGTCCACCATGTCGAACCTCAGCCAGATGCTCGGCCTGACCATCCACAACTTCCTGTCGGCGGCGACCGGCATCGCGCTGGCCTTTGCGCTGTTCCGGGGTTTTGCGGGGCGCGAGACGAAGCATCTCGGCAATTTCTGGGCCGATGTCACGCGCATCACCCTGTACCTGCTGCTGCCGCTCTGCATCGTCTACACGGTGTTCCTGATCGCCAGCGGCGTGCCGCAGACCATGGCGGGCGTCGTCAATGTCGACACGCTGGAGGGCGTGCGCCAGTCGATCCTGCTGGGTCCCGTGGCGAGCCAGGAAGCGATCAAGATGCTCGGCACCAATGGTGGCGGCTTCTTCAACGCCAACAGCGCGCATCCGTTCGAGAACCCGACCGCGCTGGTGAACTTCGTCCAGATGCTGTCGATCTTCGTCATCGGCTTCGGCCTGACCTGGTGCTTCGGCAAGGCGGTCGGCAATACGCGGCAGGGCTGGGCGATTCTGTCCGCGATGATCCTGCTGTTCCTGGGCGGCGCGGCGGTCTGCTACTGGGCGGAAGCGGCGGGCAACCCCGTGCTGCACCAACTGGGCGTCGCGGGCGGCAATATGGAGGGCAAGGAGGTACGCTTCGGCGTCACTGCTTCCGCCCTGTTCGCGGCCGTCACCACGGCGGCGTCGTGCGGCGCGGTCAATGCGATGCATGACAGCTTCACCGCGCTGGGCGGCATGATCCCGCTGTTCAACATGCAGTTGGGCGAGGTCGTCATCGGCGGCGTTGGTGCTGGCATCTACGGCTTCCTGCTGTTCGCCATCCTGGCGGTGTTCGTCGCAGGGCTCATGGTCGGGCGCACACCCGAATATGTCGGCAAGAAGATCGAGAGCCGCGAGGTGAAACTCGCCGTCCTCGCCATCGCCGTGCTGCCGCTGTTCATCCTGGGGCTGACCGCTTTGTCGTGCGTCACGGGGCAGGGGCTGGCGGGGCCGCTCAACAAGGGACCGCATGGTTTCGGCGAGATCCTCTACGCCTTCACCAGCGCGGTCGCGAACAACGGTTCGGCCTTTGGTGGCCTGACCGCCGCGACCCCTTGGTATGATGGCCTGCTGGGCGTCGCCATGTGGGTGGGCCGCTTCTTCATCATCGTGCCGATGCTCGCCATTGCCGGAAGCCTTGCCGCGAAAAAGCATGTCCCCGCCTCGGCCGGGTCCTTCCCGACCACGGGCGTGCTGTGGGTCGGTCTGCTCGTCGGCATCGTGCTGGTGCTGGGCGGCCTGACCTTCCTGCCGAGCCTCGCCCTCGGTCCCATCGCCGATCATCTCGCGATGATCCGCGGTCAACTCTTCTGATCGGGAGCGCCATTCATGGCCAATTCCCCTACCAAGAGCCTGTTCACCGCCGAGCTCGTGCTCCCGGCGATCAAGGCCTCGTTCGTCAAACTCAATCCCCGCGAGTTGATCCGCAACCCGGTGATGTTCGTGACCGCGGTGGTTGCCGCGCTGCTGACCGTCCTGCTCGTCGTCGGGCATGACGGGCTGACCACCGGCTTCAAGCTGCAACTGGTCGTCTGGCTGTGGCTGACCGTGTTGTTCGGCACCTTTGCCGAAGCCCTGGCGGAAGGGCGCGGCAAGGCGCAGGCGGCCTCGCTTCGCGCCGCCAAGGCCGAACTCACTGCCAAGCGGCTGAAGGGCGCTGGCCATGAGTGGGAGAATGTTCCCGCCAGCGCGCTCAAGATCGGCGACGTGGTGCTGGTCGAGACCGGCGACCTGATCCCCTCGGACGGCGAAGTCGTCGCGGGTGTGGCGAGCGTCAACGAAGCCGCGATCACCGGCGAGAGCGCGCCCGTCATCCGCGAGGCGGGCGGCGACCGTTCGGCGGTGACGGCGGGCACGCGCGTCATCTCTGATGAAATTCGCGTCAAGGTGACGGTCAATCCGGGCCAGGGTTTCCTCGACCGCATGATCGCGCTGGTCGAGGGCGCCGAACGGCAGAAGACCCCGAACGAGGTGGCGCTAACCATATTGCTCGTCGGCCTGACCATCATCTTCCTGATCGCGGTCGGCACCATTCCGGGCTTTGCCTCCTTCGCGGGGGGCAGCATCCCGGTGGCGATCCTGGCGGCTTTGCTCATCACCCTGATCCCCACGACCATCGCAGCGTTGCTGTCGGCGATCGGTATTGCGGGCATGGACCGGCTCGTCCGCTTCAACGTGCTCGCCAAGTCGGGTCGTGCGGTCGAGGCGGCGGGCGACGTCGACGTGCTGTTGCTCGACAAGACGGGCACCATCACCATCGGCGACCGCCAGGCGAGCGAGTTCCGCGCCGTCGGTGGCTCGGATGTCGATGCGCTGGCCGAGGCGGCGCTGATGGCGAGCCTGGCCGACGAGACGCCCGAAGGCCGCTCGATCGTCGTCCTGGCGCGCGAGCAGTTCAAGGTGTCGGTCGCCAGCCTGCCAGCGAACGCCGAGATCATCCCCTTCACCGCCCAGACCCGTATCTCGGGCGTGAGGATTGGTGATCGGCTGATCCAGAAGGGTGCGGTCGACTCGATCTTGCGCGCCCATCCGGGTGTGGGTGAGACAGCGGCGGCGACGCAGCTACGTCGCATCAGCGACGAGATCGCGCGGGCGGGCGGCACCCCGCTGGCGGTGGCGGAAAATGGCCGGTTGCTCGGCGCCATCTTCCTGAAGGATGTGGTCAAGGCGGGCATTCGCGAGCGCTTCGGCGAACTCCGTCGCATGGGCATCCGCACGGTGATGATCACGGGCGACAACCCCCTGACCGCCGCCGCCATCGCCGCCGAGGCGGGCGTGGACGACTTCCTCGCCCAGGCAACGCCGGAGGACAAGCTGGCGCTGATCCGTCAGGAACAGCAGGGCGGCAAGCTGGTCGCGATGTGCGGCGACGGCACCAACGATGCGCCGGCACTGGCGCAGGCGGATGTCGGCGTCGCGATGAACACCGGCACCCAGGCCGCGCGCGAGGCGGGCAACATGGTCGATCTGGACAGCGATCCGACCAAGCTGATCGAGGTCGTCGGCCTCGGCAAGCAGTTGCTGATGACGCGCGGCGCGCTGACGACCTTCTCGGTCGCCAATGACGTGGCGAAGTATTTCGCGATCATCCCGGCGATGTTCGTGGCGCTCTATCCGGGTCTCGGCGTGCTGAACGTCATGGGTCTGGCGACGCCGCAATCGGCGATCCTGAGCGCGATCATCTTCAACGCGCTGATCATCCCGCTGCTCGTGCCGCTGGCGCTGAAGGGCGTCGCCTACAAGCCGATGGGGGCGGGGCCGCTGCTCGCCCGCAACCTCGCCGTCTATGGCCTGGGCGGCCTGATCGCGCCGTTCGTCGGCATCAAGATCATCGACCTTGTGGTCGGTGGCCTCGGCCTCGCGTGAGTTGAGGATAACAGTCCCTCCCCTGAAGGGGAGGGGCTTGAGGAAGGAAATATCATGAACACGGACATTACCTCCGCATTTCGGCCCGCGATCGTCATGACGATCCTGTTCGCGATCCTGCTCGGCTTGGTCTATCCTCTGGCGATGACCGGCATCGGACAGGCGATCTTCCCGCATCAGGCGAATGGCAGTTTGGTCAAGGCGAATGGCCGGGTGATCGGCTCCGAGGTCGTCGGGCAGGCATTCACCAGCAACCGTTACTTCCAGACGCGACCCTCGGCGGCGGGCAAGGGCTATGATGGGCTGGCCTCGTCGGGTTCCAACCTCGGGCCGACCTCGCAGGCATTGGCCGACCGGGTGAAGGCCGATGTCGCCAAGCGTCGCGCCGAGGGTGTGATGGGCGGGATACCCGCCGACCTCGTCACCACCAGCGGTTCGGGTCTCGACCCCGATCTGTCGCCCGAAGCCGCACTGGCGCAGGCCGCCCGCATCGCCCGCGTCCGGGGCCTGGGTGTCGAGCAGGTTCGCGCGCTGGTCGTCGCGAAGACCGAGGACTCGGTGCTGGGTGACCCGCATGTCAACGTCCTCGCCCTCAATCGCGCACTGGACGCCGCTTCCAAGCCATGACGGCAGGCGAGCCGCGCCCCGACCCCGATGCCCTGCTGCGCGCCGCCGAGCGTGAGGGGCGCGGCCGCCTGAAAATCTTTCTCGGGGCGGCACCCGGCGTCGGCAAGACGTTCGAGATGCTGTCCGAGGGCGCCGCCCGCCGTCGCGACGGCGTCGATGTCGTCGTGGCGGTCGTGGAAACCCATGGCCGCGTCGAGACCGAGGCGCTGGTCCGGGGGCAGGAGGTCATGCCGCGCCGTGCCGTCCCCTATGAGGGGCGGACGCTGCACGAGATGGACATCGACGCGGTCCTGGATCGCGCACCCCGTCTCGCACTGGTCGACGAACTGGCGCACACCAATGCGCCGGGCAGCCGCCATCCCAAACGCTATCAGGATGTCGAGGAACTGCTGGCGGCGGGGATCGACGTCTATTCCACCGTCAACATCCAGCACGTCGAGAGCCTGAACGACGTCGTCGCCAGCTTCACCCGCGTCCGCGTGCGCGAGACGGTGCCCGACCGCATATTGGAGGCCGCCGAGATCGAGGTGGTCGACATCCCCCCCGACGAACTGATCGAGCGGTTGAAGGCGGGCAAGGTCTATCTGCCGCAGGAAGCGACGCGCGCGCTGTCGCATTTCTTCTCCAAGTCCAACCTGTCGGCCTTGCGCGAACTGGCACTGCGAAGGGCGGCGCAGGCGGTCGATGCGCAGATGCTCGACCATGTCCGGTCGCTGGGTGTCGGCGGACAATGGGCGGCGGGCGAGCGGCTGGTCGTCGCGGTCAGCGAACTGCCCGGTGCCGACGAACTGGTCCGCGCCGCCAAGCGCGCGGCGGATGCGCTCCGCGCGCCATGGACCGCCTTGTTCATCGACACGCCGCGCACCGCGACGTTGGGCGAGGCGCAGCATCGGCGGCTGGCCGCGACCATGACGCTGGCGACACAGCTGGGCGCGGCGGTGGCGACCGTGCCCGCGCCCAGCGTGGTCGAGGGTATCCGCGCCTTCCTTACCGACGCCCGCGCCACGCAGCTGGTCGTCGGCAAGGCCAAGCGCTCGCGCTGGTTCGAGCTGAGGCACGGCTCGGTTGTCGACCGGCTGGTGCGCGAGACGCCCGGCGTCACCGTCCATGTCCTACCGGTCGGCGAAGTGCCGGTCGAGCGCGAGCGGACCCGCCGGCGCGGGCAATGGGGCTCACCCACCGGCTATGCGCTGACGCTGGCGGGGGTGACGGGCGTCACCGGGCTGGCGAGCGCGCTGTTCCACATCCTGAACCTCGGCAATGTCGCGCTGCTCTATCTGTTGCCGGTCATGGCGGCGGCGAGCCTCTATGGCCTGCGCACGGGCTTGTTCGCGGGACTCGCGTCGAGCTTGGCCTATAACTTCTTCTTCCTGCCCCCCGTCGGCACGCTGAGCGTCAGCAATCCTGAAAACGTCATCTCGATCTTCGTCCTGCTGGGCGTCGCCGTCGCGACCAGCCAGTTGACCTCGCGCGTGCGGGCGCAGGCCGATCTCGCAGCGGCGAGTGCGCGGGACAATGCGACGTTGGCAGGTTTCCTCCACCGCCTAAGTGGCCTGGCCGACCCGGCCGAGGCGTCGCGTGTCATTTGCGAAGACATCGCCAGGCTGTTCGACGTGCAGGCGGTGTTGCTCACCCCGTCGCCCGCCGGGCTGGCGGTACAGGCGGCGACCAAACCCGATTACCGGCTGGAGACCATGGAGATGGCCGCCGCCCACTGGGCTTTCGACACCGGCACGCCCGCGGGCAAGGGATCGGCGACGCTGGCCGCGTCCGAATGGCTGTTCCAGCCGCTCAAGGCAGGAAATCGGACGCTCGCCGTGTTGGGGCTGGCGCGGGAGGCCGGGGGTGAGCCGGTGCGCGCCGACCGCCTGCCTTTGTTGACAGGGTTGATCGACCAGGCCGCGCTGATCCTCGAACGGCTGCGGCTGGAGGCTGAGGTGCGCGACGTCGATGCGGTGCGTACTCGCGACCGGCTTCGTGCGGCGTTACTGTCCTCGGTCAGCCATGATCTGCGCACGCCGCTGACCGCCGTGATGGCCGCCGCCGCGCAACTGCGGCAGGGCGCCACGTTCGAGCTGATTTCGACCATCGAGGGGGAGGCGGCGCGGCTCAACCGCTTCGTCGCCAATCTGCTCGACATGGCGCGAGTCGAGGCAGGGGCGCTCAAGCTGAGGATCGAGGCGATCGACCTGAGCGATGCGGTGACCGGCGCGGCGCATGACGCCCGCCGTGCGCTGGAGGGGCATTCGGTACGTCTCGACGTGCCGCCCGACCTGCCTTTGGTCCGCGCTGATCCGCAACTGCTGCATCATTGCCTGCTCAACCTGCTCGACAATGCCGGGCGCTATGGCGATCCGGGGACCGAGATCGTGATCGAGGGGCGGCACCGCCACGGCACCTTGCGCCTGTCGGTGCTCGACCATGGCCCCGGCCTGCCGCCCGGCCGTGAAGCGGAAGTGTTCGAGACGTTCCGGCGGCTGGAAGGCTCGGACCGGGTGGCGGGCGGCACGGGTCTCGGCCTCGCCATCGTCAAGGCCTTTGCCGAGGCCATGGGTCTGGGCGTAGAGGCGGGCAACCGCGAGGATGGCGAGGGCGCGGCCTTCGCGCTCTGCTTCCCGCGCGACCATATTATGCGCGACCTTATCATGTGTGATGGGGCGCCGGAGGGAATGGCCTGATGCCCGCGACGATCCTGGTGGTGGATGATGAAGTTGCGATCCGTCGCCTGCTGCGCAACACGCTGGAGCAAGCAGGGCATCTGGTGGTCGAGGCGCGCGACGGGCGCGAGGCGCTTACGCGCGCGGCGGCGGACCATCCCGATGCGGTGCTGCTCGACCTGGGGCTGCCCGACCGCGACGGGCTGAGCCTGATCCCGCTGTTGCGCGGGGCGGAACGGGTGATCCTGGTCGTCTCGGCGCGCGAGGCGACCGAGGAGAAGGTCGCCGCGCTCGATCTGGGCGCGGACGATTATGTCACCAAGCCGTTCGACACGGACGAATTGCTGGCGCGGCTGCGCGTGGCGTTGCGGCACCGGCGGGCGGCGGAGGCGGCGCCGAGCGTGGTGAAGACCGGCGATCTGGCGATCGATCTTGACCGGCGCATCGTGACGCGCGGTGGTGAGGAACAGCATCTGACGCGCAAGGAATATGACGTGCTGGCCGTGTTGGCGCGCCATCCCGGCCGGGTGGTGACGCATGACAAGATCATCGACGCCGCCTGGGGCGGGGACGAGGACCCGCGTATCGATTACCTGCGCATCGTGGTGCGCAACCTGCGCCAGAAGCTGGAGGCGCCACAGCCGGTCGGGAGTGTCATCGCGAACGAGCTGGGGGTGGGGTATCGGTTGCGGGTCGAGGGGTAAGAGCGCCTTGTTCCCCGGCGAAGGCCGGGGCCCAGTTGCCACGAAAGTCGAAGCGCGCGAGACAATGCGGGGGAGGCCATAGCGAGCGCTCGGCATAGGCCCCCCACGCATCGCCCCGCGCGCCTCATGCTTCACCGAAACTAGGCCCCGGCCTTCGCCGGGGAGCGGATTTAGCCCGCCTTCTCCCCCGCCCGCAGGGTCAGCACCTCGACCCCCGTCTTCGTCACCGCAACCGTATGCTCGAACTGGGCGGACAGTTTTCCGTCATCGGTCACCACCGTCCAGCCATCGTCGCTGGTCGATACCTTGCGCGTGCCCTGGTTGATCATCGGCTCGATGGTGAAGGTCATGCCTTCGCGCAGCGGCACGCCCGTGCCCGGCCGCCCGAAATGCATCACGTCCGGGGCCTCGTGCATCTCGCGCCCGATGCCGTGGCCGCAATAGTCGCGGACCACCGAATAGCCGTTCGCCTTGGCATGTTTCTCGATCGCCGCGCCGATATCGCCCAGTCGCGCGCCGGGGCGCACCTGGCGGATGCCTTTCCACATCGCTTCCTGCGTCACGCGGACCAGCCGCCTCGCGCCCGGCGACACCTCGCCGACCATATAGGTCTTGCTCGAATCCGCGATGAAGCCGTTCTTTTCCAGCGTGATGTCCAGATTGACGATGTCGCCGTCCTTGATCACGTCCTCCGCGCTCGGCACGCCGTGGCAGACGACCTGGTTGATCGAGCTGTTGAGCACATAGGCAAAGCCGTACTGCCCCTTGCTCGCGGGCCGCGCCGACAGGTCGTGGGTGATATAACGCTCGACCAGATCGTTGATCGCCAGCGTCGACATGCCGGACAGGCTCACCCCGTCGAGCATCTCGAACACCTGCGCCAGCAAGCGCCCGGAGACGCGCATCAGCGCCAGTTCCTCTGTTGTCTTCACCATGTCAGGCGACCAGCGGTTGCGGCAGGGGGAAATCGGCGGCGGCCATCTGCGCCTTCACGATCTCGTGGAAGGTCAGCGTCGGATTGGCCTCGGCCAGCATGCCCATCTTCATCCAGAATTCCGCCTGTGCGTTGATCGAGCGGCACATGACCGTGCTGGCGCGGCGGATTTCTTCGTGAAGCTGGTCGTCGATTTTTACGATACCCATATATGAAGCATATATGGTCCGTATATTGATCGCGCAAGCCGGTTCAGGCGGTCGGGCGGGTCAGGACGAAGGTCGCGCAGCTTGCCATGACGGCGGCGACCAGCAGCGCCAATGGCCAGTGCGGGCGTGCCCCCAGCAGGAACAGTCCATAACCCAGCGTCATGCCCCCGCACGCCATGGCCTTGCCCCGGCGTCCGATCGCGCCGTCCTGCCGCCACGCGCGCAGGGTCGGGCCGAAGCGGGGATGGTCGAGCAACCACGCCTCCAGCCGGGGCGAGGACCGCGCGAAACAGCCTGCCGCCAGGATCAGGAAGATCGTCGTCGGCATCAGCGGAAGGATCGCCCCGATCACGCCGAGCGCGACGAACAGGCACCCCAGGATGAGCCAGCCGAGCCGTATCATATGTGATGCGTAGCGGGGTGTGGGGGTGGGGGGAAGGGCCTCACCATCAGCGACTTTGCTTGGGGCCTTTCCCTCCCCCAGCCCCTCCCGCCTGCGGGAGGGGAGCTTGGCGCGGCACGTTGCGAATGAATGCTTTTCTTACGCCCCTCCCGCAGGCGGGAGGGGCTGGGGGAGGGCAGGCCGCACGGGCTGAAACCTCGGAAATTACGAACCAGCCACCCCCAATTGCGACAGCATGAACGCCTGCCACTCCGCATTCTGCCGTATCCGCTCGAACCGTCCCGACTTGCCGCCATGCCCGGCCTCCATGTTGACCCGGAACAGCAGCGGATTAGTATCGGTCTTCCTGGCGCGCAGCCGGGCGACCCATTTGGCGGGCTCGTAATATTGCACCTGGCTGTCCCACAGGCCGGTCCCGACATAGAGCGCCGGATAGGCTTTGCCTGCGACATTGTCGTAGGGCGAGTAGCTGAGCATATAGTCGTAATAGGGCTTGTTGGCGGGATTGCCCCATTCGTCATATTCGAAGGTCGTCAGCGGGATCGAGGCGTCGAGCATCGTCGTGACCACATCGACGAATGGCACCTGCGCGATGATCAGCTTGTAATCCTGCGGCGCCATGTTCGCGACGCCGCCCATCAGCAGACCGCCCGCGCTGCCGCCCATTGCCGCAACCCGGCCGGGCGCGGCATATTTCTGCGCGACCAGATAGCGGGTCACGTCGATGAAGTCGGTGAAGCTGTTCTTCTTGTTGAGCAGATGGCCGTCATCATACCAGCCGCGCCCCATTTCCTGCCCGCCCCGGATATGCGCGATGGCATAGACCACGCCCCGGTCGAGCAACCCGATCCGCCCCGCATCGACCGAGGGATCGGTCGAGATGCCGTAACTGCCATAGGCATATTGGAAGAGCGGCGCGGTGCCGTCGCGCTTCACGCCCTTGCGGTACACGATTGACACCGGGATGCGCGTCCCGTCGCGGGCGGGTGCCCAGACCCGTTCGGTGACATAGTGCGCCGGGTCATAGCCGGGGACCGGCGTCACCTTCAGCGTCCGGCGCTCGCCGGTGCGGGCGTTGATCTCATAGGTCGTGGTCGGCGTGACCAGCGAGCCATAGGTATAGCGGACCCAAAGCGTGTCCGGCTCTTCGTTGATCGACAGGCCCATGCGATAGGCGGGCTCGTCCGCCTTGACGGGCACGGACTTGCCCGCATCGGTCAGCAGGCGGATCATGCGGTTGCCGCCCTCGCGCTGGTCGATCGCGACGAAGCCGTCGAACGGCTTGAACGCCTCGATGAACACGGCGTCGCTGCCGGGCACCAGGTCGCGCCAGGCGGCGGCCCCCCTGGCCATGTCGGCATCGGCCAGCGTCACCAGCTTGTAGTTCTTCGCGCCGCGATTGGTGCGGATGATCCAGCGATGACCCAGATGGTCGGCGCTATAACGGAACTCGCGCTCACGCGGCGCGATGACGGTGAAGGCGGTCGGTCGGGCGGCGGGGGCACAGCGTTGCTCGTCGCTGACCGTGCTCTGGACGCCGATACAGATATAGCGGTCGTCGGTCGTCCGGCCGACGCCGATGCTGAAGGTGTCGTCCTTTTCCTCGTACAGCATCCGATCGGCGCTGACCGGCGTGCCCAGCACATGGGCCATCGCACGATAGCCGCGCAGCGTCGTGGGGTCCTTGGCGATGTAGAGGATGGTGCGATTGTCCGCCGCCCAGACGATGTTCGGCTCGATATTCGTGATCGTGTCTTCGTAAATGCGCCCGGTCGCGATATCCTTGACCTTCAGCACATATTGCCGCCGCCCGACCGTGTCCTCGGCCCAGGCGACCAGCCTGTTGTCGGGGCTGACCGCCCAGTCGGACAGCGCGAAGAAATTGTGGCCCTTCGCCATGGCGGGCTGATCGAACAAGATGGTGGCGGGGGCGGTGGCGCTGCCCTGGCGGCGTTCGATCAGAGGATAGTCGGCACCGGTCGCGAAGCGCGACGAATACCAATATCCGTTCTGGCGGTACGGAACGCTGCTGTCATCCTGTTTGATATGGGCGACCGTCTCGGCGTAAAGTTTCGCCTCGAGCGGTTTCAGCGCGGCCAGTTGCGCATCGGCATAGGCATTCTCGGCGTTCAGATAGGCGAGCATCTCCGGGTTCTTCCGGGTATCGTCGCGCAGCCAGTAATATTCGTCCTCCCGCGCGCCATGGGGCGAGGGGACCTGATAGGGCTTCTTGGCCGCGACCGGCGGCGTCATCTGTTGCGCCATCGCCGGGCTTGCCAGCGCCATCAAACCCGTTGCCGCCAGCCACCGCATCGCCGTGCCCCCTCGTTCCGAAGTCGGCAGGATGGCGGTCCGGCTCGGCTCACGCAAGCGTCATCGGGCGGCCCGGCGCAGAAGCCCGTAACCGAGCAGCCCCGCCACCAGCGATCCCGCCAGCACACCCAGCTTGGCCTCCGCCTGGAGCAGCGGATCGCCGGGAAAGGCGAGCAGCGTGATGAAGATGCTCATCGTAAAGCCGATGCCGCAAAGGAGCGCCGTGCCCAGCATCTGGGTCGTCGTGGCATGGGCGGGCGCGTCGGCGATTCCGATGCGTACCGCCAGCATCGTCATGCCGAACACGCCGACGACCTTGCCGAGCAACAGCCCCAGCCCGACGCCCAGCGTGACCGGCGCGGCAAAGGCGCTCACCGGCAATCCCAGCACCGGCACACCGGCATTGGCCAGCCCGAAGATCGGTACGATCAGGAAACCCACCGGCTTGTGCAGCGCATGTTCCAGCCGGTGGAGCGGGCTGTCGCGCGTATCGTCCTCGCAATCGGGGCGGGCCGGGGTACGGGTCATCGGGATGGTGAAGGCCAGCAGGACACCCGCAATGGTGGCGTGGATGCCTGACCGGATCATGAAGACCCACAGGACCAGCCCGACGAGCAGATAGGGCGACAGCCGCTTCACACCCGTCCGGTTGAACGCCACCAGCAACGCGAGCATCGCGGCCGCCCCGCCCAGATCGACCAGCGACAGCGATGAGGAGTAAAAGGCCGCGATCACCGCGACCGCGCCCAGATCGTCGATGATCGCCAGCGCCGCCAGAAAGACGCGCAGCGATGCCGGAACCCTGTCGCCGACCAGCCGGATGACGGCCAGCGCAAAGGCGATGTCGGTCGCCGCCGGGATCGCCCAGCCGGACGCGGTGCCGCCGCGATTGAAGGCGAGATAGATCAACGCTGGCACCACCATGCCCCCCAGCGCGGCCAGCCCCGGCAGGATTCGGCGCGGCCAGGTGGACAGCTGCCCGTCCAGCACCTCGCGCTTGATCTCCAGCCCGACCAGCAGGAAGAACACCGCCATCAGGCCGTCATTGATCCAATGCTCGACGGACAGCGGCCCCCAATGCCGGTGAAGCAGTCCGGCATATCCGGCGGATAGCGGCGAATTGGCGAGGACCAGCGCGACGGCGGCGGCGGCCATCAGCACCAGTCCGGCCGAGGTCTGGGAGTCGAGGAAACGACGGATCGCGCTGATGCGCGTCGGGTGTGACATGGCCATGGCTCCGGCAGGACTTATCCTCGCTGGCGGCCCGACCAACGATCATCCTGCCCGTGACTTGTCCACGAACACCCTGGGGAGCGATGTCGCATGACGCAGGGAGTGGGGCAAGATTAATCCTCCCCAGTACGGGGAGGGGGACCAGCGAAGCTGGTGGAGGGGGCGTGCCGCTAGGGGCGTCCCATGGGGAAGCCCCCCTCCGTCAGCGCTCCGCGCTGCCACCTCCCCGTTCCGGGGAGGATTGTTCGTCCTCCCCGCGCCGAGTGCAGGCAAAGCCAATCGCCGCCGCCAACAGCCCTGCTGCCGCGACCCCGGCGGCGATCTTCCAATGGCTCTGATCCCCCTCGGCATCGACGAACAGCTCGATCAGGTGCCGCGTCACCGCCTCGGGATTCTCGCGCTGCGGGAAATGGCCGACGCCGGGCAGTTCGACCATCGTGAACGGCCCGCTGAACTTGCCCGGCACGTCGCGCGCCGTGGAGTGCGGGTTCACCCCGTCGACCTCTCCGTGCAGATAGAGCGTCGGCAGCGCCAGCGTCTTCGTCGCCTTTATCCGGTCGGCCAGCCATGTCCCGCGCGGGTCGGGCTGGGCCTCGTCCCAGCGGGCGCGATAGCTGTGGATCGTCACGGCAGGCCAGTCGGGATTGTCGAAGGACTTGGCGACGCCGTCGAACGTTGCCTCGTCGAACCAGCCGGGCGGCGACCAATTGATCCAGTGGATATGGGCAAAGCCGCGCCGGTCGTCGCGCACTGCCTGCGCACCGCGCCGGGTCGCCATGAACCAGTGATACCATTGGCGCTGCGCCTGGTCGAAGGACGGGGTCGGCATGCCCCCCAGGCGCGGCGGCGTGCTGAGCATCGCCAGCCTGCGCACCCGCTCGGGCCAGCCCACGGCCAGCGCCTCGGCGATGTTGCTGCCCCAGTCATGGCCGGCGACCATGAACCGGTCGATGCCCAGCGCATCCATCAACGCGATCGCATCCAATGCCAGGATCGCGCTGTCGCCGGTGCGGGGCGTATGGTCATGGCGGAACCGCGTCGCCCCGAACCCGCGCAAGGTGGGCACGACGACGCGCAGGCCCGCCTGTGCCAGACGCGGCGCGACCCGGTCCCAGGTGGTCGCATCGTCCGGCCAGCCATGGAGCAGCAGGACGACGGGCGACTCTTCCGATCCGTACAGGTCGCAAGCGATGGAAAGATGGTCGGTGGTGATCGTCGGCATCAGCGGACAAGACCCTTTGCGTGGACCGTTCCCAAACTCGGGTGATTTGGCGCCGTTCCGTTCCTGTCCTGGCGACCGAGGCAATCCGGGCGGCGGGCGGGGCAGGTGGCGTACGAGAATGGCAGAAGAGTTCATTCCTCCTGTGCAAGGCGAGGAATGCGAAAATATTGGCCAGCATGGGCAAAACTTCGTCACGGGCCTTGATCGCAGGGGGCGCTATCGCGTTTTAGGACATTGGGGGTGCGCGATTGACGAATGGAATGACATGCGGTGGCGACGGCGTAACCTGGCTTCGATGAGTGCGGATGTGAATGATGGGCTGGCCCCCGGTGTCGAGGCGGTGACCAGCGGCGCCCCCCGTTCGGAAGAGCCGGTGCAGACCCGTGGCTACCGTGTCATCGCGCTCGTCGTCGCCTCCGCGCTGTTCATGCAGCAACTCGACGGCACCGTCCTGACCGTCGCGCTTCCCACCATGGCGCGCGATCTGGCGACCCCCGCCACCAGCCTCAGCCTGGCGCTGACCAGCTATCTGCTCGCGCTGGCGCTGTTCATTCCCGCCAGCGGGACGCTGGCCGACAAATTCGGGTCGCGCACCATCTTCTGCTCGGCGATCGGGGTGTTCCTGCTCGGATCGATCCTGTGCGCGCAGTCGGGGTCGCTGCCGACTTTGGTCGCCGCGCGTTTCCTGCAAGGCATTGGCGGCGCGATGATGGTGCCGGTCGGGCGGCTAGTCCTGCTGCGCAGCGTCGCCAAGGCGGACATGGTGCAGGCGCTGTCCTGGCTGGTCATGCCCGCGCTGATCGGGCCGATCCTGGGGCCGCCGCTGGGCGGGTTCATCGTGACGTGGCTCGACTGGCGCTGGATCTTCTATCTCAACATTCCGATCGGCATCATCGGCATGATCGGTGCGTGGATGCTGGTGCCCGAGGTGCGCGGCGATGCGCGGTTGCGGTTCGACGTGTCGGGCTTCTTCCTGTCGGGTATCTCGCTCGGCTGCCTGTTGTTCGGGTTCGAACTGGCCAGTCGCCCCGGCACCGGCCTGGTCGCGCTTGGCCTGTTGGTGATCGGCGCGGTCTTC
The DNA here is from genome assembly GCF_057004845.1 of Sphingomonas sp. SphC10. Classification (NCBI taxonomy): domain Bacteria; kingdom Pseudomonadati; phylum Pseudomonadota; class Alphaproteobacteria; order Sphingomonadales; family Sphingomonadaceae; genus Sphingomonas; species Sphingomonas sp. SphC10. The sequence continues at coordinate 84,487 of NZ_CM168044.1, forward strand.
GGATGGCTCTATATCCGCCATGCGCGGCATACGACCGACCCGATCCTCGACCCGACGCTGATGCGGGTGCCGACCTTTCGCCTGTCGGTGATCGGCGGTTCGCTGACCCGGATCACGCAGGGGGCGCAGCCCTTTCTGCTGCCGCTGATGTTCCAGCTCGGCTTCGGCCTCAGTGCTGCCAAGACGGGCACGATCACCATGGCGGGTGCGGTCGGTGCGCTGGCGATGAAGGCGCTCGCGCCGCGCGTCCTGCGTCGCTGGGGCTTTCGCCGCAGCCTGATCGTGTCGGGTCTGGCAAGCAGTGCGGGCTATGCCACCTGTGCGTTCTTCCGCCCCGACTGGTCGATCCCGCTCATCACCTTCATCCTGGCGCTGTCGGGCTTCTTCACCTCGTTCCAGTTCACGGGCTTCAACGCGATCGCCTATGCCGATGTGGACAAGGACCGGATGAGTGCGGCGACCAGCTTCTACGCGACCTTCCAGCAACTGACCCTGTCGCTGGGCATCTGCACCGCCGCGACCGTGCTGGAGCTGGGTTCGCTGGTCGAGGGGAAGGGCGGGCCGACGCTGAACAGCTTCTCGGCGGCGTTCATCGTGGTGGCAATCATCTCGGCCTCGGCGGTCATCTGGAACCGGCGCTTCGCCCCCGATGCGGGCGCGGCGATGAGCGGGCATCATGGACATGGGGATAGCGATGAATGACGGATTTTTAATGTCATTCCCGTTCAGCAACGATCCAGCATAGAAATCGTTACCGGCGTTCATCCCATATAGGAGAAGGCCGGTGGCAGCGCAGACGGTAATCGTGACGGGAGCCGAGTCCGGGATCGGCGCGGCCTGTGCCGAGGCGTTCGGCGCGACCGGGGCCAGGGTCGCGATCCTGTTCCACAGCGATCAGGGCGCCGCCGACATTTCCGCCGAGGCGGTGCGCAAGGCAGGCGGCGAGGCGATGACGGTGCAGGTCGGCGTCGATGACGAAGCCTCGGTCGACCAAGCCTTTGCCACCGTCGAGAAGGCGTGGGGCGCGGCCGACGTGCTGGTCAATTCCGCCGGGGTCAACATGGCGGGCGTTGCCGTCCGCGACATGACGCTGGCGCATTGGCAGCGGATGATCGACACCGACCTGACCGGTGCCTTCCTGACCTCGCGCCGCTTCCTGACCGGGCGGGGCGAGGCGAAGGGGGATGCGACGATCCTTCAGATTTCGTCGATCCACGCCTATGCGGTGCGCGCGGGCGGTGCGGATTATTGCGCGGCCAAGGGCGGGCTGACCACGCTGGTCGAGACGCTGGCCATCGAGGAGGCACCGCGCGGTGTCCGGGTGAACGCGATCGAGCCGGGCATGATCCTGACCCCGATGAACGCCAAGGCGCAGGCCGATCCGGCCTATCGCGCCAGTCTGGAGAAGAACATCCCGATGGGCCGCGCGGGCAAGGCGTCGGAGGTCGCGGATCTGGCCGTCTTCCTCGCCTCCGACAAGGCACGCTACATCACCGGCGCGCGCATCGTCATCGACGGCGGTCTGTCGCTGATGCAGGCGCTCGGCGCATGACGGGGGCCGATGTGAACCGCTCGGTCGCCGATCCGCATCGCAAGGACCAGGTGGCCGATACGCCGCTCGACCTCGACTTCAACGTCAAGCGTATCGAGGAGGTGACGCTCGACGGCCCGCCGGAGCTGATGGCCCGCGACTTGATGAGCCCCTATGTCTGGCGCGAGGCCGATGGCCGCTGGGGCATGATGGTCCGCGCCGTCGTGCCGCAGGGTGAGACGCTGACCGATACCGGCGTGATCTGGGCCGGGTGGAGCGAGGACGGGCGGCATTTCACGATGCTCGACACGCCGTCCATCGCGCCGGGGCCGGGTGAGCATGATGCGGGTGGGGTCGAGGATCCGACGGTCGTGCGCACCGAGGACGGCTATATCGTCTATTATTCGGGCGTGCTGGCCGATCACGCGCATGGCGAGCTGTCCTATGCCGCCGGGCCGTCGATCGACCGGCTGGAGAAGAGCGGCGTCGCGCTCGCATCCTCCAAGTCGGAGGGCAATACCAAGGAGGCGACGGTCGACCGGACGGCGGACGGGCGCTGGCGGCTGTTCTACGAATATGCCGCGGACGAGGCATCGCGCATCGGCCTGGCCATCGGCGAGGATGTGGCGGGGCCATGGACCGAGCAACCGACGCCCTTCATGCCGCGCGAGAAGAGCTGGGACGACTGGCACCTGTCGACCGGCCCGCTGCTGACCGACGACAAGAGCTGCCCGGTGATGTTCTATAACGGCGCGACCCGCGATGCGCGCTGGCGGATCGGCTGGGTCGCGTTCGACGAGCATTATACCCGCGTCGTCGCGCGCGGGATCGAGCCGCTGATCCTGCCGCCGCCGGCCGATGATCGCGGCGCGACCGACATCGCCTTCGCCGCCTCCGTCGTGGTCGCCGAGGATGGCATCTGGCTCTATTATTCGCTGGAGGACCGGCGATTGTCGCGAGCGCTGATCCGGCGCAGCTGAGCCGCCCCGTAAATATCCTTGCGCAAGAAAGTCCGTCGATGCTCGGAGATACCGAAGCCCCCGCCGTCCCGAGCATCCACGCCGCGATCGCCCCGGCCCCGGCGCTGCGTCCCGACCGGCCCTATGCCCGTGACGAGCTGCTGCACGAGCTGTTCGGCGCGACATGCCGGACGCGCGGCTGGACGACCGCGCTGAAGCTGATCGGCGCGGACGAGGAGTTCGGCCGCTCGACCGAATGGACCTATGACATGCTGGCGCAGCGCAGCCTGTCGCTGGCGCACCGGCTGCGGGCGCAGGGCGTGGGGAAGGGCGACCGCGTCGTCCTGTGCCTGCCGCGCGGGCTGGACCAGTATATGGCGATCCTGGGCGTGCTGCGTTCGGGCGCGGCCTATGTGCCGGTCGACTGGGGTTATCCGCAGGACCGCATCGCCTTCATCATCGAGGATAGCGGCGCCGCGCTGACCATTACCACCGGCGCACGGGCGGCGGAGATACCGGGCGCGACGCTCGCGCTGGATGCCGAGCTGGGCGACCTGGCTGCCGAGCCGCCGGTGCCGATGGGGCGCGAGGTGACGGGATCGGACCGCCACGATCTGGCCTATATCATCTATACCTCGGGCACCACCGGGCGGCCCAAGGGGGTGATGATCACCCATGCCAATGCCTGTCACCTGGTCCGTTCCGAAAGCGCGATCCTGGCGCTGGAGCCCGACGACATCGTGTTCGGCGGGTTCAGCCTGGCCTTCGACATGTCGGTCGAGACGATGTGGAGCGCGTTCTTCGTCGGCGCCAAGCTGCTCGTCGCGACCGAGCCGCTGGCCGCGAGCGGCCCCGACGTCGCCGTCACGCTGGCGGCGGAAAAGACGACCATCTGGCATGTCGTTCCCTCGCTGATCGCGCTGGTCGAGCATCCGGTGCCGACGCTTCGCCTGATCAACATGGGCGGTGAGGCGTGCCCCGCCGACCTGCCGCGCCGTCTGGCGCGGCCCGGCCTGCGGTTGCTCAACACCTATGGCCCGACCGAAACCTCGGTGACGGCGACCTGGACCGAGGTGCAGCCGGGCAAGCGCATCACCATCGGCAAGCCGCTGCCCGGCTATACCGCCTGGATCGTCGACGAGGCGTTGCAGCCGGTCGAGGCGGGGCAGGAGGGCGAACTGGTCATCGGCGGCCCCGGCGTCGGCGTCGGTTACGTCAACCGCCCAGACCTGACGGCCGAGAAGTTCACCATGACCCCGTTCGACACCGTGTCGGGCGCGCCGGAGCGTATCTATCGTTCGGGCGACCTGGTTCGGCTCGACGCGGCGGGGGACATCGATTTCGTCGGGCGCATCGACACCCAGGTGAAAATTCGCGGCTTCCGCGTCGAACTTGCCGAGATCGAGGCAGTGATCGGCGAGGCGCCGGGCGTCGCGCAGGCGGTCGTCCACCTGTTCACCGACGCCGATGGTTCGGAGTTTCTGGCCGCCTTCTTCGTGGCGCGCAGCGGTGAGACGATCGACATCGCCGACATCAAGGCACGCGTCACCGAACGCCTGCCCAATTATATGCGCCCCGCCGCCTATCAGCAGCTGGCGGCGCTGCCGACCTTGCCCGCCTCGGGCAAAGTCGATCGCAAGGCGCTAATAAAACCGGAAATTACCGTCGACACCGGCCGCAAGCTCGAAGCGCCCGCCACATCGATGGAGGAAAAGCTCCACGCCATCTGGACCGAAGCCTTCGCGCCGCAGCCGGTGTCCGTTACCGACGATCTGTTCGAGGATTTGGGCGGTCACTCTCTGAAGGCCGCGCGCCTCGTCTCGGCGGCGCGCAAGGTCGCGGGGCTGGAGGGGCTGTCGCTGGAAGACCTCTATGCCGCGCCGACCATCCGAGCGCTGGCGACCCGGATCGGCGGCACCCCGCCCGTGGCGGTGGCGACCGAAGACAGCTTCCACCGCGTCCCCGAATGGAAGCGCTGGCTCTGTGTCGCGGCGCAGACGGTCGCGCTGTTGCCCGTCTATACCATTGCCGGGCTGCAATGGTTCTTCCCCTATGTGGCCTATACCCATCTGGCCGGGCGGATGCCGCGCATCGATGCGCTGGTCCTGAGTGCGCTGTTCTTCACCATCGTGCCGGTCGCCTCGATGCTGTTCTCGATCGCCGCCAAGTGGCTGATCGCCGGGCGGTTCAAGGCGGGAGACTATCCGCTGTGGGGCGGCACCTATTTCCGCTGGTGGCTGGTGCGGCGGATCATCGCGGTGACGGCGACGCCCTATCTGGCGGGTACGCCGATGATCGGGGGCTATTACCGGATGCTGGGCGCCAAGATCGGCAAGCGCGCCTATATCGGCAATGGCGTCATCGACACCGCCGACCTGTTCGCCTGCGGCGACGATGCCATCGTCAGCGACCAGGCGGTGATGGCGACCAGCTCGGTCGAGCGCGGTCTGCTGCGGTTGGGCACGGTGACGCTGGGCGACCGCGCGTTCGTCGGCGGCCAGTCGGTGGTCGGCCGCAATTCGGCTCTAGAGGATGATGCGATCCTCGACGACATGGCCGCGCTTCCCGCCGAGACGGTGATCCCCGCGCGGCAACGCTGGACCGGTTCGCCCGCCGCCTTCGACCGGATGGTCGAGCCGGGCGAGGTCGTCACGACGGGCAAGCGGGCCGGGCCGTCGCTGGCGATCTTCATCGGCGCGCTGCTGCTGCCGATCATCGCCATCCTGCCGATCGCGCCGGGCCTGATCGCGTTGATCGAGCTGGACTGGGCGACGACCGGTTACGGGTACATGCTCGTCTCGCCGCTGCTCGCCGCGACCTATATCGTCATGATGTGCGTGCTGACGGTGCTCGCCAAGCGGCTGATCCTGGGCCGGGTGAAGCCGGGCGTCTATCGCCTCGATAGCTGGTTCTATGTCCGCTACTGGATGGTCCGGCAGATCAACGACCTGGCGCTGCGGCTGCTCCACCCGATCTTCGCCACGCTCTATGTCATCCCCTGGTACCGGGCGCTGGGCGTGAAGGTCGGGCGGCGGGCGGAGATTTCGACCGCCAGCGCCATCGTCCCCGACCTGGTCGAGATCGGACCGGAGAGCTTCATCGCGGACTCGGTCATCTTCGGCGCGGCCAAGATCGGCCATGGCACCATCGAACTGGCGCATACCAAGATCGGCCGTCGCAGCTTCATCGGCAACTCCGCGCTGCTGCCCACCGGCGCGCAGATCGGTGACGAGGTGCTGATCGGCGTCCTCTCCAAGCCGCCCGAGGACCCCAACCTGGCGACCGAGGCGGGCAGCACCTGGTTCGGCTCGCCCGCCATCAAGCTGCCGGTGCGGCAGGTGGCGACGATGTTCGACGAGGGCGCGCGCTTCAATCCGTCGCGCGGCCTGATCGCGACACGCCTGTCGATCGAGGCGATCCGCACCACCCTGTCGCTTACCGCCTTTCTGGTGTTCTTCAGCGCGCTCTTGTCGGTGGTCGGCGATCTCGACGATCTGGAGCGCGGCGGGCTGGTCATCATCTCGGCCTTTCCGTTCCTTTATGTCGGCTTCTGCCTGGCCTGCGGTGCGTTTGTGCTGGCGCTGAAGTGGCTGGTGGTCGGGCGCTACCGGGCCCGGACTGCGCCCTTGTGGAGCACCTTCGTCTGGCGCACCGAACTGGTCACAGCGACCTATGAGAACCTCGCCGTCGCCAACCTGCTGGAGCCGTTGCGGGGCACGCCCTGGATCGGCCTCTATCTCCGGCTGATGGGCGCCAAGGTCGGCAAGCGCTGCTATATCGACACCACCGACCTGACCGAGCATGACCTGGTCACGATCGGCGACGATGTCGCGCTGAACGATTATGCCGGGCTCCAGACCCATCTGTTCGAGGACCGGGTGATGAAGGTCGGTGCGATCAAGGTCGGCGACCGTGCCACCATCGGCTCGCTGGCGATCGTGCTGTACGATGCCGAAGTGGGTGCGGATGCGCAGCTGGGCGACCTGTCGGTCGTCATGAAGGGCGAGACGTTGCCCGACGGTACCAATTGGGAGGGCAGCCCGGCCCGGATCGTCACCGAGGCATGATGCCGCTGCGCCATGACGGGCCGCTCGACCGGCTGGAATGGGATGGCCAAGCCCCCGTCATCTGGCGCACGGCCGATCCGGGGCGAGGGAAGCGCGCGCCGCTGGTCGAAGCGTTGCTTTCTCGGCTGGCGGGCGGACCGGTCCGGCTGGCGCGGAGTGCGACCGGGCAGCCGCAGGTCGCGGCCCCGCAAGGCTGGTATATCGGCCTTGCCGGACGGGGGGAGGCCTGCCTGATCGCGGCGGCGCGGCGGCCGATAGCGGTGGATCGCGAGATCATCGACAGTGCCCCGCCGCTCTGGGACATGCTGACCCCGGCGGAGGCGCGTGCCGTGCGTGACGCGACCGATCCGTCGCGCCAATGGCTGCGCCGGTGGACGATCAAGGAGGCCTATGCCAAGCTGATCGGCGACCCCCGGCATATCGCCGCCGAGACGATCGAGACGCGACTGATCGACGACCGGCAGGCGACCGCGCACCGGCAGGGAGAGCGAGACGCGCATTGCTGGACCCGCGATGACGACAGCGCGATTGAGACGGTGGCGCTATGGGCATGAGGGACGTCGTCGTCCGCCCCTATGCGGAGACCGACCGCGACGACGTGCTGACGATCTTCGACGCCAACCGCGCCGACTATTTCGGGGCAGGGGACCGCGACTGGCTGATCGAGACGCTGGACGAGCCCGATGGCCCCGCCTTTGTCGTTGCGATCGACGGACGCGCGGCGGCGTTCGGCGGTTATGAGGTCTGGGAGCATTACAACAAGGCGCTGCTCTATTGGGGCATGGCGGCGCCAGCCTGGCATGGTGGCGGCCTGGGGCGGCTGTTGCTGCTGGCACGGTTGCACCATGTCTCGGTCCATGCGCGGCCGGTGACGCGCTATGTCACGGTCGACACCTCGCCTCGGGTGGCGCTCTTCTTCCTGCGCTGCGGCTTCGAGCAGACCGCCGTCTGGCCCGAAGGTTATCGCTCCGGCATGACCATGCACGAGCTGCGCTTCGACCTGGCGAAGGTGTCGGCGGACGAACTGGCGGCCCGCCGCGACGACGCGCTGGCGACGGTCGTTCGCAACCTGTCTTCACCCGAACGGGAAGGTGGCAGGCCTTAGGGCCGACCGAGCGTATTGCGACGAGCGATTCGCTCGCTGCGCCGTCTGCATCGATAAGGAGCAGGAGGACCCGCAACGCCGCCGGAGCCCGCCTTATCCATTCCCCTACGTTATCCGCCATTGTTGCGGAGTCGAAACAGGAAAACTTTACAAACCTTTGTAATTCATCCGTTATCGGAGTTGACAGGCCGGTGGCACCATGAAAACCGTGTCACCGATAAGTCGATGTTATTAATCGGAATTAAGGGGAATAGCGTGGGGGTGGGCGTTTCTCGCGTATCGCTGTTGGCGATCGCGTCCTTTTGCCTGGTTCAGGCGGGCTCGGCAGCCGCGCAGAGCCAATATGTGCCGCCTGCACCGACCGGCGGCTATGTGATGGCCAATGGCCAGCGAACGGCGGACTATAACGCGGCGCTGGCGTCGTGGCGGCAGGACAAGCAATTCTCGGTCGATTACACCAAGGGCTATCTGGGCCTGGAATATGCCTATGTGCTGGGCCTGTCGGGCAAGGGTCAGACGATCGGGATCAACGATGCGGGCGTGGTGATGAGCCATCCGTCCTTTGCGGGATCGGGCAAGATTGCGGGGCTGCGCACGCCCGTCCCCGCGGCCTACGGCAATGACGGCATGGTCAATCCGCGACGGCCCTGGGAAATCCATGGTACCCATGTCGCGGGCACGGCGGCGGGCGACCGGCTGGCGAACGGGGTGATGTTCGGCAACGCGTTCGGCGCGAACATCCTGTCGGCGACGACCAATTTTGCGGCGGGCGATTTCCTGTGGTGGCGCGACCAGATCCTCGACAACGTCATGGTCGCCACCGCGCAGGAGAATATCCCGGCGCTCGCCAATACCGGGCGGGTTCGGATCATCAACAACAGCTGGGGCTCGACCTCGACCCAGCCCTATACGCTGACCTCGTCCCAGGCGCGCGGTGCGTTTCAGCAGACGCTGAACGGCCTCTATGATCCGGTCCTGAAGAATGACGTGCTGGTCGTCTTCTCGGCGGGCAATGGCGGCGGCGTCCATGCCAGTGTCGATGCGGTGACGCCGCTCAACGACCTGCGGCTGCGTTCCAACTGGTTGTCCGTCACCAACTATCTGGCGAACGGCACGGCGGCGTCCAGCACCAGCCTGTGCGGCCAGACCGCGACCTGGTGCGTGTCGGGGCCGGGCAGTTCGGTCGTGTCCGCGGCGCAGACCTATCTGGTCGACGGCACCGCGATCCGGGCGAAGTACACCCGCGCCATGTACCCGACCATCTATGCCGCGACGACGTTGGCCCAGTTGCAGACGGCGGCGGTCAATGCTTGGCTGGGCGTGTTGACCGACTATCTTGTTCGACGCGACATCGCCCAGACACTCGGCCGCCCCTTCGACGAGGAGGCCGAGCGGACCAAGGCGGCACAACAGGCGGTCGGCATCTCGCTGGCGTACGGCGCGCGGTTCATGACGCCCGATCCCGATGGCTATACCAGCCGTCTGGCGCAGATCCTGACCATTCCCGGCAACGTCACGTTGCTCGGGCGGGACTTTTCCACCTCGGTGCTGACTCAGGCCAATACGCTGATCACCGCCGAACTTCAAAAATACATCACCTTCACCGGGCCGGGCTATGCCGCGCTGACCGGCACGTCGATGGCGGCACCCAATGTCTCGGGCTTCGCCGCGCTGCTGATGGAGTATTTTCCCGAATACAATACCGGGCTGATCTCCGACATCCTCGTGTCCAGTTCCAGGGACCTCGACACGCCGGGCGTCGACCTGCGCTCGGGCTGGGGCGCGCCGCAGATGGCGGTGGCGCTGCGCGGGCCGACCGCACTGCGCGACACGCGCGAAGTCACGGTCGCATCGGGCACGACCGATATCTGGAGCAACCCGATCACCGACGCGCGCGACCGTTATTCGGCCGAAGTGCTGGCGGGCTTCCCCAACGATATTGGAGGCCTGGTCAAGCGCGGCGGCGGCGAGTTGATCCTGACCGCCGCCAACAGCTATAGCGGCCCGACCCGTGTCGAGCAGGGGCAGCTGACCGTGGACGGCAGCCTGACCCGATCGGCGGTGACGGCGGTGTCGGGCGGCATCGTCGCAGGCAATGGCAGCGTCGCATCGCTGACCGCCGGGTCGGGCGGCATCGTCTCGCCGGGCAGCACCGGCGCGTTCGGGACGCTGACCGTGGCGGGCACCGCCAGTCTGGGATCGGGCAGCCAGTTCGTCGCGGATATCGGCTCCGCCGGCACCTCCGACCAACTGGCGGCGCGCAGCATCGTGCTGGGCGGCGGCAACCTGACCCTGCGCCCCGTCAACTATGTGCCGCGCTATGGCGACAGCTATACGCTCCTCACCGCATCGAACGGCATCACCGGCAGCTTTGGCAGCACCACCGCCTTCAGTGCGATCCTCTATCCCGAACTGAGCTATGGCGCAGGCCGGGTGACGGCGGCGGTGGGCGCGCGGCCCTATGCCAGTGTCGTCGCGGCGACGCCGGTGCAGACCGCCTATGCGCGTCTGCTCGACGCCAACCGCTCCGCCTATGCGAGCTTGCGCGGGACCTACGGCCTGCTCGACCTGCAGGATGTCGGGACGATCCGCAGCAGCCTGGAGGCGATCGCGCCGCGCAGCCAGACGACCCGCCGGGCGATCGGGACCACCGCGACCGACAATATCGCGCGCTTCTATCGCGATCGCCTGACCGCGATGACGCCGGACGGCTTTGCGGGCGGCACGGTCGCGATGATCGGCAAGCCGCTGGAGTTCGCCGCCAACGCCATCGCCGCACCCGGTCGTCCCCAGACGGTCAGCGATACGCCGACCAGCATCGTCCGCGAAAACATGCTGCCCGACAATGTCTCGGCCTATCTGGCGGGCGGCTATATTGACGGCTCGGGCGCGGCGATGCCCGGCACGGTCGGCGGTCGCGATCCGTTCGACGGCTTCTACATCGCGGGCGGTGTCGAAGCGCGGGTGTCGGACACGGGCGCGCTGGGCTTCGGCCTGTCCTATTCGGATATCGATGGCGACCAGCGTTTCGGCCAGTCGGCCAAAGGCGAGCTGATCCAGGGCACGCTCTACGGACGGCTCGGCGGTACGCTCGGCCCGGCGCTGGATGCACAGTTCGGCGCGGGCGTGTACCAGTCCTCGACCCGGCGGCAGGGCAGCTTTGTCGGCACGCCCTTCGACCTGCGCTCGCGCGACAATGCGCTGGCGCTGTCGAGCGAAGTGGGGGCGAGCTATATGAAGGGCAGCGGGGCGCTGCGTTTCGGCCCGCGCGTGGCGATCCGTACCAGCAGCATCGACTTCACCCCCACGGGCGAGACGGGCAGCGGCCCGGCGCTGACCTATGGCCGCGACCGATTCCTGAGCGTGCAGGGCCGTGCGGGGCTTCAGATCGACGCGACGCAAGGCGGCTTCCGCCCCTTCGCCTCGGCCTATTATGTCCATGATTTCGAGGGGCGGCCGGGCTATTTCAACGCCGGATTGGTCGGCGGCACGCGGACTCAGGCCCGCTTCGTGACCGCACAGCAGGACCGCGACTGGGGCGAGATCAGCGCGGGAGTGGCCTATCGTTCGGGCCGTGCGACCGTCTCGCTGGCGGCGGACTCGACGGTCGGACGCGACGATGTGCGCAACCAGTCCTATCGTGCCGGGCTGAAGCTGTCCTTCTGATGGAGCGGGCGGGGTCGTCATGGTGGTGATGGCGGCCCTGCTGGCGATGGCAGCGGTGGCGGCCGATCCGGTGCCGCTGGTCGTTTATCATCAGCCAGGAGCGACACTGACGCAGGTCGAAGCCGATCTCCGGCGTTGCCGCATCATCACCACCGGCCCGGCGGCGGGTGGTGAGCGCCCGGACGGGGCGGCGCTGCTCGACAATGGAACGCCGGGCCGGGTGTCCGGAGATACGATCGAGGCGTGCATGGCGGCCTATGGCTGGCAGGCGCGCAGCTTGTCGAAGCGCGAGCGACGCGTGCTGTCCCGCCTCGATCCCGCCGCCCGTCGGAAAGCCTTGGAGCGGCTGGCAGGGCAGTCCTGGAAACCGTAAGCCGCGATCAACTTCCCTCAGAATGCGTGGTCTTTGGCGATATCTGATGGGACGAAAGATGCTTCGGTGCTCTTACGATCCTTCAAGCCAAAGACGGCCATTTCCCGCCCCTGATGGTTGGGCGTAGGACCAGCCGTAGGTGCGGTGGAAATTTCATTCAATCGGCGACATGCGTTCCCGGCGAGGGACCATCCCTGCGGGTGCGGGGGAACCGCTATATCCTCAATCTGGTCAAATACGGCCGACGGACCGTCCCCGCAGGTGCAAGGGGGGCGGCGCGAGCGGCACGGGCTGGGCAATGTCTATCCGAACCTGGTGCAGCTGGAGGCGACGCTGCGCCTGCTGGAAGAGCGTGCCGACATCGTCATTCCGCGCGACAACCGCCTGCTGGTCGAACGCGCGCTGCACCCGCAAGCGCTGGCGGTGATCCAGCGAGAGGGCGGGGTGGTGTGGATCAATCATGGCAACATGTTGGCGGGCAGCATCGTCGCGGACGGCGAGCGGGCCGGCACGGTGGCGCTGGACCTGTCGCGGCGTTTCGATGAGCTGATCTTTCCCGATGACATGACGGACGTCACCACCCGGCTGGGGACGCGAGATCCGCTGCTCGATCTGGATACACCTTGAACGGGGGGAAGATCGCCGCGGTCCGATCCGCCTTAACGACGAGGCCATTGTCCTTTATGTTGGTGGTCCATCGTCCGTACGACGCCAGCCTGCTCGCGATCGCCATCGCGGTGCCGACCATGTCGGGCCGGTCGCTGACGGCCAGCCTCGCCACGTTCGCCTGGGCGCTGCGTCGCGACGGAAGGGCAAGGCCTATGGAAAGCGACGTGGATCGACCATAGACCAAGGCGAAACCATGGAGCCGATCTTGAATCATACCCCGTCCCTTACCGCCCCTGGTGTGGCGGCATGATCTTCGTTGCCACTGCATTGGCGGCATCCTGCGCGACGGCCGGGGCAGGGGGGGACGTTGCGGCGGATCTGCTGAACCGCCGGATCGCCGAGCGGGTCGTGCGGTGCGGCGACGTCCGGGTGCTGGTCGCGCCGCCGGGGGCGGTGGCGGCGGCGCTTCCCGTCGCGCTGCGGAGCCGGTGGCGGGCACCCACCAAGCTGGGCCGCGAAGGCTTTGCGATCCGGCGGGTGGGGCCGGTGACGGTCGTCACCGCTAGAGACACGCGGGGACTGGTCTATGGCGCGGGCTGGGTGCTGCGCCATCTCGACGTTGCGGGCGGGACCGCGCGTCTGACCGTGAGGGGACCGGTTGACGAGCAGCCGACTTATGCCACGCGGCTGACCCAGATCGGCTATCGCCCCAAGAACAACAGCTACGATGCCTGGACCCTGCCGATGTTTCAGCGGCGGATCGAGGATTTCGCGCTCTGGGGGGCCAGCGGGGTGCAGATCATCGCGCCGGTGTCCGACGATGATGCGACCGGGCCGCTTTTCCCCGCCCCGCCGCGCGAGACGCTGGCGGGGATTTCCCGCATCACCCACCGGCTGGGACTGGATGTCGCGCTCTATTATCCCGAGCTTGGCGATTACGACAAACCCGGCGCGGTGGCCGCCGAGGTCGCGGCGTTCCGGCGGGTGCTGGCCGATCTGCCCTATGTCGATGCGCTCTATGTGCCCGGCGGCGATCCAGGGCATACGCCGCCCGCGCGGTTGTTTCCGCTCGTGGCGCAACAGGCGGCATTGCTTCGCGCGCGCCGTCCCACGGCGCCCGTCTATATCTCGTCACAAGGATTCGACGCGGCGGGGTTCGAGGCGTTCTACCGCGAACTGGACAAACAGCCCGACTGGCTGACCGGCGTCTTCGTCGGTCCGCAGACGCGCGATCCGCTGTCGGTCGAGCGGGCGCGGATACCGGCGCGCTATCCGCTGATCCTCTATCCCGACATCGCGCACACCATGCATGCGCAGTTTCCGGTGCCGCGCTGGTGGCCCGAATTCGCGCTGACCGAGGGGCGCGAGCCGATCAATCCGCGCCCCGCCGCCTATGCACATATCTTCGCCCGCTTCGCTCCCCTGACCGCCGGGTTCATCACCTATTCCGAAGGGGTGAATGACGATTTCAACCAATTCCTCTGGTTTCGACTGGGTTGGAACCCGAAGACCGACACACGCGCCTTTGCGAAAGACTATGCGCGGGTGTTCGTCGGCGATGACCGGGCGGCAGCACTTCCGGCGGCGCTGGAGGCCAATTGGGTCGGCGACCCTGCCACCAATACGACGATCGATGCCACGTTGCGCCTCGCCGAACAGGTCCGGCCCGCCGCGTTCGCCGACTGGCGGATCGACTCGCTGCGCTATCGTGCGGTGTATGATGCGCTGGTCCGCCGCCGCACCATCGCCGCCCGTGCGCGGCGAGCGGCGGCCCTGGCCGCACCCGATCCCGAACGCGCGCGCGCCATCCTGGTGACGGGCGACGGACCCGAGGTCGCCGCATTGCTCGACCGGCTGAACGCGCTGGCCGAACGGCTGTGGCAGGCGGCGCGACTGCAACTCAGCGTGAAGCGCTACGGCGCGTCGAATATCGAGCGGGGCGCCAATCTCGACCGCGCCGATGTCGACCTGACCGGCCGCGCGTGGATCGAGGCGCAGATGGCCAGGGGCTGGCCGATCCCCGACCGGAGCCGCCGGGCGGAGGGTGCACTCTATGACGATCTGGGCCGCCCGGATGCCGAGCCGCATCTGGTGCGCGGGCCCGGTTTCCAGGCCGATCCGCAATTCTTCACCACCGCCATAGACGGCATCGCCGACCGGACCCCGGCGGACGGCTGGTGGCCGGGCGAACTCGACTATGCCGAGACGCTCTACGACAGCCCGCTGCGGTTGCATTATGACGGGCTCGACCCGCGCCGGGGTTACAGCCTGACGATCACCTATGCGGGGGAGGACTATACGCTGCCGATGCGGCTGGTCGCGAACGGGACGACGGTGTTGCAGGAGCATTTCGTCCGTGCTTCCAACCCCAGCCAGGTCACGGTCGCCATCCCGCGCGAGGCGACAGCGGGCGGTACGCTGGACCTCGCCTGGACCCGGCCGCCCGGCATGGGCGGCAGCGGGCGCGGCAAGCAGGTCGCGGAAACCTGGCTGATCCCCGACGGACGTTAGCGCGTCACCTGCCGGACGAAGGCGGCGACATCGGCCACCACCGGGGCACGGCCGCGAAAGGGGCGGGCGACCGACAGGATCATCCCGACATGGCCGAGCTTGGGATAGGCGCGCAGCGTCACCGCCACGCCGCCCGCGCGCAGCCGGGCGGCCAGCGCCTCGCTGTTGCGCGGCAGGACCGTCTTGTCCTCGGCACCGACCATTAGCAGCGAAGGCGGATCGCCTGCTCCGGCCCAATGGACCGGCTGGGTTTCCTCCGGGCGCGGCCAGGCCCCGAAGGCCGCCCGGCTGACATCCACGTCGAAGGGCGGGAAGTCATAGGGACCGGCCAACCCGACCAGCCCGCGTACCGCCTGTCGGTCACGGCCCAGCCAGCGATCGTCGACCGCCAGCATCGCGGCGATATAGGCACCCGCCGAATGCCCCATCAGCACAAGCTTCGCGGGATCGCCGCCGAACCCGGCGATATGCCCCTTCGTCCAGCGCACCGCCGCCGCGCCGTCTTCGACAAAGGCAGGATAGCGGATGGCGGGGACCAGCCGGTAATCGGGGATCACCACGACAAAGCCCTGCGCCGCCAATGCCCGCCCGACAAAGGCATAGCCGCTGCGCGTCCCGCTGTTCCAACTGCCGCCATAGAAGAAGACGACCACCGGTCGGTCACCCGCTCCCGCACTGCGCGGGGCGTAGATGTCGAGCCGCTGACGTGTATCGGAACCATAGGCCAGCGCCTCGGCCACCCGCCTGCCGCCGCCATCCTTGGGCACCAGATGGTCGAAGGTCGCCAGCGGCGAACAGGCCGCGACGAGCAGCGACAGGGAGGCGGGGAGCGACCGGGCGATCCGATGGAACAGCGTCATGGCTCTTCCATGCCCAAAGCCTGTGCCTGCCGCCAGAGAGGGCGCGGTCCGAAATGGGAAATGCGATATTCCAGCGCCGCGATCCGGCCGATCCTGCGATTGTCCAGAAAAAAGTCACCGTACTTCAAGGGCCTGAAATACGGAGATTGACGAAAGCGTAAAAAGGCGGTCAGGGCGCAAGTGGGGAAAGCGGCGGGAGCGGGGGCGCTCTGCGGGATTGGCCGTCTTGTTTCCGTCACATTAATGCGGGTTGGGGACGGGTCGGCATGAAGGCCGCGAAGCGGGTTTGGGACGTCAGGGCATGGGGCCTTTTATGGCTGCTGCTGCTGGCCGCGATGACGCCGGGTGCGGCCTCCGCCAAGGCGGTCGATCTGTATCCGACCGTCTGCAGCGCCGCGTTGCCGGACGGCGCCAGCGACGCCGGGATCGTCGAGGCACCCTATCGCTGCGGCGCGGAGGCCCCGACGCGGGGGGCGGACTGGCTGTGGTTGCGGCTGGACACGTCCCGATTGGGCAGCTTGCCCCCCTACTGGGATTTGTTGATCGACCAGACCCGGTTCGACCGCCTCGGCCTGCTGGTCGTCACGCATGACGGCAGGGCGACGCGTCGGGTGCTGTCCTATGATGAATTGCGGGGCCATTGGACGCCCGGGGGCCTCCTGAAGTTCGTGGTTGGGCCACCGGGGCGCGACGTGGGCAAGCTTTATGTCGGCTTCCGGCAGATCGACGACCTGTCGCTGATGCGCAAGGTCGTCGCCCGGCCGGGCAGCAGGATGAACGGTGCGGATGTCGGCTGGCTGGTGCTGACCGGTCTGTTCGCCGGGACCCTGTTGTCGGCCTTTCTCTACAATCTGGTGATCCATGCCGGGCGGCGGCCCGCCTTTCAGCGCTGGTATCTGCTCTGGGTGGCGGTTGCGCTGGTCTATGGCCTGATCTGGACCAATACGGCGGCGTTGCTCGTGCCGTGGCTGGTCGGGCCGATCGCGGTGCGGATCTGGTTCGTGCTCGTCGGTCTGATGGTCGCGGCGTGCAACATGTTCTTCTTCTCGGTCATCGAGGACGGGGTGCTGTCCCCCGGCGTGATCCGGGCGGGACGCTGGCTGGCGATCGGTGGGGCGGTGTTCGGCGCGCTGGCCGCCGCCGATACCTGGTTTCCCCCGGTGCTCACCGACCGGCTGCTCAACTACGACATCGCCGCGACATCGGCGCTGATCGCCTGGTCCTGCGTCGTGGCAGCACGGCGGGGCAGCCGGGTCGTCTGGTTCTACATGATCGGATGGAGCCCGGTCATCACGCTGTTCGTCCTGCGGCTGGCGCGCAATCTGGGTTTCGTGCGGCAGAATGACGCGGTGGACATGGCGACCTTCCTGGCGCTGGCGTTCGAGGCGCTGGTCCTCTCGCTCGCGATCGCCGACCGTTTCCGCCGCATCCGCCGCGAACTCGACGAGTCGCGGCAGCGGCGCGAGATCGACATGGCCGAGACCAAGACGCTGCGGCTGGCCGCGCATACCGACTTCCTGACCGGCCTGGGCAACCGCGCCGCCTTTCAGCAGCAGGCCAATGCCCTGATGAAGGCGTCCATTCCGTTCAGCCTGTTCCTGATCGACGTCGATTATCTGAAGGACGTCAACGACCGACTGGGCCATGCCAGCGGCGACATGCTGCTCTGCCATGTCGGCACCGCGCTGGGCGGCGTCGTACGCTCGATGGCGGATGTGCGGGTGTCGCGCATCGGCGGCGACGAGTTCGCGATCCTGTGCCCCGGCTCGCTGCATGACGAGGCCGCCCTGGCCGAACGCATCGCCGGCATCCAGGGCGAGCAATGGCATGGCCGCGATCGCAGCCGGACCATGTCGCTCAGCATCGGGTCGGCACGCTACCCGGACGATGCCGAAGCGCTCGACCTGCTGTACCATAATGCCGATCTGGCGCTCTACACCGCCAAGCGGCTGGGCCGCGCGCGCTATGTCCGATATGATCCACTGCAAAGCAGCCTGCGCGAACTTCAGGTCGCCTTTGCCGGGGAGGCCGAGCAGGCGCTGGATCAGGGCGAATTCGTCCTATACCTGCAACCCATCGTCTCGCTGGAGACCGAAACGGTGTGCGGGCATGAGGCGCTGCTCCGCTGGGACCATCCGGTCCATGGGCTGATGACCCCGGACCGCTTCGCCGATGTGCTGGTCGCCGAGCGGATCGGCCTGCGCATCCAGGATCATGTCCTCGAACTGGCATTGATCGCGCTGCGCGATCGCGGCGAAGCGCTGGGTGTGGTGTGCGTCAACTTCACCTCGGCGCAGCTTGGCGGACCGCGTTCGGCGCGCACCGTGCTGGAACGGCTGGCGCATTATGGCGTCGCGCCATCGCGGCTGTGCGTCGAGGTGACCGAGGGCGTGATGCTCGACCGCGGCGCCGACAGCATCCTGTCCAGCCTGCGCACGTTGCACGAGGCGGGTGTGTGCATTGCGCTGGACGATTTCGGCACCGGCTATGCCTCGCTGGTCCATCTGCGCGACTTGCCGGTGGACCGGATCAAGATCGACCAGTCCTTCGTCGCCGGGTTCGACGAAACCGATGGCGGCACCTTCCCGATCGTCAGCGCGATCGTGGGCCTGGGGATCGGCCTGGGCAAGGTCGTGATCGCCGAAGGGATCGAAACCGAATGGCAGGCCGAGCGTCTGCGCCAGCTCGGCTGTCGGCTTGGGCAAGGCTATCTCTACGGCCACCCCGTCGCGCTCGCGCCGATCACCGATGGGGCGCCGGTCGTTCCCGCCGGCAATGCCCCGTTGGCGGATCGGGTGTAGAGCGGGATGACCTGAGATGGGTTCACCCCTCCCCTTCAGGGGAGGGGCAGGGGGTGGGGCGCCTCCGCAAGTACGCCGCCTGTGGCGAGGCCCCACCCCAACCCAGCACCAGGTCGATCAGGCTCCCAGCCTGATCTGAACCGCGCGGGGCGCGGTTTGCCTGATGCTCCTGAAGGGGAGGGGCTCGGCTTGGTTCAACGCAATGTCATCACGGTCTAGAGCCTCGCTCAGCCGCCCGTTCAGGGCTCCAGCCCCAGCGCCGCGCGGTCGGCGGTGGCGGCGGCCAGTTCGGCGCGGGCGGCCGCGATCCGGGCCTGCGCGTCGATCAGGCGGACACGCGCGTCGTTCGCGGTTTCCTCGCGCTGGTTGACCAGGAAAAAGTCGCTCGACCCCAGTTCGAACCGTCGCCGCTCAGCCGCTGCGAGCCGTTCGGCCAGTTGGCGTTCCTGCTCGGCGATGGTCGCGAGCTTTTCGGCGGCATCGACGCCGATGGTGATCCCCTCGACCTCGACCGCGATCTGGTCGCGCAGGAAGCGGCTGCGCGCCGACAGCGCATCCATTTCGGCCTGTGCCTCGACCATGCGGCCCTTCGCCGCGCGGTTCTGGAGCGGCATCGAGAAGCGAAAGCCGACCGCCGCCTCCAATGGCGTGCGATTGGGGCCGCCCAGGCCGATGGGACCGACATCCTTGCCCATCTCGCCGCGCAGGTCGAAGCGGGGACGCAGGTCGTTCTGCGCCAGCGCCAGGCGCGCCGAACCCTGGTCGATCCGCGCCAGCAGCACCTGGAGATCGGGGCGGCGCTGTTCGAAATTCTGGCGCGCCGCCACCGCGACGCCGGACAGCGCCTCGGCCCCGCCGGGCAGGCGCTCCGGCCCGACCTGCACCGGATTGCCTTCGGCATCGCGGTAATAAAGCGACAGGGCATTGGCGGCGGCCTGGAAATCCCCCTCGGCCCGCACGACCAGCGCCCGGCGGCGGACGACATTCTGGTCGTTCTCCGCCAGCAGGATATCCGGACGCGCGCCCAGTTCGACCTGCCGGGCGAGGCCACCCCGCCGGTTGAGCGAGAGGTCCAGCAGCTCGCGATAAGCCCGCAGGCGCAGGCCCGCCGCGACCCAGTTCTGATACGCATCGACCGCACGCCGTTGCACGCCGATCGCCACGGCCTCGCGCTCGAACTTGGCGATGTCGATATCGCCCGACGCCAGGGTACGGCGGGTGCGACGCTCGTCGACCAGCCGGTCGCGCAACAGCGAATAGAGCGCCCCGACCTTCACCTCGCCCAGACGGTTGGTGTAATTCTGGTCCTCATAGACCGGAAAACTGCCGCGACTGACCCGGTAGCCGCCATAGACGTAACCGCCATTGTTGCTCAGCGGCCGGTTCGCGCTCGCCGAGGCGACGGTGCCGTCATAATAGCCGAGCGTGCGGGAGCGGCCCTCGGCCTCGAACACCGTGTCGAACGCGCCGTCGGCGGTGATCGCCTTGCCTTCCGCCGAGCGGATCTTGGCCAGCGCCTCGATGATCTGCGGCGCGGCGCGGGCGGAGGAGCGCAGCACCTCGTCCAGCGTCAATGGCCCCGTGCGGGATACAGGCGCGGGCGCGGGGATCGCCTCGATCCGCTGGGCCATGACGGGTGCCGACAGGACAGGGAGGGCGAGCGCGGAGATCAGCAGCAGCGAGCGCATCATTTCGGCTTGCCCGCCTTGGCCGCGATCTTCTTGTCGTCGTCCTTCGCGCCCTTGTCGTCCTGCTTGTCGTTCACCGTTTGGCCGAATTCGAGCGGGAAGTCGTTCAGCTGACGCCACAGTTCGTAACCGACCGTGACCGTCTCTCCCTGGACCCAGCCCTGCACCTTGCCGCCCAGCCGGACGAAGCGGCGCTCGGGCCAGGCGGGTTTGCCGGGCGCGGGCTCGACCAGGATGCGGAACAGCCCTTGCGCATTGGCATTGGGATCGATCGTGCGGACGCGGCCGTCGAAAAAGCCGTAGGCGACCGAGGGCCAGCCGCTGAACTGGATCGCGGGCCAGCCCTCGAACTCCAGACGCACCGGGCGACCGGGGCGGAGCAGCGGCACGTCGCGACCGTCGATCAGCAGCTCGACTGCGCGCTGCACCTCTTCCGGCGCGACCACCGCCAGCGCGGTGCCCGCCGAGACATAGGCACCGCCCGCCGCGGCGTTCAGGTTCTGGATACGGCCGTCGCGCGGGGCGCGGACCAGCTGTGCCGACTGGCGGTTCAGCTGCACGTCGATGCGGTTCAGCTTGGCGCGCGACTCCGCCAGCTTGGCGCCGGAATCCGCCACCTTGATCTGCGCCTGTTCATAATCGCGGCGGGAGGCGAGGCCTTCGGCATAGAGCTGGCGCGTGCGGCTGACGTCGATCTGGGCGACCGCCTGCGACTGGCGGACCGAGGCGATCTCGGCCTCCACCTGTGCGCGTTCGGCGGCGAGGCGGGACAGCAGATTGGGATCGAGGTCGATGATCCGCGCGATCGGATCGCCGCGCTTCACATGCTGGCCGTCATGGACATACCAGCGCTCGACGCGGCCGGGCACCAGTGCGGTCACGTCCTGCGCGCGGTCGGTGGGATCGAGCGAGACGACCTGGCCGCGCCCTTGCGCGGTCTGCAACCACGGCACGAAGAACAGGATGAAGATGACCGCCGCGATGCCGACCGTCAGGATCCAGGCGATGGCGACCGTGACCCGTGGCGGGCGCAGCGATGAGAGGGTGCGGAAATGCGCGAGCTGATCAGGCGACATCGGCGTCCTCCCGGCGATAGGCGTTCTGGAGGTCGGCAAGCTGGTCGAAGCGACGCTGCTCGGTCAGGCCGAGATAGAGATAGCCGTCGAGTTGCATGTCCTCGGGGCGGCCGGTGCACAGCAGCACGGTCGTGCCATGCGCCCGCAACAGGTGTAGCGCGGCGCGCAGCCGTTCGGGCGGCAACAGGTCGTAGAGCTGCCCGAGCAGCAGCAGCTTGGGGCCGACCAGCAGCGCATTGGCGAGCTTCAGGGCCATCGTCTCGCCGACGCTCAGCGGATAGCCGGTCGAACCCAGCGGCGTGTCCAGCCCCTGCGGCAGGCTGGCCAGACGGCGTTCCAGCCCGACCAGCGCCAGCGCCTCCATCGCCTTTTCGGCCAGTTCACCCGAGGCGAGGCGGAGATATTCGCGGATCGTCACCTCGACGATGGTCGAGCGGTCGAGCACCGTCACGTCCGAGCGCAGGCGGTACATGTCGAACGAGCCCAGATCGGCATTGCCGATCCGCACCAGCCCGCGATCGGGCAAGGCATGGCGCTTGAGCAGCATCGCCAGCGTGCGCTCGGCCCCCGGCTCGGCCACCGTCACCAGCTGTTCCCCGGCCGCCAGCGTCAGATTGTAGCGCGCATCGTTGAACGCCACGTCGGTCAGCTTGACCGACCCATCGCGCGGGCCATTGTCGCCGCGCACCATCGGCTCCTGCGGAATGGCGAAGAGCAGCGACAGCTCTTCCGAGCTGGCGACCAGATCGTAGAAGGTGTCGAGATAGGTGCCGAGCTGCGAGATGCCGTAGAACACACCCGACAGGATCAGCTCGGCCGCGACCAGCTGGCCCAGCGATAGCTGTCCGCGCAGGATCAGCATCCCGCCCAGCAGCAGCAATCCGGCGCTGGCGAAGGCGTAGATCAGCAGGAAGGCGATGGTCTGCGCGAACTGATAGCGGAAATAGCGGCGATGCGTGTTGACATAGTTCGCCGTCATCGCCTCCGACCGGTTCATCGCGAAGTCGAGATGACGGAGCGACTTGTAGAAGCCGTTGGACCCGCCGACGCTCTCCAGCCAGCGCGCGGCATTGTGCTTGGCATGGCTGAGCGCCACCGCGCCGCTGATCGCGCCGCGCCGCCAGAGCAGCCAGACGACCAGGATCGCCGTGACCAGCACCGCGTTGAAGGCAAGGAAGACCGGGTGGTAGAAGCTGGTGATGCTGAGCCCGATTACCGCCTGCAACACGATGGTGAAGGCGCCGATGACCAGGCTGGGCACCGATTTCTGGACGACGACCAGATCGAAATAGCGGTTAAACAGGTCGCCGCGATTGCCATCGGCGAAGAAGGGGTCCTGTGCATGGACCGCACGTATTGTGACCTCGGCGACCACGCGCGAGAACAGGCGACGCTCGAACGCGGCCATGATCCACACCCGGAGCGCGCTGAGCCCGGCGACCATCAGCAACAGCATCAGCAACACGCCCGACAGCGCCCAGAGCGGGGCGGGCATGGCGGTATTGGCGACGCTGTTGATCAGCAACTGGACTGAGATGGGCGTCGCCAGTGCCAACAGGCTGATCGCGATGGTATAGACGATGCCAAGGCGGACATAAGCCGAATCAGGGCCTATGATCTGCGACAGCCAGCCCACCGCATCCCGAAAACCCAATCGTTGTCCCGCCAAAACGCGCCCCTTTTTCCGTATCTTGGCCAAGCCGGAGCGGGCAGCCGACGGCCACCGTCACTCCGCGACACCCTCATGTTCCCCTCCATGAAAGTTACGCTTCGGCCTGATCCTAGTGAAGTCGGTGTAACGACATATCATGATCGTGGCCAATCGGAATTGCCGTGTCCGGGGTATAGAAAGCCGCTATAGGGCCCTATGCTCACCCTGCGTCAGCTCGAATATCTGGTCACCATCGCGGACACGGGCTCCTTCGCGCTGGCGGCACGGGTCGCCAATGTCTCGCAACCGACGCTCAGCCAGCAGGTTCGGACGCTGGAGGAGCGGCTGGGCGCCAAGCTGCTGGAGCGGAGCGCGACGGGCGCGATCCTGACGCCGGTCGGGCGCAGCATCGTGGCGACCGCGCGGCGCATGTTGAGCGACGCCAGCGATATCGTGGCACTGGCGGCGGGCTCGGCCGACAGCCTGACCGGCACCCTGAAGCTGGGGACCACGCCGACGCTGGGGCCGTATCTTCTCTCGCCGATCATCGCCGAACTCCACCGCATGGCCCCGCGCCTGCGCCTGCATGTGCGCGAGGGGATACCCGACGAACAGGTGCGCGAGCTGTCGCGCGGCGATATCGACGTGCTGCTCGGCCCGCTGCCCATGACCGGCGAAGACCTGACCGTCGAACCCCTGTTTCGCGAGCCGCTGCATCTGGTCGCGGCGCTCGACCACCCGATCGATGCCGCCATCGAGGCGGATCGCGAGGTGCTGAGCGGCAGTCCGCTTCTGACGCTGGACCCGCGCCATCATCTGGCCCGGCAGGCGGCCGAGGTCGCGGACCATTATGGCATGACCATCGCGCCGGACTATTACGGCACCAGCCTGGAAAGCCTGCATCAGATGGTCGCGAGCGGGCTGGGCCTGACGCTGTTGCCCAGCCTGTATCTGCGATCGGAAGTGGGCGGGGCAACGGGATTGAAGATCCTGCCCGTCCAGGGATGGCGTGCGCATCGGTCGATCGCCATCGCCTGGCGCCGCCAGTCGCCGATGAGCGCGGCGTTCAAGCTGATCGCCGATCATGTGCAAGGATGTGCACGGACCCTGCTGGCGGGGTGAGGGGGGCGAGCGCTAGGCCTGCTTGGTGATGGCTCGCCATCCCCTGCACGCCGTCCTTGGCGGTAGCCGGGGTCAAGTGACGGGACGGCTCGATCGAGCTGCTGGCGCCCTCCCCAAATGGATCCCGGCCTCCGCCGGGATCGCGTGCAGGATGGTGAGAGGTCTCTCTTTACAGGATATGCCTCGCCGGTCAGGCGGCCCGACCAAAATCGGCGTCTTCGCCGTCCGGGCCGCCGGTCGACATATCCAGCGCGAAGCCGCGAATGCGGGCCTGCTGGTCGGCGACCACGTTCGTCCGGGCGGCGGGCTTGGCCTTTTTGGCGGGTGTCGTCGCCCGTGCCGGGGCCGGCGTGCGGCTTGCGCGGCCCGTACCGTTGTCGATGCGGAAGAAGGCGATATTCTCCTCCAGCTCCTCGGCCTGGCTGGCGAGTTCCTCCGAGGTGGCGGAAATCTGTTCGGAGGCAGCCGCGTTCTGCTGGGTGACCTGATCGAGCTGCTGGATCGCGGCGTTGATCTGGGTGGCGCCGATATCCTGTTCGCGGCACGCGGCGCTGATCTCGGCGACCAGCTCGGCGGTACGGCGGATGTCGGGCACCAGCGAGCCGAGCATCTCCCCGGCCTGCTGCGCCGCCGCCACCGTGTCGGACGACATGCCGCTGATCTCACCCGCCGCAATCTGGCTCCGTTCGGCCAGCTTGCGGACCTCGGCGGCCACCACCGCAAAGCCGCGACCATGCTCGCCCGCGCGGGCCGCCTCGACCGCCGCGTTCAGCGCCAGCAGGTCGGTCTGGCGCGCGATTTCCTGCACGATGCCGATCTTCTCGGCGATGGTGCGCATCGCGCCGACGGCCTTCTGCACCGCCGCGCCGCTGATCTCGGCATCCTGCGAGGACTGGCGGGCGATCTTTTCGGTCTGGCTGGCATTGTCGGCATTCTGTTTGATGTTCGCCGCCATCTGCTCCATCGACGCCGAGGCTTCCTCGGCCGCCGCCGCCTGCTCGGTTGCGCCCTGCGACATCTGCTCCGACGACGAGGACAGCTGCTGGCTGCCCGCGGCGACATTCTTGGCGGCCAGCGTGGCGTCGCCGACGACACCACGCAGTCGCTCGACCATCATGACCAGCGCCTGGCCCAGCGAGTCCCGGTCCGACAGCGGCCGGTGGTTGACGGTCAGGTCGCCGCCCGCAATCGTCTCGGCCAGTTCCGCCGACTTGCGCAGGTTGGTGGTCATGCGGATCAGGGCATGACCCAGAAGGTCCTTGTCCGACAGTGCCTGGTGATCGATGCTCAGGTCACCCTCGGCGATGGTATCGGCCAGCCGCGCGCTCTGGCGCAGATTGGCAGTCATGTGGTTCACCGTGTCAACCAGGTCCTTGATCTCGTCATTGGTGACGACCGACACTTCCTGTTCGATATCGCCGATCGCCACCGCCTCGATCGCGACAGAGATTTTCTTCAGCCCCTGCGACACGATCCGCGCAATCCAGACCGCACCGGCCAGAGCGATCGCCAGCGCCAGGCCCGAGATGACGAACAGCGCGTTGCGCGAACTGTCGTAGATCGCGTCGGCATTCTGCTGCGCGGCCTCCATGTCGGCCTTGGCGTTCTTCACGAGTTGCTGCGTTCCCTGGCTGATCTGCACGGCCAGTTCGCGCGACTTGGTCATCGACAATGCGCCAGCTTCCTCATTGCGATTGGCCAGTCCGAAACGGCGGACCATATCGTTGACGGGCAGCCAAGCCGTGTAACTCTCGCTGATCCCGGTCCAGATCTGGCGGCCCGCAGGCGTCGCATTCGCAAGGCCGGTTTCGACCAGCGCCTTTATGTCGGACCGGGCGTGCATCAGCTCGCCGTCAAAGACCCGCATCTGTTCGTCGTCGTTCGTCAGCGCGAGGTTCTTTTCCACGCGGATCGCGTAGCTGATGCGCTCGTTCAGGGTTTCGGCACGGTCCAACCGGGCCACCGGGCCAGCGACGATCTGGGTCGTGACACTGTTCATTTCGCTCAGTTTTGACGCGGCAAGCGCCGCCATGCCCAACAGCAATGTGAGCATTATCGCGAATGTTGCACCCAGTTTGAATTTGATCGTGGCCCGCATGATTTCCCCGTTTCCGATATTGACCTGGGTCAAGGTCGGCACGGGTCACACGGAAAATTCTAACAGTTTATAAACTGGAGTGACATCAATCTGTCACAATTC
Source organism: Sphingomonas sp. SphC10 (assembly GCF_057004845.1). NCBI lineage: Bacteria > Pseudomonadati > Pseudomonadota > Alphaproteobacteria > Sphingomonadales > Sphingomonadaceae > Sphingomonas > Sphingomonas sp. SphC10. The sequence continues at coordinate 110,706 of NZ_CM168044.1, forward strand.
GGCGCGTTACATGAGAGACGATCACGTCCGATAGATTCCGCCGGACCGAAGGGGCTTGGTATTATATTGGTTACTATTTGGTCTAAATGGCGCTAACATGCTGAAAATTACGCCACGGCTCGGCATCGGCCAATGATAGCGGTATCATGAAATTATAGTTAATGGTTGCGACGACAGCATCCATCAAATCTCGGGTGGCCGATCAAAAATATTTTGCGCCTGTCGTCGGCAGACCGTTTGAAGGGAGGGGAGAGGCGTTTGCCAACCCTGTCGAGGGTCGCGACTCGCGTGGCGAATCCCTCGACGTTGCCGGGTCCGATGGCTGCTTTTATATCCTCGCTTACGGGATCAGGCGGTCGGCACGGAGCCGTTCGAACAGTGTAAAGAACGCATCGTCGGTCGGCTGATAGCCGGTGAAACCCAGCCGTCGGCTCTTGGACATGTCGGTCACCACCTCGATCGGGCGGCCCAGATCGGCATCGGTGTGCCAGGGCGAGGCGAGGCGGTTCAGATCGGGTTCGGCCAGTCCATCGCGCATGGCGATCTCGCGCCACAATGCGCCATCGTCCGCCATCTGCTGCTCCAGCGGCCGCACGACGCCGTCGAACGGTGCGGCCTCGACGCCGAACCAGTCGGCGATGCGACCCCACATCCATTGCCAGCGGAAGACATCGCCATTGACGACGTTGAACGCCTCGTCATGCGCCGCCTCGGTTTCCGTCGCCCAGAGGAGATGGCGGGCGAGTTGCCCGGCATCGGTCATGTCGGTCAGCCCCGACCATTGCGCGGCCGAGCCGGGAAAGGTGAAGGGCCGCCCCGTCTCGCGGCACAAGGTCGCATAGACCGCCAGTGTCGTGCCCATGTTCATGGCATTGCCGACCGCCAGCCCGATCACGGTATGCGGGCGGTGCACGCTCCAGGTGAAGCCGTCGCGCTTGGCGGCGGCGAACACCTCGTCCTCCTGCGCATAATAGAAATTCTCGATGTCCAGCCGACCCTGTTCCTCGCGGAACGGCGTCTGCGGCAGGGTGCCCTTGCCATAGGCCTCGAACGGCCCGAGATAATGTTTGAGGCCGGTGACCAGGGCGACATGGCGCGGGCCGGTACCCCCGCGCAGTCCGTCGAGCAGGTTGCGCACCATCGCGGCGTTGACGCGGATATTCTCCGCCTCGCTGTCCTGCCGGGCCCAGGTGGTGATGAAGACCGCATCGGGGTTCACGTCACGCAGCGCCGCCGCCGTCGCGTCCGGGTCCTGAAGGTCGGCGGCGACCGGATGCACGCCCGCCTGCTCGGTCGGTCGGCGGGCCAGGCCATGGACGGTCCAGCCCTGTTCCACCAGGAGCGCCGTCGTCGCGCTGCCGACGATCCCGCTCGCGCCCACCACCAATGCCGTCTTCGCCATAAAAGCCTCCGTTATCAGGGATTTCAGCTAGGTATGGGTGGACAGCACTTCCAGACGGCACCATCTGGGCCCCCAGGCACCAGAAGGTAACCATATGCAGCCGGGATCACGCGACGAGGAATGGCGGGAGGATTGCGCCCCGCGCCGCGTGCTGGAATTGTTCGCGACGAAATGGACCAGCATGGTGCTGCATACACTGCACGCCCGCCATGGCGGCGTCGCACGGACGGGCGTCCTCCAGCGCAGCCTGCCGGGCATATCGAAGAAGATGCTGACCCAGACGCTGCGCGACATGGAGGGTAGCGGGCTGCTGACCCGCCATGTCCAGAGCATCATGCCGCCGATGGTCGAGTATCGCCTGAGCGATCTGGGTCAGCGCTTCGTCGAGCCGGTCGAGTTGCTGTATGGCTGGGGCCGCGACAATGCCGATGCGCTGGACCGGTTGGTGCCGCGCCCGCGTTCGCGTCGGGCCTGACCTGACCGCCGACTTGCCTCGGACCCGGATCGGGGGCAGCGTGCAGGGTGATGGAGAAAGCAGAGAAATCCGACGATTATGCACGCGGACGGCGCGACGGCCTGCGACTGGCGCTGTCGATCCTGGAGGCGGAGGAGGCCAAGTGGGAGGCGCTGCTCGGCGAGAGTTCGTCCTGGCGAACGAATGCGACCCGCTCGATCCGGCACAAGGCGTATCAGGTCGCACGCAAGCGGGTGCAGACGGCCCTCAATCGGCTGCTCCCCAAGGGCGAGACCGCGCTTCCGGTCGAACTCGCAACGATGATCGACCGGGTCGGGCTATAGGGGCGGGGCGCGCTTCAGCCCGACAGCATTTCGCCGACGCGGCGTTCCAGTTCCAATATGTTGAACGGCTTGGTCAGTACCTCCATGCCCTCATCCAAATGGCCTGCGCCGACCGCGGCATTGGCGGCATAGCCGGTGACGAACAGGATTTTGAGCGCAGGGCGAACCGCCCGGCCCGCATCGGCGACCTGACGACCGTTCAATCCGCCGGGTAAGCCGACATCGGTGACGAGCAGGTCGATCCGTTCGGCCGATTGCAGCAGCGAGACGCCCATCGGGCCGTTGCTGGCGGTCAGCACGCGGTATCCGGCATCGCGCAGCACTTCGCCGACCAGATCGCGGATCGCGCTTTCATCCTCCACCAGAAGGACCGTCTCCCCCTCATGCGCGCGGTGCCGGTTCGCGGAGGTTTCGTGCGGATCCGCCAGTTCATGCTCACCGGGCAGGCGGGGCAGGTATAGCCGCATCGTGGTGCCAGTGCCGACTTCCGAATAGATGCGGACCTGGCCGCCCGACTGGCGGACGAAACCATAGATCATCGACAGGCCCAGCCCGGTGCCCTCGCCGATCGGCTTGGTGGTGAAGAAGGGGTCGAAGACGCGCTCCATCACCTCGGGCGTCATGCCGGTGCCGGTATCGGTGACGCACAGCGAGACATAGTCGCCTGCGGGCAGGTCCTGCGCCGCCGCTGCGCGGGTGTCGAGCGTCTTGTTGGCGGTCTCGATGGTCAGCTTGCCGCCCTCGGGCATGGCGTCGCGTGCGTTGATGCACAGGTTCAGCAGCGCGCTTTCCAGCTGCGGCGCGTCGACCAGGATCGGCCACAGGCCCGGCGCGGAGGCGAACGTCACCTCTATGGCGGGACCGATGGTGCGGACGATGATGTCCTCCATCCCCGCGATCAGGCGGTCGACATCGGTGGGCTTGGGCGCCAGCGTCTGTCGTCGCGAAAAGGCGAGCAGCCGCTGGGTCAGCGCGGCGGCCCGGTGCGCCCCATTCTGCGCCATGGAGATGTAGCGGTCGAGCTGGTCATGCTGCCCCTTGGCGATCCGCATGGCGAGCAGTTCGAGGCCGCCCGTCACCGCCGTCAGCAGATTGTTGAAATCATGCGCCAGACCGCCGGTCAGCTGGCCCACCGCCTCCATCTTCTGCGCCTGGCGAAGCTGTTCCTCGGCCTGTGCCAGCGCAAGCGCCTGTTCCTTCTGCGCGGTCACGTCGCGGCCGGTGGCATAGGTCATGTCGCCGGCAGGCGCTGCGTTCCAGGAAATCCAGCGGATCGAGCCGTCCTTGTGGCGATACCGGTTCTGCACCACCGGCTTGCCGCCGTTCGCCGCCAACTCATAGGCATAGACCGTGTCGTCATGGTCCTCGGACACGACGAATTCGTTGACGTGACGGCCGACCAGTTCGGCCTGATCATAGCCCAGAAGGCTGGTCCAGGCCGGATTGACCCGCCGGACCACGCCGTAAAAGTCGATGACCAGCATCAGGTCGGGCGAGGTATCCCACATGCGGTCGCGCTCGGCGGTGCGTTCGGCGACCTCGTCCTCCAGCGTCTCGTTCATCCGCTGCAGCGCTTGCTCGGCCCGCTTTCGCTCGGTGATGTCGATCGACGAACCGACCAGTCCGACGACATGGCCCGCCGCATCGCGGAATGGCGCCTTGGTCGACAGCCATGTCGCGTGCGTCCCGTCCGGGAAGTCGACCTGTTCCTCCAGCACTTCGGTCCGGCCTTCGGTCATGACCCGCCGGTCATTGGCCATGACGATTTCCGCCTGCGCCCGGTCGTCCAGGAATTCCAGGTCGGTCCGCCCGATGATCGCCTCGATCGGCTTGCCGACCAGTTCGACCGTCCCGCGATTGGCGGCGAGCATCCGGCCGCTGCTGTCCTTGGCATAGACGACGCCAGGCACCGCCTCCATGACCGCCGCGAGCATGGCATTGGCGTGACGCAGGGCATCCTCGGCCGCGCGCCGGTCGGCGATGTCGATGACCGAGCCGATATAGCCCAGAAACTCGCCATCCGGGCCGAAACGCGGCGAGGCGGCATCGATCGCCCAGCCATAAGACCCGTCCGCCCGGCGCAGGCGATAGTCGATGCGGAACGAGGTATGCGTCGTATTGGCCTGGCCGAAGATGCGATCCGCCTCGGCCCGGTCGTCGGGGTGGGTGGCGTTGAGCCAGCCATAGCCCAGCGCTTCGTCACATGTCTGACCGGTATATTCGTACCAGCGGCGGTTGAGATAGGTGCAGACACCGTCCGCATCGGTCATCCACATCATGACCGGCGCATGGTCCGCCATGTTGCGGAACCGGTCCTCGCTGTCGACCAGCTCGACACGCGCCCGGGCCAGTTCGGCATCCCGCGCCCGGTCCTCAGTCTCGTTCCGGCCGATCTTCAGATAGCCGATGATCCGGTCGGCGCCGTCCCTGATCGGATGGGTCGTGCCGTTGAGCAGCACGAGCGCGCCGTCCGGCTTGCGATGCCAGCGAAGGTCCGGCGCGCAACCCTCCGCGGCGGCGCGGGCCATGTGCCGGGCCGGAATGCCTTCGGCACGGTCCTGGGGCACGAAAATTTCGTCGATGGGGCGGCCGAGCGCATCCCCGTCGCGCCAGTCGAAGATCGCCTGCGCGCCCGCCGACCAGCTGGTGATCCGCCGGTCGGTATCGGTCGCGATGATCGCATAATCCCGTGCGCTGTCGAGGATCAGACGCATCCGTTCCTCACTGGCCCGCAGCGCCTCATTCTGTCGGTCGAGTTCCTCGACGGAGCGGCGCAGATCGAGTTGCGCCATCACCTGCCGCGCCAGCACGCGCAGCGTTTCCTGCTGCACATCGGTGAATGCGCGCGGGCGATAGTCGAGGACGCAGAGCGTGCCGATCGCCAATCCGTCCCCGGTCTTCAGCAAGGCGCCCGCATAGGCCCGGATATGCGGGGACCCGGTGACCAGCGGATTGCAGGCGAACCGCGCATCCTCGCGCAGGTCGGGCACGATCAGGAAATCCTCCTCCAGCAAGGCATGCGCGCAGAAGGAGCTGTGCAGCGGCGTCTCGCGCACCCCCAGGCCGACCTCCGCCTTGAAGAACTGGCGTCCTTCGCCGACCAGGTTCACGACCGCGATCTGCGTATCGCACAGCCTGGCAGTCAGCGCGGCGAGTTCGTCGAAAGTCGGCTCGCGCGGCGTGTCCATCACGCCATAGCGATCCAACGCCGCAAGCCTGCGTCTCTCGGGCGCGTCGCTGTCGTTATGGTCCATCGATGATCCGGCCATGGCGTTGAGGTGGAACGGGGCGCAAAAATACCGACTTGTGACGCCCGCGCAACTGTAGGCGCGGCGCAACCCTTCGATATCCTTTACGTCAGGCATGATCCCTTTTCGGCGGATCGTGCCCGGCGCACCGCATATGGCGGGGCAGCGGTTACCTTTGGGAAGCCTGTGAGTTACACGGCACCATGGAACAACAAGCACTCGTTTTCGCGCTGATCGGTGTTCTGGGCATCGGCGCGCAGTGGATTGCGTGGCGGACGGGGTGGCCCGCCATCGCCCTGATGCTGGCCGCCGGTGTCATCGCCGGACCGATCACCGGTCTTATCATTCCCGAACACACCTTTGGCGATCTGCTGGAACCGATGATCTCGGTGGCGGTCGCGCTGATCCTGTTCGAGGGCGGGCTAAGCCTCAATTTTCGGGAGCTTCGCAAGACCGAAGGGGCGGTCACGCGGTTGATGATGATCGGCATCCCGCTGGGCTGGGTGCTGGGGTCGCTGGCCTGTTACTATGTCGCGGGGCTGGTCTGGCCGGTGGCGATCCTGTTTGCCGGCATATTGGTGGTGACGGGGCCGACTGTCGTCATCCCCCTGCTGCGCCAGAGCAATATCGCGGCGCGCCCGCGTGCGATCCTGAAATGGGAAGCGATCGTCAACGATCCGTTCGGCGCGCTGTGCGCCGTCATCACCTATGAATATCTGCGCCGCGTCGACGAGGGGGGCACGCTGGCGTCGGTCGTCATCGCGCTGCTGGGCGCGGCGGTGGTGTCGGGGCTGATCGGCTATGGCATGGCGCGGGCCATCGCCTGGGCCTTTCCGCGCGGCCATGTGCCCGAATATCTCAAGGCCCCGGTCCTACTCGTCGCGGTGATCGGCACCTTCGTCCTGTCCAACCTGATCCAGCAGGAAACCGGGCTGCTGGCAGTGACCGTCATGGGCATCGCGATCGCCAATATGCGGCTGGACTCGCTGCGCGACATTCATCCGTTCAAGGAGAATGTGACCGTCCTGCTGATCTCCGGCGTGTTCGTGCTGCTGTCCGCGTCGCTGGATTTCGAGGTGCTGCGCCTGTTCGAGTGGCGCTTCGCCGCCTTCCTGTTCGCGCTGCTGTTCCTGGTCCGCCCGGCGACCGTGCTGATCGCGCTGGCCTTCAGCAAGCTGCCCTGGAACGAGCGGTTGCTGATCGCCTGGATCGCGCCGCGCGGCGTCGTCGCGGTGGCGGTGTCGGGTCTGTTCGCGCTGCGGCTCGACCAGCTGGGCTATGGCAACGGCAATATCCTCGTCACCCTGTCCTTTGCGGTGGTGGTCGCGACGATCGTCGCCCACGGTTTCAGCATCCGCCATGTCGCGCGCTGGCTGAAGGTGACGGGGGCGACGCAGAAGGGGCTGCTGGTCGTGGGCAGCACGCCGTGGAGCATTTCGCTCGCCCGCCAGATCCAGTCGCTGGGCCTGCCCGTGATGATCGTCGACACCAGCTGGCAGCGCCTGTCGGCTGCGCGTCAGGCGGGGATCGAGACCTATCATGGCGAGATCCTGGCCGAGACGACCGAGGAACGGCTCGACCTCACCCAGTTCCAGGTGCTGGTCGCAACCACCGAGAACGAGGCGTATAACGCGCTGGTCTGTAGCGAGTTCGCGCACGATATCGGTCGGGACTCGGTCTATCAGCTGGGCGGCAGCGGCGACCATGAGGATCATCGCCGCCTGCCCGAAGCCCTTCGGGGCCGCGCGATGTTCACCGCCGGGCACGGCGTCGAGGACATCCTGCGGCGCGAAGCGGCGGGCTGGACCTTCCGCAAGACGCGGATCAGCGAGCAGTTCAAGTTCGACCATGCCCGGTCGATCCTGCCGGACGAGGCCGACATGCTGCTCGTGCTGCGCAAGGACGGTCTCATCCGCTTCTTCACCCATGCCGCCCGGCCGGCCCCGCAAAATGGCGACATCGTCATATCCTACGGCCCCTCGCGTCACGGCGATCCGGACGCTAATCAGGTCTTCGAAACGGGAGAGGTAGTCGCATGACGATACCGACAGGGAACATCCGGGCCGCACGCGCCGTCGCGACGGCCCTGGTCGCGCTGGGCATCGCCGCCTGTCAGCCGAGCCGCGAATCGGCCGCGAACGAAGCCGCCGAAACCCCGGCCAATGTCGAGGCCGAAAGCAATATGGCCATGCCGGGCAATGCGGTGGCGGCGGAGGAACCGGAAGAGGCCAAGAAGTCGATCATCCGCCCGGATGTCGAACCTTCGCCCACCCCGACGCCGCCCGCCGAGCCGGTCGAACTGACCGTCCCATTCCCGGCCAAGGGCGCCCAGCCCGATGCGGCCGGGATCGCCCTGCTCGACACGCTGGCCGCCGATCCCGTGCTCGCGCTGGGCGGGCCGATCACCATCTGGGGGCATAGCGACTCCTCCGGCTCGGACGCCTCCAACCTGATCGCCTCGCGCAAGCGGGCCGAGGCGGCGCGGGACTATCTGGTCAAGAAGGGCGTCGCGGCGGAGCGGATCACCGTCATCGCGCTGGGCGAGGCACGGCCGATCGCCCCCAACCGCAAGCTCGACGGCTCAGACGATCCCGAGGGGCGCGACAAGAACCGCCGGGTCGAGATCAAGGTGGACCTGCCCAAGGCCGCACCGGCGGCCGAGGGCAGTGATCCGTCCTGATCATCCGGTCCTTTTGGTGTTCCGATCGATCAGCACGGTCGCCTCGGCCGTTCCGGCCTCGCTGGTCATCTTGCCCGACCGGATGTCGTCGGCGATGGTCAGCAGGCGACCGCTGATGACCGTCCCGGTTTCCGCCTGCTCCTGAACCGCGATGCCGCCCTTCGTATCGGCCACCCGGCTCCAGGCCGCCCGCACGGCGGCCCAGTAATCCTTGGTCTTTGCCCAGTAATCGTCGGCCGCCTTCCCATCAAAGCCGTCGAAGCGTTCATAGGTGTTCAGCACCGATTCCTGAACGATGGGGACGAGTTTGCCGTCCTTGAGGCCCATCTTCATATTGTCCTGCCAATGCACCCAGCCGGTCGGCGTCGGCTGATGCCGGTTGATCGCATAATAGCGGTCATAGACCGGATGGCGGACGGCATCGCGGCGGGCCAGCGGGCGCCAGGTCCAGTTGGATCGCCAGCGGCGGACACCTCCTTGCGTCTCGAACTGGCCCCATCCGGCATAGCGCGGGCTGTCATCGACCTGATAGACGGTCTGCGACCAGCGCCCGGCGCGCATCCGTTCGGGCACGGCTTCCCACATCCATTGGCCCTGACCGGCATAGACCAGCACGCGCGAGGGCTGGTAATCCCAGTCCTGCCGCCAATGCTTGATGACATGGGTCTCGCCGTCATGCTCGACGACCAGCAGATGCTGGAGCGCGATATGGTCGGGCCTGTCCTCGATCACGCGAACCACCTCGTTCCCGCCCGAAATCTTGCGGTCCAGCGGCGTGTAGCCCGCCACCCAGGGTGTCGTTTCCTGCATGTCGAAGCGGACCTTATAGGTTCCGGCCATCGCCAGGATGTCGGCGCGGTCGGCGGCCTTGGCGGCCTGTGCCTCGACGGCGGTCTGCCGCAGCGGACCATCGGCCAGGGCGGGGACGGGCAGCAGCGCGAGCGCCGCGACGATCAGCATCGAACGGTTCTTCATCGGATAGACCCTTTTCAGAAACGGAGGGTGAGCGAGGCGCTGGCGTTGCGGCCCGGCTGGGTGAAGGCGATGGGCGGCACATCGGCGGCGCCCGCGGGCAGGGGGCGCGGCACGCCGAGGCCGCGGACGTCGGACCACCAGGCATAAGTGGCATTGGTCAGGTTGAAGATACCCGCACGCAGCGTCAGCGCGTCCGTCACCCGGGCGAACAGCGTCGCGTCCAGGATCGTGAAGGCGGCGGGCCGGAAACATTCCGTACTGCACAGGCCGGTGGTGTCCCGAGCCGCCTTGCGCGCGCTGTGCGTCATGATGACCTGACCGCCAAAACGCCCATGGTCCGGTTCGCGCCAGCCGATGCCCATCACCAGTTTGAGCGGATCGACGGTGGCGAGCGGCCTGCGGGCGTCGTTGGCGGCAATCTGTTCGCCCTCGGCATAGGACAGGGCGAGTTGCCCGGTCAGGCCATTGCGCGCCCGCCCCTCGAGGCGGGCCTCCGCGCCCTTCACCTTGGCCCGGTCGAGATTGACGAACTGGTACAAGGCGGGGTCGGCGGGCGTGAAGGTGCCGCCCACGACCTCCTGACTGATGAAGTCGCGATAATCGGCCCGGAAGACGCTGGCCGACAGATCGACGACCTCGCTGTTCAGGCGCAGCCCCGCCTCGATCGCCTCGCTGGTTTCCGGGCGCAGGTTCGGGTTGGGGATCGAGGTATAGCCAAAGGCCAGGTTCGAGAAGAACTGGTTGATCTGCCCCGGCTCGGGCGCCCGGAAGCCGCGCGCATAGCTGGCGAACAGCCGCAAGGCGGGGGCGAGGGTCAGGACCGCGCCGATGCGCGGGCTCAGCCGGTCCGCCGATTGGGCGGCGCCGACAAATTGGGGCAGCAGTGGATCGCGGTCGGGCGACAGACGATACCAGTCGTAGCGCAGGGCGGGATGCAGGGTCAGCGGCCCGATGCCGATCTCATCCCCGACAAAGGCCCCGGCCAGGGTGAAGTCGGTCGTCGGAAAGGCGCGCGTCGGGAAGGTCTCGCCCGCAGGCGGAACCGTGCCGTCGCGCAACCCGCGCTGACGCAGCACGCTGATATCGGCGCCCGTCACCAGCCGGTGGGTGATCGGACCGGTCGAAAAGCCCAGCCGTATCTCGCCCGATCCGCCATAGACCCGGTTTTCCAGCGTGTTGAGCCGGGTGCGGTCCGCCAGCGTCACCCGATCCTCGGCGCTGAACTGGCGGTTGTCCGCGTCCTGGACATAGGCTGCCGCACGCGCGAACTGGACGAGCCCGGCCCCGTCATAGGTCCAGTCGAGCCCGGCGCGCCATCGCTTGCCCGTGTCGCGCGCCTGCAACCCCGCGACATTGCGGTTGATCCCGGTCAGCACCTCGGTTTCGATGCGGTTGTCGAGATACTCGCCGGTGGCGCGAAGGCGATGCCCGGGTGCGACGTCCCAGACCAGCTTGCCGAGCAGCGCATTGGCCCGCCCGTCCTGCGGATTGGGTGCGGTCCGGGTGACGCCGGTGCCCTCGACATCGCCCTTGTTCTTCAGTTCGGAAAAGTCGCGCCGCGTATAGGCCAGCATCGCCGATACCGCGCCCGAGCGGCCCGCGACGACCCCCGACTGAGTGAACTCCTCGTCCGCCGAATTATACTGTGTCCGCAGCGAGCCGCCGAACGTCTTGCCGCCCAATATGTCGGCGGGGTCGCTGGTGGTGAAACTCACCGCCCCCGCCAGACCGTCGCTGCCGTACAGGGCGGAGGCGGGCCCCCGCAGAAACTCGACCGACTTGATCAGGCCCAGATCGACATAGTCGCCGCGCCCGACATCCTGCGCGCCGAAGCTGAAGCCATAGGGGACACGGACGCCGTCGACCTGGATCAGGACGCGGTTGCCGCCGATGCCGCGAACGACGAAGCCCTCATTCCCCGCGCGGCCCGTCGTGCCAAGCGCCGCGCCGAAGCGGGTGGGCGCACGCCGTACGCTGATCCCCGGTTCGAAGCGAACCAGATCCTTGATATCGGTCGCCAGTTCGTCCGCAATCTCATCGGCATTCTTGACCGAAACGGTCACCGGCGCATCCTGTGCCTTGATCGGTGCGCGGGTTGCGGTGACGACGACATCACGCTGCTCCGTCGCGTCTTCCTCGCGCACAGGCTGTCCGAGCGCTGCCATCGCGGCCAGCGTCAAAAGCATGAATCACCCCTTTAGATATTAACAATCATTCTCATTAATCAGCGCGGAATAACGTGCGCAACCAAAATATGAGAATGAGTCGCATTACTTATTGTGGGGTTGTGCGTTTCAGTGCTGGGTTGAGGCAGACATCGCATCGCTACGGCCGCGTCTCGCGTGCGGCCATCCCATGGATAAACCGAATTGGTCCATGGACCGTTATCGCAGTTCGCCCGCGCATGGGAGCGCAGCTCACCGCAACTACAGTCATTCAGAACGTGATTTTTGAGAACGGCGTCGAAATGCCGCGGCGATCTGGCGTCGCCCCGTCATTGAGGAGATTGGCAAGTTCGCCGCGCCTTGCCGTGCCCCCTTCGGACCGTGTCCGGATCGAAGGGGGCGACACAATCACGCCAAGGTGAACATGCCTGCAAGCCCTTCGGCCTCGGCCGATGGGGCGACCCAGAGGCGGAAAGCGCCGGGTTCGGTGGTCGGCTTCAGGTCGCGGCCGGTGAAGGACAGGTCGGCGCGGGTGAGGGTGAAGGTCACCTCCTGTGTCGCGCCGGGTGCCAGGGTGACGCGGGTAAAGGCCTTCATCACGCGCACCGGCTGGGTCACGCTGGCCACGACGTCGTGGATATAGAGCTGGACCACTTCGGTCGCCGTCATGCGACCGCTATTGGTGACGGTCGCCCGGATCGTCAGCGGGGTGTCGCCCATCGTCGGGCTGCTCAGGCGCAGGTTCGAATAGACCATCTCGCCATAGGTCAGGCCGTGCCCGAACGGGAACAAGGCACTGTTCGGATGGTCGCGGAAATGCGTCTTGTAGGGCTGGAGTGGCCCCGACGGATTGGGGCGGCCCGTGCTGCGATGCGCATAATAATAGGGCACCTGTCCGCTGGCGCGCGGGAAGGACACGGGCAGTCGTGCCGAGGGCGACACCGTTCCGAACAGTACATCGGCGATGGCGGGCCCATCCTGCGAGCCCAGGAACCACGTCACCAGCAGGGCAGGAGCCTTCGCCACCGCGCCGGTCAGGGCCAGCGCGCGCCCGGTGCGCAGCAGCACGACATAGGGTTTGCCGGTCGCGGCGATCGCTTCGGCCAGCGCCTGTTGTTCGGCGGGCACGGTGATTTCGGTGCGCGACTGCGCCTCGCCCGACATATTCTGCGTCTCGCCGATCGCGAGAACCACGATGTCGGCGTTGCGCGCCGTGGCGACGGCACGCGCCACATCGCTGCCATCGTCCAGGGTCGCATCGGCGAGCGTCTCACGCACTGCCGTGACCAGATCGACGGCCTCGCGGTCGGTGCCATAGACGTTCCATGGCCCGATCAGGTCATGCCCGCCACCCGCAAAGGGTCCGATCAGCGCGATCTTCTTGCCCGAGCGGGGCAGGGGGAGCAGGTCGCCCTCGTTGCGAAGCATGACGATGCTGCGCGCGCCCGCCTCGCGCGCCAGCGCCAGCGTCTCGGGCGTGCGAATCCGTGCCTTTTCGCGCGCCGGGTCGATGCGGCGGAACGGATCGTCGAACAGACCGAGCGCGACCTTGAGCGCGAGCACGCGGCGCACCGCCTCGTCCAGCCGGGCCAGCGGCACCTCGCCCTTTTCGACCAGATCGGGGAGATATTTGAGATACAGGCCGCTCTGCATCGACATGTCGACCCCGGCCAGAAAGGCCAGCCGCGCCGCATCGCGTCCGTCCTTGGCGAAACCGTGCGCGATCAGTTCCTCGTCGCCGGTATAGTCGGAGACGACCAATCCGCCAAACCCCCATTCCTTGCGCAGGACGGTATCGAGCAGCCATGGGTTGCCGGTGGCGGGTATCCCCGACAGATCGTTGAACGACGCCATGACGGTCGGCGCTCCGGCCGCGAACGCCGCCTGGAAGGGCGGGAAATAAATGTCGCGCAACGTCCGTTCCGACACGTCGACGCTGTTATAATCGAGCCCCGCCTCGCCCGCGCCGTAAGCCACGAAATGCTTGGCGCAGGCCGCGACTGCATCCGGTGCGGCGAGGCCGCTGCCCTGAAACCCCTGGACGCGCGCCGCCGCCATCAACCGGCCGAGCAGCACATCCTCGCCCGAACCCTCGACGCCGCGACCCCAGCGTGCGTCGCGGGCGATGTCGACCATCGGCGCGAAGGTCCAGTCGATCCCCGAGGCCGCCGCCTCGACCGCCGCCGCGCGGGCGGTTCGGCGCGCCAGATCGGGATCGAAGCTGGCCGCCTCGGCCAGCGGCACCGGAAAGACGGTGCGCAGGCCGTGGATGACGTCGGCGGCGAACAGCAGCGGGATCTTCAGCCGCGATCGGCGCACCGCCTCGGTCTGCATCCGGCGCGCCATTTCCGCGCCATTGCCGTTGAACACGCCGGTCAGCTCGCCCCGGCGCACCATGCGCAATTGCGTGTCGAAGCTCGACGCCGCGCCCGCCGGATTGAGCGAGGTCGCCGCGCCCCCCGCCCAGGCGGCGGCGAGCAGGTTGAGCTGCCCGGCCTTTTCGGCCAGCGTCATGCGCGGGATCAGCGCCTCGACCGTCGCGGGAAGCGGTCGTTCGGCAACGAGGGAAAGCAGGGCACGTGCCGGACTGGCCGACCATGCCAGCGCCGCACCCGCTCCGGCCAGCCATGCGCGCCGTGAAATCCGCCGATCCTGCCCGTCCATCCTGCTCCCTTTCCACGTCATTTCGATGCCGTCTACGCCGTTGCCCGGATCATATTCCAGGCCGCCGTCCGGATTTCGTTACGCCGACCAATCGACCGATTGATTGTCATGTCGGCTTCATGTAAGCGGTTTCTGTAAGCGGTTACAAGCCCGCGATACAGAGAGGATGCTTCAGCCGGCCATGTCGCCTGCCCGACCCACATCTCCTGCCGCCACTCCGGCGGCGCGCGGTGCCCCTGTCGCCGCTCCGGCGGCGCAAAGGGCCCATGCGACGATCCATGACGTCGCGCGGGTGGCGGGCGTCTCGGTCGCGTCGGTGTCGCGGGTATTCAACGGGCGCGACCACGTCCGCGCGGAGATGCGTACACGCGTCGAGGAAGCGGCCGCGCAACTGGGCTATGTCCCCCATGCTGGCGCGCGAAGCCTGAGCATGGCACGGACCGGCGCGATCGGGGTGGTGCTGCCCGACCTGCACGGAGAATTTTTCTCCGAATTGCTGCGCGGCATGGACCGCGAGGCGAGCACGCGCCGACTGGGACTGCTGCTGACCGTGCTTCACGACGGGCGCGGTCTCGACACGCTGACGGCGCTGCGCGGGCAGGTCGACGGGCTGGTGGTGATGGCGCCGGAACTCGACCCCGATGTCCTCGCCCGGCACATGCCGCGCGGGCTGGCGGCCGTGTTCCTGGCCTGCGCGCCACAGGTCGGCAGCCCGAACCTGCGGATCGACAATCGCGCCGGGGCGGCCGCCGCCGTCACGCATCTGGCGGCGGGCGGGGCGAAGCGGATCGTCCATATCTCCGGCCCCGCGGGCAATCTCGACGCGCAGGAGCGGCGCGCGGGCGCGGAGGCCGCCGCCGCCGAGGCGGGCGTGGCCCTGAGCGTGATCGAGGGCGACTTTCTGGAGGCCAGCGGCACCAAGGTCGGTGAACGCGTCGCGGCGGGAACGCTGGCGGCGGATGCGATCTTCGCCGCGAACGACATGATGGCGATCGGCGCGCTGATGGCGCTGAAGCGCCACGGCATTGCGGTGCCGGAACAGGTGGCGGTCGCCGGGTTCGACGACATTCCATTGGCACGGCTGGTGAGCCCGGCACTGACCAGCGTCGCGATCGATATCGCGGCGATGGGCGTGCGGGCCGTGGCGCAGCTTGCCGCGCAGATCGCGGGCGCGCGCGAAGAATCTTCGGGAGACGCATCCACCGGGGCGGACGAGGTCATCGTCCCGCATCTGATGGTGCGCGAGACAACAAGAGAAACGGACAGGGGATAGGTTTATGACACGGAACGCTTTCAGGCTGGCGCTCGCCGGGGCGACGATGCTGGCGGGGCTGGGCACCGCGACGATGTGGAGCGCGCCCGCCATGGCGCAGGCCGGGCAGGCGGCGCTGCGCGGCGTGATCCGCACCGCGCCCGACAATCCGCTGCAGGACGTGACGCTGGTCGAGGTCGACACCGGCTTTCGCCGTACGGTCGTGCCCGGCGCGGACGGCAGCTATAATTTCCCGTCGCTGCGGGCTGGCGCCTATCGGCTGGAGATCCGCCTTCAGAACGGCACGCGCAATTCGGACCAGTTCACCTTGCGTGTCGGGCAGAATGCCGGGCTCGACCTCGACCTGACCACCGCCCCGGCACCGGCCCAGCCCGAGCCGGGCGACAATACCGCCGGTGAGACCGCGCCGCCGCCCGCCGAGGCGCAGCAGGGCGACATCATCGTCACCGGCAGCCGCATCCGCTCGCTGTCCGGCGGGCAGGTCGGCATCAACATCACGCCGCGCCTGATCGAGCAGTTGCCGCAGAACAGCCGCAACTTCCTGGCCTTCGCCGATCTCGCACCCGGCGTGCGCTTCATCGAAAGCTCGGACGGCAGCTCGCGCATCCAGGGCGGGGCGCAAGGGAGCAACTCGGTCAACGTCTTCATCGACGGCGTCAGCCAGAAGGATTACGTGCTGCGCGGCGGTCTGACCGGCCAGGACAGCTCGCCCGGCAACCCGTTCCCGCAGCTCGCGATCGGCGAGTATCAGGTTCTGTCGTCCAACTACAAGGCGGAGCTGGACCAGGTCAGCTCGGTCGCCATCATCGCGGGCACCAAGTCGGGCACCAATGAATTCCATGGCGAGGGCTTTTTCGACTTCACCAATCAGAATCTGCGCGACCGTCGCCCGACCGAAATCTATCCCGCCAAGATCGCCAAGATTCCCTCGGAGGACAAGCAGTTCGGCGTCGCGCTGGGCGGCCCGATCGTCAAGGACGTCGCGCATTTCTTCGTCAGCTATGAGGGCAAGCGGCGGCAGGTGCCGATCGACATCCTGCCGACCAACGGCGTCGCGGTGTCGAGCCTGCCCGCCCAGTATCGCGACATTTTCGGGTCGTTCAACTCGAGCTTCCGGCAGGACCTGTATTTCGGCAAGATCGACCTCGAGCCGACTGACAAGGACCTGGTCGAACTGACCGGCAAATATCGCAACGAGACCGGCGTGCAGATCGGCAACGGCAATGCCGCCTTCTCCACGCGCACGCTGAGCAAGGTGAACGAGAAGCGCGGCATGCTGCGCTGGCAGCATAGCGAGGACTCGTGGATCAACGACGTGCGCGTCTCCTATGAGGATGTGGCCTGGTCGCCCCAGCCCGCCGAGAACGGCATCGGCCAGCAGTTCCGCACCACGACACGCAACGGCAGCAGCGTGTCGACCTTCGACCTGTTCCGCACCGGGGCCGGGCTCGGCTTCCAGGACAAGGGGCAGAAGGGCTGGACCGTTCAGGACGACTTCACCTGGACCGGGGTCGAGAACCACACGTTCAAGGTCGGCGCGAAGGCGAAATGGGTGACGCTCAACTCGCTGGAGCAGAACCTCATCAATCCGCTCTATCTCTATGACACCACCTTGCCCTCGGCGAGCGGGTTCAACGACCAGATTCCCTATAGCCTGCAATTCGGCGCGAACGGCAGCCTGGGCGATCCGCGCATCCGTTCGAAGAACTTCCAGCTTGGCCTGTATGCGCAGGACGATTGGGACGTGACCGACCGGCTGACGCTGAACCTCGGGCTGCGCTGGGATTATGAGCGGACCCCGGCGTTCCTCAACTATGTGACCTCCGCCGAGAACGTCAACGCGGTGTCGCCCGCCAACTATCCGAACCTGGTCAACGCGGATTACAAGATCGGCGACTATATCTCGACCGGCAGCAACCGGAAGGCGTTCAAGGGCGCATGGCAGCCGCGTGTCGGCTTCACCTATCGCCTGGATGAGCAGGGCCGGTTCGCGGTGTTCGGCGGCTATGGCCGGTCGTACGACCGCAACCAGTTCGACTTCCTGCAGCAGGAACTGGCCAATGGCCGTTTCCAGCGCCGCGAGTTCCTGTTCCAGGGTGCCGACACGATCAATCCGTGCACGCCCGGACCGAACTGCATCCCCTGGAACCCGATCTATCTGACCGACGCCGGTCGCCAGCAGCTGATCGGCAATGGCAGCCCGGGCGGGCGCGAGTTCCGCTTCATCAACAACGACCTGAAGGTCCCCTATTCGGACCAGTTCAGCCTGGGCGTTCGCGGGCGGTTCAACCCGGTCGAGCTGGAGGTCGGTTATACCCGGATCGTCAGCAAGGACGGCTTCGTCTATCTGCTCGGCACGCGCCGTCCCGACGGGTCGTTCTTCGCGCCGTCGCCGACCACGGGCGCGCCGCAGGGACCGAACACCAGCTTCGCGCCCAGCGGTTACGGCGCGATCATCCTGGGCGACAATGGGCTCGAGACGCGCGCGGACTCGGCCTATGCCAAGCTGACCAAGGCCTATTCGGCGGCCTCGCCGTGGAGCATCGACGCCACCTATACCTTCACCGCGGCGGTGGATAACCGGCCGAACAACGACCAGTCGTCCTACTTCCTGCTCGATTTCCCCAAGGCGTCGGATTACCCGATGCTGCGTTCGGGCGTGGTGCCGCGTCACCGCTTCGTGGTGGCGGGCAGTGTCGACACGCCGCTGGGCGTGACGATGTCGGCGAAGTTCCAGATCGAGAGCCCGACCTTCCAGCGCGCGCTGCTCGACACGGCGACGCCTTATCAGCGGACGCTGGTCGGATCGGAAGTGTTCGGACTGGGCGATCGCTGGGGCCGTCGCCAGCTCGACCTGGCGTTCACCAAATATGTGCCATTGAAGTTCATCAGCGATGCGACGCGCATCCGCTTCCGCGTCG
Organism: Sphingomonas sp. SphC10; assembly: GCF_057004845.1. Taxonomy (NCBI): domain Bacteria; kingdom Pseudomonadati; phylum Pseudomonadota; class Alphaproteobacteria; order Sphingomonadales; family Sphingomonadaceae; genus Sphingomonas; species Sphingomonas sp. SphC10. The sequence goes on from NZ_CM168044.1 coordinate 128,832, forward strand.
ACATCATCAATGCGATGAACGATCGCAATTACGTCGACTATAACAACGACCCGAGCGACACGACGCGCACGCCCGGCTCGCCGAGCCTCTATCGCGAGGTGTCGACCTACAGCATCGGCGGCAATCCGCCGCGCACGGTGAAGCTGTCGGCCGGCTTCAACTTCTGATGCGTCCTCCACCGTCACCCCGGCCGGTGCCGGGGTGACGGTACAGAATCGAGAATGACCGCATGACGTTCGATCGACGCGATATCCTGCGCGCCACGGCGCTGGGCGGGGCGGGGTGGCTGGCGGGGTGCACCGCCGGGCCGCTCGCGCCGAAGCGGGCGCCGCTGCTGGCCTTCCCCGGCACGCTGCCCAGGGTCGGCACCACCCCGGCGAGCGCCAGCGATCCGCTGATGGACGATATCCAGCGCCGGACCGTCAGCTATTTCTGGAACACCACCGATCAGGCGACCGGGCTGGCCCCCGATCGCTGGCCGACCCCCAGTTTCGCCTCGATCGCGGCGGTCGGCTTCGCGCTGACCACCTATCCGATCGCGGCGACGCGCGGCTGGATTACCCGAGCCGCCGCCGCGCAGCGCACGCTGGCCACGCTGCGCTTCTTCGCGAACGCCCCGCAAGGGCCGGACAAGGAGGGGATGACCGGCTATAAGGGGTTTTTCTACCATTTCCTCGGCGTCACCAAGGGGCATCGCTTCGCCAGGACCGAGCTGTCGACGATCGACACCGCGCTGTTGCTGGGCGGCGTCCTCTTCGTCCAGACCTGGTTCGACGACGAGGCCGACCCCGCCGAGCGGGAAATCCGCGCGCTCGCCGACCAGCTTTACCGCGCGGTCGAATGGGACTGGATCACGCCGCGCAAGCCCTTCGTCTCAATGGGCTGGCATCCCGAGAGCGGGTTCATCGGCTCCGATTGGAACATCTATAACGAAAGCCTGATCCTGTACGTCCTGGCGCTGGGATCGCCGACCCATGCGTTGCCGCCCACGACCTGGGACGCGTGGACGGCCAAGTTCGACCCGTCCTGGGACGAGAAATACGACAATCCCTTCACCGCCTTCCCGCCGCTGTTCGGGCATCAGTACAGCCAGGTCTGGATCGACTTTCGCGGGCTGATGGATACCTATTCCAAGCGGCGCGGCTTCGATTATTTCGAGAATAGCCGCCGCGCGACCTATGCGCAGCGCCGCTATGCAATCAACAACCCGGCGGGCTGGCGCGGCTATAGCGAGAATGTCTGGGGGCTGACCGCGTGCGATGGGCCGGGGGATTTCGTGCGCGAGATCAACGGGCGCAAGCGCGAGTTCTTCTCCTATTCGGCGCGCGGCCCCGGCGACCGCGACGACGGCACGATCGCACCCACCGCTGCACTGGGCTCGGTGGCCTTCGCGCCCGAGATCGTGCTGCCCGCAGCGCGGGCCATGTACTCGACCTATGGCACCGCCATCTATGACCGCTACGGCTTTCGCGACAGCTTCAACCCGACGCTGACCCTGACCGACGTCAAGCTGCAGCATGGCAAGGTGGTGCCCTATATCGGCTGGGTCGCGGACGATTTCCTCGGCATCGACCAGGGGCCGATCGCGTGCATGATCGAAAACTGGCGCAGCGGCCTGATCTGGAAGACGATGCAGAAAAACCCCTATATCCGCGCCGGGCTGGAACGTGCCGGGTTCAAGGGCGGCTGGCTTTCCCCGGCATAGCCGGTGTCTTTTTAGCGACCCCGGGCCCCCGTGGAGGCATCGGCGTGCCTGGCGGGTCGGTCGGGTTGCTTTATCTCTGGCCTGGGTTGGGTTAGTCCGTTCCCCCATAGGGTGGCAGCAAGCGCATGACGGCTTTCTGATCAACAGCCGGGGGCGGACGACATATGGATTTTGGCAAGGACGAAGGCAGACCGCCCGAGCATGGCCCGATGATGATGGAGCGGGTGCGCGCCCATGACTGGGCCGCCTCGTCGGTCGGTGCCATGGCGGACTGGCCGCAGAGCCTGTGCACCGCTGTCGACATCATGCTCCATGCCGGTCAGGCGATGTGTCTGATCTGGGGGGCGGATCGGATTCAGATCTATAATGATGAATATGCACGGATTTTGGGCGACCGCCATCCTGCCGCCCTGGGGCGGCCCGCCAGCGAGACATGGCCCGAGCGATGGGACGTCCTCCCCCCGTTGATCGACCGCGCCCTTTGTGGCGAGCGTGTCGCCGTCCGCGATCAGCCGGTCACCATGACCCGGGACGGCGTCGACGAGCAAAGCTGGTGGGATTTCGCCTATTCGCCGGTTCACGATGAAAGCGGGCGAATCGCGGGGCTGTTGAACATCTGTTCGGACGCCACCGAGCGGGTTCGCGCCTTGCGCGACCGAGACATGGCGTTCGAGAATCTGCGGGAACGCGAATCTTTCACCGGCAGCGTCCTTGCCAGCTCGACCGATTGCATCAAGGTCCTCGATCTGGAGGGCAGGCTGGCCTTCATGAGCGATGGCGGGCAGCGGGTGATGGAGGTCAGCGACTTCAACGCCATCGTCGGCTGTCCGTGGCCCGATTTCTGGACGGGTAACGGCAATCGGGATGCCAAGGCTGCCCTGAAGGCTGCGCGCGCGGGCCAGTCCTCCAGCTTCATCGGTCGCGCCAGCACCATGAAAGGCAATTGGAAATGGTGGCATGTTGCGGTCAGCCCCATTTTCGACGCCGATGGGCGTTGGGACCGTATCCTGTCGGTCTCGCGCGACATCACCGAATTGCGCGAGAGCGAGGAAGAGCGCGACCGCTTCGTCCGGCTGGTGGAGAACAGCACCGATTTCGTGGCGATGGCCCATCTCGACGGGCGCATATTCTACATGAACGACGCCGCCCGCGGCATCGTCGGGCTGGAGGACGTGGACTATACCTCGCTCTCGATCGCCGATTTCTTCCTGCCTGACGCCCTCGAAATCGTGATGCACGAAGCGCTCCCGGCCGTGGCCGAGCGGGGAAGCTGGTCGGGTGACGTGCTCTTCCGGCATTTCGGAACCGGCGAGCTGATCCCGATGCTCTATTCGGTTTTCCCCATCACCGATGCGAGCGGCGAAATGGTCGGATACGGGACGGTCACCCGCGACATTCGCGAGCGCAAGCAGGCCGAGGAGGATATGCGGTACCTCAACGGCGAACTGGCCCATCGCCTGAAGAACGTGCTCACCGTCATCCAGTCGATCGCGCAGCAGACGTTGCGCAATTCGCCCGATACCCAAACCGCCGGAAAGGCCCTGTCGGCGCGCCTCGTCGCGTTGGGCGGCGCGACGGACATCCTGACCGGCAAGTCGTGGCGATCCGCCGACCTCCGAGAATTGGCGGAGCGCACGCTGGCCCCGCATGGCGGCATCGGCGAGCGGATCGTCATCGACGGTCCGCCGATCGTTTTGCAACCGGAAGCCAGCATGGCCTTTGCCCTGGCGCTGCACGAGCTGGCGACGAACGCCGCCAAATATGGGGCCTTGTCGAACGATTCGGGTATCGCGACGCTGCATTGGTCGGTGGAAGGTGTTGGCGGCGACGCGCGGCTGTCCGTGCAGTGGTCGGAGCGCGGCGGTCCGCCCGTCATTCCGCCACGATGCAAAGGCTTTGGTTCCGTCCTGATCGAACGATCGCTCCGTTCCTATTTCAGGGAATTGTCCGCGACGGATTACCGTCCCGAGGGATTGATGCTGAAGCTGAGGGGGCGCCTGGCGGACGCCGCCCTCTGAAGCGGGTTGCAATCTAGGCCGGTCGCGCGAATGCCGATCCGCCCCCCAGCGCGCGGGCCAGGGCGACGGTAGCGGTCAGGCGTTGGGTCTGCAGGGACAGCGCGCTTTGCTGGTCGCGAAGCAGGTTCTCCTGGGCGGTGGCGACGTCCAGATAGGTCGCGGCGCCCTTGATATAGCGGTCCAGCGCGATCGCGCTGGTGCTGGCGGCGGATCGTACCGCCTGGTCCTGCGCGGCCTGGGCCTCGTCGAGGTGACGCAGCGTGGCGAGGGCGTCCTCGACATCCTGAAATGCCCCCAGGGCACGCGCCCGATAGTCGGCAGCGGCGGCGTTCCAGTCCGCCCGCGCGGCGGCGATATCGGCGCGACGCTTGCCGCCATCGAACAGGTTCAGGATCGCGCCCGGTCCGATCGCCCAGAAGATGTTGGGGGCCGCGACCAGTCCCGCCAGCGCCGTGCTCTGAAATCCCCCCGTGCCGCCCAGCGTGATCTGGGGAAAGAAGGCCGCCTTGGCGACGCCGATCCGCGCATTGGCCGCCGCCATGCGCCGCTCGGCCGCTGCGACATCAGGACGCTTGGCGAGCAGCGCGGAGGGAACGCCGACCGGAACGCTCGGCAGATGGAGCGGGATATCGCGACGCGGGATGGAGAAGATCGAGGCGGGCTGGCCGACCAGGCTGGCGATCGCATGTTCGGTCACGGCGCGATCCGCCTGCAACGCGGCATATTGGGCGCGCGCTTCGCCGAGCAGCGCACCGGCTCGGCCGACATCCATGCCCGTCGCGATGCCGCCGCGAAAGCGGTTGCGGGTCAGCGCATCGGCCCTGGCAAAGGCATCGATCGTCTGGCTGAGCAGCGCCAATTGCTGGTCCTGCCCCCGCAAACGCACGAAGTCGGCCGCCAATTGCCCCTGAAGGGCGAGCTTGACCGCCGCCAGATCGTCGCGGCTGGCCTCGGCGAGCGCACGACCGGAGGCGACCGAGTTGCGCACACGCCCCCACAGATCGGCCTCATAGGATATGTCGCCCCCCAGCGTCGCGGCGGTATAGAAATCCGGCTGAGAGCCGCCACGCAAAGGACGCTCGTCCGACTGCCTGTTGCGCAAGAGGCTGGGCGTCAGTTCGACACGGGGAAACAGCCCCGAACGCGCGCCTGCGAGCGTGGCTCTCGCCATGTCATAGCGGGCCAGCGCCCCGGCCAGCGTGGGATTGTCGCTGTCGATCCGCGCCTCCAGCCGGTCGAGCAGCGGATCGCCGAAGCCGGTCCACCAGTCGGCGGTCAGGGCGGTGGCCGCGGTATCCACCGGCTTCCATATCGCGTCCCCGGCGGTCGGCATCTCCTTATACGCGACGGGTGCGGGCAGGACCGGCGGGTAATAGGCCGGGGCCATCGAACAACCGCCCAGCAGCGCGAGCGTCGCGCCTGCGACCCAGCGGCGGAGCGGTTTAGCCATGACGCGTCTGCCCCACCCGGACCAACTCGCCCTGCGCCAGCGAGTCCGGCGGGTTGTCGACGATCTGTTCGCCGGGGGTGATGCCCGACAGGATCTGAACGGTCGGGCCATTGTCCTGCCCGATATGAACCTGATGCATCACGACATGGCCGCGCGGGTCGACTGTCGCGACCTGGGGTCCGCCGGCACCGAACAGGATCGCGCTGGACGGCACCTGCGCCGCACCCGGCTGTCCGGGCAGGGCGAACCGGGCCTGGGCATAGCCGCCGGGCTTCAACAGCCCTTCAGGATTGTCGGCGAACAGCTGGACACGGAAGGCGCCCGATTGCGGATCGACCGCGCTCGACAGGCCCGCGACCGTCGCGGCGAATGGGCGGCCCGGACAGGCGGGGACGGCCAGCGTCGCGGTCATGCCCGGCCTGATCGTGGCAGAGAGCGATTGCGGCACGCTGACATAGACGCGGATGCGGTGCGTATCGGCGACGCCGAACATCGGCGCCTGCGTGGCGGCACCGGGCCCGACGAGATCGCCGACCTCGGCATTGCGCGCGGTCACGACCCCGGCAAAGGGGGCGCGGACCACGGCGTAGCGCTTCATCGCCTCCAGCCGCGACAGGGCGGCGCGCGTCTCGGCGACCCCGGCCGTCTTGACCGCGAGATCGCCGTTCTTCTCGTCGACTTCCTGCCTGGACACCGACGAAGTGGTCAGCAGATCACTCCAGCGGGCGGCCGTACTGCGCGCCAGCTTCTCATGCGCGACGGCACTGGCCAGCGCGGCACGCGCTTGGCCGATCTGCTGGTCGAGTTCGGGGGTGTCGATCACGCCCAGGGCCTGTCCGGCCGCGACATGGGCGCCGATATCCTGCGACCAGCTGCGCACATAGCCGCCGACACGGGGGAACAGCCGTGCGGCTTCCCAGGCCTCCAGCGTGGCGGGCAGGTCGAGCATGTCGGTCGCCGCACCGCCCTTGACGGGGATCAGGTGGACGGTCGGAATGGCATTGGTCGTGGACCAGCTGGCCGCCGCCGCAACGTCATGGCTTCGGGCCAGGGTTCCCACACTCACGGTGCCGATCGCCAGGACGGCGGCGGCAAGACCTGCGATCTTCAGGCCCTTGGGGCTGGGGGTGTCGGCCGACACAGCGGGGGCCGGGGCGGCGTCATGCATGGATGGCTTCTCCGATGGGCATCAGGGGGGAGGGCGCGGTCGCCTTCCGGCGGCGGTGCGCGATGGCGAAGACGACGGGAACGAAGACCAGGGTGGCGAGCGTGGCGCACAGCAGGCCGCCGATGACGGCCCGGCCGAGCGGCGCATTCTGCTCGCCGCCTTCGCCCAGACCCAGCGCCATCGGGGCCATGCCGATCATCATCGACAAGGCGGTCATCAGCACCGGGCGGAAGCGGGTGGCGCCCGCCTCCATCGCCGCCTGGATCGCATCGCCGCAGTCGGCCAGCCGTTCGCGGGCGAAGCTGACCACCAGCACACTGTTCGCGGTCGCCACGCCCATGCACATGATGGCGCCGGTCAGGGCAGGCACGCTGAGCGGCGTGTGCGTCGCGAACAGCATCCACACGATCCCAGCGAGCGCGGCGGGCAGGGCCGAGACGATCACCAGCGGATCGATCCAGCTCTGGAAGTTCACGACGATCAGCAGATAGATCAGGATGACCGCGCCGGCGAGGCCGAGGATCAGGCCGGTGAAGGCGGTGTTCATCGTCTCCACCTGTCCGCGCATGGCGACCGTGGCGCCCTTGGGCAGCTGGCCTTTGGTCTGGGCCAGAACCCGGTCGATGTCGGCGGCGACCGCGCCCAGATCGCGACCCTGCGGCGTCGCATAGACGTCGAATACCGGCTGCACCGCATAATGCGAGACGAGCGCGGGGCTGGGTTCGCGGTGCAGCGTGCCCAGCGCCTGAAGCGTCTGGAAGCTGCCCGGCGCACTGCCGGTGATCGGCAGATTGTCGAGCTGTTCGATGGTGCTGGCGCGATATTGCGGCGACTGCACCACGATCGGATAGGACACGCCGTTCTTCGGGTTGAGCCAGAAGGTCGGCGCGACCTGCGCGCTGCCCGCCAGATTGACCGACAGGCTGCGGGTCACGTCGTTTTCGGTGATGCCCAGGCGGCTGGCCTGCGCGCGGTCCACGTCGACCGCATATTCGGGATAGTTGGACGCCTGTTGCAGGCGGACATCGGCCAGCCCCGGCACCTTCGACAGCCGGGCGACGAGCATCCGGGCATAGGCCTCGTTGCCCTTGGTATCGGGCCCGGCGACCTGCACGTCGATGGGGGCGGGCGAGCCGAAGTTCAGGATTTGGCTGACGATGTCGGCGGGCAGGAAGGCGAAGGACGAGCCGGGGAAATCCCGGGGCAGCTGTTCGCGCAGCGCCTTGACGAACTCGGCGGTGGGGCGGTGGTCTTCCTTCAGCGTGACCAGGATGTCGCCGTCCTGCGGACCCACGCCCCCGGTATTGGAATAGGCGCGGTTGATGCCGCTGACCGGCAGGCCGATATTGTCGACGATGGTGTCGAGCTGGTCGGCGGGAATGACCTGGCGGATGCGGTTCTCGATATGGTCGAACAGCGCCGCCGTCTCCTCGATCCGGGTGCCGACGGGGGCGCGGACGTGGAGGCTGATCTGGCCCGCATCGACCGCGGGGAAGAAGTTGCGGCCCAGCATCGGCACCAGCGCGAACGACATCAGCACCACGATCAGGAAGCCGATGACGAAGGGCCGCCGCCGGGCGAGCGCGAAGGCGAGCAGGCCGGTATAATAGCCTCGCACCGCCTCGAACCGGCGTTCGAAGCCATGCTGGAACCGGCGCAGCGGGTTGCGGCTTTGCGGGCGTCCGGCCTGTGCGTCGTGGCTGACCATCACCTGGGCGGTGTGCGCCCCGGCATGATCGCGCAGCAGGTAGTTGCCCATGGTCGGCACCAGCGTGCGCGACAGGATGAACGAGGCGATCATCGCGAAGACCACCGCCATCGCCATCGGCGCGAACAGGAAGCCCGCGACGCCCGGCAGGAAGAACATCGGCACGAAGGCGATACAGATGCACAGCAGCGAGACGAAGGCGGGGCCGACGATCTGTTTGGCGCCGTCCAGAATCGCGTCGCGCACCGACTTGCCTTGTTCGAGATGCCAGTTGATATTCTCGATCGTGACGGTCGCATCGTCGACCAGGATGCCGACCGCCAGCGCCAGCCCGCCCAGCGTCATGATGTTAAGTGTCTGCCCGGCCAGCGCCAGTCCGGCGATGGCGGCCAGGATGGCGAGCGGGATCGAGGCGGCGATGATGACGGTCGACCGCCACGAGCCGAGGAACAGCAGGATCATCAGGCTGGTCAGCGCGGCGGCGATCACGCCTTCGCGCATCACGCCCGACACCGCCGCCTTCACGAACACCGACTGGTCGGAAAGCGGCTTGACGCTCAATCCCGGCGGCAGCGTCGCCGCCAGCCTGGGCATCAGCGCCTTGACCTGATCGACGATGGCGATGGTCGAGGCCGACCCGCTCTTCAGCACGGTCATCAGGACCGATCGCGCGCCATCGACGCGCACCTCGTTACGCTGCGGCGGCGAACCGTCGCGGACATGCGCCACGTCGCGCATCATGACGGTGGTCCCGTCGATCGTCTTGATCGGCAGGTCGTTGAGCGCGTCGATCGCGTCGGGACTGTTGTTCAGGCGGAGATTATATTCGTACTGGCCGATCCTGGCGGTCCCGGCGGGCACGATCTGGTTCTGCTGCGCCAGTGCGTTCGCAACGTCGGTCGCCGACAGCCGATGCGCCTGAAGCGCGGCAGGATCGAGGTCGATCTGGATCTGGCGTTCCTTGCCGCCATAGGGGGAGGGGATCGCCGCACCCTGTACCGAGGCCAGCGCCGGGCGGATCATGTTCTGGCCCAGGTCGTAGATCTTCTGTTCGGACAGCCCCTTGCCCGACAAAGCGAGTTGCAGGATCGGCACGGTCGAGGCGTTGTAGTTCAGGATCAGCGGCGGGGTAATGCCCGGCGGCATCTGCTTCAGCACGGTCTGCGAGGCGGACGTCACCTGTGCAGTGGCGGTGCGGATGTCGACGCCGGGGCGGAAGAAGATCTTGACGATGCCGACGCCGGACAGCGACTGGCTCTCGATATGGTCGATGTCGCCGACCGTGGAGGACAGGGAGCGCTCGTAATAATAGATGACGCGCCCCGACATGTCGCGCGGCGGCAGGCCGCGATAGCTCCACACCGCCGCGATCACGGGAATGCGGATGTCGGGAAAGATGTCGGTCGGTGTCTCGACCGCCGCGATCCCGCCCCCCAACACGATCAGGATCGCGAGGACGACGAAGGTATAGGGCTTGCTGAGGGCGAGCTTGACGAGCTGAAGCATGGGCGTCCCGGTAACCGTCAGGGATGGGCGGTGTCGGCGACGGCGCGGGGATCGAGGGGGGTGGGGAACCCGCTGTCCGTCGTCGACGGGGGCTCCATCGCGCCAATCGCGGGCGCAGGCGACTTAAATGAATTTCACGCCGACGCCGGGGGCAACGAGATGCGCACGCACAGGCCCGGTGCCGCATCGGACAGGCTGAGGCGGAAGCCGTGCAGGTGCAGGATCGCCACGACCAGGCTGAGGCCCAGGCCGCTGCCGGGAATGTCCTGCATATCCTGCCCCCGGTGGAACCGGCGCAGCACCGCATCGCGTTCGCCGGTCGCGATGCCGGGGCCGTCGTCCCGAACCTCGATCGCGCGTCCTTGCGCGTCCTCGACCAGGGCAATTACGACACGACCGCCGGGGCGACCGAACTTGATGCCATTGTCGAGCAGGTTGCTCAGCGCCTCGAACAACAGCTTGTCGTCGCCATCCACCGACCATGGCCGGGTCGCGACCGACAGGGTGATGCCGCGATCCTCGGCCAGCGGTTCGTAGAGTTCGGCCACCTGTGCGACGAGGATGCCCAGATCGATCGTGCGGAACCCGGCACGGCGTCGCCCCGCCTCCAGCTCGGAAATGCGCAGCAAGGCGGCGAACCGCTCCAGCACCAGATCGAGATCGGCGGTCGCCTGTCGGATGCCCGCCGTCACCTCCACGGCATCATGCGGCCGGTGATGCAGCGCGTTCAGGGTGGCGCGGACGCGGGTGAGGGGGGTGCGCAGATCATGGGCGATGGCGTCGGTCGCGCCCTTGACCTGGGCGACGACGCGGCCAACCTCCTCGACCGTCGCATTCACCGTCGTCGCAAACTGGTCCAGTTCGTCATGCCGCCCCGCGATCGGCATGCGGACCGAGAAGTCGCCTGCCGCAATCTCCCGGCTGGCGCGTTGCAGGGCCCGGACCCGGCGGAGCGGCGCCCGGCTGAACCAGATGGCGGCGGTGGTGACGCATAACAGGGTCAGCAGGCCGCTGACGATCAATGTTTCCAGGATCGTCCGGCGCAGGTCGCGCAGCAGGCTGATGTCGCGCCCGACCAGCAACGTCTCTCCCTCGCGGGTGCGCAGCGCGACCAGTCGCAAGGGGCCGCGCGATCCGCCCTCGACATCGACGGGCAGGCCGGGCGGCAGGGGGCGCAACAGGCGGATATTGCCGACGACCGGCGTGCCGTCGGCGGCGATCAGCGACAGATAGTTGAAACCGGCGCGATCGCGGCGCAGCTCGTAGCGGATACGGTCGGGCAGCTGGTCGGCCGGGACCTGCAACAGGCGCTGCGCGGCGGCGTGAAGGATCCGATCGCTGCGCGCGGTCAGGTCGCGGGCGGTCGCGGCATAGACGACGCCCAGCATCGCGATCAGCCCGATGACGAACACCGCCCCCAGCGTGGCCGAAAGCCGGAACGTGCTGATCCGGATGACATCGCGCCAGCGCAGCGGCGCGTCAGCCTTCAAAGAGATATCCCTCTCCCTTCACCGTCAGGATCGGGGACGGTCGGTCCGGCCGGTCGATCTTCTTGCGCAGCCGGGCGATATGGACGCTGATGAGATTGGCCCCCGGATCGAAATAATAGCCCCAGACGCGTTCGAAGATGATCCGCCGGGTCATGACCTCGCCGCGATTGCGCATCAGGAATTCGAGAAGGCGGAACTCCATGTGGAGCAGCCGGACCGGCTCGCCATCCACCTTGACCGTGCGGCGGACCAGGTCGCATTCGATCCCGCCTCCGCGCAGCACCACCGCCTCGGCCTGTTCGCGCCGCCGGAGCAGCACCTCGACCCGCATCGCCATTTCGGCGAAATCGAACGGCTTGGTCAGATAGTCGTCGCCGCCCGCGCGAAGCCCCGCAATCCGTTCGTCGACATCGCTCAGGGCGCTGAGCATCAGGACGGGAATGGTGACGTGCCGTTCGCGAAGCCGGGCGACCAGGGTCAGGCCGTCCAGTCCGGGCAGCATCCGGTCCAGCGTGATCGCGTCGAACGCCTCACGGGTGGCCAGGTCCAGCCCGCTATCGCCATCGGCAGCCCGGCTGGCGTCGTGCCCGTGCCGATCCAGTTCCGCCATGATCGCCGCAGCGGTGGCGTCGTCGTCTTCGATGACCAATATGGCTGCCATGGCGCATGGCATAACGCCACAGCCGTGGCGTGGCCAAGGCGCATCGGCGCAGGTGAAATTCATTTAAGTCGGCAGTCGCGACCTTCGGGACGACAGAGGCGCTCTCACGGACTCGGTTCAAAAGGGTTTCGCATGCGCCGTTCCCGCACATGGATGATCGTTATCCCGCTCGGCCTGATCGCCTCTCCTGCCATGGCCTCGCGAAACGAGAGGGACATGAGCAACGACTGTTTCGACGTGGCCGCCCCCATGGCGGAGGCGACACCCTGTTTTGAACCCGGCCGTCACCCCCGCCCCCATCGCCCCCACCATGATCGAAACGCAACCAGCTCGGCTTCGAAAAGACGCGATACGGCAAGCGACGGCGTGCGGCGGAACCCGGCCGAATAGCCGTCGAACGGGCACATGCCCCCGGCGGACGGTCGCCCGTCGAAAGCGAAATAGGGCAGTTGATAGAGGGGCTTAGCGCCCCTTTTCATAAACCTGCCCTTTACGTTATGCCGATAGGGCGAACGGATGGATTGTCGGTTCCCCTGTCATGGAATGTCTCGACCACGGCGTCGCCCGTCCCGTTTTCCGGCATCCGGCCTTCTCGCCAGGATTGCCGCCGATCGGCGCGGAAACGTCATGCTGCTATGGGCGTTTTTCCTGATCCCGCTCGTGGCCCTCGTCGGATCGGCGATCGACCTCGGCACCGAATATGTGGCGCGCAAGCAGATGCAGATCGCATGCGATGCGGCGGTGCTGGCCGGTCGGCGCGCGATGACCAACGGGACCGTCGATGACGGCGTGCGGGCCGAGGCGGCCAAGTTCTTCAACTTCAATTTCCAGCAGGGCATGTTCGGATCGAAGCCGTTCACGCCCTCCATCTCCAGTGCCTCGACGGCGAAGACGACCGTCGTCATCAATGCCGCCACCACGATCCCGACGTCGCTGATGCGGATATTCGGCTTCGTCGAATTGCCGGTAAGCGTCAGTTGCAACGCCTCCCAGGATTTCGTGAATACCGACATCGTCTTCGTGCTGGATACGACCGGCTCGATGCGGGACAAGGCGACGTCCAGCGACTCCCAGACCAAGATCGAGGCGCTGCGTTCGGCCGTCCTGGCGCTGTACGATCAGCTTGCACCGGTGCAGAAGCAGTTGACGGCTTCCGGCATGCGTCTTCGCTACGGCGTCGTTCCCTATGCCAGTGCCGTGAATATCGGAAAGGCGATCCGCGCGGCCAACCCCAATTACATGTTGTCCGGCCCGTGGACCTATCAATCCCGGCAGGTCGTGACCGCGAGGATGAGTTCCAGCGATTGCGATTATTACTACGGCAGCTACAATTCATGGTCCGGAGTCTGCACCTATTTCCGGTATCTGCCCCGGACTTTCGACACGTCGCAATACGTGTCGGGAGCAAGCGTCGATGTGGCACAACTTGTCGGCACTGCCGATTATAGTGGCGATACGCCGGTCAAGGCTACGCCCAAGAACGTCACTTGGGCGGGATGCGTCGAAGAGCGTCAGACGGTGCGTATGGGATCAAGCGCCGCGGCGATCCCGTCGGGCGCCACGGATCTGAATATCGATCTGATACCGAACAGCGATGCGACGAAGTGGAAACCCTATTGGCCGGAAGTGGAATATACGAGTTATATGCTACGGTACAATAGTAATCGCTTCAAACCGCAAGTTGCTTGCCCATCGCCCGCTGCATCTATGCAGGGGTGGACACGGGATGATCTGAATAATTATCTCAATACTCTAGTCCCGGACGGCGGCACCTATCATGATAACGGGATGATATGGGGTGTGCGCTGGGCTTCGTCAGGGGGTATTTTCGGCAGCAATAACCCGGAAAAGTACAATATGATGCCGGTCAAGAAATACATCATCTTCATGACGGACGGACTGTTCGATACCGGCTATACTGGCCTCTATTCGTCTTACGGCGTGGAGCGGCTCGATGGTCGCGTCACGCCCGGTGGCGACTATTCCGACGAAGCCGATCAGCTTGCCCGTCACAAGCAGCGCTTCAACCTGCTGTGCTCGCAGGCCAAGTCCATGGGATATTCCATCTGGGTGATCGGCTTCGCCACGTCGCTTGACGCATCGCTGACCAACTGTGCGAGCATGCCCAGCCAGGCCTCTACCTCGTCAAACCAAGCGGCGTTGATCGAGCGTTTCGTCGAAATCGGCAAGAATATCGGCGCGTTGAGGCTGACCCAATGAAGGTGGGATGTGGGGGTGCGGTACGCCGTATCGGCCGCGATCGTCGGGGCGCCTCGGTCGTCGAGTTCGCCCTGATCTCGTTGCCCGCCATCGTGATCATGTGCGGCCTGTTCGACCTGGGCTACCGCCAATATGTCGCCACGCAGGTGCAGGATGCGCTGGACCGCGCAGCCCGGCGGGTCACGATCGGGACCAGCACGACGTCCGCGCAGTTGACCGCGATGGTCTCCGACAGCGTCAAGGCGATTTCGCGAGACGCCGATGTCGTCGTCGTTCCCACCAGCTACGGCAAGTTCCAGCAGGTGGCCAAGCCCGAACCGATCACCACCGACACACCGCCGCTGGGGCAGTATAATGCCGGGGACTGTTTCCTCGACATCAATGGCAACGGCGTCTGGGACGCTGACGGCGCGCGCGCGGGCACCGGTGGTTCGGACGATGTGGTGCTGTACACCGCGACGGTGACCTATCCCGAAATCGTGCCGATGAGCCGGTTGATCGGCTGGAGCGGGATGACCAGGCTGACCGCCACGACCATGTTGAAAAACCAGCCCTATGCCTCGCAAGCCGAGCCGGTGACACTGTGCCGATAACCTGTCCTGCCAGGCGGCTCGGCCACGTGACCGGCAATCGGCGCGGCGTCGCGATGATCGAGTTTGCGCTTGCCGCGCCGGTGATCCTGTTCGTTGGCCTCGGTGGGATCGAGGTCGGCAATTACGTCATTGCGAACCTGCGGGTTTCGCAGATCGCGATGGCGGTCGCCGATAATGCCGGTCGGGTTCGCACCACGATCGACGAAGCCGATGTGACGGAGATCATGATCGGCGCGATGAAGATGGGGGAACCGCTCTCCCTGGCGTCCAAGGGGCGGATCATTCTGTCCGATCTCGAACAGCGGACATCGACCACCGGAACGGGCGGCAAGGGACCGGTGTCGGCCACCAACCCCAACGGATACCGTCAATGGTTCCGGTGGCAGCGTTGCGCCGGTGCGCTGGCGGCCCCGTCATCGATCGGCGGTCCGATGAACGATGCCGGAGCCCCGATCACCAATCTGGACGACAAGACGAATGACGATCATGGCGCGGTGGAAACCGCGTCGACCATCGACGGCGTCGGCAAGGCGGGGAGCCAGATCGCCGCGGCGGGCGGCACGGCCGTGATGGTGGCCGAGGTCGTCTATGATTACCAGCCCATCGCGCCGGTCAGCCTGATCACCACGGCGTTCGGCAAGCTGAGGATCAAGCGCGTCGTCGCCTTCAACGTCCGCGAGAGAACCAGCTATTCCCTGCGCAATGACGGCAATCTGACCGGAGCCAAACGCGCGGACTGCCAGATATATAGCGCGGCGGCTCCGACGGTGTAAGCGCCGCACCGCAACCGCCCCAGGCGTCCGGTGGGATGAACCCGATCCGCCGGACGCCAAGGTCGAACCCCTAGGCGGCGTGTTTGCTGGATCCCGGCTCGCCTACGTCTTCCTCCGGCTTCATCAGACCGGGGCGGCCCAGCAGATAACCCTGCGCTTCGTTGCATCCCTCCGCGCGAAGGAATTCGAGCTGCGAACTGGTTTCCACACCCTCGGCGAGAATGGGAATCGCCAGGCTTTCCCCCAGCGCCAGCACCGCCCGGATGATCGCGGCCGATTGCGGTGCGATATCCAGTTCGGTCATGAACGAGCGGTCGAGCTTGATCTTGTCGAAGGGGAAGGAGCGCAGCGTCGATAGCGACGAATAGCCGGTGCCGAAATCGTCCATCGCGATCGACACCCCCAATGCCTTCAACTGGCGCAATACATGCGTCGTGCGCTCGGGGTCCGTGATCATCGCGGACTCGGTGATTTCCAGTTCCAGTCGGGTGGGTGCCAGGCCGGTCTCGATCAGTATCTGATGGACGAGCCGGGGCAGGTCGACGTGACCGAGCTGGACGGGGGACAGGTTCACCGCGATCTTCCAGGGAAGGGGCCAGGCCGCCGCTTCCTGGCAGGCACGTCGCAGGACCCATTCGCCGATCGGCAGGATCAGACCCGTCTGTTCGGCAATGGTGATGAACTCGAACGGCGAAACATTCGTGCCGTCGGGTTTCGTCCAGCGCAGCAGTGCCTCGTAACCGGTGATCTCGCCCGTCTCGACCGATGCCTGCACCTGCCAATGGATGGCGAACTGGTCATGGTCCAGCGCATCACGCAGTTCGGTGGCGATACGACGACGGGCGCGGACCGTCTGGTCCATTTCCTCCTCGTAAAAGCAAAAGTCCGTCGCGATGCTCGATTTCGCCCGGTACATGGCGAGATCGGCATTGTTGATCAGCGCCGAAATCTCTTCGGCGTCCTGCGGCCACAGCGCGACACCCACGCTCATGCCGCAGCTCAGCGTCGAGCGGTCATATTCGACGGGCATGGTGATCGCGGTCCGCAGGCGATCGATCAGGTCGATCGCATCCTCGTGACTGTCGATGCCGATCAACGCGACGAATTCGTCGCCGCCCAGGCGGGCGAGGAACTCGCCGGGCCGCGCCAGTGCCTTCATCCGCATGCCGATCGTCGCCAGTAGATGATCGCCCGCGGCATGGCCATGCGTGTCGTTGACTTCCTTGAATCGATCGAGATCGATCGACAGCAAGGCCAGCGGACGCCCCGGTCCGTCTGGGGCCGCCTGGCGATGCGACCATTCCAGAAAGGATGCGCGATTGGGCAAGCCGGTCAGCCCGTCATTGCGCGCCAGATGCGCGATGCGCCGCTCCTGCGCCAATCGCTGACGCACGTCGCGAAGGGCGTAGATCATGAAGGATTTCGTCTCGCTCGTATCGACGCGAAGGGCGATCTCGACGGGGATGGGGGAGCCGTCGGCGGCTTGCAGGGTCCGCTGTGCCAGGGAACCGGGCTCGACCGAGCCGATGTCCGAAACCCAGCGGTGCAGCGATTGGCCCAGGACATCGTCGTTGGTGCCCAGAAGCTCGGTGAAGGCACCGTTCGCGGCGACGATCACGCCGCCGCTTTCCACGATCATGGCATCGACGCTGCCCTCCATCACCTGGGCCAGGCGACGCTGCCAGGCGATATGGGCCGACGTATCGAGGACAGAGGTGGCAAAACCCGTGCCAAGCACCAAAAGCCCGACCGCCGCGACCGCAAATGCCATGACCATCGTCGCGCTCTGGCTGTCCACCTGGCCCGGCTCCGGGGCGACGGGGATGACCGTCAGGGCCGCCATGCCCGTGAAATGGAGCAGGACGATGCTCGTCACCATGAGGGCGGTGGCAGGCCAGGGATTGCCCCGCTTACCGCGCGACAAGGCGCGGCGGAACGCCATCGCCCCGAAGACAACGGAGAACAGGATCGACGCGGTCACATAGGCGGGCGACCATTCCACCAGCCCCCTGGCCGCGAAAGCCATCATGCCGGTATAGTGCATCGCGGTGACCGCCAGGCCGAACAGCATGCCTCCCGCCGCCGGGGCAAATGGCTGGCGACGGGCCGCGACGGCCAGTGCGATCGAACTGCCGAAGATGGCGATAACCAGCGAAAGGGCCGTGAGCAGCGGGTCATAGGCGACCGCCACACCCGGCTGGTATGCCATCATCGCGATGAAATGCGTGCACCAGATGGTCGCGCCGGTCGATACGCCGCCCATGAACACCCAGGCCAGAAGGGTGCCGGGAGCGGCGGAGCGCAGCCGCTGGAGCAGTCTGATCGTGATCGCGGACCCCGTCAGGCAGAATATCGCGGCGAGCAATATCAGACGCAGATCATGGTCATAGGCGAGGCAGGTTAGAAAGCGCATCGGTCCTCCAGACCGGCGGCGATAGAAACATAACTTAAATCAGTGCCTAAAATGGACAGTTAAGGGAAATGGTTAATTTCCCCCGATGGGCGGCGACCGGTACATTCCGAACCGACGGCAAGGGCGATTTCCGGTGGAATGTCATGATGAACGGGAGGGGCATGTCGAGCCCTCCCGTGCCCCTGATCGTTAACTTGAAATATGAAGCAAGACCACATCGACTGGGCGACCGCGCGCGACGACTCTGTCAGGTTCCGCTCCAAAGCCCATCCGGTGTCGGACCTTACGCCTCCCGGATGTCGGGAAAGCTGTAGAGGGAGGGTTCGTCCTCTGCCGTTCCCGTTGCAAACACCGCCATGTCGTCGGGCTGTATCTCCAATTTCGCCCAGCGGTCCCAACCGATATGGATGAAGTCCGGCTGGCCGAAGACCCGCACCGCGCGGGCATATTCGTCGCCGCGAAAGCCCACGAAGTGCAGGGCCATGCCGGTGGCTCAGGCGCCTTCGCGCCGCGCGCCGGTGATCATGCGCCGGGCGATCTCGCGAACCGCCGCGTCGTCCTTGTCCGGCCCGTCCGAAGGATCGCCCAGGTGATCGAGGCTGGCCTCAAGAAAATCGAGCAGGCCGGGATGCCGGGCCTCGACATATTCCATCGTCTTGAACAGCAGGTGCTCGGTCGCGATCTCGCGTCGGCGGGTCTGGGCGGCTGAATCCATTATCCTGTCCTTCTTCGGCGTTTCGGAGCGGGGTGAACGCACGACCTTCGCGATCGGGCAAACGCATCGATATCGGCCATGACTGCGCCGCCGTCCGGCTCCAACGGATCGCACGCATTCAGAAGATGGGACGGGGGCGACGAGAGGGTCAGAAGAGAATGGCGCCGCCCGTGACGAGACGCAGATGGGGCGCGGCCGCGTTGAGGCCCGTTGCCGCCAAGATGTCGAACTGAAGCACTTTGGTCGGCCGCCACGCCGCCGACAGGGCGGCCAGGGCCATCGTCTCATGCTGATCGGGTTCGTCGTCGCGCTCCAGCGACATTTCGGCCGTAGCCGTAACCGCGTCGGTGAATTTGTAGCGCAGGCCGGTGATCTCGTTATAGGCCAGATGGCGCCCATGGCCGGATTGGTTCGCCGCCGCATCGGCTTCCCCCGTCACGGCGATCGCCAGCTTTTCCGTCAGCTCATATTGGACCGGGATGATGATCCCCGTCGACCAGCTTCCCGCACCGATCGGATAGCGCCCCGTCGGCGCGGTGACGAAGGCCTGTACGCCCGCCGAGAAAGGTTTTCCCTTTTGCCCGGCCAAATGCTGGCGGATGGCGAAGGTCACATCGCCGGTGCCCGTCGCGGTGTCGACCAGCGCCGTGGCCTTGTCGCGCGTCCGGTCCCGGCCATAGCCGACCCAGTCGAGTTGAAGCTCGGTGTTCTTGCCGATACCCACGCGGGTCAGGATGTCGGCGGTGACGATACGGTCTTCGCGCAGATCGGGCTGGTCGTCCCGCTGCCAGTCCAGCGTAGATATCTCGAAATGCACCCGCCCCGGCTCGGTCGTGCAACTCGATCCGCCGAGGTTCGGGCGGGTGGGGCAGAAACGGGGTTCGTCTTCGGCCAGGGCAGGAACCCCGATCGACATCATCGCGGCACCCAGCAGCCAACCCCAAGCCTTCACCATCGCCGCCCCCTGTAACTATCTGATCCATAAGCCTTGCATCGGTTTGTCGGCGCGATGCAACGATAAAGCCGTCGCCGGTTTCAAGAGAAACGCGTCGGGCGTGACCGGGGAAAAACCGCCGATCGAACGAAGCCCATTGAGCCGAACATCCGCGCCTTGCGTATTAGCTGCCGGATACCCGACGGTTCGCTGTCGGCCTTTGATCGCGTCCGCCGCTGCGAGAACCCATGGCGGGGGGATGGCGATCATCGTCAACCAGGATCGCACCGGCGGCGAAAGGAAGTGAAGGACCCCGATGATCTCCAAGGCCCGTATCGCATGGCTGCTCCGTCGTATCGCCCGGAAAATATGGTTTCGAGCGGCCCTTATCAGCCTCGCCAGCGTGGTGGTCGCCGCGTTCGCAGGCATTGTCGCACGAGCGCTGCCCTATCATTTCACCGGCGATATCGGTCAAAACGCCGTCGGTACGGTCCTGCAGATCATCGCCTCGTCGATGCTGGCCGTGACCACCTTTTCCCTGACGGCGATGGTCAGCGCCTATTCGTCCGCGACGCAGCTGGCGACGCCGCGCGCGACGCAATTGCTGATCTCGGATCGCATGTCGCAAAATGCGCTGTCGACATTCCTGGGCGCCTTCATCTTTTCCGTCGTCGGCATCATTGGCCTGCAAACGCGGCTTTATGGCGGGCAGGGGCGTGTGCTGCTCCTGATCTCCACGGTCCTGCTCGTGGCGCTGGTGGTCGTAACCCTCTTGCGCTGGATCGCCCATCTCGCCGCCTTCGGGCGGATGTCGGACGTGATCGACCGGGTCGAGGATGCGGCGCGATCCGCGATCGTGACGTTTGCGAAAGACCCCCATCAAGGCGGGCGACCGCCTGTCCCGATCCCCGCGAATGCGCGATCAGTGACCTCGCCGAGCATCGGCTATGTGACGCATGTCGATATCGGACACCTCGCCGCCCTGGCGCGGGATCGTGACATCATCGTGCATGTGGAAGCGATTCCCGGCACGCTGGTACACAAGGGGCGCCCGCTGCTCCGAGCGGTCGGGGGGCACGCCGAACTCGATGACGAATTGTCACGCGCCTTCGTGATCGAGCGGCATCGCGATTTCGATCATGATCCTCGACTGGGGCAGATTGCATTGGGCGAGATCGCCGGACGGGCGCTGGCACCCGCCACCAATGATCCGGGTACCGCCATCGAGGTGTTGAATGCGCTACTCAGAACCCTGAGCGAACTTCCGGCGCAGGCGTCGCCATCGGACGAAGAGTTACCGCCGGTCCATGTGCCGCGTCCCTCCGTGGACGAACTGATCCGGGCCGGTTTCGCGCCGATCATACGCGAGGGCGCCGGGGAAGAGGAGGTAGCCATTCGCGCCTTCAAGGTGCTCCACGCCTTGGGGGAAACCCTGCCTCACGCCCTCCCGACCACGCAGGCGCTTGGGAACGAACTGAAGCAGAATGTCGAGCGCGTGATGTGCGACCAAGCCGCGCTGGCCAGAACGCTGGCCGTCTATCAGGACGATATGCGGGGGCGGTAGTTTCCGGTCGTCCGCCACGGGCGGCTGGCCGATCCGGCAATAGTATTCGTGATTAGTACAATTGCGATGAATGTCGAACCTGTCCTATCGCGTCGAGCAGCGGAATAATTTTGAAAAACGCCGGATAATGCATGACGTCGCGGATGGTTCCTTGAAAACAACTATCCGTCAAAAATCTTAGTTGTTTGAATTTTCGACATATTTGAAGACTGTATACCGGTTTTTAAGGGGCGCTTCCTATCAGGCCGCCTGTCGTGACTGCGGAAATGCCATATATGATCGCCCTGGCGTCATCGGTGTTAAAGATCCGGAGTTGCGACCTTTAGTCGGCTCATCGCCAAATGCCCGCGTATGGCAAGAGGCGAATATCATCGGAACATGATCTTATGCGCTTTTTTGATAACCTTACAATGGTAAGAAAGCTTGCCCTATGTTTGGGAATTATTCTGGCGCTAAGCTTGACGACGAATTTCGTCATATACACCAAAAAGAATCAGGTCCGCGAAACGACGAATATCAACGAGCATACGTACAAGGTCATCATGGCCTCCAACAAGCTCGTCGAGGCGATGATCAATCAGGAAACGGGGCTTCGCGGCTATCTATTGACGGCCAACCGGGATTTTCTGGCGCCCTATGACCAGGGCGCGTTGGATTTCGACCGCGCCATGAAGGAAGCCCGTCAATTGACCGGCGACAATCCGGGGCAGCAGCTTCGCCTGACCGATGTCGGTGCGCTGGCCAAGCGCTGGCGTGACGAGGTGGCGCGGCCCAATATCGCATTGATGGCCGTGCCCGCGACACAGGCGGAAGCGCGCGTCAGCGCGGCGAAGGGACTGGGCAAGGCGCTGATGGACCGGCTGCGTGCACAGGCGGGGGCCGTGATCGCCACGGAAAACCGTTTGCTGGCCGAAAGGCAGGCGTCGGCGGAGGCGGCCTTCGTCATGATTTCCCGCGCCATCTTCGGGGGAATGCTGATCAGCCTGTTGCTGGCCGTCGCCATCCTCATCCTGCTGGTCCGGCAGATCGCCCGGCCGGTGAACGCCGTCACCGACGGCCTGACGGCATTGGCGAGCGGGAACATGGCCGTGACGTCGATCGATGCCGATGCCGACCGACGCGACGAGGTCGGGCAACTGGCGGCCGCGCTCGGCAATCTGCGCGGGCGCTTGCTCGCGGCGGACGAGGCCAAGAACGCGCAAGCCTGCCTCATCGTCGACAGCGTGGGGGCGGCCCTGTCCAGATTGGCGGACGGCGATCTCCTGTCCCGGCTGGATAGCGATCTCGACGGCCCCTTCGCCGCGATCAAGCGCGACTTCAATCGGGCGGCGGACGCGCTTCAAGCCGCCATGGCCCAGGTTTCCGCCTCGACCGGGGGCATCATCGACGGCACCTCGGACATCCGGCAGGCCTCGGACGACCTGTCGCAACGGACCGAGCAACAGGCGGCCAGCCTGGAAGAAACCGCCGCCGCGATGGCCGAGATCACGACCACCGTGCGCAAGACGGCCGAGCAGGCGGGGCTGGCTCGCCAGATGGTCGGCCAGGCCAAGGACGAGGTCCAGCATTCCGGCCGGATCATGGAGGATGCGGTGGCGGCGATGAACGGGATCGAGCGCGCCTCGACCGAAATCTCCGACATCATCTCGGTCATCGACGGCATCGCGTTCCAGACCAATTTGCTGGCGCTCAACGCCGGGGTCGAGGCGGCGCGGGCGGGCGACGCCGGAAAGGGCTTTGCCGTCGTCGCCTCGGAGGTTCGTGCGCTGGCGCAAAGGTCGGCCGATGCGGCCAAGGACGTGAAAGCGCGCATCTCTGTGTCCGCCGAACAGGTCGATGCGGGTGTCGGGCTGGTCAACGAAACGGGTCAGGCGCTGGCGCGTATCGTGACGCGCATCACGGAGATCAACCATCTGGTCAACGACATCGCCGTCTCTGCGGAAAATCAGAGCAGCGGGCTTCAACAGGTCAACATCGCGGTCGGCCAGATGGACATGGTGACGCAGCAAAATGCCGCCATGGTCGAACAGGCGACGGCAGCGGTCCGCAGCCTGGCGGGGGAGGCCGACGAACTCTCCCGGCAAATGGCGCGCTTCTCGATCGCCCATCACGGTGGACGAACCGCGACGAATATCGCCAGCCTGGACGACCACCGTTATCGGCGCGCCGCCATCGGATAGGACGTTCCTCCGGCGGGCAAGAGACGGACGGCCAGCGGATTCCTGCACTTGAGCGCGCCTCGACCGGACGGCGATCTCCACCCGGCCCGCCCGTTCCCCGCAGCGACGGCGATCCCATCGCTGCGGGGGGCTGGCAACGGCACTGCCCGAAATGCAGGATTGATTTCTGAAGCGCTCGATCGCTGAACATGCCGAATGTCGTCGCGCCTAGAAATTGCGAGGGCATGGAGCGAGAGCCCGTTCCTGCAATCCGAGCGGCAGCTTTTGTCCAAACTCGACGTTGGTCGCCGTAGGCATGACCGCACAACCCTGGTCGGCACCGGCCGTCCCGATTGTGAACGGCCCGCAAGACGGCCAAGCCATTCTCCGTTAGAATCAAATATCGGGAACTGGAAAGGGTTTTCAGAATCCAATGCTGCTGAGGACGAAGCCTTCAGCTTAACTATAGCGGCGTGAAAAGAGCGGCACGGGCCATCACAGGCCCGCAGCGGCTATGCGCCGCGAGAACCGCTTGAGAGGCTGCTCATGAACATCGTTCGGTCTTTGCTCCACGCCGCGGCGATGGTGACGGCAGCGTCGCATTCAACCCGAGCCTCTGCATCCGTCGGCTCGGACGCGTTGACTGCGGACAGGGTTCCGGTGACGCCGGGGTAAACCGCCGTCGCGGTAGAGCACTGACGCAGCCTCGCGGCAGATGCACGACAAGCACGCAAGCGATTGCATTAAAGGTAGCCTATTGATAACGGATATCAGTATCAAATAGTACCCCGTAGGGGGGTAACCTCAGGGAGCACCTCATGATCCGCTGGCTCGCCGGCGTGGCATCGCCATGTCTGCTTGTTTCCTCGCCCGTGCTGGCCAGCGCGGTCGAACCCGAACAGGACCGAAGGGACATCGTCGTCACCGGTGAACGATCGGCCTACACCGATGACGAAACCGATGCGGCAACGCGCACCGCCACGCCGGTCAGGGACATACCGCAATCGATCCAGATCGTGACGCGCAGCGTGATCGAAGATCAGAACAGCATCCGCCTCACCGACGTATTGAGCAACGTCTCCAGCGTGCAGCCGACCACCACGGCGGGCAACCGCGGTGAGATCTTCCAGGTGCGGGGCTTTGCGACGCCGCGATACGCGATCGACGGCGTGCTGCTCAACCGCGTGTCCGATCGGTCGGAAGTCTTTCTCGATCTCGCCAATGTGCAGTCGGTCGAGGTCCTGAAAGGCCCCGCCTCGGTCATGTACGGCCAAGGCGATCCCGGCGGCGTCATCAACATCTCGACCCGACGACCGACCGATCGCCCTACCGCCGAAATGGAGATCCAGGGCGGCAGCTTCGACTTCGCACGGGTATCGGCGACGGCGAGTGGGCCGGTTACCGACACGCTGGCGGTGCGGCTCACCGGCGCGGCGCAGACGCTGGAAGGATTTCGCGGCGCCGAAACGGTGGACTCGACCCGCCAGTTCATCGCGGCCTCCGCTCGTTGGTCGCCAGCCACGGCGACCGTCATCAACCTCGACCTCGACCATGCCAGCCAGCGCGGGCCGTTCGAGCGTGGCCTGGTCGTGGGTGCGGACAATCGCATCACGTTGCCGAGAGACCGGTTCTTGGCCGAACCCTGGTCGCGCACGGCGGCGCACCGCTCGCGCGCGTCGCTCGACATCGCGCATGACGCGGCCGAGTGGCTGACGCTGCGGCTCAATGCGCGTTACGTCGAGGCGACCGTCGACGACGATTACGCGATCGACAATCGCGCGCTCACCAGCAACGGACGCACGCTGACCCGGCGCGCGACGGTACGTACCGAGCAACTGGATACCGCCGATATCCGCGGCGAGGCACTGGCGCGCTTCGCCACCGCCGGCATCGGCCACACGGTGCTGGCCGGGGTCAACTATAGCCGCGCTACGCTCGACTTCGTCAATGACCGGGCGAATATCGCTGCGATCGACATCCTCGCGCCTCTCTATACGGCCACGCCGCCCCGCGTATCGCCCAATGCCAGCTTCTTGCGCCGCTCCGATCTCTACGGTGCCTATGTGCAGGATCAGGTGACCGTGACGAACTGGCTCAAGCTGCTCGGCAGCGTCCGCCACGACGAGGTTCGCGATCGCCAAACCGACCGGCGCACATCGGCGCGCGCCGATCGCGACAGCGGCGCGACGACGTTCCGCACCGGCATCGTGCTTCAGCCTGTCGCCGCAGTGTCGCTGTTCGGCGGGTTCGGGCAGAGCTTCCAGCCGCAGACCGGTCAGCGGGTGGACGGCAGCTACCTCGATCCCGAACGGGGTCGGCAATGGGAGGCCGGGGTCAAGTTCGATCCCGCCGGTGACCGGCTGACCGCCACCGTCAGTGTCTTCGACATCCGCAAGCGCAATGTCGCGACCGCCGACCCCGGCAATCCCGGCTTTTCCATCCAGACCGGTGAGCAGCATGTCCGGGGGGCCGAACTCGACATCGCAGGCCATTTAACGCGGCGGTGGCAGGTGATCGCCAACGCCAGCCACCTCGACGCGACGATCAGCAAGGATGAGACCTTCGCGGTGGGCAATCGACTCACCAACGTTCCACGCTGGTCGGCGCGGCTATGGAGCAGCTACGTCCTTGGCGGAGCCGTCGAAGGATTGACGATGGCGGGTGGCGTGACGCGCGTCGGACGGCGCAGCGGTGATCTCGACAACAGCTTCTTCGTCGACGGCTACACGACGTTCGACGCGACGGTCAGCTATACGATCCCGCGCACCGGGCTGGAACTGTCGGTCACCGGCCGCAACCTGACCGACCGTTACTTCATCGAGTCAGCGGTGCAACGCCTCGAAAACTATCCCGGCGCGCCGCGAACAGTGATCGGCTCCGTGCGTGCTCGCTTCTGACGCCCCGCGCACGAGCGTGTCCAGGCGGTCGGATATCGGACTGGACGCAGCCTTCCGAAAAATCTCTACGGTGTCGGCCGCTCGGCTTCGTCATCGTCGTTCTCGCACCGTCAAGTGGTGACCGTGCCATGCATGGCGGCGGGTATATTGGAGGCCTGATGACATCCGCTGACGCGTATCCGGCATCGCCGATATAGTTGCGCCACTCATCGGGGGAGAAGCTATCGAGGAGCGATCCGTCGCGGCGCCATGTTGTCTCATGGGATCGTTCTGCGGCGTTTCGCATCGGCCGCTCCAGCTTGGCGAAGGCCTGTCCGACCGGGCTCAGGTCGGGCGAATATGGCGGCAGGAGGCAGTGCTCGACATAGTTGCTGAAGCCCTGGGCGTTGATCCGTTGGTCGAGCACGCAGGGCGGGTCGATCCGGTCGCAACGCAACTCGCCGACGCCCAGCCCGCCATATACCTTGTTGTAGCGATAGAAGGTCTGCTCCGATACGCCCATAGGGCGGATGACCTCCGCCACCGGCGTGCCCGTCTCCGCCTGCTTCAGCGCAAACGCAATCTGCTCTTCCTGTACCTCGACTTCTTCATGTCCCAGCTCCTTGCCCGCAGGCTTCAAAGGGCCGGAAAACTCTCATTCAGCGTGGATGAAAAAACAGGGAGGACGTCACGTCATTGGGTAAATGCTGTCGACTCGCAATAGCATCGGCTGTATGGGCATCGTTATGATGGGGCAGGAGATCGATCAGGCTGCGGCAATTATGGTTGAGCGGACTGCGAAGAACGATCGGGGCGTCTCATGCCGGTTTCAGCCCACCCTTCGGAGGCGCGCATCGCCATACGCCGAAGCATATGAATTTTTGTCTTTGGAGCTTGATGCGCTGATTGCAGATCGTGACATCAGCGCGGTTCGCGCCGCACCGATGATTCATATGCGGCGCAGATGATGGAGCGGACCGGGCGTATTTTGGCGCTGTTCACCGGTCAGCGTCGTCGACTGATCGCTGAGGCGGTGCGGCTGACCGGCGATACGGCATTGGCGGAAGATATCGTGCAGGAGGCTTGGATTCGCCTGTCGCAGGGCGCCGCAGGAACGAGCATCGACGCCCCGGTCGGCTATGTCAGCCGGGTTGTACGTAACCTGGCGTTGGACGAATATCGACAGAGGCGGCGGCGCGAGCAAGTGACAACGCCGGCCCACGACGACGACCCCGATATGCCGGACGGCGAGGCCGTGGGTGTCGAGCGGGTGCTGATAGCGCGGCAGGAATTGGCGCTGGTGACGGCCGCATTGGCACAGATGCCATCCCGCATGCGTCGCGCGGTCGAGCTTCATCGGGTATCCGGCGCTCCGCTGCGGGAGATTGCCGCCGAGTTGGGCGTGTCGGTCACCACCGCCCATGGGTTGGTGACACAAGGTGTGGAGCGGTGCCGCAAATGCCTGGAGCCGAAGCGGCATTGACCGACGAACCGAAAAAGGGGCCGCGCCGTTCGTCATGTCTCCATGAGCGCCGAGGTGGGGACGGGATGATCGCGGACGAGCATTGTCGGCGCGAGGCGTTGGACTGGATGATCCTGTTGCAGGATCGTCCCGACGATGCCGACGTGCGCGCACGCTTCTGGCAGTGGCGGCAGGCGGCGGCGTGCGACGCGGCCTGGCGCGATCTGGATCATGTCGCCGATGTGCTTCGTCAGGCATATGAGGCCGGCCCCGCATCATCCCCCGATGCGCCGAGCCGGTGGAGAAGGACACTAATGGTCGCGATGGCGGCCTTCGTCGCGGTGATCTTCGCGGGGCAGGTCATGCTGCCGATCGTGCAGGCCGATCTCTCGACGGGGACCGGCGAGGTACGGAGCATCCGTCTGGCCGATGGCAGTCACATGACGCTGGCCCCCGACAGTGCGATCGTGCTCGATGGCGCCCGGCAGGTCAGGGTGTTGCGCGGCACCGGCTTTTTCCAAGTCCGGCACGATGCCGCCCATCCGTTCCAAGTTCAGGTGGGCGATGCGGTGGTGACCGACCTGGGCACCGCCTTCGAGGTTCGACGCGATGACGGTGGCGCGCGCATTGCGGTGCGGGAAGGACGAGTGCGGGCGTCTTGCGAGCATGGTTCGATCGACCCGGTCGACATGCAACCGGGCGACGTAGCGGATCTGGACTGCACGACCGACCGTGTCTGGAAATCGTCCGCTCCACCATCGGCAATAGCGAGTTGGACCCAAGGCCAACTCGTCGTGGCGAAGCGCCCCTTGGGCGAGGTGGTGGCGGCGCTGCGTCCGTGGCATCGCGGGTTGCTCCTGGCGCGGGGGAGCGGCATGGCGCGCCGTGTCACGGGCGTTTACGACCTCCGTCGGCCCAACCGGGCTTTGGCAGCCATCCGCCGGGCGCATGGCGCGACGGTAAGACAGATCACGCCCTGGATCACCATCGTCACCGCCGATTGAGCGGCCTTTCCCCCATTCGAGAAAAAAGCCGAAAAATCCTGTGGAACGTTCGTCTACTTATTGAATGAGAATGATGCGCAATAGCGATTATCATGTTCTTACCAATGGGGGACGACGTGACGAACGGGTATCCGAAATTTCCGGAGCACAAAAATCGGTGCAAACGCATGGGGTTGGCGATATCGCTGGCGGCTTCGTCACTGGCGGCGCTGATGGCGCCGCTAGCGGCACAGGCCCAGCAGGCAAGTGTCAGCGTCAGCATCGCGGCGCAGCCGCTGGGCGACGCGCTGGTGCAATTCGCGCAGCAGGCCCATCTCCAACTGGGCGTCGACGCGACGCTGTTGGCGGGAAAGCGCTCACCCGGGGTGACGGGGCGGATGGACCGGGCGCGGGCGCTCGACCGGTTGCTAGCGGGGAGCGGCCTCGACTGGCGCATTGCGGACGGCGTACTGACGGTACAGCAGGCGCCCGTGCACGCGGCAGGCGGAGCACGGCAGGAACCGCTTGTCACCGACGCCTTGCAGGTGGAAGGCGATGCCGCCCCGCGCAACGTGGCCGAAACACGCGCCCAGCGCGGCCATGACACGGTCTTCGACGCCGATTATTCCAGCGGGTACAAGGACCGTGCGGAGATCGAACGCTACAAGGGCGTCACGACGTCGGATCTGTTGACCGGCATGGTCAACGTCCTGAGCGGCGATGCGCGCAACAGCGGCGCGCTTGATCCCAGCATTCGCGGCATTCAGGGACCGGGGCGCGTGCCCGTGGTGATCGACGGCACCGAACAGGCGCTGACCGTCTGGCGCGGATATAATGGCGCCAGCAACCGGGCCTATGTCGACCCCAATCTGATCTCGGGCCTCCAGGTGCTGCGCGGGCCGACCGACAAGGGCAATATCCGCAGTTCGACCGGCGGCACGGTCGTCATCAACACGCTGGACGCCGACGACGTGCTGCAGCCCGGGCGCATCTTCGGCCTCGACCTGAAGCTGGAGGGTGGCAACAACTCGACCGATCCGCGCCTGCCGACGCTGCTGACGGGGCGCGACTATCGCACCGTGCCCGGCTTTCCCCGGACGTCGCCCAGCTTCGCGCTGAACGATCCCTATCTGCGGGTCGTGCCGCGGACCGGATCGGATAATCATTTCCTGTCGTTCGGCGACCGCGCCGTGCGCGTGGCCGGCGCGGTGCGGATCGAGGGGCTCGACCTCTTCGCGGCCTATGCCTTTCGCGAGCGGGGCAATTATTTCTCCGGCACGACCGGGGCGGACTATTACGAGCAGTCGAGCCTGCCGTCCCGGAACCTCAACCGTATCCGCCGGATGGCGCTGGGCTTCGTGCCCGGCAATGAAGTGCCCAACACCTCCAGCGATCTGGAGTCGGTGCTGCTGAAAGCCACCTGGCACATCGCCGACGACCAGTATCTGCTGGTCAGTCTGCGCGACAGCGTCACTCGCTATGGCGAGATCATGCCGTCGCGCATCCCGATCGACACGGGCAATGTCCAATGGCCGCTCAGCAAGGTCCATGCCCGCGCCTATAATGCCGAATATAAGTGGCAGCCGGACAGCCGCTGGATCGACTTGAAGGCCAATCTCTGGGCCACCGACACAAGGAGCGATACCTATAATTCCGGTGGGATGCCCAATTTCGCGACTTTCGCCGATCCGATCATCATCGACAATGCTCGCGCCAATGCGATGAACGATCGCTATGGCTTCAACGCCAGCAACACCCTGCGTCTCGGCACGAAGCTCGACCTGACGCTGAGCGGCAACTGGCAGCATGAAAAGCTGGCGTCGCAGGACATCTACGACCCCGCGAGGTTCCAGGGCTGGCGGCAATTCCCGCGCGCCGGGCGGCGTGAGGAGTTCCTGGTCCGGCTGGACGGCGAGTGGCGGCCCGCCAGCTTCCTGAAGCTGAACGCCGGCCTGAGCTATGCCGGATATTGGGCGGTGGATGATTTCACCCGCAGCCAGATCGCCAAGGGCAATACGAACCTGAAGACGACCCTTTACAAGGGCTATACGTCCTCATTCCAGGTCAGGGGCATTGGGGAGGCGTTCTTTAGGCGATTCTACACGCAGAGCTTGTTCGCAGGCTTGCCCACTGCGGACGTCGAGGAATTTATCGCAATGGATTTGCCGGACTATCTGGCAAATCCTTACTCGATCTCGTTCGATCAAGCTGGCCCGGTCTGGGTCCCTGATGCCCAGGGGCGTTACCGGCGGGCGGACAATCCCTGCGTGAACGGGACGATAAATACGATTCCGGGCAATACCGGCACCTGCGTCCTGCAGAGTATCACGGATACCGTACCCGTGACCGCGCCGCGTCGTTCCGCCCATCACTGGGCCCCGAGCCTGTCGGCCACCGTCTATGCCGACGAACATACTCGCGCCTATGCCCGCTATATCGAGACGTGGCGCTTCCCAAGCATGTTCGAAAGCACGCTGGGTTTTTCGGCGTCGTTCAACCCAGCGGCGCCATTGCGGCCCGAACACGCCAAGCTCTACGAGGTCGGGCTGGTCCGCGATTTGCGCAGTCTGTTGCGGCTGAACCGGGAGGACGAGCGTGCCGACGTCAAGCTGACCTTAAATCGCAGCCACATCACCGATGTGGTCGAGCGGTCCACCCAACTGCAATTCAGCAATATCCAGGAACAGACGATCGCCGGGATCGAGGCGGAGGCGCGGATCGATACCGGCGGATTCTATACCCAGCTCGGTGCGGCCTTCATGACGACAAACCGGGTCTGTGACGAAAGCGCCGCTGCGCTGGCCGACCGCAAGAACGGCAGCATTCCCGAATGCGTCAAATATGGCTTCCCGGACGGCTTCCTGCTGACCCAGGCGACGCCCGAAGAGACGGTCAACTGGACGATCGGCGGGCGCTTCTTCGACAAGCGGCTCGAGATCGGCGGACGGCTGACCTATTACAGCCGCTACGACAATCCGCTGTTCCAGAAGATCGCCGACCTCCCGCGCGAGCAGCAGCTCGACGTCTATTCGCTCAACGTGCCGTTCAGTTGGGGCGAGATCATCACGGCCGACGCCTATGTCCGATACCGGCTGAACGACCGCTTTTCGGCCGAGCTGGTCGGGACCAACCTCAACGATCGTTATTATGCGGACCCGCTGACCCGTTCGATGATGCCCGCCCCGGGGCGCACCGTCCGGCTGAGCCTGACAGGCCGCTTCTGACGATCCCGCTATTCGACCCCGCCGCGCATGTCCTTCCTGAAAACCGGACAGTCACGGCGGGGCCGGATCGATGCGCCCGAAGCGATCGGGCGCACAACCGCAGGAGTAATATCATGACCTCCACTATAATGAAGACCATTGTTCTCGCCGGCCTCGCCACGGTCCTGACCGCCGGTACGGCGCAGGCCCAGTTCGCCGGTGGTTCCAGCGACACCGGCAAGGTGACCGTGGGCGAGAGTGACGTGCAGGGCGGCCCCCATGTGGCGG
Source organism: Sphingomonas sp. SphC10 (assembly GCF_057004845.1). Taxonomy (NCBI): domain Bacteria; kingdom Pseudomonadati; phylum Pseudomonadota; class Alphaproteobacteria; order Sphingomonadales; family Sphingomonadaceae; genus Sphingomonas; species Sphingomonas sp. SphC10. The sequence continues at coordinate 160,721 of NZ_CM168044.1, forward strand.
GGCGGGCTGGGATCGGCGTGCCGGGGACCAACGGACGCCGCGTCGATTTCCAAGGGCTCAGCCTTTACGCCGCGCCCGACCTGAATGGGGTGCGCCATCTGAACATGGCGACCAGCGATACCGCCGATCACAGCAGCTATGGTGACTTCCGCTTCGCCCGCGTCGGCTCTGCCGATCTGTGGTTCGGCGAATGGTCGCAGACGGGCAACGCCACGGCGGGCGATCACACCGTCTATTATGTCGGAAACACCAGCGGTACGACGGTTCCGACCAGCGGCACCGCGACCTATTCGGTCAAGGGCATCAGCGACTATGCCAACAAGGGCGTATTGACCGGCACACTGACCGCCAATTTTGCGTCCGGATCGACGGGGACGCTGCGTGGCAGCCTGTCCAACGCCTCGACCGGGGCGGGCGTCAATATCGGCACGGCGCGGATCAACGGGGCCGCATTCGCGGGCGGTAATGCCGTCGCCACCCAGTCGGGTGCCACCGTCGCGTCGGGCGGCGCGGTGAGCGGTCGCTTCTTCGGCGCCAGTGCCGCGGCGCTGGCCGGGACCGTCAAGTTCGACGGTGCGCGTCAGCACGACACCGCCTTCGGCGGCACGAAGAACTGACGCGAAGGGCTGGGGCTCCCGTCTCTCCCTTGCGGGAGCCCCGGCTTCGTGCCGATCTGATGCGCCACGCTGTCTCCACCTGTCTCCTGACGCTAGCCATGCTGTGGGTGGCCGCGCCCGCTTCCGGCCAGAGTGCGCGTAGCGAGGATAACCGCCTGCGCCTCGACCCCGGTATCGATCGCCGGACCACGTTTTCGGAACGCGAGGCGATCGAGGGACCTGAGCCGCCGGATCGTATCGCCATCGACGGACAGGTCTATTCAGTCGGCCATAACCCGGACGATCTGGGCCGGGCGCTGTACCTTTCGGTGGCGCGCAAGAACTGGGCGGATGTCCGTCGCTTCCTGCCACCATATCTGGCGCTGGCTCGCCATGATCCAATGCTGGTCGCCTGGGCGCGCGGCGGCCTGGCGCGCAGCGACGGGCGGCTGACCGAGGCCGAACGGCAGTACCGCGCCCTGCTGGCGATCCAGCCCGACTTCCTGCCGGGGCAGCTGGAGCTCGGCCGCGTGCTGTTCGAGAACCGCAAGGACCGGGAGGCCCGCCACCTGTTCCGCGTGATCCGCGACCAATTAGTGGGGCAGGGCGAGCAGGCCGCCGGGGTCCGCCGGACGGTCGACACCTTCCTCGACGCGCTCGACAGGCGGGGTGGCTGGCAAGGCATGATCGCGGCGGGGCCGGGATATAGCAGTAACCTCAACCAGACCTCCGCCAGCCAGACCTGCCTGCTGTTCGGCGCGGATGGCGCCTGCCTGATCGACCGCACCTTGCCACCGGCGATCGCCTCCGTCGGCCTCAATGTCGAGGGGAGCATCAGCCGCCGGATCGCGCTGAAGGGGCAGGGCGGGCTGTTGGCCCGGGCCTTCGTCTATGGCGACACCTGGCCGGCGCATGGCGATTACAACCAGGCCACACTCAGCGCGCAGATCGGTTACGACCATCAAACCGCGCGGCGCAGCCTGACCCTGTCGCCGACCTTCGATCTGTCCAGCTTCGGCAACCGGGTGCTGTTCACCGCACCGGGCTTGCGTGCCGAGGCAATGCTGACCCCGTCACCCAGCACCGCGTTGCGTCTGGACGTAGTGCGCCGGGTCTTCAATTATCGGCGGAGCTTCGACGATCTCGACGGTGCGCTGACCGAGGCGTCCCTGACCGGCTGGTGGTCACGCCCACGCGGCTGGACACTGTTCGCCGGCGTCGAGGCGGGCGACAAGCAGGCGGGGAAACGCGCCAATGCCTATCGCCATGTCGGGGCGCGACTGGGGGTGGTGCACGGCTTTGCCGATTGGGCCGAACTGACGCTGATCGGGTCAGTGCGGCAGCGCGATTACGCGGCCTATAGCGAATTGCTGGAGGCCGTCCGCCACGACCGCGAGGCGAACCTGACCGCCGTCCTCCGCCTGCCGACGCTGCGTCTCGCCGGGCTGACGCCCAACATCCTTCTCCAGCACAATCGGGTGAAGAGCAATGTCGACTGGCTCTATTCCTTTCATCGCACCGCCGCGAGCATCAGGTTGGAACATGCCTTCTGAGGTCGCGCCCACCGGCTATCGCCAGCCGGTGCAGGCGCGGGCGTTCGGAACCGGGGCGATGGTGGCGACCGGACTGCTGGGGATCATGTTGCTCAGCATCCGGGTGATCGCGCCGCCGACCCAAGTAGCCGACGCCGGGCCGATGGCGGTGTTCGTCGCGGAGGCGCCGCTCGATCAGCCTGCGCTTGATCGAGCGGCGCCTCCGCCTGCACCGACGCCTGCGCCGCCGCTTCCCGCTCACAGGCCATCCCTTCCGACGGCGGCACCGACATCCCCCACGGTTCCCACGGTGCCCGTGATCGCCGACCCGTCATCGTTCGGACAGCCCTTTGCCGCGCCGCTGGCTCAGCCGGCGGACGCGGTTGCGTTCCCTCCCTTGCCGCAATCCGGCACGAAGCCGATCGAAAGCCCTGGGACGACCGCCCCGGCCGCTTCGGCGGCGGCCGCAGCAGCGGCGGACTGGCGTGCACGGCTGCTCGGCCATCTCAAACGCTATCGTCGCTATCCGCGCCAGGCAGAGGCCGCGCGGCAACAGGGCGTCGTTCGCATCGCCATCACCCTGCACCGCTCGGGCGAGGTGATCGCCGTCGAACTGGTCCATGGCAGCGGCTACCCGCTGCTCGACATGGAAGCGCGGACCACGGTGCGCCGTGCCGCGCCCTTGCCCGCGGTCGAGGACGCCGTTCCCGGCGATCCGGTCACCGTCGAGGTGCCGATCGAATTCGCCCTGCACCGCTGACCCTTTCCCCTTCTTCCAGGAGTATCGCCATGACCCCGATCGCATCCCAATCCCAGCCGAGCGCCCCGATGGCCGCGCTCGCCCGGCCGATATCCCGTTCGCAGCGGCTGATGCAGGCCACGCGGAGCGCGCATGACGGGCTGGACAACCGCATCATCTCGGCCGAGCCCTTTCAGGACCGCGATCATTATGTGCGCCTTTTGGAGATGCAGTATCGCTTTCATCGGGCCATCGAGGGGCTCTACTCACGGTCACTGCCGCTCCCGGCGACGCTGGACCTGCCCGCTCGGCGGCGTCTGGACCGCGTGCGGCAGGATCTGGAGGATCTGGGTCGATCGCCACCGGAGGACAACGGGTCCCGGCCGTTCCACACGACCCGGGTCGACGCCGCCATGGCGATCGGCTGGCTGTGGGTCGCAGAGGGATCGACGCTCGGTGCGGCGTCGCTGTTGAAGCGCGCGGCGGCCCTGGGGCTCGACGAGACGTTCGGAGCGCGTCACCTGGCCGGGCACCCGGACGGACGCGCCAGGTCGTGGAAACATTTCACGGCGGCGGTCGATGCGCTCGACCTGGACCAGGTGGGTGACGCGCTGATGCTCAACGGGGCGCGCGACGCCTTCCTCTATGTACGGAGACTGGCCGATGACAGCTTTGCGTGATGGGGGCCGGGTGAGTCGGGCAATCCGGTTCGGCTGGCTGGCACTGGGGGTATTCTGCGTCGGACTGGGCATCGTCGGCGCGTTGCTGCCGCTGATGCCGACCACGATCTTCCTGATCCTGGCGGCGGGATGTTTTGCCCGTTCCTCGCCCCGGCTGGAGGCGTGGCTGCTGGACCATCCGCGTTTCGGCCCGACCTTGCGCGCGTGGCGGCGGGACGGCGCCATGAGCCGTCGAGCCAAGGCGATGGCTGTCGGCGGTATGGTGACGGGCTATGTAATCTTTCTCGCGGTCGCGGATCCCCCTGTCAGCGTGCTTTCCGTCGTAGCGCTAATCATGTCGGGCTGCGCCGCTTACATTTGTGTCCGGCCGGCCATGTTGTCTTGATAAAGCGGACCATATCTTCGCGCCTCTGGGCACGATCAGGAGGTGATAAAATACGCCAGCCGGCTGTAGCGCGAAACCGAGACACTGGCCCGGTGCGCTGTGCTTGGCAGGTCTCGTCTCGGCGTTCATTGGATCAGCCCCCTTGGGAGCAAAGCTGTTCAAGTCGCAGCACGAGGTCAAGCCATCATGGCGGTGATTTGAAAGCCCGGTCACCATCGAGACGCTGATGACGATGAAGCGTCCGACTGAAGGAATCTGTGAGATCAGATCAATATCCCTCGTGCCGACACGCTCGCACGGTGCCGTTTAGCCGATCGCGCAAATGTCAGGTCTTGTCAGAAGTCGACGCTTTGGCGATGCGACGGGAATGACGGCTTCGGCCCAACCCAAGCCGTTCCAATTGCCACTGCTGAGATATGACCGGACAGCGGAAGTCGGGGAGCGATAGCTGCGGCGTAAACGTCCACTTGTGGGTCGGGGCGTTCTGCGTAGCGCATCCAACGTCAGTATCGCCACGATCAGTTTTTGCTAAGGTCGAGACCCAATCAAAGCCAGAAGGTCAGCGCGTGGCGAGGGCTACGCCTGAGAGAAAGTTGGCGGCGAGCTTGTCATAGCGGGTGGCGACGCGACGGAAATCCTTGAGGCGGCAGAAGGCGTTCTCGATGAGGTGCCGGCCGCGGTATCGGTCCTTATCATAGCGCGAACCGGGTCAGAGTCGGTTAGGCCGTGGACGTGCTGGAAAGCACCAAATTCGAGCGACGCCAACCTCTGGGCCATGCCCTGCAGTTGTCGTTCGTCTACGCCGTCAAAATAGGCGTCGACCATGGATCACGCCGATCAAAGTTGCTGACTGGCAAATCTGCGCCGCGCTGCCGCAAGCTTCTGGTCGTAAACGACGGCATGCGGGTGGTAGCGTTGGCGAGCTTCGTCGGGCTCGCGGGTCCGCTTATACTCGCGTGACGCGCCGTCGAAGAACGGCCGAAGCGCCTCGGGTACGACCCGTCGGAAGTAGAAAATGCCGGTGCGAGGATCTTTGAAAGGCGTGGCCATACGGATCACTTTGTACGCATCCTTTGTACACAAGGATGGGTAAAGCGTCCATGAAGACCGTCAAATCCGCGCAAATCCGCCATTCTGGCGGGTGCTGGTGACCCCTACGGGAATCGAACCCGTGTTTCAGCCGTGAAAGGGCCGCGTCCTAACCGCTAGACGAAGGGGCCGCCGGGTGGCGTGGAGGGGCCTCTAAGGGAGGGTGCGGAAACCGTCAAGCGCTTTTTTCAGTCGGCCCATGCGGCATCCTCGACATGGAGTTCGGCGACGTCGCGGCCGGACCAGTCGTCGACCTTGGCGCGGCCGACCAGCCACAGGCGGCGGGTGCTGCCGGCGCCGAGCAGAGCCTGGCCCAGCGCGGTGTCGGCCTGGCGGAACGCCATGGCTTTCAGGCTGCGGCCATCGGCGCCCGCGACGATGGCGCGGACGTGATTCGTGCCGACCAGATCGGCGCGGATCACGCGGAACGGTCCGGCGGCGATGCGCGGGGCGGGCCAACCCATGCCATAGGGGCCACCGGCCTCCATCGCGCCCACTAAGCCCGGATTGACGCCGCCGGGCGCCAGTACGGCATCGACCAGCAGCGCGCGGCCTGCGCTGGCCCGCACGACGGCGTCGGCAAGGCGTTCCTCAAGAAACTTGGCCAGTTCGGCGATCCGGTGCGCCTCGACCGTCAGGCCCGCCGCCATGGCGTGGCCGCCGCCCGCGATCAGCAGGCCATGCTCCTTGGCCGCCAGGATCGCCGCCCCCAGGTCGACGCCCGAGATCGAGCGCCCCGAGCCCTTGCCCATCCCATGTTCGTCCACCGCGATGACGATGGCCGGACGGTCGAGCTTTTCCTTCAGCCGTCCCGCGACGATGCCGATGACGCCGGGATGCCAGCCTTCGCCCGAAACGAGCGCGACATGCCGGTTGCGGTCGACGGTGGTTTCGGCGGTGGCCTGTACACCCGCCTCGATCGCGCGGCGTTCGTCGTTGAAATGGTTGAGCTCCTCGGCGATCGCGCGCGCTTCGGCGGGATCGTCGGTGGTCAGCAGCCGCACGCCCAGATCGGCGCGACCGACGCGACCGCCCGCATTGATGCGCGGCCCCAGCGCAAAGCCCAGATCGGAGCAGGTCGGCGCGCGGGTCAGCCGGGCTGCGTCGGTCAATGCGGCCAAACCGATATTGCGCCGCTGCGCCATGACCTTCAGGCCCTGCGCCACGAACGCCCGATTCAATCCCCGTAACGGCGCGACATCGGCAACCGTGCCCAGCGCCACCAGATCGAGCAGGTCGAGCAGGCGCGGTTCGGCCCGGTCGGCGAAAAAGCCTCGCGAACGCAAGGTACGAATCAGCGCGGCACCCAGCAGGAAGCATACGCCGACCGCCGCCAGATGGCCGTGGGCGGCCCCCTCGGTCTCGTCCAGGCGGTTGGGGTTCACCACCGCATGGGCGCGGGGCAGTTCGGTCGCGCATTTGTGGTGGTCGACGACCAGTATCTCGATCCCGGCGTCTTGCGCGGCGGCCAACGGCTCGAACGCCTGCGCGCCGCAATCGACCGTGACGATCAGGTTCGCGCCCTCTGCCTGGAGGCGCAGCAGCGCCGCTTCGGTCGGGCCATAGCCCTCGGTCATCCGGTCGGGAATATAGGCGCGCGGGGACAGGCCCAGGTCACGGAGCAGGCGGACTAGCACGGCGGCCGAGGTCGCACCGTCGACATCGTAATCGCCGAAGATCGCGATCGGCTCGCGCGCAACCACCGCATCGGCGAGGCGGGCAGCGGCGCGGTCCATGTCGCGAAAGATCGACGGATCGGGCATGAAGCCCCGGATCGAGGGGGTACGATGCGCCTCGATCTCGTCGGGCGGGCACCCTCGGGCGAGCAGCAGCTGGGAGACCAGATCGTCATAGCCCAAGCCGTCGCGAGCATCGGCGGCCAGCGCACGCCAGCGCCAGGGCTGGCCCAGGATCGACTGGGCGATGCCGAGAACGTCGGTCATCGGCGGAACTTGAAATCAGGGAAATTCACGCGGAGGCCATGCCACGGAGCGCAGCGTCGCGACAAGAGCGGCGGGAAGGGCGGCGGGGGTCAGCTGACCCAGTTGCCCTCGCGAAACCATTTGGTGATGACATATTTGGTGCCCTCGACCACGGGCATCCCCTCGTGCAGCGTCATCTCGTTGGGGCTGCCGTCCGGCTTCATGTTGTTCCACGCCAAGAGCAGGCCCTGGCGCGGTGCGACGCGGATGCCCGCCTGGGGGAACCAGGTCGCGCCGCCTTCGGCCACGTCGTTGAGGTAGATCATCGCGGTCCAGGTCCGCTGCCCGCCATGGACGCGCACCTTTTCCCAATAGCTTTCGCTTTCGTGGAAATAGTCGTGATGGGCGCGGAACTGCTGGCCGGGGGCGTAGCGCTGTCCCTGCATCGTCTCGCCCTGTTCGGGTGCGATGCCGAGCAGCGCGGCGATCGATTCGTCGATCGGCTGTACGTCGGGCGACCAGCGCGCCATGTCGCAGCTTTCCGACGTGCGGAACCCGTAATCGGGGCGGTCGGACAACAGGGTGGAAGGCCGCCGATTGGCGTCGATCATCGCCATCAGCGTGGCGCACTGGCCGGGCGTCAGGAAGTCGGGATAATAATAGATTTGCGCCGTGTCGGTCGCCACGCGCGTCACCGCCGGGTTCGCATCGAGATGCTCGGCGACCGTCACCGCGAAACGGGCGCGCAAGGGCGAGGCGGCGGGGTGGCCCTTCGGCTTCCTCTGGAAGAACGACATGGTCGCGGATGTGCGACGATGCTTGCCGAAAGACAAGAGGGGAGGGACGCTGCGCACGTCCCTCCCGCCCCGCTCACCAGAAGATGTCGTACACCACGTCGACGACCATCCCGCTGCGCAGGTCGACCAGCACCGCGTCATTGTAATAGCGCACCCAGCGATACGAGCCATAGGCGGGCGGCAGGCGATAGGCGTAGGGATCGTCCAGCCAGTAATTCTCGCCGAAGAACATCGGCTCCAGGATCACCCCGCTGGAGAAACGCTGATAGCCATAGCCGCCGTTGGGCCCGTAATAACGCGGCAGGTGATAGGCGCCCCGGTTCATCGAGCGCCAGCCCATCCAGTCGTAACGCCGGTCGCCGCGCCAGCCGCGATTCCATTGATTCGCCCAGGCACGACGTTCGCCGAAGCCATAGGCCTGGTCGTTCTGGTCGCGCCAGTCGCCGAAGCTGCGCCGCCAGCGGTCGCGATCGTCACGCTGGCGCCGCTCGTCGTCGCGCCAGCGCCGATCCTGTTCACGCGCCCGATCTTGCGCCCAGTCTTGCCGCCGATCTTGCCCCCGATCTTGCCATCGCCGCTGGTCCTGCCACTGGCCCCGGCGGTCATCACGCCATGAGCCGGGGCCGCGATCCTGCCGGTCGACCCGTATGCCGCTGGGGCCCGGATCGGGTTGCGGCCTCGGATCGGGCCGCGACTGATCGCGCCAGTTGCCACGATTGCCGCCCCAGGAGCGCTCTTCGCCCGGCACCGGTGCGGGCGAGGGCTCGGGCCGCCAGCGGTCGCCACGTCCGCCGCCATCGCGCTGCTCGAACCGGGGAGCGGGCTGGGGCGCGCGGGGTGCCTCGGGATGGTCCGGGCGGAAGGCCGGGCGGTTTTCGGGGAAAGCTTCGCGGTTGTTGAAAATCGGGCGTCCTTCGCTCCGCTCGACTCGACCGGCGGGGCCACCACCGGGGCCGCCTTCGGGGCGACCTTGCGGGCCGCGATCCATCATCGCCTGCGCGCTCGCCATGCTTGGCATCGCCCCCGCCACCATCGCGGTCGCCGCCAGCAGAGCCGCCATCCAATGCCTGTTCATGTCCCTACGTCCCATGCGTCGGCGCACGAGCCGACCCTGATCATGAAGGGTTTATGGCATGACGGCGTTGAGCGATTGCTGAACTGGCCTGTCAGCAACGGGAAAGAATTGGCCCGATGCGGCTTCACTCGTCCCGCATCGCGCCGGGCACCAGCGCAGGTACGGCGCGGGCGGCATCGCCGGGATCGGTGCCGGGCATGGGGGCGGCCGGGATGGTCTCCTCACCCCGTGCCGCACGGGCGGCGCGCTGGATCGCCTCGACCAGACGCGGATAAACGCCGCAGCGGCAGAGATTGGTGATCTGCGCGCGGATCAGTTCTTCGGACGGATCGGGATTTTTCCGGATCAGCGCGGCGGCGGCCATCACCATGCCGGGAATGCAATATCCGCACTGGCTGACATTGGCGGCCAGGAACGCCTGTTGAACGGGGTGCGAGCGGTCGCGCGACAGCCCCTCGATGGTGGTGACGACGCTGCCCTCGATCCGGCCGATCGGCACCTGACAGCTGCGAACCGCGCGGCCGTCTATGTCCACCGTGCACGCGCCGCAATCGCCCGTGCCGCAGCCATATTTGGTGCCGGTCAGGTTCGACGCATCGCGCAGCGCCCAGAGCAGCGGCGTGTCGGGCGGCAGGCGATAGCGGACGGGCTGGTTGTTGACGGTGAAGCTGGACATCGCGGAAGCGGGCTTAGCCGATGCCGGGGCAGGGGGCTACCGATCCAGCATCGGCGCGGCGCGGTCGAGGGCGAGGTCCGCGTCGGAAAACCGGATCGGGCTGCGTATGCCCGGCACGGTCGATCCATCGGGCCGTTCGGGCTGGATGGCCAGACCGCGCGCCAGGACCTGCGGGTCGGCAAAGGCCTGTTCGACCGTGTTGATCGGTCCCGCCGGCACGCCTGCCGCCTCCAGGGCCGCAAGAAGTGCGTCACGCGGCCAGCGGGCGGTGGCGGCTTCGATGATCGGCGTCAGCGTGGCGCGATGTTCGCAGCGCAGGGCGTTGGTCGCATAAAGCGGATCGTCGCCGTCGATCCCGACGACGTTCGCGAAACGGCGGAACTGTGCGTCGTTGCCGACCGCCAGGATGAACCAGCCATCTTTCGCCGGGAACGCCGCATAGGGCACGATGTTGGGATGCGCATTGCCCAGCCGGGTCGGCGTCTTCCCCGAGGCAAGATAGTTCATTGCCTGGTTCGCCAGCACGCCGGTCATCGTGTCGAGCAGCGCCATGTCGATCTGCTGCCCGCGCCCCGTTCGCTCGCGCATATGAAGCGCGGCCTGGATCGCGATGACGGCATAAAGCCCGGTCATGATGTCGGCGAGCGCCACGCCGATCTTCTGTGGTGCCCCGCCGGGCTCGCCGGTCAGGTCCATGATGCCGCTCATCCCCTGCACGATGAAGTCGTATCCGGCGCGCGGCGCATAGGGGCCGTCCTGGCCGAAGCCGGTGATCGAGCAATAGATCAGGCGCGGATTGACCGCCGACAGGCTGTCATAGTCCAAGCCGTAGCGGGCGAGGCCGCCGAGCTTGAAATTCTCGATGATGATATCGGCGTCGGCGATCAGCGCGCGGACCTTGGCCTGTCCCTCGGGTGTGGCGAAGTTGGCGACGACCGAGGTCTTGCCGCGATTGGCGGCGTGGAAATAGGCGGCGTCCTGCGTCCCGTCGGGATTGGGGATGAAGGGCGGCCCCCAGCGGCGGGTATCGTCTCCCTCGGGGCTTTCGACCTTGACCACCTCCGCGCCGAGATCGGCCAATACCTGGCCCGCCCAGGGACCGGCGAGGATGCGGGCCAGCTCGACGACCTTCAGGCCAGTGAGGGGGGCGGGTCTGGTCATATCTTAATCCTCCCCAAGCATAGCTTGGGGAGGGGGACCGTCGCGCCAGCGACGGTGGAGGGGCGGAACGGACCGGCCAAGCCCCTCCACCACGCCCTTCGGGCGCGGTCCCCCTCCCCATCAAAGATGGGGAGGAATGGGGTGGTGATCAAAACGCCGCGATCCCGGTGATGGCGCGGCCCAGGATCAGCGCGTGGACGTCGTGCGCGCCTTCATAGGTGTTGACCGTCTCCAGGTTCATCAGGTGGCGCATCACCTGATATTCGCCCGAAATGCCGTTGCCGCCATGCATGTCGCGGGCGACGCGGGCGATATCCAGCGCCTTGCCGACATTGTTGCGCTTGACGATCGAGATCATCTCGGGCGCGAACCGGCCTTCGTCCATCAGCCGCCCGACGCGAAGCGACGCCTGCAAGCCCAGCGCGATCTCGGTTTCCATATCGGCCAGCTTCTTCTGGTAGAGCTGCGTCGCGGCCAGCGGCCGTCCGAACTGCTTGCGGTCCAGGCCATATTGGCGCGCGGCGTGGAAGCAGAATTCCGCCGCCCCCAGGGCCCCCCAGCTGATCCCGTAGCGCGCGCGGTTGAGGCAGCCGAACGGCCCCTTCAGCCCCTCGACATGCGGCAGCAGCGCGTCCTCGCCGACCGCCACGTCGTCCATCATCACCATGCCGGTGATCGAGGCGCGCAGGGACAGCTTGTTCTCGATCTTCGGCGCGGACAGGCCCTTCATGCCCTTTTCCAGCACGAAGCCCCGGATCGCGCCGCCATGCGCCTCCGACTTGGCCCAGATGACGAAGACATCGGCGATGGGCGAGTTGGAGATCCAGGTCTTGGCGCCCGACAGGACATAGCCGCCCTCGACTTGTCTGGCGGTGGTGCGCATGCCCCCGGGGTCGGAACCGGCATCGGGTTCGGTCAGGCCGAAACAGCCGATCCACTCGCCGCTCGCCAGCCTGGGCAGATAACGGCTCTTCTGTTCGTCCGAGCCGTAGGCATGGATCGGATACATGACGAGGCTGGACTGCACACTCATCATCGAGCGGTAGCCGCTGTCGATCCGCTCCACCTCGCGCGCGATCAGGCCATAGGCGACATAGGAGGCGCCGACGCCGCCGAACTCCTCCGGGATGGTGGGGCCGAGCAGGCCCAGCTCGCCCATCTCGCGAAAGATGTCGGGATCGGTATGTTCGTTGGCAAAGGCGTCGATGATGCGCGGGGCCAGCCGGTCGTCGGCATAGGCGCGCGCGGTGTCGCGGATCATCCGCTCGTCATCGGTCAGCTGGTCGTCGAGCAGGAACGGGTCCGCCCAGTCGAACTTGCCCATCGGGGACATTGTTTTCTCTCCTTATGTCTCCGCTTCTCGGGAAGGCGGCACGCTTTGTCCACCCCCGGCCGTGACTTGCGACCATCCGTGCGAATACAAAAAGCCCCTCCCGCCATGAGCGGGAAGGGCCAGTCTTTCCAACGCGTAGGGGGTTTGCGTCAGAGCTTGAAGCTAAGCGTCGCGCGCAGGTCGCGACCGGCCAGCGGGGCGAAGTCCTTCAGGACGCTGGCGTGGCGGCGGGCATCGACATCGAAGATGTTGTTCGCCGACAGGGTCAGCGTCGTCGGATTGACCGTACCCCAGGGCTTCAACTGGACCGAGGCGTTGACGAGCGTGAAGCCGTCGGTCGGTGTTTCCAGCCCAAGCACGCGGCTCTGCTTGAAGCTGCGTTCCACCTCGACACGCGCGTTCACGCTGTCCGAATGCGCTTCCAGCCCGCCGAGCAGGCGCAGCGGCGGGATACGCGGGGCCGGGCCGGTGCCGATGATCTGGGCATGGACATAATCGCCCAGCAGGTCGGCATTGATCGCATAGCCGCCGATCGTGGCCAGCCGCAGCGAGCCCTCCGCCTCGATGCCGTAATAGCGGGCATCGGCCTGGGCATAGGTGAAGCAGGGCAGGTCGACCTCGCGGCCCGAGGGCGCAGCGGCGGCTTCGCACGGACCCTGCTGGACCAGCGCGTCATAGATATAGTTAGAGAAGCGGTTGTAATAGGCCGAGGCGTCGAAGCTATAGCCTTCGCCATGCCCGTGAACGGTGGCTTCGATGCCCCAGCTCGACTCCTTCTTGAAGTCCGGATTGCCGAGTTCATAGGCTTCGGTCCCGGCGTGCGGGCCGTTGGCGAACAGCTCCTCGGCAGAGGGCGCGCGTTCGGTGCGCGACAGGTTCAGGCCCGCCCGCCAGTCGGGCGCGAAGCCGTAGCTGGCACCGATCGAGCCCGAAAAGGCATCGAAGCTGCGCTGGCCCCGGAAGAACCGGTTGTCGCTGACCGCCGTGCGTGCGGTCAGCGAGGTATGCTCATAGCGCGCCCCGGCCTCCATCTTGAAGGCGCCGCGATCCAGCTGTTGCAGCGTGAACAGGCCCACCTGCGCGGTGTTGTTGCGCGGCAGGAACGCCTCCTCGCCGCGCACGTCGAAGTCGCGGTTGAAGAATTGCACGCCCGACGCGCCCTGCCAGCCATTGCGCTTGGTCTGGACCAGTTCCAGGCGGCTTTCGATGCCCTTGTTGTAAAAGGCGGTGCCGACCTCGCCGCTCTCCTCCAGCTCGAAATGGCGATATTCGGCGGCACCGGCGCGCAGGCGAATGCGGTCGAGGAAGCCGCCGCCCGTTTCGATCTCGCCGCGCAGGTCGAGGCGGTTCTGGACCAGGCTGAGACGCGGGGCTTCGGGTTCCTCGCTGCCCGGCGTCAGGGCGTAGCGGACCGGCACGCCGTACAGGCTGTCATAATGGCTGTACGCGATGCCCAGCGAGCCGGTGTCGGTGATCAGCGACCCGCCGACCCCCGCCGTCCAGGTTTCGCTGGCGGTGTTGGGCAGGCGGCCGCGCAGGTTGGCGACACCCGCAAAGTTGAGCGGGTCATTGGGGGCCTTCGCCGCCGAGGCCTGCGCCTCGGCACGGGCACGCGGCGATAGGACATAGCCGCCGATCTTCAGATCGTCGGTCTTCAGATACGAGCCATCGGCGTGCAGCACGAACTGCTTGCCGACCGCGACATCCGCCGCGCTCGCGACCGAACGTTCGGTCGCGGCCGAGCCATAGGTCGCCATGCCCGACAGGCGATAGCCCTTTTCCGGCACGACACGCGGAATGCGCGTGTCGATGACGTTGACCACGCCGCCCACCGCCGATGATCCGAACAGCAGCGCAGAGGGACCGCGCAGCACCTCGACCCGCTCGGCGAGCAGCGGGTTGATGACGACGGCATGGTCGACGCTGGTGTTCGACACGTCGATCGAACCGATCCCGTCGGTCAGCACGCGGATACGCTCGCCCTGGAAACCGCGCAGCACGGGGCGCGAGGCATTGGGGCCGAACGACGTCGCCGACACGCCCGGCTGCCGCGCCAGCGTCTCGCCGATGGTCGGTCGGATCGAGCGTTCCAGCTCCGCGCCGGTGACGATCGAGGTGCCCGACAGCACATCGGCCTCCGACTGCTGGACCGGCGCGGTCACGACGATTTCGCGGCCACGATTGGTAGTCGTGGCATTGGTGGTCTGCGCGGTGGCGGGAGCGGCCAGCAGGCTGGCAAGCGCGGTGGCGGACAGGCCGGACAGGAGGACGGGCTTGAACAAGGGACGGCTCCGATTTGTGATGCCATGCCGACTACAGTCTTGTTACAACATATCAAGGAAAAATTCATGCGCCTGTCATCCGTTCGCTGCGTCCTGGCAGAGCAGGACGCGCAACCGGCATGGCTCCGCCTCCACCGCGATGTCGGCGATCAGGTCGCGGCCGAGCGGAATGTCCGCCTCGGGCAGGGCGGCCAGCCAGCGGGTCAGGGCGGGGCCGGGCATGGCGTCGAGTGTCAGGGCGATCACCGATCCGCTGAACGTCGCAGAGCACCAGGGTTCGACCATGGCGACGGTCAACCGCACCACGCATCCGGCGCGCGCTGCATGGGCGACCAGCGTGCGGGCCAGCCGTTCGCCACGATCGGCGGGGCGGCGGCAGGGGGTGGTGCGCGGCGGCATGGCGCGCTCGATCCGGGCATGGACGGTCATGCGGTCTGTCCTTTGATGAAGGCGGTGACGCGCGCGATCATCTCAGGCCCCGGCTCGCGCCCCTTGCGCAGGTCGCTGACCAGCCGGGGATCGTTGACCGCCAGCCGCCCGAACTTCGTCTCGGGCATGAGGCTGGCTTTCAGATAGCGGTCGATCATGCGCAGCAATTCCATGGACATTCTCCCAAAGTCCGATTCCTGTTCCGTTGTTCATGATCTGTTCCGATTCCCAACTTGTCTAGGAAAAATCCTATGCCTATATTCGATCCTATGGCGGAGGCGGATATCAGGGCGACATTACAGGCGCTTGCGGCAGACGCCCGCGTGAGCCTGGCGGCATTGTCGCGGATGATCGGGCGCAACGACGCCTATCTCCAGCAGTTCGTGCAGCGCGGCACGCCGCGCGTGCTGGCGGAAGGCGACCGGCGGCAGCTGGCGGAGTTTTTCGGCGTGGCCGAGACGCGGCTAGGGGCGCTTCCCGCCACTGGACCGATGCTGGTGCCCCGGCTGGCCGTCGCGGCGTCGGCGGGGCCGGGGGCGACGGTCGATGACGAGGTGATGATCGGTGTCGAGGCGATCGATCGCGGGCTGGCCCGGCGGCTGGGCCTGAGCGACGGGGCGGCCTCGGTGATCCGCGTACGGGGGGATTCGATGGCGCCGGGGCTGCTCGACGGGGATCATCTGGTGGTCGACCAGCGCGACGTCCGGCCCAATGCGCGCGGCGGGCTTTACGTGATCCGGGTCGGCGATGTGCTCATGGTCAAGCGGGTTAGGCTGGGAGCAGGGGGACTGGTCGCCACCAGCGACAACCCCGCCGCGCCGCCGGTGCCGGACGGTCCGATCGCGGTGATCGGTCGCGTCGTCTGGCAGATGCGCATGCCTTCCTGATCCTCCCCGCCCGCGGGGGGGGGGGGACCGTCGCGACAGCGACGGTGGAGGGGGATTGCGACGAGGGACGACCTTTGTGGAAGCCCCCCTCCGTCAGGCCTTCGGCCTGCCACCTCCCCGAACCGGGGAGGATTATGATTTACCGACCGCGCCACCAGACCAGCAGCGCCACAGCGACCCCGATCGCCAGACCGATCAAAACCCCTATGGTGACTTCGCCGGTCGCCAGCCCCGCGACGATCCCGCCGACCACGCCCAGCGCGATGAAGATGCCCCCGGCATGAGCGGAAGACTGGGAAGGGCGCGGTATTTGCGGGTCGGTCATGGCGCCATTCCTGCCATGCGCGGGGGCGCGAAACCAGCCATCCATGGTCGAAATCGGGTTAACCATTTCAGGGGGTGGTTTAATTCATAGCCCGCGCTTAGGGGTGCCCTCCGAAGTTTCACAGCGCGGTTCCGGGGGGAGATTCCATGCGCGATTTTCGCGACGCCTATGTCGCGCCATTCCTGACCGATCGAGACGTGGCGGACGCCGCCGAGATGATGGAAACCTTTGGCCTGGCGGCGAGCGGCGAAGCCGCCGCGCGCGCCGATCGCAGCCGCGATCAGGGCAATCACATCCATTTCTGCCGCTGGCGCCAGATCGAGCGGCTGATCGACCTGTTGTCGAGCGAAGAGGCCATCGGCACCGTTCACTAGGTGGACTGTCCGGCGAACCCGAAGCGCTTCGCGACGACCGGATCGGCAAATCTGTCCAGATGATGGTGCTTTGGGGTGTCGCTGTCGCATCCGCGCGGCTAGGGATTGGCGCATGATGGTCCGCGTCGGGCGGCCGCGCCGCTCGGCCGCCATCATATGCTTGGCAATGGGTCTTGGCGGCGCGGGCTGGCCCGCCGTTGCGGCTGCGCAGGTCGCAAGCCCCGTCACCTCGCCGGCGGCACAGACGATACCGGGCAGCGACCTGCCCGACGATCCGACCATGCTCGACCCCTCGGCTCCGCTGGCGCCCCTGCCGGAGATCGGCGTCGCCTGGCCCGACCTGGCGACCGCGCCGGGCGATCCGATGGCGACCATGGCCGCCACCGTCGATGCCGCGGCCGAGCGGCGCTATCGCTGGCGGGTCGATGGGATCGACGGCGCGGGCGAGCTGGTCCGCCAGCGTTTCGAGCAGCTTTCCACCCTCGATGCCAATGACGGCGAGCCCGCCAATGCCGCGCAGCTCGACCGGCGCGCGCGCGAGGATGCCCAGCTGCTGATCAATTTGCTGCGCGGGGCGGGCTATTACGACGCGCAGGTGACGACCCGGATCGAGCCGGGCAACGAGCCGACCGTGTTGCTGGAGGCGGTGCCGGGCAATCTCTATCGCTTCGCGGGCGTCACGCTGGACGGGGTGACGGCGGCGGGCGACAAGGCCGCGCCGCTGGAAAAGGCGTTCGGGATCAAGCCGGGCGATCCGGTGAATGCCGATACCATCGTCGCGGGCGAGGCGCGGCTGAAGACCGTGGTGGGCGAGGAGGGCTTCCCCTTCGCCAAGCTCGGCGATCCACAGATCGTGGTCGACCGCGCCGCGCGCACCGCGACGCTGGACCTGACGGCCGATCCGGGTTCGCCCCGCCGCTATGGCCGGATCGTCATGGCGAACGACAAGCTGTTCGACGCCAGGCATGTCCAGGAGATCGCCCGCTTCTCCCCCGGCCAGCCCTACGACTCCGCCGAACTGGACGATCTGCGCCGTGCGCTGGTGCAGACGGGCCTCGTGTCGTCGGTCGAGGTGAAGCCCGTGCCCGGCGACACGCCCGAGACCGTGAACATCGCCGTCGGGCTGGAGCCTGCGCCGCCGCACACCATCGCGGGCGAGCTGGGGTATGGCACCGGCGAAGGCGCAAGCGCGACAGTGAACTGGACCGACCGCAACCTCTTCCCGCCCGAAGGCGCACTGACCCTGCGCAGCGTGCTCGGCACCCGCGAGCAGCTGGGCGCGATCGTGTTCCGCCGTAACAATTTCCAGGGCCGCGACCGGGTACTGACCGCGCAATTCTCGGCCGCGCACATCCTGCGCGACGCCTATGAGGCCAAGACGCTGTCGCTGTCGGCGGGACTGGAGCGCCAGACGAACATCTTCTTCCAGAAGACCTGGACCTGGTCGCTGGGGGGCGAGTTGCTGACCTCCGACGAGCGCGACGTGATCGAGAGCACGGGGCAGCCGCGCAGGCGAACCTTCTTCATCGGCGCACTGCCGACCAGCCTGAATTACGACGGCTCGGACGATCTGCTGAACCCGACGCGCGGCTTCCGGCTGGGCGGGCGGATCAGCCCGGAGGT
Organism: Sphingomonas sp. SphC10; assembly: GCF_057004845.1. Taxonomy (NCBI): domain Bacteria; kingdom Pseudomonadati; phylum Pseudomonadota; class Alphaproteobacteria; order Sphingomonadales; family Sphingomonadaceae; genus Sphingomonas; species Sphingomonas sp. SphC10. The sequence continues at coordinate 178,626 of NZ_CM168044.1, forward strand.
GTCGCTGCAGGGCAGCGTGTTCGGCTATACCCGGACCCAGATCGATGCGAGCCTCTACCACCCGTTCGGCGACCGGGTGGTGCTGGCCGCGCGGACTCGGCTGGGCACGATATTGGGCGCGCCCCGCGACCAGATCGCGCCGTCGCGGCGTTTCTATGCGGGCGGCGGGGCCTCGGTGCGCGGCTATGGTTTCCAGGCGATCGGGCCGCGCGACGCGAACAACGACCCGATCGGCGGGCGCAGCCTGGCGGAATTCTCGATCGAGGCGCGGGTCCGCACCTTCGGGAATTTCGGCGTCGTGCCTTTTCTGGATGCGGGCAACATCTCCACCTCGCCGTTGCCGCGTCTGACGGGCCTGCGCTTCGGCACCGGGCTGGGCGTGCGATATTATTCCAATTTCGGGCCGATCCGCCTCGACGTCGGCACTCCGCTCAATCCGCAAAAGGGCGATAGCCGGGTCGCGGTCTATGTCTCGCTGGGACAGGCGTTTTGACCGAGGATGTGGAGCCCGCACCCGACGCGCGGCGGGGCTTCCGCTGGGGCCGTGCGGTCATTATCGCGGTGGCCGCGCTGGTCGGTATCGTGCTGGCGGCGCTGGGCATCGTCGATACCTCGATCGGGCATCGCTGGGTTGCGGACCGGATTGCGACCATCCGCACGCCGACGGGGCTTCGTTTCTCCGTGGGGCGGATCGACGGGTCGCTTTATGCCGACATGCGGCTAGTCGACCTGCGCGTCTATGATCTGGACGGGCTGCTGGTGCAGGTGCCGCAGGCGCGGCTCGACTGGCGGCCCCTGAACTGGGCGCGGGGCACGCTCGACATCCGCCGGGTCGAGGCCGCGACGGCGACGCTGTTCCATGTGCCGCATACCCGGAGCACGGGGCGGCAGACCCCGATCCTGCCCGATTTCGATATCCGCATCGACCGGCTGCGGCTCGACCGGCTGGTCCTCGCGCCGCGCGTGCTGGGCCGCGAGCGGGTGGCGAAGGTCGAGGGGCGGGCGGATATTCGCGACGGCCGTGCGGTCGTCACGCTGAACGGGGTGGTGGCGGGCAGCGACCGGCTACGCCTGCATCTCGACGCGCGGCCCGATCACAACCGTTTCGATCTGGCGGTCGAGGCGCGGGGTGCGAAGGACGGCGTGCTGGCCAGGGCGGCGGGCGTCCGCGCGCCCGTCTCGCTCGACGTCGCAGGGGCGGGACGCTGGACGCGTTGGGACGGTGTGGCAAAAGGCCGTATCGGCGGACAGCGTGCGGTCGATCTGCGTCTGTCGGCCCAGGCGGGCCGATACGCCCTGTCGGGACAGATCGCGCCATCGCTGGTGCTGCATGGGCGTCTCCAGCGGCTGACCGCGCCGCGCGTTATTGTCGCCGGACAGGCCGATTTTGCCGACCGCCAGCTGAACGGCGCACTGGTCCTGCGCTCGCCCGCATTGCGTGTGAAGGCGCGGGGCGTGGTCGATCTGGGCGCGAACCGGTTCGAGGGGCTGCGCGTCGACGCCAGGCTGGTCCGGCCCGAGGCGCTGTTCCGCAACATGAGCGGACAGGCAATCGCCATGACCCTGCGGCTCGACGGGGCGTTCGACCGGGCGGCATTCGACTATCGGCTGGCGGCGACGCGCTTCGCCTTCGACCAGACCGGGTTCGAGCAGGCCGTCGCGACGGGCAAGGGCCGATTGCAGGGCCGCTGGCCTCTGACCCTGCCGGTGCGCTTCACCGCGACGCGGGTGACCGGTGTGGGCGAGGCGGCGGGGGGCATCCTCCACCGGCTGTCGGCGACGGGCGACCTGCGCATCACCCCCCGTGAGATCATAGGGCAGGGGCTGGCGCTCCGCTCGGACAAGTTGGCGGGGCGGCTGAACCTGCGCATCGACCTGACCAACGGGCGTTATGATGTCGGGCTGGACGGCGCGCTTCAGCGTTACCTCATCCCCGGCCTCGGCATCGTCGATGTGAAGTCGCGGCTGTCCGCCGTGCCCGGCCCGGACGGCCATGGCACGCGTCTCGTGGGGCGCGGCGAAGCGCAGGTCCGGCGGCTCGACAACGCCTTTCTCCGTTCGCTGGCGGGCGGGCTGCCGCACCTGACCACCGATCTGGAGCGCGGCACCGACGGCGTCTTCCATTTCCGCCGCCTGGTGCTGACCGGCCCCGACATCCGCCTGACCGGCGAGGCGATCCGGCGGCGTGACGGTACCTTCCATTTTGTCGGCGGCGGGCGGCAGCGGAGCTATGGTCCGGTCCAGATGGTGCTGGACGGGCGGATCGATCGGCCGACACTCGACCTGCTGCTCGCCTCGCCCAACGCGGCGATGGGCCTGCGCGACGTGCGGCTGCATCTCGACCCCAATGATCAGGGCTTTGCCTTCCGCGCCGCAGGAGGCTCGCGGTTGGGGCCGTTCCAGGCGGGCGGGGCGATCCTGCTCCCGCGCGGGCAGAATGCGGTGATCCAGATCCAGCCTCTGCTGGTCGCGGGGGCGCGGGCGACGGGCGCACTCACCGTCGTGCCGGGCGGTTTTGCGGGGCGCATGGACATCGGCAGCGGCGGCCTGTCGGGTGAACTGCTGCTCCGCCCAGTCGGCGAGGTGCAGCGGATCGAGGCGCATCTGGCTGCACGTCAGGCGCAGATTTCGGGGGTGACCATCCGACAGGGCCGCGTCGACCTGATCGCGCTGCTCGATCCGGCCGGAGCCTCGGTCGAGGGCACGGCCAATGCGCAAGGGCTGCGGCGCGGCGCGTTCAACATCGCGCAACTGACCGGCACCGCCCGGATGCGCGGCGGCAACGGCGAAGTGCGGGTCGGCATTTCGGGATCGCGCGGCCGTGCCTTTTCGATCCAGACCGTGACGCAGGTTGCGCCCGACCGTTTCTCGACCACGGCGCAGGGGACGCTCGACCGACGGCCGTTGCAACTGCTGTCGCCAGCCGTCGTCACCCGTGACGGCGACGGCTGGGCGCTTGCGCCGACGCGGTTGAGCTTTGCGGGCGGCGAAGCGACGCTGGCGGGCCGGTTCGACCGGGACTCGACTGCGATCCAGGCCAGCCTGACCCGGATGCCGCTCGCCGTGCTCGATATCGGCTATCCGGGGCTGGGGCTGGGCGGCACCGCGACCGGCACGCTGACCGTCCGCCAGGCGACGGGCGCGCCGACTGGCAAGGCGGACCTGACCATCCGGGGGCTGACCCGGGCGGGCCTCGTCCTGACCTCTCGCCCGATCGATATGGGTGTGGCGGGGGTGCTGTCCGCTGACCGATTGGGCGTGCGCGCGGTCATGGCCTCGGGCGGCAGGATCATCGGGCGCGGCCAGGCTTTGATCGTACCCGGCGGCGCAGGCGACTGGGCCAGCCGGATGCAGGCGGGACGGCTGATCGCGCAGCTTCGTTATGCCGGACCCGCCGATACGCTGTGGCGGCTGACCGGGGTCGAGATGTTCGACCTGTCCGGCCCGGTCGCGATCGGCGCGGACGTGACGGGATCGCTGAGCCAGCCGGTCATCCGGGGCGCGGTGAAGGCGGTCGGCGCGCGGATCGAGAGTGCGACCACCGGGACCGTACTGACCGACGTGCAGGCCAGCGGCCGGTTCGGCGGATCGCGCCTCGTCATCGATCGCTTCGCCGCGCAGGCGGGCAAGGACGGGCGGGTCAGCGGCACCGGCCAGTTCGACTTCGCCGCTGCCAAGGGGGTCGGCCTCGACCTGTCGCTCAACGCCACCAATGCGACGATGATCGCGCGCGACGATATCGGTGCGACTGTGACCGGGCCGCTGACCTTCCATTCCGATGGCGCGGGCGGCACGATCGCGGGCGATGTGGTGCTGAACCGCAGCCGCTATCGGCTGGGCCGCGCGACGGCGGCGACCGCCGTGCCGCAGCTCAACATCCGCGAGATCAATATTCCGGGCGGCGGCGAGGAGGACGATGTCCCGCGCAAGCCCTGGACGCTGGCCGTGAAGGCGCGCACGCCCGGCGGGCTGATCGTGTCGGGCCTGGGGCTGAACAGCGAATGGTCGGCGGACCTGAAGATCGGCGGCACGCCCGACAATCCCGCGATCACCGGCCAGGCGACGCTGATCCGCGGCGATTATGAATTTGCAGGCCGCGAGTTCGATCTGGCGCGCGGCATCATCCGCTTCGGCGGCGAGGTACCTGCCAACCCCGCGCTCGACATCGCGGCTAACGCCAATGTCCAGGGGCTGAGCGCGACGATCCGTGTGACCGGCACCGCGCTGAAGCCCGAGATCGGCTTTTCCAGCACGCCCGCACTGCCCAATGACGAGCTGCTCTCGCGCCTGCTCTTCGGCACCTCGATCGCCAGCCTGTCCGCGCCGGAAGCGTTGCAGCTCGCCGCCGCCGTCGCCGCGCTGCAGGATGGCGGCAACGGGTTGAACCCGATCAACGCGGTGCGGCGCGCGGCGGGGCTGGACCGGCTTCGCGTGCTGCCCGCCGACGTCCAGATCGGCCGCGCCACTTCCGTGGCGGCGGGCAAGTACATCACCCGGCGTTTCTATGCCGAGATCATCACCGACGGGCAGGGCTATTCGGCGACGCAGATCGAGTTCCAGGTGACGCGCTGGCTGTCGCTGCTCTCCAGCATCTCGACGCTGGGGCGGCAGAATGTGAATGTGCGGATATCCAGGGACTATTGAGACGTTGGCCCGCGCGAATGCGAACAGGAGTTTGGCCCATGGAAAAGACCGCCTTCATCGACAAGACCGGCGGGCCCGAGGTCATCCAGTGGCGTGACGAGCAACTGCCCCCGCCCGCGCCGGGCGAGGTGCGGATGCGGCACCATGCGGTCGGGCTGAACTATATCGACACCTATCACCGCAGCGGGCTGTACCCGATCGACCTGCCGGGCAAGCTGGGCTCCGAGGCGGCGGGCGTGGTCGAGGCGGTGGGCGAGGGCGTGACCGACTTCGCGGTCGGCGACCGGGTGGGCGTGTTCGGCCCGGCACGCGGGGCCTATGCCACGGCGCGCAACGTCGCGGCCGATCTGCTGGTGCCGCTGCCCGATCATGTCGACGACCGGACGGCGGCGGCGATCCTGCTGAAGGGCGCGACGACCGCTTTCCTGATCGAGGATTGCGCCAAGGTGCAACCGGGCTGGACCGTGCTGGTCCATGCGGCGGCGGGCGGGGTCGGGCATCTCGCGGTCGGTTGGTTGAAGGCAATCGGCGCCACCGTGATCGCGACCGTCGGGTCCGAAGCCAAGGCGGAGAAGGCCCGCGCGGCGGGGGCCGATCATGTCATCCTCAACCGGCAGGAAGACGTCGCGGCCCGCGTGCGCGAGATTACCGGCGGCGCGGGTGTGCCCGTGGTGCTGGACGGCGTGGGCAAAGCGACCTGGGAGGCCTCGCTGAACAGCACGGCGCGGCGCGGGCTGGTGGTCAGCTTCGGCAATGCCTCGGGCGCGGTGGACGGCGTCAATCTGGGCATCCTGGCCTCGAAGGGCTCACTGTTCGTCACCCGGCCGACCCTGTTCGACTATGCGGTCACGCCGGACGAGAAGCGCAGCCTGATCGCGCGGGTCTTCGCGACGCTGGACAAGGGCGCGATCACGCCGGAGATCGGCCAGTCCTTCGCGCTGACCGATGCGGCAGAGGCGCACCGGGCGATCGAAGCGGGGGAGACGGTGGGAAGTACGGTTCTTATTTCGTAAGGGAGGCGTAGGCTTCGACTTCGGGTGTTTTGGTGTGATCCGCCCAAACCCCGTTCAGGCTGAGCGAAGTCGAAGCCCAAGGGATACACCCCGCCCCAAATCCCCGCTAACCTGACGCCAGTTCCGTATCCGGAGACCCCGATGATCGCGCTCCTGCCCCTCGCGTTGCTCGCCGCCCAGACCACCCCCGCGACCCCGCCAGCCCCCGCCACCGCCGAGGCGCCCAAGCCCGTCATGGTCCGCATCGCGATGCAGACCAGCCTCGGCCCCGTGGTGATCGACCTCGACCGCACCCATGCGCCGATTACCACCGTCAATTTCCTGCGCTATGTCGACCAGCACCGGCTCGACGGCGTGACCTTCTATCGCACGGTCCGCGTCGCGCCCGATTTCGGCTTCGTCCAGTTCGGCATCCAGAACGAGCCGAAGCGCATCCTGCCCCCGATCGCGCATGAGCCGACGACCAGGACCGGCATCAAGCACACGGACGGCACCATCTCGATCGCACGCCTCGCCCCCGGATCGGCGCGCGGCGACTTCACCATCATGGTCGGCGACCAGCCCTCGCTCGACGCCGATCCGTCCAAGCCCGGCGACAATCTGGGCTATGCCGCCTTCGGCCATGTGGTCGAGGGGATGGACGTGATCCACAAGATCCTCGACCAGCCCGCCGACCCCGCCAAGGGACCGTTCAAGGGCGAGATGCTGGCCGCGCCGGTGAAGATCCTGTCGGCCAAGCGGGTGGCGGCGGCGAAGTGACATGCTGCTGATCGTCGGCACCGTGCGTCTGTCGCCGGACAAGCTCGACGCGGCCCGCCCGGTCATGCGACGCATGGTCGAGGCCAGCCGCGCCGAGCCGGGATGCCTGGACTATGGCTATGCCGAGGACGTTCTCGATCCGGGCCTCATCCATGTGAAGGAGTTGTGGACCGACCAGGCGGCGCTGGATCGGCACTTCGCCGCGCCGCATCTGGTGGAATGGCGCGCGGCTTGGCCTGGGCTGGGGATCGGAGAGCGTGATCTGCGAGTCTATCGGGTGGCCGAACCGCACAAAATCTAGCGTCCGACGGCGGAGCGGTCAGAGGTTTCCGTCCGCCGATAGAGCCTTGATGATTTTCGTAACAAGGCGGAGATACTGCTCTTGTTCGTGCTCCGAGAGTTGCGTCATCGCCCGCGCATTGATGCGGGATACCGCCGCCCGTATCGTCACCAGCTTATCCTGTCCCAACGGCGTGAGTTCGATAAGCGCACTTCGCCGATCGGCAGGATCGGGCTTGCGTCGTAGCAGGCCATCCCGCTCCATGCGGGAGAGCGTGGCGGCCATCGTCGCCTGTTCGACAGCCGCCGCCCGAGCAAGCGTCGCCTGAGTCATCGGCCCTCCAGCCTCAAGCGCAAAAAATACAGGTAATTGGCCTGAGGCGACCCCAATGGGTTTCAATTCCCGATCGATCGAACGCGCAAACAGGCGTGCTGCCCAGTTGGTCACGTACCCGACCGACGCCAGTGCATTCAATTCAACATTCATAGCTTGCTATGCTTCCCTTATTTGAATAGCTAGCTATGTACTGGTGTTGCGGAGGGGGGTCTATGCGGTCGGTCTTGAGAACGGTACATGCCACGGCGGCCGTTATCGCTATGGCGATGATCGTTGCGTTCCTCGCTGTGACCCTGTCTACCTTAGGTGGTGGCGCAGTGGCCGATGCCGGAACTTCGAAGGCAGTTGTTTGGTACGGCGTGAAATGGTTGGTCGTAGCGCTGGCGGCAGCGGGGATGACGGGAAAAGCGATGTGCCGGGGGAGGCCCGGTGGGCTGGCAGCCGTCAAGTTCCGGCGCATGAAGATCGTTGCCGCGAACGGTATCCTCATTCTCGTGCCATGCGCCTATCTGCTTTATGCCCGCACCCAGGTCGCGCCCGTGAATGGCTGGTACGCCGCACTTCAGATTGTCGAGATCGCAGCGGGAATCGTTAATTTGGCGCTGCTCGCGGCAAATATGAGGGATGGGCTTCGGATGAGAGCCCGCCGAATCCAATAAACGTCAGTTTGAACAAAGCCGTCGATCGTCCAGCCAATCCCAAAAAAGAAAGGGGCCTTGCGGCCCCTTTCCCCGTAGTGACATCGTGCAGGGGCTGGATCAGCCGCTGTAATACATGTCGTATTCGACCGGGCTGGGGGTCATTTCCCAGCGCATCACTTCGTGCATCTTCAGCTCGATATAGCTCTCGATCTGGTCCTTGGTGAACACGTCGCCCTTCAGCAGGAAGTCGTGGTCGGCGGCCAGCGAGTCGAGCGCTTCGCGGAGCGAACCGGCGACGGTCGGGACCTGGGCCAGCTCGGCGGGCGGCAGGTCGTACAGGTTCTTGTCCATCGCCTCGCCCGGATGGATCTTGTTCTGGATACCGTCCAGACCCGCCATCAGCAGCGCCGCATAGGCAAGATACGGGTTCGCCAGCGCGTCGGGGAAGCGCACTTCGACGCGCTTCGACTTCGGGCCGGTGCCGTACGGGATGCGGCACGAAGCCGAGCGGTTGCGCGCCGAATAGGCGAGCAGCACCGGCGCTTCATAGCCCGGCACCAGGCGCTTGTAGCTGTTGGTGGTCGGGTTGGTGAAGGCGTTCAGCGCCTTGGCATGCTTGATGACGCCGCCGATGAAGTACAGGCAGGTCTCCGAAAGCCCTGCATAGCCGTTGCCGGCGAACAGCGGGGTCTTGCCTTCCCAGATCGAGAAGTGGGTGTGCATGCCCGAGCCGTTATCTTCCTTGATCGGCTTCGGCATGAAGGTCGCGGTCTTGCCATAGGCCTGCGCGACCTGATGCACGACATATTTGTAGATCTGCATGCGGTCGGCGGTCTGGGTTAGCGTGCCGAAGGTCATGCCCAGTTCGTGCTGCGCGGCGGCGACTTCGTGGTGGTGCTTGTCGCAGGGCAGGCCCATTTCGAGCATGGTCGAAACCATCTCGCCACGGATGTCGACGGCCGAGTCGACCGGCGCGACGGGGAAATAGCCGCCCTTGGCGCGCGGACGGTGGCCGAGATTGCCGCCCTCATATTCGCGGCCGGTGTTGGTCGGCAGCTCGATATCGTCGATCTTGAAGTAGGACGATGCATAGTTCGTGTCGAACTGCACATTGTCGAACATGAAGAATTCGGCTTCCGGACCGACATAGACGGTGTCGCCGATGCCGGTGGTCTTCACGAACGCCTCGGCGCGCTTGGCGGTCGAGCGCGGATCGCGGGCGTACAGCTCGCCGGTCGACGGCTCGACAATGTCGCAGAACACGATCAGCATCGGGGTGGCCGAGAAGGGATCGGTGTACACGGCGTCGAGGTCGGGCTTCAGGACCATGTCCGACTCGTTGATCGCCTTCCAGCCCTCGATCGACGAACCGTCGAACATCAGGCCGTCGGTCAGCTCATCCTCACCCAGGATCGAGGCGACCATGGTCAGGTGCTGCCACTTGCCCTTGGGATCGGTGAAGCGCAGGTCGACCCACTCGATCTCTTCGTCCTTGATCTGCTTCAGGATATCGCTGGCCGTATTCGCCATGTTCCGTTCTCTCTCTGCTTGGCCGCCCTCCGGCGAAAGGCCGGGGCCGGTGATACGTGTTTAGTGGGACCGAATGTCAGCCCGGTGACGGATAAGTATGGGTTGCGTCAGATCGCCGCGTCGTCGCGTTCGCCCGTCCGGATGCGCAGTGCGGTCTCGACGGGGATCACGAAGATCTTGCCATCGCCGATCCGGCCGGTCTGCGCGGCGGCAGCGATCGCCTCCACCACGCGTTCGGCCAGGCCGTCCTCGACCACCACTTCCAGCTTCACCTTCGGCAGGAAGTCGACGACATATTCGGCGCCGCGATAGAGCTCGGTATGGCCCTTCTGGCGGCCGAAGCCCTTCGCCTCGGTGACGGTGATGCCGGACACGCCGATTTCGTGCAGCGCCTCCTTCACCTCATCGAGCTTGAACGGCTTGATGATCGCCTCAATCTTTTTCACGAGCCTGACTGCCCCCGATGTTGTTCGAACCCTCGCCCGACCCTGCGCGTAGCAGAGATCGTGCCAACTGCCTTTCCCTCGTAAGAGGGTAAGAAATCGATCAGAATTGCGCCCGAAAAGCAGGCATGGTGCCAAGTGCTGCTCAAATTATGGGCAGCGGTCACAGGATGCCTCGGACCGCTTCGGGAGGCCGTCCGATCACGACGCCGTTGGGCGTCTCGACCAGTGGCCGCTCGATCAGGATCGGATGGGCGGCCATCGCGGCCAGCACGGTCGCGTCATCCGCGTCGGCCAGCACCTTGGCCTCGGCCTCCGCCTTGCGCAGCCCGTCGCGCGGCGACAGCCCGCCCTTGGCATAGAGCCGCGCCAGTTCCTCGGCGCTCGGCGGCGTCTTCAGATATTCGATCACCGTCACATCCGCCCCGGCCTCGTTCAGCAGGGCCAGCACCTCGCGCGACTTGGAGCAGCGCGGGTTGTGGAGGATCGTCGCCTTCATCGCCGACGCTTTTGGCATGGGTGGCGGGGAATGTGGAGGGGTAATCCCCGCTTCCGGGCATGAAAAAGCCCCCTCCCGACCGGGGAGGGGGCCAAGTTTTCATCCCCTGCAGGGGGAGGAGTAGGAGGTTACGCGCCCTGCTTGGCCAGCCATTCCTCCAGCCACTTGATCGTATAGTCGCCCTTCTGGAACTCGGGGTCGTCGAGCAGCGACTGGTGGAGCGGGATGGTGGTCTTCATCCCCTCGATCACGAACTCCTCCAACGCGCGGCGCAGACGGCGCAAGGCGCCTTCGCGGGTCGTGCCGTAGACGATCAGCTTGGCGATCATGCTGTCGTAATAAGGCGGGACCTTATAGCCCTGGTAGAGGCCGCTATCGACGCGGACATGCATGCCGCCCGGTGCGTGATACATCTTCACCGTGCCCGGCGAGGGGGCGAAGGTGCGCGGGTCTTCCGCGTTGATGCGGCACTCGATCGCATGGCCGCGGAACTGCACGTCCTGCTGGCGCAGAGTCAGCGGATGGCCCTCGGCGATGCGGATCTGCTCGCGCACCAGGTCCAGTCCGGTGATCATCTCGGTGACGGGATGCTCGACCTGAAGGCGCGTGTTCATTTCGATGAAATAGAACTCGCCGTCTTCCCACAGGAATTCGATCGTGCCCGCACCGCGATAGCCCATATCGGCCATCGCCTTGGCGACGACGCCGCCCATGCGGGCGCGCTCCTCGGCCGTGATGATCGGCGAGGGAGCTTCCTCCAGCACCTTCTGGTGGCGGCGCTGGAGCGAGCAGTCGCGCTCGCCCAGATGGATCGCCTGGCCGTTGCCGTCGCCGAACACCTGGAATTCGATATGCCGGGGATTGCCCAGATATTTTTCCATGTAGACGGTCGAGTCGCCGAACGCGGCCTTCGCCTCCGAACCGGCCTGCTGCATCAGCGTTTCGAGCTGGTCCTCGGAGGACACGACCTTCATGCCGCGTCCGCCGCCGCCCGAGGCCGCCTTGATGATCACCGGATAGCCGATCTTGGTGGCCAGCGCCTTGGCCTCCTCGAGATCCGAGATCGCGCCGTCCGAACCGGGGACGAGCGGCAGGCCGAGCGCACCGGCGGTACGCTTGGCCTCCACCTTGTCGCCCATGATGCGGATATGCTCGGGCTTCGGGCCGACGAAGATCAGGCCGTGCGCCTCGACGATCTCGGCGAACTTGGCGTTTTCCGAGAGGAAGCCGTAACCCGGATGGATCGCGTCCGCGCCCGAAATCTCGGCGGCCGAGATGATGTTCGGGATGTTGAGATAGCTGTCGGCGGCCGCGGGCGGGCCGATGCACACCGCCTGGTCGGCGAGGCGCACATGCATGGCATCGGCGTCGGCCGTGGAGTGCACGGCGACGGTCTCGATCCCCATCTCGTGACAGGCGCGGTGGATGCGAAGCGCAATCTCACCGCGATTGGCGATCAGGAGTTTCTTGATCTGCGCCAAGGCGGCTTACTCGACGACGACCAGGGGCTGGTCGAACTCGACCGGCTGGCCGTTCTCGACCAGGACGGCGGTGACGGTGCCCGCCTGGGTCGCGGTGATCGGGTTCATGACCTTCATGGCTTCCACGATCAGCAGCGTGTCACCGGCGGCGACCTTCTGGCCGACGGCGGCGAAGGGCTTGGCACCCGGCTCGGCCGACAGATAGACGGTGCCGACCATCGGCGACTTCACGGCGTTGGCCGACACGGCCGGAGCCGAGGCACCGACTTCCGCTGCGGCGGGTGCGGCAGCGACGGGCGCGGCCACGGGCGCAGGGGCCGGCGCATAGCCCATCTGGGCGACGGCTGCGGCCTTGCGCGCGACGCGGATCTTGCGGTCGCCATGCTCGACCTCGATTTCGGTCAGGGCGGTGGCGTCGAGCAGCTCGGCGAGCTGACGGACGAGGTCGACATCGACCTTCATCGCTTGTTCGGTCTTTTCGGTCATGGGACGCGCTCCTGTCAGAACCGGGCCGCGGCTTCAAGCGCGAGCAGATAGGAATGCGCGCCAAAACCCGCGATTGTGCCTTTTGCGGCACGCCCGATGAAGCTCTCATGGCGGAATGGCTCCCGCGCATGAGGGTTGGATAGGTGAACCTCGATCACCGGGGTCGTCACCGACTTGATCGCGTCATGGATCGCGATCGACGTATGGGTGAAGCCCCCGGCATTGAGCAGCACGGCTTTCGCCTCATAAGCCTGGGCCTCGTGCAGCCAGTCGATCACATGGCCTTCATGGTTGGACTGGCGCATGTCGATCGCCAGGTCCAGCTCGCGCGCGCGATCCTCCAGCAGCCCCGCAATATCGTCCAGCGTGTCATGGCCATAGATATGCGGCTCGCGCAGGCCGAGCAGGTTCAGGTTCGGCCCGTTGAGGACATAAACGGTCGCGGGCATCGGCACTCCCATGGTTGCGGCTCGGGATGGCCGGGCCTAGATCGAGGGCCTTCCTTAACCGCATGCCCTATCCCACGTCGAGCGGGCAGCGACTTGCATGGTAAGTGACACATATGCCCCATACCGATGGAACCGTGACGATCACCGTGAATGGCGAGCATAAGCGGGTGGCGGCGGGCCTGTCGCTGGCCGATCTGGCGAACCAGCTGGGGCTGGTGCCCGAAAAGGTGGCGGTGGAGCGCAATCTGGAGGTGGTGCCGCGCTCGACGCTGGCGCAGGTCGAGGTCGAGGATGGCGACGAGATCGAGATCGTGCACTTCGTCGGCGGCGGCGATCATGCGGTGACGGTCGCGGACGATGATTCGTGGGAAGTCGCAGGGCAGCGTTTCCGCTCGCGCCTGATCGTCGGGACCGGCAAGTACAAGGACTTCGCGCAGAATGCGGCGGCGGTCGAGGCGGCGGGGGCGGAGATCGTCACGGTCGCGGTGCGCCGGGTGAACGTGTCGGACCGCAATGCGCCGATGCTGACCGACTTTATCGACCCGAAGAAGATTACCTATCTGCCCAACACGGCGGGCTGCTTCACCGCCGAGGATGCGATCCGCACCCTGCGGCTGGCGCGTGAGGCGGGCGGCTGGGATCTGGTCAAGCTGGAGGTGCTGGGCGAGGCCAAGACTCTCTACCCCGATATGTATGAGACGCTGCGCGCGACCGAAATTCTGGCCAAGGAAGGCTTCAAGCCGATGGTCTATTGCGTCGACGATCCCATCGCAGCGAAGAGGCTGGAGGATGTCGGGGCGGTCGCGATCATGCCGCTGGGCGCGCCGATCGGCTCGGGGCTGGGCATCCAGAACAAGGTGACGATCCGCCTGATCGTGGAGGGGGCGAAGGTGCCGGTGCTGGTCGATGCGGGCGTCGGCACCGCCTCGGAAGCCGCTGTCGCGATGGAGCTGGGCTGCGACGGCGTGCTGATGAACACCGCGATCGCCGAGGCCAAGGACCCGGTGCTGATGGCCCGCGCGATGAAGGCGGGGGTCGAGGCGGGGCGCATGGCATACCGCGCCGGGCGCATGGGCATGCGACGCTACGCCGACCCTTCCAGCCCGCTTGCCGGCCTGATCTAACTTTAATTTCACGGAACTTGCCGCGTAACGAACCGTTGTGTTTCCGAGTGTTCAACGGGATTTGTCAATCCCCAGTAAATGGAGGCCGCAATGGGTGAGCTGACCGACAAGATCAAGGGCAACGTCAACGAGCTGGTTGGCAAGGCCAAGGAAGCCATTGGCGAGCACAACAACAACGACAAGCTCGTGGCCGAGGGCGAAGCCCAGCAGGTCAAGGGCAAGGGCGAACAGATGAAGGGTTCGGTCAAGGGCGCTCTTGGCGACAACATCTGAACCTGCTAGTCGTTTTCTGACTAAAGCAATCAGCAACGAACTCGCCGCCCCGGTTTACGCCGGGGCGGTTTTATTTTTTCTGTGCTCTGCGAGGTCGTGCAATCGATTTTATGATAGCGTTACTTTGAGTGCAGGATGAGGTCTTGGCTGGCTGAAGCTCTTGCAAGCAGAGCGAATGTCTCAACTCGGCTGCGTTCGTGGCCTTCCACCCCGAGGTCGAAGGCCCATGCGCAAGCTGGCACCTGCAACGATGCCTCCCGCCAGGACGGGCCTATCGCTGGGCGATTCGTGACAGCGTGCTGGCGGGCGTGATGACTTCGATATCCGTCTTCAGGTGCAACAGGCGCACGCCCGTCTCCGCCATGGCGCGGGACAGGGCAGGGTCGAAGTCCTCGGTCCGCGTCACCGTCTCGCTCCAGCAGCCATAAGCACGCGCCAGCGCCGCGAAGTCCGGATTGGCGAGCGCGGTCGCCGCCACGCGGCCGGGATATTCGCGCTCCTGATGCATGCGGATCGTGCCATATCCGCCATTGTCGACGACGATCACCAGCATCGAGGCACCATGCTGCACGGCGGTCGCCAGTTCTTGCCCGTTCATCAGGAAGCAGCCATCGCCCGCCAGCGCCACCACCATCCGCTCCGGATGACGCAGCGCGGCGGCGGTGGCGGCGGGCAAGCCATAGCCCATCGCGCCGCAGGTCGGGGCCAGCTGACACCCCGGCTCGTAGCGCCAGTAACGATGCCACCAGCCCGAATAATTGCCCGCGCCGTTGCAGAGGATCGAATCGGCGGGCAGGACCTCCCGCATCGCCGCGACACATTGGCCTAGGTCGAGCGTCACGCCGTCGCGCGGGGTCGGATCGGTCCATGCGCGATAGGCGGCATGGGCTTCCGCACCGGAGGGATGCGGCGCGGCGGCTTCCGTCGCCAGAAGTTCCAGCATCCCCAGCGCCCGGTCCACATCGCAACACAGGGCCAGATCGGTGCGATAGGTGCTGTGCAACTCCTCCGGGTCGGGATGGATATGGATCAGCGTCTGGCCCGGATGATCGGGCGTGATCAGGCTATAGCCATCGGTCGTCGCTTCCCCCAGGCGTGCCCCGAGCACGATCAGCAGGTCGGCCTGCTTCACCCGGGCGACCAGCGCGGGATTGGGGCCATAGCCCAGATTGCCGGCATAGACCGCGCAGTTGGCCGACACGGCATCCTGCCGCCGGAATGCCGCGACCAGCGGGATGCCCGCGGCTTCGCCCCATTGTTCGGCCAGTGCCACCGCATCGTCATTCCAGTGCGCGCCGCCGATGATCGCGACCGGGCGCTCGGCCTTGGCGATCAGGTCCTGCGCGGCCATGACGTCCTCGATCCGCACATCCTGCGAGGGGCGTTCGATGCGGGGGCGGGGCGTGCCCTGGGCCATGTCGCACAGCATGTCCTCGGGCAGGGCTAGGACGACCGGCCCCGGCCGCCCATTCATCGCGGTGGCGTAGGCACGGGCGACATATTCTGGGATGCGCGCGGCATCGTCGATTCGCGCCGCCCATTTGGCGAGTGGGGCGAACATCGCCTGGAAATCGACCTCTTGAAAGGCTTCGCGGTCGCGGGTGCCCCGATCGACATCTCCGATGAACAGGATCATCGGTTGCGAGTCCTGCCGCGCGACATGGACCCCGATCGCCGCATTGGTCGCGCCCGGCCCGCGCGTGACGAAGGCCACGCCCGGTCGTCCTGTCAGCTTGCCATCGGCGCACGCCATGAAGGTCACGCCGCCCTCCTGCCGACAGGTCACCAGATCGATCGCGGGCGTGTCATGCAGTGCATCGAGGACCGCCAGGAAACTCTCGCCCGGCACGGTAAAGATACGGTCGCACCCCTGTTCGAGAAGCGCATCGACAAGCAGGCGTCCGCCGGTTTTTAAGGTCATGGAGGCCAGCCTAACGCCGCTTCATTGCAAAGCGCAAACGCTGGCCCGCGCAAAGCGCAAACGCTGGCTTGACCCGGCTCCGTGGCTCCGCCTAACGCTTCCTCCATCACAGGGAGGACGCCCATGCAGAAGCTCTATTCCGACGCGGCCGCCGCGCTCGACGGCCTGCTCCATGACGGCATGACGATCTGCGCCGGGGGCTTCGGCCTGTGCGGCATCCCGGAGCGGCTGATCGACGCGATCGAGGCCGCCGGGGTCAAGGACCTGACCATCGCCAGCAACAATGCCGGGATCGACGGCGTGGGGCTGGGCAAGCTGCTCCGCTCGCATCAGGTCAAGAAGATGATCTCGTCCTATGTCGGCGAGAACAAGGAGTTCGAGCGGCAATATCTCAGCGGCGAGCTGGAGGTCGAGTTCTGTCCGCAGGGCACGCTCGCCGAGCGTTGCCGGGCAGGGGGCGCTGGCATCCCCGGCTTCTACACCAAGACCGGCGTCGGCACGAAAGTCGCCGAGGGCAAGGAAGTGAAGAGCTTCGACGGAGAGGATTACATCCTAGAGCGCGGCATCCGTGCCGACCTGTCGATCATCAAGGGGTGGAAGGCCGACGAGGCCGGGAACCTGATCTTCCGCAAGACCGCGCGCAACTTCAACCAGCCGATGGCGACGGCGGGGCGCATCTGCGTCGCCGAGGTGGAGGAGGTGGTGCCGGTCGGTTTGCTCGATCCCGACCAGATCCATTTGCCGGGCATCTATGTGAAGCGGATGATCGTCGGCGCGCCGTATGAGAAGAAGATCGAATTCCGCACGGTGCGCGAACGGGTTTGATTTTCGGGGGGGCGGGGGATGCGGAGAGCGCCAGCCCTCCCCCCGACTCCCTCCCGCCTGCGGGAGGGGGAGCGCTTTTGGCGGAGGTGTGGTTCGTGAAACGCATGAAGATTGAGCAAGACAGTCGCCAAATCACCTCTCCCCTCCCGCAAGCGGGAGGGGTTGGGGGAGGGCTACCCGGTCTGAGGCTAGGCGCCGCACTCGCCGCCGCCCTTGCCCTATCCGGCTGCGTCGTAGCCGTTGGCAACAACAGCCCCGCACCCCCACCACCCGCGACCAACCCCAAACTCGCAGGGATGCAATATCTCTACGGCTCGGCCGAAGCCGATGCGATCTCGCGCCAGGCGTGGAACGCGCTCGTCACCTATGCCGCCGACCGCATTCGCCGCCCGCAAGCCGACAGCGTCGTGCTGGCGCAGGGCGCGAGCCTCGAAAACCCCCGCTTCGTGCCATGCGCGGGCAAGCGACCCGCCGCCGTCTTCGATGTCGACGAGACGGTCCTGCAAAATCTCGGCTTCGAATATGACGATTTGAACGGCCGTTCGGGTCGCGATTTCAACACCCGCTGGCGCGCCTGGGAGCAGAGCGATGGCCATGCCGTCCTGCCCACGCCCGGCGCGGCGGCGGCGATCGCCGATCTGCGGACCATGGGCGTAACCGTGATCTTCAACACCAACCGCGACGATCCGGCGGGTGCGGCGCGCGTGATCGACGCGGCGGGGCTTGGCCCGGCGGTGCATGGCGACACGCTGTTCGTGCGCCCCGACACGGGCAGCGGGGACAACAAGGACCCGCGTCGCTGGCAGATTGCACAGCGTTACTGCGTGATCGCCATGGGCGGCGATCAGCTGGGTGATTTCAGCGAGTTGTTCAACGCATCTGCCACGGTGGCGGAACGGCGCGTCCGGGCCGATGGCTCGCGCATCGCGGCCCTTTGGGGGCGCGGCTGGTTCGTCTTCCCGAACCCCGTTTACGGCAAGGCGCTGAAGGGCAGCGCGGACGACATCTTCCCCGCCGACCGGCGGTGGCACCCGACAGGAGAGCAGTGATGGCCTGGACCCGCGACGAAATGGCCGCCCGTGCGGCCAAGGAGCTGAAGGACGGTTTCTACGTCAATCTCGGCATCGGCATCCCGACGCTGGTGGCCAACCATATCCCCCAAGGGGTCGAGGTCACGCTGCAATCCGAAAACGGGATGCTGGGCATCGGGCCGTTCCCCTATGACGACGAGGTCGATCCCGACCTGATCAACGCGGGCAAGCAGACGATCAGCGAGCTGCCACACTCGGTCTATTTCTCGTCGGCGGACAGCTTCGCGATGATCCGGGGCGGGCATATCGACTTGACCGTGCTGGGCGCGATGGAAGTGTCCGAAGGCGGCGACATCGCCAACTGGATGATCCCCGGCAAGATGATCAAGGGCATGGGCGGTGCGATGGATCTGGTCGCGGGCGTCAAGAAGATCATCGTCGTCATGGAGCATAACGCCAAGGACGGCAGCCCCAAGTTCATCCCCGAATGCACCCTGCCGCTGACCGGCCGCAACGTCGTCGACATGATCGTCACCGATCTGGCGGTGTTCCAGCGCCCCGATCACGACAGCGCCTTCCGCCTGATCGAATGCGCGCCGGGCGTCACCGCCGATGAGGTGGCGGCGAAGACCACGGCGAAGTTCGACCGCTGATGGCCTATGCCCTGGTCACCGCGAACCGGAATTATTCCAGCTGGTCGCTGCGCTGCTGGTTGCTGATGAAGGCGTTGGGGATCGACTTTGCCGACCGGATCGAGCCGTTCGCGGCGGCGGAGAATTACGAGGCGTTCCGCGCCTTTTCGCCGACGGGGCAGGTCCCGGTGCTGATCGATGGCGAGCGGACCGTTTGGGACTCGCTGGGCATCACGCTATATCTGGCCGAACGGCATCCGGGAGTCTGGCCCGAGGACGAGGCGGCGCGGGCCTGGGCGATGTGCGCGGTGGCGGAAATGCATGGCGGCTTCGGCGCGCTGCGGGCCGAGCGAACGATGAATATCGGGGTGCGGGTGGACGCCAAGCCAGCATCACCCCGGCTGGAGCGCGATGTCGCACGGCTGGCGGAATTATGGGGCGAGGGGCTGTCGCAATTTGGCGGGCCCTGGCTGGCTGGCGATCGGTTCTCGGCGGTCGATGCCTTCTACGCGCCGGTCGCGTTCCGGGTGCGGACCTACGGCATCGATGTCGGTGCGACGGGGGCGGCCTGGGTCGAGACGGTTCTGGCGCATCCGGCGATGCGCGACTGGGAAGCGCAGGCCTTGGCCGAGACGTGGCGCGACCCGGATCATGAAATCGATCTGGCGGAGTGCGGGGGCGTGACGGCGGACTATCGCGCCAAGGGGTAAGGGCGGGGCGTGGCCTTCGACTTCGCTCAGGCTGAACGGAGGTTGGGAAGGGCCGCCTCGCTCGCTCCGTTCAGCCTGAGCGAAGTCGAAGGCCACGGGAATCCCACCGAAATCGAAATAACATTGCGCCACACCTTTGCGTTGCGCATCTTTTCGGATAACAGCGCCCGCATCATGGCCCAACGACCCCAGACTCTGTACGAGAAGATCTGGGCCGCGCACGTTGTCGAACGGCGGCCCGATGGCACCTGCCTCATCTATATCGACCGTCACCTCGTTCACGAGGTGACGAGCCCGCAGGCATTCGAGGGGCTACGTGCCGCCGGGCGCAAGGTGCGTCGTCCCGAACTGACGCTGGCGGTGCCCGATCACAACCTGCCGACGACGCCGCGCAAGGACGCGAACGGCAACCTCCTGCCCATCGCCGACCCGGAAAGCGCGCAGCAGCTCGACGCGCTTCGCCGCAACACCGCCGAGTTTGGTGTCGACTATATCGACGCAACGGCGGCGGCGCAGGGCATCGTCCATGTCGTCGGGCCGGAGCAGGGCTTTACGCTGCCGGGCACGACTTTGGTGTGCGGCGACAGCCATACCTCGGCGCATGGCGCGCTGGGCGCGCTGGCCTTCGGCATCGGCACGTCGGAGGTCGAGCATGTGCTGGCGACCCAGACGCTGCTCCTCTCGCCGTCCAAGACCATGGAAGTGCGCGTCGACGGCGTGCTGGGTCACGGCGTGTCGGCCAAGGACGTCGTGCTGGCGATCATCGGCAAGATCGGCGCGGCGGGCGGCACCGGCCATGTCATCGAATTCACCGGCAGCGTGATCCGCAACCTGTCGATCGAAGGTCGCCTGACCATCGCCAACATGTCGATCGAGGGTGGCGCGCGTGCTGGCCTGATCGCGCCGGACGAGACGACCTTCGCCTATCTGAAAGGCCGTCCGATGGCCCCCAAGGGCGCGGATTGGGACAAGGCGGTCGCCTGGTGGCGAACGCTGCCGACCGATCCGGGCGCGGTCTATGACAAGGTCGTGACGCTCGATGCCGCCGACATCGCGCCGAATCTGACCTGGGGCACCAGTCCCGAGGACGTGGTGCCGATCACCGGCGTCGTGCCCGATCCCGACAGCTTCGCCGATCCGTCGAAGCGCGAAGCGGCGCGCAAGTCGCTGGACTATATGGGGCTGACCCCCGGCACCGCGATGCAGGACGTGCCCATCCAGCATGTCTTCATTGGCAGCTGCACCAACAGCCGTATCGAGGACTTGCGCGCCGCCGCCGCCGTGGCGCGCGACCGCAAGGTGGCGGACGGCGTCCGTGCGCTGGTCGTCCCCGGCTCGGGGCTGGTGAAGCGTCAGGCCGAAGAAGAGGGGCTGGACCGGATCTTCGTGCAGGCGGGCTTTGAATGGCGCGAGCCGGGCTGCTCGATGTGCCTGGCGATGAACCCGGACAAGGTGCCCGCGGGCGAGCGTTGCGCCTCGACCTCGAACCGCAATTTCGTCGGTCGCCAGGGTCCCGGCGCGCGCACCCATCTGCTGTCCCCCGCCATGGCCGCCGCCGCTGCGGTGACCGGGCGCCTTTTCGATGTTAGAGAGTTGAAGAGCCACGGTTTCGATCGTGAAGGCATCTGACAGGGACGATAGGGGATACGCATCATGAAGCACGTATTGGTCATGCTCGTCACCGGCGCCGTTCTGTGCGGCGCGGCGGCCTATGCCGCAGGCATCGCGTCACGCCCCGCCGTGGCCGAGCAGCGTCCGCAGCGCGCGGGCTGAACGCGCGGGTTTCGAATACAGGGATGATGGAATGAACCCGGTTACGACCGTCTCCGGCACTGCCTATCCATGGGGCGCCAAGAATATCGATACGGATGTCATCATCCCGGCACACTGGCTGAAGACGATCACCCGCGCCGGGCTGGGGCGCGGCGCGTTCGAGACGGTGCGTGCGCAACCGGACAATATCTTCGACGATCCGCGCTATGCGGGCGCGCCGATCCTGATCGCTGGCGACAATTTCGGTTGCGGGTCCAGCCGCGAGCATGCGGCCTGGGCCTTGGCGGACATGGGCATCCAGGCGGTGATCGCGCCGAGCTTTTCCGATATCTTTTCGGGCAACGCCTTCAAGAACGGGATCGTCCCGGTCGTCCTGCCGCAGGACGCCGTAGACCGGTTGGTCGAGGTGGCGAAGGACCAGCCGATTACGGTCGATCTGGAGACGATGACCGTCACCACCCCGTTCCAGGACCGCTTCGCGTTCGAACTCGATCCGTTTCGCCGCGAATGCCTGATGAAGGGGCTCGACGAAGTCGGCCTGACGCTGGCGCGCGACGAAGCGATCGGCAGTTTCGAAGGGCAGATGGCCGAGGGGCGGCCCTGGATCGCGGGTCGTCAGCGCCTGGACGCCGCCACGGCGGGAACCGCCTGACGAAGCCTGGTGCCGGCGTCCTGGCGAAACCGTCAGGACGCGGCGACGATGACCCCGGCGATCAGCGCCCATAGGGCAAGCGAACCGATCAAACCGTTGATGATGCCCAGCATCGGATTGTCGTGGCGGTCGGGTGGCATGACGTGGGAATGGGTCACGATGCTCTCCTAAGTTGCCGGTGATATCCCCGTTTTCCGGGGGTTTATCCCGTTTTCGTTATAGTTACACTACGCATCGACCAAGACCTGGTTCCCATTGTTTCCCCGGCGCAACGATCCTTCGGGGCGTCGTGCAACACCTGGTCGGCGCATCGGTTGCACGCGGGCGCGACGCCCCCTATCTCGGACGTTATGTTTGGATGGCCCATAGGGCTGGGGGATGGCGAACCGATGGACAGTTTCGACGATCGCAGGAAGGGCTTCGAGGCCAAATTCGTGGCCGATCAGGACATGATGTTCCGCATCACGGCGCGGCGCAACCGGCTGGTCGCGCAATGGGCGGCCGAGCGGATGAAGCTGACTCCTGCCGAAACCGACGCCTATGCCAAGGCGGTCGTACAGGCCGATTTCGAGGAAGCGGGCGATGAGGACGTCATCCGCAAGCTGCTGGGCGACCTGACCGCCGCCGGGATCGACGTTGACGAGGTCGAGGTCCGCCGCGCGCTGGACGAACAGCTGGTCGAGGCGCGTCGCCAGTTGATGGAGAGCCGCTGACCATGCCGATGGCCGCCGATGACATCGCCACGATGATCCGTACCGCCATTCCCGATGCCGAGGTCCAGATCACCGACCTTGCCGGGGACGGCGACCATTATGCCGCGCATGTCGTGGCCGCCAGCTTTGCGGGTATGAGCCGGGTCGCACGCACTCGCGCCGTCTATGCCGCGCTGGGCGGACGCATGGGGGGCGAGCTCCATGCGTTGCAACTGACCACCGCGGTTCCGGCCGCCTGATCCCATTCCCTCAAGGATGAATGATATGACCGACGATACGAATGCGCGGATCGATGCGCTGGTGAAGGACAATGCCGTCCTGCTGTTCATGAAGGGCACGCCGCTCTTTCCGCAATGCGGCTTCTCCAGCCGTGCGGTGGCGATCCTGAACCATCTGGACGTGCCGTTCGAGAGCGTCGACGTGCTTCAGGACCAGGGCATCCGCCAGGGCATCAAGGCCTATTCGGACTGGCCCACCATCCCGCAGCTTTATGTGAAGGGTGAGTTCGTCGGCGGTTCGGACATCATGATGGAGATGTATGAAAGCGGCGAACTGGCCGAGCTGGTCCAGGACGTGAAGACCGCGTGATAGGTCGACGATTGTAAGATTGGAAAGGGGGCTGGATTACGATCCGGCCCCTTTTTTATTCCTCCCCTGCAAGGGAAGGGGGACCACCGCGAAGCGGTGGTGGAGGGGTGTCCCCGCTGGCCGTGATACCTCTCCGTCAGTCCTGCGGATTGCCAGCTCCCCTTGCAGGGGAGGAATGGATCGACCCTATTGACTACGCCTGTAATCGAAATAGGATTACGCTTGTAGTCAATAAGAGGGCGAGTCGATGGCCGAGCGTATCAGCGATGCCGAACATGCCGTGATGGAGGTCCTGTGGGAGGAGGCTCCGCTGACCGCGCAGGATGTCGCGGAGCGGGTCGATCCCGAACGCGGCTGGAGCACCAACACCGTCAAGACGCTGCTCGGCCGTCTGCTCGCCAAGAGCGCCATTGCGCATGAGGAGCAGGGGCGGCGCTATCTGTATCGCCCACTGGTCGCGCGCGACGATTATGTCGTGGGTGAATCCCGCCGCCTGATCGACCGGCTGTTCGGCGGTCGCCTGACCCCGCTGGTCGCGCATCTGGCCGAGCGGGACGAGCTGACCGCACAGGACATTTCCGAGATCGAGGCGCTGCTCAAGGACCTGAAGGCATGAGCGGCGCGCAACTCGGCTGGGCGGTGGAGGCGATGATCGCCTCCACCCTCCTGATGGCGCTGGTCCTGCTGGCCCGCCGCCATGTCCGCCAGGCCTTCGGGCCGCAGATCGCCTATGCGCTCTGGGCCTTGCCGCTGCTTCGCCTGCTCCTGCCGCCGCTGCCGCGCGGACTGTCCGAGCAGGCGACCCCGCCGCTGGCCGCCGCGAGCGAGCGCTTCGCGACCTATGTCGTGCTGCCCATGACCGCGCAGATCCCCGCCACGGTGGATGCGCCCGGCATCTGGCAGAGGGTGGAGCAGGGTGTTGCACTGTTCTGGATCATCGGGGCGGCGGGTTTCCTCGGCTTCCAGCTCTTTCGCCACTGGCGCTTCCGCACGCGGTTGCTGGCCGATGCCGAGCCGCTGGAGGCGGTGGAAGGCGTGCGTGTGGTCGCCAGCGACGGCGCGCCGGGCCCGCTCGCCTTCGGCATCTGGCATCGCTACGTCGCTTTCCCGCGCGATTTCGCCGAGCGTTACGACACCGATGAGCGCGATCTGGCGCTGGCGCACGAGCTGGGCCACCATGCCCGCGGCGACCTGATCGCCAACTGGGTCGCGCTCGCCGTGCTGGCGCTCCACTGGTTCAACCCGCTGGCGTGGCGGGCCTTCCACGCTTTTCGTGCCGATCAGGAGCTGGCCAACGACGCTCGCGTCCTGAAGGGGCGCAGCCGTGCCGACCGGCATGTCTATGCCTGCGCCATCGTGAAGGCCGCGCATGGCCGCGCACTGTCGGGCGCCTGTCACCTGCACACCATCGATGATCTGAAAGGGAGGCTGAAGATGTTGACGACTTCTCCGAAATCGCGTCGCCAGCTGGCGATGGGCGGGGCCACCGTGTCGCTGCTGGTCCTGGCCGGGCTGGGGGCGACTGCCTCGGGCACGCCGGCGGCGGCGGCGCTGACCAAGAAGGTCGAGCGGACGCTGGGCGTCGACCTGACCAGCACGGTTGCGGTCCTGCCCGCCGTCGTTCAGACCACGCCGGAGGCGCCCGAAGCGCCTGCCGCGCCGTCCGCACCTGTGGCTCCGGCTGTCCCTGCAAAACCCGTGGTCGCGATCGCTGCGACGGTTCCGGAGGTGCCCGCCGTTCCCGCTGCACCTGCGACTCCCCAGGCCGCCGCGGTTCCCGCCGCGCCGCAGGCACCTGCCGCGCCCCGTGTCCGCGTCGTGACGCTGCGCAACGGGCACAAGGTCAAGTTCATCGGCGACAATGGCATGGTCCCGATGGTGCCCATGCCTCCAATCCCCATGGTCCAGGCGCGTGCCTGTGGTACCGGCAACAGCGATACCCGCACCAGCTATATGACGGTCGACGGCAAGACCCGGCGGCAGGTGACGATCATCTGCACCGACCGGATCGAGCGGGATGCTCGTCAGGCCTCACTCGCCGCCGTCCATGCCCAGCGCACGGCGCAGGTGAACATGCAGATCGCGCTTGCCAGCATCGAGAGTGCCCGCGCCTCGATCATCCGCGACCGCAACCTGTCCGAGGACGCCCGGCGTGACGCACTGAACGGCCTGAACGAGGCGACGGCCGAGTTGAAGGCCGACATGGCGAACCGCGATCGCGACTGACAGGACTACGACTTTACCCCAACTCGACCTCTGTGCCCGTCCGACGGGGACAGGGGTTGCCCTTTGTCCGCCGCTTGCCCACATGGTCGGGAATGGCTGAGCACCCGACCGGCATTCCGATCCTGCTTGAGCCGCTGGTCACCCGCGTGCTCGCCCCTAATCCGTCGCCCTTCACCTATACGGGCACGCAGAGCCATGTCGTGGGCGACCGCGACGTGGCGGTCATCGATCCGGGGCCGGACGATCCCGCGCATCTGGACGCGCTGACCCGCGCGATCGCCGGGCGGCCGGTGGTGGCGATCCTGATCACCCATCATCATCGCGACCACAGCCCGGCCAGCCGCGCGCTCGCCCGGCTGACCGGCGCCCCGATCGTCGGGGCGGCTCCGTTCGCCGCCGACTATCAGGGCGGCCAGTCCGACGCCGCCTTCGACCGCGACTATGCGCCGGACCGGGTCCTGGCGGAGGGCGAGGAGGTGTGCGGCGACGGCTGGACGCTGAACGCCATTGCGACGCCGGGCCATACCTCCAACCATCTCGCCTTTGCGCTGCCCGAGACCAGGGCGCTGTTTTCGGGCGATCACGTCATGGGCTGGTCGACCAGCATCGTGTCGCCGCCCGATGGCGACATGAGCGCCTATTTGGCCAGCCTGGAAAAGCTGATGGAGCGCGACGACCGGGTCTATTACCCAGGGCATGGCGAGGCGGTCGAGAATCCGCAGCGGCTGGTGCGCGGGATGCTGGGTCATCGCAAGCAACGCGAGGGGCAAATCCTGCGCCTGCTGGCGGCGGAAGAGAGGTTGCCGATCGCGGCGATGACCGCCCGCATGTATGTCGGCCTGAACCCCAAACTAATTCCGGCGGCGGAACGATCGGTGCTGGCGCATCTTTATGACCTGCGAAACCGCGGGCTGGTTCGCGAGGAAGGAGCATCATGGATCAGCGCGTGACGCCGCCTGCCGACACGCCGCAGCCACCGTCACGGGCGCGCGGCGGGGTCGGCCTGTTCCTGACCAAGGTGGCGGGGGTGCTGCTCCTGCTGGTGCTGGCCGGACTGATCATGGTGTGGGGTGTCCAGCGCTATGTCGAGGATCGGCTGACCCCCGACCCGACCACCATCGCGCGCGCCAGCCTAGACGGCCTGCGCGAACAGAACCGGCTGTCGGCCTTCGCGGCGCGGTACGTCGCGGTCGTCAGCTCGCGCCAGTCGCAGCTCGGCTTTTCGACCGAGCGGACGCTGATCATGCCGGGCATGGTCCGTTACGAGGTCGATCTGGGCAAGCTGCGCCAGCAGGATGTGCGCTGGGATGCGAATGCCCATGTCCTGTCGGTGACGCTGCCCCCCGTTGAGATCGACGGGCCGCAGGTCGATCTGTCGGCGATCCGCGAATATGGATCGGGCGGCCTGCTGACCACCTTCACCGACGCCGAGCAGCGGCTCGACGCCGCCAATCGCACGGCGGGGCAGGTCGAGCTGATGCGACAGGCGCGTGCGCCCGCGCCGATGAAGCTGGCCCGCGATGCGACGCGGCGTGCGGTCGAGCGCAGCTTCGCCATGCCGCTGCGCGCGGCGGGGGTAGAGGGCAGCGTCAAGGTCCGCTTCTCCGACGAAGCGGCGGCTGACGAACGCTGGGACACGACGCGCAACCTACAAGAGGTTCTTGGCAATAGCGGCTGACGTGGCCAATTGTCGGCGCGAGCCCATGCGCCTAGGGGGAATGCCATGACCATCCAGACGAATCTGACGGGCCTCGACCTGCGCGCCGAGATCGACCGGCTCCGCAAGGAGCGCAACGCCGTCATCCTCGCCCATTATTATCAGAAGCCCGAGATTCAGGACCTGGCCGATTTCGTCGGCGACAGCCTGGACCTCAGCCGCAAGGCACAGGCGACCGACGCCGACGTCATCGCCTTTTGCGGCGTGCGCTTCATGGCGGAGACGGCCAAAATCCTGTCGCCCGACAAGATCGTCGTGCTGCCCGACATGGCCGCCGGGTGCAGTCTGGAGGACAGCTGCCCGCCCGAACAGTTCGCCGAGTTCCGGGCGCAGCACCCGGATCACATCGCGCTGACCTATATCAACTGCTCGACCGAGGTGAAGGCGCTGTCCGACATCATCGTGACGTCGTCCTCGGCGGAGCAGATCCTGGCGCAGATCGATCCCGCGCAGAAGATCATCTTCGGCCCCGACCGTAACCTGGGCGGCTATCTGGCGCGCAAGACCGGCCGCGACATGCTGCTGTGGCCGGGCGTCTGTATCGTGCACGAGGCGTTCAGCGAAACCGAACTGCTGAAGCTGCGCGCCCAGCACCCCGACGCGCCGATCGCCGCGCACCCCGAATGCCCCGCCGTGATCCTGGACCATGCCGATTATGTCGGCTCGACGCGCGGCATCCTGGAGTTCGCGCAAGGCCTGACCAGCGATACGCTGATCGTCGCGACCGAGCCGCACATCATCCACCAGATGCAAAAGGCGATGCCGGGCAAGACCTTCATCGGTGCACCGGGCGCGGACGGCAACTGCAACTGCAATATCTGCCCCTACATGGCGCTCAACACCATGGAGAAGCTGTACCTTGCGCTGCGCGACCTGACCCCGCGCGTCGAGATCGAGGAAGGGCTGCGGCTTCAGGCCAAGAAGAGCCTGGACGCGATGCTGACGCTCGCCAGCGGCACGGTCGGCACGGGCGATCTGGGCCCGCGTTCGTGACGGAAAGCGTGATCGACGGGTTCGACCTCGACAGTTTCGTCCAGGCGACACTGGCCGAGGATCTGGGGCCCGGCGGCGACATCACCTCGGCGGCGGTGATCCCGGCGGAGGCGCGGTTCATCGGCACCATGGCCAGCCGCGATGCGATCACCGTCGCAGGGCTGCCCATCGCCGAGGCGTTCTTCCGCCACCTCGACGCCGATGTCGTCATCGAGCGGCTGGTCGAGGATGGCACCAGCGTTCCGGCGGGCACCGATCTGTTCCGCCTGTCCGGCAAGGCCCGCGCGATGCTGACCGCCGAACGGTCCGCGCTGAACACCGTCCAGCATCTGTCGGGCATCGCGACGATGACGGCGGCTTATGTCGCAGCGATCCAGGGCACCGGGGCGACGCTGCTCGACACGCGCAAGACCATTCCGGGCCTTCGCCTCCTGGAGAAATACGCCACCCGCATGGGCGGCGCGCAGAATCATCGCATGGGCCTGTGGGATGCGGCGATGATCAAGGACAATCACGTCGCGGTCGCGGGTGGCATCGGCCCGGCGGTCACGGCGGCGCGAGAGGCGGGGATTGCGCGGATTATCGTCGAGGTCGATGCGCTCGACCAGATCGAACCGGCGCTGGCGGCGGGGGCGACCCATTTGCTGCTCGACAACATGATTCCGGCGCAGCTGGCCGAGGGTGTCGCGCTGGTCGCGGGCCGGGTGCCGACCGAGGCGTCGGGCGGCGTACGTCTCGACACCATTCGCGCCATGGCGGAATCGGGCGTCACCTATGTCAGCGTGGGTCGCTTGACCCAATCGGCCCCGGCGGCCGATATCGGACTGGATTTCGCCGCCGCCTGAGGCGGGCTTGGAAGGGGAAGATCGTGCGACCGAAGTCGGTGATATTGGGCGAGCGGCTTTCGTTGTTCGCCATCCTGTTGCTGGTGGTGCTGGCGATCATCGGCTGGGCCGACACGGTCGCCCAGGCCGGGGTGGCGATCGCGATCATCGCCAATGGCCTGCTGATCGGGCTGTTCCTGCTCGGCACGCTGCTGACCACTCGCATGGCCAGCCGGGTCGGGCTGGGGCTGCTGGTCGTGCTGACGATCCTGAACCTGCTCGGTTTTCTCTATCAGGTGTCGGTCGGTGCGCTGGCCGAGGGCGTGTTCGGCGTGCTGACGGCGGTGCAGGCGGCGACGTCGCTGGTCGCGGTCGTGATGCTGATGCGGCCCAATGCCCTGGCCTGGTATCGCGCGATGGCGGAGGTAAGCGAAGCATGAAACACGTAATCATCGGGATGGCGTTCTTGGCCACGCCGCAGCTGCTGTCGGCGCAGACGCTGCAATGCACCGCACCGCGCGGGGCCCAGCCCATCCGCCCCGACCTGCCCAGCCAGAGCCAGCCGACCCGCGTGCTGCCGATCGGCGGCTACACGCTGGCCATCACCTGGAGTCCGCAATTCTGCCGCGACACCAAGGGGAATAGCAGCTTCCAGTGCGGCGGCACCAACCGCTTCGGCTTCACCCTGCACGGGCTGTGGCCCGATGGCGTGGACAAGGACTGGCCGCAATATTGCCGCCCGACCGCGATCATCCCGCAAGCGGTCGTCCGCCGCCATATCTGCGCCACCCCCTCGGCGCAGCTGATGCAGCATGAATGGGCCAAGCATGGCACCTGCATGAGCGGATACAGCCCGGCGCGCTATTTCCAGCGGTCGAACGCGCTATATTACGGGTTGCGCTTCCCGAACATGGACGGGCTCTCGCGCCGGAACAGCCTGACCGCAGGTGTTCTGGCGACCGCCTTTGCCGCCGCCAATCGGGGGATGACCGCCGACATGATGCGCGTGACCGCCACGCGCGAAGGCTGGTTGGACGAAATCTGGATCTGCCTGAACAAGGCATTCCGCCCCGCCCGCTGTCCGGCGCATCAGGGCGGATTGTCGCCCAACGCACCGCTGAAGATCTGGCGGGGCAGCCGCTGACCGCGCTTACCCCTCCAGCACCACGCTGGAGGGGTGATGCTTGTCCAGATGCTTGCGGATGATCCGCAGGTTGCGCGTGTTCGACCGGAACAGCACATCGGCGGCGTCGCCGATCAGCGGCACGAAGCCCAGCAGCGCGTCGAAGCCGACATTGCCCATCATCCGTGCCATCTGGAATTTGGACAGGCCCAGATTGCGCGCTTCCCAAATGATGTAGCTACCCAGCGCCGCAGCAGCGATGTCGCCGACGATCGGGACCAGACCCAGTATCACGTCCAGCCCGATCGGCCGGTTGAGGCCGGGCAGCACGACGACCCGCTCCAACAGGCGCTCCATCGCCTCGATCCGCTGGCGGCTGGCGGCAATGCTCTTGTCGAGCGGCAGAGCGTCGAATGCCGTGGGGGCGATGCGGGACGTGTTGGCCATGCCGTTCAATTGGTGATGGCGCGCAATCGGTTCAATGGATGCCAGGCGCGGCTGTTGGTCTGGAATTGCCGCAACCGGGGCGTGGTGAGCGACCAGCGCAGCGGGCGGGCCAAGGGGATGAAGGGCGTGTCGGCATTGATCGCCGCATCCGCCGCCGCGATCGCCGATCCGCGTTCCGCCAGCGTGGGGGCCAACCGTGCCTGCTCGATCGCCGCCATCGCCGCCTCTCCACAGGGCGCGCAGGCGGTCGCGAGATACCAGCGCGCGCTGTCATAGGGGGCGACCGCATCGATCAGGCGGAGGTCGGCCGGATCATCGAGCGCCACCCGTTCGGGCGTGATGCCGATCGCCAGCAATGTCGCGCCAATCTGGCCATAGAGCAGGTTCGCCCCCGGCCCCCGCGGCAAGGCGATGCGCAGCCGAACCGGCTGACCCCAGGCGGCGACCCGAGCCCGCGCCCCGCTGCGCCGCTCGTCCAGATTGAGAAGCGCCCAGCCGGGGATTTGCGGCGGGGCGTCCGAGTCGAGCGTGTCGGGCAGCAGGCGGTCGGCGGCTTCCCAATTGGGCGCGACCGCCGCCAGCATGGTAGCCCGGTCGAACGCAGCCGACAGCGCCTGGCGGTTGGCCGGGTCCGCCAGGAAGCCGTCGCGACGGACAATGCTCAGCCCGAAAAGACCGGCCGCCGGATCAACCCGGATGGCGGCTTGGTTGATCCGGACGGCGTCGAGCAGCGGCCACGTCTCGAACCGACCACCGAGCAACAGGTCGGACCGGCCGCCAGCAAAACGCAGGATGGCGCGTGCCGATGTCTCGGCGATCAGGCGGACATCCTCTTCCGGCGCGGGCGTGGCATCGTCCTCGGGCTCGACACGACGGGGATCGGGGATGGGGCGTAGCAGCGGGGGCGGCCCCGCCCGGATGATGCGGAAGGGCCCGGTGCCGCGACGCCCGCGATCAACGATCGCCATTTCGGGCTGGGCGAACAGCTTCAAAAGGTCGGGGCGGGGGCGCGACAGGCGGATTTCGATGACCTGCGGCGTCATCACCACGATCTCGTCGATCGCCGTCAGGAAGGGGGCCAAGGGGTTGCCCGAATGGGGCGACACCAGACGACGCAGGATCGGCACGACCTGCTCGGCGGTGACGGGTGAGCCGTCATTCCATTTCGCCTCGCGCAGGCGGAAGATGAAGCTGCCGCCCTCGTCGATGACGATCCAGCGTTCGGCCAGCCCCGGCTCGATCTGGCCATTGGCGTCGAAGCGCACCAACCCCTGTGCCAGCGCATCGCGCAGCACGCGGCGCGACGTGTCGTCATCGGTGAGGGGAAGCCCGCCGGACCGGGCGGAAGGGTTGGTGGATTGGACGGTGCTGACGACCACAGCCCCATGATCGGCATGGCGCTCGCAGGCGGTCGTCGCCATCAGGGCGGCCGCCAACCCGATGGTGCGGACGGCGGGACTCGAACCCGCACTCCATAGGAAGCCGATTTTAAGTCGGCAGCGTCTACCGGTTTCGCCACGTCCGCGCACAGGCCAACGAAGATACCAGGATGCCGCGAAGGTCAAGGGCGCAGCTGTCGTAAAGTCGGAATAGCCGCGCCCCCGTCACCTCAAGACCGGAATGCGATCACTCCGCGTCGACGTTCAGACGCGCGCGCATTTCCTTGCCGGGTTTGAAATAAGGAACGCGCTTGGCGCAGACATCGACGGTTTCGCCGGTACGGGGATTGCGGCCGGTACGAGCACCGCGCGCACGGGTCGAAAAGGCGCCAAAGCCGCGCAGTTCGACGCGACCGTCATCCGACAGCCGCTTGGTAATCTCATCAAAGAAAATCGTGACGATCAGTTCAACTTCACGCGGGTTCAGTCCCGGATTACGCTGACCGATTTTTTGCACCAGTTCCGAACGGATCATCGTCTAGTCCCAAGCTTAAGACGGATCGTTCTTAACCTGTGTTTCTCGCTGCTGAAAGTAGTTTTATTATACGATTAAAGACACACCAGTGTCTTTTGGCCGAAGCCGGGACATGTTTCCGAAAAAACATGCCCCGGTCCAGTGACTTACTTCTGGGTGCGCGCCTTCAGCGCTTCGCCCAGAATGTCGCCCAGCGACGCGCCCGAGTCGGACGAACCATACTGAGCCACCGCCTGCTTCTCTTCGGCGATCTGCATCGCCTTGACCGAGAAGGTCGGCTTCTTCGAACGATCGAAGCCGGTGACCATCGCGTCGAACTTCTGGCCGACCTGGAAGCGCTCGGGGCGCTGCTCGTCACGGTCGCGACCCAGATCGGTGCGCTTGATGAAGCCGGTCGCACCATCGTCGCCCGCCTGGACTTCGAGGCCCGCGTCGCGGACTTCGAGGACGGTCACGGTGACGACCTGGTTCTTGTTCAGGCGATCGCCAGCCGCAGCCACGCCGCCGGCGACGGGGCCGCCGCGCTCGAGCTGCTTCATGCCGAGCGAGATACGCTCCTTCTCGGGGTCGATATCCAGAACCACGGCCTGAACGACTTCGCCCTTGCGGTGCAGGTTGAGGGCATCCTCACCCGACACGCCCCAAGCGATGTCCGACATGTGGACCATGCCGTCGACATCGTTGTCCAGGCCGATGAACAGGCCGAACTCGGTCGCGTTCTTGACTTCGCCCTCGACGGTCGAGCCGATCGGATGGGCAGCGGCGAACGCTTCCCACGGATTGGCCTGAGCCTGCTTGAGGCCGAGCGAGATGCGGCGCTTTTCCTGATCGACCTCGAGGACGACCACATCGACTTCCTGCGAGGTCGACACGATCTTGCCCGGATGGACGTTCTTCTTGGTCCAGGACATTTCCGACACGTGGACCAGGCCTTCGATGCCCGGCTCCAGCTCGACGAACGCACCATACTCGGTAATGTTCGTGACGCGGCCCGACAGCTTCGCGCCGACCGGGTACTTGGCGCCGGCGCCATCCCACGGATCGCTCTCGAGCTGCTTCATGCCGAGCGAGATGCGCTGCGTGTCCTTGTTGATGCGGATGATCTGCACCTTCACGGTGTCGCCGATCGCGATCATCTCCGACGGATGATTGACGCGCTTGTACGACAGGTCGGTGACGTGCAGCAGGCCGTCGATGCCACCCAGGTCGACGAACGCACCGTAATCGGTGATGTTCTTGACGACGCCGTCGATGATCTGACCCTCGGCCAGGCTCTGGATCAGGCCCGAACGCTGCTCGGCGCGGGTCTCTTCCAGGACCGCGCGACGCGACACGACGATGTTGCCGCGCTTGCGGTCCATCTTCAGGATCTGGAACGGCTGCGGGATGTCCATCAGCGGGGTGACGTCGCGGACGGGGCGGATGTCGACCTGGCTACCGGGCAGGAACGCCACGGCGCCGTTCAGGTCGACGGTGAAGCCACCCTTTACGCGGCCGAAGATCACGCCTTCGACGCGGGCCGACTTCGAGAATTCGAGCTCCAGCTTGTCCCAGGCGGCCTCGCGGCGCGCGCGGTCGCGGCTGAGCATCGCTTCGCCGTGCATGTTCTCGACGCGGTCGACATAGACCTCGACTTCGTCACCGACCTTCAGGTCGGCCTTCTGGCCGGGGGCAGCGAATTCGCGGAGGGGCACACGGCCTTCCGACTTCAGACCGACGTCGATGACGGCCATGTCGTTTTCGATCGCGGTGACGGTGCCATGCACGACGCGACCCTCGAAGCTGTCGGCACCGCCGAACATGTCATCGAGCATCGCCGCGAAATCGTCGCGCGTGGGCTGGGGGTTGGTTGCCATAAAAGGGTTAGGTTCCTGAGAGTTTTTCGCCTCCGGCTCGGGGCAATTCCCAAGACCTTCGACGATGGCCGCGCCGACCCCATGTCGACGCCACCAGGCCCGAAGATGATGCTGAAACACGGAAAAGCGGCGGTCCGCGACAAATGCGGAAAGGACGCTGGGGCAAGGCCCCGCGTCAGCCTCTCCGCGGAACAGGGTCCGCGAGCGGGGGGCGCCTTAGCGGAAAATGGGGTTTTGCGCAAGGTGAGGCGGATCCTCCTCGGCACGGGGGGGATCGTCACGAGGCGGCGGTGGAGGGGGCGTGCCGCGAATGACATCGCTTCGCGGCGGCCCCCCTCCGTCAGCGCGCCTTGGCCGCCACCTGGGCGTCGACGAACTGGATCGCGCGGGCGACCGCCGCTTCGATCGTCAGGCTGGAGGTGTCCAGCGCCGCCGCATCGGCCGCCTGGGTGAGGGGGGCGGTCGCCCGGCCGCTGTCGCGTTCGTCGCGGGCGCGGATATCGGCCAGCACCTGCTCGAACGACACGTCCGAGCCGTTCGCCGCCAATTCGTTATGCCGCCGTCGTGCCCGGACCTGGGAACTGGCCTTCACGAACAGCTTGGCGTCCGCATCGGGCGCGATGACCGTGCCGATGTCGCGCCCGTCGAGGATCGCGCCGCCCGGCTGGTTGGCGAAGCGCTTCTGCCGCTGGAGCAGCGCCGCGCGGACCAGGGGATGCACCGACACGACCGAGGCGAGCTTGCCCGTCTCGTCATCACGCAGGGCGGGATCGGCGAGCAGGCTGTCGTCGAAGCTGCACGCCGCGACGGCATCGGCCTCACGCGTCGGGTCGAGGTGCATCGCGCGCACTGTCGCCGCCACCGCGCGGTAGAGCAGGCCGGTGTCGAGATGCGGCAGTCCGTAATGCCTGGCCAATGCGCGGGCGATGGTGCCCTTGCCGCTGGCGGCGGGGCCGTCGACGGCGATGATCATGCCATCGCTCCCAGCTTTTCCAGCGTGTCGAAGAACACGGGGTAGCTGGTCGCGACCGGTGCGGCATCGTCCAGCGTGATGGGATCGCGGGCGTTCAAGGCCGCGATGGTCATGCTCATCGCGATCCGGTGGTCGAGCAAGGTCGCGATGGTCGCGCCGCCGGGGATCGGATCGCCGCCGGTGCCGGTGACGGCCATGCCGTCCTCGAACTCCTCGCAGGTCACGCCGCATGCCCCGAGGGCGTTCGCCATGGCGGTGATGCGGTCCGATTCCTTGACGCGCAGTTCCTCCGCGCCGCGCGCGATGGTCGTGCCGGTCGCGAAGGCGGCCGCGACGAACAGCACCGGATATTCATCGATCATGCTCGGCGTCAGCTCGGGCGGAACCTCGATCGCCGACAGGGCTGCGTGACGGACGCGCAGATCCGCCACCGGCTCGCCGCCGACGATGCGCGCGTCCAGCTCGGTGATGTCGGCGCCCATCATCTTCAGCGCTTCGATGATGCCGGTGCGGGTCGGGTTCATGCCGACATTGGTGATCGTCACGTCGGCACCCGGCACGATCGATCCCGCGACCAGCCAAAAGGCGGCCGAGGACGGGTCGCCCGGCACGACGATATTCTGCGGCTTCAACTCCGCCTGCCCCCGAATCGTAATGATTCGCCCTTCGGGGGAGGGGGTGACGGTCAGCTCGGCGCCGAAGCCCGCCAGCATCCGCTCGCTATGGTCGCGGGTCGCGATCGGCTCGATCACGGTCGTCTCGCCCGGCGTGTTCAGACCCGCCAGCAGGATCGCCGACTTCACCTGCGCCGAGGCGACGGGCAGGGTGTAGCGGATCGGCACGGCCGGGTTGATGCCCCGGACCATCAGGGGCAGGCGGCCGCCCGGCGTATCCTGAAACTGCGCGCCCATCTGCGACAGCGGCTCGATGACGCGGCCCATCGGGCGCTTGGACAGCGAGGCGTCACCGATAAAGGTCGCGGTGATCGGATGGCTGGCGACCAGACCCATTAAAAGCCTTGTCGAGGTGCCCGAATTGCCCATGTCGAGCGCGGTCTCGGGTTGGAGCAGGCCGCCGACGCCGACGCCGTGGATCACCCACACCCCGTCGTCCTGCCGAACGATGTCCGCACCCATCGCACGCATCGCGGCGGCGGTGGCGAGCACGTCCTCGCCCTCCAGCAGGCCCTCGACGCGGCTTTCGCCGACCGCGAGCGCGGAGAGCATCAGCGAGCGGTGGCTGATCGATTTGTCGCCCGGAACGGCGATGGTGCCGCGAAGGGCGGCGGCGGCTCGCACGGTGCGAGGCTGGGGAAGGGGATGCGCCATGATGGCGCGGGCTTTTGACAGGGGCCTTGCGCTGTGGCAAGGCGCGCCCACTTTTCGCTCCGGCGGAAAACCCAATTCCGAAAGGTATGAACGGCATGATCAAGCCGGAATGGGGCACGAAGCGTACGTGCCCGAAATGCGCGACGCGTTTCTACGACCTCGAAAAGGACGACCCCGTCACCTGCATCAATTGCGGGACGCAGTGGGAGCCCGAGCCCATCCTGAAGTCGAAGCAGCCCCTGCCGTTCGAGCAGGTCAAGCCCGAGAACAAGGAAGCCGACAGCGATCTGGCGGGCGGCGACGACGAGGATCTGGACATCACCGGTGAGGACGAAGAGCCCTCGCCCGACGATGAAGTCGATCTGGGCGGCGACGACGATCTGGGCGTGGAAACGTCCAGCGAAGACGACGAACACTGAGTTGTCCGAACCGGCTCGGCGGGTGCTTGAAAAAAGTGCTTGCCGAGCCACGGCGGCCCCGCTAGTGGGCTGCCTCCACAGCGGAACGGGGCCGTAGCTCAGCTGGGAGAGCGCTGCAATGGCATTGCAGAGGTCAGGGGTTCGATCCCCCTCGGCTCCACCATTCCGCCGGAACAGCCGCATGGATACCATGCGCTGCCAGGCCAGCCCGCAT
The DNA here is from genome assembly GCF_057004845.1 of Sphingomonas sp. SphC10. Classification (NCBI taxonomy): domain Bacteria; kingdom Pseudomonadati; phylum Pseudomonadota; class Alphaproteobacteria; order Sphingomonadales; family Sphingomonadaceae; genus Sphingomonas; species Sphingomonas sp. SphC10. The sequence continues at coordinate 215,463 of NZ_CM168044.1, forward strand.
CCCGCCGGGCGCGCGCCGAAATCGATGGGGCCGTAGCTCAGCTGGGAGAGCGCTGCAATGGCATTGCAGAGGTCAGGGGTTCGATCCCCCTCGGCTCCACCATTTCCATGATATCGCCGAATTTTGACCGCCCCTGATCGTCAGTGGGTGGTTTTCGGCGTCTTGGGCTGGTCGGGCGTTTTTCATTCCTCCCCTGCAAGGGGAGGGGGTGTGGGGACTTTGCCTTGCCCCCGGCAAGCCAAGATTGTGCTGGGGGCACAATCTTGTCCCCATACCGCGAAGCGGTGGTGAAGGGGTGTCCCCACCGGCGGTGATACCCCTCCGTCAGTCCTGCGGACTGCCACCTCCCCTTGCAGGGGAGAAATTTGCGTCCAGTGAAACACCTGACACCCCAACAAAAAAGGCCCCGACTTGCGTCGGAGCCCAGGGGGTCCTCGGGGGGATGAGGATCAGACGGCGGCGAGGCGTCGCTGCATCTGGTGGACCGGGTTGCGGGGGTCGCCGGTGACGTCGGCCAGGCGGAAGCGGGCGACTTCGCGGGCCAGCGTCTCGGCTTCCTGAGCCAGAGTGCGGGCGGCGTCGGTGGCCTGTTCGACCATGGCGGCATTGCGCTGGGTCACGCCGTCCATCTCGGCGACGGCGGTGTTGACCTGTTGCAGGCCGATCGACTGCTGGGTGGCCGAGGCGGCGATCTGCGACACCAGGTCGCTGATCTCGCCGATCCGGCCAATGATCCGTTGCAGCGCCTCACCCGCTTCGTTGACCAGTTCGACGCCCGCGCCGACCTGGTCGGAGGAGGCGAGGATGCGCGTCTTTACATCCTTGGCCGCTTCGGCCGAGCGCTGCGCCAGGGCGCGCACTTCGCTGGCGACGACCGCGAAGCCCTTGCCCGCTTCACCCGCCCGGGCGGCCTCGACGCCCGCATTCAGCGCGAGCAGGTTGGTCTGGAACGAGATGCCGTCGATGACGCTGATGATCTCGCTGATTTCGGATGACGAGCGTTCGATGCCGCCCATCGCCTCGACCGCGCGGCGGACGATCTGGCCCGATTCCTCGGCCTCGGTCCGGGCCTCACCGACGATCCGGTTGGCGCGCGAGGCGCCGTCGGCGGTCTGGCGGACGGTCGAGGTGATCTGCTGCATGGCGGCGGCGGTTTCCTCCAGCGAGGCGGCCTGCTGCTTGGTGCGGTCGGACAGGTCGTCCGACGCCTGGCGGATGTCGCCCGAGCCGACGCGGATATGCTCGCCCGACTGGGTGACGACGCCCAGCGTCGCGCACATCTGGGCGCGCATCGCCTCGAAACTGTCGGCCAGCGCCTGATATTCGGACGGCAGCCCGTCGAGCGAGGCGGTCAGGTCGCCCTTGGCCATCCGGTCGAACACCGCGCCGCAGCGTTCGATCACCGCACGACGGCCCGCCTGCTCGGCCTCGAAATAGGAGGCCAGCGCGATGTCCATGTCGATCAGCGAGGCCTTGACCAGCGCGGTCGCCGCCCGTGCCCGGCGCCGTGCGCCGAACGGCCAGAACAGTCGCCCCAGGATCAGCTTGGGCAGGACATATTCCAGCATCCGGGCATAGCCGCTGATATACCAGGTCGGCGCCAGCCCAATCCGCGCATGGACCTGTCCGATATGGGTCGAAGCGGCGGCATAATCGCGATCGAGCGGGCGGGAGAACAGCTTGCGCCAATGCTCCATCTGCTTGTCGCGGGCATGGTCCATCCGCGCCTGCGATGCGAATAGCCCCCGGATCTGCGAGGTATCGGCGATGTGCCGGTAAAGCGCGGTCAGGGCGGCGGGCGCATGCCGCTCGATCGCGCGCTTGATTGTCGGGAAGGTCGCGTAGCTCCGCGCGCTATAGTCGAAAGCAGCCAGCCGCTGCTCGAAATCAATATGTTCCGATCCGCTCACAGCACATCCTCCATATCCCTCCTGGATAGGCAAAGAGGGTTAAGAAGCTGTCGAGAAACGGATTTTTCTGTATAATCCAGATTACATTAGGGAACGAAACCGGGGCCGCGGATCGCGGCCCCGGAACGCTGGTCAGGCCGCCAGCCCGTGATGACGCAGCAGGGCATCCGGCTCCGGCGCGCGGCCCCGGAAAGCGCGGAAATTCTCGGCCGCCGGGCGGCTTGCGCCGCGCGCCAGCACCTCGCGACGGAATCGATCGCCTGCCGCCTGGCCTTCCTCGGCAAAGGCGGCAAAGGCGTCGGCCGACAACAGCTCGGCCCAGAGATAGCTATAATAGCCTGCCGCATAACCGCCCGCGAAGATATGGCTGAAGCTGTGCGGGAAGCGATTCCACGCGGGCGGACGTATCACCGACACTTCGTCGCGAACGCCGTTGAGCACCTCCATGACGCGGCCGCCCAGCGCCGGATCGTAATCGCGGTGCAGCCGCAGGTCGAAGGTCGCGAACTCGACCTGACGGAGCAGGAACAGCCCCGCCTGGAAACGCCGCGCCGCCAGCATCTTGGCGAACAGCTCGTCGGGCAGCGGCTCGCCCGTCTCGACATGCGCCGACAGCGCGGTCAGCGTGTCGCGGTCCCACGCGAAATTCTCCATGAACTGGCTGGGCAGTTCGACCGCATCCCACTCGACACCTGAAATCCCACCGATCGAGGGCAGGTCGACCTCGGTCAGCAGATGGTGCAGCACATGGCCGAACTCATGGAGCAGGGTGACGACATCGCCATGCGCCAGCAGGGCAGGGGTGTCGCCGGTCGCCGGCGGGAAGTTGCAGGTCAGATAGGCGATGGGCCGGTGGAAACGGTCGGCATCGCGGAAGCGCGGACGGCATACGTCCATCCAGGCCCCACCGCGCTTGCCCGCCCGCGCATGGAAGTCGCAATAGACGCCCGCGACGATCTCGCCGCTCTGGTCCTGCACATCATAGTAGCGGACATCGGCATTCCACACCGACACGTCCCGCCGCTCGACCAGGCGGATGCCGTACAGCCGTTCGATCAGCGCGACGGTGCCCTCCATGACGCGGGGCAGGGGGAAATAGGCGCGGATCGCCTCGCGATCGACGCCGAAGCGTTCGCGGCGCATATGCTCGGCGACATATCCCGTATCCCAGGGCTCCAGCTTGGCGATCCCGAACTTCTCGGCGGCATAGGCGCTCGCCTCGGCCAGTTCGCGCTCCGCCAGCGGTCGGGCACGGGCCGCGAGATCGGACAGAAAGGCCAGCGCCTCGTCCGCCGACTGCGCCATCTTGGTCTCGACCGAGCGGGCGGCGGCGTTGTCGAAGCCGAGCAGCCGAGCCGCTTCGTGGCGCAGTTCCAGGATCCGGTCGATGCGGGCGCTATTGTCATGAGTAGGATCGGCCGCCTGGTCCGAGGCGCGGGTGGCATAGGCCTTGGCGACCCGCGCGCGCAGATCGCGATTGTCCGCCTGGGTCAGGATCGCCTGCACGCTGGGTTCGCGCAGCGTGACCAGCCAGCCGTCCAGTTCCTTCTCTGCGGCATAGGAGGCCAGGATCGCCTTGGCATTGTCGGTCAGGCCGGACAGCAGGGTCTCGTCGGTGACATGCTCGCTCCAGGCTTCGGTCGAATCGAGCACGGCATTGCCGAATTCGGTGCTCAGCCGGTTCAGTTCGACGCCGATCTCGCGGAACCGGGCCTTGGCCGCGTCGTCCAGGCCGACGCCCGACAGGGTGAAATCCCGCCGCGCCAACACGACCGCACGCGCCTCGGCCTCGGTCAGCGGCGCCAGGTCGACCCGGTTGAAGGCGGCGAATAGGCGCGGGTCCTGGCCCGCCTCCATGCCATATTCGGCCAGCATCGCCTGCGCCTCGGCATAGGCGGCGCGCAGCTCGGGGGTGTCGGCGACCGAATGGAGATGCCCGGCAGGCGACCAGCCCCGCGCGATCGCGAAGCCCGCCCGCTCGCTCGCCAGCACGACATCGCCAAAGTCGCTGGCGTTCGATCCGCCGATCCGGTCGGCGGCGGCGCGCGCGTCGGCGATCATCTGCTGGACCGCGGGCACCAGATGCTCGGGGCGGATCGCGGCGAAGTCGGGCAGGTCGGTATCGGCGAGCATGGGATTGGTGGTCATTCGGCATCCTTGCGCTTTATCGTGGGGATCATCTCGGCAGCCGCACGACGTTCGGCAAGACCCTTGCGGTCGATCGGACCGATCCGTGCGGTCGCCATGGCGGGCACAGGAAGGGCGCTGGGCAATCCAAGTCACTGTTACCGCTCCCAATTGCATTTCCTGCAATTATCATTGCCGAGGTTGCAATTGCGAACATGGGTGCTGCGGTGCACAAGGATCGGGCCTTTCAGGCATCCTCTCCTAAAAACTTTCCGGCCGGTCGCAAGACCGGCCTTTTTTTTGGCCGCGATTTCCCCTACGGAACGCTCGTATCGTCGGCCAACACACGAACAGAATTATAAATCGGGAGCGGAAGCCGCCGGAAAGACCGGCACCGGCTGGACGATCGGAGTGGGGGTTGAGCGATTCGGGTAGGCTCCCCCCATTTTCCCTTCCCTCCTGAATCCATAAGGGCCCATGAATCCGCAAAGGGTAGCGTCG
>NZ_CM168044.1:225000-827500 GCF_057004845.1 Sphingomonas sp. SphC10
GTGCGAATGCAGACATGAGTAGCGATAAAGAGGGTGAGATGCCCTCTCGCCGAAAGACCAAGGGTTCCTGCGCAAGGCTAATCCGCGCAGGGTGAGCCGGCCCCTAAGACGAGCCCGAAGGGGGTAGTCGATGGGAACCACGTTAATATTCGTGGGCCTGGTGGTGTGTGACGGATGGTGTGTGTTGTCTGACCTTATCGGATTGGTCAGGCTTCGAAACTGTCCCGGGAAATAGCCCCACCGTATAGACCGTACCCGAAACCGACACAGGTGGTCAGGTAGAGTATACCAAGGCGCTTGAGAGAAGTGTCCTGAAGGAACTCGGCAAATTGCCTCCGTACCTTCGGAAGAAGGAGGCCCCATGTAAGCGCAAGCTCTCATGGGGGGCACAGGCCAGGGGGTAGCGACTGTTTAGCAAAAACACAGGGCTCTGCTAAGTCGGCTTCAAGACGACGTATAGGGCCTGACGCCTGCCCGGTGCCTGAAGGTTAAGTGGAGGAGTGCAAGCTCTGAAATGAAGCCCAGGTAAACGGCGGCCGTAACTATAACGGTCCTAAGGTAGCGAAATTCCTTGTCGGGTAAGTTCCGACCTGCACGAATGGCGTAACGACTTCCCCACTGTCTCCAGGACATGCTCAGCGAAATTGAATTCTCCGTGAAGATGCGGAGTACCCGCGGTTAGACGGAAAGACCCCGTGCACCTTTACTGCAGCTTCAGAGTGGCATTGGACAAGAACTGTGTAGCATAGGTGGGAGGCTTTGAAGCATTGGCGCCAGCCGATGTGGAGCCATAGGTGAAATACCACCCTGTTGTTGTTTAATGTCTAACCTCGTACCGTGAAACCGGTACAGGGACCCTCTGTGGCGGGTAGTTTGACTGGGGCGGTCGCCTCCTAAAGAGTAACGGAGGCGCGCGAAGGTTGGCTCAGGCCGGTTGGAAACCGGCTGTTAGAGTGCAATGGCATAAGCCAGCCTGACTGCGAGACTGACAAGTCGAGCAGAGACGAAAGTCGGTCATAGTGATCCGGTGGTCCCTCGTGGAAGGGCCATCGCTCAACGGATAAAAGGTACGCCGGGGATAACAGGCTGATAACCCCCAAGAGCTCATATCGACGGGGTTGTTTGGCACCTCGATGTCGGCTCATCACATCCTGGGGCTGGAGCAGGTCCCAAGGGTTTGGCTGTTCGCCAATTAAAGTGGTACGTGAGCTGGGTTCAGAACGTCGCGAGACAGTTTGGTCCCTATCTGCCGTGGGCGTCGAAATTTGAGAGGAGTTGACCCTAGTACGAGAGGACCGGGTTGAACGTACCTCTGGTGTACCTGTCGTCGTGCCAACGGCGCAGCAGGGTAGCTATGTACGGACGGGATAACCGCTGAAAGCATCTAAGCGGGAAGCCTCCCTCAAGATAAGATTTCTCAGGACGGTCGAAGACCACGACCTCGATAGATCGGATGTGGAAGTGCGGTAACGCATGGAGCTAACCGATACTAATTGTCCTATTCGCGCTTGAGAGCTCCACACCCCCACCATCAGCCCTGGGCTAGATGGCAGGGTGCGGTCATCATACAAGCCAGTGCACAGCATCGATTTTATACCCATCACCCTCGAGCCAACCCTCGAGGGTCAGTATTCGCGGACTCTATTGCCTGGTGGCCATAGCGTCGGTGTCCCACCCGATCCCATCCCGAACTCGGCCGTGAAACCCGACTGCGCCAATGGTACTACTGCTCAAGCAGTGGAAGAGTAGGGCGTCGCCAGGCATTACAGCCCGCGAATACAAAAACCCATTCACTTGTCTCACCACCTTCCACAGCGTCGCGGGGTGGAGCAGCCCGGTAGCTCGTCAGGCTCATAACCTGAAGGCCGCAGGTTCAAATCCTGCCCCCGCAACCACCGCCACACACCACTCGCCGCCCCCACGGGCGGCGTCGGCGTTTAGGGACCACGCCACCGACATCGCACCCGCTGCTTGCCCGCGAACCCATAGCAGTATCCAGTGTGCTGCGCAGGGCGGCGATCCGCGCCCGAAATTGGGCCTGCAGAACGGATGGCGTTGGAAGCGGGGGGTGTGAGACCATACCTCTATCGACGGTAGTGTTTCGCGAGATCAGGCGGGCCTTCTCCGTCTCCCGTTCGTCGATCATCTGACGCAGGGCAGGGGTGGCGATACCCGCCAGCAGATTTTCGTACAGATTGCCGAGCTCGCGCTCCAATTGCTGCAACCGGATCCTGGCCGTGTCAGCCGCAGCCGGGACCGTCTGGCGGCGACACCCGATCAAGCGCCGTAGGCGGATATAACTGCCGATTTGAAGCGCCTTCGGCGTGAGAACGAGATCTTTCGGCAAGAGCGCGACATATTGAAGTGGACGCCCGCTTTTTTCGCCTGGGAGGGAAATCGATGAGGTTCCAGCTCATCGACCGGGCGAGAGGATTCCCGATCCACCGCCTCTTTGCCGGATGCTCGGCGTCAGCCAGAGCGCCTACTTCGCCTGAAAGGATCGCCCGGCCAGCCGGCGCCAGCGCGACGACGTGGTGATGCTGGCGCATGTCCGCTCGGCATTTGCACTGTCGAACGGCACTTATGGCAGCCCGCGCATGACGCGCGAGTTGCAGGATGACGGCTTTGCCATCGGACACCGGCGCACGGCGCGGCCGATGCGCGAGAATGGCCTGCGCGGCCGGCTGAAGCTCGCCCGTCAGGCAGCACTCCGCGCCCTACTACACCAGCCTAGCGCAGTTCGAAGGAACCGCGTCACGCTGAGCACATGCGTCTCCAATTAAGCGGGGCAAGTCCAAATTGCCTCAAGATACTGATTGGGTTTGGACCTAACTGACTTAATGCCTAGAAATCATGCCATTGTCCGATCGGGAATGGCGTGCTGCGCATGCCTTCTACTAAGCAAGTCAAACGGTCGCGGGGCACTTGAACCAAATGCCCCTGTCACACCACCGATCGCCGCGACCTCATCGCGCGCGGCGGAGTGTCTCGGAAGGTGTCTCGCCATAGAGCTTGCGATATTGGCCCGCAAAGCGTCCTAATTCGTAAAAGCCCCAGTCCTGCGCGAGTCGTGACACGGTGACGTCAGGTGTCGGCTTCAGCAGCGCCTCGCGCACCCGGCGCATCCGGCAGGCGCGCAAATGCGCCATCGGCGAGGTGTTGCGGAAGCGCTTGAATCCGTCGAACAGCGCCCGCCCGCTGACGCCGCTGACCGCCACCAACTGTTCGATCGTGATCGGATCGGCGGCATGTTCCTCGATATAATGTTCGACCAGCCGGACATGCTTGGGCGCGATCGAGCGGTCGCGGTCGCGCAGCGCGTCGCTGTAATTATGCTCCTGCCCCTCGATCAGGCTGAACAGCAGTGCCTGTTCGAGCTGGTCGATAGCCAGATTCTGGGGATGCGCCCGATCCTGGCATTCGACTAGGCCGACCAGCAACTCGGTCAGCCGCCACCACTCCGCCCCCAGTCCCTCGCGCGGAATGGCGAGGCGGAAGTTCAGCGGGCGGCGCAACGGATGGCCCAAGAGTGATGCTATATGCTGTTCCAGCGCCGCGCGGTCGATACGGACCATATATTTCGCGCAGTCGGGGGACCAGCGCATCGTCACCAGATCGTCCGGTGACAACAGGGTGCCCAGTGTCGACGACGCCTGGACCATGCGGCCACCGGCATCGACCATCGCCTCCCCGGCATAAGGTAGCATCAGCAGATAGAAGTCCTTCAGCTTGCCGGGGTCGATCTGGACTTCGGCACCATAACCCATCGTCGCCAGACAGGATTGCTTAAGCGTCACGGCATTCTGCCACGCCTGCAACCGCGCATTGGGAGAGATGGGGTTCAGCCGATGATCGCAATAAAGACGTGCCACCTGTGCTCGCGTCTCGTCGACATCGGACGATCCGAACACGCGACATTTGTCGAGCGGGTTTCCCGCTACCGCGTCAGGGCCCTGATCGGCTGCGCTCTTGTTCAGCATAGACTCTCCACCAGTCCCGCCTGCAGGCAAGGATTAAGCCATGGGTCATGTCCGCCTGCAAGCTGCGGCCGGTTTGCCCGGCTCGGCAACGACCATAACATTTCAAACTTAAAATATGCAATCCGCGAACAGCGTCGGCGGTCGCTGCATAGTCCCGGCGGTGCACATCCACTTATCCTGCCTCCATTATAAAGGCATGTGGGAGACCGGAGAGATGACGCGGATCGGGATCGTCGGTGCAGGTCAGGCGGGGCTGCAACTGGGCATGGGTTTGCTGGAGCGGGGGCATGAAGTCATCATGCTGTCCAACCAGACGGCCGAGCAGATTGCGGGCGGCCGTGTCACCTCCAGCCAGTGCATGTTCGACCAGGCGCGCGAGCATGAGCGCAAGCTGGGCATCAACTTCTGGGACGAGGCCTGTCCACCGGTGGAAGGCATCGCCTTCTCGCTGGTCGGCGAGGACGGCACTTCGCAAATGTCCTGGGCCTCGCGCCTCGACGCGCCTGCCCAATCGGTCGATCAACGAGTGAAGATGCCGCGCTGGCTGGCCGAGTTCGAGAAGCGCGGCGGTGAGTTGCGCATCTGTGACGCGGGCATTGCCGAGCTGGAGGAGCTGGCGCGCGAATGCGATCTGGTGCTCGTCGCCTCGGGCAAGGGCGAGATCGGCAAATTGTTCGAGAGGGATGCCGACAAATCGCCCTTCGACAAGCCGATGCGCAGCCTGGCGCTGACCTATGTCAACGGCATGACCCCGCGGGCGGAGCATAGCGCGGTCAACTTCAACCTCATTCCCGGCATGGGCGAGTATTTCGTCTTCCCGGCGCTGACGCTGAACGGCCCGTGCGAGATCATGGTGTTCGAGTCGCTGCCCGGCGGTCCGATGGACTTGTGGGACCAGCGCGCCTCGGCCGAGGAGCATCTGGAAACGAGCCTGCACATCCTGAAGCGTTATGTGCCGGAGGAGTATGAACGCGCCCGCAACTGCACGCTGACCGACCAGCAGGGCTGGCTGACCGGACGTTTTCCGCCGACGGTGCGCAAGCCGGTGCTGACCCTGCCGTCGGGCGCCAAGGCGTTGGGGTTGGGCGACGCAGTCTGCCTCAATGATCCGATCACGGGGCAGGGGGCGAACAACGCCGCCAAGAGCGCGGCCATCTATCTCGACTCGATCATCGCAAACGAGGGCAAGCCGTTCGATGCCGCCTGGATGCAGGCGTCCTTCGACCGCTATTGGGACTATGCGCAGTTCGTCGTCGGCTGGACCAACGGCATGTTGCAGCCGCCGCCCCCGCACATGGTCCAGCTGCTCGGTGCCGCCTCGGTGCAGCCGCGCGTGGCGCACTGGTTCGCGAACAATTTCGACGATCCGCGCGGCTTCTTCCCGACCATCACCGCGCCTGCGCTGACCGAGGACTTCATCAAGGAGGCTGCATAACATGGACCGCATGGCTCTTCGCCGGACCTTCGGCCGCTTCGCCACCGGGGTCACGATCGTCACCTGCTCGACGGGGGAGGGGGTGCACGGCATGACCGCCAACTCCTTCACCTCGGTCTCGCTCGATCCCGCGCTGGTGCTCATCAGCATCGACAACAAGGCCAAGATGGCCGCCCGGTTGCGCGAGGCGGGGCATTACGGCCTGAATATCCTGTCCCAGCAGCAGATGGCACTGTCCAACCATTTTGCAGGTCGTCCCGGCGACCAGCCGATCGATTTCGACTGGCATGAGGATATCCCGCTGGTGCGCGGTGCGATGGCGCATCTGGCGTGCCGGGTGAAGGACGTGTTCCCGGCGGGCGACCACTGCCTGTTCGTCGCCGAGGTCGTCGACCATCGTCACGAGGACGAGGCGACGCCGCCGCTGCTCTTTTACGGCGGGGCGTATCGCCAGCTGCATGAGATGGCCGCCTGATCCGGCGGTCACCGGCACCAGATCACGAACAACAAAAGGGGGAGTATATGCGGAGACTTTTCGCCACGATGGCGGCTGCTCTGGCGATGGGGGTGTCGGCTCCGGCGCTGGCGTCGGAACTGGGCGGCGGTGTCTATCCCAACGGCGCGGAGGGCTTTTCAGGTGCCGCCATGCCGCCGCCGGGCACCTATCTGCTCGGCTATCTCCAGCATTATGAGGCGGATCGCTTCAACGGGCCGGATGGCGAAGCGGGGCTGCTGCCCAATTTTCGCGTGCGGTCGGACGCGGCGATCGTACGGATGGTGCATATGACGCCGGTGAAGATCCTGGGCGCAACCTGGGGGATGCAGGCGATCGTGCCGGTGGTGAAGCTGAAGGTCGGCGCGGCGGGCCTGGGCGACGAGACGACCGGGCTGGGCGACATCACCATCGATCCGATCCTGCTGGGCTGGCATTTCCAGAACGGCGTGCATGTCAGCGCGGGCGTCGACATCAACCTGCCGCTGGGTGCCTATGACCGGCGCAAGCTGTCGAACATCAGCCGCAACTATCTGAATTTCGAGCCGGTCGTGGCGCTCGCCTATTATGGCAAGAAGGGCTTCTCGCTCGACGTGAAGGTCATGTACGACATCAACACCCGCAACAACCAGGCGGTGTTCACGCCCTTCAACCCCACGGGGGCCAGCTATCGCAGCGGCAACGAGCTGCACGCCGATATCGCGGTCGGCCAGCAAATCGGCAAGTGGAAGCTGGGCGCGTCGGGCTATGTCTACAAGCAGACGACCAAGGACCAGGTGTCCGACCCGACCGCGCAGGCGTTCATCGAGCGGATGCGTGGCTTTAAGGGACAGGTGATCGGCGTCGGCCCGACCGCCAGCTATCAGGCGGGCAAGGTGCAGCTGATCGGCACCTGGCAACATGAATTCCACGCCGAGAATCGTCCGCAGGGCGACAAATTCTGGTTGAAGGCGATCATTCCGATCGGCCGCTGACAGGCTCTGGCCCACTGGGCGCTCCGCTTATCCAGCGGGGCGCCCTTTTTTGGGCTTTTCTATTGCTCCCCTGCAAGGGGAGGGGGAGCATGCGCAGCATGGTGGAGGGGTGTTACGCCCCGATAGCGGGCCCCCCTCCGTCAGGGCTTCGCCCTGCCACCTCTCCTTGCAGAGGAAAAAATTTCAGGCCAGCCGGTCGGCGACCATCGAGCCGGACATGCCACCCAGGCTGGGGCCAGGATGGGTCGAGGCGCCGATCTGGTAGAGGCCCTTGATCGGGGTTTCATGATTGCCCGGCGTCGCGCGGGGCCGCCAGAGCATGAACTGGTCGAGCGAACAGTCGCCGCCATAAGGATCGCCGCCAACCAGATTGATGTTCAGCGCCGCCAGATCGGCCGGGCTGATGACGTGCCGGCCGATGATGCTCTCACGCAGATTGGGGATCAGCTTGCACAGCCTCTCGACAATGCGGTCGGCATAGGCCTCGCGCAGTTCGGGAGTCCAGTGACCGTCCTCGGGCGTAGGGATCAGCCCGGCGGCATCGCCCTTGATCGCACCATCGCGGGGCAGTTCCTGCAGCTGAATCCAGAAGATCCATTTGCCGTCCGGCGCGCGGCTGGGGTCGACGGCGATGGGTTGCGCGACGACGATGCTCGCCTCGACGGGCAGCAGGCCGCGTTCGGCTTCGTTGACCGCGCGAGATACCGCTTCCAGGCCGTTGCTGAGATGCAGCATCGCCACGTCACGCAAGGCCGGGTCGGGCCATTGCGGCGGCTCGGACAGAGCGAGGTGGATCTGCATCTCGCCGCGACCATAACGATAGGCCTTGGCCTCGCTCCGCGCGCGCTCGGGCGTGGCGCTGGCGGGAAGCAGCCGTTCGTACAGCTGGGTCGGCGTGACCGAGGCGACGACCGCCTTGCGCGCCCGCACGACCTCGCCATCGCCCAGCCGGATGCCGGTGGCGCGGCCGCGTTCGACGAGGATTTCGGCTACATCCGCGTTCGTGTGGACTCGCCCGCCCTTTTCCTCGATCAGCCGGACGAACGCCTCGACGATCCGGGCACTGCCGCCCTCGACCATCGGGCTGCCCGCCGCCTCCAGCGACATCAGGACCAGCCGGTTCATTAGGGCCGATGCGCTGCTTTCGGGCGACAGGCCGACATGTAGCACCCAGGGCGCGAACAGCGCCTGTGAGAGCGGCGAGGCGAAGTCGCTGCGCAACCAGTCGCGTGAGGCGCGCAACATGCCGCCGAACAGCCGACCTAGCCCCTTGGGGCCACGCCGCTTCACCTCACCGAGCAACAGCTTGGCGGTCGGCCAGGACCAGAGTTCGCCTCCCAACAGCCCGAAGACCATCGGCGCGATTTCCTCGACCTCGGCCATGGCGCGGGCATAGGCCTGTCCATCGCCGGGCGCGCAGGCGTCCAGCGCGGCGATATTGGCGGCGCGGTCGGTGCGGAAGATCACGCTGCGGCCATCATCCATCACCGAGGCGGTCGGCGTCTGCGTATTGCGGAAGCGCAGTCCGTGCCGCGCCAGCTCCGGCCCCAGCTCGGCATAATGGGGCGAGGTGACGAACAGCGGATAGAGCGTCGACAGCGTGTCGTGGCGGAAGCCGGGAAGCGTCAGCTCCTCGGTGCGGATACAGCCGCCCGCCACCGCCTCCCGCTCGAACAGCGCGACGCGCTTGCCCTTCAGCGCGAGGCGTGCACCGCAGACCAGTGCGTTGATGCCGCTGCCGATGATGACGATATCGGCGTCTCGATTGGGGGCGGCCATGGGGTCAGCCGTGCGCGGCGAGCAGCGGCATCAACGGCACCCGCCGCTCCGGTCCGAGCATCCCGTAGCCGCCATCGACCGACGTCTCGCTGCCGGTCATATAGGATGCCGCGTCGGAGGCGACGAAGGCGACGACCTGCGCGACCTCGCTGGCATCGGCAACGCGCCCGATCAGGTTCAGATCGCTCGCCACCTTGTCGGCATGGGCACGGTCGCCGGCGGTCAGGCCGTCGAACGGGTCGGACCAGATATGGCCCAGCGTGACCATGTTCACCCGGATGCCCTCGGCGGCATAGTCCATCGCCTGCGAGCGGGTGAGGTGCGCCAGCGTCGCCTTCGATACCGGATAGGCCCAGCGGCCGATATGCGCGAACTTGCCCGAGACCGAGCCGATATTGACGATGTTACCGCGCGACTGGGCGAGATGCGGACGGACCGCTTCGCCCAGGATCGCCGCCGACACCGCATTGACGTTCAACGTCTGGAGCCAGGTTTCGCGCGGGGTGGCGGGTCCGTCATCGCCATAGGAGCAGGCGTTGTTGACCAATATGTCGATTCGCCCGAATGTCGCGATCGTGACATCGACCAGATGCGCGATGGCGGCATCGTCGGTGATGTCGGTCGCGACGAACAGCGCGGCGTCGCCCAGTTCCTCGACGAGTTTCGCGCCCTGATCCTGGTTGCGCGCAGCGATCACGACCTTCGCACCCTCGGCATGCAGCTTGCGCGTGATCGCACCGCCGATCGATGCGCCGCCCCCGGTGACGATCGCGACCTTTCCGTCCAGCATGGCCATGCGGTTATCCTCTTCCCAGCAATCTATCGTGGCAGTCTATGACCTGGCAGCGGCCCTGCGTTATGCAGCCAGTGCCGGGCCTGTTCGCTGGCTGCTGGATTATCCGGTCGCCGCCAGTGCGCAGCCCAGCGCCTCGCCCTTTTCGTCATGCAGCGCCGCGTCGTGCAGCGCCGCGATCCGCGCCGCCGCATTCGGCCCCCGTAGCGCGGCCGGGACGGCGTCCATCACCATCTGGAAATGTGCCAGGCCCCGCTCGAACGTGTCCGAATAGCCCTTGATGAGGTTCTGGCAGCGCAGGATTTCGATGGCGGCGGCGCGATCGGTGCGTGCGGTCTGCAGGGCGAGGTCCAGCCAGGCGGCGATCCGCGTCTGTTCCTCGACATAACGCAAGCTCCGCCGACGCATGCCGCGCATTCCCGCCAGCAGCCGCAGCATCAGGAACCAGCGCAGCCCCGTCGTCCGCACATGGCGGCCCTTCATGAAAAACGGCGCCAGTCGCTGCCGCAGCCCGTCGCGGTGCAGGATGAACCGGCCGAGGCTGGCGGGCAGCGTCTCGCACACCTCCTGCAAACGCGGATGCATATATTCGGTGACGCTGAGCAGCTGGTCGCCCTTGGCGCGCACTTCGCGCGTGACGCGCTCGCTGCGGCTGGCGCGGACCTTCAGGTCGGCGACACGGATCGTGTCTTCATAGGCCATCCAGAGCGCCAGATGCCGCGCCGCAACCTCGGTGAGCGCGCCGTCCGGCTCGTCGAGCGGCACGAACGCCGCCAGCCGGTCGAGATAGTCGCCCGCATAATCGGCGTCCTGATAATCCATCAGCTTGCGCACGCCTTCGGTCGCGGTGGCCTGGGCAGGAGCGGGCAGGGTGTTGGCGATCCGCGCCGCCAGCGCGCGACCGGCGGCGGTGGTCGGCACTGGCGGCCCGGCGGGGGCGGCGTCCTTCGCCGCCTCGCCCTTCTGCGCCGATTCGAAGCCCAGGCCGAAGCCCTTCAAATTGGTCTCGATCGCCTTGCCACCGTGACGGATCGCATCCTCGAACGCCTCGCGCGGGAAGGGCAGGGCCTCGCTGCCCGCCAGCGCGCCCAGCATGATCGAGCTGATGACGCTGCCCGACTTGGACGCAGCAGCGGCCATGTCGAAGCCGATGAAGCGCCGCGACCGACGCTCGGCGGCGGCCAGGATGCGCTCGCTGGCGCCGGTGCCGTCGCCCAGCGCCGCCTTTTCGGAAATGGCATAGACGCGGTGAGTCGAGCCGATCAGCGTCGTGCGATCCTCGGTCACGAAGCCGCGCAGGATGGCGCGGCCCGCCTCCATCAGTTCGGACGCGATGACGATATCGACGTCGCCCGGCACCGGCATCATCGCCAGGACGGGATCGGGGCGATTGCCGCCGCTGGGGCGGGTGCGGACCAGTTCGATATAATAGACCGTCGATCCGGTGCGCTGCGCGACGCCGGGCACTGACGTCCCTTGTGCGACATAGCCATTGGCGCGCGCGATATGCTGCACCCATTCGGCCAGCACGCCGCCGCCTTCGCCGCCCAGCGCCAGGATGGCGATGGTGATGCGGTCACGATCGGGAAGAACCAGTTCCATCAGAAAGCCCTCGCGGCAAGGTGGCGGCCATGGCGCTGTTGCAGCCAGCCGATGACGCGCTGGCTCAGGCGGTGACGCCAAGTCTCCCAGCGGCCCGGATTGGTGACGATGCTCGCCTTCCAGAAGGAGGGGCAGAGTACGGCGGCATGGGCGACCTCGCCGCAATTGCCGCAGCCGACGCAACTATTGTCGATATGGGTGATGGGATGCTGGCGCAGGGGATCGGGATTGTCGCGAATGCTGAGCGAGGGACAGCCCGACAGGCGGATACAGGCATGGTCGCCGGTGCAGGTGTCGGGATCGACGCCGAAGCGCTCGCGCACCACGCGCTGGCCTTCCTTGGCGGCCCTGGCCAGCAGCGGTTTTTCGCGGCGCTGTTTATTCAACATGCATTCCGACTGGGCGATGATGACCTTCGGGCCCTTTTCCGGGCTGGTCATCGCCTCGCGGATCAGGTCGCGCATCTTTGCCACGTCATAGGTGCGGGTCAGCGTGCGCGCCCACTTCACGCCCATGCCGCGCACCGCTTTCTCGATGGGGTGATTGGTGATGCGCGTGTCGTTCTTCGCGCGCGAGGACAGCACGTCCTGGCCGCCGGTCGCCGCCGAATAGCCATTGTCGACGATGACGGTAACGGTCTCGTCCTGGTTGAAGACGGCATTGCCTATGCCGGAGGTCAAACCGTTGTGCCAAAAGCCGCCATCGCCCATCACCGCCAGTGCACGCTTGCCCTCCGGCTTGAAGGCGGAGGCCGCCGCCGCGCCGAGGCCGTAACCCATCGTCGTGTTGCCGATGTTGAACGGCGGCAGGATCGAGAAGAGGTGGCAGCCGATATCGGCCGAGACGTGCATCTCGCCCAGTTCGCGCTGGACCAGCTTCATCGCGGCGAAGATCGGGCGTTCGGGACAGCCGGTGCAGAATCCCGCGGGGCGTTGCGGCACGGTGGCGGCGACATCGGCGGGGACGGGCACGACGGCGCGGGGTTCGGGCGCGCGCTCGGGGGCGTGGTCGCGCAGGAACTTGGCGAGGCCGTCGCCGATCACCTGCCCCGAATATTCGCCCGCACGCGGCATCACGTCCTTGCCGACCAGCTTCGTCTGGATATCGGCGCGGCGCAGCAGGGTGCTCAACTCATGCTCGATGAACTCGGGCTGGCCTTCTTCCAGCACCAGCACCGCGCGTTTCCCTGCGCAGAAGGCGACGACCTCTTCGGGGATCAGCGGATAGACGACGTTGAGGCAATAGATAGGGATACGCGTCGCGCCGAACGTGTCGGAGAGGCCAGCCAGCTCCAATGCGCGGTTTAGCGTGTTGTAGAGCCCGCCCTGCACGATGATGCCGATATCGTCGCGCTCCGGCCCGAACCATTCGTTCAGCCGCTGTTCGCGAACGAATTTCTGCGCGGCGGGCCAGCGCTGCTCGATCTTCTCGATCTCGTGCTGGAAGATCGCGGGCGGCAGGACGATGCGGTCGAGCGCACGGCGGGGGTTGGCGGCGGCCTGTCCGACCGTCATCGTCGGGCGGCGATTGTCGCTGGCGACGAAGCTGCCTGTCATGTGGCAGCTGCGCACCCGCATCTCGATCATGACGGGGGTGTTCGACGCCTCGGACAGTTCGAAGCCCTTCTCCACCATGCCGACGATGGTCGGCAAATTGGGGCGCGGGTCGAGCAGCCACATCTGGCTCTTCATCGCAAAGGCGTGGGTGCGCTCCTGCATGATCGAGGAGCCTTCGCCATAATCCTCGCCGACGATGACCAGCGCGCCGCCGGTCACGCCGCCGCTGGCGAGGTTGGACAAAGCGTCGGAGGCGACGTTGGTACCGACCACCGACTTCCAGGCGACGGCACCGCGCAACGGATAGTTGACCGACGCCGCCAGCATCGCCCCCGCCGCCGCCTCATTGGCGTTGGATTCGAAATGCACGCCCAGTTCGCGCAACAGGGGGTCGGCGTCGGCAAAGACGTCCATCAAATGGCTGATCGGCGATCCCTGATAGCCACCGACATAGGCGACCCCCGCCTGGAGCAGCGCCTTGGTGACGGCGAGGATGCCTTCGCCCTCGAAGACTTCGCCTGCGCCGAGGCGGAGCTTCTCGACTTCCTTTTTGAACGACCGTTCGGCCATGGCTCAGCGCTCCACCAGCCCAAGGACGCGCAGCGGACTGCCCGAGCCGCCACGGATTTTAAGCGGCGCGGCGACGATGACCGCGCCGGTCGGCGGCAGCCGATCGAGATTGGCGAGGCATTGCAGGCCGTAACGCCCCGCACCGTGCAGCAGGGTGTGTGCGGGGTAGGGGGGCGTCATCCCATGCGCCTGGCCAGCATCGGTGCCGATCGTCTCGACGCCGAAGCCGATCACGTCGCGCTGCTCTATCAGGAAGCGGACCGCGTCCGGGTCGGGGCCGGGGGTGTGCGGGCCATCCTCGCGCCGGTTGGTATAGGCATCGCTCTCGCGCTTCGACCAGTCGGTGCGTAGCAGAACCCAGCTCTTTGATGGAATGCGGCCGTGCGTGGCTTCCCAGCGCGTGATGAAGTCGACGGTCAGCAGGAAGTCGGGGTTCGCTGCGCTTTCGGTCGAGGCGTCGATCACGACCGCCGGGCCGACGAAATGCGCGGGGTCGATGGTGTCGACGCTGTTGTTGGGCAGGTCCTTGCCCGTCACCCAATGGAGCGGTGCGTCGAAATGCGTGCCGGTATGCTCGCCGGTGGTGAAGTTGCTCCAGGCCCAGGCGACGCCGCGTTCGTCATAACGCGAGATTTCCTGACGGCTGAACGGGGCGGTCTGTCCGAAGGGTTCGGGCAGGATCAGGACCGGCGTGTCTTCCGACAGTTCCTGCGTCAGGTCGACGATCTCGATCGACCCGCCGATCAGGGCGGTCGCGAAACGAGACAAGGCGGATTCGGCCATAGTCGCTCTCCGATTTCGAATTTCTTGACCGAAAGCTGCCGAATAAAACGTGCATGTGCAACTAAATTCTTTTGGTGCCGGTTGCGACGGACTGGGGCAGGGGTTAAGGCCCTGTGGAATTGGGAGCTATCGGATTGGACCATCGTACGCAGGGCGATCCCGGAACGACGGCGTTCCAGGTGGAGCGTTACCCCTTCTTCCTGATCAACCGTCTGGCGAGTCGCTACAATGCGACGATCGAGCCGCGCCTTCGCGCCATTGGCCTCGACATTCCCAATTGGCGCGTCCTGATGATCCTGGGCGAACAGGCCCCGCGCGGCGTACGCGACATCGCCGAGGCGGCGGTGATTCCGCTGTCCACCATGACCCGCATCGTCCAGCGCATGGCTGCCGCCGATCTGGTCACGCTGACCCCCAGCGCGGAGGATGCGCGCGTCACCATGGTCGCGCTGACCGCCACCGGCGAATCAAAACTGGTTGAAGCCCGGAAGGCCACGTCGCCCGTCTATCAGCAGGTGATTACAGGACTTTCCGCGCGGGATTTTGACAGGCTCCTGAGCCTGCTCGACCGCGTGTACCGCAATCTGGAGGGCTGATTGCCCGAAACCCCCTTGATTGGCGGGTCCATATATTTTAAGTCTAAAACAAATAGAGGAGATGCCGATGCGTGTCGTTTGTCTGGGTGGCGGGCCTGCCGGGCTCTACTTCGCGATCTCGATGAAGCTGCGAGACCCGTCGCACGACGTGCTGGTCGTTGAGCGGAACAAGGCCGGGGACACGTTCGGCTGGGGCGTGGTGTTTTCGGACCAGACACTGACCAACTTGCGCGCCAACGATCCGGTCAGTGCAGCGACGATCGAGTCGGAGTTCGCGCATTGGGACGATATCGAGGTGGTCGTCGGCGACCATGTCGAGCGGTCCGGCGGACACGGCTTTATCGGCATCGGTCGCAAGCGCCTGCTCAACATCCTGCAGGACCGGGCGCGCGAACTGGGCGTGCGGTTGCAGTTCGAGATGGACTTTGACGCCGACCTGACGAAATGGGCCGATTACGACCTGATAGTTGCGGCTGACGGCATCAACAGCCGGGTCCGCACCGCCAATGAGGACAAGTTCGACGTCGATATCGACACCCGCGCCAACAAGTTCATCTGGCTGGGCACGCCGCGCCTGTTCGACGCCTTCGCCTTCATCTTCGAGAAGACCGAGGCGGGTTGGATCTGGGCGCATGCCTATCGCTTCGACGAGACGCGTTCGACCTTCATCGTCGAATGTTCGGAAGCGACGTGGCGCGGCCTGGGCTTCGACACGATGGAGCAGGCCGATGCGATCGCCGCGTGCGAGCGCATCTTCGCCCGGCATTTGAACGGCGAGCCGCTGCTGACCAATGCGGCGCATCAGCGCGGCTCGGGAGCGTGGATCAATTTCCGGCGTATCCTGTGCGGGCAGTGGTCGTTCGACAATGTCGTGCTGCTGGGCGACGCCGCCCATACCGCGCATTTCTCGATCGGCTCGGGCACCAAGCTGGCGCTGGAAGACGCGATCAAGCTGGCCGAGGTGATGAGCCGGCCCCACATCGCGCAGGACCGCGCGGGCATGGCCGCCGCGCTGGCGGAATATCGCAACGAACGCCATGTCGAGGTGCTGAAGATCCAGAATTCGGCGCGCAACTCGACCGAATGGTTCGAGACGCTCGACCGCTATCTCGACTTCGACCCGAAGCAGTTCGCCTATTCGCTGCTCACCCGGTCGCAACGGGTCAGCCACGAAAATCTGCGGCTGCGCGATCCGAATTGGCTGAACGGTATCGAACAATGGTTCGCTGCGCGCGCCGGGGGGAACGAGGCGGTGCCGCCGATGTTCGCGCCCTATCGCCTGCGTGAGCTGACTTTGCCCAACCGCGTCGTCGTGTCGCCGGTGCTGACCTATGCCGCCGGGGCGGACGGAGTGCCGGGCGACTTCCATCTGGTCCATTACGGCGCGCGCGCCATGGGCGGGGCGGGGCTGATCGTCACCGAAATGACAGCCGTGTCGCCGGAGGGGCGGATCACGCCGTCCTGTCCCGGCCTGTGGAATGACGAGCAGACGGCCGCGTGGCGACGGATCACCGACTTTGCGCATGCGCAAGGCTCGGGAAAATTATGCATTCAACTCGGCCATGCGGGGCCGCGCGGCGCGACGCTGCCAGGATCAGTCCAGCCCGACCGCCCGCTGCCCGAAGGCAGCTGGCCTTTGCTCGCCGCGTCGGACAAACCGTACCTGCCCGAAAGCCAGCGCCCCTCCGCGATGACCCGCGCCGACATGGACCGGGTGCGCGAGAATTTCGTCGCCGCCGCCGCCCGCGCCGCCGAGGCCGGGTTCGACATGATCGAGATCCAGGCCGGACATGGCTTCCTGTTGTCGTCGTTCATCACCCCCCTGATGAACGAGCGCACCGACGACTATGGCGGCAGCCTGGAAAACCGGCTGCGCTTCCCGCTGGAGGTGGTACGCGCGGTGCGGGCGGTCTGGGGCGAGGATCGGCCGCTGGCGGTGCGTATCTCCGCCCATGACTGGGCGGGCGAGGCGGGTGTGACCCCGGCCGAGGCCGTCGAGATCGCCGCCGCCTTGCGTCAAGCTGGCGCCGACTTGATCGACGTGTCGGCCGGTGAGACCGTGCCCGATGCGCGTCCCGTTTATGGTCGCATGTTCCAGACGCCCTTCTCCGACCGTATCCGGAACGAGCTGGACTGCCCGACCATGGCGGTCGGCAACATTTATGAGGCGGATCACGTCAATGGCATATTGGCGGCGGGGCGTGCCGATCTGGTGGCGCTGGGCCGCCCGCATCTGGCCGATCCCAGCTGGACGCTCCATGCGGCGGCGGCAGCCGGGCACAAGATGCCGGTACCTTCGGCCTATGCCCTTGGCCAGGCACAGCTTATGCGCAACGTCCAACGCCAGTCCGAGACGGCGTGACGACGCGCATGGAGAGCTTGATTTTGACGGACCGCATTCGCGAAAAGCATGACGGGGCCTTGGGTGGGCGGATGGACATCAAGGTCCTGCTGCGCCTGCTGAGCTGTTCGATGACGATCGAGAAGCGGCTGCGTCGCCGCTTCATCGAGCAGTTCGACACGACCCTGCCGCGCTTCGACGTGCTGGCGGCGCTGGAGCGGCACCATGAGGGCATCACCATGGGCGAGCTGTCCCGCTCGCTGCTGGTGTCCAACGGCAACGTCACCGCTTTGGTCCGCCAGCTGGAGGCCGACGGCTATGTCTCCAGCCAGCCCGCGCCCGAGGATCGGCGCCGCTATATCGTGGCGCTGACGCCGCAGGGGCGAGCGCATTTCAAGGAACTGGCCGCCGCGCATCATGGCTGGATCGCGGCGATGTTCGACCACGTGCCGGATGCGCAGATGGCCGAACTCTATGACCTTCTGGCGATCCTGAAACGGTCGCTGGGGGCCGAAGGAGAGGATAACGAATGACATTCCGTTCGACGCAGCAGGTCCGCTTCGCGCATGTCGATGGCGCGGGCATCGTCTTCTATCCGCGCTATTTCGAGATGCTGAATGCCGCGATCGAGGATTATTTCGCCCATGCGGTCGGCGTCGATTTCGCCGAGATGCATGGCGACCGCGGGCTGGGCGTACCCACCGTCCGTCTGGAGGCCGACTTCGCCACGCCCAGCCGCTTGGGCGACATGCTCGACTTCCTGGTCGCGCCGCTACGGGTCGGGCGCAGCTCGGCGGAAATGTCGGTGCAGGTGGAATGCGGCGGCGAACTGCGCTTCCGCGCGACCGTGGTGCTGGTCTGCATGGACCTGAAGGAAGGCCGCTCGGCCGAATGGCCGGCCGACATGCGGCCGAAGGCGCTAAGCGTCGCGGCCTGACCTTTCGCACCGGACTGATCGACGGCGCACGGGTCCCCGGCCTGCGCGCCGTTTTTTGCGCCTCAGCCCCTCTTTTCCAGAGGAGAGGAATAACCGCGATAAAAACAAAACCGCCCCCGATCTCGATGATCGGGGGCGGTCTTTATACCGCTAAGGGGCGGGCTTTACCCTGCGACGATGGAATGGCGCAGCTTGCCGATGCCGACCACTTCGCCTTCGATCACATCGCCCGGCCACACCCATTCCTGCGGCGAGCGGCCCGCGCCGACGCCTTCGGGGGTGCCGGTCGCGATGATGTCACCGGGCTCCAGGGTGATGCCCTGGCTGATGTCGGCGATCAGTTCGTCGACCTTGAACAGCATGTGGCTGGTGTTGTTGCGCTGCTTCTCGACGCCGTTGACCGTCAGCCATAGGTCCAGCGTCTGGGGATCGGGAATCTCGTCGGCGGTGACGATGCACGGACCCATCGGGCAATAGCTGTCCTGCCCCTTGGAATAGATCCACTGGCCCGCCCGGCGACAGTCGCGCGCGCTCATGTCGATGAGTGTGGTGTAGCCGAAGACGTGCTTCAACGCGTCCTCGCGCGACACGCGCTGCGCCGTGGTGCCGATGATCGCGCCCAGTTCGATTTCCCAGTCCAGCTGCTGGGTGATGTCGGCACGGTGGACGATCGGCTCGCCCGGCGCGATGACGCTGGTCGGCGGCTTGGAGAAGATCACCGGCTTCTTTGGGAGATCGGCCGAGGTGTCGAGCGCGGCGGCGCTCTCGGCGACGTGATCGATATAATTGAGGCCGATGCCGAAGACGTTCTTGCGCGGGCGCGGGATCGGCGCGAGCAATTTCACGCTGGCGAGAGGGCGCGCGCCATCGACCGGCCAGCGGCCCTTGGCCTCGTCGAGCAGCAGCTTCAGCTCCGCGACCGCGACAGGCCCCAGATCGATGAAGTCGAGCATCCGCGACGGCAACGGCACACCGGCGCGCGCGCCAAGCTTGGCGACGTCGATGACCAGGCCATCGACCAGAACGCCCAAGCGGCCTTCGGCTTCGACATCGACGCGATAGGTAACGAGACGCATGGCATTCCTTTCAGAAAATAGGGGGATCAGGACAGGACCGGCTGGTGCCCGCCATTGTCGGCAAAGGCTTCCGATCGATAGAGATTGAGCGCGCGCATCGCGGGCAGGTCGTGGAACGAGAACAGGCAGGCGTCGTCGCTGGCCGATCCGTTGACATGCTCGTGCCACATCCAGGATGGCACGACGAAGATGTCGCGCTCCTTCCAGTCGAAGCGCTTGCCGCCGATGATGGAGTGGCCCGAGCCCTTGGCGCATTGATAGACGAAGCTGCCGACCTCGCGATGCGCCTTGGTATGCTCGCCGGGACGCAGAAGCTGCATCGACGCACCAATGGTCGACATGGGCGGGCCGCCGTTGAACGGGTTCACATAGTTCATGTGGATGCCGTCGAAGGGCGACCCGTCGCTGGCGCGGGCATAGCGGAGCAGCGCCTCATAGGTCGGCTCCCACTCATATTTCAGCAGCGGCGAGTAACGCTTCGACCAGCTTTCCCCGGCCGGCAGCAGCGCGGCATTGCCCCAGGTCGCGGTGGAATCGTCGACCGCATAGCCGACCGCCTGGTTGAGATCGGGATGGACTTCGTAGAAATTGGCCTCCAGCGCGTTCATCAGCGGGATGTCCAGCCCGTCCTGCCAGATGCAGACCGAGCCGTCCTCCGACACGCCATGCTCATGCCAGGTGCCGTTGGGGGTCAGCACGAAGTCGTTGCGGCCCAGCGTCATCTTGTGCCCATCGACGTTCGTGAACGCGCCAGAGCCCTCCATGATGAAGCGCAATGCCGATGCGGAGTGGCGATGCGCCGAGGCGACCTCGCCCGGACCCATCACCTGAAGGCCGGTGTAGAGCCAGCCGACCGCCGCCGACACGTCGCGACGTCCCGGATTGGCGAGATAGACGACGCGGCGCCCGGCCTTTTCCGGGCTGACGAGATCGAGCGCGCGCAGCACATGGTCGCGCAGGCGGTCATAGTGCCAGACGACCGGCACAGACTGCGACTTGGGCTCCCAGGGTTCGATCTTGTTGGCGACCGTCCACAATGCGCCCGCATGCTGGTCTTCGAGATCACGGTAGAAGTCCACCAGCTCGGCCGTGTCGCTGACATTGGCCCGCCCGGCGACATCCTCGCGATAGGCGTCAAAGCTCTCCGTCGACATGTTCGATCTCCTTGTCGCGTCGAATTAGTTCAGGCGTAAAATATCTTGCCAATCCCTGTCAATCGGGGTTAGGGAAAACTTGCAAATGCAATGAATGCCGTGAGGGAGCACCATGCTGAACCTGCCCCGTTTCAAGGCCGCCGCGGTCCAGACCGCCCCCGTTTTCCTCGATCCCGCCGCGACGGTGGACAAGGCCGCCAGCCTGATTCGCGAGGCAGCGGCGAACGGCGCCGAACTGGTCGCCTTTCCGGAAGTGTTCGTCGCGGGCTATCCCTATTGGAGCTGGATCGCCGATCCGGTGTCGGGCGGTCCGTGGTTCGAAAAGCTGGCCCGTGCCTCGATCCTGATACCGGGGCCGGAGATCGACCGGATCTGCACCGCTGCGCGCGAGGCGGGGGTGCATGTCGTCATCGGAGTCAATGAACGCAGCCCGGTGTCGCTTGGCACGCTCTACAACACGCTGGTCTTTATCGGCCCCGACGGCACGATCCTGGGCAAGCATCGCAAGCTGGTGCCGACCTGGGCGGAGAAGCTGACCTGGGCGCATGGCGACGGGTCGACGCTGAAGGTCTATGACACTGCGATCGGGCCGCTGGGTGGCCTGGCGTGCGGCGAGAACACCAACACGCTCGCGCGGTTCAGCCTGCTGGCGCAGGGCGAACTGGTCCATGTCGCCAGCTATATCGCGCTGCCCGTCGCACCCGCCGATTACGACATGGCCGAGGCGATCAAGGTGCGCGCCGCCGCGCATTGTTTCGAGGGCAAGCTGTTCACCATCGTCTCCTGCTCGACCGTGTCAGAGGCGATCATCGCGGCGATGGAGACGTTGGTCCCCGACGCGCGCGCGCGGCTGGAGCGCAAGAACAGCGCCTTCTCCGGCATCCTCGGTCCCGATGGGCGCGTGGTCGGCCAACCGCTGATCGACGAGGAAGGCATCGTCTACGGCGAGATCGACCTGTCACGCTGCATCCAGCCCAAGCAGATGCACGACATCATCGGCCATTATAACCGCTTCGATGTGTTCGACCTGCGCGTGAACGCCGCGCCGCAACAGCCGGTGCGGATCGACACCGGACCAACGGTTTCGCCGGTGAGCGAGCCGAACGCCGATCCCCAGGACTGACCCCTAAAGCCATAATTTCGAGAGGATCACCATGACCGCCCGCAGCTATCGCATCGGCCAGATCGTGCCGTCGTCCAACACCACCATGGAAACCGAAATCCCCGCCATGCTCCGTGCGCGCGAGGGGATTTTGCCCGAGCGCTTCACCTTTCACTCCAGCCGGATGCGGATGAAGAAGGTGGTCAAGGAAGAGCTGGAGGCGATGGACCGCGACAGCGATCGCTGCGCCACCGAGCTGTCCGACGCGCGGGTTGACGTGCTGGGCTATGCCTGTCTCGTCGCGATCATGAGCATGGGCAAGGGCTATCACCGCGAGTCCGAAGCGCGACTCCATGCCCGTACCGTCGAAAACCACGCCGCCGCGCCCGTCGTGACGAGCGCGGGCGCGCTGGTCGACGGGCTGAAGCGGATGGGGGCCAAGAAGATCTCGGTCATCTGCCCCTATATGAAGCCGCTGACCCAGCTGGTGGTCGACTATATCGAGCATGAGGGGATCACCGTCCACGACTTCACCGCGCTGGAAATCCCCGACAATCTGGAGGTCGGGCGGCACGATCCCGAGCGGCTGCTGGAAATCTACAAGCGCGTCGACCGCACCGGCGTCGATGCCTTCGTCGCATCGGCCTGTGTGCAGATGCCTTCGCTGCCGATCGTCCAGCGGCTGGAGGATGCGATCGGCATTCCGGTCGTCTCGGCGGCGGTGTGCACCACGCACCAGATGCTCGACCGGCTGGGGCTGGAGCGGCGGGTGCCCGATGCCGGTGCGCTGCTCAGCGGCCGGTACTGAGGGGAGCGGCCGCGATGCAGGTCGACATGCGGACGCTGGATGCGGCCAGCCGGTACAAGATCATCGGGGCCTGCATCACGCCCCGGCCGATCGCCTGGGTGTCCAGTGTGTCGGCCGGGGGCGTGCCCAACCTCGCGCCCTACAGCTTCTTCAACGCCATCGGGAACGACCCGCCGATGATCGTGCTGGGCTTGGTCGCGCATCCCACCAAGGGCATGAAGGACACCGCTGCCAATATCCGTGAGACGGGCGCATTCATCGTCCATCTGGTCGACGAGGCCCATGCCGAACGCATGAACCACACCAGCATCGACCATTCGGCGGGCGTCGATGAGGGCGCGCTGGTCGGCCTGGACATGGTGCCGGGCGTCGCCGTCGCGGCACCCCGCATCGCCAGCGCGCCGGTCGGCTTCGAATGTCGGGCGCGGCACATCATCGAAACCGGCCCCAATCAGATCGCAGTGCTGGCCGAGATCGTCCATGCCCATATCGCCGACGCCTTCGTGACCGATGCCACGCGGCTGCACTTCGATATCAGCGCGATGAACCTGATTTCCCGGCTGCACGGGGCGGGTTGGTATGGCCGTCAAAGCGACAAGTTCGAGATGCTTCGCCCCGCGCTTCCCATTTTGGTCAAGGAGTAGGTCCATGGAAACATGTGAACTGGCGCCCGTCCGCCACGCCTTTCTCTCTACCTCGCAAGAAATCATCGACGAGGCCCGCAACGGCCGTATGTTCATCCTGGTCGATGACGAGGATCGCGAGAATGAGGGCGATCTGGTCATCCCGGCACAGATGGCGACCCCCGACGCGATCAACTTCATGGCGCGGCACGGACGCGGGCTGGTCTGCCTGGCGATGACCAGGGCGCGGGTCGAGCAGCTTGGGTTGGGCCCGATGACCAAGACCAACGGCACCCGCCACGAAACCGCCTTCACCGTCTCGATCGAAGCGCGCGAAGGCGTCACCACCGGCATCTCGGCCGCCGACCGCGCGCGGACCATCGCGGTGGCGATCGATGCGAACCATGACGCCGCGTCGATCGTGACGCCGGGCCATGTCTTTCCGCTGGTCGCGCGCGAAGGCGGTGTGCTGGTGCGCGCGGGCCATACCGAGGCGGCGGTCGACGTCTCCCGCCTCGCCGGGCTCAACCCCTCGGGCGTAATCTGCGAGATCATGAACGAGGATGGGACGATGGCGCGGATGGACGACCTCGTCTCCTTCGCGCAGCTCCATAACCTGAAGATCGGCACGATCCGCGACCTGATCGCCTATCGCCGCCGCCACGATCACCTTGTCGCAAAACGCGCGGAGACGGTGTTCGAGAGCGAATGGGGTGGCGCATGGCGGGTCATGACCTTCTGGAACAAGGCGACGGGCAGCGAACAGGTCGCGCTGGTCAAGGGACAGGTTCAGTCCGACAAACCGACGCTGGTGCGTATGCACTCGCTGTCGCCCTTTACCGACATGTTCGGCGAAACCGGATCGCGCGCCGGGCTGCTCGCCAAGTCGATGCAGATCATCGCGGAGGAGGGGGCAGGGGTCGTCGTCGTGATCGACCGGCCCCGCTCCGACGGCCTGACGCTGGCGATCCATGCACGCAGCGGCGCGCCGATCCCCGACATGGAAGAACTGCGCGATTACGGCGTCGGCGCGATGATCCTCACCGAACTCGGTGTAGAGGACATCGTGCTGCTGACCAACAGTCATCACACGCTGATCGCGCTGGAGGGCTATGGCCTTAAGATCGTCGGCGAGCGTGCGATCTGCTAATCTGCAGGCTATCCGGGCTTTGCTAGGGCATGGGCAGAACCAGTCGACGCCAGAAATCCGAACGCGAATTCTGCAGCGGCCAAATCCTGCCCCCGCGGCCATATTTTCCAATACCACAACCGCCCCGGGCATCCCGCTGAGTTTTTTTGTGCCTGTTTTCTGCAAATTAGCCCTCATTCAGGGGCTCTTGTCGCTGCCTCGGCAGGAGATGCCCCCATGGCCCTCAAGGAGCTCGAAGTCCGCTACGCCACGAAGCGGGCAAAAGATTATAAACTCACCGATGGCGAAGGCCTCTATCTTCTCGTCCGCCCCAACCGCTTCAAGCAGTGGCAGATGAAGTACCGCTATGGCGGCAAGGAAGGGCTCCTGAGCTTTGGCGCCTATCCCGCAGTTTCACTGGCCGAGGCGCGGCTGCGCCGCGCCAAGGTAAAAGTGGTGCCGGGCGAGGGGGGGATCCCGGTGCTGCCAACAAGCTGAGGGCTCAGATGACCTTCGAGGAAGCGGTGCGCAAATGGCATGGCTACTGCCTCGACGCGCTTGATGCTGGGCATGCTACTCGGCTGGTGACTCGGCTCGAGCGCGATGCCTTTCCGGTGCTTGGCAAGCTTGGGTTGTCCGTCATCACACCGACCGATGTGCAGGCCATGGTACGGCGGGGCAAGGCGCGTGGTTCGCTCGACGTCAGCCGTCGCCTCAAGCAGCATATCAGCCAGGTCTACCGTTTGCCATCGCCTATGGCTGGGCCGAGCGTGATCCCGCCGAGCATCTTGGGCAGTTGCTCAAGCCCAAACCGCATACCCGGCATATGGCGCTTATTGGCCGCAGCGAGCTGCCGACGCTCATCCGAGCGATTGACGGCTATGATGGCGATGAGACGCCACGGCGTCGCGCGGCGACCCGGGCGGCGCTGCTGTTCACGCTGCTGACCTGGGCGCGGACCAACGAGACGCGTCACGCCCGTTGGGAGAAGTTCGAAGATCTCGACGGGCCTGCGCCGCTCTGGCGGGTGCTGGCTCAGCGCATGAAGATGGCGCTCGAACGCGACGAGGTGAGGGGGGCTATAACGCTGCGCTTTATATTTCTCCGCGTCAGCGCATGCTCGAGGACTGACCCAGGTTTATCCAGAGCCACCTAGCCTTGGCGGCAGTGGCCGATAAGGCCTCGGGCGTAACCGAAAGTAGCGGGCAGGGCTGGTTGGTCGAAGCCAGCCCTGCCTGACCGATTATTCGCCCGACAGATGCGCCGCCGCGGCGCTCTTGGCGGCCTTCACGCCCTTCGGCTTGGCTGCGCTTGCCATCTTGGTGCCCGGCTTGCGGCCGAGGCCAATCTTCTTGGCCATCGCCCGGCGGCTTTCCGAATAGGTTTCGGACACCATCGGATAGTCGGCCTTCAAATTATAGCGCTCGCGATACTGCTCGGGCGTCAGGCCGTTGGTGGCGAGGTGACGGCGCAGCGTCTTGTAGGGCTTGCCGTCGATCATCGAGATGATGTGGTCCTTGGACGCCAGCGACTTCCGCACCGAGACGGCAGGCGTGTATTCGGTGGTGTCGACGGCATCCGTTGCCGCCGTCTCGCTGCCGCCGGCCAGCTTCAGAATGGCGCTGTGCATGCTGCCCAGAAACGCCGGGACCTGCCCGGCGTCGATGCGCGTGTTGGGATTGCCCAGCCAGGCAATGGTCAGTTCGGTAGCGAGTTCGACCGCATGCGCGGTATCGGTGATGGTTTCGTCAGCCATTATCTATCCAGATGGGAGTGGCAGGAGAGTTAAAACGCTGCGCGGTTCCGGAGAACCGTAAACGGCCATGTCACAGCGACGGCCTTGCAGCAGCAATAACGACATGGCGTCAAGGGACTAATTGTTTCGACCGATGTGTTGATGCGTTTTAGCGCGGAGCGAGGCAGAAATAATTAAACCACTCAGAGGCGTACATAGAAAAGGTGGGTGTCGACTTTCGCCACCTTGATCATTGTGTCCCGCCAATACGGCACCATCCAGTCGGCGTGATAATGCGTCGCGCGGCCCACATCCGCAAAGACATGGCCTGCAAGTGCTTCTCTCGCCACGCGTCGCGCCGCAGACCATCCGAAATGTCTCGTGCGCCGCTTGATCGAGCCATCGCAGGTAAACGAGAATTGGCAGCCCGTGGTCTGGTCGAAACCCTGGTAGACGACGCCGCAAATGGTGCGCGGAAAACCAGGGGCACGCGCGCGGTTGAGAATGACCTGAATGACGGCGCGTTGTCCTCGCGGGTCATCACCTACTTCATAGAGGGCTGCGGTGGCCAGGCAGTCGACGGCTTGCGCGCGCTCGGCGGAGCCGCCTTGAAAGCGATAGGGCTTTGCGCGGACCCGCGCGGCAGCAACGATGGGTACCCTGGCGTTCGAGGCGCGTGCCTGCGCCATCGTCATCGTCCTGGGCGGCCTCGTCTTCGGAGCAGTGCCGACCGTATCCAGAAGGCCAGCGGCGATTGCGACGGCTGCCACGACAATAAGCAGCAACAGCCAGCGCTCCGCGGCAACATCGCGCCGAGCATGGCGGCTCCTGGAGGCATATAGGGTTCGTCGGGATGCCATCACCGACATGCTAGCGCAGCGAGCGGCCCAAAGCAGCGTCGATCACACTCGCTGCGCTCAATAACCCACCTAAGCTCCAGCGGCAAAGAATGCTGGCAAAGGAGCGAACCTGCTTCACTGTACGAAGCCGCTGCGCGGCAGTGGTGTTGGCAGTGAGATAGCGCGTCTGCTCTAAACCAGGTCTGCCGTTCAATATGTCGGTGGCGAACGGCAAAATTGCCCCAGTCCCGGTCGTTCACGAAGGCTCGCTGAGCTCACCGGAGCGTTTGGTCCGCCTAAAAGAACGCGTGACAGGTGTCGGGCAGTCTCCCGGCAGGGCTGAGCGACCGGCATTGGGTCATATCCATGGACATGCAGAAGGAGGGGCTGTCGTCACAAAATCTTCGTGCGGATGTGCATCGAATGTCAGTATGGAGCCCTGGCAGTGATCGGATCGCCGCAGCGAATGGGCTGTATGCTCAGATACCTTTGTGCCCATTTCGCCAAGAGCCAGCTGTGGCATACGAGTGGTCTTCTCTTCGCGTTTTTCCTGACGGAAACCTGTGGCTTGACGCCGCGGGCGATGGGATGGGTTCTGGGACTGACCCTGTTCCTCAACGGACTGGCGGACCTAGCCCTTGGGGCGAAGCTCGATGGTCGAATTGCAGATGCGGCGGCGGCCGCGAGGTTGCAGGCGCGGGCCGCTCCCGCAGTGGCGGCTTGTTTTCTACTGTTCGCGATCACGCCTCTCATGCCGACCGGTTGCCGCGTGATATGGGCGCTGACCACGCTTAGCGGATTTCGGCTGATCTATCCGCTGGTCGATGTGGCGCAAAACGCGCTGGTGCCATTGATGACGCTGGATGCAGCCATGCAGCGCCGTTGGTTGGCGGCTCGGAATATCGCGTCAAGCATAGCCGCCTTGGCGGTGGTCGCCCTTGCTGTTCCGCTACTGATCAAGGGGCGGAGCGCCATGATCTATCCGCTATGGGCCGCCATGGTTGCCGGGGCCATGTGGTGGAGTTCGGCTTGGACGGCGCGGACGGCCTGGCCTTCGAAGTCGGCGTCAGGCGGGCCTCCGCCGGAGGGCGCCGAATCCTTCGATCTGCCAGTCGTCCTTCTGGCTTTGGCGGCGATGATGTTCGCACTGACGTTATTCCGCACGCTGGAGCCCTATTTCGCGGCGTTCGCCAGCCACAGGATCGAGCTGATGTTATGGGCAGCGATCGGTGCGCCGATCAGCCAGCCGCTTTGGGTTTTCTGGATCGACCGACACGGCGCGGCGCGCGCCCTGATCGGCATGGCCGCAACTCTACTGCTGGCAGCGCTAGTCCTCTCTGAGTCGATCCGTGCGTCAAGTGTTGGTGGGGTGACCATAGGCATCCTCTTTGGCGCCGGGACCAGCGGCCTATGGCTGGTTCTTTGGGCCATGATGACCCAGCGGGCCATACCTGGCCGCGCATTACGCTATGTTGGCTCATTCACCTGTATGTCGAAGCTGGCGCAAGGAGCAGCTGTATTGCTCGTCGGCCAAATCTTGGCGAGGACGACCTACAGCCAGACATTAGCCGACCCCGCGTCTCCGCCGTCGCGGTTGATGATGATGGCGCTGCTGGCGACGGCGGGGGTGGCCATCGGCCTGGCCGCGTATCGGTTCGGAATCAGCCGAACAGGGTTTTTTGGAATAGCAGCGAAGCGGCGCCCAGCGGCGCGCTCCATTCCGGTTCCAGATCGGCCACGACCAGCCGGGTAGCGGGGGCGCGGCGCCCTCGGCGGGCGGGCAGCGATTCTTCGGGCCAGTGTACCCCGGTGACGATCGCTTGGGCGAGGGGGCGGGGGATGCGACCGCCTATGATGATCGCCTCGCAATCCAGCATGAAGCGCACCGCGTTGAAAAAATAATAGAAATCCGCACGATGGGTTGTCAGCCACGCCGCGACACCAGGCCAAGCCGGGTCGAAGCGCGTAACCAGATCGGCAATGCTGTCGGTTGCGATGCCGTGCTGGCTCAGCGTCAAACGCAGGTCGGTCAGGTTGGGCGTGGCACGGCCCGATAGCGGGAACAGCCCCGCAATCTCCCCGGCATTGCCGTGACGGCCCCGCCACAGTTGTCCATTCAGCACCAGCCCTGCGCCAAAGCCCGCCGCGATATTGACGTAACAGAAGCTGTCGAATCCTGCTCCCGCCCCCAGCAGCCTTTCGCCGACCGCGGCGGCACTGGCGATGTTCTCCACCTGGCAGGCCATGCCCAGCCTTTGCCCGAGCGTCTCACGCAGATCGACCAGACCCCATTCCGCGATCTCATCAGCCGGGTTGAGTATATCGGGTTCGACGAAATAGCCCGCTACCGCCGCGCCGATTCCACATAGCCGGTCGCGGTCCGCGCCCGCGTCCGCCAGCGCCTGTTCGCCGAACGTCTCGGCCCCGGACAGGATCGCGTCGAGCGGCATACCGGGCCTGGTGAGTTCCTGGCGCGCGCGGATCCGCCCTGCCAGGTCAACCAGTATGATGTCAGCGCGGTCGGTCATCACCGACAGCCCCAGGCTGAACGCCGCATCGGGGACGATATGGACGGTCGCGCTGGGTGCACCGCGCCCCGCCGCAACGGTATCGCCGATCTGCACCAGTCCGGCGGCCGCCAGTTCCTCCGTCGCGCGAAAGACGGCCGTGCCCGACAGGCCGGTGTCGCGCATCAGGGTCGCGCGGGACACGGCACCGTGGCGGCGGATCATTCCCAAGATCATGCGCGCGCGCCAGGTCAGCGCCTCTTTCATCATGCCGTCCTTCTAACCCTATCTCGGGTCTTGTCGCCATCCATCCTAAAACTGTCAAATTAATTGCATACAGAGTGTAACGAATGAATTGCAGAGGGGTGCAGCGGTGATGACAAGGTTTGTGGAACGGCGGATAGTGGCGTTGCTGGGAACGACATTCATCGGATTGTGGCCGGGGAGCGTGCTTGCGCAGCAGGTCATGGGGACGGCGCAGTCCGAGACGCAGGGCGACATCGTCGTAACCGGCTTCCGCGCGTCGCAGCGTTCCGCCGTTCAGGTGAAGAAGAAGTCCGACGTCATTCTGGACGCGGTGGGGCAGGACGATGTCGGCCGTCTGCCGGATCTGAACATCGTCGAGGCGAGCCGGCGGATCGCGGGCGTCTCGGTGGTCGGGGGCGCGGACCCGACGAAGAACCGTGACATCTACCAGCGGGCGACGATCCGGGGCCTCGATCCGCGCTACAATCTCGTCACCCTCGACGGTATTCCGCTCGCCTCGCCCGACTGGATCTTTCGCGGCGCCCGGTTGGACATGCTGCCGTCCTCGCTCGTCTCGCGGATCGAGGCGGTCAAGAGTGTTACCGCGCAGTATGATCCGCACGCACTGGGCGGACAGATCAACATCCTGTCGAAAAGCGCCTTCGACCAGCATGGCGAACGCTTCTTCGTCATGAATGCCAATGGCGGCTATAACGACACAGCGGGCAAGCTGGTGCGCAGCGGCGGGCCATCGGTTCGGGCCGACGCCACCGCGTCGACGCTGTTCGGCGCGGACCGGACCTTTGGCGTGGTCGCCTCGGTCGAGTATCAACGCCTGCCCTCGACCGCGCGGGCCGAGTTGCCCGGTGACACGCTGGGCGCGGGGTGGAGCTATTACACGCCCGGGGGCACGGCGACGCCGTTCCCGAACCTGTCGACCGGCTTTCTCGTGCCGATCCGCAACCAGGATTATTTCTTCGAGAATATGCGGACGCGCCTGTCGGGCAATCTGAAGCTGGAATGGCGGCCCGATGATGCGACCCAAATGTCGCTGTTCGGCGGCTATTACCACGATACCGACACGGAGACCCGGTACGAGACGCTCGCCCTGCCGACAGGAGCGCCGTTCAATGTCACACGCGGCAGTGGTCAGTTCGCGCTGGGCGATTTCCAGCAGGGCCTGACCTTTCAGCCCGTGAAGCGTGACACCTATCTGGTCGATGCCAAGGGGTATCATGATTTCGGGGGCGGCCTGGTCCTCGACGCGACGCTGGCGCGATCGATGGCGACCTATCGCGAGAACCGGCAAATGATCAAATGGGACTCCAATCCCAGGCCGGGCAGTTCGTCGGTCGGCTATCTACCCGCTTTCGGCTACAGCTATCGGATCGTCGACGGACGACTACGGCTGACCTTCAACATCCCCGCCGTCGCGGCCGATCCGAACAGCTATCGTCCGCTTTATTTCCGCAATATCGAGCGCGACCTGGATTCGACGGTCGATTATGCCAAGGTCAATCTGGGCTATAATGCCGGGGCCGACGAATTGGGCTTCGGCGTGAATGTCGGCGGTGCCGTAACTCGCACCGACTTGAGCTACAACCAGAGCTATGTCGAATATGTCGCGGCGAGCGCGGCCGACCAGAACCGGATCGGTGGCCTGTCCGGGCTGATCTATCCGCAGATGCCCGCCACCTATGAGACGCCGGGCATCCCCTACATGCTTATCAACCGCGATGCCGCGTGGCAGCGGTTTGATACGCTGCGGTCGTCCTTCATCACGACGAACCAGATCGCCAACAATTTTGCCGACGATTTCCACGATCTGGAAACGGTGCGCGCCGCCTATGTCCAAGGGCTGTTCCGCGCCGACCGCTTCAATATGCAGGCGGGCGTACGGTATGATCAGACGAACCTGATCGTCGACACCAACCAGGCGCCGACCACCATTGGGACAACCGCCTATACGCTGGTGCGCCGTCGATCCAAATATGGCTTCTGGCTGCCCTCTGCGCTCGCCACCTATGAATTGGGCGACGGCATGCGGCTGCGCGCGGGCGTCTCCAAGACGATCGGGCGGCCCGACTATAGCCAATATGCCGCACGCACGAGCTTCGGTGTCGGCACGAACAATGTGCTGACCATCAACACCGGCAACCCCGATCTACGCCCGCGCGAAGCGTGGAACTACGACCTGTCCTATGAATGGTATATGGGCAGTGCGGGCATGATCTCGGTCGCCGGGTTCGTGAAGGACATCCGCAACGAGATCTTCACCTCGACCCGGCAGGCCCCACCCACGTCCTTCCAGGGCGTCACCTATCAGAATGTCTTCATCAGCACGCCGATGAACTCGGCCAAGGCCAAGGTGAAGGGGCTGGAACTCAGCTATACGCTCGACAGGATTCCCGTGGTGCCAGGCCTGGGGGTGAATGCAAACCTCACGCTGCTCGACGGATCGTTCGACCAGCCGGTCAGCATAGCGGGCCAGGCCGCGGGGCTCCCTGCGACGCGGGCGACGTCCGGACTGATCCAGCAGCCCGACTATATCGCCAACATGACCGTGTTCTACGTCACCGGCCCGGTCGAGCTGCGCGCGTCCTATAACCGCATCGGCCGCGCGCTTCAGTCAGCCGACGGCGATACGCCGACGCGTGACCTCTATCAGCAGCCGCGCCAGCAGCTCGACCTTCAGGCACGCCTTGCGGTGCGGCCCGATCTGGAGCTGGTCGGGCAGGTGCAGAACCTGACCAAGGAGCCATTCACCGTCCGCCAGGGCATTCGCCAGCAATATGTGAACTATTTCTTCCCGGTCGGTCGTACCTTCTGGCTCGGTCTCTCGTGGAAGCCCCGGCTGTGAGGCGCGCGGTCCTGACGGCGGCGGGCATGATGCTCGCGGCCCTCCCGGTCACTGCCGCGCCGCACGAGGACGGCATGGTGCGCGTCGTGCTGAAATTCGTGAAGCGCGACGGGGGCGGAGGCGTGCGGTTCGACCCCGCAACCTGCCCGGCCTGCGCGCCCGTCACCGACGCCTATTGGAATGCGGACAACCGCCTTGAAACGGTCGTCGCGCTCATCGTGCCGTGGCGCCGGACGCTGGAACTGGGGTTCGACGGCGCGGCGGAGAATATCCGCCGCGTCCTGTTGGAAAGCGGCAAAATCGGTTTTCGACGCGAAGGCAGTCGCCTCATCGTCGCGCTGCCGCCGCTCGACCATGATGCGATCACGGCGGGCGAGGTCGCGACCCATATCGTCGAGCCGGGCATGGTATTGCGGTTCGAACATGCCGATCCGGCGCGGCGGGCAGGGGCCTATGCCAGCGGGGCCTTTCCCGCGCTCCAGCGCGATGCCGCCAATACGCTGGAATTCGCGCAGCGCGAGGTCGTGCGACGCCTGAAGCTGGGCGAGGAGGTCGAGCGGCGCGGGATCGGGCGCATCCAGATCATGGGTTTCGACACCAATGCCCCGCACGGCCATGTCGACGCCCCGCCGCATATGCATATGCACCTGCGCTGGCCCGGCGGTGCGGGCACGCATATCGGCCATTATTATATCGGCGCGGACGGGCTGCTGACCCATAATATGGTCGGCATCAAGGGAATGGGCGCGCCCGATCGGCGCTTCGATCGCGGCCAGACTTTTACGACCATCGGCGCGGACGACCATCCGGCCTATAGCTATCGTATCACCGAACAGGGCTGGCTGGAGATTGGCCGAGCGGGCGAGGCACCATGCGTGATCTCGCCTCTCGGTCGACGCGGCTTTGCCGATGGCGCGCATGTCCGCTGTCCGGGCACGGCCGATGCGCCGATCACCGTGCACGACGATCTGGCGCGGGGCGTGCTGACCGTGACCACTGGCCGGGTCGTGGAGACCTTCCGCTACGCGACCGACAATGGCGCATTGCTGTCGCCGGTCGCGCCGCCACCCGCTGCGCCCTCGGTTCCACCCGCCGAATGAATTGGAGTCTGTCATGTCCTCCCGTATTTTCTTTTCGTCCGGCCGACGGCCGCTGATCGCCGTGCTGATGCTGTTCGCATTGCTCGGCCTGTCGGCGGCACTGTGGCACCATAGCCGTTTGGATACAGGCGGGCAGGCGATCACCGTCGTCGCGGGAACATCGCCGGAAGCACCGGCTCCAGCAGCGCCCGTCACTGGGGTTTCCGCAGCACCCGCCTCCCCAGCGACGCTCCCCGATTTCGACCGGCTGTCCGACCCAGAGCGTCAGGCGATTTTTGCCAGCCACCCGCGCGACGAAGCCTGGGCGAGCGCAAAGGAGGCGGCGCTAAGCCATCGCTTGTCCGGGCTGGCGGACGGTCTTTCGATCACCGGCGTGACCTGTACCGACCGGCTGTGCGTCGTGGAAGGGCGGCTTGCGGCTTCCCCTGTGCGCACTCGCGACCAAGCCGTCGCGCTCCTCAAGAATGGCCCGCTCGACCATGGCTATGGCGATGCGGGCATGACGAAATTGGGTTTGGGGACGATCAATGCCGACGACACCGGCAATCTGACCTTCACCCAATATATCGCCCGCGCCGACTGACGGCACCGGCACCGACTGTCCAACAGGGAAGGAATGTATGATGCGTTTCTCGAAGTTCCGGCTTGCCGTCCTGTTTGCCGCTACGGCCATGACGTCCGCGGCGATGGCCGCCACCAATTATTCGCCCGCCAAGGTCATCCAGGCGATGAAGAAGGATAATACACGCCTGCGCATCATTGCCGAGCACCGCGGCTATTTCCACCAGGATTGCCCCGAAAACTCGATTTGCTCGATTGAAGAAACGACCCGCGAAAATGTCGAAGCGGTCGAGATCGACGTTCGCGAATCCGGTGACGGGACGCTGTGGCCGATCCACGACACCACGCTCGGCCGGATGACCAATTACAGCCTGAATGGTCGGCTGTTCGACCCCTATTCCACCTCTCAGGAGAATGAACACAACAATCCCCAGATTAGCCGGGTACGCGACGCCCTGTTGGAAAAGCTCAAGCTGCGCGACCCGCTGGGGGCCGTCACCGACTATGCGTTTCTGCCGCTGGAAACCATGATGCACAAGGTGGACCAGTTGAATCGCAACTTGGTCTATATCTTCGATATCAAGACAGCGAGCGGCATTTCCAAGACCGCTGACATGATCTGGCGGTTGGGGATCCAGGACCGCTCGATCCTGAAGTTCAACAGCACGCTCACCAGCCCCAGCTACGTCCATTCGCTGACTGGCGGCCTGTATTTCGTGCCGGTGATCGGGACGGGTAGCCTGGATACCATCGCCGACCATTATCATCAGGAGAAGAGTACGCCCGCCGAGCGTGTCGGTGCCTATGCCATGGACTATGCCCACACGGCGGGCTTCGTCTATTTCGAGCTACGCAACAAGATGTTTGGCGGCAGGACCTCCGGCTCCGAGTTGAGCGGCGTGTATTTCGAGGGGCCTATGCTGAAGCTGGATACGCAGCTGGCCTTTGCCGGTGTCCCGATCGGTGGTTTCTCGCCGCAGGTCGAACATTATGCCCGTAACGGTCAGCCGGGCACGGGCTATTACTCGGTCGACGGCCATTGCTGCACCCCGCTAGAGGCGCGGCTGGATAGCTCTCGCGATTTTGGCAACGATACGCGCGACGACCGGAGCAACACCCACCAGATGGTCGCGGTGAACCAGGTCATCATCGCCGAACGCGCTGGCGACGCCCTGGCCGAAGCACGCCGCACCGGTGCGCGGGCGGATCAGAATAGCATCCTGTACTGACAATGGTGTGGCACCTGCCTGTCGGGGCGGGTGCCACACACCAGTTTTCCAACTCGCCTGGTATGATGCCGCTCGCCCGTGATACGGCGTCGACCTGGCCGATAGGCTAAAGAAGACCCCACCCGTCAGTGGTACCTCGTGCGCAGGCTGATCAAAAATGCGACCTTAACGGATGGCGGATGCTGGTAAGAGAGCGGAATGCCCTGAACGTCGGAAAATGTGCCCTATGTATGACACGGGATGAGGGCTGATATTCGTCCACCTGCTACGCTACAGTATTTTCCGCAAACCAAATGCGACCGTCCGCCCCACCGGGTTGAGATAGGCATTCTGATAGATCAAAGGCGTGCCGCCCAAGCCATCGCGCACGCTCTGGCGCATGTCGAAGATATTCGTCACGCCCAACGTCATGCGCGTGCCCTTGAGCCAGGAAGGAGCCTTGGATCGCCCGAGCTGATCGGCGACGTTGGCGAATAGCGCGAGGTTGATCGTCGCCAGGGCGCCAAATTTCAGATCGCCGGCCGGCGCCCCCGAGCCGCGGATCGATGTCCCGCTCTGCCATGTGGCGGTGATGCGTGCGCCCAGACCGCGCTTGAAGGCGCTGGCCTGGAACTCCACCTCGTGCCGGGGGCGACCGCCGCGGGCGTCCAGCGCACCCCCATCGAGCAGGTCCAGAACCGGCCCACCGGGACGCAGCGATACGCTGTCCTCCAGCCGCCAGCTGTGTTGCAGCGACAGCATCAGCCGGCTCGTGAGGTTTTCGACCCGTCGTGCGGCAGGGCTCCCGGCCTCCACCGTCTCCAGGCGCGCGCCAGGCGGCAGGCGGCGCTTGG
This sequence comes from Sphingomonas sp. SphC10, assembly GCF_057004845.1. Lineage (NCBI taxonomy): Bacteria > Pseudomonadati > Pseudomonadota > Alphaproteobacteria > Sphingomonadales > Sphingomonadaceae > Sphingomonas > Sphingomonas sp. SphC10. The sequence continues at coordinate 260,642 of NZ_CM168044.1, forward strand.
CCTCTTCGAGACTGGGGAATACGCGGACGTTGGCGTTCTGCAGGCCGGGCGGTAGCGGGCCGAGCGGCCGCATGAAGCTCAGGCCCCAGCGGATTTGCTGCTGGTTCGATCGCGCAAAGTTGATCGGCGTCGCGTCGATACGCTGCAGGCGACCCATCGTGTCGCGGGTAAAGCGGTCCGGGAACGCATCCTCCACCTGCGGCAACGCGATGGGAAAGGCAGCGATCGGATCGTCGATCCGCGTGCGGATATAGTCGACAGTGAATATCAGATCCGTCCTGGCCATCGGCTTGAAGGTGGCGCCTGCGCTAAGGACGTGGCGATCGTCGGCGCGAAGGCCGGGATTACTGCCAAAGCTGCGCGTGATATCGACCGTCTCCCCACGGCGCGCATCGAAGGTGCGAACGTTGGGCACGATGATCAGCGGCGCGCCGAGCTGTTCGACCGTCGGGGCCGATCGCGTGTCGCTGACCGATGCGAGCAGCGATAGCCTAGGCAGGGGTGTCCAGTGTAGGCCGTAGCCCAGGGTCCATAACGTTCCCATGTCCGACAGTCGTTCCGCAGCGACGGTCGCGTTGGCCGACAGCGCACCGATCGACATGGGCGACGGCGTCGCGGCCCCCGCGATCGGCAGGTCGATGTTGGCCTGGAAGCTGGCGGTGTCGCGCTCCAGCGACCCGATCCGCGTCGACGTACCTAGTTGGGATCGGCTGCTGACATCGCGCGTCGTGACGCCCGATCGCAGGCTGAGGGACGCGGCCCCGGCCGGCAGGGTGAAGGGTGATCCGTTGACCAGCAAGTCGGTGTTGGCCGTCAGGGTAGCGAAGCGTGCAAGGTTCTGCGGAGTGGCGGGAACGCCGGTGTCGGTCATGCTGTCGTTCGTAGTGCGGTCGAGGTTGCCGGTCGCGGTCCATTGCCACTGGTGCACCCGCCCGGCGATCGTCGTGCCGAGATGCAGTGTCGCGCTGTCGACGTCGCGGCGCAGCACGCCATCCGGTCCCAGCCCGACAAGTGCCTTGGTCTTGCTCGTCTCGACCCGGGCGTTCAGCGTTGCCGCCACGTCGGCAAGCGGATTGGCCGCGACGGTCGCATTCAGGGTGACGCGGTGGGTCGCGGGCAACAGCGTGCGATAGTCGCCAAGCGGTGATCCGACGCTCGGCTGCCGCACGTCGCGCTCGCTTTCGAGCAGGGCGCTCGACCGGCTGACATCGGCATCGAGCATCGTGCGCGTATCGCCGTGGATGCGCAGATAACCGGCGCCGCCGGCAGTCGTCGCCTGTCCTCCCGCGGTCGGCCCGGCGATGCTGCCCTGGACGATCCGCGACGTGAAGCGTTCGAAGGCGACGACGTTCACCACCTTGCGATCGGCCGGATATCCGTATTGAAGTGCGACCTCTTCGGGCAGAATCTCGGTCCGTTCGATCGCTTCGGTGGGAAGCCGGGCGATTTCGGCAAAGCTCGACACGCGGCGGCCGTTCAGCAGGACGATTGGATCGGCCGATGCGTCATTGCGCCCGCTCGACACCTGCGCGCCGAGCGTCTGGATCAGCTCGGACACCGTCGCTGTGCCATAAGATCGGATGTCGAGGGCCGATAGTGTGCGTTCGGGCTTGATATCGCCGATGACCGAACCACGCGGTGGCCGCCCGTTGACGACGATGTCGCTAGACGGGGTCGTCGGTCGCGCCGGTGGTAGTGCGTCCCTGTACTGCTCGCGCAGTTTCCGCTGGACGTCCTCGGGTAGGGGCTGGCCGTTCGGTCTGCGGAATTGGATGGCAGGCGGCGGGGGCAGGGAAGAAGCGGGGGGCGTTACCTGGGCTGCCGCGAGCATGCCCATGCCGATGATCGTCGTCATCGCGTCACGAGGTCCGCTTCGCCGCGAAGGGCAGGGTTGCAAGACCTGCGATATTTACATCGCCAGCCAGCGTCGTGCCGCCAGCATCGAGCGTCACGACAAAGGTCACTCGGGGTTCGGACTTCAGGCTGAATGCCGCACAGCCCCCTGTCACCGACACCGCCTCAAGCGGCCGCCAGCCCTGCGCTCTCGACGATTGGTAGCGCCCCGACCACCCTGTCGCATTGCGGGTTAGTTCGAACGTCCAGTCGGCTCCTGCGAATTCACCGATCCAGCGTCCGGCGACGTGATCGGCCGGCTGATTCGATGCGCACGCCGGCGCCGGTACGGGGGCCACGGCGGGCAAGGCCATGGCGAGAAGGATGGTCGGGATCATAAGGCTCTCCGGATCGAAGCGAGGTTCAGGAGAGCAGATCGAGGTAGCGGGACGATGCCGCGTTCGTGACGGTGCGCGATACGAAGATGCTACAAAGCCGTGCTATCGACTGATGCGATGCACAGCGCTGCCATATCCCGAAACCGTATCGTCGTGGTGGACGACGACACCAGCATCCGCGACGCCTTGGCCGATTATCTCGGCGATCATGGCTATGCAGTCCGCACCGCCAGTGGTGCCGTCGCCTGTGGTCGCTTGCTGGCCGAGGCGCCGGCCGACCTGCTGGTGATCGACGTGATGATGCCGGGGGAGGATGGATTGTCGCTGTGCCGTCGTCTGGCTCCGACCGGCACGCCGATCCTGATGCTGAGTGCGCTCGATGGCGTTACCGATCGCGTCGTCGGGCTGGAGGTCGGGGCATGGGATTATCTGGCCAAGCCGTTCGAGCCGCGCGAATTGCTGGCGCGCGTCCGGGCGTTGCTGCGGCGACCGTGCATGGATCGCCCAGCGGTACACGGCGATGCGGTTGTGTTCGCCGGCTGGTGGTTCAGCCCCGACGAACGCCGCCTGCGCGATCCGCACGGGCGCCCGTTGCTGCTGAGCGAAGGCGAGCACGCACTATTGACCGCTTTCGTGCGGCGCCCCGGACGGGTGCTCAGCCGGGATACCCTTCTCGACATCGCGCGGGGACTGGACGCTGCGTCCTATGATCGGGCGATCGACATCGCCGTCAGCCGGTTGCGTCGCAAGCTGGCGGAAGGTGACGGTACGCCGCTGATCGAAACCGTTCGCGGGGCGGGCTATCGCTTTCTGCCCGCGGTTAGACCGGCATGATGTGCAGCGTCTGGCGGCGGGCGAGCGCCCTGACCGCGATCGGTGGGTTCAGCGTCGCGATCGCCGTGCTCAGCGTTGCGATCACCGCCAGCATCGTCCTGCTGATGCCCGATCCGCCCGCCATGCGTATGACCGTTGCCGACGCCGTCGCGGCGCTGCGGGGTACGAACGCCGGTCTGGCCCGCACGATCGGGCGTCCCCCGAACGGGTCGCCAGCGGCGCTGCTTCGGCGGGTTTTGGCGCAGGCGGTCGGCCAGCCGATCGCGGACGTGCGGGTCGTTTGGATCGATCGGAGCGCCCGTCCGACCCGCAGTGACGGTGTCGTCGTCTTCACGGCGCGCGGCAAGGGCGAGGCCGTCGGCAAGATGCTGTGGCCGGGCGGCACCCCGCCCAGCGGACCGGTCGTCATCCGCCGCCAGGGCGTGCTGCCCATGCGGATCGTTCCGAGAGGCATGACGGATTCGCTGATCGGCAAGGTCTTGCTCACGTTGCCACAACCCGCATTTGCCGCCAGCGTGCGTCTGGCGGATGGCCGATGGCTGACCGTCGCGCCACAGTCGCCGACCTTTGGCGGGTGGCGGATGAAGGTGCTGGTCGCGCTCGTCGCCAGCCTCGCGGTCCTGGCGCCCCTCGTCTGGCTGTTCGCCCGACGCCTTACCCGACCGTTTCGCGCACTGGCGTCAGCCATCGACGACGGCCGCGATCCACCGCAAGCGCAAGGGCCGCGCGAATTGCAGGATGCCGCGCGCGCGATTCTCCACCTGCGCGCGCGCCTGTCCGCCGAAACCGATGAACGCATGCGCATGCTAACCGCTGTCGCACACGACCTGCGCACCCCGTTGACCAGCCTGAAGCTGCGGATCGAAGCAGTGCCGGAGCCGCAACGCGCCCGTATGGCCGCAGACGCCGACCGCATGGGCGCGATGATCGCCGATGTCCTTGATTATGCTCGCGCGGCCAACGCCTTGCGACACCCGGTGCAGGTCCGGACGATGGTATCGGAGATCGTGGCAGACCTGCCGACTGTGCGCCTGATGGACGGACCGGAGATCACGGTGATCGCGGTCGAGCCGGCCTTTCGGCGGGCAGTCGAAAATCTCGTTCGTAATGCCGAAGACTATGCCGGTGGCGGCCGGGTCGAGGTTGCCAACGAAGGCGACACCGCCATCGTCCGCGTGATCGATGCCGGTCCCGGCATACCACCCGCCGACCGTGCTCGATTGTTGCGCCCGTTCGAACGTGGTGACGCGTCGCGCAGCCGAGACACGGGCGGGGTGGGACTGGGGCTCAGTATCGTACAGACATTTGCTGATCTCCACGGCGGGACATTGTCGTTGGACGAAGCGCAGGGCGGCGGGACAATTGTGACATTGGCCGTCCCTGCGCACCCGTCCGCACCCGGCCGGTAGCAGCGGCCCGATCAGCGACAATTCCTCATCCGACAAACCGATCCGCTCGCCCAAGCCTGCCTCCGAAAGCCAGCCTTGAATTAGTGGTGGGGCACGCCGTTAAGCTTTATCCACGATGCCAAGCTCGTCGAGCGACTGGCATATGATAAGATTGATCTCACCCGCATCGACAGCTGCGCGCAACCTTTTGATCCCTGGGCAGCCAGGCTGGTAGCCCGAAATCTCCGGATCGAGCCACGTCGCCACGATTCTGCCGCCAGAGGAATCGACGCGCGGCGCACTCGCCACCAATTGGTCGTCGGATAACTTGGCCGTTTGAAGGTGTGCGAATGTCTGCCGTATGATGCGACGCGATGTCGACCGGACAGAGTCATAGGAGCGGCGCGCGGACGTTCCCCTCGATGCCTATAAATGAGCGATTTGGGGCTTGGTCTTGAACCGGGAAAAGAGGGAAATCAGCCCCGACATGCGCAGCGGGTCGCCAAGTCAGGTCGCTTACCCCAGCTTACTCGCAGAACTTGGATCAGATCGCGATGCTCGCAACAACGGGGCCTGACGGACGGATTCACTGCCTGCCTTCCGCCCCGACAGAACGACCCGGATCGGCGTGATCCTATTTCGCGCCTTCGATCAGACAGTCGATCAACTTGTCGCTGGCGGGCTTTACCTCTTCCTGATGAAGCGTCCGTGCGCAGACCGAACCGAGCGAGATGATCATGAAGGCCTGCGCCAAGGTGCGGTGTTCGTCCTCCACCACGTCGCTGCCCATCAATCCGGCGAAGGCGCGACTGATATTCTCGAAGGCCTGGGCGCGCACGTCGAGGAAGATCGCCCGTATCCGCTCGTTGCGCGCCGCCTCCGCCGCAATCTCCAGGAAAAGCCGATCGCCGCATTCGTCCTTGCGGCAGGGCGTCGAGACCAGCCAGCTGATGATCCCGGCCCGGTCGCGGTTGGTCAGCGCCGTGTTGAGCGTGTTCTGGTCCGCGATCCGTTCGCAGTCCGCCGCCACGATCGCGGCGATGATGTCCTCCTTCGAGGGAAAGTCGCGGTACAGCTGCTGCACGGCGACACCGGACTCCTTGGCGATTGCAGCTATCCCCGTGGCATGAAAGCCGTTTTCGACGAACAGTCGACGGGCGACCTCCTTGATGGTGTTCCGGCGCAGGTCGGCGCGCGTGGGGGCAGTGCAATCGATATTCGTCACAATGGGGCCTCTTCTAATCAGTTGACGCGCTCGATCGGCGGGCCTAACTCCGCTGTTTGTGAGTGATCGCTCTCAAACAATTTTTCAAGCGGGAAATGATATGTCTTCCAATCGGCTTATGGGTCGTGTGTTGGCATCTGCCGCCTTGCTCGCACTGGCCGCTTGCGGTGCCGGTGGCAAGCAACAGCAGCAGCAGGCGGCGCAGGGACCGGCGCCGGTCAGTTATGTGGTGGCGAGCGAGCAGCCTGTCACCCTCACGACCGAATTGCCCGGCAGGACCACCGCATTCGAAACCTCCGATGTTCGGCCCCAGGTCAACGGCCTGATCACCCAGCGGCTCTTCGTCGAGGGTGACATGGTCCGCCAGGGCCAGCCGCTATATCATATCGATCCGGCACCCTACCAAGCTCAGGTCGCCAGTGCCCGCGCCGCGCTGACCCGTGCGCAGGCGAGCATCGCGTCGAGCGCCGCGCTGGCGCGCCGCTATGGCGAACTGGTCAAGATCAACGCGATCGCCCGCCAGGAGTATGAGAACGCCCAGACCAGCGCCGCCCAAGCGCGTGCCGACGTCGCGGCGCAGCAGGCAGCCCTCCGCTCGGCGCAGATCGATCTGGCTCGCACCACCATCCGTGCGCCGATCACCGGCCGGATCGGCCGTTCGGTGTTCACCACCGGTGCGCTGGTGTCCGCGTCGCAGGCCGACGCGCTGGCCACCATTCAGCGCATCGACCCCATTTATGTCGATATCCAAGAGCCGAGCGCCGAACTGCTGAAGCTGCGGCGCCAGATCATGAGCGGCCAGCTGACCCGCGACGGCAATGCCCGGGTCCGGCTGAAGCTGGAGGACGGCAGCGACTATGGTCCGCAGGGTACGCTCCGCTTCGCCGACGTCACCGTCGACCCGACCACCGGATCGCAGGTGATCCGCGCATTGTTCCCCAATCCCAATGGGCTGCTGCTGCCCGGCATGTTCGCCCGCGCCTCGCTGGTCGAGGGAACGCAGTCCAATGCCTTCCTGGTGCCCCAGCGTGCGGTCAGCCGCGACGAAAAGGGCCAGGCGACCGTGATGGTGATCGGTGCGGGCAACAAGGTCGAGGGGCGCACGCTCCAGACCGGGCGGTCGGTCGGCGACAACTGGCTGGTCACCAGCGGGTTGAAGGCCGGGGACAAGATCATCGTCGAAGGCGGCATGATGCTGCGCCCGGGTATGCCGGTGCAGGGCAAGCCGTGGAATCCCAACGCCAAGCCCGCGGCCGCGCAGCCGCAACAGGGCTCGGCGCAGACACAGGCGAAGTAAACGGCCATGTCACGCTATTTCATCGATCGTCCGATCTTCGCCTATGTGCTGGCGGTGATGGTCGTCATCGCGGGGCTCTTGTCCCTGCGCTCGCTGCCCATCGCGCAGTTCCCGGCGATTGCGCCGCCCGCGGTCTCGATCACGGCCAACTATCCGGGCGCTGACGCCCAGACGCTGGAGAACACCACCACCCAGATCATCGAGCAGCAGATGAAGGGGATCGACCACCTTCGCTACTTCTCGTCCTCGTCGTCCTCGGCGGGCAGCGTGACGATCACGTTGACCTTCGAACAGGGGACCGATCCCGACATCGCGCAGGTGCAGGTCCAGAACAAGCTGCAGGCGGCGACCCCGCTGCTGCCGCAGGAGGTTCAGCGCCAGGGCATCATCGTCGCCAAGGCGACGCAGAATTTCCTGCTGTTCGTCGGCCTTTATTCCGAGAACGGCAAGCATGACGCGGACGATCTGGCCGATATCGTCGCCTCGCGGATTTCCGATCCGCTGTCACGCGTGACGGGCGTCGGCGATACCCAGATCTTCGGGTCGCAATATGCGATGCGCATCTGGGTCGATCCGATCAAGCTCAATAACTATGCGCTGACCATGGCGGACGTGACCAACGCGGTCACGGCGCAGAACGCGCAGGTCTCGGCGGGCCAGATCGGCGCGCAGCCCGCGCCCAAGGAGCAGATGCTCAACGCGACCGTCTCGGTCTCGTCGCGTCTGACTTCCCCTGAGCAGTTCGCCCAGATCCGCCTGAAGAGCAACACGGACGGTTCGATCGTCCGGCTGGGCGATGTCGCGCGCGTCGCGATCGGGGCCGAAAACTATGCCTTCTCGGCACAGTGGAACGGCAAGCCCGCCTCGGGCATCGGCATCAAGCTGGCCCCCGGTGCCAACGCACTCGATACCGTCGTCGCGGTCAAGGAACGGGTGAACGAACTCGCCAAGACCTTCCCGTCGGACGTCAAGGTCATCTTCCCCTACGACACCTCGCCCTTCGTGCGGCTGTCGATCGAGCAGGTGATCGAAACGCTGGTCGAGGCGGTCGTGCTCGTCTTCCTCGTCATGTTCCTGTTCCTGCAGAATTTCCGTGCGACCCTGATCCCGACGATCGCGGTGCCGGTGGTGCTGACGGGGACGTTCGCGGTGCTCGCGGCGTTCGGCTATTCGATCAACACGCTGACCCTGTTCGGTATGGTGCTGGCCATCGGCCTGTTGGTCGACGACGCGATCGTCGTGGTCGAGAATGTCGAGCGCCTGATCACCACCGAGCATCTGTCGCCCAAGGAGGCGGCGCGCAAGTCGATGGACGAGATCACCGGCGCGCTGATCGGCATCGCGGCGGTGCTGTCCGCCGTGTTCCTGCCGATGGCGTTCTTCGGCGGGTCGACCGGCGTCATCTATCGCCAGTTCTCGATCACCATCGTGTCGGCGATGGTGCTGTCGGTCGCGGTCGCGCTGATCCTGACGCCCGCGCTATGCGCCACCATCCTGAAGCCGCACGATCCGAACAAGGCTGAAGGCCATGGTCCGCTGGCCCGTTTCTTCCGCTGGTTCAACGACCGGTTCGACCGTGGTCGCGACCGCTATGAAAAGGGCGTCCGTTCGACCGCGCGGCGCTGGGGGCGGTCGCTGATCGTCTATGCACTGATCGTCGTCGGCATGGCCTTCCTGTTCATGCGACTGCCCAGCGGCTTCCTGCCCGACGAGGATCAGGGCGTGATGATCGCACTGGTTCAGGGCCCGCCGGGGGCGACCACGGCGCGGACCCAGAAGGGCCTCGACCTCGTCCGCGATCATTTCCTGAGCGATGCGGGCGATGCCATTCGCGGTGTCTACACGATCAACGGCTTCAGCTTTGCAGGCCAGGGTCAGAATAGCGGTATTGCTTTCATCCCGATGAAGGAGTGGAAGGACCGCCCCGGCGCGCAGAACAAGGCGCAGGCGATCATCGGCCGCGCCATGGGGGCGTTCGCCCGTTACAATGACGGCCTGATCTTCGCGGTCATCCCGCCCGCCGTCCAGGAACTGGGCAATGCCACCGGCTTCGACATGCAGCTGGTCGACGAAGGCGGCATCGGACACGACAAGCTGCTCGCCGCGCGCAACATGTTGCTCGGCATGGCGTCGCAGAACAAATCGCTGGTCGGCGTGCGCCCCAACGCGCTCGACGACGCGCCGCAGCTCAAGGTCAATGTCGACCAGGACAAGGCGCGCGCGCTCGGCCTCGACCTGTCGACCGTCAACAGCACGATCGCGACCGCCTGGGGTGGTTCCTATGTGAACGACTTCATCGATCGCGGCCGGGTGAAGCGCGTCTATATCCAGGCCGATGCCGCCTATCGCATGGCGCCCGAGGATATCGGCGACCTCTATGTGCGCGGGGCCACGGGCACGATGGCGCCGTTCACCGCCTTCTCCTCGTTCGACTGGCATCAGGGGCCGATGCAGCTCACTCGCTATAACGGTCAGCCCTCGATGGAAATCCTGGGCCAGGCTGCGCCGGGCGTGTCGTCGGGCGCTGCGATCAAGGCGATGGAGGAGATGCAGGCCAAGCTGCCGCCCGGCACCCGGCTCGACTGGACCGGTCTCAGCTATGAGGAGCAGCTGTCCGGCGGTCAGGCGCCTGCGCTCTATGGGTTGTCGCTGCTGATCGTCTTCCTGTGTCTCGCCGCGCTGTACGAAAGCTGGTCGGTGCCGATCTCGGTCATGCTGGTGGTGCCGCTGGGCGTGGTCGGTGCGCTGCTGGCCGCGATGCTGACCGGGCTGAACAACGACATCTATCTCCAGGTCGGCCTGATCACCACGATCGGCGTGTCGGCGAAGAACGCGATCCTGATCGTGGAGTTTGCCGAGGAGAAGATGCGCGAGGGGCTGAGTGCGTTCGATGCAGCGATCGAGGCCGCCAAGCTTCGCCTCCGTCCGATCCTGATGACCAGCCTGGCCTTCGTGTTCGGCGTGTTCCCGCTGGCCATCGCCAATGGCGCAGGAGCAGGGGGGCAGAATGCGATCGGTCGCGCCGTGGTGGGCGGCATGTTGTCGGCGACGATCCTGGCGATCTTCTTCGTGCCGATGTTCTTCGTCGTCGTCATGCGGCTGTTCGATCGCAGCAAGCAACGCAAGGCCGAGGGCGATACGCATCCCCACGACGATGGCCACTCCGACATGCCGTCCGTGCCGCAGGGAGTTTGATCCATGATCCGTTCCAAATCCGCACTCGCGCTGCTGGCGGCCACGATGCTCGCCGGGTGCAATCTCGCCCCCAAATATGTCCGGCCGGTGGGCGCGGTCCCCGCGACCTTGCCTCAGGACGGCATCTATCCCGCTGCCGCGACGGATGCGCCGGACGTCACCCGGATCGGCTGGCAGTCCTTCTTCACCGACGATCGCCTGCGCCGCACCATCGCGTTGGGGCTGGAGAATAATCGCGACCTGCGCGTCGCGGCGGCGAATGTGCTTCAGGCGCGCGCGCAATACCGGGTCCAGCGCGCCGATCTGGTCCCGTCGACCAACCTGTCGGGCTCGGGCACCTATACCAACAACATCCAGGGCGCCGCAGGCGCTCTGGGTGGAGCGGCGGGTGGCGGAACCGGCGCGGGGGCGGGGACCGGTACCGGCGGAACCGGCGCCGGCCTAGGCACGGGTGTCGGCTCCTCCTCGCAGAACCTGGAATTCTATTCGGCCAATGTCGGTTTCTCGGCGTTCGAGCTCGACCTGTTCGGACGCGTCCGCAATCTCAACCGCGCCGCACTGGAACAATATTTCGCGACCGAGGAAGCCCAGCGCGCAACCCGGATCAGCCTGATCGCCGAAATCGCGACGGCCTGGCTGACCTATGCCTCGGACCAGGATCAGCTTCGCATCTCGCAGGAGTCGTTGAAGTCCTTCGCGCAATCGCTGGAGCTGACGCGGGCGCAGTTCCGGATCGGCGTCGCCTCCGAGCTTGAGGCGCGGCAGGCCGAAACCACCTATCAGGGCGCACGCAACGACATCGCCGTGCTGAAGACGCGGGTGGCGCAGGACAAGAACGCGCTCGACCTGCTGGTCGGCGCGCCGGTGCAGAGCGATCTGTTGCCGCAGGGTCTGGGTGACGGGAATGCGGCCTTGCCTTTGCTGCCCACCGGCCTGTCCTCCGACATCCTGCTGCGCCGCCCCGACGTGTTGCAGGCCGAGCATCAGCTGATCGCGCAGAACGCCAATATCGGCGCAGCGCGCGCGGCGATGTTCCCGCGTATCTCGCTGACCGCGACCCTGGGGACGATCAGCACCGCGCTGAGCGGCCTCTTCGCGGGCGGCAGCTTCACCTATACCGGCGCGCCGTCGGTCTCGCTGCCGCTGTTCGACGGTGGGCGGATCCGGGGCAATCTGGACGCCGCGCGCGCGCAGCAGCAGGCGGCCGTCTCGACCTATGAAAAGACCGTCCAGACGGCGTTCCGCGAAGTTGCCGACGCTTTGGCCCAGCGCGGCACCATCGACGAGCAGATCGCGGCGCAGACGGCCCGCGTCGAGGCGGCGAACGTCGCCCTGAAGATTTCCGACGCGCGGTATCGGACGGGCGTCGAATCCTTCCTGACGACGCTGGATTCTCAACGCACCGCCTATTCGGCGCAGCAGTTGCTGGTGACCACCCGCCTCAACCGCGAGAGCAACATGGTCGAGCTGTATCGCTCGTTGGGCGGTGGGCTGAACTAGGCGATATGGGCGATGCCGACACCTTGTCCGCGCGCCATGGCGGCCCGGCCATGCCGGTCGCCTCGCGCGGCCGCCCCAGTCTCGAACGGGCGGCGGAGATCGGCAATCTGGTCGTCGAGGCCGCGATCACGGCCTTTGTCGAACAGGGGCTGGATATCTCGATCGAGCAGATCGCCCAGTCGGTCGGCGTCAGCAAGCAGGCCGTCTATCGCCGCTGGTCGAGCAAGATCCAGCTCCTGATGGACGTGATGGACCGGGTGATGGCCAGGGTCCATTCCAACCTGACCCGCGACCTGCCCGACGACGCCTTCCTCGCCCTGAGGGAACTGTCCCGCCGCATGTGCGAGCCGGACGGCGGGGTACGCGAACGGAGCATGACGATCCTCATGGCGGAGGCGCTGGAGGACACCGCCGTGCGCCATTGGCTCGGCTCCTGGCGCGACAAGCACTTCGCCTTCTACCGGCGATACGTCACGGCGGTCCTCTCCGACGAACAGTCCGAACGGTCCGCCGAGACGGTCGCGAGGATATTGCACGATATCGTCGAGGGGGTCAGCCGAGAGGCCTACTGGCAGGATCTGTCCGAAGCGGAATGCGCGACGCTGTTCCTGCGCAAGTGGGATGCGAGTTTGCCCCTGTTGCATGGGTGATCGCATGTCGAAGCCGCTCTCGCTCGACCGACGCCGATGATCGGCTCCGTGGAGCCCGGTATTTGATCCCACGGTCTGACGGCGCGATCCTTTCGTTGAAATGGCGGGATGTCGAATGGGGCGGGTACGTCAGCCCCGCGATCGTCACACCGCCTAGTCCCGCCAGATGCGCCTCGACACGATCTGCGAGCCGATCGCCAGCTCCAAGACGCTCAGCGGGCGCCCGCCCTGCGAATATATCGCAAGGATCCGGATGCCAGAGCCAGATCGGTTCATCGTGGACCCGATCCACCAGTTGCCGGGACCGAATGGCTGAACGCAGATAGCGGCGGCAGGCTCGTTGGCTTGGCCCTGCGCTTGGCAGGCGCAGCCCCCATTGACACCATGGAATTCCGGTTTTGTAGCAGCCTCGCCGATTGCATTTTCGGCTCTCGATCACCGCTGGCCAAGAGAGAACCGCTTGCCCTTCATGGAAGCCTCGTTGCACGGTGGCATTGCGACCTTGCTGGCTCTGGCGATCGCGCTTTTCCTCAGCGAGGCGCCCAGCCGTGCTGGTCGTTATGGCGCGGCCCTGGCCTTTGCCGCACTGCTGGCGGAGGTGGCGGGACTGCCTTTCGTGCAGGACCGAGCCGGGCTCGCCACGTTGCTACAGGTCGGCGGATCGGCCAGCCTGCCGCTCTTCTGGCTGTTCGCCCGCTCCTGGTTCGATGACGATTTCCGGCCGGGGCTTGTCGAACTGGCCCTGGCGATGGGCTATCTTGGCCTGAGCGCGACCGTGATCGGCGGCGAGCGGGGGACGCATGCGCCGCTTCATGCGCTGGACGGGCTGCTCTATGCCACGGGCATCGCGCTTACCGTCGATGCGCTGCGCCATGCCTGGTCGAACCGGGCCAGCGATCTGATCGAGGCGCGGCGACGGGCGCGGGTGGCCTTTGTCGTCATCGTCACCATCGTCGTGCTCTGGACGATCGGCGCGGAGATCGTCGGGCGGGCCTTTGGCGGCTTTGTGCTGGCCGGTATCGTCGGCACGATCGGCATGTTGATGGGGACATTCGGCCTGGCGTTGCTGCTGTTCGGGCTGAGGCATCGGGAGATGTTCGCATCCGCCCCGCCCAACGGCGTACCGTCCCCGGCGGCGGTCGTCGATCCCGCCCCGGTGCCCGATGCGGACGAGCCGCTTGCCAGCGCCCTGGACGTGGCGATGACGCAGGAGCGCCTGTATCGCGACCCGGAGCTGACCATCGGTGCGATCGCCATGCGGCTGGGCGTGCCGGAATATCGTGTGCGTCGGCTGGTCAACGGCCGCTTCGGGCATCGCAATATCAGCGACTATCTGAACGGCCTGCGCGTGGCCGAGGTCTGCGCCGCGCTCGCCGATCCCGAACAGGCCCAGGTGCCGATCCTGACCATCGCGATGGATGCGGGCTTCGGCAGCCTGGCGGTCTTCAACCGTAGCTTCAAGGCGCGGCAGGGCGAGACGCCCAGCGCCTATCGCCGCCGCCATCTGGAGATTTCGTCCCCCATGGACTGATCGATTCCGAAATCGATCGGTCGAAATCGGAAATAGGGGAGGCGCGGGGCGCATCCCCCCCCATGGCGCGCCCATTCCGATTTTTGGGGGCCGTCATGCCGTTTCCTCGCCGCCGTCACCTCTTTGCTATCCTGTCGCCCGTGTGCGCGCTGGGCATGACCCTGACCGCCTGCTCGTCGCCGCCGCCGCGTCAGCCCGATCGCAACGTGGCGATCGTCGATATCGTCCCCGTCCACGCCGCAGGCGGCACGCTCCGCCAGTTCAGCGGCGTCGTGCGTCCCTATCGCGAGACGATGCTGGCGTTCAAACGGCCCGGACGTTTGCTGACACTGACCGCTCAGGTCGGCGACACGGTGCGCGCCGGACAGGTGCTGGGTCGCCTGGGCAAGGCAGAGGCCAATGCCGGGGCGGCACAGGCCGAGGCCGAGCTGGCCGCCGCAACGGCCGATGCACGGGCGGCGCAAGATGCGGCTGACCGTTCGCGCGGGCTGGATGGGGTCGGCGCGTTGTCGAGTGCCGAGGTCCGCCAGCGGGCCCTGACGGCCCGTGCCGCCGAGGCCAAGGTCGCCGCCGCCGCCGCTGCGGTCCGGCGCAGTCGCGACATGCTGTCCGACGCCGTGCTGGTCGCGCCGCAGGACGGGATCGTCACCGCAAGGCTGGCCGAACCGGGCAGCGTCATCGATGCGGGTGGCCCCGTGCTGAAGCTGGCGAGCGGCCCGCCCGAGGTCGAAATCCACGCACCCGCCGCTCTTTCCCTGCCGTCGGGCATGCTGGCCGATGTTCGTATGTCCGACCGGGGCACGGCGCTCACCGCCCGTCTGCGCCTCGTCTCGCCGGAAGGGGACCCAGCCTCGCATCTGCGCAATGCCCGTTTCGTTTTGAACGGAACGGGATCATCGCCGCCCTATAACAGCATGGTCACGCTCATGCTGCGCACGGCCATGCCGGACCAGCCCATCCGCGTTCCCCTGTCCGCCATCGCCGAACGGGGCGACCGACCTTATGTCTGGACGCTTCAGGCCGACAGCCGCATCCGGCGCCAGCCGGTGCGGATCGCTACATGGCTCGGGCAGGATGCGCTGGTCACGGGTTTGCGCGACGGCCAGTCGATCGTCGCCACCGCCGCCGACACGCTGGTCGATGGGCAGAGTGTCGTCGATGCCGGTATCGAGCCGGGATTCCATTGATCCATGGACCGCTTCAACCTGTCCCGATGGGCCATCCGTCACCCCGCGCTGGTCGGTTTCCTGATCGCGCTGCTTTTCGTCGCGGGGGCGGCGCAGTTCCTGGCGCTGGGTCGCAACGAGGATCCCGGCTTCACCCTGAAGGAGATGATCGTCTCCGCTCGTTGGGACGGGGCCAGTCCGGCGCAGATGCAGGCCCAGATCGCCGATCCGGTCGAACGCACGCTGCGCGGCATCGACCATCTAGACTATCTCCAGACCTATTGCCTGGAAGGCGCCTGCGTCATCACCGTCGAACTGAAGGATGCCGCGCCCCCCGGTGAGGTCAAGGATGTGTGGCAGCAGGTCCGGCGCAAGCTGACGGACATCGCGCCCGCGCTGCCTAGCGGTGCGTCGCTGGCGGCGAGCGAGGACAATGCCGATGTCTATGGTTACGTCTTCGCCCTGACCGGCGCGGACAATGCCCGGCTGGTCCAGTTGGCGGAGCAGGCGCGCGATGCGATGTTGCGCGTGCCCGGCGCGGGCAAGGCCGAGATCATCGGCGAACTGCCCCAGCGCCTGTTCGTCGATGTCGATCCCCGGCGGTTGGCCGGCATGGGCCTGTCGGCCGGTCGTCTCGCCCAGGCATTGGCACAGCGTCAGGCCATCGGTCCGGCGGGTGGGGTACAGGCCGCGATGCAGACACCGATCCGGCTGGACGGCGAGGTCGATGAGGTTCGCGATCTGGAAGGCGCGTCGATCCCCACGTCGGCGGGTGTGGTCCGACTGGGCGACGTGGCGACGGTCGCGCGTGGTTATGCCGATCCGCCCGAGGCGGTGGTGCGGCATGACGGCCGGTCGGCGGTCATCCTCGCGGTGTCGATGCGGCCGGGCGCGGACGGGCTGGGCTTCGGCAAGGCGATCCGCGCGGCGGCCGACCAGGTGCGGCGCACATTGCCCGCCGGTGCGCGTCTGACCCAGATCGAGGATCAGAGCGCCAACATCCGCGAGGCGGTGAACACCTTCCTCGTCAAGTTCTTCTGCGCATTGACCGTGGTGCTCGTCGTAGCCTTCGTCACGCTCGGCTGGCGGACCGGGATCGTCGTCGCGCTGTCGGTGCCGCTGACCCTGGCCATCGTCGCGCTGTATATGGGGGTCGCGGGGATCGGGCTGGAGCGGATCTCGCTCGGTGCGCTGATCCTGTCGCTGGGCTTGCTGGTCGACGATGCGATCATCAGCGTCGAGGCGATGGTGGTCCAGATGGAGCAGGGCGTCGACCGGCATGAGGCCGCGGCCTATGCCTGGACGCACACCGCATTTCCCATGCTGACCGGCACGTTGATTACCGTCGTCGGGTTCCTGCCGGTCGGTCTCGCCCAGTCGACGACCAGCGAATATGCGGGCGGGATTTTCTGGGTGACGGGATCGGCGCTGTTGGTCAGCTGGATCGTCGCGGTGGTCTTCACCCCGTTCCTGGGCGTCAAGCTGTTGCCGGACATGGCGCGGAGCCATGGCCATGACGCCGGGCCGTCCCGGCTCTACCGGCAGCTTCGCACCGCCATCGACTGGGCGCTGGGCCGCGCCTGGCTGGTCGTCGGCATCACGATCACGCTGCTGGCGGCGGGCCTGCTGGGCGCCACCCTCGTGCGGCAGCAATTCTTTCCCTATTCCGACCGGCCCGAGGTGATGGTCGACCTCGCCATGCGACCGGGCAGCTCGATCGAGGCGACCGCAGCCGCAGCGAAGCGGCTCGAACGGCTGCTGCACGGCGATCCGCGCATCCGCAGCATGGACAGTTTCGTCGGTCGCGGCGCGCCGCGCTTCTACCTGCCCTATGGTCCGGCCTTGCCCAATTCGGCGACCGCGACGGTGATGCTGGTGACCCGCGATCTGGCGGCGCGTGACGCCCTGATCGAAAAGCTGGAGCACATGTCCGGCATTCCGGGCGCCAGCCTGCATGTGCGTCGCCTGTCGCTGGGGCCTAGCCTGGGCTCGCCGGTGCAATATCGGGTGACGGGGAAGGATCCGGCGCGCCTGCGCGCGATCGCGGAGCGGATCGCCGCCGTGCTGCGCGGCATTCCAGCGACGACGGCGGTGCAGATCAACTGGGGTATCGCCGCGCCCGTCGCGCGCTACCGGATCGATCCGGCGCGGGCGGCGGCCCTGGGGGTGGACCGGGCACAGGTGGCGAGCGATCTGGCCGCCACTCTGTCGGGTGCGCCCGGTGGCACGGTCCTGCGCGGGACGAAGCAGATCGGCATCGTCGTGCGCGGGCGGGCCGAGGATCGCCACGATCTGGGCGGCCTGATCGACATGCCCGTCTCGACGTCACACGGCATGGTGCCGCTGGGCGAGGTGGCCACTTTGTCGCCAGCTACCGAGCAGCCGATCGTCTGGACGCGCAATGCCGCACGGACCATGACGGTGCAGGCCGACATGATCGGCGACGTCCAGGCGTCCGAGATCGTCGATGCTGCCGCGCCCCGCATCGATGCGATCCGCGCCGCGCTGCCGCCCGGATATGGCGTGGAGGATGGCGGCGATGGCGAATTGTCGGCCGATGCCAACCGGGCGATCTATCACCTGTTGCCGGTGACGATCGGGATCATGCTCGTGCTGCTGATGATCCAGTTGCAGAGCCTGTCCCGAACATTGCTCGTGCTGGCAACCGCGCCGCTGGGTGTCATCGGCGCGGTGACGGCGCTGCTGCTGACCGGCGCGCCGTTCGGTTTCGTCGCGCTGTTGGGGCTGATCGCGCTGGCGGGGATGATCATGCGCAACACCATCATCCTCGTCGACCAAGTCGAGGCGCACCGGGCCGAGGGGATGGCGGTACGCGCCGCCGTCACGGAAGCGACGGTCGGCCGTGCCCGCCCGGTGGTGTTGACCGCATTGGCCGCCGTGCTCGCCTTCATCCCCCTGTGCTTCAACATCTTCTGGGGACCGATGGCGATCGTGATGATCGGCGGCCTGATCGGCGCGACGATCCTGACGCTGGTCGCACTGCCCGCCTTCTATCTGTTGCTGTTCGGGCGCGAGGACGCCGCCAAGGAGACCGCGCATGATTGATCGTCATATCGTCGGTGCGGGCTTGCTGGCGTTGCTGCTGGGCGGCTGTACGGTCGGTCCGGATTTCCATCCGCCCGTCGCCGACCTGCCTGCACGGTGGCAGGGCAGTGTCCAGGCGTCGGCTCCACCGAACCAGGACTGGTGGCGCGGCTTCGGCGATCCGGTGCTCGACCGGCTGGAAGCCCAGGCGCTGGCGGCCAATCTCGATCTGCATATCGCCGAGGAGCGGCTGGTCGCGGCCCGGATCGCCCGCGACGCCAGGCACGCCGACAGCCTGCCGCAGGTCGGCGGGCAGCTCGGCTATAGCCGCAACCGCATCGGTACCGCCGGGCTGGCCGGCGTGCTTGCGCCCCTGTTGGGCCAGTCACCGGAGGCCGCCGACGCCGCCATTCCCAAGGCCTATGCCTTCGATCTCTACCAGAGCGACATCAGCATGAGCTGGGCGATCGACCTGTGGGGCAAGAACCGGCGCGAGACCGAGGCGGCCACCGCCGGGATCGCGCAGGCGGAGGCCGCCATGCGGGGCGCGCGCTTATCGGTCGAGGCGGCGGTCGCACAGACCTATTGGCAATGGCGCGGGCTGGTCGAGGAACGTCGCCTTGCCCTTCGGGACCAGGCCCTCGGCCAACGCACGCTCGCCATCGCCGCCGCGCTCCAGGCGCGCGGGCTGGCCACAGGCATCGATGTCCGCGCGGTGGAACAGGAGCAGCGGGCGCGACAGGATGCGCTGCTTATGCTCGACGCCGATATCGCCAATGCCGCTCGTGCGCTGGCGGTGCTGGTCGGCGGCAATCCCGATGCGCCGCCGATCGAGGCCGCCGAGCGACCCGCCATGCCTTTACTGGCCGAACCCGCGCCGGGTCTGCCCAGCGATCTCGCCCGGCGACGCCCGGATATTCTGGCCGCCGAAGCCGCGCTTCATGCCGCCACCGCGGCGATCGGGGCGGGGCAGGCGGACTTCTATCCCAGCCTCAACCTGTCCGGCCTGTTTGGCATCGACGTCCTGAACCTGGCCGATTTCGGTTGGGATGCACGCACCACCAGTGCCGGTCCGGTGCTGTCCATTCCGATCTTTGCGGGTGGGCGACTGCAACGCCAATTGTCGCTTCGCCGCTCGGAAGAGCGGAGCGCCGCGCTCGCCTATCAAAAGACGGTGCGGGACGCCTGGCGCGAGGTGGACGATGCGCTGACCAATATCCGTGCGCTCGACCGACGGCGCGCCCTGGCAAAGGCGGGCAGTCTTGCCCGGATGCAGACGGTAACGGCGATCGATGCCCGGTATCGGCGCGGCGATATCGCCGCGACTCCGCTGATCGAGGCACAGGCCGCGCAGGTCGCCGCCGAACGGGCGCTTCTGCGCCAGACCATCGCGGGCGCGCTGGCCCGTATCCAGCTATACGTCGCCCTGGGCGGCTGATCGAAAAGGACGATCCTATGTTGAAACGCCATATGGCCGCCGCCATGGCATGGTCGGTCGCGAGCCTGTTTCCCGCGCACGCCATGGCCCAGTCCCACCAGGATACCGATCCTCTCGACCGTGACATCGTCGCGGTCGGTGCGGGGCTGGCGGTCGTTCCCGATTATGAGGGCGCGAACCATTACAGCCCGGTCGTCGCGCCTGCCGCGATCGGATCGGTCGAGGGTCACAGCTTCGTCGTTGCCGGTAACCAGGCCAGCCTCAACCTGCTCCGCGACCGATCGGGGCCGGTCTGGGAAGTGCAGACGGGGCCAGTCGCCCTGATCAATTTCAACCGCGCCACCGTCGGCGGCACCCACGATCCCCGCGTCCGGGCGCTGGGGGCCTTGGGCCTCGCGGTCGAACTGGGCGGCTATGTCGGTGTTCAGAAGACGGGCGTGCTGACCAGCCCCTATGACAGGCTGACCATCACGGTCTCTTATCGGCATGATGTCACCGGCGTGCATGACGCAGGGCTTTGGCAGCCTGGCGTCACCTATTTTACGCCGCTATCGCTCCATGCGGCGGTGGCGATCACCGCATCGGCCGACATTGCCGAAGATCGCTATGCGCGGACCTATTACAGCGTCTCACCCGCCGCCAGCAGCCGAAGCGGCCTCGCCGCCTATGATGCAAGAGGAGGGCTGAAGAACTGGACCATCGGCCTGATCGGCGTGCGCACGGTGCGCGGCAATCTTCTGCACGGCGTCCAACTCGTCGCGCTCGGCACCTTCGGAAGGATGACGGGCAGTATCGGCAACAGCCCGATCGTCGCGGAGGCGGGGTCTCGCGGTCAATGGCTGGGGGCGCTGGGGCTCGCCTACAGCTTCTAGTCGGTCGTCGGTCGACCCGACCGGAGCTCGATCAGAACCGAAACCGCAATTCCGCCAGCAGGGTCCGTGGTTCGCCCGGGAAGCTGCCGCTTTGCAGCGAGAAGCCGGAGGCGGCATAGCGCTTGTCGAACAGGTTATCGACGCGCAGCATCAGCTCCATGATGCCCAGCGACTTGGTGATCGAGGCATCGAAGATCGTATAGGGCTGCACCGCCTGGCCAGAGAGGCTGATCCGGCTCGACAGATATTCGCCGCCAAAGCCGATCGCGGTGCCGATCGGCGCGATCTGGTAACGCGTCCAGAAGCCGAGCTGGTGCTGCGGCGCATTGGCGAAGCGGTTGCCGACCGCGTTGGTCAGCGACTGGCCCGGAACGGTGCCGGTGATCCGGGTGTCGTTATAGCCGTAATTGGCCATCAGCACCCAGTCGGGCGTGATGTCGGTCGCCAGATCGATCTCGAACCCCTTGCTCGTCACCTGGCCGATCGGGCGGAGCTGGTCCTGCCCGTTGATGGGGGCCAGGCTGGGGTCGACCTGAAGCATGTTGCGGCGGACGATCCGATAGACGGCCGCATTGGCCTGAAGCCGCCCGCCCATCAGCACCGACTTGACGCCGCCTTCGACCTGCCCGCCCGTGACCGGGGCGAAGGGGCCGCCCGCATCGGGATTCTGGCTGGCCGGGCTCTGCGGCTCGAAACTGCCCGACCAACTGGCGTAAAGCGACACGTCCTTGCGCGGCTTGGCGATCGCCCCGGCGCGATAGGTGAAGCGGCCATCGCTGTAGGAGTCGTTTGTGGGCGGCCCGCCGCGGCGACGGTTGGTCGCCACGGTGTCGTCAAATCGGTCGTAACGGACCCCACCGACCAGCAGCAGCGCGTCGGTGACGGTGACCTGGTCTTGCAGATAGGCACCCGTACGCCGGCTGCGCGTGTTCGACGTCTCGAAGGGCAGGGCGGCAGCGCGAGCCACGTCGCGGCCGGTCATGGTATAGACCGGCTTGCTGAGGCTCAGTGGTGTCACGCCCGAACGCAGGATGCGCGAGTTGAGGATGCTGGTCTCGTCATACCAGTCGGCGCCCGCCTGGAATTTGTGGACCATGCCGAACAGCGGCACCTTGGCGGTGGCGTTGGCCATGAAGGACAGACCGTCGACGTCGCGGATCTGGTCGCGGAACTCGCGCGCGATCAGGTCGGAACTGCCGCTCACGAAACCGCGTGCCTCGTGATATTGCTGCGTTTCCATCGCCTTGAAGTAGCGCGCGCCCGCGTCGAAGGTGATCGCGTCACCGATGTCAGTGACGTAGCGTGCCTGATAGGCTTGCGACTTCAAATGGAGGAAGTCGGTGGGTTCGTTGGCGTTCCAGCGGATATCGCCCAGGAAATTGCCGTCATTGTCGACCGGCACGCCGCGCAGCCGATTGCCGCGCAGGAAGTTGTCGTAAACCGTGGCCTGCACGGTCAGCTTGCCGCCCTGGTTGGTGCGGAAGGACAGGCCGCCATCGCCGATCAGCGACTTGTTCTTCGTGTTGTAGCGGAAGGGCGTCATCGCCTCATAGAAGCCGCCGAGCCGATAGGTGACGACGCCGTTCGCATCGACCTTGCCCGTCGCCTCGGACGAGATGCCCGCGCGACCGTAATTGCCCAGCGTGGCGACCGTGCGCAACGCGCTGACCTCGTTGGGCGTCTTCGAGACATAGTTGATGATGCCGCCGGGCGAACCGGGGCCGAAGAACAGGCCCGCCGGTCCCTTCAGCACCTCGACCCGGCTGACGGTGAACAACTGCGGCACCGAAAAGCCGATAAAGGGATTGCCGCGCTGACCGTCATAAAAGGACTGGTCCTGCCGAAAGCCGCGAAAGGTGATGCCCGCATAGCTGAAGGCGCTGACGCCCGAGATGTTGCGATAGATATCGGTCGCGTCGCGCGCGCCCTGATCGGTGAACAGCTCCTCATTGATGACCTGAAGGGCCTGCGGAATATTCAGCGGGTCTTCGGCCGTCTTGCCGACAGTCGTCGTATCGACACGGTAGAGATGCTGCGCCCGCCCGGTCACGACGATGTCCTCGCCGGGCGGAGGGATGTCTCCGATGGGGTCCGTCGTGGCCGCCATGGCGGGCGCACAGACCAGCAAGGCGGCCAGGCTGGCCGCACCGTTCAAGACATTCATGGCTCAACCCCCTTATCGCTATCGACTCGCAGTAACGTCTATAGCTTGGGGGTGCAACCATGGTTTGCGGCGGCGCAGCGAAGTGCTGGTCAGCCTTGCAACCAGTCGCGCAGCAACATGGTCACCTCGCCGGGGCGCTCGATCGGGGCCAGATGGCCGCAATTGCGGATTTCATGAAAGCGCGCATCCGTGATGCGATCGGCCAATTCGCGCGCATCGGCGGGCAGGCAGATGCGGTCGCGATCGCCGACCGCGACCAGTGTCGGCACCCGGACTGCCGCGATGGCCGGGCCGATATCGGGCCGGGCGAGCAGGGCGCGCTGCTGCCGCTCGAACACCGCCGTACCGACGCGCTCGGCCATGGCCTGCACCGGGCCGCTGACGATCGGGGTGAGGGCCGGGTCGGCATGCGGTGCGGTGGCGAGCAGGCCCTGATCGGCGACGGTGCGGGGACGCATCTGCATCGAGGCGCGAGTACCGAACAGCGCCACCCGCTGCACCCGCTCGGGGGCCTGCCGGATGATCTCCAGCGCGACATAGCCGCCCAGGCTGACTCCCGCGACCGTGAAGCGTGGCGGGGCATGTGCCAGCACACGCGCCGCCATCGCCTCCAGCGTGTCGTCGACGGTCAGGTCGCCCAGCATCGGATGGGTGATGTCGCTGAGGTCGACGACCTGCCGAGCCCAAAGCTGGCCGTCGCATCCCATGGCGGGCAAGAGCACGAGGGGCGGCGCGTTGCGGATCATGGCTATGTCTCCCAAAAATGAGGTCGCGTGGAGGCGTCAGGCGAAAAGGGTCAGGAGGCCGCGTGACGGGTCGGTCAGCCCTTCCCAGATCATCTTGCCTGCGACCCACAGGATGACGAGCAGTCCGACATAGGCGAGCCAGCGATAGCGCTCGATCACGCGGGCCAGGACATTGGCGGCGAGGCCCATCAGCGCGACCGACAGGATCAGGCCGATGGCAAGGATGCCGGGATGATCGCGCGCCGCGCCCGCGACCGCCAGAACATTGTCGAGGCTCATCGAGATGTCGGCGACCGCCACTGCCCAGGCGGCGGCCCAGAAACGACGCGGGGCCTGTTCGGTCAGGGGATCGTCTTCCCCCGCACCGCGCAGCTCGCGCCACATCTTCCAGGCGACCCAGACCAGCAGCAACCCGCCCGCCAGCACCAGCCCGACGATCTGGAGCAGCTGCGTCACCACCAGCGCGAAACCGATACGCAGGACGAGCGCGGCAATGACCCCGACCAGGATCACCTTGCGCCGCATCGCCGGGGGCAGCCCGGCCGCCAGCGCGCCGACGACGATGGCGTTGTCGGCGGCCAGCAACGCGTCGATCATGACGACCTGGGCAAAGGCGGCGAGCGCGGCCGGAGAGCCGATCGCGGCAAAGTCGGCGACGATATGCTGCCAGAGCGTTGCCATCGGATCAGCCCACCAGCGGGAAGGCGAGCACCGCCATCCCGACCAGCGTCATCACCACGCACACCACGGCGGCCGGAACCAGCGTGAAGCGCTGGTGATCGGCGAGGTCGATGCCCGCCAGGCTGACCAGCAGATAGGTCGACGGCACCAGCGGGCTGAGCAGATGGACCGGCTGGCCCATCAGCGAGGCACGCGCGATCGCCATCGGCGACACGCCGTAATGCGCGCCCGCCTCCGCCAGGATCGGGAGCATTCCGAAATAGAAGGCATCGTTGGAGATGAAGAAGGTGAAGGGCAGGCTGAGCAGCGCAGTGATCGGCGCCATATAGGGCCCCAGGACCGGCGGGATGAAGCCGACGACTTCCTTGCTCATCGCCTCGACCATGCCGGTGCCCGACAGGATGCCGGTGAAGATACCGGCGGCGAAGATCAGCGAGACGACCGACAGGACGTTACCGGCATGGGCGGCAATCCGCTCCTTCTGCTCGGCGACCTGCGGATAGTTGACGATCATGGCGATGGCGAAGGCCAGCATCATCAGCACCGACAGCGGCAGGATGCCCGATACCAGCCCCGCGATCAGCGTCAGGGTCAGCGCGCCGTTGAACCAGCGCAGATGCGGGCGGCGCGCCTCGGGGAATTGTGACACGGCCATGCCGGTGAAGGCGGTCGGCTCGTTCGACTTCACATGGCCGATGCGGCGACGCTCCTTGCGGCCGAACCAGATCGCCAGGCCGATCAGGAAGGCGAGGCCCGCGATCATGCCGGGGATCAGCGGCAGGAACAGCGTCGCGGGATCGAGCTTCAGCGCGCTGGCGGCGCGGGCGGTCGGACCGCCCCAAGGCGTCAGGTTCATGATGCCGCTGGTGCTCATGAGCAAACAGCATAGGTATAGCCGGTTCATATCGTACCGCTTGTAGAGCGGCAGCAGCGCGGCGATGGTGATGATGTAGGTGGTCGATCCGTCGCCATCCAGGCTGACGATCGCGCACAGCACCACCGTGCCGATCAGGATCGCCATCGGATCGCCGTGCACGACCCGCAGCAGCCGGTTGACCAAAGGATCGAACAGCCCGGTATCGGTCATGATCGAGAAGAACAGGATCGCGAACAGCAGCATCACGCCGGTCGGCGCCAGGTTCTTGATGCCGTCGATCATCATGTCGCCCAGGCCCGAGGCGAAACCGGCGATCAGCGCGAAGGCGGTGGGCACGACGATCAGCGCGACCAGCGGGGTCATCCGCTTCGTCATGATGAGCGTCATGAAGGTGGCGACCATCAGGAAGCCAAGCAGGGCAAGATCCATCGAAGGATGCTCCGTGAGAGGAGAAAGGGGTGTTTAGAAGGTGACGGCGATGCGGGTGCCGATCGTCTCGCCGCTGTCGGGGCCGGTATAGGTCCCTGCGCGATTGTCAGTGTCCCAATGGACCCAGTTGAACTGGAGCCGGGTGAAGCTGTTGAGATACCAGTTCACGCCCGCCGTCGCGGCCCAGCCGCGCCCGCCGGTCAACAGGCTGGTATAGTCGAGATTTTCGTAGCGTGCGGTCAGCTCGATCGCGCCCGGTCCGCCCTCGAAGATCGGCTTCAGGACGCGCGGCTGGCCGAAGCTGCCGAGGCGGGGGTTATAGGGGGGCAGGTCGCCGGTGACGAACCAGCCGCCCGACAGGCTCCATGCCTTGCTGAGGAAGTCGGGGCGTCCGCCGGTCAGGCGCGCGCGGCGCTCGCCCGCTTCCGCCATGACCCAGACCGGGCCGACATAGCCGCCCAGCTCCGCGCCGTAACCGGTGGTGCTGCGCCCGCCCAGCAGCGCGCCGGTCGACACGCGCAGCGCGCCGTTGAAGCGGCCGCCGATCACCGTATTGCGGGTCAGCGTGGTCGCGTTGGCGGACAACGCCTCGTCGAAGCCCCAGAGGCCGACATGCAGGACCGAATGGTCGCTCTTGATCGGGTTCCAGTGTGCGCGGCCCAGCACCGTGCGGCTGTCATTGCCGCCCTGGTTGCCATCGATCCGGTCGCCGGTGAGCGTCAGCGAGGCGTGGCCGGTCTTCCAGAACAGGCGCGGCATGATGCCGACGCCATAGAAGCCGCGTTGTGGGATGATCGCGGTGGAGACGACGGTGCGCTCCATGAACGGCGTCGAGTCCGATCCCGTCGAACCCTCGAACCCGCGATCGTTGAACAGATGCCCGGCGCGCAGGTCGTAATCCAGGCCCGGCCGGATGCGGTTGCGCCAGCCGATAAAGGCGGTGACGATATCGACTTCGTTTTCCGAGAAGTCGGATTCGAACTGGTAGAAGAAATGGGTTCCGACCCCGCCTTCCAGACCCAGGCGCAGCGCGCGCATGCCGGTCGTCGTGATGTTGCGCCCGTCATAGGCCGATCCGAAGGTCGAGCTGACATCGGTCAGGATGCGGCCGCGCGGCTTGAAGGTATAGATACCGTCCGCCGAGTGGAAGACGGGCAGGCCCGCACCCCATTCGGTGGTGACCCCCGCCGCATTGGCCTGCCGCGCCTGCGCGACGTCGCGTTCGGCGGGGCCGGGGGGCACCAGCTGCGGCGCGAAGGGGCGGGTGACGGTATCGCGGCCGATCGTGTCGGTTTGCGCCAGTTGCGGCGCAGGCGGGGTGGTCGGGGCAGGGGCCGTGGCGGCAACCGGAGCGGGCGCGGCGGTCGTCCCCTCCAGCCGGTCGAGCCGGGCGCGCAAGGTCGCGATCTCGGCGGCCTGCTGGCGGAGCAGTGCAGCGAGGTCGTCGTTGGTCGGCGTCTGGGCGAGCGCGGGGGTGGCGGCCAACAGGGCGACCAGCGCGGTGGCGGTTCGGATCGGGGTCATCATTTGGGGGCCTCTTGAGCAAGAGTGGCGCGCCAGTCGGCCAGGAAGCGGCGGCGCTTGATCGTGTCGAGATTGACGAGAAGCTGTGGGCCGACCCGGATCGGGCGCTGCTGTTCGGCGGACAGGCGGGGTGCGCGGACATCGCCGCGCACCGGGAGCAGCCATTGGCGGGCGAGCAGCGTCTGCCCGGTGCGCGACAGCAGGAAGTCCAGGAACAGCCGCGCCGCCGCCGGATGCCGGGCATCGCGGGCAATGAAGGCGACGCGCGAGGCGACGATCGTATAGTCGCGCGGGAAGACCACCCGGATGTTCGGGTCGCGCATCGCACGGGTCAGCGCATAGGGGCCGACGACATTGTACGCGATGGCGATCCGCCCCGCCGACACCGCGTCCAGCATCGGCTCGGTGGTGCGCGACAGCATCGGCCGGGTCGCCGCGATCGCCTGCACCAGCGAGCGGGTGTCGCGGGTGATCGCATGATCCTCGGTCAGATAGAGATAACCGACATTGGACCGGGCGGGATCATAGGTGGCGACCTTGCCCATCAGCTGGGCGCGACGGGTGCGGAGCAGTTGTTCGAACGCCTCGTGCGTCCGCGGCACCTGTCTGGCGGGGATCAGGCGGCGGTTGACGACGAAGGCGACCGGCTCGGCAGTGACGCCGTACCCCATATTCTTCCAGACCGCCGTGGCGGGGAGTGCGGGCTTTTCGGGGCTGAGATAGGCTTGCGCATAGCCGTCGTTGATCAGCTTGGCCTGGAGGTCCATCGCCGACGACCAGACGACATCGGCCCCTGGTGCCTTGCCCCGTGCTTCCGCGACGACGCGGTCGTAGATGATGCTCGATTCCAGATCGTCATAGCGCACCTGGACGCCGGGATAGGTGCGGCGAAAGGCCGCGATCAGCGGCTGCATCGCGGCGGTGTCGGCATTGCCATAGATGCGCACCAAACGCTCGCCGCGCGCATTGGCGACCAGCGCGTCATAGGAGCGGGGATAACCGGTCGGGCGCTGCGCATCGGCGCGAGCGGGCGCGACGGCACCCAGCATCAGCATCGATAGAATTACCATTCGCATCGTTCAGGTCCTCTCGCTTCCCGCCTCTGAGTTCGGGTAAGCGCAATGCCATGGATAATCCCGGCAAGCTGTCATCCGCCTTTCACGGAAAGGCTGCGTCATGCGGATTCTGATCGTCGAGGATGATGCGGCGCTGGCACGCGGAATCGTCGCGCTGCTCCGCGCGGCGGGACATGCGGTCGATCATGTCGCGGCCGGCGAGGATGCGCTGATGGTCGCGGCGGACGAGGCCTATGCGCTGGTCGTCCTGGATGTTGGGCTGCCGGATATCGACGGTTTTTCGGTGCTCCAGACGCTACGGCGGCAGGGCAACCGGGTGCCGGTAATGATGCTGACCGCGCGCGATGCGCTGGACGACCGGGTGCGCGGGCTGGACCTGGGCGCGGACGATTATCTGCGCAAGCCCTTCGCGCCGGAGGAACTGGAGGCGCGCATCCGGGCACTGGGGCGGCGGCGCGGCGGCGATCCGACGCCCGAACTGGTCGTCGGGGCGCTGGTTCTCGACCGGTCGCGCGGCGCGGCGCGAGTGGGGGAGCGGCCGCTCGACCTACGTCGCCGCGAATGGGCGGTGCTCGACGCGCTGGCGACCCGCGCGGGGCAGATCGTGCCGCGCGAGACGCTGCAATCCGAGGTGTTCGGTTATGACGAGCCGGTCGGGCCCAATGCGATCGAGGTGAACATCACCCGGCTGCGCGGCAAGCTGTCCCCCGACGGCCCGGCGATCCGCACCGTGCGCGGGGTCGGCTATATGCTCGATGCCCATTAAGCCGTCGCGCGGGCGTGCCGTAGCGCTGCGCACCCGGCTGCTTGCCGCGATGCTGGCGCCGATGCTGGCGATCGCGGTGCTGCTGGGACTGGCGGGGGCGACGCTGATCGCCGATGTGGTCCGCCGCACCAACGACCGCGTGCTCGGCGGCGCGCTGGGCGCGGTGGCCGAGACGGTGCAGGTGGAGCGCGGCGAGGTGACGCTGGACCTGCCCGCCGCCGCCTTCGGCATGCTGGAGAATAGCGAGCGCGACAATGTCTATTACCGGATCGCGGTGGGCGGGCGTCTGCTGACCGGCTATGCCGACCTGTCCGCGCCGAACATCGCCGAACTGGCGCTCGACACGCCGCGCTTCCGCTTCGCGCGCTACCGCGACCAGGATATCCGTATCGCCGAGGTGCGCCGCGCGCTGCCGCGCATCGACGCGCCGGTGATCGTGCAGGTCGCCGAGACGCTGGACGGTCGCCGCGCGCTGCAACGGCGGTTGGTGATCGCGCTGGTGCTGGGCGAGTTGCTGCTGGTGGGTGTGGCCATGCTGCTGATCCGCCCGGCACTCGCCTGGAGCCTGCGGCCGCTGGCGGGGCTGCGCGGGGCGGTGGCGGCGCGGGACACGCGGGCGACGCCGGACCTGTCGCCGCTCGACACCGGGCCGCTACCGGTCGAGCTTCGCCCGCTGGCCGATGCGTTCAACCATCTGCTCGCCCGGCTGGACAGCGCGACCGCCGGAATGCGGCGTTTTACCGCCGATGCCTCGCACCAGATGCGCACGCCGCTGGCCGTGTTGAAGGTGCAGGTGGCGCTGGCGCGGCGCGGCAGCCCGGCGGCGCTGGGCGAGATCGCCGACGCCGCCGACCGGCTGGAACATCTGGTGAAGCAGTTGCTGGCCCTGGCGCGCGCCGAGGAGGCGGGCGTCGCGCCGCCGCGCGAACGGGTCGACCTGCGCGAAGTGGCGGTCGCGGTCATCAACCGCCGTATCGCGCAAGCAATCGAGGCGGGGGTGGAAATCCATCTCGACGCGCCCGCCGACATCGCGATCGCCAGCCACCGCACCTTGCTGTTCGAAATCCTGTCCAACCTGCTCGACAATGCGATCCGCTATAATCGGCGCGGCGGTCAGGTGATACTGACGGTGTCGGACGAAGCGGGGCAGGGGGTCAGGATCGACGTGGCCGATGACGGCCCGGGTCTGCCCGATGCGGAACTGACCCGGCTGGGCGAGCGCTTTACCCGCCTGTCGACCGCACGCGACAGCGAGGGCAGCGGGCTGGGCCTCGCCATCGTCCGCTCGGCCGCGTCACGCCTCGATGCGGCAGTGGAGATCGTGAATACCCGGCCCGGCCTGCGCGTCACCTTGCGCATGGGTGCTGCGGTCGGACCGCGATGACATTTCGATAGTCAGGGAGAGCCCCTCCCCTGAAGGGGAGGGGAGCATCTCATGTCATTCCGCTTCAGAAGCGATCCGCGTCCATGACCTTCGTCCAGGAGGCGACGAAGTCGTTCACGAACTTCTCCTTGGCGTCGTCGGCGGCATAGACTTCCGCCACGGCGCGCAGTTCGGAGTTCGATCCGAAGATCAGGTCGACCGGCGTCGCGGTCCAGCGGGCAGCGCCCGTTGCGCGGTCCTTGCCCTCGTACAGGCCCGGCGTCGCCGACTTGGTCCACACCGTGTCCATGCTCAGCAGGTTGACGAAGAAGTCGTTGCTCAGCGTTCCCGGACGGGCCGTCAGCACGCCGTTCTTAGACCCGCCGCTATTGGCAGCCAGCGCGCGCATCCCGCCGACCAGCACGGTCATTTCCGGCACGGTCAGGTCCAGCGAGTCCGCCTTGTCGACCAGTGCCTCTGGCGCGCTGACCTCTGCCTTGGGCCCGTAATAGTTGCGGAAGCCATCGGCGACCGGTTCCAGATGGGCAAAGGACACGGGGTCGGTCTGCGCCTGGGTGGCGTCGACGCGGCCGGGCTTGAACGGCACGCTGACCGTCATGCCCCCGGCCCGCGCGGCCTGCTCGACCGCCGCATTGCCGCCCAGCACGATCAGGTCGGCCATCGACACCTGCCGTCCGCTACGGGCGAAGTCCTTCTGGATCGCGGTCAGCCTGGCCAGCACCGTCTTCAGCTCGGCCGGATCGTTGACCGCCCAGCCCTGTTGCGGGTCCAGGCGCAGGCGCGCGCCGTTCGCCCCGCCGCGCATATCGGTGCTGCGGAAGGTCGAGGCGGAGGCCCAGGCGGTGCGGATCAACGCCGGACCCGACAGGCCCGATGCCAGGACCATCGCCTTCAGCCGGGCCTGATCCTCCATACCGATCGGTGCGAAGCTGGCGGCGGGCAGGACGTCCTGCCAGACATAGGACTCGGTCGGCACGTCCTTGCCCAGATAGCGCGCACGCGGGCCGAGGTCGCGATGGGTCAGCTTGAACCACGCGCGCGCAAAGGCCTGGGCGAACAGGTCGGGATTCTTCTGCCAGCTCTCCAGGATCTTGCGGAAGGCGGGATCGTCCTTCAGCGCCATGTCGGTGGTGAACATGATCGGCGCGTGGCGCACCCCCGGCAGATGCGCGTCGGGCACCAGCTGCGCCGCCGCCGGATCGGTCGGAATCCACTGGGTGGCGCCCGCCGGGCTCTTGGTCTTCACCCAGTCATAGTTGAGCAGATTGTCGATATATTGGGTGGTGAACTGTGTGGGCGTCGCCGACCAGGCGCCTTCCAGGCCCGAAGTGATCGTGTCCTGGGCATTGCCCTTGCCGCACCTGTTGGCCCAGCCCAGGCCCTGCTGCTCGATGGCGCCCGCGGTCGGCTCGGCGCCGAGGCACGGCTTTTGGGCATGCGCGCCATGCGCCTTGCCGAAGGTGTGACCGCCCGCGATCAGTGCCAGCGTCTCCTCGTCGTTCATCGCCATGTTGCCGAAGGCGCGGCGGATATCGGCGGCGGCACCGATCGGATCGTGATTGCCGTTCGGTCCTTCCGGGTTGACGTAGATGAGGCCCATGGTGGTCGCCGCCAGCGGACGCTTCAGCGTGCCGTCCGCCTTGGTTCGCTCGGTGCCCATCATCTTGGTCTCGGGGCCCCAGTAGACGACGTCCGGCTGCCACGCATCGACACGACCACCGGCAAAGCCGACCGTCTTGAAGCCCATATCCTCCAGCGCGACATTGCCGCTCAGCACCATCAGGTCGCCCCAGCTGAGCTTGCGGCCATATTTCTGCTTGATCGGCCAGACCAGACGGCGGGCCTTGTCCAGGCTGACATTGTCCGGCCAGCTGTTCAGCGGGTCGAAGCGCTGCTCGCCACCGTCCGAACCGCCGCGCCCGTCACCGGCGCGATAGGTGCCCGCGCTGTGCCAGGCCATGCGGATGAAGAAGGGGCCGTAATTGCCATAGTCGGACGGCCACCAGGGCTGCGACGTGTGCAGGACGCGGCGGATGTCGGCCTTGACCGCCTCCAGGTCCAGGCTGTTGAACTCCTTCACATAGTCATAGTCCGCACCGTAGGGATTGGCACGGGTGTCCTCATGCTGGCGCAGCGCCGTCAGGTCGAGGCGGCTGGGCCACCAGTCGCGGTTCGTCATGCCGCCGGGGCGGGCGACGACCGGCGCGGGCGGATTCTGCGTCACGGTCTTGGCGGCGGTCGGCGCCTTGGGCTGGGGGCGGTCGGTCTGCTGGGGCGCGCTGGTCAGCGCGGCCATCATCGCGATCAGGGAAACGGGTGCAATCGGCATGGGGGCCCCTTTGGTCTGTTATTCGTGTTGCGGGGCGCGATTAGAAAACCGGGTCTCGATGGCAAAGCGAGTTAACCCGATTACAGTCATCGATTGCATGGTGCGGTGCAGTAGCGTTGAATGCGCGACGGGATTACGAGCGCCCCCCTATTATGGCCCCTGCGACACGCCTTGCAAACTCCGACAAATGTGAATTATGATCGCGCTTATAACATAATGCTTTCACAGAAGAGAGTGATGCGGGTGACGTAACCCGAGCGGACGGACTTGAAAGTGCCGGTGCGAGCGACCGAATCGATGGCAGGGAGAGCGAGGGATGAAGGCGAACAGACGCGAGATGATCGGGGGCGCGGTCGCGGCGGCGGCACTGGCGCCCGCAGCGGCCTCGGCAGTGCCGACGGCGCCGCAGGCCATGGGAGCGGGGCGTGCCCTGAAGGTGCCGCCGCCCTCGCGCTTCACGCCGGACTGGGCGTCGCTGACCGCCGGCTACAGCGTGCCCGACTGGTTCCGCGACGCCAAGTTCGGCATGTGGGCGCACTGGACCGCGCAGTGCGTGCCCGAACAGGGCGACTGGTATGCCCGCGAGATGTATCTGCCCGGCAGCCGCGCCTATAACCATCACCTGAAGACCTATGGCCATCCGGCCGATGTCGGCTTCATGGAGATCCAGAACAGGTGGAAGGCGGACCGTTGGGACCCCGGCCGCTTGCTCGACCTCTATAAAAAGGCAGGCGCGAAATACTTCATGGCGCTGGCCAACCATCACGACAATCTCGACGCCTATGATTCCAAATATCATGCATGGAATACGACGCGGGTGGGACCGCGCCGGGACATCGTCGGCGAATGGGCGAAGGGCGCGCGTGCGCGGGGCCTGCGCTTCGCCGTGTCGAACCACTCGGCCCATGCCTGGCACTGGAACCAGCCCGCTTATGGCTATGACCCGACCGGTCCGCGCGCGGGCGAACGCTATGACGCCTATAAGCTGACCGCCGCGCAAGGGCGCGGGCAATGGTGGGAAGGGCTCGACCCACAGCAGCTTTATACCGGCCGCCACATGCCGATGCCCGATGGCATCCGTAGCGAGGCGGAGGCCAATGCCTGGCACGAGGCGACCGACCGCCTGTGGAACGAGGGGGTTCCGGCAGGCTCGAACTTCGCGCCCAACTGGCTGCTCCGCGCCAAGGATCTGGTCCGGAAATACCGGCCGGACATGGTCTATTTCGACAATTTCGACCTGCCGCTCGAGCAATATGGCCTAGATTTCACATCCTGGTTCTACAACCAGTCGATGCAGTGGAATGGCGGCCGCCTGGAAGCCGTCGTCACCAGCAAGATGACGCCGCCGCAGCGGCGCACGGGCATCGTCGACGATGTCGAGCGTGGCGGCAAGAATTACATCGAGCGCTTTCCGTGGCAGACCGACACCTGCATCGGCAACTGGCATTATGATATCGAGACCTATCGGAACGACGGCTACAAGTCGGCGGCGACGGTCATCCACACCTTGTGCGACGTGGTGTCGAAGAACGGCAATCTGATGCTGTCGGTGCCGATGCGCGGTGACGGGACGATCGACGACAAGGAAGAGAGGATCGTCAACGATATCGCCGAATGGATGGGCCGTTATGGTGAGGCGATCTATGCCAGCCGCCCCTGGAAGCTGAATGGGGAAGGCCCGACGCGCGGCAATTCGGGCAATTTCTCCGAAGGCGGTCCCAAGTCCGCCTATACCGCGCGCGACGTGCGATATGTGACGCGCAACGGCAATCTCCATGCGCTGGTGATGGGCTGGCCCGAGGACAATATCGCGCGCATGACCCTGTTGGCGCAGGGCAACCCGACCATGCCGGGCCAGATCCAGCGGGTGACGTTGCAGGGCGACAATAGTCCGCTGCCGTTCAAGCGCACTGCCGAGGCACTGGAAGTCACGCTGCCACTGGGCGCGCGGCATGAGATCGGCATCCCGCTGATCATTTCGGGCAAGGGCGTCACCGCCTGATGACGGGAGGGGCCGTTTCGCACGGCCCCTTTCCGTGGCCTTTAAGCGGCCTCTAATTGGTCAGGCAAATGAGCTTTACAGCTTGAGCCGCCGGGTTAGACTGATCCGATAACCATGGGGGTGGGCGGATGAAGCGGGCGGGGATCACGGTCATGGGCGCAGGCCTGGCATCGTTGCTGGGCCTCGCCATGCCTGCCCACGCCGCCGAGTTTGACTTCACGCGGGCGAGCCTGTTGGCGGCACCGGACGGTGAGGGGACGACCCGTATCGCTGCCGAGCTTCTGGCCCGCGATCTGACTGGGCTGGGCGGGCGGCCTGGCGCGATCGTCGAGGATGTGGCGACCTGCGCCCCGATGTGCATCGTGATCGGAACGACGGCTTCGCCGATCGTCCAACGGCTGGCGGCGGAGGGCGGGGTCGATCTGTCGCCGATCAAGGGTGGCTGGGAACGCTATGTCCGCGCCGGGGTCCGCGTGGCGGGGCGGCGCTATCTGCTGATTGCCGGATCGGACGCGCGCGGCGCCGCTTATGGCGTGACCGACCTTTCCCGCGCGCTGGGCGTGTCGCCTTGGGAATGGTGGGCGGACGTCACCCCGCGGCGTCGTAACCGGATCGCCATCGATGACGCCGCCTTCGTCTCCCGCGAGCCGTCGGTGAAGTATCGCGGCATCTTCCTGAACGACGAGGATTGGGGACTGGAGCCCTGGGCGGCCAAGACCTTCGATCCGCAAAAGGGCAATATCGGCCCCAAGACCTATCAGCGCGTTTTCGAGCTGATGTGGCGGTTGAAGGCCAACACGTTATGGCCCGCGATGCACTCGATCTCGACACCCTTTTTTGGCGATCCGGGCAATGCACCGCTCGCGAAACGCTATGCGATCGTCATCGGCAGTTCCCATGCCGAGCCGATGCTCCGCAACAATCTGCGCGAATGGGACGAGGGCCAGCGCGGCGGCTTCGACTTCACCAGGCGGCCTCAGGCGATCCTCGATTACTGGCGCGAGCGGGTGGGCGAGACCAAGGGGCAGGAGGCGTTCTACACGGTCGGCCTGCGCGGCCTGCATGACGGGCCGATGCAGGGCGTGACGACCACGGCCGCGCGGCGCAGCATTCTGGAGGACGTGGTCGGGCGGCAGCGTGGGCTTCTGGCCGACACGCTGGGCAAACCGGCGGCGCAGGTTCCGCAACTCTATGTGGCGTACCATGAATTGCAGGAGGCCTATGATGCCGGGCTGACCCTGCCGGGCGACGTCACGCTGATGTGGACCGACGACAATTACGGCTATCTGCGACGGCTCAGCACGCCCGAGGAGCAGAAACGGCCGGGCGGGGCGGGGGTCTATTATCACCTGTCCTATTGGGGGCGGCCGCATGACTATTTGTGGCTGGGCACGACGCATCCCGCGCTGATCCGCGAGGAGATGGGGCGCGCCTGGGCGACCGACGCGCGGCGCATCTGGGTGGTCAATGTCGGCGACATCAAGCCGATCGAATATCTCTCGCAATATTTCCTCGACCTGGCCTTCGATGCAAAGCTGCTGGACCAATCGCCGCGCGAGCATCTGCGCCGCTTCATGGCCGAGCAGTTCGGCGAGGCGGAGGCGGGCGATATCGCCGATGTGATGATGCGCTTCTATGACTTGGTCTGGCCGCGCAAGCCCGAGTTCATGGGTTTCGGCCAGACCGAATGGGTCACGCCCAACCGGCCCAGCGCCTATGTGCAGTCGGATGGCGAGGAAGCACAGGCGCGGGTCGCGGCGTATCGCACGCTTGCGGCGCAGGCCGAGGCGATCGGCGCGCGTATCGCGAAGGATCGGCAGGACGCCTTTTACGAGCTGGTCCTCTATCCGGTGCGCGGCGCGGCGGGGCTGAACACGCGCATCCTGTCGCTCGACCTGGCCGAGCTGTACGCGCGCGATCAACGCGCCAGCGCCAATGCCTATGTCGCGTGGGCCAAGGCGGCGCATGCCGGGCTGGTCGCGGACACGGTGCGCTATAATGCGTTGGCCGGGGGCAAGTGGCGGGAGATGATGGACATGGCGCCGCGCCGCCTGCCCGTCTTTGCCGAGCCGATGTGGCCGAGCTGGCGACCCTCCACGCAGAAGGGCTGCGCCAGCGGGCATTGGGGCGCATGGATCGGCGATGAGAATGTCCTGACCTTTACCCGTGGCGTTCCAGCCGAGCGACCCGTGACCCTGTATCAGCATCAGCCGCAGGCGACTTCCTGGGCCGTAAGCGACATGCCGGCGGGCCTGTCCTTGTCGCAAGGCAAGGGCGAGTTGAACGAGCGCGGCGGGTATGAGCAGCGGTTGACGCTCCGCTATGACGGCAAGGGCGCGGTTGGGCCGGTGACACTGCGCTGCGGCGAGCAGCCGGTGGTCGTCCATGCAACCACGCTCGCCCCGCCCAAGGCAGAGCCGGGCACGGCGATCGAGGATGAACGCCGCGTCACCATGCCTGCGCTCGCGGCGCGCTATGGTGGAGATTGGGAAGCGATCCCCGACTTCGGCAGCCAGCATGGCGCGTTGCGGGCGAAGCTGACCCTGCCGACGCGCGGCTCGGCGGCGCAGGGGACGCCCGCGACATGGCGCTTCGCGACCATGACCGAGGCCGGGGCCACCCTGCGCGTCGTCGCGCTGCCGACCCATCCCCGCGACCCCGCACACGGCTTGCGCGCCGCCGTCCGGCTGGACGATGGCGAGTGGCAGATGGTCGATTTCGCGACCGCGGGGCGCAGCGATGAGTGGCGGCAGAATGTCCTGACCAACACCGCCGTCGTAACCCTGCCGCTCAAGAGCTTTGTCGCCGGGCATCACCGGGTGGCGATCGTGCCGCTCGATCCCGGACTGACCCTCGATCGTGTCGAGCTGGTGCTCGATGGCGCCCGCCCGCTTTACGCGCCCCTCCCGGAGACTGCCCGATGACCGTGACCCGCCGCACCCTGCTCGCCAGCGGGCTGGCCGCGCCTGCGCTGGGCACGCCTGCTCTGGCGGCGAACACCCGGCTCGACCTCGACAGCGGCGATGCGCCTGCGCCCTTCGACGCGATGCCCGAACCGCCATTCGTGTCCGACCCGGGGCTGCTCCGGCTCGATAGCGGCTGGCTGTTCCACAAGGGCGACATCGCGGTGCCGCCGATCCTGGGGCATGAGGAAAGCTACCAGAATGCCAAGGCCGGGATCGCGCAGGGGGCGGCGGCGGTCAGCTATGACGACAGCGACTGGCGCAGCGTCGAGCTGCCGCATGACTGGGCGATGGAGGAAGTGGTCGATCCCAAGGCCAATGTCGCGCAAGGATACCGGCGGCGTGGGATCGGCTGGTATCGCCGCACGCTGAAATTGCCCAGCGAATGGCGCGGCCGCTATCTGGAGGTGCAGCTGGGCGCGGCGGCGACCAATGCCAGGGTCTGGTTCAACGGCGTGCTCGTGGCGCACAGCTTCAGCGGCTATACCGCCATCCTGATCGACATCACCCCCTATGCCCGGTTCGGCGAGGAGGTGAACACGCTCGCCGTCCGCGTCGATGCTGAGACGATGGAGGGCTGGTGGTATGAGGGCGCGGGGCTCTATCGCCACAACTGGCTGGCGGTGCGGGACGGGGTGAGCATCGTCACCGATGGCCTGCACGCCGATCCGCGTCGCGAGGGTACGGGCTGGACGGTGCCGGTCGCGCTGACCGTCTCCAACATTCAGAAGACGGCGGCGACCGTGCGGGCCGAGGCGGTGCTGATCGATCCGGCGGGCCGCACCATCGGCCGGGCGGAGACGGACGTGACCGTCGATCCGCTCAAGACCGCCGAGGCGAAGGTCACGATCCCGGTTACGTCGCCGCAACTCTGGTCGGTCGACCGGCCGACCCTTTACCGGGTGGAGACGCGGCTGCTGCGCGACGGCAAGCCCATCGACGCCCGCGCCACCCGGATCGGTTTTCGCGAGATCCGCTTCGATGCAGGCACCGGCTTCTACCTCAACGGCGTGGCGACCAAGATCAAGGGCGTCTGCGTCCATCAGGACCATGCCGGGGTCGGCGTCGCCATGCCCGATGTGATGTGGGAGTGGCGCATCCGGCGGCTGAAGGCGATGGGCTGCAACGCGCTGCGCTGCTCGCACCATGCGCCCGCGCCCGAACTGCTCGATGCCTGCGACCGGCTGGGGATGCTGGTCATGGACGAGAACCGGAACTTCAACCCCAGCCCCGACTATCTGCGCCAGCTGGAGTGGCTGGTCCGCCGCGACCGCAATCACCCTAGCGTCTTCCTCTGGTCGGTCTTCAACGAGGAACCGATGCAGGGCACCGAGCAGGGCTATGAGATGGTCCGCCGCATGGCCGAGGCGGTGAAGGAACTCGATACCTCGCGCCCCGTCACGGCGGCGATGAACGACGGGATGTTTTCCCCGCTCAATGTCTCGGATGCGGTGGATGTGATGGGCTTCAACTACCAGCATCGGCGCTATGACAGCTTCCATGCGGCGCATCCGACCAAGCCGATGACCAGTTCGGAGGATACCAGCGCGTTCATGACTCGCGGCGTGTGGAAGACCGACATGGCGGCGCATGAAGTGAGTTCCTACGACACCGACGCCGCCGAATGGGGCCTGACCCATCACGAAAGCTGGCGGATGATCGACACGCGGCCCTTCGTCGCGGGGACGTTCGTGTGGACGGGCTTCGACTATCATGGCGAGCCGACGCCGTTCGAATGGCCGACGACCAGCAGCGTATTCGGCATCATGGATCTGTGCGGTTTCGCCAAGATGGCCTTCCATCTGCGCCGCGCACAATGGGTGGACGATGCGCCCGCCCTCGCCATCGCGCCGCACTGGACCTGGCCGGGGCGCGAGGGGCAGGCGATCCGGGTGCTGGCGCTGACCAATGCCGAGACGGTCGAGCTGCGCCTGAACGGAAAGAGCCTGGGGGTAAAGACGGTCGACCGGTTGGCGATGCCCGAATGGCAGGTGCCCTATAGCCCCGGACGGCTTGAGGCGGTCGGCTACCGCGCCGGGCGCGAGGTGTCGCGGACGTCGGTCGAAACGGCGGGGCAGCCGGTCGCGTTGAAGCTGGTCGCGGATCGTGGCGGGATGCTGGGCACGGGCAGCGACGTCCAGCCCTTCACCGTGATGGCGGTCGATGCGCGCGGGCGGGTGGTGCCGGACGCGGATGCCCCGGTGAGCTTCCGGGTGACGCGGGGTGTGGTCATCGGGGTCGGCAATGGCGATCCCAACGATCATGACTCGGAAGTCGTGCCCGCGCGTCGCCTCTTCCACGGGCTGGCCCAGGCGCTGGTCCGGGCCGAGGCGGGGGCGGGGACGCTGACGGTCGAGGCGACCGCGCCGGGCTTGAAACCCGCGCGGGCCACGGTGCGGGTGATCGCCGCCGAGCCTCTGCCCGCACTGCCTGCGACGCGTCCCGTCGCGATGCTGACCGACTGGAAGCGGAGCGACTTCACCGCGACCCGGCCCGATCCGTTGCGGCGTTATGCGGGCAACGACATGAACAGCCTGGTCTATGCGCGGCCCGGACGGCTGGAGGGGCCGGGCGAGGGCGTGTGGTCGACCTATCGCACCAGCTTCAAGCCGCGCCGCCGGGTCGCGGAGCAGGGCGGCGCGGTGGTCTTCGCCGAGGTCGTCGGCCGCGCGGAGGCATGGGTGGACGGAGTGAAGCGGGCGGAGAAGACGGACTTTGCGGGCGCGCCGCTGATGGTGCCGTTCCCGGCCGGGGCGGCCGAGCGGCAGGTCGTGCTGGTCGTGGAGGCGGCGCCCGGCAGGGCGTCCGGCTTGGGGCGGACGATTTCGGTTCGCGAGCGGTGACCCGAGGGCGCCTCAGACTTTGAGAATGATCCCCTTGCGATCCAGCACCCACCCGAACCCGCAGCAGATCAGCGTATAGGCCAGCGCGCAAAGCAGCGACCCCACCGGCCCCGGCGCGACCGGCTGAAACGCGTTGAGGCCGACCCAGGTATAAAGCCCCTCGCCATCGACATGGATCAGCTCCAGCACGACGACGAGCAGCTCGGAGAACAGATAGATGGCGAGCGGATTGCGCCCCAGCATCTGGAGGAAGGACCGCCCGACCTTCACGCCGCGTATCTCGACCAGCCACAGCACCGCGCCCAGCAGGATCAGGTCGATGCCGACGGTCAGCGCGACGAAAGAGCCGGTCCACAATTTCTTGCCGATCGGCAGCATCGGCGACAGCAGCAGCGCCACCACGACCAGCCCGGCCCCGATCGCCGCCAACCGCCCGACGGTCGCCGCGTGCTTGCCCCAACGCTGGATGGCCAGCCCTGTCAGATAACCGGCGATGACATTGGCGGTAGCGGGCAGGGTGCCGAGCAGTCCCTCGGGATCGAAGCCATGGTCCTTTTTATACAGATGCTCCGGTCCGATCAGCCACAGGTCGAACAGCGTGCCCGCATTCTTATACCGCCCGAACGCCTCGCCCGCCGGGCTGAGGCCGACCAGGATCGCCCAGTGTGCGACGACCAGACCGATCGCGACCATCACCAACTGGCTGGGCTTCAGATAGCGCGCACACAGCGCCCCCAGCAGATAGCAGAGCGCAATGCGTTGCAGCACGCCGGTCAGCCGGGTGTCGGCAAAGGGCTTGGCGACCCAGCTCCCGTCCGGCTGATGGGTGACGAAGGGGAACCAGTACATCAGAACGCCGAGCAGGAAGATCAGCGCGGCCCGCTTCAACACCCGACGCAGGAAGACATGTTCGGGCATCGGCCGGGTCAGCGCGAAGCTCATCGCGTTGCCGACCGCGAACAGGAAGCTGGGATAGATCAGGTCCGCCAGCGTGAAGCCGAACCACGGCGCGTGCTGCAACTGGGTGAAGGCCCCGCCCGCGCCCGCCGTGTTGACCACGATCATCAGGAAGATGGTCGCGCCCCGGAACATGTCGAGCGAGGCGAAACGCTCAGTTCTGGCGGTCATGGTCGTCACCGGGCGGTCTCCTGCATCAGCGCGCGGGCCTCGGCCACCGGATCGGCGGGGGCGCTGGCCTTGTAGGGGCGGGGATCGGCGACCCATGCCTTTTCCCAATCGAGCAGCTTGGTCGTGAACGCCGCATCGTCGACCGGCCGCTTGGCGAGGGCGGCGGTGCGTGCCTCGTTGAGATAGGCCATCCAGCGCGGCAGGTAATAATCGGCATACATGCCCGCCCAGGCCTTGGACGCGTAATCGCCCAGATGGCCGCGGCCGCCCCAGACCGTCACCTGCGCCTTGGCATTCTGTTCGTAGGCGGTCTTTTCGGCGGGCGTATCGCCATAGGCCCGCGCATCGGCGATCCAACTGGCGAGGCTTTCCTGCTGTCCGCCGATCAGATGGTCGATGGCAAGGGCCATCGCCTTGACCCGCGCCGTCTCTCGGTCGCCGGTCGCGACATCGCCCTTCTGATAGGCGGCAACGGCGGCCTTCACGCGGTCGTCCAGCGACAGGCTGGCGGCGTGGCGGGTCAGGTCGACCAGATCATAGCGGTAGAGCGGGCTTGCACCATAGGCCGGCGCGAGCTTGAGCATCGCCGCGATCCCGGCACGCAGCTTCGCCCGGTCGCCCGGTTCGGCGGGATAGGTCGGCGCATCGGCGGCGGGACGCTTGAAGAAGAGATAGGCGCCCGCCCGCTCGTTCCACCAGCGCGGCGTCCAGTAGCGCACGTCATAGGCACCCGCGACCACGTCCTGCCATGCTGCCGTCATCGCCGGATCGCTCCGGCCATAGCGGGCGGTGGTGTAGCGGCTCAGCCAGGGGCCGAGACCCATGTCGCCGCCCGGCCAGGCCACATCATAGGCATAGTCGTAGATCAGGCTATTGCTGTGCAGCCCTTCGGGGAACATGCCGAAGCCGCGCACATGACCACGCCCCTTGTCGGCGAACATCGCCGCCACGTCGCGGCGATAGAAATCGGGCGCGCCATAGACCGGGTTGCTGCCGCCATAATTATGGACATAGCCGTAAACCCAGTTCTTGCCGTCGAAGCCGTTCGTCGTCTTCCAGATGCCCGGATAGCGATCGTTGCCGATGTCGAGGATCAGCATCTTCTCGTCCGGCACGTCGCGCAGGAAGGCGGCGATGGCGTCGGGCGTCCAGAATTTCTTGTCCGCCCCGAACAGCCAGCCCTGCATCACCCAGGTCGCCCCCGGGGCGGCGGCGGCGATCGCGGCGTAGAGCCGCTGGCCATAGGCCGCCAGCCGGGCGTCGCGGACTTCGCGGGGCAGGGCGGCCGCCTTGGTCGCCGCGTCCAGTGCAGGTGTGTTGGCCGTCGCGTCGCCATAAGCGGCATTCACGGTATCGCTGCCATCCTCGGCGATGGGCGGCACCATCTCGTTAAAGGCGTCGGCGAGATAATATTGCCCCGGCCCGTATTCGGCGGTGTAGAGTTGCAGGAAACGCTTGGCGAGCGGGGCGAACAGCGGATCGGACGGGTCGAGCCAATAGGTGCCCTCGAACCCCTCCCAGGATCGCATCTTGTAGATCCGCGCCTTGGGATGCGCCTCGGCAAAGGCCTTGGGCACATACCCGGCAAAGGCGGGCAGGATCGGCGTCATGCCCAGGTCGCGCATCCGGGTCAGGATACGCTTTTGCAACGCGTGCTTCTTGTCGATCCACCCGGTGGGCAGGGGCGCGCGATAGCCCTCTATATTGCCCATGCGTTGCCACGGCAGGAAGGCGGGGCCGGAGAAATGTTGCGCCAGTTGCGCCTCGCTCAAGCCCTGTTCGCGCCATAGCTGGCGCCAGACATAATCCTGCCCCTCCATGGCCAGCGGCATGTCGACGCCGTGCACCGCCATCGCGTCGATCTCGCGTTCCCAGCGGGCCCAGTTCCACCAGGGCGTCGTATAGCCATAGGTGCAGGTGTTCAGATAGGCGCGGATGTTGAAGGGCGAGGATACCCAGCCGCTGTCGCCGGGCGTCAGGCGGGTCATCGGACCGACGCGATCGCCCTCCCAACTGACCGACAGCCGCCCTTGCGCATTCAGCATCGCCGCCGCCCCGCGCACCGCCGCGACGGGCGAGGAGGCCTCGACCTTCAGCCGGTCATGATCCACCCGGACCCGGTAGCGGGGTGCGGTCGAAGGCTGGATCGCGACCGAAACCTGCCGCTCCGGCACGCCCAGCCGCCGGAGCACGGCGCGGGCGGCCTGTCCGCCATCGCTTTGGGCATGGGCCGTCGATGCGGTGACGAACAGGGTGCCGATCAGGCCGAGCGCGGGGAATAAGGTCTTCACGGGCGGCATTGTCCTCAAGGAAATCCCGAAAGGAAAGGGCGAACCGACCGTCCGGCCGACCCGCCCCCCCAATCGGGAAGATCAGAACCGCGTCGACACCGACAGGTAGAAGGAGCGGCCATAGAAGCTCGTCTCCTGCCAGATCGCGGGATTGTTGTTGTAATAGGCCTGTTCGCGGCTGTTGTTCAGGTTGATGATCCCGGCCGCGAAGCTGAGCGTCTCGTTCGGGGTATAGCCCGCGCTGAGGTCGAACTGGGTGCGGCCGCGCACCGTATGCCTCTCGGTCGCGAAGAAGCTGTCCGCACCGTTCTGGACATAGGAGCTGCGGTAATTGGCCGACAGGCGCAGGCTGAAGTGGCGGTTTTCCCAATAGGGCGTGATGTTGACCGTGTCCTTCGACAGGTTGCGCACGGTAAAGCCGGTGCCGATCGCCACCTGGGTCGGGATGACGCGGGTGTAATTGGCCATGAAGCCGAACCCGTCGACCGGCAGGATGCGGTCGAGCGACTGGTTCCAGCCGAACTCGACGCCCCGGATGCGGATGATGCGCGGGTCGTTCGACGTCTGGGTGACGTTGTAGATATTGCCCGAACTATCGACGCAGTCGCCGCTCGACGCGCGGCTCAGTGTCGTGCCCCGGAACGAGGCCGGGCAGACCAGCGACGAGAAGGTGCCGTTCTTCACCCATTTGTAGAAGCCGTTGACCGAGATCGCACTGGCCGCGCCATAATACCATTCCGCGCCCAGATCGATCTGATCGGCGGTCAGCGGCTTCAGCCCCGCCTGGCCCAGATCGACGGTGACGGTGTTGGTCCCGGCGGGGAAGGTGTTCGCCACCGACGAGGTCGTCTGCGCCATCGAGGTATTGGCGTCCAGGATCGGGCGGACCAGCACCTTGGCGGCGGCGAAACGCAGTTGCAGCTTGGAGGTCGGCTCCAGCACCAAGGTCAAATTGGGCAGGACGTTCTGATAGTCCTGGCGCGACGTGTAATCGCCGATCTTGTTGGTGACGTTGGTATAGGATCCGGTGCGCGGGGCGGTGATATTGCCCTTCACCACCTGCAACGTATGTTCGTACCGTACGCCGACATTGCCGCGTAGCGGCGCGTTGAACAGCGTCGTGTCGATATTGGCCATGGCATAGACCGCCGGGAT
Source organism: Sphingomonas sp. SphC10 (assembly GCF_057004845.1). Lineage (NCBI taxonomy): Bacteria > Pseudomonadati > Pseudomonadota > Alphaproteobacteria > Sphingomonadales > Sphingomonadaceae > Sphingomonas > Sphingomonas sp. SphC10. Next base: position 305,372 of record NZ_CM168044.1, read on the forward strand.
ATAGCGATCGACGGTATAGCTGGATTCCGGCGCGGGCAGGTCCGGCACGCTGATCCCGGCCCCGGCCAGCGCTTGGCTGTACGCGCCGATATCGGGGGCGATCCAACTGGTGGGGATGCTGCCCATGCCGTTCAGGAAGCCGCCGACCGGATAGCTGCTGCTCGACAGCGCCGGGAAGACGGTGGCGGTGGCGCCGGGGCGGTTGGCCAGCGAGGCGAGGTCGTGGCGGCCGACATCGCGTACGAAGCTCTCATGCCGATATTTCGCACCGACCGCGAATTGCGAGATCGGTCCCAGCGACACGTCCTTGGTCACGTCGCCCTGACCGGAGATTTCCTTGCCCGTCGTCCGGCGGGTCGCGCCGACCGGAAACTCGTTCCGCACCAGCGTGGAGCGGTTGTAGAGCGCCGGGTCGGTCAGATTGGCCGCCACGCTGTATTTGACGTTGAACGGATCGGTGATGTCCAGCGTGGCCGACGGGATGGTGACGCCCAGGATCGCGGCATCCTCGCGCGAATAGGCATGGCCGCGCGTATAGTTGCCGACCGCGCGCGCGGTCCAGCCATCCTCGCCCCGCCACTTGGCGCTGAGCGTGTAGCCCTGGCTCGACAGCTTGCGGGTTTCCTCCTGGCGGTTGTTCTCCAGCGTGAAGTTGGTCGCGGTCGTGACCATGGAGGCGCCGTTCGCCACGCTGACCGGAGTCAGGCGTGCGGTGTTGAACAGGAAGACCTGCTGGTTGACGTCGTAATGGGTGTCGTCACGCGCATAGATGGCGTTGGCGTCGATCTCCCACTGGTCGTTGGGCCGCCACTGCACGCCGCCGCTGCCCATGATCTGGTCGATCGAGCGGTCGATCCGGCGATAGCGCGGTCGGCGCGGCACGGCGATCGTCGCGCCGTTCACATTCTGCGTCGCCCAGCGGTCCTGGAACAGATAGTCGGCGCGATCCTTCAGCTTCTGATAGCCCAGATTCAGATAGACGCCGAGCGTCCCGCCCGCGAGCTGATCGACATAGCTGGCGCCGAATTTGGGCGTGATCGCGCGGCCCGCATATTCGGAATTCTGCGCCTTGGCCGACAGCACGACTTTCCGCGTCTTGTAATCCAGCGGCTTCAGCGTGTTGATGTTGACCGTGCCGGACAGGCCCCCGCTGTCCATGTCGGCGGTCGGCGACTTGATGACCTGTACGGCATTGGCCAGCTCGGTCTGGATGATGTCGTAGCGGAAGCCGTCGGTGAAGTCGGCGCTCTTGAAGGTCTGGCCGTTGATCGTGGTCAGGGCGTATTGCGGACCCAGGCCCCGGATGCTGATCGTCGCACCGCGCCCGTTGATGTTCTGCATCTGCACGCCCGAGATGCGCTGGATCGATTCGGTGATGTTCTGCGCCGGGAACTTGCCGATATCCTCGGCGGAGATGCCGTCGCTGACCCGGATGTCCTTGCGCTTGGTGGCGAGAGCCGAGGCGATGCTCTGGCGATAGCCGGTGACGGTGATCTCGTTTTGGCCGTCCTCGGCCGCCGCCTGGGCCGTGTCGGCGGTGGGTGTGGTCTGTGCCAGTGCGGGCGCGGCTCCCGCGACCGCCACCAGCCAGGCCGTGCCATGAAGCAGGCCCGTGCGCGTCGGGCGTCGTTTCTCATTTGGTTGCGATACAGTCATGGTCTTCCCCCCAAGTCGACCGGCCCCCGACATGGCACCGGACGTCGAATCCGATCGGACGATGTCGCCGTCGCGCGGGCAGGGGGGAGCATCGGCCGGGACGGCAAAACCGTGCCCGAGCCCGTCGAGCCGGACCCATTGCTTGCGTCGAACCGCGTCACCTTCCACCGATCACCGTCACGACCCCCGCTGCATTTTGCAGTCGTGGTGGCGCGCGCCGTTGATCGAAAACGTCTTCCTGCTTCGCGATGTTGTTATCTTATGGTCTTATCGGTGACATGGAATGGTCTGACCTGTCAACGGTTGCAGCTCGCCGATTGGTCAAAATTATTGCATCTGGGTTGAGGCGGAAAAACCGTTCCAGATCAGCAATATGAGCCTCTTCCGAATGGCAAAAGCCGCCTTGTGGGCGGCTTCCGTCCCAAGAAAAGGAAGGGCGGTCCGGTCCACATGGCCGTCCGCCCTCCAGGGGGAGGTTTAAAAGCGCGTCGATGCCGAGAGGTAGATGGTGCGACCCGTCCGGCTGGCGAGCTGGAAGGTGTTCGCGTTGGTCTGGTAGGCGTCTTCGTGCGTGTTGTTCAGGTTGATGATGCCCGCCGTGAAGCTGAGATAGCTGGCGGGATTGAAGCCCAGCGCTAGGGTCAGGACCCATTGATGTGAGCGTCGCGATCTGATTCAGGCTCCACGAGGAGACTGGTGATGAGCGACCTTTTTTGGCTGACGGACGATCAGATGGAGCGGCTGCGGCCGTTCTTCCCCAAGAGCCACGGCAAGCCTCGGGTGGATGACCGGCGGGTGCTGAGCGGCATCGTCTTCGTCAACCGCAATGGGCTGCGCTGGCGGGATGCGCCCAGCGCCTATGGTCCTCACAAGACGCTGTACAACCGGTGGAAGCGCTGGGGCGAGCGTGGCGTGTTCACGCGCATGATGGAGGGGCTGGCTGCAGGCGATGCCGAACCGAAAACCGTCATGATCGATGCGACCTACCTGAAGGCGCACCGCACGGCATCGAGCCTGCGGGTTAAAAAGGGGATCTCGGCCGCCTGATCGGACGCACCAAGGGCGGCATGAACACCAAGCTCCATGCCGTGGCCGACGCGAACGGCCGCCCATTGAGCTTCTTCATGACCGCAGGCCAAGTCAGCGACTACACCGGCGCGGCAGCCCTGCTGGACGACCTGCCAAAAGCGCAGTGGCTGCTCGGCGACCGCGGCTACGACGCCGATTGGTTCAGGGACGCTCTCCAGGCCAAGGGCATCCAGCCATGCATCCCGGGCCGACGATCGCGCAACGAGCCGGTCAGATACGACAAGCGCCGCTATCGGCGTCGCAGCCGCATCGAGATCATGTTCGGCCGCCTCAAAGACTGGCGCCGCGTTGCCACACGCTACGATCGCTGCCCCACGGCCTTCTTTTCCGCCGTTGCTCTCGCGGCCACCGTCATCTTCTGGCTGTGATCAACGAGTCCTGACCCTAGGTCCATCTGGGTGCGCGGGCGCACCACATGGGTCAGGCCGCCATTGACGAAGAAGCTGGATGCCGCATCCTGCACGTACGAGCTGCGGTGGTTGACCGACAGCCGCACGCTGAACATCTCGTTTTCCCAATAGGGCGTCAGGTTCCAGGTCAGCTTCGACAGGTCGCGCAGGTTGAAGCCGGTGCCGATCGCGCTGGCATCGGTGTCGACCATAGTGACGTTGCCGACCGCGCCGAAGCCCTTGACGGGCAGGATCGCATCGAAATTCTGCGACGCGCCCAGTTCCAGCCCCTTGATATGGATGACCCGGTCGTCGTTCAGCACCCGGCTGAAGCTGTAATCGGTCTTTAGGTCGGCCGACTGGCAATCGCTGACCACGCCGTTTAGCGCCACGCCGTCGAACGAGCCGGGGCAGTAGAATTGGGTGAAGGTGCCGTTCTTCACCGCCTTGTAGAAACCGGCCAGCGTGATCGAGTTGCCCTTGCCGTGGTAGAATTCCAGGCTGAGGTCCAGCTGGTTGGCGGTCAACGGCTTCAACCGGCTCTCGCCCTGCGCCACCGAGACGCTCGGACGCAGGCTGGTGGTGACGCGGCTGATCGTGTCGGCCATCTGCGTCTGGCTGTTGAGCAGCGGGCGGACCAGCACCTTGGCGGCGGCGATGCGGGCGACCAGGCGCGGCGTCAGGTCCAGCGCGAAGCTGGCACTGGGCAGGACATTGCCATAATCCTGCACGACATGCTGCTGGCCCAACAGGGTCGCGTCGCTGCCGGTGCCGTTGGTCAGGCTGCTGGTGACGTTCTGATGGGTGTGTTCGTACCGGACGCCGACATTGCCGCGCACCGGCAGGTCGAACAGCGTGCCGTCGATATTGGCCATCGCATAGACCGCCGGGATATAGCGATCGACCTTGTAGGTGTTGGGCCAGTCGGGCGTGTCGGGCACCGAAATGCCCTTGTCGCGCAGGATCTGCTGCCACAACGGAGCATTGACCGACAGGAAGCTGTGCGGGATCGACATCGATCCGCCCAGGAAGTTGTTCACCAGCACGCCCGTCTTCGACAGATCGGGAATCCAGGCGAATTCGGGATAGGTGACGGGATCGCTGACATCGGCGTCGCGGTCGTGGCGATACGCCTTGGTATCGAAGCTTTCGTGATGATATTTCGCGCCGATGACCAGCGCCTTGATCCCGTGCCAGTCGAGATCCTGGGTCAGGTCGGTCTGGATCGCGCGGTCGCGGGCCGACTGGATATGCGTCGCACCGTCGACAAAGGCGTACCAGGTGCGGTTCGCCATATTGTAGATCGACCCGTCGGTCAGGCTGGCGGTGTTCCAGCGGACGTTGAACGGATCGGAAATGTCGAGCTGGCCGCCGTTCGCGAAGCGCACCTCGTCGATCGTCGCCCATTCGTACAGCTTGGCATCACCCTGGGTATAATGGCCGACCGCATGGATATGGGTGGTGTCGGTCGGGCTCCAGTTGACGGTGCCGGTATAGGCCTGCGTCTGGAGGTTGCGCAGTTCGGGCTGGTCGTTGTTGTCGACGTTGAAATTGCTGATCGAAATCTTGTCGGCCACGCCGTTGGACGTGCCGTTCACCGTCACCGCCGAGGCGGCCCAGCGGCCGAAGACCATCTGGCGGGTGTCGTAACGCGTATGGTCGCGCGAATATTCGCCCTGCAACAGGACCTCGAAATTGTCCTGCGGCTTCCACTGGATCGCGCCGCTGCCCATCAGCTGCTCGGTGTCGCGGTCGATCCGGCGATAGCGGAGATTGCCCGGCACCTGAACATTGGCGGCCCCGGCCACGGCGCCCGGCTGATACCAGTTCTTGATGAACAGATAGTCGCCGCGATCCTTCAGCTTCTGATAGCCGACGTCCAGCATGACGCCGATCGTGTCGTCGGCGAAGCGCTTGATATAAGCCGCGTTGACCTTGGGCGTCGCGTCCTTGCGATAGTCGGAATAATAGCCCTTGATCCCGGCGATGAAGCTGGGGCCCTTATAGGCGAGCGGCTTGACCGTATCGATGTTGACGGTGCCCGCCAGGCCGCCCGTGTCCATGTCGGCGGTCGGCGACTTGATGACCTGGATCGCGCTCGCCAGATCGGTCTGGATGATGTCGTAGCGGAAGCCGTCCTTGAAGTCGGCGCTGGCGAAGGTCTGGCCGTTGATCGTGGTGCGGGCATATTGCGGGCCCAGGCCCCGGATGCTGATCGTCGAGCCGCGACCGTTGATGTTCGACATCTGGACGCCCGCGATACGCTGGATCGCTTCGGTGATGTTCTGGGCAGGGAACTTGCCGATATCCTCCGACGAGATGCCGTCGGTGATGCGGATGTCGTTGCGCTTGGCGGCGAGGGCGGAGGCGATGCTCTGGCGATAGCCGGTGACGGTGATCTCGTTCTGCGCATCGGCCCCGGCGGTGTCGGCCTGGGGCGTTGCCTGTGCGGCATCCGAGGCGGCGGCGATGCTGGTGGTGGAAGCGGCGGCGGGGCCGCTGGTCTGCGCCATGGCCGGCGCGGCGATCATCGCCGAAGCGGCCCAGGCCATCGTGAAGGCCGTCGTGTGAAGCAGGCGTTTGCGCCGAAGACGCGACGCATCGTGGCACGGTGACATGGTCATGCTCTTTCCCTCCCTCTGATCCCTGCGCGGGCACATCGCGCCGGGCTTCCCCGAGACTTTGCCGAAAAGGACCCTTGTGACCGGCGGAAAGCAGGGGGCGTCGGCGGCCGGAACGGGTGAGCGTTCACGGACCGGGATCGGCCGTCTCATCTGCTGCGTCGGGACGCGGAGCCTGTCCGAAGTCCGCCGTCATAAAGGCCGCCTGATCCTTTGGACCATGTACGACCGTCACGCCGAAAGACCGAATATTTCTTCCTGCATCGCGGTGTTGTAATCTTATGGTCTTATCGGTGACATGGAATGGTCATGCCTGTCAACGGGGCCGGAAATGGTTGCACGCAAAAATTGGTCAGAACAGTCATGCGCAAAAAATAAGCACTATATTACAGCTAGTTACACGTTATGAAGATTTTGTCATGAAAGGTCCCCCGGGGCATATTCATGCCGATCCGGTCTCCCGCGGACGCAATGAGCCGACCGCTGCAACGTCGAGTCTGAATTGGTATTGCGGATATTGGTTGGGCCAATTAGCCTATTTGATCCGGCCGGTGCGCGACACATGGATGGTCTGGCCATCATCCCTGACCGACAGATCGAAGAGCGCACCGATCAGCGTCAGGCTCTCGACCGGCGTGTCCAGTCGGAACCGACCGTTGAACGTCTCCTCCGTCAGGGCCGGATCGGCCAGCCGGATCGGCCGCGTGCTGTAACGGCCCAGCCGGGCGACCGCATCGCCCAGCCGGATCCGGTCCCCGCTCAGCCAGTGGTCCTGCCACCCCTGATAACGGGCGACGTCGAAGTCGTGCACGACGATCCGCCCCGCGCCTGCCTCCGCCCAGTGGCCGCCGGTCACGACCACCGCCGCCTGACCCGGCACGGTCAGCCGCACGCGCCCGCGATAGACGCGCAACTCGCTATGCCCCGCGCCGCGATCCACGCTGAAATTGGTGCCCAGCGCGACCATCTGGCCTTCGGGCGTGGTCACGGCAAAGGGGCGGGCGGCGTCGTGGCGCACCTCGAACCGGGCCGCTCCGCTTTCCAGCCGCAGGTCGCGGCCACTGCCCGAAAAGGCGATGGCAACGCGTGAGTTCGCATCGAGCGTCATGTCCGAGCCATCGGGCAGGGCCACCTGACGCTGCTGTCCGACCGTCGAGGCATAGACCTGCTCGACCGGCGTCGCGTCCGGGGTCGCGACATGCCAGACGAACGGCGCGGCGATGATGGCGGCCAGCCCGGCGGCGAGGCCCATCGCCACCCGGCGGCGGCGCACCGTCCCCGATGCCACCCAGCGACGCGGACGTGCGCGGGGCGGGGGGATGGCGGTGTCGCGCGAGGCCTGCTCGACCACATCGAACAGCGCCGGATCGCCCAGCAGCTGCACCATCCGCGACAGCGCCGCGCGGTGCTCCGATGCCGCGTTCAGCCATGCGCCCAGCTCGGCGCGTTCGTCAGGCGATAGCGTATCGAGCCGGTCGGCCCAGTCGGCGGCCTGCTCCAGCATGGTTTCGCGATCAGTCATGCAGGCGACCTCCCCGCACGGGCAGATCGTCGATGCAGCCGTCCAGATCGATCATCGCGCGGACCAGATGCTTCTTCACCGCTTCGATGCTCAGGCCCATGTCCTCGGCGATCTGCTGGCGCGACTTGCCCTCCAGATGCCGTTCGACAAAGACCGCGCGGCGTTGGGCGGGCAGGCGCGATAGGGCGGCCTGAAACCGGTCGTAACGCTGGCGATAGTCGAGGATCTCATCGGCCAGCGGCAGGGCGCAAGCGATCTCGGGATCGACCGGCGCATGATGCTCGCCACCGCGCCGCCCGCGATTGTAGATGACCGAGTCGGCCACGCGAAAGCCATAGGCGAGCGGCTGGTCGATGACCTGCTTCCGCTCCTGCTCGATGACCCGCATGATCGCCTCCTGCACGATATCCTCCGCCTGTTCGGGTTCGCGGATTCGCCTGCGGACATAGGTCAGCAAACGCTCGCGCCCCTCCGCGATCCAGGCGTTCGCGGCGGTCATTCGGTCCCGTTCAGGAAGAGCCGGTTGCATCGCATCCGGGGACAATCCTCGTCGAAAAAACACCGCGCCGGCCCGTGACGGGCCGACGCGGCACAGGGGGCCCTTGATATCCCGCACGGGCAGGACATCAAGGGCGTTGGGATCAGGATCAGAAGGTGACGCGGATACCGCCCAGCAGCGTCGAGCCCGAACGGGTCACGACGTACAGACGCCGGGTGCTGTTCGAATATTGCCGCTCGCGCTGGTTGGTCAGGTTGATGCCGTTGAGCGTCAGCTGGACGTTCTTCGCGACCGAATAATGCGCCGACATGTCGACATAGACCGTGCCCTCGAACCCGGTCACGTCCTGGTCCGGCCCCAGCGCCGTCAGCACCGGCGAGGCGCTGAAGATATAGCCGCTGCGGTAATTGGCCGAGACGCGGGCGTCGAACGCCTTGTCCTGGTAATAGAGCGTGGCGTTGGCGTTATACTTGCTCAGGCCCTCCAGCGTGGTCGGGATGCTGCCCGCATAGATCTTCGAATAATCCAGCCGCGAGTCGACATAGGTGAAGTTCACCGCCGTCCCCAACCGGTCGAAGGGGGCGGGCAGGAACTTGAAGTCGGTCTGGCCGGATAGCTCGATGCCGAACAGGTTGGTCTTCGCCAGGTTGACGGGGCGCGAATAGCTGTCGACCACCGTCGATCCGGTCACGCCCGGATAGAGATTGTCGGGCAGGCCCGTCTGCGAATAGGGCACGTTGTTGACCGTCTGGGTCGAGATATAGCCGTCAAGATTCTTGTAGAACAGGGCGGCGGCGACATAACCGACCGAGCCAAAATAATATTCGGTCGAGATATTATAGTCGTTCGACTTGTACGGGCGCAGGTTCGGGTTGCCGATCGACACGGTGACATTGCCATTGTCGTTCGTCACCGAGCCATTGACCGCCAGCGCACCGAGCGCCGGACGGTTGATGTTCTTCGACGCGGCGAAGCGCAGCATCAGGCCGGGGTTCAACTCGAAGATCAGGTTGGCTGCGGGCAGCACGCCCTCATATTCGCCGCGCACCGTGACGGGGCCGACATTGGCCGTGCCGTTCGAGGTGACGGTGGTGCGATAATAGCGCGCACCGATATTGCCGCGGAACGGGATGCCGCCCAATATGTGGTTCCAGTCATACTGGACGAAGCCCGCCGCCGTCCGCTCCTCGACCGCATAGACGCCGATCTTGTTGGTCAGATATTGCGACCGGTCGATCCCCAGCGTCTGGAGCATCTTGGGGAAGTTGACGATCGTCCAGTCCTGGCCCGAATAGCCGGTATAGGTCTGGGCATAGGCACTGGGATTGGCGTTGACCTTGCCCGACACGAAGCTGCTGGTCAGGATATTGTCCTGCTCGGCATAATAGCCGCCATTGGCGAAGCGACGCCATTCGCCGCCCACGCTGATCGTGTCGTCGGGGCTGAACTTATAGTCGAAGCGGCCCTTGACGTTGTCGAATGCCGAATCCTGGAAAGTGTTGTTCGCGTACAGGCGCTTGGCGTGCCAGAAATTGGGGTCGGCCGTGTTGAACTTGTACGTGTTGACCAGCGAATAGGTGCCGCCGCGATAGTCGGAGATGACGTCGCCAAACCCTTCGAGGGTGAACTTGTCGTTGACCGGCATGTCGTAGCGCGAACGCTCGACACCGCCCAGCCAGGTGAACTTCAGGCCTTCGACCAGCTCGGCATCGCCGCTCAGCACGACCTGCTTGAAGACGTTCTTGGTGTTCTGGACGCGGGTTTCGGTCGACGCCTTGCCGCCCGACACGTCGAGATAGGTCACCTCGTTACGGTCGTTCCACTGGATCGCGTTGACGCGCGAGTTCGGATAGACGGTGCCCGCAAAGGTCTCGCCGCCGCCCAGCCAGGTCGAGCTGCCGCCGCCGCGCGAGGCGAGGTGGGTCTCGAACCGGTCGCCCTTGAACTGGCCGTACAGGCCGTCGAGCGTGACATGGACCTTGTCGGTCGGCGCCCATTGAATCGACGAGGTCAGGCCGATCCGCTCCTGCTTGCTGTCCCACACCGACAGGCGGTTGCCGCGCGCGAACAGCAGGTCGCCCGAATTGATCTTGGCCTGCTCGGCGGCGGTCAGGGTGCTGATGTTGCTGCCGTTCGCGCGGTTGCGGCGCCAGCGATAGGTGTCGAAACCTTCCTCACGGGTGTTGCGGCGGCTGTAAGCACCCGACACCAAGATGCCGAAATTGCCCCAGTTCTTGGAGATGAGGCCGGTCAGGCGCGGCTGGAAATCGCGGGTCAGCGTGTTGCTGCCGCCCTGCGCCGACAGCGCGATCTTGCTGCCCTTGTAGTCGAACGGGCGTGCGGTGAAGAGGCCGACGGTGCCCGCCAAACCGCCCTCGGTCTGCTGCGCCTGATACGACTTTTCGACATCGACATGGTTGAACAGTTCGGCGGCGAACAGGTTGAAGTCGAAAGCGCGGTCGCGCGTGCTCTGGCCGCGGCTGTCCTGGGGCGAGTCGACATTGCCCAGCACTTCCATGCCGTTCAGCTGGACGCGGGTGAAGTCGGGGCCCAGGCCGCGCAAGGAGATGCGGCGACCTTCGCCCGCTTCGCGGTTGATCGCGACGCCCGGCAGGCGCTGCAGCGCCTCGGCCAGGTTCAGGTCGGGGAAGGCGGCGATGTCGGAGGCCGAGATCGAGTCCTTGATGATCGTCGCGTCACGCTTCGAGTTGCGCGCCTGCGCCAGGCTGGTGCGGTATCCAGTGACGACGACATCGCCCCCTTCGTTGGTCGCCCCGCCGGTGGCCTCGGCCACCTGTTCGGCCTGATCCTGCGCCAATACCGGCTGCGCGACAAACAGCGCGCTCGACGCCAGCAACAGCGTCCGCTTCGTTCCCATCACTTCAAACCCCCAAAAGACAAATGGCTCGTCCAGCCATAAGGACGATTGCGGGGAAGACGGGGGGCGCCGTCAAACGGGGACAAGGATTTTTGTAAAAGTTTTAAGACATTTATGGCGTTTTTGTTACAAGTCCGGTTAAGCTTGTCTTGGACGTTGAAAGTTCTGAAAGACCCTGTCCCCGATAGGCGGCCGATGGGCTCTTGGGGGCATCGGTCCAAGTCTTGGAAAGGGATGGGTAACATGGCGAAGCGGACAAGGCGGTGGGGGCTGGCGGCTTCGATGGCGCTCGTCACGCTGGCACCGGCGGCGGCGTCCGGGCGGGAGACGGCTGGCGCACGGGAGATGGGGGGCTATCTGGCGGCGGGCGAGGGGTTGGACCTGGCGGCGGTGCTGCCCGGGCCGCCGACGCCGGGATCACCGCGCGCGCTGGCCGATGCGCGGGCCTTTCGCGACAGCCGTGCGCTGAACGGCATGGCGCGGTGGCAACAGGCGACGGCCGATGTCTCCAGCGACCTGGGCGAGCGTTTCGCCACCGCGCTGGGTTTCCGGCCCGACTGGACCAAGCTGCCCATCACCGCTGCGCTGTTGGCGAAGTTCGATGCGGATCGCTCGGCGGCGATCGGATCGGCCAAGGCGCATTGGCAGTCGAAGCGGCCCTTTATCGGCAGCGACCTTCCGATTTGCGAGCCGCGCAAGCCTTCGCTGATCGCCAATGGGGACTATCCCTCGGGGCATACCGCGCATGGCTGGGGCTTTGCGCTGCTGATGGCCGAGTTGCTGCCCGACCGGGCGCAGCCGATCCTGGCGCGCGGGCGCGATTATGGCGACAGCCGCTGGATCTGCGGCTCGCACAGCCGAAGCGCGGTCGAGGGGGGCTATATGGCGGCCAGCGCCGTCGTGGCGCGGGAGCATGGCAATGCGGCATTCCGGCGCGACATGGCGGCGGCCGCCGAGGAATTGGCGCGCTACCGCGCTAGAACCGCCAGTCCGCGCTGAGCGAGACGACCCGGCCCTGCTGCGCGCGGACGGTGACGACACCGCCATTGTCCCCGGCACGGACTTCGCCGCCCAGCGCGTCGCCTTGCATGATTGCGATCCGGTCGAACAGGTTCGTCGCGCGCAGGCGGAGCGTCAGTGCCTCGGTCGCGTCGAAACGCGCGCCCATATTCACCAGCGCGAAGCCGGGCAGCGCCAGACTGTTGGCGTCATCGGCATAGCGCCGTCCCATCGCCGACAGGTCGCCGTCCAGCGTGACGCCGGTGCCGGGCAGGGCGGCGCTGGCCGACAGGCTGGCCATGATGCGCGGCACCCGGCGGGGGATGCGGCCGCTCAGGTCCATGACCGTCACCGCACCGTCGGTCAGGCTGGCGACGCGATAGGATTGCAGGCGCGGGTCCTGCCATGTCACCGTGGCACGCAGCGACAGGCCGGGCAGGGGAGCCGCCCCGGCCCCGACCTCCAGCCCGATGGTGCGTGCCGCCGCCTGATAGGCCCCGACCCGCACCGCGCCGGTCGCCGGATCGAGCGACAGGTCAGGCAGCGCGATGTCGGGAAAGCGGCTGGCGAACAGCGTCGCGTCCAGGCCGGTGGTGCCGTGTCGCCAGATCAGCCCCAGCTCGGCCTGCTCGATCGTCAGCGCGCGGGGCTGGTCGCTGCCGCCGATGCGGAACACACCGGGGTCGGGCAGCCGCATCGCACGGGTGGCGCGGGCAAAGGCGCCCAGCCGGTCGCTTGCCCGCCAGTGCACGGCCAGCGTCGCGGCGGTGCGGGCGATACGCTTTGCCCGTGCGTCCGACAGCCCCGACCCGACCGCGATCCGGTCGTCGGCCAGGGTCGTGGGATCGCCGCCGTCCATGACCATGGGACGCTCGACCGTCGCCGACAGCGCCGCCCGCTCGTGCCGCAGCCCCCAGTCGAGCCGCCAGCGCGGGCTCAGCTGCCATTCGTCGGCGGCATAGAGCGCGATCATTTGCTGGTGCCCCTGCACGGCCTCATAGGTCGAACCCGTGCTGAGCAGCCCCTCATCAGTCGCCCGACCCAGCACCCGCCCGCTGCCATCTAGAGCGACCAGATCGAGCCGTCGTCCCTGATCGCGCGCCTCCAGCAGCGCACGGGCGACGGCCCGCCGAAAGTCCCAGCGATAACCGACGGCATAGAGCCCCAGCGTCAGGTCATGATGCCCCGCCGCCTCCAGCGCATGAGCATAGGACAGGTCGACGATTGCCTCGTTCAGCCGTGTATCTGCCGCCACCGGGTTCAGCACGATGACGCGGTCGTTGCCAGGCAGCGGCACAAAGGCGCTGCCGTCGCTCGCATGGCGTAATGCGATCTGCGTGGTGGCAGGGAAGGCGGCGGTCAGGCGCGGCAGCGCGTCGGCGATGGCCTGTGCCGCCGGGATCGCGCCACCCGACGAGGACAGCGCATAACGCTCGGTTCGCGAGGCACGGTAATGGGTGCGCAGGGTCAGCACGCCGCCCGCGACCGGCTGGGTCCAGGCTAGCGAGGGCGTCACCATGCGGTTGCGGTTGTTGCGTCCCAGCGGCCGGTCGCCCAGCGCCGCAAAGCGCAGCCGGGTCAGCTCCGGCCCCAGAAAACTGCCCCTCCGGGGATCGAAGCCAGGCAGCGGCGTGATCCGCCCGCCGTCATACCGCATCGGAAAGGACGAGATGTTGAGCGTATCGTCGTCCAGCCCGTGCACCGCCAGCGACATTCGTCCGCCGCCACCCAGATCATGGTCCGCGCGCACCCGATACTGCCCGCCGCCCAGCGTCGAGGCTATGCGTCGAACCGTCGGATCGCGCGCCACCGATCCCCCCGCGATCACCCGCCAGCCGCCGCCGACCGACCCGGTTGCATAGCCTTCCCAGCGGATCAGGCCGTAATCGGCCGTGGTTGCTCGCGTTTCCCCGCCCGCCCGGTCGCGGGGTGCGCGGGTGCGCAGGTTCAGCACGCCGCCCGGCGCGTTGCTCACGAAGATCGCCGAGGGACCGCCGCGCACATAGTCGCTGCTCTCGATCATCAGGTCGGGGCGGACGAACTGGTCGATATCGGTCCAGGGCAGCGTGTCGTGCTGCACCGGCAGCCCGTCTTCCTGCACCGCGATCGCCTGATACCCGTCGAGCGGGATGCCGCGCACCCGGATGGTGTTGGCCGCGACCCCGGCCGAGCTGTCCACCCAGAGCCCGGGCAGACCGGAGAGCAATTCCGCCAGACTTTGCGGCGCCCGTCGGGCCAGTTCGACGGCATCGAGGTGCGAGGCGGAATAGCTGCGCTCCAACTCGCCCTGCACGGTCGTCCCGCGACGGCCGCTGACGATCACATCGGGGCTGGTCATCGGGTCTTCGGGCGGCGGCCCGGGGCGGGCGCGAAGGGGGATCGCGCGCGGCACCGGCCCCATCGCGCGCACGACGATTCCGCCTGCGATCCGGCGGCAGGACAGAGCGGCGGGCGCGCACCAGCGGGCGAGCGCGGTCGACAGGCGCATCCGCCCATGCAGCGCGGGCGAACGCCGTCCGGCCAGATCGCCGGGCCGCGCGACCAGCGCTTCGCCTGCCTGACGCGCCAGCCGGTCGAGCCCGGCCCCCACCGGCTGCGCCGGAAGATCGATGGAGAGCAGGGGATCACCTTGCGTGGCTACCAGCGCCAGCGCGACGAGCATCGTCATGGCCGCCCCCCTGGCGGACCGGAATTCATTCGTCTCCTGCCGTTCCCGTCGCTACCAAATCATATGCATGCCGTCGGGCGGATAGGCGGCAATTGTGTAGCGCGCATGTCACTGGCAGAAGTGGTTTCAAATGATACTAAATGCGTCGACGGAGAATGACATGCAGGGTGCGATGACGCAGTGGCAGTTCTGGATCGATCGCGGGGGCACCTTCACCGACGTGGTGGCACGTCGCCCCGATGGTGGCGTGGTCACGACCAAGCTGCTGTCCGAAGACCCGGATCGCCGCTACGACGCGGCCGAGGCCGCGATCCGGCAGTTGACCGGGGTCGGCGACGGACCGCTCCCGCCCTGCGGCGTCCGTATCGGCACGACCATCGCGACCAATGCCCTGCTGGAGCGCGAAGGCGAGCCGGTGCTGCTGGCGATCACGCGCGGCTTCGGCGATGCACTGGCGATCGGTTATCAGGACCGGCCCGACATTTTCGCGCGCGACATCCGCCGCGCGCCGCCGTTGTTCGCCGAGGTCGTCGAGATCGATGAGCGTGTGACGGAGGACGGCCAGGTCCTGACCCCGTTGGACCGCGACGCGGCGGCGGCTTCCTTCGCTCAGGCCTATGCGCGCGGGCTGCGGTCGATCGCCATCGTGCTGATGCATGGCTGGAAGCATCAGGCGCATGAAGTCGCGCTGGCCGAACTGGCCGAGGCGGCGGGCTTCACCCAGATTTCGGTCAGCCATCGCACCGCGCCGCTGATCCGGCTGGTCGCGCGCGGCGATACGACGCTGGCCGACGCCTATCTGTCGCCGGTGCTGGGCCGCTATGTGCGCGGGCTGGAAGCGGGGCTGGGCGAGGCGGCGGCGGGCGGTCTGCTGTTCATGCAGTCGAGCGGCGGGCTGGTCGCAGGCGAGCATTTCCATGGCAAGGATGCGCTGCTGTCGGGCCCGGCGGGCGGCATCGTCGGCATGGCGCGTACCGCAAGCGGGGCGGGTTTCGACCGGGTGATCGGCTTCGACATGGGCGGCACCTCGACCGACGTGTCACTGTTCGCGGGCAGTTACGACCGGCGCTCCGATGCCGTGCTGGCGGGGGTGCGCGTGGCGGTGCCGATGATGCGGATCGACACGGTCGCGGCGGGCGGCGGGTCGATCTGTCATTTCGATGGCGGGCGGCTGCTGGTCGGCCCGGCCTCGGCGGGGGCGGAGCCGGGACCGGCCTGTTACCGGCGCGGCGGGCCGCTGACCGTCACCGACTGCAACATGATCCTGGGCAAGATCCAGCCGGGGCATTTCCCCGCGCTGTTCGGCCCCGACCGCAACCTGCCGCCCGACCGCACCGCCGCCGAGCGCGCGCTGGACGTATTGCTCGATCAGGTCGAGGCGACGACCGGCGAACGGCTTGACCCGATGGCGGCGGCCGAGGGGCTGGTCGCGATCGCGGTGGCCAGCATGGCGCGGGCGATCCGCGCCGTCTCGGTCGCGCGGGGCGAGGACCCGGTGTCTTATGCGCTGGCCTGTTTCGGCGGGGCGGGCGGGCAGCATGCCTGTCTGGTCGCCGATGCGCTGGGCATGGCGCAGGTGCTGATCCATCCGCTGGCGGGCGTGTTGTCGGCGGTCGGCATCGGCCTGGCCGATCGCAGCGTGGTGCGCGAGGCGACGGTCGGCCTGCCGCTGGGCGACGATGCGCTGGAGGCGGCGCTGGCCGATCTCCGCGCCGCCGCCATTGCGGGGCTGGCCGAGCAGGGCGTCGATCCGGCATCGGTGCGGCTAAGCGTGCTGGCGCAGCTTCGCTATGCGCGGAACGACCAGACGATCGGTGTCGCCTGGAACAGTTCGGAAGCCATGGCCGCCTCCTTTGCCGAGGCGCATCGCCAGCGTTTCGGCTTTGTCGGCGAGGATGCGCTGGTCGTCGAGCAACTGCGGGTCGAGGCGATTGCTGGCGGCGAGGCGCAGGACTTGCCCGCACCCGTGCTGGCCGAACGGACCGCCGATCCGGTCGATCGCGTCACCATGTATCTGGCCGGGGCGTCTCATGACGTGCCGGTCCACGCCCGCGAGGGGCTGGCGGCCGGTGGGGTGCTGGCGGGGCCGGTGCTGATCATCGACCCGGTGTCGACCGTGGTGGTCGAGCCGGGCTGGCAGGCGCGCGTGCTGGCCGAGGGCACGCTGTTGCTGGAACGCGTGGCGGCCCTGCGCGCGCAGGCGGCGGAGGAAAGCGTCGATCCGGTCCGGCTGGAAATCTTTGCCGGTCTGTTCATGGGGATCGCCGAGGAAATGGGCGCGGCGCTTCAGCGGAGCGCGGCCTCGGTCAACATCCGCGAGCGGCTGGATTTCTCCTGCGCGATCTTCGATGCGGAGGGCGGGCTGGTCGCCAACGCGCCGCATATCCCCGTCCATCTGGGATCGATGGGGGAGAGCATCCGCACCGTCATCCGGGCGCGTGGCGACACGATGCGCGAGGGGCAGGTCTATGCGCTGAACGACCCCTATCGCGGCGGCACGCACCTGCCCGATATCACCGTCGTCATGCCGGTCTTTGCGGGCGGCGATGGGCCCGCCTTCTTCGTCGCGGCGCGGGGCCATCATGCCGATGTCGGCGGCACGACGCCCGGATCGATGCCACCGGACAGCCGGACGCTGGCGGAGGAAGGCGTGGTCTTCGACGATGTGCTGATCGTCGAGGATGGCGCAATTCGCGAGCAGGCGATCCGCGACCTGCTGGGCAGCGGGCCCTACCCGGCGCGCAACATCGACCAGAATATCGCCGATCTCGCCGCGCAGGTCGCCGCCTGCGCGCGCGGGGCGGAGGGTCTTCGCCAACTCGCCGCGCAACAGGGGCAGGGGGTCGTCACCCGCTATATGGCCTATGTCCAGGCCCATGCCGAGGCGATGGCGCGGCGGATGATCGCGACGCTGTCGGACGGCAGCTTCCGCTACGAACTGGACGACGGCGCGGTCGTCGCGGTCCGAGTCGCGATCGATGCCGAACAGGGGCGCGCGACGATCGACTTCACTGGCACCAGCGAGCAGCGGCCGACCAACTTCAATGCGCCTTTGGCGGTGACGCGCGCCGCCGTCCTCTATGTCCTGCGCCTGCTGGTCGACGAGGCGGTGCCGCTGAACGAAGGGTTCCTGCGTCCCGTCACGCTGATCGTGCCGGAAGGATCGATGCTCAACCCGCGCTTCCCCGCCGCCGTGGTGGCGGGCAATGTCGAGGTCAGCCAGGTGGTGACCGACACGCTGCTGGGTGCGCTGGGAGCGATGGCGGGTAGCCAAGGCACCATGAACAACCTGACCTTCGGCGACGACAGCTATCAATATTACGAGACCATCGCGGGTGGCGCGGGCGCGGGGCCGGGGCATGACGGCGCGGACGCGATCCAGACGCACATGACCAACAGCCGCCTGACCGACCCGGAGGTGCTGGAAGCGCGTTATCCGGTGCTGCTCGAACGATTCGCCATCCGGCGCGGGTCGGGCGGTGCGGGCGAATGGCAGGGCGGCGACGGCACCGTCCGCCGCCTGCGCTTCCGCCAGCCCCTGCGCGCCGCAATCCTCAGCAACCGGCGGGTCGTCCCGCCCTTCGGCTTGGACGGCGGCGGGGCGGGGCAGTTGGGCCGCAACCGGGTCGAGCGCGCCGATGGAAGCGTGCAGGATCTCGCCTCGACCGCCGGGATCGATATGGGCGAGGGGGATGTGCTGGTCATCGAGACGCCGGGTGGCGGCGGCTTTGGGCGGGGGACGCGCTGATGTGGGTGCTGGCGGGAATCGTCGTCATTGCGGGCGGCTTCCTGCTTCGCTTCAACACGCTGCTGGTCATCATCGTCTCGGCGTTCGTCACCGGCTTTGCGGCGGGGCTGGACCCCGTGCGGATCGTCGCGACCTTCGGCCATGCCTTTAACGAGACGCGTTATGTGACCGCGATCTATATGGTCCTGCCCGTGATCGGCCTGTTGGAGCGGCGGGGGCTTCAGGCGCGGGCACGGGCCTTGGTTGCGGGCCTGCGCGGCGCGACGGCGGGGCGGCTGCTGACCGGTTATCTGCTGTTCCGGCAGGTCACGGCGGCGCTGGGCCTGACCTCGGTGGCGGGGCCTGCCCAGACCGTCCGCCCGCTGGTCGCCCCCATGGCGGAGGCCGCCGCCGAGCGTCAGGGCGGGGCGGCGGATGACGCGGAACGGGTCAAGGCGATGGCGGCGGCGACCGACACGGTCGGGCTGTTCTTCGGCGAGGACATCTTCCTGGCGGTCGGATCGATCCTGCTGATGAAGGGTGTGCTGGAGGGCTATGGCATCCTGCTGGAGCCGTTCCAGCTGTCCATCTGGGCGATCCCAACGGCAATCGCGGCCTTTGTCATCCACGGGACGCGATTGTGGTGGCTCGACCGGCGCCTGTCGCGGGGCGGCGCGCGATGATCGGGCTGAACCTGGTCTATGCGGTGGCGGGGATCGTCTTTGCGGTCTTCGCGCTTCTGTCGGCGCGGGATCGGCGCTTCGCCAATGCCGCCTTTTACGCGCTGATCACCCTGTCGTTCCTGTTCGGCAACAGGCTGGGCGATGTCGCCAATGGTGTGCTCGTGCTGGCGCTGGTCGGCATTGCGGCATCGGGGCGGATGCGGCGCGCCGAAACGGTGGAACCTGCCGGGGATCGCCATGGCGCAAAGGTGTTCGTGCCCGCGCTCATAATTCCTGCGGTTGCGCTGCTCGGGACGCTGGCGTTCAAGCATGTGCCTATGCTCGTCGATCCCAAACAGGCGACGCTGGTCGCGCTGACATTGGGTACCCTGATCGCTTTGGTTCTATGCGGAGTGCTGCTGCGCGCACGGCCCGCTGAGCCGTTCGTTGCCGGACGTGGCCTGATCGACGATATCGGCTGGGTCGCGGTGATGCCGCAGATGTTGGCCAGCCTGGGCGCGGTCTTCGCGCTGGCCGGGGTAGGGGGCGTTGTCGGTACGCTGATCGGTGCAGTGATCCCGGCGGGCAGCGTGATCGGCGCGGTGCTGGCCTATGCGCTGGGCATGGCGTTGTTCACCATCGTCATGGGCAATGCCTTTGCCGCCTTTCCGGTGATGGCGGCGGCGGTCGGCGTGCCGATCCTGATCCGACAGATGGGCGCGGACCCCGCGATCGTCGCGGCGGTGGGCATGCTGGCGGGCTTTTGCGGGACGTTGATGACGCCGATGGCGGCGAACTTCAACCTGCTGCCCGCCGCGCTGCTGGGGCTGAAGGACAAATATGCCGTCATCCGTGCACAGGTGCCGACCGCGCTGCCGCTGCTCGTCTTCAACATCCTCCTTCTTTACGGAATGATCGCATGACCCGGTTGGACCGATCCGTCGCCGAACGCTTTGCCGCCATGACGCTGGGCCATGTCGGGCGCGAATATCCCAACGTCCTGATCCATGTCCTGAACGGGCCGGAGGATGCGCGCACTCCGTCCGAGCTGCACCCGATCTTCTATGGCAGTTTCGACTGGCATAGCTGCGTCCATGGCTGGTGGCAGTTGTTGCGGCTGATCCGCTATTATCCCGATCTGGACGCCGCCCCCGCCATCCGTGCGCGCGCCGACGCGCTGTTCGTCGCCGACAAGGTCGCGGGCGAACTGGCCTATCTGGAGCGACCCGGTGCGGCGGGGTTCGAGCGACCCTATGGCTGGGCGTGGATGCTGGCGCTGCATGACGAGGCGAGCCGTCACGATGCGGGCTGGGCCGAGGTGCTGGAGCCGCTCGCGCTGGTCTTCGCCCGCCGTTTCACCGACTTCCTGCCACGCCTGACCTATCCGTTGCGGGTCGGCACCCATTTCAACAGCGGCTTTGCCCTGACGCTGGCATGGGACTGGGCAGAGCGGCGCGACCCGGGCTTGCGCGAACGGATCGCGGTGGCGGCGCAGGGCTGGTTCGGGCAGGATCGCGGCTGTCAGGCCTGGGAGCCCGGCGGCGACGAGTTCCTGTCGCCTGCCTTGTGCGAGGCGTTGCTGATGAGCCGGGTGCTCGACGAGGCCTCTTTCCGGACATGGTTCGACGCCTTCCTGCCGCATGTCGGGGCGGGCGAGCCCGCAACCTTGTTCACCCCCGCCATCGTGTCCGACCGGACCGACGGCAAGATCGCGCATCTCGACGGGCTGAACCTGACCCGTGCCTGGTGCTGGCGGGTGATCGCCGCGAAGCTGGGGCCGGCGCACCCGGTGGCGGCCCGTGCGGGGGCCGCGGCGGAGGTGCATCTGGCGGCCAGCCTGCCGCATCTAGGTGACGATTATATGGGAGAGCACTGGCTTGCCACCTTCGCCCTGCTGGCGCTGGAAGCGGGGTGATCGGGACCTCCAGTTTCTGTAAGGCGTAGGACAGCCGAATAATCTTAATTTAAGCAATCGTTCCTAACTCTCCTTTTCATACAAGGAGGGGATCAAGAATGAACATATGTGTTCCGCGCCTGTTGTGCGGCGTGGCTCTGTGTGCGCTGTCGGTAACGCAGGCTCGGGCGGAAACCTCGCCGTCCGCACCCACCGAAGCGGCCCATCCGGCCGAGACGAAGGGCACCACCAAGAAGGACGGTATCGTCGTCACCACGACGGCGCAGAAGCGTTTCGAGAATATCCAGAACGTGCCGCTGGCCGTCCAGGTCATCTCCCCCGCCGAACTGGACGCGCACGGCGTGCGCCACTTCCAGGAACTGGGTAAGGTCAGCCCCTCGCTAGTGATCCGTCCCGCCGAACAGCCGGTCAACGGCACCGTCTCGCTCCGGGGTGTCGGCACGCTGGCCTTCGGCATTGGCGTCGAGACCGCCGTGGCGATCACCGTCGACGGCGCCGCGCTGCCCTTCATGGCGCGGGTCTATACCGACCTGCCCGACATCGCCCAGATCGAGGTGCTGCGCGGGCCGCAAAGCACGTTGTACGGCAAGGCGGCCTCGGCCGGTCTGGTCAAGATCATGACGGTGCAGCCGACCGACGATTTCCATGTCCGCGCCAACGCCACCGTCACCGGCGACCGTGAATATGGCACCAATGTCAGTGTGACCGGGCCGATCAGCGATACGCTCGGCTATGTCCTGTCGACCGGCTATTCCAATTGGGACGGCAATGTCCGCAACGTCTTCAACGGTAAGCGGACCAATGGTCGCGAGACCTTCAACACGCGCGGCAAGCTGCGCTGGAAGGCGTCGCCCGACGTCACCTTCACCCTGTCGGGCAATTATGTCGACGGCAACGCCACCATCGCGCGCCCCTTCGTGGCGGTCGCACCGGACGCGCTGCTGCGCGGCGTGGCGGGACAGACCCCTGCGGTTGTATTCCCCGGCATGACGCCCGGCCCGGACAATCAGGCCGTCAGCAACAATTACTGGTCGCACAACAAATTTTCGGGCGGCGGCGCGCTGCTGCGGAGCGAGGCCAATATCGGCCGGATGAACATCCTGTCGCTGACCTCTTATGACCGCTTCCGCCTGGACGATTATCTCGACCAGGACGACACCGCGTCCCCGGCGGCGATCGGCAGCAACATCCAGGTCGGCGCCTTCAAGTCGCGGATGTTCACGCAGGAACTTCGCCTGCTGTCGCCGGGCGAGGACGCGTTCCGCTATGCGCTGGGTGTCTATTACGCCAATACCGGCTTCGATCGCCCGTTCCAGCGCGGCCCGGCCTTCTCGCTCGCCAACTGGTATGCCACCACCGGATCGCGGCAGGTCGCCGCCTTCGGCCAGATCGACTGGGAATTCGTGCCGAAGCTGACCGGCACCGTCGGCGGTCGTATCCAGAACGAGCGCGTCAAATACACCTTCGCCGACAATCTGGCGCGGACCAGCTATGCCGGGAATGCCGACGATACCGCCGCCACCTACCATCTGGGCCTGACCTATCAGGCGACGCCCGATGTCATGACCTTCGCCAGCTATTCGACCGGCTACAAGGGCCAGACCTATGATCTGACGACCGGGTTCAACCGGAACCGGGCGGCAGCGGGGCCGGTCAAGCCGGAGCGGTCGCGCGACAAGGAACTGGGCATTCGTACGCAGTTCTTCGACCGGCACCTGACGCTGAACGCGACGCTGTTCGACACCGACTATACCAATCTTCAGGCGCAGACGATCGAGACGCTGGCGGACGGCACCAGCAATTTCCGCCTGACCAATGTCGGCAAGTTCAAGACGCGTGGGATCGAGATCGAAACGGCGGCGCGCCTGGGCCGCGACATCGCGCTGCGCGGGGCGATCACCTATCTGGATGCGAAGTATACCTCCTTCCCCTCGGCGCAATGCTATCCGATGCAGACGGCGGCGCAGGGGTGCAGCGGCTCGCCCGCCCGTCGCGACCTGACCGGCGTGCGCGCGCCGCAGGCCCCGGTGTGGAAGGGCAATTGGTCGGTCGACTATACGCCGCCGCTGACCGACACGCTGGACGGCTTCGCGCAGGTCGCCGGGGAATATCAGTCGAGCCTCTATTATGTCGCGGCCGATCCCCAGACCTTCCAGCCGGGCTTCGCGATCTTCGACCTGCGGCTGGGGGTGCGGTCGCATGACAAACGCTGGGACGTGACGGCGTTCGTCAACAACCTGTTCGACCAGCAATATTACGCCTCGCTGGTCAACACGGCGGGCAATTTCAGCGGCCGCATGGCGACCCAGGCCGTGTTGCCGCGCGACTTCCGCCGCTATGCGGGCGTGCGCTTCGGCGTGAATTTCTGATTTCATAATTTACCCCTCCCCTTCAGGGGAGGGGCAGGGGTGGGGCGCTTCCGCAAGCGCGGGGCCAGTGGATAGGCCCCACCCCCAACCCCTCCCCTGAAGGGGAGGGGCTCACTTAGACGTCAAATCTTCAGATGCGCCGTCCGGTCGCGCTTCGCCGCCAGGGCCTGACGCACCTCGGCCACCGCGCGGGCTTCGCTGGCGATCAGCAGGCCCTCGAGCGCCGCCGTCAAATGCCGCTGCATCGCGACCCGTGCCGCCACGGCATCGCGCGAGCGCAATGCCTCCAGGATTGCGGCATGATGCTCGACGATCGGGCGCACATCGATCTCGCGGACCTTGGCGTCGAGCAGCACGCTCTCGGCCGAGCGCAGTCGCTGTTCCCATAGCCGGTCGATCGTCTCCAGGATCGCGCTGTTGCGCGTCGACCGGGCGATCAGCGTATGGAAGGCGCGGTCGGCATGAAAGGCGCCGCCGACCGTGTTGTTCTCCTCCTCGATCGCATCGACCAACGTCGCCAGTTCGTCGAGTTCGCTGTCGGTGATCTGCGACGCCGCCAGCGCCGCCGCTTCGGGCTCGAACAACAGGCGCGCCTCGGCCACTTCCATCGCGGACACGCCGAAATCGGGCGTCTCGCCCTGACCCGGCAGCGCCACGACATGCGCGCCCGACCCGATCCGCACCTCGATGAAACCCTGGACTTCCAGTGCGATCAGCGCCTCGCGGATGACCGGACGGCTGACGTCGAACCGCGTCGCCAGCTCGCGTTCGGCGGGCATGCGCGTACCGATCGGGTAGCGCCCCTCCTGCAACTCGGTGATCAGCGTGCGGGCGAGTTCCCGGTAGAGCCGGTCCTGGGTCGTGTTGTTGTCCATCACGACCCTTATAGGGGCCGAGGCGGGATGCTGGTCAAGCGCCAGTGTCAGACCAATGTCTGTCAGGCCAATTGCGACATTCCATGGCGGTCGGTTTCGACGACGACCGTCCCGGCGGTACGCGCGGCCTCCGCCAGCCGGGCATCCGCCGTGTCGGTGACGAGGAAATTGACATCGGCCATGTCGCCGACCCGCACCGGCGCGGCGCGCTCCAGCTTCGAGCCGTCAATGGCCAGCAGCACCTGTCGCGCCTGGGCGATGATCGTCTGCGACACCCGCACCTCGTCCACGTCGAAGTCGAGGAAGCTGCCGTCGGGGTCGATCGCCGACGCGCCGATCAGCGCCATGTCGACCTTGAACCCCCGGATGAAGTCCATCGCCAGCGCACCCACCACCGCGCGGTCGCTGGCGCGCACCCGGCCCCCGGCGGCGATGACCTCGATCGACGGGCGCCCGCCCAATATGTCGACGACGTTCAGATTGTTGGTGATGACCATCAGGTCGCGGTGATCGACCAGTGCCCTGGCGATCGCCTCGGTGGTGGAGCCGATATTGATGAACAGGCTGGCCCCGTTGGGGACGAGCGCGGCGGCGGCGGTACCGATCGCGGCCTTGGCGGGGGCGGCGACGCTGCGCCGTTCGGCATAGGCGAGGTTGTCGGTGCCCGAGGTCACGACCGCGCCGCCATGAACCCGCGCCAGCATCGACTGGCCCGCCAGGATATTCAGGTCCTTGCGGATCGTCTGCGGCGTTACGCCCAGCTTTTCGGCCAGTTCGTCCACGCTGACGCTGCCCGTCCGGCGCGCGACGTCTAGAATCGCGGCATGGCGGCTTGCGACGATCTCCGCCGATCCGGGGGCGGGGGGCTTCACGCGATGCCCTGCCCGGCGAGATAGGCGGCCAGCCGCTCGGGCGTCTCGGGGGGCACGTGCAGTCCCAGCTTGCTGCGGCGATAGAGGATGTCCTCCGCGGTCCGCGCCCATTCGGTCTTCACCAGATAATCGACCTCGGCGGTGTGCAGCCCGCCGCCCAGATCGGGGCCGAGATCGCCCCGGCCCAGCACCGCCTCGACGCGCGTACCATAGGCGCGGGCCAGACGGCGCAACAGGGCAGGGGGCAGGTCGGGATGGCGAGCGGTCAGATCGCACAGGAAACCATCGAAATCCGCGTCCGCGATATCCCCGCCGGGCAGCGCCGCCCCGGCCGTCCACGCTCCCCCGGCAGCGGGAAAGAAGCGCGCCAGTTCGCGCATCGCGTGCTCGGCGAGCTTGCGATAGGTGGTGATCTTGCCGCCGAAGATATTGAGCATCGGCGCCCGGCTTTCGCCCTCCGCGCCCGTATCGAGGTCGAGCACATAATCGCGCGTCACCGCCGACGCATTGGCCGAATGATCGTCATAGAGCGGGCGGATACCGGCATAGCTCCACACGATATCGGCCTGCCCGGTCTTCCGCGCGAAATAGCGGTTCACCGTGTCGAGCAGATAGGTGGTTTCCGCCGCGCCGATCTGCGCCTTGGCGGGCGCGTCGGTCCAGGGTTCGTCGGTGGTGCCGACCAGCGTGAACTTGCCCTCATAGGGAATGGCGAAGACGATCCGCCGGTCGTCATTCTGGAGCATGAAGGCATGGTCGCCCTCATAGAGGCGCGGCACGATGATATGGCTGCCCTTGACCAGCCGGACGCCGCGATCGGCACGTGCGCCGTGGGTGCGGCCGATGACGTCGGCAACCCAGGGGCCCGCCGCATTGACCAGCGCGCGGGCGCGAACGGTGCGGGTTTCGCCCGCCGCCTCGCCCACCGTCTGGATCGTCGCGACCCAGCCGTCGCCCTCACGCCGGGCATCGATCAGCCTGGTGCGGGTCGCGATCGTCGCGCCCCGCTCGGCGGCGTCCATCGCGTTGAGCACGACCAGGCGGCTGTCCTCGACCCAGCAGTCCGAATACACGAAAGCCTTGCCCTTTCGCGGCGAAAGCCCGTCGCCCAGCGCCGAGCGTTCCAGCGCGACGGTGCGTGTGCCGGGCAGCTTCTCACGACCGCCCAGATGATCGTAGAGAAACAGGCCCAGCCGCACCATCCAGGCGGGGCGCGGCGACTGGGTCTGCGGCAGGACGAAGGACAGCGGCCAGATGATGTGCGGGGCCATGCCGAGCAGCCGCTCGCGCTCGATCAGCGCCTCTCGCACCAGCCGGAACTCGCCATATTCCAGATAGCGCAAGCCGCCATGGATCAGTTTGGTCGAGGCCGAGGAGGTGTGGCTCGCCAGATCGTCCTGCTCGACCAGCAGCACCGACAGGCCGCGCCCGGCGGCATCGCGCGCGATCCCTGCGCCGTTGATCCCGCCGCCGACGATCAGCAGGTCGATCCTCTCCATCGCGTGGTCCGTCATGCCGCTTGTCCCTGTTCTTGAGCGCCCCCCTTGCTATACCATGTCAGCACAAAACGAAAGCATTGACGTTCATATGAAAGCGTGTGACGTTTCGAAACGAAAACAGGGAGAGGGGTGAGCGATGGCGTCGCACATTCTGGTGATCGATCAGGGGACGACCTCGACGCGCAGCATCGTGTTCGATGGACAGGCCCGGCGGGTCGGCATCGCACAGGCCGAGTTCGCGCAGCATTACCCCGCGCTGGGCTGGGTCGAACATGATCCGGAGGATATCTGGCGCGACGCGCTGGCTACCGCGCGCAAGGCGATCGCGGAGAGCGGCGTCGCTCCGGCGCAGATCGCCGCGATCGGCATCACCAACCAGCGGGAGACGGCGGTCGTCTGGGACCGCGCCACCGGCGAGCCGATTCACCGCGCCATCGTCTGGCAGGACCGGCGCGGGACCGAGCTGTGCCAGACGCTGAAGGCCGACGGTGCCGAGGAGCTGGTGCGCGAGCGGACCGGCCTGCTGATCGATCCCTATTTCTCGGCGACCAAGCTCGCCTGGCTGCTCGACCATGTCGATGGCGCGCGGGGGCGGGCCGAACGCGGTGAACTGGCGTTCGGCACGATCGACAGCTTCCTGCTCTGGCGACTGACCGGCGGGGCGGTGCACGCGACCGATATCACCAATGCCAGCCGCACGATGCTGTTCGACATCCATCGCGGGGTCTGGGACGAGGAATTGTGCCGGTTGCTGCGCGTGCCGATGGCGATGCTGCCGGAGGTGCATGACAATGCGCATGTCTTCGGCACGACCGCGCCCGATCTGCTCGGCGCGGCGATCCCGATCGCGGGGATGGCGGGGGACCAGCAGGCGGCTTTGTTCGGCCAGGCCTGTTTCCGTCACGGTATGGCCAAGTCGACCTATGGCACCGGCTGCTTCATGCTGCTCAATACCGGCGAGACGGCGGTGGCGTCGAAGCACCGATTGCTGACGACGCCCGCCTATCGGCTGAACGGCAAGACGACCTATGCGCTGGAGGGATCGATCTTCGTCGCGGGGGCGGCGGTGAAGTGGTTGCGCGACGGACTGGGCGTCATCACCCATGCCAGCCAGACCGACGATCTGGCGACGCAAGTACCCGACAGCCACGGCGTCTATATGGTCCCCGCCTTTGTCGGCATGGGCGCGCCCTATTGGGAGCCGGATGCGCGCGGCGCGATCTATGGCCTCACTTTGGGCGCGAGTGCGGCGCATCTGGCGCGCGCGGCGCTGGAGTCGGTCGCCTATCAGACGATGAACCTGGCCGAGGCGATGAAGGCCGATGCGGGCGAAGGCCCCGCCATCCTGCGCGTCGATGGTGGCATGGCGGCAAATGACTGGCTGTGCCGTTTCCTCGCCAACATGATCCGGACGCCGGTCGAACGGCCTGCAGACCTCGAGACGACGGCGCGCGGGGCGGCCTTTCATGCCGGGCTGGCGACCGGGGTGTGGTCGGGCCTCGATGCGCTGGAGGCGCTCTGGTCGCGGGAGGAATGTTTCGAGCCCTCCATGAGCGAGGAGGCCCGCGCGCCGCTGGTCGCCGGGTGGCGCGACGCGGTGGCGCGGACGCTGGCGAAGCCGGGCGCGTGACGATGGCGAAGCGGCCGCTGCTGGTCGGCAATTGGAAGATGCATGGCGATGGCGGCGACTTGGCCGTCATCGTCGCGATCGGGGAGGCGGCGCAGCGGCATCCGGCGGTCGATGTCGCGCTGTGCGTCCCTGCGACGCTGATCGACCGGGCGCGTGGCGTCTCTTGGGGCCTCGCCATCGGGGGGCAGGACTGCCATGCCGAGCCGAACGGCGCGCATACCGGCGACATTTCCGCCTCGATGCTGCGCGAGGCGGGCGCGTCGCTGGTCCTGCTGGGTCATAGCGAGCGGCGGCACGATCATCATGAGGACGATGCGCTGATCGCCGCCAAGCTGCGGGCGGCGCGGGCGGCGGGTCTGGAGGTCGTGCTATGCGTCGGCGAGACGGCGGAGGATCATGCCGCCGGTCGCTCGGCGCAGGTGGTTCGGGAGCAACTGGCCCGTTCGCTCGCCGGGATGAACGGGCAGGGGATCGCCATCGCTTATGAACCCGTCTGGGCAATCGGTGGCGACCGTACCCCCGATCCTGCGGAGGTCGCGGCGATGGCCGGGCTGATCCGCGACACGGCTTCTGGCATACGCGTCTTGTACGGCGGTTCGGTAACGCCCGATAACGGTGCGGCGTTGTTCGAGGAGGGCGGGATTGACGGCTTTCTGGTCGGTCGCCAGAGCTTGGATGCCGAGGCGTTTACGGCGATCCTGGAACTGATGGACGCGGCAACACGCTAAACTTCCTCCCCTGCACGGGGAGGGGGACCAGCAAAGCTGACGGAGGGGTGTCCCCCCGCTCGATAGCGGAACACCCCTCCGTCAGCGCTGCGCGCTGCCACCTCCGCTTGCAGGGGAGGAAAGTGGGTCGTGCGGCACCACCCATTCGAACGTCGTCACCGCCACAGGCAGCAGGCTCAACTCACCCCCATGTCCCTGCGCGATCCGGCGGGCCAGCGTCAGGCCGATGCCCGAACCCTCCGGCTTGGTGGTGTGGAAGGGACGGAAAATTCGCGCCCGCTCCGGCGCGGGGACGCCTTGCCCGCTATCAGACACGCGCATCACCAGCCGGTCCGCCTGCCTGATGACGGCAAGCGTCACCGCCGGGGTGACCGTCCCGGCCAGGGCGGCTTCGGCCGCATTGTGGAGCAGCGCCCATAGCCCTTGCGTCATCTGGTCGCGGTCGCACCAGCCGGTCGCGGCCTCGGGCATGTCGACCGACAGCGTTACCCGGTCGCCGAAGCGCTCGGTGAACAGGCGGGACAGATCGCCGACCAGTTCCCCCATATCCACCATGGCCCGCACCGGATCGGGCAGCCGGGCCAGCATCCGATACGCTCGTGTGAAGCGCTCCAGCCCTTCGATCCGGCGGGTCAGTGTCGCCAGGATTCCGGGCAGCCGCGCATCACCACGCTCTGCCGCCACCTGCGCGCTATCGGCCAGCGAGACGATCGGCGACAGGCCGTTGAGGAGTTCGTGGCCGAGAATATCGATCATCTCGTTATCGGCATGAGCCTCGGCCGCGCGGCGTTCGGCCTCGATATCCACCAGCATCACCAGCGCACGGCCGGTGCCCGCCACCCGCTCGATCCGCCAGCTCCTGCCTTCATGGCGCAGCTGCGTCTGCCCGGTGTCGAGCAGTGCGGGCGGGGTCGGGATGACCCGGTCGTCGGTGGCGAACAGGCGGCGGCTGGTACGGTTGATCGCCTGCGCCCGCCCGGCATCGACGCGGAGCAGCGGCAGCGGGATCTGGTCGAACAGCGCATCCAGCGGCGGGCCGTCCGGGGCCGGGCGGGTCATCTCATGATCGCGACGCCCGCTCCCCGCCCGCGCCGCCGTCCAGCAGCCGGCTCCGATCAGCCAGGCGATGCACAGCCCCGCACCCAGGATCGACCCCAGCATTCCCTGCTGCCATGCCAGCAGCATTGCTGCACCAAGGACGGTCAACGCCAGCCCGGACAGCCCCGCCGCGACCGCGCGTCGCCGCGACAGGTCAAAGCCCATGGCGCGCCATCCGCCGATACAGCGCCCCGCGACTGAGCCCCAGCGCCTGCGCCGCCTGGGTGACATTGTGGTGATGTTCGACCAGCGCCGCCTCGATCATCACGCGTTCGCTTTCGTCCAGATCGAAACTGCCGCGGGAAAGCGCCGGGGCCGCATTGGGGGCGACCGGTGGGGCTAGCAGCGCGGCTTCGATCACGCCCTGTTCGCCCAGCAACAGCGCCCGCTCGATCGCGGCGGCGAGGCCGCGTGCCTCGTCGGGCCAGTGCGCCGTCGCCAGCAACGCCTCGGCGGCGGGGGTGAAGCGGGGCGCGGGCAGGCCGTGCCGCTCGGCCGCGATCCGCGCGAAATGGCGGGCGAGCAGCGGCACATCGTCCTGTCGTTCGGCCAGCGAGGGTGCTGCGATCTCCACGGCCGCGATCCGCCGAGCCAGCGCGGGTGTGATCGCGCGGGGATCGTCGGCGATGGTGATATGGCGATCCCCCGACCGCAACCGGTCGAGCAGCCGGGCCTGTGTCACGTCGTCCAGCTTGTCGGGATGGCGGAGCAGCCAGCTCGTCCCCCTCTCGGCGCCGTCCAGCCGTGCCCAGGCCAGCGGATCGCGCACGTCGATCCGCTGCATCGGCCGCCCGGCCGCATGGGAGGCGGCATGGAGCGCGGCGGCGATCAGGCCGCGCCCCGCGCCCGATGGCCCGGTCACGACGACACCCGCCATGGTCGGGCCGACACGGCGGATCAGGTCGCGGACACGCGCGATGGCGGGGCTGTCGCCCAGCAGGCGGGCGGGTTCGGCGGCGCCTTCGGCTGCGACATGATCGCGCGGCGCGGCGCGGCGACGCGCAGCCAGTTCGATCTTGGCGATCAGCTCGGCATTGCGCCACGGCTTCATCACGAAGTCACGCGCGCCCGCCTGCATCGCCGTCACGGCCAGCCGGATGCCGCTATGCGCGGTGATGACGATGATGCACACACCCGGATCATCGGCGAGCAGCCGGTCGAGCATCGCCAGTCCCTCCGCCCCGTCCGTTCGCCCGGCGGCATAGTTGAGGTCGAGCAGGATCGCGTCGTAGCGGCGGGCCGCCAGAAGCGAAAAGCCATCCTCCGGCCCCTGCGCCACGTCCAGCCTATGCCCCGCCAGATCGATCGCGATGGCCAGCGATTCGGCGATACGCGGATTGTCGTCGATCAGGAGGATCGCCAGGGCAGTGGATGGCGGGCTTGACGCATCCCCAGACCGTCCATTTCCGGACGGTGCGTCCGGACACGAACGGTCGGATTCGGCCGGGATGGATGAAAATGGCGTATTCATAGGGGTTTAGGTTTTTCGCCCGTTCGGGGTGACACTCCATCCATGATGACCGAACAGCCCGTACACGCAAGCGCTTCACCGGGGGCGGGAATGGACCGCGTAATCGCGCGCAAGGCCGTGCCCTGGTGGCGTCGCCGCCCGGTGGTGATCGCCGTCTTGCTGGCGATCGGCGCGGTGCTGATCTGGCGGCTGCTGCCTGCCGCCGGATCGACCGATATCGCCGCCGCCAATATCGAAACGGGCGAGGTCACGCGCGCCGCATTCGACGATTATCTGCCCGTCCGTGCCACCGTCACGCCGCGCATCACCACTTTGGTCGGCGTGCTGTCGGGCGGGCAGGTGGAAAAGCTGCTGGCCCAGGATGGGCAGATGGTCAGCGCGGGACAGCCGCTGGCCACGCTCGCCAATCCGCAGCTGAAGCTCGACGTGCTGACCCGCGAAGCACAGATCGCCAGCCAGCTGGGCGGCGTGGCGAGCGAGGGGCTGGGGATCGAGCGTAACAAGCTCGACCGGGCCGGGCAGGTGGCGCAGGCCGAATATGACCTCATCAAGGCGCGGCGCGACCTGGGCATTCGCCGCCAGCTGCACGATCAGGGCTTTCTGTCGGACGCAGGCGTGAAGAGCTTCGAGGAGGAGGCCGCCTATCAGGAAAAGCGCCTTGCTCAGCTCAAGTCCGGCCGCGCCACCGAGGCGCGGATCACCGCCACCCAGTCCGCACGGCTGAACGACACGCAAGTAAGGCTGTCGGGCAATCTGGCGGCGGTACGCGCGGGGCTCGAGGCGCTGACCATCCGTGCGCCTGCCGGTGGGCGGCTGACCAACTTCACCATCCAGCCCGGCCAGACGCTGAAGCCCGGCGATCCGGCGGGGCAGGTCGATAGCGAGGGCTCGTGGAAGCTGGTCGCGCAGGTCGACGAATATTATCTCGGCCGCGTCGCGCCGGGCCAGACGGCGACCGGCTCGGACGGCGCCAGGCTGACCGTGTCCAAGGTGCTTCCGGCGGTGAAGGACGGGCGGTTCCAGGTCGAACTGACCTTCGACAAGGCACCGGCCGGGCTCAATCGCGGGCAGACGATCGACATCCGCATCACGCTGGGCGCGGCGAGCCGCGCGGTGGTGGCGCCGGTCGGCGGCTGGCTGGAGGCGGGAGGGGCTTCCGCCTTCGTGCTCGATCCCGACGGCGCCCATGCCCGCCGCCGCGCCGTCCGCATCGGCCGCCGCAATCCCGAACAGGTGGAGATCCTCTCCGGCCTCAATCCCGGCGAGCGCATCGTCATCAGCAACACCGCGTCCGTGAAGGGCGACATCCTGAACATCCGATAAGGGGGAAGATCGATGATCCGACTGGAAGGCATTCAGCGCCGCTACGTCTCCGACGAGGTGGAGACGACCGCGCTGCACGATATCGACCTGCATGTCGCGGCGGGCGAGTTCCTGGCCATCATGGGGCCGTCGGGCTGCGGCAAGTCGACGCTGCTCAACACGCTGGGCACGGTCGATCGGCCGACAGGTGGGCGCTACATGTTCGGCGACCGCGACCTGGCGGCGATGGATGAGAAGCAGCTGGCCAGGTTCCGCGCCGAGACTTTGGGCTTCGTCTTCCAGAGCTTCAACCTGATCGACGAGCTGACCATCGAGGAGAATGTCGCGCTCGGCCTCGCTTATCGCGGCGACGTGGGGGACCGCCGGGGGCGGGTGGCCGCCGCGATGGACAAGGTCGGCATCGCCCACCGCGCGCGCCATTTCCCGCATCAGCTGTCGGGCGGCCAGCAGCAGCGCGCCGCCATCGCGCGCGCCATCGTCGGCGATCCCAAGCTGATCCTGGCCGACGAGCCGACCGGCAATCTCGACACCGCCAATGGCGAGCAGGTGATGAACATCCTGACCGGGCTGAACGATGCGGGCGCGACCATCGTGATGGTGACCCACTCGCCCAGCCATGCCGACCTCGCCAAGCGCCGCATCGACATGCTCGACGGCCGCATCGTCGCCAGCGCCATGCGCGCGATCTGAAAGGACATTCCGATGAAGAAGATGATCCCAGCCATCGCCCTGTTCTCGCTCGCCGCCGCTGCCGCGCCCGCACAGGAAAGCGTGCAGACGACGCGCGGCTACGACCTTCGCGGCTTCGACCGGATCGATGTCGGCGGGTGCGATATCGTGACCGTCTCGCTGGGCTCCGGCTATGCCGTGTCGGCGAGGGGGCGGGCGGCCAATATCGACACGCTGCGCATCGACATCAGCGGCGGCGCACTGCGCATCCGCCGCAAGGGCAATAGCTGCAACGGCCATGATCGCCGCGTCGCGATCGCCGTCACGCTGCCCGCGATCAGGGCGGTCAAGCTCAGCGGCGCGGTGGAAATGAACCTGCCCGCCCTCGAGACACCGGCTTTCGCGGCGGATACCAGCGGCGCCAGCTTGCTTCGGCTGTCGGCGCTGCACAGCGGCGTGGCGAGTTTCGGCCTGTCGGGGGCGAGCGAGGTGACGGTACGGAGCCTGCGCACCGAACGTGCGAAGCTGACCACGTCGGGGGCGAGCGTCCTTCGCGCGGACGGCAATGCGCGGCAACTGACCATCGACAGCAGCGGCGCCAGCGCGGTGAATGGACGCGCCCTGTCCGCACCCCAGGTCACGATCGGTGCCAGCGGCACGGCCCATGTGCGCGCCGGGGCCGCCGAACAGGCGAATGTGAGCGCCAGCGGGATGGCGAATGTCAGCGTCGAGGGAAATCCCCGCTGCACCGTCGCCAAAAGCGGGCTTGCCCGCATCGCCTGCGGTCGATGACCGTCTTGTCCGGGGGCATGCAACCATGAACCGCTTCGCGCTTCTGTCGCTCTATCGCTCGCTTGTGCGCCACAAGCTCTATGCCGCGCTCAATATAGGTGGCCTGGCGGTCGGCATCGGCGTCTTCCTAGTGCTCAGCCTCTATGTCCGGTTCGAGACGGGGTATGAGAAATGGCTGCCGGGATATGATAAGATCTACGTCGCCCAGTCGGTCTGGAACATGCCGGAAAGCCCCTTCAACGGTGCCAGCAACTGGACGATGGGCGGCCTACTCGAACAACTGCGCGACGACTTTCCCGGCGTCCAGGGCACGCGAATTCGCGGCGCGGGTGGCAGTGTCATCAAGGGACAGGTCGCAACGGCCGAGAATATCGTCCAAGTCGATGCCAATTTCTTCGGCATCATCGGCCTGCCCCTGGTCAGCGGCAGCAGCGACGGCCTGAACACCCCGACCAACGCGTTTCTGAACGAAACGACCGCGCGTAAATATTTTGGATCGTCCAACCCGGTCGGCCAGACGATCAAGCTGGCGACCGACGATATCGGCACGTATCGGGTCGCGGGTGTCTTCAAGGATCTGCCCAAGAATACCGAGATCAACGAATTCGCGATCCTACTGCCGCTTCCCCGCACGCCGCCGGCTTCGAGCAAGAAATGGTGGTATCATTGGGGCAGCTCATCGCTGCAGACTTTCCTGAAATTCGACACGCCCGAGGCGGCGCGGGCGTTTGTCGCCAAGATGCCGTCTTTCGTCGATCGCCGCGCGCTGACCGACATGGGCAAGGATGCGTCCAAGTCGCTGGGCATCACTGTCATGCCTATCACCAGGATGCATCTGGAACCGCAAGGTAAGGAAAGTGCCAGCCGCAAGCTGACCATGGTGACGCTGGGTCTGGTGGGTATCCTGACGCTGATCATCGCCATCGTGAACTATGTGAATCTCGCGACTGCGCGGTCGGGCCTGCGGGCCCGAGAAGTGGCGATGCGCAAGGTGCTTGGGGCCAGTCGATCGGCCTTGGTTTCGCAATTTCTTGGCGAAGCGATCCTAACCGTCGCGATCGCTGCGTTGGGGGGATTGATACTGGCCGAGCTTGGCCTCCCGATGATCAACGCGGCGGGAGGACTGGACCTCACCATTCCCTATATCGTCATCCTTCCGGCGTTGGCGGTGCTGACCGTGATGGTCGGCTTGCTCGCGGGCGCCTATCCTGCGGTTCTCCTGTCGCGTTTCCCGGCTGCGAGCGTCCTGGCCTCGGCTCGGGCACCGGGTGGCGGCCGTGCGGGGGCCCGTATCCGTGAGGCGCTGGTCATCTTTCAGTTCGGTTTAGCGATCGCGTTCATGATCGGGACGCTGATTCTGGTCGCGCAAACCCGACATCTTCGTTCGACCGATCTGGGTTTTCGCCGTGATGGATTGCTGACCGTCACGTCGATCAGCGACTCCCTCGTCGATGCACCACGTCGTCGCGCCGTGATGGAGGCCATGCGACGGCTTCCGAAAGTGTCGTCCGTCGCCATGGCCGATAGCGGCGTGGGCGGCGGCGGAGACAACAATGCCGACAATGTTCCCCTGCCCGGCGTGCCGGGGGAGGGCCCGTCGCTTCGCCGGATCGAGGTGGGGCCGGGCTTCTTCAAGGTTTATGGGACCCGGTTGTTGGCGGGACGCTTCTTCGACGACGCGCATCGTGGCGATGACTCTCAGACTGTTGAGAAGGGTCAGCCCAGGGCGATCATCATCAATCGTCAGGCGCTTCCGACCCTGCGCTTCCGCACCGCACAGGAAGCCGTGGGCAAGACGGTGGGTGGGGACCGACCGCGCACGATCATCGGCGTGATCGACGATATGCGTTTCTTCTCGCCGCGCGTACCTAATGACGCGACCTATTATGTGTATGACGCCAAGCCGGAAAATTCGATAGCCGGTGCGGTGGCTTCGATCCGCTTCCAGGGCGATCCCCGCGCGATGATGGCGGCGGTACGGAATTTGTGGCAGCAGATGGTGCCCAACGTCCCCTTCAACGGAAAGACCGCCGACACCAAGCTGGAGGAGTTTTACGAAGCCGACGACCGCGCGACTCGTCTCTTCGGCATCGGTGCGGGGCTCGCGGTCCTGATCGGCTGCGTCGGGCTCTGGGGCCTGGCCTCGTTCAATACGCAGCGGCGGGTGAAGGAGATCGGTATCCGCAAGACGCTGGGCGCGTCGGCCACCGATATCGTCAAGCTGCTGGTCGGGCAGTTCCTGCGCCCAGTCCTGATCGCCAACTTGGTGGCCTGGCCGCTGGCCTATGTCGCGATGCGGACGTGGCTGGCGGGGTTCGACGACCGCGTGTCCCTGTCGCCGCTCTATTTCGTGGCCGCCACGGCGCTGGCGCTGACCATCGCGGTGCTGACCGTGCTGGGCCAGTCGCTCAAGGCCAGCCGCGCCGCACCCGCCTGGGCATTGCGCCATGACTAGGCGGTGGTGGCTGATGGGGGTGGCTCTGGTCGCCGCCGCTCCCGTCTCGGCCGAGACGCTGCGGGAGGCGATGGCGGCGGCGTGGGAGGGCAATCCCGAACTTGCCGCCGCACGCGCCCGGCAGGATGCGCTGGCGGAAACCCCCAATCAGGCCCGCGCCGCCGGGCGGCTGACGGCGGGGGCGACGGGCAATGCGGGGTACGACCGGCTGGGCTATGACGGCACCGGCACGCGGACGGGGGCGACCTCGGCGCTGGGGGGCGTCAACGCGAGCCTGCCGATCTGGACCGGCGGGCGGGTGTCCTCGGCAGTACGGGCGGCGAAGGGCGATGTTGCGGCGGGGGGCGAAGCCTTACGCGATGTCGAGGCCGATGTGCTGGAGCGGGTGGTCGGCGCCTATGCCGATCTGCTCTATACCCAGCAGGCGGTCGAGGTCGCGCGGGTCGGGATCGAGCGGCTCGACAGCCAGGTGGCCGAGGCCAAGTCCCGCTACGGCCTGGGGCAGGCGACGCGGACCGACGTCGCGCAACTGGAGGCGCAGCGGGCCAGCGTCGTCTCCAATCTGGTCGATGCCGAGGGCGCGGCAGCAACGGCGGCGGCGGCGTACCGCGCGATCGTGGGGCGTGACGCAGGGATACTGGACGCGACGATCGCGACCCCCGCCGCCCTGCCGCGCACACTGACCGATGCACGCGCGGCGGCGGAGGCGGGCAACCCGCTGCTTCTCGCCCAGCAGCGCCGGGTGGATGCCGCCACCGCGCGGATCGATCAGGCGCGCGCGGATGGCGCTCCGGCGGTCGATCTGGCCGGGGGCTATGGGCGCGGCGTGCAATGGGCGGGAGGGCGGACGAACGGCTTCGACAGTGCCGCCAATGCCGGGCTGGCGCTGCGTATTCCGTTGC
Source organism: Sphingomonas sp. SphC10 (assembly GCF_057004845.1). Lineage (NCBI taxonomy): Bacteria > Pseudomonadati > Pseudomonadota > Alphaproteobacteria > Sphingomonadales > Sphingomonadaceae > Sphingomonas > Sphingomonas sp. SphC10. Next base: position 342,680 of record NZ_CM168044.1, read on the forward strand.
TGACCGGCGGCCTCGTTTCCTCGCGCGTGCGGCAGGCGGAGGCGGTGCGGCGGGCGGAGCGCTTCGATGCGGATGCCGTGGCGCGGGGCGTGGTGCGGGCGGCCGACTCGGCCTGGGCCTCGCTCACCGCCGCGCAAGGAAGGCTGACCGCGAGTGCGGAGGGGCTGAAGGCGGCCGATCTGGCGCTGAAGGGCGTGCGGGCCGAATATGGCTTCGGCCTGCGCTCGACGATCGACATATTGGTGGCCGACCAGAGCTATCGCGCGGCGCAGCTGGCGGTGGCCCGGGCGCAGGTCGATGTGTTGACGGCGCAGGCGGCGCTTTTGCGCGCGACGGGGCGGATGGGGCGGGGGGCGTTTGATTGAGGGGGTTGGTCTCGGTGAGACCCCTTTCCCTCCCCCGACCCCTCCCGCTTGCGGGAGGGGAGAGGTGGTTTGGCGAAGGTAGGATGAAAATTACTCCCCTCCCGCAAGCGAGTTTCAGGTCGGTCATGCCCCCGGCATGACCTAAACGATGCAGGGCATCGTTTACCTGAAACTGGGTCGGGGGAGGGCAGGGTGTCTCACCGAGCCTGACGCCCCCATCTAACCCGCCGCCCGGTCCCCTTCGGCCGGTCCCGACACCGCCATCGACAGGGTCCGCCGGAGCAGGGACGGCGAACACGGCTTGCCGCACACCGCCGCGCCCGGATAGCGCGATTGCAGCGCATGTTCGTCGGCATGGCCCGAATGGAAGATCAGCGGCACGCCCGCCTCGTGCAGCCGCTCGGCCGCCGGGAAGACTTCGCCGTCGCGCAGGCGGACGTCCAGGATCGCGCAGGCCAGTTCGGGCTTGTCGCCGTCCAGATGCGCCAGCACGTCTTCGACGCTGACATAGGGGCCGTCCACCTGATAGCCGCCATCCTCGATGATGGACTGGAGATCCAGCGCGACGAAGAACTCGTCCTCGACCAGCAAAATGGTTTTAGTCATGCGAGAGCACCGTCTCCGGCAAGGTGAGGCTGAGGAGGAAACGCCCATCGAGGCTTTTGCGCTCCAGCTCCGCCCCCAATTGGCGTGAAGAAGTCTGGACGAGCACTGTGCCGAAGCCCTTGGCATTGCTATCGTCGGGCAACTGGCCGCCGGTCTCGGACCAGTCGAGCCGCAACTTGCCGTCCGCCAGCGTCCAGCCGACCGACAATTCGCCCGAAGGTTGGGCCAGCGCGCCGTACTTGACGGAGTTGGTCGCCCATTCGTGCAGGATCAGCGCCAGCGGTGACAGGCAGCGGCGGTCGACCAGCAGCGGCGGTCCGTCGATGGTGATGGTCGACTGGCCGCGATAGGGGGCGATCGTCGCGTCGACCAGCGCAGCCAACGGGATCGCCTGCTGCTCGCCCGCGGGCGAGGCGAGCGAATGGGCGCGGCCCAGGGTGGCGATCCGCTCGCGCACATCGTCGGCCATCTCGGTCACGTCGTCATGCGAGCGCGACGCCGCCGAGACGATGCCGGAGATGATCGCGAACAGGTTCTTCACCCGGTGGTTCATCTCGCGCAGCATCAGCTCGCGCGTCTCGGCGATGGCATATTCGGCGGTGACGTCGATCGACACGCCGACCATCCGGTGCGGTGCCGAGGCGGTCACGACCCGGCCGAAGCCCTTGATCCAGCGTTCCTTGCCGTTCAGGTCGAGCCGGAACGTCATCTCGAAATCGCCGCGCCCGGCCATCGCCTCGGCCAGCGCCAGCTCGACGCCGGGCCGGTCCTCGGGGACGATCCGGTCGAAGACCTGATGCACCTGGTCCGCGCTGTCCTGGGGGTCGAAGCCGAACAGGTGGCGGCCGGTTTCGTCCAGGAAGATCTCGCCGGTGCCGCCGCGATATTCCCATACGCCGATGCCGCCTGCCTTGATCGCCAGGTCCAGCCGCTCGCGCTCGGCGGCCAGCTCGCGCTCCAGGCTCAGCGCGTCGGTGATGTCGGTCAGGACCAACGTCGCGCCGTCGATCCCGTCACCCTGTGTACGATAGGGCAGAACGCGCAGCGACAGGGTGCGCCCGCCGTCGCGCGTCGTCACCCGCTGCTGCATCGAGGCGCCGCCGCCCGCGACCTGCGCCGCGCCGTCGAGATAGTCGGTGGTCGCCAGCCGGGTCGAGACATCGGCCAGCAACCGCCCCCGGTCGCTGGGCTGCAACGGGAAGATGGCCCGTGCCGCCTCGGTATAGCTGCGGATGCGCAAGTTGCGGTCGAGCACGACCACCGCGAGATCGGTCGATTCGAAGAAATTGCGCAGGTCGGAATTGGCGACGGTCAGCTGGTCGACCTTGGTCTTCAGCTCGTCATTGACGGTCGACAATTCCTCGTTGGTCGATTGAAGCTCCTCGTTCATCGACATCATTTCTTCGTTGGAGCTTTTCAGCTCCTCATTCGCCGTCTCCAGCTCCTCGACCGTCGAGCGCAGCCGGTGGCGGGTCAGGCGCAGTTCGTCCTCCAGCGCCTCGATATGGTCGTCGCCCGGCTCCAAATCGGCGAGGTCGCTCGCCTCGACCGGGCTGAACGGCGCGGAGTCGCGGAACAAGAACAGCAGCGATCCGTCGGTCAAAGGATCGCAGATCACCTCGACCTTCTGCACGCCGAACTCGGTCGTCACCGCCACGTCGGGCGCCGCGATCCGCTTGCGCGCGTCGCGGGCCTGGCGGAGCATCGGGCCGATCACCTCGCGCAGGCCGGGGCGGGCGAGCGTGATCGCGCTCGATCCGCCCGCACGGGTCACGGGGAAGTTGAAATAGCGGCTCAGCCGACCGAACGCGGCCAGGATGCCGCCGTCCTGGTCCACCACCATGCTGGGCGGCGAATAGCGGTCGACGATGCGGCGCATCGCCGTGCTCTCGTCGCCGCTGGGCGTACCCCCGTCGCGCTCGCCCCGCTCGCCGCGCCGACGCGGGCTGCGGCTCATGCCGCCGGGCAGGTCGATGGGGTAGGAGGGGGAGCCGGGCGACCACTCGAACAGCCGGGCATGGCCGTCGATCGCGGGGAACAGGTGATCGAACCGCCCGACGCTTTCGGACGGCCCCAGGAAGAGACAGCCGCCGGGCCGCAGCGCATAATGGAGCAGCGGCAGCACCGATTGCTGCAACCGATCGTCGAAATAGATCAGCAGGTTGCGGCACGACACCAGGTCGATCCGCGAGAAGGGCGGATCCTTGACCAGGCTGTGGTTGGAAAAGCGGATCATGTCGCGGATCGGCGCGGCGATGCTGAATCGCTCGGCGTGCGGCATGGTATAGCGTTCGCGCAAATGGGCCGGAATGTCGGCCATGGCGGAGGCGGGATAGCTGCCCTCGCGCGCGATCTGGAGCATCTGTTCGTCGATGTCGGTCGCGAAGATCTGCACCGCCAGCGGCTGTCCGGTTTCGCGTGCGGCCTCGGCGAACAGCATCGCGATGCTGTACGCTTCCTCGCCGCTGGAGCAGCCGGGGATCCAGACACGGATGTCCTCGTCCGGATCGCGCCCGCGCGTCAGCGGCTCGACCGCCTTGGTGCGCAGCGTCTCGAACAGTTCGGCATCGCGGAAGAAACGGGTGACGTTGATCAGCAGGTCGCGGAACAGAGCCTCGCACTCGTCCGCATCGCTCTTGACCCGCGCCAGATAGGCCGAGCCGGTGCCGATGCCGAGCACGTGCATCCGCCGCTCGACCCGGCGGACCAGCGTCGTACGCTTATAGCCCGAAAAGTCATGGCCGACCGCGTTGCGCAGCACCCGGCACATATCGTCGATATGGTCGGCGACGACCTCGGCTTCCTGCTCCTTGGGATCGCCGGAGCGGCGCGCGAAGAAGGCATGGAGGCAGTCGAGGATCTCGCCGGGATGCTTGACGAAATCGACGAGCCCGGTGCCGACCGCCGACAGGGGCATCCCGTCATAACGGGCGCTTTCCGGCTTCTGGACGACGCTGACCCCGCCATTTTCCTTGATCGCGCGCAGCCCCGTGGTGCCGTCCGCGCCGGTGCCCGACAGGATGACGCAGGCGGCATTGGCCTGCTGGTCGCTGGCCAGCGACAGGAAGAAGTCGTCGATCGGGCGACGCAGCCCCCGCGGCTGGACGAAGTCGGTCAGCTCCAGCACGCCGCCGCGAATGGCCAGGCCCCGGCCGGGCGGAATGATATAGACGCGGTCGGCCTCGATCCGCTCCAGCCCCTCGCACTGGCGCACTTCCAGATTGGTATGCCGGTCGAGCAACTGGGCCAGCATGGATTCGTGATTGGGGTCGAGATGCTGGACGACGACGAACGCCATGCCGGTCGGCGCGCGCGCCGGGGTCAGCATCTCGCGCAGGGCCTCCAGCCCGCCCGCCGACGCGCCGATGCCGACCACGGGCACCGGGGCGATCCCGTCTTTCGCGGTGCTATCCTGATGGGGGGCGGTCTGCGGAGCCTCTGCGTCCGCGCTCACGGAAAGGCGGCCCGGTCGAGGTCCGACAAGGTGAGCTTGGCCTGGGCGATGGTGGCGGCGGTGTTGGCGATCGCGGTCAGCGATCCCTCCAGTACGATGCCGCTTTCCGCCAGGATCGGGGTCAGCTTGCCCAGGGTGCGGCCCAGTTCCGCGTCATAGGCGGCCAGTCGTTCGGGCTGGGAGCGGCTGACGTCGAATTGCGACGCGAAGATATAGGGCATCTCACCGCCCAATTGGCGCAGCTTCGACATGTAGAGCAGATTGACGAAGGGCGAGCCGTCCTTACGGAAATTGATCAGCATGGTGCGGACGTTCACCTGACGATCATTGGCCAGGAATTCGCGGATACGCTCGCGCGCCTCTTCATTGTCGGCATCGCGCTGAAGCATCCGGCAATTCTGCCCGACGACATCTTCGCTGGTATAGCCGGTCAGTTCGCGAAAGCCGTGATTGATGAAAATCAGCGGATTGTCATCGCGCGCATCGGCCAAAGCCAAAGCGATGGGGGACTGGTCCAGATAAGCGGCCAGATGACTCGGAATTTCTGTATCGTGCACGAAATCTGGCTCCATGACGCGCATTCGCATGGCGTCCTCCCCTCCGCAAGTGCCGTAACCTCCGGCGCCCCCCGAAATCTTCACATGGATAAACCCTTTAGGGCGCCGTGGCGTTCCCGTCTCGCCTCAGAATCATTGCGAGGGCGGAACAGGTGAGAGGGGCGTCGGGACGGGACGCGGCCCCAGCCAGGACTGGCGGAAGCGCGTCTGCTCCGGCGTCAGCGGCTGGCCGATCTTTTCGTTCGGGACCACTTCGATGGTAGGATCGGCGGCCAGCGTCAGGGTGGCGCTGCGCTCGCCGCCGCGCTGGCGATAGACGATGGGCAGGCGGTCGCCGGGCGCATGACGTGCCAGCATCGCGGTCCAGGCCTGCTGGTCGGCCAGCGGGCGGCCATCGACGCTGACGATCCGGTCGCCCTTGTCGAGCCCCGCCTCATAGAGCGGTGTGCCTGGTAGGGTCGGCACAGTCAGCGCCATACCGCCGTCGAGCGGACCCGGCATCCCGCCAGCCCAGGCCGCATTCGGGTTCGCCTTGCGTAGGGTCAGCCCGGCCTGGGCGAGCAGCGGCGCGAAATCGGGCAGGCCGCTGGCGGTGATGCTGCGTGCGAAGAAGCGGTCGGCAAAAGCCTGATCGCCCGTCACCTGCCCCAGCGCGATGCGCAGATCGTCGGGGCGATAGCTGCGCTCGGGTTTGCCGAAGCTGCGCCAGAGCTGGCGCATGTAATCGTCCAGCGTCAGCTGCGGGAAACGCTGCCGCAACTCCATGTCCAGCGCCAACGCGATGACCGCGCCATAGGGATAATAGGAGAAGAAGATGTTCGGGTTGGTCGGGTCGATCGACTGCGCCGCATCGACGAAGGGCGCGCGCAGGCTCATTTCCTGCGGTCCGCCATAGCGCCGCGCCGGGGAATTGATGAGCGCGTTCAGCGTGCCCGACAGCTGGGCGACATAATCCTCGACCGGCAGCTCGCCCGCGCGGACCACCGCGAGCGGTCCGTAATATTGGGTGAAGCCCTCGGCCAGCCAAAGCGAGGGCGTGGCATTGGCGCGGGTGAAATCGAACGGCTCCAGCTCGGCCGGGCGGATCCGCTCGACATTCCAGCTGTGGAAGAATTCGTGGCTGAGCGTCTGGATCTGCGAGAATTTGCCCGCCGCCAGCGAGCGCGCCTGGCTGATCACCGTCGAGTTGCGATGCTCCATGCCGTCGCCGCTGATCTGCGGCATGTAATCGGCCAGGAAAGTATAGGTGCCGTAATCATAGGCGGGCGTCTCGCCGAAGATCGCGATCTGCTGTGCAGTGACCTTCTGCGCCATCGCGGCAAAACGGTCGAGATCGGCGGCACTGCCGTCATGATGGACGGTCAGGCGGATCGTGTAGGTCTTCGCCCCGTTCGCGACGGTCCAGTGGCGCTCGTCCCAAGCCGACAGCTCGACGGGGCTGTCCATGAAATATTGCAGGTCGCGCGCGGTGAAGACGGTCGGGTCGTTCGTCGGGGCGAGCTGCGTGGCGATCTTCCACCCGGCTTGCGGGTGGAAGCGGACACGGATCGGCCGTGCGTCCTGCCCGACCGCCCACAGGAAGGTCGCGGGGATGTTCAGCCGGGCATGGGTCGGGTCGATCTGCGCATAGGTGCCGTCGCCACGGTCACCGAACAGCGTATAGCGCACCGTCACCGTGCCGTCATGGCCGCCCACGGTCCAACCGTAAGGATCGGTCCGCTCGACGGTCAGCGGCTTGCCCGCGCCGTCGACGGCGGACACCGAATAGACGTTCTTGGCGAACTCGTGCAGCGCATAGCGGCCGGGCGAGGAGCGGGCCATCTGGAAGCGGATGGGTTTGGAGGGCAGCCCGCGATAGGTGACGCTGACCTGCGCCTCATGATGCTGGGCGCGGGGGAAGGCGATGTCATATTCGACCGGCGTTTGGGCAGCCTGACGCTTGGGAGTGGTCTGCGCCGCGACCGGCTGCATCGCCGTGGTGACCAGCGCTACCGCCGCCGTCATCGCCAGAAACCGCATGATATTCCCCTTCGCGCCAACAAGGACGCGACTTAGGCATGGCGCCGGGGCCGGGTCCACCGCTTTTCAGGGGGAGAGGGTGATCCGACGTGAGACGACCGAATCGCCGCACGGCACAGGTGCGGCCCGCCCCGCAGGGCCAGCCAAATCATCCGAATGTCAGGAAAATCTGGAGGCGCGACCGGGAATCGAACCCGGGTGCAAGGATTTGCAGTCCTCTGCGTCACCACTCCGCCATCGCGCCTCGATGCGTGGGAGCGGCGCATTTCTGCGGTTTTCGTCGCGGTGTCAACAGAGAGTACGCAGTCGATTTGAAAAAGTACGCACTGTTCCTGATTCGGTCTCATGCCCGCGGGGTCCTAGCTCGGTAGGGTCAGACATGCGACGAGACCGCCGATCTGACCCGCTTCCCATGCCCATGCGCCCACGTGATGGGCCTCCGCCCAGCCGATGGGAGCGGGTAGGGGTGTGGCTGGAATTCGGGGGGTTCACCGTGCTGGCAGTTTCCGGCATGGCAGCCGCCGCCTGGGGCGCAGTCGGCTACGTGATGGGCGTCATCTGAAGGAGGCAAATCAGAGAGGCGCGGGCCGAAGCTCGACCCGCGCCCTTCTTCAGCGGCCGATCATAAGGTTCGCCCTACCGGCGTCTCGCTGCGCAAGGGCGGCCAGAGCGTTGTTAGCGATGGGGGCGGCTAGTTTGCCCTGCGCTACTTGGTCCCTTAGGTACGCGGGCATCTTGAGGGGAACATAGACTTCTCGCATCCATTTGCGGAAAGCGGGAAGTGCATCCTCAGGATAGCACTTTGCTGGTTGCGGGTTGGACATCGCCTGAGGGAAATAGGGCGGGTAATTGTGCGGAAAGGATGCGCGCGGACCATACTTTATGTCCAACCGCGTCTTTGTCCAATGGGTGCCCCAATGCCAGCCGACACTGATGTCGAGAAGCATACGGGTGCCCGGATCCGCCCCGTTCGATATCAGCGACGCAATCAGATCCGCGATCTCTCGGAAAACGCAGAAGTACCCCAGGGGTACGCTGTCATAGACGAGTGACACCCGGTCCTGGAATTGCGCCCATGGCCGGTCGGAAGGGCGCTTCCCCGACATCCATTCGTAGACCCATTCCGTCACCTTGACGGCAAATTCTGGCGACAGCCACTGCGCCAAATGAATGGCGACCTGCGGGTGGACCCAGGTTCCCCGTGCGTCATTAGCGCCGACGGTGATTGATTGGACGATGGGGTCCCTCGGAATTCCGAGGGACCCCTCTAGCGCCCCCAGGAATGCCTTTGTCGACGCGTTTGCAGCGTAGTGCGACCACTCCTTTGCGGCCGCCTTACACATGGCCGTTGCGTTGATGTAACCATCGTCGGCGCGCTGCTGGACAAGGGCCCCCTGATAGGTGTGGGGGACGAGTTCGTATTGGGTGGTCATGTTGCAACCTTCGGTGTGACCGAAAGGTTCGTTGACCATGGGGTGGCAGCGGCGTAAGCTCCACCCATCCCATCAACGACGCCTTTCGGGGCTTATGTTGCCGAAGCCGCACCGCCTGTCTGGAAAACTGAGGTGCGGCTTCGGGGAAATGCGGCCAAATGGCCAGTACTTTCACAGCGATAGTGGAAAATCCCAAAAGGCACCGCAAGGGTTCTAAAGCACGGGGAGGGGGTAGGTTGCGACGAATTGCAGCTTACATTTGCCACGTAATCGGTGAGACGCGTGGATGTCTGCGAGGTCTACGAAGCGCAAGCCCCTAAAAATAAATTTTGTTATCCCGAAGGACTATTGGCGTGTCGCCAACTTTGGGATGATCCGCAGAAAGAGATGCTTTGCCATCTGCGCCATCGTTATTTGCGTTAATCAAGGTCGCTCCACACGCCAGTTCGGCGCAGCTGGCGCACGATCCCGTTGAACGCCGCCGTCACGCCCTGGGCGCGCCCGATCTCATTCGACTGCCCGGCCGATTCCCAGAACGTCGTCAGCGGCCAGCGCTCGGGGCAGTGGGGGAGCAGGCAGCGGAGGGCGAGGCGGACCGGGATCGTGTCGCACCGACGCTCGCCGCTATCAGTCATCGCCTGGCGCAGGATCTGGACGGATAGCTCGACGACGATTCGATGGTGGCGGCGCATTATGTTATGGAACGTAACGAGAACAAATATTCAAGAGATTCGCCATGGCCCGCTGCCGCCTCTGCACCAGCAACGACGATCAGGCGCTGATCGAATATCTCGCCGAGAAGCTGTGGGACAGCCGCATGGGCGAGTTCGAGATCTCGACGCCGTGGAGCGAGGCGGGAGCGTTCTGGCAAGCCAAGTTCCGGGAAATGGCAGTGTCGGCCCGGCTGGCCCTCATGGGGTGACCGGGCGTTAAACGCTGGGCGCTTGCTCCAACACATATCCCCACCCGCGCTCGGTGGAGATGGTCACCTCGCCGCCCAGGCTGCGCAGCCAGCGCCGCAGTCGGCATATCCGCACCTTGGCCACATCGGTCTCAGCATCCTCTCCTACCGTCAGCATGGCGAGGGTGAGATGCGAGGCCCGTCCGCGCCGGACGAGGTGGTAAAGTGTCTCCACCTCGCCGGGCGGCCGGTGGTACCGGATGCCCTTCCAATAGACTGCCCCCGGATCGCGCTGGACGATCAAGCCGAACCGCTCCACGCGATCGGGCTGATCGGCTCCGCAATGGGGGCAGTGGCTATCCACCGCTTCAGACCTTCAGTTCGACGGCGATCGCATACCAGAATGTGCCGCCGGAAGAGCCTGGCGACAGATTGGAAAGCGTCGTGACGGGGCCGTAGGTGTCATTGCCGCCAGCATCAGAGCCGGAGGTCGCGTTGGTGTGGCCGATTCGGTTGGCGTTCGTGTCCATGTCACTGCTCGCCGATCGCGAGCCGCCGAAATATGCGACCCACGATGTTCCAGGGCTTTGCAGCGACCACGACGACGCCGGAATGCTGGAGGTCCCGGACGACCCGGTCGCGCCGGGCGAGACGTTGCCGATTGGCGCCGATGCGTTCGCGCCTCGGTAGCACTGCACGACGGTGTTGGTCGCTCCAGTGAAGGTGCCGACCGTCTCTGCGCTGCTCGTCGCTATCTTGTAAGCGAGCAGGTACGCGCTGTTGTTGGCCCCAGCGCTGGACAGCGACGTCCAGCCAGCAGGAAGCGTCGGCACCGTCGTCCCGCCATCGCGGTACGCGAAGGCCAGCAGCACGTCGCCAGCCTGATGACCACTCGGTGCGGCGGGCGTGTCATTCGCGGCCGAGGCGGATACGAAGCTCACGCCGGTAGGGGCGACCGTTGGCGGGGGCAGAAGGCCGGTAGGGACACTTGCGCCGCCATCGCGCGCCCAGATCTGGCTCAACGTCATGCAATCCAGACGCCCGGCATTTTGCCTGCTGGCCAGCTCATTCATCTGGTCTGTGAAAAGCTGGGTGTCGCTGTCGACGGCTGCGCCGCCAGGGATAATGCTATGGGTATAGAATATGACCGTCAGCCCGAGCAGCTCAGCACGATCGAGGACGGTCTTGAATTGAGCGAGGGTCAGGCTGTGCAAGGCGTTTCCGAAGACGAACATCCCCCGATCGCCGAAGCCAAAGCGAGTGTGCATCCCCCCTTGTGCACGGGTGGTGCGCATCAGCTTCATGCCCATGACGTCGCGGTAATAGACCGGCAGCTTCATGGTGTAGAATTCGGGCGACGTGTCCTCGAATTTCATCGGCTTCGTCTGTGACGGCACGTTTGCGCTCAGGGTGACTTGCGTCGAGCTGTCCACCGAAACGACGGTCGTGATGGGCGAATTGGGCACGTTGTGGCCGATGGCCCGCATCCCTGCGACGATGCCGCTAGTCGAAGACATCGTGACGACTGCCGTACCCGAAGACGTGACGGAAGCTACAAAGACACGCGCCGATGGCGGGTTCGACTCGATCTGCCCACCAGTCCAGCAGCCATGCTCATTGCCGCGCGTAATGCCGTTGGCGGCCGCCAAATCCTTGTTCTGTTGCAGGCTGGCACCTGCTGCGGCCAGCGTGCCGAAGGTGGCGGTGATATTGTCATTGAAAGTGCTGTCGAGGTTGACGTCCCAGCCGTCCGCATACGTCTCTTTGATCCTGGGCATATCGAAAGCCGAGGAATTGGAGCTCGTCGTGCCGACGAAATTGACGCCCGCCGGAATGCCCAGCGATTTCATCAGGGGATAGGCGAAAGAATACTGGGTGGGCTTCAGGTCGTCGAAGACGATTGCGACGGTCGCCCGGCCACCTGCCTTGCCCAGAAGAGCATCGAATTTCGCCACCTTCGAATGCGGAATGTCGCCGGTAGGGCCGACAGCGACGCCCACGGTGCCGCCACCAGGTGAGCTGAGGGCCGCGTTGTCCGAGACATGCATGCACCCCCACAGCTTGCCCATGAGGATCGGCGACGGGGTCTCGTACATCGTGCCGAATGACGGGCCAGCCTGCAAAGCGCCGAAGCGCTTCAGCACCACCGCGAGATCACCCGTCTGGCGGCCAGCATCCATTCCAGCATCGCCAAGAACAGCAATGGTGCCGAGCAGGCTGGTGTCGAAGCTGCCGATATTATTCTTGGTCGCGGTCGCGCCGCTCGTACCGGTCGACGTGACCTGAAGGCGCTTTGTGCCATAAGCGGGGCCGTCCGTTGCAAGCTGCACATCCGCGCCATTGGCGGCCGTCCAGTTCGTCAGGCTCTCGAAATCTTCGAGGATGACGGGCGGTGGCAGGACGACGTGATAGGACTTCGCGGCCCTATTTGCTCCGCTCTCGACGCCCGCAACGGCGAGGCGATACCCTTCATCCGCCGCCTGCGCCACGTAAGTCGCGCCGGTCGCACCAGGGATGGCGGTGAAGCTGATCGGGGTCGCCAGCCGCATGCGATACCACTGCACATTGGTCCAGGCCGCGTTGAGCGTATAGGTCTGCCCGGTCGATCCGTCAGCCGTCGCGCTGACTAAGCCGTAGGACGGCACGACGCCGTTCAGGGTAGGTGACGGGGTGGGGGTAGGTGTTGGTGTTGGTGTTGGTGTGACCGACGCCGCTTGCGCTGTGAACGTCAATGGCTCTTCAATCGCTCGCTGCCCCTTGGACGCACGAATGACGATTGTCGCCTGTCCTTCGACCTGGGCACCCGATCCCGCGACAATCTTGCCATCAGATAGCGCAAGCTGCGATGGCGGAGTGCCGACAACCGAATAGGTGGATCCCGTGCCGAACGGGTCGGCCAGCGCAGCAATCAACGCGCCCTGAGAGATGTTGACGAGATAGGTTGCTTTGCTGGCGATCAGACCGGCTGCGCCGATACCGCCGCCCAGGCCAATGCCCAGGCCGATGCCGAGGCCCGGCATCAGTAGAGCCCCAGCATGGAGGCAGCCGTGGTACCGGTCGCCAGAATGCGACGCGGGCGGAAGGGGATCAGCGCCCCGGCTGGCACATTCTTCCAAGTCACGCCAGTGGCGGACGCTGGAGCGCCCACGCCGATCATCGTAATATCGCCGCCCGTGCCGACATAGACCCCCTTCGGAATGTCGGGCAGGTCCGTGGAATCGCTTGGGGTGATCGCGACGGCGCGCGTGGCGGGGCTGGACACCGTGTCCGCCGAGGAAGAAAATACGTCAGCCATGGTCAGTCCTTTCGAGGGTGCGGGGAGTTGGTCGGCCAGGCGTCCCAGAGAAGCCGGCGCTTGGCGTCACAGTCGGCCAGGTCGAACCGTCCGTCGCGGATGGTTGCGTCGTCGTCGGCCGCTGTGGCGCTACCGTCCGGCTGGCGGCGCTGCGCCGTCGGTCGGCACGGCTCGCCCGCTGCGGCCGGGGGCGGCGGGATCTCGGGCGAGTAGGGCATCGAGCGCGTCGATGTCGCGCACCCGGTCAGGGGCGCGACACAGAGCGCGACCAGCATCAGTCTGCGCATAGCGTGTCACCGTGTCTTTCGAGTGGACGATGAGGGGCTGGCGTGCGGCCAGCGTGGCGGCATAGGTCTGGGCGGCGGTGGCCTGCTGCTGGGCGAAGCGTGCCTGATCGGCGAAGCGAGCTTTGTCCGCGTCCGCGATTGCCGCAGACCAGGCTGCGCGCTCATTGGTCAGCGTCTGGAGATGATCGGCACGCAGATGGTCGAGCCGCGCCGCCCATAGGCCGAGCGCCAGAACGATCAGGGCGGGCCAGAACCGGCGGAGCAGGATCAGCCACGACATTGCGGATACTCCGGCATGTCCACCGTCTGCCCTGCCAGATGGTGCGTGCAGTCCCCGAGGAACTGGATGCGCCCATCGGTAACGAAGGAATGGCAGACCTCGGGCGGGTCACCAGATTCGGGAATGAAAGCCGGGTCCACGGCGCGACCGGTCCGTACCAGCACGCTGGGCGTGAATGTCGGCACCTCATGATTGCCGTTAAAACCCCACACCGGCTCGCCCGTGGTGGATTGGACCACGACCAAGTGCTCATAGCCGCACCCCGGACACCAGAAGGCCACGCGGCCCGGCCGGAATTCGGCGAGCTTGGACGACAGAAGGCGGGTCACAGCAGAATGGCCTTCGCGCGCTCCAGCCGCTGGAGCCGATCGTTTATGCCGTTGAGCCCGCCGTTGATCAGCTTCGTCACGGCCTCAATGTCGTCGCGATCCGCTGCCGCATTGATCCGGCGCGAGGTCCAGTATGCACAGGCAAGGGCGATCGCGATCGCGGGCTCCGCCGCCCGGTCCGGCTGGCTTTCGATGTCGACGCCGATCAGCTTGCCGAACCGGCGATAGTTGTCACGGCCCGTGATCTGCAGAATGCCGCGCCCGCGGTACCGGAAGCCGTCGCCCGCCTTGACGTTGCCTAGATCGGCCCGACCTTCGTATCGCCGCTGCGCAGGCGTCGGGCCCCAGATTTCGTACATCCGCGTGAAGCCTGCCGACTCATGGCCAGCCTGCGCGAGGAAATGAGCAAGCCGCAAGGGCGCGTCCAGGATAATCGCACCCTCCAGGGCAGATACACCAGCCCCAAGCCCCGCGGCGGTCGCGGCCGGTGCGCCGAGCTTTCGCACCAGCGCGGTCAACGTCACCGGGCCGAAGGCGCCGTCAGCGCGCACGCCGAGACGGCGCTGCACAAGTGCAACGTCCATAGCTCTATCCTTTCGAAGATGACGGCTTCGTTAGCCGTTGGTATGGGGCCTTGCCGGTTGGCATCCCCCGATGGGACCGGCCGCAGGGTCTGCTGTCCTGAGAACGGCAGACCCTGCGATAGGTCGCCGCGCTCACCACCACCCCAAGCGGGGCGACTTGATCAGCCCTCGGATTTGGGCTCGGCGGTAGCTGTCACAGGCGGCAGCTTATCGAGCGCGGTCGCTAGGTTAGCCTCCTGCTGTGCGCTGCTACCCTTGCCGACCTGGAGCACCGCAGCGACAGCCGCGCCGACGATCGGGCCGAGGCCCGTGAAATAGCCGTCGACGAAGCGGGTGTTGTTCGCCGGGACCTCGTGGAAGAACGCAGCGCCAGCGAGCGCGAGGTAACCGATGATCAGCACCAGAGCGATCACGTAACGCCAATGGCGGTCGACGTCGGACATCAGATTTCCTCCGTGGTTGGCGAGGCAATGCGGGCGGCGGCAATGGCGCCCTTCTCGGCGACCTCCAGCGCTTCCTGACGCTCGCGCATCTGGCGGACGCGGGAGGCCGACTCCCGGGCCTTGGCCGGGTCGAGCTCGATCAGCGCCAGCAGCATGGTCAGGCACTGGTCGAGGTTATTCATCCGATGCCGCATGATCTGGAGCTCGGCCGCGTGCTGCGCACGCTCCTGCTCGAGCTTCACCTCATGCGCGGCGGTCTGGCGGTCGAGGCGGCTCTCGAGATCCGCGATGCGGCGGCCCATCCCCTCCATGTCAGCGCGTCGGGTGTCGCGCGCGATGATCTGCCACGGCCCCCATTGCCGCACGACCAGCGAGATGACGCCGATCGCGGCGAGGATGACGCCAGTCCAGACACCCGCCCGGATCGATCCGCCCGCGGCCGTCTGCACGACGGCTTCGGCGGCCTGGGCTCCGACGGTCATGCGCCGCCCCCCGACGCGGCCGCACGGGCCGCGAAGCTTGCATTATCCATCGATTTTACTCCGAAAGAGGGATCAGCCGTGCTGGACGTCGATCCAAGCGCGGCCGTCACGGATGGCCCAGACCTTGCCGATGCGACGCATGTACTGGGGGAAGGCGATGTCGTCGGGCTTCACAGCGACGGCCTTGATGCCCGCCCCGCTGGCAGCAGCGACGATGTAATCGCCCACCTCGAAATCACCGGTGACATTGCAGGGGACCTGACCACAGAAGGCGATGCGGTCGACGCACTGGCGCGCCTTCTCCAGCAAAGCCTCCCATTCGGTCAGGCGGGAAGCGAAGGCATCATCGGCTTCATCGTCAGCCTGCTCAGGCCGCGCCGGAAGATGGGCGGACCATGTGTCACCACCGACCAGCGAGGGGTCGGTCGACTTTACCACGAAGCTGATCGCATCCGCCCAGGTTTTCGTCAGCTTTCCGTCGCGATCGACACCGCAGACATCGCCCTTGGCGATAATCCCACAGCCCGCCGCCTTGATCATGTACTCGGCGTAGTCGGCGCCGCTGGCGTTTACCGTCCCGCCCGCATTGATCGATCGGTTGGTCTGACTGTTCCTGCCCGCCACGACGGCAGCTGCAGCCGCGGGCCAACCCTGCTGCGTAACCGCGTAAGCGATTAATGAATTGGAGCCCGTCGAAGTGCTGCTGAGCGCCGCGATGACTTGGCCTTCTGTGGCAGGTTTAGCGACTACATGCCCGCCACCGACCGCTGACGAGGTGCCGACCAGCAGGTTGCCGCTGGTGTCAAGGCGAAACCCTTCGATTGCGCCAGCGTATTTAAAGCGCAATGAACCGCCATTGTGCTCGATCTCCGCTGATGAAATTGTGTCGGCGAAGATTATGCGTGTGCCTGCCCCCCCATTACCGAGAAGTCGAAGAACTTCAGAATTTGGCGCGCTGATGGCGAGACGACCATAGACGGCGCCACCTGACGAATCCGCAGCGAAGCGATCGATGCCACCAGCGACAATACTGATGCCGTTTTCGCCATACCGCCGAATGCCGGTGTCCTGATCGGCGGAGAAGCTCATCCCAGGAGCGGCCAACGAACCATCCCCAAACCTACCTGCAAGGGGACCCGCCACATATTGGGCAACCTGCGTCATATAGTCGGTCAGCCTAGACGCGGCCGTCTGGGCGAAGCCTTGGTTCGGCTGCACGCTGTAGGCCTGCCCGCTGGCGGCTCCGCCCAAATAGGGCGACCCCAACGTGATTTGGCTGTTGCTGTCCACAGACAGAACCTCATAGGCCCGCCCGTCCGGCAGGTTGATCGCATGACCGATCTGCACGTTGCCGACCCATGCGGTGCCTGAGCCAGTGATTACGGCAGAGCCGTTCGTCACCGCAACCGTGCCAGCGCGATACCATGCCATATTGATGCTCCTGATTAGCGTTTGAGGACGGTGGCGACGAATGTGCCGTCGATGACGCTGATGGTCGCGCCCTGGGTGCCCGATCCGCCCGTCTTGGAGACCGAGCCCTGCAGCTGATAGGTGTACGTTCCGACACCGCCTGGGACATCGGTGTCGATTAGCGTGACCGGGCCATAGGCTCCGGAACTCGATTCCGAGAGGGCCGTATACGGATTGCGGATAACGGTGCCGTCGCTTCTGATGAGGCGCAAATTGAGGCGCGTGCTGGTGACCGTGCCAGACGTTGCCTCGGCGTTGGCGTTGAGCACGCTCGAGACCATCAGCAACACGCGATCGGTCGGCTTCGTCGTCTTCACATCGAAGGTGGTGATGTTGACGAAATTGCCGAGTGCCCCATTTGCCGAGGCTCCGGTAAAGTCCTGCGCCGTCGTATCACTCACCGCGTTGCCAACGATCTGATCGGTATCGACGACACCTGCCGCAATTCGCTTGACCCGGACGTTTGGCATCTCGACCGCGCCATCGTCGGCGATCGAGAATACGACCGTCGCACCGGATGAGCCCGCCTTGGCAATCTTGAAATTGTCGACGACGAAGACGGCATCTGTCCGACCGGCGCCGCTGTTCAGCGCAAATCCGGTAACGGCGCCGTTGCTATTGAACTCCACCCCGTACCGGAGCAGCAGGCCATCAATCGACTGCCCATACGCGGTCAAAGCTGCGGTATTCCCGCCAACAGTGGTCGAAAGACTGGTGACGCTGCTGCTGACCGTCGAGAGGCTGTCCGATACCACTCCGATCCGCTGGTTCGCCTGAGCCAGCGCGTTGTCGGTCTGCGCCTTGTACGACGACAGCGCCTGTGCCCCCGCCTGGTCACCGGCAACCCATGCAGAATGCTCATCGCTGATGCGGCCCGACAGCGTCCCGAGCGATGCGTCGTAATTGTTGAGGCGGCCCGTCATAGCGGTGAGTTTGTCAGCCTGCACGACGAGCGCGTTATTAACGGACGCGAGCGAGTTGCCGACTGCCACCTTGTAGGTCGCAAGGTCGCTGGCAATCGCTTGGTCGCCGTTGATCCGGGCGGACTGCTCGCTGCTGACCTGCGCGCTCACCGCGCCAATTTGCACCCCCAATTGCAGCGACAGGGATGCAATCGCGCTCGTGTTGCTGTCCGTCTTCGCCGTCAGCTCGGTCTTTGCGGCAGCGACCGCGGCGAGGGCCATGTTGCCTGTATCCCAGCCGGTCAGCGCCGCTAGGATGCTGTTGGCACCCGCCACGTCATTATCGGCCGGAGCGCGACGGCTCGCAGTGACCGCGCTGGAGATCGAAGCACCGTCAAAGGCGTCTAGCGTCTGCTCCGCCAGCGTCAGGCGCGCGCCCATGCCATCGACCACCGTCTGGCTGGCCTTGGTCGACACCAACGCATTCAGCGCGTCCAACGACTGATTGATGGACGTGACGGAGCCCTGAAGCCCCGTCACAACGGTGGCGTCCGCCTTTAGCTGGATCGACGCTTGGAGGCCGGAGATGCTGGTCTCGGCTGAGGTCAGCCGGACAAAAATGGACGACAGGTCCACGTCGCTGCCATCCAGCTTCGCTTGCAGGATTGCCTGGTCCACATAGTTGACCGTGGCCTTCAGGTCGATCGAAGCCAGCGCCGCGTTGAGAGTGACCGATAGCTTGCTGATCTGCTCGGCCCTGTTCTCGATCGCGAACAGCTTGGCGATGCCCGATGCCGGGTCCGTATAGAGCCCCGCGTCACGGAAGACGTTCTGGACAATGGTCTGCCCGGTCGCCAGCTGCGCGACGGCAGCGGAAAGGGAGGCGAGATCGGTTTCCAGCTGACGCCGCGCCTGATCGCTTGCCGCCCCCAGGTCGATGAGGTTCAGCTTGCCAAGGGGGCGGGTCGTGTTGCCGATGGTGGCGACCAGCGTACCGTCGGCGCGGAGCACCAGCGCGCTGTTCAGCACGTCGACCGGGGCGAGAATCTCACCGGCGGGGTTCTTGATGTCGACGCCGATGGTGCCGCCTACAGTAGCATTATCGTCGGGCCGCATGCCGTTATCATCGGCTACCGCGCTCCAGTTCGCGGTCGTGCTGGCTTCCCCGATCGCGAGGATCAGCGGGTTCTTGCTGGCGTCATAGGCGTTGGCCTCGGCGGGCTGCACCGGCGCGGAGTCGTCCCGGTCCCAGGCGTAGATGTCCGGGCTCTCGACGGTCAGCGTCATGTTGCAGACGCCACCCTGGCCGATCTCCTGCTCCTTCACCCGGAACAGCTTCCGCTCGAAACTCAGCGGCGCGAAGGTGAACGGCACGATATCGCCGACCCCGTATTTCCATGCGCGGATGTCGAACGGCGCGGTAAACTCGCGCTGATACTGCTTGCGCTGAAGCACCTGCTTGGCGATCCGCTGCGCCTGGCTGGGGCTCTCCACCGCCGCCAAGTCGAGCGTGAACTCGCGATCCTGACCGTCGAGGCTGGGCAGCCGCACGTCGGGATAATCGAGCATCTGGTACAGCGAGGCGGTGGTGGCATCGACATACTTGCCGCGAACGACGTTCGGCACCGCGTCGAGCGCGGCATCCGGGTTCCAGGTGAACGGCCCGACCACGTCATCATCAAGCAGGCCATCGTCCAGCGCTGCCGTGGCAAGGTCATTATGCGAGATGGCGAACGACAGCTTGCCACCCGTGTCCCGGAACCGACCGTTGCAGGCGGCGCAGATGGTATCGAGCCGCTCTTTCGGCGCCATCGCCTCCGACAGCACGACTGCGCCGTGATAGCGCGGCTCGGTGCCGCCCGCCGACCGGTTCACGGCCTCATCCGCCAGATTGGCCGCCTCGATCCACGAGGCGAGGTTCAACCGGCGTGCGGGGACGCCCGACCCGACGGCCAGCTTCATTTCGCCGGTCGACGGGTTGCGGATGCGCCAGCCCAGCGTGTCGGCCAGAGCATGAAGCGCGAGATTTTCGCCGATCACCGCGCCGTCGTCTGCGGTGTAGCGCCAGGTCGATTGGTCATCAGCGCGCATCGGGCCATTGCCGCCCGGCACCGTGCTGTCCCGACGCGGGTCGTACAGGCGCATCCCGCGACCGATGATCGTGATCCGCGTCGGCACGCCGCTGGAAAAGGGGCTGGTCGCCTTCTTTCCGTTGCCCGTGACCTTGAACCGCGCCCGCAGATAGGCGCAGCCGGTCAGGCGTCCATTCCATTTGCCGCTGGCGAAGGTGAACGCATTGGCGGGCGAGCCCTCCAGCACGATGTTCGGCACCGAGAAATAGCCCGCGAACTTCGACGTCACTCCGCGCGATGCGCTCCACGCCAGTTCGGTGTTCAGCCAGATTTCCTCGACCCCGTCGATTCGGTGGCTGGCAAGCGCGATGATCCAGTCGCAATAATCCTGATCCGCCCCCGACCATTCCTCATAGCGAACGTCCGTCGCCATCGCGGTCTGGCCGTAGACCGTCGCACGCGGCGCGCGCGGGTTGATCGTAGCGGTGAGGCGATCCTCTTGTGAGGATGGGATGGACGGCGTTTTCTGGAGTGCGCCGGCAGCAAGTGACAGCGCGCCAGACGCAACAAAAAGGGCAGTCGCCAGTGATAGGCCCGCGCCGATGCCAACACCCGTAATCGCAAGCCCGGCAACAGCGAGGCCGATTGCGGCAATTTTTAGCGCTTTTGCCATGACTTCTCCGAATGACGTGCGCATGATCCCCGCCGCTCAGCGATCAGGCTGACGGGTGAGGCGAGGGCTTGATGGTGGTATTTTCTGCTATGGTGCAGGCAGCCAGTTTGCTGGCCAGCCTGCAGGGCAATCATAAAACGGAAATCGACGGGCAGACCTACCGGGTGAATATCCGGGGCAGCACCGTGTCAGTTTTCAAGAAGTCACTGATTGTCGTACAGACACCCGAGGTCGGCGCGGCAATGAGGAAAGCTGTTACAGCCGCAACGGGCTGCGCCATGAAGGACGGTTTCTGGCAAGGTTTACGGCTGACTGGCACGCTCGACTGCTCCCAGCACCCGACGAACTAAAATCCCACCCGCCACGCGCAAGGCTCGACCCATGCGCGGCGTTCGATCTTGATCCGTCCAGACTCGACTCGGCAGTCGCAATCGACGAGCTTTCCCAAAAGCAGGGAGAGATTCGACGATGCAGAACAAGCTATACGGGGAGTGGGCGTTTTCGACGCCGCCGATCAAGCCTGAGAACGCGGATCATATACTTGGTGCCCAGGTGTCAGTTGATAGGCAGGGGCGGCCTGAGTTCGTGGACATCCAGTATCGGACAGCAGATGGCGGGGAGGCGATCCGGCAGGTGCGGATGGATTGGCTGAACGCTTTGGCATTGCTGTCTATCCTCAAATCGATGCAGTTGGATTCCGGTGCGCCGTTCCCGAATGACCCCCGCAACCCAAATTGGCGCGCAGGGGACGGGAAGCCCTAAAAGCCGACCCGCCAGGCAAGCGGCGCTACCCATGCCCGGCGCTCTATCTTAATCAGCCCCTCGCGAGCCCCCTCGCTGCCGACAGCGGCGAGGTATGGCCCCATACAGACGCCCAGCAGCCCCGATGACATGACGATGTCGCCGCGCTGGGCCAACGGCGCAGGGATAGTTTCAAACTTCGCGTCCATCGTGCTCGGCAGGTCTCCTGCGCCGAACCGGCGCAGCGCGCGGGCCGAGCCGATCGCCGTCGAATACCGACCACGAAACTCGGGCATCGGGTCGATGCCGGTCATCGCCGCCACCGCGCCAGCCGCGAAGGTGCAGCAATCGTGGTCGCCCCAAGCGAACGGGCGCAGGCGCAGAGGTTCCAGATAGTCGGCGAGACGGGTTTCCCAATCGGGGAGGCGCTGCATCATTTCGTCCTCGCCGCCCCATTGGCGATGGCGACGGACAGGTCCGCCGATCGGTCACCGGGATCAAAGGCCGCCTGATCGAGATACGTGCGGCCGGTCGCTTGGCCGAAGAATGCCAGATAGGTCTCGACATCCAGATTGATGGTCTGGCTGGTCCGGTCGCCGACGACGACGGGTACCGACATATAGCCGGTGAAGTAGGACCAGAGCGCGCCAATCTGCGTCAGGTCGTGTGGGTTGAGCATTGCGCGCCACAGGCGGCAATCGCGGCCGCTGAAGTTGGCCCGCGCGCCCAGTTGGTTCATCGTCTCATCGTCGACGCCCGCCAGCCCGGACAGCGTGAGGGTCAGCGTATCCGATCCACCCTCCCTGGCCTTCACCGGCCCGACGGTCACGACGCGCGGATCGACCGCCGTGAACGTGTGGCCGTCGAGATCGGGGTCACCCGTCCCGGAGAAGGTGAAGTCATAGGGCGCATTGGTCACGCGGACCGGCTCGTCGGCGAAGTCGAGAAAGCAGAACGTCACCGGCCGCCGAATATCGGTGCCAAGCGCGGCCTGGGCGAGATCGTCCGGGCGACTGTCCATCAGAACGCCTCCTCGCAATTGAAGCTGACGCCGTAATTCTGACCGATCCCGACCTTCCAGCCGTTCTTCGGATCGCTCATCGCCATCACCGCATACGGCCGCTTGACCTCCACGGGCGCGCCATCGGTCGTGGCAATGCGGATATAGGGCTTCACCGCGATGCTGGCGCGCCCATCGGCACCCACCACGACATCGGCCTGGACCGACAGCAGCTGCTCATTGACCGTGACGAAATGCCCGCGCCGCAGCTTCGTCCCGGCCGATCCCCACCCGCGCACCCGCAGCATGCGGCCGCCCTGGCCGGAGCCATCGACGACGACCACCGGATTATCGGCGACCTGATCGCGCTCGCACGCGATCACCTTGAACCGGTTGGCGATGCCGTCGCAGTCGACGACGAACGCCCGCCAGGCCAATGCAGCGTCCTCGCCCAAAATGGGCGGCAGACTGACGGTGGCATACCAGCGCGGGGCCGCCGTCAGAAGTGTGACGCGGCGCTTGCCGGTGAACTCGCCCCGGTTGACCTGGGCAGGCTGATCGATCGTCCAATCGATGTTTGAGGCGACCGGTTGGCCCGGCATGACGATCAAGCTCATCCGGCACCCCCCGGCAGATCGGCCCGCTGGAGACGGCGAATCGTCCGTGCTTCTGAACCAGCCATGA
This sequence comes from Sphingomonas sp. SphC10, assembly GCF_057004845.1. Taxonomy (NCBI): domain Bacteria; kingdom Pseudomonadati; phylum Pseudomonadota; class Alphaproteobacteria; order Sphingomonadales; family Sphingomonadaceae; genus Sphingomonas; species Sphingomonas sp. SphC10. The sequence goes on from NZ_CM168044.1 coordinate 365,257, forward strand.
TCGGCTCGGCTGCCGCGCCGACGGTGCGAGCAGCGACACTCTGCATCCGAACATCGAATTCAGGCGACGCCTCAACCTTGGCATGAACATCGACGGCCATACGCTGCCGGCGCGCCGCCGCGACATCGCGATAGGCGCCGTTGACGCTGGGCAGCGCAACGACGTTGCCGACTGGGCCGCCATTCGCGAAGGCAGGCAGCTTGTTGTCGTTCATCGCCTTCAACATCGGCAGGTAGCGGCGGGTGGCCGCCGCCGTCATGACGAACTCGCCATTCGACAGCCAGGACAAGATATCGTCGGAGGTACCAGTGCCGGGGCCAGTGATCAGGCCGCCGGCGGCGTGCCCCTTCACCTCGCCGCCTTCTGCAAACCCCAAAAATTTTCCTACGCCAGGCAGGGCGGACAGGATCGCCTTCTGGATCGCGATGCGCGCCAGGTCGGCGAGGATCGACGCAGCCATACGCTTGAAGGCACCCGCGACATTCTCTGTACCATCAATCAGCCCGACCAGCCCATCTTCAAGCGACTGGAAACCGCGCACCGCGACCCCTTGAAGGGCCGTGTCCATGTCCCCGGCCGCCTGCTGAAGCTGGCGTCGATAGGTCTCCAGCGGGTCGGCGAACTGGCGGTTGATCTGCTCCGTCTTGCCCGGCCGCTCGGCATCGATCTGCCGGAGCATGCTTTCACCGCGGGCCCAATCGTCCGGATTGGTAGACCCGATCAGGCGCACCGCCTGCGCACGCTGCAATTTCTCGTCGTTGGCGAGCAGCTCGAGCGCGATCCGCTTGCGCTCGGCGTTGGTGGTCGCGAGGTCGCCCTGTATCTGGAGCAGGGCGCTGGCGTTCTGCAACTGGTCGCGCTCGGCGCCCAGCTGCTGGTCTAGCAGGCGCTGGGCCTCGGCGTCGCGGATCGCGGTCGTCTTCGCGGCAGCATTGGACGCATAGACCGCCTTCAGGGCCTCGGCCTGCGCCTGGCTCCACCGCTTCTGCGTGACCCCGGCATCCGCCGCGCTGGCAAGGCGCTGACGCTCAATCTCGACGGCCTGGGCGTCAAGGTCCGCCGCCGCCGCGATGTCGACGACCTGCGACCGGCGCAGCTGCACCGCTTCCTCATCCGCGCGCAATTTCAGCTGGGCATAGGCCTCCGCGTCACGTGCGCGCTTCTGCTCGGCCGCTTCGGCCTGCCGGTTGATGGTCTCCTGCGACTTGCCCTTGGGTCCGAACGCGACGTGATAGACCCGTTGCTCTTTCTCATCGAGCAGCTGGCGGATCGCGACGCCTTCCTTGGCGAACGCCTTGCGGATCGACGAAACCGAGATGCCGGGCCCATAGGCGATATCGATCGCTTGGCCGCGCTCATGGTCGCTGGTCCCCGGCTTCGCCACCGGACCAGCATGGCGACCGGCCAGCTTGTCGGCATACAGCTGCGCCTGGCGCTCGGTCGACCGGAGCCCGCTGGTCACCCGGCCGCCGATGCTGGCGGCGATGCGGGTGGCCTCGGCGACATCGATGCTCCGGCCGATCTGATTGTTGTTCGGCGTGGCGCGCGCGTTCGATTGACGCTTTTGTTCAGCGGCGGTTTCGTCCCGCTGCTGTTTTGCGAGCAGGGTCAACCGTCGGGTCAGGACCCCATTGACGGTCTCTTCGGCTGTCGCCTGCTTTTTTGCCTGCTCAATCAGGCCATTCGGCCCCTCATACTTACGGCGGATTTGCTCCAGCGGATCGACAGCGCGCTTTGCAGCTTCCCCCGCAAGGTCTTTCTGAGTGGAAAGCCGGGCCGCCTCGGCGTCCGCAAGCGCCCGATCGATTTCCTTGAGACGCGCCTGCAGCGTGCGGATGTTCTCCGACGCGCGCTGCGATTGAACGGCCGCCCCCGTCGCCGAGCCACCTGCAAATTGCTGGCCACCTAGACGCTTACGGGCTTCGGCCAGCTCGTCCATCGTCTGGGCACGACGGTCGTAGAGGTTCTCGACGTCTTTCTTCGCCCGGATGTTCATGCGCTCGGCGTTGGTGAGCAGCGCTTGGTTCTGCTTCTCCAGTTCGGCGGTCAGGGTCCGAACGTCATCAATGATGCCCGCCTCGGTCGTTGCGAACGCCTTTTTCGCGGACTCCGCCAATGCCGCCGTCTCGGCATTCTTTTTTAGCTTCTCGCTTTCGTCAGCCAGCGCATCACCATGTTCGATCACCTTGGCCACGAGTGGCGCTAGGACGGTGAGCGCGATCGTCGCGGCGATACCCCAACCCGACGTGAGGAAGTTCGCCACACCTTCCAACTTTCCGCCCATGCCCTGAACGGCGAACGCCGCTTGGCCGATCTGCTGCGCGAACGCGGTGGCGACGCTCTGACCGCTAACCACCTGAACGGAGAAGTCCTGCAACTGCTGACCGAGCATAATGGTCGACTGGCGCTGCTGCTCGTTGCGAGTGGTGACAACACGATGCGCATTGCCCATCCCCATCAATTCCGAACTGACCGAATTGAGGATGTTGGCCTGATTGCGCAACGCCGCCGCCTCGGTCTCGGCCTGCTGGGCATTGGCCGCAGCCGCGACCGCGAGCACGCGCTCGGCCTCGCCCGCCTCACCGGCGCGCTGGGCGACCTGGGCGGCTGCCGTGGCGACCTGACGCAGCGCCGCCGCCTGCTTTTCCGCCGCATCGGCCGCGCGATCGGCTGCGCCTGCGTCAAGGATCTGGAGTGCGCCGATATCGGACGGCGAGGAGAGGGCGGCCTGAGCATTGGCGCGGATGGCGGCAAACGTCTGGTTATAGCTGCGCTCCAAGGCCTTCGCCGCCGACGGGGCGTTGGACGCCATGTCGCTGAACGCCTTCTCGACCGCCGCCTGGACGTCCGCCGCCGCGCTGCCAATCTCGAGCAGCGCGCTCTTGCCCGCCTTGCTGGCGGTCTGGAGACCAGCGACATTGCCGCCGACCTGCAAATACAGCTCACGGGTGGTCCGGTTCGCCATCAGCCCCTCCGTTTCGCTGCCGCTATTCGCGCATCAACCACGGCCCAGAATTCATGCGGGGTGGCCGACCAGAACTGGTCAGGACTCCACCCGAATGCGTCCAGGGCCAGCCCCATCAGGCGGCGCCAGCGTCCCCGTCCGTCGCCACTGCCGCCGCCTTCGCTTCCCCCGATGCGGTGCGCCCGCCGGTGGCCGCATCGACGAGACACAGCTGGATCGTCGCGAGGGCCTTGCCGGTCCCGGCCTCATAGATCATCTCGCCGATCCGCTCGGCGTCGACATGCTTGTCCGATTCCGATTTCGCACCGGCCCGGATCAGTTCGGCCGCGATGATCCCCATGTGGCGCTGACGTAGGCCGCCCCGCGCCGCCGCCGAGATGATCTCCAGCAAACCGAGGTCGGTTTCGTCCTCGATCGCGACAATGGCGGCATGGGAGGGGCGGAGCACGAAGGTCCGCCCCCCCAGCTTGAGCGAGTGCTCGCCGCGGATCTTGTTCGCAGCCGCCACGGGTTACGAGCTCGCGTCCGCCGCGCTGAGCGCGTTGATGGTCGGGGCCGCCGAGTTGGCCAAGTTGACCGAATAGGTCGCGGGCTGGCCCTTCGGGAAGGTCGCCGAGAAGTTGCCGATGCCGACCGGGCCCTGATACTTGACGTTGGTGCCCTTCTTGATCTGGATATCGGCCGCCGGGGGGCTGGCATTGGACGCCGCTTCAAGAGCGGCGAAGCCCGGATCCGGCAGTTTCAGGTTCCCCGCGACGGTGAAGGTGATCTTCTTGTTGCCGTACTGGGTCGCGCCGTAGACGCCCGAATCCTTGTCGCTGATGTCGTTTTCGGTGTTCTGGCTCTGCCATTCCAGATTCGTTTCACCCGCGATCGGGACGTACGTGTTCCCGACCTTGATGTGGAGGCGCCAGTTGTCGCCCTGTTCGTTCGCCATGGTCGTTACTCCTATTCCGCCGGATCAGGCGGGCTCTGCGTAGACTTCGATTGTGGTGATCCCGGCGTAGGTGACGCCGTCAGCAGCTGCGGTGCTGGCCGCCGCGCCTGCGAACTGGAACCGGAAGAGCATGCCACCGATCGTCAGGGACTTGCCGTCGATCGCGATGCGGACGGTGTGCATCAGCCCCAGCAATTCGCGCCGGTCGGGCCCCTTGTAGACGGTGTGCACGTCAACGTTGATCTGCTCGAACTGCTCGTCTTTTCCGCCGATATTGTCGCTGTCCATGTCGCCGACGAGATGGAACGGCGGGGTGGTGCCCTGCTTCAGCGAATGCCGAACCATTTCGCGCTGAGCGGCGGGAAGCTGATCGCGCAACAGCTTTACGGTGGCATCCTGCGCGCCGGTGAGAAGGTCGAGTGCTGCGGTCATGAGCCAGTCCCCAGGCGCTCTAGGGCCTTGGCCCAGAATTCTGACAGGTGGGCATCGGCAACGTCAGCGAGCAGCGGCTGAGCCACAAACGGGCGCGCGGCCATCGCCTTCACCCGGATCTTGTACGCGCTGCCGACCGGCGTTCCCTTATTCGGCCCGCGACGGCGCAATCGCGTCTTGTCGCCAGTGAACAGCAGCCGCCGGTTGTTGCCCTTGCGATTGTTACCCGCCAGGCGGCGGTTGGCGGCACGGATGCGGCGCGTAACGAGCACCGTCTGCGCCCGGCGGCCGAATTCGACGAAACGGCCATAGAAGGGACCGCCCTGGATGGCGCGGCGAACGCGGCCGTTGAACTTGTAGGCCTCGCGCGCGCCTTTAAGGAGGCCGATCCGCACCTTCAGGCGCGAGAGGATCGCCTGAAGCGACAGCGCGCCCTCCAGGGCGCCCGTTTCTTTGGCGACGTCGGCCTTCTGAGCAGCGAGCACTTCGCGCCCGATCGCCACCATTTCGACGCCCAGTTCCTGCTCGGCAGCCGATGGGAGGTTGTCGAACAGGCTATAAGCCTCGGCGAGGCCCTGCACATTGCGCGGGGACGCGGCCATCAGCGGGTCGGCAGTGCGCCGTCGGTGTCGGCGAGGATGACCGTCTCTTCCCGCCGCCCGGTCGGATCGACTGCTGAGCGAATATTAAGATCCTCGGTACCATAGCGGATCTGGCAATCCTCAGTGATGTCGCGGCGATGACGCAGGGTGATCCGATATACGCGGATGCCCTGAAGCACTTTTTCGAGCACCGCCTCCTTGCCGGTCATGCCGATCACCTCGGCCCACGGCCGGGCGACAGATTGCCAGGTTGTCGTCGATCCGCCGGTGCCGGTGTCGGTTTCGACTGGCCGCACGATCTCGATACGGTTGCGCAGGCGGCCGGCAGCGATGGCCATCAGCCGAACACCCGGAACGGGGCAAGCAAGTTGGTCACCGTGGTCGACATCGGAACCGCGACGGCACTTGCCGATGATCCAGCCACGGCGGTCTCGCGATTATTGTACAGGTCGCCGACCATCAACAGGATTGCTGCCCTGATCGGCGCGGGGACGGTCTCATAACCAGCGCGGTAGCGGATGCGGATCGCTTCACGCCGCGTCGATCCGCCCTGCCATGCCCAGCCATCGCCCGATGCGACCAAATCGCGGCCCATCAGCTCGAATTCGTCCAGGTCAGCCATCTGCTCGACGCCAGTGGCGTCAAGGAATGACGCGCTGACCAGCTCGATAACCGGGGGGAACGGGAGGCGGATGCAGTCACCACAGGTTAGGGTGTCGCAGCGCGCTTCGAGGATCTGGACGCCGATCGCGCGGCCGAGCCAACCCTCCGGGCCGTCAATATGGGCTGTAGCGGCAGCGACATAGGCCTGGATCAGCGTATCCTCGTCATCACCTTCCACGCGCAGGTGGGCCTTCACCTCATCGAGGTCGAGCGGCTCGGGAGGGGTGATGACGAAGACGCGCATCGGATCAGGCGCCTTCGCCTTCCGGCTTGCCGGATGCCGCCTTGGGCTTGGCGGGCGGCTTATCACCGAGCACCTTCAGATCAACGAGATGCTTTACGTCATTCTCGTCGGCTTCGCGCTTGTCGCCCGGATTATAAAGCTTGGTGCCGTCGAGGTGCGGCTCCTGCGCATAGAACGTCTTCATGAGGGTTCTCCTTGGTTCTCCGGAACCGTGGGATGGACGCGGCTCCGGAGAACCGGGCTGGCGTGAACCAGCCCGGCAGGGGTTAGGCGTTGGCGAAGGGGCCCTTGATCAGCGCCGCGGGCCGCTTGACCGCGAGGCCGAGACGCTCCTCGCACCGCATGGTCAGCAAATTTTTCTCGAAATCATCGGAGTTCTCCGACGAGATCAGAACCTCGGGCGCCAGGCGATCGTACAGCGTGGCGGCGACCCGGAAGGCGCCGACCAGGAAGGTGCCCTGGGCCATCGACACGGTCGACAGCACGCGCTTGCCCCACAGCACCGGCCCGGCAACGCCGGTCGGGTTAGCGAAGATGTACCGGCCGTTACCGTCCTTGGTCAGCTCGATGTCGGTCCAGTCGGTTTCGTGCAGCACGATCGCGTCGGCCGGATAGAGGCCGAGCGACGCCTGGAGCATGGCGAGGCGCAGCTTGTCCATCTTGTTCGGCGCGGCGATCGAGATGCCCGACGGGGCCGAGTAGGCGGTCGCCTGGGGATACAGGCCCAGCAGGTTCTCGCCGGTGCCGTCGCCCAGCAGGATCTGGCTATCCTCGGCGAGGGCCAGACCATACCGCATCTCAGCGTCGACCTCGGCCTGGAGACGCGGGGCGTCGTCGAGGGCCTGACGGGTCAACTTTGCGAGGTGGGCGATCGTGCGGACGGGCGCGGTGGCGCGGGTCCAGCCGTAGTTGCTGTACGGCTTCGCATTGCCCTCTGCGACAGGTGCGGCCGCATTGGTGCGGACCGACTGCTTGGGATAATCCACCGAGCCGGTATCGATCGGCATGACCGTGAGCAGGTCGCGCATGATCAGGTCGGGGCGACGCGGGAGGTTCACCGATTCCGTTTCGCGCTGGGAGACGATGAAGCCGCCAGCCGAATTGTTGGCGGTGGTGATCGCCTTCAGCTCGATGCGGGCGGACGGGCGCTCCTTGCTGGCGAGCGACTTGATGGCATCGCTTTCGCTGACCTGCTGGCCGAAGCTCTTCGCTTCCTCGCCCATGCCAGCGCCGCCCGGGCGGGTCATCTTCTGCTCGACATCGTCGAGACGCGACTTCAGTTCGTCGACCACGTTCAGGCGGAGCAGCGCTTCGTCGGCGGTGCTCTTGGTCTCTTCGGTCATGGTGCCGAAGCGCTTCACCTCGCCCTCGGCCTTCTCGGCGACCTGGCGAACGGTGCTCAGCGAGCTTTCGAACCAGCCCCTCAGCTCACGGCCGATGTCACCGGCCGACTTGCCTTCGAGCGAGGGGAAGGCGGGATGATCGGGACCGCGCATGTAGCGCCCCTTCGAGCGCTCGGCAGCAGTCATCGCGCCGAGTGCGATGGTCGCACCGGCAAACAGCAGTTTCTTACTCATCATTTGCCCTTTCGGCAGTTTGGGGATCAGCCAGCCAGCCCGCGCAACAGGTCGGCCAGGTCGGTATCCGCCTTGACCTCGGGCTCCCCCCGAAGATGCGGCGTTGCCTTGGCGGCGATCGCCGCAGCCAAGGACTTCGAGAACCCTCCTGCATCCCGCAGAAACTCCTCGAATTCGCGGACAGACGGCATCCCACCGGCTTCCACGAGGGCCTTTACCTGCGTGATCACGGCGCGATCGTTCATGCCGACCGACACCAGCGACACCTCATGCAGGGATAATTCGTGCAGCTGGCGGGTCTTGCCCTCGAAGCGGTGCCGCAGGGTCTTGTACCCGATCGACAGGCCGCTGAGCGCGCCGGATTCAACCAGCGCGTGGGCCTCACGGCCCGCCTCACTCTTGATGGCGATCCGGCCTTCGACATTCAGGCCGGCGTCAGTCTCATCGAACTTCGACCACGACCCGACCGGCCGTTTGTGGTCGTGGAACAGCAGCATCGGCACCGATGCGCGACCAGCGATTGCCTTGGTCAGCGCGCCCGGCATGATCATGTCGCCGCCGTGATCGACGTTGCCATACCCGGCAGCGATGCCCGAAATGTATCCCGCCTCATCGATCGATTTGATCTCGAAGCCGAAGCCCAGTTCACTCATTTGCTATTCTCCAGCCGGGGCCCGCCGTTGTGGCCGAGCAGGGCAGCCTTCACCCGCGCATCAATCATCGTCTCGACGTCCGGGCTGAGCATGCTCAACAGCGCCTTTCCCGCGTCGCGGCCTGTGTCTTGGGCCCCAAGCTGGTCGAGTGGGATCAGGTTGGACTGGACGGTGAGCATGTCGGCGCCGGGGCTGCTGTCAGGCGGCAGGTTTTCCTTCGCCCGCATCTCGTTGCGCTTCATGACGCCGTTTTGACCTAGTGAGGCGTAGAGCGCCGCCCGCGCCGCGCTATCGGCGCGCAGCAGACCCTCAACGATGTGCTCAGCGTAGAACCGGTGCTGTTCCTGCGGCAGGATCAGCTGGCAACGGATCGCTTCCTCGATCCGGGTCAGCTCCGGGCCGAGGCTCAGCGTGAGCCACGCCAGCACCAGTTGCTCGATGCCCGATCCCCACATGGTCTGCCCTTCGGCAGCATGGCCGATCAGGATGGGGAAGGTGCCGAACCACCGACAGATCTCTTCGACGGAGAACCGACGGCTTTCGAGTAGTTGCGAATCGGCCAGGCTCATTGCCAGCGGCGTGAATTTCATACCGGCGTCAAGCGGCATGACCTTGCCTGCCCGCGACGAACCCGAGAATTTCTCGAACATCGCGATCAGCTGTTCGCGCTGTTCCGGTTTGAGCTGGACGCCAGTCGCCATCTCGACAAAGCCGGCAACCTGGAGCCCGTTCGCGAAGGTTGATCCGGCGACCTCCTCTGATGCCAGAGCCGTGCCGATGGTCTGGCGACCATAGCTGATCGGCGATAGGCCACTGTCACCGCCAGCGCCGAAGCCGCGCAGATGGAATATCTCGGACACGGGCAGGTCGTCTTCACGCCGCCCGGTCGTCACGACATAACGCCGCGATCCATCATTGGCGCGGTACGCGCGCACCGCATCAGGTGACAGCGGCCATAGCGCGACAACTTGGCCGTCCCCACGCCGCCCAATCCGCGCATATGCGTTGCCGCGCAGATTGAGGGCGGTGATCTGGCCTTCCCAAAACTCCATCGCGCCCTGATCGGGATTTGGACGGTCATTCAGCACGCGGTACAGGGGGTGCTGATCAGCCACCGACCGGGTGAGGTTATTGCCCCGATCATATAGCTTCAGCGGTAGCGAGCCGATCGTGCGTGCGTTCAAGCGAACGCATGCCCAAGCGGCGGAAAGCTGCATTGTGCTGTCGGGCGTCACTGACTTTCGCGCAAAGGTCGGGCCCATGCCCCAGCCTATGCTGACATTGTGCTCGCGGTCGGCGGGCGTTCCATCCAGCTTGGCTGGCGCCGTGCCCCCGATCCAACCGGATATGATCGAACGAATGCTCACGCGAGCATCGCTCCGGCAGCGAGGAATGCATCCATGTCCGGCCCCGCTTCCTGAGGTTGAATGGCGATGCCGAACGCGCTGATGAGCGCGACGGGATTGTCGATTTTGTCCTCTTCGCGCGGCTTGCGCGGATAGACGTTGTCCTTGGCGTCAAGCGTCGCGACGACGTTCGACATCTGCCATTCCATGACCGGGCATCCCCCGTGGCGGATCAGGCCCGCCTTGGTGGCGGCATCGAGTTCCTTCATCGGCTCGGAGAAGTTCAGCACCGTCGGGCGATATTCGATCACCGGCACGCCCTGCTTTTGCAGCTTGGTCACCAGCATCGTCGCTTGGTGCGGATCGTATGCCAGCTGCTCAATCTGCAGCACATCCGACGCCTCGATAATCGCCTCGTAGATCTCGTCGTAATCGATGATGTTGCCGTCGGTGACGTCGAACAGCGCCTGGGCGTCCCACCCGCCATATGCCGCGACATTGGCGATCCGCTCGGACGGTACGAAATATCGGCCGATACGGATGTAGGGATCGTCCGGCGTGGCCCTGTCGCCCTCAGGCAGAATCAGCAGTTCGAGCGCCGCGATGTCGATCTTCGACGCGAGGTCGAGTCCGCCGATCGCCCGGCGCCCACGATACCGCTCCAGGTCGAGCCCGTCCGCTGTACGGATAGGCACGTCGTCAGACTTACAGCGGCGCCACGCTTCAAGGTCGAAATACGCCGACTTCGACGCGACCCATAGGTTGAGGTGTTTGGTCTTGAAGATGCCCCGCTTACGCGGGGTGGTGATGGCGTCGCGTTGGCGGGCGCGGAGATAGTCACCGCCGACCGACACATCGAAATTGGGATTGGCCTTACGGAGTGTGGCCTCGGCCTTCCAATCGTCGCCCTCGTCGGCCGCGTGCTCGAGGAAGAACGTCTCGTCCTCGATTGGCGGGCCGCCGTTGTGACCGATCCCGGCGAGCTTCTTCCGCTCATCCTGGATCATCGCGTAACAGGGGCCGGCCAAGTTCTCGCCCGCGGTCGTGATGATTAGCTGCACGGGCTGATCCCGCGCGCCCATGCCGGTCTCCATGGTGGAGACCTGCCCGTCGTCGCGATGCTCGTGATACTCGTCGTGGATCGCGCAGCTAGGCGACTGCCCGTCCCCGGGATCGCCGATCAGCGTCTCGAACTTGCCGCCGTCTGCCTCGATCGTCAGGTTCTTAGCGTTCACCGTGACGCCGAACTTGGCGCACAGCGCGGGCAGTTTCTGCGCCATCAGCCGCGCGGGCTTCAGCACCTCCCATGCCTGCCCCTCGGTGGTCGCACCCGAGTAAACCTCGGGCCCAGCCTCGCCGTCGGCGCAGAGCATATAGAGGCCGATGCCGCCGGCAATCACCGACTTACCGTTCTTACGCGGCACGACGACGACAATCAGGCGGAATCGCCGCAGCCCCTTACGGTTGCCGTCCTTGTGCACCCAGCCAAACGGCACGCCAATCGCGAAGATCTGCCAGGGCTGGAGCACGATCCGCTCGCGACCTGCCGCCCATTTGCCCTTCGTGTGAGGCAACCGCTCAATAAAGCGGCACACGCGCGCCGCCTTTTCGACGTCGAAGCGGAACGGGAAGACCTTGCGCCGCTGCTCCTTCAGTTCATCGAGGAACCGCTGGCACTGGATGCGGATGAAGCGCCCAGCCGGGATGCGCCCCTTGACGACGTTGCGTGCATACTGGGTCGCGATCGCCGCATAGTCGCGCGCCGGCTGCGCTGGTCCTTGCCCGGCCACATCAGAAATCGTCGAACTCGCCCACCTTGGGCTTGTGGCCCTCGGCGATGCGGAGGGCGGCCGACGGATTGAGCATCAGCTCTCCCATCAGCGACTGCGCCTGGCGCATTGCGTCGGACAACATGGCAACCTCCGGTCGTGCTCGGATCATTCGGCCGCCCGACGCGGTGACCGTCTCGTAGGTGTCGCCCTCCACCTCCAGCACCGACTGCCAACGCTGGATCTGTTCCAGGCGCTGAGCAAGCAGTGCGACGTGCTGCGCCCAGTGCGGATTAGCGCGCTGGCCCTCCGCCAGCATGATCGCGATCTCACTGAACATCAGCTGCCCGAGGTCGGACAGGTGCAGTGGTGCGATCATGGCGCTGGGCAGGAGAGGGGGGGCGGCCAAGGCCAGCTCAGAACGCTCCTTCGCAGTGGCCTTCAGCGCGGGGTCAGTGCGCTTCCGGCCTGCGCCGGGGCGCGGTCCACCTCTCGCCATGCGGCCACCTTTTTACCCTTTGATTTCGCCCGCGTGAAAATTCGATTGGACATCGGTCCTCAGCCATGCGGCTCCGGACTTTTGACCCGCCCCCCCCCCTCAGCCGCGTCGTCCGCGCGCCGCCTCCTCGGCGGTCTTGGCCCGGTGGCAGGGGGCGCAGACCCCTTGGTAGTTCGACCGGTCGTCGGTGCCGCCTTCGGCCTTCGGGGTGATGTGATCTGCGATGGTCGATGCAGCGATGCGCCCTGCAGCGGCGCAGATGCGGCACACCGGCTCCTCCACGAGAACGCGTGCGCGCATCAGCTGTAAGCGTCCGGCGAGCCCCGTTCCTCACTGCTTATGGGGTGGCGACGAGCATCCGCTTTGGATCGAGAGCAGAGCGTTCAAAGCTGCCGAAGCCGCAGCCCTGAACGCCGGTGCGAGCGCGACCTTTTCCTTCGGCACAATGACACCGATAGCCCAACCTGGTTCGAGGAAGAGCAGGTTGTCGGTTGGAAGGATGTTTTCCTCGGAAAGCTTACCGTACCCAGCTTGAGAATCAAACTGGATGGCCCTCCCGCCGAATACAGCGAGGTTCATCGACATCTGATCGGCTTCACTCATGCCGCGGTAATAAGACGGTTTGCCTGGCTGTTTGGCGTTTCCGCGGACCAGTTCCGCACCAGCCTCGCTGATGGGCTCGGCTCGATAGCTGGTGGAAGGATTGCCGTTGATGGCCGGTACCACGCTGGGGTCAGAAACCTCGAAGAACAACCCGCGAAGCCTGCCGACTTGATCTTCCTGATGGAAGAAGTTGGTGATGGTTCGCCCGCCTGGAACGGACAACGGTGATTTGCAGCCGATGAAGAGCTTGTCAGGGCGCTGTTGAGGCACTTGGGGCGCGTTAGGCGAGCAACTCACGGTCACGGCAAAGACTCCGATGAGTACGGGGAATAGTCGGTTGCCGCGGGAGTTGCTCATACGTCTTTGTTGCTCCAGGTCCACGGTGTGAGTTCGCTGATGCGGTTTGCAGGATGTCCGTCGGCGATGCGGGTGAGCACGTCGTGCAGCCAGGCTTCGGGGTCAACGAAGTTGAGCCGTGCGGTCTGGATGAGCGTGTAGATCCCCGCTGCGCGCTCACCGCCCTTATCCGAGCCGGCGAACAGGTAGTTCTTGCGGCCGAGCGCGACGGGACGGAGGCAGTTCTCGGCCCGGTTGTTGTCCGCCTCCAGCCGCGCGTCGTCGCAGAAGCGGGTCAGCGCCGCGCGCCGCTTGACCGCATAGCGGATGGCGTCTGCCAGCGCGCCCTTGCCCGATATGCGGCGCATGGTGTCCTCGGCCCAGTTGAAGAAGCCGTCCACGCCCACCCTGACGACCTGGCGGCGGTCGAGCCGGTCCTCCCGCGGCAGCCCGCGCCCGAGCTCCTCCGCCTCGTACATCAGGTCGATCATGCTGACGCCGGTGCGCGCCGTGGTCGAGCCGGTCGCCTTCCACACGTCGTAGATCTTGCGCCGGACATGCGCCCAGCACGCCACCTCGACGATGGGGCCGGGCTGCCGGCGTCCATCGTACAGCTGGTCGTAGCCCGTATAGCCGTCGGCTTGCAGGAAGCCGCTGAACCCGGCGAGATGCGCGCGCGGTCGCTCACCCTTGCGGTCGGGCGTGTAGAAATACGCCGCTGCCGGTGGGCCGATGCCTTGCCAACCCCGATCGTCGCGGGCGTAGACCCATAACCTGCCGGTCTTGGTCTTGCCGGTGCCCGGCGCCAGCACAGGAACCGGCGTGTCGTCGGTGTGGATCTTGTCGGCCGCGAACACGTGGGCGCGAATGTGGTCGACAAGCGGCTGAAGCAGCCAGCTGACCTGGCCTACCCAGTCCGCCATGGTCGAGCGGTCGAGGTCGACGCCCTCGCGAGCGTAGATCTCCGCCTGCCGGTAGAGCGGAAGGTGGTCTGCATACTTCGACACCAACACGTGCGCGAGCAGGCCAGGACCTGCCTTGCCGCGCGGGATGGGCAGCGCCGGTGCGGGTGCCTGGGTAATGGCGTCGCAACGTTGGCAGGCGAGCTTGGGGCGGACGTGGCGCACGACCTGGAAGCGGCCAGGCACATACTCCAGCACCTCGGTCACGTCCTCGCCCAGCGCTGACATGTTCCCGCCGCACGCGCCGCAGCCGTCTGCCTGCGGGGCGGCATGGACGACCTCGTGACGCGGCAGATGGTCGGGCAACGGCAGGCGCTTAGGCTTGCGCTTCTCGCGGGCGGGTGGCGGCACGCCGGCGTCGGCAGACGCACTGGTCGCCTCGGCCTCGACCGTCTCCAGCTCTTCCAGCCGCAGCTCCAGCTGCTCGATCTCGCGGGAGAGCCGCTCGGACGACTGGCCGAACTGCATGCGCCGGAGCCGTGCCAGCTGAACCTTGAGCTTCTCGATCTCCAGCGCGGTCAGCTGGATGGTCGCCTTGGCCGCGCGCAGCTCGGCAACGGTGCTGGCCAGCTCCGCAGCGGTGGTAACGCGGGCCTGCTCGATGGTCGCCAGCTGGTCCTGCAACGCCTGTGCGAAGGCGCGCAGCTCGTTCGGGTCGGAGGGAAGATCGACCATCGCCAGCGACATGGCACATCCTACCACCGGCCCGACTCACGCCAAGCGAAAAGAACGAAAAAGCGCCGCTTACACGAGGGTCGGCGCGGTCACCGGGGCCGGCGCCACGGTCCGCCGCCAGTCGATGCCCTCGATGAGCAGCGCCAGCTGCGCGGGGCTGAGAACGATGCCGCCGTCGACCAGCGGCGGCCACACAAAACGGCCCTTCTCCAACCGCTTGGCGAACAGGCACATGCCCGAGCCGTCCCAATACAGCGCCTTGAAATAGTCGCCGCGCTTGCCCCGGAACAGGAACAGGTGGCCCGAATACGGGTCGCCGTTGAGAACCTGATGGGCGAGCGCGCTCAGCCCGTCGAAGCCCTTCTGCATGCTGACCGGCTTGCAGGCGAGATATACCTTGGTGCCCGGCGCCAGCGCTATCACGACGCATGCCCCAGCGCCCGCAGCACACGGGCGAGCGCCTTCTCGTTGACGTAGCTGTCGACCGACAGCCGCACACCGGTCGGCAGGTCGATGTCGATGCTGCCCGGTCGGGTTCCCGGATGCGGCCGGACCAGGTCCTCCGCCGGCGCGGCAGGCAGCGACGGCTTAGCAGGCGGTGGCGCGTGTACGGTCGGCACCGGCGACAGCGCTATAACAGGCTCGGGGCGAGCGGCGTCCGTTACCACGCCATAGGGGATGAACTGCAACGGCTCGCTGGCGATGCTCTCCGCCTTCCGCTGCGCCGACCGCCAGTTGTAGATGAGGCTCTCGGCAATGCCGAGCTGCCGCGACAGCTCCCGCACTGTCACGCCCGGCATCGACGCCTTGGCAACCACCGCTGCCTTCTCGGCGTCGCTGTAGGTTCGCCGGCGCTCCGTCCGAGTGATGACCTCCATCCGCTCCATCTCCTGACCTCCTTCTGGACTCCAGAAGGAGACCACCACAGGTCTGGACATCAACGGCTATGCCGCGCGCGACAACACGCGGCTCACCGGACGCTTACCATCAGCTCATGCGCTCGGCCATAGCCACGGGCTTGTCGGCTTTCGCGGCTGGTGCTCGCCCATCCCTTCGTGCGACGCTGCGGCGCGGCCTTGGGTCGGAATGTTGGCGGCTGGCTGGGCATAGCGCCCCCGAACAGAGGATGGACTGAACGTGAAGGTGATGATCTACGGTGATGACCATAGAGATGGCCATGAGGTCGACTGGCCTGCGTTGCCCCCGGTCGGCAGCTGGGTACGCTTTAATCATAGGGGCGGAACGTCAAACCTGCAGGTCGAGCGAATCGACTTCGCGGTAACGACCGATGGGGCGTTCGTGCACGCTGAGGTGCATCTGACTTACTGACCTACACACAGTAAGAGCCGCAGACCCTTTAGGGCGCGGCTCTCACATCTAATGTTCTTGATATGTTGCGGGGGTGATGCAGTCAAGCGGTAAGACGCTCTTTCATGGCAATGATGTCTGCAACAAACTGCACGACCACGCGGGCCGAAGCCACCTGATCGTTGCGGCAGTCGGTAAGCGACGAGCCTGCAAACCCAGCCGTCTCGTCGAACCGGCATACGTTCTCGAAGACCGACCAGTATTTGGCGGGGAAGTAGCCCTTGATCCGCTTCAGGTCGTCCAGCGCTTCCTGCTCAGCCCAGCCGTTGCCCTGACCTGCACCGGGGATGCGGGCCAAATCCATGACCAAGCCCTTCCCGCCGATGCGCTCCCAAAGCGTCTCGCAATGGGTAATCGCAGCCTGCTGGCTGTCGGATAGCAGGCCCGCCGCTTTCCAGCGCGCCACCGGCGTGCCGCCCCGGTTGACCAGCGTCTGCAACGTTTTGATCTTCCCGCCGTCACGCAGCGGCATATCGACCACTGCGAAGTCGCCGCGATCGATCTGCGCACGCGGGACGCCGATATCGTCAGCTTTCCTGAGCACGAGTTCAGCGGCCCGCTCGGCCGCAGTCTTCCGCACCTTCTTGATCTTCGTGCTGCGCTTGGCCTTGGCTGCTGCTTTCATTGTCCTGCCCCGCTACCTGTTGAGAACATACCATAAACACCGTGGATCGCTCACCCCTTTGCGGTCAGCTGCCAGTCGATGATGTCGAAGTCGTAATTCGGTGGGTACGCGGGATCGTTGAGCGTCCACCGCCACCGCTTGGGGCTGATCCCCCGCACGACGACCTTGTTACGGAAGCATATGTCGACCGTTTCAAACGGTGGCGCGGACCCGGTGTTGCGCGGCATATTATTCGCCCGCCTCGGTCGATGGCTGGATGGGCCAGCGCTTCGTTCCGAGGTGCTTGGTCAGCAGCGAGCCCACACCAGCGACGGTCATGCCGACATGCCGCGCGGCGTCCTGCTTGCTCATGCCCTTGGCGGATAGCTCGACCAGGTGTCGCAGCCGGTGCTGCGCTTTGGCCTGCCTGACGAGAGTGCTTCGTTCTCGCGCCAGCTGGGCCTCGTAACGACTGCTGAAGCCCCTCATGCTGCCTTGGCCTCCGCCGCCTGGTCGTCGTCATAGCCGAGCGCCGCGTCGATCTCGGCCTGGGTGATGAAGCCCGCCCGCAGGCCGAGCGCTCGCATCTCCACCTTCATTGCGCGGATGCCTGCAGCGGTGATTTCCATCGGGGGCAGGGCGGGCACCGGATTGGCGGCACGCTTGATGGCGTCGCGCATGCGCTGCAACGCGGCGGCGCGAACGTGGCGGCGCTCGATCATCGCGTCAGCGATCTCACGGATGGCGGTTTCAACGTCCCCGACGTAGCGGAACGGCTTATGGATCGCCTTTTTGACGGCGGTCAGAGCGATCATGGCGGGCAGGTCGCTCAGCGCCTCAACCATCGACTCGCGCCATGCGGTGGCGGCTTCGACGCTGGCGGTCGGAAGAACTTTTGCCGCGAGACGACGCAAGCGCTCGTCCATGGCACTCTCCCATGCCTTGCGCTGTTGGGGCGCAGCCGGGACTGGGGCCATTTCCCCGGCATTCTTCGCGACGGCTGCATCGATCGCAATGTCGGCATCGGCGCCGAGCGCGGCGGCCGCCACCTCAGTCGGGGAGAAAAGCAGGCTCAGCGCCTTCCATGCCAGGTCGTGGGTTCCAGCCGCCTCGCTGACCGTTGAGGGGGCGGCTTCCATGAGGTTGTTGGCCATTTCGCAGGCATCCTTCGATGAAACTGATGGGGTCGATCGCGCCTTCGCGCTGGGCTTTGCCGAGGGCGACGATCACCGCCGGGGCGCCGTGGTCGCGCTTCCACTTGCCAAGCATCGGGCCGATCTTGTCGGCGCGGATGCCCTGAGCGGCGAGGAACGCGCGGCCCTGATCGAACATGACCTTCTCGGGGTCGGTGGGGGCAGGGCCCGCTGGTGCAGCAGGTTGAGCAGCCGCGGCAGAAGCGTCAGCTTCTGAACCAGAGTCTCCCTGTCCCTGTCCCTCTCTCTTTCCCTTGGACCCGTTGTCCCTAGGGACAACATCGTCTGTCCCTAGGGACACAAAGGGGACGGAAGCGGGATGGTTGAGGGACAACCAATCACTGAACAGGGGACGGGGTTCGCGTTCGCCGCCATTGGCACCGGCGCGGTCATTGCGCTTCTTGATCGTCGCGCATTCCGTCCTGTAGCGCTGCCGCAGCTTGCTCTCCCATGCAGCGGCCACCTGCTCGGCGATCACCGGATGGTATAGGCGGCCATCATCACAGGCGACGAAGCCGCGCAGCGCATCCGGACGGTGCTTGCGGAACGTCCGCAAATCCCGGCCCAGCCCGCACAGCTTCGTCAGCACCGCGTCGTTGTCCGGCAGCGACCCGGCGGGCAGCTGGTGCCACGCCGCCGCCCAGAGCAGCACCGCGTACCAGCAGCCCTCAGGATCGCCCTCCGCCGCAAGGTCGCTGTCGCGCAGGCGAGCGACATGCAATGGCATGAACGGGAAATCCTGAAGGTCGGCGTCAGGTGAGGTGAGGGGCGGCCGGCCGGTCATGCCGATTGCGCCTCCTGGCGAAGCTTTTCCGCATGAGCGCGGACCCGGTCTGCGCGCTCATCCAGCGCCGCCGCCGTAGCCAGCAGGTCGGCATCAGATACGCCCCGCTCGCCGCTGATCTTGGCACGCGTGCCGCGCTCCTGTATGGTCAGCGCTTCGGCCAGCTTTTCAATGCCACCGAGCATCATTGCCGCCGTATGCAGCCCCATCATTCTCTCGACCTTCAAGGGATGGCCCTTCTGTGCCGCTTTTCCGGCACAGGCGTTTTCATGGCTCATGAGTGCAATGCCCGCGCCAACGTGGTCGGGTTGCCGATGTCAGTCGGCGCGAGGCGGACAATGTCGCCCTTTCTCGGCCCCAAGATAGCAACATCCTCCGCGCCGATCAGATGGACGCATGATTCCTCGATCGCTTCCGAACAGCGCGCGATCGCGACCTCGGCGGACGATCCATCATATCGAGCCGAGTGGCCAATGATCCGGGCGACATAGCAACCCGTGCCCTTGCCATCGCTGACGGCATCGGCGAGCTCGCGCGTGCCATCGAGCAGCACCCACCGTCCGCGCTTCTCCTTCTCCCAAGTCAGGAAGACGGGCGCGGCGGCCGATGGATAATCAGGGAAACGGATGCTCCAGCTACGAGCGTGTCGCCGGGCGATCGGCCGCGTGACGCGCAATAACGTCGCGGCCTCATCGAGCGTTTTACCGGCCTGCGAGAGGCCGAGCATATAGCACGCGACCATAGCCTCCTGATCGGTCACGCCAGCCGCCGCAGCGACTTGCGAGTACATCTTGACGTCATTGTCCATGATGTTCGCGCCTCCGTGCGCGTTCGTTGGTGATCAGTTCACGGATGATGCTGGAGGCTGTGACCACGACCAGCGGCCAGCGTTGGAAATCTGACGGCACGACGATTGCCAGCCGCTCCGCAGGCATGCGGCGCAGGATCGCGTCGATCATCGGGGCGTCGTAAGGAATCACGCCTGTCGCGCCTCGGCTTCGAAGGCTGCGAAACCGCGCGTGATCATCTCGGTGACGAAGACATCGAGGGGTTTACCCGCGTTTTGCGCCGCGCGGATTATCGGGGCGGGCAGGAACGGTTTTCCGCCTCGAGCGAAGGTTACAGGGGTGATCCGCGGCGCGGGCTCAGGCTGGTGGTGGTCGGGGCGCTCCCGGCCGTCATGGCACCAAGCGCATTCGCCATCGAACAGCCGCGGGCTGGGCAATTCGCAGCTGTCGCAAATGCCGCCATCTGTGCCGGAAATCGGCAAAGGCAGCGATTGGAGGCTGCGGCTGATGTGCTCCGCCTCCAGCTGGGCGGCGATGTCGGCCTCGTCAGCCATTATGCCGCGACTTCGAACAGCGGGATCACAGCCCGGCCCGGATCGCTGATCGGCAGGAAGCGATAGGTCTGCCCGCCGGAGACGATCACCGCCGCCGCAGGCTGCACCATCGCAAGACGCAATTCTTCTGTCGCGAAAGCAGCGCCAGCCGCTCCCGCGTCGTCATTGGCAATCGTCATTGTCGTCACTCCAGGGGCAGCGCCAAGGCGGCCCGGTTGATTCCTATTGCTGGTGGACCAGGCGGATTAAGGTCGCCCGTCGTGCGCGAAGCCGGTCGATGTGGGCGCCGACCTTCTCAATCTCGGGCCACATGTCTTCGAGCTCGGCGTCGCTGATCTGGTTGTCGGCCAACGCGATTGCCTTCTTGGCGATCAGTTCGCCCAGGGCGGCCAGCGAATGAGCGTCCTCGGTCGGGCTGTCGGCGATCGGCACGATGCGCATACCGACGAGACCGAGCACGTCATTGGCGAAGCGACCATCCCACTCGCGGCAGCCGCGCAGGAAACTGACGACGCCCATGTCGGCCGATCCGGCACGGTAGGCGGCGGCGCGATCATCGCTCTTGCCCAGCACCTGGCCCAGGTCTTCGTCGGTCGCCTTGTCCTCGGTCTTGATCGCCGAAAGGCTGCGGCCCAGCGTGTCGAGCAACAAACTCGCGGGAACGGTGCGAAAGCGGCCGTGGATGTGCGGAACGCTCACAGCGTATCTCCATGGTCATGAACAGGGATGATCTCTCCACCGCACCGCGCGCCCTCCGCATCGCGATCGCTCGCGCGCTGGTCGACCAACTCACCGGCGGCCCAGGGAAGCGACGCGCCGCCGGTGGGGTCACAGCTGCCAGCGGTGGGGAGTACGGGGGCAGCCGTAAGGGAGAGGAAGTGAATGTCGGGGGTCATCCGAAGAACCCGCCCCAGTACGTGAGGCCCAGCCAGATTGCCGCCGTCAGCATGCTGGCGCCGAGGTCATAATGGCCTTCGCGAGGACGGCCATTTTTGCTGGCGTGCAAACAGACGCTGAGGAACAGCAGCGCGAGCAGGATACCTTGCGGCCAACCGATGTTCATGCTGCCGCCTTTGTGCTGGCCGGGCAGCGTGCCACGCGGCGATTATCATTGCGGATGTCGACCAGGGCGAGAGTCGCGAACAGCAGCAATAGCGCGATGAAGCACTTCACAAGGAAGTCGAAGGGCTCGGGATCGCGCATTTATGCCGCTGCCTGGGTCTTGGTGGCCATTCGGCCATACGCCGCATACAGGTCAGCCTCTCGCCAAGACGGGACGCGATTTTGACGCTTCCAATTTTGGACGGTGGTCGGGGGGACGCCGAGCGCTGCCGCAGTTTTGCGGACGCCGCCGAGTTGCTCAATGATGTCCGTAACCTTAGGCATTCATCATCTGTGCTGATATCGCACAAATTAGTCAAGCTGAAATGTGCGAAAACAGTTGCTGACGCGGCTGCACCATTTTCGCACATGGGGCGTATGGATATCGTCGACGAACTGAACGCCTATCGCGATGCCACCGGCATGACTGACAAAGCCATCGGAGAGGCGATCGGGCTCACGCGTGATGCTGTGGCGAAGGTCCGCGCGCGGTCGCGGAAGCTGTATTATCACGAGGGTGTGAGTTTGAGGCGCTGGCTGGATGGCCAAGGTGTAGGGAGCCCTCAGCGGCTTGTCCCGGTACGCGGCGTGATAACGGCTGGCGTTTGGGTAGATGGCCAAGAGCAGGATATGGGTGTGGTCCACTGTCCCGAGGGCGGGCCTCACACCTTTGCCCTGTCGGTCCGTGGGGACTCGATGGATGAGTTCGTCGCAGAGGGTGGCCTAGTCGCTGTAGACCCAGACGAGAGGGGTTTGGACGAGGGACGCATCTACGCCGTTCGGAATCCTGATGGGGAGGCAACCTTAAAGCGCTTTCGGCTTGGACCGGCCAGGCTTGAGCCGATGTCCTCGAACCCTAAGCACTTGGTGCAGATACTAGGTCAGCCAGGATACGAAGTCATCGGCCGTGTGGTATGGAGGCAAAGCCCGCTCTGATTCGGGTACAAACAGGGGGATACCAATGCTTCGTTTGATAGCAGTAAGCGCTATTGTCGCCATTTCTGCACCTGCCGCCGCCCAGTCCGTGAAAAGCCAAATCGTGGCGACGAATGGCGTAAAGGTCGATGTTGCGACGGATGAGTTTGCAGGCCGCGTCGAATATGTCGCCCCTACTATTGATTTTAAAACCGAGCGCGGCGGAACTGGGGCTGTTTTCGTCGCCCGGATAAAAAAGTCCGGCACGGTCGGGCCTCTCCTGATCCAGGGCTTCGTAATGTATTCCGGCGACTGGCGGTACTATACGAAAGCCGTGTTCCGTGGCGGCGATCCGGTCGATTTCACCCGTACGGGCGGCAAGGTGGGCAGCTGCCGATATGGCTGCTCCCTTTCCGAAGATTTCGCCGTGAAGCTCTCCCCAGAGGAGGTCAAGAAGCACGCGGTTGACGGGCAGCTCGATATCCAGATCCGTTCGAATGGCGGAGAGACGGCCATTTTTACGATTCCCGCTTCCTACATGGATGCCGTAAACGAGGTGGCTCGTTAGAAGTGTGCGAAATTAGCATTGACTAGTGTGCTCATATAGCACAATGATCTCCTCACCGCTGATCGCCGCCTGATGCGAGCGAAGCGGTCGAGGAGATCGCTATGGCGTCCGCGCCTCTCACAGCGTCAGAGATTGAAGCAGCGGCCCGAGGGTGGGTGAAGCGCGTCCTTGGTGACGCGTGCCCGGTCGACGGCAAGACGCTGGTCCAGGTCCGCTGCCTGTTCGAACAGGACTTCGACGAAGCTCAGATGCCGCGCCGGGCGCGCAGCTGGGACTGGCTGGAGAAGGTCGAGGCAACCGCGATCACGCATTTCCGGGTGGCGTTCTAATGCGCGCCATCGCCCTCCCGCCACGCCGGATCACCAAGTCACCCAAGGCCGACACCGGCAAGCGTTCGCCTGCTCACCGTGCGTGGGTGAGGGGGTTCGCCTGCTGTGTCTGTGGATCGGTCACCGGGATCGAATGCGCCCACGTCCGCCGGGCGGCGAATAGCGGTGTCAGCATGAAGCCGAGCGACGCTTATACCGTCAGCCTGTGCCGTGACTGTCACGCTGAAAGCCACCGGGGCGAGGCGACGTTCGAGCGCAAGCATGGCGTCGACTTGATGGCGCTGGCCCGAAAATTCTTCGAGCAGTCGCCGCACCGGTCGAAGCTCGACAATCCCTGGGCTGCGCTATGAGCGTCGTTCGCAAGCCCGTGCCGGTTACGCTTGACGAGGTTGATCCCGACTTCGCCCAAGCGTTTCCTGAACTGCGCTTTCAGGTCGACCGGTACCACCAACTCCGCGGCATGATCCTGCATTCGTCCACCGACCCGCAAATGTACGGGAAGTTCGGTCAGCAGGTGGCGGAGCGGTCCGAAATCTATCGCGCGCTAGACAGCCAGGCCAAGCGGATGAACATTGGCTCGGCCTATGCCCTGATGCACTTGGTCGACAATGTTGCTGCCCTGACGCGCACCGTGCGCGGTCGCCAGAAGGGGCCGAACGCTGACGCACTGCTGGCTCGCCTGACCGACGAGGTCGAGCGCGCAACGCGTGATGCCGAGGAGGCTAAGGTCGAGTTCGTGATCCGTCGCCGTATGGCGAAGGAGGCGGCCGACCGCGTCACCGCAGCGGTCGAAGCCCTCCAGTATGTGGAGGCGAGCCTTGGCTGATCCCAATATCCAGCCGGTCGGGCGGCAGCCGTCAGTGCGACAGGTCAGCCCCTCGGTCCGCACCCCATGGTACGGCAATGTGGTCGGCTACCGGAATGTTGACGGCATCCAGGTCGGTGGCGAGCGCTGGACCACCCAGCAGGCCGCCGCGATCCTCCGGCGTGGGCTGGACCCGTTGACATGCGAGGCGATGGAGGTCCGTCGCCAGGCGGTCAACGCCGAGATCTGGATACCTGTCGGAAACCTGCCCGCCGTCTTCGCCTTCGATTGCCCCATCATCCAGCGAATGGCGGGCGGCAAGGTGAAGGTCATAGCGCCTGACGGCCAGCCGAAGATCGTCTTCGGGAACGGCTGGGGTCACCACCCGATCCGGCGTCCGTCGCAGCCCGAAGACGGCTTCTCGCAGACCCGCATCCTCGGCGCTGGTGGCTCCGGCTCTCGCCCCATCTTCTCCACCACTCGGAAGGCAATACGATGACCTTTTCCGATCACGTCGCCCATGCCGTCGGCGCGGGCAGCATCGCCTCCATCGCCGCAATCGGCGTCTATTCCACCCGGTCGATCGGCCGTGACCTGATCGCGTCCCATGAGCGCATCGCCGAGGTGTGGTGCGCCATGGTCGAGCGGGCCGCCGAGCGCTGGCAGGCGATCGCGACCCTCTTTCCCGTCACCAATGCCGTCTCGGCCGATACCGCGCCGAGCGCCGCAGATCCGCAGGAGCCTTCCCATGGATAATCTCTCGACTCTGATCGGCGCCGCCGTCGCCGCGAAAATGACGCCCGATTTCATTGAAAAGGAAGTCAATACCCGCATCGATAAGCTGATCGTCGAGAGCGTGGACAAGGCGCTTCGGACGTGGAGCGATACGGGAAAGCTGATCGAGAAGGCGATCGAAGACGCGCTCCGCGTCGATCGGATCGACCTCCCCTCCTATGGGGTGACCGTTGCCGCGATGGTGAAGGGCATCGTCGACGCGCGCACGTCGGAGTTGATCGCCGGGCGGCTGGCGGAGGATGTCGAAGAGCTGCTGAAGCTCGCGCCCAAGACGGTGAAGCTGTCCGAGATCGCCGCCGACATGCTGAAGGACAAGGAAGGTTACGGACCCGTTATCACCGTGATCGTCCATCACAGCGAATACGGCTCGACGTGGGTATATCTCGACGAAGAGGAAGTGATCGAGCGGCACAACAAGTACCGTTGCCGCCACCGTCTCCACATCGACGAGAAGACCGGGAAGATCATCGGCGCCTATGTCGGCGAGCGCGAGCTGAAGCGCGACACCTATATCGGCCGCGCCTACGGCCTTGAGCAGCGCATTCGCGCCTATGTGGCGTGCGGCACCATCATTGAGATTGACGAGGACTGCGTCGTCACATCTGTCGGCGATTACTGATGACCCCGGCTGAGATCAACGCGATCGGCGTCATGCTGGCGAGCCTGCGGGACGATGGGGAGGCGGCTGTTGTCGTCGCTGTCGCTGCGCATGGTCCGTCGACGGATATGCCGGAGGGCTGCGTATCGGCAACCGTGGTGGCCCGTACTGCCGAGAATGGCGGTTCTATCATGCGGACCCGTACCGCTGGCCAGGAAGCGCCGCACAGCGCGACCGCCGCCGCGAAGTATCTGGCCGACGCCATCGGCCTCGCTCGTGCCGACCTGCGCCGCCAGCAGGTCCGCCGCGCCAAATCTGAGGAGGCCGCCCGTGGCTGACCAAATACCCGATAGCGCGAAGAGCGCGAGTGACTGGCTCAACAGCATCAGCGGCGTGAAGCGCACCGACCAGTTTGTCGCGCTCGACCGCCGCCTGTTCGAGGACTGCATTGATCGCGTTATTGCGGCCACCCGCACCGCACCGCCCGCGATGGATCGGGCGGCGGTGTACCGTCAGGCACTCGAAGATGTCTGCGATCCGCTGGGCTATCTTCAGCGCATGGCGGATGCCGAAGGTGCCAAACTGAGCGGCATGGCCTACGCGATCGCCAGCGACATTGGCACTATCCAGCGTATCGCCAAGGACGCCCTCTCCACCCTCTCCGCAGACGCGATCCGCCAGGGGGAGGGGAGCGATCGATACGCGAATGATGCAGCTGCCAAGGCTCTTTACGATAGCTGGTCCGATCAGCCGGGGTGGGTGCCGTGGGTCGAGCGCGGGAACAGCGACATGCAGGAGCGTGCGCGCCGGGAGGTGGCGCTGTGAGCCAGCGGATCGATTGGGAGGGCACGGAAGCCCAGCAGCAGCACGAGCGCATGAAGGCCTGCCGGGAGCGGTGCGCGCAATGGGGTGACGACGATTGCGACGGCGATGGCTCTTGCGACGAATGCGAAATGGACATGGCCGAGGCGCTTGAAACGCCAGCGTCCCGAGCCCGCCGTCTCGCCACCCCCGCCTCTCACGCCAGCGATGGGGGGAAGGAATGAGCAAGCCATCTGCCGTCTATCGCAACCGTATGCAGCGCTACCCTGATAGCGTCTGGCTGATCTGGTCCAATAAGTGGGGCTGCTGGTATCGGTCTGACTGCGCCGGATACACGAACGACGTTGCCCAGGCCGGTCTCTATGGTCGCGAGGTTGCCGCTCAGCATTATGTCGATGGCCCGAAGCGCTACCGGGATGTTGAGCCGTTCCCGCTGTCGTCTGTGCGCGCCATGCTAATCCGTCGTCGTGACGAGATCGAGAAAGAGGCCGCCGCCCAGATTGCTCACATCAACAACGCTCTTTCCGAAAGGCTTGCAGCATGACCACCCGACAGAAGCCGGATGCTGTGCGCGAGGCGCTTGAGCGTCGGGCTATCCAGATCATCGTAGAAGAGCGCGGACGCGAATGGGCAACCCCCAAGATTATCCGTGCCATGATGCGGTTCCGCGATGAAGCCGCCCTCGACAGCCGCGCGGGCGATGCGGGGGAGGCGATATCTGCACTCCGCGCTTTACTTGTGATCGCCGGGACGCCCATCACGGAACGGCAAGAGGCAATTTTCCGCCGTGCAAACGCTATCGCCTTTCCCGCCGCCACCGCCGCGCCCGCTGTCGATGCGGTCCCGGCGGGGGAGGTGGCTAAATTCCTCGCATCTGCGTTTTACGATGACCCGGTCAGCGACGAACACATGGCTTATTGCCGTGAAGTCGCAGCCGATCTCGCCGCCCTCTCGCACGGGGAGGGGCGGGAGTGAGGGGCTATAGAGCAGATCGCGTCACTGCATCTGTTGCGGCCTGGTTCTTCGGGTTTGCGCTATCCGGCGCCATCGGCGTCCCGTTCTGGCGGGATCAGCCATATGGCGACGGCTTCGATGTTTCCCTGACCGCAGCCGTTGCGGTCTGGTTCCTGATTGGAGCCCTAGCCAGGCCATACCGCGTCACTAGCGTTGTGGTCGATCGATCCGGCGTGACTGTCGTGGAGCAGCCCGCATGACCGCCTCCGGTTTCGCGATGAGCGAGAGCGCCTACAGCTGGCAGATGCAGCCGGAGGTGCAGCAGCTGCGGGCCGAGGGCCGGGGGCCGTCGTTCGGCGCGTGGTGCATGATCCTGCTGTGCCGCCTGTCGATCGAGCGGCACCGGTCCAGCGACGACTGGACGCCCGAGCGGTCCGATGCGGTGCATAGCCGTCTCGACTCGCGGTTGGACGCCCACGGCGATCCGCCGCCGCCGTTCGCGCAATGCTGGATCCGCGCCCAGGCTGACACACACCAGCACTTCGCGCGCAAGGGCGCGACCCAAGCGAAGCGCGCAGATGCAACCGCATGGCTCGACGCTCTTAGGGCGCTCTGGCGGCGATACGTTCCTGAGGAGGGAAGGGGATAATGGAACAGACCCCTATCATACCGTTTCGCGCGCGCTGGGGACGCCTGTTGTCCGCCGCCGACGCGGCCGAATATCTGGGCATCAGCCCGACGACGCTCAAGACGCTCGGCATCCAGGCGAAGAGCATCGGCCGCCGGGTCGTGTGGGATCGTGTCGATCTCGACCGATTCGTCGATCGCATGACAGACCAGCCGATCCCCGCCGCCGAGCAGGGCAAGGAACAGGACGATGAGGAAGCTCGCTTCTTCGAGAAAAGGCGCGCACGTGGCCGGAACTGACCTCAAATATACCTATCTGTCGAAGGGGATCTACTGGCGGTTCCGCCATAAGCACACCGGCGACGTGCCCCTGCCGCATGAGCCCGGTCTGCATCCAATGAAGCAGAAAGAGCGCTCCGTCTTCATGGAACGCTACGCGGAATTGTTGGCCGTCGTTGAGGCGCGAGGGGCGAAAAAGCCGGTCGCGCGGAGCAGCTTCGAGTGGCTGGTCGGCCAGTATCGCCGCAGTCCCGAGTTCCGCGGTCTCGCTGACGCGACGCAGCTGGATTATGGCCGGACGCTCGACCTGATCGTCGAGGAACTAGGCGATGTGCGCTATGCCGCCGCGACTCGCAACATGCTGAAGGCGGTGCGTGATGACCACGCCCAGACCGTCCGCAAGGCCCACAAGATCAAGCAGATGCTGTCGCGGCTCTACAGCTGGGCGGACGAAAACGACCACGTTCCCGCCGGTTTCAATCCGGCCAAGGGCATCAAGCGCCTGAAGCGCAAGGGCGGGGATAAGGAAATCGTGGTCTGGTCCGACGCCGAGGTCGAGCACTTCCTGCGCGGTGCGCCGCCGCACCTGGTCACGCCTGTGCTGGTCGCGCTCTATACCGGCCAGCGGCGCGAGGACGTCGTAAAGATGACCTGGCAGCAGTTCCAGGGCGATATCATTCGCGTGCGCCAGTCGAAGACGACTGCGTTGCTCGACATCGCGTGCCACACCGCACTGCGGAAACACCTTGATGCGCTACCCCGGCGCGGCGGCGTGATCTGCACGACGGAGGCGGGCAAGGCGTTCACGCCGAACGGCCTGTCCGGTGCGATCCGCCGGCGCGTGGAGAGCATCGGCGCCATGCCGAACAACCGGTCGATGCACGGACTGCGCTACGCCGCCGGGTCACGGATGGAAGAAGCTGGTTGCACGGTCGCGGAGATCGAAAGTGTGCTCGGACACCAGACCTTCAAGATGGCACTGAAATATGCCTCGCAGCGTCTGCGCGCCGCCGCCGCGATGGCGAAAATGGAGGCGGCCGAATCGGCGTGACACGGGACCGCAAAAGTCCTGTGCGGAGTACGCACCGACTATGCTAACCTCTTGATATCTAATGATCGGAACAGAGCACGAAACCTGCGAACTTTCGGCCTAAAAGCTGGCCTGTGTCAGGATTTGCAGTCCTCTGCGTCACCACTCCGCCATCGCGCCTCGATGCGTGGGAGGCGGGCATGTGTGCGGTTTTTCGCGCGGCGTCAACAGGGGAGTGTCGTCGCATCGAAAAAGTCGTGAGATTTTCCGAAGCGGAGATGCGGACGTTATCGAACGGCTGCTTCGGCCACGGCGATCGTCGCGGCCCGGCCACGTCGGCGTTCCATATTCTGCGCGGGCGATGCGCCCTGACCGAATGACCGTTCGGTACTGGCCTGGGGTTTGAAGCGTTTCTCCATATAGCCCGCAGCCACGGAGCCACCCAAAACGGCGCAGCCGATGGCGCCCACGCCGATAAGCCCTAAGCTCCGTTTCATGTGATCCTCCACGCCGGTGGTTGGTTTAATCCAGCGATACAACTCGGACCTTCTAGATAGGCTCCCGCAATATTGTATCCGCAAGGCGCGCTGTTTGGCGTATATTTCCAAACCGGAGACCCGCGCCGCTCAACCGCTTGGCGGAAATCGCCCCACGCGATAGAAGCGGCGGGAACCAATTTAGTGTATTGCACAACTAAAACGGCTGTGCGACAGGGTAGGGCGATGATGACAACCAGCTTTGATTCCTCGAATTTCGACGCGATGCGCCATGCGATGGTGGCCAGCCAGCTGCGGACCACGGCGGTCAGCGACCAGCGGGTCGTCGCCGCCATGGCGCGCGTGCCGCGTGAGGCGTTCGTGCCCGAGGCGCTGCGCCCGGTGGCGTATCGCGACGGTACGCTGGACCTGGGGCAGGGGCGCGCGGTCAACCTGCCGATGGCGACCGGCCGTCTGCTGACCGAGGCGTATCTGGAGGCGGGCGACCGTGTCCTGCTGATCGGCGCCGCGACCGGCTATACCGCCGCGCTGCTCGCCGGGATCGTGACCCAGGTGATCGCGGTCGAGGAAAATGCCGATCTGGTCGCCGCCGCGCGCACCGCACTGGCCGGTGAGACCAAGGTCGAGGTCGTGCAGGGTGCGCTCAACGCGGGGCACGCCGCCGCTGCGCCCTATGACGTGCTGGTCATCGACGGTGCGGTCGAGGAACTGCCGACCGCGCTGGTCGAGCAGGTCAAGATCGGCGGCCGGATCGTCACCGGCCTGGTCGAGAACGGCGTCACCCGTCTGGCCAGTGGTCGCCGGACCGAGGGCGGCCACGGCGTCCGCGCCTTCGCCGATGTCGAATGCACCATCCTGCCGGGCTTTGCCCGTCCTCGCGCCTTCCAATTCTGAGGGACCATGCGCCTGCACCTGACTTCCTGCCTGACCTCCGGCGTTCTGATCGGCTCGGCCCTGTTGTTGGCCGGACCAGCTTCGGCGGAGACGTTGCGCGAGGCGATGGTGCGGGCGTATCAGACCAACCCGACGATCACCGGCCAGCGTGCCGCCCAGCGCGCCACCGATGAGAATGTGCCGATCGCACGGGCCAGCGGCCTGCCGTCGCTGCAGTCGAACGGCCAGATCATCGACAATATCGTCGTCGCCAATAACAACTTCCTCAACCCGGAACGCGTCGGCACGGGGCAGTTGCAATTGTCGGTGCCGCTCTATCAGGGCGGCGCGGTCAAGAATGCGGTGCGCGCGGCCGAGACGCGCGTCGATGCCGGGCGGGCGCAGCTGCGCGGGGTAGAGGCGAACCTCTTCACCAATGTCGTCGCGGCGTACATG
Organism: Sphingomonas sp. SphC10; assembly: GCF_057004845.1. NCBI lineage: Bacteria > Pseudomonadati > Pseudomonadota > Alphaproteobacteria > Sphingomonadales > Sphingomonadaceae > Sphingomonas > Sphingomonas sp. SphC10. Next base: position 395,460 of record NZ_CM168044.1, read on the forward strand.
AACGTCATCCGCGACGAGGCGATCGTCAACCTCAACACCCGCAACGTCAATGTGCTGGACACCAATTTGCGTGCCTCGCGCGATCGGTTCCAGGTCGGCGACCTGACCCGCACCGATGTCGCCCAGTCCGAAGCCCGTCTGGCGCAGGCACGCGCGCAGCTTCAGTCGGCGCAGGCGAACCTGATCTCCAGCCGCGAAAACTACGTCAATATCGTCGGCGTCGCGCCGGTGGGGCTGGAACAGCCGCCCGCGCTGCCGACGCTGCCCGCCTCGCCCAATCAGGCGGTGGCGGTCGCGCTCGACCAGAATCCGCAGTTGATCGCCGCGCGGCGTTCGGCGGATGCGACCCGCTATGACATCAACGTCGCGCGCGCGAACCGGCTGCCCCGCCTGTCGGCGGTGTCGAGCGGCAATTATTTCAACTATCTGGGCTCACTGAACGTGCCCAATGTTCCGGCCTCGGGCGTCAATGCGACGGTCGGGGTGCAGATGTCGATGCCGCTGTTCCAGGGCGGCCGCCCGGCGGCGCAGGTCCGCCAGGCCGAGGCGCTGCGTGGACAGGCGCTGGAGAACGCCACCGGCACCGAGCGGCAGGTGGTGGCGCAGGTCCGCTCCGCCTACGCCGTGTGGCAGTCCTCGCAGGAGGTGATCGCCTCGGCCGAATCGGCGGTGCGCGCCAACTCGCTGTCGCTGGAAGGCGTGCGCGCCGAGAACAGTGTCGGCACCCGCACCGTGCTCGACATCCTGAACGCCGAGCAGGAATTGCTGAACAGCCAGGTGACGCTGGTGACGGCGCGACGCGACGCCTATGTTGCGGGCTTCGCGCTGATCGCGGCAATGGGCAATGCCGAGGCGCGCGACCTGGGGCTGGACGGCGGTTCGCTTTATGATCCGGTCGCCAACTACAAGCGCGTCCGCAACAAGATCAGCGACTGGGGTGGCGATGGCGAGCCCGCACCGGTCGCCAGCACCACCGCCGGAACCCCGGCGCAGACGGCGGCGATCACCCGTCCGCTCGACGCCGACGTCAACGCCCCTGTTGACAGAAGCCCCGCATTAACCACAGGTGCGGAGGCACCAAGCCGGCAATAAGGCCGGACAGGGGCCTTGGGGGCAAGAATGGGGTTTGCGGTCATGGGTGATGTCAGCGCAGAGCCGTCGATGGAAGAGATCCTCTCCTCGATCAAACGGATCATTGCCGAAGAGGGCGAAGTGCCCGCGCGCCAGCGTCGCCAGCCGCGCCCCGTGCCCGCGCCTGCGGTCGAGGATGATTCGCCCGAGGTCCTGGAACTCAGCGATCCCATGCCGCTGCGCATGAAGGTCGAGGCCGCCGCCGCCCGCGCCGCCGAATCGGCGATGCGCGCCGTGGCGCCCGAACCCGCCCCGGCGCCTGCTCCGGCCCCCGAGCCGGTGGCGCATGTCGCCGCCCCCGCACCCGTCGCCCCGCCGGTCCAGGCCGATCTGGACGACGCGGAAGAGGCGATCGTATCCCCGCGCGTGGCCGAGGCCAGCCGTGGTTCCCTGGAGGCGCTCAGCCGTATGATGGTCAAGCCCGAACCCACCAGCGACGGCACGCTCGAAGGGCTGGTCCGCGACATGCTGCGCCCGATGCTGCGCGAATGGCTCGATACCCATCTGCCCGAGATGGTCGAGGCGATGGTCGCGCGCGAAATCGCCCGGATCACGCGCGAAGGGCGCTGATCCTGCCCGCCGGCTTTTCGACCTGCATCAAGATGCAAGCGGAACCGGCGGCACCCGTCCGGGTTCGTTGGGCATGAACCCGACACCCGAGACGCCCGATCTGTCGAAATCGACGCGCTCGCACGTGTCGTCCCCCCCGATCGCGGATGCGAGCCAGCCGCATTCGGGGCAGTCGGACATCTTTTTTGCCGCCGTGAAGACGACACGCATGCCGATGATCGTCACCGATCCCCGGCAGCCCGACAATCCCATCGTCTTCTGCAACGAAGCCTTCAGCTTCATGACCGGCTATTCCGAGGAGGAAATCCTCGGCACCAATTGCCGCTTCCTGCAAGGGCCGGAAACCGACCGCGACGTGGTGGCGCAGGTCCGCGCGGCGATCGCGCGGCGCGACGAGATCGCGGTCGAACTGCTCAACTATCGCAAGAACGGCTCGACCTTCTGGAACGCGCTGTTCGTCTCGCCTGTCTATGACGATGCGGGCGAGCTGGTCTATTTCTTCAGCAGCCAGCTCGACATATCGCGCCGCCGCGAGGCCGAGGATGCGTTGCACGAGGCGCAGAAGATGGAGGCGGTCGGCAAGCTGACCGGCGGCATTGCCCATGACTTCAACAACCTGCTCCAGGTCATCATCGGTTATGCCGATATCCTCGAGGCGCGGGTCGATCAGGGCGATCGTAGCGGCCGTCGTGCGGTCGAGGCGATCGCCGCCGCCGCCGCGCGGGGCGCGACGCTGACCCAGCAACTGCTCGCCTTTGCCCGCAAGCAGGAACTGCGCGACCGGCTGCTCAACTTCAACCAGCTGATCGAGGATTTCCGCCCGATCCTGAACCGGACGGCGGGCGATGGCGTGGTGATGCGCCAGCGGCTGGAGGAAAATCTCTGGAACTGCCGGATCGACCCGGTCCAGGCGGAAATGGCGCTGCTCAACATCGTCGGCAACGCGCGCGAGGCGATCGGCCGTCAGTCGGGGCAGGGTGAGATCACCATCTCGACCCGCAACATGATCCACTCCGGCGATAGTCCCGAGGGGCCCGCCAATCTGGAGCCCGGCGAATATGTCATGGTGCGCGTCGCCGATGACGGGCCGGGAATCGATCCGCAGATCGCCGACAAGATTTTCGACCCCTTCTTCACCACCAAGGAAATGGGGAAGGGTGCAGGGCTGGGCCTCGCCATGGTCTATGGCTTCATGCGCCAGTCGGGCGGCCTCGCCACGGTCGAGACCGACACGGACGGCGCGGCGATCGCGCTCTACTTCCCGCGTGCTGCGGGCGTCACCGAACGCCGCGCCGCGCCCGTTCAGCCTGCCCGCAGTGGCGGGGTCGAGCGCGTCTTGATGGTCGAGGACCAGGATGATGTCGGCGATCTCGGCAAATCGATGCTCGAGGATCTGGGCTATGACGTCGTCCTGACCCGCAGCGCGCGCGAAGCGCTCGACTATCTGGCGCAGGACAGCGACTTCGCCCTGCTGTTCACCGATATCCTGATGCCCGGTGGGATGAACGGCGTCGCGCTGGCGCAGGTCGTGCGGCGCGATTATCCGCATCTGTCGGTCCTGCTGACCACCGGCTTTGCCGACGAGGCGATCGACGAGGGCGCACGCTCCTATGAGCTGATCCGCAAGCCCTATCGCCGCGCCGACCTGAACGAGCGGATTCGCGCGGTGCTCGACCGGCCGGGTGCGCGAACCTGATATAAGTTCACTTAAGCCTATTCCTCCCCTGCAAGGGGAGGGGGACCATGCGAAGCATGGCGGAGGGGTGTCCCCCTCTCGATAGGGTGACACCCCTCCGCCAGGCCTGCGGCCTGCCACCTCCCCTTGCAGGGGAGGAATGGAGAAGAATCGGTCCGATAGGACACGCTCCGGATAGCATCTGGCGTCCGGCGGCGCGGGTGATTAAGGCAGCGTCATGACTGAGCTGCCCAAGACGTTCGACCCCGCCGCAATCGAAGCCCGCTGGTATGGCCATTGGGAGGAAAAGGGCCTGTTCCGCCCCGACCGCCCGAACGCCGAGCCGTGGACGATCGTCAATCCGCCGCCCAACGTCACCGGCAACCTGCATATCGGCCATGCGCTCGACAATACGTTGCAGGACATTCTGGTCCGCCATGCCCGGCTAAAGGGCAAGGATGCGTTGTGGGTCGTCGGCACCGACCATGCGGGCATCGCGACCCAGATGGTGGTCGAGCGCCAGATGAACGCGCGTGGTGAGAAGCGCACCGACTTCACCCGCGATCAGTTCCTGGAAAAGGTCTGGACGTGGAAGGCGGAGAGCGGCGGCCAGATCACCGGCCAGCTGCGCCGCCTGGGCTGCTCGATGGACTGGGCCAATGAGCGGTTCACCATGGACGAGGGCTTCAGCAAGGCGGTGCTGAAGGTATTCGTCGACCTGTACCGTCAGGGCCTGCTCTACCGCGACAAGCGGCTGGTCAACTGGGATGCGGGGCTCGGCACCGCGATCAGCGACCTGGAAGTCGAGACGCGCGAAGTGAAGGGCAGCTTCTGGCGCCTGCGTTACCCGCTGGCCGATGGATCGGGTTTTATCGAGGTCGCGACGACCCGGCCGGAGACGATGTTGGCCGATATGGCGGTCGCGGTCCATCCGGACGACGCGCGCTATACCGCGCTGATCGGCAAGCAGGTGCGCCTGCCGATCACCGGCCGCCTGATCCCGATCGTCGCCGACGAACATGCCGACCCCGAGCTGGGATCGGGCGCGGTCAAGATCACGCCCGGCCACGACTTCAACGATTTCGAGGTCGGCCGCCGCGCCGGGATCGAAGCGCGCGACATGCTCAACATGCTCGATGGCAAGGCGCATATCTGCCAGACGTCGGACGGGCTGATCCCCGACGCGTTCCTGGGCCTGTCGACCGCCGATGCGCGCAAGGCCGTGGTCGCGCGGTTGAAGGACGAGGGCGTCCTCATCCCGCATGTCGACAAGGACGGCGAAGAACACGACGCCGAGCCGCGCACGATCCAGACCCCGTTCGGCGACCGTTCGGGCGTGGTGATCGAGCCCTGGCTGACCGACCAATGGTATGTCGACGCCAAGACGTTGGCCCAGCCCGCGATCCAGGCGGTGCGCGGCGGCGATATCAAGATCGTTCCGCAGGCCTGGGAAAAGACCTTCTTCAACTGGATGGAGAATATCCAGCCCTGGTGCGTCAGCCGCCAGCTCTGGTGGGGGCACCAGATCCCGGCCTGGTTCGCCGAGGACGGCCGCGTGTTCGTTGCCGAAACCGAGGAAGAGGCGCAGGCCGAAGCCGGTGAGGGCGTCACCCTGACCCGTGATCCAGACGTGCTGGACACCTGGTTCTCCTCCGCCCTCTGGCCGTTCGCGACGCTCGGCTGGCCCGACAATGGCGACAAGACGCTGGCGGGCCGCTACCCGAACGACGTGCTGATCTCCGGCTTCGACATCCTGTTCTTCTGGGATGCGCGGATGATGATGCAGGGCATGCACTTCATGGAAGAGGTGCCCTTCAAGACACTGTATCTCCACGGTCTTGTCCGCGCCGCCGACGGCTCCAAAATGTCGAAGTCGAAGGGCAATACGGTTGATCCGCTGGGCCTGATCGACCAGTATGGCGCCGACGCGCTGCGCTTCTTCATGGCGGCGATGGAGAGCCAGGGCCGCGACATCAAGATGGATGAACGCCGGGTCGAGGGCTATCGCAACTTCGCGACCAAACTGTGGAACGCGGCGCGCTTCGCCCAGGCCAACGGCATCGGCGGATCGACCACGCTGGAGGCGCCCAACGCGACGCTGGCGGTCAACAAGTGGATCATCGCCGAGACGGTGAAGACGGTGCAGGCGGTCGACCTCGCGCTGGCCGACTATCGCTTCGACGGCGCGGCGAACGCCATCTACCAGTTCGTCTGGAGCCGTTTCTGCGACTGGTATCTCGAACTCATCAAGCCGGTCCTCCAGGGCGGCGAAGAGGGCGGGGAGGAAACCCGCGCAGTGGCGGGCTGGGTGCTCGACCAGATCCTGGTCCTGCTCCACCCGTTCATGCCCTTCATCACCGAGGAATTGTGGCACGCCATGGGTGCGCGCGATCATGACCTGATCGTGGCCCAGTGGCCGATGGCCGACGCCCGCGCGCTCGACCCCGAGGCGGAGCGCGAGATCGACTGGCTGATCCGTCTGGTCAGCGAAATCCGTGCCGCGCGCACCGAACTCAACGTGCCGCCGGGCGCGCGTCTGCCGATGCATGTGCGTGATGCGAACGAGGGAACGACGGCACGTCTGATCCGTCAGGCTTCGGCACTGGCGCGTCTGGCGCGTGTCGAAGCTGCCGAGGGCAATGCCACCGGCGGGGCCGCGCAGGTCGTGGTGGATGAGGCGACCTTCGTCCTGCCGCTGGAAGGCGTGATCGACCTCGATGCCGAACGTCAGCGCCTGACCAAGGCGATTGCGGCGGTCGAGAAGGAACGTGACGCGCTGGGCGGGCGACTGAGCAATGCCAGCTTCGTCGAGCGCGCCAAGCCCGAAGCGGTCGAAAAGGCTCGCGCCGACCATGCCGACAAGATGGCGGAGGCTGCGCGCCTCCACGCCGCACTGGGTCGCCTGGGCTAACCCAATCCTCCCCATGCGGGGCATGGGGAGGGGGACCATCACGAAGCGATGGTGGAGGGGCGAGGGGCTATGCCCCTCCACCACGGCCTGACGGCCGCGGTCCCCCTCCCCAAGCAAGCTTGGGGAGGAATGGGGTTCGTTACCCCTGTTCCCCCAGCCGCTTGAGTCGCCGGATACGCGGCTCGCGCTGGAGTTGCGCCTCGCGCCGGATCACCTGCCGCAGCTCGTCGCGCTTTTCATGGATCGACGCGATCACCGGTCCCATCGCGACGCCCAGATCGACCAGCACCGCCTCCGACAATTGCAGCGAGCTTTCCAGCGTCTCGGGCACCGCCTCGCTGACGCCCGCGCGGTACAGCTCGGTGGCATGCGCCATGTCGCGGGCGCGCGCGATGATCGGCAGGTCGGGCGCGGCCTCGCGGATGCGCCGCGCCAGCCGCACGGTCAGCACCGGATCGTCCATCGTCAGGATCAGCGCGCGCGCAGCAGGCAAGTTCAGCCGATCGACCAGCTCGGCCCGCGCCACGTCGCCGAACAGCACCGGATAGCCCGCCCGCCGCGCCTCGCTGACCGAATCGATATCGGCCTCGACCGCGACATAGGGCTGGCCATGGACGGTCAGCATGTCTGCGATCATCTTGCCGACGCGACCGAAGCCGATGACCACGGTGCGCCCAGTATCGGCATCCGCCTCGGGAGCGGGGGGCAATTCGCCGCTGCGCGCTTCGATCCGACGCGAGATGACCCGGCCTGCCTTGGCGAGCAACGGGGTGATGGTCAGGCCGATCGCGGTCACCGTCTGCCAGAAGCTGGCGGTCGAGGGCAGGATCAGCTGCGCCTGCGCCGCCGTTCCCAAGACGATCAGCGTCGTCTCGGACGGGCTGCCCATCAGCAGGCCCGTCTCCGCCGCCACGCCGCGCCGGGCATGGGCGACGCGCAGCAGCAGATAGGTGACGATCGCCTTTACCGCGACCACGCCGACCACCGCGAGCAGCAGCATGTCCCAGTTCTTCGCGATCAACCGCAGGTCCAGGCTCATGCCCACGGTGATCAGGAACACACCGAGCGCCAGGCCCTTGAACGGCGCGGTCATCACCTCGACCTCGGAATGATATTCGGTCTCGGCGATCAGCAGGCCCGCCAGCAGCGCGCCGACGATCGGCGACAGCCCGGCAGCGGTCGTCGCGACGCTGGCGACGATGACGACCAGCAGCGAGGCGGCCAGGAACAGCTCGGGGCTCTTGGTCCGCGCGGCCTGCGCGAACAGGCGCGGCAGCACGAACTTGCCGCCCAGATACATGGCGACCACCGTCAGGCCGCCGCGCAGGGCGACGCCCGCAATCCCGACCCAGCCCTCGTCGCTGGCGGTCGGCGCCATGGCGCCCAGCGCGAAGATGATCGGCACCAGCGCCAGATCCTCGAAGAGCAGCATCGCGAACGCGCCGCGGCCCACCGGGCTCGTCGTGCCGACCAGCGGCAGCACCAAAGCGGTCGAGGAGAGGGTAAGGGCAAGACCAAGGCCGATCGCTCCCGCCCAGCCTTGCCCCAGCATATGGAGCGCGATCCCGATCAGCGCCGCCGAGCCGATCAACTCGGCCGCGCCGGTGCCGAACACCAGCCGTCGCATCGCCCAAAGCCTACGAAAGGATAGCTCCAACCCGATGGAAAACAGCAATAATATGATGCCAAACTCGGCAAAGGGCTCGATCGACTCCGGGTTGGAGATGGTTAGATAATAGAGCCACGGTGCATGGGGGACGAGCGATCCCAGCCCGGCCGGGCCGACGAGCAGCCCGACCAGGATGAACCCGATGACCGGGCTGACCCGAAAGCGCGCAAAGGCCGGAATGACGATCCCCGCCGACCCGAGGATCACGAGGGCGTCGGAAAAGCCCTGATTGTCTAACCGAAGTGCCATGACGACAGCCTAACCCGGCTTTGCCGCGCTTGTCAGGTCGTTAATCCCACGAAACGACGATGGGGCGATTCGTCCAATGGGGTATGATGCGAGGGCGGCGTTAGGGCGGCACGATGAAGCCGCCCCGATCGACCGCCCTGCTCGCCATCCTGCCTTGCCTCGCACTGATCGCCTGCGGGGATGGCGACCGGGCCGAGCGGCTGAAGGCGGCGGGCCCCAACCCGTCGCTCGACGCGCTGATGCGGGTCGCGGATGCCGATGCGGGCGCGCGGACCTTCGGCCAGTGTCTGGCCTGTCATACGATCGGCAAGGGCGAACTCGACCGGGCGGGGCCCAATCTGCACGGCATCATGGGCAAGCCGGTCGCCGGGGGCAGCCTGCGCTATGGCTATACCGCCGCACTGGAGCGGGTCGGTGGGCATTGGGACCGCGCGACGATGGACCGCTGGCTGACCTCGCCGCAACGCTTCGCGCCGGGGACGAAGATGACCTTTCCCGGCCTGCCCGACCCGCTCGCACGGGCGGATGTGATGGCCTATCTGGAGCGCGAAGGGCGTTCCAGATAGGCGTGAGGGTCAAGCGGCAGTTTAGGTCACGAGGTTGCCATCGCTGTCCAACATGATGGGAACGGCTGACGCAGGAGGGGTCATGTAAAGCGGCTTGCGTGCTTCCAGAAAACGCTCTTTGGAATATGGGCGAATACAAACCGTATCGTTCTGATTACCTGCAAGCACATGATAATCGTCAGCATCCTCGCCAACATAGATCCCGACATGGCCGCCACCAGGGCGAACGAAGACGACAACGTCCCCCAGATCGGGTTGGCCGCTCGCCTTTCCAAAATTGAGCCAGTTGAGCGCCCATAAGGGCTTGACGGGTGGTGTTTTGCCAGCCCGCCGCGCTACCACCGCCATGGTCAGGCCGCACCATGGAATGGAATCAGCGTTGTAGGATTGGGCGACGTCGCCGCCGACCTCCTGGGCCCATTTCAGAATTTCTGGATTGTTCTCGTCGCCTAATTTCTCTTCTGTGCCCCATAGGTCGAGCGCCTCCGACACCATGCGGGGCAAGGTGCCGATCGTCGTCAGCCAGCTATAATTTCCCAGATCCATTTCCTGTCTCCCGATCGAGCGATACGCAAAAAGACCCGGGAGGCATGCCCCCCGGGTCCATCTTGCTCGCGCTGCGATCGGTCGCCTATCGACGACCGAACCGAAACGGACCTTACTGCCAGTTGGCCATCGCGGTTTCGAGGTTGACGCGGATCGCCTCGAAGAACTGCTCGGTGGTCATCCAGGGCTGGTCCGGGCCGATCAGGATGGCGAGGTCCTTGGTCATCTGGCCGTTCTCGACGGTCTGGACGCAGACCTTTTCCAGCGTCTCGGCGAAGCGGACGACGTCGGGGGTGTTGTCGAACTTGCCGCGATACTTCAGGCCGCCGGTCCAGGCGAAGATCGAGGCGATCGGGTTGGTCGAGGTCGCCTTGCCCTGCTGGTGCTGGCGATAGTGACGGGTCACGGTGCCGTGCGCCGCTTCCGCCTCGATCGTCTTGCCGTCCGGGGTCATCAGGACCGAGGTCATCAGGCCCAGCGAGCCAAAGCCTTGCGCGACCGTGTCCGACTGCACGTCGCCGTCATAGTTCTTGCAGGCCCAGACGAATTCGCCGTGCCACTTGAGCGCCGAGGCGACCATGTCGTCGATCAGACGGTGTTGATACTCGATGCCGGCCGCCTTGAACTGCTCGGCGAATTCGGTGTCGAACACCTCCTGGAAGATGTCCTTGAAGCGGCCGTCATAGGCCTTCAGGATGGTGTTCTTGGTCGACAGATAGACCGGCCAGCCGCGGTTCAGGCCATAGTTCATCGAGGCGCGCGCGAAGTCGCGGATCGACTCGTCGAGATTGTACATGCCCATGGCGACGCCGGCGGCGGGGAAGTTGAACACCTCCTCCTCGATCGACTCGCCATTTTCGCCTTCCCACTTCAGGGTCAGCTTGCCCTTGCCGGGCACCTTGAAATCGGTCGCCTTATACTGGTCGCCGAATGCGTGACGGCCGACGACGATCGGGTGGGTCCAGCCGGGGACCAGGCGGGGAACGTTCTTGATGACGATCGGCTCGCGGAAGACCACGCCGCCCAGGATGTTGCGGATCGTGCCGTTGGGCGACTTCCACATCTTCTTCAGGCCGAACTCCTCGACGCGCTGCTCGTCGGGGGTGATGGTCGCGCACTTGATGGCGACGCCGTACTTCTGCGTGGCATGGGCGCTGTCGATCGTCACTTGGTCGGCAGTCGCGTCGCGATTCTGGACCGACAGGTCGAAATAGGCCAGTTCGATGTCGAGATACGGCTTGATCAGGCGTTCGCGAATCCATTCCCAGATGATCCGGGTCATTTCGTCGCCGTCGATCTCCACGACGGGGGTGTTTACCTTGATCTTCGCCATATGCGCATCCTTCAGATTAGGCAGGTTTGGTGACGCGTCTAGGGGAGGGGGCGCGGCGGATCAACCACCCTGCACATCACGCGAAAGGGCCGGGGCGAACCGAAAAGATTGTGCGATGGCCGGTGGACAGGTACACAGGCCCGATGCCTTCGCTTGAAAAGCCCCCCGTCGCGACCACCACCGTCAAGTGGCGCTTCCCCGCCGTCCATCCCGAAGGGCGCAAATATGTGCTGATCGGGGCGGGCCTGACCATCGTCGCCACGTTGATCACCAAGGTGCTGTTCTGGCCGTTCGTCGGCCTGTGCATCTGGATCGCGGCGTTCTTCCGGGACCCCGTCCGCACCACGCCGCAGGGCGACGACCTGATCGTCGCACCCGCCGATGGCCTGGTCACCATGATCCAGCGCGTTCCGATCCCGCGCGAGTTGATCGGCGAACTGGGCGAGGCGCCGCTGGTCCGCGTGTCGATCTTCATGTCGGTGTTCGACGTGCATATCAACCGCACGCCGGTCGCAGGCGTCATCCGCCAGGTCGTCTATATCTCGGGCAAGTTCCTCAACGCCGATCTCGACAAGGCGTCGGACGAGAATGAGCGCCAGCATTTCGTGGTCGAGGGCCGTGATGGCCGGAAATATGGTTTCACCCAGATCGCCGGTCTGGTCGCGCGTCGTATCGTCGGCTTCGTGAAGCCCGGGGATATGGTCGCCGCCGGTCAGCGTGTCGGCCTAATCCGCTTCGGCAGCCGCGTCGACGTGTACCTGCCCGATGACGTCACGCCGCAGGTCTGCCTGGGCCAGCGTTCGGTCGCGGGTGAGACGGTCATCGGCCGTGTCGGCGGCAAGCCGATGACCGGCATCGCGCAGTAAGCCGCACGCTCCGATGGCCATTTCCCCCCGTTTCGCCCGTCGCCGCGTCGATGGCGAACCGCCCCGCGGTCTGCCGCTGCGGGCGATCATTCCCAATGCGGTGACCGCGCTCGCGCTAGTGTCCGGCCTGACGGGGGTGAAGTTCGCCATTGCGGGATCATGGGAGGCGGCCGTCACCATGATCATGGTCGCGGCGGTGCTGGACGGGTTGGACGGCCGGATCGCGCGGTTGCTGCGCGGAGAAAGCCGGTTCGGTGCGGAACTCGATTCGCTATCCGACGCCATTTCCTTCGGTGTCGCGCCTGCCCTGATCCTCTATCTCTGGTCGCTCGAAAACCTCCCGCGCATCGGCTGGATTTGCGCGGTGCTCCAGGCGGTGTTCTGCGCATTGCGGTTGGCGCGGTTCAACTCGCAACTCGATGTCACGGATCAGCCGCGCAAGACGGCGGGCTTCTTCACCGGCGTTCCGGCCCCCGCCGGAGCCGGATTGGCCATGCTGCCGCTCTATCTGTGGTTCTGGACGGGCGAGCCGATCTTTTCGTCGCCCTATCTCGTCGCGCCGTGGGTCGCGCTGGTCGCCTTGCTGATGGTGTCGAGCCTGCCGACCCTGTCCTGGACCTCATTCCGCCTGCGCCGCCATGTGCGGTTCGAAGCGTTGGCGATCATCGTGTTGGTCGGCGTCGCGCTGCTCTCGGCACCCTGGCACGCGCTGACCGCGCTGTGTCTGGCCTATCTGCTGAGCATCCCCGCCACCATGATCGCCTATGCGCGGCTCAAGCGGCCACGCGGCGGCGCACCAGCGAAGGGGCAGGGGAGCCTGCCGCCCAGCGCCTGACGGCGATCCGGCGCTCGGCCACTACGAGGGTGGCCAATGGCGTGAAAGCCGGTTCGATGTGACCCGTGGCGAGATGCAGGATGCGACGCCATTGCGGTGCCACCATCATCGCTATGGTGGTCAGGGCGGCGACCAGTGCGCCCGTGAAAACCAGAACACTCACCACGATCATCATGATGCCAGCCTCCTGCCGTCCGTCCGATACGATCCGGCACATTAACCAGACCGTAACCATTGATTTTTTCGTCGAGTTCCGTCGCCGAAACGCCGACATCAGGTTGAGTCGTGCCAAATTCGCGACGTTGCGAAGACGTTATGCGATGGCTGGAATCTCAACCCTGTTGTGATCGCTTTATGTTCCGCCGATGTTCTCTTGTCAATCGGTTTTGGAACAAAAGTGAACGCGCTCTCGCGCTTGCCATGCGGTTTTGCATCGGCTAAGGGCCCGCGCCTCAACACCGCATGGGAAGCATCATATTTCGGTGCGCATGGGCTTTGCCCGCCGCGTCATCCGCTTCCCAGAGGATTAACCGGAAGGAATTACATTATGGCGGCACCCGTCGTCACCATGCAGCAGCTGGTCGAGACCGGCGCGCACTTCGGCCACCAGACCCACCGCTGGAACCCGAAGATGAAGCCCTACATCTTTGGCGACCGCAACGGCGTCCACATCCTCGACCTGTCGCAGACCGTGCCGCTCTTCGCGCGCGCTCTGGAGTTCATCAGCTCGACCGTCGCGGGCGGTGGCAAGGTCCTGTTCGTCGGCACCAAGCGCCAGGCGCAGGAGCCGGTCGCCGAGGCCGCTCGCCGTGCGGGCCAGCACTTCGTCAACCATCGCTGGCTGGGCGGTATGCTCACCAACTGGAAGACGATCTCGAACTCGATCAAGCGCCTCAAGACCCTTGAAGAGCAGCTGTCGGGCGACACGCACGGCCTGACCAAGAAGGAAGTGCTGAACCTGACCCGCGAGCGTGACAAGCTCGAGCTGTCGCTGGGCGGCATCCGCGACATGGGCGGCATTCCGGACGTGATGTTCGTGATCGACGCCAACAAGGAAGAGCTGGCGATCAAGGAAGCCAACACGCTGGGTATCCCCGTCGTGGCGATCCTCGACTCGAACGTCTCGCCCGACGGCATCGCGTTCCCGGTTCCGGCGAACGACGACGCCAGCCGCGCGATCCGTCTGTACTGCGAAGCCGTCGCCATTGCCGCCACCCGTGGCAACAATGAGCAGCAGCGCCGCAGCGGCGCGGACTTCGGCGCGATGGCCGAGCCGCCCGTCGAGGAAGCGCTGACCGTCGCCCCGACCGAAGCCGCCGAGCAGGCGGTCGAGGCCGAGCGCCAGATCGACGCGTAATCGCGTGACAATGCCCCGCGGTGCGGGCGGGGCGACCATCGACCGGGCGGGCATGGCCTCCGGTCGGTGACATCGGCTTGACATGCAAGCCGTGCTAAGGGCCGCCTCCGATGGGGCGGCCCTACCCGCATCCCCCTTTTCAGACAGAGGAAATCAGACAATGGCCGATATCACCGCAGCGATGGTCAAGGACCTGCGCGAAAAGAGCGGCGCGGGCATGATGGACTGCAAGAAGGCGCTCAACGAAGCCGCTGGCGACATGGACGCCGCGCTGGATTGGCTGCGCACGAAGGGCCTGGCGGCCGCGCAGAAGAAGTCGAGCCGTACCGCAGCCGAAGGTCTGGTCGGCGTCGCCACCAGCGGCACCGTGGGCGCTGCCGTCGAAGTGAACTCGGAAACCGACTTCGTCGCCAAGAACGACCAGTTCCAGGCGTTCGTAAAGGACGTGACCGCGATCGCGCTGAAGACCAGCGACGACGTCGAGGCGCTGAAGAACGAAGCGATGCCGCAGGGCGGCACCGTCGCCGAAGTGCTGACCAACAATGTCGCCACCATCGGTGAGAACCAGTCGCTGCGTCGCGCCAAGCGCCTCGAAGTGTCGAAGGGCGCGGTCGTGTCCTACGTCCACAACCAGCAGGCCCCGGGCCTGGGCAAGATCGGCGTGCTGGTCGCGCTGGAGTCGGAAGCCGCCGACGACGTGCTGCAGTCGCTGGGCCGTCAGCTGGCGATGCACATCGCCGCTGCCTTCCCCAAGGCGCTGAACGAGGAAGACCTGGACGAGGCCGAGATCGAGCGTGAGCGCGCGATCGCGACCGAAAAGGCCGCCGAATCGGGCAAGCCCGCCGACATCATTGCCAAGATGGTCGAAGGCGGCATCGCCAAGTACCGCAAGGAGCACGCGCTGGTCAGCCAGCTGTTCGTGATCGACGGCAAGACCAAGATCAGCGACGTCGTCGCGAAGGCCGGCAAGGACGCCGGTGCCGAGATCAAGCTGGTGGACTATGTCCGCTTCCAGCTGGGCGAAGGCATCGAGAAGGAAGCGTCGGACTTCGCGGCCGAAGTGGCCGCCGCGTCGGGCGTTCCGCAGAAGGCGTAATGCCTCGCGCCGTTCCGTGATGGGACGGTAAGGGTAGAGGGGAGCGGCCGTCGCGAGGGGGTCGCTCCCTTTGCGTTTGCGGTCTCTCCAAATCCTCCCTGAGCTATGCTCGGGGAGGGGGACCATCGCGCCAGCGATGGTGGAGGGGCGTGACGGACCGGCCATGCCCTTCCACCGCGCCCTGCGGGCGCGGTCCCCCTCCCCAAGCACAGCTTGGGGAGGAATGGGTTTACCGTTCGCCCAACCTGAACGCGGGGCGGGGCAATGGATTGGGGCGGCTCGCCCATTGTCCCACGAAAATCCCCGCAACCCGCCGCTCCATGGTTGCCCGCTGGCCGGTCGCCGCCTAAGGTCCGCGCCACTTTCATCACCAAGATCCGAGAAACGATGACCACCCCGCGCTTCAAACGTATCCTTCTGAAATTGTCGGGTGAGGTCCTGATGGGCGAGGGCGGCCTGGCCATCTCGCCGGAGATCACCGCGCGCGTCGCGCAGGAGATCGCCGATGTCCGTGCGCAGGGCTATGAGCTGTGCATCGTCGTGGGCGGCGGCAATATCTTCCGCGGCCTGTCGGCGGCGGCCAAGGGGATCGAGCGGGCGACCGCCGATTATATGGGCATGCTGGCGACCGTGATGAACGCGCTGGCGGTGCAGAACGCGCTGGAGCAGATCGGTGTCGACACCCGCGTCCAGTCGGCCATCCCGATGTCGAGCGTGTGCGAACCCTTTATCCGCCGCCGTGCCGAGCGGCATCTCGAAAAGGGCCGCGTCGTGATCTTCGCCGCCGGAGTCGGCTCGCCCTTCTTCACCACCGACAGCGGTGCCGCGCTGCGCGCCGCCGAGATGAAGTGCGATGCGCTGTTCAAGGGCACCAGCGTCGACGGCGTCTATGATGCCGATCCGAAGAAGGTGCCGACCGCGACCCGCTACGAAACCGTCACCTTCTCCAAGGTGCTGTCCGACGACCTGAAGGTCATGGACGCCTCGGCCATCGCGCTGTGCCGCGACAACAATATCCCGATCGTCGTCTTCAACATCCGCGAACATGGCAATTTCGGTGCCGTGCTGTCGGGCCAGGGTGTGTCGACGATCGTCCAGAACGCAGGAGCTTAAATCATGGCAGCCTATGACAAGTCCGACCTCGAGCGCCGTATGCAGGGCGCGGTCGAATCGCTGAAGCACGACCTGAATGGTCTGCGCACCGGCCGCGCCTCGACGGCGCTGCTCGATCCGGTGACGGTCGAGGTATATGGCAGCCACATGCCGCTGAACCAGGTCGCCACCGTCTCCGCGCCCGAGCCGCGGATGCTGTCGGTGCAGGTGTGGGACAAGTCGAACGTGTCGTCGGTCGAAAAGGCGATCCGCTCGGCGGGTCTGGGCCTGAACCCGATCAATGACGGCCAGACGTTGCGCCTGCCCATCCCCGACCTGACCGAGGAGCGCCGCAAGGAACTCGCCAAGCTGGCCGGCAAGTATGCCGAGGGCGCGCGCATCGCGGTGCGCAACGTGCGTCGCGACGGCATGGACAGCCTGAAGGTCGACGAGAAGAAGGGCGTCTTCGGCGAGGACGAGCGCAAGCGGCACGAGACCGAGGTGCAAAAGCTGACCGACGCCACCATCGCCGAGCTGGATGCGGCTGCGGCGGCCAAGGAAAAGGAAATCCTGGGCAAGTGAGTCCTCCGGCCGCCTCGGCCCAGACGGCTCTGGGGTCGCTGGTGGCCGTGCCCGATACGGGTGCGGTCCCGCGTCACGTCGCGATCATCATGGACGGCAATGGCCGCTGGGCCAAACGCCGTCTGCTCCCCCGCTTCGCCGGTCACAAGGCCGGGGTGGATGCCGTGCGCCGGATCGCGCGTGCGGCGCGGGCGATGGGGATCGAGGCGCTGACGCTCTACGCCTTTTCGTCGGAGAATTGGCGGCGGCCCGAGACCGAGATCAGCGACCTGATGGGCCTGTTGCGCATCTTCCTGCGCAAGGACCTGGCCGAGTTGGTGTCGGACAATGTCCGGTTGCGGGTGATCGGCGACTATCGCCGCTTCCCCGCCGACCTCGTGGCGCTGATCGACGATGCGATCGAGCGTACGGCGGCCAATAGCGGTCCGATCCTCGCCATCGCGCTGAATTACGGCGCGCAGGCGGAACTGGTCGAGGCGACCCGGCGGCTGGCCCGCAAGGTCGCGGCCGGAGAGATGACGGCGGAGGCGATCACCCCGGAGGCGATCGAGGGCGAGTTGCAGACCAACGGCCTGCCGCCGCTCGACCTGGTGATCCGCACCTCGGGCGAGCAGCGCCTGTCCAACTTCCTGCTGTGGCAGGCGGCCTATGCCGAGCTGCTGTTCGTCGACACGCTCTGGCCCGATTTCGACGAGACGGCGCTGGCCGATGCGGTGGCCGAGTTCGGCCGACGACACCGGCGTTTCGGCGGCCTGTGACCGATCCTAAATCCCCCAAGGCCGGGGTGCCCAAGGCGGCCCCGGCCAACCCGCCTGCGTCCGGCATGTCGAACCTGACCAAGCGGGTGCTGGCCAGCATCGTGATGATCGCCGTGGCCAGCGTTTCGCTCGTATTGGGCGGTCTGGCCTTCTGGCTGCTGGCCGTCGTCGTCGCGCTGTTCATGATGGCCGAATGGTCCGACCTGTTGAAGGTCGATGCCAAGCAGAAGCGGCTGGCCCAGTTCGCGCTGTCGGTGCCGCTGGCGATCATGGCGCCCGGGCTGGCGGCCGGGCCGGGCTTTTTCGCGTTGGGGCTGATCGCGGCGACCTTCTTCTTCCTGACCATCGTGTCGCGCCGCCCGGAGTTCGGGGCAGGGGCACTTTATGTCGGGTTGCCCGTCTTCTCGCTGCTGGCGATCCGGCTGCATGACGACGGGCTGGTGCTGTCGCTCTGGTCGATGGCGATAGTCTGGGCCTGTGACAGCGGCGCGTTCTTCGTCGGGCGGCAGTTCGGCGGGCCGAAGCTGGCCCCCAGCATCAGCCCGGCCAAGACCTGGTCGGGCCTGATCGGCGGTGTGGCGGCGGCGACGTTGCTGGCGGTGCTGATGCGCTGGGCACATGGCCTGCCGTTGCATCTGGTCATCGCGACGCCGGTGCTGGCGGTGCTGGCACAGATGGGCGACCTGTTCGAGAGCGCGCTGAAGCGGCGCGCAGGCGTCAAGGACAGCGGTAACGTGCTGCCCGGCCATGGCGGCGTGATGGACCGGCTGGACGGCATCGTGCCGGTCGCGCCGATCGCCGCGCTGCTGATCCTCCTGCCGGACCTGTTCTGATGCGTAGCGTAACCATTTTGGGCGCGACCGGATCGGTCGGCACCTCGACGCTGGACCTGATCGAGCGCGAGCCCGATCGTTACCGCGTCCGTGCGCTGACTGCCAATTGCGACGTCGCCAAGCTGGCGGCGGCGGCGAAGCGGACCCACGCCGAACTGGCGGTCGTGGCGGACGAAAGCTGCCTGCCCGATCTGCGCGCGGCGCTGGCTGGAACCGAAACCCGCGTGGCGGGCGGTCGTGCGGCGGTGATCGAGGCGGCGGCCCTGCACGCCGACTGGACGATGGGTGCGATCGTCGGTTGCGCCGGGCTGGAACCCGCCATGGCCGCCATCGCCAATGGCGGCACGGTGGTGCTCGCCAACAAGGAGCCGCTGGTGTCGGCGGGCGAGGTGGTGCTGGCGGCGGCGGCCAAGGCGGGGGCGACGCTGCTCCCGGCCGACAGCGAGCATAACGCCATCTATCAATGCTTCGACTTCGAACGGCCCGAGCGGGTGCGCCGGATCGTCCTGACCGCCAGCGGCGGACCGTTCCGCAACCATACGATCGAAGAGATGCGCCGCGTCACCCCCGAACAGGCGGTGGCGCATCCCAACTGGTCGATGGGTGCCAAGATCTCGGTCGACTCGGCGACGATGATGAACAAGGGGCTGGAACTGATCGAGGCGGCGCGCCTGTTCCCGGTCCCCTCCGACCGGATCGAGATCGTGCTGCATCCGCAGTCGGTGATCCACTCGGCGGTCGATTATGTCGACGGCTCGATGCTGGCGCAGCTGGGGCCGTCGGACATGCGCGTGCCGATCGCGCATTGCCTGGCCTGGCCCGACCGGATGCCGACGCCGATGGCGCCGCTCGACCTGGTCGCGCTGGGGCGGATGGACTTCGCCGCGCCCGATCCGGTGCGCTTCCCCGCGCTGCGCTTGGCACGGGCCGCGCTGGAGGCGGGCGGGGCGGCTCCGGCCATCCTCAATGCCGCGAACGAGATCGCGGTGGCGGCTTTTCTCGCACGTCGCATCGGCTTCCTCGAAATTGCCGCAATCGTCGAGGATGTTCTGCATCGCTACGACCCCGCCCCACCGGAGTCGCTCGATGCGGTGATCGCGATCGATGCGGAAACCAGGGCAATAACGGCCGAGCGCGTTGAGGATTGCGTCGTTTGATCGAAACTCCCGGCCTGTTGTTGACCATCCTGGCCTTTGTCCTTGCCCTCGGCCCGCTCGTGTTCGTGCACGAGATGGGGCATTATCTCGCGGGACGGTTGTTCGGCGTGAAGGCCGAGACCTTCTCCGTCGGTTTCGGGCGCGAGATCGCCGGTTTCACCGACAAGCGCGATACGCGGTGGAAGATCGGCTGGCTGCCGCTGGGCGGTTACGTGAAGTTCGCGGGCGACATGAACCCGGCCAGCCAGCCCGACGCCGCCTGGCTGTCGCTGCCGCCCGAGGAACGCGCCCGTACCTTCCAGGCCAAGCCGGTGTGGCAGCGCGCGATCATCGTCGCGGCGGGCCCGGCGATCAATTTCGCCGCCGCCATCTTGATCCTGGCGGGCTTCGCCTACGCCTATGGCGAGGCGGTGGTGCCGCCCGTCGTGGGACAGATCATGCCCGGCAGCGCGGCGGCAGCGACCTCGCTTCGCCCCGGTGACCGAGTGACGGCGATCGACGACCGTGCCGTCACCGACTTCGCCGATATCGCGCGCTATGTGCAGATTCGCGCCGGGGACCGGGTGACGATCGCGGCGACGCGCGGCGGCACGCCCTTCACCACCAGCGCGACGATCGGCACCGAGGAACAGCGCGACCGCTTCGGCAACAGCTATCGCATCGGCCGTCTGGGCCTGCGCGGTGCCGGTACGGTCGACGTCCGGCCGGTCAGCCTGGTGCGCGCACCCGTGGTGGCGGTCCAGCGTACCGGCGAGATCGTCCGCATGATGGTCGAGACGCTGGGCCAGGTGATTTCGGGCCGCCGCTCGGTCAAGGAACTGGGCGGACCGGTGTCCATTGCGAAAGTGTCGGGCGAGCAGATGTCGCTGGGCCTCGACGCGTTCGTTTTCTTCGTGGCGCTGGTGTCCATCAATCTGGGGTTCATCAACCTCTTGCCAGTGCCGATGCTGGATGGCGGTCATCTTCTTTTCTATGCGATCGAAGCGGTGCGGCGACGCCCCCTGGAGCCGGTGGCTCAGGAATGGGCATTCCGTGGCGGCATGATTGCGATCCTGGCCCTGATGCTCTTCGTAACGTTCAACGATCTGGGCAATTTGGGGCTGTGGAAAAATATCCGCAGCTTGATCGGCTGACGCCGATGGGGCAGGGCGCGACGACGACAGGGGTCGGTTCGACTTTTCTGGGGTGGGTTTGGTGACAGCAATGACGGGTATGAAGACTGTGCGCGCGGGCGCCATGCTGCTGGCGGGCACGATGCTGTCGGGTGTTCCCGTCATGGCGCAGACCGCGCCTGCCGCGCCGAGCGCGGGGGCCGGTGCTGTCCCGACGCAGGCCGTGGCGCCTGCGCCGGTGCGCACAATCAAGACACTGCGGGTCGAAGGCGCCCAGCGTATCGAGCCCGAGACGGTGTTGTCCTACACTAAGCTGCGGGTCGGCATTCCCTATACCCCGGAAACGCTCGACCAGGCGCTGAAGGACCTTCAGGCGTCCGAACTGTTCGCCGACTTCTCGATCTCCGGCGTGGAGACGGGCGACATCGTGCTGCGCGTGCGCGAGAACCCGATCATCAACCGGGTCATCCTGGAGGGCAACAAGCGCCTGAAGGAAGACAAGATCAAGAAGGAGATCAAGCTGTCTCCCCGCCAGATCTTCACCCGGACCGCGGTTCGCCAGGACGTGGCGCGTATCGTCGAACTGTACCGCCGCCAGGGCCGGTTCGGCGCGGTGGTCGAGCCGAAGATGGTCAATCTCGACCAGAACCGCGTCGACGTGGTGTTCGAGATCAGCGAAGGGCCGAAGTCCAAGGTCCGCCAGATCAACATCATCGGCAACGAGAAGTTCTCCGACGACGAACTGCGCGGCGCGATGTACACCAAGCAGTCGCGCTGGTTCCGTTTCCTGTCCTCGGCCACCAGCTATGACCAGGATCGCCTGGCCGCCGATCAGCAGAAGCTGCGCCTGTTCTACCTGACCAACGGCTATGCCGATTTCCGGGTGACGAGCGCGGTCGCCGAGCTGACGCCGGACAAGAAGGACTTCATCATCACCTATGTGGTGGAGGAAGGCCCGCGCTATAAGTTTGGCGACGTCAAGGTCGACAGCCAGATCCGCGACTTCGACAATGAGAAGCTCGCCCAGTCGCTGCCCATGAAGAAGGGCGACTGGTACAATGCCAAGCTGATCGAGGACTCGATCGACAGCCTCAGCCAGACGGCGGGCCTGTTCGGCTATGCCTTCACCGATGTGAACCCCGACTTCCAGCGTGACAAGGACACGCTGACGATGGCGATCACGTTCAACATCGCCGAGGCCAAGCGGACCTATGTCGAGCGGATCGACATCAACGGCAACACGCAGACGCAGGACAAGGTCGTCCGCCGCGAAATCCGCGTGGCCGAGGGTGACGCCTTCAACAGCTTCCAGGTCCGCCGCAGCCAGGATCGCATCAACTCGCTCGGCTATTTCCAGGAAAAGCTGGAGATCAAGCAGAACCCCGGCTCGACGCCCGACCGCATCGTGCTGGAGACCAATGTCGAGGAACAGTCGACCGGTTCGCTCCAGCTGTCGGCCGGTTACTCGTCGCTGGAACGCTTCATCATCCAGGCGAACATCACCCAGCGCAACTTCCGCGGCAAGGGCCAGGAACTCCGCGCCGGTGTGAACTATTCGGCCTATTCCAAGTCGATCGAACTGGGCTTCACCGAGCCTTATGTGTTCGACAAGAATATCGCGCTGGGCGTCGACGTGTTCCGTCGCGACTTCAACTCGTTCAACTATCTGGGCACCACCCGCCAGACGACCTACAGCCAGGTGTCGACCGGCTTCCAGGTGCGCGCGGGCGTGCCGCTGACCGAATATTGGTCGCTGTCGGGACGCTATGGCCTGACCTATGACCAGGTCGGCCTGGACGCGTCGTTCTTCAACGCGGACGGCACCTGTAACTTCCAGCAGGCGGGTCGCTATCTCTGCGACTCGATCGGCAATCGCTGGACCTCGTCGGTCGGCTACTCGCTGATCTATGACAGCCTGAACAGCCGCCTGCGTCCGACTGCCGGGCATCGCTTCTCGTTCAGCCAGGACTTTGCCGGTCTGGGCGGCGACGTGAAGTATATCCGCACCCGCGCGGAAGGCGCCAAGTTCAAGGGGCTGGGCAAGGGCTTCGTCTTCTCGATCCTGGGCGAGGGCGGTTACATCCACTCGCTCGAGGGCAGCCGTGGTCCGGGCATCGATCCGGTTCGTATCGTCGACCGCTTCTATCTGGGCGAGCCGCAGTTCCGCGGCTTCGACATTCGCGGCGTCGGTCCGCGCGTGCTGCGCGTGCCCTATGTCATCGGCAACGACGGCAGCCAGTCGCTGAGCAAGGACCGCCAGCAGTTCGTCGACGACGCACTGGGCGGTCGTGCTTACTATCTGGCGCGTGCGGAGCTGGAAATCCCGTTGGGTTCGGGTGCGCGTGAGATGGGCCTGCGCCCCAGCGTCTATGTCCAGGCCGGCAGCCTGTGGGGCGTCACCCGCCCGCAACCCTCGCTCGACTTCCAGCAGCTGGTCGTCAACGGCGTGCCGCAGTTCAACAAGGACGGATCGAAGACGCTTATCCCGTCGCCCGTAAGAGACAGAGCTGGTAATCTGCTTTATCAGGTCCCGACGACGACCGAAACGACGGCCGCAGGCATCGCCGGTGCCAGCACGACCTGCCCAACCGGTTACTCGGCCACGGCGGGGGGTACCTGTTTGGGCACGACGGCCAATGTCGCGCTCCAGAACACCAACTATGCCGAAGAGCAATTCTATCTCGGCACCTGGAAGCCGCGCGTGTCGATCGGCATCGGTGTGAACTGGAATTCACCATTCGGACCGCTGCGCATCGACCTTGCCAAGGCATTGGTGACGCAGCCGGGCGACGACCCCAAGCTCATTACTTTCAACGTAGGGACGCAGTTCTGATGAAGACGATTTCCAAGCTCCTCCTCGCGGCGGCCCTTGTCGCGCCGGCCGCGACCGTCGCCACCACCGCCAGCGCGCAGGTGAACGGCGTCGCCGTGGCCGACCCGCAGGGTGCGATCGCCGGTTCGCGTGCCTGGGCCGCCGCCCGCCAGCAGATCGAGACGACCTACAAGGCGCAGCTCGACCAGGCCGAAACCCGCCGCACCGCGCTCGGCCGTGAGCTGGAGCCGCTGGTCCAGGCGTTCCAGACCGCCCGCGCCGCGCCGAACGCCAACGAAGCCGCGCTGCGCACCCAGGCCCAGTCGATCCAGGCCAAGCAGCAGGCCGCCGAGCAGGAACTGGGCCGTCTGACCCAGCCCGCCGTCCGTGCGCAGACCTATGCGGTCGAGCAGATCCAGGCGCGTCTGGGCGAAGCGGTGCAGAACGCCGTTCGCGCCAAGAATGTCAGCCTGCTGGTCAGCCCGCAGGCCGTGCTGTTCATGCAGCCGACCGCCGACATCACGTCCGCGGTGACGGCGGAATTGGACAAGCTGGTCCCGACCGTCAGCATCACGCCGCCCGCCAACTGGCAGCCCGGTCAGCAGGGTCAGCAGCAGGGCGCTGCCCCCGCCGCTGCCGCTCCGGCCGCCGCCGCCCCGGCGCCTGCCCGTCGCCAGAACAGCGGCCGGTAATATCCCGGTGAGCGACGTCGTGAACGAAGAGGCGAAGACCGTCATCGGCCCGATGGACGTGACGCGGGTCATGGCGGCAATCCCGCACCGTTACCCGATGCTGCTGGTCGATCGTGTCGAGGAGCTGGTCCTCGACACGTCGATCCGCGCGGTGAAGGCGGTGACGATCAACGAGGCCTTTTTCCAGGGCCATTATCCCGGCCGTCCGATCATGCCGGGCGTGTTGATCGTCGAGGCGCTGGCGCAGGCCGCCGGTGTGCTGGGCGTGGAAAGCCTGGGCCTCGCGAATTCGGGCAAGCTGGTCTATTTCATGTCGATCGACGGCGTGAAGTTCCGCAAGCCCGTCGAGCCCGGCGTGCTCCTGCACCTGGAGGTCGAGTTCGTGTCGAAGCGGACCCGCGTCTGCAAGTTCGCAGGGGTCGCCAAGATCGACGGAGTCGTCGTGGCGGAAGCCAATTTCACCGCGATGATCGCCGATCCGCCCGCAGAAGCGTAAGCGACCGTCACGGGCTTTTGACTAACGGGGCGCGGTCCGCTATGGGCCGCGCCTTGAGCTTGAAGGCTGGTCGGAACCAGCCATTTTCCGGAGCAATATCATGAAGACCGATACGCATCCCGACTATCACATGATCAAGGTGCAGATGACCGACGGCACCGTGTTCGAAACCCGCTCCACTTGGGGCAAGGAAGGCGACACGATGCAGCTGGACATCGATCCGCTGGCGCACCCGGCCTGGACCGGCGGTCGCGGCACCATGCTGGACACCGGCGGTCAGGTCGCGCGCTTCAACAAGCGTTTCGGCGGCGGTCTCACGCTCCGCAAGTAATCGCTTCCGGCCTCATCGCCGGACGATCGAAGGACCCGGTGCTTCCCACGAAGCGCCGGGTTTTTCGCGTCCGCCGGAGAAGGGGAGGGCGGAATAGGTTTGCAGTATGTTAACCAGCGGTGTTTAGGGTGAAGCCATGTTCGCCGCCGAATTCGAACCTGCCGAATTTGCCAATCGCCGCCGCTCCCCGCGTACGGCGACCGCGCTGGACACCGATCTGGGACGTGGCGGACTCGACCGCGCACTGTGCCGGGTCACCGACATTTCCACCACCGGCGCGCGTCTCCAGACCTATACCGAATTGCGTCGCGGCCTGAAGATCTGGTTGCGCCTGCCCCATGTCGGCGAGGTCGAGGCCAAGATCGTGTGGGCGTCCGACTTTTCCGCCGGTTGCCATTTCCAGACGCCATTGACGCCTGAGGCGTTCGGCATACTGGCCCCGATGACCGCCTGATCCGTTCCATCGGCTGGTCAGTGCATGGCGAGTGCGCTAGACGAGGCAAAAGCCGTAACAATTGGAACGATCTTGACGCTCTCCGCCATTCCCGTGGGTACGCCGCGCAGCGAGGACAGTATCGCTGCGGTCAGCGTGACCGAGCTGTTCACGATCGGCATCGGCCCCTCCAGCTCGCACACGGTCGGCCCGATGCGCGCGGCCAAGGCATTCGCGGTCGAGATGCTCGACACCGGCCTGATCCCCGACCGGATGCAAGCCGAGCTGTTCGGATCGCTCTCGCTGACCGGACGCGGGCACCATAGCGACCGGGCGGTGCTGCTGGGCCTGGCGGGCGAGACGCCCGAACGTGTCGATCCCGATGCCATCGATAGCTTGCTCGTGAGAATTCACGAGACGCGGCAGCTGATGCTCGACGGACGCCACCCATTGCCCTTCGATCCCGAACAGGACCTGCTGTTCCGGCCCGGCTTCCTGCCCGCGCATCCCAATGGCATGGTCTTCACCGCCTTCCTGCCCGATGGCAGCTCCGTCGTCCGCCGCTTCTATTCGATCGGCGGCGGCGCGATCCGGATGGAGGGGGCCGAGCCGATGCGGACCAACCGGCGGCTGGCGCATCCCTTCGCGTCGGGAGCCGAACTGCTCGAGCGGACCGACGAGACCGGCCTGTCCATCGCCCAGATCGTCCGCGCCAACGAGGCCGCATGGCGCGAGGACGCCGATACCGACGCGTTCCTGGACCGGGTGCGCGACGCCATGTGCGCCTCGATCGAGCGGGGCTGCGCCGCCTCCGGTATCCTGCCGGGCGGGTTGAAGGTCCAGCGGCGGGCACAGGCGATCCGGCAGAAGCTGCTAGACCGGGGACCGCGCACCGATCCCAGCCTGGTGTTCGAATGGGTCAGCCTCTGGGCGCTGGCGGTGAACGAAGAGAATGCAGCGGGCGGTCGGGTCGTGACCGCGCCGACCAATGGCGCAGCGGGCGTCATCCCGGCGGTGCTGCGTTATTACGAGACCTTCGTCCACGGCGCGACGCGCGACGGGGTGCGCACGCTGTTGCTGACGGCGGCGGCGGTGGGAATGCTCTACAAGAAGCGGGCGTCCATCTCTGCTGCCGAGATGGGGTGCCAGGGCGAGGTCGGCGTCGCCTGCTCGATGGCGGCGGCGGGGCTGGCGGCGGCCTTGGGCGGCTCGCCGGCGCAGGTCGAGAATGCCGCCGAGATCGGCATGGAGCATAATCTGGGGCTGACCTGCGACCCGATCGGCGGGCTGGTCCAGATCCCGTGCATCGAGCGCAACACCATGGGCGCGATCAAGGCGATCAACGCCGCCTATCTGGCGCTGCACGGCGATGGCAAGCACATCGTCAGCCTGGACCAGGTGATCGAGACGATGCGCCAGACCGGCGAGGACATGAAGTCGCAATATAAGGAAACCAGCCTCGGTGGCCTCGCGGTCAACGTCGTGGAATGCTGATTACTGCGCTGCCGCCCAGAGTATCGCGTTGGTGAGGATGCGGCGGTAATCGGGGTCGTCGTAAAGCTCCGGCTCATGCCCGAGCGCGGAATAGAAGACCCGGCCCTTGCTGCGTGGGTTGACCCACATGACGGGATGCGCCGCACCCATGCGCAGCGTATCGCCGGGGCGGTAGCTGCTCTCGTCCACCTGCGCCAGGATGGTCATGCCGCGCGTCGCGGGGTTGCTGTCGAAACTGTACCATTCGTCGCGCGGGATCCACGGCGTCCGTATGCCCGCCATGATCGGATGGCGGGGCTGCACGATGTCGACGCGCGCGGGCTGGATATGGTCGTCGCCGTTCGGATGGCCGGTGAAGGTCGTGCCGATGATCGTGTCGACATACCAGGGCGCCTTGTGGCTGTTGTCGCCCGCCGCGTGGAGCGCGACCACGCCCCCGCCGCGTGCGACGAAACGGGCAAAGGCGGCCTGCTGCTCGGGCGTCAGGAAGTCGCCGCTGGCGCTGTTCAGGACCACCACGGAGAAACGGGACAGTTGGTCGTCGTTAAAGACGGCGGCATTTTCGGTGGTGAAGCTGGGGCGGTGCAGCGCTTTGGCGATGTCGGCGAGGACCGCGTTGGAATGCGGGATATGCTCGAAATGCCGCCAGCCATTGGTCTTGGAGACGATCAGCACGCCGTGGCTAAGCCCGGCGGGCAGGGTGGGGGCGACGGTGTCGACGACCTTGGGCGGCAGATGCGGGTCGGACGGCGCCTGCGTCACGGCGACCAGCGCCATCATCATCAGCGTTTTCAGCATCATCCGTCTCCCTTTTGGGGGAGCGTAGCAAATCCTCCCCGGCACGGGGAGGGGGACCAGCGAAGCTGGTGGAGGGGGATCGCCGCGAAGGTCGTCCCTTGAGGAAGCCCCCCTCCGTCAGGCCTGACGGCCTGCCACCTCCCCGGACCGGGGACGATCGTTATCAATCCGCCGCGATCGGGCCGTCATGCGGCTTGGGTCGCCGGGTGAACCAGGTCAGCCCCGCCAGCACGATGCACAGCCACGCCGACACATAGAAGATGTCTGTCGACGCCAGCAGATAGGCCTGTCCGACCATTTGCCGCGTGACGGCGGCGGCGGCCTGGACGTCGGTCAGGCCCAGATGGTTCAGGCCGTTCTTCGCCATCTGCCACACCGGGTTCTGACCGATCGCTTCGGACAGATGTGCCTGGTGCATCGCCTCACGCCGGTCCCACATGGTCGTGGTCAGCGAGGCGGCGAAGCTGCCCGCCGTGATGCGCGCAAAGTTGGAGATGCCGGTCGCCGAGGGGATGCGCGCCTGCGGCGCGCCGTCCAGCGCGATGGTCAGCATGGCGAGGAAGAAGGTGCTCATCGCAATGCCCTGCACCATCAGCGGCAGCACGAAGTCGCCGAAACCCGCCTGCGTATTCAGGCCCGAGCGCATCCAATAGGAGAGACCGAAGGCGGCAAAGGCGATGGTCGCCATGATCCGCGCATCGACCTTGCCCGACAGCCGCGCGACGATGGGGGTCAGCACCACCGCCACCGCCCCGCTGGGCGCGGCAACCAGGCCCGCCCAGGTCGCGGTATAGCCCAGCTGCGTCTGGAGCCAGAGCGGCAGCAGCAGGGTGTTGGCGAAGAACACCGCATAACCCAGGCAAAAGGCCAGCGTCCCGATGCTGAAGTTGCGGCCCTTGAACAGCGACAGGTCGACCGCCGGATTGGCGTCGGTCAGCTCCCAGATCAGCCAGGCGATAAAGCCGACGATCGCGATCACCGTCATCACGACGATCCGGGTCGAGTTGAACCAGTCGTCATTCTTGCCCAGGTCCAGCATCATCTGAAGCGCACCGACCCAGACGACCAGCATGATCAGCCCGACCTTGTCGATCGGTAGGTTGCGGGTTGGGGTTTCGCGGCTCGACAGCCCGCGCCAGCACACGCCCGCACAGAACAAGCCTACGGGGACGTTGATGAGGAAGATCCAGCTCCAGTGGTAATTGTCGGAGATGTATCCGCCCAGGATCGGCCCCATGATCGGCGCGACCAGCGTGGTCATCGACCAGATGCCAAGCGCGGTGGACCGCTTCTGCGGCGGGAAGATCGAGATCAGCAGCGCCTGGCTGCCCGGAATCATCGGCCCCGACACCGCGCCCTGAAGGATGCGGAAGCCGATCAGCGAGGACAGGTTCCATGCGATGCCGCACAGGAACGACGCGATGGTGAACAGGAACACCGAGACGCAGAAGGTCCGCACCACCCCGCACTTGCCCATCAGCCAGCCGGTCAGCGGCACCGCCACGCCGTTCGCGACGGCAAAGGCGGTGACGACCCAGGTCGAGTTGTCCGAACTGACGCCCAGATTGCCCGCGATGGTGGGAAGCGAGACGTTGGCGATGGTCGAGTCGAGCACCTGCATGAAGGTGCCCAGCGCCAGCGCAAAGGCGACGAGCGCCAGCGCCGGGCCTTTCAGCGGCGCCGGGGATGCCCCCGCGCCACCTTGAGCGGAGGCCCCGGCCATCAGCGATTGGCCGCGATGATCTGTGCGATGCGCGCCTCGATCGCCGGGTCCTTGCCATCGGTGCCGCTGGTGCTGTCGACCTGGGTCGCGGCCGAACCGATGCGGGGTCCGCGCTGGTCGGCGGTATCGACCGTGACCGTCGCCGACAGGCCGACCCGCAAGGGGTTCTGGCGCAACTCATTGGCGTTCAGGCCAATGCGCACCGGCACGCGCTGGACGATTTTGATCCAGTTGCCGCTGGCATTCTGCGGCGGCAGCAGCGCGAAGGCGTTGCCGCTGCCCGCGCCCAGGCCGATGACCTTGCCGTGATAGACGGTCTTGCCGCCGTAAATATCGGCGGTGATCGTCGCGGGCTGGCCGATGCGCAGGTCTTTGAGCTGGGTTTCGCGGAAATTGGCGTCGACCCACAGCCGGTCGAGCGGCACCACGGCCATCAAAGGCGTACCCGCCGCGACCTGCTGGCCGACCTGCACCGTACGCTGGGCGACGACGCCGCTGATTGGCGCGACGACGTGCATATGGCCACGCATGATGGCGGCGCGGCGATAGGCGGCGATGGCGGCCATCACGGCGGGGTTGGTGCCGACATCGGTGCCCTGCACGGCAGTCCGCGCCTGTGCCGCCTGGGCGCGGGCGAGGGCGAGGTTCGCATTGGCGACCTTCACCGCGTCGGCGGCATGGGACAGTTCCTCGCCCGACACCGCGCCCTCGGCGGCGGCGCCCTGGCGACGCGCATAGTCGGCGCGGGCGCGGGTCAGCTCGGCCTGGGCCTGGACGATGGCGGCGCCGCTCTGGTTCACCTTGGTGAAGTCGGCGCGGGTCGCGCGCACCGCGCGGGCCAGTTCGGCGGCGGCGGAGGCGAGGCCGACATCGGCCGTCGCGGGATCGAGATCGATCAGCGGCTGGCCCGCCTTTACCGTCTGGGTATTGTCGGCATGGATGGCCAGCACTTGCCCCGGATCGCGCGCGGTGATCGCCACCACGTCACCCGCGACATAGGCGTCGTCGGTTTCTTCCTCGGGCTTGGCGAGCAGGAAGTGGAATACCGCCCAGACGATGGCGGCGATCATCACCACGACGATCAGGATGGTCAGGCCCAGGCGGCGCGCCTTGGGCTTGCCGCCGGTCGGCGCCTGGGTCGTCGGAGCGGCGGGGGAGGGGGTGGCGGCTTCGGCGTCGCTCATTGCGTGATACCCTGCGAAGAAGAGGAGAAGCCGCCCCCAAGGGCGACGGCCAGCGCGATGCGCGCCTGGACGGCGTCGGCGGCGAGATTGGCGTCGGCCTGATCCGACTCCAGCTGGCGGATGTCGGGATCGATCAGGCCCAGTTGCGATTGGAGCCCGCTCGACACGCGGATCGCGTTCAGGCGGCGGGTTTCGGACAGGCCGCGCGTCACCTCGGCCTGGCGCGCGCGCTCGGTGGCGACGGTGCGGCTGCGCGTGACGGCATCGGCCGCCTCGCGCACCGCGCCGACGACGCGGTTGTTATAGTCGGCGGTCGCCAGGTCGAGCGCGGCGGTCGCGCCCGCCAACCCGGCGCGCAGCCGTCCGCTGTCGAAGATCGGCAGATGGATCGCCGGGCCCGCCGCCGCCGTCGCCGCATCGGCGGTAAACAAATTGCCCAGGCCGACCGCCTGGAAACCGGCCAGCGCGGTCAGGTTAATATTGGGCAGGAACGCCTTGCGCGCGACCTCCTGTCCCTTGCTCGCGGCATCGATCCGGGCGAGCGCGGCGGCGATGTCGGGGCGGCGGGAGAGCAGGTCGGCGGGCACGGTGGCGGGGATGGGCAGCGCCGCATCGAAGGCGAGCTTCGTCGGCGCGATGGTCGCGGGATAGTCCAGCCCGCGTCCCGCCAGCGCCGCCAGGGCGTTGCGCGACAGCGCGGCCTGCGTCTCGGCGCGGGCCAGTGCCACCCGTGCCTGGGCGAGAAGGGTCTGCGCGCCGGATGCGTCGATCTGGCTGGCCAGCTGGTGCCGGATGCGCGTCTGGATCAGCCCCAGCGAGCGGGTGCGGGTCGCGATCGTCTGGCGCGCGATCGCGGCCTGCCGCTCGGCCCGGGCCAGTTCGACATAGGTCTGCGCGACCGACCCGGCCAGCGCCAGCCGCGCGGCCGTCACGTCGAGCGCGGCGGCACGGGTGGAGGCGCGGGCGGCGTCGATCGCGGCGGCCTGTCGCCCGAACAGGTCGATCGTCCAGTTCAGATTGGCCTGCGCCTGACCCAGCCACTGGGTCGTCCCCGCATAAGGGGGCGGGATGATGTAGCGGCCGGACAGCCGGTTATATTGCTCCTGCGCGTCGAGCGTCACCGAGGGTCCGTCATCGGCGCGGCGGGTGGCCAGCACCGACTCCGCCTGCCGCAACCGGGCCAGCGCGATGTCGAGCGAGGGATTGCCGCTCAGCGCGTCGCCGACGATCCGGTCGAGCTGCGCATCACCCAAGCCCCGCCACCAGTCGGCGGCGACCAACGGGGCCTGTGCATCGCCCAATCCCAGTGTCTCGGGCGAGGTGGCCGTGATGGCGGGATGCGTCTGCGGCACCGAGCAGCCCGCCAGCAGCAACCCGGTCAGAAAGGCGAACCGCTTCATGCCACCGTCTCCAGCTTGTTGCGCAGGCGCAGCAGGTCGCCGACGAAGCGCTCGACCTCTTCGGGCGACCAGTCGGCCAGCCATTCGTTCCACTGCCCGATGACCTTCACCTTGCAACGGGCGGTGACTTCGCGCCCCGCCTCGGTCAGCGACAGGCGAACGACACGGCGATCCTCGGTGCAGCGGCAGCGTTCGATCAGGCCGCGCTCTTCGAGCGTGTCGACGATCCGCGTCGTCGCGCCGGTGTCGTGGCAGAGATGGCGGGCCAGCTCCGCCGCCGTGCCGCCCACGCCATGGTGCAGCGCCATCAACGCGCTCCACTGGACATGGGTGACTTCTTCATCGGCGAAGACCGGCTCCAGACCAATCCGGGCAAGCTGGTACACACGCTTCGTGAGATACCCCACCGAGCGTTCGGGATCGAAGGGATCAGGCGTATCGGATGTCATATTGCTGCCATGGCAATGATTGCCTGGGCAGTCAATTCTCGTTGCGAAGATGACATGAAATTCATGAAGTTCGGGGCGGGCCGGGCGGCCCGCCCCATAAGGCATTCAGCGCGTTTCCTTCGTCGCCTCGATCGCGGCATTGGCGGCCAGGATATAGGCCGAGGTGGTCGCGACCGTGTATTCGTTCTCGAACCACAGGAACGGCCATTCGGTCTTCAATTCGGGGAAGTCGGGCTTCACGATCAGTACGCCCGGCACCAGACCGCCGGGGATGAAGCCGTAATCGGCGCGGTTGTGGCCATAGCCGATCAGCTTGGACGCGGTGCCCACCGTCGAGACGAGCGACAGGTTGTTCGCCGGATGCCGCCCCAGCACATAGTCGATGGCGTTCAGCGTATAGTCGGTGCCGATGATCTCCGGGAACGCCTTGTGCATCAGGAAGGCGGTCGAGCCGAACTCGACGACCTGATGCGATCCGGCCCAGCCGCCCTCGCTGATCGGTACGCCGAAGGGGTTCTTGGCGGCCTCTTCATCCATCTTGACCTTGGTCTGGCGGACCAGCGGGACCAAGGCGGCGCGGTACTTCGCATCCATGAATGGAAGGGCACGTACCGCCGAGGCGCGGACCCAGGCGAAGTTCTTGGTGATGACGGGCATCAGCGCGCGCAGGCGATCGGCATAGACACGCTCGCCCTTGCTGGTGATCAGCATCTCGACGGTCGCGCCGACATTGGCGCCGTCCGCCGACCATGGCGTGCCGGAATCGTCGCGCCCGTCGCCCGACTTGATCGGCCCCTTTTGATAGCGTCCCCACAGGACCTTGGCCGCGTCCCAGGCCTCGGCAGCCATCGTCGGATCGCTGTCCGCCAGCGCGCGGGACGCGGCGGCGAGGGCGCCCGCGACCGCCAGATTGTTGGCGGGCAGATCGGTGGTGAAGGCCCAGCGATCGTCCTGCGCGCCCGACGATCCGCCCTTGCGGTCGCTGATGCCGAGTGACGCGTCATAGGTCAGATTGTCGGTCTGCGACCCTGCATCGCCCAGATGGGCATATTGGCGCTGCACCGGATCGATGATGCCGACGATGGCATGGCCGAACACCTTGTACTGGGCGAGCAGTTGCAGGACGCCGTGGCGGATCTGCTGCACCGAGTCCTGCTTGCCGTCGGGCTTGCGGATCTCCACCGCGCGGGCGGCCTCGTCCACGCTCGTTTCGTCCCAGTCGAGGCCGTAAAGCTCGCGTCCCCAGGCCAGGTCGCGGACCACCTGCGCATTCTGCGGTGTCTGGATGTCGTAATCGCCCGCATCCTGAAAGCCGCCGACATTCAGGCCGGGGATATGCTCGCCCGGCTTGAACGGCGAGTCGAGGTTGGGGCCCATCTTATAGCCGTCGAAATGGACATGGTTGGGCGGTGCCTGGCGGGCATCGTCGAGATGCGAGGGGGCGGACCAGACGCGGTATTGTTCGCGAATGCCGACATGATCCATCTGCTCGGCGATGAAGGTGTCGAGCGAGGTCTGCCAGATGCGGTCATAGGCGTCGGCGGCGATACGGAACGGGTTCGTCACCTGACCGCCATAGGCGATGGCATAGATGCCGGGCTCGCGCACCTGGGAGAAGTCGAAGGCGGCGTAATTATACCGCATCCAGCGCCCGCGCGGGGTCACGGCGGCACGCAACACCGACTGGCGCGTGCCGTCTGCGGCCAGTCGGACCAGTTCCGCCTCGCCCGGCGCGGTCCCGTGCGGATCTGTTTCGATCAGCGCGACCTTGGCGCGGCCGGGCGTATAACCCGCTTGGTTGAACGAGACGACCGGCGGGCGCACCCAGTCCTTCACGACATTGGGACGGACATGCCAGACCACGGCATTCTCCTTCGCCCCCGCCGCGATCAGCGAGCGGACGACGAACCAGCCATTCTGCGCCCGGTTGCGCGCGTCATAAAGCGCCAGCCCGCCCGCATCCGACGTGATCGTTACGCGAGTCAGCGGGTCTTCGGGCGACAGGGTAATCGACTTGCCCCCCGAGGCCAAAGGCGTCGGATCGCCCGATCCGTCCTTGGCCATCGGGCCGGTGGGATGGCGTGGGAACAGGCCCGGCGCGGTATCCATCAGATAGGTCTTGCCGAAATAGCTGGTCGGCAAGAAATCGAGGTTGAAACCGGCCTTGCCCGCCAGCGCGGCGGGCAGCGGCTGATCAAGGTCGACGGCGATGCGAAACCCGTCGCCTTCCGCCGTCACCTTCACCCGATAGGCGAGATTCTGGTCCTTATAGGCCGAGCGGACGACGATTTGGTTGGGCTCGGTCCCGCGCGCCCGGCTGACAAAGGCGGGGACGGGGTCCCATTGCTCGGGCGTGGGGTTGAGGCGTATCGCGCCATCGGTGGCGATCCGATCGCCGTGCAGGACGATCTGGATCCCGGCATTCTTCTCGTCGAAGAAGATGGGGCTGAACTGGTTCTGGTCGACCATCACGGTCAGGCCCTGCCGCTCCAGCGTCTCGGCCGGGGTGACGGACAGCGCCGGTGCCGTGCCTTGCGTCGTGACCTGTGCCTGTGCCTGTGCCTGCACGGCGCAGGACGCCATGATGCTTGCCGATGCCAGCAAGGCGACACCCATGTGTTTCAGCATAACCCCTCCTCGATATAGATAGCGCTATCATTTTTGATCATGGGCAGGGCGGCGAACCATATGGATCCGACGCCTTGTCCAAAACGCGGGGCGACGCGGTTTCCGCTTTCGCCTCGGACGCAATCTGTGCCAGCTTTTTCGATTAAACAACGAAAAAATGGCGCTTTGTTCTGGATCAACTTTTGAAGGGCGGATGGGGTTGGCAAGCGGTCGGGGGTGCAATTTGCGTTGCTTGTGTACCGCTCACATAATTGATGCGAATATGGAAACGGCGCGGACCGCTCTCGCCGTCCGCGCCGTCCCGAAAGTGGCAGAAGGAGCGTTACTTCTGCGATGTATAGCGCGGTTGGACCCGGCCCGCTTCGTCGGCGGCCTGCTTGATCAGCTGGATATTGCGCTTGATCGAGGCGGCGAGCGCCGAGCGGATCGACTCGTCGGCATCGGAACCGGCAGGCACTTCGCGCAGCAGCTGGAGCCACTCGCCGATCGCCTCGTCATGCTGGCCCTTCAGATCCTTTTCCATCGCGAAATAGAAGCGTGCGCGCGCATCGCGCGGGTCGATCGCGATGGCCTTGCGGAAGGCGTTCTGCGCCTCGGCGGGCAGTTCGATGCCCTGCGCCTTCGTGGTCTGCATGACCGTCTCACCCAGCGCCGACCAGGCGTTCGCCTGGTTGGGATCGATCGCCAGCGACGCACGATAGGCGGTCGCGGCCTCGTCGAACCGGCGCTTGGCGAGCAGCGCGTCGCCCAGTTCCTTCTGCGCGGCGGCGCTACCCGGCGCCTTAGTGGCGGCGGCCTGCGCGGTGGCGGGATCGGGGGCGGCTATGGGCCGCTCGACAAAGACCGGGGCCTGGGCGGCCTTCTCCGCCGGACGCCGCAGCAGGGCACTGGCGATAAAGGCCAGGACGACCAGGACGAGCAGGATGCCTGCGATGACGAGGAGCTTGCGGCGTTTCACGATTCATCCCTGCTGATTATGTCGCCGAACCTTATCGCCCGGTGTGTCCTGACACAGCGTAAAGCGCGCACGGACCGCGCGGAACCCGTCTTATCCTGAAACATGTCGCATCAAGCCGCTGCCCCAGAACGGGATCACCTTGGAGTTTACCGGACGCGACATCGGCGTCGATATCGATAGAGTGTGGGGGACAGGGCAGATGAGTCGCCCGAAATGCAACGGGAATATCGCCCGATCGTGAATGTGCGACCGAGACGGGATCACCCGTTCCGACACATGATCGGGTGCGCGGCGTAACAGGGAGTTTGATGATGGCGGCTGTGACGAAGATGATGGCGATGGCGGGT
Organism: Sphingomonas sp. SphC10; assembly: GCF_057004845.1. NCBI lineage: Bacteria > Pseudomonadati > Pseudomonadota > Alphaproteobacteria > Sphingomonadales > Sphingomonadaceae > Sphingomonas > Sphingomonas sp. SphC10. The sequence continues at coordinate 431,543 of NZ_CM168044.1, forward strand.
GTCATGGCTGGCGCGCTGATCGCGACGGCCGCCCATGCGGGCACGCTATCCTCGACGCCGGGCAATGTCGTGCCGACCAATCCCTCGGTCCTGATCGACTTCGACGGCACGAACGGCAACACCACCTATTCGTCGGGCTTCTCGCTGTCGGGCACCGCCGTCCTGACGACCGGGTCGGCCAATGGCTATAGCCGGCCGATGGGCGACACGACCCAGTATCTGATGGTCAATGGCGGCAAGACGGCCGAGTTGCGCACCAAGGACAATAGCTATGACGGCTTCGGTCTCTATTGGGGTTCGATCGACTCGTTCAACACGCTGGAAGTGCTCGGCGCCGCCGGTAACGTCCTGAAGACGATCACGGGCCTCGACGTCATTTCGCCGACCGCCGACGTGCCGGGCACCTATTACAACGATCCGAGCCTGAACCGCTACGTCACCTATACGCTCGACAGCCTGACGGGTGAGCGGATCGCGGGCCTGCGCTTCTCTTCGGGTGATACCGCGTTCGAACTGGACAATGTCACCTTCTTCGGCGGCAAGCCGACCTCGGTCCCCGAGCCCGCCACGCTGACCCTGTTCGGCGCAGGGATCGGCGGCCTGATCGCCGCATCGCGTCGCCGCCGCAAGAAGGCCGCCTGATCCCAGGCATTCCGGCTGGTCGGTCCGACAGGATCGACCGGGGAAACGAAAAGGGCGGCCCCAGGGCCGCCCTTTTTTGTATCCGCTACAAAAGACGGTGAAAGGCCGGCCCCGCCGGGTCAGGCGGCGGCGCCGTTCAGCGTTTCCATCTCGCCCAGCACGCGCGCTTTGCGACCATAGACATATTCGAACAGCGGGCTGGCCATCATCGTGGTCACGATCGCCATCAGCACCAGCATCGAGAACAGGGTGGGGCCGATAATCCCCTTTTGCAGCCCGATATTGATGATGATCAGTTCCATCAGCCCGCGCGAGTTCATCAGCGCGCCGATCCCCATCGCCGTGCGATTGTCCTCGCCACAGGCGCGCGCCGCCAGATAGCAGGCACCGAACTTGGCGGCGATCGACGCGGCCAGGATGCCGAGTGCGATCAGCAGCAGCGGCAGCGAGTTGACCATGTCCATCCGCGTGTTCAGCCCCGAATAGGTGAAGAACATTGGCAGCAGCAGGACGACGGCCAGCGGCTCGACCTTCTTCTTCAACTCGGTGACGAACAGGCCGCGCGGCATGAAGACGCCCAGGATGAAGCCGCCGAAAATGCCATGCACGCCGATCGCGTCCATGATGAAGGCGGACAGGCAGAAGGCCATCAGCGTGATCGCCAGCACGGTCGTGCTCATCTCGCCCCGCGCCTCGACCGCCCGGCCCAGCGGCGCCAGCAGACGGCGGCCGAACAGGATCAGGAATCCGACATAGACAAAGGCCCCGCCGATCGCGAGGATCGCCACCCCGCTGCCGCCGCCGAAGGTCGCCAGCACGATCGCCAGTACGCACCAGGACGCGGCGTCGTCGAACGCGCCCGCCGCCAGCGACAAGGTGCCGAGCGGGCTGTCCGCCAGCCCCCGTTCGTTGATGATCCGCGCCAGCATCGGAAAGGCGGTCAGCGCGATACAGGCGCCCAGGAACAGCGTGGCATTGGCCTGGCTGATCCCGGCGGTGAACAGGCCGGGCACCTTGAGCAGCAGGGGAGTGATCGCCACCGCGATCAGGAACGGCGCGATCACGCCCGAGGCCGATACCGCCATGGCACTGCGCGCCTTGGACTGGAAATGATCGAGGCGGAGCGTCAGCCCGACCAGGAACATGTACAGCGCCACGCCGAGCTGCGCGCCCGCATAAAGGACGTTGCGGGTTTCCCTGGGAAAGATCGCCGCCTGCAGGTCGGGAAAGAACAGGCCGAGCAGCGAGGGGCCGAGCACGACCCCGGCGATCATCTCGCCCACCACCGGCGGCTGGCCCAGGAACCGCTGTCCGGCCCAGCTGACGACGCGACAGGCGAACAGGATCACCGCCAATTGCAGGAAGAAATGGATGCTATAGTCGCCGGGCACATAGGTGGCGGCGGCCCCGGAGCTGGCCGGGCCATGCGGTGACAAGATGCCGCCAAAGGTCTTCCAGAAACTGTCGATCGCGTCGTTCATCGGTCTTCGCATCCCCCCTCGCGTCCGGCCTTGCGCGGTCCGGCCCAGGCGATAGCGACGCCAAGTCGCGGGGCGTTGCAACGGGATTTCGCTGGAGGGGAAGCGATTGTGCCCGGCCACTGGCAAACTGTGTTCTTGCCGCTACAAGGTAGGTACGTACCTACATATTCGAGGGGCGGATGAAGACGCTGACCAGCCGCGAGTTCAACCAGGATGTCAGCCGCGCCAAGCGCTTGGCCCGAATCGAGCCGGTGTTCATCACCGATCGCGGACGCCCCACCCACGTCCTGCTCGGCGTCGAGGCCTTCCGGCAATTGGCGCGCCAGACCGAGACGATCGTCGACCTGCTCGCGCAACCCGATGCGATGCCCGGCGAGGCGCCGCCGCCGCGCGACTGGAACCGGACGCGCTGATGTATCTGCTTGATGCCGGCGTCGTGGCCGAACTGCGCGGTGCGCGGCGGGGACAGGCCGATCCGGGGCTGGTCGACTGGGCATCGGGTGTGCCGCGTCACGAATTGTTCCTATCGGCGGTGACCTTGCTCGACCTTCAAGGAAACAAAGACGCCGACGACTGGATCACCGAGCAGGTCCTGCCCGCGTTCGAGGGGCGCATCCTGGCGGTCGATGTCGCGGTGGTGCGGCGGTCGTCGGCACTGGGCTATGCGCAGACGCGCGACGCGCTGCTGGTCGCGACGGCGCTGGTCCATGGCTTGACGCTCGTCACGCGGCATGTCGCGGCCTATAAGGTCGGGCGGCCCAAGCTGTTCTGCCCCTGGGGTTTCGTACCTGACGATATGGGCGAAGACTGGCGGCAGGCGACGAAGGGCGGTTCGCAATGGTTCCGCAACCTGTTCGTGAGGATATGAGCGTGGTGGAGGGGCAGGCCAGGTCGATCCTGATCGTCGGCGGCGGCACAGCGGGCTGGTTGACCGCGGCCTATCTCGCCCGCTTTCTGGGGCCTGCGACCCGCATCACCTTGCTGGAGGACCCGGCGATCGGCGCGATCGGGGTGGGCGAGGGGGCGTTCCCGACGATGCGCTCGACCCTGCGCTTCCTGGGGATCGACGAGGCGCATTTCATCCGCGCGGCGGGTGCGACCTTCAAGCAGGGCATCCGCTTCGACGACTGGCGGCACGCCCCGGACGGGGGCAGGCGCCACCGCTATGTCCATCCATTCGAGCCGCCCTTCCAGGCGGATGGCGTCGACCTCGTCGCGCACTGGCTGGCGCAGGACCCGGCGACCCGTGCGCCCTTTGCCGAGGCGGTGACGATCCAGCATCGCGTCGCCGCTGCGGGGCGGGGACCAAAACAGGCGGGGGAAGCGGCGTTCGACGGGCCGCTCAGCTATGCCTATCACTTCGATGCGCAGCGGCTGGTCGCGCTGCTGGCCGACCATGCCATGGGCCTGGGCGTGCGGCATCTGGAGGGCAGGCTGACCGGCGCGCAGGTGGGCGCGGACGGGCTGATCGCGCATGTCGTCACCGACCGTCAGGACACGCTGACCGCCGACCTCTATGTCGACTGCACCGGACAGCGGGCCGAACTCATCTCCGGCGCGCTGGGGGAGCCTTTGCTGCCAGTGCGCGACCAGCTGTTCACCAATCGCGCACTCGCCTGTCGCCTGCCCTATGACGCGGAGCGCGGCCATGCCCTGCCGACCATGACCATCGCCACCGCGCATCGGGCAGGTTGGACCTGGGATATCGGGCTGGCCGAGGGGCGGGGGATCGGGACGGTCTATTCCGACGCGCATATGGATGACGAGGCCGCGCTGGCGACGCTCGCCGCCTATCTGGGACAAGATCCCGACAGGCTGGAGCCGCGTTTGCTGACCTTCGAGCCGGGGTATCGCCAGCGGCCCTGGATCGGCAATTGCGTCGCGATCGGACTGGCCGGGGGCTTTCTGGAGCCGCTGGAGTCGACCGGCATCGTCCTGATCGAGGCGGCCGTCGCCATGCTGGCCGAGCTGTTCCCGCATCGCGGGCCGATCGCGGCACCCGCCGCGCGCTTCAATACGCTGATGACCGCACGGTATCGGACGATCGTCGACTTTCTCAAGCTGCACTATTGCCTGAGCAGCCGGGACGAGCCGTTCTGGCGTGACAATGGCGCTGCCGGGACGATCTCCGACCGGCTACGGGACCTGCTGGAGCAATGGCGTTACCGGCCGCCGGGGCGGTTTGACTTTACGCTGGATGTCGAGAGCTTCGCCCATTTCAACTATCAGTATATCCTCTACGGCATGGGCTTTGCCGATGGCGAGATGAGGAAGACCTGCGCGTCCGGCGAGGCGGACCGGCTGTTCCGCAAGCTCCAGATGTTCGGCGACCGCGCGGTGGCGGATCTGCCGACTCATGGTGAGTTGGTCGCGGCGATGCGGGGTTAGCGCAGGATGACGTTACATTGAACCAAGGCGAGCCCCTCCCGTTTAGGGGAGGGGTTGGGGTGGGGCCTCGCCACAGGCGGCGTGCTCGCGGAAGCGCCCCACCCCCGGCCCCTCCCCTAAACGGGAGGGGTGGGTTTATTCAGGTCATCGGACTCTATGCGGGTGGGTACTCGCTGACCCTTTCCTTCCTTCTCGCCTGTCCAGGGGAGAAGGATCGGAGCTCGCCTCAAGCGATCGCGGGCAGGCGGTCCAGGTGCTTTTCCAGCGTCAGTGGATAGTCCCTGATCCGCACGCCGGTCGCGTTGTAGACCGCATTCGCCACCGCCGCGCCGACGCCGCACAAGCCCAGTTCGCCGACGCCCTTGGCCTTCATCGGGTTGGCCTTGTCGTCCGCCTCTTCCAGGAAGATGACCTCCTGATGCGGGATGTCGGCATGGACGGGCACTTCATAGCCCGCCAGATCGTGGTTGACGAAGAAGCCGAAGCGCTTGTCGACCGCCAGTTCCTCCATCAGCGCCGATCCGACACCCATCGTCATTGCACCGATCATCTGGCTGCGTGCCGCCTTGGGGTTCAGGATTCGTCCGGCCGCGCAGACCGCGAGCATCCGACGAAGCCGCGTCACGCCGGTATAGGCATCGACCCCGACTTCGACGAAATGCGCGCCGAAGGTCGACAGCTGCCAGGTCTTGTCCAGATCGCCGAACTCGATCCGGTCCTCGGCAGTCAGCGGGCCGGAGGCGACGGCGTCGCGCAACGCGACCGATCGATTGCCGCCCATCACCTGACCATCAGCGAAGCTCAGATCGGCCGAGTTGAACCCCAGCCGCTGGGCCACCGCCTCGCGCAGCTTGACGCAGGCGGCATAGACGCCCGCCGTGGCGTTGGCCGCGCCGAACTGGCCGCCCGACCCGGCCGACACCGGATAGTCGCTGTCGCCCAGCCGGACATCGACCGCGTCCATCGGCACGCCCATCATCTCGGCGGCGGTCTGGGCGATAATCGTATAGCTGCCGGTGCCGATATCGGTCATGTCGGTCTCGACGACGACCCGGCCGTCCTTGTTCAGCGTGACCCGCGCGCCCGACTTCATGTTCATGTGATTGCGGAAGGCGGCGGCGACGCCCATGCCGACCAGCCAGCGTCCGTCGCGAACCTGGGCGGGCCTGGCGTTGCGCTGCGACCAGCCGAAACGCTGTGCGCCCTCCTCCAGGCAGCGGACGAGCTGGCGCTGCGAGAAGCGGCGATCGGGCTTTTCGGGATCGACCTGGGTGTCGTTCTTCACGCGGAAGGCGACCGGGTCCATGCCCAGCTTTTCGGCCATCTCGTCCATCGCGATTTCCAGCGCCATCATGCCGGGCGCTTCGCCCGGTGCGCGCATCGCATTGCCCTCGGGCAGGTTCAGCACGGCCAGACGCATCGCGGTAAGGCGGTTGGGCCCGGCATAGAGCAGCTTGGTCTGGTTGACCGCCGTCTCGGGGCCGCCGCCGGGCTGGTCGCCCGATCCGCTTTCATGCGCGATCGCCTGGATCGCGCCGTCCTTGGTCGCGCCGATGCGGATGCGCTGCGTCGTGGCGGGACGATGGGTAGCGTTGTTGGCCATCAGCGGCCGCTGCATCGCCACCTTGACCGGTCGCCCGACCGCCTTCGCACCCAGCGCCGCCATGACGGCATCGGCGCGCAGGAACAGCTTTCCGCCGAAACCGCCACCGACATAAGGCGAGATCAGCCGCACCTTCTCCTTGGGCATGCCCAGCGTCTTGGCGAGGTCGCCGCGCCCCCAGGCGATCATCTGGTTCGACGTCCAGACCGTCAGCTGGTCCCCCTCCCAGATCGCCAGCGAGGCGAAGGGCTCCATCATCGCATGGCTGTGGTCGGGGGTGGTGTATTCGGCATCGAGCTTCACCGGCGCGGCACCGAAGGCGCTTTCGAACGATCCGGTCCGGTCTTCCTTGCCGGGTTTGCCCTCTTCGCCGCCGGTCAACGGCGCGGTCTTCAGCGCTTCGTCCAGGTCATATTGGCCCTTGGCGCGATCATAGTCGATCCGCACCAGCCCGGCGGCGGCACGCGCCTGTTCGAAGCTTTCGGCGACGACGATGGCGACGGCCTGGTGATAATGGTCGATCTCCGGCCCGCCGAGCAGCTTGGCCGTGTTGAAATTGCCCTTGTTCAGCTTGCCTGCCTCGGCGGCGGTGACGATGCCCAGCACGCCCGGCGCGCCGCGTGCATCGTCGAGGTTCATCGAACGGATGCGCCCCTTGGCGATGGCCGCGCCAATGATCCAGCCATAGGCGGCGTTGGGTGCCTCTGCATGGCGTTCATAGGCATAGGCTGCGGTGCCGGTGGTCTTGCGCGGGCCGTCGATCCGGTCGTGCGGGCGACCGACCACGGTCATGCGGTCGATGGGATTGGCGCTGGCTGGCTCGGTGAATTTCATGCGGTCCTCACCTGGCTGATGGCGGCCGCCAGCGTCCGTTCGACGAGCGGCACCTTATATTCGTTATCCTTGGTCGGGCGGGCATCGGCGAGCAGGCTTGCCGTCACCGCCTTGGCCCCCTGCGGCATCGCGGCTTCCGCCGCTTCGACCCGCCAGGGCTTGTGCGCAACGCCGCCGACCGCGACCCGGCCCGAGCCGTCCTTCTGGACGATCGCCGCGACCGATACGAGCGCGAAGGCATAGGAGGCGCGATCGCGCACCTTCTCATAGATATGGGTGCCGCCGACCGGGCGGGGCAGGGTGACGGCGGTGATCAGTTCGCCGGGCTGCAGCGCGGTTTCGATATGCGGCGTATTGCCGGGCAGGCGGTGGAAATCGGCCATGGGGATCGCGCGGGTCCGGCCCTCCGGATTCACCGTCTCGACCACCGCGTCCAGCACCCGCATCGCGACGTTCATGTCGCTGGGGTTGGTGGCGATGCAGTCGCTGCTGGTGCCGACGATCGCCAATTGGCGCGAATAGCCGCCGATGGCGCTGCACCCGCTGCCGGGCTTGCGTTTGTTGCACGCCATGTTGGTGTCGTAGAAATAGGGGCAGCGCGTCCGCTGGAGCAGATTGCCCGCCGTCGTCGCCTTGTTGCGCAGCTGTCCGCTCGCCCCCGCGACGATCGCGCGGGACAGGACGCCGTAATCGCGCCGCACGCGTTCGTCGGCGGCCAGCGCGGTGTTGGTGACGAACGCGCCGATGCGCAGGCCGCCGTCCTTCGTCTTCTCGATCCGGTCGAGCTTCAGGTCCTGCACGTCGATCAGATGGGTCGGCGTCTCGACCTCGATCTTCATCAGGTCGAGCAGGTTGGTGCCACCCGCGAGGAACTTGGCACCCGGCTTGGTCGCCGCACGCGCCGCCGCGACCGCATCCTTTGCGCGTTCATAGGTGAAGGGCTTCATGCCCCCATCTCCTTATTTGCGACTCCCGCGACGTCCGCCATCGCGTCGGCAATGTTGGAATAGGCGCCGCAGCGGCAGATATTGCCGCTCATCCGCTCGCGCATCTCCATGCCGGACGCCTGGGGCCTGGCGGTCAGGTCGGCCTGGACATGGCTGGGGACGCCGCGCTTGATCTCGTCGAGCACCGCCACCGCCGAGCAGATCTGGCCGGGCGTGCAGTATCCGCACTGATATCCGTCATGGCGCACGAACGCGGCCTGCATCGGATGCAGCTTTTCGGGCGTGCCGAGTCCCTCAATGGTGGTGATGCTGTCGCCGTCATGCTGGAGCGCCAGGGAAAGGCAGCTGTTGATCCGCTCTCCATTGACCAGCACGGTGCACGCGCCGCACTGGCCATGGTCGCAACCCTTCTTGGTGCCGGTCAGGTGCAGATGTTCGCGCAAGCTGTCGAGCAGCGTCGTACGCGGATCGAGGGACAGGGTGCGCGGCTTGCCGTTGACCTTCAGCGTCACGGGCATGGCGGGGGGATCGGCAGGCATGGTGCTCCTCTGGGTCTGCGCCTCGGCCGGGGCGGAGGCGGCCATCGCGGTGGCCGCGCCTCCGACGATCATGCCGCGTCGCGACACGGTAAATTCACTGCTGTCCGCCAATGTCCCGGCTCCCTTGCACCCTGTCCAGATCCTTATCCAACCGCTGGCGCATACACCGCTGGCTGACATTTTGTTCATAACGCACGTAAGCGGTTTTTGTGGCCCGCGAAATTATCATGGGATAGAAATTGCCGCGCTCGCCACCGGAACGTAACGGGTGCGCGAGAAAGTCGAAGACGCCATATGTCGGGCGTGGTAGCACCGCGCATCGCCGGTTTGACGACCGCAAGCGCTGGCGGCTGAGAGACCCTTGTGCTCCCGCTTGTCGCGACGGAGCCGCCCGGATGCACTATTTGTCCCGTCTTGAGGGCGTGCCCCGTTGATCGTCCGGCTGCCGGGCAACGCAACGGAGCGGGACCGGGCCCATCACGCGCTGATGACCGGCATCGATGTGCTGGAGAGGCGGATCGCGCCGCTGTGGGCGGTGGAGGCGTCGGCCTTGTCGAACCGGCATCGCCACGTCCGGGCGCGGGTTACGGCGAACGGCCTGCGCGAGCTGGACGTGCTGCTGGCCCATTGGGTCGGACTGGTTGCGTCTCGGCCGGTCCGCATGGCGGATATCGGCGACTGGCGCGAGCAGGAGGAAGAGGATGTGGGGCGCTATGACCGCGACTTCACCGTCATGGACATCACCCGGCTGGCGGAGGACTATCGGCTGGCCGCGCCGATGCCGTGTCCGCCCGACATGGCGTCGGCGGATCGCGGGCTGGCCGCTTGAAACGCCCGTCCGATAGGCGTTGATCGAGCGCGCCGTCCGTTGCACAGCCTGAGCCGAACGATCGCGAAAAAGGGGAGGATGTGATGCGCCTGGCAAAGGGCTTCGCCGTCTTGGCGCTGGGGCTGGCCGGCCCGCTGGTAGCGCAGACGACGCCAGTGCCACAGATCGTCAGCAAGGATGGCCGCCACGCGCTGATGGTCGATGGCCGTCCCTTCCTGATGCTGGGTGCGCAGGTCAACAACTCCAGCAACTATGTCGCCGCCCTGCCGCTGGTCTGGCCGGTGCTAGACCGCATCCACGCCAATACGATCGAAATCCCCGTCGCCTGGCAACAGATCGAGCCGGAGGAGGGGCGTTTCGACTTCGGCTTCGTCCAGACCCTGCTCGATCAGGCGCGCGCGCATGACAAGCGTGTCGTCCTGCTGTGGTTCGCGACATGGAAGAACACCTCGCCCGGCTACACGCCCGACTGGGTCAAGCTCGACAATCGCCGCTTTCCCCGGATGAAGACGAAGGCAGGGCAGGATCATTATGCGCTGACCCCGATGGCGCGCACCACGCTGGAGGCGGACAAGCGCGCCTTCGTCCGGCTGATGACGTACCTCAGGGAGCATGACCCGCAGAACACGGTCATCATGGTCCAGCCCGAGAATGAGGTCGGCAGCTATCGCAACCCGCGCGACTATTCGGCGGCGGCGCAGACGCTGTTCGACGGAGCGGTCCCGGAGCCGCTGACCCGCAGGCTCGGCAAGCCAAGCGGTACCTGGGCGGCGGTGTTCGGGGCGCAGGCCGACCGTGCGTTCAACACCTGGTATACGGCGCGCTACATCGAAGAGATCGTCGCGGCGGGCAAGGCGGTGAAGCCGCTGCCCATGTACGTCAACGCGGCGCTGGCGGGGCCGTCCAACGTGCCCGATCCCGACGGCGTGGCGAGCGGCGGGCCGCAGCAGGACGTGCTCGACATCTGGAAGGTCGCCGCGCCCTCGATCGATGCGGAAGCGCCCGATATTTACGACCGGGCGAGCGCCAATGTGACCGCTTACATGAAAGCCTATGCCCGGCCCGACAATCCGCTGCTGGTGCCCGAGATCGGCAATGCCCGCGAGTTCGCGCGTTATTTCTACGAGGCGCTGGGTCACGGCGCGATCGGCTTTGCGCCGTTCGGCATGGATGACACCGGATTCTTCAACTATCCCCTGGGGGCCAGGGCGCTCGACAACGCCACGCTGGATGCCTTTGCCGGGCCCTATGCGGCGCTGGGCGGCGTGATGCGCGACTGGGCGAAGGCGGCGTTCGAACATCCGAGCTGGGGCACCGCCAAGCCCGATGACGGCAGCGACCGGGAGGCGGTGCTGGGCGACTGGCGCATCCGGGCGGAGTTCGGCCAGTGGCAGTTCGGCGAGAAAAGCTGGAGCTGGCTCAAGTCCGAACCCGCGCCATGGAAGGCCGAGCCGGTCGGCGGCATGGCGGTCGTCCAGCTGTCGCGCGACGAGTATCTGATGACCGGCGACCATGTCCGCGTCCGCTTCGAGCCCGCGACCCCCGATCCCAAGGCCATGATCGTCCGGGTCGAGGAGGGGCATTTCGCCGAGGGGCACTGGGTGATGGACCGGCTGTGGAACGGCGACCAGACCGATTACGGCATCAACCTGATCGACCGGCCGGTCGTACTGAAGGTCGTGATGGGACGCTATCGCTAGGGACGCGGACAAATCGCTTTGCACTCCCGGATCAACGGCTTAGCCTGATCCGCCAAGCCAGAAACGATCCGGGAGTGTTCATGCAGCGTCGCCAGTTCCTCGCCTCCGCCAGCCTCGTCGCGGCGGCCGCCGCCACGCCGTCCTGGGCCAAGGTTTCCCGAGGGACGGGACCGCGTGATGCCGAGTTGCGGGCGATGCTCGACCGTTTCTTCTATGCGCGGCTGGACGACAGTCCGGAGCAGGCGACCTCGCTGGGCCTCGACACCGGCCCGCGCGCTGGCCTGAAGGCGCGGTTGAGCGATGCGTCGCGGGCGGGCGAGATGCGCCAGTTCGCGCGCGCCAAGCAGGAACGTGCGCAACTCGCCACCATCCCGCGCGATGCGCTGGGCGAGGGGGCGCGACTGGATTACGACATCCTGGCCTACAGCCTCGACCGAATGATCGCGGGCGAGCGCTTTTCCTATGGGGCGAGCGCGGGCCGCTATGCCCCCTATGTGCTCAGCCAGCTGTCGGGAGCTTACCGGGACGTGCCCGATTTCCTGGGCAACCAGCACCGCGTCACCAACGCCGCCGATGCCGACGCCTATGTCGCGCGGGTCGCGGCGTTCGGTCCGGCGATCGATGCCGAGACCGAGCGCCAGCGCGAGGATGCGGGCAGGGGCGTCTTCGCACCCGACTATATTCTCGACACCACGCTGAAACAGCTGGCATCAGTCCGCGATAAGCCCGCCGAAGGAACGGGCCCGGCGGTCGATCTCGCCGCCAAGCTGAAGGCCGCCAACCTGCCGCCCGACCGCGCGCAGGCGGTTGCGCGGCTGATAACCGAGCGGGTCTTCCCCGCCCTCGACCGGCAACGCGCGCTCGTCACCGAATTGCGCGGCCGAGCGGTCCATGACGCGGGCGTCTGGCGGCTGCCGGACGGCGAGGCCTATTATACCGCCGCAGCGGCCGCTGCGACGACGACCGAGATGACCGGCGACGAGATTCACCGGCTCGGACTGGCGCAGGTGGCGGAGATCGGGGCGAGGATCGACACCATCCTGAAGGCGCAAGGCATGGCGCAGGGCAGCGTCGGCGAGCGGCTGGTCGCGCTCAACAAGCGGCCGGATCAGCTGTTTCCCAACACCGATCCGGGGCGTGAAGCGCTGCTGGAGCAGTTGCGCGCACAGGTCGCCGCCATGACCCGGCGCCTGCCCGAACAGTTCGCCGTCCTGCCCAAGGCGCCGGTCGAAATCCGCCGCGTGCCCGAGGCGATCCAGGCGGGCGCGCCCGGTGGCTATTACCAATCGGCGTCGCTCGACGGGTCGCGACCCGCCATCTACTTCATCAACCTGCGCGATACGTTCGACCGGCCCAAATTCGGGCTGGCGACGCTGACCTATCATGAGGCGGTGCCGGGCCATCACCTGCAGGTCATGTCCGCGCTGGAGAGCCAGGACATTCCGCTGATCCGCAGGCGCGGCTTCTATTCGGGTTATTCGGAGGGCTGGGCGCTCTACTCCGAACAACTGGCCGACGAGATGGGGATGTATGAGGGCAATCCGCTGGGGCAGGTGGGCTATCTGCAATCCTTGCTGTTCCGTGCCACCCGGCTCGTCGTCGATTCGGGGATGCACGCCAAGCGCTGGAGCCGCGAGAAGGCGACCGACTATCTGATCGCCACCACCGGCATCGCGCGTGGCCGCAGCCAGGGGGAGATCGACCGCTATACCGTCTGGCCGGGGCAGGCGTGCAGCTACAAGATCGGGCACACCGTCTGGACCCGGCTGCGCGACGAAGCCAAGGCCAAGGCGGGCGTGAAATGGGACCCCAAGGCCTTTCACCGCGTCCTGACGCTGGGCGCGATGCCGCTCGACGTGCTGGAACGGGTAGTGCGCGAGCGGATGGCGTAACGCTCTAATCAACCCTCTCCCCTCTGCGAGGGGCGAGGGAAGGTATGGCGCATTCCCTTACAGACCTGAGGCTTGGCCAATGGCGGGTGGGGCGGATAGGGTCGACGGCGGAGGAAGAAGTCTATGAAGCTTTCACATCGTCTGTCCGCTCTATCGCTGCTCGGCTTAACGGTCGCGTTATCGTCGACCGGTGCGAACGCCGCCGACAAGGACGGCCTGCCGCGCAAGATCGGCGACTGGACGCTGGCGGTCAGCGAGGATGGGGACGGATGTTTCCTGACGCGTATCTATCACCGGCCGGGCGACACGACGCTGTTACTGGGGCTCGACCGTGACGGGTCGAACCATCTGACGGTGCTGAACGCCAATTGGTCGATCAAGCCGAAGGAGCGGCTGGCGCTCGACTTCACGCTGACGGGGGGCAGCTATCGGAAGCATTTCGCGGTCGGGCTGGCGTCCGACGACCAGCAGGGTTTCGTCACCAGCTTCGAAAAGCCGTTCCCGACCTATCTCGCCCGGTCGCAGACGCTGAACATCGCGCGCGGTGACGTGCCGGTCGAGCGCCTGTCGCTGGCGGGCAGCGGCGCGGCCATCGCCGCGCTGCGCGATTGCGTCACGGCGCGGAAGGCCCCGCTGGCCAAGACGACCCGTTCGGGAGATGCGGCGGACGGCATTCCCCGCGATCCGTTCGCCAAGGCGGCGTCACGCAAACGCTGAACCCTGAACGGCATCTTAACACAATAGGGCTTGTTGCAAATAGTGTAGCAGTAAACGCTTGGTCGAAAAACCGGCACGGTCGAACAGAAACAGGATTGTCGAACTTTTTCCACTCGGCTTCGTTGTTGCGGTTGGTTAACGACTGAAAGAACTGTTATGTCTGCTTACGCGTCCAAATCCCTCCTCGCTGTCGTGACGCTGGCGGGTGCCGTCAGTCTTGGTGGTTGCGCGACGAAGTCCTTCGTGCGCGAACAGATCGCCCCGGTAAGCCAGCGTGTAGACTCGCTCGAATCGCGGCTCCAGCAAACCGATGGTACGGCCAAGCAGGCGCTGGCCGAGGCGCAGGCCGCTTCGGGCCAGGCGCAGCAGAACGGCCAGCGGCTGGACCAGCTCGGCGGCCGTGTCGATGGCGTCGAACAGCGCCTGACCGTGCAGGAGCAGAAGCCGGCCCGTCGTCCGCGCCATTGATGGCAGCGGCCTGAGCGACGATATCCGCTGAATGACGTGCCGGTCTCTTCCCCGCGCCGGGGGAGGGGCCGGCATTTTGCCTGAGTATGCCGCACCGATGACATGCCTGCCCCGATGAAGTCCCTGATCCTGTCACTGGCGGGTTTCGCCCTGCTGGCCCCCGCAGTCGCCGATGCGCGCACCGCCCAGCCGCCCAAGGCCGCCCGCAAGACCCCGTCCAAATCGAAGGCGAAGCCAAAGCCCGCGCCGGTTGCCGCGCCCGAGCCGGTCTTGACCCCGTCTCCTGAGGCGCAGCGCGTGATCGCATGGGTGTCCGGCGCGCATGACAATCGCGGCCTGCCCTGGGCGGTGGTCGACAAGGTCAACGCGACCCTGTTCCTCTTCGCGCCCGACGGCACGCAGCAGGCGGCGGTGCCGGTCCTGATCGGCATCATGCCGGGCGACGAGGCGAGTCCGGGAGTGGGCACCAAGACGCTGGCCTCGCTCGGTCCCGCCGAGAAGACCACGCCCGCCGGGCGCTATCTCGCCAAGTTCGGGCTGCCGGTGGCGGGCGAGCGGGTGTTGTGGGTGGATTATGCGACCTCGGTGGCGCTGCACCCGATCCCCAAGGATGCGGGTGCACGCGAGAAACGCCGCGAACGGATGCTGTCGCCGACACCGGACGACAACCGCATCACATTCGGCTGCATCAACGTGCCCCAGGCTTTCTATACCCGGCAGTTGCGGCCGACATTCCGCCGCAAGGGGGGCTATGTCTATATCCTGCCCGACACCAAGCCGATCGACCAAGTCTTTCCCCGTCTGAGGACGCAAGCACCCGGTTAAAGCGGCTTGCCCATGCGGATCAGCGGAACCTGCACGCCCTCGACCGGGGCGGACCGGATCGCCTCGATCGGAGCATAGCCGCAGGCGCGGTAGAGCGGTTCGCCCGCCAGCGTGGCCATCATCTCGGCGGACGTGAAGCCCGCCGCCCGCGCCGCCGCCTCGCATCGCGCGAGGATGGCGCGGCCCAGCCCCTGTCGGGCGAAATCCGGGTCGACATACATGGCCCGGATGCGGGCGGGGTCGCTGGCCGGGTCGAGCATCGCCGCGTCGCGCAGGGCGTGGCTATGGTCGCCACCATAGAGCGTGGCCCGCGCACTCCATCCGCCACAGCCCGCCAGCCGCCCGTCCCGCTCGGCCAGCAAATAGGTGCCGTCGGCGATCAGTTGCGTATCCAGTCCCATGACCGAACGGCTGGCCGCGATCTCGGCGGGGGAGAGAAAGCCCTTTTGCAGCACTGAAATCGCGCGATTCATCAGCACGGCGATGGCAGGAATGTCGGCGGCGTCGGCCCAGCGAAAGGTAAACATCGCACCTTTTCGGGGCAATTATTCCGGTCCGTCAATGACGATGGGGTGAACAGTTGCAATCGACACCACCGTTTAGCTGCGATAAGCCGGTCAAATGGCAGACATTCCTCAGACCCCGCTGCTCGACACGGTGCACACCCCCGACGACCTTCGTCGCCTGGCCCCTGAGCAGTTGCGGCAACTCGCCGACGAATTGCGGACCGAGACGATCTCGGCCGTCGGCACCACCGGCGGCCATCTGGGCTCGGGGCTGGGCGTCGTCGAGCTGACCGTCGCCCTCCATTATGTCTTCAACACGCCCGACGACCGGCTGATCTGGGACGTTGGTCATCAATGCTATCCGCACAAGATCCTGACCGGGCGGCGCGAGCGTATCCGCACCATCCGCCAGGGCGGTGGCCTGTCGGGCTTCACCAAGCGGTCGGAAAGCGAATACGACCCGTTCGGCGCGGCGCACAGTTCGACCTCGATCTCGGCGGCGCTCGGCTTTGCGGTCGCCAACAAGCTGGCGGGCACGCCGGGCAAGGGCATCGCCGTGATCGGCGACGGCGCGATGTCGGCGGGCATGGCCTATGAGGCGATGAACAATGCCGAGCAGGCGGGCAATCGCCTGGTCGTGATCCTGAACGACAACGACATGTCGATCGCCCCGCCGGTCGGCGGCCTGTCGGCCTACCTCTCGCGCATGGTGTCGAGCCGCGAGTTCCTGGGCGTGCGCGACGTGCTCAAGAAGCTCGCCAAACGCTTCCCGCGCCCGATCCAGAAGGCGGCGCAGAAGACCGACGAGTTCGCGCGCGGCATGACCATGGGCGGCACGCTGTTCGAGGAATTGGGCTTTTATTATGTCGGCCCGATCGACGGTCACAATCTCGACCATCTGATCCCGGTGCTGGAGAATGTCCGCGACGCCGAGCAGGGGCCGATCCTGATCCATGTCGTCACCAAGAAGGGCAAGGGCTATGCCCCGGCCGAGGCGGCGGCGGACAAATATCACGGCGTCCAGAAGTTCGACGTGATCACCGGCGCCCAGGCCAAGGCGCCGCCGGGACCGCCCGCTTATCAGAATGTCTTCGGTGAGACGCTCGCCAAGGAAGCCGACAGCGATCCGCGCATCTGCGCCATCACCGCCGCCATGCCCTCGGGCACCGGTCTGGACCGGTTCGCGAATGCGCATCCGGAGCGTTTCTTCGACGTCGGTATCGCCGAGCAGCATGCCGTGACCTTCGCCGCCGGTCTGGCGGCGCAGGGGATGCGGCCCTTCTGCGCCATCTATTCTACCTTCCTCCAGCGCGCGTATGACCAGGTGGTCCATGACGTCGCGATTCAGAACCTGCCGGTCCGCTTCGCGATCGACCGCGCCGGTCTGGTCGGGGCGGACGGGGCGACCCATGCGGGCTCGTTCGACGTCACCTATCTGGCCAGCCTGCCCAACATGGTCGTGATGGCCGCCGCCGACGAGGCGGAGCTGGTCCATATGGTCCATACCTGCGTCAACCACGACAGCGGCCCGATCGCGGTGCGTTATCCGCGCGGCAACGGTGTCGGCGTCGCGCTGCCCGAGACGCCGCAACGGCTGGAGATCGGTAAGGGCCGCGTCGTGCGCGAGGGCAAGAAGGTCGCGATCCTCTCGCTCGGCACCCGCTTGGCCGAGGCGCTGCGCGCCGCCGACACGCTGGAGGCCAAGGGGCTGTCGACTTCGGTCGCCGACCTGCGCTTCGCCAAGCCGCTGGACGAGGCGCTGATCCGGCGGATGCTGACCACGCATGAGGTGGCGGTCACGATCGAGGAGAACGCAATCGGCGGTCTGGGCGCCCATGTCCTGACCATGGCGTCGGACGAAGGGCTGATCGACGGCGGCCTCAAGCTGCGCACGATGCGTCTGCCCGACATCTTCCAGGATCAGGACAAACCCGAGGTGCAATATGCGCAGGCCGGTCTCGATGCCGATGCGATCGTCGAGACGGTGCTGAAGGCGCTGCGCCATAACAGCGCCAACGTTACGGAAGGCGCGCGGGCGTGATCCGTGGCTGGACCGCCGTCATCGTCTTCACGACGCTGGCGGTGGTCATGATGGTCGGGCTGAACGTGCGGATGTGGCGGCGGATGAAGCAGGCCACGGCGGCGGCGAAGGCCGAGGCCGAGCGTGACGCGATCGAGTCCGACCAGAACCCCCGTTCCGTCTGAGCAAAGACGAAGGCAACACCCCCACCCCAAACATTATCTGTTCCCCGGCGAAGGCCGGGGCCCAGTTGCTGCGCGGTTGCAAAGGCGGGGTGAATAGGCGTGGGATGCGATCGCCACCGGTGGCTGCCTCCTACGCGTCGTTTCTACTCCCTCTCATCTTCATCGAAACTGGGCCCCGGCCTTCGCCGGGGAACCGCAGGAGGAGAGGCAATCCCATGGGCCTTCGACCTCCCTCAGGCTGGACGGGGCAAAAAAATCACCGCCCCAGATAATGCGCCTGCGCCGCGTCGGTCGCATTCACCGCCAGCACCGCCCGCGCTTCGCTGGGCGACAGGGGCCCTGACGATGACGGCCGGTCCATGCCGCTCGCCGCGATCACCCGGCCGAGCAGTTCCTGCCCTTCCTGCCACCAGCCCAGGCCGCTGGCGGCGTTGATATGCCCCTGATGCCCGGCATCGACGAAATGGCTGCCCCAATCGACCGCCAGGCTGTGCGCGCGGTCGATCGTGATCCACGGATCGTCCTGGCTGGCGACGAGGATCGAGGGGAAGGGCAGTGGCGTGCGCGGTGAGGGCGCAAAGCCCTTCAGAGCCTCGGGCGCGTCGGTGCGGTCGACATCGGCGGGCGCGACCAGCAGGGCGCCCGCGACCGGCCAGCCATAGGGCTGCGGCGACAATTCCGCCCACCAGGCGACCGCCAGACAGCCCAGCGAGTGCGCCGCCAGGATCACCGGCGCCTGCGCCTGCCGGATCGCCTGGTCCAGCCGCGTGACCCAGGCATTGCGATGCGGGGTCGACCACATGCCCAGTTCGACGCGGATCGTATCGGGTCGCGCCTCTTCCCATAGGGACTGCCAGTGCGAGCGGCCCGAGCCGCCGAGACCGGGGACGGTGAGGACCGTAGGCTTGCGGGCCTCATAGGATGCGAACGAACCCATATGGCATCTCCTCGATAGGGCCGGGTCGACTCCCGATCCTGCCATGGAAGATATTCCTACCAATCTAATAGGCAATAGACGATGCGTCCGGTGGATGACGGCTTGCGACGGACCGAGGCGGCTTGTAGGGGCGGGCGATGGCCAAGCAGCGTGTCGACCAGATGCTCGTGGATCGCGGACTCGTGGAATCCCGGTCTCGCGCGCAGGCGCTGGTGATGGCGGGCCTTGTTTTTTCCGGCGAGACAAAGATCGCCAAGCCCGGCCAGCAACTGGCCGAGGACGCCGTGCTCGACGTGCGCGGGCGCGATCATCCCTGGGTGTCGCGTGGCGGGATCAAGCTGGCGCATGGGCTGGAGCATTTCGGCTGGGACGTGACTGACGCGGTCGCGATCGATGTCGGCAGCTCGACCGGCGGCTTTACCGATGTGCTGCTGCAAAAGGGCGCCGCGCGTGTCTATGCGGTCGACAGTGGTACCAACCAGCTCGCCTGGTCGCTGCGCCAGGACCCGCGCGTCATCGTCCATGAACAGACCAGCGCCCGCATTCTGACCGAGGCGCATATTCCCGAACCGGTCGATATCATCGTGTGTGACGCCAGCTTCATCGGGCTGGCCAAGGTGCTGGAACGGCCGCTGAGCTTCGCCAAGCCCGGCGCACGCCTGCTCGCACTGATCAAGCCGCAGTTCGAGGCGGGGCGCGAAGAGGTCGGCAAGGGCGGGGTGGTCCGTGATCCCGCCGTCCACCAGCGGGTCTGCGATCAGGTCGTCGCGTGGCTGACCGAGAGCGGCTGGCAGGTCGAAGGCGTCACCCGGAGCCCGATCACCGGCCCGGAGGGGAATGTCGAGTTTTTGGTGGCCGCATCCCGAAATTGAACGGGTAAGGTCTGATTGGCGTTGAGCTTTCCGTTTACTGTGCCCCGACCCTGGGGCAGATCGACAGACATCATGGCGAAAGAGGGACGAGTGGGCACGATCGCGTCGAAGGGCCAGTTGCGCATGTCATTCCTCCGCTGGGCGGTCGTGATCGTTCCGCTGATCCTGCTGCTCGGCTTCGCTTCGGGCCGGGTGGTGCCGTCGGGCAGCGAGAATGGCTGGTACATGGCGCTCACCAAGCCCGAACTGAACCCGCCGGGTTGGGTGTTTCCGGTGGTGTGGACGACGCTCTACATCATGATCGGTCTGGCGCTGGCGATGATCGTCCATGCTCGCGGCGCGAACGGACGAGGGGTGGCGATCGGCCTGTTCGCGGCGCAGTTCCTGCTCAACCTGTCCTGGACGCCGTTGTTCTTCGGTGCGCACAAGGTGCGGCTGGCCCTGTTCGTCATCATCGCCATCCTGTTCCTGGCGATCGCCACCACGGTCGCCTTTTCGCGCATTCGCAAGGGCGCGGCGTGGCTGATGGTGCCCTATCTGGTCTGGCTGTCCTTCGCGGGCGTGCTCAACTGGCGCATCGACCAGCTCAATCCGGATGCGGAAAGGCTTGTGCCGGGGGCGCAGACCTCCCAAATGCTGTGAAACGATTTTTGGGAATTTGATATGCAGGCCGACAACAAGCTGTTCGACGATTTCGCCAAGGTGATGAACGGCCTGGCGGGCACCGTGGCGGGCATGGGCCGCGAAGCCGAGGCGAGCGCCCGGACACGCGCGCGCGAATGGATCGGTGGTCTGGACTTTGTCAGCCGCGAGGAATTTGAGGTCGCCAAGGCGATGGCCGTCGCTGCGCGGGACGAAGCGGATGCGCTGAAGGCACGTCTGGACGCGCTGGAAGCGCGGCTGAACGGCACGACGGGCGGCACGATCGCCGGGGTGGAATCCTGACCGGCCCGATTCCGGAACGGATGCTGTCCGGCCCGACCGGCCAGGCAGCTATCCACAGTTTTCGGCACCCGGCGGCTTGCGGCCCGGCCTTGCGCAGTGCAACCTGCGCTGGTCCGGGTTTGTTCGCAAGGGCCTCTGATGCTTGAATCGACCGATCATGAAGCCGAAGAATCGGCCCCCATCGACATGCTGGAGGCCTATTTCGCCGCGCATGGATGGGAACATGAGCGCCACGACGAGGAAATCGTCGCGACGGTCAAGGGCAGTTGGGCCAGCTATGAACTTCGCGCCCTGTGGCGCGACGACGACAGCGTGCTGCAATTCCTGGCGTTCCCCGACATCAAGGTGACCGACGACCGCCGCTCCAGCATCTATGAGGCGCTGGCGCTGGTCAACGAACAGCTGTGGATCGGCCATTTCGAGCTGTGGTCGAACAGCGGCATCCTGCTCTATCGCCACGCCGCGATGGTCGATGGCGGCGAGGACGGGACCATTTCGCTCTCCGCCGCCGAATTGCTGGTCGAGTCGGCGATCGAGGAGTGCGAACGTTTCTACCCGGTCTTCCAGTTCGTTCTGTGGGGCGGCAAGACCCCGCGCGAGGCACTGGCCGCCGCGCTGATCGAAACCCAGGGCGAAGCGTGACGTTTCCCGTCGGGCCGATCTGGCTGGTCGGGTGCGGCAACATGGCGGGCGCGATGCTGCGCCGCTGGTTGTCCGAAGGGCTTGATCCCGCGCAGGTAACCGTCATCACGCGCAGCGGCACGCGCGCGCCCGAGGGCGTGCGCTCGCTGACGGCATTGCCGGCCGACGAGACGCCTGCGATCCTGATGCTGGGGTTCAAGCCCCAGCAACTGGGCGACATCGCGCCGACGCTGGCGCATCTGAACCCGGCCATTCTGCTGTCGATCCTGGCGGGGGTCGAGGAACAGACGCTGGCCAGCCATATTCCGGCGGGTGCGGTGGTGCGGATGATGCCCAACCTTCCCGTCGCGATCGGGCAGGGGGTGACCGCGCTGTATACCCGCTCCACCGACGCCGCCGTGCGCGATGCCGCCGAAGCGCTCGCTCGACCGCTCGGCCTCGCCCCCTGGGTGGAGGATGAGGGTCGGTTCGATGCCGTGACCGCGCTGGCGGGCTGCGGGCCTGCCTTCGTGTTCCGCTTCATCGACGCCCTGGCGCAGGCCGGGGCCGGGCTGGGGCTCTCCCCCGAACTGGCGCAGCAATTGGCGCTGGCCACCGTCGACGGGGCAGGGGCCATGGCGATGGGGGCCGATGCCCCGCCCGCTGTGCTGGCGGATCGTGTGGCCAGCCCAGGCGGTTCAACCCGCGAAGGGCTGAACGTGCTGGACGCGGATGACGCGCTCAAGCGGCTTATGGCCGAAACGCTGACGGCCTCGGAACGCCGCAACCGCGAAATGGCCGCCGCCGCGCGCCGCTGATTTCAAATTCGCGCGAAGCCGCGAAGGCACAAAGAAGATAGGGGTTCGCGCAGAGGCGCAGAGGACGCCGAGGGGGATTGCCAAAGGCAATCTTGTTCCTGCCATCGATAGCGACAGAAGCATGCTGGAGTTGCGCTCGTCACAACTCCGCGTCCTTTGCGCCTCCGCGCGCAAAACTCTTTTTCTTCGGGCCGTCGCGTCATCGCGCGAATAGAAAATCAGCCGTCGTTGGAACGCAGATCCTCGATCCGGGCGCGTTCATTCTCCGGAATGAACCCCTCCAGCACCGTCCAGAACCCCGTCACCGCCTGCTGACCCGCGCGCGCATAGGCCTTGGACAGCTTTTCGCGCAGCGCGTCGAACAACTCGGCCTCCATCGCCGCCCCCGTCGGGGTCAGCCGGAGCAGCCTTTGCCGACGGTCGCGATCGCCGGGGCGCGTCTCGATGAGGTCGCGGCTCGCCAGTTCGTTGAGCACGCGGCCCAGCGATTGCTTGGTGATCGCCAGCAGCGACAACAGCTCGCTGACCGTCATGTCGGGCTTGCGTGCCATGAAATAAAGAGCGCGGTGATGGGCACGGCCCAACCCCTGCGCGGCAAGACCGCGATCGATCGAGCGCACGAGATGGCTATTGCCGAAATACAGCAATTCCATACCCCTGCGGAGTTCTGGTTCGCGGAGAAACTGTGCCGATGCGGACTGGTTAGAGGCAGCCATGTTGACCCGTCTACTCACACGCCCTAGGCCACGGCAACCCAAAACAGAGAGATGACCATGGAAGCGCCCCAAGCCCTTACGTTTCGTTTCGATCCGTCCGCGACTCCCGTCGCGGCGAGCGAGCGGGCGGCGCGTCTGGTAGATCCGGGCTTCGGGCGCGTGTTCACCGATCACATGGCCCTGATCCGCTATAGCGACGACAAGGGCTGGCATGACGCGCAGATCACCGCGCGTGCGCCGCTTCAGGTCGATCCGGCCGCTTCGGTCCTGCACTATGCGCAGGAAATCTTCGAGGGCATGAAGGCCTATCGCCTGGCCGATGGCGGCACCGCGTTGTTCCGGCCCGAGGCGAATGCCCGCCGCTTCCAGGATTCGGCGCGGCGCATGGCGATGCCCGAGCTGCCCGAGACGCTGTTCCTGGAGTCCGTCGAACGGCTGGTCGAGATCGAGCGCAACTGGATCCCCGAACAGGATGGCGGCGCGTTGTACCTCCGCCCCTTCATGTTCGCCAGCGAGGTGTTCCTGGGCGTGAAGCCCTCGGCCGAATATCTCTACATGGTCATCGCCTCGTCGGTGGGCGCGTACTTCAAGGGCGGCGCGCCCGCCGTGTCGATCTGGGTAAGCCAGGGCTATACGCGCGCGGCCCCCGGCGGGACGGGCGCAGCCAAGTGCGGCGGCAATTATGCCGCCAGCCTGCTCGCCCAGAAGGAAGCGATCGCGAACGGTTGCGACCAGGTGGTCTTCCTCGACGCGGTCGAGCGCCGCTGGGTCGAGGAACTGGGCGGCATGAACGTCTTCTTCGTGTTCGACGACGGCAGCCTGGTGACGCCGCCGCTGACCGGCACGATCCTGCCCGGCATCACCCGCGATTCGATCCTGACCATCGCGCGCGCGCAGGGGCTGACCGTGCGCGAGGAGCTCTACGCCATCGACCAGTGGCGCGCCGACGCCGCCAGCGGCCGTCTGGTCGAGGCGTTCGCCTGCGGCACGGCGGCCGTCGTCACCCCGATCGGCAGCGTCGCCGAGCCCGCGGGCCGCTTTACCATCGGCAGCGGCGGCCCCGGCCAGCTGACCACCCGCCTTCGCGAACAGCTTGTCGCGATCCAGCGCGGCCAGGCCCCCGACCCCCATGGCTGGATGCGCCGCCTGGGCTGACATTTCGCGGTAAATAAGGCTTTTCAAGAGCGGCGCGCCGGGTATAAGGCGCGCCTCTCCACTGGGGCGTCGCCAAGCGGTAAGGCAACGGTTTTTGGTACCGTCATACGCAGGTTCGAATCCTGCCGCCCCAGCCAATTTCTCGCTAAGTGATTGATCGAACTGGCTAACCCCGGTCCGGATGCCCCAGCGTGTACAGTCGACTGTGCCAATGGGGTGTGCGGGGAGATCAACGCCCTTGGCCTCGCTCCAACATGTCTATCGCCGCGGCCACATTTTCTGGTGGCGCAGGGTTCATTCTTCGTTCCATAATGCACCCATCGACGTTCGCCTGTCGCTCGGGACCCCCGACCGGCTGCAGGCGCGGAACCGGGGCGCGGTGTTGACCGCGTCCTATGATCGGGTGGTGACCATGCTGAACGAACGTGTTCGCGCCAATTGCGAGCTGACCGAGCGCGAACTTCAGGCGATCGCCAAGGCGATGTATGAAGAGCGCCTAGCCGAGGTCTGTACCGAGCAGCGCGCCACGCCGTACGATGCCGAGCATCATTCGGCCGCGAACCGCGCCTTCGTCGACTATTTCCAGCGCTTGACGCTGCAGGGCGGGCATATGTCGTTCCTGCCCGACGAACGGCGCAAGCTGGAGGCGGAGGGTTGGGATGCGCAGCGCATCGCCGATCTGCAAACGATCATCGCCTTACGGGAGAACAAGGGCGTCAGTCCGATCCGCCGGGACGAAATCGACCGGCACCTTGCGGCTGCGGGCTTCGCGATCGACGACCGGCTGCGGTGGCTGGTCGAGCTCGCCCTCTATCCGACCTATCGCGATGTCTATGCCGATGCGGAACAGCAATTGCGGACATTGGTGCAGCCGGTCGACGCGATGGCGTCTCCGCCACCACCACAATCTGTCCCTTCGCCGGCCAATGACCGATCGCCACAGGTGTCAGCCGGCATTTCCGGTGTTCCGGACGACTGGATGCATTGCGGCCCGGTCGAGGCGGCGGAGCGGATGATCGCGGAAACGCCAAGGCTTCTCGAGCATCGGCGCGACGGCAAGCGCGCGAAGGATAGCGTCGGCGAGCAGACGCTTCGGCAGATCCGCTGGGCGGCTACCTTGCTGCAGAAATCACTGCCAGCGGGGACGCCGCTCTGGAAGGTGACCAAGGCGGACATTCTTGCGTTGGACGGCCATTTCGACAATCTGCCGATCCACTACGGCAAGTCGCCACGCGATCGCGTATTGGAGCAGACGCTCGACGAAGCCATCGCGCTGGCGGCGGAGGATGTCGCCGACGGCAACCTGAATATGGACGATATCGGGTTTTCCACTGGCACGACCAACAAGCACTTCAACAAGCTGGCGCAAATTCATGCCTTCATGCGCACCCATGTCGACGCGGCGCCGGTCATCGACTTCGCGCTGTTCACCGTTGCGATTGACGCGGACGAACGCGAAGCCCGAAAGCGCTACACGCGGGAACAGGGCGAAGCGTTGTTCAAGCTGCCGCCCTGGACCGGATGCGAGGGGACCGGCGAGCGGCTGGAGGCGGGCAAGACCGTCGTCCACGACGGTCTGTTTTTCGTGCTGCTGCTGGTCTGGTATACCGGTGCCCGGCGGGAGGAACTGTGCAAGCTGATGCTGGACGATGTCGAGCATCGGCACGGCATCCACTATCTGCTGATCCGTGCGACCGAGACGGGGCGCGTCAAGAACAAGTCCGCCCGCCGGGTCGTCGTCATTGCGGACGAACTCGTCCGTCTCGGCTTTCTGCGTTACGTCGAGGCGATGCGAGCGGCGGGCGAACGCCTGCTGTTCCCGGAACTGGTGCCCGGCGGCACTACCAAGCGGAAGCTCGGCGATGTCTTCTACAAGCTGTGGTGGATGTACATCGCGCCGATGGTGCCCGACCTGAAGCGCGGACAGGCGATGCATTCGGCGCGACACATGGTGTCGGACGAGTTGAAGGATCAGGAGGTGTTCCTCGAATTCCGCAACGATCATCTCGGGCACCGTGGCAAGGGCGGCGAGGGCGAGACGCGTTATCCGGCAGCGGCCTCGCTCCAGAAGCTGAAGTCGGTGGTCGAGAAGATCCCCGTGGTGACGGGGCATCTCCCGGATCAGAACAAGATCAACCTCTTGCCCGCAGGATTGCGTCAGCCACGGCCGACGCGGGGAAAGGATCGCGACAGGGAGGAAACAGGCGCCTGACACTCGTCTGTTCGCCCATCGCGCGGGGAACGGAATGGCGAGGCGTCAGGCCGGACAGACTGCTGCCGTTTGCCGGCGCTGAACGAACAGCAGGATCACCAGCGCCAAGGCTGCCATGCCCGCACCGGCGATCGCGACGGCGGGCAAGCCCAGTCCCGCACCGATCACCCCTCCGCCGAGCGCCGCGCCGATCGCGTTGCCAAGGTTGAACGCGCCTATGTTCATCGCCGAGGCAAGGTTCGGCGCATCGGCGGCCGCCACCATTACCCGCATTTGCAACGGCGGTACGATCGCGAAGCTGGCGATGCCCCAGATGAGGATGGCGGCGGCGGCAGCCCATGGCCATTGCAGGACGCCCGCGAACACGACCAGCACCACCGCGAGGACGGCGAAGCTGCCGATCAGCGTCCGCTCGATCGACCGATCGGCAAGGCGACCGCCGAGCGTGTTCCCGATCGTCAGCCCGATCCCGTACAGCACCAGCATTGCCGTCACGAACCCGGTCGAGGCATGGGTTTCCTCGCGCAGGATCGGGACGATGTAGGTGAAGACGGTGAACATCGCGCTGGCACCGACCACGGTCAGCGCCAGTGCTGCCAGCACCGGTCCGCGTGTCAGGACGCGGAGTTCCGCCACTATGTCGCCCTCCGTCGATGCCGGAAGCGAGGGTAGGGCAAAGCGCAGTGCCACGATCGCCACGGCACCGACGCCGGCAATGCCGGCGAACGCCGTGCGCCAGCCCAGCACCTCACCGGCCCAGGTCGCGAGCGGCACGCCGCCGATCGTCGCCACCGTCAGCCCGGTGAACATCGCGGCGACCGCGCCCGCGCGCCGGTGGGGCGGCACGAGGCTGGCGGCGACGACCGAGCCGACGCCGAAAAAGGCGCCGTGATTGAACGAGGTGACGATCCGTGCCGCCATCAGCATCCAATAGCCATCGGCGATCGCGGACAATGCGTTGCCGATCGTGAAGATGGCCATCAGCCCGATCAGCAGCGTTCGCCGGTTCACGCGGCCGGTCGTCAGGGTCATCAGCGGCGCGCCGATCAGCACGCCCATCGCATAGGCGCTGACCAGTAGCCCCGCCGCCGGGATCGACACGCCGAGATCGGATGCGATGCCTGGCAGCATGCCCATCGGCGCGAACTCGGTCACACCGATGCCGAACGCGCCCATGGCGAGCGCGAGAAGGGGGAAATTCAGTTTCATCGAATGGCTCCCTTTCGTCAGACGAGTGGCGGGTTCAGGCGGGCGAAGTCCTCCTGCTGCACGTACGGGGTGTGCGGGTACGGCGGCAGCACGGCGCTCGCCGCATCCAGCGCGGTCATCTGCTCCGCCGTCAACGACCAGCCGACCGCGCCGAGATTTTCGCGCAACTGCGCTTCGTTGCGCGCCCCGATGATGACCGAGGCGACGGTCGGCCGCTGCAACAACCAGTTGATCGCGATCTGCGGCACGCTCTTGCCCGCCTCGGCCGCGACCGCCTCCAGCGCATCGATCACGCGGTAGAGATGCTCGGCCTCGACCGGCGGCGCGAACTGTTCGGTATCGTGCAGGCGGCTGCCTGCGGGGATCGGACGGTCGCGCCCGATCCTGCCGGTCAACCGGCCCCAGCCGAGCGGGCTCCAGACCAGCGCGCCGACGCCTTGGTCACGGCCGAGCGGCATCAGGTCCGCCTCATAGGCGCGACCGATCAGCGAATAGTAGACCTGATGGGCGACGAGCCGGGGCCAACCGTGCCGATGCGCCAGGCCCTGCGCCTTCATCAATTGCCAGCCGGGATAGTTTGAGACGCCGGCATAGCGGACCTTGCCCGACGCGATCAGCCGGTCGAGTGTGGCCATCAGCTCCTCGGTCGGCGTGGAGGCGTCGAAGGCGTGGAGCTGGAGCAGGTCGATATGGTCGGTGCCGAGCCGGCGCAGCGATGCCTCGACCGTCCCGATCAGCCGTGCGCGCGAGACGCCCCAGTCCTGCGGCCCGTCGCCGATCGGCAGGCCGGTCTTGGTCGACAGCAGCACTGCGTCGCGCCGCCCTTTGATCGCCGCGCCCAGCACCTCCTCCGACGCACCGTTGGAATAGACATCGGCAGTGTCGAATAGCGTGACCCCGGCGTCGAGGCAGATGTCGACCAGCCGCCGCGCCTCGGCCGCATCGCTTTGCCCCCATGCGCCGAACAGCTGCCCGGTGCCGCCGAACGTGCCGGTGCCGAACGACAGCGCAGGTACCCGGAGTCCCGATGCGCCCAGTTGCCGATATTCCATTTGCCGCCCTTCCGTGTTTTCCATCAGGTGCATAGATGGCGGGACGGTTGCCGGCGCATAACCCGGCGGAAATGCGAAGGAGCTGTGCGTTGGATGCAAAGCTGATTGGGGGCACCGACCGAGCGCGTTCACTGGCGTTGTTCACTGTGGTGGTGGAGCAGGGAAGTTTCTCCGCCGCCGGCCGAGCGGTCGGCCTGACCGCTTCGGCGGTCGCGCGTGCGATTGACCGGATCGAGGCGCGGTTGGGCGTGCGGCTGTTGCTGCGCTCGACCCGCATGTTGACGCTGACCGCCGAGGGCCAAGCCTATCTGCAAACCGCGCGGCGGATCCTGTCCGACCTCGACGATGCCGAGCAGCAGATCGCCGACCAGGGCGCGCCGCGCGGTCGGCTGCGGGTCAGCGCGGCGCTGTCGCATGGGCGGTTGTGCGTGGTGCCGCTGCTCAAGGATTTCGCGCGCCTCTATCCGCATATCCTGATCGACATCGCGCTGACCGACACGCTCGTCGACGTGGCCGGAGGCCAAGCCGATGTGGCGATCCGGTTCGGGCCGCTGGCGGACAGTAGTCTGACCGCGCGCAAGCTGGGTGAGAGCCGGCGGGTGATCGTCGCCGCACCCGACTATCTCGCCTGTCACGGGGTGCCGGTGGTGCCGGAGGATCTACACGGCCATAACTGCCTGAACTTCAATTTCCGCCGGGCAGAGCCGAGCTGGCCGTTCCGCCGCGACGGTCGGGATATGTCGCTGACCGTGAAGGGCAATATCGAGGCGAACAACGGCGAGACGTTGGGGCAACTTGCCGCGGCGGGCGTCGGCATCACCCGTGTCGGCCGGTTCAGTGTGGTGGATGCGATCGCAGAGGGGCGGCTCGTGCCGCTCTTGGAAGACTATAATCCCGGCGACGTCGAGCTGATCCATGCGGTGTTCGTGGGCGGCTCGACCGTACCGGCGCGCGTCAGGGCCTTTGTCGACTTCCTCGCCGACCGGCTGGCGCATTGACGGCGAATCCATGTCGCGCTCGCCGGTATGGCGATGGAATGCATCTTCTGCTATCAGCATCGCCGTCCAGCGATTCAAGGAAGGAGGGCGACCATGACCGATCAGATCACGCCCGTCCGTGGGATGCAGCGCATCGGCGGCCTGCTCCGCCACTGACCTGCGCGGCTTTCACCGATAGCCGCTCCCCCCATCGCTGACATGAGGGCCGCGCCGACTGGTGCGGTGACTTTTTCATGACCGACGACGACGAAGACCTGTTCCCGCGTGCATCCGTGCTGCGCAAGGTTCTGTCCTTCACCTTCCGCCTGTGGCGCCGGACGCCGCTGCTGGCGGCCGCCTGCGCCGCAGCGATGCTGCTGTCGACGCTGACCGAGGTGTTCGTGCCGCTCTATGCCGGCCGGATGATCGACGCTGTCGGCGGCGGTGATGCCGGAGCGGCATGGCTGGCGTTCGGCGTGATCGCTGTTCTCGGGGCGGCCATGGTGGTGTTCCGCCATCTCGGCTGGTGGGCGATCACGCCGCTGACGCTCGGGATGATGCGCGACGTGACGCAGGAGGCGTTCGCGCGTGTCCAGCGGCTGTCGTCCGACTGGCATGCCAACGCTTTTTCCGGTTCGACCGTGCGGCGGATCACGCGCGGCATGTGGGCGCTCGATACGCTCAACGACGTACTGCTGCTCTCGCTGTTGCCGTCGCTGACGGTATTGGTCGGGACGGTGGTCCTGCTTGCCGCACACTGGCCGTTGCTTGGACTGGTGATGGGGGTGGGGGCGCTCGCCTATATCGTGCTGACCGTCGGCTTGGCGACGCGCGTGCTCGCCCCGATCGCGCGGCTGTCGAACCAGTGGGACACGAAGCTGGGCGGCGTGCTGGCCGATGCGATCGGCACGAACGCGGTGGTGAAGGCATTCGGCGGCGAAGCGCAAGAAGAAGCGCTGCTCGCACGGACCGTCGCCAAGTGGCACCGGCGGACGCGCCGGACTTGGATGGCATTCACCTGGGCTGGGTCCGGCCAGCTCGCCCTGCTGTGGCTCATCCGCATCGTCGCCACCGGGGCGGCGCTGTGGCTGTGGTCGCGGGGGCAGGCGAGCGCGGGGGACATGGCCTATGTCGTCACCAGCTATCTGGTGCTCAACGGCTATCTTCGCGACATCGGGCAATATGTCCATCAGCTCCAGCGCTCGGTGAACGAGATGGAGGAGTTGGTCGCGCTCCACGACGAGCCGCTGGGTGTCGCCGATCGCCCTGACGCCCGTCCGATCGCGATCGAGGCGGGCGCGATCCGGTTCGAGGACGTGACCTTCCGCTATGCCGGGCAGGATCGCCCGCTCTACGAGCATCTGAGCGTCACGATCCCGGCCGGGCAGCGTGTCGGTCTGGTGGGACCGTCGGGATCGGGCAAGACCAGCTTCGTTAAGCTGATCCAGCGGCTCTACGATGTCGATGGCGGCCGGGTAACGATTGACGGGCAGGACGTGGCGCTGACGACGCAACGGTCGCTTCGCCAGCAGGTCGCGATCGTGCCGCAGGAGCCGGTGCTGTTCCACCGCACGCTGGCCGAGAATATCGGCTATGGCCGCCCCGACGCGAGCCAAGCCGAGATTGAACAGGCCGCGCGGCTTGCCAACGCCCATGACTTCATCATGGCGCTGCCCAAGGGCTATCGCACGCTGGTCGGCGAGCGGGGCGTGAAGCTGTCGGGCGGCGAGCGCCAGCGCGTCGCGATCGCACGCGCGTTCTTGGCGGATGCCCCGATCCTGATCCTCGACGAGGCGACGTCCAGCCTCGATTCCGAAAGCGAGGCCGCGATCCAGCAAGCGATGGAGCGGTTGATGGTCGGCCGCACCGCCATCGTCATCGCGCATCGGCTTTCGACCGTCCGGGCGCTGGATCGCATTCTGGTGTTCGCGGCGGGGCGAATTGTCGAGGACGGTACGCATGATGATTTGCTGACAGTCGAGCGTGGCCACTATCGTCGGCTGTTCGAGCGGCAGGCGGGATCGGCGATGCCGGAAATCGCCTGATCGTCGCTTGAGATTGTTAACTCATCCGGCGTAGAGTCGACGCGTTCGCCAGCAGGCGGACCGAGGCGTGGAAACCTCGCTATTAGTAGCCGTGGCCCGGCCCGAACCAGTTTCGGCCGGGAGGCGGACGCGTATGTCCAGGGCTTTCGGGCCTAAAGGCGTCCGCGCTCGTCTAATAGCGAGTTTCCAACTTCCGGCTCACGGGCCGGCACCGCCTCGTTTCTACAGGGCGGTGCCGCCGGCTGGGGAAGCCGATCGGCACCACGCGGACGGGGGTTCGGGCGTGGGTGCACTTATTAGAAGCCGCAATAGACGGCTTGCCATCATCAAGAATTCGATGGCCGCTTCCGTGGCGGTGCTTCTTGCCGCATGCGGTGGAGGCGGTGGGATCAATTCGTCCGGGTCGATCCCGGCACCCAGTCCAACACCGTCGCCGACACCCACTCCGCCGCCGACGGCAGCCGACAGTGCGGAGTACAAGGCGTCGGGTGCCGTGGCCGGATTGAAGGCAGCCTATGCTTATGATCGCGGCATCACCGGCAAGGGCGTCACCATCGCCGTCATCGACACCGGGATCAACGTCGACGAGCCGGAGTTCAAAGGCCGAATGTCGGCGGACAGCACCTCGTTCGACCAGAAGATCGCCCGTTGCCGTACTTGCGACGCGGAGATCGTACGCTACGACCTGAAGGACAACAACGGACACGGCAGCGGGACCGCATCGGTCGCGCTGGCGGCCCGTGACGCCAAGGGCATTCAAGGTGTGGCGCCGGAGGCGACGCTGCTCGCACTCAAGATTGCAGGCCCGGACATGTCGAACGTCAGTCCGACGTCCGGCCCGGTGCCCGAAGGCGATGGCCCGAACTCGGCGCTGATCGCTCCCGCAATCACCTACGCGGTCGAGAAGGGCGCGTTCGTCATCAGCATGAGCCTGAACGGGTTCGCGGGCGGCCAGATCGCCGTCGAGCAGCGAAAGGCGATGGATCTGGTGCGCACTAGCGACCGTCTTTTCGTCCAATCCGTCTCGAACGACGTCGGCCAGGACAGCTTCTCGGGTCAGGTCACCGAGACCATGGTCGGCACCGACATGACGAACAAGGACTGGTTCCTGTTCGGCATCCGCGTTGACCGGAACCTGCAGGCCCCCAGCGGCAACGGCACCCCCGGCGCGCTGGCGGACCGTACTCTCGCGGTCATCGCGTCGAACATCGACGTCGTGGGCAAGGACGGTACCCTCACGACCGTCACCGGCAACAGCTTCGCGGCACCTGCGATCGCCGGCGCGGCAGCCCTGCTCAAGCAGTACTGGCCGCAGCTCGGCGGCAAGGTAATCAGCCGCATCCTGCTCGACACCGCTACCGACCTTGGTGCGGCAGGTGTCGACGAAAAATTCGGTGCTGGCCTGCTCAATGTTGAGAAAGCTATGCAAGCGCAGGCACCTGCCAGCGCGTTCGCTGGGGCGCAGACGGCGTTGGCGCGCTTCTCTTCGCTGGCCATGTCGGCCCCCTTTGGTGGGGCCGTGACCGTCGCCGACAAGATCGGCAGCATGACCGTAGTCGACCGCTATGGCCGCGACTTCCGAATGACCGGGGCTGCGGGAGTTTCGTCGCGGGGATCAGGGTTGCTGGCCGGCGCGATGCTGACGCCGATCGATCCGCCATGGATGTTGGCGAGCGCCGCTGATGAGCGCTTCGGCTTTGCTTCGTCCACTACGACGACGGGATATTGGCAAGGCGCGCGTTCAAGCCGCCCTGCGGTTATGTCCTTCTCTCCGGCGCGCGGGCAAATAGTGACGCTCGGCGTGAACGTCGCCGTAGGCCAAGGCGGCAGCCTTGCCGGATCGCCGTTGCGCGGGATCGGTGCGACAACGGTCGGCATGTCGTCGAGCTGGACCGGCTCGGGCTGGTCGGCGTCGGTCGCTTCCGGCATTTCACATGATCGACGGACCGGGCAGCGCACCGTCGCAATAATGACGCCGCTGGGAATCGGGCTGGAGCTAACTGACCTCGCCGAGCGTGGCCGCGTGCTGGGGTTAAGCGGCGGTCAAGACCTTGGTCTGGAGGGGGCATCGACGACGATGGCGACGCTGACGATGCGGCGGACCGTCGCCGGGTTGATGCTGTCCGCGCGGGCAACAGCTGCCAACACCCGCGTTCGCGGTGGGTCAGAACTGATGCGCTTCGACCAGCCGGTACTCGGCACCGCCTTCGCGGTCGAAGCCGCGCGCGGCCTGCTCGGCGGCGTCGCGACGCTCGGTCTGTCCTCACCCCTTCGTGTTGAACGCGCGCGCGCCACTATGCTGGTACCGGTGACCTACGACCTGATGTCAGGGGCGCTGGCAACGCGGATGGCGGTGGTCGATCTGGTGCCAAAAGCGCGCGAACTCGACGTGGAGCTCGGCTGGTCGGCGGCACTGTCGCCGATGTCGTCGCTACGCTTCGGCATCGCCCGCGCGTTCGACGCGGGGCATGTCGCAGGTGCGATCGACACGGCGGGATACGTGACGCTGGTGCTGCGATGACCTGCCACCTCGCCGCACGCGCACCGCCTGCGGGCTGACGCCGCCAGTCGGCGACCAAGTCGAAGACCACCAAAACGTGCGACGTCGGGATGGCTTTCCGGCGAACGATGTCGCGCATCCAACGAACGAGGAAGATGACGATGATCAGAACGATGCCGATTGCCACCGTGATGCTGCTGACGATTAGCGGTACGGTCAGCGCACCATGCGAAGCACAGTCGGTGAAGACGGCACCCAAACCGACCAAACTGCTCGACATTGCCGGCATCCGCCCCGGCATGAAGGCGGCCAACGCGGTGGCGCATTTGCGAAGGACCGGTTGGACGGTAACTGCTGATCCCGGCAACAGCTGGTTGGAAGTCGTGGAGGAAGCAGTTGCCAGACGGCGCAATGAGATACCGCCGACGTCCGCCCGATCCGGCGTTTACGATTACAACGCCGCCAAGGGCGAAGAGACTGTTCGGGTCAACATCGTCCCCACGCCGGACGGTGGCCGGGTCGGCCTGGTCCAGTATCGGGCGCCGCAAGCTGGCCGCAGTCACGAGCAGATTCGTGCCGAGGTGATCTCTCGATACGGACCGTCAATCTATGGCCCGCGCCAACGGGTACTGATCGCACCCCAGGGCAAGGACGGCGAGACGATGTCGCTCGAGGTGGACTCGACCGGCATGCGCCTGACGCTGTCGCCAAGCAGCGCGGCGGATCGTGAAGCCCGCGCGCTGGTCGACCGGGCGGTCACTGCCCGGCTCGGCGCGGTCGGCACCTCTTTTTAAGCGGAGCGGCACATGCCCTACCTCATCGGCATGATCCTCGGCGATGTGCTCGGCCGAATCGGGTTTTTCCGCGCCGCCGGTGCCGCGTTGCTGCTGGGCGGGGTCGCGTTCCTCGCCTATCGTCTGGTGGCGGCGAACCTCGACCCGGCAATGGCCTACGGCGCCGCCGCAGCAGCACCGCTGACCTTGCTCGGCTGGGCAATCTGGCATCCGGCGGCGTCGCGCTTCCGGCTATGGATCGTCGACGGTGTCTATCTCGCCGCGCGGCTAGCGATGTGGTGGGCCGGCATCGCTTTCGTCCTCGGTCTCGTTGCTGCCGGGTTCCGTATCGACCGTTGGCTGGCGGGGGAATGGCCGCAGGCAGCAACCGCCGGGTTCTTCTGGCTGGTGCAGCGGGCGCTGGGCGCGCAGGTCGCCCGCTCGCACCGGATTTTGGGCGAGCGCAGCGTCATCGAGCTCGATGCATGAGGGGGCCGCTGACGCTTCGGATCGTCGCGGCGCTGGTGCCGGTGCTGACGTCCATCTCCACAGTGGATGCGGCACCTCGCCCTGCGGTGCTGGAGGCAACGACGAGGGCGGATTGGCGGGCGGCTGGCCTTGACGGTACCGGCTGCTACTGGTCGCCCCGCCGGGGCGGACCGATCCACTTCGTCGCTGCTGGGGACAAGGCGATGACCAAGGTTGGCGGTCGCATCGTCATCCTCAAACCGCGACGCGACGCGCGCGATTTATTCCCGTTCACTCACGACGCCTGGCAGTCCGGCGACCTGACCATTCGGGTCGTCGATACCGCGCGCATCAGGTCCATGGGCTACGAGACGGTCACCACCGACGCGGTGCTGATCGTCACTCGCCGCAACGTCACGACCCGGCTGCGCGGGTCAATGATCTGCGGGTCATAGCCCGGCCGCAAGGCGGCGACGAACGGCCGGCGGCGATGCCGCCGGGGGGGCAGGAAAGCACAAGAAAGAGCCCGGGCCAGGATAGGAGAAGGACAAGGGAGAAAGCTGGAGGCGCAACAACGCAGATTGGCGGGCCAATCTGCCGTGCGCCGCCCGCCGCCGTGACCATCGGCGGCGGGCGGTGTCCTCCAGCCTGTCGGCTTCCGGAAGGCGGAGGCAACGTGTTCGTCGAGGGGGTTGCCCTATCCCGGCCGGTCCGGGACAATATGTACATGGCGTCACCCGGCACAGATAGCGGCGGACGCGCGGTCTATGCCCATCACGTGCGGGCATTGCTGCGGCGTCAGCAGCAGGACGATCGCGATGCGATCGGTGCGACGCTGTCCCGTGCCCATTTTCGCGTGCAGGGGGTGTCCGAGCAGACCGGCAAGGGGAGGAAGCGGCGAACCAAAGCGCCGGCCAATCAGCGCGTCGTCGACTTCTTCACGGCGAGCCCGCTGACCGGTCGCGACCGCCAGACCGGCAATTTCCGCATACCGCATTTCGACGTCACGCCGATCACGCGAACGTTCGCGCCGACCCGCAAGGACGGCCACGTCCGGCATGGCCACAAGACGGCGGCCATGACGGCAGGTGACCATTTTGACTATGTCACCAGCGGCGCCACGATCGGGGTCGCGGCGCATATCGACTATATCCGCCGGGAAACCGGACTGCAGGATCCGGTCGGCGATCTGGCGATCGACCTGCTCGACGCGCAGGATCTGCGCGCCGAGACTAATCGGCTGGCGATGTTCACTAATATCCCGGGTGACAGGAGTCGGCAGCGTAGCCTGTTCGAGGCGGCGGAACGGTACGAATCCTCACCACGCACGCATTACCTGACCGCATCGACGGCGCAGGTCGACGGCTTCACCATGTTCGAGCGGATGGGTGTCGCCCCAGACTGGCTGCGCGCGATGAACCGTCGTCTTCGCGATGGACGCGACGCGTTGAAAAAGAAGGCTGCGGAAGCAGGTAAGTCTTTCAGGGATCGCGAAATCCCGGTGGCGGAGGTAACCGAGGAGGAAGCCTTCGACCGGCTTGCCTGGCTCGATGCACATCCGGCGGGCAAGGACCTGTTCCGCTGGCAGCAGGGTCGCACCGGACGGGTGCAGCACCGCTTTGTCGGTGAACTCCCCGACGGGCTGTCGGTCCATGATCGGCACGAGATCCTGTCCCGCTTCTGCGGCGAACTTGGCGATGACGGCTGGATGGTGATCGGCGCGATCCACCAGCCCGACCAGCATAACGACCGCCGCAATTTCCACATCCATGTCGATGGCTATGACCGGCCCGCCCGATGGCTCGACGACCATGGCTGTTGGGATTTCGAATATGTCGAACGCCGGAACGGCAAGAACGTTCGCCCCTTTGCTCAGTCCAAGGTCCGCTATGGTGCCGACATCGGTACGGATGGCATGGGGCGGCCGAATGTAGCGGGCTTCATGCGGCGGCGATTCATCAGCATCGTCAACGAGGTCGTCGGCGGTCGGCCCGACATCGTCCGGTACCTGCACGGCACCTATGCCGATTACGGCATCGCCATGACCCCGCTCGAGCATATG
Source organism: Sphingomonas sp. SphC10 (assembly GCF_057004845.1). Lineage (NCBI taxonomy): Bacteria > Pseudomonadati > Pseudomonadota > Alphaproteobacteria > Sphingomonadales > Sphingomonadaceae > Sphingomonas > Sphingomonas sp. SphC10. Next base: position 468,481 of record NZ_CM168044.1, read on the forward strand.
GGCAACCGCGCGACCGGCCTCGAACACCGGGGTATCGTGACCGAGGTGGGATCGCGCAACGCCCGCAAGATCGTCGCCGACGAGGCCGCTGCCTGCGAAGCGCGGGCGACCGCTGCCGAAGCAGCGCTGGAGAAGGAAGTCGCGTTTTCCCGTTCGGCCTTGGCACATGATCGCGATGCGTTGGCAGCCCTTGATCGCTGCGAGAGGCTTGAACGCCGGCTGATCCGACGGCGGTTGCAGGCGGAACTCGCCGATGTCGTCGTCGCAATGGCACGATCCCGCGCCGATGCGGTGATCCGTACCCTGACGCCTCAGCCCGGCCGGCCAGTGAAGAAGAGAGCCGGTGACGACGATCTGCGCGCCGCAGCGCTGGAGCACCTCGCCTGGGTCGAGCGGCACAGCCCTTCTCTGGCGGAGCGTGACGCCGAACGCCGTGCGCTGGCCCAGGCGGAGGCCCGCGTGGCGGCCGAGTGGCATGTCGTGCAGTCCGCGACGCAGCCCGCGTCCCAGGATCAGACTCGCAGACGCGCCATGACATACCATCCGCGTGACCGGGTGAAGGAACCCGCCACACCGATGCCGTCGAGCTACGATGACCGCAAACGCGAGCGGCTGCACGCCTGGCTTGCCAAACATGCGGCGGACCCCACCTTGTTGGTGATCGAGGATGACTCGGTGCGGCTCGGGCAAGGCGTTCCGGTCGCCATCGACACGCTAATGCGCCTATTTTCGGCGGAACGCCCGATCCAACGCATTCTGCTCGCCGAGCGCGCCCGGCGAAAGACGGCAACGTTGGCTGGCGCGTCGAACGAGACGTCCGGGATGGTCGAGTATCCGCGCATGATGCTGGCTCCTTTCAGCATCGAACCCATAGTCTCGGAGACTGACGGGGCTAAGAAAACGGGCGATCAGCAAACCACGCCTGTAAGGGAAGTGGCTGAACCGTCCTCATCGGCATCGGTGACGCATCAGCCAGATCGAAAAGAGATTGAAGCCGCTGCCGTTCAGCCGACCATTGCAGAAGCGAACCGTGAAGCTCGGAGAAAAGCAGCCCGCCATCAACAAGCCCTGCTTCGCGAACAGGCATGGGAGATTTTGCGCCGGAAAAACGCGGCCGTCACGGCCGTTGGCGATCGATACCAAGTCGACATGACGGGACTGAGCGCGGAGGATCAAAGGGTGCTGACGCATCCCGATTATCACGCGGAATTGCAAGCGCGCCTGGCCGAAAGGTACGCTGAACAACAACAGCGGCAATCCGATCTGCCATCCATTATGCCGCCGCGGCATGGAGGCCCGCGCAAGCCTATCCTACCAATATCTCATGTCGTGAAGATGCCGCTGGAACCGCCTATCGGGCTGCGGGCCGTACCTGCGTTGCGTGATACCGGACGCCTTGGGAAAGTCGCGGCCTTAGGGGCCAGCGAGCGAGCTGCGCCTGCGTCGCCTGTAGGTGTGGTCCGTCGGCGCGACCTGATTGAAGGCGTTGAACGGCAGATACCGAACGCATCGCCGCCAAATCAGGAAAAGCCGCAATCCCCCCGTGGCGCATCCGGTCAGCTTGGTCGATTGGCCGAAACGCTCGGGCCACATACTGACGATGCGAAGTCGAAAGGCAAAGCGGAACCAACGGTTGCGGATATCAGGGCCAAGGGATCGCACGAACGCTGATCACGCCGGTCTATCACCTGCTGCGGTGAAGCGGGAACGCTCGGTAATCTGCTACGCCCTCCAGGCGCGTCGCCTTCATCGCGAAGGCGAAGGATAGACCGGCCGGGCCGGCCGGGATGATGGTTTGGAAGGGGCCTGCGGCTGTGCCGTAGAGGCGAAATGATGGTGCGGGGCCGGCGAGCAGCCCGCCGTTCCCGCGCAAAATCAAGGTCTTCCATGTACATCGTAAATCGAGAGCGCGAGCTCGCACAGGCGCGCGCCCTGTCCGGAGCGCTGGCCATCGCCGAGCGCGCCGGTTGGCGGATCGATCGGTCGGTGCCGATCATCCCGGCGCCTTTTCGCAATTACCTACACATCGCCGCCGCCGAACTGCTGCTGGTGCCGTCGATCGAGCCGTCACGCGGGGATCTCGACACCGTCGAGCGCGGCACCCGCATTGCCCGGTGCGATGCGCTGGTGGTGAAAGCGTCGAGCATCGGCAGCCGCACGCTCTATTGCGCGGTCGGAGAGTGGCAACGCCACGGCACCGTCTGGCATCACGTCCGCCGACTTTGGCTATCGCGTACCTCCGAGGCGTGGCTGGTGCCCGATCCTGCAGAACCGGACGAGAGCGACGCGATTTTCCGCCTTTCCCCTGGTCGTTTGCGCCCGATGAGGCCGGCCCGGCTGTCCGCCGCTGATGGCGGCTGCGATCTAAAACCTGGGCTGGCGCGAGCGGATGCTTTCCTTGGCGCTGTCTGGGGGGATCGCTGATGAGCAAGCCTCTGCCCTGGATCAGCCCGTCGGACGCCGACGACATGGTGTACGACGATCCACTCGGCTCGACGCCGGATTTCGGCTACGCCCTGCTGCGCAAGAGTGCGAAGGGAAAGCAGAACCGCGTTGCCGATCTGGCCCGCGCCAAGCTGCAACCTAGCAAGCCGGCTGATACGGATTGGCTGGCAGATGGCCTGTGGCCGATCACCTGCACGATGCACCGCATCGTCACCGCGCCCGGTGTCGCGGTCGAGCCTGGCGCGCTCGAAACTATCTTCCAGGGGTATGACGCCAAAACGAAAGCGCACCAAAAGCTGCTGGCTGTCGTACTCACCATGCGGTTCCCACATAGCTGGCAACCCGCCGACATCCTGTCGCTGGTCGGCAAGTACACACTGGAAAAGCTCGCGCTGCACCGCCGACTGAGCAGCATGACTGTCGTGCATATGCCAGGTGACGAACTGTCCGCTCGCCGGCCTCACGCCCATGTCGTCTGCATGGCGCGCGTCCATCGCTCTTCTGGCTGGGGCGAGGTGCACCCCGATCTTGTCGCCAAAACCGCGCAGACGCGGTTCCAGCATGAGTGGGAAGCCTTTTACGACGTCTGGGTGCCGCGCTACCGCGACGGCTGACAATGACGGGCGGGATCCGCAGCGGTCCCGCCCACCTGCCGGGGGCAAGGCACGAAGGAAGGAGGACGGTCCCCTATCCGGGGATGAAAATGGAGAAGAAGATAATGACGACAGACAAGACCGCGATCATCCGCCGCCACACTGAGGCAGTCGCCCAGATGCTGGTCGGCAGCCGCACGATGAAGCCCGGCGCGGCGATCCTCGCCGGCGAAATGGGCGGAGCCGAGGGGCGACTGCGTATCGGTGCCATCGCGCACAGCAGCGGCAACGATGTGGTATATCTGGATTTTGCCGATGGCGAAGACGGCTACCAGTTGACCGGCATCACGCTGTGCGCGGTACGTGACAGCATCTGCCACCTGCAGACCGACTGCCGCCTGTATCTGAGCCGCAATGGATCGCGGGCGATCATCCTGCCGCAGTCCGGCATCCGTAAGGCGTACCGGCTCGCACCTGGCGAACTGATCCAACTGGCCAACCAGCCGGCTGACCGTGACGAGGGCATTGCCCGCGCCGAGGCGCGGCTCGCCAAGCTGGTCGCTCGCCGCGCAGCTTTCGCCGATCGTGCTGCCGTCCGGACCCGGCCGCTGGCAGCCTGATCCAAACCGGCTGACACTGTCGGTCGATCATCGCGTCGACCGATCGTGACGGCTCAGCATCCCGGTGACAAAACCTCTCTACCTATAAAGCGGACGACCTCACAAATTCGGACAGCGGCCAATAAATATTTCATGCTTCTGTCCGAGAATGCCGAGCCGTCCGCTTTATAGAGTAAGGGAGGCCGTCATCTCAGCCGTCACGCCGACAGCAACACCGGTTCAGCCGCCCGCCGATGTCTATTCGACTGCCGAGGTCAATGCGATGCTGGAGGCAATGACGACAACCGACCACAGCTACCTGCGGCGGCGGTCTCTCTATCTGGCGCAGGGGCATTACATGCTTGCCAGTGACCTTCGGCAGGAGGCGTTCGTCCGGGCGCTCGATGGTCGTCGCCAATGTCGGCGCGGCTACGACATCGTGAACTTCCTGATCGGGATCATGCGCAGCCTGACCTCTCAGGAACGGGAAGCCGAACGCGACGGCCTGCACCCGGTCCCGCTCGACCTCGACGACGATACGCTGGCGATGGCGTCGTTGGCGCCCAGCCCGGAGCAGGTCGGGCATGATGCGCTGCATTACCGGCGGACCCTCGCCGCGATCCAGCAGTCGATCGGGGACGACCCGCAGTTGGTCACCTTGCTGGATGCGGTGCTCGACGGCGAGAAGGGCATCGCCTTGCAGAACCGGCTGGGGCTCGATGCCAAAGGCCTCGCATCGGTGCGCAAGCAATTGCAGCGCAAGCTGGCGGCCGCCGCCAAGGACAGGAGCATACCATGACCACCGACGCGGACGAATTGATGCAGCTGCGACTGCTGGACGACTTCCTCGACGGTGAGGACGTTGAGCCTGATCTGGCCGACCTGCAGGCGGAGATCGCTCAGGCGCAGCTGGCAGTGAAGAAGGCGAACCTGCGCGCGATTCGGGCCAAACTCGATGCCGGTGCCGACGCTCGGGTCGTACCGATCGATCGGGCGCGTCTGCGAGCACAATTGCGGCAAGCCATGTCGGGCGATGCCGACCTCCGCCTGACCCTCGCTGCCCGTGGCAACGACGACCACGACATCGACGACCTGATCGACGACCTGGCCGAACTCGACAACGAAACAGGCGACCGCCCTGCGTGACGGCAAAAGTCGTACCGCCTGCCGAGCGTCTGCTGCATGACCTCGGCATCACCAAACCGGGCGAGATCGATGTCGAGGTCATCGCCCATGCCGTGGGCGCGGTGGTACGCTATCGTCGGCTTGCCGTTGGCGATGCGCGGATCGTCGGCCTGGGCGACCGAGCCATCATCACGGTCGACGACCGGGCCAGCCGCGTCCGGCAGCGTTTCTCCGTCGCACATGAACTCGGTCATTGGCACCACCATCGCGGCCAACAGCTGATCTGCCATGGCGCCGCCGACCAACAAGTCGGTGCGGCGGGCTGCGAACGCGAGGCGGACGGGTATGCTGCCGGTCTGCTCATGCCCCGCTTTATGCTGGAACCATTGGTCGCTGGCGTCCCGATGTCATTCGGTCTCGTCTATCAAGTTGCCGCCACTTTCAGCGTCAGCGCGATGGCTGCCGCCTTGCGGCTTGCTGAAATTCATCCTGCGGCATTCGCCCTTGTCGTCGAAGAAGCGGACGGGCGCCGATGGTTCAGACGGTCAGCCGCCCTGAACCCTCTTTGGTTTGTCCGGTCTGCGGCATCAGGCCTTAGCGCGACCGCTGATCGCTATGGATGGTCTCGCGCGAATGTCGCGTTCGCTGCACCAGCGCAGCAATGGTTCTTGGGCCAAGGCGCGAAAGACACACAGGCGCTCTACGCCATCGACCGGATGGCATGCGGTCGGGCCATACATCTTATCGTGGTGGCATAGTCTCAGGGTAAGCTACAGGACATACCGATAGGAAGTCGACCGGCATTCATCTGGTGGGAAGCGGACTGGCCGCTTTTGAGCGACCATCGGTGTAGCCGGCCTTTCGTTCATCCATTGGAGCAAGGATCTGAAGGTCGATCACTGGAGGAAACCGGCAGGGCCGCTTTCGCGCCGCGCTACAGGCCGCGATCGCCAAAGCATGAGCGCGCTACCGCACGGCCGTCCCCGCCAAATAGCTTTGCGCGGCGTGCCAGACGGCGCCGCACTGCCGGCCCCACCAATCAGGGTCGAGCGCCCAGCGATGGCGCGTGTTGAGGCGGCTGCCGGTGTAATCGGGTCCCGGCGTGCGGGTCACGATGACCGGCGCCCAGCCGAACTGGTCGCCCGAGATATCGATCAGCAGGCCGTTCCATTCGAGCCACGCGTGGCCGCACTCGAACCGGCCGTCCTCGCCCTCAAGATTACCGCTGACATAGTCCGGCGTGATGCCGAAGCGCTTGTGCAAATGGCGCGCGAGCAGCTCGGCGCAATGGCCGCACGCGCCGCGCGGGAAGTTGCCGACATGGATATGCTGCCAATGCGTCCGGTCGATAGCGTCCAACGCTGCGCGAAATTCCCTGGCTGCAGCGCGGATCGCCATGTCGTCCGGCCGCGGGTCTTGGCTCATGCCTGCGCGGCCCGGTCGGTGCCGATCACCAAGTCGCCCAGCACCGCGATCGCTTCGGCGGGCGTCGCGACGACGGTGCAATCGTACAGCCGGTCGAGTTTCATATGGCCGCTGGTGATCAGCTTCGCGAGCGGCCCGTCGGTGAAGAAGGCGCAGCAATGCGGGAGCGCCGCGGCCGCGTGCCGGAAATCGTAAACGTCGTTCGGCTTGATCTTGCGCTTGGTCTCCGAACGGATCGCGGCGTGGAGCATGGCGCCGATATAGAGACTGCCGAACGCGCGCTGGTTGACCTCCTGTTCGAGCGCAATCGCCACCATGCTCGCGATGCGCTTGCCTACCGCCCGGCTCTTCGGGATATCCCGGGCTTCGGCCAGGTGGCCCGCGGCCTCGGCCATGCGCCGAAATTCGCGCGCTGCGATGCCTTCGATCATGCTCGCCGCGCCGGCCACCTCGTGGCGCACCGCGCTCGCCCGCCCGTCGAGCTCATAGGCATGAAGCGCCGCCTGTTCGTTCAGAAGATCGGCGAGGCGCTGGCTTCGCGCACGCGCGTCGAACATCGCCGCGTCGAGATTGCGCGCCAGCCGCGAGGGCGGCGCCATCCATGCCGTCTCGGCCATCAGCACCAACAACGCATCATCGACCGCGATGCCGGGCGGCCGCAGATCTTCATATCCCAGCGCGAAGGCGTAGCTCGTCCATAGCGTCCGGGGCTTCGGCGGATGCTCGGGATGAGCGCGCGCGGTGAACCGTTCGATTTCGATCGCCACGCGCTCGTGATGCGGCACCATCGCAACGCCGAGGCTGAGCAGATCGACAAGGATCATCGTGCGTTCGAGACGCTCAGGTGGCTGCTTGCTGAATTCCTCGATCAAATCGTGGGTAATCGGGAAGAACACCTTGCCCGACTGCACCGCCATCCTGAGCGCGCCAAGCAGCGAAATTAGTTCCGCTTCGTCGGTCTCGCCGAACGCGGCCTGTCGCGCCCAGACCCAGAAATTGGTATCCATGAACACCGGCACGCGCGTTGCGAGCAGACCGGCAAGCTCGAATTGCTTGGCGAAGACATGCTCGGCGCCGGGCCCTTCGGGCCAAGGCCATTCGAAGATCTCGTGGTCGGGATCGGCGATCATGATGTTGCCCCTTCGCCGCCAACGAACCCGCGCGTCGCGCTGCACTGGATCACAGCCGTCGCCGCTCTTTCCATTTCCACAGCGGCGTCGAGACGACAAGGCCCTCGGGACGGGCAGCGCGGCGGACCGCCTCCTCACGATGCACTGCCAGGGACAGATAGATAAGCGCGGCCCGCGCGAGCTTGAGGATGTGGAGCGTCTTGGCTTCGAGCAAATCGCGTCCAATACGAAAGCCAAGGTCGTTGCCGTTGGGCGGAGCAAACCGGCTATAACCAAGGCCGAGGTCCTCATGAACCTGGCAATATTTGTGTTCGAGAGAATTCCTGAGGTCGGCCAGTCCTTCGGCATCGGGCTCGGAAACCTGCTGAAAGGCCGGCTCATAGATGTCCTTGGACAGCCAGTAGAGGCCGCGCAGCGGCCAGTTCTCGCGATCCTTGAAGACGGTGCTGAGCGGCTTGGGGTCGCCCTTCCGCTCGTACCAAATGCCACGAAAGCTGACCGCGCGCTCGGGCAAGCCGACCCGGAAATAGTCGTTGATGAAAAAGGCGATCTTGTCGAACAGCGAATATCCCAGCCGGAACGCGATCTTGGTCTTCTCCACCGCGAGCGAATAGGCGGGAATACTGAGCGTGTCGAAAAGATGGGTCTCGCGGTCGCTGAAGTGCGCCCGATGCTCGCTCAGACCCTCGTAACAGAGCCAGCGTGCCGAGACATATTCCTGCTTGAGCTGGTTGTAGAAACCGAACGCGACCGGCGGACCCGGCCCGGCGTCGACGAGCCCGAGCGTCATCGACGGCAGATGCAGGACATCGTGCGCGGCGATGCTGTACGGCCCAAGATCGTTGAGCGGACTCAGGAAAAGGCGGTTGTCTAGCGCCCAACGGCGATAGCTTCGCTCGGCGCGCGAGCGGCCGAGACTATATTCGCGGTTCAGATCCTGCGCGATGGCGTCGAGCGGCAGCGTGCTGGCGAGCTGCGCGGCCATCGCTTCGAACCGTTTGGCCAGCGCCAGGCTCTCGTGTGAATCGAAGATCGCATCGGCGTCGCTCGCGGCGGTCAGCGCCGCATATGCGCTGCCCATAAGCACTCCGGCATGGCCGCGATCGTAGAGCGAGCGGGCATAGGCGATCAGGCCATGGCCGCGATTGCCGAGCGCCATCGCGAAACGGGCGTTGAGCGCGATCGCCCGGTCCCACTGCGTGAGCGCTTCGCAAGGCCGGCCGATCGCACTTAGCTTGTTACCGAGGTTGGTCAGGATCTGGCACTGGCGGAACTGGTCGAGGTCCGCAAAGCCCTCTTCGCGCACCGCACTGCGCAATTCGAGCAGCACTTGGTCGTAATGCGCCAGCTCCCAGGACCAGCTCTGCGCGTCGCCTGCATGATGCATTTCGTTGTCGAAGGCGTTAGCGCGAAAATAGTGGAGCAGGATGCGGGCTTCGGCGGTCAATCCCGGCCGCGACGCGAGGCGTTCACTCAGCGCCAAGGCACGCGCTGTCAGGCCGGCATCATTGCGGTCGCCGGCGAGGTCGACCATCGCGCCGACCCTGTCGAGCGCCTCGGCCGCGGCCAGTCCGTCAAATCCATCGTCGGCGATCATCGGGTTATGATAAGGCCTTTTGCCCGCGATAGAAACGCGTCGCTTCCAGCGGTTGCGGCTGGCGACGCCCAATTCCAGCCGCTCGCGGTGAAGGTCGTCGCGAGGGCCGCTAATGGGCCGGTTGCGGACTGACGGCTTCGCAGGCTTGAAGTAGGGAAAGTTGACATCGAATTGCGATGTCCAGAACTGCGATCTCAGCATGTTTCAAATAGAAGCGCAGAAGGCTAGCTGCTAGATGCGAGGTAGCCGACACCACGGAGGCCCACTTGTTCGCCTATGTAGACGAGACCGGAAACACCGGTGCGCGCCTCCTCGACGCCGACCAGCCGCTCTTCATTACCGCAGCTCTGATGACGCGTAGCGACTTCGACACTCGGTTTGGCGCGCAGGTGCGCGAGCTCGCCCGGCGTTTCGACGACGACGAGTTGCACGCAAGCAAGCTGGGCGTCTGCAGGCTGGAGGAGATTGCGCCGGACCTGCTTTCGATCTTGCGACGCGCCGGGCCGTCCTTCTTCGCCAGCGTCGTGGAGAAACGCTACGTGCTCGGCACAAAGGCTTTCCACACCCTTCTCGATCCAGCGGAGAACCGGGCCATCCCGACCCAGGTCTTCCTCATGCGGCCCGTGCGTATGACGATGGCCTTCAAGTTCGCCTGGCTCCTCGACGAGGAGATAGCACAGTTGTTCTGGGACGCCCTCATGGAGGTGAACGCTAGCCGGGCACGCGAGAAACTCATCCAGTTCTGCGGCCGCGTCCTCGAGCGCGTCGAACGACTGCCCGATGCGAGATCGAGGGAGGTCATCGGCGAGGGTCTAGCCTGGGCGATGGCGAACCCGGAGGCGATAGACATATTCTCGGAGGACAAGGTCGCCCGTCAGGGCCACCTCCCCAACACTGTTGGCTTTGGCAACCTCCTTGCCGGGGTGGAGACGCAGTCCAACGAGTGGGGCCGACCGGTCGAGGTTATCCGTCACGATCGTCAATCGGAGTTCGCCGCCTCGCTCGCGTTCTGGCACGACTTCTACGCGAACGCCGGCGCGGCTTTCATCGACATGCCGCTCGGCGAGAGGGCGATGCTCCGCCGCGTGTTCGGCAGTCGTCTCGAAATCACGAGCGCCCGCGACAGCGCCGGCATCCAAGTCACCGACGTGATTCTATGGCTGCTCTCCCGCAGTCTGCGAGGGCAAGACCTGCCTGCCGGCTGCCAGTCGATCCTGGACTATGCGCGCCGTCGAGGCAGGCAGAACGTCTTCACGGCCGAAGCAATCCACGCCGACGTGGTTGCCGAGGTTGGGCGAATGGAGGCGGACGAGCCGGATTCGGAGACGATGGCCCGCGCCTCGCAGCTGTATCAGATCGGGGAGGATAATCGGAGGAAGGCGGTCGCGGACTATGCGGCGGCAAAGGGGTCCAGCGCCTAGTCGCAGACAAGTCCAACAAGCGCCGACGGCTCGGCGGCCTCGCAGTACCGAGCAGAGCAAATAGAGCCAGCCTAAGGAGTTGGGCTCGGAGGGCACTGCGGCAACGGGAAGGTAGCGGCAAGACGCAAGTCTGGGGCGCACCGGCTCAGTGGCTATTTGCCCCGATAGTATCGGATCAGCGGCTGATGCTCGCTGCTGTCGGGCTGCATGTGTCGACTCGCCGCGCTCACGGAAAGGCCGGGCGGGGGAGCGAAAAACTCCTTGTCGATCAGCATGATCTGCGTCGACGAAAGCTCGCTTGCCTTGAGCTCGTAGACCATTTTGTAAAAGCCTTCGAATTGATCGCGGTTCTCCCGCTCGCTGATATTCTTCATCGGAGAGTCGATGATCAGCAGCTCGGGAAGCGGGGCATCCAGCTCGGTGGCGATACGGTGAATCGCAATCGCGAAGCAGCACTTGAACAGTGTCTTCTTGCCGCCACTGCTGAGCGACGTGAACGTGGAAGCAGTGGGGTCGGCCGGGTCGGCCCCATAAATTTCCGGATAGAAAGACGGCGGCTCCAGCTCCAGTCGGTCGTCGCATGTGATGCCCGGAACACCGGCACGAACGAGACAGTCGAGGAAATAGCTGGCTAAGCGGTTGAGGCTAGTCCGGTCTGCCTCGGCCTTCGCGCGAACCTCCTTCAACGCCTGGCGCGTCGCTTCTTCGCGCGCGACGATTTCCGCCAATGCCTCGCGCTGATGCTGCAGCAGCTGCGGCAGCCGGAGCAGCCATTTGATACTGTGCAGTTCGGCCTCGAGCGACGCGCGTTCGCGCTCCTTGAGCAGCGCCATGGACAGGTACGCCGAGTCCTGTTCGGCGAGAGCTCGGTTGAGCTCGGCTTCCATCCGGTCCTTGCTCTGAATGATGCGGCCCTTCTCGGCGCTCATGCGCGCGAGGTTGGCGTCGATGGCTGCCATCGCACCGTCGAGCTCGGCGCGCCGGCTGGCAATATCGACCTCGAGCGCCGCGACTTCGGCCGGGTCCGCGAGATCCATGAGATCTTCCTGACCGCAGACTTCGCAACAGCTCGGCGCGTGAGGTGGCAATTGCTGCGCACATCGTGGGCAGTCGACAAATTTCAGATCACCGAGGATCTCGCGAGCTTCTGCCGATCGCCGGAACTTGAGGCCGAGCATCTCGATCTCGTTCCGATGGCGCAGATGGCGCTCGCGCGTGGTTCGCAATTCGTCGGCATCGGCGTCGATCTTCGCAACCGCATTGCCAAGATCTCGGGACTGCGCTTTCAACCGATCGATCGCGTGGAGCGTTTCCGCATCGCGAGGCGCGTTACGATAGGCGCGTATATTCTGGTCGGCAGTGGCGATCGCGGCCGTCAATGCCGCCTCTCGTTGCCCGATCCCCTCCTCGGATCCGATGCCGACTTCCACGAGCGCCTTGGTGAGGCTGTCGATCGAGGAGACGCGCGCCGTGCGGTTGGCCCGTAATTGATCGAGTTCTGCTTCCAGATCGGCGACGCGCTCGACATGATAGCCGATGACGTAGCGGATCACGTCACGGCTCTTGAGGCGCAGGTAGAATTCGGCGCTTTGCTCAAGATGAAAGAACGAGCTGTCGATGTGATCCTGGTCGAGATAGCAGAACCACAGCAGGTCGCGGACGGTCAGGCGCACCGCCTTGCTGTCTTCCTTGATCTTGCTCTTGCGCACGCGCGGCGGATTGACGCCCGACAGAAAGAAAATCAGATCGGAGAGCGTTTCGATCCCGGTCTCTGGCACGACTTCGCCGGAGGCAACGCGTGCCGGCAGCACGACCGAATAGGGTCCGTCATTGCGTGTCCACGACGCGAGCACATTTCGCGAATCGCGCTGCCGCTCGATTGTCAGGACCGATTGCTGAAGTTCAAGGGTGAGTGTTGCGGACAGGAACTCCGCCTGCAGCGCGGGCGACAGCTGAAAATCGCCCCCAAGGCAATAATCGACCAGCCGCGCGATGCTCGATTTGCCCGCACCCATCTGGCCCCAGAAATAACTGATTCCTGAAAACGCAATCGCCTCCTCGGCCTTCCGCAGGGATAGCACCAGCGACACCATCGTGAATTTCATGATCCGTCGCCCCCAACATCCAGAGCGAGGCCGCTGCGCGCGAGCGGCCCGATCTCCTCACCCCATTTCATGCCGGTGATCTCGGGCACGATCTCGTACACGAAATCCTTGAGCTTGGTCGCCGGCATCGATCCGACCGCCTTGATAACCACGGCGCCGCGTTCGGCGAGATCGCGGAATGTCGGCCGGGCACCAAGACCGTCCGCCACTGAGCGTCCGGTGTCGGTAAGGCCTATCTCGATCTTGCGGCCGGTCATCGACAGCGTGATCAATCCGCGCGCCGACAAAAGGCTTAGCCAGCGGCGGTAACGGCCATCCCACGGACCATATCGGAACCGGATCATCTTCGTCTCGACGGTTGTGCGCTCGCGCGGCGTCACCGCCGCGGCATCGGGCGACTTTCCGAGATGGATGAGCGCGCGTTCGAGATAGATCGGATAGCGCAACAGGAAATCCAGCTTCGCGAGCTTCGTAATGCCTTCCACCGGTTTCGGCCTGGTCTTGTTCGCCTTGTCGGCGCTACGTAGCAGCACAAGGAGCCGTGCCAGATGCAATCCATCGGCGTTTTCGGCGTCGGCAGCGGCCTTGAGCACATTGAGGCTCATGCCTTGTCCTCGAGGCGAAACCGATCGCTCCACCAGAGGCGGCATTCGCTGGTCAGCAAGGCTGCCGTCCCCATCAGCACTTCGTAGGGACTGCCGCCGAGCAATTGCTTCCGATCGCTTTCGAGCCTGCGCAGGCGCGCGCTCACATCGGTGAACATGGTCGGGCCGAACGGCTGCTGGGCGGTCGTCTTGGCCGCCATATAGGCCTCAAGGCACTCGCCGTGCACCGCCTCCTCAACCTGGCGCAGCTGACGCCCGGCCGTGGCCGGGTTATTTGCCTGGTCTTCGAGAAATTGATATTCGGCCGCCTGCTCCCTCGACTTCATATACTCCACCATGTCCACAAGGCCGCCACGCGCCAGCTTCTGCTCAAGCACCCCCGCCGGGCGCTGGCCGCCCGGATTGATCGCCGGCTCGCCGAAATAGGCAAAGGCCCTGGATGGCGTTGCCGGCGGTGCTAAACTCACCTCGGCACAGACGATGCGCTTCGCAACGATAGTCGGATCGCTGTTCCTGCCACTCAGCCGGTCGAGCAAATGCCGATCCGGGTCGGTCACATGAAGCGAAGCCGCCCGGTGGAATTTTCCCACCAGCTCGTCACGAAGCGTGTCGAGCTCGGCGGCGGTGAGATGCGCGCATTCTCCTAATTTGCCCAGATGCTCGTGCGCGAGCGTGGCATCGAACTCCTCGCGCGACGGACCCTTCACGAAAGCGAGGCGGCCAAGCACGTCGAACAATTGTTCCGCCGTCGCTCCCAGCTCCGCGGCGAGACTATCGAACGCCTTCTTGAATGGCTCCTGGATGTCCCCGGCCGTCGAACATTGCGAAATGTGCTGCAGCATCAGGCCCGGGCATCGTCCGCGCCGGGCATCGTCCTTGCTTGCCGGCGTGACATGATCGATTGCAGAGTTGGAGACGAAGTTGAAATCGCCGACTTCGACGGGATGGGCCTGGAGCAATTCGATGAAACGACCGATCGACTTGACCAACGCTGGGCTGGTCAACTTCCAGGCACCACCCTCCGGCTTCGACGTCTTTATCTGCCAGCCATCGAAGCGCCCATCCAGCCGCTCACCTAGGAAGTCTTAGTGGTGCTCACAGTAAAGCGAGACATAAGAGAAGGTGCCGCGCCTAACTCCAACCAAGAGTGCCACACCATATTGATGCTGGTATCGATAGTTCCGCTCAGTCTCGTCTCCAGGATCTAAACTTCTCGTCCCCGACAGTCGAGCAACCGGTAGCGGCTGGCCCTCGGTGGGAGCTTGATCACGCAACGACGCTGCCCTCGATTTTCATAAGCCGTCGCCCCCCTTTTCGGGAAGCTAGTCAAATCCGCTACACCAAGCAATGCGCTTAGAATCCTCGGTGCTCGAAGCAAAGGCCAGACGCGGCAGCGGTTGGGCGCACAGCCGATACCTCCAGCGCGCGTTAGCCGGCTAAGGTCGGCATCTGGAGCGGCATCAGCGCCACCTACATCGGGGCAGCACGATGAACTGGGCGCCGACGGCGTTCGCCAAGTCCTCGAGCGCCTGATTGCATGCCGCGACGACGCTGGCGCGGACGACAGTTAGGTCTCCACATGGTCCGCCGCCGAGCGTCCGGCGGCGGACTGCGCGTCCATTTCGGTGAGCATCTCGGTGTTTTTGGCGGTGACGAAGGCGACCTGTTCGGCGATGAGAGCCTGGAAGGCCGCGAACGCTGCGTAACAGCGGTCGAGTTCGGCATCGAGCAGGATCGTCAGGTCCTTGACGCCGAGCGGCTCGGTGCCGCCGAACGAATAGTAAGTGCTCCCGGTCGCCGGGTCGAAATGCCGCGTCGCGAAGTTCGTGATCCCGGTCTCCACGCGGGGCGAGAAGCGGTGCGTGAACGCATTCCGGAAGTCGGCCGTGGCATTCCGGAGGCGCTGCCCGCCGATCGCCTCGATTCGCGTCTTCAACCGATTGTAGCGGCGCCAAGGCGCGCCCTGCCGGTCGGCGCTGTCCATCCAGATCTCGTCGTCCACGGGTAACGAGGATTCCAACCATTCGGCTTCCCGAATCAGGTTCACCTGGTGGCACAGGTGGGCGGTCGCGAAGATCAGCCTGGACCTGATCACGTAAGGGGTGAGCAGGGAGAGCGTCGCGATGGGATCGACGAACTCGTGAATAGCCTCCGCGCGTTCGTCTTCCCCGAGCGTGTCCAGCACCGCGGCCCAAGCGTGCAGCCGGCGCACGTTGATGGTGAAAGCGTTCATAGCGTTGGCGACCTCGCGGGCGAAGTCGTCGAGCATCGAGGAATAGGCCATCCAGGCGCCGGCTAGGCGCTCGGCGATCCTAATCCAGTTGTATGGCATTATCCTGCCGATACTCTCGCTCGCGGGTCGCGCTTCGGTGAAGCGCCGGTAGAGGTCGACGTGCATGCTCATCCCGATAGCAGCGACCGGGCGCGGTTGCAGCAGTCCAGACGCGACGCGTGATTTAGCTGACCGAATGACGCCTTTTGAGATTGAATACGCGCACTCTGAATGACCGAGGTGGGGCGCTTAGCGGTCGCGTCTGGCTGGGGTGAACGAGTGTCCGGTTTCGGTGAACGTCGACGCTCGACTGAGTGTCCACAACTGGGTCGAGCACGCTACAGTCGTCCCAGCGCAGAAGGCCATTAGATGGCGGCCGGTCTGGTGGCGGGGGCTGGCAAGCTCTACAGATCAGCAATGACGATCTCCCTTCGCTCAGTGCAAGTCGGCCGGGTAGCTCCGCTCGGTCCTAACGGTGTTCCCAGCGGCTTCATCAAGCTTCCAATCGACCACCGCGTAGGGCTGGATGCTTTTGGGCTGTTGGGCGATGCGCAAGCTGACCTTACGGTTCACGGCGGACCAGAAAAGGCTGTTTATGGTTACGCCAGCGAGCATTACGCTGCCTGGCGGTCAGAGTACCCGGAGCACGCTGATCTCCTCGTCCCAGGCGCCTTTGGTGAAAACCTGACTATCGACGGCTTGAATGAGAAGCAAATCCGAGTCGGAGACGTGCATGGGATCGGGAGCGCACTGTTGCAGGTCTGTCAGCCGCGGCAGCCATGCTTCAAGCTGGCGCTTCGCTTCAACGACAACCGGCTGCTCAAAGCCATGGTCAAATCCGGTCGCGCCGGGTGGTACTACCGAGTGCTGCAGACTGGAAAACTGGCCGCAGGCGACGAGGTCAGGCTGGTCGAGCGGCCGCAGCCTGATTTCCCCTTCTCGCGCCTGGTCTCCATCGTAAACCACGGCGACGCGACATCCGAAGAGAACGCATCGCTGGCAGCGATGTCGGAGGTAGCGGACTGGATCCGCACGCGAGCGCAAGACAGGATAGGTAGGACGGCCTGAACGGCCGTGACTAACGCTGCTGACCTGAACTAACGTCCGGTTCGGGGGTAGCACTGGAGCGGTCTGAACGGCCGAAGCTCGATCTCCTCACTAGGAGGGCAGGGCGCCCTCCGCCCACTTGCGGACATTCGGGGTGGCTGTAGTATCTTCCGATGCCGACCCGCGACGAGCAGCTTAGGGAAGCCGTCAGGTATCTAGCTGCACCCGCCCCGGAGCAAATTGCCCATCTTGATGAACTGCTGCGATCCGTAACCGGCGGCAGGTCTGCTGTTGTCTACGGCAACGATGAACTCGCATTGAGCCTCAATGACCTGTTTTTCGCGTCCAACGACATGATTGCGCTCGGCGAACTGTCGGACGCTGAGGCAGCCGCCATCCG
This sequence comes from Sphingomonas sp. SphC10, assembly GCF_057004845.1. Taxonomy (NCBI): domain Bacteria; kingdom Pseudomonadati; phylum Pseudomonadota; class Alphaproteobacteria; order Sphingomonadales; family Sphingomonadaceae; genus Sphingomonas; species Sphingomonas sp. SphC10. The sequence continues at coordinate 485,245 of NZ_CM168044.1, forward strand.
CCCGCTCGATGACGCGCTTACTGCCATGAGCGTGGAGCGGAACGCGTCCTTTTGGCAGCGAGAAGCACTATATGAGGACGAGCGTTGGAACGGCATCAGGACGATAGCCGCGTCTGCGTTAGCCCGGTTGCCCGAGGAGGCACGACCCGTGGGTCGGTCTGCCGAGAACTTCCGCTAACCACCCATCTCCAATGTTCCGAGTGGTCGAGCGGGCTCGCTCAGGTAGCCGATCCGCTCATATGAACGAGCGGCAGCTTTCGGGAAGCGAGAAGTTACGTGCGAACGGCCGGGATTGGGTCTCGGCCACCTCAGCGGCCTGCTGGTGAGCATCCGCACGGACGATACCGTACTTAGACCGGAAGAGGTGATCCCTGGCACCTAGCGGTCGTTCGATATAGTGTTGACCGCCCCGCAAAGTTACGGCGCGCTCCCTCACTCCGCATCCGTCCACGCGATGAATTCAAGCGGAGCGAGAGAGCCCTGGTGGTGAGCGATCAGCAGCGTGGTGTAGACTTGGCCAGATCCATTTCCTTGAGAATACGCCCGGCCTCATGCGGCTCGGACCGCAGATATTGTGGTGGTGCATCCACCGATGCGCCGAGAGCAGCAGCCGCATGCCAAGGCCAGCGCGGGTCCCACAGCACGCCGCGCGCAATCGCGATCGCGTCCGCATCGCCATCCTGAAGGATAGCCTCAGCCTGATGCGGGTCGGTGATGAGACCGACCGCTATGACCGGCATCGACACGGCCTGCTTCACCACCTTCGCGAGCGGCACCTGGTAGGATGGACCGACCGGAATTTTCTGGCGAGGGTCAAGTCCCCCGCTGGACACATGGATCGCGGCACATCCGCGGGCTTCGAGTTCTGCCGCAAAGATCGCGGTCTCGTCCACCGTCCAGCCACCTTCGACCCAGTCCGTGCCCGAGACGCGAACCGTCACCGGCTTGTTGGCCGGGAAGGCCGCGCGCACGGCATCGAACACTTCGAGCGGGAAGCGCATCCGATTGGCAAGATCGCCGCCATATTCATCCTCGCGCGTGTTGGAGAGGGGCGAGAGGAATTCGTGCAGGAGATAGCCGTGTGCGGCATGGATCTGGATCGAGTCCAGACCGATCCGGGCGGCGCGCCGTGCCGCATCGGCAAAGGCATCGCGGATACGCGCAAGGCCATCGCGATCGAGCGCGCGCGGTGGATGCTCGTCTGGTTCGAACGGCAGGGCGCTCGGCGCAAGGGTCTGCCAGCCATGTTCGGCATCGGGCGCGATCTGCGCCCCACCATGCCAGGGCTTTGCCGTACTCGCCTTGCGTCCGGCATGGGCGAGCTGGATCATCAACGGCATGTCGGACCAACGGCGCACGCCATCGACGACGCGCTGCATCGCCGCTTCGGTGGCATCATCCCACAGTCCGACATCGCCATAGGTGATGCGCCCCTCTGGCGTGACCGCCGTTGCCTCGATCGTGAGAGCGCCCGCGCCCGACATCGCCAGCTGACCGAGATGGATCAGGTGCCAGTCGGTCATCGCACCGTCTTTGGCCGAATACTGGCACATGGGTGCGATCACGATACGGTTGCTGAGCGACAGCCCGCCCACGTCCAGGGGTTCGAAAAGCTTGGCCATTACCATTCTCCTACGTTGGGCATCGAAGCCCATGGTTCGGCAGGCGCCTTGTGTTCGCCCTGCTGGAGTAGTTCGATTGAGATACCTTCGGGCGAGCGGACGAACGCCATATGCCCATCACGCGGCGGGCGATTGATCGTCACCCCGCCGGCCTGCAATCTTGCGCAGGTCTCGTAGATGTCCTCGACGCGGTAGGCGAGGTGGCCGAAGTTGCGGCCACCCGTGTAGGTCTCGGCCGGGCTGCCATCCTCGGGCGGCCAGTTATAGGTCAATTCGACCTCCGCCTGGCCGGGCTTGCCCTCGCCGCGATGATCCTCGTCAGCCGCGAGGAAGATAAGGGTGAAGCGCCCCTGCTCGTTTTCGATCCGCCGGGTTTCCTTGAGGCCCAGCAGTTCGAAGAAGCGAATCGTCGCCTGCGGGTCGGCAACCCGCAACATGGTGTGGAGATAGCGCATGATCAGGCCCGCTTTACCGTGAGGGCTTCCATGACCAGCTCCGCGGTGCGCGTAGCCGAAGCGGGGTTCTGTCCGGTCACCAGATTGCCGTCGCGCAGAGCGAAGGGCTGGAAATCGGGGCCGCCCTCATGATGCGCGCCCAGCTCCTTCATGCGGGTTTCGAGCAGGAACGGCACGGCCTGATCGAGGCCCACGGCGCGTTCCTCGCTGTCGGTGAAGGCGGAAACCCGGCGCCCCGCCACGAACGGCGTGCCATCGGGCTTCTTCGCGGAAACAAGTCCGGCGGGACCGTGGCAAACGGCGGCCACGATCTTGCCTTCGCGGTCGAACCGCTCGACCAGTCGCGCAAGGTCTTCGTTACCGGGATAGTCGAACATCGTACCGTGCCCGCCGGGCAGGAACACCGCGTCGTAACCCGAAATGTCGATGCCGGTGAAAACGGGCGTGTCGGCGACCTCCGCCTTCAGCGCCTCATCCTTCAGATAGCGCTCGACCGATGCATCATTCTCGCCATCGGCGTTGACGCTGCGCTGGTCGACGGGGATCGCGCCGCCCTTGATCGAGGCCAAGGTCACGTCGGCGCCCGCATCGCGGAAGGCGTAGTAGGGTGTGGTCAGTTCTTCGAGCCAGACGCCGGTCGGCTCGGTGCCGGGCGTCATGCGGTCGGCTGACGTGGCGATCATGAGAATGCGTGTCATCGGCTTGGCTCCTTTGCGTGCCGGATCGTGGAGGCGGGCGAGTGACGATGCCGTCGCGGCGATGGCCGGCACCAAAGCCCGTCAGGATCGAGCATCGATCATGCGTCTGTTCGATCCGTCGATACTGGATCAGATAGGCCTCACCGCTCATCATGAAACCCAACGGGAATGGCCGTCATCCATAAATCAGTTTATGGAAACATAATGTCTCTTCCACAGATGCGCACCTTCATCGAAGTCTATCGCCGTCGGTCATTGAGCGACGCAGCGCGCGCGCTCGGCATCACGCAGCCTGCGGCGTCCCAGCACATCGCCTCGCTCGAGGCGCAACTCGGCCATCCGCTTTTCGATCGCCATTCGCGCGGCGTCCGTCCCACGGCGATCGCGGACGATTTCGCCGCTTCAATTGGTGGCAGCCTCGACCGGGCCGAAGCCGCATTGGCATCGGCACGGGCGCGGTCGGTTCAAATGTCCGGGACGGTGCATATTGCCGCGCCATCTGACCTTCTCGGCGAAATGATCACGCCAAGACTGGGGCCGCTTCTCAACGCCGGGCTTGATCTGCGCCTGCATATCGGTGGGCGCGAAGCCCTTTATGCCATGCTGCTTGATGACAAGGTGCACCTCTGCATCACGGCATCCCGGCCCGCGAATGCACGGCTTGCCTATCAGGAGATCGGCTCGGAAGACCTGCGAGCTGTGGCCGCGCCCGTCGTAGCCGAGCAAATGGCGCGCATGCCGCTCAGTGAAGCGCTTAATACGGTGCCTTATCTTGCCTATGACCTCGACCGGCCATTGGTGCGCAACTGGCTGGAGGCGAACCAGATCGAAGTAGCGCGGCTTCCGGCCCTGACCGCACCGGATCTGCGCGTCCTGCGCTCTGGCCTATGCGCGGGATTGGGCTGGACGGTTCTACCCGGCTATCTCACCAGGGCCAAACGTACGGCCTGCACCCTTGTCGAAATTGCAGCGCCTATCCGCGTGCCGACCAACGCATACTATCTTGTTTGGGCCAAATCCTCCTTGCGCGACCCCCGCGTTGCCTTGGCGCGCGATGCGCTGATCGGAGCTTTGGGGGCATGAGCGCACTGGCCGATTGATCCGGGAGCGCTCGATACACAGAGACGAACGATTGGCCACCTCCTGGAAGCGGAAAGAGGGACGCGAACGGCCGACTTCGGGCCAGGCTGATCCAGAAGCGATGGGTGCGATGCTCATTTAGTCAGGTCCAATGGCCTGCCGTTCAATTGCGCCCACGCCCCCATCCGTCACGCTCAGCAAATAGCTTCTGCATTACGACCATATTGTCGGTGCCCCATTGGCATAGCGGCTCAAGCGCCCGGGCGAGGCTCTGGCCGAGCTCGGTGAGCGTGTAGTCGACCCGCGGCGGCACCTCCTTGTAGTCGTTCCGGCGCAGGACGCCGTCCGCTTCGAGTTCCTTGAGTTGCTGAATCAGCACCTTGTCGCTGACGTCGCGGATGGCGCGCTTCAGTTCCCCATAGCGGGTGGGCCCGCGCAGCAAAAAGTACAGGATCAGGGGCTTCCACTTTCCCGAGATGACCTTGAGCGTGGCGTCGAGCCCGCAGGTGAAGGCAGGCGAGATGGGCGCGATGATGGGATCGTCGACCAATAGCATTTCAGACATTATCGGTACTTACCAAAAGGTGCATACTTGTCCTTAGGTAGGCCGTAAGCCAACTGCGTGCAACCAATGAATGGAGGCACTTATGACCAGACTGAACGGGAAGATCGCCGTTATTACCGGGGGTGGCACGGGGATTGGCTTGGCGTCAGCGAAGCGATTCATCGCCGAAGGGGCGTTCGTGTACCTGTTCGGACGCAGGGCAGATAAGCTGGAAGCAGCTGTGGCGGCGCTCGGCGGTAATGCACGGGCGGTCCCAGGATCGGTTACCGATGCGGGAGATCTCGACCGGCTGTACGACACGGTGAAGCAGGAGCACGGCAAGCTTGACATCCTGTTCGCCAATGCCGGCACGGGTGCATTGTTGCCCTTGTCCGAGATCACGCCCGACCATGTCGATGCGACGTTCGACGTCAATGTGAAGGGCACGATCTTCACGGTTCAAAAAGGCTTGAAGCTGATGGAGGCCGGCAGTTCGGTCATCCTAACCGGCTCGACCACAGGCGTCATGGGGACTCCGGCATTCAGCGTCTACAGCGCCTCAAAGGCGGCAGTCCGCAACATGGCGCGCAGCTGGGCGCAGGATCTGCGGGGCACGGGTATCCGGGTTAATGTCCTGTCGCCGGGCCCCACTTTGACCGAGCTTGCCGCCGAGGTCGTTGGCCGTGATGCCATGATCGAGATGGGGGCGACGACGCCAATCGGACATGTCGGCCAACCGTCAGAAGTCGCGGCTGCTGCTGCCTTCCTGGCATCATCAGACAGCAGTTTCATGACGGGCAGCGAGCTGTTCACCGATGGTGGCTTGGCTCAGATCTGACGAAGTGCGCCAGTCGGTCCGAGGTCGGCTGGCGCCATCAAACCAGCCCGCGGAGTGCCATACCAAATAGCAGCTGCGACCTTCCGGCCACCGCGCCACGCGATAACCGTGTCGGAAGGCCGACATAAACGAATGGCAGAAATCGGGAACGTGAAAACCGGCCGTGGATGACCGCAACTGGGTCCGTCGCGGCCGCAAGTCTGCCGGACAGGTCGCGCTGCATACTCTCCGCGTTCAGCTCGCTTCCAGCGCCTCAACGCGGACTTTTCAGCGAGCGACAGGTTGGGCGCGAGCCGCGACTAAGAAGGCGAGGTCCCAAACGATCACACCACCCGCAGCGCGATGCTCTTCCTCTATCCGCTCCGCCAGCGTGTCCGGGTCGATCTGCTCCACGGTCGCGATACCTCGCTCGACTATTCGCGGCAGCATCGCCTGCGTGAGTGTTGGCAGGAAGGAGGGCTGGTTGGGATTGATCAGGATGGCCTCGCCGCGCGCCTCCTCAACCGAAAGCCCCAATTGCTGCATCAGTTCGGCGAGCCGTAGCGCCAACCCCACATCCCCTCCTTCTGCTGCAACTGTGCTCCAGTTCCAGTCATAAAGCTGGCGGTGCAACGCGAGGTGCCCAAGTCCTGCGGGAAGGGCGGTGCGTGCATGTTCCTGAAATGCCAAGACGGCATTCGGATTGGCCATCGTCGCTAGCCGCTCCAGTGCCTTGGCGGCATCGGGTAGGTACATCAGAACGCGACGGCCGACGATCGCGTCAAAACGGCCGAGATCGGGCAAGTCACCCGAAAGATCGACCGCGCGATATTGGATGTGCGCGACACCCAAGTCCGTGTCGGTCGCTTGCGCTACCGCCAGCGCCTGTTCGCTCCGGTCGATCGCCACGACTTCGCCGCTTGGCCCGGCAAGCCCGGCCACAAACCGACTGAGGTCACCATTGCCGCAACCGACATCGAGTACCCGCGCACCGGGAGTTATGCCGATGTCGCCGAAGAAGCGGGCGCTGGGAGCATTGGCCGGGTTGGGAGGGGAGCGCAGAGGTGAGTGAGACATTGTCTTATGATACAGATGGTTGCACGCGTGCCTAGTGCAGCTGTCCAGCGAGTTCGGACAATCGCGGACAAGACGCGGGATGGCAAACCTATTTCTTGATGCGATGAACGAATGTCCGAAGTTGGGGAGCAGGAAAGGGAGCCTGAACTTCCGGAATTGGGTCTGTCAGGCAGCGCAGCTGCATCGGCCGTCACGCAAGGTGGCAGCCAATAAGGCTGGCAACCCTTGCTGGCACCGAGGCGAGATCGTCCGTTTGCCCATCGACGAGTTCGGACGTGACCACCGTCGCGCCGCAGAAGTCAAAGATGCCATGATCGATTTGGGCGCGCATCGCATCGCGATAGCCGTGCTTGGCATAGGTCGCGGCGCTGGCACCTGCCAGCGCGATCAGATGGACGTTCAACCGTCCAAGTTTCTTGACGATGCCTCCATCGACACCTTCCTCGAATGCCCACCCAGACACGAACACACGATCGATCCAGCCCTTGAGCACCGCCGGCAATGACCACCAGTAGACCGGGTAGACAAGAATGAGATGATCCGCCCGATCGATCCGCTGCTGTTCCCGGCGCACATCTGGCGACGTCGGGCCAGCTGCGGTGAACGCTGCATGGTCAGCAGGTCCGAAGACCGGATCGAACCCTTCCGCCACCAGATCGACAAGCTCGACGGTGTGTCCGAGCGCTGCTCCAGCATCGAGAAATGAAGACGCAACGGAGCGGGTCAGCGACGGGCCGGCAGGATGCGCCATGACGACGAGGATGTGCACTAATACTACTCCAGTTTATCGGATTGTGCAGCAGGTTGAACGGATATGCTCGACCAGCATCTGCGGGTTCTCCATCGCTGCGAAGTGTCCGCCTCGATCCGCTTCAGCGAAGAAGCGCAGATCCGCGAAGCGTGCTTCAGCCCAGCGCCGCGAGAGCCGAACCTGCTCGCCGGGAAACATGCTGACCCCGGCCGGTAACGGGATCGGACCGTGTGGCATTCGCTGCGCCATTTCCTGCGCGGCCTCCCAGTAGAAGCGCGCCGAACTCGGCCCGGAGTTTGGTAGCCAGTAGAGCATCACGTCGTCGATGAGATGGTCGAGCGAAATCACGCGCTCGGGCTCACCATCGCTGTCGGATACGTCCTGAAACAGCGCGTAGATCCAGCTCGCCAGACCTACAGGGGAGTCGGCCAGCGCGAATGCGACCGATTGCGGACGGGTGCATTGCAGCTTCATATAGCCCGAGTATTCCCGGTCATAGCGCCGGGCGTCGTCAAGCATCCGCTGTTCGTCGGGCGTTGCGTCGGCGATTTCTGCGTGCGTTGGCTGAAACATCACCATGTTGAGGTGGATGCCAACCAGACCGGGCGCGCGCATATGGGCGAGCGCTGTCGTCACCGCAGCCCCCCAGTCGCCGCCCTGCGCCATCCAGCGGTCGCCGTAGCCCAGCCGTTGCATCAGCTGCCCCAATGCCGCGGCGGTGCGGCCCACGCCCCAGCCGGGCCCGGTGGGCTTGTCCGAGAAGCCGAAGCCCGGCAGCGCCGGGATCACGAGATGGAAGGCGTCCGCGGCATCGCCGCCATGCGATTGCGGATCGGTGAGCGGCCCGATCAGGTCGCGGAACTCGAGGATCGAGCCGGGCCAGCCGTGCGTCAGCAGCAGTGGAGTGGCATTCGCGTGTGGCGACCGGATGTGTAGGAAGTGGATGCCCAGTCCGTCGATTACGGTCCTGCTGCTGCCCCATCCGTTGAGCATGGCCTCCGTAGACCGCCAATCGTAGCCGTCCCGCCAGTGCTCGATTAATCGCCGGATCGTCGGCAAAGCGGGCCCCTGACGCCCATCCGTGGTCGGGCCGGGGTCGGGCCAACGCACACGATCGAGCCGGTCGGCGAGGTCGCTGAGGTCGGGGTCGGGTATGTGGATCGGGAACGCCGTCACCGCATCGGGTTGTGCCTGATTGATCGTGGGGCTCATGGTGCATCCTTTCGTGTCGGGGAAAGGATAGTCGTTGCATGGCGACCTGATTAGATGGCCTATACGCGACAGGTGTTGCATACGGTGCAACAATGATGGACCTGTCTGATCTTCGCGCTTTCGTGCGCATCACCGACCTGATGAGCGTTTCGGCCGCAGCAAGGTCATTGGGCTTACCAAAATCAGGGGTCAGTCGCGCATTGGCCAGGCTTGAGCAGCAGGTCGGTGCCGTCCTCCTCGATCGCTCGACCCGGCATATGCGCCTGACCGACGCTGGCACCCTGTTCCGGCCGCACGCCCTTCGCATCCTCGCCGATGTCGACGAGGCGGGGGCGGCGCTCGAAGGTCTTGCCGCCGTGCCTAGCGGCACATTGCGGATCAGTCTGCCGTTCACGATCGCGAGCGCGCTTGTCGCGCCGATGCTCCCGTCCTTCATGGCGGCTTATCCGCAAGTACGCGTCGACCTGAAGATCGAGGACCGCATCATCGACATGCCAGCCGAACTTGTGGACATGGTTGTCCGGGTTGGCCCGTTGGCCGACAGCGATCTGATCGCGAAGCACCTACTGACATCGAAGACATGGCTGTGTGCGAGCCCTGACTATCTCGCGGTGCGCGGCACGCCGCTTCGCGCCTCCGATCTCCAGGCCCATACGCTGCTCGACTATGCGGATCGGCCAGTGGCCTATCACGACGGCGCAGCTGAACAAGCGGGCATCGCCGAATTCCGCCCGCACGCCGTGATCTCCGACGCCGCAGCGATCCTGCCCGCCGTCCTTGGCGGCTGCGGCATCGCACGGCTTCCGGACTTCCTCGTCAAAGCTCCTGTCGAGGAGGGCCGACTGGTCAGGTTGTGGCCTGCCGGTCGTACCCACGAGGTTGCCATCCACGCGCTCTATCCAAGCCACCGGGCCTTGTCGGCGAAGGTTCGGGTCTTCATCGACGCCTTGGTCGAAGCTGCGAAGAGCCACGCAGATGGATGAGGATTTCGGTTGGCTGCGGCGACATGAGGAATACTCGCGGTATCGGCTACCTCCAACCTGAACGAATGTCGGATCCTGGTAAGCTGGCGGGAAGCTGCGAGTGTCCGCTTCTGGGTCAAACGTGCCCGAGGATCGCCTCTTACGAAGACTAAGCTTTGACAAGCCCTGGTGTAGTTTACATCTTGTCTGACAACCCGTTGGGGAGCCGCACCTTAAGGTGACGCTCTCCATCGTTCAATGTGGCAGGTTCAGTCCAGCGTTTATAAGACGGATCCTGCTTATTCAGGTTCAATCCTGGCCGGCATTTGGATCAAAGTTAGGTCGGCCCACTTTGGCAAGATCCTGTACCTTGGCGGCATTTTCATCATGTGCGTGTCCATCTGCTCCAGCATCTTGGCCGTCGCCCGCACCTGCGCGGTTCTCACCTTCACTGTTCGTTTCGCCCCTCTTTTCGGGAGCGCTTGCGGTCGGGAAGGACCGCGATTTCTGATCGTCATGCAGGTGGCTGTCATCCCCCTCACGTTCGGTACTGGCGTCGTCCTCGCCACCGATCGAGATGTTCGCGCTCTCCTCACGCTCGGCTTGTGCCTGTTTTTCATGCGTGGTCATTTCGTCTCTCCAAAGTAATTGATGCCACGCGTGGTGGCGTTGTTGTTGAGCGTGCCGCTGTTCCGACCCGTTGCCCGCGCCGGTAGCCGATGTCGGTCTAGCCACCATGTTCCAGGAAGCTGCCACTCGTCGGTTGCTTGCAGCGTTTGCCATTGGGGCGGGCTCCGCCACTGCGTTCGCCAGGGTTCGCTTCCTTGTGCAGGTTGCCGCCTATTGGAGCTTTCAAGCTGCCGTCAGGCAGCCCTTTGCGTTAGACTACCACCCAATGGCCCGCATCACCGTGGAAGCGACCGACGCCCAGGGAAGGTACTGCTTAGTCATGGGCAAGGCCCAACGGTATAAGCGGTCGGTCGGATGAGCGCTGTTCGCCCACCATGTCGTCGACCTGTTGCGCATATCCAGCAGCAAGCTGCCGATGGCTATGCCGGGCTTCTCGGCATGTAGCTGTATCGGTCCGAGCAACCTCTACCTGGTGTCGGTAGAGTAAATGATTGAGGTCCATTACGAATCTCCCGATATGTAAGCGTAAGCACGTTCAGTCTCTCTGTCGCTGTCGCCTACGGGTCATCGAACAGCGATATCACTGATATGGGGGCGTTCGGCTCGATCGCTAGCGAAGAACCAACAATTACTATCTTAGATCAGCTATTCATTGTCAAAAACGGCCGTAATGCTGACATGAACAAACGGCAGGATTTGGACAGCTAGGAAGTAGGCGTGAATGTCCGGGTATGGGTCATAGTAACGGTAGGACAGGGTGGCTGCTTCAGCCCAAATTGCGGGCATTCGGGCTTGCACCCTAGCATTCGTTGGCGAACATCCCGACGATGCAGGAGAACGCCCGCCTTATCGCCGAAACCGCGATTAGGCAGCTGGCACTGATTGGCCACGCGAACGGAATGTGGCGCTTTGCCGAGGACAGCCATTACGAAGGTGACAAGTACACCGGCCCGTATTTTGCTCCGACGCAAGTTTCCGGGCTGTATGCGAGCGCTGATGCGGCGAAGTGGGATGCACGGGCGATGCTGCCGTGGCTCAAGAATGGCTGAAACCGTCCAGATTTGGGCATTCCGTCACGAACGCTGCTCGAATGCCAAGAAAGCAAGCGGTGGCTTTTCGAAGAGGTTGGCGTTATCGCAATAGACGAATTATTTCTAAATCACCCAAAATTTAGTCGTGGTATGGCGTAACGATTCCGACATCCTCTAAGAAGAAAGCGTTCCTTCCCCGTAGAAAGCCAGAATGCCAAAGATGGGCGTCCTGCCAGTCTTTTTCAAAGGGGTTTTCGTCTGCCGTTGCATTTGGGTCGCATCCGGCGGCAAGGCCATCAAGCCAAGTTGTCGTGTCGCAATCTCGGGCATATTTGCGCATAAGGCGGCCTCCTTGAGACGCCGATCTCATTAATGCTGCCGTGGGGTCACCAACCTACCTCAGTTTCAGGGTCGATAGGTTGCGGCTTTTGGTCCGGTTGGCCTATTTACACGGTAGGTAGAAATCTGAGCGTCAGGTGGCAACGGACATTCCGATGGAATGTTAGATCGCAAGTGAGAGGCAAGGAGTGAGTTTCGGCTAACTGTGAGTTATTGCGACGTCCGTTTTCACCGATCCATACCGTTCCCATCTGTCATTCGGTGCAACATGAACGAGTTTCTGAAATTGGGAAAAGGGACGGGTGTCCCAAACGACCGCTTCTGAGTCCAAGCCACCGTTTCTACATTGGGCGCGATCGATCGCGTCGGTCGCAGGTCATGCCGGCTTACAATTTGGCGCATTGAGCCTATATGTAAGCTATCACTGGCATCCGATCGTAGGCGCCATTGGCTGAGAGACTTGCGCGCTCCCGCTTACAAACGGGATTAGCATATGGATCTCAACTACCTCTTTCACCGTCATCAGATTTCACTGGTTGCGGCGTCGACTGCCGGGTCTGCGGAAGCGCGCCTTGCCCATCGTGGACTTGCCGCGGCCTATGCACGCTGTATTGGTATGTTGCGTGCCGGCACGGGTGGCGTTGCTCTCATGGGCTCGCGCGTAAGTTGACCGAGACTGTCACCCCAGAGGCTGCCAGTGACGGCACAGTCAATCAACAGAAAAAGCGGCGACAATTTCGTCCGGGACGCACCGCCATGCCGCGTGAAGCCGCCGCGCGGCAACTCCGTCTCACTTCGGCTGCCTGGGCCGCATTGCGCACGCCTGAATGCGTAAAGGCCTTTCTCAACAGCCACCACGCTGAACTATCCGCTCGACCAATTGACGTAGGAATCGCAAGCGATGCGGGCCTGAAGCGTGTTGAACGGTTGCTGGCCGAGCGGCCTCTTAATGAACGCGAGGCAGCCTGATCAGTCAAAAGTCGTGCGACATGATGACGGACGTAAATTGATATCGTTAGCTTTTGACAAAACCAAGATGCACCATAATTTAAAGAGCTGAATGCAAAGCACTGTACGTTATTATGTTCGTGAAATCAATTTTGCTTGGAGTTAGGTTGTGAATTCTATTGAATGTCTAAAGGCCTAGTCTTAAATTATACAAGACAGTTTTAATTTCCCTATCGCGTCTTCGTCAAGTGCGTCGCGTGACGCCAATATCGGCACGGGATCCCTCCAGTTGGACGACACGATCACACCATCATATCGTGGGAGCGAATACTTGGGTACGGATAGTTTTGATCTTTTCGGTGGAAGCCTAGTTGCTGGCGCTAGCGATACGCGGCAAGCGAAGCACCGCAGATTGCCGCCATCCCTGATATGCCGCTTCAGGCCTGGATCAGCGCGCGTGCCTCATCCAGCAGCCCGTTTGCCTGCCATGGCTTGGGAACAAACCTGCCGGGCCCCGGTACGTCGTCATCACGCAGGCGATGGTGGCCTGACGTCATAAGCAAATGAATACGGGGCCATCGCTCATGCACCACGCGCGCCAGGGCAAGCCCATCCATGGTGCCCGGCATGTCAACATCCGAGAACATAAGGTGAATTTTGCCGCCATCGCTCAGTATGACGAGCGCCTCGTCGGCGCTGTCCGCGTCGAGCACCCGAAATCCGGCATCCTCAAAAATACCAACGCCGTGCATGCGCACCAGCGCGTCGTCCTCGACGATAAGAACGGTCATGGTGTGAAATTCATCGGTCATTGCCGGGTCTCCGCCCGGAACATGCCCGGCTGCCGCTAATAACTCTCAACGCTCGGTCGCAGAGATCGGGTGCGATTCATCAGCCCCCATTACATTAATTCGCGAGCGGCATGGTAAAAATGAAGGTGGTCGCGACCGCGTCGGATCGCGCCACCAGCGTGCCGCCATGCGCCAGGGCGATCTCCGAGGCGATGTGAAGGCCCAGGCCAAGGCCTTGGCGGACCCGGTCATGCCCTCGATAAAAGGGCTGGAACAGCCGCTCGAGCACCGCTTCTGGAATCGGCGTCCCACCGTTCGAGACTGCGATGACGAGTTCTCCCAGCGACGTCGTGGCATCGACCCGAACCGGCTGGTCCTTGGCACCATGGGTCAGGGCATTGCCCAGGAGGTTCGACAATAGCTGGCCGATACGTACATGGTCGCATGAGATGGGCTCGTGCAGCGCGAAATGGGTGACGATCGACTGTGCTGGTGCGATGGAGCGGAGTTCCGACACGACCTGTTGCAACATTGGCTCCAGCGGCGTGTGCGCGTCATAGGCGAGCGTGATCCCGCCCCCCAGCCGCCCCCGCGCGAAATCAAGCACATTGTCGATCAGCGCATTGGCCCGCAACACGCTGCCACTCATCAGTTCCGTCACCTTGGTGCCGCGCGCGCTCAGCGTTTCCCGGGCCAGCAGATGCAGACCGCTGTTGATCGAGGCCAGCGGATTGCGCAGATCATGCCCGAGCACGGCGATGAACTGTTCGCGCAGTTCAGAATCGGCGCGTTCGCTCACAATCGTCGCCTGGGCCCGATCGCGCGCGTCGAGCAGGTCCTGCTCATAGCCGCGGCGCCCGGCGGCCAGGAACACCGCAAAGCGGACCTGCCGATCGGCATCGGCATCGCCTTCGTTGGTATTGGCGTTGACCAAGACGGGCAACCGACGCCGGTCGGCTGCGACCAACTCCAGCGCCACTTCGTCAAGGCGGCCTTGCATGCGCAGCGTCGGGGCAAAATGGGTTTCGTAGAAAATCTTGCCCGCTACGGTCAGCAGGTCGGGCAAACGTCGGCCACGCAGATCGTCCGGGGTCACGCCCAACCATCCGGCGAAGGTTCGGTTGACGCGAACGAGCCTGCCATCGCGATCGGACACGAGATAGCCGCACGGAGCCGTCTCGAACAGCGCCTCGAAGTCGATCGTAGTGGCGGCGGCGATGGCGGGCGTGTCGGGATCAGACAAAGGCGCGTATCGCCGCGATGGTGGATGCCGGGGCGCTGAGGTTCGGGCAGTGGCCGACGGCATCCAACGTTACCAGACGGCTTCCCGGGATCGCGCGCTGGACATACGCTCCGACGCCGGGTGGCGCGATCGCATCCTCCCGGCATTGCAGAACGAGGACATCGGCATCGATAGGGCCAAGGTCGCCCCGACTGTCGGTCAGGAACGTGACGCGAGCAAGGCGCTTGGCGATTTCGGGATCGGTGCGGCAGAGGCTGGCGGCGAGTTCCTCACTCAGTTCGGGCCGATCGGGGTTGCCCATGATGACCGGCGCCATCGCCTGCGACCAGCCCATAGGGTTGCTGTCGAGGAACTGGAGTAGCTCGTCTATCTCGTCGCGGGTGAAGCCGCCCGTATAATCTATGTCGTCGATATAGCAGGGCGAAGGGCTGACCAGGACGATCGTCGAGAAGAGTTCGGGCGCTCGGCGTGCGACAACGAGGCCGATCATCGCACTGACGGAATGGCCGACGAACACACCATTCGTAACATCCAAAGTGCGGGCCAACTCGATGACGTCATCGGCATAGCCGTCGAGACTGTCATATTTGTCGGCATCATAGGCACCGAGGTCGGAGCCGCCCGCGCCGACATGATCGAACAGTATCGTGCGGAAATCGGTAGCGAAGTCGGGGGCGACGAAGCGCCACATATTCTGGTCGCATCCGAACCCGTGCGCGAACATCATGGTACGCCCGGTCCCCGCGCTGATGCGGACGTTAAGCGTGTCCAGTACGGTCGCTTGCGAAGGGGAGCCGTCCGACATGGTTGGTTCGATAGGCATAGCGGGATGCGCGCTCCACAGGATCGGCAGCAATCTCGATCGCTCCCGCGTGGGAGGCGGCCTAGCACGTCTAAAACGACCTACAAAGACCGTTACACGGAAGCGGTGGCATCGAGGGCTTCGACGACGACACTTGCATCCAAACTAGCAAAAGCGGCCGCATCGCCGACGAACCCGCCGATTACTGGCAGCACTGCCGCGCTGGTTACGCCAACCGCCGTAGCGACGAGCCCGGCTCCGCCGATCCGTCGCTGGGTCGGGTCGAACGCGATCCACCCTGCGCCAGGCAGGAAGACCTCACACCAGGCATGGGTCGCGCCGACATCGCCTGCCGCCATTCCTGGATCGAACAGATAGCCCGACACCGCTCGCGCGGCGAAGCCCAGCCGCCGCACCGCCCAGAGAAACAGCGCCGCCAAGTCACGGCACGATCCGCTGCGCAGCGCCAGGGTGCGCGAGGGCGATTGCGTGCCTTCTTCGTCGCGCGTGCGATAGGCGATGGTGGCCCCGATGGCTTCGTTAAGGGCGTTGAGCAGCCTCAACGTATCGTCCGGCGCGGTTGCCCGAAACCCGGCCAGCCACCGCACCTGATCTTCGTCTTGATCCGCGTCCCCGCTGAGCAGCCCCGGCCCGAACAGGGCCCGATCATCGGACGCATAGGCAAAAGGGTACCGGTGGGCAGCCGGGTCCAGCCGGAACACCGGGTAAGGCTCCGCGCTGTGCAGCACCTCATGCTCGGCTTCGATGGTCAGGGTCGCGGCGGCCTCGGCGATCAGGGCGAGCGCCGTGGTATTGCCCGCAGCGTCTTCGCTCCAGACCAGCGAGGCGGCGGGATCGATCCGCAGCCTCGACCAGATTATCGCCACGTCGCGGGTCGCGCGTGGCGTGACCAGCAGGCGATGATCCAGAAAGCGGACCGGTTGAGTATAGTGATAGACGGTGCGATGCCGGATGCGCAGCCTCATGGCTTGATCAGCCCGGCCGCCCGAAGTGCATCGTTGATCGTCGCCGTCGGGTCGAACCGTGATGGCCGTGCCGTTTCCGGCCGCTGCGGTTCGGTTGCTACGGTAGCGACCGGCCGGGATGGCGCCGCGGCGGGTACGATGCCCCAGGCGGCCGCGATCCGATAAGTGGAGGAAATATTTGCGCTGAGCATATGTGGGCCAGGCTCACCGCAGGCCTCATCGCCATCTGTTGCGAGCGGCGTGCCATGCCCCATGGCCGTGACCCTATACTCCTCGATCACCACCCGTCCGGCCACATCGTGCCAGACGCGGCGGGTATGACCACCGACATGCTCGGCGATGTCCGGCTCGCCGACGCGGTGCAGCTCGCGCCACTGGTCGATGATCAGCGCGGCGTTGACGGGGGCGACCGTCATGTCCGCCGTACCGTGCCAGACCGACACCATCGGCCAGGGACCGCTGTGCGCAGACGCCGCTCGCACCCGGTCGCTTAACCTGGTGCGGTCATGGCCGCGGCCACGCATCCGCTCCATCGCCTCGGGCACGCTATGGGCGGTGTCGAACGGTAGACCGGCAATGATCGCCCCTCCCGCAAAAAGTTCGGGATGGCAGGCTAGCAATGCGGAGGTCATCGCGCCGCCCGCCGACAGGCCGGTGACGAAGACCCGTGCCGGATCGAGGCCGTGGCGCTCGACCGCGGTTGCGACCATCTCGCGGATCGACTCGACCTCGCCGCTACCGCGGCGCGTGTCTTCGACCGAGAACCAGTTGAAGCAGAGATTGGGGTTGTTGGCGCGCTGCTGCTCGGGAAACAAGAGCGCGAAGCCAAACCGGTCCGCCAGCGTCGACCATCCCGATCCATGATCGTAGGTGGCGGCGGTCTGCGTGCAGCCGTGCAGCACGACGACGAGCGGAGCATGGGCGGGCAGATCGTGCGGAACATGCAGATACCCCCGCAGGCCGCCGGGATTGCGCCCGAAATCATCCATGGCGATCAAGGGCCCCGTCCGCTGGTCTGGGTGGGGCTCGGCGGCCGCCATGGTGCGGAGATGGGAGATCGTATCGGAAATCGAGCGCATGGCGGCGCCTCATTTTTGGCAGAGGAAAGCAATGGATAGGCTATGCTGCCGCACGCGCCCTATTGTGCATTGCAGCATAGGTGGTGTTTCCTCGCCTGCTGCACAAGATAGCGACACACAAGCCTTCTGTGCCACTTGTCGTATCGGCGGTTCAGCACCATATTTTGCGTACCGGGTTGCCCTTCTAGCAAAGACCTGGCTGAGAGACTTACTCGCGCTCCCGCTTGAATGAGGAGCCGCCATGTCTCGCGCGATCAACGTCAACGCCACCGAAGCCGAAGTAATCCAGTCCTGCGCCCGGTACGGTGCTACGATCAGCGCTATCGAGACGCTGGCATCCGGCGGGACACGCGTCGTCCTGATGAACATCATCGCCGCCGAGACGATGCGGGCCGCTTTCGGCCGAAAGCTGCTGACGGGTACCGTGCGGCGTACACCACTGCGGACCTGGGCGCTCTAGATGCTGACCCATTCTGGCCTGACCCGTACACGGTCCTCGACCGTGCACTTTCGCGGTAACGCAAGGATCGGAAGCGATCCCCGAGTTCTTCCGGCTGGACGCTATGCCATCCACACGCGTGAGGAGGTGCATCAGGGATCGTTCGATCCCGTGTACGTCGCGACCAGCATTGACCTGATGGTTGAGTCCCCTGGGAGCTGTAGTACCCGTGTCCTACGGCCCGCCGATCTGCACGCCGCGATGGAGCGTGACGCTCGCGGCCTCGACGATCGGGGCGAAAATCTTGATCGGGGCCGTGTAGGAATGGTGGTGGCGAGGTGCCCGCTTTCGACCGGAGGTCCGAGATGAACGATCAGCGCCGCTGGACACAAAGCGACATCACAGACCTACGTGGTCTAGCGCTGTTGGGGGCTACGCTAGAGAAGCTTGCCGGTGACCTGGCGCGAACACCAGTCGACGTGGTTCGCATGGCAGCACGGCTTCGCATTCACATTTCCAGTGTCAAGTTATCTGGTCTTTGACGCCGGCTAGTTTCCATCCTAAAGGCCGGCAAAGAAACGACAACTTCATCGCGGATAGGCCGGTTTGCCCCTGGCATGGCAGAACACGGGCGGCGGCCATGTCGGTGATCAGGCCGCGTTCGGCCAACAAGCCTCGTGTCCCGTCAGGATCATATCAGTCCGCCGCTCGATCAACTTGTATATCAAGGTCGAATCTACGCCGTTCGATGGACGCAGGCCCTGGCCCCCCGCGCCGGGTGGTATGAACAAGCAGCGGTCGCCGTTGGCGGATCGCTTCTTCCGTATTTTCACCGAACCGTTCCGCCGCATGTCGGCGGAATATCCGCTTCGGGGTTGCTGATAGCTGCCTTGCCGGCAAGTCCCCCCCTTCCACACGCCTGCACGAAATGGCCGAGGGGGTGAGCCTATCGCCTGAACGAACGGCAGGTGCTGGGAAGCGGGCAGGGGGCGTTTAATGACCGATTGTGGGTCCAATTCTGTGACCTGACTCCCATCAGTTTGGGAGATTTGACCCCTGATGAATCTGGCGCCGGCGATTTAGCCAACTCCCGAAGAGTGGGCGGGCGTAGAAGCCCGCCTCACATCCATTAAGACAGTGGCGGTTGCCCGTTTGACGCGGTCAGGCCGCCGTCGACCGGCAGATTCACGCCCGTCACGAAATGCGCGTCCTCGCTCGCCAGAAACGCGATTACCCCGGAAATGTCGGCGGGCTCGGCGCCGCGGCCCAACGGGATGCGCTCTTCGAACTTGGCGATAAGCTCAGGCTGTTTCTTCATGCCCGCGGTCAGCGCGGTGTAGGTGAGCGACGGGTTGACCGCGTTGACGCGGACGCCGTGCTTCGCCTCGTCCATCGCCAGCGCACGGGTGAAGTTGCTCACCGCTCCTTTTGCGGCGCAATAGAAGCTATGGTTCCAGTCGCCGCCCAGGCCGGACACCGACGAGACGTTGACGATGCAGCCTTTCGATTGGCGCAGATGGGGGATCGCCGCGCGGCTCATGTGAACGACGCCGTAGAGATCGGTCTCAATCACCTTGGTGAATTCGGCGAAGTCGCCTTCATCGACTTTGCCGAGATGATCGACGCCGGCGTCGTTGACAAGCACGTCGATCCGGCCGAAGCGATCGATCGCAGCCTGGACGAGCGCCTCGCATGCCGCGCGGTCGGACACGTCGGTCTCGTGGGTTTCGACTGTGCCGTGCAGTTCGCCCGCCATCTTGTCGAGCGCGGCCTTGTCGATGTCGCCCAACACCAGCGTTGCGCCTTCCTCGGCGAAGCGGCGCGCGGCCCCTTCACCGATCCCCGAGCCGGCACCCGTGATGACGATGACCTTGTCGGAAAAGCGCGCCATCACGCGTTCTCCGCCTGAACGTAATGCTTGCCTTCGAACTTCATGATTGTCCTCTCACTATGGTCAGCACTGGCGTTCAGCTCAGGCTGGGATGTCCTGGATGGCGGCAGTGTTCGAGGCGGCAATGCCGTTCTCTCGGTGGCGGAAGTCGCTGAGCGCCTGGTAGACCTGCATGCGCGCACGCATCACGCCGCCCAGCGGGCGATGGACCTCCAGGCTATGGGCCGGGCGGAACGTCATCACTTCGTCGAAGTAGCGGACGCGGTCGGGGCCATAGGCCGACTGCTGCGGCAGTCGGATCGTGGCGACGGTACGATATGGGCTTTCGCTTGTCGGCCAATCGACGGAGGTGTCCTCGATCGGCTGCGTCTCGGCATCGGTCCATAGCTGCGCCCGAAGCTCGAACACCGCATCCTTGCCCTCGAAGTACTCGACCGAGGCATGGCGGAAGCCATCCTCATCCTGATGCGGGTCGAGCTGCCAATTGGCGAGCGCCCGTTGCTCGGCTGCGACGGGGAAAGCCCCGATCTTGGCAACATGATCCCCGAAGCGCACCGGGCACTGGCTGAAATATTCCTCGACCAACGGGTGGCTGAAGGGGTGGCCATAGAAGTCCAGCGTCGGACTTGGACCTGCACCGACCGCATTCAGTACCTTGTTGATGTTGCGGGCGACGGAGGCGGCCGCACTCTTCACCCCTTCGGGCATGGGCACCGTCAGCCCAATCTTCTTGGCTTGCGAGAGGAAGCCCGCGGCGGTCCCCGCCGGGAAGGTCGTACCGCTGGCGAGGACGAAGTCCTGCGTCGGCGCGTCATGGCCGGGCAGCTTCGTGCCCTCGACACCGAATACCTTGATCGACATGCCGCGATGGGTCGAGACACGGTCGCCGAGCTTCTCACCGGGGCCTTGCGCAAAACGGACGGCGACATCGAACGTGCCTGGATCCGCGAAGAGGCCCTGTGCCAGCTCGGGCGGCAACCCGGGCGCAACGATGAGCTTGCCGATCACACAGGCCGTGCTCTTGGCATGGCTCGCCCGTACCGCATGCCCGTCGCGCTTCTCGACGGTCTGGCTCTCCTGGGTCATGCCCTGGATGATGCCGTTGATGCTCTCCTGTTCGTCGGTCTCCGGTGTTTCGATGTCAGGCGAATAGCGTAGATAGGTCATGGGATGTCCGATCACTTGGCGGGCGCGAAGGAGAACAGCTGCGTCTTGATCGACGGCGGTGCGCCGGGCGTGAACCAGTTGGTGTCCTGGATATGGCTGGCGGTGACGTACATCGTCCCGTCGCGCCCTTCGGAGAAGGTGTCGGGCCAGCGCAGGCGGCGGTCGGTCAGCACCGTCTCGACGGTCGCGCCGTTCAGCCGCTTGATCGCATAGTCGGTCGGCGAGGTCAGGTAGAGGACGCCCGCCTTGCTCATCCACAGGCCGTCGGCAACGTGGGTCTGCGCGACCGTCTTCACCGCTGCCGCCCTGTCCGTCTCGCTGACGTCCGACCGCAGCTTGGCGGTGTCGATCGAATACAGCGTCTTGCCGGTCAGCGCCTGATAGTAGAGCGTCTTGCCATCCTTGGAGATGGCGATGCCGTCAGCGGCGAAGGCAGGCTGGCGGCCATCGGGGCGGACGAGCGGCTTGCCGTCGAGCGTCACCTTCACCGTCTTGTCGATCTGCGTCGAGGGGTGCCCGTCAAGCGCACGGTGGCTCTTGCCGCTCTCCAGGTCGACGACGATGATCGCGCCGCGCGTGCCGCTGTCGGTGATGTAGCCGGTCTTGCCGTCGGGCGAGAAGCGGATGTCGTTGAGGTAGGTGCCCTGCAACGCGACGTCGCCAGGAACCAGGATCGTCTTCGTCACCCTGTTCGATGCCAGATCGATGCGGACGAGTTTCGGGGCGCCTTCGAGGATCTTCTCGTTGCCGGGCGCACCGGGATCCAGCACCCAGAGGTTGCCATGGCCATCGGGGACGATCGACTGCACGCAGACGAAATAGTCGCCGACCGGCAGTTCGTTGGCGCGAGCATTGCGCCAGCTGTTCCACTTGGCGTCGGGATAGGGGCGCAAGGATCCGTCCTTCATCACCTCTGCAACCGAGATCGGCGCGTCATCTGTCCAGCGCGGGAAGTTGACGAAGCGACGGCCATCCCCGGTCACGGCGACGCCGGTCGCCTGATGGTCGAACTGCGCCACCTGCGTCAGCTGCGCGCTGCGGCCCTGAGCGTGGGCAACGCCGGCTGCAGCAGCGGCAGCCAGGCCGATGGCGGCGATTCCAGCGGCATAAGGTGCGGCTTTTTTCATGGTCAGGCTCCTGTCGATCGTATCAGTCAGCGCGGCGGGGTCGCCGGCGAAGAGGGTAATGAGGTGGCGCACCACCGCTTGCGGGTTCTCACGCTGCGGAAAATGGCCGACCCCGGTCATGGTGATGCGCGCGAACGGCCCGGCGAATTTTGCTCGCACATCCTGCGCGGTCGAGGGCGAATTCACGCCATCGGCATCGCCGTGGATGTAGAGCGTCGGCAGAGACAAGGTCGTGGTCGCCTTGACCTTGTCCTCCAGCCAGGCGCTTCGTGGATCAGGTTCCGCTTCGCCCCAGCGCGCGCGATAGCTGTGAAGCGTCACGTCGACCCAGTCGGGATTGTCGAACGACTGGGCGACACGGTCGAACGTGGCCTCGTCGAACCATCCCGGTGGCGACCAGTTGACCCAATGCAGATGGGTGAATCCGCGCCGGTCTGCACGTACCGCTTCCGCCCCGCGCGCGGTCGCCATGAACCAGTGATACCATTGCCGCTGGGTCTGCTCGAACGGCGGCGTCGGCATACCGCCGAGCCGGGGCGGGGTCGACAGCATCGCCATCCGCTCCACCCGATCGGGCCAGCCTACCGCAAGCGCTTCGGCGGTGTTTGATCCCCAATCATGACCGGCGACCATGAAGCGGTCGATCTCCAAGCCGTCGAGCAGCTCGATCACATCCATCGCATGGATCGCGCTGTTACCGGTCCGCGGCGATGCCGTGTCCCGGAACCGCGTCGCACCGAAGCCACGCAGCGTCGGCACAATCGTGCGCAGCCCGGCCGCGTGGAGGCTTTCCGCCACAGTGTGCCACGTCGATGCATCGTCCGGCCAGCCATGGAGCAGCAGCACCGCCGGACCGTCTCGCGGACCTTCGTCCCGATACGCGATGTCGAGTGTTTCGGTCGCAAATGATCGCATCAGCGGTTCGCCTCGATCGCGCTGTAGCTTAGCGCTCTTGACGGCAGGATCGGCGTGGGGCTGGAATGCTGTCTCATCACCTTGGCGACTCGATCCTCGACGCAATTCCGGCTCCTGCCGCAGTCGCAATGCCGAAGGCGATGTGGTTGACGGCGTGCATTGCGATCGTCCTGCCGCCGGACCGCCACTCGGGCTCTTTGACGCCAAGAAGTGGGCCGGTGAGCCAATGCGCGACGCCGTAGAAGGCGAGACCGAATAGGATGCCGCTCGGGACGATCGCCGCATCCTCATCCGTTGTAATGGCATAGGCGCCGCCGGCGATCGCCGAGAGCAACAGATGTCCACCCTGCGTCAACGTCTGCTCCCCGACGTCGGGGAGTTGGTCAACGGGCGGCGTGTGGCGGCCGAGCCGCCCCGCCGCCCGGCGCTCGAGGTCCGCCAGTTCCGATGGCTTGCCGGTCTTCTTCTCCCCGGCCATCATCAGGGCGCTAAGGCCCAACCCGGCAAGCAGAGCGCCCGCAACGGCACCGGTGACGCGGCGGCCGTTCAAGCGGCCTCCTCCATCTCACGCTTTAGCGAGGCCATGTCGATGACATAGCGGAAGCGCACGTCCTCGTTCTTGACCTTCTTGTAGGCGGAATTGACGTCCTGGATGTCGATGACTTGGACGTCGGGGGCGACACCCTTCTCGGCACAGAAGTCGAGCACCTCCTGCGTTTCGGCGATCGAACCGATCAGCGAGCCCGCCAGCGTCCGGCGGTGCATGATGAGTTCCTGGTTGTTGTAGCCGGGGATCTGATCCAGCGCACCGACCGCGCAATAGGTCGCGTTGCGCTTCAAGAGCGTGATGAACGGATCGACCTTGTGCTTTTCCGGGATAGTCGAGAGGATGAAGTCGAAGCTCAGCTCGAGTTCCTTGTAGGCATCCTTGTTACCCTCGATCACGACCCGGTTGGCGCCCAGCGCCTTACCCGGCTCGACCTTGTCCTTGTCGGTCGTGAATACGGTGACGTCCGCACCCATCGCGACCGCGAGCTTCACCGCCATGTGACCGAGCCCACCCAGGCCGACGATGCCGACCTTGTCGCCCGCCTTCACGCCCCAGTGCTTCAGCGGCGAATAGGTGGTGACACCCGCGCAAAGGATCGGTGCCGCCGCTTCGATTGGCAGGCTTTCGGGCACCTTCAGGACGAAATCCTCAGGCACCACCATGACGTTCGAATAACCGCCATAGGTGTTGTCCTCGGCGTAGGTGTTGACGCCATCCTCGGTCTGCGCGGCGGGCTTCATCGGACCGTTGTAGGTCGCCAGCCAGCTGTTATGCCCCTCGCAGTGATGCTCGTCGCCTTCGCGGCAGGGTTCGCACTGACGGCAGCTGTCGATCATGCAGCCGACCCCGACGAGGTCGCCCACCTTGTGCCGGGACACGCCTGCACCGGCGGCCGAGACGCGGCCGACGATCTCGTGGCCGGGCATGCAGGGGTAGACCGTATTGCCCCAGTCGTTCTCGACCTGGTGGATGTCGGAATGGCAGACGCCGCAATAGAGGACGTCGATCTGCACCTCGTTGGCCTTCGGTTCGGGACGATCGAACTCAAGGGGCTTCAGGCGGCTGAACGAATGCTTGGCGGCATAGCCTAGAGCTTTGGTCATGTTGGGTCTTCCTCGTTCCGGATGGTCAGGCGCCGGCGTTTGTCGGCTCGTGATAGGGGCAGCCGTTCACGCGCGCCCGGAAGTCCGCGGAGTGGCGGTAGGTCTCGTTACGCGCACGGTTGACGTTGCCGAGCGGCTGGTGCGCCGCGAGCCCGGTCCAGATGCTGAAGCGTGTTTCCTCATCGATCTTGCGCACCTGGGCCGGATCCCAGCTATCCTGCGCCGGTACGCGCAACACGGCGACGCGCTGGAACGGCGAGACCTCCTCGTCCCATTCGACCGTGGGGTCTTCGATCGGCTGCATTTCGAGGTCGCGGCAAAGCTGGACCTGGAACTCCCATTCCGCATTGAGGCGGGCCATCTTGACCTGCACATCCTCACGGATTGCATCCGGCCGATCGCCCGCTTCGACGGTTCGGCCGGTGAGCGCGACCTGATCGGCCGCGATCGGCACGAGGCGGTACTTGGCGATGTAGTCGCCCCAGCGATACGGCGTGACCGAATTGTAGGTTTCGCCCAACGGATCGACGTTGGGCGTGCCGCCCAGCGTGTCGACCTTCGGACTGGAGAGCCCGACCGCCTCCAGGGCGTTGTGCACGCCACGCAATGCCGTTGAGAGCACCTCCTTGGTCCCCTCCATTCGGTCGGTCGTCTTCGCCAGCATCTTGACGTTGCCGAGGAAGGTCTTGGCGTCCTTCGCCACGAACACCTTGCCGTTGTTGGTGACAAAGTCCTGTGCCGTTCCATCGGCACCCGGAAGACGTTCGCCCTTCACGTCGAGAACCTTGATCGCGAGGCCCCGTGGCAGGCTGATGCCATCGCGTAAGATGTCGCCGGCATTGGTCGAGATGCGGATGAGTGCCTCATGCGTGCCGGGAGAGGCGAACGCTCCCTGCGCAAGTTCCGGCGGCAGGGCATCGTCGATGACGAGTTCGCCCTTCAAGACGCCATGCGCCTTGGCATGGACGGAGCGGACCGCATGGCTGTAATCCTCCGCCGTCCGTTCCAGGATGACGTCGAACGCCTCGTTGAGCTGCTGGATGGTGTCGGCCTCGTCGGGCTGCCTCTGTTCGACGTCGGGTGAATAGCGGACTGGTGAACCGGTCATGGCACGGCCTCGTGATGGGAAAGGGGGGAAGGGCGGCAGGCGCCGCCCTTCCGTAGCGATCAACGTGCCAGCGCCGCCTTCAGCCGCGCGACGGCCAGATCGTTCGCCTGCTTCGCGCCATTCACGACCTTGGCCATGCCGAAGAATTCGTGAGTCACGCCCGGGAACGTCTTCTGCTCGACCTTGTCACCGGCCGCCCGCATCGCGGCCGCCAACGTCTCGCCATCCGAGCGGAGCGGATCGATCTGCGCGTTGATGATCGTCGTCGGCGGCAGACCACGCAGGTCGGCGGCGACCAGGTTCAGGCGCGGATCCTGCGCATCGGCCTTGCTCGTCTGATAGTAGTAGCCGAACCACGGCAGCATCGCGGTGTTCAGCGGCTTGGCGTTCGCCGAATCCTTCCGCGAGGGCAGCGTCATGCTGCTGTTCGCAATCGGATAGACCGAGATGATGTGGCGCGGCGCCGTCAGGCCGTTGTCGCGCGCGTAGATCGCGGTCGCGACCGCAAGGTTGCCGCCGGCGCTCTCGCCGACCGTCGCGATCCGTGCGGGGTCGCCACCCCAGCTCGCCGCGTTCTGCAGCGTCCAGCGATAGGCGGCCGCCGCATCGTCGTGCTGGGACGGGAACTTGAACTCCGGCGCATGGCGATATTCGACCGACACGACGATCGCATTGAGCGCCTTGGACATAGCCCGCGGCGCAGCATCGTAGGTGGCGACGTCGGCGATGACCCAGCCGCCGCCATGGTAGTAGACGATGACCGGCATCGGCTTGCCACCGGCGGGTGCCCCGGCCGGCTTGTAGATGCGCGCGAATTGCTTTGGGTCGCTGCCGTACGGCAGGTCCTGCGTCGTGACCGAAGGATCAGGCGCGGTCGACATTCCCTTCTTCTGCATCGCCGCCTTGGCGCCGTCCGCCGCCGAGGGCTGCATGCGGGCTTCCGAAGGCGTGAGCGTCTCGATCGGCTTGCCGCCGAGCGATGCGAGCGCGTCGAGGACCGACTGCATGTCGGGCGTGGCCTTCGGGGGCTGTACGGATGTGGCGGGAGGCGGTGGTGGCGGAGGGGCCGTGATCGAGCGGGCTGACTGAGCCAGAGCCGGAACGCCTGCGATTGCGGTGGACGCGGCGATCAGCATGGAAATGGTTCTGCGCAAATATCCCTCCTGTAACTGTGCGTTTCCCAACCATTGGGCGACCTTTAGCGTTTCTGTACGGAAGTAGACGCAAGCGTCTGGGCAGCGAGGTTCGGGAGTATGGGCGGCGGCATGGATGATATGGCTTCGATGGTAGATGAGACGCGCAGGCCTAACGCGCTGCCGTGTGAAGCGAATGCGCTGCTACGTCTTTTAAATGACGCTGACCGCGCCGCCCTTGCGCCGCATCTGGAACTGGTGCCGTTTCGCAACGGCGACATGATCGCGCGCGCCGGCGATACGGCAGACAGCATCTGCTTCCCGTTGACCGGTATCGCGGCGATACTCGACTCGCTCGAGGGCGACCGCCGCTATGCGGTCGCGCTGGTCGGAAGCGAAGGGTTTATCGGTTGGCAGCTGCTGCTTGGCAACGGGCGCTGGTCACACGACGTCGTGATGAGGGCCGAACACGGAACGGCGATGAGGCTGTCAGTTGCGGCGTTGAACAGGATCCTGGCCGACCGTCCGTCAATCCAAACCATCCTGCTCCGCTTCGTTGATGTTGTCATGACCCAGATGTCCAGGACGATCGTCTCGTCGCTCGCGCACTCGATCGAGCGGCGGATGGCACGATGGATCCTTCTCTACCACGATCGAGTCCGCGAAGACGACATCTGCATGACGCACGAGGAGTTCAGGCTCATGCTCGGCGTCCGTCGCAGCAGCGTAACCGACGCACTTCACAAGCTCGAAGAGGATGAGGCGGTCCGCTCCGTGCGCGGGCGTGTGATCGTGCGTGATCGGGAGCGGCTGTTGCGCCTCGCTGGCGACACCTACGGGTTCGCCGAAGCGGAATACCGGCGCCTACTCGGTCTCTGATCCTATAGATTTGTGGACGATGGCGCCTGGGGCGACCTCAGTGGCCTGCAAAGTCCGCATCGTCATCGGTTCGTCCCTAGAATTGGACGAGCAGTAGCGATTGATATGAACGAATGACCGCAGCTGGGAAGCGATAAATATGTCGCGAACGGCCGGGATTGGGTCCTGGCTGCCAACGAGCCGGGCTCACGTCGATGCCCACGAGCAGCCGCAAGGTTTGCGACCGCCGAGCCGGGAGGGGCCATTCAGTCAGATAACTTTCTGCGGTACCGTCGCGATGCTTGATAAGTCAGTTGCCGCGTCGATCGGAACGCCAGCGTCTTTCCGTTCTGAGTATCGGTCGACAAGCCGGGCAGCGTGCGGTCTCAGCAGGATCGTGAAGCGGACCAGCTCCTCCATCACGTCGACGATGCGGTCATAGTAGCTGGACGGCTTCATGCGACCGGCATCGTCGAACTCCTCAAACGCCTTAGCGACGCTCGACTGGTTCGGGATCGTCACCATCCGCATCCAGCGGCCGAGGATGCGCAGGGTGTTCACGCTGTTGAACGACTGCGATCCGGCCGACACCTGCATGACGGCGAGGGTGCGGCCCTGTGTCGGTCGCATCCCGCCCATCGACAACGGCAGGTGGTCGACTTGTAGCTTCATGATGCCGGTGATCTGACCGTGCCGTTCCGGACTGCACCACACCTGTCCCTCCGACCACATCGACAGCTCGCGCAGCTCGTGGACGGCGGGATGGTCGTCGCCGGTCACCTGATCGGGCAGCGGCAGGGTCGATGGGTCGAAAATGCGCGTCTCGGCACCGAAGAACCGCAGCAGGCGAGCCGCCTCCTCGACGCACAGCCGGGAGTAGGACCGCTCGCGCAGGGATCCGTAGAGCAGCAGGATGCGCGGGGGCGGGTCGCCTGCACCCAGCCCTAGCGCGGGACGCTCCAGCACGTAGCGACGATCGAGCGCGGGTAGATGATCCGGGTCGGTGAGAGTGCGGAGGGGCATCAAATGGGGTTTCCGGTAGGGTTCAGAGGGTTTCCGCAGTTCATCCGGCGTTGATCCGGAACGCCAGTGCGGCGAGCGTGACCAGCAGCACGGGGACGGTCAGCGTCGCGCCGACGCGGAAATAATAGCCCCAACCGATCCGGATGCCCTTCTGGCCAAGGACGTGCAGCCATAGGAGGGTAGCGAGCGACCCGATCGGTGTAATCTTCGGGCCGAGGTCGCAGCCAATCACGTTGGCGTAGATCATCGCTTCGCGGACGGCACCCGTGGCGTGGGTCGCGTCGATCGACAACGCGCCGACCAGGACCGTCGGCATGTTGTTCATCACCGACGACAGCAGCGCGGCGATGATGCCGGTGCCGAACGCCGCACCCCAGACGCCGCCCTGGGCTGTGCGGTCGAAGAGACCGGCGAGATGGTCAGTCAAGCCGGCGTTCCGCAGGCCGTAGACGACCAGGTACATGCCGAGCGAGAAGATCACGACCTGCCACGGTGCGCCACGCAGGACCTTGCGGGTCTCGATAACATGGCCACGCCCGGCGATGGCGAGCAGCAGGACCGCACCGGCAGCGGCAACGGCGCTGACTGGAACGCCGATGGGTTCGAGCAGGAAAAAGCCGGCCAGGAGGGCGGCAAGAACGACCCAGCCCGCCTTGAACGTGGCGGGATCCCGGATTGCGTCGGCCGGGATGCGCAGCGCAGCGACGTCATAGCCGATCGGCACGTCGCGGCGGAAGAACAGCAGCAGCACGACCAGCGTCGCGGCGATCGACGCGAGGTCCACCGGCACCATCACCGAGGCATAGTCGGCGAAGCCGATGCGGAAGAAGTCGGCCGACACGATGTTGACCAGGTTGGACACGATCAGCGGCAGGCTGGCCGTGTCGGCCACGAAGCCCGCCGCCATGACGAACGCCAGCGTCGCTCTATCACGATAGCCCAGTGCTCGCAGCATCGCGATGACGATCGGGGTCAGGATCAGCGCGGCACCGTCGTTGGCGAACAGCGCCGACACGGCTGCACCGAGAAGGACGATCAGGACGAACAAGCGTCGGCCGTGCCCGCCGCCCCATCGGGCGACGTGCAGCGCCGCCCATTCGAAGAAGCCGGCCTCGTCCAGCAGCAGGCTGACGATGATGATCGCGACGAACGTCGCAGTCGCGTTCCAGACGATGCCCCACACCACCGGCACATCCGAGAGCGAGACCACTCCGGCTAGCAGCGCCACGGCCGCGCCGCCCAGCGCGCTCCACCCGATGCCGAGGCCTCGGGGCTGCCAGATGACCAGCGCAATCGTGACGACGAAAATGGCGAGGGCAAGGAGCATCAGGCGACGCGCTGTCCTGAGGCGTCCACCACCTG
Organism: Sphingomonas sp. SphC10; assembly: GCF_057004845.1. NCBI lineage: Bacteria > Pseudomonadati > Pseudomonadota > Alphaproteobacteria > Sphingomonadales > Sphingomonadaceae > Sphingomonas > Sphingomonas sp. SphC10. The sequence continues at coordinate 514,988 of NZ_CM168044.1, forward strand.
TTCGCCATCCTCCTTGGCGAACGCACCCCGCTGCGGCTCGGGCAGCAGGTCGAGGACGGCCTCCGACGGGCGGCAGAGCTTCACGCCGAGCGGCGAGACGACCAGCGGCCGGTTGATCAGGACCGGGTGCGCCATCATGGCGTCAACCAGGGCGTCGTCGGTCAGCGAGGCGTCGCCAAGGCCGAGCTCGGCATAGGGCGTGCCCTTCTCGCGCAGCAGATCGCGGGGCGTGATGCCGGCGCGATCGATCAGCTCGACTAGCAGGGCACGGGAAGGCGGGGTCTTCAGATACTCCACGACGTGCGGCTCGATGCCGGCGTTGCGGATCATCGCCAGCGTGTTGCGCGACGTGCCGCAGGCGGGGTTGTGGTAAATCACGACGTCGACGGCCATGGCGCGTCCTTTCAGCAGCAGGGGGAGAGTTCGGCGATGAGGGGCGCGCACAGCTCGGGTGAGCCGGCGCAGCAGTCCTTGACCAGGAACAGTGTCAGCGCCCGCAGGCTATCGAGGTCGGCGCGGTAGATGATGGACCGGCTGTGCCGCACGGATCGGACGATGCCGGCGCGCGCGAGGATGCCGAGATGCGCCGACATGGTGTTCTGCGGCACGTCGAGCTGACGGGCGATCTCGCCCGCCGCCATGCCGTCCGGTTCGTGCCGGACCAGGAGCCGGAACACGTCTAGGCGAGTGCTTTGAGCGAGCGCGGCGAGGGCGACGATGGCAGAATCATTATCCATACATCTAGCATAGTGGATATAACTGCGTTGACCAGAGGAACATCATAGTTCGCTTTGCAGCCCTCCGTCTCCCGAAAGCCCCGGGTCAGCCGGTCGGCGGGTGCGGGCAATCCCAAACAAGACGCGGGACGGCAGACCTATCTTTCGAGACGATGAACGAACGACCGAAGTTGGGGAGATGAAAATAGGCCCCGGATGACCGGATGTGGGTCATTCGTGCCGCCTTCGGTTATCCGCTGCGTAGCACCCCAGCACTTGTTTACGTGTGCCCCCTGCTGTACCCCTCAATGTGCAACTCGCTGATAGGCGGGTTGCGCGGTGACGCAAAATCAATGACTTAGCGCGCGGAGAAAATAGGTCAGGAATCCTGTCTCCCGATATTTACCGTCCAATACTGCAAACTTATCTCATCGGCCGCAACGTGAACCGCGTGATTTCGGACGGCACGCCCAACCGGAGCGCAAAGCCCGGCCACAAGCCGGTGCCGTTGCTGACGTAGAGGGTCATGCCGCCGACTTCGTACCGTCCCGACACGAACCCGGCATTGGCCCACGCGACGATCCGGTCGAGCCCCGCGATCATACCGCCATGGGTGTGTCCGGACAGTTGAAGCGCGACGCCGCGTGCGGCGGCATCGCGTGCCTTTCCGGGTTGATGGTCGAGAAGAAGGATCGGCGCGTTGGCGGGTGCACCTCTCATCGCGAGGGCAAGGTCCGGCCCAGGTTCGCCGACGCTCGGTGCTGACAGGTCGGTGACACCGGCAACGACCAACTGGTCAACGCCGCGTTCGATCACCGCATGCGCATTGGGCAACATGCGGAAACCCATGCCCGAGAGGCACCGCATCCACGCGCCGTAATCGAAGAAATATTCGTGGTTGCCCGGGATGGCATAGACCCCGTTCGGCGCACGCAGCTGCTGTAGTGGCGCCACGTCAGGGCGACGCATTTCGACCGACCCGTCGATGAAGTCGCCGGTCACCACGATCAGGTCCGCGCCGGACGCATTAGTGCGATCGACGACTGCTTGCGCCCAATCGGACGTGAAGAGGCGGCTGATATGCAGGTCGGTGAGCTGGATGACCCGGTATCCGTCGAAGGATGGCGGAAGGTCGCGGATCGCCACCGTCACGTCCTCGATCGGGGGAACGCGCAGCGCGTTGACGACCCCGATCCCGGCCAACGCCGCGGCCACGCCGGCAATGGTATAGCGTAGCGCGTCTGGTTCCCGGATCACCTCCCGTCGCACCAGCATGGTCAGCAGCGCCCCCAGATCGATCACCAGTTGCAATACGGCGAGCAGGACCAGCGCGCCGAACGCCCAGTTGAAGAGGATCAAGATCAGACGCGGGAACTCGGGCGCGAAGACCGAACCCGACGACAATCGGCTCCAGAAATGGAACTGCGACGCAGCGAGCATCAGGATGCCTGCGGGTATCTTTGCCCAGAGCGGCAGCGGCAAGGGCCAGAGCCAGCGTGTCAGGACGATCAGGGCCGGTACGGCAAAGACGACATTGAAGATGGGGTGCGCTCCGGCTTTTGCAGGCAATGTCGCCTGTAAACGAGGCACATGCCGTACGTGTCCGCCACATGCCACGGGGGAGGGGGCTTGGATATGATATGATTTCGACGCGGCCCGCCGTCGCAACAACAGGGGCGCGTGTCGAAATTACATGGCCTCGGTCATCACCGCGAGGGACGGGCGAGTAACGGGTACAGGCGTCCGCGTCATACTCGCCCGTGCTTCAGCGGGTCCAACTATCGAGGCTGTGCGACCACTGCTCTTAAGCCGTTGCACCGCCGTCGATGTTGAGGGTCGTGCCGGTGATGTAGCTTGCATCCGGACCGGCGAGGAAGGCGACCGCGCCCGCGATCTCCTCAACCTTGCCATAGCGGCCGAGCGGGATCGCGTGCAGCACTTGCCCGGCAAATTCGCTGTCGGCGGGGTTCATGTCGGTGTCGATCGGACCCGGCTGCACGGTGTTGACCAGGATGTTGCGTGGGGCGAGGTCCTTGGCCCAGCCGCGTGCCAGCGCCGCTACCGCGGCCTTCGTCGCGCTGTAGACGGTGGTCGCGGGGAAGGCCATTTCGCCCGAGATGCTGCCGATGAGGATGATCCGCCCGCCGTCGCGAAGGTGCGGCAGCGCCGAGCGGGTGCCGACGTGCAGCCCCTTAACGTTGACGCCGAACTGGCGATCATAGGTTTCGTCGGTGTCCTCGGTGACGGTCGAGAATTCCGCCACGCCGGCATTGTGGACCAGAATGTCGATCCCGCCCAAAGCGGCGGCGGCCTGTTCGACGCCCGCCCGCTGCGACGCGGGATCGGCGGCGTTTGCCTGGAAGGCGAAGGCGGCGCCGCCCGCGCTCTCGATCGCTGACACGGTAGCGTCGGCGGCGGCTTTGTTGCCGGCATAGGTGATCGCCACGGTCGCGCCATCCGCCGCCAGCCGCTTGGCGATGGCCGAGCCGATGCCGCGCGATCCGCCGGTGACGAGCGCTGTCCTGCCCTGAATCGACATAGATATTCTCCAAAAATGCTGGCCCGCGATCACGCCGTCGTGCGCTGTCAGCAGGCGGTAAATGGGATGACGCTTCAACAGTTCAAGAATGCCGAACTATTAAAATGGAGGTGGTGCCCTATATCGGTTCTATGGCCCGCTTCACTCACCCCCGGCTGGAGGACGTTCCGCTCGATCTGGCGCTGCACGCACTGGCCGATCCCAACCGGCTGGCCATGGTGGCGCGGCTCGCCGAAACCGAGCGGCTGAGCTGCACCGATGCCGCGCCGTGCGACTCAATCCCGAAGAGCACGCTGTCCAACCATTTGAAGCTGCTGCGCGCGGCGGGGCTGATCGAGACGACGCAGGTCGGCCGTGAAATGATTAACACGCTGCGCCGTGCCGAATTCGACCAGCGGTTTCCCGGTCTGCTCGACGCGGTGCTCGCCAACCGGCCGGCCTGATTAGCGGCCGATCGCGTCGAGCTCGGCCACAACGTCTTCAGGCAGCGTCAGCGAGGCAGCAGCGAGATTCTCGTGGAGGTGCGCGACCGAGGAGGTGCCGGGGATCAGCAGGATGTTGGGCGATCGCTGGAGCAGCCATGCCAGCGCCACTTGCATTGGCGTTGCCTCAAGCTGCGCCGCGACGTCGGACAACGTCGCCGACTGAAGCGGGCTGAACCCGCCGAGCGGGAAGAACGGCACATAGGCGATGCCCTCCGCCGCCAGCGCATCGATGAAGCTATCGTCGTCGCGGTGGGCGAGGTTGTATTGGTTCTGCACGCAGACGATCGCGGCAATGTCGCGGGCTTCCTCGAATTGTGTCGGCGTCACGTTGCTGAGGCCGATATGCCGCACCAGACCCTGTCGCTGGAGATCGGCCACCGTCTTGAGCGGCGCGGCGAGCGATCCTTCCGCCGGCCCATGGACGTCGAACATCAGGCGCAGGTTGACGACGTCGAGCGTCTCCAGCCCGAGGTTCGTCAGATTGTCCTCGACCGCACGGGCCAGTTCGTTTGGCGCGAACGCGGGGAGCCAGGATTCATCGTCACCGCGCCGCGCGCCGATCTTGGTCACGATCAGCAGGTCGCCGGGGTAGGGGGACAGCGCTTCGCGGATCAGCCGGTTGGTGACGTGGGGGCCGTAGAAGTCGCTGGTGTCTATGTGGTTGACCCCAGCCTCGACAGCGGCGCGAAGCACGGCGAGCGCCGCTTCCTGGTCGCGCGGTGGACCGAACACGCCGGGGCCGGCAAGTTGCATCGCGCCATAGCCGAGCCGCTTCACGTCGTGTCCGGCGAAGGAATAGGTGCCTGCCTGATCGATCGTCATCATCTTATCTCCTGTGCTGGCACCGAAATACGTCTTGCGGATCATAGCGATAAGCCGGAGTGATCCGCACGGGCTGTACGGAAAACCGAACGATGAAGGCTGACCTTGCCGATCTCAACGCCTTCCTGGCGGTCGCGCAGGCGCGGGGGTTTCGCGACGCTGCGCGCACCGTCGGGTCGAGCGCCTCGACGCTAAGCGAAGCGGTAAGGCGGTTGGAGGCGCGGTTGGGCGTCCGGCTGCTTCACCGCACCACGCGCAGCGTCGTGCCGACCGAGGCGGGGACCCGGCTGATGGAACGTCTGGCGCCGGCACTCGGCGAGGTGGAGGCGGCGCTCGACGTCGTGAATCTGTTCCGCGATCGCCCTGCGGGGATGCTCAAGCTCAACGTGCCGGTCAGCGCGGCGCGGCTGGTGCTGCCGGTGATCCTGCCCGGCTTCCTCGCCGCCTATCCGGACATTCAGGTCGAGATCGTCGCCGAGGACGGTTTCGTCGATATGGTGGCATCGGGCTGCGATGCGGGCATCCGCTATGACGAGCGGCTGGAGCAGGACATGATTGCGGTGCCGATCGGTCCGCGCGTCCAGCGCTTTGCGACAGCGGCGGCACCGGCCTATCTCGATGCGCGCGGGCGGCCGGACCATCCACGCGACCTGCTCGACCATGCCTGTCTGCGCGGTCGGTTCAGCAGTGGCGCGCTCACCAGCCCGTGGGAGTTCGAGCGCGATGGCGAGATCGTACGGATTGAGCCGCAAGGGCAGTTGATAGCCGGTGTCGCCGGTGCGGTGGAATTGCTGGTCGATGTGGCGGTGGCGGGCGGAGGGATCATCCACCTGTTCGAGGACTGGCTCGCGCCGGCGTTGAGGAGCGGGGCGCTCGAACCGGTGCTGCCCGACTGGTGGCAGTCCTTTTCCGGCCCGTTCCTCTATTATTCCGGCCGCCGCCTCGTACCGCCGCCGCTGCGCGCGTTCCTCGACTTCATCCGCGGTTAGAGCATCGCGAGCGGCTCGGGGCCGCATGGCGGCGGGAACAGGTCGTCGAGGTGTCGTAGCTCGGCTTCGGATAGTGTGAGGTCCAACGCCGCCCGGTTGTCGCGCACATGGACGATCGACCCGGCCTTGGGGATGGGAAGAATGCCGTCCCGCGCCAGCAGCCATGCAAGAGCGAGTTGCGCGGGCGTGGCGTTGTGCTCGACGGCCATTTGGGCAAGGCCGGGATGTGCCACCAGGCGGCCTTGCTCGACCGGACTGTAGGCCATGACCGGCATCTGATGCTGCGCGAGCCATGGGATCAGATCATATTCAGGGCCGCGCCGGGTGAGATTGTAGAGGATCTGGTCGGTCTGGCAACCTTCGCCGCCGCCGGCGACGAGTTCCGCCATGTCGTCGGTGCCGAGGTTGCTGACGCCCCAGCGCAAAATCTTGCCCGCCGCGACCAGCCGCTCCATCGCCTCGACCGTTTCGGCCAGCGGCACGTTGCCGCGCCAGTGCAGCAAGTACAGGTCGAGCCGGTCGGTACCCAACCGGTCGAGGCTCGCTCCGCAAGCTCGCGGCAATCGGTCGCGCGAGGCATTCTGGGGATAGGCCTTGCTGACGAGGAACACCTCGTCGCGCACGCCCGCGATCGCCTCGCCGACCAGACGTTCGGAATCGCCATCGGCATACATCTCGGCGGTGTCGATCAGGGTCAGGCCGAGCGACAGTCCCTCGCGCAACGCGGCGATTTCGTCCGACCGACGGGCGGGGTCTTCCGCCATCATCCAGGTGCCTTGGCCAAGCGCGGGGACGGTAGTCCCGTCCGGAAAGCGGATCGTTTTCATGTGGCAGTCAACGTTCGACCCGGCGCATCGGGCCAATGTCCGGTTGGTGATAGCTAATGCCGACACGGAGGACCATGCCGCCGGATGCAAGATGCGACTCCACTCGGGTCAGCTAACCGTAACCCCCTTCCAAAAGGCGATGCGTCCGCGGATGTTTTCGGCTTCGGGCTTGGGATCGGGATAATACCAAGCGGCGTCGGGATTGTCGGCGCCCGCGACGTTCAGGCTGTAATAATGCGCCGTTCCCTTCCACGGGCAGATGGTCGTCGTGTTGCTCGGCCGCAGGAGCGCGGCGTCCACACTCTGCACGGGGAAATAATGGTTGCCCTCGACGATTACCGTATCGTCGCTATGGGCGATCCGTACGCCGTTCCATCGTGCTTCCGCCATCATACGTCTCCTGACATGGATGGACGTCGGCATTCGGTCAAACTTCTTCAAGGTCGGGTCTGGGCCACTCGGCTTGCGGGGGGTGATGAGCGCTACTGGTTCCGTGCGCCGTGGCGGGCGGAAGTGCCCACCGATCTTGCCTCCAACGCGCTTGCCAGAAGATCGGGCGATGCCAAAGGCCCTCGACCCTGTTAACGGACGGCGATGCTCAAGACCCGCATGAAGCGCCTCGCCACCCAGACGGAACTCGACCTTCGGCGCCTTGCCGCCATCGAGGCGGCGGTGGCGGCATTGGGCGATGAGGATCTGCTCGATTTCGCCGACATCTTCGCCGCAGGTGATCCGACGCCGCTGCGTGCCATGGCGGAGGAACAGATGCGCCTGCGCGGTATCCGCCTGTGAGGAAAATGCCGTCTCGCTTCCGGCGGCTCGATGGCGCGCTGGCGGAACTCCCGGTCGAAGAGCCGATGCTGCTAACCGAACTCGACGGTTTCCTTACCGGGCTTATTGTCTGTCCCGAACCGATCCCCGTTGATGAATGGATGACGGTCATATGGGGCGTCGAGGCCGATGGCGTCCCACCCTTCGAGGAGCCGCTCGACGTGCAATGGTTCGTCAAGGCGGTCGCGGCGCGGCGTGACGAGATCGCGCGCGATCTGTCTCGCGACAAGTTGCAGCCGATCCTCGACGTCGACGAGCGCGATGGCGAGGTTCTGTGGGAATATTGGGTCGACGGCTTTTCCGACGCGATCGCGTTGCGGCCAGACGCATGGGGCGGGGCGGCCGCCGCTGCCGAATAGACCGATCCATGGCAACGCCTTCTGGCGCTGATCGCAATAGCGCGGGGGGAAAGCGAGCTCGACAGCGTCGAGGTCAACGCCTTCCAGGATCGTGCGGTGGCCGAGCTGAAGGATACGATCCAGTGCCTCTATGCGGCCCGTGCGCACGCTGGCGAGATGAAGCCGATCGCCGTAGATGCGATTGCGGCTGCAAAGATCGGCCGCAACGATCCGTGTCCTTGCGGATCGGGTAAGAAGCATAAGCATTGCTGCGGCTGACCAGACCCATCGACCCGGCAGACGGTTTCTTCTAATCCCCGTGCAGTCAGATCGATCAAGCGTTGCCCGCCCACGAGAGGGACGGGCAACACGGTCAGGCCATTATACGAGGCGCCCGATTATTCGGGAAAATGGATCCCACAAAGCTTGTTGCCGTCGGGGTCACGAAAATAGGCGAGTTCGATCGTACCCATGGACGCAGTATGGCGCGGGCCGGGCGGGGCTTCAATCGACGTACCACCATTGGCAACTGCCGTATCGTGAAGCTGCTTCACCTGCTCGGGAGACTTGCACGAAAAGGCGACGGTGCTGCCGTTCGCGACGCTCGCCGGTTCGTCGTTGATCGGCTGGCTGACGATGAAGTTGGTCCCATTGCCATTATTGTAGATGAGCCGGGTATGGCCGCTGTCGGCGATATTCCGTGCCGGTTCGCCGACGCCGAGCGTGCCCAGCACCTCGTCGTAGAAGCGCTTCGATCGTTCAATGTCGTTCGATCCAACCATCGTGTGAAACAGCATTTTACTCTCTCCGGCTCAGGGTATCTCTCAAACGCTTACGATCCGCATTTGGGGCCGAGGTCGGGCTCTTACCGGATTAACAGCTGATGGGAATTGCTGACCAGTAACGGATGACATCCGCCATAAGGCGTATCAGGTCGCGCGCAAGCGCGTACAGACGGCACTTGATCGGTTGTTGCCGAAGTCCGAAGCCTCATCACCGACTGGAATCGCACAGAGGATCGCTAAACCGGCCTGTAGGCCGATCTGCCATGTTCCTGCGCCGAAATGGGGAAGTGACATGAAATTGTACGGAGTACCGGCCTGGGGTTCGGCGATCGTCGAGACGATGCTGGCACTGGTCGGCGAACCCTATGACTTCGTCGATGTCGAAGGCTTCGACCATCCGGGCGCGGCGCAAGACAGGCTGGCAGCGGTCAATCCGCTGCGGCAGGTTCCGACGCTCGTGCTGGACGATGGCGACGTCCTGACCGAAACCGCCGCGATCGCGCTGTGGCTGGCGGACCGACACGCAGGGCTGGCGCCCGCGTCGGGATCGGCCGAACATCGCCGCTTCCTGCGTCTGCTGATCTGGATCGTGGCGAACGTCTATCCGACCTTCACCTACGGCGATTACCCCAAGCGATGGGCGCCGTCGGCTCAGGACGAACTGACCAATGCCACCAACGCCCATCGCGAGCGCCTCTATGGCTGGCTCGAGGAGCAGGTCGTCGGCCCCTATGTATTGGGGGAGCAGGCGTCTGCCCTGGATTGCTACGCCGCGGTGATGATCGACTGGCGTCCGGGCCGCGAGTGGTTCGCCGACAACACGCCGAGATTGTTTGCTGGCGCCAAGTTGATGCGGCGCGATCCCAGGTTGGCGGCCGTGATGGCGCACAACAAGCTGACCGTCGATTGATGGCCCATCTTCGGCACTGCGTAGCGCCATCTGGTCATCGCATGCGCCTACAAGCACCGACCAAATGACGATTGCTCGTTGTGCCAATGCATTGTAGCAATGCGGTGTGCAGGCGGTTCCTGCATGTCAATGAAATCAAGCACTTGGAAGTGTATTAGTTGGGTGGGACTCCTGCCGCCCCAGCCGTATCACCATCTAAGCCATTGCTTTGGCGCCAACCATCTCGAGCAGGTCCACGTCGGTTATCAACGTACTGAACCCGACACGACCTTCATGATTGAGGGCCTCGTCGCAATCTAAGAAGCGATGTTCGGGGATTTCATCGTTCACGGCGTCCCGGAAGATGTCGGCAGTAGAGAGCATGTCGAGGTGCGCTTTTCCGCGTTGACGGACGAGCAGAAGAACGCTGATCGGCTTTTGGGCTGATCGACCGGAATGGCGTGAACGGTCGCATGACAGAGCGGTTCAAGATTTTCGAATGGCGGATGCCGCAGGAATAGGTGGAAGCATGTTGCCACGGGCCGTCGCAGCGCGGGCAACCGAACTTGCTACCTGTACAGTAGGTCATTCGAATAGCCTCGCCCCACAGCTGCCGAACTTCCCTCGGCCAGGAATTTTAAGCGTAGCTATGCCCGCTTGGGGATCCCCTCTACGTTTCGGGTCGACCGATTCAGACTTAGCTGGCTGATGTCCCTGTCTTCGGCAGCGAAGCGTCGCGATACCAGTCGGCATAGCCGGTGGTGTGGACCATGTGCCGATTGAGATCAGGGGCGCCATCGTCCCACCAGACCGGCCCCCGCTCGCCGAGCGCGACCTTGGTGGCGTGGACTTGGGCGCGCGCCTGACGAAGGGCTGGCCCGTCACCTTGCGTCATCGCGGTTCGTACGGCGCGGCGGGCCTGCATCAACGCATCGACCAGTGCCTGTCGCTCGTCCGATGCCAGGGCCGGGTTGCTCTTGCGCCACAATCGACCGCGCACGACGATATAGCGACCATCGGGGGTGATCGGCGGTGGGGATTTGGGCGCCGATAGGCCCCCGGGGCGGGTACGGCCCGTCTTCGTCTTGCCCGCGGTTCCGGTATCGATGACGCGGTCGGCCGATCTGGTGCTGGTCACGCTTTCTGCCTCGCAAGGAACGACATATCATCAGACGAACGCCAGGGGGCGGCGTTCCGGTCGGGTGGCGGTTCGGCGTCGATGATGCTTGCGGGTGGCAGGGAAAGGGTTAGGCTGACCGCATGGCGGCTTTCGACGACAGTTCCGATCCCGATCTCGGTGCAGCCTGCAACCGGCTGGCGATGTGGGTGGAGTCGTTGCCCGAGCGGGCGCTGATCGATCCGGCGTCCGAACTGACCGAGGATGATCTGGCGCTCATCCTGCGGCGTCTCCATGCCATGTGGCACTTGGGGGAGGATAGTCCTGCGACGGACCGTCCTCCGGCCGCCATCGCGCGGGCGTCCGTGCCGGTGACGGCGAAAAGCTGACGGCGCGATCGGGGCAAAGTCGCCCGCCCGACATTTTCCTTCCGTTTGAACGGCTCCGATAGAGGGCAAGGGCGTTCTATGGCCTGGCCGCTGGCAAAGTGTCGGTCGCACCAACGGAGCCGACATGTCCGATCGTCCCAGCCCTACACCGGTGCCCGGAGCGGCCTCGCCTGGGGGAAACGCGACGAGCGAAGGAGCCGCCGGGCTCGGTGACTTTGCCTGACGACCGCCACGCCATTCTGTTCACTATCGGGAGTGCCAATCATGGATGACGAACGCCTCTGGAGTTTCGAGGAAAGCCTCTGGACCAAAGGCCCGGACAATTATCGGGAAAAAGTCGATGCCGATGTCGTGATGGTGCTGCCCCGGCCGCCTTTCGTGCTGACCGGCGATGCGGCGGTGTCGGCGGTGGCGGATACGCCCGTTTGGGAAAGCGCCGAACTGACCGAACGGCAAGTGTCACGCCCCCAGGAGGGATTGATCGTCATCGGCTATCATGTCGCGGCCAGCCGGAATGGCGAGGCCTATGAGGCCTATTGCACCTCGGTCATCCGGCGGCTGGAGCATGAGGTCTGGCGGGTCGTGCAGCACCAGCAGACGCCGAAGCTGGCAAAGCCTCTGGCCGAGGCATAACGTTGGGGAAGGAGGGCTCTTCGGTATCGACTGGTCGGGCTCTCCTTTACCATCGTCACAATCGAATAGCTTTCGTCTGTCACGTCGAGCAGGCGGCGTTTGCTGGCAGGAAAGCAATCCGAGGCAAGCGTTAAAGCCAGCCGCAGCAAAGGAGCTCAAATCCTGCATCGGCCTTCGCCATCTCGGCGAACTCGCTTAACGCCAGCGGGTCGCGCGATGGATGGCTTCGTCCACTGGTACGTCATGGAGCTGCCGGTAGCGCGCCTCGACCAAGCTGAAGAGTCCGAAGGCCAGCAGCCCGACACCGACGATGATATCGAAAGGATCGGTCAGCCAGGACAGCACCCGCGCCATGCCGCCCGCCTCGCTGGCATGTTCCTCGATCCCGGCCTTCGCCAGAAGATAGCCGCTGATCAGGAAGACGAGGCCGCGTGCCGCATAACCCGCACGTCCGCTCCACTGCACCCAGGAATGTCGCGCCACCGATGGATCCAGATAGCGCAGGAACGAGCCTTTGACGGCCTTTGCGAATTGGACCACGCCCAGCACGATCAACACCGCGGCACCCAGCAGGACCAGCGCCCAGCCGCCGGGCAGTTGCATGGCCGTCCGTGCACTTTCCTGAGCGCCGTCTCCCGACAGGGCCGCTCCGCGCATCAACTGCACCGATTGCGAGGCGAGCAGGAGGTGGATGGCACCGCTGACGCCCGCGCCGATCCGCTCCATCACGCCTTTACGGTCGGTGCCGTGCCGTTCGATATCCAGAGCCGCGTCGGCCAGCCGCCATATGCCATAGGCCGTCAGCCCGACAGCGATGATCGCCAGCAGTATCTGGCCGCCGCCCCGGCCGAGATACTCGATCGCACCGCTTTGGTCTTCCGCCCTGCCGGTCCGGACGATCAGCATGGCGATGACGATGTAGAGCAGCCCGCGCGTCGCGAAGCCGATCCGGGTCAAGGCCGTCAGGCGCGAGCTGGCGTTCATATGATCTCCCTTACCCCGGACAAAACAAGGACAAAGCGATCTCGTTCCAGCATCGGAATGGCTTTTCGGCCCGTTGCTGCCGAAGCAGCGGGACGCACAGGCGCGCGCGGCTTTTCGACTTGGCCCCCGCCCTAATAGGTCACGGTCACGACGACCGTGTCGGTATAGAGGCCAGGGGCGGGGGTCGGTTGCGCGGGGACCCGCCCATAGATCGCCAGCGCCTGGGCAAGGCCGGTGCCCGAGGCCTGGACGCCGCTATCCCAACTGGATGAAAAGGCGGCGTCGCGGAACAGGCCATAGGTGATGAAGCTGCCCGAGGGCCCGCGCATCCGGCGGCCGCCCGACGCATCGCCATTACGCCCGGCGTCGAGCCGCAGCGCATAGGGTGTCTGGCTGGTGCAGGTTAGGGTCAGGCCGCTTTGCGCCGTAACCGCCTTTGCCAGCACGCCGGTCGTCGGGAAGGTGAGTGCGGTGGCCGCCACGGTGCAACCCTTGGGAAGCGTGGCCGTCACCTCGAAGGTCGGGCGGACGGAGGCGGTGCCCGCAAAGCCGGTGCAGTTGGTGCTGGTGCCGAGCAGTTCGGCTCCATAGCTGAACAGCGTGGCGTTGCCGATGAAGCTGGAGCGATAGGCCCCCGGCACCGCCGTCGCCTGGCCACCGAACAACCGCGCATAGATGGTGCGCGTCGCCGAACCGGCCCCGTTCAGCAGGTTGGAAATGATGATCGCGGGCACCGTGCCCAACGCCGGATTGTCCAGCGATCCCCAGGCGACCGATCGCGCCGCGTCCTGATAGAGCTGGTAGCGCAGCGATCCTCCGGTGCCCGTCATCAACCGGCCGGAGCCGTCCGTGCCGCCGCTGCCCGCGCCGATGCCGGGACAGAGTTTGACGACGTTGAGCACCGGGATGCTGGTGCAGGTGACCGTGACCGTCCCCGTCACATCGACCGGGCCACTGGTCAGCAGAGAGGGGCTGCCGAAATCGATCGACGACACCGTGGCCGAGCAGGTCTGCGCCTGTGCCGGGGCAGGCATGGCCAGACAGGCGAGGACGGCGAGCAGTATGAGGATCAGCCGGGTCATGGCGCCGCACTCGCCATGGGCGTACAGACGGCCCGGATACGCACCTGCTCGCCCGGCTGCGCGGCGAAGGAAAAACGCGCCCGGCAACGGCGGCCATCGGGATCGGTGACGATCGCTTCGTTCTGGACCCCGAGCGCGCTCAGGAACGCGGCACCGTCATAGCCGACCACATCCTCGGGCAGCCCCGGCCGAGCGATCCCCGAGCCCAGCGGCAGCAGCCGACCCTCGCCATCGACGAACTCGACCAGCGCGGTGTCGGTCTCGCGCGCCACGCCGAACGCGACCAGTGCGGGTACGCGGGTAAAGGCCACTGCCTCGGCATGGGTAGAGGCGATGCGCGCATCGACGGGGAGCGAGGAGGGATCGATCGAGATCGCGCTCGGCTCGAACGGGGCGATGTCGGGAACCAGCAGCTTGCCCGACGCGCCGGTGGTGCCGACCAGTCGGTTCTCGCGATACACCCGCACGCCGCGCGCGCCCGCATCGGCCACCGCAAAGGACTGGTCGAGCCGCCGCGCCGCATAGAGGTCGCCACCGATCAGCGCCACCGCACCCTCGGCCTGCAAGGTGCCGGAGACGTTGCCACCTGCATAGAGGCCGGTCGCCTCGAACTGGGCGAAGCCGGTCGTATGGCGGACAATGGCATGGCCCGCCCGCTCACGGCCATCGGCAACCCGCACCGACCAGCCCCAGGAGCCGGGTTCGTGTGCGCCCTGCCGCGACATCTCGGCATAGCCCGAGACGCGCTCCTCCGACACCGTCGCGCCGGTCGTCACCGAGGCGCGTCGTCCGAAGGGCAGGCTGGCCCCGACGAACAGCCCGAAGCTGCGGTCGCCGCTCAGGTCCGCGACGGCATTGGCGAACAGCGACAGCCGCCCGATATTGGCGGTAGAGGACAGGCTGGCGAGCCGATAGCGGTCGCCCGCCGCCGTCTTGGAATTGACCAGGCTGACCCCGACCGAAGCCGAGGTCGCGGCGATAGGCAACGACAGGGAGAATTGATCGACCTCGCGCGGCGCGCCGAAGATCCGCCGGTCGCCCACCAGGATTGGGCCGAAGGACGATGTGCGCGACGCCAGGTCCTCATAGCGGCCGATCGCCCGCATCGACCGGATCAGCACCGAAAAGCCGGAACGGCGCGTCTCGAACGCGATATCGACCAGCCCGCCCGTGCGTCCCCCCGCCTGGCTGACCGCCCCGGCGAGCGACAGCAAGGCCTGGTCCCGCAACGTCACCACACCGCCCGCGCCAAGCTGGATCAGACCCGCGCCCAGCTCGGCATGGCCCTGCAGCGTCAGCCGGTCGGTCATGCCGCGCCGTACTGAGGCCGAACCGATCAGCCGCCGGTCATAGTCGTTCGACAGGATCGCATAGCTGCGCCGGGCAAAGCCGATTTCCGCGCTGAAATCGGTCAACCCCTCCGCCAGCAACTGGGGAGAGGCATAGAAGGGCGCGGTCTGCACGGTTTCCCGTCCCAGCGCATCGCGGACGACGACGGTGGCGACACCTGCGCCCTGCACGATCGGCGGGTGCATGACGGCATAGGGGCCCTGGGGCACTTCGGCCGACAGGGTGCGGACCCGGTCGATGAACAGGTCCAGCGTCGAGGGGGCGGCGGCGCTTCCCAGCAGTCGCGGCACGGGCATGGTGACCAGGTCGGGCCGCATGCCGAAGGTCCGCTGAATCTGAAGCCCCGCCATGCGGATCGGGCGGGTCCAGGCATGGCCGCCATTGATCGTGTCCCCTGCGCGCAGCGTCACCAGCCGCCTGGGGTCTTCATAGCTATAGCTCGTGGCCAGCCGGGTAAAGTGCGGCCCGCCCGACAACAGGCCGACCGCGCTGCTCTCGAACAGGCCGAACGCGCCGAAGACGCGCGTCCCGAACGCACCCGATGCGCCGGTAAAGCGCGGGCCGACCGCGCTCCGGTCGCCGCTGGCGAACAGCATATAGTCCAGCACCGCGCCGAAGGGTGGCCGGTCCGGCGTCAGGCCGGAACGATCGCCGCGCCCGCCGTCCATCAGCGTCGGGTTCTGCACGGTCGGGCCAGCCGCCAGCCACATGATCTGGCGCATCTGCTCATAGCGATAGCGCAGCCCGGAAATACGCTCCAGCGGCACGTCGCCCGTCTCGGCATCCGGCGGGACCTTGACGCCCAGCGTCCGCAACTGGGCGACGGGTGCGGTGAAACTGCCGTCCGCGCGCTGCGTGAACGAGGCGACATAGCCGGTGGGCTTGTCGTTCAGATAGACCTCGAGCTGAAGCGCCTGTTCCTGGCGACTGGGGTCGACATCGACCCCGACGCGAAGGCTTTCGCTGTCCTGCGCACCGGCGGTCTGCGCGCAGGCCAGCGTGGCCAGGATGATCCCGGCAAGCTCACCGGCGCGGTTGGGTCGCAAGGGAGACCTCGATCGGGCCGCCATCGGAGACGGCCCGCATCCGCAGGTCGGTGCCGCCGGGCAGGGCGGTGCCGGGGTTCAGCGGAATGCGCAGTTCGGACCCGGCCAGCACATAGCCGACCAGCCCCGGTCGCGCGAGAAGCTGCTGGCTGCCCGCGATCAGCTGAAGGTCGGCGATGCGCAGTCGCCTGTTACCCTTGTTGCGCCCGACCAGTGCCGCGCCGCCGCCCGAACGGTCGATCCGCCATTCCACATCGGGCATCCGGCGCGGGATGTCGGAGAAGAAGGCGGGGATCGACTGGCGGACGACGAGATTGACCGTGCCCGGCTGGGCGCGGGTCGGCTCGGGCACTTCGTCGATCAGGACGCGATAGGCCTCCTCGCCGACCGGTGCGGCCTTGGCCGTGCGGACGACACGGATCAGATATTGCTGCTGCGGTGCCAGCGTCGAGAAGGGCGGGCTGGCGACCACCTCATTCGTGGGGGTCAGGACGTCGGTGCCGTCGCGCGACGTCCATTTCATCACGCGGACCTGGACCCGTACCGGCCGCTGCTCGGCATTGCTGAGCGTCAGCGAGGTCGTGCGCGCGCCCGGCAGCGGGTCGATGGCGACCGGCGCGACCCGGATGTCGGATGCGTGGCCAATCGCCGGGATCATCAGCCCTATCGCCGCCGCCGCGAGCGACCGTTTCGGCCACGGCGTCATCAGTATGTCACCGTGACCTGGACGGTATCGGTATAGCTGCCCGCCGCCGGAGTGGTCTGGGCCGGGACGCGCCCGTACACCGTCAGCGACTGCACCGCGCCGTTGCCGATCCCGGCCAGCGTGTCGGTGCCTGCGGTATTGCCCCAGATTTGCGACCGGGCGGGATCGCGGAACAGCTCATAGACGACCGTGGCCCCCGCGCCTGACGTCATCCGCCGCGCCGCCACCGTCGCTCCCGTGCCCGCACCGGCATTCAGGCCGATATTATAGGGGGTGGTGTTGGTACACTGGACGCCGATCGTGCTGGTCGAGGTGATCGCGGCCTGGATCACGCCGGTATTGCCGAAGGCCAGGTCGCTCGCCGAGGTCAGGCGGCATTCGGCCTGGATCGTCATCGACACCTGAAACTGCGTGCTCTGCTGCGCGGCGGCGGGATCGGCGATCAGGACGCAGCCCAGTGCCGCGATGCCGAGAGGTGCGAGATAGGGTTTCACGATATTGTGCCTCCAAATCACGCCTGATCAAAAGCCCGAAGTCCTTATCAGGGTGCTAAAGCTTCGGAATCGGACGAGAATTTCGGAAGATGCGGTTTGTCGCGGTGGCCTGTGCCATGCCACGACGAACGTGCTAGGGGCGGGGCCATGTCGAAAACCCAAATTCAGTCCGGCAGCGTGACCGTCGACGGCATCACCTATGACTGGCATCTCCAGCGCGAGCCCCATCTGTCGGATGACGAAGGATGGAAGGGCATGACCATCGCGCTTTCCGAACAGGGCGCTAAGCGCGAGGCGCATATGGAGTTTCCGGCTCCGAAGCGGCTGCTCAAGGGCTTGCCGCGCGGGCGGCTCCAGCTCGATGACCCGACGATCACGCGCTGCGTGCGCTCGGCACTGGCGGCAGGCTGGGACCCGATGTCGCGCGGGCGGCCGGTGGTCTTCACCGTCGACGCCGAAGGGAATTGAGGCCGGATTTACCGTTATTCCTCCCCTGCAAGGGGAGGGGGACCATGCGCAGCATGGTGGAGGGGTGTAGCCCGCCGCGAGGTTAGTCCGACCTCACCAATGGAGACACCCCTCCGTCAGGCCTTCGGCCTGCCACCTCCCCTGCCAGGGGAGGAAGGGGGCTCAGGTCGGGCAGACCAGATCGAACGCGGCCGTGGCCATGGGCAGGCCGTTGACGAGCAGTTCCACGTCATGGCGGCCGGGATGGTGGCGGCGCGTGCTGAAGTCGCGCATGACTTGACGGATGCCCAACGTGGCGGAGGCCGATCCGGCAAGATCGAAGGTCTTGAGCTTGAAGACCTTGGCCGCCGTCTTGCCCGCACCCCGCGCGTAATGGAGGCGATAGTCGACGACGAGGCGCTGGCCGGCTTGGGCGAGGGACGCCAGCTCCGCCGTGATCGTGACCGCCTCGCCCAATTTGACGGTTGCGGGCTCGACGGTGAAACGGGCGACCCGCACCTGTGCCCCATGCGCTACGCCGATCAGCGCCAGCGCACGCGGATCGCCCTTCTTGATCAGCGAACGAAGTGCATGGCGGACGATCCAAGCCGTGCGTGGTGTCTCCCGGTCCCAGCCTTGCAGATGCTCGACCAGCCAGTCGGGGCGATCCTTGCCGATATCGTTCAGATGGTTGGCGATCGATTTGCGGACATAGAGGCTGGGATCGTCGCGCAACGCATCCAGGATCGGGGCGGCCAGCGTCGGATCGTCCCGCAGCGCCGGGACACGCGACGCCCAGGGCAGGCGCGGGCGGCTGCCCTCGCTGGCGAGGCGGCGGACATGCTCGTTCGGGTGATCCGTCCAGGGGAGCATCTGCGCCAGGGTCCGCGCGGGCTCGGCGGCGAGGAACGGGCGGATGGCGAACTCCGCCGAGCCGAACCGGGTCAGGTCGGCCAGCGCCTCCATTGAGCGGTCGAAATCGCCCAATCCTTGCCGGGCGACGAACTCGGTGACGGCGATCGCCTGGAAACTGTGCGTCAGGTGCGGCGCGATGGCCCTGACGACATGGATTGCGGTGGCGTAATCGGTGGACAGGGCTTCATGGAGCGCGTCGGCGATATGGCGCACCCGTTCCATGATCGACAGCCCGTCGAGTCCGTTCAGCGCCGCGTCGAGGAATGCCGTGCGGTCGAAGACGGGCGACGCCGCCGCACCTGCATCGGCGATGATCGTCACCGCCGCGATGCCCAGAATGTCCTTCATCAGGGGATAGGTTTTCGCGTCGCTCATGAGGGTCGGTCGTCCGCCTTGAATATCGCTGGTGGCGATCGTTACCGCATCGGCGCGGCATCGTATGCGCAAAATGCCGTCATCAAACCGCCGCCGGGACGTAACGCGGCTGAAACGTCCCGCCCATAGGCGCAGCCCCCGCAAGCGCCACGCGCATCGCCTATGGGGAAGGCTTCATCATGAAATTCGTTACCGCCAGCGCCGTCATGGCGCTGCATCTGTCCTTTGCCTCCGCCGCCTGGGCGCAGGCCGTGCCGGAGCCGGGCGCGGACAGCGACGTGATCGTCACCGGCACCCGCGAGCGGGGCCGGACGCAGTTCGATACGCTGGCCCCCGTCGACGTACTGCCCGAAACGCTGATCCGCTCGGGTGTGTCGGGCGACCTGAACGACACGCTGGCGCAGCTGTTGCCCTCCTTCAACGTGCAGCGCCTGCCGGCGGCGGACGGGCAGGCGTTCGTCCGCCCGGCCACCTTGCGCGGGCTATCGGCGGACCAGACCCTCGTGCTGGTCAACGGCAAGCGTTACCATCGCTCGGCGCTGCTCGGCACGCGCGGGGCGCAGGCCCCCGACCTCGCCAGCATCCCCAGCCTGGCGATCAAGCGGATCGAGGTGCTGCGTGACGGGGCCTCGGCGCAATATGGGTCGGACGCGATTGCGGGCGTCATCAACATCATCCTCGACGATGCGCCCGGCATGGAGGCCTATGGCCAGTTCGGCCGATATGATGCGGGCGACGGCAATGATTATCAGTCGGGCATGCGCGGCGGCATCGCGCTGGGCGAGCGCGGCGCGATCGTCTTCACCGGCCAGTTCGAATATGCCGAGGCCACCTCGCGCACCCGCCAGCGCCCCGACGCCATCACGTTCCAGGCAGCCAATCCGACCCTGACCGTTCCCAATCCCGTCCAGCGCTGGGGCCAGCCGGACGAGGAGCGGCTGCGCGGGGCGCTCGACATGCATTACGAGCTGGCGCCCGGCGCGACCCTCTATGCCTTTGGCACGGCACAGCAGGGGGAGGGCGTGACCGACTTCAACTGGCGCAATCCGGCGGGGACGGGCAGCGTCTATAATGCCAGCAGCGCCTTTCCGGGTTTCAGCTTCCGCAGCATCTATCCGGTCGGCTTTACGCCGCGTTTCGGGACGCGTTTCGCCGATCTCCAGGCCGATAGCGGGCTGCGCGGCGAACTGTCCGATGCCTTTTCCTACGACATCAGCGCGTCGTCGGGCCGCAGCCGTATCGACTATACGCTCGCCGAGAGCCTGAACGCCTCGCTGGGGCCGAACAGCCCGACGCGCTTCTATCTGGGGCGGCTGACCCAGGTCGAGACGAACCTGAACGCCGATTTCGTCTATCGCCTGCCCATCGGCGGGGTCGAGCCGCTGAACATCGCCTTTGGTGGAGAGCGCCGGATCGAGCGTTATGTCGTCGGCACCGGCGACCCAGCCTCCTACGCCATCGGGCCGGGCGCGGCGACGGGGTTGGCCCCCAATTCCAACGGCTTCCCCGGCTTCGGCCCGCAACAGGCGGGCCATTTCCGGCAGAGCAGCCATGCGGGCTATGTCGACCTCGCCTGGCGGCCGGTGTCGATCGTCTCGCTCGGCGCAGCGGGGCGCTATGAGGACTTCTCCAGCTTCGGCGACAAGTTCACCTACAAGCTGTCGGGTCGCGTAGAGCCGGTGTCGTGGCTGGCGCTGCGCGGCACCTATTCGACCGGCTTTCGCGCGCCGACGCCCGCGCAGTTGAACACGCGGGTGGTCAGCCAAGGGCTCGACACCCGCACGCTCCAGGTGTTCAACCAAGGCCGCCTGGCGCCCAGCGATCCGCTGGCGATCGCGCTGGGCGCCAAGCCGCTGCGCCCCGAAACCTCGCGCAACGCGACCGTGGGGCTGGCGGTGCAGACGCAGGTCGGTTTCACCGCGACGGTCGATCTCTATCAGATCGATGTCGACGACCGGTTCAGCCAGTCGGCAACGATCGCCATCCCGACGACCTTGGCCAATCCCAACCGCTTCACCTCGATCAGCTATTTCACCAACGACTTCAACACGCGCACGCGGGGCGTCGACATGGTGCTGGGCTATAACCGTCAGATCGGCGGCGGGCGGGCCAGCGCGACCCTGGCCTATAACTACAACCGCACCCAGGTACGCAGCGGCACCAGCGCGGCGATCGCCAACGAGACGCAGCGGCGCATCTTCGAGGAGCGGCTGCCGCGTCACAATGCGACCGGCACGCTGGGCTATGATATCGGCCCGGTCGGGGTGATGCTGCGCGGGCGTTATTACGGGCCGTGGACCGATGTGACCGGCAATGCGACGGGCGAGCTGTTCCAGCGCTTCGGCGGCATCGCGCTGTTCGACGCCTCGCTCACCTATCGCATCACACCCAACATCTCGGTCCGGGGCGGGGCGGAGAATATCTTCGACACCTATCCCGCCGAGGCGACCAACCAGGCCAATCGCGGCCTGATCTACTCGCGCAATGCCCCCTATGACACCGATGGCGGGCGTTATTATGTGCGCGTCGGGGTCAGCTTCTGATGATCGACCGGCGCATGATGCTGGCAGGCGGGATGGCGGCGACCGTCCCGCTGCCGGGGATCGCCGCCCCGACGCGGGTCCATGCGCCGGGACCCGATGACGAAGCGTTCTGGGCGGGCGTCGCCGCGGATTATGACCGGCCGTCCGACGGCATCGTCCAGCTGGAAAACGGCAATTGGGGTGCGATGGCGCGGCCCGTGCGGCTCGCCTATGAACAGGCCGTCGCGCGGGTAAACCGCGACACCAGCTATTATGCGCGGCGGGGCATGCTGGCCGATCTGCGTGCCGCGCGAGAGGCGGTGGCGAACGAACTGGGCGTGCCGCCCGAGGAGATCGCCTTCACCCGCAACGCGACCGAGGCGCTGAAGGCGCTGATCCTGGGCTATAACCGCCTCTCGCCCGGCGATGCGGTGCTGTACGCCGATCTCGACTATGACAGCATGCAGGCTTGTATGGAGAGCCTGGGCCCCCGGCGCGGGGTTCGGGTGCGGCGGATCGCCCTGCCGGAACCCGCGACGCGGCAGGCGCTGATCGACGCCTATGCGCAAGCCATGGCGGCGGAGCCCCGGCTGAAGCTGATCCTGCTGACCCATCTCAGCCACCGCACCGGGCTGGTCCTGCCGGTGCGGGA
This sequence comes from Sphingomonas sp. SphC10, assembly GCF_057004845.1. Taxonomy (NCBI): domain Bacteria; kingdom Pseudomonadati; phylum Pseudomonadota; class Alphaproteobacteria; order Sphingomonadales; family Sphingomonadaceae; genus Sphingomonas; species Sphingomonas sp. SphC10. Next base: position 536,921 of record NZ_CM168044.1, read on the forward strand.
GATCGCCACGATGGCGCGGGCGCGGGGTATCGATGTCATCGTCGATGCGGCGCATAGCTGGCAGCAACTGGACTTCGCGCTGCCCGATCTCGACTGCGACTTTGTCGGGCTGAACGGGCATAAATGGCTGGGCGCGCCGCTGGGGACGGGGATTCTCCATATCCGTCGTCCCGCACTGGCGCGGATCGACCGCGATCCTGCCGAGGATGCGGCGGGACCGGACAGCCTCCTGTCGCGGGTCCATACGGGCACGCTGGACTATGCCGCATGGCTGACCGCACCGGCGGCGCTGGCCTATCAGCGGCGGATCGACCGGGCGGCGCGGGCCGCGCGGCTGCGGGCCTTGCGCGATCGCTGGGTGGCGCGGGCGCGGCAGGTTCCGGGGATTACCGTGCTGACGCCCGACGATCCGGCCTTGCACGGCGCGATCACGTCCTTCCGCATCGACGGCGTGACCAGCGCGCAAGGCAATGCCGAACTGGCCAAGCGGCTGCTCGACCGGCACCGCGTCTTTACCGTCCACCGCATCGGCCCGGCCAAGGGTGCATGTATCCGCGTCACGCCCGCACTGTTCACATCGATGGCGGAGGTCGACCGGCTGGCCGCTGCCTTGCCCGATCTCGTCGCGTCTTTCCCTCCCTCGCCCCTCGCCGAGGGGAGAGGTTAGCGGAGAACCGCGCTACTCCACGGTCACGAGCGTGACCGACCGGGCGGGAACGGTCAGGGTCAGGCGGTCGCCCCTGATCGCGATGGCCTTTACCGGCTGGGGCACGAAGGGATCGGGCTGGCCGAACTGTACGGGCCGGTCGATGCGGTCGGCGGTGATCGCGGATGCCTGGGCACGTCGGCCGGACAGGGCGCTTGCCACCATCTCCACGGGCGCGGGTTTGTCGGGGTCGAGGTTGACGATCGACAGATGCAGCTTGCCTGCCGCATCGCGCGAGGCCGAGGCGCTGATCGTCGGCAGGCGCATCGTACCCTGGACATAGTCCGGCGTATCGACATCGACCGGGATTTGCGTAGCGCCCTGATGCACCTTGTACAGGTCGAAGACGTGCCAGGTCGGCGTCACCACCATCTCCTTGCCCCGGGTCAGGATCAGCGACTGGATGACGTTCACCATCTGGGCGATATTGGCCATCCGCACCCGGTCGGCATGGTTGTTGAAGATGTTGAGGCTCAAACCCGCAATTACCGCGTCGCGCAGCGTACTCTCCAGATAGAGGGCGGAGGGCGCGTCCTTTTCGCTGTTGAACCAGGCGCCCCACTCGTCGACGACCAGAGCGACCTTCTTTTCGGGATCGTAGCGGTCCATGATCGCGGAGTGGCGACGGACCATCTCGTCGGTCAGTTGCGCCCGGCCCAGCGCCTTGGCCCAGTCGTCGCGGGTGAAGCCGACATTGCGGCCCTTGGCATACCAGTCATTGCCGGTGAAGGTATAGAAGTGAAGCGACAGCCCCCACAGGAGCGGGCGGGGATTGATATAGGCGAGCGGGGTGGGATTGGGCCGTGACTTCATCGTCCCGGCCATGACCTTTTCGGTCCACTCATAATCGTCGGTGTCCGCGCCCACCGCGATCAGCTTCGTCGGGCCGCCCCCAAAGGTGCGCAGGTTGGCGGCATATTGGCGATACTGGGCGACATAGGTTTCGGCCGTCATCTTGCCGCCACAGCCCCAGCTTTCGTTGCCGACGCCGACATAGGGCACCGCCCATGGCGCGGCGCGGCCATTGGCAGCGCGCTCCGCCCCGGCCGAGCTTTCGACGGGCGCGGTCATGTAGCGCAGCCACTCATCGGCCTCGCGCACGCTGCCCGATCCGACATTGACCGAGACGAAGGGCCTGGCCCCGATCTGGTCCAGGAAGTCCATGAACTCGTGCGTGCCAAAGGCGTTGGAATCCGGCGCGTTGCCCCAGGCCGCATTGATGCTGCGCGGCCGTTTGTCGCGCGGGCCGACGCCGTCCCGCCAGTGATAGCCGTCGGCGAAACACCCGCCGGGCCAGCGGATCACGGGCACCTTCGCCTGTCGCAGCGCCTGGGTGACGTCGTTGCGGATGCCGCGCGTATTGGGGATCGGCGAGTCCTCGCCGACCCAGATGCCCTCATAGACACCGCGTCCGAGATGTTCGACAAATTGGCCGTAAATTTCGGGCGCGATACGGGGACCGGGACGGTCGGCGTGGAGCAACAAAGTGGTGCGCGGCGCGGTCGTTTGACCGCCCGCTGCGGCTGCTGGCACCATTGCTACGGACAGCGTCAGTACGAAGCTGCCGACCCAAGCGATATGATGCGAAAAGGCAGATCTACCCATCCCCAAGCCTCCCCCGATATTTTATATTGTAAGAGTAATGTTGGCCCTTTTGATATGCAACCTGTCATTCCCCTCGGACCGATAGCGGTTGACGGTGCTGGCAGGCCCGCCGGTTTCGCGACATAGCCGGTGCCATGTCCTTCCCCCGACTCTCGCCGTCCTGGATACGCCACCGGGTCCGATCCAGCGAAGCGAGCCTCGTCCTGCTCGCCATCGCGATCGGTGCGGCGGCGGGATTGCTGAGCGTCGTGCAGGGGGCCATCGCGCGAGGGTTGCAGCGGTTGCTGTTCACGCTGGAGGCGGATCAGCGTCTGAGCGCCAGCACGACCGTCCCGGCCTGGGGACTGCTGGCCCTGCCGCTGGGGGGATTGGTGCTGGTCCTGTTCTCGCGGATCACGGGCGCGCGCAAGCGCCGGCTGGTCGACGCGGTGGAGGCCAATGCGCTGCACGGCGGGCGCATGTCTTGGTCGGACAGTCTGGTCATCTCCGGTCAGACGATCCTCTCCAACGGCTTCGGCGCCTCGGTCGGTCTGGAGGCGGCCTATGCGCAGCTGGGGGCGGGACTGGCCTCGATCACCGGCGGCTGGTTGCGGCTGCGGCGCGGCGATCTGCGCGTGCTGGTCGGGGCGGGGACGGGGGCTGCGATCGCGGGGGCGTTCGGCGCGCCGCTGGCCGGGGCTTTCTATGCTTTCGAGATCGTGATCGGCGCCTATACGCCCGCCGCTATCGCGCCGGTCGCCGCCGCCGCGCTGACCGGCGTGCTGGTCGCGCAGATGCTGGGTGCGCAGCCCTATCTGGTCAACGCCGTCGCGGGCGAGGCAGTGCTGACCCACCACTATCTCATCTATGCCGGGCTGGGCGCAGTGGCGGCGGCGCTGGGGATCGTGCTGATGCGCGCGGTCGCGGAGATGGAGACGCTGACCCGTCGTCTGCCGATCCCGGCGGCGTGGCGGCCGGTCCTGGGGGGCGTCCTTCTGATGCCGCTCGCCTGGCTGACGCCGCAGGTGCTGTCGGCAGGGCACGGGGCGCTGCATCTCGACCTGGAATATGGCCTGCCGCTCAGCTTCCTCGCCGCCATCTTCGTCATGAAGAGCGCGGCGTCGATCGTGTCGCTGGGTTTCGGTTTTCGCGGCGGCCTGTTCTTCGCCTCGCTGTTCCTCGGCAGCCTGCTCGGCCATATCTATGCCGATCTGATCGGCCTGATGGTCGGCGCGCCGGTCGTCGATCCGCAAAATGCCGCGCTGGTCGGCATGGCGGCCTTTGCGGTGGCGGTGGTCGGCGGGCCGATGACCATGGCAATGTTGGTGCTGGAGGCCACGCACGACTTCTCGCTGGCGGGGGCGGCGATCGCGGCCTCGCTGGTCACGACGACCATCGTGCGCGAGACGTTCGGCTATTCCTTCTCGACCTGGCGGCTTCACCTGCGCGGCGAGACGATCAAGAGCGCACGCGATGTCGGCTGGATGCGCACCCTGACCGCTGGCCGCATGATGCGCCGGGTCGAGCGCGCGACGCCCTCGGCATGGACCATCGCCGAATTTCGCCGTGTCTTTCCCTTGGGATCGACCAGTCGCGTCGTGCTGGTCGACGAACAGGACCATTATGCCGGGATCGTCCAGACCGCGCGCGCCTATATCGACGGGCTGGACCCGGCCGAGCCGATCGCGACGCTCGCCATCCAGCGCGACCATGCGCTGGCGCCCGAGGCGGATGTGAGGGCGGTCATGCGTGCCCTCGACGCAGCGGGCGCCGACGAAATGGCGGTCGTCGGTCCGGACCGTACGGTGCTGGGCCTGCTGTCCGAACCCTATGTCCGCCGCCGCTATGCCGAGGAGATGGACAAGGCGCAGCGGGCGTTGTTCGGCGAGGATTGAGAGGCCGCCCATTCCTCTCCCTTGCAGGGAAGGAATGAGTCGGACTCAGCGCGTTTCGTCGATATAGCGGGTCACATTCTCCGCCAGCACGTTCAGCGGCACGTTGCCGCCATCGACCACTGCCTGGTCGAAATCGCGCAGGTCATAGCGTGTCACGAGCGCCTTTTGCGCGCGGGTGCGCTGCGACACGATCTCGGCCCGCCCGACCTCGTAGCCGCAGGCCTGACCCGGCCAGGAGCAATAGCGGTCCACCTCGCTTTCGGCATTGCTGCGCGGCAGGCCGGTGGCGGCGATGAACTCGGCCAGGGCCTTGTCGCGCGACCAGCCGATCGCATGGATGCCGGTGTCGACGATCAGCCGCACCGCGCGCCAGGCGAGGCCCATCAGATAGCCTAGCCGCCCGGCGGGATCGTCGCGGTACATGCCCAGCTCGTCGGCCAGCTGTTCGGAATAGAGCGCCCAGCCCTCCGAATAGGCGTTGAACGCCAGGATCGAGCGGATCAGCGGCAGCTTCTGCGCATATTCGCCCTGCCAGACATGGCCCGGTATCCCCTCATGATAGACGAGATCGGGGATGGTGACGCGGTTGTGGATCGATGGATCGCCCAGATTGACCCAGACCTTGCCCGGCACGCTGCCGTCGATGGTGCCGGGGCCGCCATAGGCCGCAGGGGCGCCGGGCTCCTGCGCCACCGGCATCCGCCGGATTTCCAGATTCCCACGTGCCAGCCGCCGGAACGCATCGGGCAGGCGCGGCCGGATCGCGTCGATCCGGCCCTGCATATAGGCGACGATCTGCCGCCGACCTTCGTCGCCATCGGGAAAGCCGATGCCGGGGCGCTTCTGATAGGCGATGGCCCGCTCGGCGACGCTGCCCTGGGTCAGTCCTTCGCTGCGCAGGATCGTGTCCATCTGCGCCTGGAGATCGGCGAGCCGGGCCTTGCCCATGGCGTGCAGATCGGCCGCGCTGCGCCGTGTGGTGGTCCCGGCCCGAAGGCCCCAGGCATACCATTCCGGCCCGTGCGGGCGGACATTCATGCCGGGTGCCGCGATCGCCACGCCGCGCTGCGCCTGCAACTCGGCCAACTGCCGCTCCAGTGCGGGCACGATGGCCGAGCGCACAATCTGAGCGGCACGGTTCGTCCAGTCGCCGGGGATCGCGGTCGTCTTGCGCGCGAGTGGGCCGATCAGCGGGCCGTCGGCCTTCGCCGCCTCGGCAATAGTGCCGGTCATGCCCTTGATCGTCTTGTCGAGCAGGAAGGACGGCGGCACCAGCCCCTGTTCGCGTGCCTGCCGGATCCGCACCGTCTCCCCATCCAGCTGCGCGGGCATCGCGGCGAGGCGCGCGAGATAGGCCTCCGCATCGGCCTTGTCGCGAACCGGCTGGTCACCGTCCAGCATCTGCGGCACGTCCAGCCAAGCACCGACATTCTGAATGACGGCATAAGGCGTGTTGCGCCAGTCCCCGATCGTCGCGACGCCATAGGGTAACGCCATGCCGTCCAGCGCGGTCCGGAACGCGCTTTCGACCACCGCAAGACTGGTCAACGTCGCGGGATCGAGCCCGGTGCGCGGCACCCGCGCCACCTGTTTCAGGCCATCGGTCAGGAAACGCTGCCGCGCCGCGATACCGGCGGGCGAGCGATCCTCCAGCCTGCGTCGCAGATCGGCATGGGTGCCGGTATCCACGCCCAAAGTGGTCGCCCGCTCGGGCACGAGTTCGAGCAGCTGCCACGCCAGCCGATCGAGCAGGACTCCCACATCGCTGGTCGGGCTGGCCGCCCGGACGGAGGCGGCGGCGGAGAGGGCGGTCATACCCGCCAGGGTTTCACGACGGGAGAAAAAGCTGGTCATGCCGCCAGGATGACCGGCGCAGGGGCACAGGTCAAACGCGGATGCGGCCGCCTTGCGGTTGTAACATAATGTTCATGCCCATGTCGCTTTCCTGTCTTGCCGCCGCCCTACCGCCTGTCGTGACGATAAAAGGGGCGGGCGATTTATGAAGATTTTTGCGCGACTTGTGGGGGCTTCGGCCTTGGGGCTGTTGCTGGCGGGAACGGCTTTCGCGCGAGGGCCTGCCGCGCCGCAGGGGCTGAAGCTCGACCGGGTCGTACTGCTGATGCGGCATGGTGTCCGCCCGCCGACCAAGTCGCCGCCCATGCCCGAAGGCACCACGAACCAGGCATGGCCAAGCTGGCCGGTCGCGCCGGGTTATCTGACCCCGCACGGGCGCGGCGGCGTCGAGCGGCTGGGTGGTTATGACCGGAGCGCCTGGACGGCGGCGGGCCTGCTGCCGCGATCGGGTTGCGCCGCAATCCGGATCGTTGCCGACAGCGACGAACGGACGATCCGCACGGCCGAGGCCTATGCCGAGGCGCTGGCGCCCGGCTGCCCCGTCGCGATCGATCACAAGCCGCAAGACGTGGCCGACCCGATCTTCTCACCGATCGACGAGCGGGCGGTGGCGTTCGATGCGGCGAAGGCGCGGGCCGCCGTGCTGGCCGGGGCAGGGGGCGAGGCCGGGCTCGTGGCGCTCGACAAGCGGCTGGCACCCGAACTGGCGCGGCTCGACGCGATCCTCTGCGCGCCTGCCTCGCCGACATGTGGCGTGCGGCAGGCTCCGACCGGCTTGGCTCCGGCCAAGCGCGACAAGCGACCCAAGCTGACCGGGGCGGTCGACCGCGCTTCGACGGCGGCGCAGATCCTGCTGCTCGAATATGCCGAGGGCAAGCCGATGGCCGATGTCGGCTGGGGCCGTGCCACGTCCGCCGATATCGAGCGGCTGGGCGTCTTCCATGCCGAGGAATTCCGGCTGCTCGCCCGCCCGCGCTATGTCGCCAAGGCAAATATGGCGGGGATCGCGCCGTTGATCGTCCAGGGGCTGACGGCGGGCAAGGGGCCGGTGGTCACGATGATCTCGGGCCACGACACCAATATCGCCAGCCTGGGCGGGCTGCTAGACCTGCATTGGAAGGTGCCGGGGCTGGCGGCGGACGATCCCGCGCCGGGCGGGGCGATCGTGCTGGAGCGGCTGGTCGATGCGCGGGGGCAGGCTTATGTCCGCGCGCTCTATCGGTCGCAGACTGTCGAGCAAATCCGCAAGCTGGCCGATCCGGCGGTGGAGGCCCCTTACGTCGCGGTGCTGCCGATCGCAGGCTGCAAGGCGCGGGGCGTGGTGGGGCTCTGCACGATGCAGGCGTTTCAGGCGCAGCTTACCCGCTAAACCATTCCTCCCCAAGCTCGCTTGGGGAGGAATGGGGAGGCCTTACCAGGTCAGGTTCAACCGTCCGTAAAGCTGCCGCCCGTTGAAGCCGAAGGGCGAGTAATAGGGGAATGCCGTCACACCATTGTTGTTGAGCGCGGCGGGCGTCGTGCGGGGATAGACGTCGAACAGGTTCGACGCCCCCAGCGCCAGCGACACATTGTCGTTGAAGCGATACCGCCCCTCCAGATCAACGATGGTGCGCGGGCCGGTATAGAGGTCGTTGGCGACCACCGATCCGGGTTGCAGCACATCGCCATAATGCACCGCGCGCAGCGTCGCGCCGACCGCCTGACGGGTCCAGTCGACCGAGCCGACGATCTTGGTGCGCGGCGTGCCCTGTTCGATGGTCAGGATACGGTTGCGGCCGAACAGGCTGGGCGCGGGGTTCAGTGCGGCCGTCGAGGTCGGCACCCGGTCGACGGACAGGTCGTTGATGTTCGCCGCCGCGCTCAGGTTGAAATTGCCTAGCGTCTCGTTGCGCCAATTATAGGCGGCGACGATGTCCAGGCCCTTGGTGGTGGTCTGGACGCCGTTGATGAAGAAGCGCGCCGCCTGCACGCCGAACGGCGACAGAAGGCCAGCAACCTGCGCGCTGGCCGAGGACTGGATATTCTCCGACAGCACGATCTGGTTGCGGATGCGGATGCGATAGCCGTCGACCGTCAGGCTGAACCCGCCGAAGCGCACGACCGTGCCCAGCGAATAGTTGCGCGACTTCTCCGGCTCCAGCGGCAGTGCGCCCAGCGTCCGGGCGAGGGTGCTGTCGACCGGATAGAGGCCGGTTTCCAGGATGGTGCCGTTCGTCACCAGCGTCTGGGTCGAGGTATAATATTGCTGTTGCAGCGACGGCGCGCGGAAGCCGGTGGACAGCGTGCCACGGAAGGCCAGCCACGGTGCGACGTCATAGCGGGCCGAGAATTTAGCGGTCGCCGTCTCGCCGAAGTCCGAATAGCTCTCGCCACGGACGGCCGCACCCAGGGTCAGGCGATCCCACAGCTTGGCCTCGACATCCAGATACAGGCTGCCGTTGCTGCGATGCGCGTCGACCTGGTTTTCCGGGCGGAAGCCGACAAAACCCTGCGCACCCGACGCCAGATTGGCGGCCGCGCCGGGCGCACGGTTGTAGCTTTCGGGCTGGCCTGCCTCGATCTTGAAGCCCTCGCGGCGATATTCGGCACCCGCTGCGACGTTGAAGACCGCCGCGCCGAGCGAATATTCGCGCGACAGGTCGAGCCCGGTGACGAGCTGGTCATAGGTCAGGCGACCATCGTCGAAGTCGCGTAGCGTGGCGTTGCCATAGGTCGAATTGGCCGAGTTCAGCGTCGCGAAGTCGATCGTGTTGCGGCCATAGCTGACGGTAAGGTCGGCATTCCAGTCGCCGATCGTACCGCGCACGCCACCGGTCGCGTTATAATCGCGCGACGTCGTGCCGATCAGCGGCAGGAAACCGTCCGGATACAGGCCTCGAACCGCCTCGACATTGACAGCGTTCGCCCCCGCGACCCGCGGGAAGGCTGCGCTTTCGCTGTCGCGCTGCTGGAAACCGCCATTGGCGTAAGCCGTCCAGCCGCTGTCGCCGAGCGGCAGCGCGGCGTTGAGGTAGACGGTGCCCTGTTCGATCTGCGGATCGCCGAAGCGGGCGCGGATACGCTGCGGCGCGGGGCCACGCGGGTCGATATCAGCGCGGTTGGTCGGCTGGCGCGCGACATATTCGCCCGACAGCGTCAGGAAGCCGTCGCTGCCTAGGCCGAAGCCCTTCCAGCCGCTGATCGTCACGGACTCGCCGTCGCGTACCGATCGCGAGGTGCGCGCGGCGTCATATTGGGTGGCGAAGGTGCCGAAGGTCACGTTCGCGCCGCCGCCCGAACGGGCCTCGCGCAGCCGCAGATTGACCACACCCGCAATCGCGTCCGAGCCATATTGCGCCGAGGCGCCGTCGCGCAGCACCTCCACTCGGTCGAGCGCGACCGTCGGGATGGTGTTGAGGTCGACCGCGGCCGCACCGCGTCCGATCGAACCGTTGATGTTGAGCAGCGCCGAGGTATGCGCCCGCGTGCCGTTGATCAGCACCAGCGTCTGGTCGGGCGACAGGCCGCGCAACGTGGCCGGGCGGATCGCATCCGTGCCGTCCACCGCCGCCTGACGCGGAAAGTCGATCGAGGGCGCGACGCTCGACAGCGCCTGGGCCAGTTCCGTCGTTCCTTGCGCGCGCAGGGCGTTGCCGCTCAGCACGTCGACCGGAGACACGGAGTCGAGGCGGCTGCGCCCCTGCGCGCGGGTGCCGGTCACGACGATATCGTTCTGCGCCGGGGCGGCGGCAGGTTCGGCCTCGGTCTGGGCGGTCGGCTCGGTCGTGCTCTGGGCCAGAGCGGGTGCCGCCAGCAGCGGGCTCAGCAACATGGTGCCGCCAAGCAGCATGGATCGCGCGGTGCGCATCGGGTCATTCCCCCTATTCTTATCAACGAGATGAGCTTTGTTGCTCCTATCTCTACAGCGTTGCTGGGAATTGGGGCGCAAGGCTTGCTTGGGGGGCGATAAGGTTGGCTTGGCGGTGACGGATGGGAGGAAGGCGAAACGTCCATGATAGTCGACAACTCTCTCCCCTCTCCCCTCACAGAGGGGAGAGGGTTGCGCAGACTTGGTCTTTGCGAAAGCAAAGGCTTAGTCGGAGCTGGGTGAGGGGTGGACGCGCGGAGCGCGCGCGAGCCGAAGGCTCGCTCAACCCCTCACCCAAGCTGCGCTAGCCAGCACGCTGGCAAGCTCCGCTAACCCTCTCCCCTATCCAGGGGAGAGGGAAAGAAGAGTGGATTGTGAATGTCGATCCACCTGCAACTTACCAGACGTGGACGCGCTGTTCGGGCGTCAGGTACAGTTTCTGGCCGGGCTGCACCTTGAACGGGCCGTACCAGGCGTCGAGGTTGCGTACGGTCAGCACCCGCCACGGCGCAGGCGCGTGGACATCGGTCGCGATCCGCGCCCGCAGCGCCTTTTCGCGCATCTTGGTGCGCCAGCTCTGCGCAAAGGCCAGGAAGAAGCGCTGGTCGCCGGTCAGGCCGTCGATCACCGGCGCGGGCTTGCCGCCCAGCGAGGCCTTGTACGCCTCATAGGAGGCGGTCAGCCCTGCGACGTCGGCGATATTCTCGCCCAGTTCCTGCTCGCCGTTCAGGTGAAGGCCGGGCAGCGCCTCATAGGCGCTATATTGCGCGACCAGCGCCTGACCGGCGCCCTCGAACCGCTTCAGGTCGGCGGGCGTCCACCAATTGTGCAGACGCCCGGTGGAGTCGAAATCGGACCCCAGATTGTCGAAGCTGTGGCTGATCTCATGCCCGATTACCGATCCGATCGCGCCGTAATTGGCCGCCGCGTCGAACTTCGGATCGAAATAGGGGCTCTCCAGGATCGCGGCCGGGAAGTTCAGCGCATTCTGGAGCGGCAGGTTGACCGCGTTCACCGTCTGCGGCGTCATCCACCACTCGCCGCGATCAACCGGCTTGCCCAGCTTGGCCAGATGATAGCGATAGAGCGACAGCCTGGCGCGCTGGGCATTGCCGACCGGATCGTCGGCGCGAACGTCGAACTTGGGGTAATTCCACCAATGGTCGGGATAGCCGACGCCGACCTTCAGCACCGCGAGTTTGGCGCGCGCTTCCTTCTTGGTTGCGGGCGCCATCCAGTCGAGCGCGGCGATGCGGCGGTCGAAGGCGGCGACGATGTTCTTCACCATCGTCTGGATTTCGGTCTTGGAAGACGCCGGAAAATAGCGCGCGGCATAGATTTTACCGACCGCTTCGCCCAGCGCGCCGTTGACCGCCGAAATGCCCCGCTTCTCGCGCGGCTGCTGCGCGGGCGTGCCGTTCAGCGTGCGGCCGTAAAAGCCGAACGAGGCATCGTCGATCGCCTTGGGCAGCGAACCCGTAACCTGGTTGATCGTGTGGAAGGCCAGCCAGTCCTGCCAGCTTTGCAGCGGCTCGCTGGCGACCAAGGCCGACAGCTTGGTGATCGCATCCGGCTGCCACGCGATGAAGTCGCGCTGACCGGCGGGCACGCCCGATGCGGTCCAGAAGGCGTTCCAGTCGATGCCGGGAGCCTTGGTGTCGAAATCGGCGCGGGTCCAGGGATTGTTGCCCTTATGCGCGTCCTGGCTGGCGATGATGTCGGTCTGTGCGGCGGCGATCTTCATCTCCAGCGCAAAGACGCGGTCGGCGCGGGTCTGCGGATCGGACAGCCCGGCCAGCGTCATCAACTGAGTCAGATAGGCGCGGTACGCGGTGCGGATTTCCGCCATCTCCGGCTTGTCCGACAGATAATAGTCACGGTCGGGCAGGCCCAGCCCGCCCTGCATCAGATAGGGCACGTTGCGGGTCGGCTGGTTCAAATCCTGGCTGACGAACAGGCCGAACAGGTCGTTGGTGCTGGCGTAATTGTTGTTGTTGAACGGATCGGTGTCCGAGCGCATGGCCGCGCCGATCGCGCGCGACAGGTCGCGCTTGTCCCTGATCGCGGCGATGGCGGCCAGATCGCCCTGGATCGGTGTCAGCCCGCGCGCCTCGATCCCGGCGGTATCGGTATAGGCGGCATAATAATCGGCGATGCGCTGTTCGTCGCTACCGGGCGCGCCCTTGGCCGATGCCGCGCCCTTGATGATCGCGGCAGTGCGCCCCTCGGCCCGCAGCGAGACGTCCAGCCCGACCCCGATCGAGGATCTATCCGCCGGAATCTGTGCGGTCTTGATCCATGTCCCGTTGGCATAGTCGTTGAAATTGTCGCCGGGTTTCACGCTGTCGTCGATCAGCGCCGTGTCGACGCCGGGCAACAGGCCCGTCTGGGCAATGGCGGCGGAGGAGGCGAGGAGGGCGACCGCAAAGGCAAAGCGCTTCATGATGATCCTGAAATCGGGAGTTCAAGCCCGATGGAGCACCCTTCGCAGCCTTTAAGTCAAGGATCATAACATGAACTTCACGTCATGATCGCCGCTTACGGAAAGCCCTTGCCGCCATGCGCGCCGACGGCGGTGCCGGTGGAGAAGGTCGCCTCGCCGCTCGCCAGCGCGACATAAAGCGAGGCCAGCTCGGCGGGTTGTCCCGCGCGGCCGAGCGAGGTGTCCTGGCCGAACTCGTGCATCTTGCCCGGCAACTGCCCGCCCGCGACCTGAAGCGGGGTCCAGATCGGGCCGGGCGATACGGCGTTGACCCGAATACCCTTCTTAGCCAGCTGCTTGGCCATGCCCCGCGTCAGGTTCTGGATCGCCGCCTTGGTCGAGGCATAGTCGATCAGGTCCTCGCCCGGATCATAGCTGTTCTGCGAGATGGTGTTGATGATGACCGACCCCGGCGGCATCGACGGGATCGCCGCCTTGGAAAAGCGGAAGACGTGATAGACGTTGGTCTCATAGGTGCGGACGAACTGCTCGTCGCTGATCTCCATGATGTCCGCCTTGGACTGTTGATAGGCGGCATTGTTGACCAGCAGGTCGAGGCCGCCGAGCTGCGCGATCGCCTTGCGCACCACCTCCTCGCAGGCCTTTTGCGTGCGGATATCGGCGGGCAGCAGCACCGCCTTGCGCCCCGCCTGACGGATCAGATCGGCAACCTCGCGCGCGTCCGGCTCCTCGCTGGGGTGATAGTTGATCGCGACATCGGCTCCCTCGCGGGCAAAGGCGATGGCGGCGGCGCGGCCGATGCCGCTGTCCCCGCCGGTCAGCAACGCCTTGCGTCCCGTCAGCTTGCTCGATCCGCGATAGCTGGTCTCGCCATGATCGGGGCGGGGCGTCATCTTGCTGGCGAGCGCGGGCCAGGGCTGACGTTGCTCGGGGAAGGGCGTGCGGGTATAGGCCGAGCGCGGATCGCGCAGGCTGGGCACGCTATCGGCACCCGCCTGCGCCGCCGCCGCGCCCGGTGCCGCCGTGGCCGCCAGCCCCAGCGCCGCCCCACCCAGGACGCCGCGCCGCGAGGTTTCGAAATCGCTCATGTCGATGTCCTTCACAAAGACAGGGGAGGTGTCAGGCGGCGATTTCGCCCTCGTCTTCGCCATCCCAGTAACGGATACGCTCGGCATGGACCCGGATCATGACCACGCCTGGCGTGTCGATGCCTTCGGGGAAATAATGGTCCAGATCCTTGGTCCAATGCGCCTCGAACTGGGCACGATCCTGGATCAGCGCGGCGCGCCCCTCGATCGCGACGAATAGCGGCGGCCCGCCCAGCATCCCGACCGCTCCGGTATAGCTGAGCGTCACCAGCGGCTGAGCCTGGATCTCGGCCACCTTGCGCGACTGGGCATAGGCGAAGAAATAGCTGTCGCCGTCATAATCGACATCGCCATTGTTGCTCATCGGCCGCGCCGTCATCGCCCCGGACGCGCTTTGCGTCGCCAGCATCGCGAAATCGAGCTTAGCCATCTTCTTCGCCAGTTCAGGCAGCGTCATCGTCGCCATGCGATCATTCTCCCGGCAAGGTCGCAGGCATTGGCGGAAAGCCAAATCCCTGAAATTGCGCGGAGTTCGTAACGGGCGAAAGCCGATAGGGTTCATCGGGTCTGAAAGCGCATCAGCGCGAGCGCCGGATGGCGGAAGAGGTGTCTTCCATAGCCTATTCCAGCAAGTTCCAAGGAATCCCATAACACCCTGTTTCTTTTGACTATTTAAACAATAGGTTCCAGTACGTTCCAGTAAATGCGGGGCTATTCGCTTTTTTAATGTGGTACGTTATGTGGGGTGCATGTCAGGAACGAAACCAACTGGTCGCCATCAGGATAATCGCCTAACCGCCGCCGCCGTCAGGGCAGCAAAGGAGCCAGGTCTCTATAATGATGGGCAAGGTCTCTACCTCAAAGTCGATGCCTCTGGGGCGAAGCGCTGGGTTCAACGCATCGTCATTCATGGCAAGCGTCGAGATTTGGGCCTGGGGTCTGTTGCCCTCGTGGGTCTGAAAGAAGCCCGAGAGAAAGCCCTAGAGCAGCGAAAGCTTGCCAGGGCAGGTGAAGACCCTCTTGCCGTCAAAAGGCGCTCACAGACCATTCCTACGTTCGAAAAAGCCGTATCAATAGTGCATGGTCATCGTGAGACAACTTGGCGCAATGAAAAGCATCAAAAGCAGTGGCTGGCGACGTTAGAGAAGTATGCAATTCCTATCATAGGAAATAAGCGGATTGATAATATCGATAGTGGGGACATTTTGAATGTCCTTGATCCTATCTGGCTTTCTACGCCGGAAACCGCCAGTCGGGTTAAACAGCGTATTGGTATTGTGCTAAAGTGGGCGATTGCCCATGGCTATCGAACCGATGATCCTTCGGTTGCTGTGCAACAGGCTTTGGCTAAGCATGATCGATCTAAGGTCAAACATATGCGGGCCTTACCGTATCGTGAGGTTTATTCTGCAATTCAGAAAATATCTGAAAGTTGCGCTTTTGACGCGACTAAACTCGCATTTGAGTTCCTTGTTCATACCGCTTGCCGGTCTGGGGAGGTCAGGGGCGCACTGTGGTCGGAGATAAACCTTGATGACCGGGTATGGGTCGTCCCTGCCGAACGTATGAAGATGAAGCGGGATCATCGTGTTCCGCTGACTCCACAGTCGCTTGCCATATTGGAGCGAGCCAAGGCCTTGAAGCAGGATGATTGCGACCTTGCGTTCCCCAGCCTTCGCGGGAAGGTCTTATCGGATATGACGCTATCGAAGCTTGTCAGGGAGCAGGGGATTGATGCGGTGCCCCATGGGTTCCGTAGCAGCTTTAGAGACTGGGCCGGAGAGATGACGAATCACCCCCATCAAGTGGTGGAGTTTGCCCTAGCCCATACGATCCGAAACAAGGTGGAAGCGGCCTATCATCGGTCCGATCTGCTGGATAAGCGAAAAATTTTGATGGCGGATTGGTCGAACTACATTTCGAGAACGCCCTCAAAAAATGCTGATGTTTCAGGCGATTGAATGGGCCGATTTTCTTTTCGGCATCAGAAGTAATTTTGTTTAGAGCATCTAAAATTCTAAGCAAAATCAGCATATTGACGCTGTTCGAAAAATGAGATTTCGAGTGTTCATCAGGTTTTTGGAGAGCCAAAATGAACACTCAAATTCTTCGCCGTCCTGCTGTGGAAAAGATGGTCGGTTTAAGCCGTAGCTCCATCTATGCCGCGATGGATCGAAACCTATTTCCTCGTCCGATCCAGCTAGGTCCACGTGCAGTTGGTTGGCGTATGTCCGACCTGCAAAGCTGGATCGAAAGCCGGGAGATGGCGATTCCGTCGAATAAGGGCTGGTAATATGAAGGATTATATCGTGTTTAATAATGTTAACGTTTTGGTTGAAATTCATGTTATAGCGTTAACTTTCATATAACATTCGTAAACTTTTATATTTATTCTATTTCATATTTATCTTTCTTATTTGGGCATGATTAAAGACAAGTACGGCTTTCTAGGGCCGACTTGTAAAACGTCCAAAAATGTCCGTAAAGTTGAAAACCGAGAGCAGATATCGCGTTTGAAGGGGCTCGCCGTTGAGCGCAAATAATCAAATGTGTAGCGATTCTGTTAGGAAGCTGTCCTGTCCGGTTTTCATTATATAAATTGGTGCACCACCATCAATTTCTTGAAAATCATGTATGGGCAAATACCAGCGAGATTTTTCCCAACAATCTAGAAATATCTCTCTGAATTCTTCTATATTAACATGACTGGGCCGCTTTAGGCAACAATGTATGTGCCAGCGACCGTCCTTGCCCCGCTCGAGGGTGCTAATATTTTTGATGAGATGGCCTTTGCGCCGTGATTTACGCTTTCCGTGAATCTTTCCGCCGACCTTCTTCAGGGTTTGAGCCATCACCCTGTCATACCGCTCATGATTGCCTACAAAATGAGGCCCCAAGCCAGCAGGCAGGGATTGCTTTACGCTAAGCGTAATAAAGGTGTCGGGCTCCACCCTATCAACCATCTCTTTCATGGTTGCATATTTGATTAAAGTTCTACTCATTATCTTCCTATTCGCAAATCTCCTTCATATTGCCAGGGGACGCTAGTATAGTACGCATCCCGGCATTGCAAGTGTAATCGTAACGTGCGCAAACAAATGCGGCGCGCTAACCCCGCCTATGCCCGCTGTCCATTGAGATTCAATTGTATATGAGCGTTTCTAATTAAGTAGTGTGAGGTGAATTTAGCACTACAGCAAAAATTGGGAACTAGTTAGAAAGCTATTTGCTTTATATCTAAGGGTTCACCTGTTTCCATCTTGCTCAATCCGATTGATTGAGGCATCCTTCTGGCGCGCTCTCCCAAATCGGGAGCGTGGGGCGTAGGAACCCCTCTGTCACGTAGCCTGGTCGAGTTTCGTCGGCCGGGTGCCGTCGTGCTGTCCAAGGACTCGTCCCAAAAACGACGGGCCTTGTGCTACGTGCAGGGTTCCTAACACCCGGCTTTTCGCCGGGTAAGCCCCTTATGAAAGGGGGCATTATGGACGATCTTACTACCTGTCCCGACTGCGCAGAGACGATCAAGCGCGTCGCAAAAGTCTGTCGCTATTGTGGACTTCGCCTTGATGGCACCGCTGCAAGCACAGCAGAAAATCACAAGTCGCATTCCGAAGGTCGTATGCCTCGGTGGGTGTTCCCATTAAGCGCCGGTACGATTGGCGCTGTTTGCTTGGCTTTGTATATCTTTATTCAGGCAGACCTAGAGGAGCGAACACAATTCCACAATGACCCTGCTTTAGAGCTGGCGGGAAAGGAATATATAACAAAGGATTTTCTTGATCCATCATCAGCCCAATTCAAAGATTTGTTTGCCTATGGGCATTGCGTAACGGGTAAAGTAAACGGCAAAAACGCCATGGGCGCATATACCGGCTTCAAAGAATTTTATTACGATAGCTCTACTAAAAAAGGCAGGGCAACTGATGGTTATGGAAACCATCTTCCTATCGAGGCGGACCTATCAACGGCCTTTGATGACTACAATGCCTTCATTGCGGAGCGAGATTCTTGCAAGAAGGCATGAGGCGTTGAGAAGTCTTGATGGTCGGAATGGCATAGCGCATTTGTTTGAAGGTAAATCGCGAAACCGTCATTCTTGTTTATGATCTATACCGTGATACCAACCGCCTCCACGTTGCTTCGTCTGGATACGGCGGTTGGTCATCATCGGGGCGATCACGGGTTATCCGCCAGCGTATCGCCCCCCTGTTGCCTGGTTTAGGACAGCTAGAGCATCGAAAGCGCTTGGTGGCATCCGTTAGGGCATCGTCCCAATGCTGCTTTTCAAAGAGCCACCACAGGGCAACGGCATCGAACCGCTTAACCCGGTTACACCGCAGACAGGTAACCTCAATTGTTCGCCGATGAAGGGCGCAATGCTCTAGGTTCCGAAGCTTGCGGTTCAGGTGGTCATATTCGTCATCGTTCAGCACACCAGCTTACAAGACGGCGGTTAGCTGCAATTGTACCCCAGCATCAGACAGTACCGCCCTTGCTTTCTGTGCCGCCCCTACCGCTTGTCGATAGTGGATTGTGCCGTACCGCTCGGCATCCTCGAACGGCAGCGGACTCCACTCGTCCGAAGGGTAGCATTCATTATAAATTGCCTCCGCCGCTGCCCTTAGCTGCGTATCATGCTGCATGACCGATGCTCCTTTGCTCCAAACAAACTAGAACAAAGAGGGAACGATTCGCAAGGCACGTTGATCCAGGCGGCGATGGGAGTAGCCTCCCCAGGCCGACTCAACCGGCTAGGAGAATGCCATGGTCCGCAACCTGATGTTCGCCGCTGCTGCCTTTACGATGGTAGCAACGCCCGCGCTCGCCGCCCCGTGTAGGGATGCCAAGGGCAAATTCATCAAGTGCCCGGACAAAGCACCCGCGAAGGTCACGCGATGCAAAGACGCTAAGGGTAAGTTCGCAGAGTGCGGCACGCCCGGCGCAAAGGCCGCTTAACAATGTTCTGGACGATCACCGCCGCCATCACCAATGCCATGTACTATGGAACGATGGTGGCGCTGATCGTCTATGAAGGAAGCAGGTTATTTGATAGGGCCAAACGACGGATAGCGAAAAGCCCTTAACGCCTATACCGTCCGCTTCTCTACCCGTTGGATAGCGGCACGGGAAACGCCGTATTTAGCCGCTAAAACGCCCAAGGAGACGCCTTCCTTTCGTGCGGCAAGGATTTCCTCCTGCTGGGACGCATTGAGGCTCTGCGGCCTTCCTAGAGCCTTTCCTTGCGCCTTGGCTCTTTTAAGGCCCGCCTGGGTTCGCTCAATTAGTAGATCGCGTTCAAACTCTGCAACGGCGGCGATGACCTGCATGGTCATACGACCCGCCGGGGAGGTCAAGTCCACACCTCCAAGTGCAAGGCAGTGAACCCGTATTCCTTCGTCTGCCAACCGATCCACGGTGGCGCGAAGGTCCATAGCGTTTCGACCTAGGCGGTCGAGCTTGGTCACGAGGAGCACGTCGCCAGTTTCCATGCGGTCGAGCAGCTTTGCAAAGCCCTTGCGCTCCATAGCGGGAACAGAGCCTGACACGGTTTCGACCACGATGCGACGCGGCTCCACCTTGAAACCTGCCGCTTCCACCTCGCTGACCTGATTATCGGTGGATTGGTCGGAAGTGGAAACGCGGCAATAGAGGAACGTACGGACCAAGGGATCGACTCCTGTATCGAATACCTGGCTCGTATATGACCACTGTATCGAAATGTCGAATCCCTATTTTATGTTACCGTCGGGCAGCGTGTATCGAAACCGATCGTTTTTGGTGCATGCGGTTCTTTCGGCTTGGGAGCTAGCGAACGCCGGTTCTTCGCCTATTATGTAGGGCGAAACGAGGGACCGTATGGCGATTGATATTCTAATTACTACCGACCGCCTATCGCGTGACCCGATAGGGCGAGAGTTATTGGCGCACGTCAGAGCGCAAGCGTCCGCACTCGACCTAGAAAATGCTGCGCTATATTATGATTTTCCCACTTATTCTGATTATGAGACGGTGGCTCACAAACCTGACGCCTTAATAATATCTCCTATTCATGGCGTAATAGCCCTTCGATTTTTAGACTTGCAGGCTGAAAGTCCGTCTCCATCGGCCATGTCCCGGTACGATGAGTCTCTTATTCAGTTTTGTAGTATACTAATTGGCCGGATGGTGAAGAGTAAACTCTTGCGTCGGGGAATGGGGCAGGCGAAAGTACCAGTAACGCCGGTTATATTCTCGCCAAGTACTACTCCGGGGTTCTTCGTTCCTGATACTGATAGCCAAGTTATCACATCGCTCCAGGGAATCGACAATTTGATTGTTGGACTTGCTGATGCGCCATTATCTTCTGACGCATTTTCGGAGCTTCGCTCTGTAGTTGAGGGGGCAAAGGCACTTACTCGCCCTAAGCCTCGAACCGTTGATGATCCGGCGTCCCAGCCCCTGGCGGACGCAGTGGCGAAGCTGGAGTCGGAAATAGCTAATTTTGACCAGCGTCAACGCAGGGTGGCGCTTATAAGCGTGAATGGACCCCAGCGCATTCGGGGCCTTGCAGGTTCAGGTAAGACAGTAATCTTAGCAATGAAGGCGGCTCACCTTCATCTGACACGGCCTAATGATCGTATATTGATTACATTCTACACGCGCAGTCTACGTGCTACAATCAAGAACCTCGTAACGCGTTTTTACCGGCATTATCGGGACGAGGACCCCAATTGGGATCAAATTGATATTCGGCACGGGTGGGGTGGTTCACGATCTAGTGGAGCTTACGCAGATGCGTGCCGCCGCCAATCTATTCATCCAATGAACTTTGGGGAGGCTCAAAGCGCAGCCGCATTGGAGTACGTCCAGAAAAAGAAAATTGGAAGAATCGATCCATTTGATTTTGCTTGTAGAAATCTGATTAGTTCGGTTGCCGTGCAGCCGTATTATGATCATGTGCTGATCGATGAAGGGCAGGATTTTCCTGCTGGATTTTATGAGTTGTGCTTTTTCCTGGCAAAGGGGGAGCGTGACAAGAAAAATATTATATGGGCTTACGACGAGCTTCAAAACATACTGGATGTAACAATAAGGTCTCCCGAATTTCTGTTCGGTCAAGACTATGACGGACAGGCTAGGATATCTTTAGAAAGATCATCGTCCAGCCTTCCGTCTGGGGGGACAAATGATCACGTTCTTAGCAAGTGTTATAGAAATCAGCGGGAAGTACTGTTGAGCGCGCATGCTCTGGGCTTTGGCATTTACAGTGATTCGATAGTTCAGTTATTGGAAAGTCGAGAACATTGGGAAGATGTCGGCTACGAAGTTATTACAGATGGTCCTTTCACAATTGGTAAGCCGATTAGAATACTTAGGCCTTCCGATAATAGTCCGGTGAGTATCGCTGCTACAAGCGGTGTAGAGACTATCGACACGCACGTAGCTGACACTGCTGAAAATGAAATAATCTGGGCGGCGGCGGAGGTTCGAAAATTCTTAAATGGTGGACTGCGACCCGAGGATATCCTTGTAATATGTCTAGATGACAGATCGTCTCGAAGTGCTTTTAAAAGCCTGTCAGAGAAGTT
The DNA here is from genome assembly GCF_057004845.1 of Sphingomonas sp. SphC10. Lineage (NCBI taxonomy): Bacteria > Pseudomonadati > Pseudomonadota > Alphaproteobacteria > Sphingomonadales > Sphingomonadaceae > Sphingomonas > Sphingomonas sp. SphC10. The sequence continues at coordinate 557,906 of NZ_CM168044.1, forward strand.
AGCTCTTGATGGTATACATTCAAACAATATCATAGCCGATCCATACAATGAGCCAGCATTTACACTTGATGGACATGTAACATTGTCAACGGTCTATCGCGCAAAGGGTAACGAAGCTATTGTAGTTATAGCAATGGGTGTCAACGCGGTTAGTCTTAAGCTTCGATCTGGTCGCAATAAGCTTTTTACGGCCTTTACAAGGACAAAGGCCTGGTTGCGGGTTTCAGGCGTCGGTAGTGCGGCAATGCCAGTGATGCATGAGCTCCAAACTGCCATAGGACATTACCCTAATCTCGATTTCATAATGCCAGACTTGGCAGCGGTAGAAACCATACAAAGGGATTTGAGTTTAAGAAGTATAAAAGCAAAGGCTATCAGAGAGGAATATCTAAAGCGCTTGCAAGCCGAGGGGATAGGGCAAAACGAAGCCAGTGAATTGCTTGCCTTCGGGGGCGGGTATGACGAGGAATGATGTTCAGCATGGCATTCATCAAAGCTGGCAGTTTTTAGAGAAGATCGATTTATCAGAAACGCTTAGCAAGGTGGACCCTTTGCAGGTTGATGAAGAGATTAGGAGGTTATCATCTTCGCCAGCTAAGTACGACGAGATATACATGAAGTGTTTGGAGAAATCATTCTTTAACATATCTCTTAATGATTTTTCTTTTTTCCAGTTCGGCTGGTCTTCTGAAAATGAAGTGAGGTATGCGTACTATCCTAATCCATTTCTTGCAGCAGAAGACCGCTATGCACAAATGCGGTCATACAGGGAAATGGTCCAAGCGGATATGATGCCATACGAGGATTATTTATCTTTATTGCGTGGCAAGGAAAGTCCTGAACTTCGTGTGCCGCTCATTAGGTATGAGAATTCGCCAGAGCAGCGAAAAGGGCTTTCTCACCCGTGCTCTCATCTGCACATTGGTCATCACGGTGATAATCGGTGGCCTTTGTCGCGCATTCTGACTCCGCTCGCGTTTACCATGTGGGTGACAAAGCAGTATCATGGTGAGCGTTGGAGGTCCCTTGCAGACGAAAGCCATGCTTTCGGGAACCCCTTAGAGGCTGACCTAATTGCGGCGCGGACCGACTGTCGAGTTATTGGCTCCGACCTATTCGACAGTGCTGAACGTCGCAGTTTTTCGTTTGGGTAGACAGCGTTGAGAAAGCGCAGGCGTCGCAACGGGTGGCCATTCTCGTAACGGGGACGTGTGCTTCCCCAATATGTTGGGTGAGGTGTTGGTCGGAAAAAGCACACCATCCACAAACCATTGTTTTATAACAATAATTCTGCTTTTATGGCGGAAGAGGTGGGATTCGAACCCACGGATGGCTTGCACCATCGCCGGTTTTCAAGACCGGTGCCTTAAACCGCTCGGCCACTCTTCCGGGATCGCGGTGGGAGGGGCCTGTACGCCAAGCCGCCGGTTGAATCCACTGTCGATTTGAGGGCGGGCGGCGCGGCTGGGCGTGCCGGTCTTGCGGTGGTGCGAGGTTCCGGCTTCGGCCCGGCTATGGCACATAGGCTTGCATGTGGGGGGACATTACCCGGCGCCTGAAGCGCCTCGCCATCGTGTCGATCTTTGCGGCCTCGGTCAGCGCGGCACCCGCCTGCGCGCAGGACGAGGCCGGGTTCCAGACCTATCTGCAACAGGTGCGCGGCACCGCGACGGCGCAAGGCGTCAGCCGGGCGACGCTGGACTCGGTGCTGCCGACGCTGACGCTAAATTCGCGCGTGATCGAGCTGGACCGGCGCCAGCCCGGCGGCCCGGCCAATAGCGGGTTCAGCCCCTTTGCTCCCTATAAGGCCGCGCATGTCGATGCCGCGCGTATCGGGCGGGGGCGGACCAAATATCTGGCGCAGCGCCCGCGCCTGTCGCGGATCGAGCGCGAGACGGGCGTGCCGGAATCGATCATGGTCGCGATCTGGGGGCATGAGACGAATTACGGGGCCTATACCGGCAATTTCGACCTGCTGCGTTCGCTGGCGAGCCTGGCCTATGAGGGACGGCGGCGGCCGCTGTTCGAGGGCGAGTTCATCGCCGCGCTGAAGATGATGGACCGGGGCGTGACCCGCGATCAGCTGAAGGGCAGTTGGGCCGGTGCGACCGGCAATCCGCAGTTCCTGCCCTCCATCTATCTGCGCCTGGCCCGCGACGGCGATGGCGACGGGCGCGCGGACATCTGGAACAGCGAGGCGGATACGCTGGCCTCGATCGGCAATTATTTCGTCAATGCCGGATGGCGCGCGGGCCAGCCCTGGGGCTTTGCGGTGACGGTGCCCGCCGGGTTCGACCGATCGATGGTGCGCAATCGGCTGGTCAGCCCGCGCTGCCCGCGCGTGTTCGAGCGACATAGCGGCTGGCGGACCATCGCCGAGTGGCGCGCGCTGGGCATCGTGCCGCAGGGCGCGGCATGGCCGAACGACCAGGTGCTGGCGACGCTGATGGAGCCGGACGGGCAGGGGGCGACCGCCTATTTGCTGACCGGCAATTACCGGGTCATTCTGGATTACAATTGCTCGAACTTCTACGCGCTCTCCGTGGGGTTGCTGGCCGATGCGATTGCGGGCTGAGGCGATTGCGCTGCTGGCGCTGGCATTCGCCGCGCCGGTTGCTGCTGCCCCCGCTGATGATGCCGCGCCGGTGCGTTACGGCAAGTATGACGCTACCGGCCAGGCGAGCTGGTACGGGCATGAGTTGGCCGGGCGGCGCACCGCGACGGGCAAGCGCTTCGATCCCGACGATGTGATGATCGCGCACCGCACCCTGCCGCTCGAGTCGATGGTCGAGGTGACGGACGTCGATACCGGCCGGGCGATCGTCGCGCGGGTCGGGGACCGGGGACCGGGGCGTGCCGACCGGGTGGCCGACCTGTCGCTGGGCGCGGCCAAGCTGCTGGGCACCAACCGGCGTGCCGTCGCGCATATCCGGGTGCGGGCGCTGTCGCCGGGCAGCGACAGGCCGGGCCTGATCCTGGCGGGGGCGAGTGCCGTTCCGCCGGTCGCCCGCCCGATCGCGCTCGATCCCCAGGCCCGCTACCGTGTGCAGATCGCGAGCTTTTCCAGCCAGGCGCGCGCCCAGGCGCTGGCCCAGCGGTTCGCCGCACGGGCGAACGCCGCCGGTCGCGTCTGGCGGGTCGAACGCGCCGAAATGAATGCCGATTCCGCCAAAGCGCTGCGTGACGCGGCGGCAGAGGCCGGTTATGACGACGCCCGCATCCTGCATCAGGATTGACCTCCCGGCTCCCTTTGGTCACGGAACACCCATGAAGACCCTGTACGCAACGTTCGCCGCCCCGCTCGCTCTCGTCGCACTGGCCTACCCCTCGATCGCGGCCGCGCCGCAGTTCGACACGCCCGCGCCGGTCGCCTTCATGAAGGACCTGTCCTCGGGCGCGATCCTGTTCCAGCGGGATGCCGATCGCCGGATGCCGCCCGCCTCGATGGCGAAGATGATGACGGTCTATGTCGCCTTCGACCTGGTCAAGAAGGGCCAGCTGAAGCTGAACGACATGGTCACGGTGCAGCCGGAGACGTGGAAGAAGTGGCACGGGCCGCAGGCGGGTTCGACCATGTTCCTGTCGCCGAACGAGCAGGTCAGCGTCGCCAATCTTCTCTATGGCATCGTCACCCTGTCGGGCAACGACGCGTGCGTCGTGCTGGCCGAGCATATCGCGGGTACGGAGCAGAATTTCGTCGAGCGGATGAACCGCACCGCCAAGCAGATCGGCCTGAACAACAGCCATTTCGGCACGTCGAACGGCTGGCCCGACGGCGGCGTGACCTATGTCACCGCGCGGGACCTGGGCGATCTGGCCGATCACACGATCCAGGACTTCCCGCAGCTCTACAAGCAATTCTATTCGAAGCGGGACTTCACCTGGGGCAAGACGATGGGCGGCAACGCCATCACCCAGGCGAACCGTGACCCGCTGCTGGGCCGCGTCGCCGGTGCCGATGGCCTGAAGACCGGCCATACCGAAGAGGCGGGTTACGGCTTCACCGGCTCGGCCGAGCAGAATGGTCGCCGTCTGGTGATGGTGATGGCCGGGCTGAACAGCTCGAACGCGCGCGCCGAGGAATCGGTGAAGTTCATGAACTGGGGCTTCCGCGCATGGCAGGCCAAGCCGGTCGTGGCCAAGGGCAAGAAGGTGGCGGATGCCGAGGTCCAGATGGGATCGTCGAGCAGCGTCGGCCTAGTCGCCCCGCGCCAGCTGACCGTGACGCTGCCCGCAGGTCTCGACCCCGCGATCAGCGCCAAGGTCGTCTATCAGGGCCCGATCAAGGCGCCGATCAAGGCGGGCCAGCATATCGCCGATCTGGTCGTCAGCTCGCCCGACATGCCCGCGCAGCGCCTGCCGCTGGTCGCGGACAAGGATGTCGACGAAGCGGGCTTTTTCGGTCGCGCCTGGTCCGGGCTGACCTCGCTCTTCGGTTGATCGCAGGCTGATGCTGCCGGTCGGCAATGATGCGGGCCAGGCTGCCTTCGCCGCCGCGCTGGGCGGGGCCAAGTTGCACCATGCCTGGCTGATCGCCGGGCCGGAGGGTGTCGGCAAAGCCGGCTTCGCGCGCGCGGCGGCCACGCGACTGCTGGCGCGGGCGAGCGGGGCGGGGGCCTTACCGCCCGGCCTGGTGGTGCCGGAGGATCATCCGACCGCCAAGCTGATGGCGGCGGGGTCGCATCCCGATTTCCGGGTGATGGCGCGGCTGCCCAAGGATGCCGAGAAGCCGGATCAGGACCTGGCGCGGTCGATCACCATTGCGCAGGTCCGCACGCTCCAGCCGATGTTCGCGACCGCGCCCGCCATGGGCCCGGCGCGGGTCGTCCTGATCGATGCGATCGACGATCTGGAGCGCGGCGGGGCCAATGCGCTGCTGAAAAATCTGGAAGAGCCGCCTGCGGGCACGGTGTTCCTGCTGGTCAGCCATGCGCCGGGGCGGTTGCTGCCGACGATCCGTTCGCGTTGCCGGTTGCTGCGGTTCGAGCGACTGTCCGACGCCGATGTCGCGCGGGTGTTGCGCCAGCAACTGCCCGAGGCGGACGAGGACGAGATCGCCTCGCTGGTCGCGGTGGCCGATGGTGCACCGGGCCGGGCGCTGCGCTTTGCCGGGCTCAACATCGCCGGGCTGGACAGTGCCATTGCGCGGATTGCGGAGACGGGCGATCCCGGCAATGCCGAGCGGGTGAAGCTCGCCAAGTCGCTGGCGGGCAAGGCGTCGCAGGCGCGGTACGAGGCGTTTCTGGACCGGGTGCCTGCCTTTATCGCGAGCCGTGCACGCGGGCGGTCGGGGCCGGGGTTGAAGGTGGCGCTGGATGCCTATGCGGCGGCGCAGGATCTGGCCGGGGCGGCGCGCGGGCTGTCGCTCGACGCGCAGGGGACGGTGTTCGAGATGGCGGGGATCATCGCGACGTTGCGGTGAGAGCTTTGGGCGAGGGCGGGGCGTGGGCTTCGACTTCGCTCAGCCTGAACGGGCTTGGGGGGCAGGTCTAATTCCCTAACCCCGCTCAGCCTGAGCGAAGTCGAAGGCCACGCCCCGCCGCCGACCAGACAGCCCTTACAGACCCACCCGCTCGAAATGCCCCGGCGCGAAGCCCTCGATGGCGAGCGCGGCGATCCGTTCGGCCACCACTTCCGGCGCCTTCACCGAGGCGGGGTCTTCGCCGGGATAGGCCTTGGCGCGCATCTGCGTGCGGGTCGCGCCGGGATCGACGATGGCGGTGCGGATCGCGCTGATCTCGGACGTCTCGTCACCATAGGCGCCGAGCAGCGTCTCGAACGCCGCCTTGGAGGCGCCGTACGCGCCCCAATACGCCCGCGGCTTGCGCCCCACCGAAGAGGTGACGCCGATCACCCGCGCGCCGCTCGAACGGCGGAGCATCGGGTCGAAGGCCGCGATCATCGCCGCCTGCGCGCTGACGTTCAGGGTCAGGACGCGTGCGAACTCCTTGGCGTCGATCGCGGGGACGGCGGCCAGCGAGCCCAGCATCCCGGCGTTCAGAACCAGCACGTCCAGCGCCTTCCAGCGCTCGCCGATGGCACTGGCAAGACGGCCGATCGACTCGTTCTCGGCCAGGTCGAGCGGCGCGATGGTGGCCGATCCCCCGGCGTTGAAGATGGTCTCCTCGACCTCTTCCAACCCCTTGGGCGTGCGCGCGGTCAGGACGACATGCGCGCCCGCCGCGCCCAGCGCGATGGCGGTCGCCGCGCCGATACCCCGGCTGGCCCCGGTGACCAGCGCCAGCTTGCCGTCGAGCGCACCCGCCATCAGGCGACCCGCTCGGCCAGCATCGCGAACTGGTCGACCGACGCGGTCTCGTCATGATCGGTCAGCGTCGTCGGATAGTCGCCGGTGAAGCAGGCGTCGCAATAGCTCGGCTTGTCGCCGCGCGACGCGTTCAGCGCCTTGTACAGCCCTTCGATCGACACGAAGGACAGGCTGTCGGCATGGATGAAGTCGGTCATGCCGCCCAGGTCCAGCTTGGCCGCGAGCAGCTTGGCGCGCTCGGGCGTGTCGACGCCGTAGAAGCAGGAGTGGCGCGTGGGCGGCGACGCGATGCGCATATGCACCTCGGCCGCGCCCGCCTCGCGCATCATCTGCACGATCTTCAGGCTGGTGGTGCCGCGCACGATCGAATCGTCGACCAAGATGATCCGCTTGCCCTGGATCAGCGCGCGATTGGCATTGTGCTTCAGCTTGACGCCGAGGTGACGGACCTTGTCGCCCGGCTGGATGAAGGTGCGGCCGACATAGTGCGAGCGGATGATGCCCAGCTCGAACGGAATGCCCGAGGCCTGCGCATAGCCGATCGCGGCGGGGACGCCCGAATCGGGGACCGGGATGACCAGATCGGCCTCGACCGGCGACTCATGCGCCAGCTGCGCGCCGATTTCCTTGCGCACCGAATAGACCGACTGGTCGCCCGCGATCGAATCGGGGCGGCTGAAATAGACCCATTCGAAGATACAGGGGCGCGGATCGACCGCCTGGAAGGGGCGGATCGAACGGATCTCGGTACCCTGCACGATGACCAGTTCGCCCGGCTCGACCGCACGCTCGAAGGTCGCGCCGCACACGTCGAGCGCCACCGTCTCCGACGCGAAGATCACCGCGCCGTCCAGGCGACCCATGACCAGCGGACGAATGCCCAGCGGATCGCGGCAGGCGATCATGCCCTCGGGCGTCATCACGATCAGCGCATAGCCGCCCTCGACCTGCTTCAGCGCGTCGATGAAACGGTCGAGCAGGGTGCGGTAGTTGGAGGTCGCGACCAGATGGATGATCGTCTCGGTATCGCTGGTCGACTGGAAGATCGAACCGCGACGCACGAGTTCGCGCCGCAGCTTCATCGCATTGGAAATATTGCCGTTATGCGCGATGGCGAAGCCGCCGGTCGACAGGTCGGCATAAAGCGGCTGGACGTTGCGCAGCGAGGTGTCGCCGGTCGTCGAATAGCGGACATGGCCGCAGGCGACTTCGCCCGGCAGGCCACGGATCACGTCGTCACGGTCGAAATTGCCCGCGACATGCCCCATCGCGCGGTGGGTATGGAACAGCGTGCCGTCGAAGCTGGTGATGCCCGCCGCTTCCTGCCCGCGATGCTGGAGCGCGTGCAGGCCGAGCGCGGTCAGCGCAGCCGCGCCGTCGGCGCCGGTCACACCGAAAATACCGCATTCCTCGCGGAGTTTATCGTCGTCGAAGGGGTTGGTGGTCAGCATGGGAGAGGCGCTCGCAACGTTCGCAACTAAGGGGCAGACGGGGCGCATATAGGAACGTCGTCCGCGTTTGTCGCCTGTTTGTCATCATCCGCGGGATCATTTTCGCCAAGACCGCGTTTCGGAACCGAAAGCAGGAGATGCCATATGGCACGCGATCACGGCGCCCAGATCAAGGATGACGCCCTGTATGAGGAACTGCGCAAGCAGGGCCAATCCAAGGAAAAGGCGGCGCGCATCGCCAATGCCAAGGCGAAGGGCAGCCTGGATCACAACGCCACCCATCTGGAGGATCGGACCAAGGACGATCTGCTGGCCGAGGCACGCAAGATCGGCATCGAAGGGCGTTCGAAGATGAGCAAGGGCGAACTGATCGAGGCGATTCGCGGGCACGGCTAAGCTCGCTGGCGTTGTCGGCCCCTCCACCATCCGAAGCGGTGGTAGAGGGCGGAGAGCCTGCCCGTAATGGGTGACTTAGCCGTGGTTCCGTTCTAACCCCGCTTCATGGCCGACCAACGCGACACCGGGCTGACGCTCGACCCGAAATTCGACGCCCATGGCTTGCTGACCGCGATCGCGACCGATCGGGCATCCGGCGAGTTGCTGATGGTGGCGCATATGAATGCTGAGGCGCTGGAGGCCACGCGGACCACGGGCGACGCGCATTTCTGGTCGCGCAGCCGGGGGCGGCTCTGGAAGAAGGGCGAAAGCTCGAACAACGTGCTGCGCGTGGTCGAGATGCGGATCGACTGCGATCAGGACGCGATCTGGCTGATCTGCGATCCGGCAGGCCCGGCCTGTCACACCGGCGCGCGCAGTTGCTTCTATCGTAGGATCGAGGGCGACGGGCTGGCGCCGGTAGCGTGATTCGAGGGATCGCGCTGGCGTCCCTGTTGCTGCTGGCTGCCTGTGGGCAGGCGGGTCAGGGCGGGGACGACAAGGCGGGCGAACGGCTGGAGGCGGCGAGCATCGCCGCCGGGCTGGTCGCCGATCCGGCCGCCGCGCCGCTGGACGGCATCTGGTCGCGGGACACGGATCGCATGTGCATCCTGCCGGCCGGGACGGGGCCCGCCCGCCGGGTCGGCGTGATGCTGGATTACGGCGAGGGGCAGGGCTGCACTGCCATCGGCACCATGGAGCGATCGGGCGCGGCGTTGAAGCTGACGCTCGGTGCGTGTCGCTTCACCGCGCGGTTCGACGGAGACGCCATCCAGTTCCCCGCGACATTGCCCTCCACCTGCAATACGTTCTGCACCGGCCGGGCGACGCTCTCGGCACTGAATGTCGAACGGATCAGCGCTTCGGTCGCCGAGGCGCGGGCCTTGCGCAGTGCGAACGGCGCCGCGCTTTGTGCTGATTGACGTTCACGTAAAGGGCATTTAGCCTCAGGCGTCATGATCCAGGTCGCCGCCTCCGCCGAACCGCTGCCCAGCGCCGATCGCGACGATTATTCGATCACCGAACTGTGCGCCGAGTTCGGCGTCACCGCGCGCGCGCTCCGCTTCTACGAGGATGAGGGGCTGATCTCGCCGCAGCGGCGGGGCACGCAGCGTATCTATTCGCAACGGGATCGCGCGCGGCTTGCCTGGATTCTGCGCGGCAAGCGGGTCGGGTTCAGCCTGGCCGATATCCGCGAGATGATCGACCTGTACGATCTGGGCGATGGCCGCCGTCTCCAGCGCGAGGTGACGCTGGAACGCTGCACCGCCAAGATCGAGGCGCTCCAGGCGCAGAAGCGGGATATCGACGCAGCCATCGCCGAGTTGACCGAATTCGTCGCGCTGGTCGAATCGCACCGGGATTAATCGACGATATTCCTTCCCTGTAAGAGGAGGGGGACCATCCGAAGGATGGTGGAGGGGTGTCGCCGGTAGCGATGGTCCACCTGCTCCGGCCATAACACTCCTCCGTCAGGCCTCCGGCCTGCCATCTCCCCTTACAGGGGAGGAATCTTTTGCTTCGGCTCAACCGGTGGCGTGCTGGCGCGACGGACGCCGGACAACTCGCCGGTGGGAGTCGGCGTCGGGCTGGGCTGCGGCGTGGGAGCGGCCAACGGGACGATGGTCATTGACATGCGCTTCATGCAGCGCGGGCCCTTGAACGCCGGATAGACGCCGCAATTCCACAGGGTCCGCTCCAGCCCGATGCCCGCATCGCGGAAATAGCTGAACGCCATCGTTTCCATCTGGACCTGATTGAGCGGCACCGAGAAGGCGGTCGCGGCGGCATCGCGCCACGCCATGACCGTGCAATGCTTGCGCGGCCCGCACAGGGTCGTCGCCAGCGCCGGGAAGCCGTCCGGCGAGAGCCCGGCAGGCAGGGTGATCAGGAACGTGTCGGGCTCGCTGGCCAGCGGTGCCATGGTTCCCGTCGCGGCGGCCCCTTCGGCCAGCGCGGCTCCGGCATCGTCGCTGGCATCGGTCCCCGCCCGGTGCGCGGGCGAGAAGGGGGCGAGCTGGGTGATGACCGGCTCCCCCGCCAGCATATGCCGGTTAAAGGCGGGCGGCGTGCCCCACCAGCCGGACCAACGGAAGAACAGATGACTGCCGACCCGCGCCACCTTGTCCAGGCTCGCCTGCCAATAGGGCACGACCCAATCGGTATGGTAATGGGTCGAATGGCCGACCGCCGGGAAGACCTTGCCGTTCAGCGCCATCGCCGCGACCTGGCGTGCGCGGGTCCAGGCGGCTTCGGGCGGCTGCCACTTGGTCAGCGCCCCGTCGCAGGTAAAGGTGAACTGGCAGCCGGTGCTGCGCTCCTGACCCTCGAACACCACGCCGCACACCGTCTTGGGGAAGGCGGGATGGCGGAGCCGGTTGAGCACGACCTGCGCCACGGCCTGTTCGCCCTTGGCGTCGTCACCCGCCTCGTACAGTACCCCCGCCGCCAGACAGTCGAGCGCCCGCGCCTTGTCCTCCGCCGATCCGCGATAGAGGAAGGGCCGGGCGGCCGGGTTGGGATCGGTCGAGAACGGCACGCCGGCATTATAGGCGCGCGCCTCGTCCGGGCTCATGTCGACGAACGCGACCGGCTCGACCGGGGGCAGCTCGGCGGGAGGGACGACGCGCGGCGCGGGGCGAGCCCGCTGGGCCGACCTGTGCTGGGTCCGGGGCATGTCGGGCGCATTCGCCACGAGCAAAGCCGGTACGACGCTGGCCGTACCGGCGATCACGATCAGGGGGGCGAACAGGGCCGCGCGGGTGCCGCCGCGCGGCCGGGACACATCGCTCACTGTTCGGGCAGGAAGTCCGGCACCGACAGATAACGCTCGCCCGTGTCATAGTTGAAGCCCAGCACGCGCGTGCCATCGGGCAGGTCGGGCAGCTTCTGTAGAATCGCGGCCAGCGTCGCGCCCGACGAGATGCCGACCAGCAGCCCCTCTTCGGTGGCCGAGCGGCGCGCCATGTCCTTGGCGACATTCGCATCGACCTCGATCACGCCGTCGATCGCCTGGGTGTGCAGATTGGCGGGGATGAAGCCTGCGCCAATGCCCTGGATCGGGTGCGGACCCGGCTGGCCGCCCTGGATGACCGGCGAGGCGGCGGGTTCGACCGCATAGACCTTGAGGCCCGGCCATTCCTTCTTCAGCGTCTCGGCGACGCCGGTGATATGGCCGCCGGTGCCGACGCCAGTGATAATGACGTCGATCGGCGAATCGCGGAAGTCGTTCAGGATTTCCTGCGCGGTGGTGCGGACATGCACGTCGATATTCGCCGGATTCTCGAACTGCTGCGGCATCCAGGCGCCGGGCGTCTCGCGCACGATCTCCAGCGCGCGTTCGATCGCGCCCTTCATGCCCTTTTCACGCGGCGTCAGGTCGAAGGTCGCACCATAGGCCAGCATCAGGCGGCGGCGCTCGATCGACATGGATTCGGGCATGACCAGGATCAGCTTGTAACCCTTGACCGCCGCGACCATCGCCAGGCCGACGCCGGTGTTGCCGCTGGTCGGCTCGACGATGGTGCCGCCGGGCTTCAACTCGCCCTTGGCCTCGGCCGCCTCGATCATCGCCAGCGCGATACGGTCCTTGATCGAACCGCCGGGGTTGGAGCGTTCCGACTTGATCCAGACCTCCGATCCGGGGAACAGCCGCTGGAGCTTGATGTGCGGCGTATTGCCGATCGTTTCCAGGATGGTGTTGGCCTTCATGGCTTGGCTTCTCCGTGGCTAGGTTCGGTTGCAAGGATTTCAGGCGGATCAAAGGTTCGCGCGCGTCGGAGTTCCGGGAACAGTCGCGACCAGAGCAGGGTGACGCCGATCGCGCCCAGTCCGCCAAACACCACCGCGCCGACCGGGCCGAGGATCGAGGCCATCACCCCGCTCTCGAATTCGCCAAGCTCGTTGGAGGCAGAGATGGTCAGCTGCGACACCGCGCTCACCCGTCCGCGCATTTCGTCGGGCGTGTGAAGCTGGATCAGCGACTGGCGGACATAGACCGACACCATGTCGGCGCCGCCTGCGCAGATCAGCGCGATCAGGCTGAGCAGGAAGGCGGGGTGAATGAAGATGTTGAAGCCGTTCACCGCCAGCGTCCCCGTGTCCAGACCCAGCGCGCCGGTGATATGGCTGGCGATACCGAAGGTCAGGATCGACAGGCCGAACACGACGACCGCGATCAGCATCTTCACCCCGACATTCTGCGTCATCGGCTTGAACGAGAACCAGATCGCGGTGGTGGCCGCCCCGATTCCCATGCCCGCCGCCAGCACGCCCAGCCCCTGCGATCCGACGTGAAGGATGTCGCGCGCATAGACCGGCAACAGCGAGGTCGCGCCCGCCAGCAGCACCGCGAACAGATCGAGCGTGATCGCCGCCTGCACCAACCGGTTGCGGCGGACATAGCTGAACCCCTCGACGATTCGGGTCAGCGGGCGGCGGTCGGTCTGCGCCGGGGGTTGCGGCACCGGGCCGATCAGGAAGATGCAGAACAGGGCGACGGCGAACAACAGGGTCGCGACGCCGTAGGCGAATTCGGGATGCACCGCATAGAGCAGGCCACCGACGCTCGGCCCCGCGATCGTGCCGACCTGCCACGCGATCGAACTGACCGCGATGGCGGTTGGCAGGCTTTCGCGCGGCACGAGATTGGGGGCAAGCGAGGAATAGGCCGGTCCCGAAAAGGCCCGCGCGATGCCGAAGGCGACGGCGGCGGTGAACAGCGCGCCCAGCGTGAGATGCCCCGACCAGGTAAGCAACCAGAGCGTCGCAGCGGTAAGGACCAGAAGCGTCGTCGTCGCCCGCACGATCCAGCGCCGGTCGACGCTGTCGGCGACCAGCCCGGTGATCGGGGTCAAGAGGAACAGCGGCACGAACTGCGCAAAGCCGATCATGCCCAGCATGAAGGCGGCTTGGCGCACGTCCATCGTCTCGCGCGCCAGATTGTACACCTGCCACCCGATGACGATCGACATGGCGGAAACGGCGATGGTACCGCTGAACCGCGAAAGCCAGTAGCTGCGGAAATTGGCGATGCGGAACGGGTGAACGGGTCTATCCATAATCGGCCAGCGTTGTAGGCTGCGGTTCGCCGACAAGGCAACCAAGGCAAAGCTATTCCCCGTTAAATTCCCGCTGTCCTGATGGGAATTAAGAGGGGGAATTGAGTTTCATGACAAAGCACGCCAATAGGCGTCCATCCTTCCCTAACGGAAACAAAGGTGTTCCCGACTGTGGCAAAAGCTCCAAGCCGTACCAGCGAGCCCCCCATTCCCAATCGGGAGCGTCCCGCCGAACCGCAACCGTTCCAGGCTACCAAGGAACAGTTGCTGGATTTCTACAAGCAGATGCTCCTGATCCGCCGCTTCGAAGAAAAGGCGGGTCAGCTTTATGGCCTGGGCCTGATCGGCGGTTTCTGCCACCTGTATATCGGCCAGGAAGCCGTGGCGGTGGGTCTCCAGTCGGCGCTCGACGGCGACAAGGATTCGGTCATCACCGGCTATCGCGACCATGGCCATATGCTGGCCTATGGAATCGATCCCAAGGTCATCATGGCCGAGCTTACGGGGCGTGCCGCCGGCATCTCCAAGGGCAAGGGCGGGTCGATGCACATGTTCTCGACCGAGCATAAGTTCTACGGCGGCCACGGCATCGTGGGCGCGCAGGTGTCGCTGGGCACCGGCCTGGCGTTCGGGCACAAGTACAGCAATGACGGCGGCGTCTGCCTCGCCTATTTCGGCGACGGCGCGGCCAATCAGGGCCAGGTGTACGAAAGCTTCAACATGGCCGAGCTGTGGAAGCTCCCGATCATCTTCGTGATCGAGAACAACCAGTATGCCATGGGCACCGCAGTCAACCGCGCCTCGTCCGAGGACCAGCTGTATCGCCGTGGCGAAAGCTTCCGCATCCCCGGCATCCAGGTCGACGGCATGGACGTGCTGGCCTGTCGTGGTGCGGCCGAAGAGGCGCTGGCCTGGGTCCGCGCGGGCAAGGGCCCGGTCATCCTCGAGATGAAGACCTATCGCTATCGCGGTCACTCCATGTCCGACCCCGCCAAGTATCGCAGCCGCGAGGAAGTGCAGGGCGTGCGCGACAAGTCCGATCCGATCGATCACGTGAAGCGGCTGCTCGAAGAGCAGGGCGTGACCGAGGCCGATCTGAAGGTCCTGGAGCAGGACATCCGCAAGCAGGTCAACGAAGCGGCGGACTTCGCCGAGCAGACCCCCGAGCCCGACGTGGCTGAACTCTACACTGAAGTGCTGGTGGAGCGTTACTAAGATGGCGATCGAGATCAAGATGCCGGCCCTTTCCCCGACCATGGAAGAGGGCACGCTCGCCAAGTGGCTCGTGAAGGAAGGCGATACGGTCAAGTCCGGCGACATCATGGCCGAGATCGAGACCGACAAGGCGACGATGGAATTCGAAGCCGTGGATGAAGGCGTGATCGCCAAGATCCTGGTGGCCGAGGGCACCGACAATGTGAAGGTCGGCACCGCCATCGCGCTGTTGGCCGAAGAGGGCGAGGACGTCGCGTCCGCCGCCGCTTCGGGTTCGCGTTCGGGCGATGCCGCCAATGCCGCGCCGAAGAACGAGGCCACCGACCACAACGCGCCGCCGATGCCGGAAGGTGCCGCCGCCGCCGAGCAGGAAAGCGGCACGCAGAAGCTGGTCGCCGCGGCCGAGCAGGAAGCGCCCGCCTCGCCGGAAATCCCGGAAGGCACCGAGATGGTGAAGCTCACCGTCCGCGAAGCGCTGCGCGATGCGATGGCCGAGGAAATGCGCGCCGACGACCGCGTCTTCGTGATGGGCGAGGAAGTCGCCCAGTATCAGGGCGCGTATAAGGTGACGCAGGGCCTGCTGGACGAGTTCGGCGACCGTCGCGTGATCGACACGCCGATCACCGAATATGGCTTTGCCGGTGTCGGCACGGGTGCGGCCATGGGCGGCCTGCGCCCGGTCATCGAGTTCATGACGTTCAACTTCGCCATGCAGGCGATCGACCACATCATCAACTCGGCCGCCAAGACCAACTATATGTCCGGCGGCCAGATGCGCTGCCCGATCGTGTTCCGTGGCCCCAACGGTGCCGCCAGCCGTGTCGGTGCGCAGCACTCGCAGAACTACGGCCCGTGGTATGCCTCGGTTCCCGGCCTGATCGTGATCGCGCCTTATGACGCGGCCGATGCCAAGGGCCTGCTGAAGGCGGCAATCCGTTCGGAAGATCCGGTCGTCTTCCTGGAGAACGAGCTGATGTACGGCCGTTCGTTCGACGTGCCCAAGATGGACGATTTCGTCCTGCCGATCGGCAAGGCGCGGATCATGCGCGAGGGCAAGGACGTGACGCTCGTCTCCTACTCGATCGGCGTGGGCGTCGCGCTCGAAGCCGCCGAGAAGCTGGCCGCCGAGGGCATCGATGCGGAGGTGATCGACCTGCGCACGCTGCGTCCGCTCGACACCAAGACGGTGCTGAAGTCGCTCGCCAAGACCAACCGTCTGGTGGTGGTCGAGGAAGGCTGGCCGACCTGCTCGATCGCGTCGGAAATCACCGCCGTCGTGATGGAAGAAGGCTTCGACGATCTCGACGCGCCGGTGCTGCGCGTGACCAACGAGGACGTGCCGCTGCCTTATGCCGCCAACCTCGAAAAGCTGGCGCTGGTCGACGCGAACAAGGTCGTCGCGGCGGTCAAGAAGGTGACCTATCGCGGCTAAGCCGTGAAGTAACCTGTTGGTTGAAAGGGGCCTTCCGGGAAACCGGGAGGCCCTTTTTCATGCACGCGACCTGTGCGAAGGACAGGGGATGACCGACGCTCCCGCATCCGCCACGCCCCCGCCCGCCATCGAAGCGGTGATGCGCGAACAGGCGCTGGCGGTGGGTTATGCACCCGCGTCGGCACGCGAGGGGTTTGCGGCGCTGCTCGATCTCGACCACCAACTCGCCTCGATCCTGCAAAGCACGACCGAGCCGATGATCGGTCAGATGCGGCTGACCTGGTGGTATGAGGCGCTGGAAAAGCTCGACCACGAGCCCGCCCCCGCGCATCCGGTGTTGCAGCGGCTGGCGGACTTGGTCCTGCCCGGTGGCGTCCGGGGAGCGGACCTCGCGCCGATGATCGAGGGGTGGGAAGCACTTCTCGATGATGGCGAGGCGCTGGATGACGAGCGGATTGCGCGCCATGCCGAGGCGCGTGGGGGCGTGTTGTTTGCGAGCGTCGGCCGGTTACTGGGGCAATCGGGGACGGCGCCGCTGGGAGAGGGATGGGCGAAGGCCGATCTGGCGCAGCATGTTTTCGATGAAGCGTCCCGCACGCGAATCGGGGCTGCGGCTCTGTTGGATTTGGACGCGATACTGGCGTCGAAATCACCCAAGCCGGTTCGGGGTTTGAGTGGATTGGCCATCCTGGCCCGCGAAAGCCTGCGTCATCCGGATCGTCTGCCGGGCCACCCGATGCGCGCCGCGCGATTGGCGTGGCACGGTCTGACGGGGCGCTGACGCCCCTATTCTCGCAACGGAGCCGTACCCCGGCGGAGGCCGGGGTCCAGTTACTACGCGGCTTATGGCGCGCCATGGATAGGCGAAGAAGCAAATGCCTACGCCGTCGATAAGGCAGAGAAACTGGACCCCGGCCTTCGCCGGGGTACGCCCGAGGTGCGGCAGGGGCCAGTAACCCCGTTCAGCCTGAGCGAAGCCGAAGGCCAAGGGAATCGCCTTGTCGCCCAGGCCTCACCCCGGTTAACCATAAGCCCGTCGAACGGGGGGAGACGGAACCGATGTGGCGCTATCTGGCCGGTGGATTGGGCACGCTCGTGCTGGTGGGGGCAGGGCTGTTCCTATGGGGCAGCCGCCCGGACACACCGTCCCCGCTCCCCGCCGCAAACGCCGCAACGGCGGCTTCCCCGCAAATCGCCGCCGACGACGTACCCTTACCCGAAGCCTCCGCCCGCACGCGCGAACAGAAGCGCTTCGACCGCTACGACAAGGACCGCGACGGCACGATCACGCGCGAGGAATATCTCGCCGCGCGTCGCAAGGCCTACGCCAAGCTGGACCGGGACGGCGACGGCAAGCTGTCCTTCGACGAATGGGCGGTCAAGGCCACAACCAAATTCGCCACCGCCGACCATGACAAGTCGGGCACGATGAACGCGGCCGAGTTCGCCACCACCGCCGTCAAGCGTCGACCGGCTGCTCGGCGGGACTGTCCTCCGGCGCGAATGGCACCGGCTGAGGCACCGGAGGCGGGCCAGGCGGAAGAGAATTGAGCCAGCCGGGCAGCGCCTCGCGCGCGCGGTCGGTATACATCCGCTTGCGGTCGGCCTTTTTCGTCCGGCCGGGAATGGGCGGGAACAGGCCGAAATTGACGTTCATCGGCTGATAGGTCTCGGCCTCCGCCAGCCCGGTGATATGGCCGAGCAGTGCACCCAAGGCGGTCTCGACCGGCGGCGGTGCAATGGTCTTGCCGGTCAGTTCGGCGGCAGCGAAACGTCCGGCGAGCAGGCCGATCGCCGCGCTCTCGATATAGCCCTCGCACCCCGTGATCTGGCCCGCGAAGCGCAGGTTCGGCCGCGACTTCAGCCGCAGCGTCGCGTCGAGCAGCTCGGGCGAGCGGATGAAGGTGTTGCGGTGCAGCCCGCCCAGCCGCGCGAACTCGGCCTTTTCTAGGCCCGGAATGGTGCGGAAGATGCGGATCTGCTCGGCATATTTCAGCTTGGTCTGAAAACCGACGATGTTCCACAACGTCCCCGCCGCATTATCCTGTCGCAGCTGGACCACCGCATAGGGCCAGCGCCCGGTGCGCGGATCATCCAGCCCGACACCCTTCATCGGCCCGAAGCGCAGCGTCTCGACCCCGCGCTCGGCCATCACCTCGACCGGCATGCAGCCGTCGAAATAGGGCGTGTCCTTTTCCCACTCGCGAAACTCGGTCTTCTCGCCGTCGAGCAGCGCCTGATGGAAGGCGTAATATTGCTCCTTGTCCATCGGGCAGTTGATGTAATCCTTGCCCGTGCCCTTGTTCCAGCGGCTCTGGAACCAGGCGACGTCCATGTCGATCGAGTCGCGGTGGACGATGGGCGCGATCGCATCGAAAAAGGCCAGCGCGTCCGCGCCGGTCGCCTCGCCGATGCCGCCCGCCAGCGACGGCGCGGTCAGCGGGCCGGTCGCGATGATCGCGGGGCCGTCCGGCAATGCATCGATCCGTTCGCGCACGATGGTGATGTTGGGATGGGCCTCGAGCGCCGCGGTCACGCCGCCCGAAAAACCGTCGCGATCGACCGCGAGCGCGGACCCGGCGGGCACCGCATGGGTGTCGCCCTTGGCCATGATGATCGAGCCGAGCGCGCGCATTTCCTGATGCAGCAGCCCGACCGCGTTGGAGGTCGCATCGTCCGAACGGAAGGAGTTGGAGCAGACCAGCTCCGCCAGGTCGCCGCCATGATGGGCAGGGGTGGTGTCCGCGCCCCCGCGCATTTCGGACAGGCGCACCTTCAGGCCCGCCTCGGCGAGCTGCCACGCGGCTTCCGAGCCCGCGAGCCCGCCGCCGATCACATGAATGTCATAGGTCATCGCGCCGCCTTAAACCCGGACGGCCCCGGTTGGAAGGACTTGGCGTGTGGGACCCGGCTCCCCAAGTCGGTGACATGACCACCATCTTCACCATCGGTTACGAGGGCGCGACCGTCGACGGCTTCCTCGCGACGCTGAAGTCGGCCGGGGTCGAACGGCTGATCGACGTCCGCGCGCTGCCGCTGTCCCGGCGTCCGGGATTTTCCAAGTCGCCGCTGACCGCCGCGTTGAAGGAGGTCGGGGTCGATTATGTCCATCTGAGGGATTTGGGCACCCCCAAGCGCGGCCGCGATGCGGCCAAGAAGGGCGATGTCGGCACCCTGCGCGAGGTCTATGACGACCAGCTGGCCCTGCCCGAGGCGCAGGCGGCCGCCGCGCGGATGCTCGATCTGGCGGGCGAGAAACCGAGTGCGCTGCTATGCTTCGAGCGCGATCCCTGCCACTGCCACCGGACGCTGTTGCTGGAGGCGGTGGGGCAGGGGATGACCGTCGTCGATCTCTACGTCTGACGCATCAGAGAACGGACGCGACGAAGGCGTCGGTGCGGTCGCGCAGCATCCCGATATTTCTTTCCAGCGCCTGGGCCAGGGTCAGCAATGATCCGGCGTCCTGGTCGATCCGGTTGGCATCCTGCTGCAATTGATGGACCTGCTGGCCGACGCGGTGCGCGGAGGCGACCGACTGGTCGACGCTGGCGGCGATGCCGGTCGTGGCGAAGCCCTGTGCCGCCACCGCCTCGTCGATCGATTGCGAGATGGCGCCGATCGTGTCGACCGCGCGGTTGAGCTGCGCCTGTTCGGCGACCAGCGCGTGGAGGTTGGCGGTGACCTCGCCGATATTGCGCGCGGCGTCGCGTGCGGCTTCGCGGGTCTGCCCGGCCAGCGCCTTCACCTCATGCGCGACGACGGCGAAGCCCCGCCCGGCATCGCCTGCGCGCGCCGCCTCGATCGCGGCGTTCAGTGCGAGCAAATTGGTGCGCGCTGCGACGGTTTCGATCAGTGTCAGCAGGGTGTCGATCGTCGTCGCGCTTGCGGTCAGCGCATCCGCCCGCTGGTCGGTGGCGGCGATCCGGTGGCGGACGACCTCGCGAATGGTGCGCGACTGGTCCATGTCGCGGGTGATGGCGGCAAAGGCGTCGGCCAGACCATGGCCGCGCGCGGCGATATCGCTGAGCGCGTGGCCGGTATCGGCCATCGCCTCGGTCATGCGATCCGCGCTGCCCTGCGTCTCCCCGGCATAACGGGCGAGGGTGCTGGCCATGCCGCCCATATCGGCCGTGGCACGGAGCAGATCCGCGGACAGGGCGGCGATGTCGGCGGTGAAGGATCGTGCGGCCTCGTCGATACGCCGCGCCCGCACCATGCGCTCCTGCGCTAGGGCCATCTGCGCGTCGGCCGCCAGCCGGGCGATCCGGGCGGCGTCGAGCAGGCCGGTGAACACGCCCTTGCGGGTCAGGATCAGCGCGTCGGGGGCACCCCAATCGGCATGAAGCGCCAGCTTTTCGGCTAGCGGCGCGTCCTCCTCACAACTGGGATGCGGGCGGACATAGGCGGTCAGGCTGGCGCCGAAATCGGGGTTGTGAAGCAGCGCATGGCCGAACGGGTTGTAAAGCAACCCCTTCACATCGCGTTCGACGATCGCCCCGACCGGCCGTCGTTCGGCATCCAGGACCGGCAGCAGCCGCATGTCCGGGCTCTGCCGAAACAGCGCGATGGCGTCGATCAGCGATGCATCCGCCGCGATGACCGTGCTTTCCATAGTTGCGGACCAGGAGGAGAAGGCGGGCGGCTTCATCACGATCCGCCGTACGACAGGACCGTAAACGCGATGTGATGATTTTGTGACGTTTCGATGACGAAACGGAATCGGCCGATGCCGGTGGGGGATTAGCCCGCCACCGGCAGACGGACCGTGCCGTCCTCGTCCCGCTTCATCGGGCCATAGGCGATCACCGCCGTCAGCGGCAAATCGGCATAAAGATGCGGGAAGAGTTGGCCTCCACGGCTCTCCTCCCACTTCACCGCCTCGCCCATCGCCTCCAGATCGACGGCCGCGATGTGCAGGTCAGTCTGTCCGGCGAAGTGCTTGTCCACCGTCTCGGTCAGCTGGGCGGCGGTGGAGAGGTGGATATAGCCATCGGCCAGATCCACCGGGGCGCCCGCAAAGACGCCCTCCTGCTCCAACACCGCCATCTGATCGGCGGTCAGCACCTTATAGGCGGTGGCGGGAAGGGTCATTCGCCGTCCTCCGGTCCGGCGGCCAAGTTCTCGCCGACGACCGCATCCGGCTCGGGCGCGATCTCGGGGGTGCCGTCGGCCAGGTTCATCTCGGCATCCTCCTCGGTCTCCTCGATGCGCGCGGCCGAGACGACATGCTCGCCCGGTGCGACGTTGAAGAGCCGCAGACCCGCCGAGCCGCGCCCGATGACGCGCAAGCTCGCCAGCGACATGCGGATCAGCTTGGCCTGGTCGGTCACGAGCATCAGTTGATGCCCCTTGGCCGCCGGGAAGCTGGCGACGACATCGCCATTGCGGGCGATATTGTCGATATTGGTGATGCCCTGACCACCGCGGCCCGTGCGACGATATTCATAGGCCGAGGACAGCTTGCCATAGCCATTGGCGCAGACGGTCAGGATGAACTGCTCGCAATTGCGCAGCTCCTCGAAGCGTTCGACCGACAGTTCGGGCTCGCCTTCCTTCTCACCCTTCCAGGGGGCGAAGCGCAGATAAGCCTCGCGCTCCTCCTGGGTGGTGCCGACGCGGTGCAGGACCGAGAGCGAGATGACCTCGTCCTCACCCTTCAGCGCGATGCCACGAACGCCGGTCGAGGTGCGGCTCTGGAACTCGCGGACATCGTCGGCGGCGAAGCGGATTGCGCGGCCGCAACGGGTGGCGAGCAGCACATCGTCTTCGGCACCGAGCAGCGCGACGCCGATCAGCCGGTCCTCGCTGCCCTCTTCGAAGCGCATTGCGATCTTGCCGTTCGAGGGCACGTTGGTGAACGCATCCATCGAGTTGCGGCGCACCGCGCCCTTGGCGGTGGCGAACATGACGTGGAGCTTGCCCCACTCCGCCTCGTCCTCCGGCAGCGGCAGCACGGTCGAGATGACCTCGCCCGGGGCCAGCGGCAACAGGTTGACCATCGGCCGTCCGCGCGTGGCGGGGCCGCCCTCGGGCAGGCGCCACACCTTGTAGCGATAGACCTTGCCATGGTTCGAGAAGAACAGGACCGGCGTGTGCGTGCTGGTCACGAACAGCTCGGTGACGACGTCCTCGTCCTTGGTCGCCATACCCGAGCGACCCTTGCCGCCCCGGTTCTGCGCGCGGAAGGCATCGAGCGGGGTGCGCTTGATATAGCCCTGCATGGTCACGGTGACGACCATGTCCTCGCGCTCGATCAGATCCTCGTCGTCGATGCCGTCGGCGGCGGCGGCGATTTCCGAACGGCGCGGAGTCGCGAACTGGTCGCGGATCGCCACCAGCTCGCCGCGCATGACCTCATAGAGCTTCACGCGGTTGGCGAGGATTTCGAGCAGCTCGGTGATCGAGTCCGCCAGACCCTTCAGCTCGTCGCCGATCTCGTCGCGGCCCAGCGCCGTCAGGCGATGCAGGCGCAGGTCGAGGATCGCGCGAACCTGCGTCTCCGACAGGCGATAGGTGTCGCCGAAACCCTCATGCTCGACCGCTTCGACCAGGCGGATATATTGCGCGATCTCGGCAATCGGCCATTCGCGGGCGAGCAGCGCCTCGCGCGCGGCGACGGGTGAGGCCGAGCCACGGATGATCCGCACCACCTCGTCCAGGTTCGTCACCGCGATGACGAGGCCCAGCAAGATGTGCGCCCGCTCGCGCGCCTTGGCCAGTTCGAACTTCGAGCGGCGGGTGATCACCTGCTCGCGGAATTGGACGAACGCCTGAATGATGTCGCGCAGGTTCAGCAGCTCGGGCCGACCGCCGCGAATGGCGAGCATGTTGGCCGGGAAGCTGGTCTGGGCGGGTGTGTGCCGCCACAGCTGGTTGAGCACGACTTCCGGAGTCGCGTCGCGCTTCAGGTCGATGACGATGCGAACGCCTTCGCGGTTCGATTCGTCGCGAATGTCGCTGATCCCCTCGATCCGCTTTTCCTTGGCGGCCTCGGCGATCTTTTCGACCAGCGCGTTCTTGCCTTGCTGATAGGGGATTTCGGTGAGGACGATGGCCCGGCGGTCGCCGCGCATCTCCTCGATCTCGTGGCGCGAGCGCACGATGATCGAACCGCGCCCGGTCTGGTAGGCCGAACGCGCGCCCGAGCGGCCGAGGATCAGCGCGCCGGTCGGGAAGTCGGGGGCGGGGACGATCTCGTTCAGTTCCTCGACCGTGATCGCGCCGTTTTCCATATAGGCCAGGCAGGCATTGACGACTTCACCCAGATTGTGCGGCGGGATGTTGGTCGCCATGCCGACCGCGATACCGCCCGCGCCGTTGACCAGCAGGTTGGGGTATTGGGCGGGCAGGACCGAGGGTTCGCGTTCCGAGCCGTCATAGTTGGGCTGGAAGTCGACCGTGTCCTTGTCGAGATCGTCGAGCAGCGAATTGGCGACCTTGGCCAGACGCGCTTCGGTATAACGCATCGCGGCGGGCGGATCGGGGTCCATCGAGCCGAAATTGCCCTGACCGTCGATCAGCGGCACGCGCATCGACCAGTCCTGCGCCATGCGGGCCAGCGCGTCATAGATCGCGCTGTCGCCGTGCGGGTGGTATTTACCCATCACGTCGCCGACGATGCGCGCCGACTTGCGATAGGGCTTGCCCGCGACGAAGCCGCTTTCGGCGGCCGAGTAGAGGATACGGCGATGGACGGGCTTCAGGCCGTCACGGACATCGGGCAGCGCACGCGCCACGATCACGCTCATCGCATAGTCGAGATAGCTCGACTTCATCTCGTCGACGATGGAGATCGTCGAAATATCGGAAGGTTCCGCGAGGGTCGTCTCGTCGGCCAAAGTCTGTTGCTTTCCGGCTTGATGGTCAGATGGGAACCGAAGGTACTAGCCGAGCGTGAGCCGCCTGACCACCCCCGCGCGACCCATTCGCGAGCAGCCGTTCGGGAGGGACGGTGGTTGCGTCGAACGAGGCGGCGGGGGCAGGCCCGACGGAATATGCTCCCCCCCTCGGCAGCAGGTTCGCGGGACTTTGGAGGAGCTGGCCACCGACGGGAGTAAACGGCGGCCAGCCCGGTCCTTATGCGCAGGCCGCGGTTTCGGCCGGATGTCGCAGATGTTACGATGTTGTAATCTGAATGATAATCAGTGCTTTGTGATCCTCCCCGTACCGGGGAGGAATGGTTAGGGCTGAACCTCTTTGCCTTCCCAGTCGAACAGCTTGCCGCTGTCGGGAGCCTTCAGCCCGTCGATCACGTCGAGCAGTTGGACCGCCGCACGGTCGGGTGCGAACAGGCCACCGGGGCGGACATTGCCCTGGAACGGCCTGGACAGCGCGGTGTCGACCGTGCCGGGGTGCAGCGCGACGACGATCGAGCGGTCGTTGCGCCGCTTGTGCTCGATCGCCAGCGTCCGGACGAACTGGTTGAGCGCGGCCTTGGACGCGCGATAGCCGTACCAGCCGCCCATGCGATTGTCGGAGATCGACCCGACCCGCGCGGAGAGAACCGCGAACAGCGTCTTGCCCGTGCGCGGCATCAACGGCAGCAGATGCTTGGCGACCAGCGCCGGGCCGATCGCATTCACCGCGAAATTGCGCGCCAGCCATTCGGGTGAAAGCTGGTCGAGCGCCTTTTCCGGTCCCCGTTCTCCGTCATGCAGCAGGCCGG
The DNA here is from genome assembly GCF_057004845.1 of Sphingomonas sp. SphC10. NCBI lineage: Bacteria > Pseudomonadati > Pseudomonadota > Alphaproteobacteria > Sphingomonadales > Sphingomonadaceae > Sphingomonas > Sphingomonas sp. SphC10. The sequence goes on from NZ_CM168044.1 coordinate 582,432, forward strand.
TGGCGACGATCACCAGATCGGGGGCGGGGCCCCTGGCGATGCGTTCGGCGGCGGCGGCGATGCTTGCTTCGTCCTCGATATCGAGATGGCCGTCACCCGGCATCGAGCGGGCGAGGCGGGTGACGCGGACACCCTCTTCCTCCAACGCATCGGCCATTGCCTGGCCGATCCCGCCCGAGGCACCGATGACGATCGCCTGCTTCCACTCTCTCATCGCACGAATCTCCAAAGGGTCGGCGTGCTCGCCTCGGCATCGAACGCATAACCGTCGCTATCGAACCCGCGCATCGCATCGGTATCGGTGACGTGATGTTCGATCATCCAGCGGGCCATGGCGCCGCGCGCCTTCTTCGCATGGAAACTTATGAAACGGTCGCCCTCGCGGAAATCGACCGCGATGACCCGGATCGCGGCGGGCAACTTGCCGTCGACCGCGTGCCAATATTCCTGGCTGGCGAGGTTCAGGATGGTGCCGGAACCCTCCGCCTCGACCTCTTGGGTCAGTCGCTCGGCGATGCGGTCGCCCCACCAGTCGGTCAGCTTGCCACCGCCCGAACCAGCTTTATGGGGCGCCCAGCGCGTGCCCATTTCCAACCGATAGGGGCGCATGGCGTCCAGCGGGCGGAGCAGACCGTACAGGCCCGACAGCATCCGCAGATGGTCCTGCGCGAAGAGAACAGCGGGCACATCGAGCGACTTGGCCTCCAGCCCGGTATACACATCACCGGCAAAGGCGAACATGGCGGGCCGCTCCGGCGCGGTGTCGAAATCGCGGAAGCGTTCGGCATTCAACTGCGCCAGCGCGGGCGAGATTCGCATCAGCGAGGCGAGCTTCTCCTCGCCCAGTCCGGAGGCCGCCTTGGCCAGGGTCTGCGCCTCGTCGGCGAAATGGGGCGCGGTCGGCGCGAGGTCGGGCAGGGGGCTCTGATAGTCGAGCGTCTTGGCGGGGGAGATGACGGCGATCATGCCGCGCGGGCTAGCGCCGGGAGCGTTCGCGTTCAATCCGCGTTCAGCGGTTGTTGGATAGAGGGGACATCCATCAATCGCTTTGCTTGAACGGGACGCGCGCTGTCCCTATCAAGCCTGCCATCGACGATCCCGGACCGACCGGCTGTATTCTTGGAGAGAATTCGCATGAAAATCCTACCGAAGCTCGCGCTGGCGGCCGCGCTCGCGACGGGCATGGGCAGCGTCGTGCTGACCGCGCCGCTGTCTGCGCAGAAGAAGAAGGAAGAAGCGGCCGGTGGCCTGAAGCTGAGCCCCGAGGCGCTGAAGGCGGCCCAGGCCGCGCAGCCGGTGCTGCAGCAGAAGAATTATGCCGCCGCCGATCCGCTGGTCGCCGCGGTCGAGGCTGCGGCCAAGACCGAAGACGACAAGTATATCGCCGCGGCGATGCGCTACGAGCTCGAATCGGGCAAGCTGTTCGCGGCCCAGCAGGCCAATCCGAACGCTCCGGTCGACGAGGCGGTGCTGGCGAAGCCGCTCGACGCGCTGATCAACAGCCCGTCGACCCCGGCGGCCGACAAGCCGCGCTATGTCTATCGTCGGGGTGCGCTGGCCTTCAACGGCAAGCAGTATCCGATCGCGCTGCAATATTTCCAGCAGGCCAAGCAGCTGGGCTATAACGATCCCAACCTGCCGATGCTGATCGTCAAGTCGAAGATCGAGATGGGCGACGTGGCGGGCGGCAATGCCGAGCTGTCCTCGGTGATCGACCAGATGAGCGCCTCGGGCCAGAAGGCGCCGGAGGATTATTACAAGTTCGCCATCGGTCGCGCCAACAAGGCCAAGATGGTCCCTGAGACGCTCGGCTGGATGCGCAAGTGGATCGCGGCCTATCCGACCCCGCAGAACTGGCGCAACGCGCTGGTCATCTATGGTCTGCAGCAGGGTTCGCTGGCGACGCTGGACAAGAACCAGAAGCTCGACCTGTTCCGCCTGATGCGCGCGTCCAAGTCGCTGGCCGACCAGAACGACTATATGGAATATGCCCAGTACGCGACGGACAAGGGCCTGCCTGCCGAAGCCGCGACCGTGCTGAAGGAAGGCATGGCGACCGGCAAGATCCCGGCTGGCAATGCCACGGCCAAGGCGATGCTGACCGCCGCCGAGACCAAGAACCGCCAGGAAGGCTCGCTCGCCCCGACCGAGGCGCGCGCCAAGTCGGCCGCCGACGGCAAGCTCGCCGCGCTGACCGCCGAGGCCTATTACGGCCAGGGCAACAACGCCAAGGCGGCCGAGCTGTATCGCCTGGCGCTGCAAAAGGGTGGCGTCGACGCCAATGAGGTGAATACCCGCCTCGGCATCGCGCTGGCCGCCAGCGGCGACAAAGCGGGCGCGAAGGCTGCCTTCGATACCGTCAAGGGTGCTCCGCGTGCCGATCTGGCGAGCTTCTGGAACACCTGGCTCTCGACCCAGGCGTAAGGAATGGGGCCCGCGCTCGAAAGGGCGCGGGCCTTTTCCGTTCTTGGTGGAGCGCGGGGCGTTGCCTTCGACTTCGCTCGGGCTGAACGGCTGTCAGGCCGGACTTGCGTTTTCCGACAATTCCCACGTCCGTTCAGCCTGAGCGAAGTCGAAGGCTACGCGACGTCCCCCAACCAAAAAGGCCGGCCCTCCGCCACGGAGAACCGGCCTTTTTTATCGCCTCCGAAACCGGATCAATCGGCTTCGATTGGTATCCCCGAAACCTGCTTGGCCGTCCGGATGGTCAGCGACGTCTTGACGCTGGCCACGTTCGGCGCGGGCGTCAGATGGCCGGTCAGGATTTCCTGGAAGCTCTTCAGGTCCGACGCGACGATCTTCAGGATGAAGTCGATCTCGCCGTTCAGCATATGGCATTCGCGCACCTCGGGGATGCCCGCGACATGCGCCTCAAAGGCGGCCAGATCATGCTCGGCCTGGCTGCGCAGCGACACCATCGCGAAGACGGTGATCGGGAAGCCCAGGCGTGCGGCGTCCAGGTCGGCGTGATAGCCGCGAATGGCCCCCGCTTCCTCCAGCGCGCGGACGCGACGCAGACAGGGCGGGGCGGTCAATCCGACGCGTTCGGCCAGCTCCACATTGGTCATACGGCCATCGGCCTGCAACAGCGCCAGGATCTGCCGATCGATGCGATCGAGCGCCATTACACGATACTCCACATAAACTGCCGAATCCCTATGCTCTTTGACGGCGTACTATAAGAAAATTACGCACTACCGTAATTCTCGGGCATTGCAACGGCACCGATAAGGATATTTGCAGGTTACCAGTTGGAAGGATAAGGACGTTATAGAAGCGGCAGGAAGGCCGACCGGCCACGCGTGAAGGGAGCTCAGTGCGGTTCGACGATAGTCTGGCGACGATTTTATCGGCCGACACTGCGACGCCTTTCGGCGCGCAGACTGCCTGGCGGCAGCTGATCGACCTGATGAGCCGTGGGCGCGTGCCCGCCGATCCGCCGATGCTGGAGCGGCTCGCCGAATTGCGTGGCAAGGTGGCCGAAGGCGTTCGCATCGCCAGCGCGCGCATGTTGAGCACCAGCCGCCCGCCCATCGCGCTGGTGTCCTTCTTCGCCCAGGATACGTTGCCCGTCGCCGCGACCGTGTTGCGCAGTGTGCAACTGGCGGATGAGGATTGGTTGGCCATCCTCCCCGCGCTGAACCCGCGAACCCGTTCGGTCCTGCGGCACCGTCGCGATCTGTCCGATACGGTGATTCGCGGGCTGGAGAGTTTCGGTCCGGTCGATTTCGTCCTGCCGCATATCGCCAGCGCGGCCGAGACAGCGCCGCAAGCCATCGCCGTGCCGCTGGAAGCCGCGCCCGAACCCCGGGTGGAACCGGTCCGTGCCGCGCCCGTGCTGGAAGAGCCGGTGACGGTTCCGAAGCCCGTGGAAGAACCCGAAGCCGCGCCGGTATCGATCCTGCTCGAACCGCTGCCGACCCAGGCGGCGACGCCTTTCGTCGCGCTGGGCCAGGTCGCGCGCAGCCTGCCCTTCATGGCCGAGGCGATGCGCCACGCTCCACCTCCCGCCGCCCCGCCCCGCTATGAGATCGCCGATCTCGTCGCGCGTATCGACGCCTTCAACCAGCGGCGCGAGGAAGTGACGGGCGCAACGCAGAATGATGCCGGGCCCGCCCATTTCGATTTCGAGACCGACGCCAACGGCCTGATCCTGGGCGTCGAGGGCGTCACGCGCGGCCCACTGGTCGGCGTGAGTATCGCCGAGACCGCGATGCAGGGGCTGGCGCAGTTCGACGGCGTGGCGATGGGGGCCTTTCGTCGCCGCTCCGGCTTCCGGGACGCGCGGCTGGAGATCGGCGGCAGTTCGGCGGCGGCGGGATCGTGGCGGGTGTCGGCCATGCCCTTTTTCGATCCCGCGTCGGGCCGCTATGCGGGCTATCGCGGTAGCGGCCGTCGTCCGCGCCGCGACGAGATGGCCAATGTGGTCGAGGCGGCGCCCGAAACGTCCTCGTCCGATTCTCTGCGGCAGCTCGTCCATGAACTCCGCACGCCCGCCAACGCGGTCGCGGGCTTTGCCGAGCTGATCGAAAGCGAATTGCTGGGGCCGGTGGCGCCCGTCTATCGCGACCGGGCCAGCGCCATCCGCGCGATGGCCGCCGACCTGCTCGCCTCGGTCGAGGATCTCGACACCGCCGCACGGATCGAGGGACATGTGCTGGAGCTGCGGCCGACCATCGTTCCGCTCGCGCCGCTGATCCAGCGGGTGCTGGGCGAACTGGGGCCGTTGGCCGAACTTCGCCGTGCCGAAATCCGTTTCGATCCGTCTTCCGCGAACCTCTCGGCCCTTGCCGACGACCGGGCATGCGAGCGGCTGCTGACCCGTCTGTTTTCGGTGCTTCTGTCCAATTGCGTCGTCGGCGAGCGTCTGTCGGCCAGCCTGTCGATCGATCAGGGCATGGCGGCGTTGCGGATCGATCGCCCGCTGGCGCTGACGGTCGAGGCGGATGCCGCGCTGCTCAGCGAGGCGGGGGATGAGGAACAGCGTGACGGCGCGCCGTTGCTGGGCACGGGCTTCTCGCTGCGCCTGATCGACAAGCTCGGCGCCGAAATGGGCGGCGGCCTGACCATCGGTCTGCACCGGGTCGTACTGGCCCTGCCCATCGCTGAGGATCGGCGCGCAGGACAGGCGTCGAGCGCCTGATCATGCCCAGCGCCGCTCGTCCACGGCGCCATGAGGCCGCCTCCGCCGCCGAGCGGATCGTCTGGCCTGAAGCCTTTGGGCGGCGGTTCCTGGTGACGGTCGATGTCGAGGAGGAGTTCGACTGGACCGCGCCGCTCGACCGGCGCCATCGCTCGACCAAGGCGATGCGGGCTTTCGGTCCGGCCCATCGCCGCTTTGCCGAGGCCGGTGTCGGTCTGGCGTGCATGGTGGACTATCCGGTTGCGGTGGACCCCGTAGCCGTGGACATATTGTCGGAATGTCTTGGCGATGGCCGGTCCGAGATCGGGGCGCAGCTGCATGGCTGGGTGACGCCGCCCTATCATGAGGTCGTCGATCCCTTCACCAGCCATGCGGGCAATCTGCCGATCGAATGGGAAGCCGCCAAGCTCGACACGTTGACGGACACGCTCGCCGAGGCCTTCGGCACGCGGCCGCGTTTTTTCCGGTCGGGCCGTTATGGCCTGGGTCCGGCCTCGCTTTCGTTGCTGGCGTCGCGGGGCTATCGGATTGACAGCTCGATGCGGGCCCGCCATGATTACGGGCCAGGCGGCGGCATGGATTTCAGCGCCATCGACGCGCATGGTTTCCGTCGCGAGGGGATGGTCGAACTGCCTTTGACCAGCGTCTATACCGGATGGCTCCGGCGGGGCGGGGCAGCGCTGTACCGCCGGGCGGGCTGCTGGCCGCGCGGGCACGGTATCCTCGCACGAGCTGGGCTGCTGAACCGTATTCCCCTGACACCCGAGGGGGTGGGCATAGCCGACGCGCTGGCGGGGATCGACCGGGCGCTGGACGATGATGTGCGGCTGCTGACCTTTTCCTTCCACTCGCCGACGCTCGAGCCGGGGCATACGCCCTATGTCCGCGATGCCCGCGATCGGGCGATGTTCGATCGGTGGTGGGATAGGGTCTTCGAGCGGCTGGCCAGGCATGGCGTCACCGCGACGACCATCGACGAAATTCTCGCCGTTACCGGGTGACCGGGCTGCCGGTGAGGGGCAGCCCGGTCGCCGGGATCAGCGCTTCATCGCTTCGATCAGCTTCTTGACGTCCTGGCTGCGGCCACGCGGCAGGATCAGGATATCGTCCCCGCTCGCCACGACGATCAGATCCTGCACATCGACCGCCGCCACCCGGACGCGATCGGTGCGGATCAGGCAGTTCTTGGTGTCGATCGCCAGCACTTCGCCGCGGTGGGCGTTGCCGAACCCATCCAGCTCGCTGATCGCGTGCAGCGCGTCCCAGCTGCCGACATCGTTCCAGCCCATGGCGACGGGCACGACCGCCACACGGTCGGCGCGTTCCATCACGGCATAGTCGATCGAGTCCGACGGGCAGGCGGCGAATTCGGTTTCATTCGGGCAGATGCGCTTGCCCTCATGGCTGGCGGCACGCATCGCCTTTTCGGCGGCGACCAGCATTTCGGGGGCGTGCTGGCCCAGTTCCTCGAGGAACCGGTCGGCACGGAACAGGAAGATGCCGCCGTTCCAGGCATAGTCGCCGCGCGCCAGCATGGCCTCCGCACGCTCCAGCCGGGGCTTCTCGACGAAGCGGGCGACCTGATGCACGCCCGGTGCGATCTCGCGACCGACCTGAATCCAGCCATAGCCGGTTTCCGGTTTGTCGGCGGCGATGCCGAAGGTGGCGAGCCAGCCCTGCGACACCATCGGCAGCGCGGAGCGGATGGCGGCGTGGAAGGCGTCGAGATCGGCGATGACATGATCCGACGGCATGACCAGCAGCACGTCCTCAGGCTTGGCGGCCAGGGCGGCCAGCGCGATCGCGGGAGCGGTGTTGCGCGCCACCGGTTCCAGGATCAACGCCTGGGGGGGCGTGCACGCTTCGGTCAGCTGCGCTTCGACCATATCGGCGTGCTGCTTTCCGGCGACGACGATAGGTGCCGCAAAGTCGTTTGAGTTAGTGCGCTGGGCCGTCAGTTGCAGCATCGTCTCGTCGGACGTCAGCGGCAGCAGTTGTTTGGGCATTTCCGGTTTCGACATTGGCCACAGGCGTGTGCCGGAGCCACCGGAAAGGATGACCGGCACGATCGGATTATGCATGAATGCCCCTTCTGATTGTCCGGACCAACCGGGAATGACATGGTGGCCGGGTAGCTTATGACGGTGACACAACGCATATCTTCACGGTTCGTTTGTCATTGTCTGCAAAAATATGAAAAGTCGCTCCAATAGCGGGGCTTAGGGTGCGTTGGGGAAGTCGGTCCGGTAGATGATCCGCCTGTTCAAACATTATGTCCCCCATGCGGCGCTGCTGCTCGGCTTGGTCGACTTCCTGCTGCTGATGGTCGCGGCCGAGCTGGGCTGGGTGCTGCGCGCGCATCAGATCGACTATCCGGTCGGCAGTTTGATCGAGCGGCTGCCCCAGGTGCTCAGCTTCGCGATCCCGCTTCAGATTTCGCTGCTTGCCGTGGGGGCTTATACGGCCGCGTCCTTCCTGTCGCTGCGGTTCGCTGCGGCGCGGTTGATGGTGGCGATCTCGCTGGGCGTGATTTTCCTGTCGTTGATCTTCTTTTTCTTTCCCAGCGTCAGCTATTGGCGGTCCAGCCTGTTCTTTTCGATGGTCTTCGCGTCCGTGCTGCTGGTCGTGGTCCGTGGAATATTGGGTAGATATCTGGGCGGCGACCGGTTCAAGCGGCGGGTGGTCCTGATCGGTGCAGGCGCGCGGGCGGCACAGATCGCCGCGCTGGCGGAACAGCCGGGATCGAATTTCGTGATCGCCGGCGCGATCGCGATGCGCCCCGACGAGGATGCGGTCCCGCGCGCCGTGCCGCGTTCCGCCATCCCGAGCCTGTCGGCCTTCGTGCTCGAACGCGAAGCGGGCGAGGTGGTGCTGGCGCTTCAGGAACGACGCGGCGCGCTGCCCTATCAGGACTTGCTGCGCGTTCGCACGACCGGGGTCCATGTATCGGAAATTTCGACCTTTCTGGAGCAGCAGACGGGCCGTATCGACCTGGCCTCGGTCAGCCACAGCTGGCTGATCTTCTCCGATGGCTTTGCATCGGGCCGCATGTGGTCGGCCATGGCCAAGCGCGCCTTCGACATTTCGGTCAGCCTGATCCTGCTCGTCTTCGCGGTGCCGGTGATCCTGGTCACGGCGATCCTGATCCGGCTGGAATCGCGCGGGCCCGCTTTCTATCGGCAGCGGCGCGTCGGCCTGTTCAACCAGCCCTTCGACATTCCGAAGCTGCGTTCGATGCGGCAGGATGCCGAACTGGCCGGGCAGGCAGTCTGGGCAGAGAAGGACGATCCGCGTATCACCCGTGTCGGACGTTTCATCCGCAAGGTACGGATCGATGAGCTGCCGCAAATCTGGTCGGTACTGATGGGCGAGATGAGCTTCGTCGGTCCGCGCCCGGAGCGCCCGCAATTCGTCGAGCAGCTCGAACAGCAAATCCCTTTCTATGCCGAGCGTCATATGGTGAAGCCGGGAATCACCGGCTGGGCACAGCTGAACTATCCCTATGGCGCCTCGATCGACGATGCGCGGCACAAGCTGGAATATGACCTGTATTACGCCAAGAATTACTCGCCCTTTCTCGATGCGCTGATCCTGCTTCAGACGTTGCGGGTGATCCTCTGGCCCTCGGGCGCGCGCTGATCGTGAGCGAGGACAGGAGGGCGATACCGAGGGGGCGTGACCGGCGGCGGTCGCATCCCTATCCGATGATGCGACGCAAGCGGCGTATCTGGTGGCGGCGTTCGATCCAGCGGCGTCTCCGTATCCTGGCCGTGCTGGGTGTCATCGGTCTGGCCGTGGCCGGGTTGCTGGTGCTCGTTTATACCGGCAAGCCGCCGGTCGATCCGGCGCAGGCGCTGCGGCGTGCCACGGCCGCGCTGGAAGCGGGCAATTACCACGCGGCGCATGACCAGGCCCGGCAGGCGGCCGAAGCAGCTCCCCGATCGCAGGCGGCCCAGATGATGCTGGCACGGACCAGCCTGTTGCTGGGCGAGGGCGTAACGGCGGAGGCCGCGCTCGACCGGGCGCTGAAGGACGGCGTGCCGCTGGCCCAGACACTGGCGGCGCGGGCCGAGGCGCGGTTTCTCCAGGGCGATCTGGCGGGCGCGCAGGATGCGGTCGACCATATGCCTGCCGAGCGCGACGCGGCGATGGCGCGGATCGCGGCACAGGTGGTGGCGCAGGAGGATGGCGGCGTTCCCCTGCGACAGGCGCTGCAAGGCCTGGTCACCCTCTATCCCGATGATGCGCGCATCTGGACCGATCTGGGGCGCAGCCGCTTTGGCGCGGGCGATATGGACGGAGCGTCCCAGGCGGCGGCGCGAGCGGCGGCACTGGCTCCGGCCGATCCCGATGCACTGACCCTGCAGGGCGAGGTGCTGCGCGCTCGCTACGGCCTGGCGGCGGGGCTGCCCTGGTTCCGGGCGGCGTTGGGACGCGATGCCTATCATTTACGGGCCCTGATCCAATATGCCGCGACGCTCGGCGATCTGGGGCGGGCGAGCGACGCACTGGCGGCGACCCGATCGGCGCTGGTGTCGCAGCCCGGCAACCCCGACGCCTTCTATCTCCAGGCGGTCATCGCGGCGCGGGCGGGGCGTTATGCGCTGGCGCAGCAACTGCTCCAGCTCACCGGCGGCGCGCTGCGGATGCGGCCCGGCACGGCGATGCTGGAGGGCGCCATCGCCTATGCGCAGGGACGGCCGCAGCGGGCCGCGCGCGCCTGGGCGCGGCTGGTGACGATGCAGCCCATGAACGTGGCGGCACGCGAACTGCTGGCGGCGGCGCAACTGGGCGCGGGGGACCGACCCGCCGCATTGGCGACGCTGCGCCCAATCCTGACGCGGGCCGATGCGGATGGATATGCGCTGCAGCTCGGCATGATGGCCGACCCCGAGAACGCATCGGTGCTGAGCGACCGAGCCGCGTCCGGGCAGCGAGGCGACGCCGCGATCTTCCGGCCCGATCGCGCGGTCGGCGAATCGAAGATGGCGGCGGCCGAGTTCCCGACCGATCCGACCTATGCGCTGGGCCTGATCCGGGGGCTGGCAAGTCAGGGCGATCGCGCGGGGGCAATCCGGGTCGCCCAGTCTCTGGTCCGCGCGAGCCCCGGTGCTCCGGCCGCGCAGCTGGCCTATGGCGATGCCCTGGCCACCGCCGGCCAACATGCCGCCGCGCTGGGCCCTTATGCCAGGGCGGCGGACCTGACCTTCGACCAGCCGACCATGTTGCGGCTGGTCGACGGCTATCAGCGAACCGGGCGCGCCCGTGACGCGGCGGTCAGCCTGGGTCTGTATCTTTCGCAAAACCCGCAGAGCGTGCCCGCACGCCGCCTGCTCGCCCAGTGGCAGATGGCCGCCGGGCGATGGGATGACGCGATCGAGACGCTGGAGGGGCTGCGCACCCAGCTCGGTGTGCGGGACGTGGCGCTGCTCCACGATCTCGCCATTGCCTATGCCGAGGCGGGGGATGGGGTGGTCGCGCGGCGTTACGCCGCGGCGGCCTATCGGCTGGCGCCGATGAATGCGGGGGTGGCCGATGCCTATGGCCGCGCGCTGGCCGTGGCGGGCGAGCCCGCGGGCGCGCGGCAGCTGTTCGACAAGGCGCTGGCCCTTGCACCGGGCAACCCCATGATCCTGGCGCATCGCGCCCAGCTCTGACGCCGCGCGCTTGGCAGGAGGGGAGGGGTGCCGTACCAGCGGCGCCATGACCGATCTCGCCAGCCCCTTCTCAGCCAGCCCCGTCCTGGAACGTATTGCCGCTGCTCTTGAGCGTCTGGCCCCGCCGCCCGCGCCGTCCGCCGATCCGCTGGCGCACCCGGCCTATATCTGGCGCGGCAGGGCGCTGCAGGCCGCGCGCGGTTTCGCGCCGGTGCCGCTCGACCTGTTGCAGGGATTGCACCAGCAGCGCGAGGCCCTGCTCGCCAATCTGCTCCGTCTGGCGGACGGGCATGCGGCACAGGACGTGCTGCTTTGGGGCGCGCGCGGCACCGGCAAGTCGGCGCTGGTCAAGGCGGGCGTTGCCGCCGTCCAGGGGGATCGTCCAGGGCGGCTGGCCCTGGTGTCGGTCGATACGCTCGATAGCCTGCCAGATCTGTTCACGATGCTGGAGGGCGTCGACCGCGCCTTTGCCGTCTTCATCGACGATCTGGGCTTCGACGAAGCGGGCGAGGCGCGCAAGCTGCGTTCGCTACTCGATGGCGGGGCGGAGGCCCGGCCCGCGCATGTCCGACTGCTGGTCACCGCCAATCGCCGCCATCTGCTGCCCCGCGACCTGAGCGAGCAGGACAGCGCGATCAACCCGCGCGACGTGGTCGACGACCAGCTGGCGCTTGCCGACCGTTTCGGCCTGAGCCTGGGTTTCCACGCCCTCGATCAGGAAGGGTATCTGGCGATCGTGCGCGCCTATGCGGCACGGCATGACCTGCCGTTCGACGGGCATGAGGCGGTCAACTGGGCCACCCGCCGGGGCAGCCGTTCGGGGCGCGTGGCATGGCAATATATCGTCGATCTGGCGGGGCGGCTGGGGCGGAATCTGTAATAAATCAGGCGACGGATAAAAAACCTCTTGCACCCATCCGAGCCGCTGGCTATTTGCGCGCCTCCAGCACGGATCGGCCTTCCCGAAAGGCTTCGAAAGCGGTCCGTACTCTCTAGTCGGGGAGTAGCTCAGCCTGGTAGAGCACTGCCTTCGGGAGGCAGGGGCCGGAGGTTCGAATCCTCTCTCCCCGACCATTTCACCGCCTGATGCGGTCCAGTCCATTGATAGCGAACCGCCCCTGACAGGGCGCCCCGGCTCGACCGGGTGGCATGACCTGGCTCGAATCCATCGCCTTCATCCTCGGTGTCGCGAACGTCACGCTGGTCGTTCGGCGCAGCCTGTGGAACTATCCCGTCGCGCTGGTGATGGTGTCGCTCTATGCGCTGCTGTTCTGGCGCGAGCGATTGTACAGCGACGCCGCGCTGCAGCTCTTCTTCTTCGCACTCAACCTCTATGGCTGGATCGTCTGGCGGCGCAGCGTGACGCAGGCGGGTGAGGTGACGGTCGACAGGCTGTCCGCGCCTGAGCGTGGCGGGTGGCTCGCGGGTATCGCGGCCGCCTCGCTGGGATGGGGTGCGGTGATGGCACACTGGACCGATGCGGCGATGCCGTTCTGGGATGCGGCCAATGCCGTCACCAGCGTCGCTGCGCAGATTTTGCTGGCGCGGCGGAGGCTGGAGAATTGGCTGCTGTGGATCGTCGTCGATCTCTCCTCCATCGCGCTCTATGCGGTGAAGGGGCTGACATTGACCGCGATCCTCTATGTCATCTTCCTGGGATTGAGCCTGTGGGGCTATCGCGAATGGCGGCAGCGGGCGTGACCAGCATCTGTCTTCACGGGCCGGAGAGCACCGGCAAGTCGACCGTCGGTCCGCGTTTGGCCCAGGCTCTGGGCGGCCGGTATCTGCCCGAATATGGCCGCGACTATGCCGAGGCGCATGGCACGGACTTCACCATGGCCGATCTGGTGGCGATCGGGCAGGGGCATGACGCGATGCTGACCCGCGCGATGGCGGACGGGCCCTGGCCGGTCGTCACCGATACGGATCCGCTGATGACCGCCGTCTGGGCCGACATGCTGTTCGGGACGCGCGATCCGTGGTTCGCCCGGTGGAACCGGCTATCCGACATCTATCTGCTCTTCGCGCCCGATCTGCCCTGGATAGAGGACGGCACCCGGCTGTTCGGCACACTGGCGGCGCGGCAGCGCTTCTTCGAATGGTCGCGGGCCGAATTGGATCGGCGCGGTGTTCGCTACGCCTTGATCGAGGGGCAGGGCGAAAGCCGCTATGCAAATTGCATCGCCGCGCTAGAGCACTTTGGCATCCGCCCGCATCTTTGCTAGTGGCGTGATCGAATAGCTTTTCAGGAAACCATTCCCCCCGTGTCCACGCCGCTCGACAAGATCCGCAACTTCTCCATCATCGCGCATATCGACCATGGCAAGTCGACGCTCGCCGATCGCCTGATCCAATTCACCGGCGGCCTGACCGACCGCGAGATGAGCGAACAGGTTCTCGATAACATGGAGATCGAGAAGGAACGCGGCATCACCATCAAGGCGCAGACCGTGCGCCTGGCGTACAAGGCGCAGGACGGCGAGACGTACACGCTGAACCTGATGGACACGCCGGGCCATGTCGACTTCGCCTATGAGGTCAGCCGATCGCTGGCGGCCTGCGAAGGGGCGCTGCTGGTCGTCGACGCCGCGCAGGGGGTCGAGGCGCAGACGCTGGCCAATGTCTATCAGTCGATCGAGCATGACCATGAGATCGTGCCCGTCATCAACAAGATCGACCTTCCCGCCGCCGAACCCGAAAAGGTTCGCGCCGAGATCGAGGACGTGATCGGCATCGACGCCTCGGGCGCGGTGCTGGCCAGCGCCAAGTCGGGCATCGGCATCGGCGACATCCTGGAAGCGATCGTCAAGAACATCCCCGCGCCCAAGGGCGATGCGACAGCGCCGCTCAAGGCGATGCTGGTCGACAGCTGGTACGACCCCTATCTGGGCGTCGTCATCCTGGTCCGCGTGATGGAAGGCACCCTGAAAAAGGGGCAGCAGATCAAGTTCATGCAGGCGGGCACCACCCATCTGATCGACCGCGTCGGCTGTTTCCGTCCCAAGATCGAGCAGCTGACCGAGTTGGGCGTGGGTGAGATCGGTTTCATCACCGCGCAGATCAAGGACGTGGCGCAAGCGCGCGTCGGCGACACGCTGACCGACGCCAAGAAGCCGACCGAGCAGGCGCTGCCGGGCTTTAAGGAAGTCCAGCCGGTGGTGTTCTGCGGCCTGTTTCCGGTCGACGCCAACGACTTCGAGAAGCTGCGCGAGTCGATCAGCAAGCTGCGCCTGAACGACGCCTCGTTCAGCTTCGAGATGGAAACCTCGGCTGCATTGGGCTTCGGCTTCCGTTGCGGCTTCCTGGGTCTGCTGCATTTGGAGATCATTCAGGAGCGTCTGACCCGCGAGTACGACCTCGACCTGATCACCACCGCGCCGTCGGTGGTCTATCAGATCGAGTTGAGCCATGACGGCGGCCAGATCGACCTGCACAACCCGGCCGACATGCCCGATCCCAACAAGATCGCGTCGATCAGCGAGCCGTGGATCGAGGCGACCATCTATGTCCCCGACGAATATCTCGGTTCGATCCTGAAACTGTGCCAGGACCGGCGCGGTATCCAGAAGAACCTGACCTATGTCGGCGGGCGCGCGCAGGCGACCTATGAACTGCCGCTCAACGAAGTCGTGTTCGACTTCTACGACCGGCTGAAGTCGCTGTCCAAGGGCTATGCCAGCTTCGACTATCACCAGATCGGCTATCGCGAGGGCGACCTCGTGAAGATGTCGATCCTGGTCAATGAAGAGCCGGTCGACGCGCTGTCGATGATCGTCCACCGCGGCACCGCCGAGACGCGCGGTCGCGGCATGTGCGAGCGGCTGAAGGAACTGATCCCGCGCCACCTGTTCAAGATCCCGATCCAGGCGGCGATCGGCGGCAAGGTGATCGCGCGCGAGACGATCAGCGCGATGCGCAAGGACGTGACCGCCAAATGTTACGGCGGCGACGCAACGCGTAAGCGCAAGCTGCTGGAAAAGCAGAAAAAGGGTAAGGCCAAGATGCGCGAATATGGCTCGGTCAGCATCCCGCAGGAAGCCTTCATCGCCGCGCTCCGCATGGGCGACGAGGCGTAATCTGGTATTCCTCCCCTGCAAGGGGAGGGGGACCATCCGAAGGATGGTGGAGGGGTGTCGCGGCTCATGAGGGAATACTCACTGGCCGTTACACCCCTCCGTCAGGCTTGCAGCCTGACACCTCCCCTTGCAGGGGAGGAATTTGGGGGAAATCAGAGGAATAAAATTCGTTCCTTGTGCGTTACAGCCCATCGACGCCATCAAGGCGAAAAGGGGACGCCGATGATGGGATTGCGATTTGCCGCGTTGGTCGGCGCCTTGTGCGCGTCGGCGCCGGTTCTCGCCCAGAACCGCGCGCCCTTGGTCCTCGCTGCCGCCAGCCTCCAGGAATCGATGACCGCCGCCGCCGATGCCTGGGCGAAGAAGGGCCATCCCCGCCCGGTCATCTCGTTCGCCGCTTCCTCGGCACTGGCGCGGCAGGTACAAGCGGGCGGCAAGGCCGATCTGTTCGCCTCGGCCGATGAGGAATGGATGGATGTCCTGCAAAAGGGCGGCCTGCTCGCCGACAAGACCCGCAGCGCTTTTCTGGGCAATCGACTGGTCGTGATCGCGCCGGCGGGCAAGGGCGGACAGGTGACGACGCGCACGCTCGGCAGGACGCTGTCCGCCGGGCCGCTGGCCATGGCGGATACCGACAGCGTGCCTGCGGGCAAATATGGCAAGGCGGCGCTCGAAAAGCTGGGCGCCTGGACCATGGTCGCACCGCATGTCGTACGCGCCGAGAATGTTCGCGCGGCACTCGCCCTCGTCGAGCGGGGCGCGGCCCCTTATGGCATCGTCTACGCCACCGACGCCAAGGCCTCGTCGCGCGTCCGCGTGGCGGGCATGTTTCCCGTGGCAAGTCATCCGCCGATCACCTATCCGCTCGCCCGGCTGAAAGCCTCGACCAACCCAGAGGGCGAGGGCTTTCGCCGCTTCCTGCTGTCGGGCGAAGGCAAGGCGATCTTCCGCCGCTACGGTTTCGCCACGCGATGACGGCCTGATGCTGTCGGCCGAGGAATGGGGGATCGTTCGCCTGTCGCTGCTGGTCGGCGGCACGGCTATGCTAGTGACGCTGCCGATTGCGTTCGTCCTGGCCTGGGCCCTGGCGCGGTGGCGGTTCCCTGGGCGGGTGCTGCTCGACGGCATCGTCCATTTGCCGCTGGTCGTGCCGCCGGTCGTCACCGGCTGGGTGCTGCTGCTCGCCTTCGGGCCGGAGGGGCCGGTCGGGCGCTGGCTCGCGGAGTGGTTCGGGGTGAGCGTGCTGTTCCGCTGGACCGGCGCGGCGATCGCGGCGGCGGTCATGGCGCTGCCGCTGGTCGTGCGCGCCATTCGCCTGTCGATCGAGGCGGTCGACCCCCGGCTGGAGCAAGCCGCCCGGACATTGGGGGCCGGGCCGGTACGGGTCTTCGCCACCATTACCCTGCCGCTCTGTGCACCCGGTGTCCTGGCGGGGCTGGTGCTGGGCTTTGCGCGCTCGATCGGGGAGTTCGGGGCGACGATCACCTTCGTCTCCAACGTGCCCGGCGAGACGGCGACCCTGCCGCTCGCTATCTATTCCGCGCTTCAGCGGCCGGGCGGCGAGGAGATGGTATGGCGACTGGCCAGCGTGTCGGTCGTGCTGTCGCTGGTCGCGCTGGTCGCCTCCGAATGGCTGGCGCGGCGGATGGGGCGGGGGTTGCATGTCCTTTGATATCGACGTCACGGTGCGGCGTGGCGAGGGGCAGATCGCGGCCTGCTTCGCCACCGGGCCGGGCGCGACCGTGCTGTTCGGGCCGTCGGGCGTCGGCAAGACCACGATCCTGCAAATGGTGGCCGGGCTCGTCCGGCCGGATACGGGCCATGTCCGGGTCGCGGGCGAGACGCTGTTCGATGCCGCTGCCCGGATCGATGTCCGCCCCGAGCATCGCCGTATCGGCTATGTCTTTCAGGAACCGCGCCTGTTCCCGCATCGGCGGGTTGCGGCCAATCTACGCTATGGCATGGGCCGGGGCGGCAGTGACTGGGACGGCGTCATCGCGATGCTGGGCATCGGCCATCTGCTCGACCGTTGGCCGCGCAGCCTGTCCGGCGGCGAGGCGCGACGCGTGGCGATCGGGCGGGCCCTGCTCAGCAATCCGCGCGTGCTGCTGCTCGACGAGCCGCTATCGTCGCTCGACCGGGCGCGGCGGGGGGATATCCTCAACGCGCTGGAGGCGGTGCGGGACCAGAGCGGCATCCCGATCCTGATGGTCACCCATGACCCGGAGGAAGCCGAGCGGATTGCGACCGCCATCGTCCGGCTCTAGCGCGGTGCCGAAGCGGGCGGATCGGTGCACCACAGGACTTGCGCGATCAGCCGGGGTTTGGGGCAGGCGCGATCGGGCAGGGGAAGCGGTTGGCCCGGCTGCCACAGCTTCAATCGGCGCAGGGTCTTGGGCATTTCCGAGTCGATGGCCGCCAACTGATTGCCGTCGCCATAACGCGTCCCGCTGCGATAGTGCAGGACTTGCGCATAGCGACCGCCCGCATTCATGCGGTTCACGGTGATCCAGTAACCGAACGGCGCGTCGGAGGTCGGCACGGCAGAGACGATCGCGCCACGCAACGGGCCTTGCTCGATGAACCGCACCTCCTGATTGTTGTTGCGCCCCGTCTGCTGGCGGAACACCGGCACGAAGCGGTCCGTCGCCCGGTCATAGGACAGTGCCATGCGGCCGACCCATTGGTCGCCATTGCCGCCATGGACACTGGCCACCTGCACCCAGAGCAAGGCTTGGTCGGCACGAGGGCGGACGATCCGGGCCGCTTCCAGATAATGCGCCTCGTCGAACGCGCTCGGCTGGCCGGATCTGATCAGCAGGTCGTCGAGCGCAGGGCGACAGGTCCTGCCGCCGTCGCGTGTGAGGCAGAGGTGGAGCTTGCCCGGTGCGGTATTGCCGCCGGGGTCTTCTTCATCCGCGCCCTGGGTTGCCACAAGCCGCCAGCCGGGGGCGAGACCGGAAAGGTCTATAGGCGGCGGCGGAGAGGCTGCGGCCGGTAGCGCCAAGCTCGCCAAGACCAGCAGCCAATGACGGGTTGCGAGACGAACCTGCATGTCCCTTCCTCCACGAGCCTGATCGAATCAACATGCGGCGGCGCAAATGGCTACCCTATGAAGCCGCCATGACATCGCTGCCGGAACGCACGGGTCAGAACAGCGTCGTCAGCAAGACCCCGCCGATGATCGCGACTCCCGACAGGATTTGCCGCGCGCCCAATCGCTCGCGGAACAGCCGGTGCCCAGCCATGGCGGCGATGGGCGCCTCGATGATGCCCAGTGCGCGAACCGGCGCGGCGGGGGACAAAGCGAGTGCCACGAACCATCCCGCCGAAGCGCAGGCGCCGCACAGCCCCGCGCCCAGCGAAGGCCGCCAGCGGCGCGCCACCTCGACCAGCGTCGCCGGATCACGCCAGGCGAGGATCAGGCCCAGCGCGACCGTCTGCATCGCCTGAACGACGGCGACGCAGACCAGCGCGGCAAAGACCGGGTGGACGGGGTCGAGCGCCAGTGCGGCGTGGCGAAACGCATTGAGCGAAAAGCCGAAGAACAGCCCCGAGGCCAGTCCCATCGCTGCGCCGATCAGCGAGGCGCGGCGTTGCTCGGGCGGCGGCCAGGACAGGGCGACGAGGCCGGCGGTGGTGATGGCGACGCCGATCCAGGCCACGCCACTGATCCGATCATGATAGACGATCAGGCCGAGCAGCGCGGCCAGCGGCAGCGAGCTTTGCTGAAGCGCGGTGCCGACCGCAAAGCCGGACCGCTGCATCGCGTCGAGCAGCGCGGCCGTCGCCAGAACCTGCGACGCGGCACCCACGATGGCCGACAGCCAGAATGCCCCGCTCCAGTGGAGATCGGCCCCCGGCATGACGAAATGGGCGAGCGTTACGAACAGGATCGAGAAGGGCAGGCCGAACAGGAACCGCACCAGCGTCGCGCCCCAAGGACCAGAGGACGCCATGACCCCGCGTTGCAGGGCATTGCGACCGACCTGAAAAGTCGCGGCGGCGATGGTGGCGGGGATCCACAAGGGGTTCGTCATAAGTGCGTTCGTCCTGTCGGGCGCATGAAGTCCGCCCCAAACGAAAAGAGCGGCCCGTTGCCGGACCGCTCCTTCGTGCTTCGTGCTGCCACGCCGTCGGACATGAACGGCTTTGCCGTTCCTGCCGCCCGCCGTGGCCTGTCCTTGGATGGCTTCGGCCATCCAAGGCGGCCCGCATTTTAGCGCTTCGAGAACTGGAAGCTGCGACGCGCCTTGGCGCGGCCATACTTCTTACGCTCGACGGTACGGCTGTCGCGGGTCAGGAAGCCAGCGGCCTTGACCGGAGCGCGCAGAACCGGCTCGAACTTGGTCAGCGCCTGGCTGATGCCGTGCTTGACCGCACCGGCCTGGCCCGACAGACCGCCGCCCTTGACGGTGCAGATCACGTCATACTGACCTTCGCGCTCGGTGATGCCGAACACCTGGTTGATGACGAGACGCAGCGTCGGACGTGCGAAATACACTTCCTGGTCACGACCGTTGATCGTGATCTTGCCCGAACCCGGCTTCAGCCAGACGCGAGCGACGGCGTCCTTACGACGGCCGGTCGCATAGGCGCGGCCGAACTTGTCCAGTTCCTGCTGACGCAGCGGGGTGGTGCTGACGCGCTCGGCGGGAGCGGCAGGCGCTTCACCGGCAGCGGCGGTCTGCGCCGGAGCGGCAGCGGCCTGCTGGTTCAGGGTGGCGCCGAGATCGGCGAGCGACTGGCGGTTATCGGACATTATGCGCCCACCTTGTTCTTGCGGTTCATCGACGCGATGTCGAGGACTTCGGGGTTCTGAGCGGCGTGCGGATGCTCGGTGCCGGCGAAGATGCGCAGGTTGCGCATCTGCTGACGGCCCAGCGGGCCACGCGGGATCATACGCTCGACGGCCTTTTCCAGGACGCGCTCGGGGAAGCGGCCTTCCAGGACCTTGGCGGCGGTGATGCCCTTGATACCACCGGCATAACCGGTGTGCTTGTAGTACACCTTCTGACCCAGCTTGTTGCCGGTGAAGCGCACCTTGTCCGCGTTGATGACGATGACATTGTCACCGCAATCGACGTGCGGGGTGAACGACGTCTTGTGCTTGCCGCGCAGGATGTTCGCGATGATGGTGGCGGCACGGCCGACAACCAGACCGTCGGCGTCGACGATATGCCACTTCTTCTCCACCTCGTGCGGCTTGGCCGCCTTGGTGGTCTTCATGAGCGCCTTCATGGGCGTGAGACCTTTCGGTTTGAAATGCAACACGCCGCCCGTGAACCCGGGCGGCGCGAACGAGGGTCCAATGCTGGAGAGGCCCCAAAATGTCAAGCAAAGTGGGGCTTTGCTGACGGGTATTATGATACCTTATGGGTTTGGCCGGGGCTGCCCAGGCGATGCGCGGCGGCGGTCGCGGCGATCAGCAGGAGCGCGGCATTGGCCTGATGCGCGACCGCGATGTCGATCTGCACGCCCGACAGCAGGGTCGCGATGCCGAGGCCGATCTGGACGATGACCAGCACGATCACCAGCCATCCGGCGCGAAGCGCGCCATGCCGGATCGCCCGTGCGGCCATCCAGACGAGCAGCCCCGCCGCGGCAAAGGCGAACCAGCGATGGATGAACTGCACCACGACCGGGTTGTCGAAGACGTTGGCGATGGCGGGCGACATCATCGGCGTACCCGCCGGGAACCACGCGTCGCCCATCAGCGGCCAGCTGGAAAAGGCATAGCCTGCATCGAGCCCGGCGGTCAGCGCCCCGAACATCAGCTGGACGAACAGCGTCAGCACCGCGCCTGCGCCCAGCAGTGTCAGCCGGGCAGGGGCCGCCAGCCGGTTGCGATGCAGCGCCATCAGGTCGAGCGCCGTCCATACGATCCCCGCCAGGATGAACAGGGCGGTCAGCAGGTGGACGGTCAGCCGGATATGGCTGACATCGGTCCGCTCGACGAGGCCCGAGGCGACCATCCACCAGCCGATCGCCCCCTGCAATCCACCCAGCGCCAACAGTGCGACGAGCCGCGGCTTGTAGCCCGCCGGGATGGCCTTGCGCGCCCAGAACCAGATCAGGGGCAGGGCAAAGGCCATGCCGATCACCCGGCCCAGCACCCGGTGGAGATACTCCCAGAAGAAGATCGCCTTGAACCCCGCCAGCGTCATGTCGCGGTTGAAGGTCCAATATTCGGGGATGCGTTTGTAATTGGCGAATTCGGCCTGCCACTGCGCGTCGGTCAGGGGCGGCACGATCCCGGTGATTGGTTTCCACTCGGTGATCGACAGACCGCTATTGGTCAGGCGCGTGATGCCGCCGACCACGACCATGGCGACGATCAGCCCGGCGACCGCGAACAGCCAGCGGGCCAGGCTGCGGGGGCGGGCGGTAATCATGAAGGCGGGGCTCGGTTGCAGCATGACGCCATGATAGGGTTTCGCGCGCGCCCGCGATAGTGGACCGAATGCCCCGCCGCCCGGACCCCGCCGCCCGGACCTTGCCCGCCGGGGCGGCACCGCCTAAATCCCCTCCATGGCGCATGCTCACACCCATCAGGAGCCCCAGGGGGCCGATCTCTCCGTCGCGGCCAAGGCTACCTTGGAGCGCGCCGGGGAGCAGTGGACGGCGATGCGCGCCAGCGTGTTCGAGGCGCTGGCCGGGTTCGACAAGCCCGCCTCGGCCTATGACATCGCCGATGTGATGTCGCAGTCGCAGGGGCGGCGCGTGGCGGCGAACAGCGTCTATCGCATCCTCGACCTGTTCGTCGGCGCGAACCTGGCCCGGCGGGTGGAGAGTGCCAATGCCTATGTGGCCAACGCGCATCCCGACTGCCTGCACGACTGCATCTTCCTGGTCTGCGACAAGTGCGGACAGATCACGCATATCGACGACGACCGCCTGACCGGCGCGGTCCGTGATGCCGCCGTCGGCGCAGGGTTTCGCCCCGAGCGTCCGGTGATCGAGGTGCGCGGTCGCTGCGCGGACTGTCCCAAGGATTGAACCCCTTCTTTTCCTCCCCTGTGAGGGGAGGGGGACCATGCCCAGCATGGTGCAGGGGTGTCCCGCTATCGAGAGGGTGACACCCCTCCGTCAGGGCTTCGCCCTGCCACCTCCCCTTGCAGGGGAGGAATTTCCCAGCGGTTCGCGCGTTGCCACTTTCCAATATTGTCCGGGCGGGAAAGCTTCTCCGCCTGCGGCTTCACGCGCCCCTGCCTAACGCACGTATCATTTTGCAACATTGACACGAACGCAAAAACAGGAAATGAATGCTGGTAACGTTACCAGATAAAACAGAATCAAAAGGGATGAGGATCATGATGAAGACGGGAACGCATACCCGGCGGCTGCGCCGTCACGCCTTGGGCGCGGCCAGCCTGATGGTTCTGGCGGGCGGCATGATGGCCACGCCGGCCTGGGCGCAGGTTCCGCCGAACCAGGCAGCGCAGGACGCTTCATCCGATCCGGCAACCGTTCAGACCCCCGCGCCTCCGGCCGAACAGGTCGACGAAGGTGCAACCCGCGACATCATCGTGACCGGATCGCGTATCACCACCGGCGGCTTTACCGCACCGACCCCGACCACGGTGATCGGCGAGGAGCAGATCGCCGCCAACGCCCAGCCCAACGTCTTCACCACGGTCGCCCAGCTGCCCTCGCTCCAGGGGTCGACCGGCACCGCGACGAACACCTTCAGCACGTCGAGCGGCCAGCAGGGCCTCAGCTCCTTCTCGCTGCGAGGCGTCGGCGCGATCCGCACGCTGACCCTGCTCGACGGCCAGCGTGTCGTCGGCGCGAACGTGACCGGCGTTCCCGATATCAGCCTGTTCCCGCAGCTGCTGATCAAGCGGGTCGATGTGGTCAATGGCGGTGCCTCGGCCTCCTATGGCTCGGACGCGGTCGGCGGCGTGGTCAACTTCATCACCGATACCCGGTTCAAGGGGATCAAGGGCAATATCCAGGGCGGCGTCACCACCTATGGCGACGATCAGCAGGTGCTGATCCAGTTGGCGGGCGGCACCAGCTTGCTCAACGACACGGTGCATGTGATCGCCAGCACCGAATATGCCCATGAGGACGGCGTCGGCGGCGGCGACTTCGGCATCAACCTGGCGAATGGCCGCGACTGGTTCCGTCAGTCGACGCTGATCAACCGCAACGTCCTGAACGACGGGTCGCCGCAATATCTGTTCCGCGACTATGCCCAGTCCTACAACTACACCAAATACGGCCTGATCACCGCCGGGCCGCTTCAGGGCATCGCCTTCGACCAGTCGGGCAACCCGTTCCAGTTCCAGTACGGCTCGAACGGCGTGCCCGCGCGCGACGCGGCGGGCAATGTCCGCGGCTGTCTGCCCGGCTTCTGCCAGGGCGGCGACCTGTCGGGCAATGTCGATGCCGGACGCTCGCTTCAGTCGAAGATCCAGCGCGTCAACAGCTATGGCCGCATCGGTTATGACTTCGCCCCCAATGGCGAAATCTATGGTACGATCAACATCGGCCAGGTGAAGACCAACAACCAGCCGGTCGGTGGACAGAACCGCCCGAACCTGACCATCCAGTGCGCCAACCCCTACGTCCCCGCGCTGGTCAAGGCGCAGTGCGCCACGGCGGGCATCACCAATTTCCAGTACGGCACCAGCAACGCGGCGCTGGGCAACACCCAGGTCTATACCGATCGTCGTCAGTTCCGCTTCGTCGCGGGGGCCAAGGGGCGTGAGAGCGTCGCCGGGTCCGACTGGTCCTACGACATGTATTTCGAGCACGGCACCAACTATACCGATGTCGATGTCAGCAACATCATGCTGTCCCGCCGCTTCAACCAGGCGATCAATGCGACCACGCTGAACGGCGCGATCGTCTGCGCCGATGCAACTGCGCGCGCCAATGGGTGCCAGCCGCTCAATATCTTCGGCGGCAACCCATCGGCGGCGGCGATCAGCTATATCATGCCGCAATATGGCCCGTATCAGCGGACCCGCCAGACGCAGGACGTCATCAGCCTGAACTTCTCGGGCTCGCCCTTCTCGTCCTGGGCCGGGCCGGTGTCGGTCGCGTTCGGCGGCGAGTTCCGCCACGAATTCTACCGCGTGCGCGCCGATCCGTACGGCGCGGGCTTTGCCAACACGCCCGCCAACGCCAACTACCCCGCCGACCCGGCGCTGCTGGCGGACGGCAACAACTGGTATGCGGGCAATTACAAGAACGGCAGCGGCGCCTATAGCGTCAAGGAAGCGTTCGTCGAAGCCGACCTGCCGATCATCAATTCGGATGCCGGTGGCCGCGCCAACATCAACGGCGCGGTGCGCGTCACCGACTACAGCACCTCGGGCACGGTCTGGGCGTGGAAGATCGGCGGCACCTGGGACCTGCCGGTCGATGGCCTGCGCATCCGTGGCGTGACCTCGCGCGATGTCCGCGCACCCAACCTGTCGGAGCTGTTCGCCGCGCCCGTCACCACGACGCTGCCGGGCTTCTTCGATCCCTTCCGCAACGTCAATGTGCTGGCGCTCCAGAACACCATCGGCAACGTCAATCTGACGCCCGAAATCGCGCGCAACACCACGCTGGGCATCGCTTTCTCTAACTCGCAGGCGATCCCGGGGCTCAACCTGTCGGTCGACTATTACAAGATCAAGATCACCGACGTCATCTCCAGCCTGGGCGCGCAGGACATCGTCAACCTGTGCTATCTGAACATCGCGCCGGAGACCTGCGGCGTGTTCAATCTGAACAACCCCAACGGCCCGAACTTCATTAACGTCCAGTCGTTCAACCTGGCGTCGATCCTGACCGACGGCTTCGATATCGAGGCAAGCTATCGCTGGCGCAATCCGCTGGGCCTGCCGGGTAGCCTGACGCTGCGCGCGCTGGCGACCAATATCCGCCGCTTCATCACCGACACCGGCCTGCCGAACACGATCCCGAACGACACGGCGGGCGTGAACATCGGCAACACGCCGAAGTGGAAGTGGCTGGCGGTGCAGACCTATGCCACCGATGACTGGTCGCTGCTGCTGCAGGAACGCTGGTTCAGCGACGGCAAGCTCGGCAATCAATATATCGAATGTACCACCGGCTGCCCCGCCTCGACCGCGAACCGGCCGACGATCGACAACAACTTCATCCCCGGCGCCTTCTATTTCGACGTGGGCGGCACCTATAATGTGACCAAGGCGGTGACGGCCTATTTCAAGGTCGACAATGTGTTCAATCGCGATCCCGCCCGTTCGCCCTATTTCGTCAACCCGGCGCTCTACGACGTTCTCGGGCGGGTGTACCGCGCGGGCGTGCGCTTCAACTTCTGACGGGAACCCAGACGATGACGATGTCGCGGACGATCGCGTCCCTTCTGCTGCTGGCCGCGTCGGGGGCTGCGCTGGCGGCCGACCGGCCGGGGAGCAACCCGATCATCCGCGACAGATTCACGGCGGACCCCGCGCCGCTGGTCGTGGGGGATCGGCTGTACCTCTATGTCGGGCATGACGAAGCGCAGCGCGACGAGATGTTCAACATGAAGGAATGGCTGGTCTACTCCACCACCGACATGAAGAGCTGGACGCCGCACGGGCCCATCATGAACGTGAAGGATTTCAAATGGGCCAAGAAGGACGCTTGGGCCAGCCAGGTGGTCCGCAAGAACGGCAAATACTGGTTCTACGCCGCGGTCGAGCATGACAACAGCCACCCGGGCAAGGCGAT
Organism: Sphingomonas sp. SphC10; assembly: GCF_057004845.1. Lineage (NCBI taxonomy): Bacteria > Pseudomonadati > Pseudomonadota > Alphaproteobacteria > Sphingomonadales > Sphingomonadaceae > Sphingomonas > Sphingomonas sp. SphC10. The sequence goes on from NZ_CM168044.1 coordinate 608,006, forward strand.
CGCCGTCGCCGTGTCCGACGCGCCGACCGGTCCGTTCGTCGACGCCAAGGGTTCGGCGCTGATCACCAACGAGATGACGCCGAAGGGCACGCACAGCTGGGAGGATATCGACCCGACCGTGCTGACCGACGACGACGGCACGACCTGGATCGCCTGGGGCAACCGGCAATGCTATATCGCCAGGCTGAAGCCCAACATGATCGAGATCGACGGCCCGATCACCGAGATCACCCCGCCGCATTTCGAGGAGGGACCCTGGCTGCACAAGCGGGGCAAGCTCTACTACCTGACCTATGCCTCGCTCGACCGGACGACGCAGCGGGACGAGCATATCTCCTACGCCACCGCGCCATCGCTGAAGGGGCCGTGGACCTATCGCGGGCTGCTGACGGGCTCGGGCAAGTACAGCTTCACCATCCATCCGGGCATCGCCGAGTTCAAGGGCAAGTCCTACCTGTTCCTGCACAATGCGACCCTCGCCATCGGCGACCAGAGCGGCGCGATCGGACGCCGCGCGGTGACGGTCGAGCGGCTTTACTACAATCCCGACGGGACGATGAAGCCGGTGGTGCAGACCGACGCCGGTGTGACAGCGTCGGCGCGGTAGGGGGGTGAACGTACCTCTCCTGCTCCACCCCGGCAAAGGCTGGGGCCCAGTCGCCACGCGTTCGGAATGGTCGGATAATGCCTTTGATCGATGCGAGCCCCTCTCCTTCGGGGGAGGGGTTGGGGTGGGGCCTCGCCACGAACGCCGCGCCCGGGGATACGCCCCACCCCCGGGCCCTCCCCTGGAGGGGAGGGGTGGAGCGGCAGTTTTACGAACGTGGAGGGGCGGTGGAGTCGCGTTCGATCAGTTGATGTTCCAGCACCGTGATGCGCGGCTGGCCGTTCGGTGCCGGAACCCCACCGCGAATTTCCTGGATCAGCCTTTGCAGCGCTTCGGTCGCCAGCGCGCGGACCGGCTGGTGGATGGTCGTCAGCGGTGGCCAGAGCGTCGTTGCGGCGGTGCTGTCGTCGAAACCCACCACGGTCAGGTCGCCCGGCACGTCCAGATGCCGCCGATGCGCGACCGAGACGATCGCGGCGGCCATGTCGTCGTTGCTGGCGAAGATCGCGGTGGGCGGACTTTCGCCGCCGAGCAGCGCCTCGCCCGCCGTCAGGCCCGAGGCGTAGCTATAGTCGCCCTGGACGACCCGCGTTTCCAACCCGCCTTCCTCCTCGACCGCGCGGCGAAAGCCCGCCAGGCGCTCGATACTGGCCGACTGGCCGGGATTGCCATGGACGAAGCCGATGCGGCGATGGCCCAGGCCGATCAGGTGGCGGGTCATGTCATAGGCGGCGCGGGCATTGTCGATCCACACGGACACGGCATCGGGCGCGACGCCGCCGATGACCGCCATGGGCAACCCCGCCTCGCGGATGATGTCGCGCACGAAGTCGGATTCGCCCAGCGGCGGCGCCAGGATGACGCCCGCGATCCGCTGCTCGATCAGCCCCTCGATCGCCTCGCGCGCGGGCGGGCGGCCCTGTTCGCCCTTCAGCAGGAACAATTGCGCCGCGCGGGTCGAGGCTTCCTCGAACACACCGACCAGCAGCTCGCTCATGAACGCGGCGCTGGGGTTGGAATAGATGACGCCGATGCGGATCTCGCTCGACGTGACCAGGCTGCGCGCCATCAGATTGGGCGTGTAGTTCAGCCGCTTGATGACCTCGCGGACATGGACGCGCACCTCGTCGCGCACGCCCGCATCGCCGTTGATGACGCGCGAGACGGTCATGGGCGAGACGCCGGCCTCCTTGGCCACGTCGATGATGGTCACGCCGCGCGGGCGCTTTCGGGTCTTGGTCAAGGTCATCCTGTCCCGTCATCGGGCTTCACGCTATGCCGATGCTCGGCCACCGCCGTGCCCCGGCAGGCCGCATCAGGTCAATGGGAACGACATATGCCGAATAGGCCGAAGGACCGCATGTGAAGGGTTTTCCCTATATTCGCTGGACGATCATCGCGCTGTTCGTGGGCGCGATGGTCATCAACTATCTGACGCGCAGCATCCTGGGCGTCGCCGCGCCCGCGATCATGGCCGAGCAGCATATCAGTTCGGAGCAATATAGCTGGATCACCGGCGCCTTTCAGTTCGGCATCATGTTCCAGCCGGTGGCGGGCTATCTGCTCGACCTGATCGGGCTGAAGATCGGCTTTACCCTGTTCGTCGCGGTCTGGTCGTGCATCACCATCGGCCATGGCTTCGCCAATGGCTGGCTGGGCTTTGCGGGGCTTCGCGGCGCGCTCGGGCTGGTCGAGGGATCGGCGCAGCCCGCGGGCATGAAGGTCGTCGCCGAATGGTTTCCGGCGGGCGAGCGCGGCGTGGCGGGCGGCATCTACCAGATCGGGGCGTCGTTCGGTGCGGTCTTCGCGCCGCCGCTCGTCGCCTGGGCGGTCTTCCACCATAGCTGGCGTGCGGCGTTCTTCGTGGCAGGCGGGCTGGGGCTGCTCTGGGTACTGGCCTGGCTGTTCTGGTACGCGCCGCCCGCGCGGCACCGGGCGCTGTCGGCGCGCGAGCGGACGTTGATCGTCGAAGGACAGGAAGCCGCGCTCGTCAAGCAGCGCCGCCGTCCGCCGCTGGGCGAGCTGCTGCGTCGTCGCAACCTCTGGGCGATCGCGGCGGCGCGGTTCCTGGCCGATCCGGTCTGGGGCATGTTGTCGCTATGGATGCCGCTCTACCTCGTCCAGGCGCGGCATTTCGACCTGACCCAGATCGCGCTGTTCGCCTGGCTGCCCTTTCTGGCCGCCGATCTGGGGTGCCTGTTCGGCCCGGCCGTCGTCGCCTTCCTGCAACGGCGCGGCGTCAACCTGATCGACGCGCGACGCGGGGCCTTTACGCTGGGCGCGGTGCTGATGACGGGCATGATGTTCGTCGGCAGCGTCAACAGCCCTGTCGCCGCCGTCGCGCTGCTGTGCCTGGGCGGTTTCGCGCACCAAACGCTGTCGGTCACCGTCATCACGCTATGCTCCGACCTGTTCCCGCAGGATCAGGTGGCGACCGCGACCGGCGTGTCGGGGACGGCGGCCAATCTGGGCGTCCTGATCTTCACCCTGACCCTCGGATCGCTGGTCGATCAGGTCGGCTATCAGCCCTTCTTCATCCTGCTCGGCCTGCTCGATCTGGCGGGCGCGGCTCTCCTCTGGACCTTGGTGCGCAAACCCGCATGACCCCGAACAATCCCATCCTGCCGGGCTTCAACCCCGACCCCTCGATCGTGCGCGTCGGCGAGGATTACTATATCGCGACCTCGACCTTCGAATGGTATCCGGGCGTCCAGATCCACCATAGCCGCGATCTGGTGAACTGGACGCTGGTCGCCCGGCCGCTGAACCGGGCGAGCCAGCTCGACATGCGGGGCAATCCGGATTCCTGTGGGGTCTGGGCACCCGATCTCAGTTACGCCAATGGGCGGTTCCACCTGATCTTCACCGATGTGAAGCGCTATGGCCGCACCACCGTCGACGGCGCCAAGGGCGCATCGCTTCGCGACTTCCACAATTACTGGGTGTCGTGCGACCGGATCGACGGCGCGTGGACGGATGCCGTCTATCTCAACAGCAGCGGCTTCGACCCCGCGCTGTTCCATGACGATGACGGGCGCAGCTGGCTGCTCAACATGCTTTGGGACCACCGGCCCGACCGCAAGCGCTTTGCCGGGATCGTGATCCAGCAGATGGACATGGACACCGGTCGCCTGCTCGGCGAGCGTCGCCGCATCTTCGACGGCACGCCGCTGGGCTTTACCGAGGGGCCGCATCTCTACCAGCGCGACGGCTGGTATCACCTGTTGGTGGCCGAGGGCGGGACCGAGCGCGGTCATGCCGTGACGATGGCGCGTTCGCGGGATCTGTTCGGGCCCTATGAGGTGCATCCCGACGGCCCGGTCCTGACCGCGCGCGACACGCCCGACGCACCGCTGCAACGCACCGGTCATGGCGATCTGGTCGAGACACCGGAGGGCGAGACGTGGATGGCCTATCTGTGCGGCCGCCCGTTGCCCGTCAGCAACCGCTGCGTGCTAGGCCGCGAGACGGCGATCCAGCGTATGGAGTGGGGTGCGGACGGCTGGCTGCGCTGCGCCGAGCCAACGCCCATGGCCACGAACCCTGCACCGGCAGAGGCGCGGGATTTGTTCGACGGCTCGGCGCTGCCCGCTGCCTTCCAATGGCTGCGCACGCCTGAACCGGAACATATCTTCAGCCTGACCGAACGTCCGGGCCATTTGCGACTGTTCGGGCGCGAGACGATCGGCAGCCATTTCGAACAGGCGTTGGTCGCCCGCCGCCAGACCGCCTTTTGCTATGACGTGCGAACGCTCGTCGATTACGAGCCGGAGCATTTCCAGCAGGCGGCCGGGATCGTCGCCTATTACAACAGCACCAAATATCATTTTCTCCAGATCACGGCAGGGGATGCAGGCGAGAAGCTCGTCCAGGTCCTGTCGGTCCAGCCGAACGGCGAGGGACAAAGCCTGATGGGCCCCGCCGTCCCGGCTCCCGCAGGCCCGGTCGAATTGCGGGCGGTGGTCGATCTTGAGGCGTTGCGCTTCGCCTTCCGGGCGGCGGGGGCGGCGGAATGGACTTGGCTGCCCCAGGATTTCGACGCCTCCATCCTCTCCGACGAGGCGACGCTGGCGGGTTTGCCCAATTTTACCGGCGCCTTTGTCGGCATGGCCTGTCAGGACATGAGCGGTTCGGGCCACCCCGCCGACTTCCGATATTTCCATTATGTCGAGCGGCTTGGCGATGATTGATCGGATCGCTGGAATGATTGGCCAGACCAATATGGACAGGCCGCTTTCCAGCGGTTAAGCTTGCTCCAGACACCGGCGCCGCGATGCGTACGGAGAGGCTAGGGGAGTGACGGGCTTGCGGGTACGCAATCTGCGCTGGTGGATCGTTGCGCTGATCTGCGCGGGGACGATCGCCAATTATCTGGCGCGCAACAGCCTGGGCGTCCTCGCGCCCGAGCTGAAGTCCGCGCTTCACATGTCGACGCAGCAATACAGCTATGTCGTCGGCGCGTTCCAGCTCGCCTATACGATCATGCAACCGGTGGCGGGGGCATTCATCGACCGCTTCGGCCTGCGCGCCGGGTTCGCGCTCTTCGGCCTGGCCTGGTCGGCGGCGAACATGATGCATGCGCTGGCGATCGGCTGGGTCAGCCTGGCCATCTATCGCGGCATATTGGGCCTGTTCGAGTCCGCCGCCATCCCCTCGGGTATCAAGGCGGTGGCCGAGTGGTTCCCGGCGCGAGAACGCTCGGTGGCGGTCGGCTGGTTCAACGCCGGTACCTCGCTCGGCGCGCTGATTGCGCCGCCGGTGGTGGTGGCGGTCGCGCTCTGGGCCGACTGGCGCACCGCGTTCCTCGTCACCGGCGGCGTCGGCATCTTCTGGGCCGCCGCCTGGTACGTCTTCTATCGCTCGCCCGACGACCACCCCGCGATCACGCCCGAGGAAAAGGCGATGATCGCGGTCGAAAAGCCCAAGGGACCGGTCCAGCGCGCCAAGGCGAAGGATATCCTGCGCACGTCTCGCTTCTGGGTGATCGCGGTGCCGCGTTTCCTGGCCGAACCCGCCTGGCAGACCTTCAGTTTCTGGATTCCACTCTACCTCGCCAGCGAGCGCGGCATGGACCTGAAGCAGATCGCGCTGTTCGCCTGGCTGCCCTTCCTGGCGGCGGATGTCGGCGGCATCCTGGGCGGCTATCTGTCGCCCTGGCTGATGAAGCGTGGCGTCACGCTGATCCCGTCGCGCGTGGCGGGCGTGGCGCTGGGCGCGGTGCTGATGATCGCGCCGGGGTGTATCGGGTTGGCCGCCAGCCCCTATACCGCGATCGCCCTGTTTTGCATCGGCGGCTTTGCGCATCAGATGATCTCCGGCCTGATCAACACCTTGTCCGCCGACGTGTTCGCGCCCGCTGAAGTCGGCACGGCCAATGGCTTTATCGGCCAGGCGGGCTGGATCGGCGGGCTGCTCTTCTCGCTGCTGATCGGGCAACTGGCCGATACGGTCGGCTATGCGCCGCTCTTTGCCGTGCTCGCGGTGTTCGACCTGATCGGGGCCGCGGTGCTCATCATCTTCATCCGGCGGCTGACGCCGTTCGCCACCAACCCCGTGACCCAGGAGCCCGGCCGATGAGGCGCGCCACCCTTTCCCAGCCGCCGCGCTTTGCCGTCACCGGACGTTCGCGCGGATTTCTGACCCTGACCGCCGATACCGGCGCGGTCGCGCATCTCTTCGTGCTGGAGGAGGACGTGATGCGCCTGCTGTTGCTGGCCGAGGGGCGCGTGACCAGCCCGCCGAGCTGGGCCATCGCGCCGGGGGCCGAGGATATCGCCGAGCCGGGACGCGACCGGATGGACGTGTCCGGCTTCGCCTGCCCCGACTTCACCTGCGAGGAAGCGGAGGGCATCCTGATCGTCGCGACCGAGCGGCTTCGCGTCACCCTGACCCTCGATGGTCTGCACGGGTGCTGGGAGCAGCGGGCGGGCGAGGGCTGGCACGTCATCACGCAGGACCGGCCGACCCAGGCCTATGACTTTGGCTGGTGGGACGGCCGCGCGCATCATTATGCCGCGCGGACGCCGGGCGAGCGCTTTTTTGGGCTGGGCGACCGCACCGGCGACACCGACCGGGCCGGACGGCGCTTTCGGCTGACCAATGTCGACCCGATGGGTTTCGATGCCGAGACGAGCGATCCGCTCTACAAGTCGATCCCCTATCTGCTGGTCGCCGATGCCGAGGGGCGGTGCCACGGCGAATTTTACGACACGGTCGCCGACGTCACCTTCGACCTGGGGCAGGAACTCGACAATTATCACGGCCTGTACCGTCATGTCGTGGCGGACGCAGGAGACGTCGATCGCTGGATTATCGCCGGGCCGGACCCGCTGGCGGTGACGCGGCGCTTTACCTGGCTGACCGGCCGTCCGGCGCTGATGCCGCGCTGGTCATTGGGCTATTCGGGCTCGACCATGACCTATACCGATGCGCCCGATGCGGCGGCGCAGATGGCGGGTTTTCTGGCGTTGTGCGAGCGGCACGATCTGGGCTGCACCTCCTTCCACCTGTCGTCGGGCTACACCTCGATCGGCGACAAGCGGTACGTCTTTCACTGGAACCGCGACAAGTTTCCCGATCCCGCCGCCTTCATCGCCTCCTATGCCGAGGCGGGTGTCCGGCTGGTCCCTAATATCAAGCCCGCCCTGCTGCGCAGCCACCCGCGTTATGACGAGGTGGCGGCCGCCGGACTGTTCGTCGCGGACGCGGACGGTCAGCCGGTCGAGGCGCAATTCTGGGACGAGGTCGGCAGCTATATCGACATGACCAAGCCTCAGGCGGCGGCGTGGTGGCGCGATCAGGTGACGTCGGCGCTGCTCGACCATGGCATGGAAGCGACGTGGAACGACAATAACGAATATGAGCTGTGGGACGCCCGTGCGATGGTCGGCGGTTTCGGTCAGCCCCGCCCGGCGTCGGAGATGCGCCCGGTCCAGCCGATCCTGATGACGCGCGCCTCACGTCAGGCGCAGGTCGCCGCGCGCCCCGATACCCGGCCCTATGTCGTCACCCGCTCGGGCATGGCGGGGCTGCATCGCTATGCGCAGACCTGGTCGGGGGATAACCGGACCGCGTGGAAGACGATCCGCTACAATGCGCGCCAGTCGATCGGCCTCGCGCTGTCGGGCGTGTCGAACAGCGGGCATGACGTGGGCGGCTTTTCCGGCCCCGCGCCGTCGCCCGAGCTGCTGATCCGCTGGGTACAGGCGGGGGTGCTGATGCCCCGGTTCAGCATCCATAGCTGGAACGACGACCGTACGGTCAACGAGCCCTGGATGTACCCGGAGGTGCTGCCCGCGATGCACCGCCTGATGGCGTTGCGGCAGACGCTGATCCCGTTCTTCTATGACCTGCTGCATCGCTATCACGCCGATTACGAGCCGATGGTCCGACCGCTCTGGGCCGACTTCCCGCAGGACCCGGCGAGCTGGGGCGAACGCGATGAGCATATGCTGGGACCGGACGTCCTTGCCGCGCCGGTGATGGACGAAGGGGCGGAGCGCCGCTTCGTCCAACTGCTGAGCGGGGCGGAATGGGTCCATGTCTGGACCGGCGAGCGTTTTGCCGGTGGCGTGACGGCCGATGTCGCGGCACCGCTCGATGGCCCGCCGCCGCTGTTCGCGCGGGGCGGGTCGGCGATGCTGGTCGATCTCGCCCGGGGCGGCTGGCGGCCCGAGCCCTATCACCGTGGGCTGTGGCTCTTCCCGCCCTCGACCGGGGCCATCCGCTGGACCGGCATGGACGATAGCGGCGACGGCCATGGCCCGGTCACGCGCTGGCATCTGACCGGCCAGGCCGATGCGGAGCGGGTCGTCGTCACCCTGTCGCGCGACGGGGAAGGGGAGGGCGGCACGACCCTGCTGCTGCCGCCGGGCGACGGTCGGATCCTGATCGTCGAGGGCGCGGATGCTATGCCGGTCGAACAGGACGGACGGCGCGGCCTTCACCTGACCATTTGATACGGATTGACATTGATGCTCCCCCTTTATCCCTCTCCCCTGGATAGGGGAGAGGGATAGCGGAGCTTGCCAGCGTGCTGGCTAGCGTAGCTTGGGTGAGGGGTTGAGCGAGCCACCGGCTCGCGCGCTCGCCTACGCGAGCGCAGCACCCCTCACCCAGCTTCGACTAAGCCTTTGCTGTCGCAAAGGCCAAGTCTGCGCAACCCTCTCCCCTCTCCCCTCGGAGAGGGGAGAGGGAATACAAATGCCGAATGGTTCGAGAGGCGTCCGGCCCTGGCCGGACGCTTTTGCGTATCTGGCGCTGGCCAGTGGTGCGCAAATGTCGCACACGTTTGCAATTCTTCCCATCGCTTGCGCTCCCGTGCCGACAAATCCAACGCAGGTCTAACAACAGCATTGCATTGGTAAGGCCATTCGGTATGTTTGGTTGACAAGGCAAGACCGGCCAAGACCGGCGGCAATGGGAGGGAAGGATGAAGATGCTGCGTTCCACCGTGGCCCTGACGGCGATGATCGTATCGCTTTCCGCGGCAAGTCAGGTTTCGGCCCAGCAGGCCGCACCGTCGCCAACCGACGAAGCGCAACTGACCCAGGAGGCGCAGGGACAGCCCGGCGGCCCCACCTCCAACGTCGCACCCGAACCGGTCAGCGCAGGCGACATCATCGTCACCGCCAACAAGCGCGCTGAGAATGTCCAGCGCGTGCCGCTCGCCGTGTCGGTCGTCGCCCCGGCTCAGCTGGCGGCGGCGGGTGTCCGCAACTTCACCGATATCGGCAAGGTCTCGTCCTCGCTGGTCGTCCGCCCGGCCGAACAGCCGCAGAATTCCAACATCTCGCTGCGCGGCGTCGGCACCTTCGCCTTCGGCATCGGCGTCGAGTCGAGTGTCGCGGTACTAGTCGACGAAGTGCCGCTGGCCTTCCAGGCGCGTGCCTTCACCGACCTGCCCGATGTCGAGCGGATCGAGGTGCTGCGCGGCCCCCAGAGCACGCTGTACGGCAAGTCGGCCTCGGCCGGTCTGGTCAACCTGATTACCCGCAACCCAACCTCGGAACTGCGTATCCGCGCCAATGCGGTGGCGACGACCGATCGCGAGCAGGGCGTCAATTTCAGCGTGTCCGGCCCGATCAACGAGCAGCTCGGCTATGTCGTGTCGGCCGCCTATAACAATTGGGACGGCAATATCCGCAACCTGTTCAACGGCAAGCGGGTCAATGGCCGCGAGACGCTGAACCTGCGCGGCAAGCTGCGCTGGGAGCCGACCGATACGGCCGCGCTCGTCATCTCGGGCAATTACGTCAACGGCAACACCACGGTCGGCCGCCCCTTCCTGGCGTTCGGGCCAAATGCCCGACTGCGCGGCACCGCTGGGCTGACCCCGTCGGTCGTGCTGCCCGGCGTGGTCGTCGGGCCGGACAACCAGACGATCAGCAACAATTACGACTCGCGCACCCGGTACGAGGGCGGCGGCGGCTATATCCGCGGGGAGTTCGGCATCGGTTCGCTGAACCTCGTCACGATCAGCTCGTATGACCGTTTCCACCTGAACGACTATCTCGACCATGACGACACGTCGGCGCCCGGCAATCTGGGCAACAACACTCAGATCGGCGTCTTCAATTCCGAGCAGGTGACCGAGGAGGTCCGCCTGCAATCCGATGCCGACAAGCCGTTCCGCTATACGGTCGGGCTGTACGGCGCGAATGTGAAGTTCAACCGCCCGTTCCAGCGCGGGCCGTATTTCTCGCTCGCCAACTGGTACGCCACCTCGCAGTCGCGCCAGGTCGCGGCCTTCGCACAGGTCGACTGGACGATCGTGCCCGACCTGACCTTCACCGGCGGCGGGCGCGTCCAGAACGAGCGGGTCAGCTATACCTTCCGCGACAATCTGGCGGGCACGGCCTTTGCGGGCCATGCCAGCGACACGGCGGGCACCTATCGCGGCACGCTGCGCTATGATTTCAGCCCGACGATCAACGGCTTCGTGACCTATGCTACGGGCTATAAGGGCCAGACCTACGACCTGACGACCGGCTTCAACCGCAACCGCGCGCTGGCCGGGCCGATCCGCCCCGAACGGTCGGGCGACAAGGAGCTGGGCATCCGCAGCCAGTTCCTCGACCGGCGCCTGACCGCCAACGTCACGCTGTTCGACACCAGTTACCGCGACCTTCAGGCCCAGACGATCGAGACGCTGGCCGACGGCACGTCCAACTATCGCCTGACCAACGTCGGCAAGCTCAACACCAAGGGCGTCGAGTTCGAAGGATCGATGCGGTTCAGCGACAGCTTCAACCTCGGCGGGGCCGTCACCTATCTCGACGCGAAATATACCGAGTTCGCCCGCGCGCAATGCTATCCGTTGCAGACGGCGGCCCAGGGCTGCACCGGCTCGCCCGCCAGCCAGAACCTGACCGACACCACCGCGATCCAGGCGCCCAAGTGGAAGTTCAACGCCAATCTGGATTACTCGCCGCGCCTGACCGCGACGACGCGCGGTGTCGCGCAGGTGAACTGGCAATATCAGAGCAGCCTGTATTTCCAGGCGCGCGATCCGCAGACCTTTCAGCCCGCCTTCAGCATCGTCAATGTCGGTCTGGGCGTGCGCGAGGAGGATCGCCGCTGGGAACTGGTCGCCTTCGTCAACAACCTGTTCGACAAGCAATATTATGGGTCGCTGGTAAACACGGCGGGCAATTTCGGCAACAATATCGCGACCCAGGCGGTGCTGCCGCGTGACTTCCGCCGCTATGCGGGTATGCGCCTCGGCCTGAACTTCTGATGCGCCGGGTCTGCCTGGGGCTGGGGCTGGCGGCGGCGGCGCTCGCCGTTGCTGCCACGGCGCAGCGGCCGGGGGCGGGGCAGGGCGATGCCCCGGCCCGGCCGCCGGTCGATGCCCCCGAACTCGCCCGGCTGGGACGCTATCCGGTCGGCGTGCAGCGCAGCCGGTTCGTCCAGCCGGGGCAGGCCGATCCGCTTCAGGGCAGGGACCGGCCCGCCGTCGTCGATCGCGAGCTGCCGCTGCTGATCTGGTATCCGGCGGCCTCGGCGGGGCGGGGGACCACCTACAAGACCGCCTTGTCCGGCGAGGATGGCCGGGATGTGGCCTTCGACCTGCCCGGACTGGCCTCGCCCGACCGTCCCGTTGCGCCGGGTCGTTTCCCGCTGGTGATCCTGGCGCATGGTTATGGCAACACACCCGAAGTCCTGTCCTGGCTGGGCGAAAACCTGGCGAGCAAGGGCTATGTCGTGGTTGCCCCTGCCTTTCGCGATCCGCCGATCAGTATCCGCACCGATGCCGCCCGCGCCGGGCCGATCGCCCGGCGACCGCTCGACATCGCCTTCGTCACCGCCGAGGCCCAAGTCCGAGCGGACAAACGTGAAGGCATATTCGCCGCTGCCGATCCGACACGGACCGCGCTGATCGGCTATTCGATGGGCGGTTACGGCGTGCTGACGGTCGGTGGCGCGCCGCTGAACCCGGCTATGGGCAAGCTCAGCCGAGATATCCTCACGCCCTTTGCCGCCGATCGCGCTAGCGAACTGCGCGCGAACAACCTCAAGGCCATCGTCGCGCTCGCCCCCGCCGCCCGCTTCGGCGCGGTGCCGATCTGGACGGGGCAAGGGGTGGGCGCCGTGCCCGTGCCGACCCTGATCGTCGTCGGCGATCATGACCGGGTCGTCGGGCATGAGGCGGTGCGTGCGCTGTTCGACGCACCTGCGCCTGCGCCGCGCTACCTGCTGACCTTCGCTCAGGCCGGGCACAGCATCGCGCTGACCCCCGCACCTCCCGCAATGCGGCAGCGCTTCTGGGACATGGACTGGTTCGAGGATGCGGTGTGGCGCAAGGACCGGCTGCTTCCCATCCAGACCCATTTCATCACCGCCTTTCTCGACCGCTATGTGAAGGGCGAGACGGGCCGGGACGCCTATCTCAACGGCCTGACGGTGCAGTCGGACGCGGGCCGCTGGCCGGGCGCGCCGGTCGGTCGGGTGGCGCAGTATAGTCCGGGCCCGCCCGCCTCGACCGTGTGGAAGGGGTTCCAGCCCGGCCGCGCGGTCGGCATGAGTTTCGAATATCGCCCCGCCCCCGGCTGGCGATGAGCGGGGGTGCGGTCTAGACTGACGATGAAGGCCGGCGGTCAGGATCGGCCGAATGACGGGAGAGCGACGTGATGGGCAGGACCATTTGGGGATATGCCGTGGCGGGCATGATGCTGGCCACGGGTGCGCCGCTCTTCGCACAGGATGCCGCGCCCCGGCCCGGCCCCGTTCTCGCGTCGGCCGATCTGCGCGACGGCACCGACCTGTCCGGCCCTTGGCATTATTCGATCGACCCGTTTCGCTCGGGGATTTCGGGCTTCCACGGCGGCATGCCCGATAGCGGACAGCAACGTTGGAAGGACGTCGACGTCCGCGCCGAAATGGCGAAGGACAGCCGCGTCCTCTACGAGTTCGATCTCCCCCATTCGCCATTGACCTCGCTGCCGTCGTCCTGGCTGACCCAGGCGCCCGAGCTTCGCCATTATGACGGGCTGATGTGGTATCAGCGGACCTTCGCCGCCCCTGCCGTCCGCAAGGGGCGCTATTTCCTCCGCTTCGGCGCGGCCAATTATGCGACCATCGTCTATCTGAACGGCAAGCCGGTCGGAAAGCATGAGGGCGGCTTCACCCCCTTTGCCTTCGACATCACCGGGCTGATGCGCGACGGCCTGAACCAGGTCACGGTGGGCGTCGACAGCCAGGCGACCGAGGCGACGGTGCCGCCGCCCGTCACCGACTGGGAGAATTATGGCGGCATCACCCGCCCGGTGCGGCTGATCCAGACCCCGGAGACCTATGTCGACGACGCCTGGGTGCGTCTGACCCGCGACGGTCGCATGGCGGTGGACGTTCATCTCGACGGGCCGCAGGCGGCGAACCGGCCGGTGCGGCTGCGCATCGCCGAGCTGGGGCTGGACCGCGCGGGCACGACCGACGCCAATGGCGACTGGCGCGCGACCATGGCCGCTCCCCGTGCGCTGGTCCGCTGGTCGCCCGAGCGGCCCCGGCTCTATGACGTGGCGGTCACGGCAGGCGAGGATCAGTGGCGCGACCGGATCGGTTTCCGCACCATCGAGCGGCGCGGGGCCGATATCCTGCTCAACGGCAAGCCCATCTTCCTGCGCGGCATTTCGATGCACGAGGAGGAACTGGGCGTCGATCCCACCCGCGCCATGACTCCGGCCGCTTCGCGCGCATTGCTCAGTGAGATCAAGGACGGGCTGCACGGCAATTTCGTCCGGCTGGCCCATTACCCGCATTCGGACGTGACGGTGCGGCTGGCCGACGAACTGGGCCTGATCGTCTGGAGCGAGGTGCCGGTCTATTGGCGCGTCGCCTGGTCCAACCCGGACACGCTGAACCGCGCGCGGACGATGCTGGCCGAGAATATCCTGCGCGACCGCAACCGCGCCTCGATCGCGATCTGGAGCGTCGCCAACGAGACGCCCGTGACCGACGCGCGCAACGTCTTCCTCCGCACGCTGGTCGGCGATGTCCGTCGTCTGGACGACACGCGGCTGGTCAGCGCCGCGCTGCTGGTCGAGCGGGGGGAGGGGGCCGATCATCCCGTGATGACGCTCGCCGATCCGCTGGCCGATGCGCTCGATGTCATGGCGATCAACACCTATAATGGCTGGTACACCCAGGATCGCCTGACCGATCTGGCGCGCAGCGAATGGCGCGTGCCCGCCGACAAGCCGCTGATCTTCTCCGAATTCGGCGCCGATGCGCGGGCGGGTTTCCACGATCCGGCGAACAAGCAGAAATTCTCCGAGGATTTTCAGGCGGATTATTACCGCGCCACGCTGGGCATGGCGGACCATGTACCGACCCTGCGCGGCATGTCGCCCTGGATCCTCAAGGACTTCCGCTCGCCCCGCCGCCAGAACCCCGATTTCCAGCAGGGCTGGAACCGCAAGGGCCTGATCTCCGAAACCGGGCAGCGCAAGGAGGCCTTCGGGGTGCTGAGCGATTATTATGGGACGAAGGCGGAGCAGCGATAGGCCGAATTCCAAACGCTTGAGCCCGAAAGCGGGGTGGAGGCGTTAAGCCCGCCATGACCCAGGACGACGAAAAATGGATGCGCATGGCGATCGAGGTGGCGCGGTCGAAAGGCTCCGACCCCTCGACCTCGCCGCTCGGCTCGGTGATCGTGCTGGACGGGCGAGTCCTTTCTGCCGAGCGTAACCAGACCGAGGAACTGCCCGACGCCACCGCCCATGCCGAGATGATGGCGATCCGCCGCGCCTGCGAAGGGGAGGGCGAACTGGAACTGCGCGGTGCGACGCTCTATTCGACGCTGCAACCCTGCGGCATGTGCACCATGGCGTCGATCTGGTCCAAGGTCGGGCGGGTCGTCTATGGCGCAGGGCGCGATGACGTCCACCCGATGTATTTCGAGGCACGGCATGTCGACACGCTCGGCTTCATCGCCGATGCCTATCGCAACGACATCGTGATCGAGGGCGGCTGCCTGCGCGAGGAATGCGCAGGCCTTTATTATCCGCCCGATGCCGACCTGCCCAAGGAGGAACAGGCCAACCTGTAACCCCCGCCCGCAACGGGCACAGAAATACCCCTTGCACCGCCACCCCCGCTTCCCCTAAGGGCCAACCCCTGTCGGGGAGTGGCGCAGTCTGGTAGCGCGCCTGCTTTGGGAGCAGGATGTCGCAGGTTCGAATCCTGTCTCCCCGACCATCCGCTTGCAAGTCTCTGATTTCGCGTCTTAACGACGGCGATCAGGGACGGTTGTACCTCCGACTGTACCCCTCGCTGTACCCCTTGGGGTGGCGGAATGGGCTTTTCGAACGTGGCACTGCGGGGCAGTCGCTACTGGTGGCGCAAGAAAATGACGGTCGCTGGCGTGCGGTTAACGCTGGCGTTACCCATCGGTGCGATGAGCTTTACGGACGCGCGGGTGATCGCCCTGCGCCTGGGTTCGGCGGCGGAAACATTACGCATGGGGTATGGCGAGCGGTCGACGGGTGTCGGCCCCGATCAACTCAAGAAGGTGTTCAGCGACGCACTGCGCTGGCAGTTGCAGCGCATTCTTGCGGACCAGACCGTCAGCAGCACCGCCGCGGTCGATCATGCCAGCCTCAACTCCCGCTATGCCGAGGCCTGGACCTTCCTGTCCAAGCGCGGGGTCGACGCAAAATGGACGCTCGACGACCTTGATCGCCTGACCGCCAACGGTTGGAACCTGTCCGACGCCAAGGCTGTCGCCGACACGGTCTTCGACCTTCAGGGTGGGAGCCCCGTCTCGGGCGAGCAGATCGGTGTCTATGTCGAAAATTTCGGGATCGCGCCGACGGCGGCAAACCTGGATAAGATGCGCCGCACGATCTGCGCCGCCAAGGCCGTTGCATGCCGGAAGGCGACGGCGAACCTGTCCCTGGACGAGGACGTGCCCGCCGAATGGATCGACGACGCGCTTGCAGACGATACGCCATTTGCATGGGAAACGACGTCGGCCACGCCACCTCAGCCGTCCAAGCCGCAACCGACCAGCCCGGTCGAGCAGGTGGCAGTGCAGCCGGTGCCGGCCAAAGCGAAGCAACGCCTCGTCGACGCCGCCGACGCCTGCATCGCAGTCCATGAACGCCAGCGCGCGTGGGACGCAGTCACGATCCAGCAGGTTCGAACCGCTGTCCGCCTGTTCGACTATGCGTGCGGCGGCGACGTCTTCATCGAGGATATCAAGCAGGAGCACGTGACAGCCTTCACTGACCTTTGTCGCGCCCTGCCCAACCGCTGGGGCCGCACGAGCGAGGAACGTGCAGGCGGAATCGCGGCGAGTTTGGAGCGAGCCAAGACTATGGCGCCTGACATGCTCGGCTTTTCCCAGATCACGATCAACAAGCATATCACCTGGATCATGGCCGTCCTCGATCATGCCGAGGGTGCGAACGACGAGGAAGGCCATCGTCCCGCTCAGCCGATCAGCTTCAAGAAGGCCCGGAGAGGCGTGGGCAAAAAGGCACGTCAACAACGCAAGCGTGACCGAGAGAAACGCGCCAACTGGACGAGACTGGAAGTTCGCCAGCTGCTGTCTGCCCCGATCTGGACCGGAGCGGCCGGAATTGATCGCCGCCTAACGCCCGGTAGCGAGATCCTGCACGATGCCTGGTACTGGCTGCCGCTCATGCTGCCGCTCTACGGCGGTCGCAGCTCGGAACTGGCCGGGTTGCCGCTCAGCGATGTGCACGAGGACGAGCCGATCCCGTATCTGCAGATCGACTTCACTGAAGACCGTGGGCTGAAGAACGTTCAGTCCGTCCGTAAGCTGCCGATCCATCCGGAGCTCATCCGACTGGGCTTCATCGAATATGTTCACGCGATCCGTGCGGCAGGCTGCACCATGCTGTTTCCGGAAATGGCATCGCCGGGCAGTTCCAGCTTCGCCAGCACCTTTTACAAGAGCATTTTCAATCCGTGGCGGAAATGGGCGTTCCCCGATGGAACGCCCTGGCGGCATCAGGTGGGCGGCGCCTGGAAGGACAAGGACGTCCACAGCTTCCGTGGCACTGCCACGTCGATCCTGAAGGGCGTCGTGCCGGACAGCGTCCGCTGCGACATCTTCGGCCATGAAGGCGAGACCGAGACAGCCCGCACCTATGACGACGAGGCGGAACTATCGATCAAACTGGAGGCGTTAAAACACCTGACGCCGCTGACCGCGCATATCCAGCCGAGTCTGCCGATCCGCATTCGCCCGGCGAACCGCCTGAAGTTCGGAGTGCGTACGCCCAGCCGACTGGGACGACCGAAAGCGAACAAGACGAAGTGAACCGCGTTTTGCACTGGGCTTTTTGCTTCCACACTGATCGTCGCTTGAGATTGTTAACGCATCCGGTTTAGAGTCGGGGCGTTCGCCAGCAGGCGGACCGAGGCGTGGAAACCTCGCAACGACAGCCGACGCCCGGACGAAAGAAATTTCGGCCGGGGAGCGGGTGTGGATGTCCAGGGCGCGAGCCTAAAGACACCCGCGCCTGTTTCGTTGCAGGTTTCCAATCCCCGGCTCACGGGCCGGCACCGCCTCGTTTATATGGGGCGGTGCCGCCGGCTGAGGAAGCCGCTCGGCACCACGCGGACGGGGGTTCGGGCGTGGGTGCAGTTATCGGGAGCCGCAATAGGCGGCTTACCATCATCAGGAATTCGACGGCCGCTTCCGTGGCGGTGTTTCTCGCCGCATGCGGTGGAGGTGGCGGCATCAATTCGTCCGGGACGGTGCCTTCACCCAGTCCGGCGCCATCGCCAACGCCCACGCCGTCACCGACGCCAACATCCTCCGCCAGCAGCGCAGAATATCAGGCGTTGGGTTCGGTTGTGTCCGCCAAAGCCGCCTATGCCTATGATCGAGGGATCACCGGCAAGGGCGTGACGATCGCGATCCTTGACACCGGCATCGATACCTCCGGCCGTGAATTCTCCGGCCGCATCTCGGCGGATAGTACGGCCTTCGACCAGAAGATTGCCCGCTGCGGCACCTGCGCCGCTGAGACGATCCGCTTCGAAGTGAAGGATGTGATTGGTCACGGCACAAGGGTCGCCGGCGTCGCCGCCGGTGCCCGCGACGGCAATGGGATTCAGGGTGTGGCGCCTGATGCCACGATCCTGGCGCTCAAGATCAGCGGGCCGGACATGTCGAACGTGACGCCCACATCCGGCGCCGTGCCGGAAGGAAGTGGGCCGAACCCCGCGCTGCTTGCGCCCGCCATCCGCTACGCTCTCGACAAGGGGGCGTTCGTCATCAACCTGAGCGCCAACGGGAGCGTCGCCGGACAGCAGGCGATCGACCAGCGTGCAGCGATGGACGCCGTGCGACAGGCCGATCGGCTGTTCGTGCAGTCCATCTCGAATTTCACCGACGAAGACAGCTTCACCGGTCAATTCGCCGAGAACCTCATTGGCGCTGATCGTGCCAACAAGGACTGGTTCCTGTTCGCGATCGGCGTCGACCGCAACGGCAATCCGCGTAGCGCCAACGGAAACCCAGGCCCGCTCGCCGATCGCATGATCGCAGCGGGCGGTAACGCCGTGCAGACCATGGATGAAAACGGCGCGATCGTGACGGTCACCGGCAACAGCTTCGCTGCTCCCGCAGTCGCCGGTGCGGCGGCGCTACTCAAGCAATATTGGCCGCAGCTTGGCGGCAAGGCGATCAGCCGCATCTTGCTCGACACCGCCACCGACGCCGGTGCGCCGGGCGTCGATCCGATCTTTGGCGCGGGCATTCTCAACATCGAAAAGGCGATGCAGGCGCAGGCGCCTGCTGCAGCCTTCGCGGCCGCGCAGACCGTATTGGGCCGCTACTCGTCGCTTACCGTCTCGGGTCCGTTCGGTGGTGGTGCCGGTGCGGCGGCGTTGGGCGACAAGGTTGCCGGCATGACAGTGCTCGACCGTTATGGCCGGGACTTCCACATGACGGGTGCATCCGGCATCCGCGCGCAGAGCTCTGGGCTCTTGGCCGGTGCGATGCTAACGCCGGTCGATCCGCCTTGGCTGACGCCTAACCCGACCGATGCAAGGTTCGGTTTTGTATCGCCGGCGACGACCACGGGTTATTGGCAGGGCGCGCGATCCAACCGCCCGGCTTTTGCCTCCTTTTCTCCGGCACGGGGGCAGACGGTCACGCTGGGCGCGAACGTCGCGATTGACGGAGGTGCCAGCCTTACCGGAACGCCGTTGCGCGGGATCGGCGCGACACCGGTCGGAATGACGTCGAGCTGGAGCGGCTCGGGCTGGTCGGCATCGTTCGCCTCCGGCACGTCGCGTGATCGTCGGACTGGGCAGCGCACCGTCGCAATAACAACGCCGCTGGGAATCGGGCTGGAGCTAACCGACCTCGCCGAGCGTGGCCGCGTGCTGGGGCTGAGCGGCGGTCCCGACCTCGGGTTGGAGGGGGCCTCCACCACGATGGCGACGCTGACGATTCGGCGAACCGTTGCCGGACTGGTGCTGTCCGCGCGGGCGACAACTGCCAATACCCGCGTGCGCGGTGGGTCCGAACTGATGCGCTTCGATCAGCCGGTGCTCGGCACCGCTTTCGCGGTCGAGGGTGCACGCGGCCTGCTCGGCGGCGTCGCGACGCTTGGCCTGTCCTCGCCGCTCCGCGTCGAGCGTGCGCGGGCGACCATGGTTCTGCCAGGCACCTACGACCTGATGTCGGGGGCACTGGCAACGCGGATGGCGGTGGTCGATCTGGTTCCGAAAGGGCGTGAACTTGATGTCGAACTGGGCTGGTCGGCGGCACTGTCGCCGACCTCCTCGGTGCGGTTCGGTGTCGCCCACGCCTTCGATGCCGGGCATGTCGCAGGTGCGACCGACACGGCAGGCTTCGTGACGCTGGTGGCGCGATGACCTGCCACCTCGCCGCACGCGCACCACCTCCGGGCTGATGCCGCCAGCCAGCAGGAACACCCATGACAGTCAGGACTGCGACGCCGGGACGGCTCCCCGGCGAACGATGTCGCGCGTCCGCGGAACAGGAAAACGCAAGATGATCAAGACAATGACGATCCCCACCATGCTGTTGCTGGCGGTAAGCGGCACGGCCAGCGTACCGAGCGTAGCACAGCCGCTGAAGACGGCGCTCAAGCCGGTCAAGACGCTCGACGTTGCCGGCATCCGCCCTGGCATGAAGGCCGCCGACGCGGTGGCGCTGCTGCAAAGGACTGGTTGGGCGGTGAGTGCTGATCCCGGCAATAGCTGGTCGGAAGTCGTGGAAGAAGCAGTTGCCAGACGGCGCAATGAGATACCGCCGACGTCCGCCCGATCCGGCGTTTACGATTACAACGCCGCTAAGGGCGAAGAGACTGTCCGGGTCAACATCGTCCCCACGCCGGACGGTGGCCGGGTTGGTCTGGTCCAGTATCGGGCGCCGCAAGCTGGCCGCAGCCCCGAGCAGATTCGTGCCGAGGTGATCGCTCGCTACGGCCCATCAATCTATGGCCCGCGCCAACGGGTACTAATCGCACCGCAGGGCAAGCTTGGCGAGACGATGTCGCTCGAGGTGGACTCGACCGGCATGCACCTGACGCTGTCGCCAAGCAGCGCGGCGGATCGTGAAGCCCGCGCGCTGGTCGACCGGGCGGTGACTGCCCGGCTCGGCGCGGTCGGCAAATCCTTCTGACAGGAGCGGCACATGCCTTACCTCATCGGCATGATCCTCGGCGATGTGCTCGGTCGGATCGGGTTTTTTCGCGCCGCCGGTGCTGCGCTCCTGCTGGGCGGGGTCGGGTTCTTCGCCCATCGCCTAGTCGCGGCCAACTTCGATCCCGCCCATGCCTATATTGCCGGCGCAGCAGCACCGATGGCTTTAATCGGCTGGGCGATCTGGCAACCGGCGGCGTCGCGACTGCGGCTGTGGATCGTGGACGGCGTCTATCTTGCCGCGCGGCTGGGGATGTGGTGGGCCGCAGCCGCATTCGCCATCGGCCTTGTTGTGGCCGAGTTTCGCGTCGACCGCTGGCTGAGCCAAGAATGGCCGCAAGTAGCGACCGCGGGGATCTTCTGGGTGGTGCAGCGGGCGCTGGGCGCGCAGGTCGCCCGCTCGCACCGGATCATGGGCGAGCGCAGCGTCATCGAGGACGACGCATGAGGGGGGCGCTGCGGCTTCGGATCGTCATGGCATTGCTACCGGTGCCGACGCTGATCGCTATAGCGGATGCGGCACCTCGCCCCGTAGAGCTCGAAGCAACGACGATGGCCGACTGGCGGGCGGCCAACCTCGACGGCACCGGCTGCTATTGGTCGCCCCGCCGGGGCGGGCCAATCCTGTTCGTTGCTGCTGGCGACAAGGCGATGACCAGGGTCGGGGGGCGCATCGTCATCCTCAATCCGCGACGCGATGCGAAGCCGCTGTTCCCGTTCACCCATGACGCCTGGCGGTTCGGCGACCTGACCATCCGGGTCGTCGATACCGCGCGCATCAGGTCCATGGGCTACGAAACCGTCACCACCGACGCGATGCTGGTCGTCACCCGCCGCGACGTCACGACCCGCCTGCGCGGGTCGATGATCTGCGGGTCGTAACTCCGTCACACGAGCGCTGCGAAGGGTAGCGGCCATGAGGCCGAAGAGCAGGAAAGCGAAGAAGAGCCCGGGCAAGAAGAAAGTAAAAAAGGGCAGAAAGAGAGGCGCAAAAGCGCAAAAGGGTGGGAAGACCACCCTTTTGCGGGATGCGGGACACATTCTGCGTCCGGTCCTCCACACGGGCGAGCCCGTGCTCCGGAAGGCGTAGTGGTCGCTTACACGTTTACGACTGAACCAGTCGAAGAGCGCTGGCTGTGACCGCTCGAGCGGGATCAAATAGCAGCACGCTCTTAGCCATCCCGAATGGCGTGATGTGGGACAAATCCGACGTTCGAGAGCGTTGCCGCGAATGACAGGTTCCCACTCGACACCCGCCGTTCCTGAAGTCCAGCTAGGGTTCCAGGGATGCACGATACCGGCCGTTGACGGACTGGCAGATCCTGATCTGTGAATGCAAGAGAGCTGCCACTCACCAAGCTTCGGGCGAAACGTCACATCCGGAGCCAACGGAGGTCTGACGGGTTTGGGGGCCTGACTTGAGCGCAGTCTAAGGCTTCTCTTTCGATTAAGGAAATGGCTGAGTTCACGGAACCCCGGGGTCAGTCCGGCTTCATTCGGTTCGGATCATTTATCCATATCGACAATCTGGACCTATCATCCTTGATTAGCCCCCATCACCCTCGCCAATTGTCAGCACGCTTTTTGAAATCGATCTTCTTCCATTCCGTTTTCCAGAGCGTGAGATATTTCACATCACTGGACGACGGTTCGGGATTGCATTTCTCCACATACACGACGCACGGCATGATGACGGCGTCCCCGATTAGGAGCGCTTCGCCTTGTTCCAGCGCGGGCATGCCCTCGGTCAAGTTGCCAAGCGTATCTGGCAGCAGTCGGCGAACATAGCTTTGGTCATCGGGATTAGTAAGACGCATCGCTAGGAAGTTGGAGCATTGCGAAAAAATAGTTTCTGAAATTTCAGATGGTCGCTGGCTCGAAATAAGCAGGCTGATGCCGTATTTTCTGCCTTCTTTGGCTATGCGTTCGATAGCAGCCAGTGAAGCCTTATAGCGGGCAAGACCGCTCTTCGGCGCATATTTGTGCGCTTCCTCATAGACCATCAGGAATGGATGTTCGGTTTTGCTTTCAACCCGCCGAGCATAGTAACAAAAATCGAACATTAGACGGGAGATGAGCGAAACGGTGATGCTGAGAAGTTCAAACGGGATGCCGCTAAGGTCGATGATGGTAACGTTCGACTCCCCTCCCGCGTTGTAGCCCGTGAACTGTCTGAGCACATCCTCTAGAGAGGCATTTTTAGCCTTTTCACCGAAAATGAATCCAAGCCGCGTGTTCGCGATTTTTGATTTGATCCGTCGCTCGAACTTGTCGATTGTACCGTCGGCATACGGGCCTTTATTAATCTCACTACGTTTTGTCGGGGCGAATTCTAGCAATCCCATACAGTAGTATTCTATCTGCGCATCGACGTCAGGGAAATCGATTTCCGTGCCATCCTTGAGCTTAATCAGCAAAGAATTGTCAGCGTTCTTTGTCTCTTTGGTTAGGTTTCTAAACGCATTCGCGACGTGATTTATCTCATACGGGAGGGCGCTGTCGAAACTGATCTTCTCCGCGCCGGGATTACTGATCTTCTTTGCGATGGTAACGACCTGCCGCAGCAATGCCTCCTGGTTGTAGTTGTTGTTATCTCCCGACTCCAGGAACATGTCCTCCATCTCGTCTTCGTTTAGCAGCCAATATGGTAGAACGAGATCATCGACGCTGATTACATTTGCTTTCGGAAACGCTGCAGCATATTCGGAATGAAGATCGAATATCAGGATATGGGAGTTGTTGAGGCCCTGGTATCCCCCGGTTTTGGCAGATATAGCCCTCTGCAGAACCGACGACACACTCGACGATTTTCCCGATCCTGAAGCACCGACAACGGCAATATGCTTGTTGAAGAACCGATCGCCATGAACGGGTACGAAGATATCACGCTGCCGAGTCAATGAAGAAAAGCAGAAGCGGTCTTCAGCCGCATAGCAGTCTGCGTAAATGGCTGCGATTTCCGCTTTCGTCGCCGGAACCACTTTCTTGGGAGGAATAGCTAATTCATCGCCGCCACGATTGAAATTTCCGTTTTTGAGGGTCCCAAGAGGATAGGCGTCGATCATATAGACGCGCTTGTAGTCACCGCCTCCGTCGCCTTTGGCTTCTTTCATCTCGATTGAAAAGCTTTCGATGATGCAGATGAGGGAAACATTTTCATTGTCTGAGACTTTGAGAAATGACCCAACGCGAAGAGATTCACCCGCGGTCTGGAAGTTCAAGAGATCATCAACGGCTACTCGAACCTTGTTGGGATAAACGGCCACAACCTCGGCATTTGCAATTTCCTCAGCCATTTTGCGTCCTCAGATAATTGTCTTGATTGTGGAGATGCTGCTGATGGGGATCGAATACATCCGCCCCTTTTGACCCGGCATAGCCATGGTCATAGGGCGTTCGAGAAAGAAGTCATAGATGTGGCACAACTTCCGCCCCACCCCCTCGAGAACCTCCCGCATCTGAATTTCGTCCTCGACAAACCGAATTTCGATCTGGCGCTCTTGCGTCTGCAGGCTATGGACGTGATCGATGCGGAATGGCGATCCGCGATATGGGAAGCCGTCCACGAAGACTGTTCCAGTATCGAAAAGCTCATTCTTCACTTGCATGATAAGTTTTTCATCCGCGCCGCGTAGCAGGATGAATGGCGCGTAACGGTCGGAATTCTGGATACGACGCTTTTTAGCCGAACTCCAGTTGTTGCCGATTGCCCTGAGTTGGTCGCAGATAACTGAACGATCTGTTGCCGCATCGCATTCAATGACGAAAGCGCGGACAATTCCTGCGCCGTTCGTGGGCGAGAAATACAGGCGTTTTATATGCTTTGCATACTCGGCCACTTCCTTCTCTCGAAGAAACCAACGATTATGGACAGCTTGGGTGCCCTTGAGCACTTCCTGCAGATCACGACGGGTGGTCTTGCGATCATTGTGATCTTTTTTCGTGGCTAGGGTCGCGATGTAATCAAGGGCTATTGGATAGTGAAATCCTTCGGCCTCAAACGCTGAGACGTCTTGGTTCTTCCGTATTGCCTCGATAACGATGTTGCGATGTTCGGAAAATTCAGTCGAGATTTGTATACTGAAGTTTTTGCAGAACGCCTCAATCAATTCATCAGGCGCTGCCACCCCATCAAGTAGCGACTTCTTCTCGTATGTTTTGGCACCGTCAGCCGCCTTCGCTTCCTTTCGGTACTCCATCACCGACTTAAAGCGCTCGACGGAAAGCTCACCAATATCGATCTTAACTTCCGCAAAGTGCCCGTACAGCAAGTATTTTCGGCCCGCCCGTTGTGCCTCTTCGAGCCCATGGAAATGAACAAAGAGCTTATGCAGGGGATCACGCAGTACCGAGTCTGTCAGGTTCTGCTCCGCGTAGTATTTTACCTGGCCGTAAATGACGCCTTCATCGGTGTAGCGATCGAAGTCTTCAATGCCCTCAATGACAACATCATCGTTCAGGTCGGCGTTCAGGATTTCGAGCAAGGCGGCGTCGAGTTGGTAAAAATACCCCCTGATCGAAGCCGTCGCTTCGCGTTTCTTGTCTACCTCCAGCATCCCTGGCCTCCGAAACAATCCCTGATTGGCATCGTAGGGAAGAGCAAGCGAAAAGTGTGAGCGAGCGCATTTGCGCCGACGGGATACATCAGCCAGGGTTAAATGAATGACTTAGCGGATTAAGCTGGTGGGCGTCGACTTGGGGGGGCTTATGACGTGCCTACCGTAAATCGGAGCGTTCAGAGATGGAATGTTCCAAGCGGGTGCCCGGCGGGGAGAGAGCGGACGCGAAAAGATAAATGTCCCGTTTCATGATTTACATCTAAACCGGCGAACGACCGGCAATGGCGCGCCGCTGGCCGGCGGCTGTCAAACTTGCGAGTGACCCGTTGCGGTGCAAGCCGACATGCCGGCGCCCGCATCGGAACGGCGCAAGCTGGTCGGTACCTGCTGTCTCGGTTGTGAAGGTTGAAGAAGACGTCTGACGGCAGCAAGTCGCGCTCGACAGCAATGAGGGCGCCGTCGCCTCGAAATGTGTTCTCGATCGGCGCTTCCCAAAACTACCCGGTGCGGATGGAAAAACGGGACAACCTATGGCTCGTCTGATTGAGCTACCGCTGGCGGTCGAAGCTGTTGACGGGCGGCGTGAGCGCGACGCCTTGTTTGCGAGCATTGCCGGATGTGGGCGAGCGTATTCGCGGCCAATTTTAGCACGGTGCCACGCTCCACCAGCAGATGGCATGAGCAGGAACGCGCTGTTGGCGAGCAGACGCCGCTAGGACTGCAAGCCCCCATACATAGGGCATGTTCGGAGGGGGCTTGTCGAAACCCGGTCCGGGCTGGAACAATGACTGCCATGGACCCGCTCGAGCCCGCGCCCTACCCAGAATTTGCCCACCAGGTCGCGGCGCGTCTGGCACGCGTGGCGCGGGAAGATCGCGAAGCCGTTGCCGGGTCGCTACGCCGCTTCGGCTTCCGGGTACAGGGCGAACCGGATCGATCGTTGTCCGGCCCAACCCGGTCGCCCCGGAAAGCAGCCGACACCCGGACGGCATCGCGGCGATGCGACTTCCGCTACGCCAGCCCGATCTCCTCCACGTCCCGGCAACGTGCGGACATGCGTATACCACATCTGGCGGTGTCTCATGTCACCCGCACCTCCGTTCCGCGGTCCGCGAATGGGGCCACCCATGACCGCTACCCGGCACGCAGCACCGTCGCGGCCGAGCATTTCGATTATCTCACCGAAGGCGCCCGCACGACGTACCGGACACATTTCGACTATATCACGCGCCGGATCGGATCGATGACGGCGGCAAGTGGCATGCCGGCGATGGACATTCTCGACTTCGAAGCCGACCACCGCGACCGGAACGCCCTGGCCATCCTCTCCAACATCCCGGGCGGTCCGGCGCGTCAGCGCGGGCTATTCGAAGCCGCCGAGCAATGCGAGCGGGAAGCCAAGCGCGGTACGCTGGAAGTCTCGACCGAGCAGAAGGATGTGTGGGCCGAACTGGCGGCTGCGGCCGACGCCCCGCTTTGGGTGAAGGAAGCGGCGCGACTGCTCGAACAGGAACGCGCTGCCGACATCGCGAAGGCCTTGAAAGCCAAGCGCGGGCATCGCGACCGTCTGGTCACGATCGCCGACGTCGATCTTGTCGAGGCGTATGATCGTCTGTGCTGGGCCGACGAACATCTCGGACCGGACAATCCGGCGCTGCCGGATTTCAAGCAGGGGCGATCGGGTCGCGTCCAGACCCGTTTCGTCGTCGAACTTCCGCACGGTCTCGACGCTCGCCAACACCGCACGATCATGCAACGCTTCTGCGCGCGGCTGGACCGCGAAGGTTGGATGTATGTCGCCGCGATCCACTGCCCGGACCCGAAGAACGACCCGCGCAACATTCATTTGCATGTCGATGCCTATGATCGGCCGTGCAAATGGCTGGACGGCATCAGCACCGATGGCAAAGCCGGAGGTCCGGGCTGCTGGGATTTCGAAGTCCGCCTCCGCAAGCGCAACGGCAAGTGGCAGTATCCGTATCGGCAGAAAAAGATCGGAGCCTTACGCGGTGATGAGGGCCAGAACCGCCATGAAGCTGGCGAAGCCTATTTCAAGCAGATGCGCGCCGATTACGTCGCCATCGCCAACGACGTGGCCAGCGGCACCGCCAATGCGACGCGCTATGTGACCGGAACTTATCGCGACAACGGCATCCGGCAGGACCGGCTCGAGCATCTCGGCGACAGGATCGTCGCCAATGAGAAAAGCGGGCTGGTCACCAAGGCGGGCAGCCGCAACGCGCGCATCATCTTCAACGATCGGCTGCGCGACGTGCGTCATGTCGCGGCGCAGGAACTGTCGGTCATTCGACGTGCGGCGGCGGTATGGCTGGCGCAGGTCGACGATGACGATGCCAAAAAGATCGTCCGGCAATGGCGATACTACCAACGGCTCGCCGTGCTGAAGCGGGCGCAGGCAGCGGCGGCCACGATCGTTGGCGGGATGGCGATTTCGCGCGCGGTTACGGTCATCAACCACAGCAAGAACGAGGACCGCAAACGCAAAGCGAAGGCTTGGATAGCCGAGGATGCTTTCCTGGCAGGCGGAGCCGATCAGGCGCTCTGGACCACCGATGCGATTGGTGTCGCCGCTGACATCCTCGACGATAAGGTGCGCTCGTCGCTATCGATCCCAACCCGACCGATCACTTACAAGCATCGTGGCCATGACACGTTGGCGGTCGTCATGACGAAGTATCACGATGCGACACGCGGGCGCCTGCTCAACTGGCTCGACGAGCATGGCGATGATCCGATGGCGCTCGTGTTCGAGAACGATGTCGCTACGCTGGGACCCGCCGAGAATCGAAAGTCTATCAACCGTCTGTTCCGCCTGTTTATCGAGGATCTGCTCGTTCAGGAGCGGCTGCGTGCTATCCGGGCGCGGCGGCGGAGATCGGCCGATGGCGAAGTAATTGGTGTCGAACCCGTACGTACGGGGGACAGTGCCGAACAGCCTTCTTCTACATCCGTTGCGGACGAACGAATCCTGGAATTGGTTGCTGCCACCGTGGTTCAGAAGTCTATCAAAGAAGTGAACATGGAAATTCGCGCTAAAGAAGGTCGCCGTCGACAAGCGCTACTCCGGGAGGAGGCGTGGGCGAAACTGCGCCGGGAAGAAGCATCCGTCAGCGTTAGCGGCAGTCGATATCAGGTTGATATGGCCGCGCTTACCGATCAGCAGCGCTTGGTACTGACCCATCCCGGTTATGATACGGAACTGCAAGCTCGGCTGGCCGAGTGGCACACCGAACGGAAGCATGGACAAGCTGACGCGGCTGCCACGACATCGTCGTCCGGCGGGAGCACGCCCAAGCTGGTTCGATCAACGCCAGATGCCGGTAAGATCCCGCCGGAGCCGCCTGTTCCGCTGCGGACCGCGCGTACGCTGCGTGAAGCTCAACCTCTCAGAAAAGGCGCTACCTTGTCGGCTAGCGGTAAATCTGCGCCAGCGTCTCCCTCAGGCGTTATCCGACAACGCGACCTGAGTGAAAACGCTGATACACGATCATCCGATGCCTCGGTGCCAGAAGAAAAAACGCCTGCATCTTTCGTTGCTCCTTCCGGTAAACTGGGTCAGTTGGCCGAAACGCTCACCCCGGTTGACCATGCCACCAGACCGAAAGGCAAAGCGGAGCCGATGGTCCCCGATGTCAGGGGCAAGGGACCGCAAGGGCGGTGATCAGGTTGCTTCATGACCTTTGCGGTGAAGCGGGAAAGCTGAGTGATCTGCGCCTCCTGCGGGGGCTTCGCCTTCATCACGAAGGCGAAGGTAGACCGGCCGGCCCGGCCGGGATGATGGTTTGGAAGGTGCCTGCGGCTGTGCCGTAGAGGCGAAATGATGGTGCGGGGCCGGCGAGCAGCCCGCCGCTCCCGCACAATATCAAGGACTTCCATGTACATCGTAAATCGCGAGCGGGAGCTTGCACAGGCGCGCGCCCTGTCCGGAGCGCTGGCCATCGCCGAGCGCGCCGGTTGGCGGATCGACCGATCGGTGCCGATCATCCCGGCACCTTTTCGTAATTACCTGCACATCGCGGCCGCCGAGCTGCTGCTGGTGCCGTCGATCGAGCCGTCACGTGGTGATCTCGACACGGTCGAGCGCGGCACCCGCGTCGCCCGGTGCGACGCCTTGGTGGTGAAAGCGTCGAGTATCGGCCATCGGACCATCTACTGTGCCGTCGGCGAATGGCAGCGCCACGGCACCGTCTGGCACCACGCGCGTAGGTTGTGGCTGTCACGCAGCAACGACGGTTGGCTGGTGCCTGACCCGGCGGAGCCGGACGAGAGCGGCGCGGTTTTCCGCCTTTCCCCCGGACGTCTTCGCCCGATGATGCCGGCCCGGCTGTCCGCCGCCGATGGCGTCTGCGATCTCGCGCCGGGACTGGCGAGGGCCGACGCTTTCCTCGCTGCCGTATGGGGGGATTGCTGATGAGCAAGCCGCTGCCCTGGATCAGCCCGTCCGACGCCGACGACATGCTCTACGATGATCCGATGGGGTCGATGCCGGATTTTGGCTACGCCCTGCTGCGCAAAACGGCAAAGGGAAAGACCAATTTAGTCGCTGATCTGGCCCGCGCAAAACTCCAACCCAGCAAACCGAACGACCACGACTGGCTAGCGGATGGCCTATGGCCGATCACCTGCGCATCACACCGCATCTTCACGGCGCCCGGTGTCGCGGTCGAACCCGGCGTGTTGGAGGGCATCTTCCACGACTACGACGCCAAAGCGAAAGCGCATCAGAAATTGCTGGCGGTCGTGCTGACGTACCGTTTCCCGCATAGCTGGCAACCCGCCGACATCCTGTCGCTGGTCGGCACGTACGCGCTAGAAAAACTGGCGCTGCAGCGGCGGCTGACCAGCATGACGGTCGTCCATATGCCGGGCGACGAACTGTCCGCCCGCCGGCCCCACGCTCATGTCGTGTGCCTGTCGCGCGTTCATCGCTCGTCGGGCTGGGGCGAGGTGCATCCGGACCTCACCGCCAAGAACGCGCAGTTGGACTTCCAGCAAGAATGGGAAGCTTTTTACGACATCTGGGTGCCACGCTACCGCGATGGCTGACCCCTTGAGGGCGGGATCCGTAGCGGTCCCGCCCGCCTGCCGGGGGCAAGAGACGAAGGAAGGAGGACGGTCCCCGATCCGGGGATGAAAATGGAGAAGACGATAATGACGACCGACAAGACCGCGATCATCCGCCGCTACACCGAAGCTGTCGCTCAGATGCTGGTCGGCAGCCGCACGATGAAGCCCGGCGCGGCGATCCTCGCCGGCGAAATGGGCGGAGCCGAGGGGCGACTGCGTATCGGCGCCATCGCGCACAGCAGCGGCAACGATCTGGTATATCTGGATTTTGCCGATGGCGAGCCCGGCTATCACCTGTCCAGCATCACGCTGTGCGCCGTACGCGACGGCATCTGCCACCTGCAGACCGACTGCCGCCTGTATCTGAGCCGCAATGGATTACGGGCGATCATCCTGCCGCAGC
This sequence comes from Sphingomonas sp. SphC10, assembly GCF_057004845.1. Lineage (NCBI taxonomy): Bacteria > Pseudomonadati > Pseudomonadota > Alphaproteobacteria > Sphingomonadales > Sphingomonadaceae > Sphingomonas > Sphingomonas sp. SphC10. The sequence continues at coordinate 638,817 of NZ_CM168044.1, forward strand.
CGGGGATCCGCAAGGCGTACCGGCTGGCGCCGGGCGAGCTGATCCAACTGGCCAACCAGCCGTCTGACCGTGACGAAGGCATCGCCCGCGCCGAGGCGCGACTCACCAAGCTGGTCGCTCGCGGTGTCGCCTTTGCCGATCGTGCGGCGGTTCGGACCCGACCGCTGGCAGCCTAACGACAGAGACCTGACGCTACCCGCCGTTGCGTCAGGTCGCACGTCATATCTGCCGTTCGCTCTGCCATAAGGCTGGCCGGACGCCTTTGGGCAAAGGGCATCGGGTCATGTTCATGCCCTTTGCAAGAAGGCGGACAGCCGATCATCGTCGCTCATCGCAACGTTAAAGCGCATATGGTTGCGCCACCCGCCGCTGGTACTGAACACCGGCCCGGGCGCCAGTACGATCCCTTCGCCGATGCCGCTGCGAGCGAGATCGACGGCATCCACGCCATCCGGCAACCGTGCCCATAGGAAAATGCCTGCGTGCGGCTCGATCCATGGCTCGCATCCCGCCGCACGCAGGCGCTTGATGACGTTGTCAGTGGCGCGGGACAGCCTGGCGCGGACGCATTCGACTTGTCGGCGATAACTGCCGTCGGTCAGCACCGTATGAAGCAGGTTGGCGGCAAGCGGGCTGCCCGCCATTGACGTCGCGATCCGCAAGTCGGCGAGCGCCTCGATCCAATCGGGACGCGCGGCGATGTGGCCGCACCGCACCGCAGCTGACAGGGATTTTGAGAAGCTGCCGATACGGATCGTCCGGTCGAGCCCGTCGAAGGCCGCCAGGCGCGGGGACGGTGCATGTTCAAAGTCGGCGAAGATATCGTCCTCGACAACGACCATGTCATACGCCTCGGCGATCTTCAGCAACCGGTGCGAAGTGGCGGCGGCGAGAGACGCGCCGGTCGGGTTATGGACGCCTGAGTTCGTCAGGTAGAAACGCGGGCGATGCGTGGCGGCAGCTTCTGCAAAGGCAGTGACGTCCGGCCCGGTCGGCGTCATCGGCACACCAATCGCCTTGGCGCGGTGCGCCCGCAGTAAAGCCAGGAAGTTGAAATAGCACGGATCATCGACCAGCACCGCGTCGCCGGGCTGGAGCAGAAAGCGACAGACCAGATCGAGCGCGTGGGTGCCACTATCGGTCAGGAGAATCTGGTCGGGTGCAGCCGCAATCCCTTGATCCGCCAGTCGCCGCGCCAACAACGCCCGCAGCGGTGATGAGCCCAAGGGCGATGCATAGCCAGCCAGCGTGTTGGCATCGTCCGCCCGCGCGGCACCGCGCATTGCCTTGCGCAGCACGTCGCCCGCCAGCCAGTCGTCGGGCAACCAGCCGCATCCGGGCATCAATTCGTGTCGTCGCTCGCCAAGCGACTGGCGCAGCATCCAGAGCGGATCGACCTCACGTTCCTGTGTGCTGGCCAGCCGATCCAGCGCCAGTGGCGCCAAGGGTGCGGCAACATAAAAGCCCGATCCCGGTCGCGACCGGATCACGCCTTCGGCGGTGAGGCGATCATAGGCCTCGACCACCGTCGAGCGGGCGACGCCGCTCGTCTCGGCCATGGCGCGGATCGACGGCAGCCGGGCGCCCGGCGTCAGCGCGCGGGCATCGATCCGGTCGCGGATCGCACGGACCACCATGCCGGTGCGGGTTTCGTCGGACGCGCTCGCCATCGTACTGCCAATCTCACCAATACAGTTTGGCATGATCGTACCGATGTGTATCTGTTGGCGCCAGACGCTCCGCGATAGGACCAGCCATCATCAACAGGAGATGCCCGTGACCCGCCCCTTTCGCCTCGTCGACGTATTCGGCACCGATCCGCTGACCGGCAACCCGCTGGCCGTCATCGCCGATGCCGATGGCCTGACGACGGACGAGATGCAGGCGATCGCGAGCTGGTTGAACTTCTCGGAGACGACCTTTCTACTGCCGCCGATCGATCCGTCTGCCGATTATCGCGTCCGCATCTTCACCATGGCGCATGAACTGCCCTTTGCCGGGCACCCGACCTTGGGCAGCGCCCATGCATGGGCGGAAGCGGGCGGACAGCCGAAGCAGGACGGCGTGATCGTGCAGGAATGCGGCGTGGGGCTGGTGACGATCCGGCGCGATGGCGACCAGCTTGCCTTTGCCGCCCCACCATTGCTGCGCGGGGGCGCGCCGACCGAAGCCGAGATCGCTCAGGTCGCCGAGCTGTTGCGGATCGACCGTGCGGCGATCGTCGATGCCGCCTGGGCGGACAATGGCCCCGGCTGGATCGCGGTCATGCTGGAGTCGGCCGAGGCGGTGCTGGCGGTCGAACCGGCGCGGCACCACCCCGAGCATATCGACATCGGCATCGTCGGACCACATGCGCCCGGCAGCGAGGTCGCGTTCGAACTGCGCGCGCTCTTCACCGACGCGCACGGCGGGCTGATCGAGGACCCGGTGACCGGCAGCCTCAATGCGTCCGTTGGCCAGTGGTTGTTCGCCAGTGGTCGGGCAAGCGGCAGCTATGTCGCGGCGCAGGGCACACGTCTCGGGCGGAGCGGGCGTATCCATGTCTCGCAGGACGAGACTGGCCAGGTTTGGGTCGCCGGTGCGACGCGGACGCTGTTCTCCGGCCGGACGCAAGGGTGATGCAGGTCGCGGTCCTAACCTTCGACGGCTTCAACGAACTGGATTCGTTCGTGGCCGCTGCGATCATCAACCGGCTGCGCCCACATGGCTGGGCCGCGCACATCACCGCGCCGACTGAAACGGTGACGTCGATGAACGGCGTCGTGGTCCACCGCCAGCGGCCGCTCGCATTTCTCGAGGAGGCGGATGCGGTGCTGATCGGCAGCGGTGTCCGCACGCGGGAGATCGCCAACGATCCGGCGATGCTCGCCCGGCTTCGTCTCGATCCGGCGCGGCAGTTGATCGCGGCGCAATGTTCGGGAACGCTGCTGCTGGCCAAGGTCGGCCTGATCGGTGACCTGCCAGCCTGCACCGACCTCACCACCAAGCCATGGGTGGTGGAGGCCGGTGTCACCGTGATCGACGCCCCGTTGGCCGCTCATGGCAATGTCGCGACGGCAGGCGGTTGTCTGGCTGCGCCCTATCTGGCTGCGTGGATGATCGCGCGGGGAGGGGCCCCCGAACTGGCGCGCGAGGCACTTCACTACGTCGCGCCGGTTGGCGAAAAGGCGCGCTTCGTCGACCATGCCATGGCGATCGTCGCGGGCGAGTTGGCATTCGCCTGACCCGCCCGCACGCTCATATCGTAGGAACCTGCGTCGGGCTTACGCCTGCCGGCTGTCCCAGCCTTCCAGGACGATCTTGCCCCGCGTGGTGGCGCTCTCGATGCGGCGGTGCGCTTCGATCAGGTTGGCGGCATTGATCGGGGAGAGCGTTTCGGTGGCCGTGGTACGAATGCGCCCTTCGTCCACCAGTTCGGCCACCGCGTCCAACAGACGGCCCTGCTCGCCGACGTCCGGTGTGTCGAAGAGCGACCGGGTAAACATCAATTCCCAATGAACCGACACCGCCTTGCGCTTGAAGGCGACGATGTCGAGGCTGGCGGGATCGTCGATCAGCGCGAAGCGCCCCTGCGGCGCGATCAGCTCGGCGATATCGGCCAGATGGCGATCGGTATGGGTGGTCGAGAAGACGAAGGGGGGCGCGCCGATCTCCAGCGCGGCGATCTGCGGTGCCATCGGCCGGGAATGATCGATGACATGATGCGCGCCGAGGTCGCGGACCCAGTCCTGCGTCTCGGCGCGCGAGGCAGTAGCGATCACGGTCAGGTCGGTGCGGGTCCGCGCGATCTGGATCGCTGCGGAACCGACACCACCCGCGCCGCCGATGATCAGGATGGCGCGGGCGCCGCCGGTCGGCTGGTCGTCGACCTTCAACCGATCGAACAGGGTTTCCCAAGCCGTGATCGCCGTCAGCGGCAGCGCTGCCGCCTCGGCGAAGCCGATGCTGCGGGGGCGATGGCCAACGATCCGCTCGTCGACCAGCTGATATTCCGCATTGCTGCCGTCGCGCATCAGGTCGCCCGCATAGAAGACCTCGTCACCCACCTTGAAGCGGGTGACCTCCGGGCCGACCGCCCCGACCACGCCCGCCGCATCCCAGCCGAGAATGCGCTCGTCACGTCCGTCGAATGGCGCGGCGCCAGTGCGAACCTTCGCGTCGACGGGGTTCACCGAGATGGCCCGAACCGCGACCAGAATGTCACGCCCGGTCGGAACGGGTCGTGGCAGTTCGACCTCGACAAGGGCTTCGTCCCGGTCAATCGGGCCGGGCTGGCGATAGGCTATGGCACGCATGGGTCTTGCTCCTTTTACTGACGCACGCGAGATAGGGACGGTGTCAGCTTATGTCGTAGGCACAAAAAACGCTCATAGTGTCAAAAAGGATACCGCCCTGATGGCGAAAGCCCGTCACTCCCGCCTCGATTGTACCCCGGGTTGCGCCGTCGAGGCGGCGGTGAGCCTGATCGACGGCAAGTGGAAGGCGGTGATCCTCTACCATCTACAGGACGGACGCACGCGCTTCAACGAACTGCGCCGCCGCGCTGGTGATGTGACGCCGCGCATGCTGACCAATCAGCTGCGCGAGTTGGAAGCCGATGGCCTGATCGAGCGCGAGGTCTTCGCTCAGGTGCCGCCGCGCGTCGAATACAGCCTGTCGGATCGTGGACGATCCCTGTCGCCGATCATTGCGGCGCTAAAGGCTTGGGGCGATGCGAATATGGATCTCTTCGCACGGCGGTGACCATCCGGCAAATGCATCGGCGACGTTCGCGGCATCGCTCGAACGGCGTCGTGCCCGGATCTACGCCAAGAGATGGGTATGTGGGATAAGCGACGGGTTTTCAACGTTTTTGCACAATATGTTCACATCCTGTTCTGCATGCGTTAAAAAGTGCGCATGGCGGTGCGTAAGATCATTCACGTGGACATGGACGCCTTCTACGTATCGCGCCGATCAGCGCTCTTGAAAGCGCGAATTTCCGCGGGTTTTGCGTGGCGAACAGCTTTGCCAGATTACCGAGCAATCATCAGGCAATCGTGTGCCGCACCTAAATTTCGATCCAACTGACACGAGTTGCCGTCGTACTCACCATTGTCGATCCTCAGCGGCGACAAAGACCGTGCCTGACGGATCACCTGAAATTGACCCCGACGCTTGCTGCCGAAGGTGCTCGTGTCGTGCAGCATCACCAACACCGCCGGCTTGGCGTCGGCACACTCAGCCGATGCGGACCCGGACGTAGTCGAGGAAGCCGTCCCAGAAGTACGCGGCGGCACCCTCCGCATCGAGCGGTCCATCCACGTGCCTGGGCGACATGGCGCTGCGGGCGCTGAACGCCAGACCCTCCCGAGTGTCCTCCACCGGAAGCCAGTCATTCATGGAGTTCCGGCTACTGGAGATGCCATCGTAGCTGAGGCAGAGGGCGTTCCCGAAGGTTCCTCCGCCGTACCAGATGCCGATCTGTCCTACGCGCTTGCCGTCGAGGTAGACGCTCGCGGCGAACGATCGGCTGTCGATGCGCTCGAAGTCGGTATCGATCCGAGTATCGGACGCCTTCAGTTCCGTCAGGTTTCGCTCGAACAGGCCCGCCGTCGCAGCGAACCCGTCGCGCAGGAAACGATCGCGGTCCAAGTCGGTGGGCTTGACTGGGATGCCGAGCGGGTTGGAAGGGACGGACGCCGCCGAACGTGGCGGAGGGGTGGCAGCTGTGGCCTTCACCCCCCCGCCGACCGTGCCGGCGGTCGCATGATCTGCCTTGAGCATGGCGCGGATTGCTCCGACGGCATCGTCGAACGCCGCATCATGATCCGGCCACTGGGTAACGGGCCTGCCGTCCTTGGGCAGCGCCACGAATTCCGAAAGGGTCTGTCCGTCGCCGACCGGGACGCCCTTCCACTGACAGGGTCGCAGGATGACCGGAACGACCCGGACGGTTCCGGCCCGCTGGCGTTCGAAGGCCCGCAGCATCTCCTGCTCGTAGCAGTATTCCGAATTCATGAAGTCGGAGGAGACGAGGAGTATCACGATGTCGGATGTCGCCAGCGCGGCCTGCACGGCGGGATCGAGATGTTCGCCCGGGCGCAGCATGCCGTCGTGCCAGATATCAATGAGGCCTTCGCGACGAAGCGGGGCAAGATGCCGGACGAACTGGTCCTTCAAGGCGCTGTCGGCGTGGGTGTATGAGATGAAGCCCGTGGTCATGCATCAGACGTAGTCCGGCATGACGTGAAAAGCCATGACGGGTCTGGAGTAGGTCAATGCCGCGCGCAGGTTAGTTGAACACGCGGCAATCACCGATGATGACTATAGGTTTCCAACTGCAGGCTCACGCCGTTCGCATCGGTCCGGCCGGTGGAGACGCCCTTCAGCCTATCAAAAATCAATGATCCGCGGCTACCGAGACGTCAGCCGGGAATAACGCCGTCCTTTATCGGCACTCCAAAGGCATTTGCCAATTGAAGAGCCTCGTGGGGAACCGGCCCTCCCAAGACGAGCACGACGGATACGTCATATGGTTCATCGCTGATGGAGGACTGCGCCTCGAGCACCGCTCGGTACTTCACGCATTGATAGATCCCCCTGGCGACGTCGTCCCTACCGGAAGTGTGGGACTTGACCTCCACCGCCATGGCACCGGCATCTCCCATGAACAGGACATCGATCTGGTCGCCGGAGGGGAGCCGATGCTCCTTCTTGCCCAATGCATGGGCAGCCGGCAAACCGACGATGAAGGGGTTAGCGGCGACGTGATCCTTGAGCGCCTTGTGATCCGGCCCCTCGCCACCGCGCCCGCGCGAGTCGGTCGCCTCCCGGGTCAGTTCCTGCAGCTTCGGCAGCGACGTCTCCACACCAAGGAGGCGCATCACGTCCGACCAGTGCGGATAGGCGTATATCTCCGCATGTGCGGTCAGAAGAGCCGCCGCCCGCTGCTGCTTGGTTCTGGCCTGTTGGTACTGGTGGCTCATGAAGCCGTTCACACCGTGACCTGGCAGCCCCGTCGCCTTGTTGATGATCAGGGACTGAAGTTTTGGAGGGGGGCGGCGTCGCCAACCACGCAGGCCTGCGATCTCCTCGAGCGCATAGGCGATATGGCCGGCTGCGCGCTGAACCGGCCGATGGTGAGTCATGCCCACTTCCTTCGCCATGGCGCCGTAGGTCAGCGGCCGCTGACTTCCCGCCTGCCGAACGAGGATCGGTAGCATCTTCATCGCCCAGATCGAGGTCTTCGACCCGTCGTCCCACCAGTCCAATGTACTCATGCAACCAGCCTCGCCGATCGGCTCGGATACTTCAAGAACGATGAAGCGTAGCGGGAACATAGATCGTGCATGACGACCCGAGATGTTTCGCCTTCCGATACCGGGGACGGATCAGAACCGGCATGGCGTCTGGTGCCGGATGCTATCAGCGGATACACCGGTCTGCCGCATGCAAGAGCTGAGCCCTCATTGCCTAAGGTGCGTCGAGGGATGCCGCCCCGACGATCGACCGGAACTCCGCAGCGATGTCCGGATGGCGGACCTCGAGATACCGGGCGACGTTCGTGTTCTGCACCAGCCTGCCAAGATATCTGGTGGAGAGCACCAACTGGAGGACGTCGTCACCGAACGTCGCCTCTATGGCCCGATAGTCCTTGTTCAGCCGCTCGAGTTCACGTTCCATGCGGACCATCTGTTCGGGTGTGACTCCGCTCACGACCTTCGGCCGATCGGGTCTTGCCAGGTCGTCCTGGCGGGTAGCGGCCAGCATCGCCTTGGCGTAGCTGGCGGTGAAGTTGTTCATCGATACCATCATCTCGGCGGTCTCGACCTGCTTGTAGTCCTTCATGCGGCGGAGGACGTCGAACACCTGCGTGTTGACCGTGCGGTCCTTCAACAGCTCCACCGCGCCGGCCGCCACGCCATCGAGCATGGTCCGGCGACGCATGACGACCTTCTCGTCCATGCCCAAGGCGGCTGCGATCATCTTGGGAGGGACCCCGCGGTCGATGGCGCGGGCGATCATGTAATGCTCCTGCACCGTCGCCAACCGGTTGACCCGCTTGTTGTAGGTGAAGGCCTCGTCGTCGATGGACACGATGCAGGGTGCAACGCTGCCGCCGTGTTCCCGGAGGGCGTGGAGTCGCAGGTGGCCGTCGAGCAGCATGTGCCGGCCTTCGCGATCCGCCTTGGTGACGACGAGCGGTTCGATGATGCCGACCTCACCGATGGACGTCGCTATCCTCGCGTACTTGCGCCCGTCGGTGATGCGCTTCGTCATGGGACGGAGGGGAAGGATCGCCGTCACCGCCAGCTGAAGGACCTCGCGTTCGAACGAGATGTGGACGGGGGGAGCGGCTTCAGACATCGGCGATGCCCAATCTCTCGGCGATGGGCTGCGGCAGGCCGGCGAGGCCTTCGGCCCGGAGGAGTGCGACGAAGTGTTCCTCGGCCAGCAGCTTCGACATGGCGCCGACGATGAAGGTCAGGCGGTCCTGGGTCAGCTGCGCCTTCTTCACGATCAGGCGCTGTCGATCGACCTCCTTCTGGTACGCACGGACGAGTGAGGAGGCGGTCGGTCTCTGGGTGCGCTTGCCACCCTGCCGAATGGACTTGATGCCCTTGCCCATCAGGTTGCGTTCCTCGACGATTCGGCGGATCGCGACCATCTGGTCTCCGGGCAGCGAGCCTGCCTCGTACGCCTCCAGCAGCGCCTGCTGAACGGATCCGTCGTTCGCCCGGGCGATCTCGGCTGCGATCGTATGCGGGATGACGCCACGTTCCATGGCGTTGAGCAGGCGTTCCTCCCCCCTCTCCAAGAGCAGGTTGATCGAGTATACGTACTCCTCGCTCATCCCCACCTTCTCGGCGATCTGCCCGTTGGAGTAGCCTCGTTGCCGAAGCGCTCCCACTTCGCGGACGAGTTCCAAGGGGGACAGGTTCCGCCTCGCCATGTTCTCGACGAGGCTCATCACGTAGCATTCCTCCCGCGTCGCCTCGATGATCATCGCCGGGATGTGCGTCTGGCCGAGCTTCGTGAAGGCCTCCATCCGCCCTTGTCCGCAGACCAGTTCGTAGCCCGGCCCGTTCGGGGTCCTCCGGATCGTGATGGGCCGCTTCAGGCCCACGACCCGGATGCTGTCCACGAGTTCGTCGAAGATGCGCCGGTTGCGAGACCGAGGATTGAGCACATCGATCGACGCGATCTCGATCATGGCGATCTCGGCATCACGGCCATCGGGTGGGCCGATGGCGGTCATAGCGCATGCGCCAGTTCATGGCGTCGGAGCAGATGGTACAGCGGTGCCAGATCGTCGGTCCGGTAGGCGTCGAGGTCGAACGCGTTGTCCTCCGCCATACCCACGGGCTTCGTACCTCCGAATTCCAACCAGGGTAGGAGATAATAGTCGCGCACCGTGTGGTCATCGGGAACCAGTCTGACGACGATCGTCAGGTCGGGGCGCAGCCCGGTATCCAGGCGTACCCGCCATCGCAGCGAACCGCTCTCCGTCGTTCGGCAGCGGGCGATCACCAATGCGATCGTGACCGCGTGATTGACGATCAGCAGGTCGGTGGTCTCATCGATCACGACATGCCCGCCGACGGCCTCGATGGCAGCGATTGTCTCCGAGACGACGATCGGATGCATGAGGCGCAGCTGGCGATTCGTCTCGACGTAGCGGTAGTCGCGGTCCGGCAGATAGCCGATGAGCCGGTAGGCACGCAGCAGGCTGCCGAACCGCTGCCGGTATGCGGCGGAGGACGGCATGTCGTCGACCTCGTCGATGATCAGCCCTGACAGCGCACCCCGGGCACCGAGCAGATCCGTCAGCATTGAGAGCAGATCCTCGTCGCTGTACCTGCGCGAACATTCGGCCAGAATGGTCTGGGCTGCGTGGAAGATGCCCGCATCGACGATGGCCTCGAAGGCGCCGTCGCTGCGTACCCACATGTCCGGCGCGTTCACCACGCGCTTCTTTTTCAGCTTGAAGGAGACGCGGTTGTAGACGTTGTTGCCGATGTACTTCTCGTTCGCGAGTATCTGGCGGATGGTCGCGCGGCTCCATGGCCGACCAAGGTCGGTCACGCTCCCCTCGGCGTTCAGCAGCGTCGCGATCTCCCGTTCGGATCGACGATCCAGCACGAACAGGCGGTAGATGCGTCGCACGGTCTCGATCTCGGCATCGGGCCCGGGAACGAGGATCACGCGATCGGTCTGCAGGCTCTTGTGCTCGCCTCGCGCCAGAGCGGCCTTCGGGGCCCCTGCGTCGTCGACGAGGAAGCGACGGAGCCCGTAGCCGGCAGGACCGCCTTGTCGATAGCCGAGGGTGATCAGCCGGCATTGCCCTGCGAAGACCTTGCTCGACAGTTCGCGGCTGTACTCACCCGCCATGACGCGCTTGATGCTCTTCATGACGCTCGAGGGCAGGCTGCCGTCGTTGTCGAACTGCTCGGCACAATAGTGGACCGCTATGCCCCTGTTGCGACAAATGAACTCGTAGTAGGCGCTTTCGTCGGCATCCTGGAAGCGGCCCCACCTGCTGATGTCGTAGACCAGAACGGCTTCGTAGTCAGCGGTGCCCGCCTGTACGTCCGCGATCAGGGCTCGCAACGAATCGCGCCCGGCTATGCTGAGACCGCTGCGTCCTTCATCGGCATATGTACGGACGATCTCGAAGTTCCGGCGCGCCGCGTAGGCGGCGATCGCCTCCGACTGGTTCTCCGTCGAATAGCGCTGATGATCGGTCGACATTCTCACATACTGAGCGGCGCGGATCGGCGTGGCCGGTTTTACTTCCATCTGCACCGTCATCCTCAGTGAAGATCGCCGACGTTTCATGATGATCGTCCAGCGTAGGCCTTCAGTACTGCGAGGAGGATGGAATGTCGCTTACGCACGATGACCGAAAAGTTCGCGTCGGAGATGGAAACGCTTTTCCGCTCGATCCCGGAGCGGATGTCGACGCCACCTTCGCCATGGTCGTGGCGGACGCGCTGAGGCGGGATTTCGGCAATTCGCCCGCCCACGCCAAGCACATCGCCAGACTTACGGGAACGAACCTGCGCACGGTCCAGAACTGGCTCCAGGCGAAGAACGGACCGAGCGGCGCCGGTCTGGTGATCCTCATGCGCCATTCCGACGAGGTGATGGACGCGGTACTCGATCTGGCGAACCGTGACGCTCTGCGGCGGGCATCGGCGGCCGGGCATTCGCTGAGGACGCTGCGGCTGGCGATAGAGGCCGTGCTTCCGCACCTTCCCAAGGACTGAGAACCATCCGCCCGCCTTCGGCGCGAGGGGTGGCACGCATGTCGCCCAAGGGTGGCGTATATGTCACCCTTAACAGAACAGAGTCATCGGATCGGGTTAGGTCGAATCCGCGTCCCATGGCCGTGCCGCTATCGGACAGACGTGCGCCGGGGTCATCATCGTGAACATGTACCTGATCGGATCCGTTGGGAGGGACCGGACGGGAGTTCGTCCCGTCGGGACCCTGTTCTACGATCGATGACCCTGCGATTAGCAGGTGATTCATTCAAGGGCGCGCCGTCGCGGTCATGCATCGACCACGGGAAAAGGAAGGTGCCACGAATCCGCGAGGCTACCCGTTTCGCGGATTGATCCTGCTAACACCTTCTGCGTATTACAGGTCCGTTCGCCAGCAGGCGGACCGAGGCGTGAGAACCTCGCAGATAGTAGCCGTATGCCCGGCCCGAATTCCATTCGGCCGGGGAGCGGGCGTGTATGTCCAGGGCGTCTTCGGAGGCCTAAAGACGCTCGCGCCTGTTCTATCTGCAGGTTCTCAATCCCCGGCTTTCGGGCCGGCACCGCCTCGTTTTCACATGGGGCGGTGCCGCCGGCTGGGATCAGCCTGCCGGCACCGACGCGAACGGGGGTTCGAGCGTGGGTGCATATCACGATTGCCGCAACAGGCGGCTCGCCATCAGGAACTCGACGGCGGTGGCTGGAGCGATGATGCTCGGCGCCTGTGGCGGCGGGGGCGGCGTCAACTCCTCCGGAACGACGCCGGTCGTCACCCCGACGTCCAGTCCGACGCCTGCGCCGACCCCGGCTCCTACTCCTACTCCTACTCCTACTCCCGCCCCTACGCCTGCGCCGACAGCCGAGGATGCGAAGAGCGCGGCTGCCATCGGCATGAAGGCCGACTATGCCTACGCGCGGGGCATCACGGGCAAGGGCGTGACGATCGCGATCGTCGACACCGGCATCGATCGTGATGGCCCGGAGTTCGCGGGCCGCATCTCGGCCGACAGTACCTCCTTCGACCAGAAGATCGCCCGTTGCGCGACCTGCCCGGGCGAGACGATCCGGTTCGAGCTCGACGACAGGGACGGCCACGGCAGCAAGACCGCCGCGGTCGCAGCAGGCGCTCGCGATGGCAACGGCATGCACGGCGTGGCCTATGACGCCACCATCCTGGCGCTGAAGATCAGCGGTCCGAACCTGGAGGGCATCGCCGCGGGTTCGACTGGTCCGATACCCGAATCGGATACCCCGAACGTCGCCCTGATCGCTCCGGCGATCAGGTATGCGGTCGACAAGGGCGCCTTCGTGATCTCCATGAGCATCAACGGCTCGGGTGGCGGCGAGCAGATGGCCGCTGATCTGAAATCGGCGATGGATCTGGTACGCGGCGGCAACCGGCTGTTCGTCGAATCGGTGACGAACAACGTCGGCGAGGACAGCTTCTCGGGCAAGGTCGCGGAGAACCTCGTCGGCAAGGACCTGTCGAAAAAGGACTGGTTCCTGTTCGGCATCCGCGTCGATGCGAACCTGCAGCCGCCCAGCGGCAACGGCACGCCCGGCGCCCTGGCAGACCGCACCCTGTCGGTCGTCGCGAGCAACGTCGCCACCGTGGACCAGAACGGCCAGCAGGTCGTCGTGACCGGCAACAGCTTCGCGGCACCGGGGATCGCGGGTGCCGCGGCCTTGCTGAAGCAGTATTGGCCGCAGCTCGGCGGCAAGGAGATCAGCCGCATCATGCTCGACACCGCGACCGATCTCGGCGCGCCCGGGGTCGATCAGGTCTACGGCGTCGGACTGCTGAACGTCGAGAAGGCGATGCAGGCGCAGGCCCCGGCGTCGTCGTTCGTCGCGGCACGGACGGTTCTGGCGCGTTATTCGTCGCTGGTCGTGTCCGCGCCGTTCGGCGGTGCGGCGGGCGCGACCAATCTCGGCTCGCGCACGTCGACGATGACCGTTTTCGACCGCTATGGCCGCGACTATCTCATGACGGCGGCCAGCGGCATCCGTGCACGGTCCTCCGGTCTGCTCGCGGGAGGGCTCGCCGCGTCCGCATCTCCCTATCCCCTTCGGTGCTCGTCGTGGTCGGACGCGAGACTGGGCATCGCATCGACGACGACAGGACCCTGGCAGGCCGCTGCGTCCAGCCGACCGGCGATGGTGACCTTCTCGCCGGCTGCAGGTCAGACGGTCACGCTGGGCGCGAACGTCGCCGTGGGCCCGGGCGGTGGTTCGCCTCTTGCCGGTTCGTATCTGCGCGGCGCGATCGGGCAGCCGATCGGCATGTCCTCCGAATGGTCCATCGGCGGCTGGTCGGCGTCGTTCGTATCGGGTTCCTCCATCGCCGCGACGCCCTTGTCGTTCCGGCGCGGGGCGCGGAGCCGCGAGTCCGGCCTGCGCACCGTCGCGGTCTCCGCCCCGTTCGGTGTCAGCCTTGAGGTATCGGAACTCATCGAACGGGGTCAGGTGCTGGGGTTGCGGGACGATGCGAGGGCCGGTGCGGCCGGTGCCCGAACCGTGCTGGCGACGACGACGCTGCGCCGGAGCGTCGCCGGCGTGCAGCTATCCGGTCGCGCCACCGTCGGCAGCAGCAGCGCCGCCGACGCGGTCGCAGGCGTCCGTTTCGATGGTCGCATCGTCAGCACCGCCTTCGCGGTCGAGGGAGCGCGTCCGCTGTTCGGCGGGTTGGCGACGCTCGGCCTGTCGTCGCCGCTGCGCGTCGAGCGGGCGCGGGCGTCGCTGGTGGTGCCGGTGGCCTATGACCTGATGTCGGGTGCACTCGGCGAAGAGCGCCGGACCTTCGACCTGTCGCCGACGGCGCGGGAGCTCGACCTCGAGCTCGGCTGGTCCACCGCGTTGGCACCGTCCTCAACGCTGCGGCTCGGCGTCGCCCGTGCCTTCGATGCCGGCCATGTCCGCGGCGCGTCCGATGTCGCCGCCTTCTTCAACCTCGTTGTCCGCTGAACCGCAAGGAACACCCATGCCCAAATCCACGTCCGTGTCCGCCGCTGTCCTGCTTTTCGCCGCCGTGGGCAGCTTGAACGGGTGCGGCCAATCCAAGGCCCCGAGCAAGGAGGCGTTCGCCACTGTGCTCGAACCCGTCGTCCGTGACGTCTTCTGCCATCCCATCGATGTGATGCGGTATGAGGTAGAGGGCGAGCCTGGCGGATCGGGGTTCCCGATCGTCACCTCGCCGAAGCCGCCGATGGCAGGACCAGGCTCCGACGGGAAGGCGGTCGCGATGCTGGACGGTCTCGCCGGTGTCGGGCTCGTCACGCGCATGACGTTCGAGAAGCCCGCACGGTGGAGCGGTTCGGACAACGCCTTCGTGCGCCAGCCGCTGATCTCCTACGCACCGAAGCCAAAGGGCGCGCCCTATCTGCATACGGTCGAGCGCAAGGCGACGAACGCCATGGTTGCCGTACCGTCGTTCTGCATGGCCAAGGGCGAGGTGGTCGATGTGGTGCGCTGGAGCGAGCCAACCGACTTTGCTGGTCATCAGGTAAGCCAAGTCACCTACACCTATCGTGGTGTCGATCCGATCCCGGTCATGCCGCCGGCGGATCAGGCGCGCATCGCCGAGCCGAAAGAGGCGACGATGCCGTTCGAATTGCAGAGCGACGGCTGGCAACCAGCGCCACGCTGACGATCAACGTGACCGTCACCATCCCATCCATTTCGACCGACACCATGACCCCGACGCCGAGCGCCGGGCCGCGAAGGGACACTACCATGAAAATGACCAGGGCCACCGGCATCGGCGCCGTGATGGCGCTGTCGCTCGCCACCGCTCCCGCCATGGCGCAGAAGGCGCGATTGACCGCACAACCCGCGTCTTCCACGGCCAAACCGTTGGCGATGGACGTCGCTGGCGTCCGCCTCGGCATGCCGTTGGCCGCGGTGCAGGCGGTGTTGGCCGGGACCTACCGGTGCTCGACATACCAGGTGGCCTCGTTCCGACATCTCGTCGAGCGGGAGGTCCGCAAGCGCAAAAGCATCCCCGACGGCTTTGGCCCTGATGGCACGGCCGTCGGTGACCTGACCTGCCAAGGTCCTGCAGGTGAACATCTCCGCCTGTTCATGGCGCAGACGCCGGCGGGAGAGATCGTCGACCGGATCGACCTGACGGTATCGACCAGCCGCGTCGATCTCACCACGTTGGTCGGCCAAGTCGAGGACAAGTACGGGCGGCCGACTGAGGGCATGCCGGCGAACGGATCGTGGTGCACGGGCCGATGCGGCGGCGATCTGACCATGGAGCCCGATCCACGCATCACCGTCAGGTCCGACGCCTGGTCCCTCAAGATATTCGGCACCCGTGGGCGGAACGCGCGCCTCGCCGATGAGGCGGCGGTTAAGGCGGCAGCCGCGCGCGAAGCGCCGACTGCGGCGCGCGGTGCTTTTTGAGGTCGGGCATGAACACGGCCATGGTGTCGCTCCTCGCGCCTGTCGCCTCGTTGTCGCTGGTGGTCACTTCGCCGACAATGGCGGCCACGCCAGCGGGCGTAGTACGGAACGACGTCCATGCGGCTGCGCCAGTATTGCCGTTGCAGCCGCTCTCAATGGCGATGGTCATGAAGGCCGGCGCAGCGGGGAGCGGCTGCTCGTGGTCGCTGGCGAAGGACCGACGCATGCGCTTCGCCGCTGCCGACGATCGTGCAGTCATCCGTCTCGCCGACGATATCGTGCGACTTCGCCCTGCGGCCGGCGCTGGCGACCTGTTCCCGTTTACCTATGATCGCTGGACGGGTGACGGCGTCACGCTGACGGTGAAGCCCGTCGGCCCATCGACATGGAAGGGAACCGAGGTGAACGAGGGAGCGGCCTACATCGATGTCCACATCGGTGGCCATCGATGGGCCGCGCGGGGACGCCTGAACTGCGGTTCCTGATTGAGAAGATAAATGCGCGATCCCGTCAGGAAACGATGATCGATGGAAACCGATCAGCGCTTCGTTAACGGTCGATGATCATAGTTTCAGGCTGCACCAGGAGAAGCGACCATGATGGAATTCACCGACGCGGAACGGGAGGAATGGTTCGCGATGCGGCGCGAAGGCATTGCCATCGATGACGTTGGCGACGACGCGACTGATGCGACCTGCAGCCACTGCGGAAACCTGTTCGCCGCGCAGACCGGCATGGTGACCGACGATTTCGCACTGTGCGCAGCTTGCGACGGAGACTGAGGAGAGCGTCCGGCCGACCGTTCAGACGACTTCGCTCCACAGATCCCCAAGATCGATCTGCGATGACGCGGGGCGATCCCAATCTGGCCGGCCCGACACCTTGCGGTAGGCTCTGAGCATCAGCGGCGAGGCTTCCGGATGATCGGTGGCATGGACCATGTGGTACATGGTCCGCCCCCCCCGTGCGGCGTCGTGTATCGCAAACGGATAGGCCCATCGATAGCCGAGCTCGTCTCGGAAGCGGGCGGCTAGAAGATTCGCACGCTCCACGCCGTTCATACCGCGTAGGTCACGCCAATCCGAACGCCCCCACCAGCGTTCCGCCTGCTCCAGAGCCGCTGGTTTGCGGATGGCGGCGATGGACCGGTCGATCCAGCCGGTAGCGAAGAAGTAGAACATCTCAATCTTGGTGGTGGTCTTGTGCGCCGCGATGCGCTGCACGGTCGACCATTCGCACTCGAAGGTGCGCTGATCCAGCAGCGCGAAAGTCGCCGTCTTCTCGGTTATGGTTCCGCTGGCAAGGATCGCCTCGATCGATGCGTTGAAGTCGCCGGGCATGACGCGGATGCGCCGGTTCTTGCCCTCGTGCTCGGTCTTGATCGCCTCCAGCAGCGCGATACCCTCAGGATCGATGTCGCACAGCCAGAAGTCCCGGACCCACTGCGGCTCGTTTTCCAGCACCAGTTTCGCTGAGCACTTGGCCGAGTGGTTGCGGCGTTGGGGGGCGGCGAAGCCGTCGATGTAGGTGCCGTGCTTCGTCACGAAGGTGAAGAGCTTGATGTACGCCTGGATCAGCTTCGCCTTGTTCTCCGTCCACAGAGGGCAGTGCAGCCCCTTGCGGTTGTTGATCCGGGCAGGATCGACCACCGGCATCTCGGACGAGACGAACGGGAGAAGCGGATGGTCTGTCAGATCGTCCTCGCTATCGGCAGACCGTCCCAGACCGACCCGTTCAGCATCCGTCCGGCGACCTTCTTGCCCACTCGCAGCATGGTGGTGCCGTCATCCGCCTGCTCGGCTCGAGCCTTGGCGAGATTGATGCCCTGTCCCGGCGCCCAATCGCCCCACTGCTTGAAGTGGAAGGCCACGTCCGCGGCCATGCATTGGTTCAGGAGAGCGGTGAACCATGAAGGGCTCGACGGACGGGCATGCGGTCCGGATTCGCCGCCGGTGATGACCCAGTCGAGCGATGCGGCCCACGGCCCAAGATCGAGCGGACCGAGCAGGGGCTCGGCGGATATGAAGCGCACGGCGGCGGGCAGCTCAGCGAGCAGCGGCAGCCGCTCGTCGGCCCGACGCTGATCCTCCACGGTCGTCCCCATCCAGACGTTGGAAGGCCATGCCTCGGTCCATGGGCAAAGACGCCCGACATGCTCGATCCGCTTGGTCAGTAGCAGCCAGTCCAGCCATGGAGTGGCATCGATGAGTGTCCACAGCCTCTCTCGCCATGCGTCGAGATCGCGACGATCCTCGAAGACGTCGGCCATAGAAGCGCAGAAGACCCGAGCGCGTCGTCCCTCCGCCTCTGCCGTCGCGTTCCAGCGTAGGGGTTCGGCCCAATGCTTGTCGCCGAAGAAGCGTCGTTCCGACCCGACGCCCCATACTTTGCTGCCGACCCGCTTGGCCCATGACTCCGCATAGCAGTGCTTGCAGGCCGGCGAGACCTTCACACACCCCCACCAGGGATTGAAGGTGTGGTTCGTCCATTCAATGCGTGAATTCTTCGCCAAGGCACACTCCTTACGTCAGTCTAGCAGCCCGAAGTGGAAGATTCCAGCCGTTCTCATTACGTTCTGAGCGGCGGGGGAAATGGCCTCACGGGAGAGACGCCATGGGTTCGGAATCCTACAGGTCGGAACTCGTCCGCCTGCAGAAGGAGGAGGCGGGCTTCCGGAAGGAACTTGCGCGTCATGAGGGCGATGCCGCCAAGGCGCGCGCCGCCGCGAACGCCAAGCGGAAGGCGGCGGCAGGAAGCCGGTCGACCTCGACGATATCGACGAATATCCGCGCCGCCGAAGCGGAGGACAAAAAGGCGGTCGAAGCGGTGAAGAAGAGCGCAGCGGTTCAGGACAGGCTGGCCACGAACGCAAGCCGGCAGCGGGATAAGCAGCGCTCCTTGGACAACGCCTTGAAGTCGGAACAGTCGTCGAAGGACCGCGCCGACAGTGCTCGGCATCAGAAGGAGAAGGATCATGCACGGGAAATCTCCCGACTGTCCGCGACGACTGTCCATCACGTCTACGTCAAACCACCGAAACCCGAGAAGCTGCGCGTCCTCTATCTGACCGCCAGCCCGGCTGCGGAGGGGGAAGCCTCCCTCCGCGTCGACTTGGAGGTCAACAACGTACTGCGTGCGGTTCGCGCATCCAAGTACCGGGATCTGATCGACATACAGCATCGACCGGCAGCAGCACCGCAGGATCTCATAGACGGCATCAACGACCTGCGTCCGCACGTCATCCACTTTTCTGGTCATGCCGGTGCCCCGGGACTGCTCTTCGACAAGGCGGACGTCGTGGATCCCGGCGAGCAGACCGTGGGCTACAGGCATCTCGCTCGGCTGCTTCGAGCCACCGACCAACCGCCGACGTGCGTCGTTCTGAATGCCTGCGATACGGCGGATGGAGCTTTGGAGCTGCTGGAGGCGGTGCCGGTGGTCGTTGCCATGAACGCACCGGTCGGAGATGCAAGCGCGGTCGTCTTCGCGACCAGGTTCTACGCTGCGGTGGGCAGCGCGCAGCCGATAGGCAGAGCCGTGGAACAGGCGGTCGTGGCGACCGAGATCGCGCTATCCACCGACATGGACCTAGTCACGCTGTGCGCCAGTCCGGAAGTCGACCCATCCGTCCTGAAGTTGATCGAACCAGCGGGCTAAGTCTTGCGGCTGTTGGCGAACAGCTGTGACACCGGTTCTGGGAATACCTCTGCGAGTCCGGAGGAATCGGGTCCGGATATGGTCATGGAAGCCGAACGTCGATCAGCTGGTTGCCAGCTATCCGCTTCGACAAGGCGAACTGCTGACAAGCGATCCCTCCGGATTGGATGTTGTTTGCTACTTTCCTTTTATCTGCAACCGGATAGGTTGGGCGGCAACGATGATGGGGGGAATGGTTGCGGCTTGAGGAAGTGTTGCCGAACCTGAAGAGTGGTGGACTTTCCACGACGGGCTTTCTGTTCGGTGCCGGAACGTCGGTGGAAGCAGGCTATCCGATGATGGGAGGACTGACCCGCGACGTCGTGGCCGGGCTGCAGACCGCTGAGCGCGAAGCTCTCGACGAAGTTTTAACCTCGAATCATCTCGTGTACGATCCTGTCAGAGGCGAGCCGAACGTCGAAGTGATCGCCGACCATGTGATCTCGCACGCGATCGCGGCACAACAGTCCCGTTTCCACCAACTCGAGGTCAGGCTCCGTGAGTTGGTCACCCAGGTGATCCTGGACGTGCCGCCACCGACCCTGGATGTACATGTTGGCTTTCTGGAAGCTCTCAGCCGCCGCGCATTCGGGCAGCCTGCCTGTGTGCACGTCTTCACGACCAACTACGATCTCCTGTTCGAGATGGCCGGTGCCGAGGCCGGAGTGGTGATCGAAACGGGGTTCATTGGTTCGGTCGAGCGCTTCTTCGATCCCCAGCGCTTCGCCTTCTCCTGCGGCCGGCGGGGAAAGGCCAGTTTCGCCGAACATCCCGCCCTGACGGTACGCCTCATCAAGCTGCACGGATCTGTATCCTGGGTCGGGCGAGGCGGGCGGTTCTTCGAGCGGCATCCAGCCGCGATTGGTGCCACGGATCGCCGGGTCATGATCCTGCCGCGGCGGCGGAAGGTGATGGATACGCTGCACGCGCCGCACGATGCCCTCTTCACGGCCGCGCGGAACGCCCTTGGGACGGATTGCAGGTATCTGGTGAGTTGCGGGTTCAGTTTCGGCGACGACCACATCAACAGCAACCTGCTCGTACCAGCGGTGGGAAGCGGCAGGATGCGCCTGTTCGCATTCTGCGATCGGGAAACCGAAGGAATGGCCGATCTCAAATCCGCCGGCGCATTCAGCGCCGGCTTCGACACCTCTGGGATCGCGAACGGCGTTCCGCACGATCGGGGCACCGATATCTGGAAGTTTAGCCGTTTCGCGGCGATGTTCAAATAGGGGGGCGGAATGTCGGAATACAGGATTGGTAAGGTCGTGGCCGTCACGGGTGACCAGGTTTTCGTCTCGCTGCTCGACGAGGATGACGACGGAACGGCAGGCGTTCCTGCCAGCATGACGGTCGACGTGCCGAGTGAGGATGGACCGGTTCCGCTGCTGATAGGCCAGCCTGGCACATTCGTGCTGGTGTCTCTTCCAGCAGGCTATCTGCTCTGTATGGTCACCGGCATCGAGATGAAGGAGGAGCGGATCACCGCTCCGGAACTGCGTCAGGCCACGGATGCGGACCTGCTCCTGATCGATCGGGTGTCCCGTAGCCTGTCGACCGTTCCTGTCGGAACAGTCGACTCTTCGGGGGCCTTCGAACGCGGAACGGATGTCCTGCCGACCGTGAATGCGCCGGTGTTCGCGGTGGACGACAGGATGATCGACGCCATCTACGCCGGCTACGCGGAAGGAGATTTCTCCTTGGGCCGGCTTTCTCTTATTCCAGGTCAGGAGGCGAAGGTGAATCTCGATGCGTTCCTGACGCGTCATGCCGCCGTCCTGGGCCAGACCGGCGGCGGCAAGTCATGGACCGTGGCCTCGATCATCCAGCGGATATGCGCCTTTCCACAGGCGACCGTGGTGCTCTTCGATCTGCACGGGGAATATGGCTCTGCGTTCGGTGATCATGCGGAGGTGATATCCGCGATCGACCTCGAATTGCCGTACTGGCTCATGAATTCGGAAGAGCTGCTCGGTCTGATGGTGGATCGCGCCGAGTCTGCGGCACCCAATCAGATCGCCAAGTTCAAGGAGTTGTTGCAGGCAGCGAAGCAGGCGGACTCGGGAAACCAGACCCTCGGCATACCTAAGATCACCATCGACACCCCGGTTCACTTCAGTCTGCAGGACATCGTCGACGAGTTCCGTCGTCTTGACACCGAACGTCCGCTTGGTTCGCAGGGCAAGCCCGTGAATGGCCCGCTCTACGGTCAGTTCACCCGTCTACTGATGCGTCTCGACTCGCGAATGAATGATGGACGGTACGATCTCATCTTCCGCCCGAAGACATACACCTCTTCGGCGTCGATGTCGGATCTGTTCCGGCGTCTACTTGGTGAGAAGGATGGGGAGCGGCGCAAGATCGTCGTGGTCGATCTCAGTTCCACGCCGTTCGACGTACGATCGTCGGTGATCTCGCTGATCCAGCGATGCTTGTTTGATTTCGCCTATTGGCATCGGAGGCTGAAGGGCGAACGGTATCCCATCGCAGTGTTCGCCGACGAGGCGCATATCTACCTTTCGGACGGAGATACGGCGAACGAGTCGGCTCGGAAATCAGCGGAGCGGATCGCGAAGGAGGGCCGTAAGTACGGGATAAGCCTCACTGTGATCAGCCAGCGCCCAAGGGAACTGTCAAGCACTATATTGTCACAATGCGGCAGCTTTCTCTGCCTGCGCATCTCCAATCCCGACGATCAGGCGTATGTCAGAAATCTGCTACCGGACTCGGTACGCGGAATCACGTCCATGTTCTCTACTCTGCGACGTGGCGAGGCCATCCTGCTCGGCGATTCGGTCATGATGCCGACGCGGATCAGGATCACCCGGCCTAATCCCCAGCCAGCGAGTGACGATGCATCTTTCGCCTCGACGTGGGCCACCGAACCAACGGAACTCGACGTAGATGCCGTATTGTCGGCATGGCGTAGTCAGACGGTCTGACGAAGCGCGGATGCGGAGCCATGTCTGGAATGATGATACAATTTTTGACAGTAGGATTTGACGAATATCCGCGACCGATCTGCGAACAATGAGCGTCGGCCTGTTCATTCGTGTTTTGTTGGTCCTCGCAACTTTGGCAGGGGTGGTGCCTGCATTGCTGATGTCCGATATTCATCCGTTTCACGTGATCACACCGGGAAACGGTGGATGGAGATTTGTGGTCGCTGCCCTGTTGATATGGGCAACACTGAAAGTCGGCAACCGTTTAGCGGAACGATTCTGTCAGATGTCTTTCACAACATGGTGGGATCCGGCAAAGACAGCTGACGGCAATCTTGATTGGGATCACCTCCTTCTTCTGGTTCAACCAGTGACGGATCCGATCGACAACTTCGGTATGGTGCGACCAAGAGCGATTTTCAGTCAAGGCATAGTCGTGGTGCTCGGAGGAGCCGCTCTGTTCGCGTGTGCTCGTATTGCAGCGGATTGGCTTGCCCTTCCTGAATTGCCGGCCTTCCTGACACTGGGGGGAAACAAACGGTTGGACCTTGATGCGCTGATCAACCTGAGCGGAAATCTGACCGCGTTCCTTGCCTTGGCTGCAGCAGCGGCATCGATCTGGTTCGCCAACGATCAGCTCCGCGCGAAGGTCCGGGCCGACAATCGGCAGGAGTGGTTGGCCAGCGCGCGTACGCTATTGGGAGAAGTCGTCGCTCTGGCTCGAGAACATGCCACCGCAGACGTCAAAAGCCGCGAGGCTTTCAATCGGGAATTAGATCCGCGCCGCCTCCGTTTCGAGCTGATGTTGAATCCGCGCGAGAAGGATCACAGGCTGCTGATGCATCTTCTCCGACGACTAGCGTTCATTCACGAACCCACCCGAGCTGAGACCGCCGACGGAGGGGCGTTCTGGACGGTTTTGATGTCGCATTGCGCTCGTCGTTCAGTGGAGCTTGGCGAATGCGACGACGGCGTGAAGTATTACGAGGCGGTTTGGAAGCCGATCGTGGAATGCACGGATCCCGGTTCGCTGACGACGTACGTCATGCGTCTAGGTCATGTGGTGTTGAAGAGGGAATGGGAGCGCGTGAAGGCTGCGCGCTGACGGTTTTGACAAAACACAGGAGGAAAGATGATACCGCCGACTAAGATCTACAGTTCCGACGTTTCTTCATATGATCAAAAATCGGTACGCGCACGGATCGAAGCGCTGCTACTCAATAACGTCGGCTTGGTCGTCACCCGCGCGCAGATCATCGCTGCCGCCCGGAATCCCGTCACGGGTGCCGAACCGGAGAACTGGCATCAACGCCTATCTGAACTCCGAACTGATAAGGGATATACCATCCTGTCCTCACGGGACTGGAGCGCCTTGAAGCCGGAAGAATACGTGCTGGCAAACACGCAGCGCAGAGCGATAGCGAATCGACGAGTGCGGCCAACTCCGGCGACGTGGCGGACGGTACTGACCCGGGCAAACGATGCCTGCGAGTGGCAGGAGGATGGACAGGCCTGCGCACTCAGGAACGGCGCAATCGATCCGATCGGCGGCGGCACTGTCAAGCTGACGCCGGATCACACGACGCCGCACTCCGTCAACCCGCAGTCAGATCCCGGCGACCCGACACATTGGCAGGCGCTGTGTGGCCGGCACCAGGTCATGAAGAAGAACTTCTGGGACGGCGCGACTGGGAAGATCAACGTGATCGCCAT
The DNA here is from genome assembly GCF_057004845.1 of Sphingomonas sp. SphC10. NCBI lineage: Bacteria > Pseudomonadati > Pseudomonadota > Alphaproteobacteria > Sphingomonadales > Sphingomonadaceae > Sphingomonas > Sphingomonas sp. SphC10. The sequence goes on from NZ_CM168044.1 coordinate 662,821, forward strand.
CCTGCAGGCCGCTGGGGCGGAGCAGAAGGAGGAGGCCTACGATTTTCTGAAGCAGTATCTCGGCAAGTAGGTCACGCATCGACGATGATGGGAAGGTCGAGGAGGTCGGCCTTCCCCAACAGACGAGCGCTTACGCCCTTTGTAGCGGCCAGGAGGTTGGCGACTCCATCCTCCGACCTCAACGCGCGGAAGGCGCCAGCGCAATGCTGTTGCGGTAGCCTGACCCTGTACACGCAGTCCGTGATCGCAGCCTTGCCCTCCACGACGATGGCGACTTTCGTGTGCAGGCTGCGGTCGACGCGCGCGATAAGGATGTCCCCCTTTTCGGCAACGACTACGCGATCCGGGTAATCCGGCACGATGGACGCACCGAGTGATGCCTCGCCGTTCTCGAGTGAGGCATAGTCGGTGGTGTGAAACGTCGGAAATCTAGCCTGTCTGCGCTCCGTCGTGCTGAGTGATCCCCGGCGCACGTCCGCACCCAGCTTTCTCAGGGTCGTGATCTCGCCTCCACCGGTGGCGAGCATGGCGGCATGATGATCATAGTCCATGCGCCGTTCGGCATCACCAAGTGTTATCAGCAGCGGACCAGAAAGGGTCCCGTCCGCTTCATGCCGAAGCAGTCTGATCCGGTCTGCACGATCGCGCGCATTCTTAGTGGCGATGACGATAAAACAACGAGCCTCGGTATCATGGAACGAGTGCGCTGGAAGTTGTATCACGGCGTCGATGCCATGCTGCTGAAGGACCGCTCGTCTGAATGATGCCGCTCTGGCCCCCGTGACGAGACCATCCGGTGCGATGAACGCGATCCTCCCGCCATCACGCAGCATCCGCAGATTCTGAGCGAAGAAGATGACTTCCGCCGTTACGTCAGCGGTGCTGAGGCAGGCGTCCGCAAGTCCGGCGTCCTGGAGGATGCGGGCATAATCCCGCTTCCAGGGCGGGCGATGAAAGGGCGGGTTGCAGACGGCAAGGTCAAACGTTTCGGTAGAGCCGAGTACGTTGGGCAGCGCAGGGTCGAGCACATCGTGGACATGATGCAGATGCCCACCGCGCCCGCGTCCGGCCAGTCGGGAGCACAGGTTGGGCTTGATGGAAGCGTCAATGTCGACCGTGACGATCGTGGTGTCCGTCCAGCGGTTCAGGACGGCATCAGCAAGCGTTCCTTCCCCGGCTCCTAGATCGAGCGCATTGGTGGGCGGTTCGTTTCCCAGCTGATCGGCAAGGAGGTCGCCAATGCGGCTTCGGGTGTAGAAGCGGTTTAGATCGTCCTGCCGTATCTTGGCGGATTTGGATGCCATGATTGCCGCTTGCCCGTCACTTTTCCTCCCTCGGAGGTGTCTGCCTGATAGCTGCCTATGCTCTTTTGCACATGACCGTTCAACATCGCTGGGGAGCCGTGGTCCAGAAGGTGCCGTGGGAAACGACCAGATGAAACCCTATATAGCGGGTTGCGCCACGACCTAAGAAAGGTTCGCCACCTCAAGCGATGGAGATCGAGAGGTGGCGAAGTATGATGAGCGAGCGTTCAAAGGACTACCGCAGCCGTCCACCCTTCAATTTAGAGCCCGCTGCTCAGCCCCGGCTGTTCATTGGGGATCTCATCGTCAATCAACGCCGCTGCAGCGACCTCCAGCAGGTGATGCGTCAGACGATCCGATCCGTAGCGAGTCGCCAGTTCGCCCCATGCCGGCCACCGGTCCATCCGGTGGCAGATCCATTCGTAGAAGCGGTCGCGCCGTTCGGTCGTGCCCAGCCCAAGCGTCCAGACCGTCTCGAAGATCGGCACGATGCCGTCCCCGCGTTTCGACAGGATGATCGACGGCTGGCCGCCCTCGCGCCGACGGAGGAATGCGACGTCCCAGCGGGCCGCGGCCTTCTCGACGCGCGCCAGCCTGTCCTCCCGCCCCTCCGGGCCAAGGCCGAACTCGCACAGCTGGGCGATGGTCGCGGCGGACGGGCGCTGCTTGCGCACGTCGTACGGGCGGGTGGCGAGCAGCATGTGGATCACGGCCATCCCCTCCGCCGTCACGGTCCTGGCGCCGCGGCCATCCTCAGTCAGCTCGACCAGTCCTTCCCGGGCGAGCCAGAGGTGGAACAGGAGGAGGTACAGCCCACTGGACTGGAAGATGTCTGCCGCCTGCTCATCGATCGTCGGCTTGCGCCTGATCGTCGCGACGAGCACGGCGTGCATCGTCTCGAGCAGTTCGTGCGGCGTCCTGCCGAAATGGTCCGGCATCCGCAGCCGACCGTTCCAGAACGCCGCGCGCATCGATGGCCACCGTTTGCCGGTCTCCTCGTCTACGAAGACCGTCTCGCCATCGACGTGTTCGCCCCGCAGCCAGTTGCCCCAGGGCAGCTCGGGATCGCAGACGCGCGGGGTCAACGCCTGTACTCCAGGCTCGAGGTGGGGATGAGGGTGGGACCCGGATCGGCCGCCCGGGGGTCGCGGCCCTCTCCGATCGCCTTCAGCTGTGCCGCGAGACGCACGCACTCCCCGTAGACGAATGCCTCGGTCTTGTAGGTGGGATCGTCAACGCCGAACGCCGGGGTCTTGTCGCTGCGCGGGTGGCGGGTATCCAGCGGGACGAGGTCGTCCCGCTGATCGCAGCTGAAGCCGAACCACCAGGCGTCGTTATCGCCATGACCTTCATGATCGTCCTCGATGGTCCTGCGGACGTTCTGGTAGGATCCGACATCCACGGCGACGTGGCAGATACTGCGATCCTCGGGCGCATCGCGCTCGCAGGCGTCCGAATGGTCGATGCCGCCGTGGACGCCGATCATGATGCCGAGCATCGTGCCGTATTCACGACCGAACAGCGGATGGCCCGGCGGGACCGCGACGTATCCGCAGAGGTGCTGATACAACGGCGATCGACGGATGATGCAGGCGTATCCGGACGCGGGATCAGTCCAGGCGATCTTGTCCGCCTCGACGCTCCACGGCCCATCGGCGGTGGGGTGCACGTCGGCGACGCGGTAGATGGCATCGACCTTCACGAGGCCGCCGTCCTCCCTCAGCGGCAGGCGCTTGCCAGCGGGCGGCTTGACGATGGCGGGCAGCGAATTGGAGTGGGGTTTCTTTTTCGGCATGTCATTCTCCTCGGAAGGTCGGACGCAGGGCGGCGGGTCGGTGACGACGGTGGTTCGCCGACATGGTTGGGATCGCTGCTCAGGCGTGGAGGAGCAGCCACTCCTCGTTGAAGTCCTTGCCGGCACGGGGAACGAGGTCCTCGACGGCAAGGCCCGCATCGACGTACGCAGCCATCGCCGTGGCTGCGGCGACCCTGCCGGGTGCATCCGCGTCGCCGCAGACGATCACGCGCCTGACCTGCGAAGGGAAGCGGACGTGCGGCAGGTTGCCGTCGCCCACCGCCGCCCACACGCTGGCGCCGGGGAACATGAGCCTCACCGCCAGCCCGTCCTCGACGCTGGCCGCCAGCATCACCGTCTCCGCGACCGGACCGAAGCGGACCGCACAACCGCGCACCCGGCCGAGCGACAGCCTCGGCGTACCGCGCGTCGACTTGCGCCCGTCGCGGTCGAGGAAGGTGCGCTGGATGCCCGCGAGCCGGCCTTCGCGGTCCTGAAGCGCCGCGATCATCGTCGGCTCTCGTCGACCCTCTCGACCGTCCGCATCCCACCACCGCGCGACGTGCGAGTGGCGGATCGATCCGGGCACGGCATGACCGATGCCCCGGTTGACGAGGTAGGTCTCGCTCAGCGACCAGCCGATCGGCGTCGCTTCGTGCCAGACCTGACGCGCCCGCCTCACCGACTCCGCGCGACGCATCGCGACGAGGACCGGGTTCTCGAGCGCGGGCGGCATAGCGGTGGCGGTGCCGACGAGATCGAGACAGGCCTGCCGGAAGTCGACATGATGGAGACGCCGGTGGAGTTCGATCACGTCACCACCCGCTTCGCAGCCGTGGCAGTGGAAGACCCGCTTGCCCTCGTTGACGAAGAAGCTGGCGGTGTCCTCCGGGTGGAAGGGACACAGCCCCTTCAGTTCGTCGCCGCTCTTCTTCAGGTCGGTCGCTTCCGCCGCGACCTTCGCGATCGAGGTCTCCGCCTTGATGCGGGCGACGTCGATGCGCCCCTTCTCGTCCATGTATCTGGCCGGGAGGCCGATGCTGTCCATGTGCATGCTCCATCGCTGGTCAATCGCCACGTTCGCGGTGGTCTGGGGCCTCTTTCCTCCGGCCCCTGCCTCCACCGCCCGGCTCAAGCCGGCCGGCGCCTTCGCGCCGCAGTCACTTTCATCGGAGATCCGCCCGCGCGTCCGCGCGTGGGCGTAACCATCCTGACCCGCCCGCTCTGGCGCCGGGCATTCTTCACGAGCTCAGCTCGAGCGACGGGAATGCAGGTCGCTCGCGCCACCGCCGCCGAGGATGACCCGGGTGACGGCATGGGCCAGCACGAACGGCGACGGAGGACGCAGTCCCATGCGGTACGTCCACCAGTCGGCGGCCGCCCGCTGGTTGAGCAGCATGTCCTCGCGCTTCGTGCCTTCCGGCCACTCCGGGCCGATGCCCGCCTGCGCTGCCGCCACCAGCATCGGCGTTCCGAAGTCGACGAGCTGGCCGAAGATGGAATCCCGGATGAGCGCCAGGCTCCAGTCGAAGGTGCTGGTCGCGGGCACGGCCGCCGCCAGGATCTCCTTCGCATAGTCCTCGGTGTCCTCGTCGCAGGCCAGCACCTTGCCGTACGTGTCGACGACGAGCGGACCTCTGGTCCGCGTCCCCGCAGCAGCGACCACGGCCGCCGCAGCGGCATATCCAACCGCGACCTCGGTCATCCTGCCGGACGGATCGGGCAGCTTCAGCAGGCCCTGCTGCCGATCGATCAGCTCGATCGGAGCCGCCGCGATGCAGAAGGCCGAGCATCCCAGGAGGGTGGCGAGACGCACGAGCAGCGCGGGCGGCTCGGAGCTGGTCTTCGATGCGCGGTGGATCAGCGCAATCTCGTCGGGCGAGAGATGCCTGTGCGCGATCGGAGGGCGATGTACGTTGTCCATGACGATGTCCTCTTTTTTCGCCGGAAGCCGCCGAGCGGCCTCGGTCGTTGCTGACGGGCTGCATTCTGCCGACGTCGCGTCGGGTCGCGGACCCACAGCCGAAGTCGTGGGCCAGCGCAGGCAGGCGGATCAGTTGGTGGGGTCGTACTCGCTGGTCGTGATGGCGCGGTTGCGGTCGATCCAGGCGTCGAGGTCGTCCGGATGGTACCTCACGGCCGTCCCCAGCTTGATGAAGCGGGGCGAGTTGTCGCCCTTGCGGCCGTAGAGGCGCATCTTCTCCAAGGTGTTCTTGGCCAGCCCGCAGTACGTTGCGGCTTCGGTGGTGGTCAGCAGGGGGCGGCGGCCGTGCGGCATGGCGGGCTCGGCGCTGGTGACGTGGGTCTGCATTCGACTTGCTCCTCGTATGCCGCCTTGGGATCAGGCGGCGGAGCACTTCTTGTATGCACGGCAATCGACGTGATCGTCGGCAAACATCCTCGGCGGGGGGTGGACATTATTGGACAGGTAATCCCAAGATATCGCTGCGGCTGACGTGGCCGCGACGCCGATGGGGAGCGATGAATTGATCACCATGGGCCTACGGGCCGCTCCCAAGATCGTGACGTTCGCGATCTACGATTCAACGGAGCAGAATGTGCTCAACGTCGAGGACATCGTCGTTCCGGCCGCCTTCGAATGGCCTCAGGCCCTGAAGTACGTCAGAGGCAACGTCCTCGACATCATGCGCGAATACGGCGTGGTTCGCGCAGGGGTCAGAACCAGCGAGACGGTGGCGCAACGTCCCTCGGTCGATCGCATGCAGATCGAAGGCGTGTTGCAGGAGGCGTTCGCCAGCAGCACGCTCGAAGCCTATTTCGCTGGCCCCATCTCGGTCATGGCGGCGAAGCTCGGGATTGTGCGCACGGCAGTTCTTCCGATGATCAAGCAGGGTCGAAACGAATTGGACATCGAGGGTTGGGACGACATGTCGGAGGCGAGGCGCGAGGCCGTCCTTTGTGCCATCGGAGCCGTGAATGCTTAGGCCGCATCGCCGTGCGGAATTGAATCTCCGGTTCATTCGCGAGATCGGTCAGGACGGACAGAACAGCCGGACCTACGTCGCGCACGACGCACAGCTCAACGCGGAGATCGTAGTCAAGGAGATCGCGAAGGCGCGGCTCGACGTCGGCCGGTTCTTCGGCGAAGCTCAGGCGCTCTACGCCAGCGCACATGCCAACGTGGTCCAGGTTCACTATGCATGCGAGGACGATGACAGCATCTATGTGGCGATGCCGTTCTATCGACGCGGTTCGCTGAAGGACGTTCTGTCGCAGCGCTTCCTCAGCGTAAGGGAGATCGTCACGCTGGGCTGCCAAGTGCTGGCAGGTCTGCAGCATGTCCATTCCAACCGGCTGGTCCACTTCGACATCAAGCCCGACAACGTGCTGCTGTCCGATCGTGGTGAGGCGCTGCTGTCGGATTTCGGCTTGGCCAGGCCGATAGGGCCGCGAGGCTTTGCCGAGCTGGACGGCGCTTATGTCCGGACCCAGCCGCCGGAAGGCTTCGCAGGATACGAGTTCCCCAGGACGTTCGACATCTATCAGGTGGGCGTCCTCCTCTATCGCATGTGCTGCGGAAATGAGGAGTTCGACCGTCAGTTCGAACGCTTCCTGACGAGGACGCCTGCCGGCATTCAATTCGATCGGAACGCCTTCCGGGTCGCCGTGGTCAATGGCCAGTTCCCCGACAAGCGGACGTTCCCCGCGCACATCCCGGAACGCATGCGCACCGTGATCAGGAAGTGCCTGGAGACGGAACCAGGGCAGCGGTTCGGTTCGGCCTTGGAGGTCATGAACGCGCTCGCGCTTGTCGAAGGCACACACCTCGACTGGGTGTATTCCAAGCCGCCGGGTTGCCAAAGGTGGGAGAAGAACGTAGAGGGAACGAAGTACGAGTTCGAGTTGTCCGATGCCGGCGGCACCACCTGCTACCGGGTTTCGTTGACAGGAGCACGGAGAAGGATCGTGCCGGGTTGCACCGACGGCATGACCGATAGGCAGGTGCGGACATTCCTCGGAGAGATCTGATGGCGCGGATCAGGAACGATCCCGGCAAGTACCAGACGAGATCCGGTCGGCTACCTCAGGTCGAAGGTCGTCCATCCCCCTGCGCGCAGCGGAATGCTGAACGCGAAGAGGGATGGAGATCGGCACCGATCGATGGTGGATGGTACATCGACTTCCGTGATCGGAAGCGGGACTGAGCGCGGCTCAGGCTGCCAGAAGTATCCCTACGTAATTGGTGTCGTCGGACGTCGGTGCGACCGCGGACCATGCCGCCTTTAGCTGCCGCTCCGTGAGCGTATCACCTGAGATCTCACGACATGCCTGCCAGACGTGGTTCGGCCACCGCGGCACGACCCGAACGACCGAGCCGTTCGGCTGCACCGGGCCGTACAGCGTCGGGAACGTCTCGTTGTACCCGGTGATCTCGACGCCGCGGAAACGGGCCGGAACATGGAATGTGCCGTCCGCGTCACAGAACCTGTCGTAAGGGTGGGGCGACCCGAACGTCCGCTCGCCCTCAAGGCTGGCGACGTGGCATGGACTGGCGGTGGAGACTTCCACGTAGTCCGCGCCGATCAGCCGCAGGGAGATGTGAGAGACGCTTCCCTCCTCGTCGTCGAGAGGAATGACCCAACAGTCGACGAGACGGAGCGGATGATCGTCCCAGTCGCGCGGATCGTCGACGTCGTAATCGGGCACTTTGTCGCCCGACACGTCCGGTCCGTTCGTCGATACGTACGTGCATTCGGACGGAGACCAGACGATGCAGATCGAATTGAGCGGAAAGCGCGCGACGTTGCTCCTCACCACGTCGATCAGCGCTTGGTGCTGACTGGCGTTGATCGGGGTGTCCTGATGCAGACCGCACGCTCGAGCCATGGCCTTGCCGTCGGTTCCGTCGATGGGCGTGATGGAGTCGAGGAACTGGTCGAGCCGGACCCGTCGATCCAGATCGCAGCGCTGTTCGACGATGAAGGGAAATGGTCCCGGAATCGGCCGCGTGGTCATATTTTCATCCTGCGATGGAAGCTCCTCGCTGGATTTCCATGACATTCTCAAGAGCCTCTTGGTCTCCCCCCATTGGCGATGTGCGGGAAGTCCTTCTTAACCCGCTTTCTGGCCTGATCGAAAACCGAATCCGAGAAGGGACGCTTGATCGTCTTCATTATGACGTTCCGTAGCGTGTCCTTCCTCCAATCCGATGGGCTCGCAATGAGGTAGGTGCGTAGTGCCTGCTCGCATTGGCCGATGAGGCGGTCCTGCGGGGTGATGCCGCCGACCGGACGATCGGCCGGTAGCGCTCGGCCGCTGTTGAGGGCCAGCGGCTTCTCCCGTGCGTACGCCGTCAGCTTCTTGGTGAGACCTTCCGTCTCCAGGAAGATCTGATGCGTACCCGCAGCCGCCGATGGCGAGCCCGGCGTCATGCGGCAGGAAGCAAGCCTCCCCACGGGATCGTCCATCTCCCAGTCGGAAGGATCGATGTCCTCCAGCCGACCTCCTCCGATCGGGCGCGCATAGGTGCGGATCGATCCCCGGGCGGCCAGCTTCGCGATCGCACCGGCTATGGCCTTGGCCGCCAACCGGGCATCGTGACGAATGCTGTTGTGCGTATCCGTTTCAAAGAGCCGGACCTCGTCCTCATCCGTCCATCCGACCGGGCGGCTCATGCCTTCATCGATCGAGGGCTCCTCCCTGACTGAGCCGGACCCATCATCGAACACTTGGCGATCGGGGGCGGACCAGTTCAACCCACGGGGGAGCGGCAGATTGTCGTCACCAGCGTGTGACAGGAGATGGTCCTCCCAAGGATCGATCATCGAACGCCCGAGACGGATCGCGGCCTCGGCGAGGAATACATGTCGACTGCTTGGCCAGACTGAAGGGTCGGAATACCACTCGGTCCAGTCAACGGAAGAGATGTGATCCTGTTCGCCTCCGGCTTCCATGTTGCTCCACCGCCCTGATATGGACGACGGAGCATTTCCTCCCTCGGCCCTCCATCCAGATGATAGACGGACATACGGTGGTGTCCATCGCGATGGCGGGCTCGAGCGGCTTACGACATGCCCTACTTGGCCTTCCCCTCCTTCGCCTTCTTGACTCTGGCGTCGTCGTACTTCCGCTTCGGCCATGAGGACCGGAGCTTCTGCCACATCGGCTTCATCTCGAACCTGCCGAGAGGTGCGAGGTCCTTCCCGCCCGGCCAGGCGTCGGGCCTCTCCATGAGTGCATCGAGGTGCGTGTTCCATGCGTCGATGGCCCGGCGCACCGCCGCACGGCGCTGAGCGCGGTTGTACTTGCTGCGCGGTACCTTGTGCGCGATTGCGAATTCGAGGTCGTCGCCGGGAAGGTTGAACGGCTCGTCCGCCATGATCGTGACCCCGGTGGTGCGGAAGTCGTGAGGCACCCAGTGCTCGAACTTGGCCATGGCGATGCCCTCCGCATCGGCGAGGTCGATGCGGCGCTGGACGTGTGCATCGATGTTGGCCTTGTCCTGCGTGGACATCTTGATCGATTTCGACCCGTCGAAGCTGAAGACGAAGCCCCGGCGCTTCCTTGGATCTGGATGCAGACGTTCCAGGATCGCGACTACCTGGCGGGGCAGGTCCATCACGTGAATCTCTTTGGTCTTCATCCGCGAAGCGGGGATCGTCCATAGCCAGGTGGCCTGGTCGATCTCCTCCCAGCGCATCGCGGCGACCTCTTCCTTGCGCTTGAGGGTACGCATGATGCACTCGTAGACGAGGCCGTGCGTCGAGCCGTTGTCGCGGAAGGCCTCGAGCAGCCGCTGGATCTCCGCCTGGCGCAGCACGCGTTCCCTGACCACCTGCGCTGGCACATCGAAGGCGTCTGCGGGAGACTTGGCGATCGTGCCGCGCTTCCTGGCGTCGTTCAGGATCACCTTCAGGTAGATCAGCCCCCAGGTGCGCGCCGAGATCGAGCGGAGCGCGAGTTCCTTGAGGAAGGCGTCGATGTCTGCCGACGTGAGCCGGTCGATGCGCTTGTCGGGCATCAGGCCCGCGACGTCGCGGGTCAGGATGCGTTCGTGCTGCAGGGTGAGCGGCTTGCGCTCGATCCTGCGGCGCTCGATGTAGTCGGCGACGTAGGTCTTGATGACGAGCGACTTGGAGGCGTCCGCCTCCTTCGCCTCGGCGCGGCGCTTGTCGACCGGATCGACGCCGCGGCTCTTCTGGAATGCATGCTCCTGCGCGATCTCGCGCGCCTGCGCCGGCGTGACGTCGCCGAGCCTCCCGATCGTGATGCGCCTGGCGGGCCGCATCGGCAGGCGGTACTGGTAGACGAACACGAGGATGCCGTTCTGCTGGCGGTATGCACCGAAGCCCAGCAGTCGGTCGTCCCAGACGAATTCCTTGCGACCGGGTGCGGACGGCGGGATAGACTTGATGGTCTCCTTCGTGAGGGTGCGGCGTTCTCGCGGCAAGGTCGAAACTCCTTCCATTGGTCGGAAGGCAGGATCGCATCGGTCTGGACCTGGCACGCCCCACGGCATCCATCATCGTAAGTCGATGGCTTCACGAAGTGGAAGTATGGTCGCGTCTTGGAGGATGGTGTTCGATGGGCTGACGCTTGCAAGGCGCTGTCCTGAGGATGCCGTCCGACCTCCGCCCGGATACGTCATCGAATCTGAAGCCCGTTCTGAAAGACGATTAGGGGTTGGGCAACATTTTGCCGGTACGCTCTCCGTGCGGATGTTTGGAGTGTCGCATGAGCAAGAACGGCGTGGATGATGCACAAGTCCCGACTGCAGTATGGTGGCTGACGGGATCCTTCGCTCTCTACACGGTCGTGATGTTCCTCTTTCTATGGAAGAGTGCATCCGACCCTGATGGCGTCGCCATCCTAAACACCGTTGCAGCGATCATCTCCGCTCCTGTCGGCGGTCTTATCGCCATCGCGATCTTCATTTCCGGCGCAAGGCGAAAGGAAGCTGACACGCACGGCTCGCCTGTCGAGAATCGAGAAGAGCGGCAGTCGCCGATCGGACTTCACGAAAAGCCACAGACAGGCCTCGACTCACAGATCGTCGGGCCTGCTGGTCTCGCTCGGTCAGTGGATGAGGGCGTAGGCGACGAGCAGTCCAGTGATGAGCTGCATCCCCAATCCGGTGATCGCCATGTCCTCCCTCGTCCATGACTTCCCTCCGATGTTGCCTTGGCGAGGGTAGCCGAGGCAACCGGCGAGGGTCATGAGTAGGCCGCTCAGGCCGACGATGGCCGCTGCGATGGCGGCCGGTCCGATTGGTCCCATTTTGATTTCATCCTTTCGTTGCTGTGCGTGCGGTCAGCAACCAGCCCTTCTTCTGCTTCCTGAATGAGCATCTCACTGATCGTGACATGGCGCGCTCGATGTTATCCAGTGCCGTAAGCCGGGACTGCTGCGTATCCGGGGGCGGGGTTGCAGCTGCCGTAACAGCACCCACCTGTCCGGCTGGTGATCGGAGCGGTCGCATGATGGCACCAATAGCGTGTTCGCTCCCTGTTCTCAGTCTTCGCTGGCGTTCGAGGCAATCGCCAGGTAATCTTCACGGACGAAACCGGAGCATTCTGGGTCAGCCGTGGTCAGAGTCGTCAGAGAGCTAAGCCGTTGAGCAGCCAGCAGGATAAGCCTCAACCCATCCGCAAGATAATCCACGTCGATCAGGACGCCTTCTTCGCGTCGGTGGAGCAGCGTGACAATCCGTCGCTACGCGGCAAGCCCGTCGCTGTCGGCCATGCCGCCGCGCGAGGCGTGGTGGCGGCGGCCAGCTACGAAGCCCGCAAGTTCGGCGTTCGCTCCGCTTTGCCCTCAGTCACCGCGCTGCGCCGCTGTCCCGACCTGATCTTCGTGCCGCCCCGCTTCGACGTGTACCGCGACGTCTGGCGCCAGATCCATGACGTGTTCGCGCGCTATACCGACCTGATCCAGCCCTTATCGCTCGATGAGGCCTATCTCGACGTCACCGCGAACAAGCGCGGCATGGAAACCGCATGGCTAACCGCCAAGGCGATCCGCGCCGACATTCTCGCAGAGACCGGCCTGACCGCATCGGCGGGCATCTCGTACAATAAGTTTCTGGCCAAGCTTGCCTCGGATCACCGCAAGCCCAACGGCCAATTTGCCGTCACGCCGGACATGGGCGCCGCCTGGGTCGAGGCGCTGCCCGTCAGCCGCTTCCACGGCGTCGGACCGGTGACGGCGGAGAAGATGAAGCGGCTGGGGATCGTGACCGGGGCTGATCTACGCGCCAGATCGCTGGCGTTCCTGCAGCAGCATTTCGGCAGTTCCGCCGAATGGTATTACGCCATCGCGCGAGGGGAAGATGACCGTCCGGTCAATCCGAACCGCGTGCGCAAGTCGTCGGGGTCGGAAACGACGTTCAACCGCGATCTGACGAAACCCGCTGAGATCGAGGCCGGCGTGCTTAAGATGGCGGACGACGTTTGGGACTGGTGCGAGGGACGGCAAGCCTTCGGCCGCACCGTCACGGTGAAGGTCAAATACGCCGACTTCCATCAGATCACCCGACGCCGCAGCCAGCCTGTGGCGGTTACCAATCGGGAAGGCCTGCGCCGCGCGGCGCTCGACCTGATCCGGTCGGTTCTGCCAACCCAGAAGGGAATACGACTGGTCGGCGTAACGGTATCGAACTTCGTCGAGGCCGGGGCAGCGGCACCGACCGAATTACCGATCTTCGCGGAGGCGGCGGCGTGATGCTTGACCTCTTTGACGTGCCGCTCCTGCCGGGGCTCGCCACGCGGGCGAACCTGATCACTGCGGACGAGGAGCGCATGCTGATTGACCGGATCGACGCGACTGACCTCGAGCCGTTCCGCTTTCAGGGCTGGACAGGTAAGCGGCTGACAACGTCCTTCGGATGGAGTTACGACTTCGAGGTCGGGCGCCCGAAGGATGCGCCACCGATGCCGGATTGGCTTCTCCCCATCCGCGATAGGGCCGCCAATTTCGCCGGGCTCGCGCGCGAGGCGCTGATCCAGGCGCTGCTCATCCGCTACGATCGCGGTGCCGGGATCGGCTGGCATCGCGACCGGCCCATCTACGGCCATGTCCTCGGCATCTCCCTCGGCGAACCGGCGACGATGCGCTTCCGGCGTCGGCGCGGCGGCGGCTTCGACCGCGCGTCGTTGCCGCTCGATCCGCGTGGCGGCTATCACATTAGCGGACCCGCCCGACACGACTGGGAACACAGCATCGCACCGATGGAACGCCCGCGCTGGTCGATTACCTTTCGGAGCCTCGCAGAACATCGTTCATAAGTAAGATGGGGTTTATTGTCGTTGTGCTGCTGACCGGCGATCAGGAGCCCGGCGAGCTGCATCCGTCGTCGACGCCGCGAAGCGGCTGAGATCTGCCCGCGGCCGGTGTCGACCAGATCCAGTCTTGCCAATACTGCCGCAGCAACGACAGCTTCCGCTGAAACCGGCCATTCACGTGAAACCGGCCATTCACGTGAAACCGGCCATTCACGTTATGTGAAACTTCAGGGTAGCCCCGCCTTCGGCGGCTATCGCATACGAAGCTCGACGTCACGTAGTTTGAACCAGCTTTGCAATCGCCTGTTCCAACTTCGAGCGCACAATATCGGAGCCGTAATAAGCCCTATCTTCCGCAGGGAGAGCCGCTAAGGTGATGCTTGTGCGGTTGAGCTCAAAAACTAGCGCAACCTTCTCTGTGTTTTCAAGTGCATGCTGACGGGCGTCGATGAACGCCGGAATTTCACCGAGGACCTCTATGGCATATTGACGATGGCTTTGTTCAGAGATCATATCCGACACTAGCTTAATGGAAATAAGAATATCATCCAAACCTTCAACCGTAGGGGAATTGCTTCCTGCCTCTTCAAGAAGGTAAATACTCAATGCTTGGGTGTCTAATTGGTAGGTCTTAAATCCTGGAATCTTGCTTGCCCGATCATATCCGGTAGTTAGGGTCAGGACCCATTGATGTGGGAGGCGCGATCTGATTCAGGCTCCGTGAGGAGAGAGTGGATGAGCGACCTGTACTGGCTGACGGATGAGCAGATGGCGCGTCTGCAACCGTTCTTTCCCAAGAGCCATGGCAAGCCTCGGGTCGATGATCGGCGGGTGCTCAGCGGCATCATTTTCGTCAATCGCAACGGGCTACGCTGGTGTGATGCACCGAAGGACTATGGGCCGCACAAGACGCTCTACAATCGCTGGAAGCGGTGGAGCGAGAGGGGTATTTTCCTGCGAATGATGGAAGGTCTCGCGGCAGCGGAGGCCGTGCCGAAGACCGTCATGATCGACGCGACCTACCTGAAGGCACACCGCACGGCATCGAGTCTGCGGGTAAAAAGTAAGCGTCCGGCGAGCCCCGTTCCTCACTGCTTATGGGGTGGCGACGAGCATCCGCTTTGGATCGAGAGCAGAGCGTTCAAAGCTGCCGAAGCCGCAGCCCTGAACGCCGGTGCGAGCGCGACCTTTTCCTTCGGCACAATGACACCGATAGCCCAACCTGGTTCGAGGAAGAGCAGGTTGTCGGTTGGAAGGATGTTTTCCTCGGAAAGCTTACCGTACCCAGCTTGAGAATCAAACTGGATGGCCCTCCCGCCGAATACAGCGAGGTTCATCGACATCTGATCGGCTTCACTCATGCCGCGGTAATAAGACGGTTTGCCTGGCTGTTTGGCGTTTCCGCGGACCAGTTCCGCACCAGCCTCGCTGATGGGCTCGGCTCGATAGCTGGTGGAAGGATTGCCGTTGATGGCCGGTACCACGCTGGGGTCAGAAACCTCGAAGAACAACCCGCGAAGCCTGCCGACTTGATCTTCCTGATGGAAGAAGTTGGTGATGGTTCGCCCGCCTGGAACGGACAACGGTGATTTGCAGCCGATGAAGAGCTTGTCAGGGCGCTGTTGAGGCACTTGGGGCGCGTTAGGCGAGCAACTCACGGTCACGGCAAAGACTCCGATGAGTACGGGGAATAGTCGGTTGCCGCGGGAGTTGCTCATACGTCTTTGTTGCTCCAGGTCCACGGTGTGAGTTCGCTGATGCGGTTTGCAGGATGTCCGTCGGCGATGCGGGTGAGCACGTCGTGCAGCCAGGCTTCGGGGTCAACGAAGTTGAGCCGTGCGGTCTGGATGAGCGTGTAGATCCCCGCTGCGCGCTCACCGCCCTTATCCGAGCCGGCGAACAGGTAGTTCTTGCGGCCGAGCGCGACGGGACGGAGGCAGTTCTCGGCCCGGTTGTTGTCCGCCTCCAGCCGCGCGTCGTCGCAGAAGCGGGTCAGCGCCGCGCGCCGCTTGACCGCATAGCGGATGGCGTCTGCCAGCGCGCCCTTGCCCGATATGCGGCGCATGGTGTCCTCGGCCCAGTTGAAGAAGCCGTCCACGCCCACCCTGACGACCTGGCGGCGGTCGAGCCGGTCCTCCCGCGGCAGCCCGCGCCCGAGCTCCTCCGCCTCGTACATCAGGTCGATCATGCTGACGCCGGTGCGCGCCGTGGTCGAGCCGGTCGCCTTCCACACGTCGTAGATCTTGCGCCGGACATGCGCCCAGCACGCCACCTCGACGATGGGGCCGGGCTGCCGGCGTCCATCGTACAGCTGGTCGTAGCCCGTATAGCCGTCGGCTTGCAGGAAGCCGCTGAACCCGGCGAGATGCGCGCGCGGTCGCTCACCCTTGCGGTCGGGCGTGTAGAAATACGCCGCTGCCGGTGGGCCGATGCCTTGCCAACCCCGATCGTCGCGGGCGTAGACCCATAACCTGCCGGTCTTGGTCTTGCCGGTGCCCGGCGCCAGCACAGGAACCGGCGTGTCGTCGGTGTGGATCTTGTCGGCCGCGAACACGTGGGCGCGAATGTGGTCGACAAGCGGCTGAAGCAGCCAGCTGACCTGGCCTACCCAGTCCGCCATGGTCGAGCGGTCGAGGTCGACGCCCTCGCGAGCGTAGATCTCCGCCTGCCGGTAGAGCGGAAGGTGGTCTGCATACTTCGACACCAACACGTGCGCGAGCAGGCCAGGACCTGCCTTGCCGCGCGGGATGGGCAGCGCCGGTGCGGGTGCCTGGGTAATGGCGTCGCAACGTTGGCAGGCGAGCTTGGGGCGGACGTGGCGCACGACCTGGAAGCGGCCAGGCACATACTCCAGCACCTCGGTCACGTCCTCGCCCAGCGCTGACATGTTCCCGCCGCACGCGCCGCAGCCGTCTGCCTGCGGGGCGGCATGGACGACCTCGTGACGCGGCAGATGGTCGGGCAACGGCAGGCGCTTAGGCTTGCGCTTCTCGCGGGCGGGTGGCGGCACGCCGGCGTCGGCAGACGCACTGGTCGCCTCGGCCTCGACCGTCTCCAGCTCTTCCAGCCGCAGCTCCAGCTGCTCGATCTCGCGGGAGAGCCGCTCGGACGACTGGCCGAACTGCATGCGCCGGAGCCGTGCCAGCTGAACCTTGAGCTTCTCGATCTCCAGCGCGGTCAGCTGGATGGTCGCCTTGGCCGCGCGCAGCTCGGCAACGGTGCTGGCCAGCTCCGCAGCGGTGGTAACGCGGGCCTGCTCGATGGTCGCCAGCTGGTCCTGCAACGCCTGTGCGAAGGCGCGCAGCTCGTTCGGGTCGGAGGGAAGATCGACCATCGCCAGCGACATGGCACATCCTACCACCGGCCCGACTCACGCCAAGCGAAAAGAACGAAAAAGCGCCGCTTACACGAGGGTCGGCGCGGTCACCGGGGCCGGCGCCACGGTCCGCCGCCAGTCGATGCCCTCGATGAGCAGCGCCAGCTGCGCGGGGCTGAGAACGATGCCGCCGTCGACCAGCGGCGGCCACACAAAACGGCCCTTCTCCAACCGCTTGGCGAACAGGCACATGCCCGAGCCGTCCCAATACAGCGCCTTGAAATAGTCGCCGCGCTTGCCCCGGAACAGGAACAGGTGGCCCGAATACGGGTCGCCGTTGAGAACCTGATGGGCGAGCGCGCTCAGCCCGTCGAAGCCCTTCTGCATGCTGACCGGCTTGCAGGCGAGATATACCTTGGTGCCCGGCGCCAGCGCTATCACGACGCATGCCCCAGCGCCCGCAGCACACGGGCGAGCGCCTTCTCGTTGACGTAGCTGTCGACCGACAGCCGCACACCGGTCGGCAGGTCGATGTCGATGCTGCCCGGTCGGGTTCCCGGATGCGGCCGGACCAGGTCCTCCGCCGGCGCGGCAGGCAGCGACGGCTTAGCAGGCGGTGGCGCGTGTACGGTCGGCACCGGCGACAGCGCTATAACAGGCTCGGGGCGAGCGGCGTCCGTTACCACGCCATAGGGGATGAACTGCAACGGCTCGCTGGCGATGCTCTCCGCCTTCCGCTGCGCCGACCGCCAGTTGTAGATGAGGCTCTCGGCAATGCCGAGCTGCCGCGACAGCTCCCGCACTGTCACGCCCGGCATCGACGCCTTGGCAACCACCGCTGCCTTCTCGGCGTCGCTGTAGGTTCGCCGGCGCTCCGTCCGAGTGATGACCTCCATCCGCTCCATCTCCTGACCTCCTTCTGGACTCCAGAAGGAGACCACCACAGGTCTGGACATCAACGGCTATGCCGCGCGCGACAACACGCGGCTCACCGGACGCTTACGGTAAAAAAGGGGATCTCGGCCGTCTGATCGGCCGCACGAAAGGCGGCATGAACACCAAACTGCACGCCGTCAGCGATGCGGACGGGCGGCCCTTGAGCTTCTTCATGACCGCCGGGCAGGTCAGCGACTACACCGGCGCGGCAGCCTTGCTCGACGATCTGCCGAAAGCACAGTGGCTGCTTGGCGACCGTGGTTATGATGCCGATTGGTTCAGAGACGCCCTGGAAGCCAAAGGCATCCAGCCCTGCATCCCGGGCCGCAGATCGCGCAACGAGCCGGTCAGATACGACAAGCGCCGCTACCGGCGCCGCAGCCGCATCGAGATCATGTTCGGCCGTCTGAAGGATTGGCGCCGCGTCGCAACTCGCTACGACCGCTGCCCAACCGTCTTCTTCTCTGCCGTCGCCCTCGCGGCCACCGTCATCTTCTGGCTATGACCAATGAGTCCTGACCCTAGGAACATCCGGGCCTTCGCGACCTTGCCAGTCCTCTTCATGAAAATTGCGTACTGCAGCCAAAAGAGCGGTTCGTCATTTACGGCCATGTCATTGGAAAGGCGCGTATAATGCCTGTCCAAAGTTTGATCGACACCCGCATGAAACTTGAGGAAACGTTTGAGCGTCGAATCCTTCATTAGTACGCCAGCTAGCAGGCGATGGACGCGCTCCCCGCGCCGCCGCGTGGACGTGGTGGTGATCGTGTAGCAGGCGTCGAGAACTTGCTTCGGCGTTAAGATTCTTTGAAGGAGATATTCGGAGAGCAGCGCGGAACGCATCTCGACCCGATCGTCGGCCCCGCTCAGAAAATCGGCGCCGAGACCGCCAGATCTTTTCAGTTCGCCGTAGACGTCGCATTCGGCAAGTTCCTGTAAGTCGCTATCGTCGAGCTCAACGCCAGCCCATTTAATGAGCGATGCGAGTGCGAGGATCTGGACCATCTCGTTGGAGGCTTTTGCGACACCGTCGGATATTTTCTCTCGAATTTGCGCGTGGTTATACAGCTGAGTGACGATTTCCCGTATTTCTCGGGAGCTATTAATTATGTCGTCGAACTGAACCGTTCGCGCGCCAGCACGGTCGAGAAGTTTGTGCAAATGCTTCTTGTCTTCATCGGAGAACAGGTCAAGATTAATCCGCTTCATCGGCTGCGGGAGTTTAGTCAAGACCTCATGCAGGCGCACGTCTTGTTGCCCGGTACGGATCGTCACTACGAACTTCGCGTCAGGCACACCCGCAGAGACGCGCTCGATATTGTCGATCGCGGCGTCATAATCGTCAAAGATGATAAGCGCCTGCCTTTCGGCTCGGATGACTTCAAGGTCCTGTGCGAGGCGTTTACCGGCACGTCGCCACAAATAGCACTTGTAGCCATTCTCGCTCGCGTCTCGAGCCAAGATCGACGTAAAAATGGTCTTTCCGTTCCCGAGCCTTGAGAGGACCAGCACTGTCTTATTAGTACTGAGAAGAGCGAGTGCACTCTCAACGCTTTTCCGGCGCTTCGCCACGTAGCTATCATCGCGGACGGTGTTGAAGAAGCGGCCTTGATTGAAGCTGCCAAATGTTACCAAATTGAAGATTTCGACCGGCGTGGGATCGACGAGCGGCTTTGCGTCGATGCCTCGCTGCAGGAACTTGAAGGATTCGAGAGATCGCGGATTAGCCGGTTTGGGCGATGGTGGAAGCGTTTTGGCCAAATCGGCGAACCCGTCGAAGCCTATCGGTACGATTTCCCCATACGGTGGCGCTCTTTCCACAAGTTGTTGCTTCGGTGGGTTGCGCGTGATGAAGTGAGTCCGCCTCGCGGACGTCTCGCCTGCAGCCATCAATCCAGTGATATGGTGGTCGCCTAGGCTGAACCCCATGAAATAGCAGGCATCAAAGGTTCGACGATCTCGTTGAAACTCGTAGAACCAGGTCGGATGGTCGCGAGTGATCACATCGTAGGATAGACTATTTAGGATCAATTGCGGTTCAACGTCAGACTCTGTCGCCTTTCGTATTGAACCGTGCAAGTGCACCGCAAAGGATTGAGGCAGAGTCCGGGGCCTGTAATCATCGAAAGTGAAGATAGGATAGGAGCCACCCTTTACCGAGCTAACCATATCATCGTAGTTGGTAGTATAAATACGAGCCCATGGGAGAGAAAGAATGTCTCTCTGATAGTCTAGTACGGACGAAACTGTGAAAGTATTGTATAGGATTTCGTAAAGACTCACGTCGAAGCGGCGCGCGAAGGCATCCGCTGCTGACTTCAGATCGTGGTCTCTTGGAGATTCCCCGATCGCTTCAGCCAGCCGCTCCAACAAGGGCTGTCCGGCAGGGAGCTTCTCGTTCGCGATGTTGGTTGCATCTGCCGAGAAGCCTGATCCAAGAAAAAGGACGGAGTTTTTTGGATCCAGTGTTTCGATCGGCAAGATTCATCTCCCATAATGCAGGCGACGCTTACCCCCCAAGAGACTCAACATGCGAGCCGGTTTCGAGGCAGGTCGTCAACCAAGGTTATCGAGAATGGCAGACTTGTCAGTTGTATCAAGGGCAGTCTGGTTTGTTCTAGTGGCTATGGGCGAACATTCCGCGAAAAACACCCTTCGTCATTCTGCAGTGCCAGTCGGGCGAGCCCCCGATGTCGGCTCCCAGCCTGACGGGCCGTTCGTCACATCGTTTAGGAATGGCAGAAAAGTCCCAGATCGAGCCATCCTACCCGCACTTACGCAATACGAACCAGCTTCCAGACTAGAAAAACGGAAAAAGCATGCGGTTTCCGCCTATGGAATCCTTCACAATAGAAGAATCCGGTCAATCACCCTGTCGATTTGTCGCGTGACATTGCCGCCGCGATCCAGTTCCGCCCAAAGGAATAGCACCTCGCCACCGCTTACCTCCTGTAATCGGGCACCGATATTCTTCTTCTCGAGGCTTTCAGCACTGTCCGTGCGATCGGCACCCTTATATTCGATGACGAGCTTCCGGCCATCTGTCAGCTCGGCAATGAAGTCGGGGTAGAAGAAGTCGGTCGAGGTCGGTAATTTGTAGGACCAACGAGTACGGTCGACGTTGCGCACCCAGCGGTGGACGGCGGGATGATCGTCGATCTGTACGGCCGCCTTCCATTCCTCCCCGCCATGCTTCAAATCGCCAACCTGCGAGAAGAGGTGCTTTCGAGGCCGCCAAGGGCCCGAATAGGGCGTTCGCGGATCATATCCCTTACCACTGAAGCTGAACCCATTGTCGCCCAACGCGAGCACGGGTGCGATGTCGCCAAGCAATAGTTGAACGCCGCGCACGCCTGCTTCATGGCGAAGCTGGCTTACCCGCGCCACGATCGCGCGGCGCAGCGCGGATCTGCCGCGGACGAGTTGAGCGAGCGGAATGCGTGTTGCGACGCCCTCCACCACGCGGCGGCAATATTCAAGGAAGATCGGCTGCGCGACATCGCGCTGGCGGGTGGTGCGATCGAGCCAGCGCGATAGCGTCGCAACGTCCCAGTCGGTCGCATCGTCCAGTGCAAGTTCGGCGGTAGCGTCGATCCGGCTGTAGACGACCTGATCGCCGTCCACGTCCATTTCGAATGTGTCAGGCCGGTCGGTCAGCGCGAAGCCCGGCAGGCTGGTATCAACCCGCCGCAAATCCCAGCCGCCGACGTCGACCAGGGTTTCGGGAAAGACGATCTCGATCTGTCCATCGCGTTCGATCGCCAGGCGCGGCAACGTCAGCACCTCGCCCTGTTCAGCGGGCGACAACGCTGCAGCACGTTGCGCGATGAACGCCTCAATCGCCGTCATCGGCGACTCGCAGGATGCATTTACCGCCGCAGCGACCTGGCGCAGCACTGTATCGGGCGCGGCGGTGTCGAAGGTGATCGCCACGCCGCCTGAGCCATCGTCAGCGATGCGGGTCGCCGAAACCATTTCGGGCGTCCAGCCAATCTGATCGGGGCGTTCCTGTACATGCAACACCGGCAGCTCGGGCCGGGTGAAGAGCGGCTGGTCTTCGCGCCAGTCGAACGATTCGGGTTGTTCGACGATCGCCTCAAGCGCGGTGCGCTCGTCGAATCCCATTTCGGTCAGCCGGTCTTTCAGCCCTTCCGCTGCGTCGAAGAAGTTGCGTTCGGAAACATGGGCATAGGCCCGGTTCAGCTCTTCGGAAGAGCGTCGGGTCGCAAAGGGCATGCGCAGCACGCGGCCCAGCAACTGCTCCACCGTCCCGCCGCTGCGAATGCTGGCGAGCGAGCAGAAGACATAGGCGAAGGAACAGTCCCAGCCTTCCTTCAGCGCATCGACGGTGATGACATGTTCGATGATGCAGGTCGGATCGAACAGATTGATGCCATCCAATTCGCGCTGATTGCCTGTTGCGACCGCAATCCGATCTTCGGGGATACGACAATCGTCAATCAGATGGCGTTTCACCACGTCGACCGTCGCCTCGGCCCCCTCGCGCGCGGGCTGCGCCTGATAAAGCGCGATCGGGCGGATGCCGCCGCTGTCCTTGGCGGCAATGCCTTCCAGCCACGCGCGGTTGTCGACGGCGTGGGCGATCGCCGCCTGCCAGCTGCCATGCTGCGACAGATGGATCGGCAGCTTGATCATGTCTGCCGCCTTCAGCTCGGCGGCGGTGGCAGAGACGATGACGTTGGAGCGCACCGGCGTCGCGGTAAATTCCACCACGGCGGCGGGTGCCAGGCGGCCGAACGTCTCACCCGACAAAGTGGAGGTGAAGTTGTGCGCCTCGTCCACGATCACCAATGGGCGGTGCAGCTTCAACAGGTTGGCGAAGCTGGCGATCGGTTTGCCCCGGCGCGGCCCGGCTTCGTGCCGGGCAAGATCCGCCCCGGCGGGCAGCGCGGCAAAGTGCGGCTCCAATTCTTCATCGTCGCGATAGACGTTGCGGTCGGCGACATTGTTGACGCGGAAGGACTGGACGGTAGCGACGATCACCGTCGCGGCATCGGCCATGTCCTGGGGGCGAAGTTGCCGCCGTTCGTCAATGCCGTACACGCGCACTGCGCCGCCGAACTGCGCCTCCAGCGCCTGGCGATAGGGATGGCCGATCTTCTTCAGCGCGCCCAGCGTCTGGTCGGCGATCGCGCTCGACGTGACCAGCCACAGCACCACCGGATAGCGACGCGCCAGATAGGTATCGCGGGCGATGCCGATGGCGTGCGCGGCAAGCAGCGTCTTGCCACCGCCGGTCGGTAGGCGGAGGCAGCAATAGGGCACGTCCGGTAGCCCGGCGAGCTGGCGATAGGTCGCGCCATACGCCCCGGGCTCGCCGACCGCGCAGGCGGCGGCATAAGCGACCGCATGGTCGCGGATCGCCGCCTGGTCGAGAAAGGTGCGAAGCGCGTCGAGCGCTCGGCGCTGATAGTCCTTCAGTTCCATCAGCGGGCCTTCACGTCATAGGGGGTCTGTTTGAAGACGACCTGGGCTTCGGCCAGCCGCGCCGCGCCCAGCTTGGACCATTCGCCATAGACGGTCATTGGCCCATCCCAGCGACTTTCCGCCCGCAATCGCTCGAGCAATGCGGCGGTCAGGACGTTGCCACCGCTGACCGACCGGTCGCCGAGAATGCCGTTGTAGAGCAGGGCATAGGCCATGCCGTCATGCACCCCCAGCACGGGCACGGTGGCCGTGCCGGTGAAGGGTGCGCCCGTTTCGCTGAACCAGATATGGGCGGCGAGCGTCCCAAAGCGGATGCCGTCGGCAATTTGCCCGTCCGCCTCGAACACTGGCGCGCCCAGCCGATAGTAGCGATAGCCGCCGCCGCCGGTCCAGCCGACCGCGTCGGACACACCGCCCTGTTCGCCCGTGATCACCTTGTCGAGGCGTGGCTTGCAGTGGGTTTCGGCATGGTCACCCATTTCGATCCCGATCCAGCGCCGCCCCATCTTGTGCGCCACCGCCGCCGTGGTGCCGGAGCCTAGGAAGCTGTCGAGTACGAGGTCGCCGGGGCTGCTGGCGATATGGAGGATGCGATGCATGAGGCGTTCGGGCTTTGGGGTACCAAACGACGCCTCTTCCGGGAATAGAGCGCGCATCTCGTTCTTCGATGTGCGATTGCTGCCTACGTCTTCCTTTCGCCAAAGTGTTCGGGGAACCAGTTCCGATACTTCAGAAAGATATCGCTTAATGCTCGGACGCGCAGATCCCTGCGGCCCCCACCACACGCGTCCATCAGCGTCGAGTTCCCGCAAACGCTCTTCCGATACTCGCCAATATCGCCCTGCAGGGGGCTGAAACCGACGCCCGGTTGGCCCTTCTATCGAGTATTGCCCGCGCGAATACGGTTTGTTTGCGTATGGATCACCGGGCAACCATGGGCCGCGCGGATCGCTGTCAGGATTGCTGTAAATTGAATTTGCGGCTTCAGTTCGCGGAAGGCGGCGCGGCGCCCAATCAATCCGGCGGCTGTAACCAAATATATAATCGTGGTCAGATGAGAGCTGGCGTGCTGAATTTCGAGGGGAGTCGGCTTTCTCCCAAATTACTGTATCAATAAAATTAGCGCGTCCGAATACTTCATCCATTATTACCTTAAGGTAATGGCCTTCATTATCGTCTATCGACACCCAAATGCTGCCATCCTCAGCAAGCAGGTCACGCAGCAGCACGAGGCGGGGATAGATCATTGCTAGCCACTGGGCATGCTCTAAATTGTCGTCGTACTGCTCGGCAACTAGTGATCGAGTATTATAAGGCGGATCTATAAAGATACACTTCACCGCGCCCTTGTAGTAGGGCAGCAGCGCCTTGAGAGCGTCGAGATTGTCGCCCTGGATGAGCATGTTGGCGGTGTCGGCATTACCGCCGTCCAGCGCGGGCACTGCTTCCAGCAATCTATAGGGCACCGCCGCCGCCGCGCGTACATCCTCTCCGCGCGTCATCCAATCCAGTATCGGCACCTTGACCCCTGCGTTTTAACGATCTGCCGCCCGTACTAGCGTCCAGCCATGCGAGAGAGCAATGCGGACGTTTCAGAATATAGGGGCTTATGACCGGCCCAAGTCTTGATTGGGACGATCGAAGAAGAAAGCACAGCACCTTGCCGTTCACTTGCTGGCGACGCGTGCCTAACTTGCGGGGGCCAGGAAATAGACCGGAACGATCGGCAAGCGACGGCGCGCTTGATCGGCAAGTTTGGAATAATTCTGAACCCAAAGCTCGAAGAAGCGCCGGGCGTCGATCAGCGTGACGCGTCGCGTCTCCTGATTGCGGGCATAATCCTGCGCATCCTTGGTGAAACCTGCCAAACAGATATAGATGCCGACGTCGCCGGGTGACAGGGTGGCCAGAAACGACTTCAACCCATCGCTATCGACCTTGGACTGCCAACGCTTCACCTGTGCTTTGATCCTTGGTCCAACGGTGGCCAGGGGATCGGTGAAGGCGATGATGTCGACGCCGTTATCCTTGCCAGGCGGCGAGACCCAGGAAACGTGATAGCCCATACCGCGCAACAGATCGGCGACCATCTCTTGGAATTCGAACGGGTCGCTGGAGTGCAGGAACTGGGATATTTCGGTCCAGGCGTGATCCAGGGCCGCTTCCACGGTGACGCTGAGCTTCTCCGCCGCTTCTTCGATCGCATCGGGCTCTGCCGCTTCGCCGGGCATTACCTCTGACGCATCACGCTGGGCCTTCCATGCGCCATAGAGCCGACAAGCTTCCTTGTAGAAGGCTTCGGGATCGACATAGGTTTTATATGCCTTTTGGCCGATGTCGGTGACGCTCCAGACACCGCTGCTCTTCAGGAGCCAGCCCGCCTTCACGCAGTCGACCGTCGCAAAGCGCAAGATCTTTTCGAACCGCTCGCCGCCGGAGGGATAGTGCCCTTTCTCGAATGCGGTGAGCGGGATGGCGGTGCGAACGGCATTCATGGCGGCTGCGGCGGCCATACCCTCCGGCTCGGCAAGAAGGGCTTCGAACAGCTTGCGCAGAAACTCACCTGTCCGCCGCCGTGTGATGTTCGCCATGTTTCGCTTCGTATCCTTGAGCGTTCGCTTGTCTGATCGTTGATCTCTATCGTCTTAAATATAGCCCGCATACCGCTTCAGGCTCTTCAACGACATTCTCCGCCCTCGTTGGGTCATAGGCAGCAATCGATGTGCCTGGCCGATCTCATCCTCGAAGTCGCGAAGCCCGGCGGTGGGTCGACGATCAATGTCGCAAGTAGGATTTGGCGCAAGGCGAAGGCTTGCTCGGCTGTACGCCATACTGTACCCCTCGCTGTGCAACTCGCTGACAGACGGGCTGCGCGGTGACGCAAAATCAATGACTTAGTGGGCGGAAAAAATAGGTCAGGAATCCTGTCTCCGCGACCATTTCCAAAAGCCGCAGTTTTCTGCCGTTTTTTGGTGGCCCAGTCGACGAGTTACGTAGCATATCTGCGTAGCAGTTCAGACGCCTAAATTTGAAGCGTTGGAGGCGGCATCGCTTAACCTAGAGTGTGTAGAGCTATTAGCGTCAGTGGGGCGGCTGTCGGCGCCGGGACCTCGGCTAACGTGCTCCCCATTTTCGGGCCGCTGACAAGTTAGGCATCGTGGACAAAGCTTGACGGCGTGCCTCGCCACTGATTCAAGGCTTCCTTTTGGGGGCAGGCTTGGGCGAGCGGATCGGTTTGTCGGATGAGGAATGGTCGCTGATCGGGCCGCTGCTACCGGCCGAGCGCGGACGTGGCTGTCGTCCCGCTGGTGACAACCGCCCCTTTTTCGAAGGCATGATGTGGATCGCGCGGACGGGTGCGCAATGGCGGCATTTGCCGGATTAATATGGCAAGTGGAACAGCGTGTTTCGCCGCTACCGTCGCTGGGCGACGACGGGTGTGTTCGACGCCATGCTGGAGACGCTGGCCGGTGCGGTGGAACGCGATGGTCGCGCCGACATGATCGACAGCACCATTGTCCGGGCACACCATTGTGCCGTGGGCATAAAAAAGGGACTGGCGCGACCGAGGCGCTTGGCCGATCGCGCGGCGGCTTCACTACCAAACTCCACGCCCGCTGCGATGTCAGAGGTCGTCCGCTCGCCTTCGTCCTGACGCCGGGCCAGGCGCACGATACGCAAGGCTTCGGCCCTCTGATGCGCATGATCGCCGACCGGATCGACGCTCTGCTTGCGGATAAAGGCTATGACAGCGACGCGGTACGCGACACCCTGACCAGCATGAACGTTGAGGCCGTGATCCCGGCTCGGCGCAACCGTCGCAACCCGGCTGCGTATGATCGGGGCAAGTACCGCTGGCGCAACCAGATCGAGCGACTGTTCAACAAACTCAAGAATTGGCGACGGGTCGCAACCCGATACGACAAAACCGCCGAGTCCTACATCGGCTTCGTCAGCCTCGCATCAGTCCTGCTCTGGCTGCCCTTTGTCCACGATGCCTAGATTCCGTGTCCTCATGCCCTTGGCGGGGGGCGGTTGGTGAACTCGGCTGCTGCTGTGCGGACGCACGGTGTTGTAGTGTGTCCGCCATGCCTCAATTATACGTATTGCCGCAGTCAATGAGGGGAACAGGTGCTCGTTTAGGCATTCGTCGCATCGCTCGTCTCCATCTGACGGGCTAACTTACCAATGGCATGATTTCCGGGGAGCAGGTCAGCCCGTAGCAGTATCGCAGCACGGCGTCGGAAAAAACCGTTGCGACTAAGTGTCTTAGGGTCAGGACTCGTTGATCACAGCCAGAAGATGACGGTGGCAGCGAGGGCGACGGCAGAGAAGAAGGCCGTGGGGCAGCGATCGTAGCGGGTAGCGACCCGGCGCCAATCCTTGAGGCGGCCGAACATGATCTCGATGCGGCTGCGGCGCCTGTAGCGACGCTTGTCGTACCTGACCGGCTCGTTGCGTGATCGGCGACCGGGGATGCATGGCTGGATGCCCTTGGCCTGGAGAGCGTCCCTGAACCAATCGGCGTCGTAGCCGCGGTCGCCGAGCAGCCACTGCGCCTTTGGCATGTCATCGAGTAGCGCTGCCGCGCCGGTGTAGTCGCTGACCTGGCCTGCTGTCATGAAGAAGCTCAGCGGACGTCCGTTCGCGTCGGCCACGGCATGGAGCTTGGTGTTCATGCCGCCCTTGGTGCGTCCGATCAGGCGGCCGAGATCCCCTTTTTAACCCGCAGGCTCGATGCCGTGCGGTGCGCCTTCAGGTAGGTCGCATCGATCATGACGGTCTTCGGTTCGGCATCGCCTGTAGCCAGCCCCTCCATCATGCGCGTGAACACGCCACGCTCGCCCCAGCGCTTCCACCGGTTGTACAGCGTCTTGTGAGGACCATAGGCGCTGGGCGCATCTCGCCAGCGCAGCCCATTGCGGTTGACGAAGACGATGCCGCTCAGCACCCGCCGGTCATCCACCCGAGGCTTGCCGTGGCTCTTGGGGAAGAACGGCCGCAGCCGCTCCATCTGATCGTCCGTCAGCCAAAAAAGGTCGCTCATCACCAGTCTCCTCGTGGAGCCTGAATCAGATCGCGACGCTCACATCAATGGGTCCTGACCCTAGTTCCAAAATCACCGCATCGACGGCCAGGCTATCGCCGGTTTTAGCGGCGATGGTCTTGACGGTGCCGGACTTGGCGGCGCGCAGGATGTTTTCCATCTTCATCGCCTCGACGACGGCGAGCGGCTGGCCGGCCTCGACCTGGTCGCCCTCGGCAACGTCGAGCCGGACGAGGAGGCCTGGCATGGGGGCGATGAGGAATTTCGACAGGTCGGGCGGCACCTTTTCGATGAGGTGCTGGGCGTAGGGGGCGGCGCGGGCGGGGAGGACGCGGACCGTGTGGCTGGCCCCGCGGGTGGTCAGGCGGAAGCCGGTGCGGGTCTTGGCGATGCGGACGTGGAGGGCCTCGCCGGCCTCGTCCTCGACCGCGATCATCCGGTCGCCGGGGGTGTAGGCGATGGCGAGGTCCAGCTCGGCGCCGTCGACGCCGATCCCGTCGGTCGAGACGTTGACCGCATGGTCCGCTCCCCCGATCCGCACCGTCCAGTCGGCGGGCGGTTGCAGCCGGTGACCGAGCTGGCCGTCGATGCGGCGGGCGCGGTCGGCCTCGGCGGTGGCGGCGAAGGCGGCGACGGCGGCCAGCGTCCGGGTCAGTTCGGCGGAGGCGGGCGCGCCCTGGAAGCCTTCGGGATATTCCTCGGCGATGAAGCCGGTGGACAGCGCGCCGGAGCGGAAACGCGGATGCTGCATCAGCGCGGAGACGAAGTCGATGTTCGTCCCCGGCCCGACGATCTCGAACGCGTCGAGCGCGGCGATCTGGGCGTCGATCGCGGCTTCGCGGGTGGGTGCCCAGGTGACCAGCTTGGCGATCATCGGGTCGTAGAACATGCTGACCTCGCCGCCCTCGGCGACGCCGTCGTCGACGCGCACCCGCACGTCGTCATCGGCCTGCTCGGCGGGCGGGTTGTAACGGACCAGCCGCCCGGTCGAGGGCAGAAAGCCGCGATAGGGGTCCTCGGCATAGACGCGGTTCTCGATCGCCCAGCCGGTCAGCGTCACATCGTCCTGGCCGAACGCCAGCGGCTCTCCGGCGGCGACGCGGATCATCTGTTCGACCAGATCGAGGCCGGTGATCTCTTCGGTCACGGGATGCTCGACCTGGAGCCGGGTGTTCATCTCGAGGAAGTAGAAGCTCTTACCCGTAGTATCCGCCCCCGACACGATCAGCTCGACGGTGCCCGCCGAATAATAGCCGACCGCCCGCGCCAGGGCGACCGCCTGCTCGCCCATGGCGCGGCGCATCTCGGGCGTGACGAAGGGCGACGGGGCTTCCTCGACCACCTTCTGGTGGCGGCGCTGGACCGAGCATTCGCGCTCGCCGAGATAGACGATGTTGCCATGTTGGTCGCCCAGCACCTGGATCTCGATATGGCGGGGGCTCTCGATGAACTTCTCGATGAAGACGCGGTCGTCGCCGAAGCTGGCGAGGCCTTCGCGCTTGGTCGCCTCGAAGCCTTCGCGGACATCCGCCTCGGACCAGGCCAGGCGCATGCCCTTGCCGCCGCCACCGGCGGACGCCTTCATCATCACAGGGAAACCGATGTCGGTCGCGATGCGCACCGCCTCCTCGGTATCGGCGATCTCACCCAGATAGCCGGGGACGACATTGACGCCCGCCGCCTTGGCGAGCTTTTTCGATTCGATCTTGTCGCCCATCGCGGCGATGGCGTTCGGCGGCGGGCCGATGAACACGACGCCCGCCTCGGCACAGGCCTTTGCAAAGCTCTCGCGCTCGGACAGGAAACCATAGCCGGGGTGGATCGCATCCGCGCCGGTCGCCTTGGCGGCGGCAAGAATCAGTTCGGCCTTGAGATAGCTCTCGGCGGCGGGCGCGGGGCCGAGGCGTACCGACTCGTCGGCGAGCCGGACATGCGGCGCGCCGGCATCGGCGTCGGAATAGACGGCGACGGTGGCGATGCCCATTGCGCGGGCCGTGCGGATCACCCGGCACGCGATTTCCCCGCGATTGGCGATCAGGATTTTCTGGAACACGGGGATACCTCTCCTTTTATGTCGTTGGTCCGTGTCGAAATACGTGGCCGGTGGCGCGCCATCGGTGGTTCACCGCCACTGGGCCCCGGCCTTCGCCGGGGAACAGGGCGGTGGAAATGTCACTCCGCCGCCACCCGCATCGGCTCGGCACCTTCCATCGGCTTCAGGCCCAGCCTGGCGAACAGCGCGGCATCGGCATCGTCGCCCGCATTGCCCGCGGTCAGCAGCTTGTCGCCGGTGAAGATCGAGTTCGCCCCCGCCATGAAGCACAAAGCCTGGGTGGCCGCCGACATGCTCTCGCGCCCCGCCGACAGGCGGACCATGCTCATCGGCATGGTGATGCGCGCGACCGCGACGGTGCGGACGAACTCGATATCGTCGATCCGTGCCAGCGGCGTATCGGCGAGCATATCGCCCAGCACCGTGCCCTTGACCGGGACCAGCGCATTGACCGGCACGCTTTCCGGATGGCGCGGCAGGGTGGCGAGCGCATGGACGAAGCCGACCCGGTCGCCGCGCGTCTCGCCCATGCCGACGATGCCGCCGCAGCACACCGAAATCCCCGCCTCGCGCACGTTGGACAGCGTCGCCAGCCGGTCCTCGAAGCAGCGCGTGGTGATGACGTTGGCGTAGTTTTCCGGCGAAGTATCGATGTTATGGTTGTAATAGTCGAGCCCCGCCTCGGCCAGCCGCTGCGCCTGGGGCGCATCGAGCATGCCCAGCGTCATGCAGGTCTCCAGCCCCATGGCCTTCACGCCCTCGACCATGGCGACGACCTTGTCCATGTCGCGCTCCTTGGGGCTGCGCCATGCCGCGCCCATGCAGAAACGCTGCGAGCCCGCCGCCTTGGCCTCGGCCGCCGCCGCCAGCACCGCCTGCACGTCCATCAGCTTTTCGGCCTTTACGTCGCTCTCCGCCGAGGCGCTTTGCGAGCAGTAACCGCAATCCTCGGGGCAGCCGCCGGTCTTGATCGAGAGAAGCGTGCACAGCTGCACCTCGTCCGCCGCATGATGCGCGCGGTGCACTTCGGCTGCACGGAACAGCAGCTCGGGGAAGGGCAGGTCGAACAGCGCGGCGATCTCGGCGCGGGTCCAGTCAGTGCGCAAGGCCGCCTCGGGGCGAAGCGCGGTGGTCGTCGTCATTCCGTCATGTCCTGTCATTCGCCCGTCTCGGGCGGCATGTTATGGCCCAGCAGCCTCAGCACATCCTCGGCCGCCTTCACAAGATTGGTGCCGGGGCCGAATATCGCCTGCACCCCGGCATCGTAGAGCGCCTGATAGTCCTGCGCGGGAATAACGCCACCCGCGATGACCTTGATATCGGCGCGGCCTGCGTCGCGAAGGTGGCCGATGAGTTCGGGGATCAGCGTCTTGTGCCCCGCCGCCAGGCTGGAGGCGCCGACGACGTCGACATCGCGGGTCAGTGCCACTTGCGCGGCTTCCTCCGGCGTCTGGAACAGCGCACCCGCCACCACCTCGAACCCCAGATCGCCGAACATCGAGGAGACGAGGTTCGCGCCCCGGTCATGCCCGTCCTGGCCCATCTTGGCGACGAACAGGCGCGGCTTGCGGCCGAGGCGACGCTCCACGGCCTCGACGCCGCGCAGCAGGCGGGCCCAGCGTTCATCCTCGCCGTAAGCGCCGCCATAGATGCCCGACACCGGGGTCGGCTGGGTGCCATAGCGGCCGAACGCATCCTCCAGCGCGGCGGAAATCTCGCCCAGGGTCGCCCGCGCCCGCGCCGCCTCGACGGCGAGCGCCAAGAGGTTCGACCCCATTCCTCCCTGAGCTTGCTCGGGGAGGGGGACCGCGCCCGCAGGGCGTGGTGGAGGGGCACCGTCAGCCCCGGCCCCTCCACCATCCTTCGGATGGTCCCCCTCCCCAAGACGAGCTTGGGGAGGATTTTGGGCGGCTTGGCGCAGGGCATCGAGTGCCGCTTGGGCCGCCGCTTCGTCGCGCGCGGCCTTCACCGCTGCGATCCGCGCCACCTGACCCGCGCGCACCGCGTGGTTGTCGATATCGAGGATCTCGACCGGTGCCTCGTCGGCCAGCCGGTATGTGTTCACCCCGACGATGACATCCTCGCCCCGGTCGACCTTGGCCGCACGCGCTGCGGACGCTTCCTCGATCATCGCCTTGGGCCAGCCCGAAGCGACCGCCTTGGCCATGCCGCCTTCGGCCTCGATCCGCTCGATCAGCGCCCACGCACCGTCGACCAGGCTCTGAGTCAGGCTCTCGACATAGTAACTGCCGCCCAAGGGATCGACGACCTTCGTCATCCCCGTCTCTTCCTGCAGCACGATCTGTGTGTTGCGCGCGATCCGGGCGGAGAAGTCGGTGGGCAGCGCGATGGCCTCGTCCAGCGCGTTGGTGTGCAGGCTCTGCGTGCCGCCCAGCATCGCGGCCATCGCCTCGATGGTGGTGCGGATGACGTTGTTATACGGGTCCTGCTCGGTCAGCGACACGCCCGAGGTCTGGCAGTGGGTGCGCAGCATCTTGGAGCGATCGTCCTTCGCCCCCAGCTGCGTCATCGCCCGGTGCCACAGCACGCGCGCGGCGCGCAGTTTGGCGACCTCCATGAAGAAGTTCATGCCGATGGCAAAGAAGAAGGACAGGCGCCCGGCGAATTTGTCGATGTCGAGGCCGCTGGCGACACCGTATTTTACATATTCCATGCCGTCGGCGATGGTGAAGGCCAGCTCCTGGAGCTGCGTCGCCCCGGCCTCCTGCATGTGATAGCCCGAGATCGAGATGCTGTTGAACTTGGGCATCTCGGCCGAGGTATAGGCAAAGATGTCCGAGATGATCCGCATGCTCGGCTCGGGCGGATAGATATAGGTGTTGCGGACCATGAACTCCTTGAGGATGTCGTTCTGGATGGTCCCTTCCAGCTTGGAGCGGTGAACCCCCTGTTCCTCGGCCGCGACGATGAAGAAGGCCAGCACCGGGATCACCGCGCCGTTCATCGTCATCGAGACCGACATGGCATCGAGCGGAATGCCGTCGAACAGGATCTTCATATCCTCGACCGTGTCGATCGCGACGCCCGCCTTGCCGACATCACCCGTTACGCGGGGGTGGTCGCTGTCATAACCCCGGTGCGTCGCCAGATCGAAGGCGACCGACAGCCCCTTCTGCCCCGCCGCCAGGTTGCGGCGGTAAAAGGCGTTCGACTCCTCGGCGGTCGAAAAGCCCGCATATTGCCGGATCGTCCAGGGGCGCCCCGCATACATGCTGGCGCGCACGCCACGCGTGAACGGCGCAAAGCCCGGCAGGCCGGGGTCCTCGCGCACATCCTCGGCGGTGTAGAGCGGCTTGACCGTGATCCCCTCCGGCGTCTGCCACGACAGATCGCGGCCCTTCACCTCGCGCGCGGCAAGGGCTTCCCAGTCGGATAGAGTGGTCATGCGCGCTTCCAATGGGTTCGAGTGTGGAAAGCGCCAGCCCTCCCCCGGC
This sequence comes from Sphingomonas sp. SphC10, assembly GCF_057004845.1. NCBI lineage: Bacteria > Pseudomonadati > Pseudomonadota > Alphaproteobacteria > Sphingomonadales > Sphingomonadaceae > Sphingomonas > Sphingomonas sp. SphC10. The sequence continues at coordinate 696,416 of NZ_CM168044.1, forward strand.
CCCTCCCGCCTGCGGGAGGGGAGAGGCTTGGAGCGAGCGCGGTCCACGAGCACGCCCCTCCCGCAAGCGGGAGGGGCTGGGGGAGGGCTTCCCCGCTCGCGACCAGCTCAGAGCGGCAGATTGTCATGCTTCTTCCACGGGTTCGCCAGGTCCTTGTTGCGCAGCTTGCGCAGGCCCAGCGCGATGCGACGGCGGGTCGAATGCGGCTGGATCACCTCGTCGACAAAGCCCTTGCTGGCCGCCACGAACGGGTTGGCAAAACGTGCCTCATATTCGGCCGTCCGCTCGGCGATCTCCTCGGGCGTCTTGCCCCGGAAGATGATCTCGACCGCGCCCTTCGCGCCCATCACCGCGATCTCGGCGGTCGGCCAGGCATAGTTGAGGTCGCCGCGCAAATGCTTGGACGCCATCACGTCGTACGCGCCGCCATAGGCCTTGCGCGTGATGACCGTGATCTTGGGGACCGTCGCCTCGGCATAGGCGAAGAGCAGTTTGGCGCCATGCTTGATGATGCCGTTATGCTCTTGGGCGGTACCGGGCAGGAAGCCGGGCACGTCGACAAAGGTCACGATCGGAATCTCGAACGCGTCGCAGAAGCGCACGAAGCGCGCCGCCTTGCGGCTGGCATTGATGTCGAGCACGCCCGCCAACACCATCGGCTGGTTGGCGACGAAGCCGACCGTACGCCCCTCGATCCGGCCGAAGCCGGTGATGATGTTGGCGCCGTGGGCGGGCTGCACCTCGAAGAAATCGCCCTCGTCGACGACCTTCGATAGCAGCTCGTGCATGTCATAGGGCTGGTTGGCGCTGGCCGGGATCAGCGTGTCGAGGCTGTCCTCGATACGGTCCCAGGCGTCGGCGGTCGGCCGTTCGGGCACGCCTTCGCGGTTGTTTGCGGGCAGGAAGTCGATGAAGTCGCGCGCCGCCAGCAGCGCCTCGATATCGTCCTCGAACGCGACGTCGGCGACACCGGTCTTGGTGGTGTGGGTCACCGCACCGCCTAGCGCCTCTTGCGTCACGACCTCATTGGTCACCGTCTTCACCACATCGGGGCCGGTGACGAACATGTAGCTCGAATCCTTCACCATGAAGATGAAGTCGGTCATCGCCGGGCTATACACCGCGCCGCCAGCGCACGGGCCCATGATGAGGCTGAGTTGCGGCACCACGCCTGAGGCCAGCACGTTGCGCTGGAACACCTCGGCATAGCCGCCGAGGCTGGCCACGCCCTCCTGGATGCGCGCGCCGCCGCTGTCGTTCAGGCCGATGACCGGCGCGCCGACCTTCATCGCCATATCCATGATCTTGCAGATCTTCTGCGCATGGCGTTCGGACAAGGAGCCGCCGAAGACGGTGAAGTCCTGGCTGAAGACGAAGACCAGCCGCCCGTTGATCGTACCCGAGCCGGTCACCACGCCGTCGCCGGGAATGACCTGTTCGGTCATGCCAAAGTCGGTGCAGTTATGCTCGACGAACATGTCGAGCTCCTCGAAGCTGCCCTCGTCGAGCAGCACGTCGAGCCGCTCGCGTGCGGTCAGCTTGCCCTTGGCGTGCTGCGCCGCGACGCGCTTCTCGCCACCACCGGCCCGCGCGGCCGCGCGGCGGCGTTCCAGTTCGATAGAATTCGAGCCCATCGTCAGCGCCGCCGGGTGATGGTCTGGGCGTTGGTATATTCCATCAGCCCCTCGGTGCCGCCTTCGACGCCGAGCCCCGACTGCTTCATGCCCCCAAAGGCGGCTAGGGGAGTGAGGTGCTGGGTCTCGTTGATCCAGACGGTGCCGCTGGCGATCCGGGCAGCGAGGTCCATGGCGGCGTCCGGATTGCCCGTCCAGATCGAGGCGCCGAGGCCATATTCGCTGGCATTCACCCGCTCGATCACCTCGTCCACGTCATCGAAGCGGAGGAGGGGGAGGATGGGACCGAACTGCTCTTCCTGAACGATGCGGCTATCCTCGGGCGGGTTGTCGAGGATGGTGATGGGGACGAAATAGCCGGGCGTGTCGGCCGCCTCGCCGCCGAGCAGGAAGCGATAGCCCTTGTCGCGCGCGTCGCGGATGAGGTCGAGGACGCGCTCATATTGCAGGCGGTTGTTGATCGGGCCAAGCCGTACGCCCTGTTGCGCCCCGTCGCCGGTCTGCACGGTGCGGGCATAGGCGATCAGCGCCTCCTTCAGCGGTTCGTACACGTCGCGGTGGACATACATGCGCTTGGTCGCGATGCAGATCTGGCCGTTATTGGTGAAGGCCGCCCAGAACAGCTGCTCCGCCAGCGCCTCCACATCCGCATCGGGTAGCACGATCGCGGCGTCGTTGCCCCCCAGTTCCAGCGTCACGCGCTTCAGCGTGGCCGAGGCGCTCTGCATGACCCGCCGTCCGGTCGCGGTCGATCCGGTGAAGCTGACCTTGTCGATGCCTGGATGCTCGGTCAGCCACGGGCCGAGACTGTCGCCGCCGGTCACGACGTTCAGCACACCGGGGGGCAGGATCGTCGCGGCCAGTTCGCCGAACTTCAGCGTCGTCAGCGGCGTGAAGGGGGAGGGCTTCAGGACCAGCGTATTGCCCGCGAGCAGGGCCGGGCCAACCTTGAACATCGCCAGCACCATCGGGAAGTTCCACGGCGCGATGGCGCCAACCACGCCGATCGGAACGCGGCGCGTTTCGCTGTAGCGGTCTGCGGAGTCCTCGTTGACCGTCACCGGCAGGTCGAGCGTCGCCGCGCCTTTCAGCCAAAGCCCCGCACCCATCACCTCGTTGAAGGCATCGGCATGGGGCTTGCCCTGCTCGGCGGTGAGGAGGCGCTTGAAGTCCTCCGCATGGGCGATCACCGCGTCACCGAGCTTGTCGATCAGCGCGCGGCGCTCGGCGATGGGGGTGGCGGCCCAGCCGCGAAAGGCAGCGCGGGCAGCGGTCACGGCGGAGTCGAGATGGTCACGGGTCGCGTCCGGGGCTTGGGCCAGCACTTGCTCGGTCGCGGGGTTGAGTACGTCGAACAGGCTGTCCGAGGACACCGGCTTGCCGCCGATCGTCATGTGGAACGACGTATCGAAGTCCATCTCGCTCTCCATATCCGGCGGTGCCATCCATTGCGGCCCGCTCTGTCATGAAACGGGCGCTATCAGATCGTGCGCAAGGAACGCATGGCCTCCGCAAGAAATGTCAAAAAGCGCGACACGTCCATGCAAAGCCGCCTGACCGGACCTGATCTACACATAGTCCAGCAAGAGGCCGTCACAGAGTCTCTGCGAAAATAGGAGAGGGCTATGAGGGCCAGGATCAGCGCGGCGCTGCTTGCCAGCGCGGCATTCGTGTTCCCGTTCGCGGCACAGGCGCAAAGCGCCGACGCGGAGCAGGGAGCGCCACCCACCACCGACGCAACGCCCCAGGCGGATGCCGCCACGCCCATACAGGACGGCGTATCGTCGGGGGATATCATCGTGACCGCGCAGCGGCGCGCCCAGTCGATCCTGACCGTTCCCATCGCCATCTCGGCAATTGGCGGCGATGCGCTGGTGACCAAGGGCATCACCAACTCTGCCAATCTGGCGGTGGCCGTGCCGAACCTGCAAGTCAGCAGCCCTTATGGCCAGACCCAGCCCAATTTCTCGCTGCGCGGGATCAGCGTCGCGAACGAATATAATTCCAACCAGGCGTCACCGATCGGCGTCTATATCGACGACGTCTATCTCGCCAGCCGCACGGCGCATGGGATGGGCCTGTTCGATCTGGACCGCGTGGAGGTGCTGCGCGGGCCGCAGGGCACGTTGTTCGGTCGCAACACGACGGGCGGCGCGATCAACTTCATCACCAAGGCGCCGAGCCTGCACGGCAATGAAGGCTATGCCGAGGCCGGATACGGCAATTTCAACACTTTCACCGCGCAAGCCGCGGTCGAGGCGACGATGGTCGAGGATCAGCTGGGTGTCCGCATCGCGGGCAATTACGCGAAAGGCGACGGGCAGATCCATAATGTCTATGCTGGCGGGCGCGACGGCAATTCGCAGGACACGTTGCAGGGGCGGGTGTCGCTGCGCATCCGGCCCGGCAACGGCCCGCTCGACATCAAGTTGAAGGTCTATGGCGGACGCGACCAGGGCAGCCAGGCCGCGATCCATGGGCTGGGGGCCTTCCGTACCGGTTTGGGTTTCTTCGAGATCAATGAGAATCGGATCGGGCTGAACCGGACCGAGGCCTATGGCGGGTCGGCGACCATCGCCTATGAGGTGTCCCCGACCGTCGTCTTCACCTCGATCACGTCGCGCGATGGCGGCAAACAGAATTTGCAGCAGGCCGCCGACGGATCGCCGCTCGACATTCTCGACATCAACTGGCGGTCGAGCTTCCAGCAGTTCAGCGAGGAGGCGCGGTTCAATTACAATGGCACCCGGCTGAAGCTGGTGGGCGGCGGCTTCTATGGCTGGGACGAGGTCATCACCGATAATCGCTTCAACATCGGCCAGGCGATCGCGCCGACGGTCAATGGCGGCTTCTTCCAGCATTATCGCCAGGTTCGCCGTTCCTATGCCGTCTTCGCGCAAGGCGATTACGACCTGACCGAGCGGCTGAGCCTGACGCTGGGTGCGCGCTACACCTGGGATCGCAGCCAGTATCGTGACGGCTATGCGTATCTGTTCGCGGGCAATATCGGCGGGCCGGAGACGCCGCTGGCAACGACGGTGCCCTGCGCCGGGGTGCCGGGGACGTGCCCTTACAATCCCAATGCACGGTTCGCCCTGAATGGTCGCAACAATGCGCTGACCGGTCGGGTTTCGCTGAACTACACGTTCGAGGGCGGCACGCTGATCTATGCCAGCTATAATCGCGGCTATCGCTCGGGCGCGTTCAATGGCGGCGGCTACACCTCGTCGGCAGGCATCAACTATATCGCGCCGGAACGGGTGAATGCCTATGAAGTGGGCCTGAAGGGGCGCTATTTCGACAATGCGCTGACCCTGACCATGTCGGGCTTCTATTATGACTATATCAACCAGCAGGTGCAGGACACCCGGCCCGGCCCGGTGTCCTTCCTGGTCAACGCACCGAAGGCCGAGGTGTACGGTGTCGAGGGCGAGGCGCGGTGGCGGCTGACCCCGGCGGTGACGATCAACGCGTCGGCGGGCTATCTCCATGCGACCTACAAGGAACTGACGCTCCAGAATACCCGGCTGGACGGCAACGACCTGCCCTTCGCACCCCGTTTCACCGCACAGGGCGGGGTCGACCTGACCTTGTTCAAGGACGGCAATAACGGCCTGACGGTTTCGCCCAGCGTCGCCTATTTCTCCCGCCAGTATTTCTCGCCGTTCAATGGTATCAACGCGGTCGGCACCGGGCAGCAGAACAGCGAGTTGCAGCAAGAGGGTTTCGCCAAGGTCAATCTGACCGCTGCGCTGACCACCGGCCGTTTTACCATCAAGGCGTTCGCCACCAACCTGCTGAACGCCAGGACCTATGCTTACGGGCTCGACCTGCGCGGGGCGGGCTTTCCCTATAACTTCCTTGTTCCCGCCGCACCGCGCACCTTCGGCGGCTCTGTCCGGGTGGCATTCTAACATGGCGACGATCACGACCCCTGACCTGAAGGACCCCGGCCTCTATGAGGCGGGGGTTCCCTGGGACCTGTTCGCGGCGTTGCGCCGCGACGATCCGGTGCACTGGAACCCGGAGACGGATGGCGCGGGCTTCTGGTCCGTCATGCGTCATGCCGACATCGTGGAGGTATCACGCCAGCCCCTGCTATTCTCCTCGGCGCACGAGAATGGCGGGCACCGCATCTTCAACGAGAATGAAGTCGGGCTGACCGGTGCGGGCGAGTCCGCCATCGGTATCCCCTTCATCTCGCGCGATCCGCCGATCCACACCCGCTATCGCAAGTTCATCATGCCCGCGCTGTCGCCGGGCCGGCTGGGCGATATCGAAACGCGTATCCGCGAGCGGGCGACGAAGCTGATCGATGCGATCCCGCTGAACGAAGCGGTGAACGTCGTGCCGCTATTGTCGGCTCCACTGCCACTGATGACGCTGGCCGAACTGCTTGGCGTGTCGATCGACCTCTGGCCCAAGCTCTACGACTGGACCAATGCGTTTGTCGGCGAGGACGATCCAGAGTTCCGCCAGAGTCCCGAGGCGATGGCGGCTACGCTGGGCGAGTTCTTCGCCTTCGGGCAGGAACTGTTCGAGGCGCGGCGTGCGGAGCCGACCTCCGACATTGCCTCGCTGCTCGCCAATGCGGAGATCGACGGGCAACCGGTGCCGTTCCGCGACTTCATCGGCAACCTGATCCTGGTGCTGGTCGGTGGCAACGAGACGACGCGCAACTCGCTGAGCCACAGCATCGTCGCTCTATCGGAGAATCCGGACCAGTGGGAGGCCATCCGCCAGAACCGCGACGTGCTGAAGACCGCGACGCCGGAGATGGTCCGCTATGCCAGCCCGGTCATGCATATGCGCCGTACCGCGATGGAGGATACGGTCGTCGGTGGCCAACGTATCGCCAAGGGCGACAAGGTCGTCCTCTGGTACATTTCCGCCAATCGCGACGAGACGGTGTTTCCCGAGGCCGACCGCTTCCTCGTCACCCGCAAGGGCGCTCAGCATGTCGGTTTCGGGTCGGGACAGCATGTCTGCGTCGGCTCGCGGCTGGCGGAAATGCAGCTGCGGGTCGCGTTCGACTTGCTGGCGGATCGTGTTACATCTTTCGACGTGCAAGCACCGCCGCGACGGTTCCGGTCGAACTTCATCAACGGCCTTAAGAACCTCGACGTCATCATGCGGGCTGTATGAGGAGAGATGGACGTGGCAGAGCTTTCGCCCAGCAATGAGAAGATCATCGCCAACACGCTCGGCCGCGCGCCGGATCGCAGCGTCAATCTGGGCTCATGGCAGTTCGCCCGGTGGCGGCAGTTCATCGGCAGTTATGAATTACCCGCTCTCGTCGATCCCGTCTTCGTCGTGCATGTCGGTGGCAAGCCCGACACGCGGCTGTGGGAAGCCGACCAGTGGAGCCATTCCCGCTCCATTCCGGGATGCGCCACCATCGTGCCCGCCGGGTGCAGCACCGGCTGGCGGATCGACGGGGAACTGGACGTCGTCACCGTCTCGGTCCCTATGGATCAATTGCAGGACCAGCGCGCGGTTGCGCGGTTTCGAGAGATGCGCTTCGCCTTTGCCGATCCGCTGGGCATCGCGCTGACGCGGCAGATCCTCAGCGAACTCTATGCCGCGCAGACGGTCGAGCGAACCGCCTATATCGGCACGCTGCTCGACGCGCTGAAGATGCACACGTTGCGCAGCTCGCCGCCGAGCGGCGAGGGAGCGTTTCCCAGCGCTGACTTCTCTGCCTATCGCATCCACCAGATCATGAACGACATTCTCGGGCGGCCCGAGGAGGATCACAGCCTGGAAGCCTTGGCCGCGCAGGCGGGGCTGACGCCCTCGCATTTCTGCCGCGTGTTCAAGCGGGCGACGGGCGTGACGCCGCACCAATATGTGATGAAAGCCCGGCTGGATCGCGCCCGCGACCTGCTGGGCCAGTCCGACCTTTCCATCGCGCAGGTGGCGGAGATGACCGGTTTCACCAGCCAGAGCCACTTCACCCGTGCCTTTCGCCAATATGCCGGGGACACGCCCAGCGGCTGGCGCCACACCCTTCAATAGATCGAGGTCATTCATGCAGACCATTGCCGCCGTCGCCCGCGAACCCAAGGGCGATTTTACCCTGGAGACCGTCGAGATCGAGGAGCCACGCGCGGGTGAGGTCCGAGTCAGGATCGCCGGGGTGGGACTTTGTCACACCGACCTGATCTTTCGCGACCAGTTCGTGCCCTATCCGCTGCCCGCCGTGCTCGGCCATGAGGGCGCGGGGGTGATCGAGGCGCTGGGACCGGGTGTCGAGGGGCTGGCGGTCGGCGATGCCGTGGTGTTGGGTTTTTCTAGTTGCGGGCACTGTGCGCAGTGCGGCGAGCGTCTGCCCAGCTACTGCCGGGAGTTCCCGCCGCTCAACTATGCGGGAATGCGGCTGGAGGATGGGTCGAAGGCCTATTGCAAGGACGGCGAGGCGATCTCGTCGCACTTTTTCGGCCAATCGAGCTTCGCCGCCCATGCGATCGTTCGGGCGGGCAATGTCGTGAAGGTCGAGGATACGGCCGCTCCGCTCGCGATCCTGGGGCCGCTGGGTTGTGGATTCCAGACCGGGGCGGGGGGTGTGATGCGCTCGATGGCGTGCCATGCGGGATCGTCGATCGTGATCGTCGGCGGCGGACCGGTCGGGCTGGCGGCTGTGATGGGGGCAAAGATCCGGGACTGCGCGACGATTATCCTGGTCGAGCCGGTTGAGAAGCGCCGCGACCTGGGGCTCGAACTGGGCGCGACCCATGTGATCGACCCGATGGCGGGCGACGTGACCGCCGCCATCCGCGAGATCGTGGCTGACGGCGTGGACTATGCGTTCGACACCAGCGGCCGTGTCGAGATGATGGAGGCGGTGCTGGCCGCGCTGACCCCGCGCGGGATGCTCGGGCTGGTCGGCGTGCCGGGCAAGGCGGACGCGGCGCTGACCATCAACATCGCGGGCATGATCACCTATGGCCAGCGGGTTGTCGGCATCATGGAAGGCGACAGCGATCCACAGAGCTTCATTCCCGAGCTGATCGCCGCGCACCGCGACGGGAAGTTCCCCTTCGACAAGCTGGTCCGGACCTTCCCGCTGACCGATATCAACGCGGCGATCGATGCGCAGAAGCGCGGCGATTGCGTCAAGGTGGTGCTGATCCCGTGAGCGCCGGGCATTTCGACGTGCTGATCGTCGGTGGCGGTCATGCAGGCGCGCAGGCGGCGGTTGCGCTGCGGCAAGAAAAGTTCGCGGGTTCCGTCGCGATCTTGGGGGCCGAGCCGCACCCACCTTATGAGCGTCCGCCCTTGTCCAAGGAATATCTGGCGGGCGTCAAATCCTTCGAACGCATCCTCATCCGACCCGAGACGTTCTGGGCCGAGCGCGCTGTCTCGCTTCTGCTCGGTGAGACGGTCGTGACGGTCGATCCCGTCGCCAGGTCGGTGCAGACCGGGGCCGGACAGACTATCGGCTATGGCGAATTGATCTGGGCGACCGGGGGCGAGCCCCGTCGCCTGACCTGTGCCGGGCATGATCTGGCAGGCATCCACGCCGTCCGGACCCGCGCCGATGTCGACCGGCTGCTCGGCGAGCTGGATGCGGCCGAGCGGATCGTCGTGATCGGCGGCGGCTATATCGGGCTGGAGGCTTCGGCCGCGCTGTCGAAGTTTGGGAAGAGCGTGACGTTGGTCGAGGCGCAGGATCGGGTGCTGGCGCGCGTCGCGGGCGAGCCGCTGTCCCGCTTTTACGAGGCGGAGCACCGGGCGCATGGCGTGACGCTGATGCTGGGTGTCGGCGTTTCCTGCATCGAGGGCGGGGGCCGGGTGACCGGCGTTCGGCTTGAGAATGGCGCGTTGCTGCCCGCCGACATGGTCATCGTGGGCATCGGCATCGTCCCAGCCGTCGAACCGTTGGTACAGGCGGGGGCGGAGGCGGGCAATGGCGTGATCGTTGACGGCTTCTGCCGGACCAGCCTGCCGCATATCTACGCCATCGGCGACTGTGCCGCCCATGCCAATCGCTATGCCGATGGCGCTGTGATCCGGTTGGAGTCGGTGCAAAATGCCAATGACCAGGCGGTGACGGCGGCGCGCGATATCGTCGGGCGGCCGGTGGCCTATGAAGCGGTGCCATGGTTCTGGTCCAATCAATATGACCTGAAGCTGCAGACCATAGGCCTATCGGCGGGGCATGACGCGGCGGTATTGCGCGGCGATCCGGCGGCGCGGAGTTTCTCGGTCGTCTATCTACGGCAGGGGCGGGTCATCGCCATCGATGCCGTCAACGCGGTCAAGGATTATGTCCAGGGCCGCGCCCTGGTTCAGGCGGGCGCGGCGATCGCGCCGGATGCGCTCGCCGATACGACCCGGTCGCTGAAAGACCTCCTCTCAGCCTGACGCGGCATAGCGGTCGCGCAGCAGCCGCTTGAACAGCTTGCCGGTCGGTTCGCGGGGCAGTTCGTCCAGAAACGCGAACCGGCGCGGCGTCTTCACCCCGCCCAGTTCCTGCCGGGCAAAACACTGGAGTTCTTCCGCCAGCGTCTCGTCACCTGTGATCCCGGCGGCGGGCTGGACGATCGCCATCACCGTCTCGCCCATCTCCTCGCACGGCACCCCAATTACCGCCGCGTCGACGACCTTGGGGTGGGTGACGAGCAGATTTTCAATCTCCTGCGGATAAATGTTCACCCCGCCGGATATGATCATGAAGCTCTTGCGGTCCGACAGGTACAGATAACCGTCCTCGTCGACCCGCCCGATATCGCCCAGCGTTGCCCAGCCCTGCGCATTATGGGCATCGGCGGTCTTGGCGGGATCGTTGAGATAGGCGAATTGGGGGCCATCGCTGAAATAGACATTGCCCGTCTCGCCCGCCGTCAGTTCGAGGCCCCGGTCGTCCAGTATGTGAAGCTTGCCAAGCACCGCGCGACCGACCGATCCCGGCCGTTGCAGCCATTCCTCGCTGCTCAGCGCAGTGATGCCGCAACATTCGGTGCCCGAATAATATTCGTGCACGATGGGCCCCAGCCAGTCGATCATCGCCCGCTTGACCGGCACCGGGCAGGGCGCGGCGGCATGGATGACCGCGCGCAGCGAGGACAGGTCATGGCCCAGTCGCTCGGCATCGGGCAGTTTCAGCATCCGTACGAAATGCGTCGGCACGAAGGTGGCGTGGGTGACGCGGTGACGCTCGACCAGCGCCAGGGCGGTTCCCGGCTCGAACCGCTCCATGACGACCACCGTCCCGCCCAGCTGCTGCGCCGCCATCGCCCAGCGCAAGGGCGCGGCGTGATAGAGCGGCGAGCTGGACAGATAGACCATGTCCGGCCCCATGCCGTACAGCGCCTGTCCCATTCGCATCAGCGGCGTCGACGCATCGATCGGCCCCGTCGGGAGCGGCGGCATCACGCCCTTGGGCCGCCCGGTGGTTCCCGAGGAATAGAGCAAGTCGGTACCAGCACTTTCGTCCGCGATCGGCGTTTCGGGATAGCCCCCGGCGGCCCGGCTCCAGTCGGCAAAGCGGGCGTCCGATCCCGTCCAGCGATAGGTCAGTAGCGTTGGGATGGCCGCGACAGCCTCGCGCGCCAGATCGGCGTAGGCGGGCGATACGACCAGTAGCCTGGCCCCGGAGTCGCGCAGGATATAGGCCATGTCGCGCGCGCTGAGCTTGCAGGAGATCGCGGTCTGGTACAGCCCCGACCGCTGCGCTGCCCAGCCCAGGATGAAGGCTTCGGCTGCATTGGCGAAGACGGTGGCGACGACATCGCCACGCTTCAGCCCGAGCGCTCGCAACAGATGGGCGCTCTGGTTCGACCGGGCGTCGAGTTCGGCAAAGCTGATCGATTCGCCGGTCCCGCCCATGATGATGGCGGGCTTGTCGGGATGGCGTGCGGCATGATTTGCCGGATGCATCGGGCCTCTCCTTATATCTTATGGCGCCATGCGAACCACGGGGTCGCCCCGCGCGGCAACGGGCGCGCAAGAAATGTGAAAAAGCACGGCGATGCCGGACAAAGCCTGTCGCGGCATTGTCGGCTATCCATGGGGCAACAGGCATCCCGGCGAACGGGAGCATGGGAGAGGCCCTTTGGTTCTGAACGACGAACAGGTCGCGATCCGCGACGCCGTCCGTGACTTCGCCCAGGAGCGCATCCGCCCCCAGGCGGCGGCGTTCGAGGCGTCAGGCGGCTATCCTCCCGCGTTATTCCGTGAACTGGGCGAGCTGGGCCTGATGGGCATGACTGCACCCGCCGACCTGGGCGGGGCAGGGGCCGATTATGTGTCCTACGCGCTGGCGTTGATCGAACTGGCCGCTGCCGACGGGGCGCTGTCCACCATCGTGTCGATCCAGAATTCGATCATGGTCAACGGCCTGATCGCCTTCGGATCGACCGTGCAGAAGGAGCGCTGGTTGCCCGGTCTGGTCAGCGGCGCCGCAATCGGCGCTTTCGCCCTGACAGAGGCGGATGCCGGGTCCGACGCCGCCGCGATCCGCACCCGCGCCCAGCGGACCGACGATGGCTGGCGGATCGACGGGGCCAAGCAGTTCATCACGTCCGGCAAGATTGCTTCGGTCGCGATGGTGATCGCGGTCACCGACCCGGCGGCGGGGCGCAAGGGCATGTCGGCTTTCCTCGTGCCCACGGACGCCCCCGGCTATGGCGTCGACAAGGTCGAGCACAAGCTCGGGCAGGGGGCCTCCGACACCTGCGGCTTGCGCTTCGAGGATTGTCGGGTCGGTGCCGACGCCCTGTTCGGCGAGGAAGGGCGCGGCTATGCGATGGCGCTCGCCAACCTGGAATCCGGGCGGATCGGCATCGCGGCCCAGTCGGTCGGCATGGCGCAGGGCGCGCTGGACATCGCCATCGCCTATGCCCGTGATCGCCGGAGCTTCGGCAAGCCGATCATCGAGCATCAGGCGGTCGGCTTCCGTCTGGCCGACCTCGCCACCCGGCTGGAGGGCGCGCGCCAGATGGTGCTGCATGCCGCCGCACTGAAGGACGCGGGGCTCCCCGCTTTGCAGGCCGCATCCATGGCGAAGCTCTTCGCGTCCGAAACTGCCGAGGCGGTGGTGTCGGGCGCGATCCAGACACTGGGCGGCTATGGCTATCTGGAGGAGTTCGGGCTCGCCAAAATCTATCGCGATGTCCGCGTCTGCCAGATTTACGAGGGCACGTCCGACATACAGCGGATGGTGATCGCGCGGGGACTGGGAAACCATCATGGTTGATCCCATCGTCATTCTGGGCAGCGCCCGGACGCCGATGGGCGGGTTCCAGGGCATCTTCGCCACACTGACCGCGGTCGAGCTGGGCGCAGTCGCGGTGTCCGCAGCGGTGGAACGCGCTGGTGTCTCGCCGGACTTGATCGAGCGCATCATCATGGGCTGCGTCCTGCCCGCCGGGCTGGGCCAGGCACCCGCCAGGCAGGCGGCGCTCAAGGCGGGCCTGCCGCAATCGGTCGAGGCGACGACGGTCAACAAGATGTGCGGATCGGGGATGCAGGCGGTCATCATGGCGGCCGAAGCAATCGCCGCCGGATCGGCGCGGATCGTCGTGGCTGGCGGCATGGAAAGCATGACCGGCGCCCCCTTCCTGCTGCCCAAGCATCGCGGCGGCGCGCGGATCGGCCATGATCGTGTGATCGACTCGATGATGATGGATGGGCTGGAGGACGCCTATGATCGCGGCAAGCCGATGGGAGCTTTTGCCGAGGACTCGGCTCGAACCTATGGCCTGACCCGCGACGCGCAGGACGCCTATGCCCTCGAAAGCCTGGCGCGGGCGCAGGCGGCGATAGAGCAGGGCGCGTTCGTCGAAGAAATTGCGGCGGTTCCGGTGACGGGCCGCGGCGGCACGGTGCTGGTCGATCGCGACGAACAGCCGGGCAACGCCCGCCCCGACAAGATACCGGGTCTGCGTCCCGCCTTCGCGGCCGATGGGACGATCACGGCGGCCAGTTCCGCTTCGATTTCGGACGGCGCCGCCGCGCTGGTTCTGGCCCCGCTCAGCGTTACGGCGCGCAAAGGACTGATCCCACAGGCGCGGATCGTCGCCGCCGCCGCCCATGCGCACGCACCGGCGCTGTTCACCACCGCGCCCGTCTTCGCGATCCGCAAGGTGCTGGAGCGGGCGGGCTGGGGTGTTGCCGATGTCGATCTGTTCGAAGTCAACGAAGCCTTCGCCGCCGTCGCGATGATCGCGATGCACGATCTGTGCATCCCCCGCGACCGGATGAACGTGAACGGCGGCGCGACGGCACTGGGCCATCCCATCGGTGCCAGCGGTGCGCGGATCATCGTCACGCTGATCGCCGCGCTCCGAGCACGGGGGCTGCGGCGCGGCGTGGCGGCTTTGTGCATCGGCGGCGGCGAGGCGACGGCCATCGCCATCGAAATCATCTGATAGGAAAAGGACAGCATCATGGACATCCAGGGCGTCGCAGCCATCGTGACGGGAGGCGCATCGGGGCTGGGCGGTGGCACGGCCGAGCGGCTGGCGCGGGCGGGAGCGAAGGTGACCATCTTCGACCTGAACGCCGATCTGGGCACGACGCTGGTCCAGCAGATCGGCGGTCATTTCGTGCGGGTCGACGTGACCGACGAAGTCGCCGTCGCCTCTGCGATCCAGGAAGCCGAAGGACTGCATGGCAAGGCGCGCATCCTGGTCAATTGCGCCGGGATCGGCCCGCCGGCCAAGGTCATCGACCGGGAGGGGCAGCCTTTGCCGCTGGCCGCCTTCTCGAAAATCGTGACGATCAACCTGGTCGGTACTTTCAACGTCCTGTCGAAATTCGCTGCCGCGCTGCACGCAGCCGATCCACTGGGCGAAGAGCGGGGCGTCGTCATCAACACCGCCTCGGTCGCGGCCTATGACGGGCAGATCGGGCAGGCGGCCTATTCGGCGTCCAAGGGCGGCGTGGTCGGCATGACCTTGCCGATCGCGCGCGAGCTGGCGCGTTATGGCATCCGGGTGATGACGATCGCGCCGGGCATCTTCATGACCCCCCTGCTCGCCACCCTGCCGCAGGAGGCCCAGGACTCGCTGGGCGCGCAGGTGCCGTTCCCGTCGCGGCTCGGCCAGCCCGACGAATTCGCACAACTGGTCGAGGCGATCGTCACCAACCCGATGCTGAACGGCGAGACGATCCGTATCGACGGGTCGATCCGGATGGCACCGCGATGAGCCTGACCGGCCCCGCGCCCTCCGAACGCGCCGAGGCCATCGGCGCGGCGGTGGCGGCGTTCGTTCGCGAGGTGGTCGTACCTTATGAGCGCGACTCCCGCCGCGACGCGCATGGCCCCTCCGACGATCTCGTTATCGAGATGCGGGCCAAGGCGCGGGCCGCGGGCGTCCTTACTCCGCATATCCTGGCGGATGGCGAGCATCTGACCCAGCGCGAAACCGCCTATGTGCTGCGCCAGTCGGGCCTGTCGCCGCTGGGGCCGCTGGCGGTCAACACCGCCGCCCCGGACGAGGGCAATATGTACCTGCTCGGCAAGGTCGGCAGCGCTGAGCAGAAGCTACGCTTCCTCGATCCGCTGGTCCGGGGTGAAGCGCGCTCGGCCTTCTTCATGACCGAACCGGCGGAGGAGGGCGGGGCGGGCTCCGACCCGTCAATGATGCGGACCCGCGCTGTCCTCGACGGCAATCACTGGGTCGTGAACGGGCGCAAGGCGTTCATCACCGGCGCGCAAGGTGCGCAAGTCGGCATCGTCATGGCGAAGTCTGATGACGGGGCCTGCATGTTCCTGGTCGATTTGCCCGACCCGGCCATCACGGTCGAACGGGTGCTGGATACGATCGACACCTCCATGCCCGGCGGCCATGCGGTCGTGCGCATCGAGAACCTTCGCATCCCCGCCGACCAGATGCTGGGTCAAAGTGGCGAGGGGTTCAAATACGCCCAGATCCGCCTCGCTCCGGCGCGCCTGTCGCACTGTATGCGCTGGCTGGGGGCCTGCCTGCGGGCGAACGAGATCGCGACCGATTATGCCTGCCGCCGCGAGGCCTTCGGCAAGCCGATCATCGATCATGAGGGCGTCGGCTTCATGCTGGCGGACAACCGCATCGACCTGAAACAGGCCGAATTGATGATCGACTGGTGCGCGGGCGTGCTGGATGCCGGCGAAAGCGGCGGCACGGAAAGCTCGATGACGAAGGTTGCGGTGTCCGAGGCGCTGATGCGCGTCGCCGACCGCTGCGTCCAGGTGATGGGCGGTACCGGCGTGACCGGCGACACGATCGTCGAGCAGGTGTTCCGCGAGGTGCGGGCCTTCCGCATCTATGACGGCCCGACCGAGGTCCACAAATGGAGCCTCGCCAAGACAATCAAGCGGGATTGGAGAGCCGCACAGTGACCCATCGCTATATCACCGTCGAGCGGGAAGGCCGTCTGACGATCGTGACGATCAATCGGCCGGAGGCGCACAATGCCCTGAACGCCGCCGCGCATGAGGAGCTGGCGGAGGCCTTCGACGCCTTCGCTGCCGATCCCGACCAGTGGGTGGCCATCATCACCGGTGCGGGTGAGAAGGCGTTCTGCGCAGGGCATGACCTGAAGCAGCAGGCATCGGGCGGCGGCATGGAGACCCCGTCCAGTGGTTTCGGCGGGCTGACCGCGCGGTTCGACATGGCCAAGCCGGTGATCGCCGCCGTGAACGGCGTCGCGATGGGCGGCGGGTTCGAGATCGTGCTGGCGTGCGACATCGTGGTCGCCAGCACGCGCGCCGTTTTTGCGCTGCCGGAGCCGAGGGTCGGGCTGGCCGCGCTGGCGGGCGGTTTGCAACGCCTGCCCCGCACCATCGGGCTGAAGCCTGCGATGGGCATGATGCTGACCGGGCGGCGCGTAAGTGCCGAGGAAGGGCAAAGGCTGGGCTTCGTCAACGAGGTGGCGGAGGGCGATGTCCTGGCTGCCGCCCGGCGCTGGGCCGACGAGATACTGGCGTGCAGCCCCATGTCGATCCGCGCGACCAAGCAAGCGGTGCTGCGCGGACTGGACACGCCCACCGATCGGTTCCTGGGCGAGCAATGGGATTATCCGGCGATCGCGACAATGATGGCTTCGCAGGACGCCGTCGAGGGACCAGCGGCCTTTGCCGAGAAGCGGTCGCCACAGTGGAAGGGCTGCTGACCATGGCCAGTGCCCTCGATCACGTCGCCAATGCCGGAACCACGCCTGTCCGGGAAGTGCATCGCTTCGACGAAGCGGCGCTGGCGGCATGGATGGCCGAGGCCATACCCGGTTTCGATGGTCCGTTGACGGTCGAACAATTCAAGGGTGGCCAGTCCAACCCGACCTATCGCCTGTCTACGCCGAACGCCCGCTATGTCCTGCGCCGCAAGCCGCCGGGGCCGCTGGCAAAAGGCGCGCATGACGTGCTGCGCGAGGCGCGTATCCTGACCGCCTTGGCCGATACCCCGGTGCCGGTGGCGCGAGTGCAGGGCGTGTGTGCGGATGAAGGAGTGATCGGCACGCCCTTCTTCGTGATGGAGATGATCGAGGGCCGCATCTTCTGGGACGCCAGCTTCGCCGAGATCGATCGGGTCGAGCGCCCCGCCTATTTCGACGCGATGAACGCGACGATCACGGCGCTGCACGGCATTGATCCGATCGCGGTCGGGCTGGGCGATTATGGGCGGCCGGGCAATTATTTCGCGCGACAAATCGCGCGCTGGTCCGGCCAGTATCTGGACGACGCCGATGCCGGGCGAAACGAGGATATGGATGCTCTGGTCGCGTGGTTGCCCCAGCACATACCGGCGGGGGACGAGAGCAGGATCGTGCATGGCGACTTCCGCTGCGACAATCTGATCTTCCATTCCACCGAGCCGCGTATTCTGGCGGTGCTGGACTGGGAATTGTCGACGTTGGGCCATCCGCTGGCCGACTTCGCCTATCACGCGATGATGTACCGGATGCCGCCGGATATCGTAGCCGGGCTGGGCGGCGCGGACGTCGCCGCGCTGGGGCTGCCCTCCGAGCGCGATTATATCGCGGCCTATTGCGCGCGGACCGGGCGCGACGGGATCGCCGATTACGAATTCTACATCGCGTTCAATTTCTTCCGCATCGCCGCGATCTTCCATGGGATCAAGGGGCGGGTGATCCGGGGCAACGCCTCGTCCGCCCATGCCCGCGAACGTGCGGCGAGCTTTCCCCGGCTGGCGCGACTGGCTCGCGAAGCGATGGAGGCGTGTCGATGAGCAGTGTTCAGGTTCGCAAGGACGGCGGGGCCGCCTGGTTGACGCTCAACCGGCCCGAGGCGGGCAATGCGGTAGATCCGGCAATGGCGAGCGAACTAGCCGACGCTGCGCGCGAGGCGGCAGACGATCCGGCGATACGCTGCGTCGTGCTGACTGGAGCGGGACGCCTGTTCTGTGTCGGCGGCGATGTCGCCGCGATGGCGGGGGCCGGCCAAGAGGCAGGGTCTTTCCTCCGCGACCTGGCCGATACGCTGCACGGCGCGATCGTCACGCTGACGGGCATGGTCAAGCCTCTGGTCGTGCTGGTCAACGGCCCGGCGGCGGGCGCGGGGCTGAGCCTGGGGATCATGGGCGACGTCGTGCTGGCCGCGCGATCGGCGCATTTCACCGCTGCCTATACAGGGGTCGGCCTCAGTCCCGATGGCGGGATGAGTTGGCTTCTACCCCGGCTCGTCGGGCTTCGCCGGGCGCAGGCGATCATCCTCACCAATCAGCGGATCGGGGCGGAAGAGGCCGAGCGGATCGGCATGGTGACGCGGACGGTCGACGATGCCGACCTGATCCCGGAGGCCGAGGCGGTGATCGCACGTCTGATCGCCGCGCCGACTGCCGCGTTGGGTGCGGCCCGCCGCCTGCTGATCGACGGCGCAACCGCGACCCTTCGTGATCACCTCGACCGTGAGGCACAGACCATCGCCCGTGCCGGAGCCCATCCCGAAGCGCATGAGGGGATCGCCGCCTTCGTCGAACGCCGCAAACCCGTTTTTCAAGGAGCCTGATATGGCCGATGCTTATATCGTAGACGCCGTTCGCACCGCCGGGGGGCGCCGCAACGGTCGATTGTCCGGCGTCCATCCGGCCGACCTCGCGGCTTATGTCCTGAACGCGTTGGTCGACCGCAACGACCTGGACCCGGCGGCGATCGATGACGTCATCATGGGCTGCGTCACCCAGGCCGGCGAACAGGCCTTCGCCTTTGCCCGCAACGCCGTCCTCGCCTCCAAGCTGCCCGACAGCGTGCCCGCCGTCACCATCGACCGGCAATGCGGGTCGTCGCAACAGGCGGTCCAGTTCGCGGCACAGGCGATCATGTCGGGGACGCAGGACGTGGTGATCGCGGCGGGCACCGAGAGCATGAGCCGGGTGCCGATGTTCTCCAACCTCAGCTTCCACCAGCGCGAGGGCGTGGGGATCGGCCCGGTCAGCCCCAGCATCGCCGAGCGGTTCGGCGTAAAGGAGTTCAGCCAGTTCGCCGGTGCCGAGATGCTGGCGCGCAAACATGGCTTCGACCGCGAGAGGCTCGACCTCTTCGCGCTGGAAAGTCACCGCCGCGCCGCCGCCGCGACCGACGCAGGAGCATTCGCGAACGAGATCGTGCCGGTGCTGGTGGATGGTGGACCGCATGTCCGCGACGAGGGCATCCGCTATGACGCAACGCTGGAGAGCATCGGTTCGGTCAAGCTGTTGCAGGAGGGCGGCGTGATCTCGGCCGCCAATGCCAGCCAGATCTGCGACGGCGCTAGCGGGGTGCTGGTGGTCAGCGAGCGGGCGCTGAAGGCGCACAGCCTGACCCCGATCGCGCGGATCGTCGACATGACGGTGACGGCGGGCGATCCCATCATCATGCTGGAGGAGCCGCTGTTCGCCACCGACAAGGCGTTGAAGAAAAGCGGCCTGTCGATCGGCGATATCGACCTGTACGAGGTGAACGAGGCGTTCGCACCCGTCCCGCTCGCCTGGCTCAAGCATGTCGGTGGGGATCCCGCCCGGCTGAACGTGAATGGCGGCGCGATCGCACTCGGCCACCCACTCGGCGCAAGCGGCACCAAGCTGATGGCCACGCTGGTCCACGCCTTGCGCGCACGGGGCAAGCGCTATGGCCTTCAGACCATGTGCGAGGGCGGCGGTATCGCCAACGTCACCATCATCGAGGCACTGTGATGGCCCTCGCCACGCGCGTAACCCGGCTGCTTGGGATCGAACATCCCATCGTGCAGGGCGGCATGATGTGGGTCGGCCGGGCGGAGCTGGCTTCGGCCGTGTCCAATGCGGGCGGGCTGGGCATGCTGACCGCGCTGACGCAGCCGACGCCCGATGATCTGCGCCGCGAGATCGAACGCTGCCGAGGCATGACCGACAAGCCGTTCGGGGTGAACCTGACGATCCTGCCGTCGGTCACGCCGCCGCCCTATGCCGAATATCGCCGCGCGATCATCGACAGCGGGGTGCGGATCGTCGAGACGGCGGGCCATCGTCCGCAGGAGCATGTCGAGGACTTCAAGGCGCACGGCATCACGGTGATCCACAAATGCACCGCCGTCCGCCATGCCCTGTCCGCCGAGCGGATGGGCGTCGACATCATCTCGATCGACGGGTTCGAATGTGCCGGTCATCCGGGTGAGGATGATATTCCGGGTCTGATCCTGATCCCCGCCGCCGCCGACAAGGTGAAGATTCCGATGCTGGCAAGCGGCGGTTTCGCCGATGGCCGGGGGCTGGTTGCCGCGCTGACGTTGGGAGCGGAGGGCATCAATATGGGCACCCGCTTCTGCGCGACGGTCGAAGCGCCTATCCATGACGCGATCAAACAACTGATCGTCGCGAACGACGAGCGTGCGACCAACCTGATCTTTCGTCGCTTTCACAATACGGGACGTGTGGCCAAAACCAGCGTGTCCGACCAAGTCGTCGAAATTTCCGCGCGTCCCGACGCCGTGTTCGAGGATATCCGACCGTTGGTGTCCGGGGCCAAGGGGCGGACGGCGCTGGAAACCGGCGATCTGGACGCGGGGCTGGTCTGGGCCGGGCAGGTCCAGGGGCTGATCCATGACGTGCCGACATGTCGCCAGCTGATCGAGCGGATCGTCGGCGATGCGCAAAATTTGATCGCAGAGCGGTTGACCGGCTTCATGATGCAGGGGGACGCCTAATGGTAACGATCGAGGTCATTACCCGTGACGGTGATTATACCACGGTCGAGGGCGCCGCAGATGTCAGCGTCATGGAAGCGATCCGCGATGCCGGTGTCGATGAACTGCTGGCGATGTGCGGCGGGTGCTGCTCCTGCGCAACCTGCCATGTCTATGTCGAGGCGGGAGGAGTGGACCTGCCCCCGCCCGGTCCCGACGAAGACGATCTGCTCGATAGTAGCGACTATCGCACCGACCGATCCCGCCTCGCCTGCCAGCTCGCAGTTCGCAACCTGGGCACCAATTGTCGGATCCGTATCGCGCCTGAGGATTGAGGGTGGGCGCGATCTCATCCGACGCATCCCTCGCCGGACTGCGGGTCGTCGGTTTCGTCGGCATCGGCCGTGAACTCGCATGAACTTTGGTGACTTTAGGGGGGGGCATCGTAGAGGCCGATCACCGCAACAAGACAGGCTTGACGGACGGTGCGTCTGACGTCCGTCCTAGCATCGACATGACGTCGGTGACGAAGCGGACTGGCAACGCGTGACGAATGACGTCCGACCGTGACATGGGGCGGCTCGACGTGCCCGTGAACTGCGCGAGCATCATGCTCACCCTCAGCTTCGGATACCAAAATCCACACGCGCCAGACTAAGCTGCCTGATCCGAACGTGTCGCGGCTGCTGCTGTGTGACGGCGATGTCTCCACCTGCCATGGTAGCTCGGGTGGGGAGGGGATTGGTACAGCCAGTCCGGTGTTATGTGGGAATACGCATACACCGCGCATGGTGGCGGTTGATGGTGTGTTGATCTGCAACCCCGGCAGCGCCGGCGCGCCGTGCTACCGGGACCGGAGCGCAACCTCGCACGTCATGGAGGCGGGCAGCCCGCTGGCGTGCTACGCCATCTTCGAACGTCGTAGCACCGGATGGGCAGCCGAAACGAACGGCGTACCCTATGACAATGAGATCGCCGCCCGCCAGGCGGAAGGCTTCGGCTTTCCGGCCTTCGCCCATGCCGCCCGGACCGGTCGTATCCCGCCCGGGTGACCCGCCGCCCCTCTGGACGGACGGTCGGGGCGGCGGGACGGTCGAGAACCGTTCCACCGAACCTGCGACCGTCAGGCGGTCCGGACCAGCGCGTCCGCCTCGTCCTGGCGGAGCTGGCCGATCTGGCCCCAGATGCTCTCGCTGCCGCCGAAGGTCATCGTGCCGAGGCAGAGTTCGGACACGAACAGGGGGCGGTCACGGACGGATAGAGCGTTTCCACCGCCCCGTATCCATGAACTTCCACCATTTCCTCTGCTAAGAATTACCTCTCGGCAAACCCAAGCCATTTTAGAAGCCTGCCAAACCCGGGGAGGGGGTGATCGCGAGGTTCATGCCGACCACCCTCGCGATCCCTTGGCATTAATGACGCGCCTAAGACGGATCCGTGCGCCTCCAGCACCGCCAGCGCCACATCCTGACGTGGCACCGAGATGGTGGAGACGCGTGCGGAGCGTCCCGCAGCGACGGACGCGACCGTCTCTAACTCACGGCTCAGCGTCGAGGGCGAAGCCTGTGACCGCTGTATCGCTGCTGGGACGAGATAGGTAATCGTGGCGCACCCATGACGAACTTGCCCATATGCCTTTCTCGAACAAGAGAATTGCATCATCAAGCCATGGGATCAAAGATGGCAAGAATGGAACGAGCGATGCGTCATGGGTTTAGCCCTTAAAAGCGAGTGCGCACCGAAATGGCGTAGTTGCGCGAGAAGAAGCGGACGTCTTGCGGCATTTCGTAAGATCCCCAGAAGCTCCGTATTCCATTGCGAGTCAGATTGGAGGCCTCCAACGCAACGGTGAGATTTTTAGTGATATCATAGTTGATGGACGCATCGAGTCGCTCGATCGGGTCGGCGAACACGTTAAGATAGGGATTGAAAAGGCTGCGATCCCGCTGGACGCGCGACCGCCAGTTATAGGCAACGCGAATATTCAAACCGTCTTTTTCGAAGAAACCTATGAGATTGTAGGTGTATTTCGAAACATTAAAATAGGGTGAGTAAGAAAAGGTCATCGTATTTGGATTTACCGGGTCGAAGCTTGGAACGCCGGTGCGGGTTATATTCAACGTTCCGTTCACTTCAGCACCGAAGGACTTCAAGATGCCGGGCAGGAAAGAGAAGAAGGTAGACACGCGCCCTTCAATGCCACGATGGCGCCCCTGTCCCAGGGCATAGGGGCGCGTGACAAGTACGGGAACGTTCGGAGACTCCGGCAAGAATTCTGGAAGGGTGCGATAGAATATGAAGCCCCGCTGATTCCACTGCCACACGGCGAGCGATGCAAGTCCCGTCGCCCCAAAATACCATTCCAATGATGCATCGTATTTCGACGTTACGATCGGCCCGAGCTGGGCATTGCCGCCCGTAGCAGTGGGTTGCAGCGTGTTTTCAAGATTGAGAAACAGCTGTGGATTCAACTGATACGACGGTGGACGTTGTACATCCCCTGTATAAGCGAGACGCAACATCAGCTTTGGCGTGAAGTGAACAATTGCATTGACGCTGGGAAGAATATCAACAAAGTTCGACTTAACCGTGACCGGTGTTTGCTCGGTAACAAGCGTTCTGTTGCCATTTACAATCTTGTATTGCGCCGTGCGCTGAATGGATCTCATATTGACCATGGAGTTGACAAGTCGTGCACCGATGTCGCCTTCGATCGGAAATAGCAGATTTACATTGTAATGTACCATGCCATATGCCGCCATGCTTCCATCGGATCCCGTAAAGAAGTCCCAAGGCTGATATGTAGGATAGTAGTTGGCCAGATCGGCATTGAGGCCCACGATTTTTGCGCGAATGGCATTCCAGCTTTGGCGGATCGACCCCGTGTCGCCAATCAGCCACTTGACGTTGGTGCCATTGGCCGCGCCCTGGAATGTTTGCCCTGCAGGCGTCAGCTTGTAATCGGGCAAGTCGGCAATCGGCAGACGGAGATTGCCATAATCGCGGCGGCCATAATTTCGGTCATATGTCCTGTTCGCATAGCGAAATCCGACTTTGATATAGTCGATGAAATTCGCGAATGTATTGACCTTGATATCGGTTTTTAGCTCCGTTTCCGCGCTATAGGTGTACTGAAGGGACTGGCCAAAGCCATCGATATATCTGTAATTGTTCGGATCCATGAGATCGACGCCAACCAATTCGATTGTTGGGCCGCCGCGAGGATCGCGATCATCGTTGAATATGATTTTGTACGACGGGTCCTTATTGAAACGAATCCAGTGATTGATATTGTCGGAGTCATTGTCCGACCTCACATAATTCGCTGAGGCGGACAGGTCGACGCGTTCATCGACATAGTTGACCTGGAAGCGTCCGTTGTAATTGCTCGTTTCATGTACAAAGGACTCGCGCCCCGGGCCTTGCGGATCGATGGAAGTCATCGTCAGCGATTTCACCAATCGGCCATCGCTGCTCAGTACGATGTCTGACAGGGTTGGCGGCGGAACGGCCGAACCCGAAGTGGTAACGGGGATATAATAGCCGCTATCCGCCCACAACATTTTCTGATTCGAGAAACCACCTTCGAGGACGAAGGAAAGTTTATCGTTGGGCTTCCACTGCGTGGAGACATTGACGGCGGCGCGCTTCGACCAGCCATCCGTTCCCGCAAAGCCGATGGCGCGCGGAACGTAGATGTTGGTCGGTGTCGTGCCTGTCGAGATGACCTGGCGGTTATCCCATACCCAATCGGGCAGGCCGTTCCATTTGATCGATTCCTGATAGCTGACGCGATTGAAGGTCCCGTTTACCGAAAAGCCCAATTTGCCGATGGGAGTCTCCGCGTTGTAGGCGACCAGCGCACTGACATACGGATTGATGCGCTTGATCTGATCGGCGTAATCGCCGCGCACGTTGATCGCGTAGGTTGCGCCGACCTTGAAGTCCGTCGGGCGCCGCATGGTCAGGTTGATGACGCCCGTCTGGCTGCCCTCGACCTGGTCGGGCGTTCGCGTCTTGTACACTTCGATGCCGGCGATGAGATCCGATGAAATATCGTTCAGGTACGTCGTGCGATCGCCGGTCGAGAAAGTGGGCGAGCCGTTGATCGTGGTCATCACGCCGTCCAGGCCACGAATTCGGACTTGCCCGCCCTCACCCCGGTCGCGGTCGATTTGCACGCCTGGTACACGGGCCAGCGCCTCTGGCACGTTCTTGTCAGGCAACTTGCCGATATCCTGCGCCAAAACGACATCGACAATCTGATGAGCCCGGCGCTTGGCGGCCCGGGCCGTACGCACGTTCTCGCCCAGGCCCGTTACGACGATGTCTCCCTCGAGTCGGCCCGATTCGTTGGAAATCTTGGGATCGCTAACATCAACATTCTTCTTTGGTTTTTTCTTATTTTTACTGGGCTTTGGCTTTTTGCCATTGGTCGCTAAATTATTGTATTCATTCTGTGATCTGTTTTGATTGGTGGGGTCTAATGACGGGATAGGAAAGCTGGCTGATGCTGCCGTGTTGGTAAGGATAACAACAGGCACAAGTATAGCCGTGCTGGTTATTAGTCGTGTTACCGATAGCATAGTCATTCCTCCCCTGTTGCAACCACTGCAACCCCCACATACTCATAAGCTACATGTCATTTAGTAGTACAATATACACTTGATCAATACATAAAATTGCAGAAAATGGGGGCGGGGCTGCTCGAAGGGAACCTTGCGACATGGGCAGGGGGGGGTGCCCGAACTTGCAAGCGAGGCCGTCGCAAACGCTCAGTGGCGCAACGCGACCGAGGGAGAGAAACATGACACATGCGACAGGAATGATTGGCGCCGAGCCAGTTTCGAAAGGTTCCAGCCGCCGGGGGGCGCTGACCGCGGTTTTGGGGGGGGGTGCTGGCGGCGAGCCTGGCGAAGCAAGCTTCCGCGCAGGTGACATCGTCTCCCGACACGGCGCAAGTGCAGTTCGCCCTCAACCTCCACTATCTACTGACGAATTTTCTTCAGGTTATGATCTATGGCGAAGGACGGCAGCTTCCTGCGGCGTTGATACGCGGCGGCGAAGGGGCGAATAGTCCCGGCGTTTCGGCGACCTCGGTCAAGCAGATCATGTTCGACGTCGAAACCCGTACGATCCAGGCCCGGCTCAACGAGATTGCGGATGAGCATTGGTTTCGTACGGAATTGCTTCGCGGTATCCTGCGTGCCGACTCGCCTGCACAGAAGCTCATCGATTATTCTTCGACCTCGTTCACGACGATGTTCCGCCTGGCGGGCGTGATTGGTCAGACCGAGACTTTCGATCCTTATGCCTCACCGAACAACGGGTTGCTGGCAGCTGATACGTTGTTGTCGGTTCAGGCGTCCGTCCTGGCTGGAATGTTGCCAAATCTGACCAACGATGTCGTGCAGGCGACGATGGTGACAATGTCCGCAACGGCGGCGTCCAACGCCACCGCAGTGCGATACATGATCCAGCAGCGGGCCGCGCAACAGCCGGACTTGCTCGTAGCGGTCGACAAACTGGCCGCCTGGCGAGACCGGGTCGATGGCACGGCGACCGCTGAAAGGCCGTTGACACCGACCGTCGGTAGCAACGGATCAGCGGTGACCCGTATCGGCCAGACCAACGCGGACGGACTTTACCTGACCCGCACGCCGCAGCAGGCCTTGAACGTGCTGTTCATGACTGCGGGTGCCGTGAGCCAGGGCGGCTTCTTCCCGACCGGCATCAACGGCATCATCGGCACCAGCGCCGCGAACTGAATGGCGTTCAGGCAGGCCGCCGCTGACGCGGCTCGCCACGCGACAGGCAATCAGCAGGGGACACATCATGGCACATCAGGACATTTCGGGCTTTGACGATACACGCCGCCGCTTTCTCCAGATGGCCGGTAGCGCCACGGCAATGGCCGGGGGACTGTCGTTCCTCTCGGCGTGCAACGACGATGTCGTCGGTGCGGAAGCCGTGGCGACGCCGACGCCTACCGGTACCGCGACATCCACGGTGCTGCCCCCGACCTATACCGCAACGGACAATGACCGCCTCAATTTCGGGCTCCAACTCCATTATCTGCTCGCCGCCTATCTGCATCGCGCGCTCGATGGCGACGCGCTTTCGGCCAGCATGACCGGCGGCGCTGGAGCAGCCGGTACGGTTTCGGGGGGGCGCCGGGTGGCATTCACCGACCTGAGCCTGCTCGCGATGATGCGGGAGGTATCGGAGGCAACCGACGCGCGAATCGCCTATCTGCGCCGCACACTGGCCGGCGCGGTCACGGCGCAACCGGCGATCAACATTGCCGGAGGCGAAGGCAGCCCGTTCCAGGCGATTGCGATAACGAAGCGCGGCACGCCGCCGCCCGCAGTCACCAGCTTCTTCGATCCCTATGCTTCCGAAAATGATTTCCTGCTGGGCGCTGTCGCATTGTCGTCGGTCGTGACTCAGGCAATCTATGATGTGACTTGGCAGCTCGCCGCGGCGTTGCGCACGGGGATGGCCGCCTTTGCCGCTGGCATCGCAGCCAGCGATGCGATCTTGCGTAACTCGCTGTTCGTACGGGCTGACGCGGACGTGCGAGTTCCGGCAGCGGGCCAAAGCAATCTCTTTGGTCGTGCGGTTGCCATGGCTCTTGGGCGTGACCAATATGACGGTCCGCGCGCGATGGAATCGGATGCTCCGGGGATCGGCGGCTTCGCGGGCGCGGATTGGGTTTACTCGAAGATCGACATCGTGAACTACAATTGGATTGCGATCCGTCGCACGCCAGAGCAGGCGCTGGGAATTCTTTACGCGTCGGCCGCCTCGGTGTCGTCCGGTGCTTTTTTTCCGGCTGGCGTCAACGGCACCATCCGGGTCAGCGGCGCAAACACATATTGATGCTGCGGCGAAAATGATGAGTTAGGTTCAGGTGATCAGCCCCGGCAGCCGGTGGATCGGGTTGACGGTTCACCGGTCTGGCTCTGACATCCGGATTGTGGCGATGTAGTCGCGGCGAAGCGTTGCCGTTTGGCCGTTGCGGGATCGATGCCTGCAGGGCATTGAGGCAGCCATCGAGCGGCGGTTCGAATTCGAAATTTCCTAACGCGGAAAGTCGCGCCTTTACCGTTCGGACTCAATCCGCTGATCGGAATTAACGACCGGCCGATGCCTGGTGTGCTGCAACGCGACCACGTACCAGGAAATGGATCGACGTCGTCTCGACGCTTGCCTTCGTTCTTGAGGCCAATATGTCGAGCTATGCGGCTACCAATCCAGGATTGTCGGGCCGGATCACGCCCGCAACACCGCAAACTTAGACGGCATTTCCCCGCGCATGGGAGCGGACCGGCGAATCTGGGCCGTGCCCGATCGGCTTGCCGTAAAATTACCGATTGTCTCGACGGAAAGGCAAGCCTGCTGCATCTTGGATGATGAGGGGAGCCGCGTGAGTTCGGATCAGCTTGTCGCCTGGGTCGGTCGTTACATTCTGCCGCATGAGCGGCAGTTGCGGATCTGGCTGCGTGCGGCGTTTCCGGCGGTCGACGTGGATGACGTGGTGCAGGAAACCTACTGCCGGATCAGCAGGCTCGACGGGTTCGCCCATATCGACGACCCACGCCGTTACTTCTTCCGCGCCGCGCGCAACGTCGTGCTGGAGCAGATCAGGCGCGAGCGGGTCGTCAGCATCGACGCGGCCAGCGGTCTGGCCGAGTTGGACAGCGCACCCGACCTGTCCCATTCGCCCGAAGAGATCGTCGCCGAGCGCCATATGCTGGCCCGGATCGAGCGCCTGATCGATGCACTGCCGGATCGTGCGCGTCAGATCTTCCGGCTGCGCAAGATCGACGGCATGGCGCAGCGCGACATCGCGATGCGGCTGCATATCCCGGAAACCGTGGTGGAAAATGACGTCGCGCGCGGCCTGAAGCGAATTCTGGACCAACTGAGCGAGGAAGAAAAGGCCGAGCTTCCGATCCGTCGTCGTCAGTCCCGGACCGCGCGCGCGATCCGCCGAGGATTGGGGGGCGGACGATGATCGACGATATCGCCTGTCGCTGGGCGGCCGCCATCGACCGGGGCTTGGATAGTGACGAGGACGCCAGGCTGGCGACCTGGTTGGAGGAGGATGGGCGGCATCGCGGGGCTCTCCTGCGCGCAAGGGCGGCGCTGGGTCTGCTCGACCGTGCTCGGGCCCTGTCGGGGCTTTCCGAAGACGATGGGTTCGAGGATGAGGGGCGTGCGCATCGCGATCGGCGGCATTGGCGGCGGTGGGGCGGCGGCGCGATGGCGGCCGCGCTGGTGGCCGGGCTAAGCCTCGGGTTCTGGCCCGACCGGGGGGAGCGCATCGATACGCGGATCGGCGAAATACGGCGCATGCCGCTCGCCGATGGATCGGTCGCGCTCGTCAACAGCGGCACGACCCTGCGCGTGGCCTTCACGCCCGCCGAGCGACATATCGATGTCAGCAAGGGCGAGGCCTGGTTCCAGGTCGCGCATAATCCGAAGCGACCATTTGTGGTGGCGAGCGGCCCCTATCGAGTCCAGGCGGTCGGCACGGCCTTCGATGTCCGGCGGGAGGGCGAAGCCGCTCGCGTGGTGGTGACGAAGGGGGTGGTGAAGATCTGGTCGGTCGACAGCACCGCGCCGCCGCGCCGTGTGGCCGCAGGCGAATGGGCGGTCCTGCATCCCGGCCGGATGGCGGTACGGGCGATGCAGCCCCAGGCGTCGGACCAGCAATTGGCGTGGCGGGAAGGGCGCATCGTGCTCGACGATATGACGCTGGGGCAGGCGGTGGTGGAGTTCAATCGCTACAACAACGACCAGCTGGAAGTCGCGCCGCCACTGGCCGGACGGCGCGTCGTGGGCTGGTTCCGCATCTATGATGTCGACGGCTTCGCGGCCGCCAGCGCGGCTATGGTCGGTGGCCGGGTCGAGCGCCGCCAGGTGCCGGGCAAAGGCGACGTGACCCGCATTATTCCCCAGTAAAATTGTTTTGAAAAATTTGATGGCGGGGCGACGGAAACGCGGCGGCCGCGCATCCTTGGATCAGCGCCGTATGAAGCGTGTCGAAAAAACTTCTGGGAGGGGTGCCATGCGCAGCCAGATTCTGACCATTCCGCTTGTCTCGATGGTGGCGATCGCCGCCGGGATCGTATCGCCTGCCGTCGCTGCTCAGGCGACGGTCCGCAACTTCGATATTCCCCGTCAGCCCGCAACGACCGGGCTGGTCCGCTTCGCCCAGCAGGCGGGCATCCAGATCCTTGCGCCGAGCGACGTGACGCGCGGCCAGACCGTGTCGGCCGTCAAAGGACAGCTGAGCATTGAGGAAGGGCTGAAGCGGTTGATCGGGCCCAGCCACCTGCGGCTGCTCTCGTTCGACGGGCGGACGGCAGTGATCGGGGCGGGCAAGCCGGCGGTGACGCGGACGGTGGGCTACACCCTGCCGCAGGACGGCGGACCCCGGCCGGGCAGCACGCCCGCCGCCATGGCGGACGAAAGTGCGGCCGCCGACACCAAACAGGCCGACGACGGGGCGCAGAACGAGATCATCGTTACCGGCAACACCTCGGACCGTCGGACGCTGTTCAACTCCTCGTCCAACGTCACGCTGGCGAGCGCGGCGGACCTGCTGCGCAAGGCCCCGCGCTCGACCGCCGAGACGCTGGAACTGGTGCCCGGCATTTTCGTCGAGGGCACGGCGGGGCCGATCTCGAACAACTATTCCGTGCGCGGCCTGCGTGGTGGCGGCCAGACCTTCATCACGCTGGAAGAGGACGGCATGCCGATCCTCTATGGCGGCGGCGGCGCGGATTTCTATTTTCAGAACGACATCACCATCAATCGGCTTGAGGCGGTCGAGGGCGGCACATCGGGCGTGCTGGCCCCCAATGGTGCGGGCGCGACGATCAACTTCATTTCGCTGAAGCCCGACCATGACAAGGCGAGGGCGATGGTGCGCTACACCGGCACCACCTATGGCGACCTGCGCGCCGATGGCTATTTCTCCGCACCGATCGCCGATGGCTGGGCGTTCAATGTCGGCGGTTATGTCACCTCCCAAAAGGGCGTGCGCCGTACGCCTTTCACCTTCAACGCCTATGACGTGAAGGCGATGCTGGAGAAGAAGTTCGCCAATGGCGGCCTCGTCCGCTTCACGGTGAAGCATGGCGACAAGCATTTCCCTTATTATGCCGGCATGCCGTTCCGGGTGGCGGCGGACGGCACGATCGGCAGCGTGCCCGGCCTGGACCTGAAGCGTGATGATGCGGGCGGGCGCGGCTTTACCCAGTTCCTCGTGCCCAACGCGCCCGCGACCGGCGAAAGCCTGCGCCGATTCAGCTCGGCCGACGGTATCCATGTGAAGGCCAATACCTATCGCATCGATGTCGAGGTTCCGGTCAGCCCCAGCCTGCGCCTGTTCGGTCGCGCGCGTTATCTGGACGGATCCTATGATTTCAACGGCATCTTTCCAGGCAGCGGGTCGGGCACCGCAGGCCTGACATCGGCGCTCAACTATCTGACGCCTGCGTCTTCGCCGCTGGCCGGGCTGACCCCGCTTCAAGCCTCGCCGCTGACCTATTTCCAAGTTGCCGCGCTCCGCTTTCCCGGCGTCGCGCAATATGGCCTGCGCAACATTCGCACCGGGCAGGTGATTGCCGCGTCAAACACCGCCGCGCTCAACGGCCTGAACGGCAATGGCCTGCTTCAGCAGACGGTGCTCAACCACCAGACTCTGTCGACCAAGGATTTCGGCAGCGATTTCGGTGTGAAATGGGATTTCGGCGGCGGCAATATCGACAATTCGCTGACCGTCGGCGGCATGGTCTATAATGTCCGCCGCTCCAACAACCAGTCGGCGGTTGCGACCGTGCTGAACGACGTGCGCAACGACTCCAACGTCTATGACATGGTCGCGCTGAACGCGGCGGGCGGCGTGTTGGGATCGCTGACCAACAACGGCATGGTCAATTACGGCAATTGGGGACAAGGCCTGTTCAACGACGAGGTCACGTCGCTGTCGGCCTATTTCAACGACGAACTGACCATCGGTGACCGGCTGCACATCGACTTCGGTGCGCGCTACGAGCATCAGCATGTCCGGGTCGACATCGGCAATTCCGCGGCCGTCAACGCCGCGGTTCCAGCGGGCACGCCGGGCCTGTACGACAATGTCGGCAGCACGTTCAGTGGCACCTATACCCGCCAGACCGCCAATTATTCCGATTGGGCCTATACGGCGGGCATCAATTACGAGCTGACCGATCATGTCGCGCTCTATGTACGTGGCGCGCGCGGCTTCCAGACCGATGGCGGCGATACCGGCGGCACTCATGCACCAACCGCGCTGACGTTGTACGAGGGCGGCGTACGATTCAAGGCGAACGGCTTTAACGCCTCGGTCATCGGTTTCCGTACCGAGTTCCGCGACCAGAACTACCAGTTCATCGACCCGGCCAACCCGGCCCAGGCGAGCAATGCACTGGCCGACAACTTCACCAACGGCGTGCAACTGGATGTGACCTTGCGTCCGGTCGAGTTCTTCAGCCTGAACGTGCAGGGTGTCTATCAGGACCCCAAGCTCAGCAACCTCCGCTTCAACGGCGTCGCCCAGCCGCAATATGACGGCAACACGCCCGAGCGCACGCCGAAGAAACTGCTGACCGTTACCCCGTCCTTCGTCCTGCCCGGCGGCCTGGGCGAGATTTACGGGCGCTACAAATATATCGGCAAGATCTTCGCGGACAGCGGCAACGGTATCGCGCTGCCCGACTATGGCGTCTTCTCGATCGGCGCCAGTATCGACGCCACGCCGCGCCTGAACCTGTCGGTCAGCGTCGACAACCTGACCGACGTGAAGGGCTTTACCGAGGGCAATCCACGTCAGGGCCAGACCCAGACGATCGTCGACGGCTATTTTTATGGCCGTGCGATCGTCGGGCGCAATGCCCTGATCAGCGCGACGCTCAAGCTGTGAGGGCCATGGCGGGGTTGCGGCTGTCGCTGGGGCTGGCCGTGTTGCTCGGCCTGACCGGCGCGGCACCGGTCGAGCATTATGCCTTGCGCGAAGGGCTGAACATCAACAGCTTCACGCGCTCCGGCCCGGTCGCGGCGCATGTCGTGTTGAAATCGGGGAAGCAACCCCGCCTCCTCGTCGCCTTTCCGGCGGGCAATAGCGGCACCGCCCTATGGTTCGAGCCGCTGGCGCGGGAGGCCGAGTGGCGGCTGGAGGGTGAACCGGAGCCGGTCACCGTCAACGATGCCAGGGGGCGGCCGCTCCACGGCGTGCGCTTCACCGTGACGATCGATGCGGAGCGCCTGGTTCCGCGTCAGGCTGTGCTGTCCAGCATCCGCGTCATCCGCGATTATCAGGCACTCGGCACCGCCCCCGCCGAGGTGCTGACCCGTCCGCGGATGACGGCGGGTGCGATCCGCTGGTCGCGCGACCGGCTGGATGGCGCTGCGGGTTATGACCTGGCCGTGGCCGTCACCGATGGCCGGATCGACAATGGCGCGATCCTGGCGGGCAAGGACGGGCGGATACGCTTCGCCGTGACGGCGCTGACCGGCGAGACGCCGTTGACCCCGCGTGGGGGTGCGGACCTGCTCAACGCCAAGGCGCAGCCCGACCAGGGCGCGCGCAACGCGCTGACCTTCCTCAGCTATGCCGAGAAGTTCCTGGCCGGGTCGTGGCGGTTCGATACCTATTTCGGGCGTGACACGCTGATGTCGGTCCGTCTCCTGATGCCGGCGCTACAGCCTGCGGCGGTGGAAACGGGCCTGTCATCGGTGCTGGTGCGCCTGTCGCCGCAGGGCGAGGTGGCGCATGAGGAGGATATCGGCGAGTTCGCGATCCTCGACCATCGCAAGGCCGATGGCAGCGTCTCGGACGCCCCCGTCTACAACTACAACATGGTCGACAGCGATTATATGCTCGCACCCGTCGCGCGGGCGTGGTTGCTCGACGATCCCCGGGGACGGGCGCGGGCGGCGGCGTTCCTGGCGCAGCGGGTGGGTGGCGAGACGATGGGCGCACGGATGGTGCGCAATCTCCGCTTCGTCCTGCGTCAGGCCCAGCCATTTGCCCGGGATCCGGTTCCGGCGAAGCTGATCGCGCTGAAGCCCGGCATGGATGCGGGCGAATGGCGCGACAGCAATGACGGACTGGCGGGGGGCCGCATCCCCTACGACGTCAACGCCGTACTCGTGCCCGCCGCGCTGGACTCGGCGGCGGCGTTGGCGGCCAGCGGGCTGCTCCGGCCCTATCTTTCTGCCAGTGATGCCAAGGCGTTTGGCGGGGCGCGGGCGGTGGCCGATATCTGGCGAGCCAAAGCCCCCCCGCTGTTCGACGTCACGCTGACCGCCGCCGAGGCACGCCAGGCCGTCAGCGGCTATGCGCGCATGATCGGCGTACCGGACGCACCCGCGCTGGCGTCGATCGGCAATGCGCCGATGCGCTTCCCGGCGATCGCGCTCGATGCGCAAGGACGGTCGATTCCGGTGCAGAATAGCGATCCCGGCTTTGCCTTGCTCTTCGCCCGACCCCCGGCCGAAACGCTGAAGGTGATGGCGAGCAGCTTCATCGACGCCTTTCCGGCCGGCCTGCGAACAGGGGTGGGGATGCTGGTCGCCAATCCCGCCTTTGCCGACGCGGCGATCCAGCGCAAATTCTCGCCCAACGCCTATCACGGTACGGTGGTGTGGAGCTGGCAGCAGGCGCTGGTCGCGGCCGGTTTGGCCCGGCAACTGGAGCGGCGTGACCTGCCCGCCGATGTCCGTGCGTCGCTGGCCCGCGCGCAATCCTGCCTGTGGGACGGGATCGAGGCGACGCGCAGGGTGCAAAGCTCCGAGCTGTGGTCATGGCGCTATGCCGATGGCCGCTACCAGGTCGTACCCTTCGGTGCGGCGGGTGCCGATGTCGACGAGTCCAACGCAGCGCAGTTGTGGAGCACCGTCTATCTCGCGCTCCGTCGCCCGGCGGGGCGGCCGGTCGCCTGTTCGGGCCGATGATGCTCGCTGGCACGAGGATCATCGGTTAGGCTGGCGCCCATGACGGACAAACGTATTCGCCGGATCGTGATCCTGGGCGGGGGGACGGCGGGCTGGATGACGGCCGCCGCCCTGTCGCGTGCGCTGGCGGGGCAGGGTGTCGCGATCACCCTGGTCGAGTCCGATGCCATCGGCACGATCGGTGTCGGCGAGGCGACCATCCCGACCATCCACTGGTTCAATCAGATCATCGGATTGGACGAGCGTCAGTTCATGGCCGAGACCAAGGCGACCGTGAAGCTCGGCATCGAGTTTGTCGGCTGGAACGGCGAGGGGAGCCGGTACTTCCACCCCTTCGGCACATACGGCCCGCCGGGTGACGGCGCGATGTTCCTCCACCGCCTGATCCGCGCCCGCGCCGATGGCGACCGCGCACCGACCGAGGCCTATTCGCTGACCGCACGGGCGGCACGAGCGGGGCGGTTCGCGCGTCCCGTCGCGGATCGCCGTTCGCTTCTCTCGACGCTGGGTTATGCCTATCATTTCGATGCTGGGCTCTATGCGCGATATCTGCGCGGACTGGCCGAGCGCGCGGGCGTGCGCCGGATCGAAGGCGTCGTCGCGTCGGTGGATCAGGACGGGGAAAGCGGCTTCGTCCGGTCGCTGACCCTGGACGGCGGGCAGGTCGTGGCGGGGGACCTGTTCATCGACTGCTCGGGGTTGCGCGCGCTGCTGATCGGCCAGGCACTGGATATCGGCTTTGACGATTGGTCGCACTGGCTGCCCTGCGACCGGGCTTGGGCGGCACCGAGCGCGGCGGAGAGCGATCGCACGCCCTATACCCGCGCGACGGCGGCCGAGGCGGGGTGGCGCTGGCGCATTCCGCTCCAGCACCGGGTCGGCAACGGCTATGTCTTTTCCAGCCGGTTCCAGGACGAAGAGGAAGCACGCGCCTCACTCATCGCCGGGATGGACGGGCCGCCGCTCGCCGAACCGCGTCTGATACGCTTTACCCCCGGAATGCGGCGGGAGGCGTGGCGGGCCAATGTCGTCGCGATCGGCTTGTCGAGCGGTTTCCTCGAGCCGCTGGAATCGACCAGCATCCACCTGATCCAAAGCGGCATCGCCAAATTGCTGTCACTCTTTCCAGCGGCCGATTGCTCGCCCCTGCTGGCGCGACAGTTCAACCGGGTGTTCGGGCAAGAGATGCTCGACGTGCGTGATTTCCTGATCCTGCATTATCACGCCACCACGGGCCGCGACGAACCGATGTGGCGCGAGCGACAGGCGATGGCGATTCCCGATACGCTGGCGGAGAAGCTCGGGCATTTCCGAGGCTCGGGTCGTATCGTCCTGTCGAGCGACGAGTTGTTCCGCGACGCGAGCTGGTTCGCCGTTCTCGACGGCCAAGGCGAACGCCCGGGCGATCATAATCCGCTGGTCGAAGTTCTGGGGCGGGAAGACAATTTGCGCCAATTGGCCGCCTTACGAGCGGACATCGTCAAAACGACGGCGGCTATGCCGCCTCTCTCGTAAGCCTTTGCCGGTCGCGGCGGGCGAAAACCGCCAATTCGACATCGCCTAAGCCACAGGCTCGTAGGCCGGGGAAGGGCGACGTGTCGCCATCCCTTACGGCGAAACCGCAGCTTCCCTCATAGGCTTCGCGAGCCTCGCTTCAGGCCTGCTCCGTAGGGCTTTATCCGACCTGCCTAGCCGGTGAAACTGGCAGGCTGTCCCGCGATCTCGCCAGCCTGTCATATGCCGCAGTCTTCGGTCTCCGGTCATGGTCGAAGAGCTTTTGTCAGCAATCTCCGTGACTTTCCATGGTAGTACCAGAAAGCGATGATCCGTGCCGTCGATAGTTGACGGTGGCCACCATACAGCAGATCTTAAATCAATAAATAAGCATCTGGTACTACCAAGCTTTCAGGAGAGGTGCCGTGGCGGTTTGGGCGCAGAATTACGACCCGTTGGGCAATATCTGGCTTTCCAGCCTGGTCGCGGCCATACCGATCATCTTCTTCTTTCTCGCGCTGACCGTCTTTCGCCTGAAAGGTTATGTGGCGGGCACGATTACCGTTGCGCTGACCCTGGCGGTCGCGATCGCCCTGTACGGGATGCCGGTGAACAGTGCGCTGGCGGCCGGGGTCTTCGGTTTCTTCTATGGGTTGTGGCCGATCGCCTGGATCATCCTCGGCGCGGTGTTCCTGTACCGGGTCGCGGTGGCGACCGGTGCGTTCGACATCATCCGGCAATCGATCCTGACCGTGACCGAGGATCAGCGGCTGCAACTGCTGCTGGTCGGTTTTGCGTTCGGGGCCTTTTTGGAAGGGGCGGCCGGGTTCGGCGCGCCGGTCGCGATCACGTCGGCCCTGCTGGTCGGGCTGGGCTTTCGCCCGCTCTACGCGGCGGGCCTGTGCCTGATCGCCAACACCGCCCCCGTGGCGTTCGGGGCGATGGGCATTCCGATCGTCGTCGCGGGGCAGGTGACCGGCATCGACCCGTTCCTGATCGGGCAGATGGCGGGGCGGCAGTTGCCGTTGCTGTCGGTCATCGTGCCCTTCTGGCTGATCCTGATCATGGACGGCCCGCGCGGGGTGCGCGAGACATGGCCCGCCATTCTGGTCGCGGGCGGTTCGTTTGCCATCGTCCAGTTCCTGACCGCGCAGTTCATCGGGCCCGAACTGCCCGACATCACCGCCGCGCTGGCGACCCTGATCGCGCTGCCCATCTTCCTCCGCTTCTGGCAACCCCGGCGCATCTTCCGCTTCAACGCGGCAGAGGTCGCCGCCGATGGTGCGGTGCCGGTCGCGCCGATCTCGACCCGGACTGTCCGCCATTCGCCCGCCAGGATCGCCTGGGCCTGGTCGCCCTTCCTGATCCTGACCGTGTTCGTCACGCTGTGGAGCATCGCGCCGGTCAAGGCGCTCTTCGCCGCCGACGGGCCGCTCGCCC
The DNA here is from genome assembly GCF_057004845.1 of Sphingomonas sp. SphC10. Lineage (NCBI taxonomy): Bacteria > Pseudomonadati > Pseudomonadota > Alphaproteobacteria > Sphingomonadales > Sphingomonadaceae > Sphingomonas > Sphingomonas sp. SphC10. The sequence goes on from NZ_CM168044.1 coordinate 734,060, forward strand.
ACCTGGTGCTGAAGCTGCACGTACCGTTCCTCGACAAGCTGGTCGCCAAGGTGCCGCCGATCGTGCCGCAGGTCACGCCCTATGAAGCGGTATACAAGTTCGACTGGCTGTCGGCGACCGGCACCGCGATCATGCTGGCGGCGATCGTGACCATCGCCTTCCTGCGGATGAAGCCGGCGGAGGCGGCGCGTACCTTTGTCGAGACGTTGAAAAGCCTGCTGGTTCCGATCTATTCGATCGGCATGGTCCTCGCCTTCGCGTTCCTCGCCAATTATTCGGGACTGTCGGCGACCCTGGCACTGGCATTGGCGCATACGGGATCGGCCTTTACTTTCTTCTCGCCGTTTCTCGGCTGGCTGGGCGTGTTCCTGACCGGATCGGATACCTCGGCGAACGCGCTGTTCGCGGCATTGCAGGCCAATACCGCGCACCAGATCGGCGTCAGCGACGTGCTGCTCGTCGCGGTCAACACCACCGGCGGCGTCACCGGTAAGATGATCTCGCCACAGTCGATCGCCATCGCCTGTGCTGCGGTGGGCTTGGTGGGCAAGGAATCCGACCTGTTCCGCTTCACCGTGCGCCACAGCCTGCCGCTCTGCGCGCTGGTCGGGATTCTCACCACGATCCAGGCCTATCTCGTGCCGTGGATGATCCCGTGAGCGGCATATCGAGCGTGTCGGGCCGGGCGGAGGCCGCGATCGAGGATCTGATCGCGCAGCGCAAATTGCTGCCCGGCGCGCGCCTGCCCTCTGAACGCGCGATGGCGGAGACGCTGGGGGTGTCGCGCAACATCCTGCGCGAGGCGATGAATAGGCTGGCGGCACAGGGGCGCATCACCATCCGCCCGCGCGCCGGGGCGATCCTGGCCGAGCCGTCCGCGCAATGGACCGAACAGATGATCGCCGAACCGCTGGCCCCGCTGGTCGAGGCCAATCCGGGTTATGGCCACGACATCTTCGAGGTCCGGGAATCGCTCGACGGTGCGGCCGCCTATCATGCCGCGCGGCGCGCCGATGCGGTGGACAAGGACCGCATCCGCCGCCGGTTCGACGCGATGGAGAAGCTGCACGATGCGGGCGACGTCGCGGCGGAGGCGCATGCCGATGCCGCCTTCCACCTCGCCATCGCCCATGCCTCGCGCAACGCGGTGCTGACGCATGTCATGTCCAGCCTATTCGGACTGCTCCACACCAGCATCTCGCAGAGCCGCGAAAAGATCTATGCCGTGCCGCGGACGTTCGAGGCGCTGTCGGCGCAGCACCGTGCGATCATGGATTGCATCGTCGCGGGCGACGCCGACGGCGCGCGCGCGGCCGCCGATGTCCATCTCGAATTCGTGCGCAACACGGTCCGGCGGGTCGAGGACGACCTCGCCCGGTCCGAACGCGCCGCCGCCGCGCGCGACGCCGACCCCTCGCTATAGATTTAGGAACGATCCGATGATCATCTCCGCCACCACCGACTATCGCGAGGCCGCGCGGCGTCGCCTGCCCCCGTTCCTGTTCCACTATATCGACGGCGGGGCCTATGCCGAACATACGCTGCGCCGCAACGTGTCGGACCTGTCCGACGTGGCGCTGCGCCAGCGGGTGCTGCGCGACGTCGCCGATATCGACCTGAGCACGACGCTGTTCGGACAGTCGCTTGGGATGCCGGTGGTGCTCGCCCCCGTGGGGCTGACCGGCATGTATGCCAGGCGCGGCGAGGTGCAGGCGGCGCGGGCGGCGGCGGACAAGCGGGTGCCCTTCACCCTGTCGACCGTGTCGGTCTGCGCCATTGACGAGGTGCAGCGCCAGTCGCCTGCACCGATCTGGTTCCAGCTCTATGTGCTGAAGGATCGCGGCTTCATGCGTGACGCGCTGGAGCGGGCGCAGGCGGCGGGGGTGGAGACGCTGGTCTTCACCGTCGACATGCCGGTGCCGGGAGCCCGTTACCGCGATGCGCATTCGGGCATGTCCGGTCCCCATGCCGCGTGGCGGCGGATGCTCCAGGCGGTCACCCATCCGCGCTGGGCCTGGGATGTCGGCATCCATGGGCGGCCGCACGACCTGGGCAATATCTCGGCCTATCGCGGCGCGGCCACGGGGCTGGCCGATTATATCGGCTGGCTGGGCGCGAATTTCGATCCGGGGATCGGCTGGCGCGATCTGCAATGGATCCGCGATTTCTGGAAGGGATCGATCGTCATCAAGGGCATCCTCGACGTCGAGGACGCGCGGGAGGCGGTGCGATTCGGCGCGCAAGGCATCGTCGTGTCGAACCATGGCGGGCGGCAGCTCGACGGCGTGCTGTCTTCGGCCCGCGCCTTGCCCGCCATTGCCGACGCGGTGAAGGGACAGCTCACGATCCTGGCGGATTCGGGCATACGGTCGGGGCTGGACGTGGTGCGGATGCTGGCGCTGGGGGCGGATGCCGTCATGCTGGGGCGGGCCTTCATCTATGCGCTGGCCGCCGATGGCCAGGCGGGGGTCGCCAATCTGCTCGAGCTGTTCGACCGGGAAATGCGGGTGGCGATGGCGCTGACCGGCGTACGGACGATCGCGGACATCGATTCGACCATCATCGCACGCTGACGTGGAACGGACCGGCGCAAACGCCGGCCATATCGAAAGGGGATACAGGATGCCGCATCTCGGGCAGCGGACCACGCGTGCCGCCTTGTTTTCCGGTCTGGCGCTGGCGGGAACGACACCTGCCGCCGCGCAAACCGCCGAGGATTATCAGGCGCTGCGCCGCAAGGTCGAACAGTTGCAGCAACAGCTCGACGCGGTGCAGCGCGCGCTGGATGCGGCACGCCCGCCCGTGCAGCCCACCCCGGTTGCCGCCGCCGCGCCCGCTCCCGCCGCGCGCCTGTCGCCGCAGGACCCGCTGCCTCGTCCGGCGGGGACCCCTTCGATCACGGCCCAAGGGGGTACATCCAGCGTTCCGTCGGGCTATGGCTTCCGCATCGGCGAGACCAGCTTTCGGATCGCGGGGTTCGTCAAGGGCGACCTGATCTTCAGTCGCTACGGCAATGGCGACACCGCGACCAATCCGCTGGGGCGCGAATTGTCGCTGCCGCAATCGATCCCGGTCGGCGGGCGGCGTTCGGGCATCCTTACCGATGCCTCGGCCAAACAGTCGCGCATCGCCTTCCAGACCGCGACGCCGGTCGGCAGCCAGACACTGACGACCTTGATCGAAGCGGATTTTCAGGTCGCCCCGGCGGTGTCCGGCGGCGAGCGGGCGCTCAACCCCTATAGCTTCGGGCTGCGCCGCGCGGTGGCGGGTTATGGTGGCTTCGCCATGGGGCAGGACTGGAGCAATTTCCAATATGTCGCGGCCCTGCCCGAAACCGCCGATTTCGTCGGCGTGACCGACGGCACCGTGCTCGTTCGGCAGATGTTATTGCGCTACAGCCGCCCCATCGGCGGCGGATGGACCGCTTCCGCATCGATCGAGAATCCGGAAACCGTATCGGCGATGGCGGGTGCGACCGCCTTGTCGGACAATGACGACGACAGCATCCCCGACCTGACCGGACAGTTGCTCTGGACGGGGAAGGGGGCCAGCCTGTCGGTGACGGGCCTGTTCCGGGCGATGCGGGTCGATCCCGCGACGGCCCGACCGGCGGTGACGACGCAAGGTTATGGCATATCGCTGGCGGGGATCGCGCCGTTGCCCACCGGCAAGGGCGACGATGTCCGCTTCATGATGACCGGCGGTCGCGGGATCGGGCGCTATGTCGGCGTGAACGTCGCGCCCGACGTGGTCTATGAGATGGCGAACGACCGACTGGTGCCCGTGCCCTTGATTGCGGGATTTGCCGGTATGCGCCATTTCTGGACCGGCACGCTGCGCAGCACCTGGATGGGCTCGTTCCAGCGGGTCTGGAACCCGGCATCGGCGTCGCCCCTGTCGACGCGGCAGGTGTGGGACACCGCGATCAACCTGTTCCTATCGCCGCTGCCGCGCCTCGACATGGGTGTGGAGGCGCGCCTGTCGCATCGCGAACTGGCCAATGGGGCCTCGGGGACACTCGAACGGCTGCACTTCACCGTCAAGCAGGGATTTTAGGCGGCACATCGCCCATGAGGAATGCGATAAAGGCGTCCAGTTCCTGCCAGCGTTCAGGAAGACAGGGCGATCGGCTCCGCCAAAAGGCGTTATCAAGCTGACGTTTCCACCATTCCAGGCTCAAGCACGATATCGCCGTCGCTTTCGACCGTCACGGGAATGGATTTGGCGGCGGGCGTCTTGCTGCCCACCGCATAATGCCACACCGGCATCAGGACGTTGCACTCTGGATAATAGCCGCCGATGCATCCGACCGGAATGTCATAGGCGACGACGATCATCCCCGACAGATGCCGGTCGACGCCGTCATCGGCCACGGTGCGCAGCGTCACCGCCTGTCCCACCTTCAGCCCCCGGCGATCGATGTCGGAGCGGTTCATCAGCACGACGTTGCGGATGCCGTCGATCCCCCGGAAACGATCGTTGTAACCATAGACGGTGGTGTTGAACTGGTCGTTGCTGCGCAGGGTCATCAGTCGCAGCACGTCATGCCCGACGTCCGGCATGTCGAGGTCCTCGTCGAGTGCCTCCGGCGTGACGAAATTGGCGCGGCCGGTATCGGTTTGCCATTCGCGCCGCTTGGCGGGCAGGTCGCGCTGGAAACCGCCCGGCTCCCACATGCGCGTCTCATAATCGTGGAAATTGTCGGGCAGGGTGTAGGCGATCTCCCGCCGGATTTCGGCATAGTCGGTCATATAATCGTCCCACCGCACCTTGGGATGGGGCTCGAACACCTGCTTGGCCAGTTCGCACAGCAGACGGATCTCGCTGATGAGATGCGGTGAAGCGGGCGTGCGAAGCCCGCGATTGCCATGGACGCAGCCGGAGGTGTCCTCCATCGACAGCGCCTGCTGCCCGGCCGCCGTCTCGTCGATCTCCAGCCGCCCGATCACCGGCAGGATATAGCTGATCTCGCCGGGGAGCAGTGCGGTGCGGTTGAGCTTGGTCAGGACATTGACGGTCAACCGCATCCGGCGCCAGGCGGGCTCCATCCGGCCCTGGTCGGGGATCGCGCGGGCGAAATTGCCGCCCAGCATGAAGAACGCCTTCACCCGGCCATCGAGGATCGCCTCGCATGCCTCGACCGTGTTGTACCCCGCCTCACGCGGCGGCTCGAAGCCGAATTGCTCGCCCAGACGGTCGAGGGGGAACAGCTCGGGCCTTTCGGTGACGCCGACCGTCCGCTGGCCCTGGACATTGCTGTGGCCGCGCACGGGACAGATGCCCGCACCGGGCCGCCCGATATTGCCGCGCATCAGGAGAAGGTTGACCAGCATCTGCACCGTCTCGACCCCCGCGCGATGCTGAGTCAGGCCCATGCCGTAAATGCCGATGGTCGACGGCGCATGGGCATAGATGAGCGCGGTCGCTTCGAGATCGGCACGATGCAGCCCCGAACGCCGCTCCAGTTCGTCCCAGTCCTGCGCCCGTAACCAGTCGGCGAAGCGTTCGAACCCGTGCGTGTGCGCGTCGATGAAGGCGAGGTCCAGGATAGGTGGCCCACCCGCCGCCAGGGCGTCGTCGTGCAGCGTCAGCACCGCCTTGCAGATGCCCGCGATCGCCGCTAGATCGCCGCCATTCTTGACCTGATGATAGTCCGAGCTGATCCGCGTATCCTTGCCTGTCAGCATCTCGGTCGGGGATTGCGGGTTCAGGAACCGCTCCAGTCCCCGCTCGCGAAGCGGGTTGAAGGTGATGATCGGCACCCCGCGCTGGCTGGCTTCCTGAAGCGGGTGGAGCATGCGCGGCGAATTGCTCCCCGGATTCTGGCCGAAGAACATTAGGCAGTCGGTTTTCGCAAAGTCCCCCAGATCGACCGTGCCGACCCCCTGGCCGATGCTGGCGGGCAGGGCGACCGAGGTCGTTTCATGGCACATGTTCGAACTGTCGGGCAGATTGTTGTTGCCATAGAGCCGGGCGAACAACTGATAGAGATAGCTGCCTTCGTTCGACAATCGGCCGGAGCTGTAGAAGACGGTGCCGTGCTGCTTGTCGTCCACCGCGCGCAGTTCGTGGGCGATCTCCGCGATGGCATGGCCCCAGGATACCGGCACATATGTGTCGGTCGCGGCGTCGTAGCGGAGCGGATGGGTCAGGCGGCCGGGCTGTTCCAGATGGTAATCGTCCCACCCCAGCAACTCGCTGACGGTGTGTTCGGCGAAAAAGGCGGGTGTGCAGCGGTGCGCGGTCAGTTCCCAGGCGACCGCCTTCACGCCGTTTTCGCAGAATTCGAAGGGGAGCGGCGTGGCGGGCTTTACCCAGGCGCAGCTGTTGCACTGATAGCCATCGACCTTGTTATGCCGCGACAGCGCGACGCTGGCGCTGCCCAGCACGCCCTCCCGGCGCAGGATATTGCCGACCGAGCGCGCGGAGCCCCATCCACCGGAGGGGAGGCGATACGGCTTGTACGTGGCTTTCATCGGGCATCTCCGGCCGGGGCGGCGGGCGTTTCCTTGCGAAACATTCGCCGGGTCTTGTCGTTAACCCTGTGGCGGCGGCGGCTATCCCGAATTTGATCTAAGATACGGATTTAAAAAGGAGAAATGCCATGACGGTCGGTCGCGACTATATGCTGAAAAAGACGACGGGTCCTTCGGCCCCCAAATTCTTCATCGACACGCAGATCGTGCCGCGACTGGTCAACGCCGTCGGGCGGGGAGAGGTGCTGCTGGACCGTTCGGCGGTCCGCCTTGGCGTTCGGCCCTCGATCCTCGTTGCCGGGGCGGCGAGTGCCTTGGCCTTGCTAATTCTCGGCACCCGGCGTGGGCGGCCAGCAGCGATCGAGCAAGCGCAGCCGAGCCAAGCAACAGGCTGATCCATATTGAAACCGGGAACTGCGCCTGTCCCCCGATATTGAAGGAGAAAACACAAGGATCATAGAGTGATAGGCGAAATCGAACAGCGGCCGGAAGCGGCCCAGGGCTCAACCGGACCGGCCAGGCAGCGCGAGGGCCTGTTGCGCCTCCTGCAATTGCTGGAGGCACGCGACTATCAGTTCGTGACGCCGACGCCCGCCACCCATGCGCGGGTGCTCGTCAATCGCGGGGATCGACCCGCGAACGATGTGCGGGACATATTGGGCTGGAGCCTGCCCTTCTCGCCGTCGGTGTTGGATGCCGAGCTGCGTGCCGCCTTGGACGCTGCGGAGATGCTGGTCGAACGCGATGACGGGTGCCTGCAAGCCACATTGCGCGTGTCGCGCGTCGAGGGGACGCTGTTCCTCCATTCCGCCTATCCGACCACGGCCACGGACTCGGTGTTTCTGGGGCCGGACAGCTATCGGTTCGCCAGGCTGATCATCGGGCGGATGGATATGGGTGCGCGGCGCATCCTCGACTATGGTGCGGGGGCCGGGGTCGGCGGGATCGTCGCGGCGCGGGTTGCGCGCGGTTCGCATCTGACGCTGGCCGACATCAACCCGCGCGCGCTGTTCCTGGCGTCGATCAACGCCGAACATGCCGGTGTCGCGCACAGCGTCGCAAATGTGTCGGCGCCAAAGGAGCTGACCGACTCCTTCGACCAGATCGTCACCCATCCGCCCTTCATGATCGACGCGGATCGCCGGGCTTACCGCGACGGTGGCGACCTGTATGGCGGCCAGCTTTCGCTCGACTGGACGCTTCAGGCCCTGGCACTGCTCAAGCCCAGGGGACAACTGATCCTGCATACGGGCGCTTCGGTCGTCGATGGGCAGGACGTGCTGCGCATGGCGCTGGCCGAGCAGCTGCCCGCGACCGGCTTCGAGGTCGACTATTCCGAACTCGACCCCGACATCTTCGGCGACGAGCTGGAAAAGCCGACCTATGTCGATGTCGAACGGATCGCGGCGGTGGGGTTGGTCATACGGCGGGTGGGACTCTGACGTCCCCCCTCATGCCGTCTTCTGGATCAGCGGTTCGATCCGCAGGTTGACGATGTCGCAATTGGCCGATCGGCTGAGGACGAACAGGATCGCATCGGCGACATCCTCGGCAGGCAGCATCCGGCCTTCGGCGACAGCGGTCTGTTTCTCCTCCGCGCTGCATTCCTGCATGTCGGTGTCGACCGATCCGGGCTGGATCACGCTGACCCGGATGCGCTTGTCCGCAACCTCCTTGCGCAGCGTCTCGGCAAAGGCCTGGATGCCCGCCTTGGTCGCGGCATAGACGCTTTCGCCCGCCGCCTTGATCTCGGTGCTGATCGATCCGACGAACAGCAGATGGCCGCCGCCCTGCTCCTGCATGCGCAGGATCGCGGCGCGGGCGCAGGCGAGATAGCCGGTCAGGTTGGCGTCGATCACATAGCGCCAGTCCTCCTCGGCCATCTCATGGATCGGCTGCGCGCCGAGTGCGGCACAGGCGACCAGCATGTCGATGCCCCCCAGCCGGTCGTCGACCGCGGCGAAGACCCGGTCGATGCCGTCGCGCGTCGCGGCGTCCTCGACGATCCCGATCACGTCGCCGTCGATCCCGGCCAGCGCGGCATCGAGCGCATCCTGATGCCGTCCGAAGGTCAGGACGCGCGCGCCCTCGTTCGCCAGCGCCTTCAGCGCGGCCCGGCCGATGCCGGTGGTGCCGCCGGTCAGCAGGATGCGGCGGCCGGACAACATGGTGGGGTTCTTGGTCATCGGTTATTCCCAGGTCAGGATCAGGCGGCCTTGCGCGGGCACGCAATAATCGACGCGGTCGGTGCTGACGGCATCGGGGGCGATCGTCTCGCCGCTGGCGGTGGTGACGCGGCTGTCGGTCAGCGTGCGTCGCTTCAGCCGGACGAGGCGCAGCGAGGCGGTGCGCGTCTCACCCCCGTCGAGCACGATCGACAACGCATGGTCGCCGACCCGCTCGACCGCGCGGACCAGCATGTCGCAATAGAGGCGGAACGGCGCGCCCTCGACTTGGTGGAAGGCGCTGGTGGCGAAGATGAACGCCGCGCCTGCGCCGTACACCTCCTGTCGCACCTGCCCGGCGGGCTGGCCATCGGGATAGAGATCCTCCAGCGGGAAGGAGAGGGTCTTGTCGATATGGCCGTTGGCCTCGCGCTGTTCCGCGGCAATGGCTTCGGGAGGCAGCGCGTCGGGATAATAATACCAAGCACGCGACAGGGCATGGCGGCAATATTCGCCGATCAGCATCCGCGCCTCGGGGTCGAGGTCGGGGCCGCCATCGTCCAGATAACGCTCGAACGCGACATAGCTGTCGAAGCACTCGTACATCGCCATATAGGGCGCGTCCTGAAGGCAGGTGACCGCCAGGAACGTCTCGTAATGCGCGGCATGGCCGATGCGGCTGTCCCAGATCACCGCATTGTGCAGGAAGCTGGCGAGATAGACATAGCTCTGCTCGCGATAGGCGTCGCGATTGGTGATCCGCCACAACCGCATGCAGGCGGCGGCGCCCCAGGCGGTCAGATTGGCCTGGTAGTTGAGGTTGAAGCCCAGCCCGATGGCGGCATCGATCGCGGCGCGCGCTTCGTCGAGATAGGTCTTGTCATCGGTCAGCTCGAACGCCTGGAGCATGACCCAGGCATAGATGCCGCCGACATCGGTCTGCCCGCGCCCGTCGACGGGGGCCTCCTTGGTGATGACCGAGAAGTCGGTGACGTCATATTCGATCGGCCAGCGATAGTCGAAATGCCGCGCGACCCGCACGCCATAGTCGATCGCCTTCAGGAACAGCGCGCGCGCATCGTCATCGCCGCCCAGCGCCAGCGTGCCGAGGTTCAGCAGGGGGTGATAGAGATACCAGCTGTCGACCGCATCGGCATTCTTGTCCTTGCCGACATTGGGCAGATAACGGCGGAACGTGCCGAGCTTTTCATCAAAGAAACGTGGCAGCCCCGCCTTGAACGCCGCTTCCAGGGGATGCGGCTCGCCCCGCCAATCGCCCCATCGGCGGAGCGCGGCGATGACCGACATCTGCACCATGATGTCGGGATATTCGGCGCCCGTATAGGGGTGGACATAGCGGTGGCCGTAATGGCGGATCGTGGCGTCTGGCGCTTCGTCCAGATCGCGCGCGGCCCGCTCGGCGCGGTCGATCCAGTCGCGATAGGCGACGGGGGGCGGATCGAGCAGGTCATAGGCGCTGCCCAGCATCTGCACGAACTGGCGGGCGGACTCGCGTTCGTGCGGGGGTGCATGGTGGCGGAAGACCAGGATGGTGTCGGACAGCGTGACGCTCTCGCCCGCCGGCAACGCGACCTCGGCGGGATCGGCATCGGCATCGGGGAGGGGCAGCGCATAGCCCAGCTCAGGCCAGTTCCCCGCCACCGCCTCGCGCGGGACGGTGCCGGTCGTGCGGAAATAGTCGTTCGAAGCGGTGAAATTCTGGATGTAGAGGACATTGCCAAAGGCGGGCGCCTCGATGCGAAAATAGAGGAGGCCGGTGTTCAGCCCGCGCTGCGACGCCTCGACCACGCCTTGCGCCCGCAGGGGATCGTCGCTCGCGCCAAGGGGATAGAGGTCGCGCGGGGCGGGGGGCAGCACCATCGGCCGGGCCGGAGTGAAGCAGGTCGTGATGCGCAGCCGCTCCACCGCCAGCCGGTCGGCGATATAAGAGATGACATGCTCGCCCATCGCGCTGGTCAGGCGGAGCTGGGCAACCTCGCCCTTCTCGGGCGGTAGCACCGCACAGTCGAAGCTCATCGGTATATAGGCGGCCCGCACCGCCAGTCCGCCTGCGCTGCCCTTGCGGCGCACGATCGCGAAGACCGATGTCGCGGTCCGGTGGAGCCGGATGATCAGATCGCCGACGGTGAAATCGGCCAGCGGCGCGGGTTCGTCGCGTAGCAGGTCGCGCAGGTCGAGCAGATGGGGGCTGATCGCGGGCGGCGCTTCGGCCGTCGCTGTTCGGGGCATGGCATCACTCCGAAAGGGGGACGGGGATGAAGGCCAACCCCCTCGGAAAGAACGGAGTTCCGGGCAAATGGCGTTCCGCTAAACTGGGTCAGTGCATTCGTCCCGCCCGCGCCGCTTGTGCGCGTTTCAGCCGGATGCGGGTGCGGGCATCGCGCAGGAGGGCGCCGGGCAGGTCGGTCGCGGCGCGTAGCCCCGCGACCGAGGATATGTTGCGGATGCTGCGCCGTGTCTCGTTCAGCACCTGCCCGACCATGGCCCGCCGCTCGATCTCGCCCTGCTCGCGCACCAGCGACAGGCGGTGGATGGCATAGAGGCCGATCAGACCCGCCAGCAGGAAATAGAAATCCCAGGCGGTCAGCACGATCGGCAGGGTGAAGATGCCGTTGGGGCTGCGCCACCGCGCCACCAGCTCGAACTGGCGCGCGGCGAAGAACTGCGCCAGCAGCCCGCCCAGGATCGGCGCGATCCCGGCCGCGATGGCGGTGGTCATCGCATTGGCCGCGACATAGGCGGTGGCGGACCCCTTGGGCGACAGCTTCAGCGCGATATTGGTGCTGGCCAGCGTCACGCCCGCAATGGTCGCGCCCATGACGAGGTGAAGCCCGATCAGCCACAGCTTCACCGCCCCCCGGTCGCCCAGCTGAGACGCGCCGATCATCGCCACGATCGCCAGGATATAGGCCGGGGCGCACACCGCCAGCACCGACTTGTTGGCGAACCGGTCGCTAAGCCGCCCCCAGAGGCGGAGTGCGAGGATATTGGCGACCTGGCTGGCGACGCTGAGCAACAGCACGAAGCTGACCGCGAAATGCAGCTGGCGGACGATGAAGACGGTGAAGAAGGGCGTCGCGAGGTTGATCGCGAACTGCCAGCTCGCCACGAAGACCAGCAACCGGCGGAAATTGGGGTCGCCCAGCGGCTGGGCCAGCAAGGCGCGCAATGCGATGGAGCCGGGGGCGGGGGGCATCAACGGCTCGGGCATCATCGCGACGATCCGCGCGCTGATCAGCCCGGTGACGCAGCCGCTGGCGAACATCGCGGCGAACACCATGTCCCGTGCAGGCGATCCCGCTGGCGTCCAGTCCAGCGCCAGCGCGGCGACCAGCCCCAGGATCAGGCTGATCGCGGTCAGCCACACCGTCCGCCGGGCAAAGACGTCGCCCAGCCGATCGTCGGGCGCGAGGTCGCGCATCCATGTATTCCAGGCGCATCCGCCGACCGCGCCCAGTCCGCAGAGCAGCATCTGCGCGCCCAGGAAGATCAACAGCGCGGTCGTCCCGCTGAAAAAGGCGAGCACCGCCATCACGGCCAGCATCGTCCGCCCGACCAGGCTGGACAGGACCGCGATCCGCTTGCGCCGCCGCCATCGCTCGACCAGTTGGATAGCGGGCAGTTGCAGCAATTGCGCAAGGAACGGCATCGCCGCCAGGATGCCGACCATCACGTTCGACGCTCCCAGATGCAGCGCGAAGGCGGTCAGGATCACCCCGCTGGTCAGCGCGGCGGCGCCACCCGAAAACCCCGCCTCGACGACGAGCAGCCGCAAGCCGCGTTCGCGGTCGGCGGTGGTCAGTTCGGCTTGCGGGTCGAGAGTCATGAGTGCCGGGGCAACGTTCCGTCGGCGACCCCGGTTTCTGCCGACCAACATAGCACCTGATCTATATCATTGAGTTTTCTGGGTATTGCGGGCGTTTGTACGCCACCATCCGGGCATTTGCGGGTTTGTTGGCGCATGACTCCTCACGTGCCGCCCGATCTCCGCATCGCTCTGGTCCTGGCCGGGGGCAATGCGTTGGGCGCCTATCAGGCCGGGGTCTATGAGGCCCTGCATGAGGCGGGCATCTCGCCCGACTGGGTCGTCGGCACCTCGGCCGGAGCGATGAACGGCGCGATCATCGCGGGCAATGCACCGGCGGATATCCTGTCGCGGCTGTCCGACCTGTGGCGGCCGGACCGCACCGGCGCCATCGGCGCTTTCGCGTGGGACGGGATGATCGACAGCTGGCGGCGTAGCGGTGAGGTGATCGCAACGCTGTTCGGCGGGCGACGGGGCCTGTTCGCGCCGCTGGGCACCGCCCTGGCCGAGCGTGATACGCCCGCGCTCTATGACACGACGCCGCTGGCGCATACGCTGGCGCGTCTCGTCGATTTCGAGCGGCTGAATGACGGCAGGGTCCGCTACATGGTGCAGGCGGTCGCACTGGATACCGGTGCCGAGGTCGTCTTCGACAACGGGCGCGACAGGATCACGCCCGACCATATCCGGGCCAGCTGCGCCATGCCGCCTGCCTTTCCTCCGGTCGCGGTCGACGGGGAACTCTATGTCGATGGCGGCTTGGCCGCCAATCTGCCGCTCGACCCCATGCTGGCCCTGCCCGGTGACGGGCCGCTGCTGTGCATCGCGGTCGACCTGTTGCCATTGGCGGGCCCGCGCGCACCGACCATCGGCGGCATGATCAGCCGGACGCAGGATCTGGTCTTCGCCGCACAGTCGCGCCGGACGCTCACCCGCTGGCAGGACCATTATGCTACCGCTCCCGAGATGGCGCAGGCATCGGTCACGCTGGTGCAGCTTCGCTATGCCGAGCAGCAGGACGAAGTCGCGGGCAAAGCCTTGGACTTCTCGCCCCGTTCGGTGCGGGCGCGCTGGGATGCGGGCTTGCGCGACGCTCGTGCGTTGGTCGCGGCGCTCGGGAACGGGGCGATTCCGCTCGGGGGCAGGGGGCTGACATCGACCACCATCGCGGCGCGGCAGAAGCCGCTCGCCGCCCATTCGGGAGACATGCCGTGAAAGCCGCCCGCAAGACCGCCGATGGCCGTTTCGAGATCGCCGAGGTCGAGGAACCCCAGTTGCCTGCCGACGACTGGGTCAAGGCGCGGGTGCGGATGGCGGGCATCTGCGGCACCGACCTGCGCCACTGGGAAAAGGCGGAGGAGGAACTTCACTGCTGCATCATGGGCCATGAACTGGCGGGCGAAGTGGTCGAGGTCGGCCCGGCGGTCAGCCGCGTCGCGATCGGCGACCGGGTGCTGGTCGAATCCGTGCTCGGCTGCGGTCATTGTGACTGGTGCCGGGTGCAGCAATATAATCGCTGCCCCGATCTCTATCCCACCCGCCGCGCCAGCGTCTCGCGCGCCTATGCCGAATATGTCGTCGGACCGCAGCACAAGTTCCACCGCCTGCCCGACAATGTGGGGTATGACGATGCCGCGCTGCTCGACACCTATGCCGTGGCGTTGCACGCCCAGCATCTGTCGGGCCTGACCATCGGGTCGCGCGTGGCGATCATCGGGGCGGGGCCGATCGGGCTGGGCCAGCTGATGCTCGCCAAGGCCAGCGGTGCGACCGTGACGATCATCGACAAGATGCCGCACGCGCTCGCCCTGGCCGAGCGGCTGGGCGCCGACCATACCCTTCACCCGGACGACGAGGACCCCGAGGCAGCGATCTTCGGCCAGACCGACGATCGCGGCGCCGACATCGTATTCGAATGCGCGGGCGGCGAGTCCATGCCCGACACGCTGCCGCTCGCCACGCGGCTGGTGCGGCGCGGCGGCAAGGTCGTCATCGTCGGCGGTTTCGACGCAGGCGCCATCGCCATCCCGCTGGAGTGGCAGCGTATCCAGATGTCCGAGATCACCCTGATCCCCAGCGCCAGCTTCGCCTTTCACGACATCCATGCCGAACAGGTCGAGGTGCTCGACCTGGTGACGCGCGGGTTGCTCAAGACGCAGGAGCTGATCACCCATCGCTTCCCGCTCGACCAGATCAACGAGGCGTTCGAGGCGGCGCAGGATCGGGCACGGACGGGAGCGATCTTCGTCGGACTGACCATATGACAGCCATGGACGTTTAGACGGATGTTCGAATATCTTTTTCACGTAACAGGTTAGCAGGCTGTCCGGCGACGTGTCGGACGTGATCTTCTGGTCTTTTGCCAGACCTGATCAGCGAGGCGGAGAGATGGTGGCACAAGATCGAAAGGATGTGCCGCCATGGCCCCATGGCGAAACGGGAATGGCGGTCCGCATCCGCGATCGGGCCTGGACCGAGACGCCATTGGGGGCCATCGGACATTGGCCGCAGAGCCTGAAGACGGTGGTCGATCTCATGCTCGCGTCGTCCAGCATGATGAGCCTTGTCTGGGGTGAGGAGGCCATCCACCTCTATAATGATCGCTTCACCGAACTTCTGCGCGAACACCATGTCGACGCGCTGGGACAATCCGCCTTTCAGACCTTTGCCCGGTCGCGCGATGTTTTTGCGGCGGACATCGCGGCGGGAATGGCGGGCAAGTCGGCACGCCTTCAGGCGCAGCGCTATCCCGTACAGCGCAACGGCCGGCTGGAGGATGCGTGGTTCGACGTCGATTATGCCCCCGTCCGCGATGAGGCGGGCAGGGTCGCCGGTGTCCTGTGGACCTTGCGGGAAACGACCGCGCAAGTCCTGGCCGAGCGCACCCTGCGCGAAAGCGAGGCGCGACATCGACTGCTGATCGGAAGCTGGGCGCAGGCGGTCTGGGAAACCGATCCGGACGGCGTCGTCGTCACCGACAGCCCAAGCTGGCGGGCCTATACCGGCCAGACGGAGACGGAATGGCTGGGTTATGGCTGGCTCGATGCCATTCATCCCGACGATCGCGCCTATGCCGAACGCCAGTGGCGCGAGGCGATGACGATACGGGGGCTGGTCGATGCGGAGTTTCGGCTCCGTGCCCCGGATGGCGGCTGGCGCTGGACCAATGTTCGTGCCGGTCCCGTCCTCGATGCCGAGGGGCACATCGAGAAATGGGCGGGGATCAATATCGACATCGACGCGCGCAAACGCGCCGAAACGGCCCTGCGCGACAGCGAAGCCAAATATCGCGCCCTCTTCGAATCCATGGATGAAGCCTATGCCGTGGTCGAGGTCCTTCGCGATGACCATGGCCGCTGGGCCGACTTTCGCTTTGTCGAGGTCAATCCCGCCTTCCTTCAACATACGGGCATGCCGTGGCCGGTCGGCCAGACCGCGACGGAATTGCTGGGCACGCCGAACCCGCATTGGACGAAGCTGTATGGCCAGGTCCTCGATACCGGCCGCTCGATCCGCGTCGAGGAAAGCGAGCCGACCCTGGATCGGCTGTTCGATCTCAATATTTTTCCGCTCGACACCGGGCTTCATCATGTCGCTGTCCTGTTCACCAACATCACCGAGCGCCGCCGTATCGAAGAACGCGTAAGAGCCAGCGAGGCATGGTTGCACCTGCTGGTCGAGGGGATACCGCAGCTGGTCTGGCGCTCGGCCGAACTGGGTCAGTGGAGCTGGGCCAGCAGCCAGTGGCAAGCCTTTACAGGGCAGAGCCTGACGGCCAGCATCGGTCGCGGCTGGCTCGATGCGGTTTGTTCGGACGATCATGATGCCGTCCTGCGCGCATGGGACGGGGCGTCTTTGTCGGGCCGTATCGACGTCGAGTTCCGGGTCCGGCGCGCGAGCGACGGCGCCTATGTCTGGCACCATATGCGTGCCATGCCGGTGCGTGACGATGCCCGGCGCATCGTCGAATGGCTGGGCACGACGACCGATGTTCAGCAATTGAAGGAATTGCAGGAACGCCAGTCGATCCTTGTCGACGAACTCCAGCATCGGACCCGAAACCTGATCGGCGTCGTGCGGTCGATGGCCGACAAGACGGCGCGGTCCAGTGGCGATCTATCGGACTTCCGCTTGCGCTTTCGTGACCGTCTGGAATCGCTGGCGCGGGTACAGGGGCTGCTGTCCCGGCTTCATGACGTCGATCGTGTCATGTTCGACGATCTGATCCGAACCGAGCTGTCGGCGATCAACGGCGGCCTGGACCATGTCACGCTGACGGGACCGACCGGCGTGCGCTTGCGCTCGTCGACCGTCCAGACGCTGGCGATGGCGCTCCACGAACTGGCGACGAATGCGGTAAAATATGGCGCTCTGGGACAAGCGACCGGGCACCTTGCGGTGACATGGTCGCTCGAGCCCATGGGCGATGATGGGCAGCCCTGGCTCCATATAAATTGGCGGGAAAGCGGCGTCGCCATGCCGCCTGCCGGATCGGCCCCGAAGGGTACCGGCCAGGGCCGCGAATTGATCGAGCGGGCGCTTCCCTATCAACTGCGGGCGCGCACATCCTACCAGCATGGCCCGGACGGCGTGCTCTGCGCGATCTCACTGCCAGTTTCCGCGAGCAAGGAGGTGGGGGCGTATGGCTGAACGAACACTAAGCGGCTGTCATATTCTGGTGGCGGAAGACGAATTTCTGATCGCCGACGATCTGCGGATCGAACTGGGCGAGGCTGACGCGGTGGTGCTGGGCCCGGTCGGCACGCTCCGGGAGGCTTTGGAAATGGCCCGGTCCGAACGACGGATCGACGGGGCCATTCTCGACGTCAATCTTGGCGGGAACCTGGCCTATCCGGTCGCCGACATCCTGATCGAACGCGGAATACCGCTGATCTTCACGACGGGATATGATGGAGGGGCCTTGCCGACCCGCTTCGCAACCGTGGCCCGCTGCGAAAAGCCGACAACCATCACCAGGATCGCGCAAGCGATCGGGCGGGTGATCCATCGGGAATGACCTCACTACGGGAGAGCAGCTCGGTTTTCGCTTCGATCCATGGAATCCGAAACTGGCCTGTCACCCATATTGTGGGGTACATCGCAGCCCCGATATCACGAGGTGCAAGTCGCATGATGTACAAAGCCCTGACCATCGCGGTGCTGTTGTCGCCCCTGACCATCGGCGTCGCCCAGGCCGAGCCCGATCCGGGCAAGAAGGCCTGCGTCGCCGAGGCGCGGCGGCTGTGCCCGATGGAGATGAAGTCGATGAGCCGCAAGAAGGTCGAGGCCTGCATGATCCAGAAGATCGATCAGACCTCGCCCACCTGTCACGCCGCGATGCTGCGGATCAAGGCCGAGCGGGAGGCCGCTACGACCCGGCGCTGAGGCCCAGCGCACGGTTCTCCGCGCCGATCCGCACATACAGCATCGCCGCGTTTAGGACGGTGAACAGCGCGGCAATGCCGACCAGTCCGAAGGTGAGGGGCAGCACCGCGATCTCGGCGGTGACGACCGCGTAATTGGGGTGGCGCAGGAAACGGAACGGCCCCCGGGCGACCAGCGACGCGCCCGGCAGGACGATGATCCTCGTCGTCCAGCGCGGACCCAGGGTTGCCAGCACCCAGATCCGCATCCCCTGCAAGACGGCGAAGACCAGGAGCAACGGCCAGGAGACCGTCCGGCCGCCCACGCTGAACCACAGCGCGACCAACCACGCGGTATGCATCGCGACCATCACCGGATAATGGCTCGCCCCATATTCGCGCGCACCCGCCGCCATCAGCCGGGCGGTGTTGCGCCGTGCGATGACCAGCTCGCTCAATCGCTGGAGCGTGACGAACGCCATGATGGCATAGGGCAGGATCATCGATTGCACTCCAGGACCAGCGAAGAGGCGGTAAAGCCTGGCCCCAAGGCGCTCAGCAGAGAGCGGAGCGGCAGGCCTTCCCGGCGATAACGGTCCAGCACGAACAGCACGGTCGGCGCGGACATGTTGCCATGGTCGCGAAGAACCGCACGTTCCTGCGCCAGTGCGCCATGCTCCAGACCAAGGGCGATCTCCAGCGCGTCCAGCACGCGCGCCCCGCCGGGATGGCAGATGAAACGGTCGATATCCGACAGGGCGAACCTCTGCGCCTTCAGCATGCCGGTTACGGCCTGACGCATCTCGCGCTCGACAAAGGTCGGGATCGCGCGGTTCAGGACCACGGCCAGCCCCGTCTGCTCGGTGCGCCACCCCATGATGTCGAGCGTGTCGTTCCAGCTGTGTTCCGCGCTGCCGACGATCTGGGCAAAGCCTTCGTCGCCGGTTCGCAGCAGGCACGCCGCCGCGCCGTCACCGAACAGCGCGGTGGAGATCAGGTCGGCCTTGTCCGCGCCGTTGGTCCTCAGCGCCAGGCTGCACAGTTCGACCGTGACGAACAGCACCGTCGAACCCGGCCGCGCGCGGGCCAGATCGGCGGCAAGCGCCAGCCCGGTGGCGCCGCCCGCACAGCCCAGGCCGAAGACCGGCACCCGCCGCACATCGTTCCGGAACGACAGATGCGCCATGGCCCGCGCCTCCAGGCTGGGCGTGGCGATCCCCGTCGAGGAGACGGTGACGATGGCATCGACGTCGCCGGCTTCCAATCCGGCCTCCTCCAGCGCGCCACCGGCAGCGGCGACGAACAGGTCGAGCGCGACGTCGAGATAGGCGGCGCTCCGCTCCTCGAACGAGCGGGGCGTATGATACCAGTCGAGCGGCATGGCCAACTGGCGCTCGGCGATGCCCGCATGGTCGAAGACGGGCGCCAGCCGGTCGAAATCGGCAAAGCGGTCGCCGATCAACGCCCGCGCCGTGGCGAGGGCCTGATCCTGGGACAGTCGATGATGGGGCGTGCGTGTCGCAAGCGACAAAAGGGCAACCGGTTGAGACATGCACCGTCCGAGTAGCCGGTCAACCGGCGGAAATGGATACCGGAGCGCAACGATCCGCGTCGCGGCTTGTTCAACCTGTCGAAAAATACAGGACGGGGTCGACGGATGGCAGGCGTAGCGACGATATGACACCCGCGACTGCATCGCCCGCCTCCGAGCCGGAGACGGCCGGGTTCGCCGCCTGGGGCGGCTTCACCTTCATGTGCCTCGGCATGTTCATGGCGATCCTGGACGTGCAGATCGTCGCGACCTCGCTGCCGACGATCCAGGCCGCGCTGCGTATCGCGCCCGACCGGATGGTCTGGATCCAGACCGCCTATCTGACCGCCGAGATCGTCGCGATCCCGCTGACGGGGTATCTGACCGACGTGCTGGGGATGCGGCGACTGTTCGTCGGCGCGGTCAGCCTGTTCACGCTGGCCTCGATCGGGTGCGCGATGAGCGGTAGTTTCGAAAGCCTGATCCTGTGGCGGGTCGTGCAGGGCTTTTCGGGCGGCACGCTGATCCCCATCGTGTTTTCCGCCGTCTTCCTGCTGTTTCCGGTGCGGGTACAGGGGCTGGCGACCACCATCGCCGGGGTGGCCGCCGTTCTGGCCCCGACCATCGGGCCGATCGTCGGCGGATGGGTGACGCAATCCTTTTCGTGGCACTGGCTGTTCCGCATCAACATCGTGCCGGGTATCGTCGCGGCGCTGGGCGTGGCGTGGCTGTTGCGCGGGCAGGCGGCGGTCGAGCGATCGGACACGCGCCGTAGCATCGACATCGTGGCGCTGGTCCTGCTCGCCGCCGCGCTCGTCGCGTTGCAGATCGGGTTGAAGGACGCGCCGATGCGTGGCTGGGGCGATGCGCGCGTGTTGGGCTTGCTGGCCGTCTTCGTGACCTGCGGGATCGGGTTCGTCGTACGGACATGGCGCGCGGCGGTGCCGCTGGTCGAACTGCGCTGCTTTGCCGACCGCAATTTCGCGATCGGATGCCTGTTCAGCTTCGTCTTGGGGTTTGGTCTGTTCGGCTCGACCTATCTGATGCCCTTCTTCCTGGGACTGGTGCGCGAGCATGGCGCGCTGCGCATCGGCCAGATCATGCTGGTCACCGGCATCGCCCAACTGGTGAGCGCGCCCATCGCGGTCTGGGCCGAGCGGCGGGTCGACCCGCGCTGGCTGACCGCCTTCGGCTTCGGCTTGTTCGCGATCGGCCTGCTGATGAGCATGAGCCAGACCGCGCAGACCGATTTCCACGCGATGATCCTGCCCCAGGTGGTGCGGGGTGCGGCGATCATGTTCTGCCTGTTGCCGCCGACCCGCATGGCGCTGGGCCGGTTGCCGCGCACGCTGGTCGCGGACGGCAGCGGGCTGTTCAACCTGATGCGCAAT
This sequence comes from Sphingomonas sp. SphC10, assembly GCF_057004845.1. Classification (NCBI taxonomy): domain Bacteria; kingdom Pseudomonadati; phylum Pseudomonadota; class Alphaproteobacteria; order Sphingomonadales; family Sphingomonadaceae; genus Sphingomonas; species Sphingomonas sp. SphC10. The sequence continues at coordinate 754,812 of NZ_CM168044.1, forward strand.
CTGGGCGGTGCGGTCGGGCTGGCACTGGTCGACACGATGATCTTCAGCCGCGCCGCGACCGAGGGGCGCCATATCGCCAGCCGCCTTCAGGCGGGTGACCTCGACACGGCGCTGCGCATCGGCATCCCCAAGGACGCCTTTCTGGAACAGCGCGGCCAGCCGCTCGACGATTTCGCCGTCGAGATGGTGCGGCCGCTGGTGGAAAAGGCCGCGCTCGTCCCCGCCGTCAACGCGGCCTGGGCGATGTGCGGGGTGCTGACCGCCATCGTCCTGCTCGCGGTCCTGTGGGTCCGGCGTACCCCCGTCGAATGACGCGGAGTATCCGACCCCTAAGGGCCCGACGCATTTCCCATTATCGATCGGGGTCGACACCGGCGTCGCTGGACGCGTTGCCGATCAGTATCTCCATGGCGTGACGGGCGGCCCGCCCGTCGCCTTCGATCAAAGCGGCGTACACCGCATGGTGATCCGGCATAGGGTCGCGATACTGACGGCGCTCGTCCCTGGCGAAGCGGGTCGTCCACTCGACCGCCGCCGCGATCGAAGAGGACAGGGTCATCAACGGCTCGTTCCGCGTGGCCTCCAGGATCGTCAGGTGAAAGGCCTGATCCGCCGCCCGCCCGGCAGGGTCGAGCAGGCCATAGCGCTCCATCTCTCCCAGGGCATGGCCCATGCGTGCCAGCTGCCGCTCGTCACGCCGCCGGGCCGCGAACATGGCGGCGGACGGTTCGACGATGCTGCGCAGTTCGAAGATGCTGGCGATGAATTCGGGCGTCGGTCCCCCCTCGAACATCCAGCCCAGGACGTCGAGGTCGAGCATGTTCCACTTGGCCCGTTCGGTCACCCGCGTGACACTCTTCACGCGGTTGACGATAAGACCCTTGGCCGCCAGGATTCGCAGCGCCTCGCGATACGCCCCGCGTGAAACGCCGTTCTCGCTGCTGTAGCGCTCTTCGCTGACGAGCGCAGTGCCGGGGGCCATCCTGCCGCTCACGATCGCCACCCCCAATTCATGGGCAATCCCCCCACGTATGTCGGTCGGGCGGCTTTTGCGAACGAAGTCAGGGGCGTCATCGGCAGTCATATCAACACCATGATGACGACAGCCGGTATGCGTCAAGCGCGACCGCTGTCGGGTCCAATGTCTTACAAGATTGCGAACGGATAAGATACGATAAAGTCCCAATTCTTTGTCGTTGTGAAATCTGGTACTACAAGTTATGGTTGCGGCGTGAGGCGGTGGCATACCGCTTGGGGAGAGGGGCTATGGCGAGGCAGGGGATAGGTGTCGCGCTGCTCAAGGCGATCGTGCGAAACGGAACCGCGCCGCTCCGGTTTGCGGTTCGTACGGCGTCGGAAGGCGCAGTGGAGCCGTTCGCCGCCGCTGAGCCCTATTCCCGCCAGTCATCACGCTTTCGCAGCGGACCTTCGTGTCCCCGTTCGATCCCCAACGCCATTATGGAGATAAGGTCATGAGATATTTCAGCGGCTTGTCGGTCGCCATGAGCGCGTTGCTGATGTCCGCGCCGTCGCACGGGCAGTCTGCCCCGGCGGCGGTGGCGGCGCCACGACCCGTGGCCGTCTCGGTGGATGCGTCCAAGACGGTCGGGGCGTTGCCGCCGTCGTGGCGGTTCTTCGGAGCGGACGAACCGAACTATGCGACGATGAAGGACGGCGAGAAGCTGCTGGTGCAACTGGGCGACCTGCGGCGCGGCGAGGTGTATTTCCGGGCGCACAACCTGCTGAACACCGGCGACGGCACACCGGCGTTCAAATGGGGCAGCACCAACATCTATCGGGAGACCAAGGACGGCAAGCCGATCTATGACTGGACCAATATCGACCGCATCATCGACACCTATATCGCGCGGGGCGTGAAGCCGTACCTCCAGATCGGCTTCATGCCGGAGGCGATGTCGACGGCCCCGGCGGGGACGCCGTACCGGCACAACTGGCGTCCGGGCTTCGACTATAAATACATCATCACCGGCTGGGCCTATCCGCCCAAGGATTATGACAAGTGGCGCGAGCTGGTCTATCAATGGACCCGCCACAATGTCGAACGCTATGGCCGTGCCGAGGTCGAACGCTGGTATTTCGAGGTCTGGAACGAACCGAACGGAGCCTATTGGCAGGGCACGCCGGAAGAGTTCTACAAGCTGCACGACTATGCCATCGATGGCGTTCGCCGCGCGCTACCCACGGCGCGGGTCGGCGGCATGGATTCGGCGGGTCCCGGTGGCAGCTTCATGGACGGCTTCCTGCGCCATGTGACCAGCGGCAAGAATTACGCGACCGGCCAGGTCGGAACGCCGACGGACTTCCTGGCCTTCCATGCCAAGGGGGACCCGAAGTTTGTGGACGGCCATGTCCGCATGGGTCTCGACGTTCACCTTCGCGGCGTGAACGGCGGCTTCGACAAGACGCTGTCCATGCCAGCGCTGGCGTCCAAGCCGGTCGTGATCGGCGAAAGCGATCCCGAGGGCTGCGCGGCGTGCCCCGGCCTCAAGAACGGCTATCGCAACGGCACCATGTATTCCAGCTATACGGCGGCCAGCTTCCCGCGCATCTGGGCCCTGGCGAAGCGGCGCAACGTCAATCTGGAAGGCGTGCTGACCTGGGCGTTTGAGTTCGAGGACCAGCCCTGGTTCGCGGGGTATCGCCAGCTGTCGTCCAACGGCATCGACCTGCCCGTGCTCAACATATTCCGCATGTTCGCGAAGCTGGGAACCGACCAACTGGCCGCAACGAGCGATGCGGAGCTGCCGCTGGACGAGGTCATGGCCAAAGGCGTGCGGGGGCAGGCGGATGTCGGCACGCTCGCCACGCGGACCAAGGACGGCCAGGTCGCAGTCCTCCTGTGGCACTATCACGATGACGACGTGCCCGGGCCGAGTGCGGCGATCCGCCTGACGATCCGGGGCGTCCGTGGCCGGGCCCCGACGGCGACGCTGTTCCGCGTCGATGAGGACAACGCCAATGCCTTTTCCGCCTGGAAGAAGATGGGGTCGCCGCTGAATCCCAACGTCACGCAATATGCCGCGCTGGAGAAGGCATCGGCGATGCAGCCGCAGCCCATCACCCTGACGTCCGAGGCGCGCGACACGGTTACCACGTCGATCACGGTGCCCAGACAGGGCGTCGCGCTGGTCGTGTTGAATGCGCGTTGATACCCCGATTGCCACACGGTCATGGGGGATCGCGCTGCTGGTGGCGACGGCGATCGCCATCAGCTATCTCGATCGACAGACACTGCCCTGGGTGATCGGGCATATCCAGAAGGATATCCCGATCGGCAACCAGACCAAGGCGCTGCTCGATTCCGCGTTCCTGGCGACCTATGGCTTGATGTATCTGGGGGGTGGCTGGCTGCTCGACCGGGTGGGAACGCGGGTCGGCTTCGTGGCGATCATGGCGTTCTGGTCGCTGGCCTGCGCCAGTCATGGGCTGGCGGGCGGGGTGGTGGCGCTGGTCGCCAGTCGGCTGCTCCTGGGCATCGGCGAGGGCGGGGGCTTTCCCGCCGCCACACGGGCCATTGCCGAGCGTTTCACGCCCCGCGCCCGTGCGACCGCGATGGGTATCGTGAATGCCGGGACATCGGTCGGCGCGGTCATCGCCCCGCCGCTGATCGCGTTGCTGCTCGCCCAGGCGAACTGGTTCGGCCTGGCGAGCTGGCGCTGGGTGTTCTTCGTGACCGGCGCGCTGGGGCTGGTCTGGGCGGTGTCGTGGGCCGTATCCTATCGCGATCCGCTCCCGGAGGCGGCTGTGCCGGACCATCCCGCGAAGGCGCCGACGGTTCGTGCGCTTCTTGCCCGGCGTGAGGTCGCCGGTATCGTCGGTGCCAAGTTCCTGAGCGACGGCGCCTGGTATTTCTACCTGTTCTGGCTGCCCAAATATCTGTTTGAGGTGCATCATTTCGACCTCAAACAGGCCGCGACGCTGGGCTGGATTCCCTATGCGGCGGCGGGGGGCGGCAGTATCGGCGCAGGCTGGCTTTCGAGCCGACTGCTCGCACGCGGCATGTCCGTCAACGCCGCCCGCAAGATCGCGCTGGCCGCCTGCGCCGCGTGCATGCCCTGGGTGATGCTGGTGCCGCAGGCGCAAACGGTGGGGATGGTGCTGGCCATCTTCAGCCTGGCCTTTTTCGGCCAGCAGGGCTGGTCGACCCTGGTCATGACGCTGCCGACCGACATGATCTCGCGCGCGGCGCTGGGGCGTCTTGCGGGATTGGTCGGCATGGGCGGCGCGTTCGGCGGCATCGTCATGGGCCAGGCAGCGGGGTGGGCGCTCGACCATGGCCATGGCTATGCCCCCGTGCTGGCGGTCACCGCCTCGCTCCATGTCCTGGCCTTCGCGCTGATCTGTCTGGCGGTTCCGCGCATCCAACAACTCGATCGTGAAGGAAACACCGCGTGAAGATCACCGAAGTCCGCACCCGAGTCGTGCAGTGGAAGGGCCGCACACAGGCCCTGCCGCCCCATTTCTGCACCAATCCGATGGATGCCGTTTCGCCCATGCTCTCGCCCGAGACGATGGGCAGCTTCACCTTCCACGGCTGGCTGATCGTCGAGATATTCACCGATACCGGGCTGGTCGGCATCGGCAATGCCGCGCTGGCCCCGATGGTCGCCAAGCAGATCATCGACGGTGCGCTGGCACCGCTGTTGATCGGCTGCAATCCCTGGGACACCGAGTTCCTGTGGCAGCACATGTACCGTAAGACGATGGCGTTCGGGCGCAAGGGCGTGGTGATGGCCGCGATCTCCGCCATCGACATCGCGCTGTGGGACCTGATGGGCAAGGACGCCCGGCAGCCCTGTTTCCGCCTGATGGGCGGACGCACCCGGCCGCATATTCCCGTCTATGCCAGCCGCCTCTATTCCGTGCCGCTCGACGAGCTGGCCGAGGAAGCCCGACGCTATAAGGCGCAAGGCTTCGGCGCGATGAAGCTGCGTTTCGGCTGGGGCCCGGACGACGGTGCGGCGGGTATGGCACGCAATGTCGAGCTGGTGCGTACGGTGCGCGAAGCCGTGGGCGATGAGATCGACGTGATGGCCGATGCCTATATGGGCTGGAGCCTCGACTATGCGAAGCGGATGATGCGGCTGATCGAGCCGTTCAACCTGCGCTGGCTGGAAGAGGCGATCATCCCCGACGATATCCATGGCTATCACGAGCTGCGCCGTTTCGGATCGACGCCGATCGCGGCGGGTGAGCATGAGTTCACCAGCTATGGCTTCCGCCAGCTGATCGAGGCTCGCGCGCTGGATTACATCCAGTTCGACACGAACCGCGTCGGCGGCCTGACCGCCGCCCGCAAGATCCAGGCGCTGGCCGAGGCGCATGGCATCCCGGTCGTACCGCATGCCGGGCAGATGCATAATTATCACGTCGTGATGGCCAGCCTGAACTCGCCGATCGCGGAATATTTTCCAAAGGTCGACGTGGAAGTGGGCAACGAGCTGTTCTGGTATATTTTCAAGGGCGAGCCCGTCGCGCAGGATGGCTATATCAGGCTGTCCGATGATCTTCCCGGCCTGGGGCTGGAGATCGACGAGGCCGCACTCCTGCAATTCGAGGTGACGCAATGACGATCCGCAATGTGGCCCTGCTGGGCCTGGGCATCATGGGCGGCGGCATGGCGCGCCAGCTGCTGGAGGCGGGGTTCCACGTCACCGTGTGGAACCGCTCGAAGGACAAGGCCGCCTCGCTGGCAACCGCCGGGGCGTACGTTGCCGAGACACCGGCCGATGCGGTGGCGCAGGCGGATGTCGCGGTCGGGATGCTGTCGAGCGACGATGCCTCCCGCGCCGTTTGGCTGGACGCGGGGGCGCTGGCGGCGATGCGCCCCGGCAGCATCCTGATCGAGGCGAGCACGCTGACGATCGACTGGGTGCGCGAGCTGGCCGCCGCCGCCAAGGGGCGCGGTATCGGCTTTCTCGATGCGCCGGTCACGGGAAGCAAGGTGCAGGCTGCGTCGGGGCAGCTGCGCTTCCTCGTTGGGGGTGCCGCGTCCGATGTGGAGACGGCCCAACCCGTTCTGGCGGCGATGGGCAGCGAAACCATCCATCTGGGCGATACCGGCAGCGGCGCGCTGTTGAAGCTGGTCAACAATTTCCTGTGCGGCGTGCAGATCGCCAGTCTGGCGGAAGCCGTCGCGATGATCGAGCGGAGCGGGTTGGATGTCGACCGTGCGGTCGGCCTGCTGGCCAGTGGCGCGCCGGGCAGTCCGTTGCTGGGTGCGGTCGCGGGGCGGATGCTTCAGCGTGCCTATGACCCGCAATTCCTGATCCCGCTGATGGCCAAGGACCTGTCCTATGCCCAGGCGGCGTTCGATGCGCAGGGTATCGATCTCGCCAGCGCCGCTGCGGCACGCGCTCGGTTCGAGGCGGCTGCTGCGGCCGGGCGGGCGAACGAGGATATCGCCGCCGTCGTCGAGCCGCTTCGCCCCCGGCATTCCTGACACCCGTATTCCGCGTCTTTGCCAAGGATTTCATCTCCCGTGCTTCATCGCATCCCACCCCTCGTCCTGCCGCTTGCCACGCTGGCGATGACCCTGACCGCCTGCGGCAAGGCGGAGGAAAACGGCCCCACGGCAAGTTCCGCGGAAGCGCCGGTCAATTACGGGAACGCCAAGCCCGCGACGTCCAAGCCGTTCCGTACCGAGGCGATCGCGACGTTCGACGATCCCTGGGCGCTCACCTTTGTCGGCAACGACCGCATGCTGGTCACCGAAAAGCCGGGCAAGCTGTGGCTGGTGACGAAGGCGGGGGCCAAGACCCCGGTCGGCGGCGTGCCGGTGGTTCATCATGAAGGGCAGGGCGGCCTGCTCTTCGTGATCGCATCGCCGACCTTCGCACAGGATCGTCAGGTCTATCTGACCTATGCCGAGCCGGGCGAAGGCGGCGACGGGCTGGCCCTCGCGCGCGCGACGCTGATGGAGGGGGCAGGGGGCGCCTCGCTGGCGGACCTGTCGGTGATCTGGCGGCAACTGCCGCGCGGGGCGGGCGGACAATTCGGCGGCTATATCGCCTTTTCGCCGGACGGCCAGCATCTGTTCCTGACGGTGGGCGAGCGGCAGCGTTTCACCCCGGCGCAAGACCCCGATCAGGCGCTCGGAAAGATCCTGCGCCTGACCCTGGACGGCAAGCCCGCGCCCGGCAATCCGGCGGCGGGCAAGACCGGCGCGACGAGCATCGGCATCATCGATCCGCCCGAGGATACGGTCGCCGCCGCCACCGCCAAGGTCCGGCAGGCGACGATGCCCGCGCCCAACCTGACCCCGGCCGAAACCTGGGTGAGCGGCCTGCGCAATCCCTACGGCCTCGCCTTCGACGATCAGGGGCGGCTGTGGGAAACCGAGATGGGGCCAAAGGGCGGCGACGAACTCAACCTGATCGAACCCGGCGCCAATTACGGCTGGCCGCTGGTCTCCTATGGCGACAATTACAACGACAAGCCGATCCCGCGTCCCGACGCCAAGCCGCAGTTCCGGCAACCGGCGCTCTATTGGAACCCGGTCATCGCACCTGCGGGCTTCACCTTCTATCGGGGCAACATGTTCCCCGAATGGCGGGGTTCGGCCTTTGTCGGCGGGCTGGGATCGAACCTGCTGGTGCAGATCACGTTCGACGGCATCAAGCCACGGGAAGCGGCACGCTGGGACATGGGGGCCCGCATCCGTTTCGTGACGGCCGGTCCGGATGGCGCCTTGTGGGTGTTGGAGGATGGCGATGGCGGCCGGTTGCTGCGATTGTCGTCGCGACGCTCGGCGTAAGTCGCCGGATCGTCGGGCCGGAGGAAGATCGCCCGGCGGTCTTACCCGCGCTTGTTGATGGGCACCGTCCGTTCCCGCTTTTCAGGGCGGGGCGGACGGTCGTCATTCCCCGCTGCCCGGCAGCGGGCTGGGACGTGCGACCCGACAGATGGTCCGTCCTGTCATTCTGCAACCGGTCGCGGTCATAGGCATTCTGTTCCATGAGCACGGTGCCGATAGTGATCGATTAATGAAATCTGTCAGGCCCGAAAAATCGCTTGGACAGCATGTTGTCCGATGCGGCACCTTCGCTCCCATAGGAACACCGGTTGGAAGAGGACACCGACATGGCCGATTACGAACAGCCCAAGGGCAGCGGTTGCCCGATGGGCGGCAAGGGCGGCGGCGAGGTCAAGGCGCGGTCGCTGCTGGGGCGGACCAACAAGGACTGGTGGCCCGATGCGCTGCCGATCGACATGCTGCACCAGCACGGCATCTCGCCCGATCCGATGGGCGAGGATTTCGACTATGCCGAGGCGTTCAACACGCTCGACTATGCCGCGGTCAAGGCGGACCTGCTCGCGCTGATGACCGACAGCAAGCCCTGGTGGCCGGCGGACTATGGCCATTATGGGCCCTTCATGATCCGCATGGCCTGGCACGCCGCCGGCACCTATCGTGTGACCGATGGGCGCGGCGGGTCGTCCTCGGGGCAGCAGCGTTTCGAGCCGCTCAACTCGTGGCCGGACAACGGCAATCTCGACAAGGCGCGGCGCCTGCTTTGGCCGATCAAGCAGAAATACGGCAAGCATATCAGCTGGGCCGATCTGTTCATCCTGGCGGGCAATGTCGCGATCGAGAGCATGGGCGGCCCGACTTTCGGCTTCGCGGGCGGCCGCAAGGATGTCTATGCGTCGGAGGGTGACACCTTCTGGGGCGCCGAGGAGCTGTGGGTCGACGAAGGTGCGCAGACCCGCATCACCGAGGAACTGCCCGAGCTCGAAGGACCGCTCGCCGCGATCCAGATGGGCCTCATCTACGTCAACCCCGAAGGTCCCGGCGGCAATCCCGACCCGCTGACCTCGGCGCGCGACATGAAGGCGACGTTCCAGCGCATGGCCATGAACTCGGAAGAGACGGTGGCGCTGACCGCCGGTGGCCACGCCTTCGGCAAGGCGCATGGTGCCAAGCCTCCCACGGGCTTCAAGAACCCCGCCTCGGAAGCGATCCACCAGCAAGGTCTCGGCTGGCTGACCGACAGCGAGGAGATCGGCCGGGGCCATATCACGACCTCGGGTATCGAGGGTGCCTGGTCGAACAATCCGACCCAGTGGACCGGCGACTATCTGCGGCTGTTGTTCAAGTACGACTATGAGCTGACGCAGAGCCCGGCGGGTGCCAAGCAGTGGACCCCGGTCAACCCTGATCCGGAGGACATGGCCCCCGACGCACGCGACCCGAACAAGCGCGTGCCCACGATCATGACCACCGCCGACATGGCGTTGAAGATGGATCCCGAGTTCCGCGAGATCGCGCTGCGTTTCCGCGACGATCAGTCGGCGCTCGACGATGCGTTTGCCCGCGCCTGGTTCAAGCTGACCCACCGCGACATGGGGCCGAAGATCCGCTATCTCGGGCCGGAAGCTCCCGAAGAGACGCTGATCTGGCAGGATCCCGTGCCCGAAGGCACGGCACCGTCGGATGCGGCCGTGGCCGCGTTCAAGGACGCGGTGCTGTCCAGCGGATTGACGGTCGCGCAACTGGTCAAGACCGCCTGGGCCTCGGCGTCGACCTATCGCCGGTCGGACCATCGCGGCGGCGCCAACGGCGCGCGCATCGCGCTGGCCCCGCAGAAGGACTGGGCGGTCAACGAGCCCGAACAGCTCCAGACGGTGCTGGCCAAGCTGAACGAACTGCGCGGCGACATGTCGCTGGCTGACGCGATCGTGCTGGCGGGTTCGGCGGCGGTCGAGAAGGCGGCGCGTGATGCCGGGTTCGACGTCAGCGTCCCGTTCCTTGGCGGTCGCGGCGATGCGACGCAGGAATGGACCGATGTCGAAAGCTTCAAGTGGATGGAGCCGCAGGCCGATGGTTTCCGCAACTATCTGAAGACCCGCAACCCGGTGAAGACCGAGGAGCTGCTGCTCGACCGGGCGGCGCTGCTGGGCCTGTCCGCGCCGGAGATGACCGTGCTGGTCGGTGGCCTGCGCGTGCTGGGCGCGAATTTCGGCGATGCACCGGAAGGCGTGCTGACCGATCGTCCGGGTCAGCTGACCAACGACTTCTTCGTCAACCTGCTCGACAATGATACCTTCTGGGATCTGGTCGATGCGTCGAGCGACGAGAAGTTCATTGGCTATGACCGTGGCGGTCGCCAGGAAAAGTGGCGCGCGACGCGGACCGACCTGATCTTCGGCTCCAACTCGCAGCTGCGCGCGACCGCCGAGGTCTATGCCGAGAACGGGCATGAGGAAAAGTTCGTGCGCGACTTCGTGCGGGCCTGGGTGAAGGTGATGAACGCCGATCGCTTCGACGTGACCGCCAAGCCGGTGTCGGCCAACCAGGCCAGCTAAGCCCGTCGATTGCCTTGCGGGGGCGCGGTGCACCGGACTTGGGTCCGGGCACCGTGCCCCTTTTTCGTGCCCGCTACGCCGTCCGATAGGGGAGGGGCGAAGAAACGGCTTCGTGCGCGTCGATGCGAATGCTATCCCGAGGTTCGATCAGAGGATGATATGACGCAAATTGCTGGTTCCGGCGACTATGTTATCGATGAGGTGCAGAAGATCGTCCGGGCGCATGTCCCCGGGGCGACGTGCGCGCTGCTGGACTATGGCAAGCGGATCGGATGCGGTGAGCTTGACGAGCATGGCAATCTTCACGAGGTGCGGTGGTTGCGCCGCGAACTGGACGACGAACAGGTCGCCAAGGACGCCGAGCGCATGGCGCGCCTGATCGCCGAGGCTAACGGGTCAATCCCGACGGATCGCTAGGCGGCGATGGCATAGCGTCGGCAGTGTTCGAGATAGCCCGTTTCGTGACTGCCGGAGAGCGTGACGACGCTTTCCCAGAGCCATGACGGCGTGTCGAGCGTACCGCTCCGATCCGCTTCGATCATCGCCAGCCATTCGGAGCGGGCGGCCGCGTCCATCTGACGCGCATGGGCGGTTCCGACGACGAAAGCCAGATGCCGGGCGGCGCGAACCGCCTCGCCCTGGCTGAACTGATCGACCTCCAGTTTCATGTCGTGCGGGGTCAGTTCGCGGATGAAGAGCGAGCGGTCCAGCATCGTGACGGGCATCATCCGCTCGCCGAGATAGGGGGACAAATGGCGGGCCGCGGTCACCACCCGCTCCGCAGGGTCGCTCGGCATTTCCGCGCCGGGCGCTGCGGGGGCGATGGGATCGGTCGCCTCCTTCAGATCGACCAGCGCGTACGACCAGTTACCCTTGCGCGTCCGGAGCGCCACGATCGCGGCGTAGCGCAGCAGGCCGAGCGAACTGCACCCCTTCATCCAATAGGCAGCGTCGACCAGCCGGACTTCGCGGTCCTGCGGCTTGCCCTTCAGCGACAGCACCATGGCACCGACCCGTTCGTCGGCGAACAGCGCGGTCAGTGCCTCGCGTTCGTCGGGCGACAACTCCCAGAATTTCTTGCCCAGCGGGATAAGCGGTTCGACCGCGTCCAGCCTTTCCTTGGCCAGATGGCGCCAGCGCCGACCCAGGGCCTCACGCTCGACGCTGCGGACGATCTCGGAGTCGAGGTCGGGATCGTCGCGATCGGGACCGCGAAAGGCCGTGGCATAGCCTTCGACCATCGCCTCCATCATGCGCATGGTCACGACACCGGGCAGGTCGGAGCCGCGCGCCGCCGTGGCCAGCGACAGGCCGAGCCGGATGAGGTCATGGGCGGGATTGCCGATTACGGCTTGGTCGAGATCGCGGATCTGGATTTCCACCGAGCCACGGCCATCGGCGACCGGCCCCAGATTGCCCAGATGGCAGTCGCCGCAAATCCAGATCGCCGGTCCCTGGGGCACCCGCCGCGCCGTCTTGGACGCTGCCAGCCATTCGTAGAATTTCGCCGTGTTGCCGCGGACATAGGCATGGGCGGATCGCGCCATCTTCAGCGTACGACGGGCTTCGAGAATGGCATTGCGATCGGCGGGAAAGGGCATGTGTGACGGGACCTCGAACGAGTTACTTCACGACAACGTGACGGCGCGCCGAAAGTAACAAAACATTGCTGGCGGCGCGATTTGGGCTGTCGCCACATAAGCGATATCGGGCCGGCACAAGCACCGGCTTGCGGTACGCTATATCGTATCATACAGCGGCGGCTTCATGTCGGTCCCCTTTGAAAGTGCTGCCTTGCAGACCAAGCGTGCTCCCCTTCTCGGCCTTTTGCTGCTGACGACGGCAGGCAGTCTGAATGCGCAGCAGCCCGCGCGCCTGCCGCCGACACTGCCATGGTCCGGGAAGAGCGAAGCCCTGGTCGCAAAGGCGGGCGATCCCTGGATCACCCCGGTCGAGGCATCGGGTTTCCGGACGACGCCGCGCTATGCCGAGGTGAGGGCATGGCTCGCACGTCTGCAAGCGGCGTCACCCTTCATCCGCGTCGAGACGTTCGGCCAAACCACCCAGGGGCGCGAGATGATCTATGTCCGCGCCAGCAAGGGGGGTGCGGGCAAGCCCGTCGTGCTGGTGCAGGGCGGCATCCACTCGGGCGAGATCGACGGCAAGGATGCCGGGCTGATGCTGCTGCGCGATATTGCGCTGCGCGGGAAGGACAATCTGCTCGATCAGGTCGATCTGGTGTTCGTGCCGATCTACAATATCGACGGGCATGAACAGAGGAGCGTCTACAACTATCCGCATATCCGGGGCCCGGCCGAAAAGGGGCGGGATGCCAATGCGCGTAATATCGACCTCAATCGCGATTACGCCAAGCTGGATGCGCCGGAATCGCGCGCGATGATCGGCCTGATCCGCGCGCTCGACCCGATCCTCTATATCGACTGTCATGTCAGTGAAGGCTTCGACATGCAGTATGACGTGACCTTCACCTATGCCGGTTGGGGCACCTATGCGCGGCACCGTGCCACCGCCGACTGGCTGGAGGGTCGCTTCGGTCCGGCGGTTTCGACCGCGCTGACGGCGGCGGGGCATATTCCGATCATCTATCCCAGCCCGATCGATACGCGGCACCCGGAAAAGGGCATACGCTACAGCCCCGAAGGGCCGCGCTATTCGACCGGCTATGGCGATTTCATCGGCATGCCGACCGTGCTGGTCGAGAACCATATGCTCAAACCCTATCGTCAGCGCGTTCTGGGGACCTATGTCCTGCTGGAAGCCGCGCTGAAGGTCGCCGCCACCGATCACGCCCGTATCGCCCAGGCCAAGGCCGCCGACCGGGCGAGCCGCCCCACCGAGTTGCTGACACGGTGGAAACCCGCCGCCGCGCCGATCGGCTGGATCGAGAATTTCAAGGGCGTCGCATTCGACACCTATCGATCACCCGCCTCCGGGCGCGACGAGCAGCGTTGGCTGGGCAAGCCGATCACCTTCCGGATGCCGATCATCGGGCAGCAGCCGGTCGAAATCGTTCGCCTGCCCAAGGCCTGGTGGATTCCGCCCGAGCAGACCGAGGTGATCGAACGGCTCCGCCTGCACGGCATCCGGTTCGAGACAATACAGGCGCCGCAGATCCGCAAGCTCGACCGGGTCGAACTGATCGACCCGAAGCTGTCCCAGCCCAATGAGGGACGCTATCCGATCACCGCACGCTTCGCCCATGCCAGTGTCGAGCAGGAGATGTCGGCGGGCAGTGTCCGTGTTCCGGCCGACCAACCGCTGGGCTTGCTGGCCGCCGCCCTGTTGGAACCCGAAAGCCAGGACTCGTTCCTGGCCTGGGGCTTTTTCCCGGAGATGCTGGCACCGGCGCCCAATACCGACGCCTATGTGCTCGCCGCTCTGGGAGAGCGACTTCTCGACACTGATGCCGATGTGAAGCGTCGCTTTGAGCAGAAGATCAAGGAAGAGCCCGCCTTCGCCGCCGACGCGGACGCCCGGCTGGCCTGGCTTTATGCCGAGGCCGGGCCGGGGCATCCCTATCCGCTTCGTTACCCGATCGCGCGCGAGGTGGACTGACGCGCGGCGTCAGACCGCGCGCGCCCGCTCCTCGACGATACGCTCGAGCATCGACAGCGGCATCGCGCCCGCTTCCAGCACGTCGTGGAAATGCTTCAGGTCGAAACGGCTGCCAGCGATCGCCCTGGCCTTTTCGCGGGCCCGCAGCCAGGCGGCATGGCCGATCTTGTAGCTGCAGGCTTGGCCGGGCGAGACGCAGTAGCGCTCAACCTCGCGCTGCGAACGGCCGGGGGCGAAGCCGACCGTGTCGACAAGATATTTGGTCGCCTGGTCGTGCGTCCAGCGCTTGGTATGGATGCCCGTATCGACCACCAGTCGCGCGGCCCGGAACAGGAAGGACTGGAGATAGCCCGCGCGTTCGACGGGTGAGGCATAGCCGCCCAGTTCGTCGGCCAATTGCTCGGCATAAAGCGCCCAGCCTTCGAGATAGGCATTGAAGAAAGCGATCTTGCGCAACGGATGGGTCGGCGCACGCTGGGCGGTCGAGATCTGAAGGTGATGGCCCGGCACGCCCTCATGATAGGTCAGGCTGGGCAGCGTGTATTTCGGCCAGTCGTGGACGTTCTTGAGGTTGATCCAGTAAATGGCGGCGCGCGAACCATCGAGCGGGGCGCGGAAATAATAGCCGTTGGGCGCGCCGTCCTGGATTTCGGGCGCGACGCGGCGGATTTCCAGCGCGGCATTGGGCGGGTTCGTGAACGCCTGGGGCAGGCGGGCCTGCATCGCCTTTACGCTGGCGTTGAGACTGGCAAGCAGTTCGGCGCGCCCGGCGTCGTCATCGGCGTATAGCTGCGCAGGCTGGCGGTTGAGCTGATCGAGGCGCGCACCGACGCTGCCTTGGGTCAGACCCTGGCCGCGCAGGATCGTGTCGAGCTGGGCGGTCAGCTCGGCGACCTGCTGCAGGCCCATGCGATGCACCGCATCGGGTGACAGGGTGGTGGTGGTCGCCTGGGCGAGCGCCGCGGCATACATCGCCTCGCCATCGGGCAGCGCCCATATGCCCGCGGCGCTGCGGGCCGAGGGGCGTAGCGAGCGCAGCAGGGCGATCTGGCGGTCGAGCGCGGGATAGACCTGTTCCGCCACGATCCGGGTCGCGCGCGCCTTCCAGTCACCGCCGATATTCGCCGCGTCGGTGCGGCGGGTCAGCGCCTGGACCAGCTGGCTGTTGGCGGCGGCGGGCGACCGCAGCTTCGCCATCTGGCCCAGCGCGAGGTCGAGTGAGAAGTCGGGCGCTAGGCGGCCCTTGGCGGCTTCACGCCGCTGCACGTCGGTTTCGTTGTCGAGCTGACGCCCCATCAAGGCGAGCCGGTCGAGATAGGCCTCGGCATCGTCCGCGGTCTTCACCGGATGGGTCGAGGCCAGAAAGTCGGGCAGCGAGAAATACACGCCGTCCTGCTGCGAGATCGGATAGGGTCCCTGGGGCGAGGACAAGCCGAACTGCTCCGGGCCGATCATGTTCGACTTGATGTTGTAGAGCACGACCTCACGATCGATCCGCGCCTGGGGCGATAGGGAGGCGGGGTCGACAGCGGTGACGAGTGCAAGCGCCTTGCGGCTGCGGGCCAGGTTCTTGGCGATCGCGCCATAGCTGTTGTCGCCCAGCTGGTGGCGAAGGTCGGCATTCCGGCCGGTGTCCAGACCCAGTGAGGTCGCGAATTCGGGCGACTCGCGCACCGTCTCCGCCAGGACCTGATCGAAGGCGGTGTTCAATCGCGCGTCGCCAGGCGACTGCGCGAAGGCGGACCGCACGGGCAACATGGTCAGCCCGGCGGTGGCCGCGCCGGACATAATGAAGTTGCGACGATCCATGCCGTTTTTCCCCGTTATAAAGCTATTTACGGGAAGCTAGGCGACAAAGTGGCTGCTGGGCAAGCGGGCATATGATGCGGATCGTCCGTGTAAATACCTGCCCTCTCCCCTCTGTGAGGGGCGAGGGAGGCGCGCGTTTGGAGGGCCGATGGTCAAACGCCCGTATGACCACGCACCATGAATGCCCGTCAGTTCGCTGCCGCTGGCTGCTTCGGCTTGACGTAGCGGTCGAGCCAGTCGGTCATCTGCCACAGTGTCTCCTCGGTCGATTCCAGCGCGCGATAGCCGTGCGGTTCGTTCGGTAGGACGACATAGCGGACGGTCGCGCCATTGCCCTTCAGCGCGGCGTACATCCGCTCCGACTGAATGGGGAAGGTGCCGCTATTGTCGTCGGCACCGCCATGGATGAGCAGGATGGGCGCCTTGATCCGGTCCGCATAGGTGAAGGGGCTCATCTCGGTATAGGTCGGCGTCGCTTGCCAGTATGTGCGCTGCTCGGCCTGGAAGCCGAACGGGGTCAGGGTGCGGTTATAGGCCCCTGATCGCGCGATCCCGGCGCGGAACAGGTCGGTATGGGCCAGCAGATTGGCGGTCATGAACGCGCCATAGCTATGGCCGCCGACCGCCATGCGGGTCCGGTCGGCAACGCCCAGCTTCACCACCGCGTCGACCGCCGCCTGGGCATCCTCGCGCAGCTGTTTGACATAGGTGTCGTTCGCCTCCGCGCCGCCCTCGCCGATGATCGGCATCGCCGGATTGTCGAGGATCGCATAGCCCTGGGTCAGCAGGAACAGGTGGCTGATCCCGCGCGGCCGCACGAAGCGATTGCCCTGGTCGACCGTCTGTCCGGCGACCTTGGCGTCGGTATATTCGGCCGGATAGGCCCAGAGCAGCGTCGGCAGCGGCCCGTCGCGCTTCGCATCGTAGCCGGCGGGCAGATAGAGAGTAGCCGACAGCGGCACGCCATCGGCGCGACTATAGGTGATCGTCCGCTGGGTAACGCCCGCGAAGACGGGGGCGGGGTCGGCAAAGGCGGTGATCGCCTTCGCCCCGCCGCCCTTGACGGTGCGGATCACGTAATTGGGGGCGAGCGTCGCGCTCTCCCGCCGGGTCAGGATGCGCGGGCCCTTGTCGTCGAGCATCGCGACGACCGGTTCGTAATAGGGGGCCTTGGCGGTCCAAAGCCGCTTCTGCTCGCCACCGGCCAGCGTCATGGTGGCGAGGAACGGGAAAGCCCCCGCCTTGGTCGCGCCGTCGCCGGTGACATAGATGCCGTCATGTCCGGGCGTGAAGCGCATCACAGGCTTGCCCGCCGCATTCTCCTCCAGGATCGGGCGGCCCGGATCGCCATATTGATCCTGATAATTGCGGGTCAGCAGCATCCGGCTCTGCCCCGGCCGCGACGGTGCAACGGCCAGACGGTGCTCGGTGCGGCTGCGCCATTCACGGTCGACGACCATGGCGAAGCCGTCATCGCCCCACATCGTCATCGCATAGCGCGCCGGGGTCTGGGCCAGTTCGACCGGCGGCGCGTCGAAAGGCGCGGCCTGCATCATGACCTTGTCGTGGAAGGCGATCTTCACGCGCGGGTTGCCGCCGTCCAGCGCCTCGGCCCAGACCAGGGTCGCGGGCGCGTCGGACCGCCATTCCGCCTCACGCGGGCCCTTTACCGTCGCGTCGAAATCGACCGGCAGGTCGTCGGCGAGCGGGCGGTCGACGAGCGTCTTCACCGGCTGTCCATCGATGGTCGAAACCGCGATCTCGGTCGGAAAGAAACGGGCGGGCAGCAGATAGGAATAGGGCCGCTTCAGCCTCTCGGTCAGCAGGTAGCGGCCATCGGGCGAGACGCTGAAATCACGGATCAGGCCGGGCGTGCCGATCGGCCGTGCGGTGTCGTCCAGGCCGATGCGGACGAGCTGTCCGGTAAAATAATGGTCGAACAGCGCCTCGTCATGCGCGTCGCCGAGCAGATCCTCATAGGTGCGCGCAGCCGATGTCCGGCCGCTGCTTTCCTGCACGATCGGGCCGGTCGGCGTCGTCGCGGCGGCGGGCGGAGACCCACGCCCGGCGGGAACCGTATAGGCGACCAGCGACCGGCTGTCCGGCATCCAGACGAACGGCGTGCCGAAGGCGCCGTTCAGCCCCCGTGCGACCGCCCGCGCCCGGCCATCGCGCTCGGCGACCCAGAGCGACAGGCCGTCCGCACCTTGCGCATAGAAGGCGAGGCGGCTGCCGTCGGGCGACCAGTCCGGCGACGCGAAGCGCATCCCGCTGGGCAACTGGACCGCAACGGTCCGGCCGCTGCCGATGTCCTTGAAGCTCAGCGCATTCAGCCATTGGACACGCACTTCGGCCTGGCCATTGGTCACGGGATCGATGCGATAGCCGCCGAGGCGCAGGATCGGCTTGGACAGATTGGCGATCGTCGGCAGGTTCTCACGACCCAGGATCGCGAGCGTGCGGTGGTCGGGGCTGACCGCGACGGCCGGGGTCGGCGGGTTTTCCAGCGCCTTGGCAATGGCATCGGGTGCGCGGTGATAGGTGGTGCCGGGCGTCTGCGCATGGGCAGTGGTGGCAAGCAGCAGAGCGATCAGGCAGGCACCAGCGCGCATTCGTAACCCCTTATGATGAATGGCGGATCATGTGCCACGGCCGCGTCGGGCCTGCCAGTCCTTTCGGGGTTTGCGGCAAGGCCAGAGGCGATAAGCATTTGCATGCGGCGCATAACCGCCTAGACGGCGCCATCCCCGGGGGGCCGCTGATGCGCGGTTGAGAGATGGGCAGCAGCCCATGACCCGCTGAACCTGATCCGGGTCATACCGGCGTAGGGAGGGTACGCGGCTCTTCCGTCGTCCCTCCGTGAAGTGGACGAAGAGACGATGCCGGTTGTGATTTCGCGCGATCAGACGATGATCCGCCTTGGGGCCCTGATGCTGTCCGCCGCGTGGCCGGTGACCGCCTTGGCGCAGCAAGCCCCCGATGCCTCTGCGGATATCCGCGTGATCGGCCACCGCGATCCCGAAGGCCTGCTGCCCGATCAGACCGCGCCCAATGCGGTCAGCGAGGTCGCGACCGACTTCATCGTCAAGCAGGCCCCGACCCAGAACGCCTTCCAGCTGGTCAACCTGCTGCCCGGCGCGAACGTCGCGTCCAGCGACCCTTACGGCCTGTCGACCAGTTCCAGCCTGACACTGCGCGGCCTGGGGCAGGACGAGATCGGGGTGCTGATGGAGGGCGCGCCGCAAAACGATATCGGCTATTATTACGCCTATCCCTCGCAATTCGCCGATACCGAGAATCTGCGTCGCATCGCGCTGTCGCCGGGATCGGTGGATCTCGATGCGCCGACCGTCGTGGGGGCGGGCGGTTTGCTGTCGCTGAGCCTCGACGATCCCAAGGCGACGCGGCAGCTGCTCGCCGACCTGGCGCTCGGTTCCTATGCCATGCGCCGTGTCTTCGTCCGGGTCGATACGGGGGAGATCGGGAGCACGGGCCTGAAGGCGTTCGTCTCCTATTCCAATACGCGCGCCGACAATTGGCGGGGGGCGGGATATGACACGCGCCAGCATGTCGATGCCAAGCTGTTGCGCGAATGGGGGAATGGCAACCGCGCCAGCCTGGCGCTGTCGTACAACGACGCCAATTCCTCCGCTTACCCCAGCCCGACGCTGGCAGAGTGGCAGGCGCAAGGGCGCAGGTTCAATTACGACGCGCGCTATACGCCGGGCGATACCGATTACTGGGAATTGTACCGCGCGCCGTTCCGCAATCTCTATGCCTCGGCACCGGTGCATCTGGTGCTCTCGGACCGGCTGACCTTTGACAGCACGAGCTATCTCCAGTTCGGTTATGGCAATTCGCCTTACGGCACGCAGCTGGCGACGACCGGCAACTTCCTGGGCAATGAGGAACTGACCCAAGCGATCACCTTGCCCGGGGCGGTGGACGGCGTGGCGACGGTGCTGGGCAATTACACCGGCGACCAGATGCGGGCCGGGCAGGTCGCCAAGCTGACTTTGCAGGCGGGCATCCACCGGCTGACGGCGGGGCTGTGGTTCGATTACGGCACCGACCGGGTGACCCAGACCTATACGTCGGTCGATGCGGACGGCCGCCCCGCCGACCGCTGGGGCTATCGTGCCCGTGCGATCCGCACCGCCGATGGCCGTCTGCTCGCCTATGAGAACCAGCGTACCGTTACCGTGACGAAGAGCGTGTTCCTAGCCGACAGCATCGCGCTGACCCCGCGCCTGACGGTCGATATCGGCTTCAAGGGCGTCGACCTGCTGCGCAACGGGCGCAACTATCTGCCGGGGCCGCAGAGCGCGGTCCGGCGCAACAGCTTCGTCGCCCTGCCGCGTGCTGCCGTCCACTACGCCATCGACGACCGGCAGCAGCTGTTCGCCAACATCACCACCAATTTCCGCACGCCCAACGAGTTCACGCTTTACGACAGCTATTATGGCGGCGTGGTCACAACGCGCGGCACGGATGCGCTGAAGAACGAATATTCGGTGTCGCAGGAACTGGGCTATCGCTATATCGGCCCCAGCCTGTCGGCGTCCGTCACCGGCTTTCACTATAAATTTCGCAACCGCCAGCTAGCGACCGTGATCGACAATGGCGGTGCGCTGGTCAATTCGACGCTGAATGCCGGGGGGCAGACCTCTTACGGCGTCGATGGCGAGATCGACTATCGCCCCGCCAAGGGCGTCAGCGTCTATGTCTCGGGCGAGTATCTGCGCACGCGGATCGACGACGATCTGCCGGTGGGCACCGACTTTCTGCCGACGCGGGGCAAGCGCGCGGTGTCGAGCCCGACCTTCCAGATCGGCGGCGGCGGCACCTATGACGATGGGCTGTTGTTCGGCAGCATCGCGGGCAAATATGTCGGCCGCCAATATGCCACCTTCATGAATGACGAGAGCATTCCCGGCTATGCGACGCTGGACCTCGCGGTCGGCGTGCATCTGGCCGATTGGCTCGACGGCAAGCGGACCGATTTGCGAATGAACGCAATCAACGTCACCAATCCGCGTGTCCTGGCGGGTGTCCAGGCGGTGACCACCAACGCTCGCGATACGATCGGGCGCGGTGGAACGGTCATTACGGGCAATGCGCCGGGCTATTATGTCGGCGGCGGTGCGGCGGTGGTCGCCACCGTGTCGCGCGCCTTCTGAGGATGAGCGGGGCAGGCGATCCAGGCGGGGCACACCGCGTGCACGGCATGGGGCTGGCGATGGAAGCGCCCACCTGGCCCGCCATCACACCCGACGAAGCGGCGGCGGTGCTGGCGTGCTTTCCAGATGCACCCGCGATCGAAGCGCTGCACTGGCATTCGCCGCGCCCCTTTTCCGCTGCGACGCTGATCCATACCGGCGGCGATGCGCTGCTCCTGAAGCGGCATGATCGCCGGGTGCGGAGCGTGGCGGGACTGGCGGAGGAGCATGGCTTCATCGCCCATCTCGCCGCCGCCGGAATGCCCGTGCCGGACCTGTTGCGCACCGGGGAAGGGATAAGTGCGATCGCGCGGGGCGACTGGACCTATGAGCTTCACCGGCGGGCGCCTGGAGAGGATCTGTATCGGGACTGTTTGTCCTGGACGCCCTTTCAGTCCCATGGCCATGCCCATGCCGCCGGGGTCGCACTCGCGCGGTTGCATCGCGCTTCCGAAGGTTATGCCGCTCCAGCGCGCATCGTGCAGCCTCTGGTCGGCAGCCTCTCGATCCTGTCCGCCGTCGATCCGATAGCGGCGGCTCAGGCCTATGTCGATGCCCGGCCTGCGCTCGGGGCGTTTCTCGAAAAACGGCCATGGCATAATGCCTTGGCGCCGCTATTTGCCACGTCGGGCGAAGGGCTTGCGGCTTTGCTGGCCCTGCAAAGGCCCTTGTGGACCCATAATGACTGGCATCCCTCCAACCTGCTTTGGGCAGCGGACGGCCAGGTCGAAACCGTGTTCGACTTCGGGCTGGCCGACCGGACCTGTTCGGTGCACGATCTGGCGACCGCGATCGAACGGACGGCCTTTGCCTGGCTGGAGTTGGGGAAGGGGCGGGCCGACCATATCGCCGATCCCATGGCCGCGTTGTCTCTGATCGCCGGATATGAAACGATCCGCCCGCTCGATGCCGTCGCGAAGGAGACGATCGTTCGGCTCCTGCCGCTGGTGCATATCGAGTTCGCCTTGTCCGAGATCGACTATTTTGCCGGGGTAGTTGGTGATCCCGATGCGGCCTTGCTCGCATGGGACGGGTATCTTCTGGGCCATGCCGACTGGTTTCAATCGGCCGCGGGTCGGGAATTCCTCGCCTGTCTTCGCGCGGGGCTGGCCCTGTCATGACGGCACTGGAGATCGCGGCGGTCGCCATCAGCTTCCTGGCGATCTGGCTGACGGCACGGCGCAACGTCTTCTGCTGGCCGCTGAACCTCGTCGCCTGCGCGCTGTATTTCAGGCTGTTCCTCGACGTGCGGCTCTATGCCGACATGGCGCTGCAGGCGGTGTTCGGCATCGGCATCGTCTATGGCTGGATCGTCTGGCGCCGTAACCGGAACGCTACCGGCGCAGTCGTCGTAAAGCCTTTGACGCGCGCGAAAGCCGGGGCGGGTCTGGCGATCGGCGCGCTGGGGGCGGTGGCGATCGGCTGGTTCACCAGTCGCCACACCGATGCGGCGCTGCCATGGCTGGACGCGACGCTCAGCAGCTACAGCCTCGTCGCGCAATATTGGACCGCGCGGCGGCACCGCGAGAATTGGCTGCTCTGGATCGCGGTCGATATCGTCTATGTGGGCATGTTCCTGTTCAAGGGCCTGATGCTGACGGCAGGGCTGTATGCGGTGATGATCGGTCTTGCGGTCATCGGCTATCGCGAATGGCGGCAGACTGCGTCACGCCACTGACGGATGGAAGGAAGGGCGCGGACCTGTTGCCGCGACCATCGCTTGGTGCAACAACGATCCCATAACAGGGAGAGGTTGTAAGATGCCGATTTCAATCAGGAAAATATCCGCCGTCATCGCCTCGATGCTTCTGGCGTCGACCGGCGCGATGGCGCAATCGGGCGACGTTCCTACTGGTCCCGGGGCCACCGACTTTGCGAGCGCCAAAGAGGTTCGCGCGCAGATCGCCGCGATGCTGGGCGATATGAAGCCGGGCCAGGGCTTCGCATGGCGTCCGCTGGTCCGCGACGGCGCGCGCGTCGCGGCGATCGAGATATGGAAAAAGCCCGGCCGTCCGGCGGTTCATCCGGCAGAGGCGGAATATGCCATCGTGCTGGAAGGTGCCGGTACGCTGATCTCCGGCGGCACCCTCGTCGCCCCGGTCGAAAACCGCGCCGATCTGGTCGAGGGGGAGCGGATCGAGGGCGGGACGACGCGCCCGCTACGGCCCGGCGACGTAGTGCTGCTGCCAGCGGGTGTGCCGCACTGGTTCGGGATCACCGGCGATCGTCTGGTGCTGCTGGGGACCAAGCTACCCGCCCGGTGAACCGGGGCGGGGCGTATGGCGTCACGGAATGTCGCTGCGTCCTAGACGAAACGGACATCGGCGGCGCGGAACCGTGCCTCTGCCTCGTCGATCGTCGTGCCGTTGTCGAGCGGCATGCCGATCGCCCGTGTGTGATCCTTCAGGATGACGGCTTCAAAGCCTTCGCGCCGGGCATCCAGGGCCGACCAGGCCACGCAAAAGTCATAGGCCAGCCCGACAAACACGCATCGCCGGACCTGCTTGTCCCGAAGATAGCCTGCAAGCCCGGTCTTCGTCGTCTGGTCATTCTCGTAAAAGGCCGAATAGGAATCGACCTGCGGATTACTGCCTTTTCGGATGATCAGGTCGGCACGGTCGATCGCGCCTTGCACGCCGGGATGGAATTCGGCCCCGGTTGTTTCCTGGACACAGTGATCAGGCCACAACACCTGTTGGCCATAAGGCATTGAAATCCTGTCAAAGGGCTGTCGACCGGCATGGCTGCTTGCAAAAGACAGATGGCCCGCGGGATGCCAGTCCTGCGTGATGACGACATGGCGAAAATGCGAGGCGAGTGCGTCGATGCCCGCCATGATTTCGTCGCCACCCGCTACGGCCAATCGACCGCCGGGACAGAAATCCATCTGCGGATCGACGATGATAAGGGCGTCTGACTCCATGATGGCTTGATCGTCTGTCAGAGGCCGGCTTCCCATCTGCGTCTCCCTTGCAAGCGGAAGCGGTTTAGGATCAGTGGAACCCTATGGCCAGCGTCGGCGCGACATGGCCATAGGGTGGAAGATAGCGAAACCGAAGCGTGGTCAGCTCGGATGGGCGGCGCTGATGATCGCGGCTTCTTCGTCCTCGATAGGCATCACGGTGTTATCGCCGGGGGACATGCCATCGGCACCTTGGCCCAACGCTTCGTCCGCCGATGCGGCGTCGTCGTTGGCCAGTTCCATCTGCTCATAGGCGATTTCAAGATCCTGCACGCCCGATCCGGTCGGCTGGATAGGCAGATCGGCAAAGCTGGCAGGTTCTGGGGCTGTAGGGACTTCCTGGGACATGACCTTCTCCTTCTTGCCCGGGACCAACGCACGGTCTGCGATTTCGAAGCAGGCTCTCCCGGCTGGCAGGGATTAGGGCCATCACCAGCCATTCGGCAGGAGCGATCCTGGGCTGTGACGGGCGGCACCTATTGCGGGGGGAGAGCCCCATGCCGAGGCCAAATCATTAATCCATGTTGCATATAAGCAAAAAGTCGGCTCTCAAATGGTGGTTTGTACATCCGATCCGGATCTATGTTCATGGTTGATGCAACAGTGTTGGCCAGCCTGTACGAAGCTGGCGGCTCGCCCGAAAAATGGCCGGACATGCTCGACCTCATCGCGGGGTCGGTGGGCGCGCGCGGGGGTATCATTTTCTCGGCGACGGACGGTACCGGGTTCCAAATGGCGTCGCCGGGCGTGGCCGAACTCTTTGCGGACTATGTCGCCGAAGGATGGATGGACAGGAACGAGCGGGGTGCGCCGCTGGTCCATCAACGTTCGCCGCAATTCGTGACGGATACGGACGTTCGCAGCCTCGACGATATCGCAACGATGTCCGTCTACCAGGACTTCTTCAAACCGCGCGGCGCCTGCGCGGGGGCCGGGACGCTGCTGCAGGGCGCGCATCACGACATGCTCGTGATGACGATCGAGGCGTTTGAAAGCCACGAGGCCGCAAGGGCCGCTCTGCCGCATCTGGATGCGCTTCGTCCGCATATCGGCCGGGCGATGAGCCTGGCGTCGCAGATCCAGAATGCCCGTGCGCAGGGGCTGGTCGACGGGCTGGCGCTGATCGGGTCGGCGGCGGCGATCGTCGGGGCGAATGGTCGGCTACGAGCCACCAATCAGGCGTTCCGCGACCAGTTTGGATCTTTGGCCTCCGATCATCACGCAACACTGTGCTTCGCCGATCCGCACGCAAATGCTGCCTTGAAGACCGCACTTTCGATGCCGGGTCGGCTCCGCCATCAGGCGGGATCGATCGTCGTGCGTGACAGGACGGGCACACCGATCCAGGTCATGCATATCGTCCCGCTGGTGCGCTCCGCGCGCGACCTGTTCGAAAGTGACGGACTGCTTCTGCTGACCGCCGGCGGTGAAAACCGGGCGATCCCGGGCGCGGATCTGCTTCGCCTATTGTTCGACCTGACCCCGACCGAGGCGCGGCTGGCGCGTCATCTGGCGGAGGGCGTCGCGTTGCAGGATGCGGCAGCGCATCTGGGTATGACCTACGGCACCGCCCGCGTGCATCTGCGCGCGGTATTTCAGAAGACGGGGGTGCGGCGGCAGAGCGAGTTGGTCGGCCTGCTCGGCCGGTACAGCTCGCCCTTCGCATAAGGCGTCGGCTTCACCGGCCGAGGATGGACGGGGCCGAAGCGAGGATGCTCCAGCCCCGCAAGCCGATTAGTCCGAACCGAAAATGTCGCGGGTGAACAGCTTTTCGGGGCAGTCCGCCAGTTCCGGTGCGTTGCGGTTGGCGATGATGACATCGCATTCCGCCTTGAACGCATCCAGATCGCGCACGACGCGCGAGCCGAAGAACTGGTCTTCTTCCAGCGCGGGTTCGTACACGACGACCTCGATGCCCTTGGCCTTTACGCGCTTCATGATGCCCTGGATCGAGGACTGACGGAAATTGTCCGAACCGGCCTTCATCGTGAGGCGGAAGACGCCCATCTTACGCGGGCGGCGGGCGATGATCTGATCGGCCAGGAAATCCTTGCGCGTGCGATTGGCGTCGACGATCGCGCGGATCAGGTTCTGCGGGACTTCGGAATAATTGGCCAGCAGCTGCTTCGTATCCTTGGGCAGGCAGTAGCCGCCATAACCGAAGCTGGGGTTGTTGTAATGCGTGCCGACGCGCGGATCGAGGCCGATGCCCTCGATGATCTGGCGCGTGTCCATGTTCCCGGCGATCGCATAGCTGTCCAGCTCGTTGAAGAAGGCGACGCGCATCGCAAGATAGGTGTTGGCGAACAGCTTGATCGCCTCGGCTTCGCGCGCGTCGGTGAAGAGGATGGGGGCATCCTTCTTCTCGGCGCCTTCCAGCAGCAGGTTCGCAAAGGTGCGCGCCCGCTCCGACCGTTCGCCCACGATGATGCGCGAGGGGTGGAGATTGTCGTACAGCGCGCGGCCTTCGCGCAGGAATTCGGGGCTGAAGATGACCTGCTCGGTCTTCAGGCGCGCGCGGACGTCGTCGACGAAGCCGACGGGGATGGTCGACTTGACGACAATGGTTGCGTTCGGCGCATGGACCGTCGCCTGCTCAATGACCGCCTCGACCGAACTCGTGTTGAACTTGTTGGTGTCGACGTCATAATTGGTCGGCGTCGCCACGATCACGAAATCCGCACCGGCCAGCGCCTGCGCCGCGTCCGTGGTCGCGGACAGCGAAAGCGTGCGGTTGGCCAGGAACTCTTCCAGTTCGGTGTCGATGATCGGCGACTTGCGGTCATTGACCATCGCGACCCGCTCGACCGAGATGTCGACCGCAACGACGTCGTTGTGCTGGGCGAGCAATACGGCATTGGACATGCCGACATAACCGAGGCCGAAAACAGCGATCTTCATTCGTCAAACCCCATAAGCTGGACCCGTTCAGAGCCTTTGCCGCTTGGGACTAGCCGTGCGGCGCCCCCCCGGACAACCCCCTATGGACGCCCGACACCTCCACAAACTGCCCTTGGGTGGGACGGTCGCGAAAAGAGCACCGTCCACCTGTCCCGCAGGCCCTGGAAAAATGCCATGCTGCAGTGCGATGAAGGGTTGACAAGCCGGTAAACGCCTCATTTTTTAACCCATGAGGGCCTGTTTTTGCGTCATGGACGGTTAATTACCAGGTTTTTAGGCTTGGCATCGGCATTCCACCGTGAGACGATGTTGCAGCGCAAAATATCTATTCGGAATGAGGCGCTGCGGCTACATTCAACGGTATCAACAGAAACCAGAGCAGGTGGGCTGTCATGGAAATGCGGACATTCCAAGGCGAAGCGCCACGGCAAAGGGTCAAGCGTTTGAATATTCCGGCATCGATTCTCCGTTTTCGCGCGCTTGTCGCCCTGATCTTGATAGACTTGGCCTGCCTGTTGGGCGGCTTTGTTGCGGCGGTTAGTCTGCGAGTGGCCCTGGCGGGACATACGCGCTGGGGTGTGGCGATTGCGACGCTGGTAGCCGTGTACTTCATTACGTCCTTTTCGATCCGCGCCTATGACCAAGACAATCTCCAGAACCCGCGCTATGCTGCATCGCAAGGCGCCAAGGCATTGCTGCTTTCTGTCTGCGCCGTCATCCTGTTGGCCTTTGTGTTCCGGGCGAGCGAGGATTTTCCGCGCGCGGTGATGGCGCTGGGCGCGCTGACCGGCACCATCCTGATCGTTAGTGCACGCTATGCTTTTGTCCGGAACATGACGTCGATCATCGGCGGCAATCCGTTCACGGTGATGCTGCTACGCGACGGCCAGGCCCCGGTGCCGGATGGCGACTTTTCGCAGGTGGTGGAGACGGGCGACCGCTTCGACCCCGATCTGCACGATCCCATCATGTACGACCGTCTGGCGCGACTCGTCGCCAGTGCCGACCGCGTGGTCGTTGCCTGCCCGCCTGAGCGTCGGATCGCCTGGGCCAGCGCACTCAAGGGTACCGGGGTGCAGAGCGAGATTTTCGTGCCCGAACTGTCCAAGCTGGCGCCGCTGGGCATTTCGTCCTGCGCCAACACGCCGACCATGATCGTGACGGTCGGGCCGCTGGGACTGTTCGACCGCTTCCTCAAGCGGCTGTTCGACATTGCCGTTTCGGGGCTGGCCCTGTTCCTGCTGGCACCCGTGCTGGGTATCATCGCCGTGGCGGTCAAGGTGACCAGCCCAGGCCCGATCCTGTTCCGTCAGGTTCGCATCGGCTGGGGCAACGAGATGTTCCACATCCTGAAGTTCCGCAGCATGTATGTCGAGGGCAGTGACGGGGCGGGCAACCGTTCCGCCTCGCGCGACGACGACCGTATCACCAAGGTCGGCCGATTTATCCGCATGACCAGCATGGACGAGCTGCCGCAGATCATCAACGTGCTGAAGGGCGACATGAGCATCGTCGGCCCGCGCCCGCACGCGCTGGGTTCGCGCGCCGCCGAGAAGCTGTTCTGGGAAGTCGATGGCCGTTACTGGCATCGCCACTCGGTCAAGCCGGGGCTGACCGGCCTGGCGCAGGTGCGCGGCTTCCGGGGTGCGACGGTGATCGAGGACGATCTGCGCAACCGGCTCCAGGCCGATCTGGAATATTTGGAGCATTGGTCGATCTGGCGCGACCTGCGCATCGTGCTGCAGACGTTCCAGGTCCTGCTTCACCGCAACGCATATTGATGGTCATGCGAGCCCCGGTTTCGGCCGGGACGCTCCAGGCATGATGGCGCAACGAAAAGGCGGCTCCGGTCCATGACCGAGGCCGCCTTTTCGTTTGTGGGGCCCCGCGATGCTGACGTTCGGCCGGGGCTTCCTTGCAAGATGATGTGACAGGCGATCAGGCTTCGCGGAGGGGCATCGGTCCGTGCGAAGGGCAGGCGCGTCGCCGTGGATAAAACGCCACGACACCGCTGAACCTCCACCCAGCAAAGGCCGGGGCCCAGTTGCGGCACTATATGAAGAATGGGAAGCGTCTTCCCGACTGGATTGCGGCCCCCGCCGGGATGGTCAGGCAGGATTGCGGGCCCCCCGATAGGGACCCAATTACCCAGCCGATCCCCGAGCCTTCAGCCCTTCATCTTGGACGGGGCATATTCCTGATAGGCGTGACCCAATATGCCCATCGTCAGGCCCGCCCCGCGCAGCAGATGGACCATCGCGCGCCCGCCCCAATAGGGCGAGACCAGCATGGCGGGCGACATGGCGGCGCCCAAGCCCATGCGGACGACGCCGCGCGCCAGTTGCTTGGCCTTTTCGGCGTTTGTCCCCTCGATCCGGGTCGCGACGGCGAAGGTGTTGCCCAGCCGATATTGCCGCTGGCGCTGCCACTTCATCGTCAGTCGGTTGACCGGGAACATGTCGTAGACCAGCGCTTCGCTCGACCAGTGGATGCGGATGCCGCGCCGAAACGCCTGGTTGAAGAACAGATAATCGCTGCCGCCGGTGAACCGCATCCGCGCATCGAAGCGCAGGTCGAGCGCGCGGAACCGCGCCAAGTCGAACATCACATTGTTCGACGCCGCGAAATTCAGCTTCTCGCCTTCGCGATAGCGCTTGCGGTCGTAGAGCTTGCTGCGACGAAGCCAGTCGTCGACCGGCCCCTCGAACACCGGCTCGATCGGGCCATAGACGCAGTCCGCGCCCGTCGCCGCACGGGTGCGCAGCATCGAGTCCAGCCAGCCATCCACCGGCCACTCGTCATCGTCGAGGAAGCAGAACAATTCGGTCGTCGCAGGCGCGCTGTCCATCGCCCGGTTGCGTGCGATGGGAATGCCCTGTTGCGGCTCGATCACGTAATGCAGGTCATATTCGGGGTGATCGGCATGGGCCATCACCGTATCGCGGCTGCTGCCGCCTGCGTCATTGTCGACCACGACGATGCTTAGCCGCCAGGGCCGCGCCGGATCGCGATGCTGGTTCCGCATGACGCGCAGCAGCTTGTCGATCCCCTCGGGTCGCTTGAAGGTGAGAACACCGAGGGTGACGTGGACGGGGGCGGTGTCGGCCATCGTCCTCAGCGCCCCAACAGCGATTTGGCCGCGCCGGTCAGCCGCTTGCGCACCACCTGCGTCGTCAGGTTCTGCCGCGTCCAGCCCATGCCGCGTGCCTCGCGCGCCACCCGGTCGATTTCGGCCAGCGTGTCGGTCAGCCCCAAATGCGCATCGGCGATGCCGCCCGTCACCAGGCTCTTCCCCATGCGGCCCAGCCCGTCGAAACGCCGGGCGAGGTGCAGACCGGTCGCCATCATGATCTGCGGCTTCAGCGACTTGGCGCGGTCGGTATTGGTGTAGCGGTTGGTGGCGTGCAGCCGCTGGAAGGTCAGCGGCGTCTCGACGAGCATGCCCGGCGCCAGATAGGCCGCCGCGAACTTCAGGTAATTGTCGCTCAACACCACGTCGTCGGCGAGCGGCATCGGCAGGATCTGCGACAAGATCGAGCGGTGGAAGGTCAGGCCGGAGGTCGGCACGGGCAGGGTGGGGAAGCCCCCGGCGCGCATCGTCTCACGCTTGTCGATCGGGGTGAGCACAACCGGATCGGCGATGCCCGCATCCTCTTCGTTGGTCACGCGGTCGAAGCACCAGCCGACCTTGTGGCTCGAATAGATGGCGGCGACCTGCGCCAGCTTGCCCGGCAGGAAATAATCGTCCGCATCCAGCATCATGAGGATGTCGCCGCTCGATGCGGCAAAGCCGGCGTTGAAGCTGGACGCCTGACCGCCATTGGCCTTCAGCACCGGCGTGATCGCATCGCCATAGCTGGCAATCACCGATCGCGAGTCATCGGTCGACCCGTCGTCGACGACAATGATCTCATACGCCGCATGGTCTTGCGACAGCACGCTGTCGATACAGGCCCGCAGATACTGCGCGTAATTATAATTGTTGATGAGGACCGACAGCTTCATCATATCTCCTCGCACGTCCCCATAATCTATCGCCTGATCGCATTAGCATGGAAATATGCGACGCCGCGATGACGAACCCGTGCCGATTTACAAATTGTCACGCGACCGGATCAATCTCTTCGTCCGCGCCGATCCGGCCATATCGCGAGATGATCCGCAGGTTGCTGCGGATGACGCGCGCCGGATTGCCCGCGACCAGCGAATTCGGCGGCACATCCTTGGTCACCACCGAGCCCGACCCGATAACGCATTCGTCACCGATCCGGATGCCCGGCAGGATGATGCTGCGCGCCCCGATGAAGCAGCGACGCCCGATCCAGGTATCCAGATACAGGCCGCGCGTCAGGTCGTGGGTCAGGATCGCGGCGTCGAAGGCGACATAGCTTTCTTCGCCGATATGCAGACCCTTGGGGTTCGTCCGGTCGAACTTGGCTGACAGTGAGAATTGCGCGGTCGGGTGAATGTCCATGCCCCAGAAGCGGACATACCAGAAACGCTTCGCCTCGACGAAAACGTTGCGCAGTTTCTTCAGTCGGTTGAGCCCCCATTTGGGTTTGGCTCCGGTGGTACGCGCCACGGTTATTTCCCCCGATGGTCCGCGAGGACGCGGTCATAATAGTCTTCGAGCAGGCGGGTCTGCGCGACAAGGTCGAACCGCTCCGCCACCCAGGCCGGGGCCCGCTCGTGAAAGGCGCGCCAGCGGTCATGATCGGACAACAGGCTGGCCAATGCCGCCGCCATGGTTTCGACGTCGCGCTCGTCGGCGAGCAGGCCGGTCCGGCCTTCCTCCACCGCCTCGCCGACCCCGCCCGATCGGAAGGCGATCACCGGCGTGCCGACGGCCTGCGCCTCCAGATTGGCGATGCCGAACGCCTCAGCATGGCCATTGTCGAGCGTGACGCTGCCATGCAGATAGATTTGCGCCTGACCCAGCTCGGCGCGGATCGCCTCCTGGCTCAATCGCGCATGGTGCGTGACCTTCGGCAGCTTCGAGCGGGCATAACGCAGGGTTTCGTCCGCCTGCGGACCGTCGCCGATCATCACATAATCGACCGGAATACCCTGGGCCGCGACCTGCGCCAGCGCGTCGATCATGTAGCGATAGCCCTTATATTCGACGAACCGCGCGATCGACACGACCCGGCCCGGCACGCGCGGGCTGGGATCGGGACGGAACAAGCGCGTATCGACGCCGATATAGTGGCGGAAGATCGATTCCGGCGAGAAGCCGAGGCTCAGCAGCCGTTCGCGGATGAAGTCGGACACCGCAATATTATAGCCGCCCGCCTTCGCCATCCGGGCGCGACCCTTAGCGAAGAAACGGACCTGATTGAACCCGCCGGGCTTTTTGGGATCGCCGCGATAGGTGGCGTCGAAACCGTGAAAGGTCGTGACCAGCGGCCGCCGCAGCGCCTTGGCGAGCGGACCCAGCACATAACCATTCTTGCCGAAATGGGCATGGATCAGGTCGGCCCCGGCCAGCGGCGGGAAGAGGGCGGGGGCCGCGATGCGCGGGATCTTGAGCAGCAGCGACCCCCCCTTCATCGCGGGCGAGGCGTCGATGGCATGGACCGGCAGGTCGGTCTGGCCGCCATGGCCCTGATCGATCCGCTTGCCCACCAGGAAGCGCGGCGCATAGCGTTCGTAACCGCGTGCCTGTGCCAGGACAAAAGCCTGGCTGGGCGGCAGGAAACGCTCGACGAAGATCGCGACCTTCCGGCGGTCGCCGGTCGCCTGGGTCATGTCGTTCATCGCTTGCTCCGTGACGAACCCGTTTCCCGCAGTGCGCCCGCCAGCGCGTCGAGCGCGGGCAGGGGGGTCAGGTCTTCGTCATACAACAAAGCGCGCGCACGGCAGCCATGGCCCTGGCGCGCTTCCGCCTTCGAGAATTTCTCGCGCAGGCCCCAGGTCGTGACCCCGCGCAGCGTGCCCGTCGCGGCGACGGTGCGCACCATGTCGGCAAAGACCTGGCCATAGATATCGCCCTGCGTCGCCGCTGGCGGCAGCCGATGCGCGAAGCGGCACGATCCGTCCATCTCGGTGATATAGGCGCCCATGCCCAGCTTGCCGACTTCGCGCAGGAACGCGGTCAGGGCAGGGGCGTCGAGCTGGTCGAAGCCGGGGCGGAAATGCGCCTGCAGACCGATGGCATGAACCGGAACGCCCGCCCCGCGCAACTCGCGCAGCAGGTCGAGCATCATGGCGCGACGGGCGTCGTAATTGGCGCCCGCCTTTTCCAGATGCGTTTCGTTGATGACCAGAATCGCCTTGGGATCGGCGCGGTGCGCGCGCTCGAAGGCCTCACGGACATGATCCTTGCCGAGCAGGCGATAGAAGACCGACGGACGCCACTGCGCCGCGTCATAGTCCATCACCTCGTTGACCACATCCCAGGCATAGGCGCGCCCGGCGAAACGACCGACGGTCGCATCGATATGCCGGTTCATCGCCGCCCGCAGCTCGTCCGCGCTGGTGATCGCATCGACCCAGGCGGGGACGCGATACCAGACCAGCGTATGGCCATAGAGGCCCGCACCGATCTCGCGCGCGAAGTCGGCGATCTTGTCCGCATCGTCGAACTGGATCACGCCGGGCTGTTTCTCGGTGCCCGTCCATTTCAGCGCATTGCGTGGTGTCAGCGACGAGCAATGACGCTGGAACAGGCGGCGCATGGCCGGATCCTTCAGATCCTCCGGATCGATCGCGGCGCCGAAGCGGATGCCCCGCCCAAGCAAGCGCAAGGCGACGTCATCGGCGGCCGATGCCCGCAGGCCGAATGTCATGGCGGCGGCACCGCCCCCTGCCAATATGCCCCGGCGCGTCCAGCCCGCCATCACCGAGCGCCCGCGCTGCGGATGACGGAATCGAGATGCTGCATCAGCCGCTGACGCCCCTCCGGCACCACATCGGTTCCGGGTGGCGGGGCGAGATCCTGCGCGAGCAGCGCGTGCAGTTCCTCGCCGGTGCGGGCGACATAGAGGCCGGGCCGCCCTTCGAGCTGGCCGACCGTCGCCATCTGGTGGTCGTTGCGATGTTCGCCATGCGCCACAAGGCGCGGGAATAGGATCACCGGGCGACCGACACGCTGGCAGGTCAGGATGGTGCCGATCCCGGCATGGGCGACGACGACGCGCGCCTTGGCGAAATAGGCATCGACCTCGATCGGGCGGATGCGCGCGCTCCATTCGATGTTGCGCGGCGTGTAGGTCGAGGCGCCGGTCTGGGCGAAGACCGGCTCGCCGAGCGAGGGCGCGATAGTGTCGATCGCCTCGATCAGCCGGTCGAAGGGCAGCTGGGTTCCGACGGTGACGAAGATCACAGCACGCCTCCGACATGATGGGGGCCGTCCGGCTTGGCGACATGCGACCATTGGGTCAGCCATTCGCTGGCGACCCATTTCGCCAATGTCCCACTTTTGGACAGTTTCTCGACATTGGCGACGCTGTCGATCCACACCGTCCGGGCTCCGATCAGCCGTCCGGCGAGCAGGCAGAAGAAGCCCGGTGCCGCGCCGGTCGAGATGATGACCTTGGGCCGCAGGCGGAACACGGTCACGAAGGACCGGATCAGGCATTTGAGGCTCGGCCAGGGGGCGTCGAGATTGCAGTCGGGCAGAATGATGCCGTCGGTGATCCCGGCCTTGGCCAGCAGGTCGGCCTCGGTCGTGGCGAAGCGGGTGGCGTGGGTTTCCAGCATGCTGCGCAGCAGCATCATCTGCTCCCAATGGCCGCCCTGCGACGCCACCGCGAGCACGCGTATCGCCGTGCGTCCAGCGTCCTGTGCAGCTCCCGATGCCATCACGCTATCTCCCTCGTGCAGGCGGGAAAACGTCCGCCCGGCCGCCCGCAACGTGCAGGCTCTATCGGGCGGTAGCCTATATCATGAACGGTGCCACCTGCAAAAATGACACCGTCCTGGGACAGTTGCGGTGCAGCAAAAAAGCGACCGCCATGGCATCCTTCGATGCGGAAAGGTTGTCCTATGATGGTTCGGCCGGTCGCTGCGGATCGTTACGCATCTGCTTGCGCCGGGTGGCGATTGGCCGGTACACAGCCCCGGATATTCATCGCGACATCCCGGCAAGCGGGACGGAGACACGATTATGAACCCGCTGGTGCCTGTCGATCAGGACTCCGCCAAGATCATCGACTTCGGCGCGGTGCTGAACGCGGTCCGTCGGCGTCTGATCCCCATCCTGATCACCATGGTCATTGTGCTCGGCCTGACCGCGCTGAGCTACAAGATGGTCACGCCGCGCTACAGCGCGGAGGGTCAGGTCGGTATCCAGCGCACAAACGAAGAGATCGTCAATGCGCAGGAGGATCAGCGGGTACAGCCGTTGACGACCGACTCCTCGTCGGTCGACACCGAAGTCGCGCAGATCCTGTCGCCCGAAACGCTGGGCCGCGTCGTCGATCGGCTGGGCCTGGCGAAGAACCCGAATTTCGTGGGCACCGATCCGCTGAGCCCGGCGGACGCCCGCAACGCCGCGATCCGTGCGATTGCCGGGGGGCTGACCGCGACGCGTGACGGCACCTCCTATGCGATCAACGTCAACTACCTCTCGACCGACCCGGTGATGGCGGCGAAGATCGTCAACACGACGATCGACGAATATCTGACCCGCCAGCAGGTCGAGAAGCGCGACGAGCGCAACAAGGAAATCGCGCTGCTCGCCTCGCGCATCAACGAGGCGCGCGGCCAGTTGCAGGGGGCCGAGACGGAGGTCGCCCGCTTCCGTGCCGCGACCAACCTGGTCGACATCCAGAACCAGAGCACCAACGCCCAGCAGTCGATCGCGGTACTGAACCAGCAGCTCGCCGATGCGCAGGCGCAGCAGGCGGTGGCCGAGGCGCGCAACACCGCGCGCAGCGCCAGCAGTGCCGGTGCCGGTTCTGCGGTCGTTTCGCCGGTGCTCCAGCAGCTGCGGACCGAGGAGGCGACGCTCAGCGCGCAGCAGGCGTCGCTGTCGGAGCGTTATGGCGACCGTCATCCGCAGGTCCTCGAAACCAACCAGCGGCTTCAGGAAACCCGTCGCCAGATTGCGGCGGAAACCGCGCGCGTCCGCCAGAGCCTCTCGGCCGAGGCGGATGTCGCCCGCCGGCGCACCTCGTCGATCGTCTCGTCACTGGGCGCGCAGAAGGGGCAGCTGCTCCAGGGCAACGCCGCCTCGGTTCGTCTCGCCGAACTCGAGCGCAAGGCGACGACGCTCAAGAGCCTCTATGAGGCATTGCTGGAGCGGTATCAGCAGGCGATCGCGCGTCAGGGCACCGAGCGCAGTGCCGGTTACGTGATCGCCCGCGCCGTGGCGCCGACCGCACCCGTCAGCCCCAAGAAGGTCGTCTTCGCGGGCGGGGGCCTGCTCGCGGCTCTGCTGGCGGCGTCGATGGTCGCGGCCGGTCTGGAACTGGCCGAGAACGGCTTCAGCACGCGGCGTCAGGTCGAGCGGGCGTTGGGCCTGCCGGTGCTGGCCTCGGTGCCGGACCTGCGCACGTTGAAGCGCGACCGGATCAAGTCGCCGACGCCTGCCACGATCAGCCAGCATCTGATCGATCATCCGGGCAGCGTGTACAGCGAATCCTATCGCTCGATCCGCACCGCCCTGAAGGTCGGACGCGAGGAGCAGGCGGCGCGCGTCGTCGCCATCTCGTCGGCCCTGCCCGCCGAGGGCAAGACCTCGACCTCCTTCTCGCTGGCCCGCTCGTCGGCGCTGGCGGGCCTGTCGACCGTGCTGGTCGATTGCGACCTGCGTCGCCAGGCAACCAGCCGCCAGATGGAAGGCGCGATCCAATATGGCCTCGCTGACCTGCTACGCGGCGAAGCGACGCTGGACCAGGTGCTGGTGCGCGACAGCGCCAGCGGTGCCTTCCTGCTGCCGCAGCGTCCGTCGACGGCCGAAAACGACTATGACCTGATCGCCTCCAGCGCGATGCAGCAGCTGGTCGATCAGCTGCGTGAGCGGTTCGACCTGGTGATCCTCGACACCGCGCCGCTGCTGGCGATCGCGGACTCGCGGGCAATCGCGTCGATGGCCGATGTCGCGCTGGTGGCGGTGCGCTGGCGCAAGACCCCGGCCCCGGCCGTCCGGCTGGCACTGGACCACCTCGCCATGGCCGAAGCGCGGATCGGTGGCATCATCATGACGATGGTCGACCTGAAGGCTCAGAGCCGCGCAGGGGCGGGCGACGAACTGCGTTATTACAAGAAATATTCCAGCTACTATAGCTGATGACGAGCGCCGGGAGCCGGGTCGAAGGACCCGGCTCCCGGCAGGGCCTGCGCGGGATGCGATGGTCCTTACAGGAGCGGAATGCCGCAATCGGTCTCTTCCGCAGATCAGTCGGCGAACAGGAGGCCCGGAGATTTCCGCCTCTGCCAGTATCCCGACATCGCTCTAAGCCTGTTCCAGCCCCGGGCATTTGTCCCGGACCGCTGTTGCGAACGCGACGGCTGACCGCACCCTGAAACTCCAAGCCAGAGATTGGCGCTTGGCCGTAGGCCCAAAGAGGGGCCGAAGATGGCTGCTGGGTGAGCCCGCCGAAGTCCACGATGGCGGCGGCATGTTCGCGCGCAACGGGCGTGATATGGTCGAGGGCCAGGATAACATCATCTCGGTCAACATGAGCCCCTCCCCTTCAGGGGAGGGGTTGGGGTGGGGCCTTTCCATGAATGCCGCGCTTGCGGAAGCGCCCCACCCCCCGGCCCCTCCCCTGAAGGGGAGGGGTGGGCCTATTCTAATACGTTGTACCGTCCGCGAGCCTGACGGTGCAGCAATCGCACGCGCACGACCGTCACGTGCGATAGGTGCTGGCGGATGACAAGCTGGTAGCCGTCGCCAAAGGCGATGACATGACCGAAGCAAGGAGAGGCGGGGTGAGGAGTTTGCGACTCACCGCCGCCGCTCTTCACCACGATAGCGTGATCTCCAGTGGCTCCACGGGGAGAGGAGCGTCCGTACGCCCCCGGCGTTACGCCTGACCCAAGGCCTGGACCCGCTGTTCCTCGGCACGTTGCAGGATCTGCCCCGCCGGGCCGAAGGCGGCCATCGAACCCGCCTGCAGCTGCATGATATAGTCGACCCGGTGCATCAGGGCGGGGCGATGGGTGACGACGATCACGATGCCGCCTTCATCGCAGACATCCTCCATGACCTGGGCCAGCATCTTCTCGCCATCGCCGTCCATGTTCGACGTGGGGTCGTCGAGCAACAGGATGAAGGGCTTGCCGAAGACCGCCCGCGCCACGGCGATGCGCTGACGCAGACCGGCGGGAAGCAGCTGGCCGCCACGTCCGACCTGGGTTTCGTACCCGTCGGGCAGGCGCAGGATCAGGTCGTGGACATGCGCGCGCCGGGCGGCGGCCAGCACGGCCTCGGTCGGGGCGTCGGCGTCGAAGCGCGCGATATTCTGCGCGACGGTGCCCTCGATCAGTTCGACCTGCTGGGGGACATAACCGACGAACTTGCCCAGTTCCTCTTCGTCCCATTGGTCCAACGCCGCGCCGTCCATGCGGATGACGCCGCGGGCCAGCGGCCAGATACCGGCGATCGCGTTGAGCAGCGCGGTCTTGCCCGCGCCGGTCTGCCCCATGATCCCCAGCGAGTCGCCCGCCGCCAGCCGGATGCCGACATTGTTGACGACGGGGCGCTGGGTGCCGGGCGCGAAGACATAGACCTGCTCGGTGGTCAGCTCGGTCTCCGGGCGCGGCAGCAGGGTGGTGATATCGCGCAGCGGCATCTGGCGGAGCAGCAGGTTCAACCGCTCCCAGGCCGAGCGCGCGCCGGTATAGTCGCCCCAGCCGGTCACGGCCAGTTCGACCGGCGCCAGGACCTGATAGAGCAGCAGCGCGGCGATCAGCGCGGTGCTCCAGGCGGCCCGGTCGGTGAAGGCCAGCGCCGCCCCGATCGTCAGCAACAGGATGAACAGAACGAGCCGGAAGCCTCGCGCCGCCCCGACCAGCCCGACCGAGCGGCCATGCAGCGCACGCTCGGCCAGCAGATCCTCCTGCGACGCGCCGATCCAGCGCTGGCGCAGGCGACCCTCCATGCCCATGGCGCGGGCGACCACGGCATTGCGGCGGCTTTCCTCCGCCACCATCCAGCGTAGGGGCCGTAGTTCGTCCAGCGTCTCGGCCTTCTGCCCTGCCGACCGGCCAAGGAGCCAGGCCATCAGCCCGAGCACGATCATGGCGGCCAGCCCGACCAGGCCCACCCAGGCGTGCAGGGCGAACAGCATCAGGAGGGAGAATGGCGCGACGCAGAGGTCGATCAGCGCGGACGGGATCGGGCCCATCAGGAAGGCGCGCAGGCGATTGGCGTCGTGCAGCGGTCCCAGTCCGTCGCCATCCGGCGCCCCGACGCGCGCGACATGCGACACGCCGTCATGGACGCGCGGCGCCAGACGCTGGTCGATCGCACCCGCCACATCGAAGAACAGGCGCGACCGCAGGCTGTCGAGCAGGCCGAAGACCCCGTAAAGGACGAGGCCGAGGAACAGCAGCCCCCACAGGGTCGCGGTGTTGCGACCGGGTACCGCGGTATCCGCCAGCACGCCGACCAGCAGGACGCCGAGCATCAGAATGACCTGAAGCGTCATGCCGATGCCCAGGGCGCCCATAACCCCGC
Source organism: Sphingomonas sp. SphC10 (assembly GCF_057004845.1). Taxonomy (NCBI): domain Bacteria; kingdom Pseudomonadati; phylum Pseudomonadota; class Alphaproteobacteria; order Sphingomonadales; family Sphingomonadaceae; genus Sphingomonas; species Sphingomonas sp. SphC10. Next base: position 794,236 of record NZ_CM168044.1, read on the forward strand.
GACGCAACGTGGACGAGATCATCGTGCCGTCGTCCTGCACCGCCGACAAGGTCGATGTACTCTCACCCCAGATTACGCGTGCCATATGCGGTTCATTCCTCTTTACGGCGGGGCTCTACCATGGCCCTGCCGTCTCCGACAGCGGTTGCGACGGGATATCCGGATCGGTTTGACACGATCCGCCGCCTTCCTCTAGCGGCGATGGCTCTGGGCAAGGGGCATGGTTGCGATGCGGCGTTGGTCATGGATCGGCTGGACGTTGCTCGGCATGGCCTGGGCATTGATCCTGTGCGCGCTGCTGGGGCGGTATTGGCCGGTTGCGGATGCCTTCGCTTCGTTTCTTCCCTTTGCCGGGGTGCTCGCCCTCTTTGCATTACCGATGGCGCCGCGCCGTGCGCGATGGGGTTTCGTCGGGCTAGGCATCGTGGCGCTGGGACTGGTCAGTTGGCCGATCCTGCGCGAAATCGGCGCGCGACCGTCCGCGATCGAGCCTCCAGCTGGCGCGGAACGGCTGGTCGTCGTTACCCATAACCTCCATGGCGGCGTCACCACGCCCGATCGGGCGGCCGCGGTCCTGCGCAATAGCGGCGCGGATGTCCTCTTGCTTCAGGAAGCGCGGCAGGCCGGGCCATTGCTGGCGCAGCTGGCGACGGATTTCCCCTATCGCAGCCACTGCCAGGGTTGCGAACTGGCCATCCTGTCGCGGCGGCCGATGGGGCGGGTGCATTGGCGGCTGACGAACCGGGCGGGCCAGATCGTCGGACCGGCGCTGTTTCGCGGCGATGTCACCTTGCCCGGCGGCGCTGTCGTCACGGTCGCGACGGTCCATGCGCCATGGCCCTATCCGCCGCAGCCCCAGACACGGTTCCGCCGCAGCCTGATCGATGGAATCCGCGAAACCGGCAGCGATCGTATGGTCCTGAGCGGTGATTTCAACCTGACACCCTGGGGCCATGGCATGGCCGAGCTCGATCACGGCCTGTCGCCGATGCGGCGGATCACGCGGGCGTTGTTCAGCTTTCCCGCCCGGATGGCGGGGCGGGACTGGCCGGTTCCGCTATTGCCGATCGACCAGATTTTTATCGGTCGCGACATCCGGGTCGGGCGGGTCGATGTGTTGCCCTATACCGGATCGGATCACCGCGCGATCCGTGCCGAACTTTATGTATCAGGGCGGCCCGCACCGTAGCCGCCCCGATACCGGTCGTATCAGCGACCGAACGTCCGATCCTTCAGGAAGGCGATCTTGCGCCGCATCCGGTCGGCAGTCATCCGCATCTTGGCGCCGCGCGTCGGCTTTCCAGCGAAGCGTGCGCCGCCAATCGTCGAGCCGCGATATTCCTCCATGATGGGGAAGGGGAAGAGGCAGAGATTGGGGATGCCGCTTTCCCAGAAACGGTCCATCTGATCGTCCACCGGCCGCACCGCGTCGGTATAGAGGTCGAGGAAACGCTGGGCCCCCTTACGGGTGATGAAATAGCCCTGGGTGCCATAGGGCTTGCCATAGAGCCGCACGACATAGAGGTCCTGCGCGGGCCAATTGCGCCGCCACGGCAGATGCGGCGAGGGCTTTTTGTAGAAAAGGCGCAGATAATCAACGCCTTCGGCCGCATAGTCGACCTCGCATAGCAGCTTGATCGCCGCCCAGTCGGCAATGACGTCATCCTCCAGCACCAGATACTGGTCGGCGTCTTTATCCGTGACCAGTTGCCGCCACAGTGCGGCGTGGCTAGAATAGCATCCCAGTTCGCCGGGCTGGAGCGGGCGCCCATGTTCGCGGATCGCGGCGGCTTCGTCATACCGCAGGCCTTGCGGCTCGCGGTGCGCGTCGAAGAAGGACCAGTCCAGCCCGGACTTCTCCGCATTGCGGGCGAAATTCTCCCGCCGTTCGGTCGCGGTCGTCAGGCTGACGACATGGATAGGGGTCCGTGCCATGGGGCGCTCCTGTCGGTCTGATGGGGCTTAGCGTCTGGGCGGCTTGGCCGGGGCGGTCGGCGTGCTCGGCACCTGCACCGGCGGAGCGGGCGGCACCTCGAGCGGCGTGACCGCGCTTTCGACGCGGAACGCCCCCGACGGATCGCGGACCGGGCGTTCGCGACCGATCACATTGCCTGTGGTCAATCCGTCGAGCCCTGACAGGATCGGCGTCAGCAGCGGGATGTCGCCCTTGCGCTTCACGCGGTCGAAATTGGCGTTCACGTCATAGGCGGGCAGGCCGGAGATCAGCTTCGGAGCCTCCAGATTGCCCATCGCCGACAACAGCCGTGCCCGTGCGATATATTCGCTGGCCTCCGCCGTGGCATAGCTGGTGCGGATGTTCAGCAGGTCGCGCGCCAGGTCGAGCACGTCCAGGGTCGTGCGGTCGCCCGCGCGTTCTTGGATGACCGCGCCGTCATAGGCGGCCTGCGCCGCCGCCGACGCGTCGCGCAGATGGATCAGCGAAGCGAGGGCGGCGCGATGCGCGTCCCAGGCCTCGGCCACCGACTGCCGCGTCTCGCGCAGCGCCGCGTCGACCAGGCGCCAGTCGGCGTCGTTCTGCTGCCGCGCGCGCTCGATCGACAGGCGGCGCGTACCGGAGTCGATCAGCGGCATGGTGACGACCACCGACGAGCGCAGATCGGTGGTGCGCAGCTGGTTCTGATAGATGTTGGTCGGGCCGTAGGTGCCGCTGCTTTCCAGCGAGATGTTCGGATTGCGCTCGGCCTGGGCCTGCGCGATCTGGGCGCGCGAAACCTTTTCGCGTGACTGGGCGCCGCGGATGATCGGGCTGCCATTCTCGGCCATGGCATAGGCGGCGTCGAGCGACGGGACACCGAGCGCCAGCTCGGGCGGGGTGGTCAGTGCGCCGGGCAGGCCGCCGGTCGCCTGAAGGAACAGCGACTGGCTCGACCCCAGCTGGCCTTGCGCGTTCAGCAGCTGGGCACGGCCGAACTCGACGCGGGTCTGCACCTGTTGCAGATCGCTCGACGTGATGTCGCGCACCGCAAAGCGCTTCTGCCCGTCCGAGAATTGCCGTTCCAGCAGCGACAGGTTCTGGCGGGCCAGCTCGACGATGTTGCGGTCGCGGATGACCGACACATAGGCCGAGATGACGCCGAACATCGTCGATGCCTCGACGAGGCGCAGCTGTTCGCGCTCCAGCGCGACCTGCGCCAGCGCGTTCTGCTCGGCGGAGGCGCGACGCCCGAAGCTCGTCACCGGCTGCGAGAAGATGATCTGCGCGGTGCTCGAGAATCCCTCGGGCCGGTTGTACAGGCCGGGGAAGATTTCCGCGCGCGTCCGGGTGAACTGGTGCGAACCCTGCAACGTGACCTGCGGCCCGTAATTGGAGCGAGCCAGCGGGTAGAGCGTGTCGACCGACTTCAGCGTCGAGCGCTCCGCCACCAGCGTCGGGTTGCTCCAATAGGCGCGGGCGATCGCATCCTGCAGCGTGGTCAATGTCGGCGTCGCATTCGCCGCGATCGTCCCCTCGGGCGTTTCGCGCGGCAGTTGCGGCTCCAGCGGCTGCGGCATGCCCGCCGCCGTCGGAACCTGTGCCATCGCCACGCCCGATGCCGACCCCAGAAGGGCCAGCATCGTCAATCCTGCGCCCAGATTCAGCGCCGTCCCCCTGAACACGGTCATTCCCCCACTCCGTCGCGCATTATATCAATTGTCTCGGAAAGCCCGCTCGAACTGGTCGCGCAGGGGCTTGGTGATGTAAGAGATCATCGTGCGGTTGCCCGTCTCGATGAACACTTCGGCCGGAACGCCGGGACGCAGCCGCATCTCGGGATAACGGCGCATTTCGGCATCGTCGATGGCGACGCGGACCGGGTAGAAGGCCTGCTTGCCCTCCGCATCGGTCGAGCGGTCGGCCGCCACGGTCACGACCTTGCCATGGATTTCGGGCGTCGCGGTCGAGTTGAACCCGCTGAAGCGGATGCGTGCCTGCTGCCCGACATGGACCTGATCGATGTCGGTCGGCGAGACGCCTGCCTCGACCATCAGTTCGTCGCTGTCGGGGACGATCTCCATGATCACCTCGGCCGGGCGGACGACGCCGCCGATGGTGCTGAACTGAAGCTTGTCGACCACCCCGTCATAGGGGGCGCGCAGGACGCTGCGGTTCTGCGCATCGACCGCCGAGACGCTGCGCACCTGTTGCTGGTTCAGCGTGTTGTTGAGCTCGGCCAGACGGGTGCCCGCTTCCGAACGGCGGGTTTCGCCCAGCTGGATGATCTGTTCGCGCGCCTCGGTGATCCGGGCCTCGGTCGAGGCGATATTGGCCTGGAGCGCGCCGACATTGCCCTGAAGATCGGCGGCAGTGCGTTCCAGCTGGTTGCGGCGGCTGATCGTGACCAGCCCCTTGTCCCACAGGTCCTTCACGCCCTGACGCTCGGGGTCGATCAGCGCCGTCTGCTTGTTGAGCGCGTTGATCTGCGCACGATAGGCGCCGATCTGCTGCTCATACTGGCGGACCCGCGATTGCAGCTGGGCGATCAGGCCCGCCTGCTCGGTGCGGCGGATGTTGAACAGCTTGCGCTCGTCCGCCATCGCGCGCTGTGCGCCTTCGCCGCCCTTCAGCAGCTCTTCGGGGAATGCGATGTTCGCCACACCCAGCCGTTCGGCCTCCAGTCGCGCGCGCTGGGCGAGCAGCTGGTCGACGCTCAGGCTGGAGTAGCGCGCATCGGCGCCCGTCACTTGATCGTCGAAGCGCATCAGGATCTGGCCCTTGCGGACCCGCTGGCCGTTCTCGACCAGGATTTCGGAGATGACGCCGCCGCCCGGATGGGCAATCCGCTTGATCCGGCTCTTCACGCCGACCTGGCCCGGCGCGATCACCGCGCCGCCGATCGGGATCAGCGCGCTCGCCAGGCCGAAGCCTAGCACGAGGACCAGAATGGCGATCAGCGCGACGCGGAAATGCCGACTGGCACTGCGCACCGGATCATAGGAGACGGACTGTTCCTCGATGATCGCCAGGCGCGATCCGGGGCCGCCGGTGGTGACGATGCCGTTCATGACTTGCTTTCCTCAAGGGTACGCTCCGGCGCCGCTGCTGCCGCCGCCTGGGGGATTGCCGCGCGGGACAGGTGTTCCATCACCTGGTCGCTCGGCCCGAATACTTCGATCCGCCCGTCGCGCAGATACATGATCTTGTTAACTTGGCCCAGTACGCTTGGACGATGGGCGATGACGACGACGATGCCGCCGCGATCCCGCACGCTGCCGATCGCCGCGGCCAGCGCGGCCTCGCCCTCGGCGTCGAGGTTGGAATTGGGTTCGTCCAGCACGACCAGGAAGGGATCGCCATACAGGGCACGCGCCAGGCCGATCCGCTGCCGCTGCCCGGCGGACAGTTCGCGCCCGTCATCGGTCAGCTGGGTGTCATAGCCGCCCGGCAGGCTGGTGATCAGCGCATGGACGCCCGCCGCCCGTGCCGCCGCGATGATCGCGTCCGACGTGGCCTGAAGGTCGAAGCGGGCGATGTTCTGCGCGATGGTGCCGCCGACCAGTTCCACCGATTGCGGAAGATAGCCGAGCGACCGGCCCAGATCCTCGGGCCACCACTGGTCGAGCGCCGCGCCGTCCAGGCGGACCGCGCCCGCCTGCGGCTTCCACAGGCCGATCAGCGCGCGGCCGAGCGTGGTTTTCCCGGCGCCGCTGGGGCCGATCAGGCCCAGCGCGTCGCCGGGATTGAGACGGAACTGGACGCCGTGCAGGGTCGTGCGCTGCGTGCCCGGTGGGCCGACCACCAAATTCTCGACCAGCAGGCTCTGGCGGGGCGGGGGCAGGCGGATCGCGCCCGGCTCGGTGGCGGGCACGCGGGCGAGCAATTGCTTCAGCCGCGCCCAGCCCTGCCGCGCGCCGACCAGATTGCGCCAGTTGGCGATCGCCTGATCCACCGGGGCCAGCGCGCGGCCAGACAGGATGGACGAGGCGAAGATCACGCCGCCGCTCGCCTTGCCGCTGATGACCAGCAGCGCGCCGACGCTGAGGATCACTGATTGGAGGAGCATGCGCAGCATCTTGCTGAGGCCGCCCAGCTCGGCGCTCTGGCGCGCGACGCGGTTCGACAGGCCGACATAATGATCGTTCACCCGTTCCCAGCGCTCGCGCATCCGGTCGCGCATGCCCAGCGCGGCGAACAGCTCGACATGGCGGATATTGCCCTCGGCCAGCGCGTTGCGGACCGACGAAATCTGATGGAGATCGTTGGCGGGCTGCTTCATCTTGCGGTTGGTGATCAGCGTCAGGCCGAGCAGGATCAGTGCGCCGACCAGCGTGGTGACGCCCAGCCAGACGTGCAGCATGAACAGGATGCCCAGGAAGAACAGGATCCAGGGCAGGTCGATCATCGTCGCCACGCCCGAGCCGCTGATGAACGACCGAATCTGGTCCAGATCGCGCATCGGACCCAGCCCGTCACCCTGCTGGACGCCGCCGTTCAGCGAAATCTGGCCCATCGCGGTCTGGACACGCCGCGACAGGGCGCGGTCCAGGCCGTTGCCGACATCCGACAACATGCCCGCGCGCAGATTCTCGAAAAAGCCCTGAAAGGCATAGGCCAGCGTCACCATGACCAGCAGGCCGACCAGCGTAGGGATCGATCGACCCGGCAGAACCGAGTCGTAGACCAGCATCATGTAGATCGAGCCCGCCAGCAGCAGCACGTTCAGGATCGCGCTGACCGCCACGATCATCCCGAATACGGATCGGTATCGGCGCATGGCCGCCCGCAGATCGTTTTGTCCCCCGTCGGCAGTACGCAAAAGTCGGCCCTTCCTTACGCCTATGCTATAGGCCGCACCGGAGACTCCGATACGATCATGGAGTCAGGATATAGCCCCAACTCGTTAACGGGCTGATGCCCCCCAGGCGTCCGCTCAGGCGGATTCGTGGTTTTGTTTCTGCAACTTCCCACAGGCCCATAAAGATGCGAGTTCGGATGGGCTTTATTTATGTGCCGTTTTGATACGGCGTTGCATGCGGGAGGAAGCGCCTCTGGGTCAGGCGGGCCTGCGGCGCAGCTTGCCCACCATATTGGCGGCCTCACGCTCTAGTCCTTCCGGACGGCCCATGACGATCCACAGAATCACGCGCGCGCCGATATAGGCGATGCCGCCGACCATCACGCGAAGTACGAGGTCCTGCGCCAGATCGTACCCAGCGAATAGACGCCACCCGGTTCCGGCGACCCACCAGACCGCCAGCGCCATGGCACAGCAGCTGATCAGAGTAGGCAAATGGGTGCGCAGTTGCCGCATCAGGCTCACCCCGGCCAGGCGCTTGGCAAGCAGCATGGCGATGGCGATCTGGTACAGCCCGGTCAGGACCCGCGCCGCGACCAGACCCGGCACGCCCCAGATGACGGCTCCCGCGATCATCAGCGGAAGGCGGATGCACAACACTTGCAGGTCGCGCATGAAGAGCAGGCGGACCTGCCCCATCGCCATGCCCAGCGGGGTGACGAGCCCGGCAATGCCCTGAAGCCCGAAGATCACCGCAAAGGCCTGGATGATCGGTACGGCGGGAAGCCATTTGGGATTGAGGAACAGCGGGACCATGGGCTGGGCGACCAGCGCGAAGCCGACACCGACCGGCACGCCCAGCGCGACGAGCAGGCGGTCGGCGCGGATATAGGCGGCGGCCAGGCGCGGCTTGTCATGCTTGATCGCGGCAAAGGCGGGGAACAGCGTCTGGATCAGCGGCAGCGTGGTCTCACGGGTCGCCAGATTGGCCAGATTGAAGCCGACATTATAATAGCCGAGCACGGTCGGCGTCGCGATCTTGCCGACCAGCAGCTGATCCGCGCGCCAATTGAGCGCGTTCACCAGCTGCGACGCGCTTGTCCAGACCGAGAAGGACAGCAGGGTGCGCCAGCTCGCCAGCGAGAAGCGGGGCAGGCGGGGAAGGATGCAATAGGAGGCGATGACGGTCGCGGCATACATGCCGACGATCCCCGCGACGATCGCCCAATAGCTCTGGAAATACCAGGCGACGGCGACCGCGACGATGACATTGGTCATCTTCGAGGCGGTCGACAGCACGAATTCCTGCCAGAAGACCAGCTTGCGCTGGAACACCGCCAGCCAGGGATTTGCCAGACCCGACAGCGCCGCGCCGCAGCCGAGCACGATCATGATCGGCACCAGCCGCTGATCGCCATAAATATGGGCAACCAGCGGCGCGGAGGCGGACAGGACCACCGCGATCGTCACGCCGCGCAGCATCGACAGCGTCCAGGCCGAATGAAAATCCTGGTCGGTCGGATCGTCCAATCGGATCAGCGCCTGGGACAGCGACATTTCGGTGATCGAGGTAACGATCTGCATCAGGGTCGCGGCGATCGCGACGAGGCCGAAATCGGCGGGGACGAGCAGGCGCGCCAGCAGCACGGTGCTGACCATGCCCGACAGGTTGACCACCAGCCGCGCGGCGGAGAGCCACATGCTCCCCTTGGCGATCCGCTTACCCACACCCCCGGCTGCCTGACTCATACCGATCCCATTAGCTGTGCGGCGGCCGGATACCGGGCCGCCGCCGACAAACACGCGTCCTTCGGGCCGCCGTTACCGGGTCAATCGGCGCTTTCCTACAGGATAAAACCGAACATATAGAGAACATCGTCCCGAACGACAGCGTCCGGGCGATCTTGGGGGGAGAAGAATGATGGCCGATCCGTTCAACAGCGACAGCCTGAATGCACCGGCACGCGCGCCCTTTGGCATCGTGCCGAGCGATACGGTCGCGCTGGCCACCGTGCCGAAGCGGATTTTCGTGGGTACGGGCGGGCATGTCACCTTGCGCGGGGTCGATGGCGCGGGGGACGTCACCTATCGCAACGTGGCAAGCGGGGTCTATCTGAACGTCCGGCCCAGCTATGTGCGCGCCACCGGCACGACGGCGGCCGATCTGATCGGGGAGGCCTGAGCCATGGCGCAGGATTATGCGGGCAATCGCCCCGCCTTCGGCAATCCGCGCATGTCGGGCGATCCGGACCGCTATATGTTCTGGGCGTCCGGCGCGCGCATGCCGTCGGGCGCGCTGGTGACGGCGCAGGCAGATACGCGCTTCGTCATGACCAAGCTGATCTTCGGATCGCCGCAATATGCGATCGACCATCTGCGGCTTCATTATTCGGGCTTCGCCTGTACCGAGGGCAGCAACAGTCCGCAGGAGACGGTCCTGCCGGGCAACGCGATGACGGTGCACGGCGTCTGGGTTTCGGTGAATGGCGGCCCGGCGACGGCCTGTCGCTTTGCAGGGGCGGCGGACCTGTCGGTGGCGAGCGGTTCGACGGGCGCCTGGACCGACGACCTGTCGCTGGCCGTCCCGCCGGAATCGCTCGTGACCGTCTACACTCTATATTCCACGGCGGCGGGGGAGCGGCAGATCCCGGTCTATCAAATCACCTCGCGGCGGGGAGAGCGGGTCTGGGGGGCGGATAATGCCGCCGCGCTGGTGGCCCTGATCGGGAGCGACACGGCCAGCACCGCCTCGCTCGATAGCATGAGCTTTCCGGCCTATTATGGGCCGGACTTCATGGTCGCGAAGGGCTGGGACGGTCGCCCGGTGCCGCTGATCGTCTGCGACTCCATCGGCGAGCGTCAGGCGGATAGCCCGCTGGCGGCCGATGCCCGGCGCAACATGGGCTGGCTGCGGCGCTGGCTGGACCGTGCCGGACCGCTCGGTCGGACCCCCCATGCGGTCATCGGCCTGCCCGGCGCGGCATCGAAGCGGGAATTGATCGCGGCCAATGCATCGCGACGCTGGGATATCATCGACCAGATCGTTGCGATGAACGGCGGGCGGCGGCCTTTCACCTGCATCCTGAACCAGATGGGACGCAACGACTATGACAGCGGCGGCTATGCGGTGATGCGCGCGAACTGGAAGGCGCTGAACGATCGTATCCTCGTGCGGCATCCGGGCACGCCCATCGTCGCGGTCGGGCAGGTCATTCATCCCAACTCGACCGACGGCTTCCGGACGCTTGCGGGGCAGGGCTATCAACTGGGCGGAGAATGGCCGAACGGGCTCCGTTACCAGTTGGAGGCGGACAAGGCGGCAGGCATGGACGGCACCGTTGCCGCCTATATCGAAGTCGTGCGTCCAGCCGGGCTATCCGACACCCAGGGCAGGTGGCCCGAGCCGTTCTTCGTGACCCAGCTGGCGCAACAGGCGGGAACGGACGGAACGGCCACGTACGACATGATCACGCTCGTCGACGCGCCGGAGATCGGCGATACGCTGCAATGGACGTCCGGCGCGACGGCCGATATCGCGACCGTCGTGGCGATATCGGGCCAACCGGGCGCCTGGTCTTGCAGGCTTCACTATGCGGGAAGCCGGACCGTCGCCCCCGCCGGAACCGAGGTCTTTGCGCCGAATGCGAATGACGGCGTGAACTCGCCACGGACGGGCACCCATCCCAGGCCACGGATGATCCGTCATATCGCGGCATCAGTTCCGCAGCAGGACAAGGCAAAGCTGCGCTGATTCGGGTAAAATTTCATTTGAAAGCCATCAGCCCGTCATTTTCTTCAAAATGGCGGGTTTTTGGGTGATTGAAATAGTTACGATGAACTGCGCGATTTTCACGATGAATGGAGTCGGCTTTCGGAACTTTGTTATCGGCCCGCGTCAAACCGACCCTTTTGACAACCAGCGGCCATAAGTCTCGACCATAAAAGCCAATTTTAAATTTATTTTCATCCCGGGGCGGGTTTGGGCGGATTCGGCCTTAGCCTGACCCTATCGATTCAGTGTTTCACCGTAATGAATGCCGCAGACGGCGATCTCCATCGCCGGACAATTGAGCGCGAAATGGCAGAAATGCGCGACTTCACGGCGTATTGAAGTCTGATCGCTCCTCGACCGGTGCTTTTGGATACCGGATATCATGGTGATGATCCCGAGCTCGGCGCATCGGGAAAAACGGACGAGAACGCGGTTTCAATTCTACGGTTCCGTTGGCTGATCCTTACAGCACGGCCGGGCGCCTCGCCCCAGGCCGGATCGCTTCACTTCGGGACAGTTCGAAATTGCGGGGAAACATTCGCTCTTCCTCTGGTTAACCGGGCGCTTACCATATGGGGCAGTAGAGAGGCGGCACGCTGCCACATCGCTAAGCATTCACAGTTTCAACACGCAAAAACAGGGATCATCACCATGGCGAAGCCCATCTTCAACGACCAGACCATGAAGCTGAACGAGACGACCCGTTCCATGACGGGCAACATCCTGCTGAACGGTGGCGCGACCGACGCGGATGGCGACGCCATCACCGTGGCGCGCGTCGATGGTGCGTACATCGCGGGCTCGATCGGCGGCGGCAAGGGCGTCAACGTCATTCAGGGCCAGTATGGCACGCTGACCATCGCCCAGGACGGCACCTACACCTACGAGCTCAACAAGGGCGTCAACTTCGTCGCTGGCAGCACGATGGTCGAAGACTTCACCATCAAGATCCGTGACGGCCAGGGCAATTACGATCAGGGCATCATCAAGTTCGACGTCATGGGCATGGCCAACCAGCGCCCGGTCGCGATTGACGACTTCGTCACCACCAATTCGACCGTCGCTGGCGGCAACGTCCTGGCGAATGACAGCGATCCGGACGGTGATACCCTGCATGTCGGCGGCGTGATCGACCTCGCCACCAACACCAACTATCACATCACCGGCCTCGGCAATGTCGAGATCAAGGGCGTGTACGGCACCCTGACGATCAACGACAAGGGCGTCTTCTCCTATGTCGTCGACCAGACCGATCCGGACACCATCGCTCTCAACGGCAATGCAGGCGTCGAAAAGTTCGCCTACAAGCCGCATGACGGCCAGAACGGCCAGGGCAACAACACCGACTATGCGATCCTGACGATCGACTTCAACGTCGCGCCGGGCGTGTAATCGGGCGTCGCTCGCCACCCCGGTGGCGAGCGAATCGATTGCAATGCAAATGTTAACGCCGGCGTCCTTCGGGACGCCGGCGTTTCATTTTTGCGGGCCAAAAAGGCGTTATCGGCGGATTAAAGACACGGAAAGGTATCTTAACGTGCCGCCGAAAGTCCGAAAAATGGTCCATAAACACAGCGATTTAACGTATACAATGCGTTAACCCTTCCATGTAACCGACCGTTTCCGGAGTCATCGCCACTACCGTCTCATCGGGAAGATCACGGCTTCCTTCCCCGGAGACGACGGAACATGACGACCTATTATGTCGATGCTGCCAACGGTTCGGACAAGAATGCCGGCACCAGTGCGGGTGCGGCGTTTCAGTCGGTTGCGAAGATTTCGAGCATCAAGCTGCAGGCGGGCGACACGGTTCTGCTGGCGCGCGGCAGCAACTATGCGGACATGCTGACCATCAACGGTTCGGGGACCACCGACAAGCCGATCACGATCGGCGCCTATGGCACCGGTACCGACCCGACCTTCACGGGCAAGCAGGGCATTTACGGCACCAAGACGGCGAACATCGTCATCAAGGACCTGACCTTCTCGACCGGCTTCAATGCGATCTATGCCGCCCAGGCCGAGAACTGGGTCATCGATCATGTCTCGCTCATCAATGCCGGTACCGCCACGGGTACAGGCAGCATCTCGATGAAGACGAGCAAGAACGTCACCATCTCCAACAGCAAGTTCGACCATGTGTCGAACGACGGCATCTATGTCGTCGACATGACGGACCTGACCATCGTCAACAACGTCATGTCCAATCTGGTGGGCGGCACCGCCGACGGCATCCAGGTGACCAGCTCGTCGAACGTCAAGATCAGCGGCAACAAGATCGACCAGTCGACGTCTCCCGACTCCACCAAGGGCGGGATCATGGTCAACTCCAGCTCGAACGTCGTCGCCTCGGGCAACGAAGTGAAGGGGGGCAGCTTCGGTGTCGCGATCAATGGCTGGAACGTCCAGATCACCGACAACAAGCTGAGCGGTCAAAACAAATATGCGTGGTCGTCGGCGATCATGGCCAGCGCCGGTATCGATATCGGCAACTACACGATCTCAGGCAATGAGGTCGTGGGCTCGAATTTCGGCGTGGCGCTGACCGGCTTGTCGCGTGACGGCAATGTCAGCCGCAGCAACATCCAGATTGCGAACAACACCTTCGTCAGCGTCGCCAACGCCGCGCTGAAGATCGACAAGGAAGCCACCGGTGCCTTCCACGACAATGTCGTCGTCGACAGCAAGCTGACCCAGATCGCGGGCAACGGCCTGAAGAGCGTCTTCGATGTCAGCGGAAACCTCCAGACGACTGCGGCGAACATGTCGGCTGACGTCAAGGCGCAGGCCAGCACGGTCGCTAAGGCACAGGCCGATGCCGTCGCCAAGGCGCAGGCCGACGCGGTGCTTAAGGCCCAAGCCGATGCCGCCGCCGCCAAGATCCTGCAGGAAAGCTATTCCGAGAATCTGAACAAGATCCAGAAGATCGGGGTCAACGCCGATCGTTATGCGATGGATGTCTCGGGTACCAAGATGTCCGGCAACATCCTGGATAACGACATCAACGCCGCGGGTAACAAGCTGGGGCTAAGCACCGTCGGCGGTTCGCGGATCGGGGCACAGGGTGTCGACCTGAAGGGTGCTTATGGAACCCTGCACGTCGACAGCAACGGCCACTTCACCTACGCGCTCGACACCGGCGCCCTGGCCAAGCTGAAGAACGTCGCGACCCCGACCGAGAGCTTCCAGTACAAGGCCAATGACAGCGGCAAGGTCGTCACGTCGAGCCTGACGATCGACCTGTCCGCCTATGTCGGCACCCAGGACGTAACGAGCGCGGCGGCAAAGGCCGCGGCAAAGTCCGGTGCGCCGGTCCTGAAGGCCAAGGCAGTCGACGATTTCTATAAGATCGGCGCCGACAGCCATGTCGTGACGGGCAATGTCTCGACCAACGACATCATGTCCGACGGCAGCATCCTTTCGCTGCGCACCGTCGGTGGACAGACCGTGTCGAAGGGCGCGATCGACCTCAAGGGCGCGTACGGCACGCTCCATATCGATGCCAGCGGTGCGTTCACCTACACGCTCGATGCCGATGCCAATACCCGGATGGTTGCCGACCACAAGACGAGCGATAGCTTCGTCTACAAGGCGGCCCATGGCGGCAGCTATGATCAGGGCGCGCTGGTCATCGACCTGACCCCGCACCTGACGGCAGGTGACCTGCTGGTCCTCTGATACCCCCTCGCATCCGGGAGGGTTCGGAAGGATCCCGACCCGTTTGGTCAGGACGAAATGGCGGGCGGCCGACACTATGTCGGTCGCCCGTTTCTGTTTCGCGATGGCCTGCAACGTCCTGAAATGGTTCGTGTGGCATAGCGGCGCGCGTCAAAGGGGCGGTTTCTATACCATTTGGGATATGCCCCTCGGGTTCGTCGAATGTCATGACGCCGGGATAGGGCAAGCGATTGAAGTGTTGGACGTCTTGCCTCTGGGCACAACGATGCAGGGCATAGGCGGTACGACGCGGTAATGGGGTTGGGATTCAGAGCCGATATCGAAGGTTTGCGGGCGATCGCCATTCTGGCGGTCGTGCTGTTCCACTATGACGTCGGTCATCTGGCCAACGGCTATGTCGGCGTCGACATCTTCTTCGTAATCAGTGGCTTCCTCATTACCTCCGACATTTGTCGCCGGGTCGATCAGCGGCGGTTCAGCTACCTCGATTTCTATCGGCGTCGGGCTCGTCGCCTGGTGCCGGCGCTGGTCGCAGTGATCGTCACCGCGACGCTGTTCGCTATGGTCTTCATGACACCGTACGAGCTCAAGGTTTACGCGGTCACCGCGATTTCGACGATATTCGGCATATCGAATTTCGCATTCCTGGGGTTCGTCGACTATTTTTCCCCAAAGGCGTCCCGCCAGCTGCTGATGATGGCCTGGTCGCTGTCGCTGGAGCAACAATTCTATCTGGCGTTGCCGCCCCTGATCGTCGGGATCATTCCCAAAGGCCCTCGCGCGCTGGCGAAATTCTTTGCGGTCATCATTGCATTATCCTTTGCGGCGGCGGCGGCTTTCGAATGGTATCGACCTGATGCGGCCTTTTATCTCCTGCCGTTCCGCGCCTGGGAGTTTGCTGCGGGCGCATGGTTGGCGACCGTTGATTTGACCGGCAACAAGAGGCTGGCCTCGTGCCGGTTCGCCAATGGCTTTGCGGCGCTGGGAGTTGTCCTGCTCGGATCGGCTCTGGTTATCACCTACCCCGTTTCGGTCGTCGTCCTTCGATCGCTGGCCGTGCTGGGCAGCATGGCGTTGATCGCCGCGCCTCGTTCTGTGCTGAACCGCTATGGGCTGGGGGCGAAACCCGGCGTGGTGATCGGGCGATATTCCTACTCCTGGTATCTGTGGCATTGGCCCCCATTGGCCGCGATGAACCTGCTTGGCATCGACCTGGGGTCGATGACGCGCATCGGTTTCCTGATTGGGACCTTCGCGATCGCGATGATCAGCTATGCGCTTGTCGAACAGCCCTTTCGCCGCAGCCGTCCGGCCTCTTTGCCATCGATGCGGTGCTATGGTGCCGTGCTCGGGGCGGTCGTGATCCCGCTGGGGGTAATCGATCTGAGCGGCGGGCTCTCGCGTCTCGCCTCGCCCGCGCTGAGGGAGGCGGATGGGGACGTGCGGAGCGCCATGTCCAATCCCTGCCTGACATCCTATGGCGACTCCACGCCCAGCGAGCAGCTGTCGTGCCTGCCCGTCAGCGGCAGACCCGCCGTGGCGGTCGTGGGGGACAGCCATGCCAATTCGCTGGTGGCGGGCGTGCGGCAGATTGCGGAGCGACGCTCGCTCGCCGTCTATCAGATGACCAAATCGTCATGCCAGCCTATCATCGGCTATAGCCGCGTGCTGGACCGCTATCCGATGCATCATCGCGAGTGCGCGGCGTTCATGGCGCGCGTCCTGTCGACCGTCGCCGCGCATCCGGAAATCCGGATATTGGTCCTTGCGGGATATTGGTCGTCCTTCGTCGCGCAGGACCGCCAGACCATGGTCGATCGGCCCAGCGACCCGGCCCAGCGTGCGGCGTGGATGGTCCGCCAGCGTCAGACACTGGCGGTCGGTTTGCGCCGTACGGGGGAGGTGCTTCGCAAGATGGGCCGCCAGGTGGTCATCGTGCAGGACGTTCCGCACTTCGCGATCGATCCCTATGGCGTCGCACTGGCCGATATCATGCCCCAGCGTGCGCTGGTGTCGAACTGGCTGGACGCCGATCCTAAGCACGAGGGCATAAGCGATGATCGACTGCCTCGGTCACGGGTCATTCCCGATCAGGCCCGTGGCGTGCTCGCCCATGTCGTACGACAGGTGCCGGGCGTCACGCTGTTCGACCCGACTGTGGGACTGTGTAACGAAGCCGGATGCCGGTTCCGCCATGCGGGGCACATCCTCTATGGGGACGCCCATCATCTGTCGCGCGCAGGGGCCATTTACGCCACCCGCACATTGAGTCTTCCGAATTAACCGGTCAGCGCGGCGTAGGGCTGGCCACCCAGCCGTTCCAAGTCTGGCCGTCGTCGACTGAGTTCCTGCGCAGGCGACCATTGGTAGCGGCAGCAATACAATAGAGCGCGAGGACCAGGATCGGCCAAGAGGGCTGGGGACCTAGCATCTGCCCTGCTTCGCTGGTCGAGACCAGCAGGACGAGAACGATGGCTGCTACCGATTTTTGCAACGGGCGATAGTCGGGCTTCGTCACATTCACGAGCAGGACGGCACGAAAAATCGCCCCCAGGACGATCGACAACCACACGATCAATACGGGAAAGCCGGAGTTCAACACGATTTCGAGATAGGTATTGTGCGTAGATCGGGGCCCCCAGGCGATCGTTGTCGTGAACTGCTGGAAATACGCCGTCTGGCGGAACATCGCGAAACCATGGCCCAGCCAAGGCTTGTCCAGCGCAACGGGCCAAAGCGTCTGCCATATCTCGGCGCGACCGGACAGGGTGACGTCCTTGCCGAACTGCCCTGCGACCTCACCTAGCAGTGCGGTGCCCGCGCCCCCGGCAAGCAAAATGGCAAAGACCAGGGCGCCACCGAAGGTTATCGCTCGGATGCTCCGCTGTTCGACGCGGCTCAATATGTTGATCATGACCAACACGCCGGTTCCGACAATCAGCAAGACGACAGCCGTCGATGACTTGGACAGAACGGCGCCGACCATGGCCAGTCCGCACAAGCCGACCTGCAGCAACCGGTCCCAGCGGCGAATGTTGATGTCCGGCGGAACCATCATCACGAAGGTCATCGCGCAATAGGCGCCATACGCGTTCTTGTGCACGAACATCCCGCGCATGGCCCCGTTCAGCGATCCGCTCATGAAGGCGATATGCGGAAATAGGGCGGCGTAAAGGAAGTTGATGACGAGCAGGACGCCCATCACCTTGCGCAGCAGTTCGAATGCGCCCCGCGCGCCGTAAAATGCGCGAAGGTAGATCATAGGCAATGCCAAGATGATGATCTGGACAAGTCCGCGTAGCGACATTTGGGGGTTGGCTGACGTCACGATCGAGCCGAACAGAAACACTCCGAGCAAGGCGACCATGGGGCCCATCTCGACGATGGCCCGAGCGGCCATGCGGGGCAGGGTGAGGGTCGTCAGCGCGAGGAGCGGGACGAGCGAATACAGCACGAGCTGCATCAGGAACGGGTCGTTCAGCGCATTGTCGCCCTGCGACGTGGGATACCCATACCACATCTGGGTGCTGCGATAGATGGCGATGATAGCGGCCGGGATGATGCAGTATCGGCCGACAGCCTGAATCATCCGCGACGCGTGCGCGTCCTCGCGCCGACGCCAGGGGGAATTGGCGACCGCGACGGCCCCGTCCTGCAAGCGTTCAGGCAATCCAACCTCCATGGCCTGCGATCGTCATCGATCCGTGTTCTCCGGCCGGGACCGATATGCACCGCGCCAGCGCGGCTGATGGCGTCCCGGCGGCGATCATAGGCGGAATGTGGCGCTGAGCCCGACCTGCGCGTCTTCCGGGCCGAGGTCCAGATTGAACCCGCGATCGGTGCGCCGGAGGTAGCTGACCTGCGGGCGGACGGTCCAGTGGCGATCCAGCAGCCAGTCGGCACCCAGGGTGACGCCGGTCGCCGAAGCGCGACGCGTATCCTGGACATAATCGGTGAATTGCTGCCGCAGGCCAACCGACAGGATCAGATTGCGCCGTATTTCTTCATCGACCCGCAAATTTACGGTGGTGAACAGGGCCGCACGCACGCCACGCTGCGCGACCGTTCGCAAATCCCGTTCGCCCGACAGCGAGATGGTCGTCCGATCCCGCACCAGCCAGTCGATCTGGGTATCGAAGGTTAGGCTGGAAATGGATGGTGCGGCAGGGTCCTGAAAGTCGACGCGAATGATGCCGACCCCGGCATGGCCCCGGATCAATTGGGTCAGTGCCCCGCGCAGGCCGCCGGTGAGAGTGTAGACATCGGCGTTGCTCAGCCGGATGGCGTCAGCGGTCTCGAACCGCCGCCGTTCGAAGTTGAATTGACCGTAGAGAGTCCGGCCGCCCAGCACTTCCTGTTCAAGACGGGCCTGACCCGTATAGCCCGTGAAGTTCCGGAAACGCTGGTCCGTCACTGCGCCCGTGAGCGTCCGATTGTCGCGAAAAGCGGTGCGGTTCACACCGCCCTGAGCACTCAGGCGGGTCGAGCCATATTGAACCTGCGCGCCCAGTAGTCCGCTCGTAAAATCATAGAGGGTCGGCAGCGCCAGGCTGGAGACTTCCTCCACCGCGCCGCGCTCCAGCTGGATACGCTGATGCGACGCCTCGCTGTTGAAGGACAGATGCGAGTCGGCGTCATAGCGACCGGCGCCGATCAGGCGATAGGTCGTCGTATTCTCGCTGGTGTACTGACCATATTGGCGCCGCCGGACGAAACCGCTCAGCACCGCGCGGTGGCGGCCCCAATCGGACGCGGCGTCGAATCCGCCGGTCAGATGGGCGAAGACGTCGTTGCGCGGATTTTCCTCGGCATAGACATTGGCGTCATAGGCCACGCCGGTGTCGATATAGGGATGGATGACCATCCCGCCCGCACGCAGGCCAGGTGCGTCATAGCCGGGGCGCTGGCGCAGGCGCACCGTCGTCCCCGGCAACCGCGATGCGGCCAGCGCCCGATCGGCCACGCGCTGCGTCGGCAATTCGGTCTGCTGGGTCGAGCCGGTGGGCAGGGGGATATAGGCCGGGACGGGAACGGTCGCGCCCGATTGCAGGCGCTCGCGGGTGGCTGCATCCACCGGATCGACATTATCCGGCCGTACCGTGATCGGGCGGCCGGTCTGGGGATCGACGGCACGCGGCGGCAAGGGGGCTGGCGGCAGCGGGGCCTGCGGGTCCCGCATGGGATCGCTTTGCGGCGGCAGCGTCAACCGCCCCGGCCCGGAATTCGGCGCGGTCGAGGTGGTCTGCGCCGCCACCGGCACCGCGACGGAGGTCAGCAGCACCAGCAGAGCGGGAGCGGAAATGAAGGAGCGAGACACCGGGGCAGCCCTTAGAAATGGACCTCGGGCACCTGGATCGTATCGCCGGGGCGGATCTCGACATTGGCGTCCGCATCCACGCTGTAATAGCTCTGCCCATTGGCGCGCCGCAGCAGCAGGCGACGTTCGTTCGCGCGGTAGGTATAGCCGCCCGCCACCGCGATCGCCGCGGTCAGGGTCGTGCCTTCGCGCGCCGGATAATTGCCCGGCCGCTGGACCTCGCCCAGGATCGAGAAGGTGCGGAAGTCATAGACCTCGACCGAGACGCTGGGATTGCGCACGAAGCCCGAACCCAGGCGACGGGTGAGTTCTGCCTCGACCTGGGCGCGGGTCATGCCCTTGACCGGCACTTCGCCGACCAGCGGCATGGTGATGGCGCCGGTGCCGTTGACCGAGAATTCGCCGCTCAGCTCCGGCTCGCGATAGACGTTGACGCGCAGCTTGTCGCCGACGCCCAGCGTATAGGGCTGGTTGGCCTGGCCATATTCCGATGCGGGCAGCGGTGGGGCCGGTGCCGTCGCGCATCCGCTCAACACGGCGCTGCTCGCCAGCATGGCCAGCATGGCAGGGCGAAGGCCGGCAAGCCGCTTGATGATCGACATGGTGATCCCCTTGGTCCGTTTGATGTCGCAAATGGCATATTTCACCATCCCGTCACAAGGCGAAGTGCACAGGCTGATTTATGGATAACATCGGGTTAACCAGCCGGATTAAGTCCCGTCTAAACACGGTGGCCTAAGGCGGTTCCCATCGACACCAACCGTTTGGGGTTTGCCATGCGAAACAGTCTAGCCCGCAAGGTCACGGCGGACGCGCCGACCGGCACCGAAGCGGCCACGCCCGCCCAGGGCACGGCCGCGTCGCCCGCCGCCTCGCCCGTGCACGCCTTGCAAGAGCGTCTGTGGGAAGAGTTCGACCCCAGTCGGGAACGGATCGTGCTGGCCAGCTTCAGCAACAAGCAGCCGGCCAAAATCGAGTCCCTCCACCGCCTGCGAGCCCCGGCCTTGATCCTGGTCGGCGGCGTCGGCGGCTGGGCATTGTTCTTCGCCGGATCGGTGCTTGGCCTTTATTGATCCGCTTTTCGCACCGACCATTCCCACTCCCTCGTTTGTCCCGTATCGAGACGTTGCCGCTTATGTCGTCGGTGTCATCTTCGCATGACCCCGGCGGCGCGGTGGACGGTTCGGACGGGGCCGAATGCGACCCCCTTCAGAAGGCATTGGCATGAATCTGGCGAAGACCGCATATGATGTCGCCGAATATCGTAGCGAAGAGCGGATCCCGCTGGATCGTCGCGGCGTTCTGCGCATCGGCGGTGACCCGCATCCGCATGACGTCGTTGTCCTCGACCTGACCCGAGAGGGTTGCCGCATCGAGACCGACCTGCCGGTGGTGCACGGCGCGACGATCGAGATCGGCCTGGCCAATATCGGCCGCGTTCAGGCGACGGCGGTGTGGCAGAGCATCGGCAATCTGGGGTGCCTGTTCGACCGGCCTTTGCCGCCCGGCGCGGTGACGGCGGCGCAAGGGCCGACCAATATCCTGTCCTTCACGGCCGACCCCGTGCCCGCCGCCGAGACGAGGACGGTGCACAAGCTTACGACCCGTACCCGCCTGGCGATCCTCGGCGGGGCCTGTGTCCTGTCCTGGGGCGTGATCTGCGCGGCGGTCCTGGCCATCAGCTGAGCCGCCGTTTCGGGCGAGCGCGGTCCGTCGGAACCGGCTCGCCCCTTACACCATGACCGATAGCAGATCGTCGACGCTGCCGGTCGCAAAGGCGGTGTACTGGTCGCCAATGGCATAGGGCAGCAGGATGTGGCGCTTATGAAGCAGCGCGCCGCAGCTATAGGTGACGTTGGGCACGTAGCCGCCGCGCTGTTCCGCCGACGGGAACAGGATCGGCGAATGCGTACGCGCAAGGACCTTGGCCGGATTGTCCTTGTCGAGCAGACATGCACCCACGCAATAACCCCGGACCATGCCGACCCCGTGGGTGAAGACCAGCCAGCCCTCGTCAATCTCGATCGGTGAGCCGCAATTGCCGATCTGGACGAACTCCCACGGATATTGCGGGCCCATGATCCGCATCCCTTCGTCCCAGATGTGAAGGTCGTCCGAATAGAGCAGCCACAGATTCACATTGTCCTGCCGCCCGATCATGGCGAAACGGTCGCCGATCCGACGTGGAAACAGGGCCATGCCCTTGTAGCCCGAAAGGCGGCCGGTCAGCGGCCGCATCTCGAAACTCTGCTCGTTGATGCCGCGCAGCAGTTCGCACCGGGCGGTCTGGCCGTCAAAGGCGGTATAGGTGCCGATGACGCTGCGCACGCCGTCATGATCGGTGAAATGGACCAGCCGCAAGTCCTCGATGCCGCTTCGCTGGGTGGGCAGGATCGGGAAGATCACGGTTTCTGAGATATCCTGGCTGTCGTCGGCGCGCATCCGAACCCATTCGCCGTCCTCGCTGTCGATACGCGGAGGAACACCCTGCGAACTGGCCGCATCGACGGTCAGTCCCGTCGCGCCGTCCCAGGTGCCGGTGCGAAAGGTGACGGACGAGATATGCCCTTCTCCGACGCCGCGCAGCGACAGGAGGAAGCGGATGCTCTGGTCGTCCGGGTCTTGGTCGGGCAGGGTGACGATGCTGGGATTGAACAGCGCGGCGGACTCGAAGGCATATTCCTGGCTGAAATAAGCCCCCAGCAGCAGGCGGTCGCAATCCCGCTCGACCCCTATGTCGCCAATGTCCGCCTTGATCTGGTCGAAACGGCGGAGGAACACATTGTCGACATTGCGGTGGCGCTGCCTCATCGCGTCATGGAGCAAATCGAGCATCCGGTCGCGTGTCGCCGGATCGAGTGCCATGACGTGCCGGGCGACGCATTCGGCCCTGCTGGGCTTGCGGTCGAACGCCTCGGGATAGTCGAAGCGGAACGGGCGGATGACGGTACGCGAGGGATCGGGCTTCAGTTCGACATCGAGCTTGGTGAAGACATCTGCGGCATTCATGCGCTTTTCGCTCCTGTGCGTCCATGGCGGGGCTGACCCGTCTGTCCGTCCAGCGCATGGGCGCAGTCTTGCGTTCCGTTTCGTTTCGTTGCCTTAGAAGGCGATCTGGACGCGGCCGATCAGGGTCTGGCCATGATCGTTCGCGCCGCCGAGCTGGGCGGGGTTGGCGATGGTCCAGTCGATCGCGTTCAGCTGTAGCCGGACGAAATTGTTCAGATACCAGTTGATGCCCAGCGTCAGTGCGGTTCCCCGTCCGGCGGTGGGATTGTCGCTGTAGTCCAGCTCCTCGTAACGGGTGGCAAGCTCGATCGCGCCGCGCCCGCCCGAGGTGAAGGGACGCAGGACCTTGGGGCGGCTCCACACGCCGCCGCGCGTCAGATAGGGCGGGGTCTCGCCGGTCAGGAACCAGCCCGCCTGCACCGCCCAGGCCGATTGATCGGTCGCGGTCCCTGCGCGGTTCTCGATCCGCCGCGTGCCATATTCGCCATATGCCCAGAGCGACTTGTGGAAGGTGCCCAGCTCGAAACCATAGCCTGTGCCCGCCGTCGCGCCGGTGAAGGTGCCGGGCAGAATCCGCAGATTGTCGTTGAAGAAGCCGCCGACCGCGATGCTGCGCGTCGGGCGGGTCGCGTCGGCGGCGATCGTCTCGCGAAAGCCCCAGACGCCCAGATGGACCAGCCAGTCGGCGGTCTTGACCGGGTTCCAATGCGCGCGCCCCGCGATGGTCAGGCCGTCGCTTTGCGTGCCCGGATTGCTGATGTCGTCGCCCGACACCTGCACCCCGACATGCCAGCCATCGCCATAGATGCGGGCGGCCGCGCCCAGCCCGAAAAAGCCGCGCACCGGGATGATGCCCTGGCCGACGAAATTGCGTTCGAGAAACGGGACCGAGATGGTGCCGCTCGACCCGTCCAGCCCGCGATCGTTCAGCCGATTGCCCAGCGCGAACTCGGCCTGCTGTCCCAGAAAGCCAGTGGTCCAGGCAAGATAGGCGGATTTGATCGCTGGGTCATTGTCCGCGAAATCGCCCTCCAGCAGATAAGAAAGGTGCGGGCCGATCGATCCCTCGAAACCCAGGCGGAGCGAGCGGGCGGTGGTGGCGGTGATGTTCCGGTTCGGGTGCGCGCTGCCGGTCGTGGCGGCGGCGTCGACCAGGATGCGGCCGCGCGGCCGGAAGGAGAAGCGGCCATCCGCGCTCGTAAATTCGGGCGTGCCCTTCGACCAGTCGACATGCACGCCGTCCTTCTGCGCCTTTTCGATCCGCGCCAGCCGTGCGTCGAGCGAGGGCGGGTGCGCGTCGCTGGGCAGCGACTGGCCGAGCGGCGCGGGAGTCCGGGCCGCCTGCGGGGCCTGCGCCGCAATCTGCGGCGGGGCGGAGGGATGCGCGTCGCTGGGCAGCGGCTGGCCGAGCGGGGCGGCGGCGAGCGCCTGGGGCTTGCCGCCTTCGACCGCCGCCAGCCGGGCTTCCAGCCGCTCGATCTGCGCCTGTTGCTGTTCGACGAGGCGGGTCAGGCGCGCGACATCGTCATTGCGTTGTGCTGGGGCGGGGGCGGGGGTGGTTTGCGCGGCGACCGGCAGCGGCGCGCACAGGCCGATCGCGAGCAGGGCTCCACGATACATTTCGGCATCCTCTCAGGGGTGGGCGAGAGGCTTCTTGGCCGCCGCCTCGAATTGTTCAGGAAGGGAAACCGCCGCACCCCCTTCAGGAGTGCGGCGGTTCGGGGATCAGTCGGCGCTGCGGCGCATGCGCGACCCGATCAGCAGCGCGAGTAGCGAGAGCAGTGCGGCGGCGGCGCACCAGGCACCGGGGATCGCCTTGTCACCGGTCGCACCGATCAGCGCGGTGCTGATCGCGGGCGTGAAGCCGCCGAAGATCGCGGTGGCCAGGCTATAGGCCAGGCTGAAGCCGACGGTGCGGACATGCGCCGGGATCGCCTCGGTCAGGTACACGATGAACGCGCCGTTATAGGTGGCATAGATGGCGGCGAGCAGCAGCTCGACCGTCAGCAGTCGCCCGAAGCTGGGTGCGGCGACCAGCCAGCTCATCAGCGGATAGGCGAGCAGCGCGCCGAGCAGCGTGGCGGTGATCAGCAGCGGCCGACGCCCGATCCGGTCCGACAGCGCCCCCATGACCGGCAGCAGAACGAAGTTGGTGACGCCGACGCAGGCGGTGACGAACAGCGCGGCACCGGGGGTCAGCGACAGCACCTTGTTGCCGAAGGTCGGGGTATAGGCGGTGATCATGTAGAAGAAGACGGTCGTCATCACCGCCATCAGCGCGCCCTGAAGCACCACGCCCCAGTTGCTGCCGATGGTCCGCATGATCTGCGACAGCGGCGGATGCTCCTTGCGCTTCAGGAAGACTTCGGTCTCCTCCATGTGGCGACGGATGACGAACAGGAAGGGGATCATCACGCAGCCGATGATGAACGGGATGCGCCAGCCCCAGGCCTGCATCGTCTCGGGCGACAGGCTGGTCGACACGATCAGGCCGATCAGCGCGGCGAAGACCACCGCGGCCTGCTGGCTGGCCGACTGCCAGGAACAGAAGAAGCCCTTGCGGTTCGGCGGCGCGATCTCGTTCAGATAAACCGACACGCCGCCGACCTCGACGCCCGCCGACAGGCCCTGGACGAGCCGTCCGAGCAGGATGATGACGGGTGCGGCGACGCCGATCTGCGCATAGGTGGGCGTCACCGCGATGGCGAGCGTGCCCAGCGCCATCAGGCCGAGCGTCAGCAACAGGCCCTGCCGCCGTCCATGCTTGTCGATATAGGCGCCCAGCACCAGCGCGCCGACCGGGCGCATCAGGAAGCCCGCGCCGAAGGTCATCAGGGTCAGCATCAGCGAGGCGAACTCGCTGCCGGTCGGGAAGAACGCCTTTGAAATGTAGGTGGCGTAATAGCCGAACACCATGAAGTCGAACATTTCCAGGAAGTTGCCGCTGGCAACGATGAAGATCGACTTGAAGGCGGACTTGCGGCGCTCGGCCGAGACCGGGGATGCGGTATCGGCGGCGGGGGGGAAGGGCATGGTGGAGGTGTTCATGGCTTGGCCTTTTGCGAGGCGGGTTCCAATCCGCTGTCGCGGATGATCGGATAGGCTTTGGGCGAGGACAGATAGGCGATCAGCGCGCGGGCCTCGGCCTGACGCGGCGACCAGGCGACGACGCCTGCCGAGAAGGGCGTCACCTTCTGCAACGAGTCCGGGATCAGCCCGACGATGCGGATGCCCTTGACGGTCTTCAACTCGCTGAGCTGCTGGAAGCCGATCTCGGCTTGGCCGGTGGCGACGATCTGGCCCACCGGGGTGGCGGGGATCATCCGGCCCTTGGGGCGCACCTGATCGGTGACGCCCAGCCGGTCGAGCATGGTCGACTGGATATAGACGCCAGACGCGCTGTCCGACCATGCTACCGACTTGGCGTTGACCAGGGTCGAGCGCAGCGCATCGGGAGTGGAGATGTCGGGGGCAGGGGCTCCCGCCTTCACCGCCATGGCGATCTTGGACAGGCCCAGATCGACTTCGGTGCCCTTCGCGACCAGACCCTGATCGGCGAGCTTGTCCAGTCCGCTGCGCGCGAGGATGACGACATCGGCGTCCTCATGCCGGGCCAGCCGGTTGGGGATCGCCTGCGGCGTGTCACCCATCGAGGGGCCGTGCTCGGCAACGATATGGACGCCGGTGTCGCGCTCATATTTCGCCGCCAGTGCGTGGAAGGCGGCGGTGAAGCCGCCCGACGTCACGACGTGCAGCTCGCGGACTTTGGCGGGCTTCGTATCGCGGGCGAGGGCGGGTGCGCTGACGGCGTTCAGTCCCAGCAGCAATGCCAGCCCCAGCGCGGCGCGGCGGGGCATTACGGTTCGGAACCTTGGAGATCGGGCTTTCATCATACCTCTCTTCTGGCCGTCCCGCTCGCTCGCGGGTTCTAGTCGTTGCACTGTCTTGTCGTGGCAGGGGCTTGAGCCATCGTGCCTCACGCGGCACTAAGCCTCACGCAGGGCGCGTCGATCAAATGCAATGATCGGTCCGCTTGATGCGTTTCGTGCATATATTGGGAGCGGATCGGGTCTTGCGCGTCTTGCGGCACCTTTATGTTCAGATGCTGATCGGCATCGTCGCCGGGACGCTGATCGGCGCGCTGGCCCCGGCGTTCGGACGCGATCTGGGGCCGCTGGGCATCGCTTTCGTAAAGGCGATGCGGATGATGGTGCCGCCGGTGCTGTTCTGCACCATCGTCGAGGGGATCGTCCGCCACGGCGCCGCGCGCGACACGGGCGCCACGGTGCTGCGCAGCCTGATCGTCTTCCTCGGCATCACCATCGCCGCGCTCGCCATCGGGCTGGGCGTCGCGGCGCTGATGCAGCCGGGGCGCGGCCTGCCGCTGCCGCCATATGGCGAGGCGGTGGCCGAGGTGGAGCGGCAGCTGGCCGGGCGGCACATCACCGGGCCGGGCGATTTCCTGGTGCGTATCGTGCCCGATACGCTGTTCTCCGCCTTTACCGCGGGCGATGTCCTGCCGGTATTGTTCGTTGCCGGGCTGGTCGGGTTCGGCCTGCTTCGCATCGGTGAGGCGGGCGCGCCGATCGTGCGCGGGATCGAAGCGCTGACCCGGTTGCAATTCGCGATCTTCGGCTTCCTGATCCGCGCCGCGCCGGTGGGGGCGTTCGGGGCGATCGCCTATACGGTCGGCACCTATGGCGTCGGGTTCATCGGCTCGCTGGGGCTGTTGTTCGCGACACTGGCGCTGGCGTGCGGTCTCTTGATCGCTGCGCTGGTTCTGCTGGTGTGGATCACCACGGGGATTGGCGGCGGCACCCTGCTGCGCGTGTTCCGCGACGAAATCCTGATCGTGCTGGGCACCTCCTCGACCGAGGTGGTGCTGCCGCGCCTGATCCTGAAGCTGGAGGCGCTGGGCGTGCCCCGCAGCGTGGCGGGACTGACCGTTCCTTTGGGCTATTCGCTCAATCTGGCGGGCACGGCGGTGTATCTGGTCGTCGCGACGCTGTTCCTGGGCGAGGCGCTGGGCATCGCGCTTACCCCGGAGCGGGTCGCCGTCTATCTGGGCGTGATGCTGATCACCTCCAAGGCGGCGGCGGGGGTGACGGGCAGCGGTTTCTCGGCGCTGTTGCTTACCCTGTCGCTGCTGCCCGATATTCCGGTCGGGGCGGCGGCGATGCTGATCGCGGTCGACCGTTTCCTGTCGGAAATCCGCGCGCTGACCAGCGGCACGGCCAATGTCTCGGCCTCGTTACTCGTCGCGCGCTGGGGCGGGACGCGGTTCGGCAGCCCAGGCATCGGTGAGCAGCCCCATCAGCCGTGACGCGGCCGGGGACAGCGTGGCGGAGCTGCGGCGCAGCACGCCGATGGTGCGCGTGACCTCAGCGCCGCGCAGCGGCCGCCAGACCAGATGGCGCGCGTCCGGCCCCTCGCACGCCAGGCGCGGCAGCACCGACGGGCCCAGTCCCGCCTGCACCAGCGCCAGCGCCGAGGTCAGCCGCGTCACCTCGTAGAACCAGCGCAACTCGATGCCCGCACGCGCCAGCCCGGCGTCGAGCGCGGTCCGGTTGCCGCTGCCCGGATGGACCGTCACCAGCCGCAGCCCGGCCAGATCGCTCCAGGCCGGATCGGCGAGATCGGCCAGCGGATCGTCCTTTCGGCAGACCAGGCCATAAGGATCGTCGGTCAGCGGCTCATAGACCATGTCCCCGTCCGACGAGACGGGCAGGGTGATGGCGAACTCGGCCTGTCCCGTCCGCACCGCCTCGGCGCATTCGGTCGCCGACAGATCGAGCACGCGCACCCGGACGTTGCGATAGTCGCGGCCCAGCGCTTCCAGAACGTCCGGCAGGAAACGCACCGTCGCGCTGGGGATGCTGGCGATGGTCAGCCGTCCCGCCTGTCGCTCGCCCGAGGCCATCATGCCGAGCAGCGATTCGTCCAGTTCCTCCAGCAGACGGCGGAGTAGCGGCAATATCTCCTTGCCCGCCGGGGTCAGCCGCACCATCCGCGTCGTCCGTTCCAGCAGGGGGGTGCCGACCGTCGCCTCCAGCTTCTGGACACGGCGGCTGATCGCCGGTTGCGACAGGTTCAGCTGCTCGGCGGCGCGCGGGAAGCTCTTGCCGTCCGCGATGGCGACGAACACCCGTATGTCCAGCAGCTCGAAATTCATGGAAGCCATGAGGGACGGTAACAGCACCGACCGGCGCTAGGCCAGCCGCCGCCTGCCGCACGTCCGACCGACTCGCCGCAAAGCCCGCATATTTCTGCGCGACGCGTCCGGATTTTTTGGTTAGCGTCGCTGCCGCTGATTCCGTCTTCGATCGAGTAAGCTGTATGCGTTTTACCACGCTTTCCCGTCTTCTCCTGATGGGCATTGCGACCTGTTGCGCTATTCCCGCCCCGGCCTCCGCACGGTCGCTGGAACTCGTCGAGCTCCAGCGCGACATGAACGCGCTGCTGGCTGGCCGGTCGGGTGAATATGGAATCGCGGCGATCGACCTGGACGACGGCTCGACCGCGATGGTCAATGGCGGAATCCCCTTTCCGATGGCAAGCACGGTCAAGCTGGCCATTGCGGGCGCCTATCTGGCGGAGGTGGACCAGGGCCGACGCAGCCTGAACGACATGGTCAACGGCCGCACCGCCGCCAAGGCGATGGAGGCGATGATCGTGCGCAGCGACAATCTGGCGGCCGACCAGATGTTCGCCACGCTCGGTGGCCCGGCCAAGGTCCAGCAATGGGTCTTGTCGCACAACATCAGCGGGATGCGGGTCGACCGCACCATCGCGCAGCTGCTTCGCGAGCGCGGGCATCTGGCCGATATCAAGGATGTCGCCACGCCGGTCGCGATGGTCCAGCTGCTGAGGATTCTCGACAGCGGGACGGCACTCTCCAGCCAGAGCCGGGCCTATCTGCTGGGCCTGATGCGCCAATGCCGGACGGGCACCCGCCGCATCCGCGGGCTGCTTCCGGCCGGGACGTTGGTGGAGGACAAGACGGGCACGCTCGACGGCATCACCAACGATGTCGGGTTCATCACCATGCCCGACGGTCGCCGTGTCGCGATCGCCGTCTTCGCGCGGGGAGGGCGGGACCGCCAGCCCGTCATCGCGGAAGTTTCCCGCATGATCTACGACCGTTTCGCCGACAGCGTCCGCAACGCGGTCGCCGCCTTCATGCGGTTGCGGTGAACGGCTGCGTTATGATTGTCGAGGCGGGGCAGAGGGATAGCGGGCCTATCATGGTGCGCGGATGAAGAGTCCCTGCATCAGCATATGCCGTTTCGATGGCCGCACCGGCTGGTGCGTGGCGTGCGCCCGGACCCTGCCGGAATGCCGGGAGTGGAAAAAGGCCCCGCGCCCCCGGCTTCTGGCGATCAGCAAGGCACTGCCGGCGCGGCTGGCCAAACTGGACGCGCGCGGTATCCGCGTGGTCGAGGATGCGTGACCATCCTGCCACGACCGCCCCGTAGTTCAGTATCTTGTCACCTTTGCCTGCCATCATCTTCCATCAAGGATCGCCGATGCGTCTTCCTCTAGCCCTTCTGCTCGCCTCGGCCGTCGCGTTTCCGACGCAGGCGGCGGTGCATCGTTATCTCGGCCTGACGATGGCGCCCTCGGGCAACGAGGTCGCCGCGATCGAGCCGGGCGAGAACAACCATCCCGGTATCGTCGTGCGTTCGGCGCGCGACGGACGCGTGGTGCGGCGGATCGATCCTTGCACGACGTGCAGCTATTCGGGGCTGACCTATGCCCCGCAGGGCGACGGCCTGGCCTTTCTGGCGCGGGACGGCGGCGTCGCCACGCTGATGATCGCGCGCGGTGACACGGTACGGCCAGTTGCGACCGTCGAGGGCCTCGCCTCGACCCCGCGCTTCTCGCCCGATGGCAAGCGGGTGGCGATGCTCATCACACTGGGCGCGACGAAGGATGTCGGTGCGACCCAGGCGGGCGCGCGGCAGGTCGGCGAGATCGGCGTCGCCAATGACGAACAGCGCCTCGCCATCGTGGCGGTCGGGGAGGGGGCACCCGCCAAAGCCGTGCCGCTGTCGCCGCAGGGCCGCTACATTTACGAATATGACTGGACGCCCGATGGCTCGGCTTTGGTCGTGACCTCGGCGCTGGGCAATGGCGATGCGAACTGGTGGGTGGCGACGCTCGACCGGGTGGACGCGACGACCGGCGCGGTCACGGCGATCGCCAAGCCCGCCACCCAGTTGAACATGCCGCGCGTGTCGCCGGATGGAAAGACCGTCGCCTATATCGGCGGGCTGATGAGCGATTTCGGCTCGATCGGCGGCGATGTCTGGACGGTGCCGCTTGCCGGGGGCACGCCGGTCAACCAGACCAGGGGCCAGCCGATGACCTTCACCGCGCTGACCTGGACGAAGGGCGGATTGCGCGCGGCGACGCTGCGCAACGAGCAGATGGGGGCTGTCGCTCTGACGCCGGGCCAAGCCCCGCGTCCGCTCTTCGCCCGGCCCGTGGGCCTGTCGGCCGGAGACGGCAAGATCGCATGGAATGCCAAGGGCGACATGGCGGCCAGCGTCATCGAGGACTTTACCCATGCACCAGCTGTCTATGCGGGGCGCGCGACCGATCTGCGCCAGATCACCCATGACAATGACGCCCAACAGCCCGCCGTTCAGGCGCGCAGCGTGACCTGGACGAACGAGGGCTTCACCGTCCAGGGCTGGCTGCTGTCGCCGCTGACGGCAAAGCCCGATGCCAGGGCGCCCATGATCGTGCAGGTCCACGGCGGCCCCAGCGCCGCCAGCACGCCGCGCTTCATCGAAAAGGGATTGGCCAGCGCGTTCGAGGATGCGGGCTATTACCGCTTCCTGCCCAATCCACGTGGCTCCTATGGGCAGGGCGAGGCCTTTACCGCCGCGAACAAGCGCGATTTCGGCGGCGGCGACCTGCGCGACATTCTGGCCGGGATCGATGCGGTCGAGAAGCTCGCGCCGATCGACGACGCCCGGCTGGGCCTGACCGGCTGTTCGTACGGCGGCTTCATGGCGATGTGGGCCAACACGCAGACCAATCGCTTCAAGGCGATCGTAGCGGGGGCGGGCCTGTCCGACTGGGTCAGCTATTACGGGACCAACGGCATCAACACTTGGATGATCCCGTTTTTCGGCAAGTCGGTCTATGACGACTATCGGGCCTATGAGGATGTCTCGGCGGTCTATCACGTCAAGACGGCGCGGACCCCGACCTTCATCTATGTCGGCGAACGCGATATCGAGGTGCCGCCCACCCAGTCGGTCGAATGGTGGAATGCGCTAAAGAGCCAGAACGTGCCGACCAGCCTCGTCATCTATCCCGATGCCGGACACTGCGTGCCGACCCAGGCCCCCGACGTGATGAAGCGACAACTGGCATGGTTCGGCAAATATTTGGGCCAGTCATCCGCTAACTAACGTATTATAAGGCCGAAACTGTCGCGCACGGGACAGTTTCGGCAAGGGGCGCGATCGGCGTCCGGGCTATTCTCGACAGGCAGCATGGTGCTGCATGTCGAGAGTATCACCGATGACCGCTTATGACCCCAAAATGGCGAACGACTTCCGCGATGGCCGCGCCTCGCTCATGTCGGATACCGTCCGCGCGCTCAGCTTCGAGCAGCTGGAAACGCAATATGACGACGCCGCCCACACGCTCTGGACCGCGATGCGCCCGCGTGAGCGGCCCAGCTTCAATCCCGATCTGCTGAGCGATTTCGAGCGCTGGCAGGACGGGATCGTGCAGGCGGTCGACAGCGGCACGCTGCCGATCCGCTATCTCGTGCTCGGCTCGCGTTTTCCCGGCGTATTCTCGCTGGGCGGCGATCTCGACCTGTTTGCGCAGGCGATCCGCGACCGCAACCATGACGCGCTGGCCCGTTACGGCCATCGCTGCGTCCGCATCCTCTATCGCAACATGCGCGGACTGGAACGGCCGATCATCACCATCGGCCTGGTCGAGGGGGACGCGCTGGGCGGCGGGTTCGAGGCGCTTCTGTCCTTCCACGTCGTCATTGCCGAACGGGGCACCAGCTTCGGCCTGCCCGAAACGATGTTCGGCCTGTTCCCGGGCATGGGGGCGCATTGCTTTCTGTCGCGGCGGCTGGGCGCGGCGAGGGCCGAGCGGATGATCCTGAGCGGCCGGACCTATAGCGCCGAGGAACTGTACGAGATGGGCCTCGTCCATGGCCTCGCCGAGCGGGGCGAGGGGCGGCACATGGTCGCCGACTATATCCGCCAGAACGAGCGGCGGCACAGCGCCCATTGCGCCATCTACGAGGCGTCGCGGGCGGTCAATCCGCTGCCGCTGGAGGAGCTGGAAGCCGTGGTCGACCTCTGGGCCGACGCTGCGCTGCGGCTGACCGAGGGAGACCTGAAGCGGATGGAGCGGCTGGTCGCCGCGCAAAGCCGTTTGCGGGACAAGGCCGTAGCCTGATCAACCGGCCCCGGGCAGGCGAACCGCTTGTCCGGGGCTTCGCTCGCCGATGGCGGCCTCGGCGAACAAGGCGGCCACCTCCGCGGCGGGCATCGGCTTGGCCAACAGATAGCCCTGCACCGCATCGCACCGCGTCCGGCGCAGCTGGTCGAGCTGGGCGGGCGTCTCCACTCCTTCGGCCACCGTCCGCATGCCGAGCTTGGCGGCAAGTTCGACAATGGTCTGCACGATCGCGATCGAGGCGGGGTTATGCTCCAGATCCATTACGAAGGAACGGTCGATCTTCAGTGTCTGAAACGGAAATTGGGTCAG
>NZ_CM168044.1:832500-2535000 GCF_057004845.1 Sphingomonas sp. SphC10
GCAAGCTTAAGCCGATAGGTGTAGGCGCAGCGAAAGCGAGTCTGAATAGGGCGACTTAGTTTGAAGTATTAGACCCGAAACCCGGCGATCTATGCATGACCAGGATGAAGGTGCGGTAACACGCACTGGAGGTCCGAACCGATTAACGTTGAAAAGTTACCGGATGAGTTGTGCTTAGGGGTGAAAGGCCAATCAAGCCGGGAAATAGCTGGTTCTCCGCGAAAACTATTGAGGTAGTGCCTCGAGCGGACACCATAGGGGGTAGAGCACTGGATGGTTGCGGGGGTCGCGAGATCTACCAATACTAACCAAACTCCGAATACCTATGAGTGATACTCGGGAGACAGACGGCGGGTGCTAAGGTCCGTCGTCAAAAGGGAAACAGCCCTGACCTACAGCTAAGGTCCCCAAGTCGTGTCTAAGTGGGAAAGCATGTGGAAATCCCAAAACAACCAGGAGGTTGGCTTAGAAGCAGCCATCCTTTAAAGAAAGCGTAACAGCTCACTGGTCTAAACAAGGGTTTCTGCGGCGAAGATGTAACGGGGCTCAAGACACGCACCGAAGCTTAGGG
Organism: Sphingomonas sp. SphC10; assembly: GCF_057004845.1. Taxonomy (NCBI): domain Bacteria; kingdom Pseudomonadati; phylum Pseudomonadota; class Alphaproteobacteria; order Sphingomonadales; family Sphingomonadaceae; genus Sphingomonas; species Sphingomonas sp. SphC10. Next base: position 833,072 of record NZ_CM168044.1, read on the forward strand.
TGTACACTTTCGTGTACGCGGTAGCGGAGCGTTCCGTAAGCCTGCGAAGCGATCTGGTAATGGGTCGTGGAGGTATCGGAAGTGCGAATGCAGACATGAGTAGCGATAAAGAGGGTGAGATGCCCTCTCGCCGAAAGACCAAGGGTTCCTGCGCAAGGCTAATCCGCGCAGGGTGAGCCGGCCCCTAAGACGAGCCCGAAGGGGGTAGTCGATGGGAACCACGTTAATATTCGTGGGCCTGGTGGTGTGTGACGGATGGTGTGTGTTGTCTGACCTTATCGGATTGGTCAGGCTTCGAAACTGTCCCGGGAAATAGCCCCACCGTATAGACCGTACCCGAAACCGACACAGGTGGTCAGGTAGAGTATACCAAGGCGCTTGAGAGAAGTGTCCTGAAGGAACTCGGCAAATTGCCTCCGTACCTTCGGAAGAAGGAGGCCCCATGTAAGCGCAAGCTCTCATGGGGGGCACAGGCCAGGGGGTAGCGACTGTTTAGCAAAAACACAGGGCTCTGCTAAGTCGGCTTCAAGACGACGTATAGGGCCTGACGCCTGCCCGGTGCCTGAAGGTTAAGTGGAGGAGTGCAAGCTCTGAAATGAAGCCCAGGTAAACGGCGGCCGTAACTATAACGGTCCTAAGGTAGCGAAATTCCTTGTCGGGTAAGTTCCGACCTGCACGAATGGCGTAACGACTTCCCCACTGTCTCCAGGACATGCTCAGCGAAATTGAATTCTCCGTGAAGATGCGGAGTACCCGCGGTTAGACGGAAAGACCCCGTGCACCTTTACTGCAGCTTCAGAGTGGCATTGGACAAGAACTGTGTAGCATAGGTGGGAGGCTTTGAAGCATTGGCGCCAGCCGATGTGGAGCCATAGGTGAAATACCACCCTGTTGTTGTTTAATGTCTAACCTCGTACCGTGAAACCGGTACAGGGACCCTCTGTGGCGGGTAGTTTGACTGGGGCGGTCGCCTCCTAAAGAGTAACGGAGGCGCGCGAAGGTTGGCTCAGGCCGGTTGGAAACCGGCTGTTAGAGTGCAATGGCATAAGCCAGCCTGACTGCGAGACTGACAAGTCGAGCAGAGACGAAAGTCGGTCATAGTGATCCGGTGGTCCCTCGTGGAAGGGCCATCGCTCAACGGATAAAAGGTACGCCGGGGATAACAGGCTGATAACCCCCAAGAGCTCATATCGACGGGGTTGTTTGGCACCTCGATGTCGGCTCATCACATCCTGGGGCTGGAGCAGGTCCCAAGGGTTTGGCTGTTCGCCAATTAAAGTGGTACGTGAGCTGGGTTCAGAACGTCGCGAGACAGTTTGGTCCCTATCTGCCGTGGGCGTCGAAATTTGAGAGGAGTTGACCCTAGTACGAGAGGACCGGGTTGAACGTACCTCTGGTGTACCTGTCGTCGTGCCAACGGCGCAGCAGGGTAGCTATGTACGGACGGGATAACCGCTGAAAGCATCTAAGCGGGAAGCCTCCCTCAAGATAAGATTTCTCAGGACGGTCGAAGACCACGACCTCGATAGATCGGATGTGGAAGTGCGGTAACGCATGGAGCTAACCGATACTAATTGTCCTATTCGCGCTTGAGAGCTCCACACCCCCACCATCAGCCCTGGGCTAGATGGCAGGGTGCGGTCATCATACAAGCCAGTGCACAGCATCGATTTTATACCCATCACCCTCGAGCCAACCCTCGAGGGTCAGTATTCGCGGACTCTATTGCCTGGTGGCCATAGCGTCGGTGTCCCACCCGATCCCATCCCGAACTCGGCCGTGAAACCCGACTGCGCCAATGGTACTACTGCTCAAGCAGTGGAAGAGTAGGGCGTCGCCAGGCATTACAGCCCGCGAATACAAAAACCCATTCACTTGTCTCACCACCTTCCACAGCGTCGCGGGGTGGAGCAGCCCGGTAGCTCGTCAGGCTCATAACCTGAAGGCCGCAGGTTCAAATCCTGCCCCCGCAACCAACACCACACACCACACGCCGCCCTCACGGGCGGCGTCGCCGTTTATGGCATACGACACCAGCGACGCCACGCTGGCTACCACCTCCGCTGCAGGACCCGCCGGTTCATCCGGATAGATCGTCACGCTCTCGATAAGCCGCGACATGATTGATGCAGCCTGCCCGCGTACCGCAGGATCTTCCAGCGTGCTGCGCAGGTCGGCGATCCGCGCCCGAAACTGGGCCTGCAGAACGGATGGCGTTGGAAGCGAGGGAGGCGAAACCACACCTCTGTCGACGATAGCGTTTCGCGAGATCAGGCTGGCCTTCTCCGTCTCCCGTTCGTCGATCATCTGACGCAGGGCAGGGGGCGCAATACCCGCCAGCAGATTTTCATATAGATTGCCGAGTTCGCGCTCCAATTGCTGCAGCCGGATCCTGGCCGTGTCAGCCTCATGGCTGTCGATCCGCGCAAGCCGCGTGGCTTCGCGCTCATATTCCGCAATGAACAGGCGGACGTGGTCTTCGGTGAGCAGACGGTGTTGGATAGCCGTCAGGCTTGCCTCTTCCAGGGGCCCCTTGCGGACCGATAGCCTGTTGTCACAGGTGCCACGTTCCTTCTGACCGGCGCAGCGATAATAGTCCTTGCCGCTGATCGTGTAGTTGGACCCGCAGCAACCGCATCGGATCAGGCCGGATAGCAGATGCTTCTTGCGATTACCCTGGGCCAGCGGCAGCGACGTGGTGGTGCGCTTGCGGGCGTTCATTTCCGCCTGCACCGCCTCGAAGTCACTGTCATCGACGATGCGGAGGTCCGGGACTGCCACCTCGATCCACTCGCTGGGGTCTCGAAGCTGATAGCGCCGTTCGCGCTTTTCCGAGTCCGGATCGCGGCGCCAGTGTCGACGTTTCCAGACAAGCCGTCCCGTGTAGAGGGGGTTGTTAAGGATGCCGACCAGCTTTTTGTGGTCGCCCCGGATGGTCGAGGCATTCCACTCCCCGCCACGAGGTGCTGGAATACCCTCAGCATTCAGGCGGGTGGCGATATCGACGGACGACAGGCCACCAGCGAACCATCGATAAATTTGGCGAACCATGTCTGCCTTTGCCTCGTCGATCGCGAGCAGCCCACGGACGAGTTCGCCTTTCTCATCGAGCTGGATGACGCGCTTGTAGCCATAAGCGCGTCCACCAGGGAAACGCCCTGCCAAGACCGCGGCCTCCATGCCGCGCAGGGTCTTGTCGACAAGGTGTTTGAGGAAGATCGCGCCCATCAGGCCCGCGACGGCGAATTTGATCTCATCGACCCGGCCTTCGCTGATCGTATGCAGCTGCACGCGGTGATAGGGCAGTTTCTTGCCCAGCCAGGCCACGTCCTCCGCGTCACGCGCCAGCCGGTCCAGTGACTCGCATACAATGAGGTCGACCTCGCCCGCCTCGACGGCTGCAAGCAACCCTCTCAGTCCGGGGCGGTCGCGCCGATAGCCTGAAATCTCTGGATCGAGCCAGGTTGCTACGACCCTGCCACCAAGGAGATTGACGAGGGGCGCACACGCCGCAACCTGATCGTCGGACGACGTGGCCGTTTGTAGGGCGGTCGAATGTCTGCCGTACAGTGCGACGCGACGTTGGCCGGAAATGTTCATGAGGATGAAGCCTTTTCTGTTGGGGGCCGTGCGGAGGACGTGGTGTGGCGGTGTTCCGCCGCCAGCTGCCGGGCGAGCAGCTGCACGAGTTCGGCCAAAGCCTTCTCGCTTTTTGCATTTTTCACCCACGAGATCCGCGCAATGGCCATGGGGCGGTGATAGGAAGACAGAATTTGGGCGTGCATCAACGATACACAATCGTTAGATCGTATTTAGATGGCCCATCGAAAGCCCGCCCGGATGCGCCTCCCGCCTGGCTATGCCAGGCTCAAGGACAACCTTGGCCAGATCATCCGGGCGCACCGGCTGGCCGGCACCGACACAGATGGGCCTCTGCCGCCCAAACTCTTCGCACACCGCGTCGGCATTAGCCGGGTAACGCTGTCGCGGATTGAGCATGACCGAGCCTGGCCACGCTCCGAGACGCTGGAGGCAATCATCGACATTTTCGGGATCGACTCGTCTGATGTTGCCGAGCCCGGTGTGACGCGCTCACCACCTCGGCGGATACCTGACACGCTGCAGGATCTGCAGCGCGACACTCTCTGTCGAGCATTGAGGGCAGGGCGCATCGCATTGGGATGGAGCCTGTCGGACCTGGCGCGCTACAGTGGCATATCCGCGTCGCAGCTATCGAGGATCGAACGCGGGCAGGGCGGTAAGTCTGCGGTCTTTGGCTGGCACCCGGATTACCTGGCGATAGAACTGCAGGACCGGTTGATCGCGTTCACTCACCCCGTCCTGGCAAATGTCGCAGGGGGCGGGGTTCGACCTATCCATCCCAGTTATCAGAAATGAACGACACATTGTCCTATAAGGCAGTTTGACCACCGACCTCATGATGTCGGTAGGAATGCTGAAAAACTGGTGGGAAGCGGGCGGGCCGCTTTAGCGCGTCGGTTTGTCAATCCTGGCCGTTCGTTCACCGGACTACCTACGGCCGCTAAGCGCCGCTTCGCCGAGTGAGGGAGCCGAAGCGCGAAGCCGCCGTCGTACGCATCCTCAGAGCGTATCCTTCGGAGCAGGTTCTAGTTAGGGAATGTCCAGCCCATGTCGTCAACTGCGATTCTACATGGTGGAGCCGTTCCACTGCCCTGCAACTCGGCAGGCTTACTCTAGGGGAAGGTGAGAAGGCCTGTGGATGACGCAAATAGATCCGATGCAACTTCGAGAGGCGGCGATTACGAAGCGACGATCGATCCATTTTTCGAATTCCTGCCGGACACCGGCTGGAACGCTTGCGTGGGCAAGCAGGGCTACGAGGAGAATTACGTAGACGGCCACATGGAGGCGGCGCAGCGATTGGTCGCGCTGGTTATGGACGAGCAGCTGGCAGGCAGCCGCGATACGCTCGTCCTGCCCATCCTCTACAATGCGCGCCACGGCATCGAACTGGCGCTCAAGTTCGTCATCAACAGGCTGCATGAGATCGGCATGGTCGCCACCCGGCATGCGGTGAACCACGACATCCGTTCGCATTGGCGGCATCTCGTGGACTCGCGGGTGGGAGACGAGGCCGTCAGGAACCTCGTATCGGAGCTTGGCTCCTACGTCGTGAGCCTCGCTGCGATCGACGACGATGGGCAGCAGCTGCGCTACGCCGAGGACCAGGAAGGCAGGAGGAGCCTGGACGATCTGGCGGTGGTCAACCTCCAGCTGATCCGCCACAGCCTGGACGCGGTTGGCTCGATACTCGCGAGCCTGTTCGTCGCTCACCGCGACATGTCTATCTTCCGCGGTCTCTCCGCAGTCATGCCCACCGGTGGCGAGATCGTGATCGGCGGTGACGAGGACGGCTCCATACCTATCCAGGAGTTCGAGCGGCTGCTCACCAAGTTTCCGACGACCACCGAGCTGAATCGCTACGCCCGAGCACGCGTTGCGGACGTGGTTGGCCAGTATGTCGACGGCATGGCTGATGCCCGGCGGCACTATGAGGAGTATATGAACCGCCACAAGGCGATTGGCGCGACCGGCTCGCTAGACACCGAGGAGCTGCTGGAGGCGGAACTCGCGAAGTATCAGCTGATCCGTGACACGCTTCGTGGCTGGCTCGCGGCCGCCGAGGTCAGGGTAGAACGCGACTGGCAGCAGCTCCTTATGAAGTTCCTGCTGCTGATCTTCCCGAAGTACGTCGCGATACTCGAGAACGTGCAGATCGCCGACGTGTACTCCACACCGGGTCGAGCGCGCAGGCGCTTCATCGACATTGCGCTGGTGGACGCCGCCGGGAACCTAGACGTCATCGAGATCAAGCGGCCTCGTGGGGGCCTGCTGGCGGGTGGCGACTACCGCGAGAACGGCTTTCCGAGCCGGGAGCTCTCCGGGACGATCATGCAGGCGGAGAAGTACTTGTTCCACCTGTCTAAGTGGGGGCTGGACGGCGAGCGTGCGCTGACGGAGCGGTACGCCGCGAAGCTGCCTCCCGGGATGTCGATACGGGTCACGAACCCGAAGGCCATCGTGATCCTCGGGCGGGATCCGACGGGTGGGGTCGGTGGCGAGCAGGCGGTGGATCTCGAGGTGGTCAGGCGGAAGTACGCGAACGTGATGGACATCATGTCCTATGACGACCTTCTGCGCCGCCTCGACAACGTCATCGCCTCGCTTCGCAGCCGGATCGACGAAGAGACTTACATCTGAGCGCGTGAAGGGTCAAAACCGAGCGGTTCTGACACCAGGAAGCCGCGCCAACGTGAGATGAGCGAACGGCGGAAACTGCGCCTGCGAAAATGGGGCTGCCAACGTCTGCACTTGGTCGCCGGGAAAGAAGGGAAGAGCGGCAGCTTCCGACCGAGGCTGTGTAAAAACGTCGGCATCTGCTATGGTTCTTTGGCGTTTCGGGAGGCTTGGGCATGGGCCGTTTCGTACACGGGGAAGACCGTCGGCAGGACTATTTGCTGCCTGCATCGCTTGATGATTACGTATCGACAGATAACCCGGTGCGGGCGGTCGAGGCGTTCATCGATGCGCTGGATCTGAAGGCGCTGGAGTTCGCGGGCATGACGCCGGCTGAGACGGGACGGCCCGCCTATCATCCGGCGACGATGCTCAAGATCTACCTCTATGGCTATCTGAACCGGATCCAGTCGAGCCGACGGCTCGAGCGTGAAGCGCAGCGCAACGTGGAATTGATGTGGCTGACGGGGCGGTTGGCACCCGACTTCAAGACGATCGCCAACTTCCGCCAGGCGAATGGCGCTGCGATCCGGGCAGTGTGCAGCCGGTTCATCACGCTGTGCCGGCAATTGGGGCTGTTCACACGCGCGGTGGTCGCCATCGACGGCAGCAAGATGAAGGCGGTCAACAACCGCGACAAGAACTACACGGCCGCAAAGGTCGCCTCGCGGATGAAGCAGGTGCAGGTCAATATCGACCGGTATCTCGACGCGCTTGATCGCGCCGACCGCGAAGAAAGTGACATTGCCGAGCCGAAGGCGAAGCGATTGACGGAGAAGATCGCCCGGTTGCGCGCGCAGTTGCGCGATCTTGCGGTACGTGAGGAGGAAGTCCGGAATGCGCCGGACCAGCAGGTGTCGCTGACCGATCCGGACGCTCGCGCCATGGCGAGTGCAGGGCGCGGCACAAGCATCGTCGGCTACAATCTCCAGGCGGCCGTCGATGCCGAGCATCACCTCATCGTCGCGCACGAGCTTTTGAACATCGGATATGACCGCGGGCAACTTGCCCCCATGGCGGCGAAAGCCAAGGACGCCATGGGGGTGGAGACTTTGGATGCCATTGCCGACAAGGGCTATTTCAAGGGCGAGGATATCCGGACCTGCGAGGGGATGGGCGTTACTGCCTTCGTGCCCAGACCGCTGACCTCAGGGGCGAAGGCGCAAGGTCGCTTTGGCAAACAGGACTTCGTCTATTTGGAGCAGGAAAACGTCTATCGTTGTCCCGCCGGCGAAGACCTGATCTATCGATACACCTCGGTCGAGGCCGGTATGACGCTCCATAGCTACTGGAGCTCGAATTGCCAGACATGCGCACTTCATGACCGATGCACGACCGGCAAGGAACGCCGGGTCAAAAGATGGGAACATGAGGCAGTCGTCGAGGCGATGGAGCGGCGCCTCGATCGTGCGCCAGACGCCATGCGGATCCGCCGGCAGACTGTCGAACATCCGTTCGGCACGCTGAAAGCATGGATGGGCTCGACGCACTTCCAAACGAAAACGCTCAAGAATGTCAGAACGGAGGCCAGCCTCCATATCCTGGCCTATAACTTCAAGCGGCTGATCGCCATCCTCGGCGTCCAGGCAATGATCGCAGCAATTCAAAGTTGAGCGTCAACGCTCAACCTTCAACGCGCCGCGCCGGAAATACCAACCAGCTGCTGTGAAGCCGTTTTTACACGGCCTGGACCAAACTTTGCCGTTGGCGTTCACTCCAGCGAACGTCTGGTCCCGACAGTAACTGCCGTTCGCCCCAATCAAGGCCAGTGATCGGAACATGCCGAAAGGTTGATCGTCTGCGCTGCCTTCAGATCTCGGGCAGCGAACCGGCACGTCGGAACTCTGGGTTATAGCGGAATGGCTGCTTATGGGCGGCGCCTGACGGTAAACGGCCGTTTGTTCAGGGGTTAGTGGTCCGAGGCTACGGTAAATGTCCACACAAGCTGGCGGGGGTTGCGCCGCGAGCGCCAAACCAAATAGCGGCGCGAGCGATGTGGATCTTGCATCGACCCCGCGGACGGCCCGTCACATCCCTACATTTTCCCTAGCGCAGCCTTGCGCTTCGCCGTTGTGGGCCATACCATCTGACACTTGTCGCGCCGTCGGCACGACTCGTGTGCGTACCGGGGCGGACGGACGTTCGGAGCGCTGCTACCCCATCCATCTCTGAAGCCTTCGGGAGGGAGTACGCGCGTGGCGCGCAGTGCTGGATCGGACATTGGCAGCCTCGTCCGCGCGGCGGAGGACGGGTTGCTTGACCCCCAAGCGTCTCCGCGAAGGTATGATCGCGGCGGCGGGACGGAAGGGCGGATTCGCCGGATGATGCAGCAGTTCGGCCGCGCATTCGAACGGCGTGGCGGCAGCGGCGAGGACGGCATTGACTCCGGGCTGGCCGTCGCGGCCGAGCTGGTTGCCGCGGCGATGGCGGAGCAGCTTGCCTCGTTCGGCAGACGTCAGAGCGTGACCGGTGCGGACCGCCGTTTCCTGGTGACCGCGGGCGGTCGCAGCTCAGCAGTCATCATCCTTGATCCGGGCATGCCGCGAGGTACGGTGAGGCAAGTGCCCTTCGAAGAGGCGGTCTCTCCCCAAATCCTGTCCCAGGCGGCGGAACGCATGTTCGCGGATGCGCGGGAGCTGAAGACCCGTTCGCCGGAAAGCCGCATCCTGTCCCAACTAGGGCCAGCCTCCGCTGATTTGGCACGGGCGGTCGCACCCGACGTGATCGTCACGAGCCGCCCCCGAATGGAGCCGCTGTGCGTGCCGAACCCGATGATGACGGTCGACCACGCGGGCGAGCTGTCGACCGCGGGCATCATGTGCCGCAACCCCGCCGGTCAGCTCGGCGTTACAGCCTGCTATCACGGCACCGGCCCCGTCGGCACCCAAGTCGTCGTCGACCTGCGCCAGACCATGGTCGCCGCCGCAGATCTGATCCAGGATATCGTCTTCCTGCCGCTCGACGAGGCGATGAACCTACCTGAATTGACTGCATGCAGCGGTATCCGCAGCGACGAGGCGCCGTCCGCGGGCATGCCCGTCCGCTTCGAGGGTGCGAAATCGGGTGCGGTCCGGACCCGAGTGTCTTCGCACGACGCAGGTCTGCTCCGCCGCCGCCCAGGCATACAACTGAAGGTCCAGACGCCTGCCGACACCAACCGCGGAGATTCCGGCTCCGCGCTGGTCGACGGCCGCGACCAGGTGGTCGGGTTCGCCTTTCATCGCAGCGCTTACGGTGAGTTTCCGGAGATTACCGACTGGATCTGGGCGAGCAATGCGCTCGCCGCGCTCGGACTGACGCCGCTGAAAGTCTGAAGGAGGATTGCGATGGGATGGCTTGGTGATTTGTGGAAGACGGTGCGCGGCGCGGAGGCCGAGGACCTGATTTTCGCGCCCAACCTGCCGATGGAAGGGCTCGATGCCTCCAAGCCGATCGTGCGCGACGGCTGCTACGTCGAGCTGGTCGTCGAGTCCCTACGGCTGGAGCGGGCACGGATGTTCGCAACGAAGTTTCACGGCATCGTCTACTCCTTCGTCAAGCTGTCGCGGCAGGGTGAGGAGAGCGCGGTCGTCGCCGCGGTGTCCAAACCGCCCAAGCTCGCCGAACTCGATCCGGATTCGATCGGCAAGGTGATCACCGTTCACAAGTCGATGATGGGCGCGGTGCCGTGGCGCGGCGGCGACCTGGGGCTGGAGCTCGGGCTGTTCTCTGTCAAAGCTGGCAATGTGTTGACCCCGGTCGTTGACTACGTCAGCCGCGTGTCGCAGATCGCAGGGATCAGCTTCGTCGGTGCAATCAAGCCGTTCGTGCCGCTGATCACCGAGGGTATGGACCTGATCGCGGGCCAGCCGAGGGACACCGCGCTGGAAGTCGGGATCGACACAACGATCAATCTCGAACGCCCCGGTGCCTTCGCGATCATCGCCGCCAAGAAGGGCAGCATCGACGTCGCGCGGCTGTCGGTCGATCCGGCGGACAACAAGCTGCTCGTCGCGGGCGAGCCGCTGAAGGCGGCGTATTGCGTGTTCTCGATCCGCGCGGTCGACCGCAAGGCCGATTACGGCGACATTCCCGAGCTGAAGGCGAGCTATGCCGCGTTCCGCGCCGCGATCTTGAAGGGGGTCGAGGCGGATGCGAAGGAGACGCTGGCGGTGTTCCGACGTACCGCGATCTTCTCCCCCGATCTGATCACCGCCGACGCGCGCCAACTTGTCGCGGCCGCAGAGGAGCTGATGCGCGATGCGTTCGGCGGCGGCGCGATCTCCGACACTGGCCAGGTTCCCGGCGTGCCCGACACGCTCGCCGGCCTGCCGCTATACCAGTAGCACCATGCCCACACGTCTCGTCCGCATCGCCTTCACCCCGAGCGGGTTCGCCGAGCGCAGCAAGGTGTGCGCCGAGCTGCCCAACCAGGGCGACAAGTTTTTCGACGAGACGCTGGAGGTGGACATCCCGCCGCTCGACTATCCCGCCAGCGCGGGCGGCGTGGGCGGAACGATGCGCGACGCGGGCGACGATGGGCCTGACTTCCCGCGGCAGGTCGGCATGCTCGCCGATGTCGAGCGGGTCGGCGATCCGCTGCCTGATCCCCGACCACCAAGTCAACGAGTTCCAGGCCGCGCGCAACGCCGCAAGCAACGAGGGCCTGCGCATCCGGTTGAACTTGTGCCGGTCCGACGACGACACTCCAGTATCGCCTGGGAGGCGGCAGGGAGCGCAGCACCGTCGGGCCGTTATGTTGGAGGTCATGCGGGTGCTCGCCGGATTCGAATCCGTAAGCCACCCCATCACAGGCCAAGCGCGAGACTCCGGCGAAATAGAAGGAGGTGGGTGAAGTGGCCTATAAATTTCTGACGCTGAAAGTGAAGAACCGAGGTACTCCACCCGATGCCTTCCTCAATGAGCTTGTCGCTTGGGGGAAGGCCGCACCTGACGCAATCTTTGCGCCCAATGCGGTGCACGACGTCTATTCCTCGGTTCGGGAAGCATTGGGGCCGTGGCTCGATCCCAAGCACCGCAGGGCCGTGATGCTGGAGGTCATGCGCGTTCTCGCCGGGTTCGAGTCTTCCTGGAAATGGAATGCTGGCGTCGATGTCACCAACCCTACCTCCACGACGCCGACTACGATCGAAGCCGGGGCTTGGCAGGTCAGCTCCAACTCGTTGAGCTTCGGACAGGACCTTAAGGATCTGGTGAACGCCAGGGTCGGCACGACAGACGGCAATGCTTTCCAGGCCGCAATGAAAAGCGACCATGCGCTCGCGATGGAATACATCGCCCGGTTGCTCCGGCATACGGTCAATCACAACGGCCCCGTGAAACGCCATGAGATCGATCCTTGGCTTAGCCGTGACGCGGTGGCTGAATTCATCAGTTTGATCTGATTTCATCTCGTAACGGGGGACATTTCGATGCCGGATTTCGTGCTGGACTATGCGCTGTTCGAAAGGGCTGCGAGGCGCAACAACTATCCTTTGGACCATGGCTCCCTCATGTTCTTCGGCGTCAGGGGAGCCTTGCCTCTCGATGTATCGGGCACGCCCTTCGGGAATGGACATCCGATGCGCGTCACCGATCCCGATCATCTGCTCATGCGCTGCACGCTTGGCCAGGTGCGATCGTCGGACCAGACGCTGGCCGTCTTCCCCGGCTCGACGGTTCCCACCCTGAAATATGTGAAGGCTGCGATCGCCAAGGGCGGCGCAGGCGTCAACACGCTGATGCTGGGAAAATATGCCTACACTCGAGGCATACACAAAAGCAGCAAGCCCACCGGCCACCGCGCGTTCCTGCAGGCCATGTTCTTCCCGGTCTGGCGAACGGCCGACGATACCGATTACGATCTCGATGACCAGATTGACAATGATGGCGGCATCGTGGCGGACAATCTCCACTGCGCCTATCACGATAACCTCGCAACGCCGGGCTACAGTAGCGCGGGATGCCAGGTGGTCGCGGGTCGGCCTTCAATGCCCGCCAACGGCAACCTTCCCGAGAGCGGGCCGTGGAAGCGCTTCATTGAAAACGCCTACGGCGCGGCGCACCCCCTCCAAAAAACCTATGCCTATTATCTTTTCAGCGGCACGGAATTGGCGATGGTCGCCCTCAAGCCGGACAGTGATCTGGTCCAGTCAGTACGATTCGGCTCGGAAGGTACTTTGGTAAAGGATGTGCAAAAGGCCCTCAAAACTAAAGGGTATCCGCTGGGCACGGTTAACGGCAAATTTGACCGCGACACGTTAGAAGCGGTCATCCGCTTTCAGATCGCCAATTTCGGCAAAGGCCAAGCAGACGGAATCGTCGGCGCGAATACTGGCGTAGCACTTGGCGTGGACATGCCGACGCTTTAAGTCATGCTTATAAGTTGCCCTAGCGGCGGTTAGATGAATGAACGATTGCTTCTTTGTGGCCATATAGATGCGGACTTACCGGATCACCCGAAATAAGGGGCAAACGAGAGAGGGGTTGCGCTGTCCAACAAATGACCGGTTTCGGTTTAGACCGACGTTCAGAACCGCGCAGCTATACGACTGGTTTGTCCCAAAATTCATCATTCCCCAGCTGCTCGTCGAAGGGTCGACCGGATATGAACGGATGTCTGATGTTGGGGAGGGTGCAAGGACGCTTAAACGTCGCATTGTGGGTCTTCTCACCGCGTCGTGCTGGCAGAATATGGTCGATCCTTGGGGTGCGTTGCCCAGGCGGTGTTCGGCGTCGTCTGCATCGTAAAACGCAACTCGCCACCAGCCACGATCTCGTCGTGCCGCAGATAGGCGCGCGTTACGGGTATCCCGTTCAGCATCACCTTCCCGACATAGGGATGCCGGTCGTCCAGTTGATCGGCGATCACGGTCAGCTGCCGCCCGTTGGGCAGGGAAAGCACGGCTCGATTCAGGAAAGGACGACCGATCACATATTCCAGGCTGCCGGGCGTCACCGGGTAAAAGCCCAGCGCAGTAAAAACGAGCCAGGCGGACATCTGCCCGAGATCGTCATTGCCGGACAGCCCGTCGGGCGTCGGGCGATACTGGCTCTCGACGATTTGCTTTAACCGCGACTGTGTCCGCCACGGTGCGCCAGCATAGCTGTAGAGATAGGCGACATGGTGGCTGGGTTCGTTGCCGTGGATATACTGACCGATCAGTCCGGCGATATCCTCGGCATGGCTATAGTCGAGTTTCGAATTGTCGAATTCGAACATCGCATCCAGCTTGGCGATGGTAGCCGCATCGCCGCCGAGCGCGCCGACGAGTGAAGCCTGATCCTGCGGCACGAACCAGCTATATTGCCAGGCATTACCCTCGGTATAATCCGATCCGTAGTTGATCGCCGTGGGATCGAACGGCGTGCGGAACGATCCGTCGCTCTTGCGCGCACGGATGAAGCCGGTCCGGGCATCAAAGCTATTCCGCCAGTTGCCTGCACGTCTTTCGAATGTCGCAGCGATATCGGTGCGGCCCATGGCGCGCGCCATCCGTGCGATCGTCCAGTCGTCATAGGCATATTCGACAGTCTTGGAGGCCGCCTCCGGCTCATGATCGATCGGCACATAACCGCGCTTCATATACTCGCCCAAGCCGCCATAGGGCGCATAGGTCGCGCTCGCGACCATGGCGGAAAGCGCCGAGTCCGCATCGAACCCTCTAATCCCCTTCAGATAGGCGTCGGCGATAACGGGTGCGGCGTGATAGCCGATCATCGTCCACGTCTCGCGCCCTTGGAACTGCCAGACGGGGAGGACGCCGTCAGGACTATCCCCGCGACTGGCCACGAGTGACTGGACGATCTCGCTAGATAGGCTTGCCGGCTGGACGAGCGTCAGCAGCGGATGCTCGGCGCGGAACGTATCCCAAAGCGAGAAGGTCGAACGGAATGTATAGCCTTCCGCACGGTGCACCTGACTGTCGGGACCGCGATAGCGGCCGTCCGCATCGCTGGCGACGGCGGGCGCCAGCAAACTATGGTACAGCGCAGTGGCCACGGACTTCGCCATTGGGGCAGGCGCGTCAATCTTCACCACGTCCAAGGCTGCGCGCCACGCCTGGGCGGTCTTTGCCCGGATGGCATCGAAATCGCCGGGTTCGCTCGCCAGGTTTGCAATCGCGCCCGCCTCATCGACCGACGAGATTGCACTGATCACTTCAAGCGGTTGGTCGAGGGGGCCGAAATCGAAGCGGGCGACCAATGCGCGTCCGGCGCGCTCCGCAACCGCGTCACTGCCGCGCCCCGGTCCCTGGAAGCCCTTATAAGGGACGTCCGTCTCGGTCGAGACAAACGCATGCCCCTTGAGCGGCACGGAAAAACGGATCGCAAAGCACAGGTTTCGGTCGGGCGCCCAGCCGCGCGTCTGTCGGCAGCCGGTCACGATGCCATCGGGACGCAGCCTGATCGAGGACCACAGGACCTTTCCAGGATAGTTGTAAAGTGAGCTGCGCAGATCGAGCACCAGATGCATGGACGGCGCGCTGGACACGGCACGATATCGGGCGACGCCGATCCGTGTCCCTGCGGTCAGCTCCGCCTGGACGCCTCGATCCTCCAGCTTGACGGCGTAATAGCCTGGCCGCGCGACCTCTGTCGCGTGATCGTAGCGCGAGCGATAACCCGACCCCGGCTTGCCTGCGTTGCCGGGCTCCAGTGGCACGCTATCCCCGCTGACCGGCATCATGAGGAAATCGCCGAGATCCGAATGCCCGGCACCGGAGAAGTGCGTCAGCGAAAAACCTTGGATCGTCGGATCTTCATAACGATAGCCCGCCGCATGGCTGTAGCATTCCCGAATGACGCAAGTCGTGTCGGTGTCTGGCGAAAATTGCACCATGCCAAAGGGCGCAACTGCCCCGGGAAAGGTGTGGCCTTCCCCACCCGTGCCGATCATCGGGTCGACCCGATCATAGGTCGACTGCGCGGACAGCGGCATCGCGGCAAGACTTGCGAGCAGGGCCAGCACGGCCCCTTGGCGGGAATGCTTCATCGCCGCATTAAAGCATTCCGGGGCCTCTGGCGAAAGTCGCTCGTCGCTGTACGTCCATCATTTCAAAGGTTTGGCTAGGCTGCCGCATGCAAGGCGGGCTGGGTGTCCGGTTGCCGGGTCCTTCATCAGACCTCTGCTGACGTTGGAAATGTCGCGGCCCTGATATGCACGGTTAAAGCGAGTTCATCGCGTGCGGTCAAAACCTTGCGACGTACATCGAGGGGAAGGGCGGGGCGCGCGTCCAGGAACCGATCGACGACATCGAGCGCCGCCGCATCGCGCTGGCCGCCGATAAAGGCGTCGATCCAGGCAGGCAGGAAGAAGATGCGCCGGTTCTGGCGAATCCATTCGAGCCGGTCGAGCGCCGGGCGCAGGAAGGGCAGAGTAAGTTCGGCCTGCTCGACCGTATTGAACGCGCCCAGGCTTTCGCTCACCCAGGCTTCGTTGAGCGCGGCATCGTCGAAATAGCGGGCAAAGTAGGCGGCCTTGACCGCGCGGTCGGGTGTCGCCGCACGGGCGACGAAGGCGTCCTTCACCGTTTCGCTCGTTTGGTCGAGCCGTTGCTCGGCCGCGTAGAGCGCGGCGGCATCGGGCGCCGCGACCGCAATCAGGCGACGGACGATCGCCCAGCGCGTCGGCTGGCGGACTGCGGCGCCGACCAACGTCGCGCGGCCCGCCAGAAGGTCGCGCAAGCGGACAAGTGCGAGCGGCGTCCGCGCGGTCGCGATCAGGCGATCGAGCGCGTCCTTGCGCAGGCCGTATCCCAGGTTCGCATTGTCGATGCGGGCGAGCAGCGCCTGTTCCCAGCGGGGCCGCAGCGGCGCGGACGCATCGTCCGGCAGGTAGACGTCGAGTGCGGCGGCGCCGCGCGACAGGATGGTGCGCGAAATCTGTTCGTCGGTTTCGCCGGGCAGGTTGTCGAGCAGCATCGTGATGTAGCGCGCCGGTGAGAAGCGGACGTCGCGGACGGTGTCCCACACCGCGCTCCACAGCATCGCGCGGAGCAGCGGGTCTTTGACCGTGCCGACATGCGTGACGATCCAGGCAATGGTGCGATCGTCGGGCAGGAACAGGCCGTATCCCTGGTCGTCGTCGTTCGGCCAGACATAGTCCGGCACCGGCAGCCCCTCCGCCCCGGCGACGATCGCGCTCGTGCCGGAGAAGGCGGCGTCGAGCACTACGTCAGTGCGGTCGCGATAGCCCAGCCGTACCCGGACCTTCATCGGCCATGCGCCGCCACGGTCGCCGGGCAGCGATCGCACCGGCCGCTGGACGAGCGTCAGCGACCCGATCCGGCCGCCCGCGATGCGGAGCTGCGTGTCGACGCGGGGGAGGCCGGCGCGTAGCATGTATTGGCGGCCGAATGCGGTCAGGTCGACGCCGGATGCCGCACCGACTGCGCGGAGCAGGTCCTGCCAGGTCGCGTTGCCATAGGCATGATCGATGAGGAAGCGGTGGAGGCCACGGCGGAACCCCGCCTCGCCGACCAGGAAGGTGAGCTGTTTGATGACCGCCGGCGCCTTGTTGTAGACGATCGGGCCGTAATTGCTCTTGGCGGCATTGAGATTGTCGAGCGGCTGCCACAGCGCCTGCGTGCCGCTGGTCGCATCGGCGCGATAGGCGGGCGTCTTGGTCGACAGGAGGAAGTTGGTCCAGGCGTTGCCGTCAGGCTGAAGCTCGGCCTGGATGCGTGCAGCCATGTAGGTCGAAAAGCCTTCCTTCAGCCACAGGTCGTCGAACCAGCGCATGGTGACGTCGTCGCCGAACCATTGATGGCTGATCTCGTGATAGATGGTGGCGTCGCGGCCGACGCGTTGCGGCAGCGTCGGCGGCTCGCGGAAGATGAAGCGGTCCTCGTTGTAGAAGACCGCGCCGACATGCTCCATGCCGCCGAAGGGAAAGGCGGGCGCAAGCACCAGGTCGAGCTTGGCGAAGGGAAAGGGGACCTCGAACCAGTCGCTGAGCCAGCGCACTGCGGCGCGGTTGGTCGCGATCTGCGCCTCGGCATCGACCTCGGCGCGGCGCGAGGCACGCGCATAGAGGCTGATCGGCCGCTCCCCCGCGGGCGCCGATGTCCAATGCGTCCAGGGTCCGGCGGCGAAGGCGGCGAGATAGGTAGAGATCGGCTCGGTTTCTGCAAAGCGCCAGCGCGTACCGCCGGTCGCCGGCTGCTGCCCATCGAGCGGCCCGTTGGCGATCACCGTCCAGCCGGCCGGCGCGGTGATCGTCCAGCGGAAGCGCGCCTTGAGGTCGGGCTGGTCGAAACAGGGGAACAGCAGATTGGCATCGGAGGGGACGAGCAACGTGTAGAGATAGGCCTGGCCATCCTTGTCGTCATGATAGCGGATGATCGCCGCCCCCGATGCCGCGATCGGTGTCGCGAACCGTGCCGAGACGATATTGGCGCCGGTCTTCAGCAACGCTGCGGGCAAGACAAGGTGTCCGTCGACCCGCCCCGCAGCCGGTAGCGGACGGCCGTTGACCGTCAGATCGGCGAGCGTGGGGCCGCGAAAGTCGAGGACTAGATCGCGGCTGTTGCCGACGCGATCGAAGCGGATGACGACCCTGCCCGCGGCGGTGTCCGTTGCGGTCAGGTCGAACGACAGGTGGTAGCGGACGCCGGAGATCTGCGCCGCGCGCGCCCTTGCGAGGTCGAGTGAAATGCCGCGCCCGACGGTACCCTCCGCCGACAGGCCGGCGGCACGCGTCTGTGCCGCGGTCCACAGGCCCATCGGTGCGAGCATCGCGGAGCGGAGCAGCGTACGGCGTGTGTCGAGGAAGTGCAGGTCGGCCCCCTGTCGTGGTCAAGCGCCGATTCTAAGACGATGGGGCGGTGCCTGTCGATCGGTTGGACCGTCCCGGCGTGCCGTTCGTTGGCTTGGCCATGGCGACGATAGCGACAGCACCGACGATAGGGAGACCGGGGGCAGGATGGCGCCCGCGTCGGTTGCTGGTGACGCGCTCGGCGCTGGGCTTCGCGCATGGCCGAGCCATCGTCGCACGTGCTGAAGTGCAGGGTATCGAGATTGTGGCGCTTCCCGGTGATCGCCTCTCACTGGGGCTACCCGACGATCCGCGGCGCGCCTACGCGGAGGCGAAATCGACGCTAGCGGTGGTGGTCGCGCCACCGTCGAAACGGCGGTTGCAGCCGATCGCGCCCAGCGCCGACTGGCGGGTCGACCTTGCCGAAGGGTGTCCTGCGCATTGCAGCTATTGCTATCTCGCCGGGTCGTTGAAGGGGCCGCCGATCACCCGTGTCTACGCCAATCTCGACGAGATACTGGACGGGCTGCCAGCGTATCTGGGACAGGGCAGCATCACCTCGCGTAGCGAGGCGCGCGCGCACGAAGGCACGACGTTCGAGGCGTCCTGCTACACCGATCCGCTGGGTCTGGAGGCGATCACCGGATCGCTGTCAGCGGTGATCGCCTGGTTCGGCCGCTGGGAGGCGGCGGCGCAGTTGCGCTTCACCACGAAGTTCGCTGACGTCGGGCCGCTGCTCGGCCTCGATCATCAGAAACGCACGCGGATGCGCGCCTCGATCAATCCGACGATGTTTGCCCGGTTCGAGGGAGGTACGGCGCCGGTCGCAGCCAGGCTCACGGCCCTGGCCGACATGGCGCGCGCGGGCTATCCGATCGGCCTGACGATCGCGCCGATCATCGCGGCCGACGGCTGGCGCGAGGCGTACGACGCTTTGCTCGCCGATGCGGCAGGGGCGCTGACAGGCATTGCCGATCTCGACCTGACGGTCGAACTCATCACGCATCGCTTTACGCCCGGATCGAAGGCGGTGCTGGAGAGCTGGTATCCCGGCTCCGCGCTCGACATGGGGGCGGACAACCGGACGACAAAGCGCACCAAGTTCGGGACTGAAAAGCAAGTCTATGATGCGCCGACGATGCGATCACTTCGCCTGTTTTTCGAGGAAAGGATCGCGTCGCTGCTACCGGCGGCGCGCATCCTCTATTGGACATGACCGTCTTCTTCACCGCCGACACGCATTTCGGCGATCACCGCACGATCAACATCCACAAGCGACCCTTCGCCAGCGTGGCCGAGATGGACGCCGAACTGATCGGCCGCTGGAACGCCGTCGTGGGCGTAGAGGATGTCGTCTGGCATCTGGGTGATGTCGCGCGGCGGCCGGCTGATGTCGCGGCGCTGCTCGCCAGGCTCAACGGAACCAAGCACCTGCTCCGCGGCAACAACGATCCCGACGCCACGGGCGCCGCACCGGGCTGGGCGAGCGTCGGCGACTATGCCGAGATCGAGGTCGAAGGCCGTGCGCTCGTCCTGGGGCACTACGCCTTTCGCAGCTGGAACCGCCAGCACAAGGGCGCGCTTAACTTGCATGGGCACAGCCACGGCCGCCTGACACCGACGCCGCGCCAGTTCGACGTCGGTGTCGACGCGCGCGATTTTCAACCGGTGACGTTGGCGCAGCTGCTTGCGAAGTGAGCCATGGGGTCGACCGGGGATATTCTTGTCATGACGCTGCGACGAGGCCGCATCGCTCGCCACTGACCTGATCCGCAACCTCAAGCTCGAGGGATTTCCGACGCCTTCGAACGAGTTTATCGACTGGCGTGCTGGGTCGGACGGCGAATGGAGGCGGCCGCTGCATGAACCCCGTCACGTTTGCGTGCGCAAAGCGGTTTTATGGTGCCCAACGCCTGTATGCGACCAAGATTAATGAGCGTCCGCTTTTGGGGACGGGGAAGGCCAGCCTGAACGTCCATAACTGGGTATGGTTCGCCAAACCGGGTCGGGAAGCACCCCACCAGCTATCTGTCAGTGGTGCTTCGCCCCTCCGCAGGCGTCGTGGCGCGGTGCCCGTAGCTGAGGACGCTGGTGATCCGCCAGGCACCATCCTGCTTCGCCCAGACCATCACGAACTTGGCGATCCCTTCGCATCGCCGGGTCGCCAGCTCACAGAAGCGGTGTTCGCCCTCCTCGATCGCGCCATAATCCTTGATTGGATAGACGCGGAACGTCGCCGGGATCAGCTCGCGCTTCACTTTCCCGCAGATGTATTTGCGCACCCCGTCCACCATCGCGTTACGCTCGAAGGTCGCACCGCCGGTGTCGTGGTAGAAGGCAACCTTCGGGTCGAAATAGCCGGAAAAGGTCGGCAGGTCGCAGCGGTTGTAGGCGGCGAACACCTTCGCATCGAGCGTGCCGATCTCGGTCGTCAACGGATCGGCCGGGGGCGGCACGGACGTCGCGAGCAAGGCTGCGGCAACGGCGATCGCGGTCATCATGGCTTTGGTCCTGTCAGTTCATCTGGCCGCGGAGGAAGGCGATCAGCTTCGGATTGCTCCCCGTGCGTTCGAGGATGGGCAGGATGACCCGCCAGCCGTTGTCGCTGTTGGTCAGGATGACGATGCCGTCGCCGCTCGCACGATCGATCGCGGCGAAGGTGAACGCCCCAGCATCCTTGCCGGTGTGAAGCATCGTCGTACCATCGGGAAAACCAAGGAGCTGCCAGCCGAGGCCAAAGCCGGTCCAGGGCGGACAGGTGGCCGCTTTCGATCCGGCACATGTTTTGGGCGTCAGGTCGGCCTGCGATATGCTGCGCTCCGCCGCGACAGATGCGGACAGGCCCCGGTCGTTGCGCGCATCGATCAGGAAGCGGGCATAATCCCGCGCCGTCGCGTGCGCCAGATCGGCAGCGTTGTATCGCGTCACACGCTCGACCGGCAACGCCTTCCCTGCGTCGTCATAGGGCACCGCGATCGGCACCGTCTCGCCTTGCGCCGACACATAACCCGAGGCGAGCATGTGGGCAGGAGCGAACAGCCAGCGGCCAGCGAGCGCCTCGAACGATTGTCCGGTGCGGTGCTCGGCATAGCGCGCCGCATATTGATACCCCTCACCCGAATAGCCGGTGGTCGTGCCGGGATCATGATCGAACGCCAGCCCCTTCGCGTCACGCCAGTTCGGCAACCCGGTGCGATGGCTCAGCGCCATGCGAACCGTCAGCTTCATCCGCCGGGGATCGCGCGACAGGTCGGGGTCGCTCCAGTAGCGATCCATCGGCTCGTCGAGCGACAGCTTGCCGGCCGACACCAGTCGCAGGATGACCTCTGCCGTGAGCGGCTTCGTCAGCGAGGCGAGATTGTAGGGCGTGGCGACGGTCGCCGCCCGGTTCGGTCCTGCCATGCCCCATGCGCCCGTCGAGACGATCTGTCCGTTGCGGATCACCGCGATCGACGCGCTTTCCACGCCCTGTTCGCGGAGGGTTGTCGTCATATCCGGCAGTGCGGTGTTCGTCTTGGCGTCCGCCATGAAGGCGCAAGCCGTCAGCGCAACCAAACCGCCGTAAACCGCCTGCTTCAGCACACTGACTGTATTAATCATATGCAACAGCTAGCGGTGTCTAAGCACGGGCGCAATTAAGATCGTGATACCCATCGAGGTGACAGACATGAGAACTGCGCAGAATTGTCGAAACGCCAAGCTCTTGGAGAAGCTCGCGGGTGATGGAGCAGGGCGAAGGCTTTGGTGTTCCGCCGCGCCCGGCATTAACGGATGGCACAAAGCGGGGGGTCAAAAAAGAGTCGCGAATGACTCGATATGGGTCATTGGCCAATCTGTTGGCCAGCTATGCTAAAGCATTGGATTGGTGATGAGACTGCTCGGTCTATGCCGCAACCTCGTAAAGGTTGCGGCACGCCTGGTCACGCTGGCTGACCGTTTCCGCCAGTCGAACCGAAAATTTGGCCGGTTGAATAGCTCAATGACGGATCGGCTGCGGCAACGTAAAGCGCTGCAATTTCTGCAGGCTGGCCCGCTCGTGCCATTGGCGAATCCCCACCGAAGCTTCGCAATTTTTCAGGCGTCGCCCCGCCGCTGACCTGTAGGGGAGTCCAGAATGGGCCAGGCGCAACTGCGTTGACGCGGATGCCGCGGTTGGCAAGCTGCTTAGCCATACTCTTGGTGAAGTTCAGCACGGCGGCGCGGGTCAGCGCATAGTCGACAATGTCGGGCGAAGGATTGCCAGCCTGTTCGGAAGATGTGTTGACGATCACCGCGCCCGCGCCCATCCGTTCGAGGGCCGCCTTCGTCAGCCAGAACGGTGCGTAGACATTGGTCTTCATCGTATCGTCAAAATCCTGGCTCGAAATATCGGCGATCCCGGGACGCGTCTGTTGACGTGCTGCGTTGTTGACGAGGATATCGAGCCCGCCCAACTGTTCGCTCGCTTGCTGGACCAGCCGGCGGCAAAAACGTTCGTCGCGCAGGTCCCCTGGAATGGCGACAGCCTTGCGACCTTCAGCACGGATCAGCGCAATGACTTCCCGAGCGTCCGGTTCTTCCGCTGGCAAATAGTTGATCGCGACATCGGCGCCTTCGCGCGCATAGGCAATCGCCGCAGCCCGGCCAATGCCGCTATCCCCACCAGTGATCAGGGCCTTCTTGCCTGCTAACTTGCCGGAGCCCTTGTAGCTTTTTTCACCGTGGTCCGGTCTCGGCGTCATCTTCGATGCCAAACCGGGCCAAGGCTGGCGCTGTACGGGATAGGGGGGCTTTGGATAAGCGGCCGCTGCCAGCGTCGTTGCTGCGCTACTGCCGCCGTCCTGTGTTGCGGCGTTTGCAGCTGTCGCCGCAATGGCACCAGCGGTGACGGCTGCACCCGTCACGAATGTCCGTCGTGTTGTATCGGTCAATGTTATGGCTCCCGGAACGATCATACCCACAAGCGCCAAACGATTGCCCATGTTCCAAATTTGGTTGTAATCTTTCCTTGCTGCTCTGGCGCCACCAGCATTTGCCAACTGGCAACACGAATGAGCATCTGCGAGCGACGTTCGTCCCTGCTAGCCTATACTTTGAAAGCCGGACGATTTGATCGAGGGTCGTCTGATGTGGGTATGCGCAGAAAGGCGGATGAGTGTTTGAGCCGGGCTGATACGAACCTTCGTATTGCCCGCTATGGCAACATCAACACCGGGTCAGGAACATTGGCCTGCCAGGCGTCACGCAAGCAGGCACGATTACCGGAAGGAGAGTGGGGAAACCACTCAGCTAGCAAGCTAGCTCATATGGTAACCTTATCAAGCCTCAACTTTACGGTGCCTATAATCGGTTATCGGAATGAAGGTACAGCCATTCTACTCGTCGACGACGTGATCCACTCGACGTGAACAGTTTTGATCCAACAGCAGTATCATTTTTTAAAATAGCCGAAGCGGAACTATATAGTTCTACCCCATGTTATAAAAGCGATTTTGGGAGATCCGATATGAATGATGTCCAGTGGAAAGCTGCCGCCATTCTAACCGGTCGCAGGGTCGCTACCAAATTTGGCAACTTGGCTACCTGTATCGCAGAGTTCGAGGCTTTGAACACTGCCCAACGCTTGTCTGCTAGGGTCATAGTGCCAGGCTGTATGGGCATCGGCAAGGGTGCTGCAGTTCGCACTCTTTCTGCCGATACAATTCGGGCGCTAGGGTCAGGACCCATTGATGTGAGCGTCGCGATCTGATTCAGGCTCCACGAGGAGACTGGTGATGAGCGACCTTTTTTGGCTGACGGACGATCAGATGGAGCGGCTGCGGCCGTTCTTCCCCAAGAGCCACGGCAAGCCTCGGGTGGATGACCGGCGGGTGCTGAGCGGCATCGTCTTCGTCAACCGCAATGGGCTGCGCTGGCGGGATGCGCCCAGCGCCTATGGTCCTCACAAGACGCTGTACAACCGGTGGAAGCGCTGGGGCGAGCGTGGCGTGTTCACGCGCATGATGGAGGGGCTGGCTGCAGGCGATGCCGAACCGAAAACCGTCATGATCGATGCGACCTACCTGAAGGCGCACCGCACGGCATCGAGCCTGCGGGTTAAAAAGGGGATCTCGGCCGCCTGATCGGACGCACCAAGGGCGGCATGAACACCAAGCTCCATGCCGTGGCCGACGCGAACGGCCGCCCATTGAGCTTCTTCATGACCGCAGGCCAAGTCAGCGACTACACCGGCGCGGCAGCCCTGCTGGACGACCTGCCAAAAGCGCAGTGGCTGCTCGGCGACCGCGGCTACGACGCCGATTGGTTCAGGGACGCTCTCCAGGCCAAGGGCATCCAGCCATGCATCCCGGGCCGACGATCGCGCAACGAGCCGGTCAGATACGACAAGCGCCGCTATCGGCGTCGCAGCCGCATCGAGATCATGTTCGGCCGCCTCAAAGACTGGCGCCGCGTTGCCACACGCTACGATCGCTGCCCCACGGCCTTCTTTTCCGCCGTTGCTCTCGCGGCCACCGTCATCTTCTGGCTGTGATCAACGAGTCCTGACCCTAGCAGCCCAGCTTCCAGCCGCAAAACGCCGTGTCCAGATTATTTAACCTAGGATACCTAGTTGCAACAAGGCCAATGCTCACCGATAGGTGAGCCGGCTTGCACGAACCATTTCTTCGATCCAGTTGGCTAGAAGGGTAGCGTATACGCGCTGATGCTTTTCTTCGCGCATGGCATGGCTCGCCCCGTGAATTATACGGTGACTTAATGAATTGGCCTGTCTGAACGAAGCTTGCATGGAAAGCATGGCTTCGCGCGGAATCTGCTCATCACGTTCTGACTCGACGATGAGTACGTCGCCCCTAAATTCGGTGCATGCAGAGAGGGCACGGTCTGATCCTGGGGAATGGGGCTTCTCGCGATAGGCGCGGACAGCCGCTTTATCGAGCTTCGCCTTAGGTGTTTCCCAATGGTCGTCGGGATAAAGGGCAGGAACGCGCATGGCGAGCCATCGAACAGGGCGATTTGCCGTCAGTAGCATTGCCAGATAGCCGCCGTAGCTGGTTCCAACGACGCCAATCGCATGGCCGTCGACCAAGGGCTGTGACGCCAGATAATCATACGCGGCAAGAACGTCGTTAAGGCTATCTTGGCGGGTGACCTGCTCCTTGTTGGCACCGCTCTCAGCATGGCCACGAAGATCGAACGTCAGGCAGATACAGCCCAAGCGCGCCAGTTCCTCGGCATGTCCAAGGTCCTCTTCCTGATCGCCTCCCCAACCGTGGATGAACAGAAAACCCGGTACAGGAATTTCCGGTCTAAGAAGCGTGCCGACGATCTTTTGATCATCAACCGCTAGCGAAACAGCGTTTTTGTCGATGTCCTTAGGATCCGTCACACATACCTCATCGCGTATTTTGTCATTGCGCCGACAACCGGGTCAACACCTTGGTAATAGACGACCGCTCCCACAGGGGGGGTGATCTGCTCATAGACCTCTACGGTGGAACAGCGTAGGTGTGACGTTCCAGGTTCAACCTGGAATGCCTCAAAAGCTGCGATCTCGGCGCCGCTGGCGCCCCCAACTCGCCATGATTGCTCCAGCACGCCAATCTGCCGATTTCCGGCAGCATCTGTCCCCTGAATAACGTCGTAGTTCCGGCGCGTGAGGATGATCCCCGGATAGGCGGCATGGGCCGCTTCATCAAATACCGCCGCGCAGTCGATGGCGCGCGCTAGATTATCAGGCAGTTCCAGTTTTCGCAGGGCGTCAAAGCCTCCGCGAACGATATGAAGATCGGACCCTCCATATACCTCTCGGCCCTTATGATCGACGGTGAGGTTCTGGCTGCCCCAGTAGCTGATGGTCTGTCCGGCAAGTTCGATTAAACCCACGCTATAGGTCACGACATCGGTCAGGTTTTCCTCGAGCACAATGCCGTGCGTCGCAAGGGTGAGGGCATCTTCTCGACCGAGCACGATATCAAGCCCCTCGACATCGTCGACGACGATCTGGCCAAGACCGGCTTTGCCGCAAACGTCTTTGATACGCACCGGCCCTTTGGCCAGCAGCAGTCGTCCCGCCTTGGCTGCATCGGCATGACTAAACGCCGTGTATCCCGGCAGGGCCGCGTCACCCATCAACCGCGCCATGTCGTTTGACCATTGTTTGGGTCGTAGGGCGTCATCGTCGACCAAGCCGTGAGTGATGGCTTTCGTGCCGACGAAGGGTGCGGGCACCACACCTCCAAGGAAATCACGGGCTTCGCTTATCCCCGCTTCGTTGGCTTTGTTAATTTCAAGCGCCTCGCTTGGCACAAGAAACGCGTCCGTCCTTACGGCTTCCCATGCGTCCATTGGAGCGAGATGTGGTTGGTCCAACAATGCAGCGATGCGTCTGAGCAGCGTTGTTCGTGACGCCTGATCGTGCGCATTGCCGAGAGCGTTCCCGCGATCGATCAAGGCTGCCACACCGCTTTTGCGCCACGGCGCGGCCACTGGGATGAGAGGTGATAACGACTTCTGACTTTGGAGTTCGGAACCGCCGTGCATGTCGCCCACCTTGGTTAAGGAACAGCCTCAACGAGCCTTACGGCAACCGGTTCACCGATCGGCTCATTATCATTTTCTGGGCTTTGGTGAGCAGCGGAGGCCCCTTTGGCACATCATACACGTATCAAACGTCATGCATGTTTGCCGACCAAGGAAAGGTTACGTGTTTATGTTTCCGGTACGGCATCTGGTAGGTCGGTTTATCATCGGTTCAATGCACAAGATGCCCGCGCCAAACACCTGGTTGCCCCGATGAAGCTATAATCGAGCAGCGTTATGCTGCACTGCATCCAAATTTGTAACTGCCCGTTAGGCCCGGACCGGACCATGGCTGACCTCATATATCGAGGGCAGGGGATTCTTTGGGAGCAGTTATGAGCGAATGCAGATCGTCCTCATCCAACACCAGCAAGCCTCGACTAGCCTTGGCGCTTCAGGGCGGCGGAGCGCACGGCGCCTATGGCTGGGGCGTGCTTGAGCGGCTGCTGGAGGAGGACATCGAGATTGTCGCCGTCAGCGGTGCAAGCGCGGGAGCTTTGAACGGTACTGCCCTGGTCGCCGGGCTCGCCGACGGCGGACGGGCCGGGGCGCTGGCGGGGCTGGAGCGGTTGTGGAAGGCGGTCGCAGACGGATCGCCGTTGCGGCCGTTCGACCATCAATGGGGCGGGCCGCTGTTCGAGCCTTGGTTCCGCCGCTCATTGGAACTGTCCAAGATGATGGGGCGCTATGTCGCCCATCTGTCGCCGCAATTGCGCGAGATGCGTGCGCTGCGCCGAGTGGTGGCGTCAAGCATCGACCTCAGTGCGCTGACGCGCGATACGGCATTGCCGCTTTATATTGCCGCGACAGCCGTGTCGAACGGCGCGGCGCGGCTGTTCGGTAACGACGAAATCACGGTCGATGCGATCATGGCCTCTGCGTGCCTACCCGATCTGTTCGCTGCGGTGACGATCGACGGCGAGGATTATTGGGATGGCGGCTTTTCCGCCAACCCCGCGCTCAAGCCCTTGATCTTCGACGGACATGGCGCGACCGACCTTCTGATCGTGCAGATCACGCCCTTTGCGGTCGAGGACGCGCCGACCTCGCTGGGCGGCATTATCGGGCGGATGAGCGACATCGGTTTCAACGCCTGCCTGCTCCGCGACCTGAAGGCGCTTACCGAGATACAGACGATCGCGCGTACGGCGCGGTCATCCGATCCGGCGATGCAGGCGCTGGCCGCGACCAACCTGCACATGATGCCCGCGCCCCCGGCCCTGGCCGAACGCGGATCGGCCAGCAAGCTCGACACCCGCTGGTCGAAGCTTCAGGAACTGCGCGCGCTGGGTCGTGCCACGGCGGATGCCTGGCTGGATGAGAATGCCGACCAGTTCCGCCGGTCCTCGACCCTGACCGACAACGACTTGCCAGAGGCCATCGCCGCCTGATCCGGTTCGCCGGTCTGGTCCTTCGATCAGACCGGCGATTGGCTGCAGACCACGCTACTCAGCATGGCGGCTTCGTCATGTAGGCCATGGCGTCGGCAGGCCTGCTCGCACTGGGCAAGGGCCTGACCCATCACGCGCGTTGGGGTATGCGACGCGGCAAGTTGAGCCGCAGTCCGCATGACGCCGGGCATGGCGCGCCGCTGAACGTCCGGCATGACGGGCAGGATAGCCGCCAGTGTATCCAGGATCAGCGCCATGGTCTGATGCTGGCGCGACTCGCTACTGGCGACCATCAGGCTCTCGATCGTATCAACGAGCTGTAGCGGCAGGCGGTCGTCATAGGTCAACCGGGCATCGCTGGATGCGCGGGGCGGATTCTGCTGCCACGCGACGGCGAGGTCGCGCAGCGCCTGGACGGCAATGGAGCCTACGGCCGGATCCGACCGCGCCGTGGAAATCGCCGTCCAGCCGATCGTATGGAGATGATGGAGGCTATAGCCCGCATCGTCCGCGATATCCCGTTTCCGGGTCAAGACCATGGCGGCGCCAACGGTCTGCACGATATCGTCGTCCGCATGAGAGAGGCTGGCCAGCGGGTGGCCGATCGTGACGAAATCGCCGATCGCCGGGTGGATCGCGATACGCAGATCGGGATGCTTGGCAAGCAAGGCCTGAAGCGCGGATATGTTGACGCGGGCGAGGTGGCCGCCGAGCGGCGCGGGAACGACGGTGCCCGTGGCTTGGCCGTTGGGAGCCTTGCTGGCGGTGAGAAGGGGAAGCTGGCATTGCCGTGCCGCGATGGCGGTGTCGACCATCGCCTCGATCAACGTCGCTGGACGCATTTGATCGATCGTGCCGTAGATCAGCAGGATCAGCGCGAATAGGGCGACCGCGCCCAATATGGTCGACATCATCACGCCGAAGATCGGCGCCCGCGTATGGGTGGTCTGAACGAGCGTAATCAGTGCGAACAAAGAGATGCCGACGAAGAAGCCGAACCAGGCCCGGTTCGACGATCGCCGCAGATAATGGTCGACGATCTGTGAGTTGAGGACGGTCGCACCCTGCTGCACCGCCAGGATCAGGATCGAGAAGGTGATCGAAGTGACGGTGAACAGGCTGCCCGCGATCGCCGTCAGGACGCCGATCGCCGACTGCGTGTCGCCGACATATTGGGCAAGCCATCGCCGCAGGGGACTCCACGAGTGCATCGGACCTGCATGATTGTCCAGCCAATCGATCGCCTCCGCCAGAATGACGAAGGCGACGACGATCAGGGCGGGGACGGCGATGAACTCGAACAGCGAGCGATGCAGGCGCTCGATGGTCGTGCGGACCGTTTGCCGGGCGGGGCCTTGCGCCATGTCAGTGCATCTTGCCGATTGAGATCATCAGGATGCCGATGATCGTCACGACCACGCCCGCCAGGCGCAATTTGGTCATTGGGGTCTTCTTCATGCCGAGCCAGCCGAAATGGTCAAGCACGACCGCCGTTATCAGGTTGGCGGTGATGAGAAGGCCATTGAACACGCCCGCGCCGACCTTGTCGATGAACAAGAGTCCGGTGAAGACCGCCAGCGCACCGACCAGCCCTGCGGTCGGCATCCACCATCTGACGGTCGCGACATCGTTGCGGGTCGGTAGCGGCATGGGGCGCAGGATGAAGATCAGCAGGAACAGTGAGGCGACGGGGATGAATGACAGATCGGCTGCCATCCAGGGATTGGTGACGGCGTGGCGGAGCTCGGCGTTCAGCGCTGCGCCGATCGCCTGCAAGCCGCCACAGACGAGGATGAAGGGGTAAAGCAGCTTGCCCGCCAGCCCCTTGTCCGCCTCATCGTCATCCTTTTTGCCATTACCCAGGGTGATCCCGATCACGCCGACGATCATGACGGCGCCACCAATCCACGGGAGCGGCTCGAAACCGCTCTTCTGCAGGCCCAGCACGCCGAAGGCATCCAGGGCTAACGATGCCAGGATGTTGCCCGTGACGGTCAGGCCGTTGAGCGGCCCCGAGCCGACTTTGTCGATGAACAGGAGGCCGGCGACGACGGCGGCCGACCCGGCGATGCCACCAAAGGCGTCATACCAGTGGATCTGAGCAAAGCTGCCTGCCTGCGGCAGCGGGAAGGGGATCGCTAAGACCACGAAGGTCAGCACGATGATGATCGGGACGAAGGTCACGAAGGCGGCCAGCCATGGATTGACCAGGCTTTTGCGCAAAAGCGCGCTAAGGGCGGCGCCCATGGCCTGGAACGCGCCGCTCAGGACGATCAGCGGATAGGTAAAAGCCAGCATGGCACGCCCCCTGTTTGGCTGTCATATGGTCTGAGTGGGGACCGCTCCCGGCGCATCCATTCGCCGGGAGCGGCAAGAGGGATCAGTCGACCAACTCGACCTTCTTCACGCCATCCTTGCGTACATGCACCTTGTGACGCTGGCCGTCCTTGGTCGCCATGACCTCGACATGCTTGGGCTTGCGGGTCCGTTCGGCATGGTCGCTATAGCCCTCGTCGTCGAGCAGCTTGGTGACATGCTCGTCGGTCAGCTCCGAATCCCTGCCATGCGCATCGCCCTTGTCATGGGGCGGCTTGGGCTGATGCTTCTCATCGGCCTTGACGGCCTGCCACTCAGCACCGGCGATACGGATTTCCTTCGCCTTTAACTCGGCCGGCTTATCCTCCCCCTTCACGCTGATCGTTTGACCAGCCGACAGGTCCAGTGCGCGTTCACCACCCGGTCCCAGATCGACCAGCTTGTTGCCCTCGTCCGTCTTCAGCGTGAAACGGTGGGCGAAAACATCTTCGACGGTACCAGTCAGCTCAACAGTATCGCTCATGTCAGCGTCCTTCAGGTTTTGCCTATAAGGCGACGCTCACAACCGATTGCATACGATATCGTTTCTAAAATCCGCTCGCCGGTGCCAATTGTATGTTAAAGCGCCGATTAAAAAATCAACATGAATCAAAATGAAACAGGTATGACAATATGGCCTCGATATCGTCATAAATGGACGATGGCCTCCGAGCAAAAACACAGCCCTTGCTCACCCATTCAGGTGATATTTCTATCTATCAATCGTTTCGGAGCCATCCTGCTGAGGTGGGTCAGCGAGCGATGACTGCAAATTCGATTTTGACTCGGAATGGAATGCATATTGGATATTGTCGGGCGGGCATGGGGATGCGAATGGCTGATGTCAGGTCTGCAGGGACGGCCTCACCGACGATCGTGCCGTGGGTACATCCATGCACAATAGCACGTGTGCATAGTTGGCCGTTTCTCAGCTTATCCGTTTGAGCCGGGGACTTCAGCAGCAGACGCAGACACCAACCGATGGGGGCACGGCTCGCGTCTTGGGCTTACCCGGCGGCCAAAGCGAATGAATGGTAGTAATTAGGAAAGTGAAAACTGGCCGTGAATGACCGGAAGTGGGTCGTCGCCGCCTCAAACTGGCGAGCAAGACCGACCCATCGTTTGCCGTTTTAGCAGATCGGCGCGGCGTCCCAGAGCCAGTCGTTCAACTTCTCGCAGCAGTCCCGTTTCTCCATCTCCGACGAGCCGTTTCGGGAAAATGTAATCGGGAACAGTTTTTGGGAAAACGGCTGGATCGAGAGGCGTCTGGAGCCTGAGGTCGCCGATGCTGTCCCTCTGAACCTTCCCAATCGGGACGCTAGACGGCGCGCTGACGGAGCGGGGCCCGCTCTGTGTACCGCCCCCCTCACGGGTGACGAAGCAGCAGACTGCAAGGCATATAACGCCCTGATCGTCCTCCCAGAACGTACGCCAGATGCCTTGCTTGCCGACAAGGGCTACGATGCTGACACAGCATCCGCGCCGACGTTGCAAGGCGGAACATTGAGCCCGTCATTCCCGGCCGCTCAAACTTCCTGGTGAAAATCGACCATGACCGAACGCTCTACGAGCAACCCAACAACATCGCGCGCATGTCCGGCCACCTCAAGATCAATCGTGCCATCACAACACGTTACGACCAGTTGGCCACCAGCTTTACCGGTAGGGTCTACCTCGCCACCGCCAAATGCTGGGCCAAATTTGTTCGCGCTGCTTAGCTCAAACTGCCGGAATTTCGGGGATCACGCCAAGTCGCCATAATGATTGGGGCCGTGCCACAACCCGCAACGATCGCTGCCATACCACCTTCTTCTCCGCTTCAACCCTCGCTGCCACCGTCATCTTCCGGCTGTGATCAATAAGTCCTGATCCTAAAACAGATGCACCGTACAATTTCCTAATGTCAACACGGGTCGGACTCGGGTCGTATTTGCTGCTCATATACGAATACGTCGGGCCCATTCGCGCAATATAATATCATAATTTGCTTTATTTTATAAATGTTGAAGGTGTCTGAATCCTGAAAACGTCATACTCTTGCACTTAATATTAATATATATACTATTCGCATTTAGGCGAGCGACGCCTAAATGGAGGATAATGATGCGATTATTATCTGATCAGGAACTATATACCGTCTCCGGTGGCCGCGCCAATAAGGAGACAAGCGAGCCATCAACTCCAGCTGCGATCTCCGATTCCAATTTCGATAATACCGACATCGATGTGATCGATAATGACGATGACGGGTCAATGTATGCGATGCAATCGTCCAACCAAGGTCAGCCACAAGTCGAAATTGGCATAAATCCCGGAAATGCAACTGCGAGCGTCCGGGTTTTCAACACCGGTGCGAGCCTAGGGTCAGGACCCATTGCTGTGAGCGTCGCGATCTGATTCAGGCTCCACGAGGAGACTGGTGATGAGCGACCTTTTTTGGCTGACGGACGATCAGATGGAGCGGCTGCGGCCGTTCTTCCCCAAGAGCCACGGCAAGCCTCGGGTGGATGACCGGCGGGTGCTGAGCGGCATCGTCTTCGTCAACCGCAATGGGCTGCGCTGGCGGGATGCGCCCAGCGCCTATGGTCCTCACAAGACGCTGTACAACCGGTGGAAGCGCTGGGGCGAGCGTGGCGTGTTCACGCGCATGATGGAGGGGCTGGCTGCAGGCGATGCCGAACCGAAAACCGTCATGATCGATGCGACCTACCTGAAGGCGCACCGCACGGCATCGAGCCTGCGGGTTAAAAAGGGGATCTCGGCCGCCTGATCGGACGCACCAAGGGCGGCATGAACACCAAGCTCCATGCCGTGGCCGACGCGAACGGCCGCCCATTGAGCTTCTTCATGACCGCAGGCCAAGTCAGCGACTACACCGGCGCGGCAGCCCTGCTGGACGACCTGCCAAAAGCGCAGTGGCTGCTCGGCGACCGCGGCTACGACGCCGATTGGTTCAGGGACGCTCTCCAGGCCAAGGGCATCCAGCCATGCATCCCGGGCCGACGATCGCGCAACGAGCCGGTCAGATACGACAAGCGCCGCTATCGGCGTCGCAGCCGCATCGAGATCATGTTCGGCCGCCTCAAAGACTGGCGCCGCGTTGCCACACGCTACGATCGCTGCCCCACGGCCTTCTTTTCCGCCGTTGCTCTCGCGGCCACCGTCATCTTCTGGCTGTGATCAACGAGTCCTGACCCTAAGCGCGAGCGCACTGTCGCCGCAGGTCAGCAAGGTTATTCGGTTAAGTCGCCTTCGGATGGCGTGGTAACAACTGTACAGGCCGTCAGTGGCCAACCGATAGATACCCAGGCAACTATGATGACAATCAGCACGGGCAGAACCCGTCTGACAGCGGAACTATTTGTTCCATCGCGTGCAGTCGGTTTTATCCAGACCGGCCAGAAGGTAAGGCTGCGGTATGACGCTTTTCCATACCAGCGCTTTGGTGTCGGAACGGGCCGCGTCACCGTGATATCTTCGACAGTACTTTTGCCAAGGCAGCTTGCCGCAACGGCTCGGTTTGATGAACCAGTGTATCGCGTAGTGGTGTCGTTAGACCGTAGCAGTGTGCGGGCATATGGTTGCCGTTGACGTGATCCCTATTTTCAGGCCGCTGATAAGTTAGCTTCGGTGTCCTCAAGCCCGTTGCGTGGGCGGTTGGTAAACTCGGCGGGTGCCATGCCGCCAAGGCTGCTGTGCGGACGCACGGTGTTGTAGTCGGTCCGCCATGCCTCAATGATCCGTCTCGCCGCAGTCAGCGAGGGGGTCAGGTGCTCGTTCAGACATTCGTCGCGCAAGCGACCATTGAACGATTCCACGAAGCCGTTCTGCTGCGGCTTGCCGGGCGCGATGTAATGCCACTCGACGCCCGTGTCCTGGGACCAGGCGAGCACGGCATGACTGGTCAGTTCGGTGCCGTTGTCGCTGACCACCATGCACGGCAGCCCGCGATGCTGGGCGATGGCGGCAAGTTCGCGGACGACACGCCGACTTGATATTGAGGTGTCGACGATGCACGCCAGGCATTCCCGGCTGTAATCGTCGATGACGTTGAGGACGCGGAACCGCCGGCCGCTGGCCAATGCATCCGACACGAAGTCGAGGCTCCAGCACTGGTTGGGTTCTTGCGGGATCGCCATCGGCGCCCGCGTGCCCAGTGCTCGTTTTCGGCCGCCGCGCTTGCGCACCGTCAGCCGCTCCTCGCGATACAGCCGGTACACCTTCTTCAGGTTCATGCCCTTGCCCTCACGCCGAAGCAGAATCGCCAGTCGGCGATAGCCGAACCGACGACGCTCGTTCGCGATCTCGCGCATCCGCTCGCGGACAGCATCGTCCTTCCCGCGAAGCGGCTCATATTGCCACGCCGACCGGTTGACCCCCACCAGCCTGCAGGCGCGACGCTCGGAGAAGCCGTGGTCGGTCATCAGCTTCTCCACTGCAGCGTAGCGATCCGAAGGCCGAGTCAGTTTTTTCCTAGTAGATCCTTCAGCGCCGATGCGTCCAGCATCGACTCCGCCAGCAGCTTCTTCAGCCGCCGGTTCTCGTCCTCCAGCGTCCGCAACCGTGCCGCTTCCGACACGGTCATCTCGTCGTATTTCGACTTCCAGTTGTAGAACGTCGCATCGCTGATGCCGTGCTTCCGGCAGAGTTCGGCGGTCTTTACGCCAGCCTCATGCTCACGCAGCACGCCTATGATCTGATCTTCGGTAAAACGACCTCGCCGCATCGCTCGTCTCCATATGACAAGCTAACTTACCAATGGCATGATTTCCGGGGAGCACGTCAACCGCTCCCCGCGCATATTGATTATGGATGAAGCAACGGCCCACCTTGACGTAGAAAATGAAAGGGCCATCGCTCAAGCCCTTAATAGTCTCACCATTACTCGCATACTTATTGCCCATGGGCCTGAAACTATAATGGCAGCGGAGATGATTATTCGGCTTGGCTAGTTAGTTGAATGTAATTGTGCGCAAACATACTCGATTTGGAATGGCAGCAGAGGCGAAATTTTTCTCGGAGACGGCATACGTGAAGTCGGACCAAAGGCTGATGGACTCCATAATCAGTTTCACGCGCATTCTAATTACGCGATCTCCATGATCCTATCCGAAGTTTGGCGAACGCCCCTGCCGAACGGGCGAAACCACGATTTCCTATCAATCACCGAAGGCGAGCAATTGATTTTCGAGAAATCGGAAGTCCAAGCGATCCACACATTCTTGTGGAAGGTTCGGCATCATGTCGACGAGACGGTGCAGAGTCATACTGCACCGCCCGATGACATTCCTGTCGTTGTGCGAGACATGTTCGGCGCAGCCGATACGCTCGTTTAGCAGTTCCAATTGCGCGGGGGCGTGGCAACCGTCGCCGGTCCCTTCGCAGCAAACTCGGGGGCCTTGGGATCGAGCGGTTCGCCGCTGCGGATCTTGCTTGCGATCGCCTTCGTGCCTCCCCCGCGCTCGCCGTCCAGCGCCTGATTCCGGCAGATACCAGGAAGCAGACGAAACAATGTCGGTGCAACGTCCGGGTATTTAACCGTGCAGAATGTCTGCAGTTCTTCCGCCAGCCGCTGCCGTTGAAGCAGAAAGCGGATCGCCGTCCCACACTGGTGGTAGGCGATTGAAGCCAGCACAAGCCGGCTTCCACGTTAGACTTTCTTCATGGCCGGTCTGGAAGCGATTGTCGATTGATGCAACCGGCCAATCGCCTTTCGGCATATCGGAAGTGATGGCGGGGTCATCGACGCGATGCGCGGTCGGGACCTTCGCTGCAGCTTGCGACCGCGACCAACAATGACGAAACTGCCCAACCGCCAAAAAGTGCCCATCTCCTCATGGTACACACGTCGTTTGTCGTTAAGCGGCCGTCAATCGGCCGCACTGATCGGGCCCCGCTTCTCGATCCCAGATGGGAAGGGGGCGTTGGCTCTCCGCCGGGATCAGGACATCATCGCTGGGTGCCACAGCACTTAAACATGACCGCGCTCCTCGTCGGCGAATATGACGTCGCACTCTCCTTCTTTGTTGGGAAACTGAGCTTTGAGGTGCGCGAGGACACTGCGCTGGGTGATGGCAAGCGATGGGTCGTGGTCGCGCCGCATGGCGCGGCAAGCGCACTGTTACTGGCGCGGGTCGTCAACGACCGGCAACGTGATGCGATCGGCGATCAGAGCGGCGGTTGCGTGTTTCTGTTTCTCGAAACGGATGACTTTGCCCGTGACCACCTCGCGTACACGCAGGGGGGTATCCGTTTCGTCGAGCCGCCTCGGACAGAACCATATGGTATTGTGGCTGTCTTCGAAGACCTTTACGGCAACCGCTGGGACTTGATCGAGCCTGCCACCGGCCAAAGGTGATTCTCGTTTCCCGATCGAAATACGAGAACAGTGATATATTCTCGTATGGCGGTTGGCGCGGTGAAACGGGAAAGTGTGCCTCGCTCAGCGCCTTATGTGGGCATCAACACCTTTGCCGTAATGGTCTGGTGGATTTCAAAGCCAAGGCTCCGGTACGAGGCAATCGCTCCTGTGTTCGTCGCGTAACAGTGCAGGAACGGTACCTCCCCACGTTCCATCATCTTCGAGGCAACCACCCGCATCAGAAACCCGGCATAGCCTTGCCCGCGGTGATCCGGATGCGTGCAGACACCACTCAGCTCGGTGAAGGGCCCTGGCTTCATCCTTTCGCCCGCCATCGCGACCAGAAGCCCATCCTTGCGTATGCCGACGAAGCGGCCCAGTTCATGTGTCCTGATCGAGAATGGCCCGGGTTGTGTCAGGGTAGCCAGAGCGAACATTTCCCCTGCATCGTCATCGCCCAGATCGCAGAAGGAGTGATCAGGTCCACCAACGGTGATCGTGCGGGCTATCATTTGAACGCATTCGGCGCTTCGGGCAAGCTTCAGACCAACGGGTGGCGCTATCTGATGTTTTTCGACCAACCAGATTTCGGCATTGCCAGCCAAGCTGGCCAGCGCGCTTATATTGCCAGTGGGATCGAGTGGGGCGGCAAAGGGGCCATATTCAGGAAAGAAGCGCAGAGCCGTTTCATTGCCTTGAGCAAGATACGCCTGCCGCCCGGTCAGTGCGTGCCATACAGGTCGATCAAGGACGCTAATCGACAGCGTAGGTGATGATGTTGTGGCAGGCACGTTCCGATCGAGCAGCAGGCGCGCCTTTGTGAGCGCCTGCACGAGTTCATTCTGTTCAGCGGCGCTCAATCGGCCGAGGTCGTGGGCAACGGCGGCACGTTGACGCTGATCGAGTTGGTGGAACGCTTCTCGCCCATCTTGGGTGAGGCTGATAGGACGGGTACGGGCATCGGCTTCAAGGCGGTGGCGCTGAACCCATCCCCGCTTTTCGAGCCGGACGATCAGTCGGCTAAGATATCCGCGATCAAGGTTCAATTCGGCCTGTAGTGCGATTGCCGAGACGGGTTCGTGCCGGGCTATCTCAAACAGCAGACGTGCTTCGGGCAGGTTCGCGTCAGTGTCGAGAAAGCGCGCATCGATAGCCCCCACATGGCGAGTGAAGAACCGGTTGAAGGTCCGAATGGCATTGATTGCATCGTCCATGCCAGACATAGGACGCAAGTTAGTTGCCGTAGTCAACTATTCAGATTTGCCTTCCCACAAACGAAGGGCGGGCGGGACGGTGGGACCGTCCCGTTTGCGATCATTTTAAAGAACCTCGGGAAGCGCCCGAAACCGGAGATTCAGGTTGATGCTGGCTGGGATCGTCGCAGAATGTCTTTCTGAGCGTACGCTAGGTGTTTGATCCCACGGTTTGATGGTGCGATCCTTTTGTTGGAATGGAAGGAGACCGTATGGGACAAGTTCGTCACGGGTGCGCCACGACCACGCACGCCGTCCGAGCAGTGACGTCCTCCCTGTTTTTTCATCCATGCTGAATGAGAGTTTTCCGGCCCTTTGAAGCTTGCGGTCAAGGAGCTGGGACATGAAGAAGTCGAGGTACACGGTAGAGCAGATCGCCTTTGCGCTGAAGCAGGCGGAGACGGGCACGCCGGTGGCGGAGGTCATCCGCCGTATGGGCGTATCGGAGCAGACCTTCTATCGCTCGAAGAAGGTGTATGGCGGGCTGGGCGTCAGCGAGCGGCGCAGTTGCCTCGCGCTCGGCGTCGACCGCTCATCGGTGCGCTACGTGTCGCACAAGCCGGACCAGGCGCCGCTGCGGCTGCGCATCCACGATCTGGCGGCAGCACGGGTGCGCTGTGGCTATTTCCGGATCTACATCCTACTACGCAGGGAGGGCTGGCTGGTGAACCACATGGCGTAATCAGGAGCGGTGCTCGTTGGGATAGCCTGTCGTCCCCTGAAGAGGAGGACGGAAGATGACCTGCTATGTTGGCCTAGATGTGTCGATGAAGGAGACCGCGATCTGCGTCGTGGACGAAACGGGCGATCGCATATGGGACGGTAAGTCGCGAACGGACCCGGACGCTATTGCGGCCGTGCTGGCGCGGAGGGCCGCAGGAGCCGTGAGGATCGGTATCGAGACGGGCCCGATGACCGTGTGGTTGTGGCACGCATTGACCGAGCGAGAGCTGCCGGTGGTGTGTCTTCATGCCAGGCATGCTGCGGCAGCGCTGAAGCTGCAGATGAACAAGACGGACCGCAACGACGCGTTTGGGTTGGCACGGCTGGTCCGCTCGGGCTGGTACCGGCCGGTCGCTGTTCGCTCGATGGATACGCACCGGTTGCGTGCGCTCCTGATCACGCGAGACCAGCTGGTCGGCATGAGCACCGCGCTCATCAACAAGATACGCGGCCTGGCGAAGACTTTCGGCATTCTGGTCGGACCCGGGAAGGGTGGCACCTTCGAACGTCAGGTCCGGGCAACGCTGCCGGACGATCCGGTGGTCGCCGCACTGTTCGAGAGCCTACTGGCGATGCTGAGCACATTGCGGGAGCAACAGCTTGCCATTGCCAAGCAGCTCGCCCGGGTTGCCCGGCAAAGCGGCGCCTGCCGCTTGATGATGACGATGCCCGGCGTCGGACCGCTGACGGCCGTCAGCTTCATGACCACCATCGAGGATCCTCACCGGTTCCGACGCTCGCAGGATGTCGGCGCCTATCTCGGTCTCACTCCGCGTCGCTACCAGTCGGGCGAGGTCGACATCAACGGCCGCATCTCCAAGTGCGGAGATCGTCTCACCCGCAAGCTGCTGTTCGAAGCGGCCAATGTCATGCTGTCGCGGACCTCGCAGGCGTCGGCGCTGAAGGACTGGGCTGCCGCCATCGGCCGGAGATCGGGCTTCTGGAAGGCGCGCGTTGCGCTGGCCCGCAAGCTGGCGGTGATCCTCCACCGGATGTGGATCGACGGGCGAGGCTTTGACCCAAAGGTGACTGCCATGGCCTGATATCTGCTTTCCGAGCTGCCGCCCCGCCAGGGTGCGGCCACGGCCATCTCGTGACCCGCTTCGTGACCATCTGGAACACGGGAACCACATCGAGAGGCCGGCGATCTGGCGCCATGCTGAGGCTGGACCCGTCCTGACCTCGAAGACGACAACGATGCGCAAAAGAAGATCGACTACGAGCACCTTGGCAAACGGCTTGACCGATTAGACGACAAGCGGGTTTACCGGCTATATCGGGAGGATGGAATAAGCCTTCGGCTCAAGCGTCCCCGTCGAGGGCGTCAGCGCGGCGAACCGCGAACGCCAGCCTGCGGCCTCGGCGCCCAACGAGATGTGGTCGATGGACCTTGTCTCGGATGCCTTGTTCGATGGCCGGCGGCTGCGGGCACTGACGGTGGTCGATGCGTTCACTTAGCGATGAGCTGGCGATCGACGTCGATCAGGGCATCAAGGGCGAGCAGGTTGTCGCGGCGGTGACGCGCATCGCGTCAGTACGTGGTGCACCGAAGACCATTCGGGTGGACAATGGCCCGGAGTTCATCTCGAAGGCGCTCGACCGATGGGCGTATGAGAACGGCGTCACGCTCCATTTCTCGCGGCCGGGCAAACCGACCGACAACGCCTTCGTCGAGAGCTTCAACGGCCGGCTTCGCGACGCGTGCCTGAACAGCCACTGGTTCCTGTCGCTGGCGGATGCTCGTGCCAAGATCGAGGCCTGGCGGCGGGACTATAACGAGAGCCGTCCTCACACGGCGCTTGGCTGGCTGACGCCAGCCGAATATGCTGCATCCGTCGGGATTAACCCCGACGGATGCAGGCCGGAAACTCGCATCATGCACGGATGAGAAACCGGGGGACCGTCAAACCGGATAGCTCTATCACCCGACTATTATGCCGTCCTCGGGGTACCCTCAATGGCAAGTCGCGACACTATCCGCTCCGGGTGGAAGGCTCTGCTTCGTCAGTATCATCCCGATGCCAATCATGGTGTGGACGTTTCTGCTCACGCGAAAGAGATCAATGAGGCGTATGCCGTTTTAGGCAAGAGGGAAGCGCGGGCGGCCTATGATCGCTTACATTTCATGCCATCCGCTCATCAAGCTAGGGCAGATAGCCCGGTTTACCCGAGAAGAAATCGTAAGGCTCCCGATGCGCCCTAAGCCGTCAATGCAACGCAGCGGTAGCTTTGCGCAGCCGATGAAGACCAACGACTGGCTGATCGGAATTTTCCTATTAATCCTCAGTGAAGCACCGTCAGGTTCCATCTTGGTTCCGTGTTACGAGGAGTCCGGTCCGGCATCTACGGTTGGACACAGCGAGGCAGTCCACCGCGTACCTTAGCCGCCCACCAGAGCCGTTCGCACCTGACCGGGTATGAAGTTTGGATTGGGACAGCATGCTTCCCAAAACGTGGCCAAAACGTGGTAATGAACAAGCGGCCCAGGTTGGAAAGAGGAAAACGGGTCGCAATTGTCTGATCCTGGCAACCCGACGACACCGGCCCCTCAAGCAGCGGCCGCTTTCAATCTGACCGTGCCTGCCGCTACGTTGAACGGCGCTTGGCTCTGCTCCGCTTCTCGGCCCGACTTGCGTAAGGGATTAAACCGATGAACTATCTTGCCAAAGCCTTTGCCCTCACCATCGCGCTGATCGCCGTGCCGGCCGCGGCGCGGCCTGCCGATCCGACGATCCGTACCGATAACGGGACCGTCAGAGGACAGGTCGCTGGGGGCGTCGAAAGCTGGAAAGGAATTCCCTTTGCCGCCCCGCCGGTTGGCCCACTGCGCTGGCGCGCACCGCAGCCAGCAGCGAAATGGACGGGGGTCCGCGACGCAACCCAATATAGCCCGGATTGCATGCAGAAGCCGTTCCCCAGCGATGCCGCTCCGCTCGGCACCACCCCGGCGGAGGATTGCCTGTACGCCAATGTCTGGCGGCCAATGGGAGCCAAGAGCAAGCTACCGGTACTGGTTTGGATCTATGGTGGCGGCTTCGTGAATGGCGGGGCCTCGCCACCGACCTATGCAGGGGCGAACATGGCCAAGAAGGGCATCGTGTTCGTCAGCTTCAACTACCGCCTCGGCCGCTTCGGCACCTTCGCCCTCCCGCAGCTGACCGCACAGAATGCCGATGGAGGACGCCTGGGCAATTACGGAATCATGGATCAGGTCGCGGCGCTGCGATGGGTCAAGCGCAACATCGCGGCATTCGGCGGCGATCCGGCCAATATAACCATTTCTGGTGAAAGCGCGGGCGGTATCTCAGTCCATGCGCTCGTGACCTCGCCCGAGGCGAAAGGGCTTTTCAACAAGGCCGTCGTGATGTCGGGCGGCGATGCGAAGGCGTTCACCGGCAATACCTTGGCGGATGTCGAGACGATCGGCGGCAACTTCGCCCGGACCAAGGGGATTGATCCCGCCGCCCCCGATGCGCTGCAACGCCTGCGCGCGCTATCGGCGGACGACGTGCTCGACGGACTCAACATGGCACAAATGACGGGACGCGCCGGCGCTCCGCCAACCAATTCGGGGCCCTTCGTCGACGGCAAGGTCGTGGTCGACGTTCGCAAGGCGTACGAACAGGATCGTTTCGCCCGGATGCCGATGATGATCGGAGCAACCAGCGCGGATATCGGCGGTAAGAGCGGCTTCATGATCGCGGGCGGGCGCGAGGCATCGGCTATGATCGCCGACAAGGGCGTGCCGGTCTGGGAGTATCGCTTCTCCTATGTCGCCGGCTCCGTTGGGAAGAGCGGCGCCCAGCACGCAACCGACATCCCCTTTTTCTTCGACAATGTTAGCGTCAAGTATGGCGCGCAGACGACAGCGAAGGATGAGGCTGTCGGAGCCGCGATGAGTACCTACCTGGCCAACTTCGTGAAGCACGGCGATCCGAACGGCGGCACGATGGCGCAATGGCCGCGCTATACCCGCGCCAACGACACGCTCGCCGACTTCGCCACCAGCGGCAAGGTCGTGGTGCAGCGTGATCCTTGGGGCTCGGAAATCGACCGCCTTTCGCAGGCCTTGGCGGCCGCGAATGCATCAGGCCGCTACACCACGCTGACTACGCCAATTGGTGAGCTGCTCGACAATCCGGCCACCCGCACAGTGCTGGCACGGCATGTCCCGGCTTTCCTCAAGAACCCCCAGCTCGACATGGCGCGCGGCACGACGCTGTACGGGTTACAGGCCTACCTGCCCGCTCAGTTCACCGACGCATTGCTGGCGGCGATCGACCGCGATCTCGCGAGCGTACCGGTCAAAAGGTAAAGCCTCAAACAGAGAGGATTGCCCGATATCGGGGTTGCCAGCCGTGGCAGCGGCAGCGGGTGTTTTTGATACCCAGCAGCATGCGCTCGACTTTGGTTCGCGGTTGATCAGTAGGTCATGGCACCGTCAAGAAATGCCAATATGGAGTCATCCTTTTGCTTGGCTGGACGACCAACGAGGAATCAAGTGAATGAGATTTATCATTACGGCCGGGTTGGTCATGATCGCGACGCCTGCACTTGGGCGCGATGCCGCGGTTGATCTGGTCGATCCGTTGGCTGGGACGCTGGCCGATTTTGGGCAGCTGACCCCCGCCGCCGTAGCACCCTTTGGTATGGTGCAACTTGGCCCCGATACCAATCCTGCTAATCATGCCGGCTATGATTTTGCGGCAGATCGGCTGAACGGCTTTTCCTTTACACGGGGCGTTGGCGTCGGTTGTGGGGGTGGGGGTGGCGACCTGCTCGTGTCGATGCGCTTCGCCGGAGCCAGCGGCCCAGCGCTTATGGACAA
Organism: Sphingomonas sp. SphC10; assembly: GCF_057004845.1. Lineage (NCBI taxonomy): Bacteria > Pseudomonadati > Pseudomonadota > Alphaproteobacteria > Sphingomonadales > Sphingomonadaceae > Sphingomonas > Sphingomonas sp. SphC10. The sequence continues at coordinate 876,558 of NZ_CM168044.1, forward strand.
GCGCCGCGAGCGTTCTGCTGCAGGCTTTTACCGGATTGTATATGACGGCGCGGTGACGGCGGAGGCTACGGCGACCAGGGGAGCAGGGCTGCTACGTTTCTCGACAAAGCGGGCCGGACGGGTCGAGCTTCGGATCGATGCACGGCACAGTTATGCCAAGCGCGCCTCGGCAACGTGGCGAACCGTAAACAGCGATGACCTTCGTGCCGAAATGGTGGCCGGGACGGTGTGCGACAAAGGTCTATATCGTCTTTTTTCCTCGAGCCGTGTGACGGTGAACGACCGTCCAATTCACCGGAACATGGTCGCGAAGGATGGCGTGGCGACCCTAGACCTGGATCTTGAGCGCGGCGACGTCGTCCAGTTGGCGACCGGTTTGTCGAGCATCGACGTCGATGGCGCCGCACGCGTTCGCGAAAGGGAATTGGGGAGTCGACCTTTCAAGGCGGTCGCGGCTGCCACGCGCGCCGATTGGAACCGCGTCCTCGAACGGGTACGGCCGGAAGGGGGGAGGGCGGAGCGGGCGCTATTCTACACTTCGCTGTTCCGGGTCTTTCAAACGCCCGTCGCGATCGACGATCCGGATGGTCGCCACCGGGAGAATGACGGGTCGATCGCGCGGTCTTCCAAAGGACAGACTCGCTACGCCAGTTGGTCGCTATGGGACAATTATCGCACACAATTGCCGTTGCTGGCCCTGCTGCAACCCGAACGCAGCCAGGATATCGCCCGCTCGCTCGCCGATCTCTATATACGCGGCAAAGCCCAATGGGCGACGATGAACGAGCCATTCCTGACCGTCCGTACGGAACATGCCGGGATTGCGCTGCTCGACATGCGGCGCAAGGGAATTACCGGCTTCGACGCCCCCGGCGCGCTGAAGGCCATGGTGGCCGACAGCGCCACCTTGCAACGCGATACGCCCGACCAGCAGATCGAGGCAGCCTATGACGACTGGGCGACTGCGCAACTAGCGCGCGATCTGGGGGATGAGGCGACAGCACGCCGCTTTACGGCGCAGGCTATTGGCTATCGCCCGATGTGGCGCTCGGTCTTTGAAAAGCCGGGCGAAGATGGCGACATTGTCAAGGCGCGCGGTCTGTACCAGGGAACCCTGTGGCAATATCGCTGGGCACCGGTCTTCGACCTCGACTGGATGATGGCCACGGTCGGAAATGGTGACTGGCGGGCGCAGTTGCATCGTTTTTTCAATGATGGGCTGTTCAACATGACGAACGAGCCGGACATCCATGTTCCGTGGCTGTTTGCCGCGGCGGGAGAACCGCAGGCGACCGCCGATCTGATCCGCGAGATTCTGACGCAGCCTATGGAGCATCCCTATACCAACGAAGGCAAGCTGGCGCCGCCCTTTGTCGGGTACAGCTTCGCATTGGCGCCGCAAGGGTTCGCCGACGGGATGGACGACGATGCCGGGGCGATGACCGCCTGGTATGTCTTTGCCTCGCTCGGGCTTTATCCGCTCGTACCGGGTGAGCCCTGGTATCAAGTGACGGTCCCGGCATTTTCACGCACGACGATGGATTTGGGGCAGGGACGGCGTGTGACGGTGCGACGGGCAGGGCCGCGTGACGGCAAGATCGTTCAAGTCGACTGGAATGGTCGCGTGCTGACCGACTGGCGGGTCGGCCATGATGCGCTTGTCAAAGGGGGCGTTTTGACCGTCACCACGCAGCCGCACTGATCCAGGTTGGTGCGTAAAATATCGGATTTCACAAATCTGTCGTGAACGGGCGGCATGGGAGCCGCCAATTAATCCGAACAGGGGAAATCATGATCTTTGCCAAATCCGCGCTGCTGCGCGCGACCGCGCTGGGTGCGGCACTCGTTGCCGCCCCGCAAATGGCCGACGCACAGACGGCCAACGAGGCGGCGGGCGACGCCGTGCAGGCGGATTCGGCACCGTCGGAGGTAACCGGCGAGGATGTCATCGTTACCGGATCGGCCCGACGGCAGCGTCGTTTCGACGTGTCCTACGCGGTGAACTCGTTGGGGCAGGACGATGTGAAGCGGCTGGCGCCGCTAAATTTCGCCGATCTTCTGGGCAAACTGCCCGGCATTCAGGTCGAGGCGACCGGTGGCGAGGTGCAGAACGTCACCCGCGTGCGCGGTATCCCGACCGATGACGGCTATGCCGTGTTCCAGCAGGACGGCCTGCCGCTGTTCCACGACATCAACGGCAACTTCTTTCGCGGCGACAGCCTCAATCGCTATGACCTGATGACGGAGCGGGTCGAAGTGGTTCGCGGCGGTCCCGCGCCGATCTTCGCCAGCCAGGCTGCGGCAATCGTCAACTCGATCACAGCGACCGGCACCGCAACGACGCGCGGTAAGGTGCAGGTGACGCTGGGGACCACCGACCTTTATCGCCTGGATGCGATGCAGGCGGGGCCGCTCGGCGAGCGGACCTTTTATGCAGTCGGCGGCTATCTGCGACAGGATGGGGGGCAGCGGGACAATGGTTTCCCCAATGATCGCGGGGGTCAGATCCGCGCCAACATCAAGCGCGACCTGGACAATGGTACGCTGAAGATCAGCGTCAATTATCTGAACGATCACAACACCTTCTATCTGCCGATCCCGGTCGCCGATCCGCGCAACCCTTCGGTGTCGCTCAATCCGTATATCGACTTCTTCCACGGCACGCTAAATTCGCCTGCCTTTCGTGGGGTGACGTTGAAGTACCGTGACTCTGCCGGTGTGGTGCGCAGCGAGACCCGCGATCTGGCCGATGGGCGCCACATGGAATATGGCAATCTCGGGCTGCAATATGACGCCGAGTTCGGTGGCTGGCAGTTCTCGGCCAAGGCCGGGTACACCCAGGGCAAGCTGCGGTTCGATGCGCTGTATTCGACGTCGAACCCGGTCGACGCCAACAGCTTCGCCAATAGCTTCCGGACTGCCGCCACGGCCGCCTTCGGCGCCGTCGCCCGGCTGGGTTATACGCTGTCGGGCACCAACGGCGCGACGGCCTATGATCCCTATGCGGCATCGGGATTGGTCGTGCAGGGCCAATATCGCGGCGTCGATTCCCGATTCTATTCGGGGCAGGGCGATGTCAGCGTTACGCGCAAGTTCGAGACCGGGTTCGGCAGCCATGATCTACGTCTGGGCGGCTATGCCTCCGCCTATGGGCTGACCAACAAGGCGATCTATCAGGACTATCTGATGGAGGTCCGCGGCCAGCCCCGCACGCTCGACCTCGTCGCCTATTCGGCGACCGGGGCGGTGCTGGGCTCCGTCACGGACAAGGGCGTGCTGCGATACGGCACGACACTGAACCAGGGTGACGTCGATTCCACGGTGTACGCCGTCTATGCGAACGATACGTGGGAGGTGGCATCCGGCCTGCGGATCGACGGCGGCATTCGCCATGAGTGGTACAATATCAACGGCTATGGCCTGACATCCACCTCGGTCAACCTGGGCGATGCGACGACGCTCGCCGACAACAGCGTGCGCAGCTTCGATGGCGGCCGCCAGACCCGTAAGGACAGTCCGGTCGCGACCAACTGGACGGTCGGCGTCAACTACGACGTCAGCACCCATTTCGGCGGCTATCTCCGCGCATCGCATCTGGAGGTGCCGCCCCAGTCTTCGAGCTATTACAATATCAATCCCGTTCTGGTGAAGACTCAGGCCGATCAGTACGAAGCCGGGCTGAAGGCGTCGTTCGGCCGCAACTACTTGTACATGACCGGCTTCTATACGAAGTTCGACCCATTCAACGCGTCGTTCGTGGCATTCAATCCGACGACCGGTCGCAACGATCAGGCGGTGCCTTTCATCGGGCAGGCCGAGGTGAAGGGCGTCGAGGTCGACGGCACGCTGGCACCGGTGCCATGGTTCTTCGTATCGGGCTCGTTCACCTATCAGGAGCCGAAGTACCGGAACCTCCAGAACAGCTCGGGTGCCGATCCCTCGGCGGTCAACGGCAAGCAGATCATCCGCGAACCCAAGGTCTTCGGGAATATCCGCCCGACCTTCGCCTTCGATGCCGGTGGGGACCAGGTTGAGGTCTATGGCCGCTACGAGTTCGTCGGGCGTCGCTATGTCGACCTGTTCAACAATACCGGTCTACCCGCCTACAACACCTTCGGTCTGGGTGCGACCCTGACCCATGGTGGGTTCCAGTTCCAGGTCGTCGGCGACAACATCTTCAACAATAAAGGCCTGACCGAGGGTAATCCGCGGACCGATCAGCTTGACGGACAGACGTCGCGCGATGCGATCTATGGCCGCCCGATCTTTGGCCGCAGCGTGCGGTTCGTCGTCAGCAAGGCTTGGTAAGACCGATGCGACGGATGGCGGCGACGACGCTGGCGATCGCGATTGCCATGTGGTCGCCCGCCTATTCCCAGCCAGTCATACGCGACGGCCAACTGACCACGATGGCGCAGCGCCTGTTTCCGGCGCTGCATGGGCCGCTGGCAGGGGAGGCGCGTGACCGTCGCGTCGCGGCGTGCGCCGGGGCGTCTGCGTGCGTCGTGGAGGCGGCGATCCTGCGCGACGACGAGCGGGAGGCCTTGGCCGCCCGCTCGCCTGACGGCGGTGACGATGTGCGACGGCAGGTCGACGGGCTGAACGAGATCCTGCGGGTGTATGGGGTCGGCAAATTGCCGCGCTATCCGCTGATCGACGGGTCCGACTCGCCCTTCGGTAGCGATGCCTTTGCAGCCAAGGTTGCCGACGCGGTGGTAATGGCCATGGCGCAGCGCAGCGATCCGGCGCTAGGTGGCGATATCAGCCTGTCGCTCGCCCTCGCACTGCTCGACGTCAATGACAAGAATGCGGCGGTCGCATTCGAACCGCTCGATCAGCGATACAATGCCGCGGCGTTCAAGCGCGCGCGAACGACGAATTGGGGACGGTACCGCTATAGCGCGATCTTGGTACTGGGCGTCGGGCCGGATGATCTGGAGACGCCGCTTAGCGCCAAGGGGAAGGTCAACGTTCGTGTCGCAGCCGAGCAATTTGCTGCAGCCATCGCACCCTTCCTGATCGTCAGTGGCAGCGCGGTGCATCCGCGCGACACACCGCATGTCGAGGCATTGGAGATGCGCCGCGCTCTGATCGAGCGCTTTGGCATTCCGGCCGATGCGATCTTAGTAGAGCCCTATGCCCGGCATACGACGACGAACCTTCGCAACGCCACGCGCCGGTTGGTTGCGATGGGGGCCCCGTTTGACCGGGACATGCTCGTGGTCAGCAATGCGTCCCATATCGACGCGGTCGCCAGCCCGGCCTTTGTCGAACGCAACCGCCGCGAACTCGGCTATCAGCCCGCCATTGCTGATGGCCGGATCGCCCCCACCGCTATCGCAATGAAACCGTTGCGCGAATCGTTGCGCGTCGATCCCGCAGACCCCCTGGATCCCTGAACGGGGGGGGGGGGGGGGCGGCGCCAGCTACGGTCAAACGGATTGTGCACCTTTTGCTCATCCGCAACGTAAATTCGCGAAGAAGGCCCATCCGGTCCGGGCAAGACTTATGAACGGATGTTCGGAGTTGGGGGGGAGAAAGTGGCTCTGAATGACTGCTTGTGGGTCTTTTGTAACGTCTACCCAGCAGCGGCACCGGAGGTGAACCAGCGACAAACTCGTGTCCTGTATGACGACCTAATAGCGGTAGCGCAGCTCAGCTTGGCCGCCCGGCGGAAGCGTTGGCGACCAAGTGACGACTCCCTCAATACGGTCAACATCCTGGGCTTCCGCTTCGATCTGCTGCCCCGCGACTCCAATCGGCACGTCGAGCGTTACCGCAAACGGGTTAGCGTTATTCACCGTCAGCATCGCCTCGTGGGAACCCAGAGCGGCGCGGGTCACCCGCAACGGGTCGTGCGGAGCTACCTTCACTTGCGTCACCGTCACCTGGCTGCTCACACCGGCCGCGAGGCGGAAAATCTCACCGACGGTGCGATCCGTGATCGCCCCCAGTCCGAGCAAGAGCCGTTCGCCCCCCCGCTGAGCGTAAAGCGCGGTGCTACCAGCGGGCAGCGGCACGCCTAAGCCCTCCGTCTTTTCGTTCTTCAGCATCAGTATAATCGCGGTCGATGCGGCGTCGATCTGCTGTCCTGGATAAACCGATAGGCGATACCGCCGCTCGAAGGGCACCGATCCTTGCGCCAGCAGCGCCACCTGCTTCTGCGCGCGTGCCGCGACAGTGGTCGGCATCGGGATCCGGTAGAGCTTCAGGTCGCCAAGGTTCTCCGGCGGCGGCGGCGGCGGCGGCGGCGGCGGCGGAGGTGGTGGTGGCGGAGGCGGAGCAGGTGCCATCATGGGCACTGCCGTCACGACGATTTGATTGGCCGGCTCGATTGGCTCGGCCGGCTCGAACTTGCTCGCGCGCAAATCGGATGTGGTCGTTCCGAGCGGGTAGCAGACCAGCCGCAGTGCGCTTGCCTCCTGCGGGATCGCCGACACGGCAACCCGGTTAAGCCGACCGGCGACCGCCTGCACCTCAGCTTGGGGAAACCCCTGGTCATTGCCGTTGGCCAGCGTCATCCAGGCAAACAGGTCGAGCGCGCGGCCATTGGGGGCGAGTGTGGCCACATAGCTCGCCCGCCAGTCGAACCCGGAGGCGAGATAGGTCAGCCGAACCGTGACGGTCGCCGCTGCCGGGCTGGCGGTGGTAACGCTCAGCACCGGCTTGCTGGACAGCCCGGCCGGCACGCCGACATACCCCAGTTGCTCGGGCAGGCCCGAGCAGCGCAGCGCCTCAATGCCCGCGGCCGTCTGCACGATCACTCCAGGCCGTGGGCCGGCGACGATCGTCGCCTCCTCACTGACCGCCTGGCCGGTTGCCTTGTCGGTGCGGGTCAGCGTGATCCTTCGGCCAAGCGTGCCGTCAACTAACGACGCCGGCGAAAGCAGGCGCGCGTCACGGTTCTTCTCAATCGTGCCTCCGGGCAACCCGTCGATTATCGCGCTAACCGGCACAATTCCCTCTGCCACGCCCTCGAACCGCACTGTCACGGCCCCACGCGGCAGACGGATGCGTCGGGTCTCTGTCACAAGCGCGAACCCTTGCAGGAAGCGCAGGTTCATCGCGCCCCTGCCGTAGGGCGCACGATAGACGGTGAGCGAGACCCGGTCGGGCGTGGCGGAGGTGACTGTGACCGGCTGGGCGTGCAGCGGCGTCGCGACGACCGCCATGGCCAGTACGGCCGCCGCAAGCAGCCGACGCAGCATCAGTAGCGCGTGTCGAAGGTTGCGGTCACCACGGCACTGCCATTGGCCGGCACCGGCACTTGCCAGGCGTAGGTTCCGGCGTTGCGGCGTTCGCCCTTGGCGCTGTCCTCGACAACGCGCACGTCGCCCCAATCGAGACCGCCCTGTACCAGCTCGACCGTCGCAGGCCGCGACCGCGCGTTGGTCAGCTTGTAGCGCACCGCCGTCCGCCAACGACTGTCGCCCTGCTTCACGCGCGAGACCGTGGTCGGCTGGACCTTGACGTCGAACGCGTCGCCCGTGGGTAGCGCAATCGTCGAGCCCTGGGGCGTGTGCTCGATGCGATTCTCGCCGATGAACTGCGGCTGGCCGCGCGCATCACGGGCGTAAACCCTCACCACGCCAGCAGGCAGTGCATCGCCCATGCCCGCCGCGCCGGAGTTGCGGAAGCGCAGCACCGACTGAGCGCTGCGCGGTTCGTCCGAGCTACCGAGCCACGCGTTCTCGAACCGGTAGCCTGAGCTTGCCGCCACGCCCTTGGCGTCCAGAAAGCTGACCTGCTTGGTTTGCTTGTCGGCGATCGTGGTGCGTTCGGTCAGCGGATAGAGGTAGAAGTCGCCCAGCTGCTCGCGCGCGGCGCTCTCGGTGCCTGGCGCGATCCGCGTCACCCGCCGCTGCCGAGGCCTATAGTCGCCATTGTCGTCATCGGTGTTGCCGACCTCGCCCGCGACCAACAGCGTTTTGGCGTTCGAGAAGGTCGTGCCGCTGGTATTTTTGAGCGTCACCCAGCCCTGCATGTCCACCGTTCCATTTTTGTCGTCGAACAGCGCGACATAATCCGCGCTCCAGCCGAGTCCCCGGCTGAGGTAGGAGAGCGTCGCCGGTCGCGTGCCCACGCGGCTGCTGGCGAGCGTCACCGACAGCGTCGGGCGCGCCCTAAGCGCATTCGGTACCTTGTCGAAGACCACGCGGACAGGCAGCCCGTCATCGCGCAGCACCTCGACATGGCCGTTCACCTCGATGACCACGCCGCCGTTCACGGCCAGCACCTTGGCCCGGTCGCGGGTCTCGGCGCCTGTGGCGGGGTTGGTGCGGACCAGCGTGATCGTCTCGCCCACCGCCTTTTCCATCAAGCTCGACGGGCTGAGCAGGTCGTAGTCGAAGTTCTGCTCGACGATGGCGGCGTCGGGCACGACCAGCGACACGGTTTCCGGCCGGATCGCGGCACTGACGTCGGGGAAGTTCTGGCGCGCCTGACCTTTCCCCAGCGGCAGCTGGCGCACGTCCTGCACCAGTGCCACGTTGTTGTTGTAGATGGTCACCGACACGTCGCCTTGCGCACTGCCCGCGGTGGGTGCGTCGGCGGGCGGGGGAAGCTGCTGAGCGGCGGCCGCCTTCGATCCCAGTAGCATTGCCAGACAGCCGGCTCGCCAAAAGTGCTTACCCACATCACCCTCCTTTGATTGGCATGACAATGGCGCGGTCGGGTCGGAGAGGCAACGCGGCATTGTCAGGGCGCCTATCGGGACAGGCTCGCCTCGTCGCAGGCTGACGCTGCCCGTTTGAGGAGGGATGGAGACCGCGCGGCTTCACAACACGTCACGTAAAAAATTCTCAAGTAAACGCTGGTTTTCTCAACGAATGTAGAAGTCGCGAATAAGAAAACACGTCGCAGATGGCCGAAAGTGGGTGTGACGAAAGGGAAGGGCGGCCGCTTGAGTTCAATTTCGGCCATTCTACTTTCGCCGGAACTTGGGTGTGGTCGTGACACCATCTAGGCGATACGGCTCTAGGCTTCTGACCGATCCTTATCTGAAGATGTCTAAGCGTCGATACGTCTCGTCGCCCGCCTCGGGATCCCCCTTCGACAGCCTAGCGATCGATCTGGTTGGGCGATAGCGGGGCTGCCGGATCAGATACAGGCCGATCTGGATCTTGGTGCGGCTCATATGCGATCACCCATTGAGGGTAGCCATCCTGCGACATGGTGATGTCGGCATGCCCTACCGGGTCGTTGCCGGTCTCGATCCATCCCGCCCCGTGGCAATAATCGCAGATTGCGCGTTTGCACCGGAAGCTGACCAGATCGATCTCGGTGTTCCATTGCCCGTATCCCCGACAGATCGGGCATTTTGCATCCAGGGTCCCATTTCGCGGCTGAAGCGGGATGATGTCGAAAGCGTGGGGGCTGTTTGGTCCGTCGCAATAGACGACGTTGCTGGCATGGGCGATCGGTCTTCTCCTACACCCCGGCCGAACGAATTACTCGACTTGGGGTTGCCGCCGTCGTGACGGCGTGCATCGCGTTACGCAGTACCAGCGTCATCGTCGTCGGGCTTCACCTCACCACCGTCTTTGCGGATGAAGCTGATCTTACCCTGTGTCTCCAGGATAGCCCAGGCGACCTGATTCATGTGGGCGATGCCCGCTAGGCGCATCTCGGCTTCGACCTCTGCGCGCGTGATGCGGTCGCGGCGGAGATTCGCCTCGATCAGTTCGCCATCCCGAATGATGACCTGCGGCCGACCGTCCAGCAGCGTCTCCAGCTTAGGCGAAAGATAGGTCGCCCAGCTCATTACCAGCGCCCAGAAGGCGAACGTGGCGATCGCCAGGATCGAACCGGTAAGGCTGAAGTCGTTATGCGTAACGCCTTGCTGGACCAGGTCGCCCATCACCACGATGACCACCAATTCGAATGGCGTCAGCTGGCCGATCTCGCGTTTCCCCAGCAGCCGCAGCAACAGGTAGAGCGCCGCGAATGTGACGGAAGCCCGTAGGACGATGTCCATTATGGCAGGACCGGGATGGTGACATGGGCCCGGGTCAGGGGGGTGTCGTCATCCAGAAGCGTGACGTTTCCTGCTACGCGCCCAATTAGTGGCGGATTTGTCTGGCCGTCGATTTTGACCTCCAACGTCTCCCCCGCCTTCAAGGGGCCGTACTCAAAGCGATACTGCCCGCCCTTGAAGCTCTCGCTGGCGGGGGCTGGTACCTGGCTGTTAATAGTCAGATCGCGCCATAGGGACGCGTCCACCCCGATTACCGGCTTGGCAATGGCTTGTCGGGCGGTGACCCGGATACGGGTCTCGAAGAACAGGCCGCTGCGCAGCGGGCGGGCGATCTTCAGCTCCAATGAAGCGGCGGGAGCAGAGACAGACGTCACGGGCGCAGGTGTACCGCCGAGCAGTCCACTCGCCGCGACGGCCATAGCCGTGCCTAGCACGATGAACGCGAGCGGGCTGGCGTGCGCCCGCAGCCCTCGGACGGGTGCCACGTGGCGCTCCTCAATGCCGTCGGGCAGGTCGGTGTCACCCATCTGCGTCACCGAGCCAATTTGTTTGGTAGACGCGTAGACACGACATTATTTGGCTCGGTCCTCGGGGCCATCCCATCATGAAGCATAAGGGCCTCATGGGTGAGCCAATGCAATAAGCTCAGGTGAATAAGGTGCCGGTTGGGACGATCCCACGTCCTCGCCGTTTTGCTGGATGCGAGGCGACGACAGCGCCACTGCACGACGGATGACTGGCGTCGCATCGTCACCGCTGATGCCACGCTGCCGTTTTGCGAAGCCACGCTCGGCCCATTGAACCGCTGAATCGATCGCCGCATTGCTCACGCGTTCAGCGATCAGGCCAATGGCGATCCCAGCCAGGACATCGCCAGCATAATGCGTTCCGCGCGGCACCTGTACGATGGACACTGACAGTGCCGCACCACGGGCAACCACCGCATGGTCTAGATATGCTCGAGCGATCGCCTCGCCGACTGCGACGGCACCGGCGCTGTGCCCAGATGGGAACGAATTCTCCTCGTGGCGGTCGCTATCACCTTGACGCACCCGAGGATCGTCACCGTCTTTCGGGCGCCTGCGGTTGATCACGGCTTTGATCCTGCTCTTGCCCCAGGTGGCAAGCGTGTGTGCCGCCAGCATCTTGAAGCCGGCCCTGGCAAGGTACGCATCCCGTTGGGCGAGACCAACCGCGATCGTGGCGGCGCAAATCACCCGCATCTGTGGCTGATCACCGATCTCACTGGCGGCACCGATTAGCCGCACTGGCCAGCTATCGCGCTCATCATTCACCTGTGAGGTGATTTTATGGTCGGCCTGTTCGACAGCGGTAGGTTTGCGTTCTCCATCCATGGCCATTCAACAGATGGATCGATCCTTTGGCTCCGTCAGGTGATGTAGGAATGTACTGTTCTATTGAATGCCTTCGCCTATTCGGCCTGCTGCCCATGAACTTGTACAATATGCCTATCCCCCTGCCAATCGTCACTCCGTCTCGGCCCGGAATCCCTTATTCCATGATGGTAAGAGGTTTTCGCTCGCGAGCGTTGGGTTCTTGCTGCGGTGGACGTTCAAGTTGCATCGCCCGAGCGACGGTTTTTCCCCAGTTTTCGCCGTTCAAGCGGAGACGCGTGGCCAGCATCTACCAATGAACAAGCGTCTTAAGTTGGGGCGCTGCCAATCGTCTGCGAATGTCGGATTCTGAGTCAGTCGTGACGGAAGGGGCAGGGCGGCCGCATCCGCCCGAACCCGGACGCTCCGGCGGGCAATCTGGCTCCCGAAAGCAGCCATTCGTTCGGCGCGATCAACGGCCCGGATCGAACGGCAGAGGCCGGGGCGTGAACGCGGGCGGCGGCTTGACGAGGCTTTGCGCAACGGCAGGCCTGCTCGGCAAGGCGGCACCCGTCGCGATACCGAGGCACAGCTCCTTGCGCCGATCGAGGGTTCTCTAGGCGTCATCGGATTGCCCCGGCGCCATAAAGCGCGAGACCCGCAGCCGACGTCGCCAGCAAGGTTGTGATGACCCCCGCCCGCGTCATGAAGATCGCATAGGCGGCCCCGAGCGACAGGGCGAGAGCGGCCGGATCGATGCTGGTCAGGACCGGGGCGTCGAAGCGGAACGGCCCTGCCGCGATCATCATGGTTTCGCGAAACAGCGTGTGCAGTGCGAACCACAGCGCGAGGTTGAGGACGACGCCCACGACCGCTGCGGTGATGGCAGAGAGCGCGCCGGCGACTGCCGCGTTGCCACGAAGCCGCTCGATGAAGGGCGCGCCGAGGAAGATCCACAGGAAGCACGGCACGAACGTCACCCAGGTTGCAAGGAGGCCGCCGAGCGTACCGGCCACGAGCGGCGACAGCCCGCCTGGATCGCGATAGGCGCCGAGGAAGCCGACGAATTGCAGGACTATGATGAGCGGCCCAGGCGTCGTCTCCGCCATGCCGAGGCCGTCCAGCATCTCCTTCGGCCCAAGCCAGCCATAATTCTCGACCGCCTGCTGTGCGACATAGGCCAGGACAGCATAGGCACCCCCGAACGTCACCATCGCCATCGTCGAGAAGAAGGTCGCGATGCGACTGAAGACATCATCGGGACCGAGCGCGATCAGCAGCGCCGCGACCGGCAGCAGCCAGAGCGCCAGCCAGATTAGTGCCGTGCGCATCGTCTTTGCCCAGGTCGGCCGCGCATGGGCTGGCAGCTCCTCGCCGAGCAGCGTGTCTGCATCGGCCACGACCGCGCCATTGGACGCGCCGTGGCCTCCACCCCTGAAGGCCGTGCTACCCTGCCGGGCGGACCACCATCCGATAAGGCCCGCGCCCAGCACGATCAGCGGGAACGGCGCCCCGACGGAGAAGATCAGCACGAAAGCCGATGCGGCGAGCGCCCTTGCCGGGGTGGACTTGAGCGCGCGTCCGCCGATCCGAACCACCGCCTGAAGGACGATAGCCAGCACGGCGCACTTGAGGCCAAAAAACAGCGCGGAGACGATGCCGACACGACCATAGAGGACATAGACCCAGCTCAGCGCCATGATCGCGACCGCGCCGGGAATAACGAACAGCACGCCGGCGACGATGCCGCCCTTCGTGCGGTGCATCAGCCAGCCGATATAGGTCGCGAGCTGCTGCGCCTCTGGCCCGGGCAGCAACATGCAGTAGTTGAGGGCGTGCAGGAACCGCTGCTCACCGATCCAGCGTTTCTCGTCGACGAGGATGCGGTGCATCAGTGCGATCTGTCCGGCCGGACCGCCGAATGAGAGCATCGCGATGCGCAGCCAGACCCAGAAGGCCTGGCCGAGTGTGACCGGCTCCGGGCGTGCCGGGATTGCGGCCTCCGCCATCACCGCCGTCATGCCGGCACCTTGCCGCGCGTCGGCTGATGCGAGGACCAGTTGTGCTTCTCGCCCTGCGCGTCGCGGCACCAGCGATAGAGCGCGTCGTATACCGCCATGCCGGCTTCGAGCTGGGCGTGATCGTCACTGTAGATGCGCGACAGGCCAAGCGAGATGGCGAGCAGTCCGGCAGCCTCAGGTACTAGATCGAGCCGATCGGTATCGGCGCCCCGCACGATGGCGGCCAACCGAACCAGCGGTTTGTGCGTTTCCAGCCCGAACGCCTCGACCATCACGTCGAAGGTGCAGCGCTCGCCGCGATGGCTCCAGAACACGCCTTCGTCCGCGACGTCGAACGGTTCGGCCCGCTGCTGAGTCGCGACGGTCAGCACCTCGCCGGGCGCGACGAACAGGAAGCGAGCCTCCGGATCGACGAAGCGCCGGATCAGCCAAGGACAGGCGATACGATCGACCTTGGGCCGCGCGCGTGTAACCCACCAGGTTCGGCCATCCTCATGCCGTGGCGGCAGATGGCCGAGCGAAACGGTCGGTAGGGCGCTTGCGGTCCATGCGGCGAACCCGCCTTCCAGCACTTCGGCTGCCACCCCTTCGCTGCGCAGCATCGCCGCTGCGGAAGCTGCCGCACCACCACCATCTGCGTCGATGATGACGGCGGCCGATCCGGCACCATAACCCCATTGGATCGGATCGGAGTGGTCAGGGAACAGCGATCCCGGAATAGCTTTTTCCGGAGTATCGCGCAGGTCGATGATATGGGGGGCGCCGACCGATGCGACGAGGCGGGCGAGCTTATCCGGTGTGATGGTGTTTGGAGCAGGCATGATGCGTCCCTTGCGTGGTCGTGCTGGACGCGATGCTCTAGCTGACGCCTCGTGGGGAGATCGCAATCCCCATGCACTCAATCAGCCATGCGAATGAGATGTTGTCAACCGACGATGGAGCCTCCGACAAACCCGGGGCGGTACACTGCCTCTTTTTATCAATGGCCGGGTCCGGTCGGCACCTGGCTACAAGGTGGCATGGTCACGCCGCTTTCTCGCCAATTGACACGCAGCCACGGCCCGTCTTTCGCGCGTTCTTCGACCCACCGCCGGATGGCACGCTGCGCGTCTGGGGGCGGACATTCCCTCAGGTCCGAACAGCATCGCCAAAAGCCGTCGTAATGGCAGCCCGTCGCCCGCGTTTAGCTATGGAAGCGGCGACCTCGGGGGAAGTCGTTTCGGAGCAGTCTTTGGTGTGGCTGCTCCCTACCAGCGATCGGACGGGATCATGCAATCCATGCTGGCCATCGATCAGCAGGTCCAGCGCTTGGTCCATCAGCGGAGGATTGGATCGGCAGTCCGCAAATCCGCCTTCCTGTTCCCAGGGAATAAGCAGGGCGCCGGGGGGGATCGGCGGTCGAGCGTCATCCTGCACGGGCGGGGAGACGTCATTCGGGGCGAGACAGGCTTGCCCGGCGATGAGGTGAAGGCTCGCGACCTTTTTGTTCAGGCAGACGTGCGCAACCCTGATCGCATCGGCCATATTCCGGGCGTCGAGGTTAGCCAAGGCCCATGGCCGGACATTATCCAGCATTGCGGACATATCGCGCTGATGCTCCCCGTCGTGCGTCTCGCATGGGGCCACATAATGAGCGATGCCTCTTTTCCGGCACTGTTCCGACCACGCCTGGGCCAGCACGTTATCCCGACTCCAGATCAGGAGAACCGGAACCGAGTGCGCTTCGCTCAATGGCGGTGTTTTGATCGGATAGGGGATAGCGGGATAGACAAGCCGATCCGGACGCCGCCACCACCCCGGGGCATGAGCGACCGGATGGCGTTCGGCGGCCGTCGGCAGCCCCTTCCATAAGGACGCCAGGGCGGTCGGACGGGGCACACCATCGGATATGTCGAATACCCCCGCTTCATAGGTACCGGGACGGGTCAGCAGGGTATCCCATCCCTGCGAGCCCAGCAGCGACCACGCTGTGACCGCCCTGATGTCGACGCCTTGCTGGCGAAGCGTCACGCATCCGTCCCACGCCTCCGCTGCCCAGCGCAGCTGCTCCTCGCGGGTGCAGCCATTATGCACTTCCGTTACCGCGATGGGCGTGCCGTAACGGTCCCAGGCTTCGCGAAGGGCTCCGGCCAGTCCGGGGGGCGGGGGATCAAGCACGCGTATCGCCTCGACATCGGCATAGGCGCGGCGCGCATTGCCGCCATGGGTGTGCGGCGGATAGCGTTGCAACCGATGGTCGAGAAAACGGTCGCTGGTCAGATAATGGTTCACGCCGACGATGTCGGGCGGGCTGGGATCATCGGCGATGCGCCGCAGCCGGTCCGAAAACCCGAAGCTCGCCATCCGCGCCCATAGCGGGTGATGGGGCGTGACACGCCCGAACAACAGGTCCCATCCGGCCCAGCGGCGTAAGTTATCGAACGCCGCCTGTTCGCCCAGGACGAGGGTCGCATAGGTCCGCCCCAAGTCATCGGTCTGGATCAGCCTCGCTGCCGGATTGATCCGACGGATGGCCCGCATCGCGGCCCTGGTGCCGTCGATCTGATTGAGCAGCGCCAGCCAGAAGGCGCCTTCGTCCCGTGCATGGGGATACCAATGGCCATAGAGCGCGGAGAACCGCGCCGTGGTCAGCGGTTCGTTGACCGGGGTCCAGTCGCCGATCCAGGAATAACGCTCGGCGACCTGTCGCGCATAGTCGCCCAGCCTAGCGGCGAACCCATCGTCGAGCAGATGGGTATGGGACGGGCCGCTGCCATGATGGACCAGGCCTGCAATGGGCCGAATACCCAGCTTGCGCAGTCGTCCCAGCCGTTCGTCGCTCCATGACCAATCGGGTGTCGGTCCGTCCGCCATCACGCGTTCCCACAAGACGGGGTAGCGGATCGCGCGCAGACCCAGTCCGGCGAATAGGTCGAGATCGGTCATACGGTCCTGATGGCCGCTCAGGCGGACCTGATCGCGATAGCCTGTGGCAGTGCGATTGACGGTGCATTCCACGCCACCCCAAAGTTCCAGGCTGTCCATCCCAGTCTCCCTTCGGCCCAACGGATCGGCGTTGGCGGCGTTCCGGGAAACTGACTGATTTGCATTTATATACAGTAGGTTATCCGGAACATGGCGGAGCGGCGGGATGTTTCTGTTTTGTAACAGAGACCTAGAAGGAGCTTCCGTGACCGCCCAGCTGTCGAGCGCCGCCCATGGCTCCAATAGCCTTTACCACCGTCGTCCGCGATCGACGCTGATCTGCTTTAGTCATCTTCGCTGGGCTTTCGTGTTTCAACGGCCACAGCATCTGATGACCCGCTTTGCCGCGACGCAGGATGTGTTGTTCTGGGAGGAGCCCGAATATCGGCCTGGCCCATCCGAACTACACCGGCGGACATGCCCGGAAAGCGGCGTGGTGGTGCTGACCCCGCAGCTGGACGAGGCCTTGCGAGGTCGGGAGGACGAGGTGCTGGCGGCCTTGCTCGACACCGAGCTGGAGGGTGTGACCGGCCCGGTTGTTCGCTGGTATTACACACCGATGATGCTGCCCTTTTCGGACCATGTTCCGGCGGCGTGTATCGTCTATGACTGCATGGACGAGCTGTCCGCCTTCAAGGGCGCGCCGCCACAGCTGCTGGAGCGGGAACAGCAGCTGATCGCGCGGGCCGATCTGGTCTTCACCGGCGGGACCAGCCTGTACGAGGCGAAGCGTAGCCGCCATTCCAACGTCCACGCCTTTCCCTCGAGCATCGATGTCGCGCATTTCGGCCGGGCGCGCTCGGGGGGCGAGGAACCGGCCGACCAGGCCTCGCTGCCGCATCCCCGGCTTGGTTTCGCCGGGGTCGTCGACGAGCGGATGGACCTGACACTGCTGGCGGCGCTGGCCGACGCCCATCCCCAATGGTCGCTGGTCATCATCGGCCCCGTCGTGAAGATCGACGAAGCCGATCTGCCACGCCGCGCCAATATCCATTATCTCGGCGGGCGGCCTTATTCGGCGCTGCCGGATTATATGGCGGGGTGGGACGTCGCCCTGATGCCCTTCGCGATCAACGAGGCGACGCGCTTCATCAGCCCGACCAAGACGCCGGAATATCTGGCGGCGGGGTGCCCGGTCGTCTCGACGCCGATCACCGATGTCGTTCGCCATTATGGTGCTCTGGCGGGCGTGGCCATCGCCGATACGCCCGCCGCCTTCGTGGCCGCGTGCGAAGCGGCGATGACCTTGCGGGCCGCTGGAAATGAGTGGCGCGACGCGGCGGATGCGCAGCTTTCACGCGGATCTTGGAGCAGCACGGCGCTGGAGATGACCGCGCTGATCGAGGCGGAGATCGCGGGCCGCAACCGGCACGAACCCGTCGTGTCGCCCGTCACCTGGCCGCCGCTGCAGGACCGCTATGACGTGATGGTCGTCGGCGCGGGGTTCGCCGGGGCGGTAATGGCGGAGCGGCTGGCGTCCGATGCAGGCAAACGCGTGCTGGTGGTCGACCGGCGGTCACATATCGCGGGCAATGCCTATGACCATTACGATGCCGCGGGCATCCTGGTCCATCGCTATGGTCCGCACATTTTTCACACCAATTCGGACGACGTGTTCGACTATCTGTCGCGCTTCACCGATTGGCGACCCTATGAGCATCGCGTGCTGGCCGATATCGACGGCACGCTGGTGCCGATGCCGATCAATCGCACGACGCTGAACACGCTATATGGTCTGGACCTTTCGAGCGATGCGGAGGTCGAGGCGTTTCTGGCGTCCCGCGCCGAGCCCATTGATCCGATCCGCACATCGGCGGATGTGGTGATATCGAAGGTCGGGCGCGAACTCTACGAGACCTTCTTTCAGGGCTATACCCGCAAGCAATGGGGCATGGACCCGTCGGAGCTCGACAAGTCAGTCACCGCGCGGGTGCCGACCCGGACCTGTACCGACGATCGCTATTTCGGCGACCGTCATCAGACGATGCCCGCGCAAGGCTTCACCCGCATGTTCGAGGCGATGCTCAGCCATCCCAATATCGACCTGCTGCTGGGGGTCGACTATGCCGATGTTCGTGATGCCTATCCCCACGACCATCTGGTCTTCACCGGGCCGATCGACGAATATTTCGGCTATCGTTACGGCCGCTTGCCTTATCGCTCGCTTCGGTTCGAACATCGGACGCTGAACGAGGAACGGCATCAGCCCGTTGCCGTCGTCAACTATCCCGACGAGGCCGTCCCCTATACGCGGATTACCGAATACAAGCATCTGACCGGCCAGATCGCGCCGCAGACCAGCGTGACCTATGAATATCCCAGCGCGACGGGCGATCCCTATTACCCGATCCCGCGCGACGAGAACCAGGCATTGTACAAACGCTATGAGGCGCTGGCCCTGGCCGAGCAGCATGTCAGTTTCGTCGGGCGGCTGGCGACCTATCGTTACTACAACATGGACCAAGTCGTCGGGCAGGCGCTGGCAACCTATCGCCGGTTGAAGCCGATGCTTCGGGGAGCGGAGATAACGGGTTTGGCCGCCCTGGCGGGAGGACGCAGCGCCGCATGACCCACAGGGAAGGGGGCGGGGCGGCCAGGCCGGTCCTCCTGCTGGCGGCCCAGATCAACTTCGCCGTCGATTATGTCGCGAGCGTGCTGAAGGAACGACATATTCCGGTGATCGGCCCCTTGGACGAGCTGTCGCAGGGGCTCCGGGTTCTGTTGACGGAGGATCTCCGGGGCGCGGTCATCATGGGAGCCTTTCGAGCGGAGGATCGCGAGCGGCTGGCCGGAATTCTGGCGCGCCATGCACTGCCCTATCTGACGGTCAGGAGCGACGTGCAGGCCGAACAGGACGAAGATGGCGCCGCGCTGTTCCCACCATTTGGCGCCTTTCAGGTGGCGGACTGGATCGCGGCGCTGGCGTGATCGGCACGACAAGGCCGATGGATGTTGCGAATATCCTGACGGGTTTGACGGACGACGGAGCGTGAACGGTCCGGCTAGAGCAGGGCAACGGCTTTCACGATATTGCCGAGGGGAACTGGCTTTTGCAGTCGGACGACCTCAGCAAGGTCAGCCGGGACCGCATCTCGATCGTATCCCGTCAGGAAGATGAACGGTACGCCGCGTTCCTTGAGCGTATGTGCGATCTCAAAGCGTGGTCCGCCGCCGCCGAGGTTGAGGTCCAGAACGGCATGGGTCGGCGTTGCCGTCTTCAGCAGATCGAGCGTCGCTTCTTCGTTCGGGCAGGGACCAAGCACCGTCGCGCCAGCGCCGCGCAGCGCAGCAGCGGTGTCTCCCGCGATGTAATAGTCGTCCTCGACGACGAGCACATTGCAGCCCGTCAGATTCGGCGCTCCGGTCATATCCAGCGTTCCTCCAAATACAGCCGTTGGTGTCGGAGCGTCCGTCTCCAGGATGCTTTCACCTTCTTTCAGCGGAAATTCCAGGCGGCAGCATGCACCGCCCGGCTCGATGCCGAGTCGGCCCGTCCCGCCGAGTTCGTAAGGTATTCTGCCTTCGATCAGGTCGCTGCCGAACCCGCGCCTGGTCACTGGCCCGCGAGCGGGAGCACCAGCCTCGGCCCAGTCGATCGCCAGCCACGTGCGGCCGCGCTACTCAAACGGCGCCCATTCCACCCGCAAGCGGCCTTCTGGCACGGAAAGCGCACCATATTTGAAAGCATTAGTCGACAGCTCGTGGAGCGCGAGCGTCAGCACCTCGACCGCCTTGGGCGACAGCTGCACATCCGGTCCGACCAGTTCATACTGGCCGCCGCCGCTCGCCTGGGCGCTGACTTCGCTTTCGACGATATCCCGCAAAGAGCCGCCGGTGTTTACCTGCCGGGTGAGCAGCGCCTGCACGCGGGCGAGTGCGAGAAGTCGTCCTTCGAGCAGGTTTCCATATTCGTTCACGTCCGCCGCGCCGTCGGCTGACCGTCGCGTCATGGAGCGGATCATCGCCATGATGTTCCGCACCCTGTGCTGAAGCTCGAGCAGAAGCACGCCCTGATGATCCACGGCGAGTTTGGCCTCGGTAACGTCCTCGGCAATCCCGCCGATCCGCTGGAACTGGCCCGTGGCGTCCTCCAGTGGGAAATCGGTGTTCCTGATCCATCGAAAGGCGCCGTCGGAGGACCGCTTGATGCGGAATTCGTGGACGACCGTCTGCCCCGTGCGCGCCGCCTCCAAACAGGCAACAGCTTCGTCGCGATCATCGGGGACCACCATGACTGCCCAGCGCTTCACATCCCCCAGCAGTGCATCGGGTTGGACGCCATAGATCGCGGCGATGGCAGGGCTGGCGAATTCCATGTCCAGGCTGTTCGCTTCTCGAATCCAGAGACCGGCTGCAGACGCGTCGGCGAATTGTCGGAACCGCTCCTCGCTGTTGCGAAGAGCGCCTTCACCGCGCACGCGCTCAGCGGCCTCCCATGCGCGTTCGGCGGCTTCCTCAACCAAGGCGATCTCGGCGGACGTCCAGCGGCGTGGAACCTTGCTCGTGACGCCCAGCGCAAAGATCGGAGCACCGTCACGGCGCAAGGGCCGCGACAGAAGCGCGGCCACACCCATCGATTTCAGCGCATTCTTATCCGCTTCAGATAGGGTCGGGTCGTTGGCGGTGTCGTCGTAAACTAGAGTTTTCTCGAAAGTCTGGCGGCCTGCTTCGGGAAAGTCGGTAAAGCGAAGCGTGGCCGGTAGCGGCGCCATGTCGGGCGCGCGGACCTCACAGAGGACATTGGTCAAGTCGGCCGTCGGGTTGTGCCTCGTCGCATAGCACCTGTCGACGAGCAGTTCCTCGGCAAGCAGTTGAACAGCGCGCTTGATGAGTGCCTGTTCGTCCGACTCCGACCGTATCGCGTCGGTGAAACGCAGCAAGAAGGCCTGGCGCTGTTCGCTCTGCCGCAGGACTATCTCGACACGCTTGCGGTCCGTGATGTCACTATAGAGCACCGCAAAGCGATCGCCGCCGCGCGGGAATACGTTTATGCGCAGCCATCGATCGACATGCTCGAAATAATGTTCCTCGAGTACCGACTGGCCGCTGTCGACCACCTGAGCGTAAGTTTCCACATACCAGGGATCACGCCCGGGAAACGCCTCTGTGGCACGCCGGCCACGAAGCGTCTCCGGAGCCATGCCGGTGTGGTGCACGATCGAGGGGTTCAGATCGATGTAGCGAAAATCCACTGGATGGCCCGCATCGTCCCGTACAAGTTCGCAAACGGCAAACCCTTCGTCCATTTCCTCGAACAGTGTCCGAAACTTCTGCTCGCTTTCGCGCAGTGCCGATCGCTCGACCGCGGCTTCGTCGAGGGCGGAGGTGATTTGGAACGCGGCCGCGGCGAACCGCGCGAGGCTCTGCAAGATGCGCGCATCTTCTGCATCGAACCGTCCGTCTGGGGTATGCTTGATGGCCCAGAGGGTGCCGACTGCCTTGCCCTCTGCGTGCCAGGGCGTGAGAAGATTCTCATAGATACGTGGCTCGACACCCCGGAGGGTCGGAAAGAACCGCTCGGCCTTGTCGAACAGCAGTACGCAGTTGCGTTCCATCACCGTTCCGCAGGGGCTCGCCTCGGCGGGCATCGTCCCATGAAGATTCGGCGCAAACGCGCCCGCGGCGGCGCACCAGCGGAGGACTCCGCCTGCTCCATCAGGCTCTAATATGCTGATGCCCGCCGAGTCGGCATGGCACAGTTCCATGACGAGTTCGGCACACTTCTGCAGCACCCCGCGTGGGTGAGCCGCCATCTCCTGGGCCAAGAGCCCCAGCGCTCCGTTCTCGCGTTCGTAGTCTGGCGGCCGGGAGGGCCGGTTCGCCAGTTCGGCCGTGATCAGGACGTCATCGACCTTTGGGACGGGGCCGGGATTGGCAGTGCTCGTCATTCTAGTCTCATAGAGCACCATCGAACCTTGGCTGCTCCAAAGATCAAGAACCTAAGTGAGGAAAAGGGCATTTCTCTACAATCGCTTAAACTATGCTAGGCCGGCCGGGGGGGCTCTTGTCGGCCTGCCTGTCCGTGCCGCCGCAAGCCGCCAGGCTCTGATGTCTCCCATCTAATCGAACCGACCCCAATAGTTCGCAGCACCGGTCGCGACCCTCGCCATCGTCACAGCGCCACGGCCGCTGCTGGTGCAGCGTGGAGCCGTTCGATGTCGGCACGTGGAGGCGCACCGAATAGTCGCCTATACTCTCGGCTGAATTGTGATGGGCTCTCATAGCCGACGGCAAAGCCTGCCGTGCTCGCCGTGGCACCCTCCGTCAGCATCAGGCGTCTGGCCTCCTGCAATCGCAGCTGCTTCTGATATTCCAGCGGCGTCATGCGGGTGATCGCCTTGAAGTGTGCGTGGAGCGAGGAGGCGCTCATCCCGGCCTCGGCTGCGACGTCGGCGATGCGGATTGGTGCATCGAAACGCCGGCGGATGGCGGCGATCGCGCGGCTCACCTGATTGAGATGGCTGCCAGCGGTTGCGACGTGACGAAGCATCGGGCCGTGCGGTCCGGTGAGCAGGCGATAGAGGATCTCGCGCTCGATCAGCGGTGCCAGCGCGCGGATCGTGTCGGGTCGGTCGAGCAGTCCGATCAGCCGGCATGCCGCGTCGATCAGGTCGGGATCGCCGGGGTAGACGCCGAGCACCGACAGATCCGTACGGGCCACCCCGCCGCCCTCGCTCGCCATGAGATCGGCCAGCATCGCGGCATCGAGATCGATCTTGCAGCAGAGATAGGGTCGCTCGGGACTCGCATCGAGCACATGACCGACCAGCGGCAAATCGACCGAGACCAAAAGGTAATGAGCCGCATCATAGACCACGCTGTGCTCGCCGATCGACACCCGTTTCGACCCCTGGGCTATTATGCAAAGGGACGCCTCGTAGACGGCAGGCGTGGGGGTGCTCGGTGCGTCGGCCCGGATCAGCGACACACGCGGCATCGCCGTGCTGCAAATGCCTGTACCCACGACGTGTCGATCGATGAGGGTGGAGAGTTCGGCGATCCGGTTCATGCCGACGATCCTTCCCCACTCGTGCGTCGTGGGCAAGCGCCCGGCTTGAATTCTGGAGGATCGTGCAAGCCATTCGGGCGATCGCTCTACCGCCCGACATGGCCGATGGCCCATCTGCGTTCCGTCACCACAACGGAAAGGCTGCATCATGGCAGGAAATATTGACAAGGTCGTCCTCATCACCGGCGCGTCGAGCGGGATCGGTGAGGCAACGGCGCGCGAACTGGCTGCGACCGGCGCCCGGCTGTTCATCGGCGCGCGTCGCGGAGAGCGCCTGAAGGCACTGGCGGAGGAACTGGGCGAGACCGTCGCCTGGCGCGAACTCGACGTTACCGACGGCGCCGATTTCGACGCGTTCGTCGAGGCTGCTGAAGCACGCTTTGGTCGCGTCGACGTGCTGGTCAACAATGCGGGCGTGATGCCGCTCTCGCCGCTCGCTGCGCTCAAGCGCGACGAGTGGAAGCGGATGGTCGACGTCAACATCCACGGCGTCCTCAACGGCATCGCCGCCGTGTTGCCCAGGTTCGTAGCGCAAAAGAGCGGCCATATCGTCAACGTCGCCTCGGTCGCCGCGCACATGGTGATGCCGACCGCCGCGGTTTATTGCGCCACCAAACATGCCGTACGCGCGATTACCGAGGGGCTGCGGCAGGAGCATGACGAGGTTCGCTCGACGTTGATCTCGCCGGGCGTGGTCGCCACCGAACTTGGCCATGACATCACCGATCCTGAGATTGCGGCGGCACTGACTGGATGGCGGAAGAAGTCGCTGACGCCGGACGCGATCGCGCGAGCCGTTCGTTATGCCATTGAGCAGCCGGAGGGTGTCGACATCAATGAGGTAATCGTACGCCCGACCGCAGCGGACATGTAAGTGCTTGGGCGTGCCGGTGCCGTAACTGGCACGCCCAACCGACGGGTTCGTCCCCATGGACCAAGTATCGGACGGCTAGGAGCGGATCGGCAACGACCGGGGTCGGGTCTATGAGACCTCCCTTCGTTCGTCGAAGAGAGTGCGTTGCGTAATTCTGTGGGGGCAGGCCGATGCCGATCACCCATTCTGGTACAAGACGGGCATATCGGCGTGTGTTCCAGGTTGCTGAGGCGATTGTCGTTTTGTCGAAACACCAAAGTTGCGTATGGATGTAGTAGCCATCTGACGGTTGGTGCCAAAAACTGCACTTCGCATCGCCGAGAGGGCCCGATTGCGATCGCCCGCCAAATGGACGTTCGTTTTTTGCGTTATAGGGACAGGTGACAACCGTATGGCTCTATCACCCGATTATTACGCCGTTCTCGGGGTGCCCTCGACGGCCAGTCGCGACGCGATTCACTCCGCGTGGAAGGCACTGCTTCGTCAGTATCACCCCGATGCCAATCATGGAGTGGACGTTTCTTCTCGCGCCAAGGAAATCAACGAGGCGTATGCCGTTTTAGGCAAGAAGGAAGCGCGGGCAGCCTATGATCGTTTGCAGTCCAGGCCGTCCGTCCATCAGGCCGCCGCGGATCGCCCGCTTCACCCAAGGAAAGCGGGCAGGCGGCCTATGCGACCTAACCCGTCAATGCAGCCCAGCGGTAGCTTCTCGCAGCCGCTAAATACCAACGACTGGCTGATCGGCCTGCTACTGCTGATCCTTACCGCCGCACCATTGGGTACAATCCTGGTTCTATGTTACGAGGAGTCCGGATCAACCTCTACCGTCCGACATGGCGTGACCGTTCACCGCGTTCCTTAGCTTGCCGCCAAAGCCGTCTACAAGTTGTCGGGCACTGAGCGCGAACGTCGACAGCCTGGCTCCTGAAAAGTGGCCGAAGTCGAGCAGCGGAAAAAGGATCACGAATGTTTGATCCTGAGTCCTCGCGGCATTGAACAATGTCATTCAACCGAGACGGCTGCCTCGGCCCCGTTCCACTTGCCTGCGAGGCCCGGCACCTCCTCGAGTTGGCGCACCTTGCTAAAGCTGCCACGCTCATCCCGATATCTCACGATCTCGAAACCATGCCCCTTCAACTGGGGCACCGCATCCAGTTCCGCTGCGGTCGCGCTGTTCAGGTCGATCATGAACGTCTCCTATAGATCGATATGAACGAACGGTGCTGGATGGTGTGCCATCGATTGCCAGATGGGCGTTTGTTTGTCGGATCGGGGGGCCGCGGCTATGCCGACGTGATGTTATCCCTATCCGGGTATTACAATCTCGGGCCGCGTATCCCTTCGGAATGCCGCCCTGCCGGACAATCGGTGCAACCGACGGTGGCTATGCCAGATTCAGCATCCAAAGGTGTACGCCGCCAGTCACAAATAGGCGCTCTTGACGCACGTCGAACGCGCAATTGCTGCATGTTTCAGGGGTCGGTACGGTAGCGAGATGCGTGCCTGCCGCGTCGAACAGCTCGACCCCCTTTGCCGAACTGCTCCATAGCCAGCCGCGTCGGTCGACGGTGAAGCCATCGGGTATTCCTTCGGCCACCGTCGCGAACTGGCGTCGGTTCGACAGCGTGACCCCGTCCCAGTCGAATGCATAGATGGCGACGTCGCCTTCGCCATGCTCGGGCGTCTGCGAGGCGTAAAATGTCCGCTGATCGGGCGAGAAGGCGAGGCCGTTGGGCTGCGCCATGTCGGCCATCCGCTGCACCGTGCCGTCATTGCCGATCCGACAGATCGCGGTGCGCCCGCTTTCCGAACGGCCGGGCACGCCTTGTTTGGGATTTTCCAGTCCGAAGGTCGGGTCGCTGAACCAGATCGCCCCATCCGGGGCGACGATCAGGTCGTTGGGCGCGTTGAGGCGGCTGCCCTCCGCTGCCCATGCGATAGGGGTTGCAACGCCTTTACCGTCGGACCGGCTGATGGCGCGACGGCCATGTTCGCAGTGCACCAGCGCACCATCCGGCAGTACGGCATTGCCGTTGATGAACGGCGTCGCGTCGAGCAACACGTCGACTGCACCGTTCTCGCGCCAGCCCAACACACGGCGGCCGACAATGTCGCTCCATACCAGAGTCCGTTCGCGCGGCCACCAGGTCGGCCCCTCGCTCCAGCTCGCCCGATCGTACAGCGTGACGAGCCGGGCGTCACTGAGCACCGCATTCGCATCGTCATGGTGGATCGCAGGGGGTGCCACCTCGGCCGCCTCGGGCGGTCCGGGCTGACGCAACCGGGCAGGGATCAGCAGCGGGGCGAGCGGCGTCGCCTGTGCGTCCGTCATGCCCCGAACGGATCGCGTGTCTGCGCGGCGGGTGACGTAGCGAACTGGATCATGATCTGGAAACAGGGCTCGTCGCCGATCTGGCCCGATCGATGCCCCTTGCCATCGGTCGTGTCCTGGTCCTGGCCGAAATGGATGTCGCCCGGCCCCATTTCCACGCGATTTCCGTCCATCGTCTCGATGAACCAGCGACCGCGCAACGGAATCACCCATTGCGGCTTGGGACTTTCATGCCAGTCCCCGACCCAGCCCACCGGCAAAATCGCGAAGTTGATCGCGCTCACTTCGCCGGGGAACGGCCGCATCCATTGCGGGTCAGCTCCGCCGCCCACGCTTTTCTGACCAAAGCCGGTCATGTGCGACAGGTCGATCCGGCTGCCGCCATCCGCCCCGGTCCACATATGGAGGAAGGGTAGCACCGGCGACTGCTCGGCATCGGTGCCGTCATTGTCGAGCGTCACCCCGGTCGGCAGATCGGTCATCCTCGTTTCCTCCACCCTGACGACCCGGCAGGATCGCACAGCGATGACCCAACGGCGTAGGGGCGCGGAGGTTTCGTGCGATCCGGAACGTCGCGGGCTTCGGAACCGGCGGCACGATCTCACGATTTAGCGCGCTCGCCCAGGCAGGATTCGTCGTCGCCGCTGCCGAATATCACGTCATGCCCGATGTCTTTCCGGCGCCGCTCGAGGATGGCACCCTCCGCAGCCTTTCCAACGGTCCTTCGGCCCGTCGGAACCTTGGGCTGCTCCGCCCACCGCGCGGCGGGAATACAGGTCGATCATGACCGCCAGAGACGGCTTGCCGCCATGGCTGCCGGGTCGGCGCTTATAGCCGATCTGCGCCTTGATGCCCGCCGATCTGGTCAATCTGGCAACCCGGTTCGGGCAGCAGGTTTCGCCGTGATCCAAGAGGTCGTCGTGCAGCTTGCGGTATGCGGCGATGCCGACCAACTGCGCGGCTCGCTGCACGATGCAGGTGCCGTTCCAATCATCCCGGGCCGTCGCAACCGTAAGCGCATCATCCGCTATGATAAAGATCGATACCGCGGTCGGCACCTCATCCAGAACGCCTTCTGCCGCTTCAAGGAATTCCGTTGCGTCGCCACTCGCTATGACAAGCTCGCCGCCAACTTTCTCTCGGGCGTAGCCTCGCCACCGCGTTGGCTTTCCGCCTCTGATTGGGTCT
This sequence comes from Sphingomonas sp. SphC10, assembly GCF_057004845.1. Classification (NCBI taxonomy): domain Bacteria; kingdom Pseudomonadati; phylum Pseudomonadota; class Alphaproteobacteria; order Sphingomonadales; family Sphingomonadaceae; genus Sphingomonas; species Sphingomonas sp. SphC10. The sequence continues at coordinate 904,256 of NZ_CM168044.1, forward strand.
CGGTCCTGAAAAGATGGTGGATACATCATCTTCCGAATAAATTAGAGGTATATGAATATTTTTACCTGCGAACCAATTAGCGGCGCAGAATCAAGGAAAGTTCATTTGTCGAAGATATAAATATCGAGCGCAATCGCCTATTTGAATGCTGTGGCAAGCGGGAAGGTCCTGTGAACCTTCCCGCTCCCTTAAATGTTGTAGTTACGACTGCAGCGACGCCACATCGAGGTCCACATTCAACTCCCGCGACCAGAGGCGCAGTGCGCGGCACTGGCTGACGAAGGTCTTGGCGTCCTTGGCCTTGGCAAGGCCGACAAAGCCTTCGTCCCGTTCCTTCACCCCGGCGGCGTCGAACAGGGCATTGGCGGCGTCGTTGTGACCGATGAATTTGCAATGGGCGAAGGCATCGGCGACGAAGTCCTTGGCTGTCGCATCCTTCGCGAGCATGGCCACGCCCGTCTCGGATGGCAGGACCGCCACCGCGTCGTAGAGCACCGAGGGGCCGCCATCGATCTTCTGCTTGGCGGCGACTTTCGTGCCGTCGTCGAGCGTCACGCCGCCGATCTTGGAGGCGACGACTTCCCAAAGCGCCCCCTCCGCCTCAAGCGCTTTCGTCAGGGCAGCGAACAGATCGGCGCTGCTGCCGTCCGTCAGCAGAATGCCCATCTTGCGCCCCTTGAAGTCCTTGGGGCCGTTGGACAGGATGCTCAGCTTGGCCGAGGGCGGCAGGTCGAGCGTCGGTTTTGCGGCCTTTGCCGGTTCGGGCAGATCAAGACCCAATCCATCCGCGACCGTTGCAGCCAGTCCTTCGTCGATCAGGCGCAGATGCGAGAGGGCGCGCGCGCGGATATCGACCCGCTCGACCTTCGACAGTTCGAACACCAGTGCGTCGCCGATATGCTTCTGCTCGATGGGCTGCTGGCTGACGAAGAACTGCCGCGCTTGGCTGTAATGGTCGGCAAAGGTCTCGGCGCGGATACGCTGCTTGGTGCCCTGTACCTCGGCGGGGAAGCTACGATAGCCGATGGTCGGGTTCTCACGCGGCCCGCCATCGGGGCCCCAGCTATTGGGTTCGTAATTGGCCCGCCCCTTGGGGTTGCGCATCGCCATATGACCGTCCTGCTGGAAGTTCATCACCGGGCAGCGCGGCGCGTTTACCGGGATATGGGTGAAGTTCGGCCCGCCCAGCCGCTTCAGCTGCGTATCCAGATAGGAGAAGTTGCGCCCGTGGAGCAGCGGATCGTCGGAGAAGTCGATGCCCGGCACGACATTCTGGGTGCAGAAGGCGACTTGCTCGGTGTTGGCGAAGAAATTGTCGACATTGCGGTTCAGGGTCAGCGTGCCGATGATGCGGACAGGCACCTCTTCCTCAGGGATCAGCTTGGTCGAATCGAGATGGTCGAAGGGCAGGCGGTCGGCCGTTTCCTGATCGAACAACTGAACACCCAGATCCCATTGCGGAAAGTCGCCGCCTTCGATGGCGGTCCACAGGTCGCGGCGGTGGAAATCGGGATCGGCGCCGTTGATCTTGACCGCCTCGTTCCACAGCACCGATTGCAGGCCCTGGCGTGGTTTCCAGTGGAATTTGACGAAGGTCGACTTGCCCTCGGCATTGACCAGCCGGAAGCTGTGGACGCCGAAGCCCTCCATGGTGCGGAAGGAACGCGGAATGGTCCGGTCGGACATCTGCCACATGACCATATGCCATGCTTCGGGGCTTAAGGACGCGAAGTCCCAGTAATTGTCATGCGCCGACTGGGCCTGGGGAAAAGCACGGTCGGGCTCCTGCTTCACGGCATGGACCAGATCGGGGAATTTGATCGGGTCCTGGATGAAAAAGACGGGGATGTTGTTGCCGACAATGTCCCAATTGCCTTGTTTGGTATAGAATTTGACCGCGAAGCCGCGCACGTCGCGCGCGAGGTCCATCGACCCCTTGTTGCCCGCGACCGTCGAGAAGCGGACGAAGACCTCGGTCTGCTGGCCGACCGTGCTCAGCACATCGGCTTGGGTGAAATCGGCCAGACTGTCGGTCAGTTCGAACACGCCGTGCGCGCCATAGCCGCGTGCATGGACGACGCGCTCGGGGATGCGCTCATGGTCGAAGTGGAAGATCTTCTCGCGCAGGATGAAGTCTTCGAGCAGTGTCGGTCCGCGCTCGCCGGCACGCAGGCTGTTCTGATTGTCCGAGACGGGAACGCCCTGTTGGGTGGTCAGCGTCCGAGCCGTGTCCTCGGTGCTCTGGTGCGTCTCCCCCCCATGGCCCTGTGGCTCGGCATAATGCGTGGGCGTATCCGATCCGGCAGGGAGGGCAGGGGGCGTGGTGGACGTCTCGCCCTTTGTCGCGCCTGCGCGGGACTTCGTCTTGTTCGCCATGATGCTGCCTTTGCGTCGTTGAGGAATGCCTGCCTTCCCAACGCGCGGATCGAACAATCGCCCTCTCACTAAATGATTGATATTAATTAAGGCTTATTGGAGGCACCTGTCGTACACATGCGTCATTGATCTGGATGGGTCGCCGCAGTCTGCCGGGCATGGGAGAATGATTCTGAACGAAGACATCCCCGTGGTCATCTGTGTTCCGGCGCGCAACGAGGCGGTCCTGCTGCCCCAATTGCTGTCGGCGATCGCCGGACAGTCGGTCGGCGGGAATGGCGTGCACCTCTGCCTGTATCTTGACGATTGCCGGGACGGCAGCCGGGACATGCTGGATCGTATGCAGCCGGTCTTGCCGTTCGGGGCGACCATTAAGCTGGGGCCTCGGGATACGGAGCCCAATGCAGGCATGGCCCGCCACGCGGCGCTGGCGATGGGCCTCGAACGGCTGGCTGGCGCAGAGGGGCTGTTGTTCACGACCGATGCCGACAGCATGCCGCATCGCGATTGGATCGCGGCGGGGTGCCGGGCCCTCCAGGAGGCGGACGTGGTGGCGGGGCGTATCCTTCGCTTCGACGCGACGCGCGATCCCCGGCAATGTCGCATCGAGCGATATTATGACCGGCTCCACCAATATCGACGCCTGGTCGACCCGGTGCCATGGGAAGCGCGGGATAGCCATCATTTCGGTGGGGGCGCCAATATAGCGGTCCGTGCTTCCGCCTATCGCGCGATCGGCGGGTTTCGGCCCCTGCCATCCGGCGAAGATGCCCGGTTTCTTGATGATGCGGCGAGGGCCGGTTTTCGCGTCCGCCGCGACGGGGCCATGGCGGTCGACACGTCTTCCCGCCGCGATGGACGGGTCGCCGGGGGCCTTGCGGACGTGTTGCGAGCGCTGGACCACGGCGAAGTGCCATCCATGGCCGACCCACGCGGATCGGCATGGCAATGGCACGCGCAGGCGGCGGCGCGACGGAGTTTCGCGACGATCAACCAGATGGATGTCCGCGTGGCACTGGGGCAGATTCTGGGCCTGACGGCGGATCATGTTCTGGGCGTGGCGCGCGACTGTCCCAATGGCGAGGCATTCGCGATGCGTATCGTTCCCGCGCCCGCGGTCCATGACGCCATGGTGTCGCTGACCGCGGCCGAAGACATTCTGGGCGAACTGGAAAGCCGGTGGTGCGAGGTCGCGGCATGACGATGATGGCCGATCAACTGAAAGCCGCGGCCGCTGGCCTGGGCTGGGCCGATGATCCGCCCGGCGATCCGCAAACGGCGGACGAACTGATCGCGCTGCTGGCGAGGCTATACGAAATCGGCCGCCGCGACCTTCCGCTTGCCCGCTTGGTCGAGGGGCATGTCGATGCTGTGCAGATCGTCCGGCGCTACGGCACGGCCGCGCAGGTCGACATGCTGCGCCGTGCCTTGGCAGATGGTGCGACGCTGGGCGTGTGGAATGCCGGGCTGCCGGGCGAGGCACTGCGGCTGGACGACGGGCGGCTGAGCGGCGGCAAGAGCTATGCCTCGGGGGCGGGTGTGCTGAGCCATGCGCTGGTCACGGCGGACACGTCCGCGGGCGTGCAACTGCTCCTCCTCGACCTTTCGCGCGTACCGCCGGCGATCGACACTGATTGGTGGCGGGTGATCGGCATGCAGCGATCCGAGACCCATCAGGTGCGCTGGGATCATGCGCCGATCACCGACGCGGATCGGATCGGCCAGCCTGACAGCTATGCGCGCGAGCCCTTATTCAGCGGCGGCGCGCTGCGTTTCGTGACGGTTCATGCGGGCGGGGTGGCGGGCATCTGCGACCTTAGCCGCGATCATCTGGTGAAGACGGGGCGCTCCGACGACCCCTTCCAGGTCGCCCGGATGGCCGAGCTGTTCGCACTGGCCGATGGTGCCGCCGCCACCATGCGGCGGACGGCGCGGATGTGGTTCGAGGATGTGGACCGGGGGGATGAGCCGCGGCTGGCGCGCGTGGCGGCGGCCCGACTGGCGGTGGCCGAGGCGGCCGAGCGGGCGATGGTCGTCGCGCGCGAGGCAGTGGGGCTGGCTGGCCAGTTCCATAGCCATCCTCTGTCGGCCATGCTCAGCGATCTGGCGGTCTATCTCCGCCAGCCCGCCCCCGACGCCCAAAGGCTCCGCATCGGTCGCGCGGTTCGACAGGGACTGTTGGTGCCCGCCTTGTGAAGCTGGATCTCAAAGCCGTTCGCCGCGCGGTGGTCGTCGCGCCCCACCCCGATGACGAGATCATCGGGGCAGCTGGCTTGGTACAGGCCTTGCGGCGGCAGGGCAGCATGGTTCGGATCATCGTGGTCAGCAATGGCGCCGCCTCGCATCCCGACAGTGCCGCATGGCCTCCCGACCGGCTGATTGCCGCGCGGAGCCGGGAAAGCCTGTCGGCGCTCCGCCGTCTAGGGGTGGCGCCTGATCACGTGACCTTCCTCGGGCTGCCCGATGGCGGCCTTTCCGCGCGCGCAGGGCTGTGTCGCCAGCGGCTGAGCCGAGCGATCCGTCAGTGCCGGGATTTGGACATGCTCGTCGGCCCCGCCATGACCGACGCGCATCCCGATCACCGGGCCGTGGCGGCGGCGCTTCGGGATACTCGGTTCGCCGGACGACGCATGACCTATCAGGTCTGGCCGCCGCAACGCGCGAGGGTCGCCCGAGGCCGGACCGTTACGCTCGCCGGCGGGGCGGCGGCGAAGCGATCGCTGATCCGGATGCATCGCACCCAATTGGGGGCGATCACCGACGATCCTCATGGCTTTGCGATCGCATGCCATGAACTCGCGGTTTTCGCGCACCCGGTCGAACAGTTCGTCGAGGACAGGCGATGAGGCCTATCGATCTTACGGGTTTTGCCGAGAAATTTGCGGCCCATGACGACCCGTGGCGGACATATTCCGATCGCGACGAAGCCGTGAAGCGTGCGGCGATCCTGCATGCCCTGGGGCCAGGCCCCCTTGGCCGCTTGCTGGAGCTGGGAAGCGGCAACGGATCGAACAGTCGGGCCATGGCCGCTCGCGCCTTGCGTCTTCATGCGACGGAGGGGACCGTCGAAGGTACGGCTCTGACGGCCCGCGCCATCGCGGACCGCCCCCGCGCGCGGGCCATCCGCTTGGCCTTACCTGCACGCTTCCCGCAGAGGAACTATGATGCGATCGTGATCGCGGAACTCCTCTATTATCTTCCCCCGCGCGCGATGAGGCATGTCGCCAAGTGCGTCGCCCAGGTGCTACGCCCCGGCGGACGACTGGTGCTCGCGCATCACCGCATCGACTATTACGACTTCGCGCAGCACGCCGCCGGGATACAGCAACGCTTTCTCGACCTGACCGGCACGTCCTGGCGGACGGATACGGTGCGTCGTCAAAGACGATGGCATGTCATCGTCGCACGCCCGATTTGTGGATGACCGCCCCGGCGGCCAGGCCACTTTCGACCATCGTTCTTGCGCATTTTAGCGATAGTAGTTCAAGGGAATTGTTCGATAGCTCCCAAGAAAAGGCGCTATGATGCGGGAAGCTCTACTGTCAGCATCAAGTGTCCATATTTTGGTATTATCCCTATCGCTTTAGCTGAGTTTTCAACTCCGGCAGGACCTTGATTTCAAACGACGGGGCGGATGGGGCGGCAAAGCGACGGACTGCGGCTCGGACCTGCTCGGGCGTCACGGCCTGTCGGCTGGTCACGCCGTCCCGGATTGCGGCGACTTCCGCCGGATTGTCCAAGTTCGCCATGATGAGGCCAGCCCAAAAGTCGTTGCCCTTTGTCGCGCGCTCGATGGCGCCCACCGTTGTCGCCTTCGCGCGGGCAAAGGCATCGGCATCCGGGCTGTGCGTGGCGATATCTGCGATAATGGCCTTCAGCGCGGCTTCAAAATCGGCCATCCGGTCGGTTCGAAGCTGGGCACCGGCGACGAGGGCGCCGTAATGCGGAATGTCGCCGCCGCCGTAATTATAGCTGACGAACGGTGCATAGCTGCCGCCCTGGGTTTCGCGGAAATCTTCGGTCAGGCGGGTCTGGATCAGGCTTGCCGCAAGTTCGAGCGCCCGTCCGGTCGTGACGTCATCGAACAATCCCTGCGTCGGCCATATGCGTGCCACCATCGCCTGTGTGGGGTCGCCGCGATGCCGAAGGATGACAGGATCGGCGGCAGGCAAGGACGCGGACACCGCGCGCTGCGCCGCATCCAATGGCACATTCTCACGGGAGGGCAGGGTGCCGAAGCTCTTGGCGACCGCCGCGATGATCGCGTCCCGATCAAAGTCGCCGACAACGCCTACCTTTACCGGCCCCCGGCTCAGCCGCTGCTGCCAATAGGACTGGAATGCGGGCAGCGTCACCGCGTCGACCTCGGCGATGGGCGGTGTCGCCCGGAAACGCGTATCGCCGCCAAACAGATAGGGAGTGGCGAATGCGGAGAACACCGCCCCAGGTTGATTGTAGATAGCCTGATAGGCGGCGTTCGTCGCGTCCTTCAGCCGCGCCAGCGGGGCGGGTCGATAGTTCATCTGTGTCATGGCGACCGTCATCAGCCGGAACATGTCGGCGACATCGTTTCGGTCGCTATCGCCACGCAGCAACACCCCGTTCAGGGCGGTCCCGATCCCGAACCCGACCGCTCGCCCCGACAGAAGGCGGGTCAGTTCGTCGGGGGAAAGGCCACCATAGCCGCTCGCCAGCAAGGCGCCGTTCGTCCATATGAGGCCCGGATCGTTGAGACGTTCGCCCAGCACGCCATGCCCGATCAGCACACTGACGCGGATCTTGTCCTTTTCGAAAGCCGTCCGCTTGAGGTCCAGTTCGACGCCGTTGGAGAACAGGACGCGCTCCACATCCAAACCCGGCACGATCGATGTCGAGGCGACGGTGGCCGGATGACCGGATAGCTTCAGGTCATCGAACGACACGGTGCGAACGGCCGCCTCGCGACTGGCGGCCACCTGTCTGGCACCGGCAAGATCCGTCTGTACCGCCGCGTCCCCGCCCGCAACCGGCGTCGAGCTGTACACGATGAGCCGGGGATCGGGGGACAGAAGGCGTCGGATGGCGGCTTGCACGGTCGTCGGCGTGAATGCCTTTTGCTGCGCGACGAAGAGGTCGCGGTAGAATGTGCTTGGCCCGGACACGTCTCCCTGGTCGACGTCGCCGATGAAGCTGTTCGCCAAATCGGCTGACGTGCGGGTATCCTGCTCCGCGATCCGGCGGTCGAGCATCTTGGTGACGAAGGTCACCTGCTGGTCGATCTCCGCCTGGGTCGGGGGAGACGCGATCGCACCGTTCAGCACGCCATAGGCCGTGTCCAGCGCCGCCTTCCATGCGCCGGGTTTGGGGACGACACCTACGGTCAGTTGATCTTGAACATGACGACTCGCATTGAGGGCCACCCCGGCATTGACGACCGCCTCGCCCTTTTGTGCTTCCGTCCCCAGCCGGGCGTTCAGAATGCCGACCGCGATCCAGTCGAGATATTGCCGCTGCTGACGCGACACCGTCCAAGGACGATCGTCATGCGGCATGACATAGGCCAGTTGGAAGCTGTTGGGGATCAAGGGATCGGTGACGACCGCGGCAGGCTTTGCCGGGCGGACGGGAGCGCCGTAATCGGGTTCGCTCGGTTCGCTTCCCAAGGCAGACCAGTCGCCGAAGGCGCGGCGCACACCGGCCTCCAGCATGGCGGGATCGGCATCGCCGGTCACGACGACCACGGTGCGCGACGGCCGGTACCAGCGTTTGTAATAGGCCTTTAGTCGCTCGGCACTGGCCGCATCCAGCGTCGCCTCCGACCCGATGACGTCGCGATCTGCCGCTTTGGTCCCGGCGAGAAGCAGCGGATTGGCGATCTGCTTCACCTTCTCGGCCATTGGCGGCATCCGCAACGCGCGTTCCGCCAGCACGACCTTGCGCTCGGTCGCCAGGGCGACCGGATCGATCGTCGCACGGCTCATCATCTCGGCCAGCACGGCCATCGCCTGATCGTAGGAGGTGCCATCATTCTTCGGCAGGTCGAGGACGAAGGTCGTGGCGGTCAGCGTGGTGAAGGCATTGGTGTCGCTACCGAAGCTGGCGCCGAGACGCTGCCATATCTTGATGCCTTCGCCATCCGCGAAATGGTCGGTGCCACGGAATACCATATGCTCGAGCATATGGGTCCAGCCCTGCTGCTCGTCGGTTTCCATCAGCGCGCCGTCAGCGACCCTGATCCGTACCGAGATAGTGCCGGGGGGCTGCGTTCCGCGGCGTACGGCGAAGCGGAGGCCATTGGGAAGGACGCCGGTACGCCACGCCGGATCCAGCGGAATTTCGCTCCCGGCGTTCTGCCACGACGTCGGCAGGCTCTGGCTGATGATCGGCTTCGTGGCAGGCGCCTGTGCCAGAGCCGATGTCGAGGCCATAAGCGATAGGGTGAGGTACATGCCGCGCGTAATAATCATCATGACTTAGGGTCAGGACTCGTTGATCACAGCCAGAAGATGACGGTGGCCGCGAGAGCAACGGCGGAAAAGAAGGCCGTGGGGCAGCGATCGTAGCGTGTGGCAACGCGGCGCCAGTCTTTGAGGCGGCCGAACATGATCTCGATGCGGCTGCGACGCCGATAGCGGCGCTTGTCGTATCTGACCGGCTCGTTGCGCGATCGTCGGCCCGGGATGCATGGCTGGATGCCCTTGGCCTGGAGAGCGTCCCTGAACCAATCGGCGTCGTAGCCGCGGTCGCCGAGCAGCCACTGCGCTTTTGGCAGGTCGTCCAGCAGGGCTGCCGCGCCGGTGTAGTCGCTGACTTGGCCTGCGGTCATGAAGAAGCTCAATGGGCGGCCGTTCGCGTCGGCCACGGCATGGAGCTTGGTGTTCATGCCGCCCTTGGTGCGTCCGATCAGGCGGCCGAGATCCCCTTTTTAACCCGCAGGCTCGATGCCGTGCGGTGCGCCTTCAGGTAGGTCGCATCGATCATGACGGTTTTCGGTTCGGCATCGCCTGCAGCCAGCCCCTCCATCATGCGCGTGAACACGCCACGCTCGCCCCAGCGCTTCCACCGGTTGTACAGCGTCTTGTGAGGACCATAGGCGCTGGGCGCATCCCGCCAGCGCAGCCCATTGCGGTTGACGAAGACGATGCCGCTCAGCACCCGCCGGTCATCCACCCGAGGCTTGCCGTGGCTCTTGGGGAAGAACGGCCGCAGCCGCTCCATCTGATCGTCCGTCAGCCAAAAAAGGTCGCTCATCACCAGTCTCCTCGTGGAGCCTGAATCAGATCGCGACGCTCACATCAATGGGTCCTGACCCTAGTGGTCCGACTTGGAATTTGTTGCGCCTGAAATCCTTTTTGAAATGGTTGATGCCGTTTTGGATGAAACTCAAGGGGTATTTGTAAGTGTGATTATTAAATATGGTGACATGAGTATTGAAATGACATGATGGAAGGTTGATAGGTATGTCGAAATATGAAATTTTGTATTGCCGCCAAGTAATTGGAAGGAGTGATGCGCAGCGTCATTCCAGGTTGTAATGAGGCGTGGGCGGCCATCAAAGAATTCACTTGTAGCGCTGTAGCTTCTGGCTCAAACTGCTCGACGTGCCGCTGAAGGCCAGCGTGGTCACTGAAAATACCGCGATTAAGCTTATAAAAGCGCAACGCCCGGCGCTTGGCCGGAAAATGGGCCGCCTGATCCACGGGGCGCTCGCATGATGGGCGGGCGAGCAAGCCTGTCCTGAGACTGTCGAGGGGGCTGGTCGAATGCGTTGCCTCCCGACATAGGCGGCGGTTCCAACCGGCCGTGCGGTTTGCCACCCGCTACGTCCGCCTCGCCGCCAACTTCCTCCCAAGCGCGCCCATCGTAATCGCGATCGCTATCCGGCTCAAATTTCTGCCAATGCGTATTCATAAACAAGTTGCAGTTTCATGAAGATTAGTTTTCATTTCGAATCGCTCACCGATGGAGTGAGTGACCGAAAGTTGCGTGTCTACCCTTTGGGTGGCTGCCCGCGACCTGTGATCCTGACGCTGAAGAGGATGCTGATGGCGTGGTGACGGTTTCGTACCGTCGCCCTGTTCAGCGTTCGAGCCAAGGGGAATGGGGTAGCTATGGCGACACGGCGCACGGTACTCGGTAAGCTGGGAATGTTGGCGGGGCTTGGCCCCATGATGGGGGCCATGCAGGCTTTGGGCATGGCAGGTTTCGCCCATGCCGAGGATTGGGTGCCCTTGCCGACGGAAGTTGGTCACGGCCGGCATGTGGTCGTGCTGGGCGCCGGTATCGCGGGTCTGGTGGCCGCCTATGAACTGGAACAGGCCGGTTTCCTCGTCACCTTGCTGGAAGCGCGCGATCGCGTCGGGGGGCGCGCCTGGACGGTTCGTGACGGCGACCGGATCGAGATGATCGGCGAGGCTACGCAAACCGCTCGGTTCTCCGACGGTATCTACTTCAATGCCGGTCCGGCGCGGATTCCGAGCTTTCATCAGGGCTTGCTCGGCTATGCCAAGCAGTTCGGCGTGCCGATGGAGGTGGAGGTCAATTCCAGCCGTTCCGCTTACATCATGGGCGACGACGGGTCGAAAATCCGGATGCGCACCGCGATCAACGACATGCGCGGCCGGATAGCAGAACTGTTGGCCAAGGCGATCAACCAGGGGTCGCTCGATCGTGAGCTGACGGCGGCCGATCGCGAGCGGCTGACGCCTTTCCTCAAGGCCTATGGCGATCTGGACGCGACCGGCGGCTTTAAGGGGACGGAGCGCTCCGGTTTCGGAAATGCACCGGGGGCGGGGGTTACGTTCGCATCACCCTCGACGGCGCTGCCGCTGGAGCAGTTGCTGGCCAATCAGCGCCTGCCAATGACGCTGTTCGAAGACAATCTCTACATGCAGGCAACGATGTTCGAGCCGGTGGGCGGCATGGATCGTATCCATGCTGGCTTCGCCCGCCATCTTCGGCGCCCCCCGTTGCTGGGCGCCGAAGTCACGCAAATCCGTCAGCAGCCTTCGGGCGTCGAGGTCGTCTATCGCGATCGCAGCAGCGCTGTGGTGAGCCGGGTCAGTGCTGATTACCTGATCTGCACGATTCCGTTCCCGGTACTGGCCAAGATCGACACCAACTTTTCACCGCGACTGAAGCAGACGGTAGAAAGCGTAAAATATGATTATTCCAACAAGGTAGCGTTCGAAAGTCCGCGCTTTTGGGAGCAGGAGCAAATCTATGGCGGGCTGTCCTTTGTCGGTGGGCCGACCACCCTGGTCTGGTATCCGTCCGCAGGCCTGCATAGCGAGCGCGGGATGATTCTCGGCTGCTACAGCTCCGGGCCGGTCGCCGCAGAATTCGAAAAGCGGCCGATCGCGGAGCAAATCGCCTTTTCGCGTGGCGTGATCGACCGCTTACATCCCGGACATGGCGCGGACTGCGTCAATGGCCTTGCGGTCAATTGGCACAAAATCCCCTTCAGCCTGGGGCCATGGCCCGACTGGAATGCGGGCAGCGCAAATGGTCGCCAAGAGGGGCATATCGATACGCCTGCCTTCCGCTTTCTGCAGGAGCCGGAAGGGCGGATATATTTCGCGGGAGCCGCCCTCAGCCAGACGCCGGGATGGCAGGAAGGCGGCATTCAGTCGGCGCGTCGCCAAGTCACTATGCTCGGGCGCCGTGTCGCGAGCGAGGGGGCTGCGCGGGCATTGCGCAGGACATGATCGCCGTCGGTAACTTCGGCTCCGACAGTACGGCCCAGCGGCGTGATGCGCAAATCATTCCACGGACGTGGTCAAGACGCGACCCGTAGGGACTGCCATCAATGTCTATGGGGCGGAAAGGCTACCACTGTGTCAATCAGGGCAAAGTATAAGTAATCGTTCGACCGTGTCATGGATGATGGCAGCCAGCTTCGGTGCCGATATTGCGTCATTTTTGCAATAAATGTCTCAATTTCAGATAATTGAACAAATTCATGATAATTTAGAAATAACGATTGCAAATAATAAGCTGATAGCAAATGATGATGTCGATCCGGAGAAGTGCGTAGAAAATAACGATAAATAATCGGGTGAGGATCCTGTCTGTTCGTTGGAAACAAGGGGGATTGCTATGACTCGACGTGATCGTGTGTCCTATATAGCGTTGACTGCTTGTTATGTGGTGGGTCTGGCCCATCCCGCCTTTGCTCAGCAGGCGGCGCCTTCCTTAACGCCGGTCTCTACAACGGTAGAGCCGGAGCCTGCCCTGACCGGATCCATGTCGCCCCCGCAAGACGGTGGCGAGATTATCGTAACCGGGACGCGCGCCACGGGAATGACCGCCGTGGAAAGCGCTGCCCCGATCAAGGTGCTGGGCGAGGAAACGCTCAGCCATGTCGGGCAGCCGAACCTGAACCAGGTGCTGACGCAGCTCGTTCCATCCTTCACGGCACAAGCCTTTGGCGGCGATACCGCCAATCTCACCCTCTCTGCGCGCCTGCGCGGTCTCAGCCCGAACCATGCGCTGGTGTTGATCAATGGAAAGCGGCGTCACGGCACCTCCAACCTGGCCGTTCTGGGCGGACCATTTCAAGGCGCGGCGACCGCTGACCTCGATCTGATCAGCCCGTCATCGATCAAGCGTATCGAGGTTCTCGAGGACGGCGCAGCCGCGCAATATGGCTCGGACGCGATCGCGGGCGTCATCAATATCATCCTCAAGGACGATGCGGAGGGCGGTGACGGATATATCACGGCCGGGCGCAACTACAGCGTCGGCGGCGACACGCTCGCGGGCACGCTTCACCTCGCGACGAAGCTGGGGGACAACGGCTTTCTGAACGTGACAGGCTTTCACCGTTTCCATGACTTCACACGGGTAGGCGGGCTGGATCGCCGCGTTACCGACATCAACGGCACCCTGCTGACCGCGACGTCCAGTCCGTCACTGAACGCGACGCAGCGACAGCTCTATCCGCTGATGGCCGGTTTTCCCTATGTGAACTGGATCAACGGCGATGCCCAGTCCTCGCTGACCAACCTGCAGTACAACACCGCCTATAATTTGGGTGAAGTCGAAGTTTATAGTTTCGGCACCTATTCCAAACGTATCGCCAGTGCGTATCAAAATGTTCGCGTCCCGACGCGGGTCGCGCGCACGGTTGCCGGGGTTACGACCTATTTCGATCCGGATGGCGACAATCCGCCCAACGGATTCAATCCACGCCAGAAAATTCGCGAAGATGACATGGCCTTTACCGGCGGCGTGCGCGGCGACGCCGGTGGATTCCATTACGATCTGTCGACGACATTCGGGCAGGACAAGGCCCTGATCTACACCATAGACTCGGCCAATGCCTCACTATACGCCGATACCGGCTTCACGCCGACGAGCTTTTATAACGGCCTTTTCAAATCGACGGAATTCACGGTCAATGCGGACCTTCGGCGAGAGATCGAGGCGGGTCTGGCGGCTCCGATCACCTTGGCCTTCGGTGCGGAATATCGCCGCAACGTCTATGAGATCGGATCGGGCGACGCCGGCTCGATCTACAAGGAGGGCGGCCAGTCCTATCCGGGTTTCCGCCCATCCGATGCGGGCGTCAATGCAAGGACCGGTAAGTCGCTCTATGTCGATGTCGCCACCAACCCGATCGACGAATTGAAATTGGACGTTGCCGGACGTTACGAGCATTATTCGGATTTCGGCAGCCGTTTCATCTACAAGGGCACGGGGCGTTACGACTTTTCGGATGCCTTCGCGCTTCGCGGCACCTTCTCGACCGGGTTCCGCGCCCCGACGCTTGCGGAATCCTATTATTCGGCCACCAACGTCTCGCCGACCGCCGCGTTCGTCCAGTTGCCCGCCAATTCGGCGGCTGCAAAGCTGATCGGCTTTCAAAATCTGAAGCCGGAAAAGTCGACGAACTATTCTCTTGGCACGGTGATCCGGCCCGCGTCCGGTTTCACCATCACGCTCGACGCCTATCAAGTGCGAATCCGCGACCGCATTCTGGGCACGGGGTCGATCTTCGGCAGTGGCGGTGCCGTCAATTTCCCGGTCGTGACGCGCGCCATCATCGCCAACGGCAATGTGCTCGATCCGACGGTCAACCAGACCGGCATCAACATCTTCACAAACGGCGCGGACACACGGACACGCGGCGTCGATCTGGTAATGACGTACATGTCAGACTTTGGAGATTATGGCCGCGCGAACTGGACCATCTCAGGCAACTACAATGAAACCAAGCTCACGCGCCTGATTGCTGCACCCTCAACCCTGACCAACCCCGCCACGGGGCAGATCATTCCGCTCTTCAATCTCGGCGCCCAGTCGAATATCGAGACGGCATCGCCGCGCGTGAAGGTCATCAGCTCGGTCCTCTACACCATCGACAAATTCTCGATGATGCTGCGCGGGACCGTCTATGGCAAAAGCTCGGCGCAGCTTAGCCCGGACGGCGGCACATTTTACAATCAGGAGATCGGTACGACCTTCATCGGCGATATCGAGTTGAACTACGATATCACGCCCAACCTCGGCATCGCATTGGGCGCCAACAACGTCTTCAACAAGCGGCCGCCGACCGTCCCGCTGGTGCCCGGTACGTCGAACCAGACCCTGGTGAACGGCGGCAACGTGCTCGACGCGCCGCTGACCTTCAGTCCCTATGGTATCAATGGCGGCTATTACTATGCGCGCCTGAACGTCAATTTCTGATACTTCCCGGCGGGCGTCTCCATGATGCCCGCCGTCCAGTCATGAACCGGAAGGATATGCCATGCCGTATCGCTTGATCGCTGCTACCCTATTCGCCTTTGCCGCTGCGACAGGCGCGCAGGGGCAGAATGGACCCGTCATCCGCCATCCCAACACGCCGCCAGGCCTGATATTGCAGGGCGTGACGGTAAAGCCTGGCGCGACGACGCTCTATCTGTCGGGGCAGTTGGCCACGCCACTCGACGCCGCCAGCAAGAAGCCGCCCGCGCAATTGACCGTGGAGGACTTCGGCGACACGAAGACGCAGACAGTGAGCGTTTTAAACAAGATCAAAACGATCCTGGCCGCGCGAGGCTTTGCGATGGCGGACGTGATCAAGATGACCGTCTTCGTTGCCGGCGATGCCAAATTGGGGGGCAAGATGGACTTTGCCGGGATGAATGATGGGTTCAAGCAATTCTTCGGCACGGTCGACAACCCGAACACCGTCGCCCGATCGACGGTCCAGGTGGCCGCTCTGGCCGCACCGATGTACCTTGTGGAGATAGAGGTGGTCGCAGCAAAATAGGACTATATCGGATCCCATATTCAGCTGAAGTTTGTACCAAGGCCCTGGAATCTTATCACCCGATGGTGAGACATATTGGGATCAGACCTCGTTGATCACGACCTTCGGATAACGGTGGCTGCGTGGGTTAAGGCAAGGCAGAAGCGGGCGGGGGATGACGGGCAGACGAATTTCGTCTGCCTCTTAGTTCGCAAGGCGTGAGGTTGCCTTGGCTCGCGTCTGGATCAGCGCCGGGCGGAACAATGGCGTGCGAGGAAGTCCGCATGGGCGGGCATGTGCCCGGCCGCCGCTTGTGTCACCGCGGCGATCCGGTTCAGGCGCGCGCGGAGTTCGTCCATCGGCATACCTTGCGCCAGCGGATCGTGGCCGTTGGCGACCAGTCCCTGTCCGTCCATCACCGCCAGCCAGCTGGTTTTGGTGAACAACTCGTCCGCCTCGCGATAGACCCGGCCGGTGCGGGCGTGGATGGCCAGTCGCTCGGCCAGCGTTTCCGGAATGTCCATGCTGGCCAATTCCCGCCAATAGGCGGTGTCGCGGCGCTCGGTCGCATGGAAATGCAGGATCAGGAAGTCGCGGACGCTATCGAACTCCGCCGCCATCAGCCGGTTGTAGCGGCGCGTGTCCGCCGGTTCGAACGCCCGGGTGGGCAGCATCTCCAGGAGGCGCGCGATCCCCGCCTGGATCAGATGGATGCTCGTCGACTCCAAGGGCTCCAGGAACCCCCCGGCCAGCCCCAATGCCACACAGTTGCCGATCCAGAACCGGTCGCGCCGTCCGGTCCGAAATTGCAAGGGACGCGGATCGGACAGGGGCTCGCCGTCGAGATGGGCGAGCAACGTCGTGGCCGCCTCATCGTCTGACAGGTGGCGGCTGGCATAGACCAGGCCGTTCCCCGTGCGATGCTGAAGCGGGATGCGCCATTGCCAGCCCGCGCCGTGTGCGGTCGAGCGGGTGAACGGGGTCGGCGGCCCGACATTGGCGGTGGGCACCGCGACCGCGCGGTCATTGGGCAGCCAATGTCCCCAATCCTCGAAACCTGCGCCCATCGCATCCTCGATCAGCAGGCCGCGAAAGCCCGAGCAATCGATGAAGAGATCGGCGGCGATCCGGCGCCCATCGGCCAGCAGGACGGCCTCGATGAAATCTCGCGGGCCGCCGCGTTCGACGGATATGACGCGACCTTCCTCGCGGCGAACACCGGCGGCTTCGGCATGGCCGCGCAGGAAGCGGGCATAGAGCGCGGCGTCGAAATGAAAGGCATAACCGATATGCGCGAGCGGGGTGTTCCCGGGCTGGGGCCGCATGAACCGCCCGCTACGGGCCGCAGCCGCACAGATCGAATAGGCCTCGAGCGGCAGGGCTTCGCCCGCCAGCCGCAGCCGCTGCCACATTGCCTCGAACGGAATGGCACCCTTGTCGATGCCGTAGACGCCAAAGGGATGGAAATAGCGATGGCCGGGGCGCCGCCAGTCGACGAACTCGATCCCCAGCTTGAAGGTGCCTTGGGTCGCACGGACGAAATCGTCTTCGTCGATGCCGAGCAGCGCGTTGAAGGCTTGGATCGGCGGAATGGTGGCCTCGCCGACGCCGACCGTGCCGATCTCCTCGGACTCGACCAGGGTAATTGCAGGGCCTTCCGGCCCCAGCACGCGGGCAAGCGCGGCGGCGGCCATCCAGCCCGCCGTACCCCCGCCGATGATCGCGATCCGGCCGATGGGCGCATCGTCGCTCATGCCGCCACCTTGCATTGGAGGAACAGGTTGCCGGTCAGCCGCCCCATTCTGGGGTCCGCAGCCCGGGCGGATAGATGGGTGATCCGTCCCGAGTGCAGCAGGTTCGCGCGGTAGAGGACCAGCCGGTCGGGCTTGGCGGCAATGACGTCGATCATCTCGAAGGCGGTGTCGCCATCGGTGCAATAGCCAGCGGGCGGTGGTGGATCGTCCGCGCGTGCGGCGTGATATCGGGGCAGGCGCTCCGCATCCAATGTCTCGAAGTCGGTGGCGCGGTGCCGGAAAAAGGCGGTGCCATCGTCATTGTCGGACGACAGGAAATGGACGGTGGCGAATTGCAGCCGATCGGCGGTGTCGACATGCGGCACGCGTTGATCCTCGCTCAAGGCGGCGGGATCGGTGGTGACCAGCGAGAAATTGCCGCGCGCGCGGGCGGGGCGGACCGGCACGCCGGTGAAATGCGTCGCGATCAGCGGCAGGACGCGGCGCACCATCGCATCGACATAGGCGACGGGCGTGGGACCGAGCAGCCCGGGATACGCGCTGCCGACGGCGGCGGCGGGAGCGAAGGCGGATCTGGTCGCGGCGAAGTCCCGCAAATGATCGACCCATCCGGTCGCACCGTCCAGGATCACCACCGGCTCGCGCTCATGGCCGATATGGCGAACGGTCGCGACGGCATCGGTCGCAAATTCCAGCGCGGGCGCCGTGGCCATGACTATTCCTAACCCCTGACGAAAAAAGCCGGCATGGTCCGATCGTCAGACCATGCCGGCAGGCGGGGATCAATAGGTTGCGCGGAGCGACAGGCCGAAGCGGCGATCGTTCAGCTGATACTGAAGCGGCTGACCCATGGTGCCGATATAGGTGACGTTCATGCGATTGGTCAGATTCACCGCATCGGCGGAGACCGCGATATGGCTGTTCACGTTGACGCTGACCGACGCATCCAGCGACGCATAGGGCTTGGCATATTGCGGCTGGTTGGTGCCCGCGCCGAACGTCTGGTCGAGATAGCTCGACCGCCAGTTATAGGCGAGGCGTGCGGTCAGCGGCCCCTTTTCATACAGCCCGATCAGGTTGTAATTGTGCTTGGACAGCTTCTCCAGCGGCAGCTGGGTATTGCCGGACCCGGCAATGGCGAACGGGTTGGTGACGTTCGAGTCGACATAGGTGTAGTTCGCCTGCATGCCGAAGCCGCTGAGCAGGCCCGGCAGGAAGTCGAAGAACTGCTGATAGCCGATCTCCGCACCCTTGACGGTGCCCTTGCCCGAATTGAGCACGGTGTTGACGTCATAGGCGCGCCCCTGGAAATTCTGGACGATCACGCCGCTGGCCAGAAAACCATCGACCTTCTTGTAGAACAGGCCACCCGTCAGCGATCCGGTGGAGGCGAAATACCACTCCGCCGTCAGGTCGAAATTGTTGGATGAAATCGGCCGCAGGCGCGGATTGCCTGAATTGGCGCTGGGACGGCCGGTGATCGGATTGATCTGATTGGGATTGTTCAGCGTCAGGTTCGTCGACAACTGGTCGAAATTCGGCCGCGCCAGCCCCTTCGAATAGGCGAAGCGCATCTGGAACTCTTCGGTGATCCGCGCCCGCAGGTTCACGCTGGGCAGCGCGCGGGTATAGCTGTTCTGGATCGAGAGCGGCGAGCTGGTCCCGTTGGAGTTGAACTGCGTACCGAAGGAGGTCAGGTCGGTCTTCACCAGCCGGACGCCCACGCCGCCATCGAAGCGCAGACCCGCGCCTTCGAATGCGTAATCGACCGCGCCCCAGGCGGTATAGGTCTTCTCGGTCTGCGAATTCAGATCGCCCGGCGTGAAGGCATCCTTCGTCTGGGCCCCGAACAGCGCGTACAGCGCCTTGGTCTGCGCCCAGACTCCGTCGCCAGCGGGGAAGGCGGGATAGAGGAAGCCGCCGGTCACGCTGCGTCCGTCGAAGAAATTCTTGGACGGCCCCGGCATGGCCAGCTGGGGATTGCGGCTGAGCGGGATCAGGGGAGTGCCGTCCTTGGCCGAGCAGGATGGATCGGGTCCGGTCGCATACAGGCAGACGCCATTCCAGGTGCCGCGCAGATCGATCGAATTGTCCGAATAGCGTGCGCCCCCGCGCAGTTTCTGGAGGAAGCCGCCCTCCAGATCATATTCGATGTCATAGGCCAGCGCGAGCGTGTCCGCGTCGTTGCGCTGCAAGGCGTCGGCGATGAACGGCGTGCTGTAATTGGCCGGATTGCTGAGCAGTGCCTTGTCGCGCACGTCCCATTGCGGGCGGCTGCCGCGCAGGTCGAAGTCGATGGTCGACGGGTGCGGCGATCCGGTGGGCGTGTTCTGCCCGGCGGCGGTAAACAGCGACAGGACATGGCCGTTGCGGTCGGCGTTGTAATAGCTCTTCAGATACTGGGCATCGAAATGGACCTTGGCCCGGTCCGTCGCCTGCCAATCGGCGGCCAGAGTGAAGTTCTGGCTCTGGCTCCACAACTCCTGGTCGAAGCGCCCGGTTTCGAAATTCTGACCACGCAGCGAGCCGGAGGTCGCATAGCCTTCGTTGTTGAAGGTGAAGGTCGATCCGGGCAGGGGGTTGGACTGGCTGCCGCCATTGACGGTGTAGTAATAAGCGCCGCGTCGATTGAACCAGTATTTCGCAAGCTGATATTGGCCGGTGATCAGCAGATTGTCGGCGGCCTGCCATTGCACAGCGCTGGCAATGCCCAGGCGGCGGCGGTCGCCGAGATCGTCATAGACCTGCATCCCCATGGGCGCCCGGGCATTGGCGGGCGCGCCGGAGATGCTGCCGGCCGGTATCGGCTGCTGCGGGTTTGCGAGGATGCCGTCCTGGCGGTAATGCGCGGTCGAATAGACGGCATTGAACAGGACGCCGATCTCGCCGATGCCGGTGTCGAAGCGGTTGCTGTACAGACCCGATGCCGAATAGCCGAACTTGTCGACGCGGTCATAATAGTTGCCGCGTAGCGTGCCGCTGATCGTCTGGCCGGGCTGGTCGAAGGGCAGGCGGGTGCGCAGGTTGACTGCCGCGCCGACGCCGCCCTCGATGACATTGGCGGGGGCGTTCTTGTAGACGTCGATGCCGCCGAGCAATTCGGGGGGAATCCCCTCCAGATCGAAGGCGCGGCCGCCCGATGCCGAATAGACGGCACGGCCGTCGAGGAAGTTCTGCACCTGGGTCAGGCCGCGCACCGTGATGGCGGGCGAGGTGCGGTGATCGAAGTCGGTCGCGCCTTCGCCATAGCGGCGCTGGATCTGGACACCGGTGATGCGCTGCAACGCCTCGGTCGTGTTGGCGTCGGGCAGCTTGCCGATGTCCTGCGCCTGCACCGAGTCGATGATCTGATTGGCGTTGCGCTTCAACGCCTGCGCCGAGCGCAGCGACTCGCGCACGCCGGTGACGACGATGTCCTGATCCGAAACGCCCTGTTCCGCGACCTGCGAGGCATTGAGCGCGCCGGTCAGCTGGCTGGGATCGCGGCCCTGCTCTACGCGAAGCTCGGCACCGCGCTTCGGCGGTGCCACGGCAGTCTGCGCATGGGCGATGTTGTGAATGCCACCCGTTGCGATCGCAACGACGGACGCGCCGAACAGCCAGCGCGATGCAATATCTCGCATATATCCTCCCCCCATATGTATGTCCGCTAAGTTGCGGTTCGTGCCTTACATGGCACAAAGCAAATTGCCTGACAAATACATTTGAAAGGAAAAAGCGCGATTTGCCGCTTTTGCGCAACATAATGATTTTGTGGGGTATTTCTGATGATGGTTGACTCCGCGCATTCTGGCGAGGATTGGCTGTCTCGCCAATATCTGGTAATTATCCAGATATTGTAATAGCTTAAGAAGGCTAGGTGTCTGAACCTGAAGGCGCAACAATCCAACAATAAGTCCCGGCAGACTTAAAGTTTTCTACGAACCGCGCTAGTTGGGTTTGGATGTCTGTCGAGGCCGCATTGCTTGGCCGGAAGGCCTCCTGACACGTTGGGGCTTCCAGTCGGACAAGATGGTTTCGCCGAAGCTTGGGCTATCGCGTACGTCGGCGATGGCAGATCACTACTGCCGGGCCGACCGCAGTTTGTCGTTTTGCGGGCAAGCATGCGGCCAGCCCGCTCGAGATCGCGGCGTTGGCCACTCGGAGGGGCTATTGCAAACGAGCGAAGCGGGAATGCGGGCCGGGGGCCTCGGCCACTGCCTGTGGGCCCGCTTTGGTCGGCGTATCGCCGTCCTCACTGATGGCGAAGGGTCTTTTCAAAGCCTTCATTCGTCTTCGCCATTTTGGCGAGCTTTCGCAGATAGGTACGAACATGCCGTTCGAACCGCATATCGTCATTCACGCCGGTCGCGGGATACTCGTCCTGTCCGATCAAGTCTTTGATGCGGATTATGAGCGCAGCTTGATCGTCAACGCATTCGGCGCTTTTCAGCGTACGACACACCCATTCCTCAGCAGCGGCCTTGTCGAAGTCATCGCGGGCTTCGTAGCCGCGCCGATCGGCGGCGGCCTGATCCAGCCGCGCCGCCTCATAGCGGCGTTCCAGCCATTTGCGGGCCAGTGCCGCATCCCAGGGTTTCGCCGAACTCGTCATCTTCGCCCCCATCGGCCCGGCGGGGTGGGGGCCTTTTGCAGCTTTCCATATGACGGGGTGGATCGCTTTGCTACAGGCCGTCGGAAATAAGGCAGTTGTTCCATCCATGGCCAGACGTTCCAAACACGATCCCTATGATCATCTTCCGCCGGAAGAGGAGGTCCCGGCCGCACCGGTGCCGTGCTGGCTTTGCGGTCGGCCGACGGGGAAGACTATCGTCTGGCACCATCCAGTGCCCAAAAGCCGGGGTGGCCGAGATGTCGTACCGATGCATCCGATATGCCAGCAGACCCTGACCGTGAATTTCACCAATTCCGAACTTCAGCGACATGGGATGAACGTGGCTGGCCTGCTCGATCACCCGAACGTCCGGAAATTCGTGGATTGGGTCGCCAAGAAGGATCCGGACTTCACCGCGACCATCAGCAAGAAGCAGCGCTGACGCCCGACACTCGGATATGATCAGTTAATGGTGGACGGGGCAGAGCCGGTAGGCCCGTGCGGCATATCTGCATCCGTCGTTTTCAGGGTTCGACCGTCGGCTGTATCTTCGCGGGAGCAGGCTCCATCCCAAGATGCGCTCCACGCCGCCAATCCCGGATGCCAAGCTCAAAATTCTTTTGTCGATCAATTGGATGCGGGATGAGGCGATCTGGCACGGCTCCTGCGGCGATATCCCCTTACGTCGCCTGATGGATTACAAAGCTATCTCCCGCTAGGATCGCCAGTTTTCAGCCATATTTCGCGCTGCCACTCGCCGCAGCCGTCATCTGGCGACCATGGCAGAAAAATCTGGATCACCCTCTTGCCGTCGCATAAATGTCGGACATAATGGCACCATAATGATGCTGCGAGGCGACGCATTCGCCATCGTTGCTACCGGGAGATACAGGATGAATGGCGGATCGCATCCCCTTGGCAATTTGTTATGTGCGTTGGCGGGCATGGCGCTGGTCGGGGCGGCACCGGCCGCCGATCCGCTGACGGACGCCGTTGCGAACGCGTTGCGCTCCGATCCCGTATTCGCAGCCCCGCTCCGAGGCAACGTCACGCTCCCCGACGATGCCTCGGCCCTGTCGGGGCTTCGCAATGTGCCGAATATCGGCAAGGCGCGGATTACGTGGCGATCCTCCAATCCTGCCATTATTTCGGACGTCGATATGGGGCACGGCCCTGACGTCATACGCAAGGGGCGCGTCACGCGCGGCACCGGCGACCGTCGCATTCGCCTGACCGCAACCGTTACGCTACCCGACCACCGGCCCGTGTCCGTCCCGATCGACGTCACCGTGCTGGCCGCGCCCGCCGCCGCTCCTGCGCCTTCGGCCTATATGTTCGTCTACTTCACCGGCAATAGCATCGACGGGGAGAAGCTGCGTTTTGCCGTGTCGGACGGCAACAACGCCCTGCAATGGAAGACCCTGAACGACGCGCAGCCGGTCCTGGAGTCGCGTGAGGGTACGCGGGGCCTGCGCGATCCGTTCATCATGCGCTCTGCCGAAGGGGACCGCTTTTTCCTGCTTGCGACCGATCTTTCGACCGGGCGCACCGGGTGGCGTGATTCGACCAGCCAGGGCAGCCGATATCTCGAAGTCTGGGAGTCGACCGACCTGATCCACTGGGGGAAGCAACGGCACGTCCTCGTCAATCTGCCCGATGCGGGCATGACTTGGGCGCCGGAGGCGACCTATGACCCGACGATCGGCGCCTATGTCGTCTATTGGACCTCCACCCGCTACAAGGATGCGGCGCACAAGGTGGAGGATGGCAACGGCCCGCAGATCCTGCGTGCGACCACACGCGATTTTCGCAATTTTACCACGCCCGAACCATGGTTCCGGTCCGCCGATGTCCCTGGTGCCGTCAAGGCGAAAGGGATGATCGATGCGACGGTCCTGCGGGACGGCGATCGCTATTATCGTTTCACCAAGATCAGCGATGCGGCCGGTTGCCCGTCCAGCGATATTCTGGCGCAGACGTCGTCCTCGCTCCGAGCCGATGGCGCGTCGGGTGCGTGGAAGATCGTCGACCGCTGCATCGGTCGCCGCGCCGGCACGCCCGAGGTGGAAGGACCGACCGCGTTTCGCGCCAATCCGGGCGATACCAGCGGGTTTCGATATTTCCTGTGGGTCGATAATTATGGCGGCGTCGGCTATATTCCGCTCGCCACCCATTCGCTCGAGGGCAAGATCGCGTGGACCTATCCGCGCCGGTTCCACCTGCCCGAGTCCCCACGACACGGTACGGTGCTTCCCATCACCGCGGCCGAGCGCGATGCTCTGGTGGCGCATTGGAACCGGGCCGCGCCCGATCTCGCAACCGTCGCCGATCGCTGGATCGTCGCCCCGATCCTGGCATCGGGAACGCGCCTGCCGGTGCCGGTGGGGCATACCGCCGCCTGGCGCGCCGATGGCCGCGACGTACCCGACGGCATCCTGACCAACATGACGGCGGACGCCCGCGTCGTCAGCCTTGAGGGTAGGCTGACCCGGCCGGACGGCAAGACCCTGACCAAGCGGTTCAAAGTGAAGCTGCTCGGCAAGTCCGCACGCCAGCTGGAGGCCTATGCGCGGACGCCGACCACGTCGCAGGATGCGAACCAGCCGACCGTCGCGCGAAGCGTCCATCTGGCCATGTCGGGGGGCGATGGCACGATGACCCCGCTCAACGACGACTATGGCGTGATGTTCGCCCGTGGGGAATATATCGGCGTCGATCGCGTCGCCCTTCGCGGCGTGTCGAATCCTTCGCTCTTCCACTTCTCCGACGGCACGATCGGCGTCATCGCGACACGCGTGGACATGGACGGCAAGCAGGATCCGTCACCGTCCGCCATCGTCATCTTCCGCCGCGATCCCCAATCAGCGGAGTTCGTCGAGCTCGGCACGCTGGACCTCAGGTCGAATGACGGCATCGACCATCCGCACGCCATCTGGGACAGCGCCGCCCAGCGTTACGTCGTCTCGTGGATTGACCGTTCGGGACAGTCGCGCTGGACGACCGTGGCCGATCTGACGCGTCAGGAATGGCAGCAGACACCCTTTTATCCCGATACGGGGGGGCGCCGCGCGAGGATCGCCTCCATCGGCAATGTGGGGGACGCCCGCATCGGTGATCTCACGACCACGGCCATTGATACGCTGCCCGTCGACGACGTCACCGCGACAGCGCTGGGAAATCGTTTCGGCCGCATCGTCAACACGGCGGCGACCGTGACGCCGCAGACGATCCGACCGGGCGGTGCCGGTGGGCTCGCCGCAGTGCCGGTGAAACTGAGCTATTCGGACGGCTCCACCGCGACACGTGCGGTGGATTGGGACGCCGTCGATCTCGCGCAATTGGGCAAGCCGGGACGGTATCTCGTCCATGGCACCGTCCGCCAGCGCCGCTATCCAGCGATCTTTGCCTATGAACGCGCCGATCCCAACATCTATCGCTGGGAGCATCAGGGCCGGGTCCGCTATCTGTTCGTCGCGACGGACGACACGAACAACGACAATGTCGGCTCGCCTCATCTGCCGCTCCGTATCGCCGATACGATCGCCGATCTGGCCGACGACAAGGACGGCCGCGCACGGGAAGTCGACCTGCTCAATCGGCGGATCCGCCGTGATCGGACGGCGGAAGGCCGAGTGATTGCGGGATGCTATTGGGCACCTGAAATCCATGAAATCGGCGGACGACTGTCGATCCTGTTTGCGCCATGCTTCCATCCGACCGACCCGCAGTCCAACGAGGGCGGCGCATGGTCGACGGTGGAGTCGCACATCATGCAGCTTCGCGACGGTGGCGATCCCGCCAATCCCGCCGACTGGTCGAAACCGGCCGCGATCCGCAAGGCGGATGGTACCCCGCTCGGGCGGCCGGACATGCCCGCCAATATCAGTCTCGACATGTCCTATTTCGAGGTGCGGGGTCAGGGCTATTACACCTGGTCCCAGCGATACCTGCCGACATCCGGGCCGCTCGGCGATCCGTTGACGTGGATCGCCAAGGTCGATCCCGCCCGACCGACGCGCCTCGCCGGTCTGCCGTCGCCCGTCATCGCGCCGGATACCTCGGTGGAGGAAAACCTCGCCGAGGGGGCCTTCGCGCTGATCCGGGGCAATCGCGTGGCGCTTGTCTATTCCAGCTCGGGGGTTAGCCCGACCTATGTCGTCAACGGCACGTCCGCCTCGCTCGATAGCGACCTGACCCGCATCGACGCGTGGCGCAAATGGTCCGCTCCGCTCCAGAAAAGCGTGGCCATGCCCAAGGGCGACGAAGACTATCGGCGTTACGAACAGGGGCCGGGCCATGGCTCGTTCACGACCGACGAGGATGGTAACGATCTATATGTCTATCACAGCTGGGGGAACGGCGTCGGTAAGGACGGACGGGATGCGCGCCTGCGCCGCGTTCACTGGGCAGTCGACGGCCGTCCGTTGCTCGAGATGAGCGATGACGACGAGGTCGCACCCGCCAACCGTCGTGTGACGATGGAGGTCACCGTCGGGGCATAATAACATCGCCCGCCAGAGCGGCGCGGCGGCGGTGAACCCGATCGGTCGATCTACCAACCCGGCTGCGCTCTTGTTATGCATCGCTAGGCCTTTGGGCCTTGGGCGGGGAAGGGCGGACAATGACGGCTTCGGGCCAATCGTCAAATGGTCAAGGTGGTGCGTCAGCCTCTGTCCATGGCGGCACGGTCCGTCGGCTCAACCTCAACCTGCTCTATCCGCTCGACGCCATCCTGCACGCCCCGACCCTGACCGAGGCAGGACGTCGGGTCAGCCTGAGCCAATCGGCGATGAGCCATGCGCTGCGGCGCCTGCGCGATCATTTCGGTGATGACCTGGTGGTCCATGCAGGGGGGGAGCCACAGCTGACGCCGCTGGGGCATGCGTTGCGGCCCGAAGTGCGCCGGATCATGCGGGAGGTGGAGGGCACCTTCAACTATTCCATCGCCTTCGATCCCCTGACGACGACCGAGAGCATCACCATCGCCGCCGACGATGCGAACGAGCAGATGCTGCTGGGCCCGGTATTGCGGAGCTTTTCGACCCTGGCCCCCGGTTTGCAGGTGAACGTCATCCCCCTGGACATCGAGCGGCCGGACAGATCCCTCGATCAGGGGGCCGATCTGCTGCTGCTGCCCGAGCATATGGCGCTCGATGGGCTGGAGACGATGCCGATGCTGACCGTCTGGCCGAGCTGCCTGGTCTGGGATCGCCACCCGGAGTTCCAGAACTGCGTCGAAATCACCGAAGCGCAATATCGGGCCGCGCGACATATCGTCGCCCGCGGGGAGGAGAGGCAGACCTTCGCGCTAGACCAGAACGGGGTGGACATGTTGCGTGCGCGGCGCATCTGCGTCCGGGCCACGTCTCAGGCGACGCTACCCGCGATCGTGATCGGCAGCGATCTGGTCGCCACGGGCAATTCATGGGTGTTCCAGCATTATGCGGCGTTGATGCCGTTCAAGGTGTTCGAGGCACCGTTCGCCCGCCGAGGAATCGTCACCGTCGCCCAGTGGCCGCGCAACCGTCACGACCCGGTGCTCAAATGGTTCATTCTGCAAGTTAGGGCGTATTTCGAGCAATATTACAAGGTTTGAGGGCTATCATCGAATGGGTTCATGCCCCCATGAACATTTCGAATTTGCCTGTCACAAGACTGAAGCATAGCGTCTCCCACGACAGAAGGTCCGGCTGGCATATCGCATCGCCAAGACACGGGCTGTCGTCAGCAGGAATACGGCCGCGGTAGCCTCCTTAGAGGATCGCCACCGCATCATCCGCCGCGAGGCGCCAACCGTTTGTCGACAGGGATGGCTTTCTATCCGAGCGCGGCTTTGCCGTGGGGGATGGCGCGCGCCCTGTGAAGGGGGGATTGCATGCTGAATCTGACTGGGAGTGGGCTTCATGTGCTGGGATTTGCCAGCCTGAGTGTCATCGGCCTTCTGGGCGCGAGCGTCCCATGCCGCCCCGCCGCTGCGCAGGTCGTGCGGACGGGGGACATCACCGTGCCCGCCATGCCGATGGACCGCGCGCTGGATATGATCGGCAGGCAATCGGGTGTGAACGTCAATTTCGATCCCGACGCGGTCAAGGGGCTGACTTCACGCCCCGTGTGCGGTGCGCGATCGGCGGCGGATGCGATCAGGACGGTCATCGGCGGAACGAGCCTGACCGTCGTTCCGGCGGTGCAGGGGGGCCTGGTCGTCGTCAACGATATCGTCGTGACCGCGCGGCGCGACGAGGCGGAAACCAGCGTGCTGGTGCGTCAGGCGACCACCTCGGACCGCAACGGCCTGGGCCTGCGCCATCAGCCGCGCAACACCCAAGTCATCACCGCCAAGACGATCGAGGAACAGCAGGCGCTGAACATCACCGACATCCTGCGCAACGCGGGCGGTGTGTCGGTGCTGGGCAACAACCCGAACAGCGGCGCATCCTATACCATTCGCGGCTTCGGAGCCGGAGGGCTGGTGAACGGCCTGACGACATCGTCGCAATATGGCGTGGCGGCGGGGGCCGACCAGCCGGTGGCCAATATCGAGCGGGTCGAAGTCCTGAAGGGGCCGGATGCGATCCTGGCCGGGTTCGGCAACCTGGGCGGCAACATCAACGTCGTCACCAAAAAGCCGAATGCCGAGGAGCGCCTGGCGGTCAGCTTCGACACCGGCTCCTTCGGTCTGGCGCGCGGCGTCATCGATGCCAACAACGCGATCACCGGCGACAAGAAGCTGTCGGCCCGCGTCATCGGCAGTGCGCAGACGATGGATCGAAACTATGGCGGCTATACGGGCAACAAGGACTGGTTGTTCGCGCCGTCGCTTCGGTACAAGGATCGCCTCACCGACATCGTGATCGGTGCGAGCATGAACGAGGCCGTCAACGGCATCGGTGCCTATACGCTGTTCGACAACAAGACGTTTCGGATCATTGATCGCGATCCGTCGGTGCCGATCTACGCCGCCAACCAAGGCATCCGGATCGCGACCAAACGCTATTATTTCGATGCGACGCGACAGATCGTGCCCGGCATCGAATTGGTCGTTCGTAGCTTGCATGATCAGACCCTGCTGACGACGCGTGCGGGTAATTCGGGCTATAGTCGCCAAGGTATCCCCGTCATCGACCTTCAGGGATCGCGGCAACAGGGTTCGGCCAATGCCATTGACGGCTTCCTGCGCGTCAGGACGCACATCGCCGACGATGTGAAGGCCAGCTTCAACGTCGGATACAATTATGGTGATGGCTCCGCCGAACAGCGGAGTGGCCTGGTCTATACTCGGATCCTGAACCCCTCCTTCACCGCCAGCGGGCCGCTGACCGACATTCGTTGGTCGCCGTTCGGTAACGTCCAGATCCGTTCGGGCGGCAAGCAGGAAGGCATCTATGGCCAGGCGCTGATCGAATTCTGGGAATTGAAGATTTTGGGCGGCGTTCGCAAGAACTGGTTCGAAACCACATCGCAGACCTTCTTTGCGGGGCCTTCGGCCATCAACGCCCAGCGGAAGAACGGCGTGTCGCCTAGCGGCGGCCTGATCTTCGATGCCACGAGCAACCTGTCGCTCTTCGCCAATTACTCCCGCGGCGAGCAGGCGTCTTTCGCGGTGGCAAAGAATGGCAGCATCCTGCCGAACATCATCACCACCAACAAGGAAGCGGGCGTCAAGTTCGACCTGTTCCACAAGCGCGCGACGATCAACGCATCCTATTTCGACATACAGCAGGACAACATCATCATCCGCAATCCGGCGGACCCGACTGATCTCTCCCCTGGGCCTGGCCAGCGCGGGCGGGGGATCGACCTGAACATCGCGGGGCAGTTGCTGCCGGGCTGGTCGGTGCTGGCGTCGCTGACGCGGACCAGATATGCGCTGTTGACGGTCAATGCGCTTCAGACGGTCGTCGCACAGCAGCCGCGCGATACGTACAGCCTCTTCTCCTCCTATCGATCGAGGATCGCGGAGGGCGTCAGCGGGGGCCTGTCGGCCGGTCTGTATGGACGCTCCAATTCCTACGCCAATCTCCTCGGCCAATATGTCGTGCCGCCGTCGCGACAGGTGGACGTCAACGGCTTTCTGACCGTCCGGGGTTTCGACATCAATATCGGCATCCGCAACATCTTCGATCGGCGCAATTACGGGTCGGCGTCGGTCTTCACCTATGTTCCGGTTGCCGAGCCACGCAACCTGCGCCTCACCATCTCCAAGCGCCTGTTCTGATCGGGGTTCCCACCAATGATGCCACCCCCTGCCCATGTCGAGGAGACCCGCCGCGAAGCGGGTCTCCAGCCTGTCCAGCCAGCCGGTGCACGCTGGGCGCATGCCTGGCGGCTGTGCACGCGGTACTTCGTGTCGCAGGACTGGAAATGGGCGTGGTTCCTGGTCGCATGCTATTGCGCGGTCGAGGTCGGGACGACCTATGCCTTCCTGTTGTCCAATACGTGGCAGCGGGACTTCTACGATGCGATCGAACGGCGGCAGGGGGCGCAATTCGTGTCGCTGGTCGTGATGTTCATGATGATCGCCGGGCTGGCGATCGGGACGCAGTTCCTGCACAATATCGTCGGCTGGACCCTGTCGATCCGGTGGCGGCACTGGCTGAACGATTGGTATCTCGGTCGCTGGTTTGCGCGGGACCGTTTCTACGAGATCGAGCGGTTGCGCATGATCGACAACCCCGATCAGCGTATCGCCGAGGATGTGCGCGCCTTTACCTCGATGGGCCTGGAATATGGCCAGTCGCCGCTCAGCATCGCCATCTCGCTGATCTTCAGCCTGGTGCGGGCGATCGCCTTCGCCACGATCCTGCTGCAAACCTCGTCGCCGCTCGCTATCCCGCTGTTCGGCTATCGTATCCCGCTGCCCGGCGGCGACCTGATCTGGTTCTCGATCGCCTATGTCATCCTTGGCACGACCGTGATCACCTGGATCGGCAAGCCGTTCGTCCGTCGCAAGATGCGCGAACAGCATTATGAAGCCGATTACCGTGCCGGTCTGCTGCACGTCCGCCGCAATGGCGAGCAGATCGCTTTCTCTCATGCGCAGAATATCGAGCAGGACGGGCTGAAGACCGCCTTCGCCAATATCCGCCGCAACTTCTTTCAACTGATGCTGGCCAATGCCGGGCTGAGCGCCGGGCAGGACATTTATCAGCGCACGATGACAGTCGTGCCGCTGTTCCTGACCGTGCCCAAATATTTCGCCGGTGCGATCACCTTCGGACAGGTTCAGGCCGCCCGCGACGCCTTCACCCAGTTTTCGGCAAGCCTGTCCTATATCGTCATGGCCTATCCCGGCATCGCGCGGCAGGTCGCCAACATCAATCGTCTCAAGGCGCTGGATGATGCGATCGATTACGAGCGTCCGCGCGGGATCGCCTTCACGCCCGGAGGTACACCCGACGGCGTGGCGATCCGGGTCGAGGGGCTGGAACTGCGCCGTCCCAATGGAGCCCCCTTGATGGCCGTCGCCGACTGGACGGTCCGCGACGGCGAGCGCTGGGTGATCCAGGGGCCGTCCGGGACCGGCAAGACCACGCTTCTGCGCGCAATTGCGGGGCTATGGCCGGACGGAGCGGGCCATGTGGCAATGAGCCGTTGTGGCCGTGCGATGCTGGTGCCGCAACGGCTGTACCTGCCGCTGGGCACGCTGAAGGGGGCGGTCTGCTTCCCCGACCGGCCCGAACAGCATGACGATGCGACCGTCCTCGCCTTGTTGGAAAAGGTTGGGCTGGAAGCCCACAAGACCGCCCTGCACGAACTGCGCATGTGGCAGGAGGAGCTGTCGCCCGGCGAGCAGCAGCGTGTCGCGCTGGCCCGCATCCTGTTGCAGCGCCCGACCCTGCTGATCGTCGATGAAGCGACCAGCGCGCTCGACGCCGACAATGCCGCCTTCTTCTACCGGGCCGTGCTCGACGCGATGCCGGACGCGACCATCGTCAGCGTCGTGCACAACGAAAAGCTTGCCGCCTATCACACGCATCGCCTGCGCCTGCACCATGGCCATGCGACGGCGGCGGCCATCACCGAGGACGAGGCATGAGCGCGCTCCTGACCCAGGACGAGGCGGACTTGCGCGATGCCGCGATGCGGGCTGTCGAACGCGCGGCGCGGCGTGGGGCGACCGCGCGCGCCTCGGCGCATCATGAGGGTATCGCCCGGATCGCCGTGCGGCACGGCGAGGTCGAGACTGCCGAGCGCAGCGGGACGCAAGTCTTGGGGCTGACCGTCTTCCATCAGGGACGGCGCGGGGTGGCCTCCACCGCCAGCTTCGATCCGGCGGCGATCGAACGACTGGTCGACGAGGCGATGATGATCGCGCATCATGTCCAGCCGGACCCGGACGCCGGTCTGCCGCCAGCGGACAGCCTTGCCTATACGGGCATTTCGCCCCTGCTCTATGCCGACAGCCCGCGCGATCCCGATACGCTGCTGACCGCCGCGATGCTGGCCGATCGGATCGCCAGCGAGGTGGCAGGGGTCGATCCCCGGCTTCGCGTCGGCGAGTCCGTGGCGGTCGCGACCGAAGGACTGTGGGCGCTGGCGACCAGCGACGGCTTCTGCCGTAGTATCCGGCGCTCGAATGACGGGCGCTGGTCGGTGATGCTGGCGCAGGACGAGGGTGGCAGCACGTCGGCTTTCTGCCAGTCGCAGGAGCGGAGCGTCGACGCCCTGGCCCCGCCTGTGCAATTGGTGCGCACCGCCGCCGATCGCGCCCGCGCGGCGCTGGGGGCGCGGGCCATCGCCAGTCGGCGTTGCCCGGTGCTGTTCGTCCCACGCACGGCGATGTCGCTGGTCTCCGACCTGGCGGGGGCGTTGACCGGCATGGCGCAGTTTCGCGGCATGACCTTCCTGCGCGCACCGCTCGGCCAGCGCGTCGCGGCCTCTCATCTCCATCTGACCGAGGACCCGTTCGAGCCGCTGGGATTGGCGAGCGGCGCGTTCGACAGCGAGGGGATCGCCGGATCGGCCCGTCCTATCCTGCGCGACGGGGTGGTCGAGGGGCTGTTCCTGTCGAGCGTCTCGGGACGCAAACTGGGCATGACGTCGACCGGCAATGCCGATGGTTTCTACAATCTGCGCCTGACCAGCAGCGCGCCGGGCGGCGACTGGCCGGCGATGCTGCGGATGCTGGGTACGGGCTTGGTCGTAACCGAGTTTCAGGGCGGCAAGACCGATCCGGCCAGCGGCAATTGGACCCAGGCGATCAAGGGGCTGTGGGTCGAGGGGGGCGAGGTCGTCCACCCCGTCACCGACGTGACGCTGGCGGGCCAGATGCCCGCGATGCTGAACGGCATCCGCGCGGTCGGCGACGATGTCGAGCGGCAGGGCGCGCTGCGCACCGGATCGATCCTGATCGACGAGATGCAGGTGGGAGGAAAGGCATGAACGGCGGCGTACTGGCGCTCGACCGCGCGCGCGCCGCGCTGCTTGGTCCGGCGGGACTCGATGAGGCGGCGATCGGCCGCGCCCTGGGCGAACTGGCAAGCGGCGGCGCGGATCTGGCCGACCTGTATTTCGAGACGACGGCGATGCGCAGCTGGCGGCTGGAGGGCGGTCGGGTCACCCAGGGCGGCTTTTCGATGCGGCAAGGCGTCGGCGCCCGGGCGGCGCATGGCGGGCAGGTGAGCTTCGCCCACTCCGCCGACATGCGCGAGGGGGCGCTGCTCGACACGGTACGCGCGGTCCGCACGCTGGCGCGGCACGGCGATGCGGGGCGGCATGGGCAGGGTATCGCGCTGGCCCGAAATCCGCGTGTCCATCATCTCTACCCCGCAATCGAAACGGTCGCGGTCGAGGATGCGGCGGCGTGGATCGCCCTGTTGAGGCGGATCGACGAACTCGCCCGGATGCAGGACGGTCGCATCGTTCAGGTCGACGCCAATGTCCGGGCGACCGACACGACGATCCTGGTCGCCGAGGCGGACGGGCTGCTGGCCGGGGACGTGCGGCCGATGACGATCCTGTCGCTGGTCGTCATCGCCGAACAGGATGGTCGCCGCACGCGCGGACAGGCGGGACTGGGGCGGCGCGCCGGACTGGGCGGGTTCGACGCCGCATCGGTCGACCGGATGGTCGCAGCCGCGGCCAATATGGCGCTGAACAATCTCGATGCCATCCCTGCGCCGGTGGGCGAGATGCCGGTGGTGCTGGGACCGGGTTATCCCGGCGTGCTGTTCCACGAGGCGGTCGGCCACGGGCTGGAGGGCGATCATCACCGCAAGCACCTCTCTGCCTTCGACGGCAAGGTCGGCGAGCGGATTGCGGCACCCGGCGTGACGGTGATCGACGATGGCGGCCTTTCCGGGCGGCTGGGATCGCTGGGCATTGATGACGAGGGCACGCCGCCCGACCGCACCGTACTGGTCGAGGACGGAGTGCTGACCGGTTTGATGCAGGACCGGCTGAACGCCGGGCTGATGAACGCGCGCTCGACAGGCAATGGCCGTCGCCAGTCCTATGCGCATCTGCCCATGCCACGCATGACCAACACCTTCCTGGCGAACGGCACGGCCGATCCGGCCGACATCATCGCCTCGATCGATCGCGGCATCTATGCGACCGAATTCGACGGCGGGCAGGTCGATATCGTCACCGGCCGTTTCAACTTCACCACGATCGAGGCGTGGCTGGTCGAGAAGGGGCGGCTGGTCGCCCCGGTGCGCGGCGCGACACTGATCGGTGTCGGGCATGAAGCGCTGCGCCACATTTCCATGATCGGCAACGATCTGGCCTTCGATACCGGCATGGCGACCTGCGGCAAGCAGGGCCAGTCGCTGCATGTCAGCGTCGGCCAGCCCACGCTCCGCATCGACCGCATGATGGTCGGCGGACAGGCCGGCTGATCCCCCCAATTCCAGACAAGGACAGTGATGATGCGTAATGCCACCGAGCAGGATTTCGACGAGATCGTCATGCAGAACGACAAGCCCGTGCTGGTCGATTTCTGGGCCCCCTGGTGCGGGCCTTGCAAGGCGCTGGCCCCGACGCTTGACGAACTCGCGGAGGAATATGCCGAGGAGATCGACATCGTGAAGGTCAATATCGACGAAAATCCCAAGCTCGCCGAACGGTTCGAGGTGCGCGGCATTCCGCTGCTGCTGATCGTCAAGGACGGCGCGGAAGCCGCGCGCGCGTTCGGCACCATGTCGCGCAGCCGTCTCGACGCCTTTATCGATGCGAATGTGAGCGCGGCGTGATGGCCGACGCTATCGCTTTCCATGGCGATCCGGCGATCAAGGCGCGGGCCCAGGCACAGCTGCGGCGACATGTCGAGGCGGGCAGTTTCGTCTATTTCCCGGCCTGGGAAGACGGCAAGGCCAATGCGATCGGCGCCGTGGTCGAGGCGGACGACACGTCCGCCTATGCGGCTAGGCTCGGCTATCCGATTGCCTTGGTCGAAACCCTGCCCATGATCATCAACGGCTTCCGGCCGCTTGCCGAAGCCGCCCGCTTTGCCGAGGCCTGGCTGGCACGCACGCCGGTCGGCGGTGATCTGTCCGCCGTCGTGTCGCGGATGATCCTCGACCTGCTGGCCAAGCCGCGCCTGTGCGAGATCACCCGAC
This sequence comes from Sphingomonas sp. SphC10, assembly GCF_057004845.1. Lineage (NCBI taxonomy): Bacteria > Pseudomonadati > Pseudomonadota > Alphaproteobacteria > Sphingomonadales > Sphingomonadaceae > Sphingomonas > Sphingomonas sp. SphC10. Next base: position 939,755 of record NZ_CM168044.1, read on the forward strand.
GCCATCCGGCAATGGAAGAAAGCCGCCTCGCCATCATCGACTTGCATCGTCGCGCGGTCGTGGGGGACGAACTGGACCGCAAGCAATGGAAGGCGGCTCGCCTCGCTGCGGTGGCGGCGACCGATGCCCTTGGCAACGATGTGCTGGACCGCGCGGCGGGCAGCACGGTGGAGTCGGCGGCCTGGCCCGGCACGATGCGGACGGTGCTGCGTGATACGCTGAACGCGACGGGCGCGCTCAACCTGCGCGTGACGCTGGCCGAGATCGGCTGGACGCCGGAGGAGGAAAGTCGCGTGTTCCAAATTCGCGATCAGGCCGAGAAGGACGTATATAAGGCGGAGTTCGAGGGGCTTGCACGGGTCCATGCGATTCTCGACGCCGACCATCCCGAACTCGCCGAGCGCTTCCGCCAGCGATGCGAACGGCTGGATAAAGCAAATGAGACCTATGTCGCGGCGGGCTGGACGGCGATCGAGATGATCGAGGCCGCTCCGGTCGTCGCGGCCCAGGCCGTGGAGGCGTAACGTGCAAGGGGGGCAGGGGGTGGATGTGCGGCACAGCAAGGTCCTCATCATCGGCTCGGGCCCGGCGGGCAATATGGCGGGTGTCTATGCCGCCCGCGCCGCGCTGTCGCCGAGGCTAATCGAGGGGGCGCTCTGCACCGAGGCCCTTTCGCACGGTGCCAGCCGCCCGGCCGCCGGGAGCTTCCGCGCCTTTCGCGAGCGCGACGCCGATCCGCAGGCAATGTTGGCACGCCATGGGCTGACGACCGGTGCGCGCTGATCGCGATGCCGAGGCCGTCCGGCGCTGGCAGTCCGAGGCGATCCACCGGATCGAGGCGGACTATAACCGTTCGGCCGACACGCACCTGATCCGGGTGGAGCTGCCGCGCTATCCGGGGATCACGCTCTATCTGAAGGACGAGAGCAGCCATCCGACCGGCAGCCTGAAGCATCGGCTGGCACGCTCGCTGTTCCTGTACGCGCTGTGCAATGGCTGGATCGGGCCGGACACCTGCGTCATCGAGTCCTCCTCCGGCTCGACGGCGGTCAGCGAAGCCTATTTCGCCAAGATGCTGGGCCTGCGCTTCATCGCGGTGGTCCCCGCCTCGACCGCTGCGCCGAAGCTGGATGCGATCCGTTTCCATGGCGGCGAGATCCACACGGTCGACGATCCGCGCACCGTGTACGACGTCTCCAATGCACTCGCGGCGAAGACGGGCGGTCATTATCTCGACCAGTTCACCTATGCCGAGCGGGCGACCGACTGGCGCGGCAACAACAATATCGCCGAGAGCATCTTTGCGCAGATGTCGGCGGAGGAGTATCCCGTCCCCGAATGGATCGTCTGCGGCGCGGGAACGGGCGGCACCTCGGCGACGATCGGGCGGTACATCGCCTATCAGCGGCACGGCACCCGGCTCTGCGTCGCGGATCCGGTCCATTCGGTCTTCCACCGGCACTTCGCCGACCGCCGGGCGCTGTCGCTGCCCGAAGGTTGCGGCAGTTGCATCGAGGGGATCGGGCGGCCGCGCGTCGAGCCCAGCTTCATCCCCTCGGTGATCGACCGGATGATCGCGGTCGAGGATGCCGCCAGCATCGGTGCGATGCGCGCACTTTCCCGCCGATTGGGACGCCGGGTGGGTGGTTCGACCGGGACCAATCTAGTCGCTGTGGCCGAATTGATGGAGGACATGGCGGCGCGGGGAGTTGTCGGTTCGATCGTCACCATCCTGTGCGATGGCGGCGAGCGTTACGGCTGCACCTATTATGACGACCAGTGGATCGATGCGCGCGGGCTCGACTGGCGCACGCGGGAGGCTGCGTTCAGTGCCATGTTCGGCGCGTGATCCGATGATTTGGAATGTTTGCGGAGCGTACGGTTACGGGTGTCCGCCCTGGCCATCGGGCAATGTCAGGCGCAGGATCGTCCCCGCCGAGGGGCCGTTTTCGACGCTCAATTCCGCTCCCATCTGCTTGGCCAGGCTTCGCACCAGTTTTAGGCCGAGGCTGTTCGAGCCCTGAAGGTCGAACCCCGGCGGCAGGCCTGCGCCATCGTCGATCACGCAGAGTGCGATGACGTCGTCCTGACGGGTGAGGGTGACGACCAACTGCCCGAACTCGCGATTGGCAAAGCCATGTTCCATCGCATTGGCGATGCCCTCCGCCATGATGAGCGCAAGCGGGATTGCCGCATCCGGTGAGAGGCGCAGTCCGGGAACCGCCTCGATCCGGTGGATGATGCCGGGTTTTGTGTCGGCGGCGAACAGGTCCGCCATCAGGTCGCGCAGAAAGATGTCCAGCGGCACCTGCTCGCCCGTCGTCGCGTAGAGCTGCCGCTGGATGCGCCCGATGAGCTGCAGCTTTGTGGAGGCGTCGGCCAGGACCATGCGCGCGATCGGATCGACGACCTGCCGCTGCTGCAGCGACAGCATGGCGCCGACCATCTGGATGTTGTTCGAGACCCGGTGCTGCAACTCGCTGAAAAGCAACTCGGTGCGTTCGGCCAGTTGTCGCTGTTCCACCGCCAGCCGCGACGATCGCTGGTTGGCACGCTGCATGGCGTCGACAAGACCGATATCGACCGCCACGACACCCGCATAGAAGCCCAAGGCGACGAGCGTGCGCGGCTCAAAATCGAAGCTGTTGGCGGGCGGTATGAAGAAATACCAGGCGAGCAGGCCGCAGACGATGGCCGACAACGTTCCCGGGCCGCGCCCGAACAGGAAGGATGAAATGATGACGGCCGGGAAGAACGTTAGATAGGGAAATCCCGGCGGAAAGGCCGGATCCAGTGTCCAGCGTATCCACCAGGCAACCGCCGAAAGCGCCAGCGCCACGGAATAGGCCAGCGCCCTGCGCTCGCCAAGCAGCGGCAATTGCTCTAAAATCCGGCGCTTTGCGTCCATATGCCGTCCACGTCCTCCTGTGAGCTTCTCCTGCGCGATCCCCGCATCAGTTGCAAATGCAGGTTAACACGGCATTGCCGTCATGGGGTTGATCAGGAAACGCAAATCAGCCGTGGTGGGCGGCCGCTCGCGCTCTGTCAGGCGGCGTATCGGGACGCGTGGCCATACTCCGTCCGGTATTGCGGGGAGGCCGCAGAGGCGTGCTGCGCGGCCGCATCCACGTTGAAGCGCATCACCGAGGCCATCAGCGTCCCGCACTCCTGCGCCAGCAGGCTGGCGGCGGCCGTCGATTCCTCGACCATCGCGGCATTTTGTTGCGTGACCGAATCGATCTCGCCGATCGCGATGTTGACCTGACCCAGGCTGTGGGCCTGCTGTTCGGAGGAGCGCGCGATGACGTCGACCACGGTGCTGACGTCGGACACCTTGCCGATGATCCGTTGCAGGGCATTGCCGGTCTCGTCGACCAGTACCACGCCCGAACGGACATGTTCGATGGCCGAGAGAATGCGTGCCTTGACGTCGGATGCCGCATCGGCCGAGCGCTGCGCCAGCGCGCGGACCTCGGAGGCGACGACGGCGAAGCCCTTGCCCGCATCACCGGCCCGCGCCGCTTCGACGCCGGCGTTGAGGGCGAGCAGGTTCGTCTGGAAGGCGATACCGTCGATGACGGTAATGATGTCGACGATCTCGCGGCTGGCCTGGTCGATGCCGTTCATCGCGGTGATCGACTTGGCGACGATCTGCCCGCCCTTTTCGGCTTCGTCGCGGGCCTCGGTCACGGCGCGGTTCGCCTGGCTGGCGCTGGCCGCCCCTTCGCGGACGCCTTGCGTGATCTCGCCGACCGCCGCGGCGGTTTCGCGCAGGCTGGCCGCCTGCTGCTCGCTGCGCGCCGAGAGATTGTCGGTGGCCTGGCGGATTTCCTCGATATTCGAGCGGATGGACCCGGCACTTCCGCGAACGTCGCTGGTCAGGCCGGAAAGGTTCTGGACGGCGCGATTGAAGTCGGCTGCCAGCTGATGGAAGGCGGTCGGCAGGTCTGTCAGGCGGACGGTCAGGTCCGCTTCCGACAGGCGATGCAGGCCGGAGCCGATTTCCTGCAAGGCCAGCTCGCGCTCACGGTCGTCGCTCACCTTGGCCTTGGCGGCGTCGCGGAAGACGACGACGGCGCGGGCCATGTCGCCCAGTTCATCGCCGCGCTCGCTGCCCGGCACGTCGATGTCGTTGCGACCGCGCGCCAGCTCGGCCATCAGGCGGGTGAGGGTGGTGATCGGCCGTGCGATGCTGCGGCTGAGCAGCATCTGAAGGGTGATGACGACGCCGATCAGCATCACGCCGCCAAGCATCAGGGCGATGATGGCGGTGCTGATCGCGTTTTCCTGCGATGCGGCATTGCTGGCGATCGCCGCCGTTTCCTGGTCGCGAATGGCCCGGAGGGGCAGCACGATGTCGCTGGTCAGCACGGCTTTGCCCGCGTCACGAACGGCCTGTTGCGCTTCGTCGCGCCGCCCGTCCTTGACCCAATCGGTCAGACGGTCGCTCCATGTCCGCCGCCACTTGGCCTTTTCGGCATTGGACTTGGCAAGCAACGCCAACTCGGCCGAGTCGTCCAGCATCGCGTTCAGTTCGCGGCTGGTGGTGTCATATTCCTTGCGGGCTTCCTCGTAGGATTTGAGATAGCTCTTGTCCGCTGTGACGAGGAAACCGCGCAACTGGCTGTTCTCGCGCAGAATCGATGTCTCGAGCGTCAGCGCCTTGGCATAGACTTCCTGGGCGTGGTTGTTGCGCGCCGTCGCGTTCTTGATTTCCCAGATGTTCACGAAGAACACGATCGTCATGACCGCGGCCGACAGGCTGACGATCAGGAACGATACACCCAGTTTCTTGGGGATGTTCATGTTCGTGAGCATTATGCGTTTCTCTCAACAGGTCGGACGAGGGACGATAAGCGCGAATTCATTGAGTTATCGTTATCAAGGACAGCCGGACTGAGCCGATCATGCGGCGCATCGAAGGGCGCTGAAACGACGGCGAGAGGATCAGTCGCGGTCATGGATTCGGCTTTGAGAAGTGCCGCCAAATACACTGGCGCAGTCGTCGTCGCGCAATGTCCAATCCCCCCGGTCCCACATGAAACATTGGTTTCGTCGGACAATTGCTAGAACCGCAAAGTTAAGGATGGGTGAAGCGTGTAACCATTATCGTGACAAATAGTTCGTCAGTTCGTCAGCCAGTGGATCCACGCGCCATAAGGATGGCAATGCGCCAGCACGCGGTCTTGACCGTCGGGCCAGGACCGCAGGCGAAGTTCGACCCGCTCGCGCGCCAGGTCCCATTCGAAACCGATCGAGGCGAACGGCCTCGTCGCGGTCGCGGACGCCCCGGCTTCGTTCAGGGTCGCCTCTATCCGGGCGCGGTCTTCGGCGCTGAGATATTGCAGGACCATCGAATGCAGGACGACGCTGTGGCGGCCGTCCGGCGCAGGAGCGGCAAGCTGTGCCGTCAGCCAGGATGCGGCATCGCCGGTATCGAGCCGGGGCGGATGCCGTCGTGCGATCGCCAGCGCCCGGTCCAGGCGCTTGGCCCGCTCGGGCTGGTCGGCAAAAATGAAGGAAGCCAGTCGCTCGCAGGCCGCCGGATCATTGACGTCGAGCGGGTGGAGATCGACGCCCCGCGCCTGACGGACGGTCACGGCGGCATCGGGGGGCGGGGGGCCACGCCACTCGGGCGCGATCCGCACCAGCGAGTCCGGCGCACCCGTCCGGACGCCACCCAGATCATAGGCATAGCGGGACAGGTTGAGGTTCAGTCCGGCGCTCGCGCCGATTTCAAACAGGTCGAAATCATGGCCATGATCCTGCGCCAGGACCATCAGGGCGGCGTACAAGGCCGCCGCGCGGCCGATCTCGTTGGTCTGCGGCACCCGCAGCAACCAGTCGACCAGAAATTCGTCATGCGCCGCCAGCGCCAGGGCGACCGCCTCGTCGAAGCGGTCATGGTCCCCGGCATAGAGGGCGGCCAATTGCGGCTCGACACCGCGCCTCGCCAGCGCATGCAGGGCGGCGTTGATCCGCATCGCGATCGCGGAGGAAGCGGCGGTGCTGCCCCAGGAGCGGATCAGCGCGGCGCTGAGCGGTGCCTTGTCGAGCTGCCGGTCGACCGCGGCCAGCAGGTCGGCGACGAAGGGCGTGCCGATCGCCCGCATCACCAGCGACTGTCGGTACAATTCGCTGGGCTGGGCGGTCGGATTGTCCGATCCCGGATACATGGTCTTGGAACGCTCCGGCTGCATCGGTCGCCTATGACGCCGCAATAGGTAGGATGGCAATACGCGCCGGGACGACGGCGAAGTCGGTCCCGGCGCGCATCACCCGGTCGGGCCGGATCAGAAGTTGAAGTTCGCACCGGCGCTGAAGTTGCGACCGACCAGACCGGCATAATGCCAGCTGCTCAGATAGTTGGGATTGCTGGCATAGGCCCCCGCCGCCAGCGGAGCGCGGGCATTGGTCAGGTTCTGGATGTTGAAGAAGAAGCGGAAGTCGTCATTGACCCGAACGCCGATGTTCAGATCGGTGTAGATGAACGGGCGGATGAAGCACTGGTTGTTCACATCGCTGCCCGCGATGATCGGCACCAGCGTGTTCTTGCACGACAGGTCGATCACGCCGTTGGTCGGCTGTATGCGATCGGCCGCCACCTGCTTGATCCGTCCGACATAATAGGTCGTGCTGGTCAGCGAGAAATTGCCGACTTCAATCGTGTTCTGCCAGTTGCCACGGATGCGCGGCGTCCCGCCGCCCGAGGACAGCTCGTACGGCCCGAGCGTACCCGCATATTTCTGAACCACGCCCGCCGGGGTGACGAGGTCGAGGCGAAGGACGCGGGTGACGTCGACGCGGCTGATCAGCTTGACGCCATTGTCGAACTGGAAGTTCGCATTGGCCTGCATGTCGATGCCGGAGCTGACCATGTAGTTGGCGTTGACGTAAGGAACGTCGAAAACCAGCAGGCGGGGCAGGGCATTCGGGTTCACGGGGTCGACCCCGTCGATGACGTTGCACTTATAGCCCGGACCCACCTTCGCGAGCGCCGCGCACCCGTCGGTCGCATTGGTCTGGCCATAATAGGCGTTGATCGCCTCGGCGCGCAGCGGTCCGCTGACGATCAGGTTCGACTTGCGGATATTGTAATAGTCGACCGTGACGTTCAGCCAGCGCGTCGGGTTGACGATCGTCCCCACCGTGAAGCTGCGCGACACTTCGGGCAGGATGTCCGGATTGCCCTGGGCGCCGCTGCCGATGTTGTACGAGGTCGTATAGGCCGGGCTGCCCGGATGCGCCGCGATGAAGCTGGCGGGCGGGGTGAAGGACGAGAAGCCCGCATAGCTGCTCGCCGGGTTGTATTCGGCAAAGGTCGGCGCGCGGAAGCCCTGCGAATAGGTGGCGCGCAGCGAGAACTCGCGGACCGGGGTGAACTTGGCACCCACCTTTGGCGAGAAGTGGCTATAGCCCTGCGAATAGTGATCGTAACGGCCCGACACGTTCAGGTCGAACGAGCGGGCGAAGGGCGCGTCGATTTCGAAGAACCCGGCGGTCACGGTCTGACGACCCTGGGCCGACGAGGTGTTCAGGCCATAATAGGACAGATCCGCATTCTGGTTGCGGTTCATCAGCGTCTCGCGACGGACCTGGAAACCGCCGCCGACATTCAGGTCGCCGCCCGGCAGCTCCATCAGCGACTTGAGCAGCGAGCCGCCGATCGTCGCCACCGTCGAATAGGATGGGGTGGTCCGCTCCGGCGAAATCTGATTGCGGATGGCCTGCGTGTTCTGCTCCGGATTGACGAAGTTGTACGCGCCGGTGTTGACCGCGTTCAGCAGGCCTTGGATGTTGATGAAGCCGCGCTGCGTGACCGCGAAATTGTCACGGGCATAGACGCCGTTCAGGCGGAACTTGAAGCCATCGCCCAGATCGCCCGAAATGCCATAGGTCGCGCGGAACACGTCGACATAACGGTGGCTGCCGGCGGGAATGTCGCCGAACAGATAATAGATGCGCGCGGCATTCTGCGTCGGGTCGGCACCGGCCACGGCATAGGGGTTGTTCGGGTTCAGACGGCGATCCGCGGCGGTGGCGCAGTTCACGCCGGCGGCGCAGACATACATGGGCAGGACGATGCCCGGGCTGGTCGACGCGAGCGCCGCCGAGCCGCCGAACGGCTGGGTCTGGCGGATGCCCGACGGGGTGCCGCGAATATCGACTTCGGAATGCGAGTAGCTGCCGCTGGCAAAGGCTTCCCAGCCCTCGGCGATGCGGACGTTCAGGCGCGCCGTGGTCGAATAACGCTGCTGGCGCGGCTGGATGATCGAATATTCGGCAGGCAGGTTATGCTTGCAACCGGTGCCCTGCGCCGAGCCCGAGGTCACGGTGAAGGTGCCGAAGGGGCACGCATTCGGGTTGAGCAGCACATACTGGTTGGTCAGCGGCGAGCCGACCTGACCCGCCAGCGGATTGTTGAGGTCGGTCTGTCGGACGCGGGTGACGACCGCCTGCGGATTGGCCGCCAGCAGCGAGTCGTCGTTGCGGTTGCGATCCTGCAGACCGCTGGGGCTCAGGTCCAGCGTGTTGAACGGATAGCCGCGCGAATTGTTGGTGATGTACCCGTCATAGGTGTATTCACCATTGACGTAGAAGTTGAAGCCCTGCTCGCGATAATCGCCGAACCCGGCGGTCAGCGTGGCGCGATAGTGCGCGCCGTCGGCCTTTTCGGTGGTGCCCCCCTGGACCGAGCCCGAAATGCCCTGAACGTTCTTCTTGCTGATCAGATTGACCACGCCGCCGATCGCGTCGGCGCCATAGGTCGAGGATGCGCCGTCCTTCAGTACTTCGACGCGCTCGATGGTGCTGAACGGGATCGAGTTCAGGTCGACATAGGCGTTGTGGCCGTCGTCGTTCAGCGGGAAGTTCGCATTGCGCAGGCCGTCGATCAGGACGACGGTCGACGACACGCCCAGGCCGCGCAGCGACACCGCCGCGCCACCGGCCGAGAAGCCGTTGCGGAAGCCGGTCGAGATCGAACCTGCGCTGTCGGCCGAGACCGAACGGATGGCGTCCTGTGCGGTGGTGATGTTGGCGCGCAGCATCACGTTCGAGTTCACCACGGTAACCGGCGAGATCGAGCTGGCGTTGGAATCGCGGAACAGCGTGCCGGTGACGACGACGGTCGTGCCTTCGGCGGTGGCGGGTGCGGCGGCTGCGGCCGCGCTCTGGTCGGCGGCATCGGCGGGCTGGGCCGGTGCTGCCTCCTGCGCAAAGGCCGGGGTCGCAATCGCGGTCAGCAAGGCCGCCGTCGAAATCCCAAGGCGCAGTTTACCAAATGCGGAATTCATCGAAGTCACTTAGCAATTCCCCCTCTGACGCAGCAGCGACTGTGGTCGCCGGTGTTCCACTCGCCAAGGACCGGCGCTGCGATGACCGGCCGCCTATCACCCGTGAAGTTACCGGGTGGTTAAAGGTAAGCATGGCTGTGACGATATTGGTCGTTTCTGGGGTGACCGTAAAATTGCGTCGGCACGTCTTGGGGAATCCTTTGCCAAGGATACTGGCATCTGTTTGGCGGGGCACCGTTCGGCACGGTTGCTTCTTTCGCTATTCGAACGAAGCTGGCCGAGGATCGGCCTGCGAACCAGCGGCCAAGACTCCGAAGCCGTCGGATTAATTTATGCCGGTAAATCAAGTTTTAAGGTTCAGGTGCGACCAGAATGAGCACTCAGTACTGAAGAGAGACGATGCTCAAGAGCCTGTTCCGGGAAAGGCGACGTACCAGCGCCGTACATGCGTTGAACGTTCTGAACTCGCCGCCCGAACCCGGCTTCGACCGTTTCGTCGAGCGGGCCGCGATATCCTTCAACGCCCCGATCGCCCTCCTGTCGCTGATCCATGGCAATCAGCAATGGTTCAAGGCGACCCGTGGCGTCGACATCGTCTGCAATCCGCGCCACCGCAGCTTCTGCACCTTCGCGCTCGACAAGCCCGACGTGCTGGAGATTTGCGACCCGTGCAGCGATCCGCGCGTGGCCGAACTGCCAGCCGTCAACGCCGCGCCGTTCGTCCGCTATTATATCGGCGTGCCGTTGCGCGTCACCGGGGGTATCGATGTCGGCGCACTGTGCGTCTTCGACACGCAGCGACGGAACCCCGCTTCGTCGGACCAGAAAGCCTATCTCATTGCGCTGGCCCGGCAGGCGGCGGTTGCCCTGGAAAGCCGGGCGGACCTGCTCCAGATGGAGGGGACCGCGTGATCGATGTCGTCCTGTGCTTGACGCAACAGCATGACCTGCGCTTCGTCGCGCTGGCGCTGCTGATCTGCGTTACGGGGTCTCTTGCGACCGTCCAGTTGTTCAGCCGGGTTCGGGCCTCCCGGGGCTATCGTCGCTATGGCTGGATCATACTGGGTGCGGTCGGTGCGGGCACGATGGTCTGGGCGACCCACTTCGTCGCCATGATGGCGTTTCGGACGAGCGCGCCCGTCATTCTCGATCCGATCCTGACGCTGATGTCACTGCTGGCGGTGATCGGCATCGCCGCTCCGGGACTGGCCCTGGCCGCCGGGCGGCGGCGCTGGTCGGGGGCGGTCGGCGGCGCGGTGATCGGCACGGGCATTTCGGTCATGCATTATATCGGCATGGCGGCGTACCGGGTCGACGGCATCGTCACCTGGAAAGAGCCTTATGTCGTCGCCTCCATCCTGTTGTCGAGCGGCCTGTCCGCCATGGCCTTCCACGTGCTGGCCGGGCGGGGGCGCTGGAGGAACAAGACGGCGGTGGTATGGCTGAGCCTTGCCGTCGCGGCGCTCCACTTCACCGGCATGACGGCGATGAAGATCACCGTCCTGAAGCTCGGCCAGGGCCTGTCGGGCATGACCATGGCGACGCTGGCGACCACGACGACGGTCGCCACGCTCATCATCGTCGGATGCGCGGCGATCAGCGCCCTGATCGACGGACATACCCAGTCGGAAACCTATCGCCGCCTGCGTCATATGGCCCTGCACGACAGCCTGACCGACCTGCCCAACCGGATCAGCTTCATCGAGGATCTGGAGGCCCGTTTCGGCATCCGCGGCGGGTATCAGCGTATGGCGGTGGTCATGATGGACCTGTCGCGCTTCAAGGTGGTCAACGATACCTATGGCCATCAGGCGGGCGATCAGCTGCTGGCGGCGCTGGCGGCCCGCTTCTCGTCCATCCTGCGGCCAGGCGAACGCATCGCCCGACTGGGCGGCGATGAGTTTTCGGCCGTCGTTTCCTATGACGACCCAGCCGAGCTCGAAGATTTCCTGCATCGGCTGACCACGGCGTCCGAGGCACCGTTCCTGTTCGACCGGTTCACCGCGTCGATCGGCGCCAATATCGGTGTCGCGCTGGCCATGCGGGACGGCTCCGATGCCGATGCGCTGCTCGCCAAGGCGGACCTGGCCATGTACCGGGCCAAGTCGGCCCACTCCAAGGAGCCTTGTTTCTACGACGCGCATATGGACGATGCCGTGCGCGAGCGGCGCGAGTTGATCGCCGATCTCCGCCATGCGCTCGATGCCGACGCGTTCGAACTCCATTATCAGGTGCAGTCGTCCATCCCGTCGGGCGAGATTTGCGGCTATGAGGCGTTGATCCGCTGGAACCACCCGGTCCGGGGCATGATCCCGCCGGCCCGGTTCATCCCGCTTGCCGAGAAGAGCGGCGATATCGTGCCGCTGAGCAACTGGGTCCTGCGGCGCGCCTGCCACGAGGCGGCGGGGTGGGACGATCCGCAGCCCGTCTCGGTCAACCTGTCGCCGATGCATCTCGCCGAAAAGCAGCTGGTCGAGACGGTGCGTTCGGCCCTGGCGGACAGTGGCCTGCCGCCCGAGCGACTGACGCTGGAGCTGACCGAGAGCGCGATCATCCATGACAAGCATTTCGCGCTGGAGCAGCTGAAGGCGCTGAAGGCGATGGGCATCGCCATCGCGCTCGACGATTTCGGCGTCGGCTATTCCTCGCTGGAGGTGCTGCGCTCCTTCCCGTTCGACCGGATCAAGCTCGATGCGTCCTTTGTCTCCGAGATCGAGCATGACGAACAGGCGGTGTCGATCCTGCGATCGGTCGCGGCGCTGGGTGCGACGCTCAACATGCCGGTGCTGGCCGAGGGGGTGGAGGAACCCGCCCAGCTGGCCATCGTGACCCGGGAGGGTTGCGCCGCTGTCCAAGGCTATCTGATCGGCAGGCCGTCGCGCATGCTGGCCGATCCCGACCATGTGCGACGGGTAGCGAGCCTGCGGCCCCGGATCGTGGAGGCCGAAGCCGTCGCGTGATCATCCAACGCCCGCAAGACGGGAGCCATGGCCTGCTCGCGATTAACAGATGCCGTTAGGTTCAGTGTAATGTTGGACGTCGCTAGCGTCAGCGAGCCAGAAATGAACCAATTCTGACATTCATTTCATCGTATAAAGATAATATAATTATCGTATATCGGGTGTGTCCTGATTCATTATTGCATCGGAGCCGGCCAACTGTGTTCTTGCGGTTACATTCGGCCAAATAGATCAACATGACATTTCCGTAAATTTACAGCGTTTCTCTGTGTCGATTTTATGACGCCACGCTTCCGGGCCTCGTGATGGGGCAGGGGGCGGCATTTTTTCGCTGGAGGATCGGATGGCCCGGATCCTCGGCAGAATGAGGACGCGTCATGACCCAGAATTCCACGCCCACCCGTCGCCGGTTGCATATCGGGACCGCCCTTCAAAGCCTGACGCTGGTTGGCCTGGGCCTCGGCATGGCGGGTTTCGCGACGGCGGCGTCGGCTCAGGCCGTGCAGGGTGCGGCGACGGACACCACTACAGCGACCACCACCCCGGCGCCGACCGGCGATATCGTCGTCACCGGATCGCGCATCCAGCGACCCGACCTCCAGAGCAGCAGCCCCGTCGCCACGATCAGCGCGGGTGAGCTGAAGGCGACCAACACGGTCACCGCCGAGTCCTATCTCTCGTCCTCGCCGCAGTTCGTGCCCGCCGCGAGCAGCACGACGAACAACGGCAATGGCGGCACCGCGACGGTCGATCTGCGCGGCCTGGGATCGCAGCGAACGCTGGTGCTCGTGAACGGCCGCCGCATGGTGCCGTCGGACATTGGCGGCGCGGTCGACATCAACGCGATCCCGACCGTCCTGATCAAGCGCGTCGACGTTCTGACCGGCGGCGCCTCGGCGGTCTACGGTGCCGATGCCATTTCGGGTGTGGTCAACTTCGTGCTCGACGACAAGCTGGAGGGCGTGCGTGCCGATGCCAGCTCGCAGGTCACCGGGCATGGTGACGCCGCCCAGTATAATGCGGGCCTGGCGGCGGGCGTGAAGTTCGGCAACGACGATGCCGGGCATATCGTCATCGCGGGTCAGTACACGAAGCGGGACGGCGTCTATCAGTCGGCGCGGGCCTATTCGGCGCAGAATCTCGACGCCAACCTGAAGCCCAGCGGGTCGAGCAACGCGACGCCGACCGTCATCGACATCAACTCCGGCCGATACCAGGTCAACGACGGCAGCCAGGCGGGCGGCACGGACAATTTCGTGCCCTATTACAAGCCGTACAACTTCAACCCGGCCAATTATCTGCAAGTCCCGTTGGAGCGGTACAATGCGACGGCGCTGGCCAGCTACAAATTCTCCGACGCGGCCGAGCTCTATGCACGTGGCAGCTATACGCGCAGCGACGTGACTGCGATCCTGGCACCGACCGCAACCGCCGGGTTCAACTTCACCATTTCGCCCAACAACCCGTTCCTCAACGCGGCCAATTCCGCATTGATCTTCGGCGATCCGAAGAACCTGAATGCCGACGGCACCGCCAATGTCGGCATCCGTCGCCGCGTGACGGAGACGGGCGGCCGCATCCAGGAATTCACGAACGATACCTATTTCGGCATTGTGGGCCTGCGTGGCGATTTCGCCGACAGCTTCCATTACGATGTGTTCGCGCAATATGGCCTGGCCAAGCGGCATGAGGCGCTGCTGAACGACCTCGACTATAACAAGACCGCCCAGGCCATCAATGCGACGGTCGGCGCGAACGGTACCCCCGTCTGCGTCAATCCCGCCAATGGCTGCGTCCCGGTCAACCTGTTCACGTCTCAGCCGATTTCGGCGGCGGCGCTGTCGTTCATCACCGCCAACGGCGCGCAGGACAATCGCTATACCCAGTTCGTCACCGGCGGCAGCCTGTCGGGCGACCTGAACTTCCTGCAAAGCCCGCTGGCCGACAAGCCCGCGGCGGTTGCGCTGGGCGCGGAGTATCGCCGGGAGACGGGCAGCCAGTCGGTCGACGCCAATTACGGCTCGGGCAATTTGATCTATTACGGGCAGGGCACGGCGGTTCCGAATGCGTCCTTCGAAGTCAAGGAAGTTTACGGTGAGTTGCAGATGCCGCTGGTCACCGACCGGCCCTTCGTCCGCGCGCTGAACTTCGAAGGCGGCGTCCGCTATTCCTCCTACACCAACAACACGGTCGCCGGTCGCAATAAGCTGGACGCCGTGACCTACAAGCTGGGCGGCGACTGGAGCCCGGTCGAGGGCGTGCGCTTCCGGGCGATCTTCAACCGGGCGACCCGCGATCCCAACATTGCCGAGCTGAACAGCCCGATCACCCAGGCGGGCACCGATGTCCTGGCCACCGACCCCTGCGCCAATGGTCGTCCACAGGGCAATGCAACGCTGGCCGCCAAATGTATCTCCCAGGGGGCTCCCGCCACGCTGGTCAACTCAGGCGTCATTCAGGACGTGACCGCGAACCAGACGAACATCAACGCGGGCGGCAATCCCGCGCTGCGCCCGGAAACCGCCAACACACTGACGGCGGGCGCGGTGTTCTCGCCGCGCTTCCTGCCCGGCCTGAACGTCACCGTCGACTATTACCGGATGAAGGTGAACAACTATATCGCGTCCGATGGTTCGCAGGACATCGTGAACCAGTGTTTCAACAACAATATCTCGGCCTATTGCTCGCTGATCGTACGGAACAATATCTCCGGCCAGCTATCGGGCTCGCCCAATGCGAACGGCCAGTTCCCGGGCGTGACGGAGCAGTTGATCAACGTCGCCACGCTCAAGACCAGCGGCATTGACGTATCGGCGGATTATCGCTTCACCCTGCCGGGTGACGGCAACAGCCTGACGCTGAACATGGCGGGCACCTATGTCGACAGCTACACCTTCAATCTGGGCGCGCAGGCGACCCCGATCAACTGCGCGGGCAAGTTCGGCAACAGCTGTGCGGCGGTCTCGATCAACCCGATCCCGCGCTGGAAGCATCAGGCCTCGGCCGTGCTCGACCTGAACGGGATCGCGATCCAGGGGCGGTGGCGTTATGTCGGGCCGGTCAGCGCGGATGCGGGCACGCCGATCCTGGCCAACCGCATTCCGTCCTATTCCTATATCGACACGAACATCAGCTTCGACGTGAACAAGCAGTACACGTTCCGCGTCGGCGTCAGCAACCTGTTCAACATCAATCCGCCGATCGTCGGCGGCTCGGCGGGCAGCAGCGGGGCCAATTCGGGCAATACCTTCCCGAACGTCTATGACGCACTCGGCCGGACCTTCTTCGCGGGTATCAGCCTGAAGCTTTGATAGCCGAACCGGAAAGGGGTGGAGTTCGGGAGGCCGAAATCCACCCCTTGTCCATTTCAGAATTTGGCGCGCAGGCCGATCCGGTAGGAGCGACCCAGCGTGTCGTACAGCGCCGGATTGACGTCCAGGCCGGTATTGGTCTGCGGCGACGGCTCGGGGTCGCGGTCGAGCAGATTGTCGACCTTGAAGAACATGCTGACCGCCGGCGTGACGTTCAACGAGCCGCCGATATCGACATAGAAGGCGCCCTTCATGAAGTTGCGGTCGATCGTCGGGTTGTTGCCGGTCGAGACCGGGCAGCTGGTCGAGCAGACGACATATTGGTTGCCGAACACGCCGTCGCTGAACCAGCGTTCCTGGACCAGCAGGCTGAATTTGTCGGTGTCGTAGCTCTGGATCGCCAGCCACTTCCAGCTCGGCGTCGCACCCGAATTGGCGCCCGCGCTGTCGATCGGGATCGTGCCGGGCAGGCCGGGGTCGGTCACGAACTTGATGACATGGGTGGCGAGCGCGCGCAGCGTCAGATTGCCGTTCAGCCCCATCGGGTTGCGCCACTGATAGCTGCCCTCGATATCGAAGCCGCTGGTCTTGATCGAGGCGAGGTTGAACGCCTGGACGTTGACGAAATTAGGCCCGGCCGTGTTCTGAAGGTTGAAGGCGCCGCACGTCTCGGTATTGCCCTGGAAGCACAGGTTGACGATCTGCGCGGCCGACAGGCTGGAGACGACGTCGTTCACCTTGATCGTGTAATAGTCGAAGGACAGGCTGAGCCCCGGTGCCCAGCTCGGCCGCGACAGGACCACGCCCGCCTCGGTGCTGCGCGCGATTTCGGGGCGCAGATTGGGATTGCCCAGCGAGTTCTGGATGATCAGTACCTGGGTATTGCGGAACGGATCGGTGAAGTTCGGCACCGTCGTCGTCGTGGGGGCCGCGAACAGCTCGGACAGGTTCGGCGCCCGCACGTCGCGCGAGGTGACGGCGCGCAGGCGGAAGCCGTCGAGCGGCGTGTCCCAGGTGCCGCCCAGCTTCCAGGCATAGACCGCGCCCGAGGTCGAATAATGGGTGGCACGACCCGCCGCGCTCAGATTGGCGCGGCCCAGGCTCTCCGAATTGATCAGCGGCAGGTTGAGCTCCAGGAAGCTCTCATACACGTCATATTTGCCCGAGCCGTTCTTGTAATTGCCCGCATACCAGTTGCTGCCGGTCGCCGAATTCAGGAACGGGTCGGCAGGATAGGCGGCCGAATTGGGGCTGATCGCCGAGACGCCGGCGCCATAAGGATCCGCGTTCACCCGATACGCCTCGCGCCGATACTCGACGCCGGTCGCGATCGACAGCGGCCCGGCCCACAGGTCGATCAGATTGCCCGAGATGCTGCCCGCCGCGGCATCCTGGGTCTGGCGGGTATGCTGGAACGGACCGTTGACGGGAACGATATAGGCCAGCGCGGCGGCCGAGGGCGTCGCGCCGCCGAAGATGTTGATCGGCTGGCAACCGCTGGCCCGGGCGGCCGCATCGGCGCAGACGATCTGGCCGTTCAGCGTCGTCGCGTTGATCGCCTGATTATAGCGTCCGGTCAGGCTGATATTGTCGACATCGATGTCGGTGACGTTGATGCCATGCTCATAATAGACGTCATAGGTCCAGCTGCCGCCGAACACCTCCGCCTTGCCCTTCAGGCCGCCGACGAAGCGATACTGGCGGCGATCGGTGTTGACCTTGATGTTCGGCAGGATCGCGTTGCTCAACCCATAGCTGAACTGGGTGATCCCGTTGGCGGCGCATTGCTGCTGGATGGATGCGGGCAGATAGGGGTTGGAACACTGGATGGTCAGCCCGGTCTTGGAGGCACCGGGATTGGGCTGGTTGCTGGTCTTCACCTGCGCGATATTGGCGGTGACATACAGTTCCATGTCAGGTGCGATGTCATAGCCGATGCGGGTATAGCCGTTGACCCGCTCCAGCGCGGATTGCAGCGAGGTGCCCGAGCCGACATGGCCCGACTGGTCGCCGCCGACGCAGAAACCGACATAGCATCCGACGACGTTGCCCGCGGCGTTCTTGGCGGGAACGCCGTTCGACCCGTATTGAAAGGGGAAGGGATTGCCGTTGGCGTCGAACGCCGTGCCCTGGAGCGGCCCGGCGCTGATCAGGCCGTATTTGGTGTATTGATAGGCCTGGCCATGGTCGCGGTAGAGGAATTGCGGCGTGCTGCCGTTGCGGATGCCGGTATCGACCAGCGTCGACGCGCGGTACCAGTCGCGGCTGCCCGCCAGATCCTCGCCGAAATTGCCGGGCCCGACGCCCTGGTCCTTGGCATATTCGCCGCTGACGATCAGGTGAAGTCGGTCACCCGCCAGCGCCTTGCCGAACGCCGCCTGGGCCAGCACCTGGCCGTTATCGCCATAGGTGGTGACCCCGGTCTGGAGATTGCCCTTGAACCCGGTGAAGCGCGTGTCGGTGATGAAGTTGATGACACCGCCGACCGCGTCCGATCCCCAGGAGGCCGAGGCACCGCCGGTCACGACATCGACCCGCTTGATCAGCAATTGCGGGAACTGGCTGATATCGGGAACGCCGGTGACGTTCGCACCGACCACCCGCTGCCCGTCGAGCAGCGTCAGGGTGCGGATCGTGCCGAGGCCACGTAGCGAAAAGGAGCTGAGGCCCTGCTGCCCGCTCGACGTGCTGAAGGTGCCCGTCGTCGCGCCGGTCGATCCTTGCAGGGACGGCAGCTGGGCCACGGTGTTGAAGATGTTGGGCTGGGCGTTGGCCTGGATCTGCTCCTCGCCGATGACCGTGGTCGGCGTGGGGGCGTTATAGCCATTGGCGGTGATGCGGGTGCCGGTGACGACGATATCGCGCTCGCTGGCCGAAGGCGTCTGCGGATCGGCAGGAACGGCCGCCGGATCAGGGGCCTGGGTCTGCTGCGCCGGTGCGGCCAGTGCGGGGCTGGCGATCAGCGCCAATGCCAGGGCCGCAACGCTGGTAGCGTTACCGAATTTCCACGAGGCGCGGCTGCGCCGGTTGCCGATGCTCATCACTCCATCCCCTCACTCGAATCGCAGAGCGTGGCCGGTGATCTTTGGCCCCTCCGTCTCCCGCCCGCTTTACCGCAGGGACGAAGGGGCGGCATCTACGACCATAGTCGGTATCGTGGGTTGGTCAGGGCTTTGCGGCGTACAACCCATGATGGGTCAGGATGAACAGCGTCCGCCCGTCGGTGCCGCCGAACACCAGCTGCAAGGGGCGCTCGGGCACGTCGATCCGGCCGAGTTCGGTGCCTGTCGCGTCATAGACGAAGACCTGTCCGTTCGCGACATAGACCCGCCCGTCCGCGCCCGTGACGACGCTCTCGCCGCCGCGCTGGGCGAAGGGTTTCAGCTCGGTCACGGCGCCGCCCGCACCGACCAGCCCGGTATAGGTCCGGTCCTCCGACCCGTTGGCGATGGCGATCCGGGTGCCGGGGCGCGCGGCAATCAGGCCATAGGTGTCCAGCGTGTCCGAAAAGCGCCAGCCGCGATGATCGGTCGGTCCCTGCTGCCACACGCGAAAGGCGGGCAGGGCGATGCTGCCATCGGGGGCGACATAGGATAGCGGCTTGGGCTGGCCGATGTCGCGAGCGAACATCTCGGTCAGGGTGGTGAACCGGTCGGTGGCGGGGTCGTACTGGTCGCGGAACTCGCCATTGACCCAGAGGCTGCCGGGCAGGGTGATCCGGGCGCCCGGCGGTGTCGCGGCGTTCGGCGATAGGAGCGTCACGGCGGCAGGGGCCTTGGGATCAATGCTGTAGACCGTCGCGGCAGGCCCTGCGGACGACAGGACCAGCAGCTTGCCCGAGCCATCCACCGCCAGGTTCACCGGGTCGAGCGGCGCGTCGGACACGACCGACAGGCCTTCCGCCTCGCTCCAGCCATGGATGCGCTGGAAATAGCGATCGACGAAGTAGAGCTTGCCGCTGGCATCGGTTGCCCCGCCGCCGAGCGAGTAGAAACCGTCCGCCAGCCGCCAGACGGGCGTCAGGCTGGGCGAGGGCGCGGGCAGGGCGGCGGGGGAGACGTCCAGCGTCGCGAACTCGCGCTCGCGCACCTCCGCCCCGCGCGTCATGTCGCGGATCGCATTTTCGTAAGGATATTTGCTCGCCCGCAAATAGGTGCCGCAGCCATCCGCCTGACAGGTCGCAAAGCCGCTTTCGGCATTCACATGGACGTTGCGGAAACGGATGTCGTTCCGACCATACAGCGCGATCGCGGCCTTCGCGGGCTGGAGCGAGCGGGTGACGCGGTAAGCGTGGAGATTGGCGAACAGCACGTCGCGCACGTTGCGTAGTTCGAAGGCGACGGCATCGCGGCTTTCGCCCGCTTCCTCCTCGGTCTGCGGGGCCAGGAACTCCCAATGCGCGACCCGGTCGAGCACGATCTCGGCGCGGCGATGATGCTCGGCGGAAATCTGATAGACATGGCCGGGCGTCTCGGTGTTCGACACCAGCATTCCGGCAGAGGCATAGGTGTCTGGCGTCCACAGCCCGTTGAACGTACCGCCACCGCCGTCCGTCACCCACAGGCTGGGATAATGGCCGTCCCAGCGCTGCTTCGGGTCAGGATCGCCGGTGTGGTCGGCATTATAGGGATCGAAGCGGCTGCCATCGGTGCGGAAGGTGCCGTGTCCACCCTGGAACTTGACGTCATCCACCAAGGAACCTTCGCCCGCGCGCCAGAGCAACGCCGTGGCCCGCGGATTGCGCCCGCCTGCGGCCAGGCCGAGGCCGGAGACGATGGCCTCGCCCCCCTTGGCGCTCTCGATCAGTCCCTTCGCGCTGCCGACGCCCCGAAAGGCCGGGCTGTCATCGGTCAGGACGATTTGGGTCAGGCTGGGGTGGAGGCCGATCAGCACGCTGTCGGTGCGCAGGCGTAGCGTGTCGCTGACGCGGTAGAAGCCGGCGGGGAAATAGAGGATGCGGTGCGTGTCGATCGCCCGTTGCAGCGCGGCGGTGTCGTCGGTCGTGTCGTCGCCCTTGGCGCCGAGGTCGCGGACATTGGTCCAGCGTTCGACCGGCGGAAGGGCGCGGATCGCGGGATCCTCGCGGGATACCGACGCGGACAGTGGTACCGCATCCGCCTTGGTCGCATAGCGCCCCGTCTGGCCGAGCGACGGAACTGCCAAACCGTAAGAAAAGTCGCGCATCCGGTAGCGTCGGGCGGGGCCGGTAATCGTCCGCCCACTGTCGCGGAACTGCGCGAAGACCGGCATGTCGCTCGCGGTCGCGTCCTGGAAGCCGATTTGCGTATAGGCATTGTCCTCGTTGCTGATGACGATGCCTGCTCGCGCCACCCGCTTGAACCGGACCTTCTTGCCCCAGAACCAGTCGCCATAGCCCCGGTCGATCTCGATCCCGACGGGCACGTTGCGGATCACCGTGTTGACCAGGGTCAGCCCCGCCTCATGCTCGCGGATGGCGGCGTCGCGCTGTCCGTCGAAGCTGGAGTCGATCAGCGTGTAGGACCAGGCGGGAGACGGCTTCTCGGTCAGGATGCCGTAGCGCCCGCCATGGAAGTGCAAATCCTGCCCCAGATTGCCGACCTGATAGATGCCCGCCAGCGCATCGCCCAACCGAAAGTCGATATGCGCCAGATAGCTGTGCTGTGCCGCGTGGAAGCGTACGGCGGTCGCGGCCGGATTGCCCGCCCCGATCTCGAAATCGACATTGGCCATGGCCGAATAGAAGGTGCCCGAATTGGCGTCGGTGATGCTCTTGTCGAAGGGGACGCTGGTCGGCGGCGGCACGGGGACCGGCGCTGCGGCCTTGCCCGCTTCGGGGGGCAGCGTGCCGGTGAAGAAGACCATGGTCCCGACGCCCTGCTGGAACCCGGGGGTCGCGGGGGCTAGGACGAAGACGGGGCGCGTCTTGCCCACGCCGAACAGGCGGACGCCCGGCCGCATGTAGAGCGTATGGGTCAGCCGATACCGGCCGGAGGGCAGGAAGACGATCCCGCCGCCGCCCTGACCCGCCACCCGGTCGATCGCCTGCTGGATCGCCGCGCCGTCGTCGCTCCGACCGTCACCGCGCGCCTGCACCGTCACCGCGCGGGGATCGGCGGGCGCGCGAGTGAAGACCGAGGCGGGGCGACCGGCCCAAACCGGCGACGCAGCGGTTCCGGCGAGCAGCGCCAGAACGGCAAGGGAAAGCGGGCGCGTCATGGCGGTCATCCTCATCGGGCGGAACGGATCGGGGGCAGGGCAATTGGGATAGGCAAGGCGACGCTTCGGCACGACTGCGACAAAGGTCGTAATGGCCTTTCTCGTCCAAGGCGCGATAGCGAGGATCGAACGGGCATGGCCGACAGTGCCGATGCTAACGACAAGGGGTGCGGGTGAAGGCGAAAGACGGCAACGGCACAGGCGCACGCGCCCATGGCATCGTGGTGATGGGCGTCAGCGGCACGGGCAAGACCACCCTGTCCGAGCGGCTCGGCGCTCGGCTCGATTGCCCGGTGCTGGAGGGCGATGCGTTTCACTC
The DNA here is from genome assembly GCF_057004845.1 of Sphingomonas sp. SphC10. Lineage (NCBI taxonomy): Bacteria > Pseudomonadati > Pseudomonadota > Alphaproteobacteria > Sphingomonadales > Sphingomonadaceae > Sphingomonas > Sphingomonas sp. SphC10. The sequence continues at coordinate 961,839 of NZ_CM168044.1, forward strand.
GGCCGAGAATGTCGCGAAGATGCGCACCGGTCATGCCCTGACCGACGCGGATCGCTGGCCCTGGCTGGATCGTCTCGGCGCGGCGATCGGTAAGACTGCGAGGAACGGCGGCACGGCCATCGCCGCCTGTTCGGCGCTCCGCCGGGTGTATCGCGAGCGTCTGCGGGCAGCGGCGGGCGTGCCGCTGTACTTCGTCTTCCTCGACACGGATGCCCAGGAGATTGCCAGGCGGATGAACGGGCGCAAGGACCATTATATGCCGCCCAGCCTGCTCGACAGCCAGCTGGCGACGCTGGAGCGGCCGACGGCGGACGAATGCGCGTTGAGGCTGGATGCCGGACTGCCGCCCGAAACGCTGGTCGCCCAGACGCTCAGGTGGGTGAAGGGCGCCTGAGACGCTCACGGCATCAGCCGCTTGCGCCCCTGCGACAAATGCCAGCGCATCGCCAGGGCCGCGCCGTCGGGATCGCGGCCCCGGATGGCCTCGACGATGGCGTCATGCTCGTCCATCATCGCGCCGATCACCTCGGGCGGGCGCGAGCGTGAGATGTCGACCCCGGCGCGCAGGATATGCATCACCTCGTCCTTCAGATGGTCGAAGACGGGGATGAAGGCCGAATTGCCCGTCGCCTCGACGATGGCCCGGTGGAGCATCCAGTCCTCATCATGCGCGGGCGCGTCGGACAGGAGCGCGGCCCGTAGCGCGGCCAGCGCCTGCTCGATGGCCTCCATCTGTTCGCTCGACCGGCGCAGTGCCGCCAGCCGTGCGGTCTCCGCCTCCAGGACGAACCGCACCTCATAGGTGCCCAGCGTCTTGGCCAGCTCGTCCATCGGCATATGGGTGCCCAGCCGCTCGGACGGGCGGCGCTTGACATAGGAGCCCGCTCCCCGCCGCGCCTCGGTAATCCCGTCCGACGCCAGCCGGGCCAGCGCCTCGCGCACGATGGTGCGCGACATGCCGAACGTCTCGGCCAGCCTCGCCTCGGAGGGCAGGCGGTCGCCGATGGCCAGCCCCTCGTCATTGATGATGCGGACGATCGCCGTATAGGCCCGGTCCGCCAGCCGCCCTTCGTTCATCGTCGCCCCCGCTTCAGACGATATGGCTCAAGACCATCACCAGCGCGAGGCCGACGACGGAGATGACCGTCTCCAGCATCGACCAGGTTTTGAACGTGTCGGCGGTGCTGGTGCCGACATAGCTTTTGACCAGCCAGAAGCCCGGATCGTTGACATGGCTGAAGAACACCGAGCCCGCGCCGATCGCGAGGACGACGAGTTCGGGGGAGATGCCCGACCCGGCGACCACGCCCGGCATGATGCCGACCGCCGTGATGGTCGCGACCGTGGCGGACCCCGCCGCCAGCCGGATACCGACCGCGACCAGCCAACCGAGCAGCAGCGGCGAGATGGCGTACATGGTGACCAGCCGGGCCAGCAGATCCGACAGGCCTGCGCTGACCAGCACCTGCTTCAGCGCGCCGCCCGCGCCGATCGCCAGCAGGATCGCGCCCGCCGCGCCCATCGTCTCATGCCACACCGCGTCCTGGATCTTCGCCTCGCGCAGCCGCCGTCCGAACAACAGGGGCAGGGCGAGCAGATTGGTGACGAGCAGCGCGATCACCGGATTGCTCGCCGCGACCAGCCAGGCGGCGCCCTTCAAGCCTGTGGCAAGCTGTCCCAACTCACCCGTCGCGATCAGCAGCACGGGCAGCAGCACGATGAACAACGCAGCCCCGCGCCCCGGCACCGCGATGTCGAGCCGGTGGTCGCCCAAGACGGGCGGCGCCAGGCGGACACCCGGCGTGACGATCCGCGCCAGCACCGGCCCCGCGATGATCGCGGTCGGAATGGCGATCAGGATGCCGTAGAGCATCGTCCGGCCCAGATTGGCCCCCAGCGCCTCGACCGCCAGCAGCGGGCCGGGATGCGGGGGCACCAGCGCATGGACGACGCCTAGTCCGGCGAGCGCGGGCATGATGAGGCGCAGCTTGGCGGCATCGCGCGCTTCGCCATCGGGCGTGTTCATCGCCTCCGCCGCCGCCACGACGATGGGCAGCAACAGGACAAGGCCCGTCTCGAAGAACAGTGGCAGGCCAATCAGGATCGCGATGCCCAAAGTGGCCCAGGGCGCCGCCCGCGCGCCGGTCAGCCGCAATGCGCTCTGCGCCAGAGCCGCTGCCGCGCCCGACAGGTGCAGCATCGCCCCCAGCGACAGGCCGAGCGCCACGACCAGGCCGGTCCCGCCGACGATGTCGCCCACGCCTTTCTGCACCGCCTTGGCGATGTCGGCGAGCGGAAGCCCGGCGAGCAGCCCGACCGTGAACGCGCCGCACAGCAGTCCGATGAACGGATGCAGCCGCCCCTTCACGATCATCAGGACGGCGAGCAGGATGCCCGCCAGCGCGGACGCGATCAGGCGGATATCCTCGCCGGTCACGGGCGGGCTCCGCACGTCATCTGGTTCCAGCGCGTGATGTGGTTCAAGCTTTGCGGATCGCGCATCGACACCCCTCCTTGGTCCCTGGCGGCGTTTTCGCCTGCCGGACTTTACCACTAACCTGTAGGACAGGTTTTTGGGTCCGGGCAATAGAAAAGGGCTTGATCCGGGGCAATCGGCGGGAGCATGATGAAAACCTGTCCAACCGAATCCACATAGATTGGATCGAGCAGGACGCGGGATCATGTCGGCGCACACGACCGACAGCCTTTGGCCCAGCCGGGCCGCATAGTGGAGGATGACGATGGAAGGGACACGTCCGACGGCCTGCCAACCCCTGAGGGCAAGTACCGAAGCGCCCTCGCTCGCACGGCTGACCCCAACCCAGATGAAGGTGCTGCGCGGCGTCCATTCGGGGATGCTCAACAAGCAGATCGCGTTCGATCTGGGCATCGCCGAGGCGACGGTGAAGGCGCACATGACCGCGCTGATGCGCAAGCTGAACGTGCGCAACCGGACACAGGTGGCGATCGCGGCGCAGGCGCTCAGCCTCCACGCCTGATCCAGGTTGGCGACGCCGGTCGCCGTGCCGCTACGCTGAAGCCCACCGATAAGAGGAGAGGGCAATGAAGACGAACTGGCTGCTGAGCGCGGCGGTGGTGATGGCCGCTGCACCCCTGATTGCGGTCCCTGCTGCCGCCCGGTCCTCGACCTCCATCTATCGCACCGCCCCCGCCGATCCGCGCGCGATCACCATCCGGGGCGTGGGTGACGGGCGCGCCGATGACAGCGCCGCGATCCAGCAGGGCATCGACGAAGCGGCCAAGGGCGGCCATGGCGGCATCGTCTTCCTGCCCTCTGGCCGTTATCGGATCAGCCGCACGATCATCGTGCGCTCGGGCGTTCGCCTGTTCGGGGTCGGTCCGACCCGGCCCGAGATCCTGTTGGCCGATGCGACGCCGGGCTTCGGCTCGGGCATCGCCGCGATGATGACCTTTGCAGGCGACGACCAGTATCGATCGGGCAAGCCGCCGGTGCCTGTGCCGACGACGGTGCCGTTCGATCCGACGCTGTACGACGCCACCTCCTCGACCTTCTATTCCGCGCTCGCCAATGTCGATTTCCGCATCGGAGAGGGCAATGCGGGTGCGGTCGGGGTGCGGTTTCGCGTCGCGCAGCATGGCTATATCCGCCATGTCGATTTTCATATCGGATCGGGCTTTGCCGGTGTTTATCAGGCCGGCAATGCCGCACAGAAGCTGCGCTTTTTCGGCGGCCGATATGGTATCGTTACCGAGAAGACCTCGCCCGCCTGGCAGTTCACGTTGATCGACAGCGACTTCATCGGCCAGCGCGGGGCGGCGATCCGGGAGCATGAGGTCGACCTGACCCTGGTCAACGTCGCCATCCGCGACACGCCGGTCGGGATCGAGATCGACCGGGGCTATTCGGACTCGCTTTGGGGCAAGCAGGTGCGGTTCGAGAATGTCCGCGATGCGGGCGTCGTCATCTCCTCGGAAAAGAGCGTCTTTACCCAGATCGGTTTCGACGATGCGATCGGCATCGCCACGCCCGTCTTTGCCAAATTTCGCGACAGCGGGCGGGTGGTGGCGGGCGCGGGGCCGCGCTACCGCGTCGCCGATTTCGGCTATGGGCTGAAAGTGCCCGAGCTGGGGCAGATGGGCGACTTCGCGACCGATGTGAAGATCAGCCCGCTGGGCCGGACGCCTGCGAGAGCCAAGCCTGCCATCCCCGCGCTGCCGCCGGTCGCGGCCTGGGCGAATGTCCGCGATCTGGGCGTAAAGGGCGACGACACCACCGACGACACCCTAGCGCTGCAGCGGGCGATCGACACGCACCGCGTCCTCTATCTGCCGATGGGGCGCTACCGGGTCAGCGATACGCTGCGGCTGCGCCCCGACACGGTGCTTATCGCGCTGCACCCCAGCCTGACGCATATCTATCTGGCGGACGATGCCCCCGGCTATCGCGGGATAGGATCGGCCAAGGCGCTGATCGAAAGTGCGAAGGGCGGCGCTGGGATCGTCTCGGGCATGGGGCTATGGACCGGCGGGGTCAATCCGCGCGCCACCGCCTTGCTATGGAAGGCGGGCGAGGCATCGCTGGTCGATGACGTAAAGATCCAGGGCGGCGGCGGTCCGGTGCTGACGCCGGGCAGCCCGATCGGCTTTGGCGACCAGCGGGCGCGGTTCGACGGACAACATCCCAGCATCTGGGTGACGGACGGCGGCGGCGGCACGTTCAATGCGCTCTGGTCGCCCAATACGCTGGCCTCGGCGGGGTTCTACGTCTCGAACACGACGACGCCGGGGCATGTCTATCAACTGTCGGCCGAGCATCATTACCGGGCCGAGATCGTGCTCGATCATGTCGCCAATTGGGAATTCCTGGCCCCGCAGACCGAGCAGGAGGTGCGCGACGGCGTCAACGCCGTGTCGACCGAATTCCGGCACAGCCGCAACATCCTGTTCGCCAACTACCACGGCTATCGCGTCACCCGCACCGCCAAGCCTATGGATGCGGCCGTCAAGCTGTACGACTCCGGCGATATCCGCTTCCGCAACGTCCATGTGAATGCCGAGAGCGGCTTTGCCAGCTGCGACGCCAAGGGCTGCGGCACCTTTCTCCGCGCGAGCAAATATCCGTTCGAGAATGCGATCAAGGATATGACGCGCCAAACGGAGGTGCGCGAGCGGGAGTTCGCCCGCCTCGACGTGCCGCCCGCTCCCGCCAGCGCGGCGATGGCGTCGGCGGTGCCGGTGTCGCCCGGTGTCAGCAAGCTGGCGGACGGTTTCTATTCGATCGCCGGGGCGGCGGTCGATGCGACGGGCACGCTGTACTTCATCGATCGCTTCTTCCAGCGTATCCATAGCTGGTCGGAGGCGAAGGGGCTGAATATCGTCGCCGACGCCCCGCTGGATGCGGTCAATCTGGCGGTCGATCGGTCCGGCCATCTGCTGGTCCAGTCTTCGGCCGGGCGCGACGGCAGTGTGTACAGCATCGACCCGTCTGCTCCGGCGGCGGTGACCGTGATCCCGCCGACCCCCGTCCGGGCGCATTCGGGCGCACAGACGCTGCTGCCGGTCAATGTCTGGGAAAATGGCGAATTTGCCGACCGGATCGACCCCAAAAGCTACAGCTATCCGACCATGGCCGAGATGTTCGCCGCCAAGATGGGCGCGGCCAAGACGCAGGAATATGTGTCGCCCGACGGATCGCTGGTGCTGCCCGCCTTTCGCGTATGGAACCAGGGGCCGGACGATCATCAGGGCTGGCGCTGGTCCGACACGCTCGACGCCTATGGCTTTGCGCCCGCGCCGCTCGGGGGCGAGGTGGTGCTGACCAACGGCTCGGAGAACCGGACCTATGCCGGACGGGTCGGCGAGGGCGGGCGCGTCACTGATCTGCGGGTGCTGGCCGAGCGCGGCGGCGAGAGTGCGGTCCGAGATGCGGCGGGCAGGCTCTATGTCGCGAACGGGCAAGTCTTCGTCTACAATCCCGATGGCTCGCTGTTGCGCCGGATCGACGTGCCCGAACGGCCGCTGCAACTGGTGCTGGGCAAGGAAGAGGCGGGAGGAAAGCCGGGGCGGCTGTTCATCCTGACCCATCACGCGCTCTATTCCGCCGCGCCATAGGGAGGCATGGTCGATCCGTCCGTCGAGGAGCCGGAGGCGTCGCACCACGTTATCGTGCCATGATGAAGCCCAAGCCCGATCCCGTCGGCCCCGGTCAGGAAAGCGTCTGGACCTATCCGCGCCCCGCCATCGCCGAGCCGAGCGCGCGCCATGTCCGGATCGCGCATCGCGGTATCGTGATCGCCGATACCCGCTCGGCCGTCCGGACGCTGGAAACCAGCCACCCGCCCAGCTGATATATGCCGCCCGCCGATATCGACCAGCGCGTGCTGCGTCGGTCGGATCGGCGATCCTTCTGCGAATGGAAGGGCGAGGCGATCTACTGGCATGTCGATCTGGGCGGCACGCTGCTCCGCGATGTCGCGTGGAGCTATCCGAACCCGACGCCGGGCTTTGCGATCCTGCGCGATCATCTCGCCTTTTACCCCGCGCCGTTCGACCATTGCACGATCGACGGCGAGCAGGTCCGGCCGCAGCCGGGCGGCTTTTATGGCGGCTGGATCACGGCGGATCTGGCGGGGCCGTTCAAGGGCGGACCGGGCAGCATGGGCTGGTAGGCCTCACAGCGCCCGGAGCGCCGCCGATGGCCTTGCCCGCAGCACCGGCAGGGTTCCGGCCACGCCGATGCCCACCGTCACCACCGCGCCGGTCGTCAGCGTGGCGAGGATGACGCTCCAGTCGGGAAGCCATTCGAACTCAAAGATGCGGGTGACGACGAACCACCCGCCGCCCGCGCCCAGCACCAGCGCCACCAGCCCGACAATGGCCGCCAGCAGCGCATATTCGATCGCCTGCATCGCCAGTATCTGTGCCCGTGTCGCGCCCAGGACCTTCAGCATGACCGCATCATAGGTCCGCGCCGCCCGTGCCGCCGCGATCGCGCCGAGCAGCACGGCGATCCCCGCCAGCACCGCGATCCCGGCCGCGACGGTGATGGCGGTCGCCATCTGCCCGACGACGTCCTGGATCTGCTTCAGCACTCCGCCGACCTCGACGACCGAGGTGGATGGAAAACGGGGCAGCAAGGCACGCGTGACGGCCGAGCCTTGCGCGGCGGGCATGTCGATGGTCGCCGCCAGATTGTGCGGCACGTCCTGTAGCGCCCCGGGTGAGAAGACCATCACGAAGTTGAAGCCCAGCGTGTCCCAGGCGATCCGTCGGAATGATGCGATCCGCGCCGTGCGCTCCAGCCCCAGGACCGAGACGGTCAGCGGGTCGCCGATGCGCAGGTTCAGCGCCTTGGCCAGTCGTTCGTCGATCGACACCAGGCTTTGGCGTTGCTCCGCTCCGTTCCACCACCGCCCGGCGGTCAGCGTGCTGCCGGGGGGCAGGGTCGCGGCGAAGGTCAGCCCGCGCTCGCCCCGCAGCGCCCATGCGCCGTCGGGGATCGACTTGAGGTCGGCGACCCGCGTCGTGCCATAGGCGGTGATCGTGCCGCGCATCAATGGGACCGTGGCGATGCGGGCCGTGGGGGCGACCGAGGTGACCGTGTTGCGGAATTCAGCTTCACGCTCGGGCGGCACGTCGAGCGCGAACAAGGCGGGTGCCCGGGCCGGGACCGAACGGCGGATATTGCCATCGATGCTGGTGCGGATGCTGGCGAGCAGCACGAACAGGGTCAGGCCGAGGCCGAGGGCGACGACCAGCGATACCGTCCGCGAACCGGGGCGATAGAGCGCGGTGAGCGCCAGTCGCGGCAACGGGCGGCGCGGGCGGGGGAGGCGACGCGAGACGGCGCGAACCGCCACGCCGATCACGACCAGCATGCCCAGCGTCCCGGCGGTCGCGCCCAGAAAGGCGGCGGCAAAGCCCGGACGTTCGGTCGTCGACAGGGCGAGCGCCACGACGGGAAGGCCCGCTGCCATACCCCATAGGCTACCCCGCCATCCCCCACCGGACCGCGAGTCCAGAACGCCGCGCAACAGGGCAGCGGCCGGAACCCTGCCCGCTGCGACCAGCGGCCGCGCGCAAAAGGCCAGCGCGATCAGCAGGCCATAGGCCGCCGCCAGCGCCAGCGGCCCCGGCGCGATGGTCAGCCCCGGCGATACCGGCAACACGGCTCCGACGGCGATCCCGACCAGCGGCACCGCGACGATCCCCGCCATCAGGCCGAGCAGGATGCCGACCCCGGCGACCGCCAGCAGTTGCAGCAGATAGACCTTCGCCACCAACCCCGATGTCGCGCCCAGCACCTTCAGCATCGCAATCGTCGAGCGTCGCGCCTCCAGATACGAACTGACGCCATTGCCGACCCCGATCCCCGCAATGACCAGCGCGGCCAGTCCGACCAAAGTCAGGAACTCGGCCATCCGCGCGACGAAGCGGCTGGCCCCGGGCGAGGCCCGGTCGCGGGTCCGCGTTTCCCATCCGGCGGTCGCAAAGCGCCGCTCGAACGCCTTGGCGATCCGCGACGGATCATGGGTCGTGGCAAGCCGATATCTGCTCTCGTACAGGCTGCCGGGCTGGATCAGCCCGGTGCGGTCCAGCCCGTCGCGCGACACGATGGCCACTGGCCCCAGCGTAAAGCCCTCGCCGAGCCGATCGGGTTCGTCCGCGATGATCCCGCCGACGCGGAATGGGGCCGTCCCGAAGCGAAGCACGTCGCCCTTCTTGATCGCCAGACGCTCTGCCAGTCCGCGACCGATCCACACGGTTTTGGCGTTCGGTGCTCGTACATCCTGCCCATCGGTCAGGGTCAATTGGCCGTAGAGGGGGTAGGCCGCGTCGACCGCCTTCAACTGGACGGGCGCGGTCGTTCCGTTCGCCGTGACCGCCATCGACTGCATTCGCTGGGTCTCGGAGACGCGCCCGGCCTCCTGCATCGCCGCCAGCTCGGGCGGATCGGCCCGGCGTTGCGACACTGCGAATTCCAGATCGCCGCCCAGCAGCACCCGCCCGCGCGCCGCCAGTTCGCCGCCGATCGCATCGCCCAGGCTGCCGATCGCGGCCAGCGCGCCGACGCCCAGGAACAGGCAAAGCAACAACAGCCGCAGTCCCCGGAAGCGGACCGACAGCTCGCGCCGGGCGAGCTTCCAGGCCAGCGCCCAACTGCTCACGCGACGATCCGACCATCGGCGAGTTCGACCACCCGGTCGCAGCGTCGCGCGAGCGCAGGGTCATGGGTGATGACGACCAGGGTCGCGCCGGTCGCGGCGCGGCGATCGAACAGCAGGTCCATCACGCGCACGCCCGTGGCGCCGTCGAGATTGCCGGTCGGTTCGTCGGCGAAGACGATCCGGGGACGTGGGCCGAGCGCACGGGCGATGGCGACCCGTTGCTGCTCGCCGCCCGATAGCTGGGCGGGATAATGGTCGAGCCGATGCGCCAGCCCGACCGCCGCCAGTTCGGCTTCGGCACGGGCGAAGGCGTCGGTTTCCCCGGCCAACTCCATCGGCACCGCGACATTCTCGCGCGCGGTCATCGTAGGCAGAAGGTGGAAGGCCTGAAGGACGATGCCGATCCGGCCGCGCCGTGCGATGGCCAGACCGTCCTCGTCCAGCGCCCCGAAATCGGTCCCCGCCACTTCGACACGTCCCGAGGTCGCGCGCTCCAGCCCGGACAGCACCGCCATCAGCGAGGATTTGCCCGATCCCGAGGCACCGAGCAGCGCCAGGCTTTCGCCATCCGCCACCTCCAGGTCGATGCCCTTCAGGATTTCGACCGGCGCGGCCCCGCCCAGCGTCAGCCTTACATCCGTGGCCCGGATGACCATATTGCCTGCGACCATAGTTGCGGGGATTCCAAGCCAGAGATGATGAAGATGCCATATGTGGCCGGGGCCGCGCTTCTCCAAGCCGCCGCACTCCTGTCGGCCTGCAACAGCCGGAGCGATGAGCCATTGCCGGCGACCAATACGGCAACGCCCGCGCCCGCTATCGCGACGTCGCCCAGCGTGCCGGTGTCGGGGCCGAAGCGCGTCGTGCTGGCTTTCGGGGACAGCCTTTATGCGGGTTACGGTCTCCAGCGCGGGCAAAGCCTGCCCGATGCGATCCAGGCGCGGCTGCGCGGCCAGGGTATCGATGCGACGGTGGTGAATGCCGGTGTGTCGGGCGATACCAGCGCCGACGGACGGCGGCGGCTGGCCTATACGCTCGACCGGATGAAGACCAAGCCCGACCTGGTGATGCTTGGTCTTGGCGGCAATGACGTGCTGCGGCAGGTCGATCCGGCCGAGACGCGCGCGAACATGGCGGCGATGCTGGACGAGCTCGACCGTCGCGGCATTCCGGTGATCCTGACCGGCATGATGGCGCCGCCCAATCTGGGGCCGGATTTCGGCAACAGGTTCAACGCGATATGGCCCGATCTTGCTCGGCAGCATAAGGCCGCGCTCGACCCCTTCATCCTTCAGGGTGTGCTGGGGCAGCGGCAGTTGATGCTGGGCGACGGGGTCCATCCCAATGCAACCGGTGTCTCGCATATCGCCGATCGCGTAGCGCCGCTGGTGGCGAAGCAGCTCGCCGATTAATCCGTCCCTTTGGCGGCCAGCGCGTCCATCAGGATGCGACTATAGATATGGTGCGTCGCGTTCAGCCGATGAACCCCGGCGGCCGAGGGGGCAATGCCCAGCGAGGCGGCGGGGCTGAAGGTCAGTTCGCCGAAATAGATGCCGTCGTCGCCATCATACAGGTCGACACGGACGAAGGGGAAGGGCGCCGACAGCGCCTCGGACATGGCGATCATCCTGTTCAGCCGCTCGCGATCGGCAGGGGAGAAGCTGGTCGGAGCACTCAGGCCATCGCGCTCGTCCATCGGCGTGAAGTCGGGCACGTGGAAAAGGCGGCTCCATGACGCCCCGAAGCGGCCATGGTCGATCTGGCAGAGCAGCGGCTGGCCGTGGACACAGTGGAATTTATAATCGTCGGGCGGCCCCGGCACATGGGTCGGGATCATCGCCTCGACGATGATCTTTCGCTCCAGCCCGGCATATTGCATCTCCCGCAACAGCGTCGAATAGTCCCGCAGGGACAGGTCGTAGAGGGCGTTCAAGTCCGTGGACCGTTTCAGATCACGCAGGAACGTCACGGCACCGCTGGCATGGGTCGGCTTGGCGACGGCATCCGTGCCGATAAAGGGCTCGAGCAGGTGAAACAGATGTTCGACCGAGTCCACCGCCGAGATGGGGATGACCAGAAGCGTTTCCGGGGCGGCGATGCCGGGGCAAAGGCGCCTGGCCTCGATCTTGGCCGTTTCCTTGTCGATAAAGTCGCGGTGCAGCGGTGACCAGTCCGGGTCGATCATGCGAGCGAAGATGACGTCGTTGATAAGAGCGTCCTGCGCATCTGCCGGTAGCGGCCAGCGACCGAAACGCCGGGCAAAATGCTCGCCCGCGATCAGGTGGTTGAAGGCGCGCGTCATCGGCAAAGCCATGTCGCGGACGAAACCAGGATTTTCGTTTCTGGACAGTGGTATAGGACGCAGCTGTGACAAGGGTTCAGAGACCCTCGGCGTGACGGGTGATCGCCTCGCACAGTCGATGCGTCGCCAGGATCCCATCGACGTCGGTCGGGCGGCGCTCCCTGGCGGCGGACAAAAAGTCGGCGCACATCGCCTCGAATCCGCGCTGCTTGCCCACCGTGGTCCAGTCGCCCCGGCGCCGATGCCATTCGCCGCCGTCCATGTGCCGTTCCTCGGCCATGTTGAGGACGGAATGGCGAAGGCCGTTGCCGATCACGTCGAGCCGCTCCTCGTTCAGCCCACTATTGCGGTGCATGGTCCCGATCGCGGTAAAGCCGTAGCCTGACAGCATCAGCGTGACCGAAAGCAACTGGCCCTGTTCGACATGCGTCTCGATCGTCCGGCGCAGGACCGGGCCGGGGGCCAAGAACAGCAGCGTGTCGACGACATGGATGAAGTCGTCGAAGACCACCCGCCGCGGCGCATCGGGCTGTCGATGGCGGTGCTTCTCCATGACGATCAGGTCGCCCTGCAAGGCTTTCAGCGCGATATGGCCGGGGGCGAAACGGCGGTTGAAGCCGATGGTCAGCAGCGTCTCTTGCCGCTGCGCCAGTGCCACCAGCCGCTCGACCTCGTCCAGCGTGTCGGCGAGCGGCTTGTCGACCAGGGTCGGGATGCGCCGGTCGAGCAGGGTCTCTACCAACGCCGGATGCGCATCGGTCGCGGCGTGAACGAAGGCGGCATCGAAGCTCTCGGTGCGAAGCGCTTCATCCAGGCTGGAATGAAGTCCGGTAACACGAAAGCTACGCCCGGCCTGCTCAAGCACCTGCGCGTTGCGGGTGGCAAGGTGCAACTGGAGGTCGGGCATGGCCGACAGGATCGGCAGATAGGCCTTGTGCGCAATGTCGCCCAATCCTGTGACCAATATTCGCATGTCACCTCCAAGTCTTTCAAACCACGCCTATCGCATGTCGGTGCGCTTGTCCTCCCTTGGCGGAGCGGTGGAGGCGCGGATGGCGAGTTGGGCAGGGGTGACGACCGGCACGCTCGGTATGTCCTGCCCGGCCTGCTCGGCGATGATAAGTTCGACCGCGCGGGCAGTGACGGCGGCGATCGGTTGGACCACGGCGGTCAGCGGGGGATGGACGAAGCGGACGATCGGCGTGTCGTCGAAACTGACCAGCGACAGGTCGCGCGGTACGCTAAACCCCCGTTCGCGGGCCAGTTCCAGCGTGGCCAGCGCCATCTGGTCGTTGCTGGCGATGATCGCGCTCGGGGCAACATCGCCGTCGAACAGTGCCGAGGCGGCGGCGCGCCCCGAGGCGAAGCTGAAATCGCCCTGCGCCAACAGACTCTCGCAAGCCAGCCCCGCCGCCGCCATGCTGGCACGCCATCCCGCAACCCGCCAGCCGCTGAGTTCATACTCGTCCGGCCCGGCGATGAAGCCGATCCGGCGATGGCCCAGCCCGATCAGATGATCGGTCGCCTGTCGTGCCGCGCCCTCATCGTCCAGCGACAGGGCAAAGCCAGTGCCGGGCTTGAGCGATCCGATACGTGCAAAGCTGATCCCCTGTGCCTCCAGCAAGTCGGTGATCAACGGGTTCTCGGAATGCGGCGGGGTCAGGATCACGCCATCGGGTTGAAGCGCGGCGATCGCGGCCAGCAGCTCGCGCTCGATATGGTCGCTATGCGTATCTATCAGCTCGACGATCAGGCGATAGCCATGCTCAGCGCAGGTCAGCATGCCCCCCAGCATCATCTGGTCGACCCAGTCGGTGCCCTGCCGGTTGCGCCAGTCGGCGATGGTGCGTTCCCGGTCGTTGAGCGCGACGATCAGATAGGATCGCGATCCCCCCATGCGCTGCGCCGCGATCGAGGGGACATAGCCCAGCCTGGCGATCGACGCCTGGACCCGCTCCATCATCTCGGGGCGGACATTGGGTTCCTTGTTGATGACCCGGCTGACGGTCTGGAGCGAGACGCCCGCATCGGCGGCGACATGACGGATGGTGACGGACTGGCGGCGGCGCGGCGGCATAGGCGAGGTCAGGCCGCCGTGCCGCAATGGTGCGCGACATAGTCCGCATGGGGCGGCAGGCCGCGCACCGTCGTCGCGATATTCTGGCGCAGCGTGGTCAGCAGCCGGTCCAACTCCTCGTCGGACAGCCGCGCGGTGATCGGATGATGGCTCTCCGGCATGATGCCCTGGCCCATCATCACCTGCACCCAGCTATTCTCGGCGAACAGCTCGTCATTGCGGCGGAAGACGCGGCCCGTCTCGCGGAACAGCGCGATCCTGTGCGCCAGGCTGTCGGGCACCTCCATGTCGGCGCATTGCCGCCAGAAGGCGGAGTCGCGCCGTTCATGGACCTTGTAGTGCAGGATCAGGAAGTCGCGGATCTGCAGCATGTCGGTCATCTGCTGATCGTTAAATTCGGCCACGTCATGCGCGCTGATCGGGCCGCCCGGGAGCAGGCGGATCAGTCGCAGGATGGCACGCTGGATCAGGTGGATGCTCGTCGACTCCAGCGGCTCCAGGAACCCGCCCGACAGGCCGACCGCGATGCAGTTGCGATGCCATTGCTTGCGCCGTGCGCCGGTCTGGAAACGCAGCATGTTGGGCTCGGTCAGCACCTGGCCCTCGACGGTGGATAAAAGCCTTTCGCGTGCCGCGTCGTGATCCATGTAGCGGCTGCAATAGACGATGCCGTTGCCCGCCCGGCGTTGCAGCGGGATGCGCCATTGCCACCCGGCCTCATGCGCGATGGCCCGGGTATAGGGGACGGGCGCGCGCACGCTTTCGGTCTGCACCGCGACGGCGGCGTCGCAGGGCAGGTAATGGCTCCAGTCGTCGAAGCCGACATGCAACGCGCGGTCGATCAGCAACGCGCGAAAACCGGTGCAATCGAGGAACAGGTCGCCCTCGACCCGCCTACCGTCGTCCAGCGCCAGGGCGGCGATGTCGCCGTTATCGGGGTTCAGCTCGACCTCGGCGATCCGCCCCTCGATCCGCGTCACGCCGTCGCCCTCCGCCATGCCGCGCAGGAAGCGACCGTAGAGCGTGGAGTCGAGCTGATAGGCGTAGTTCATCCGCTCGTCGGGGAGATGCGCGAACCGGCCCTCGCGCGCGGCGATCAGCTCCAGGCAGTAATCGTCATAGGGCGCGTCATGCCCTCGACGGAGGCCGTCCAGCCAGAAATGCTGGAACCCCGCCGCCCAGTGGTCCTTGCCGGTCAGCCCAAAGGAATGGAAATAGCGGTCCTCCGGCCCCTTCCACCCGTCGAATTGGATGCCCAGCTTAAAGGTCGCCTGGGTCGCGGCCATGAACTCGGCCTCGTTGATGCCGAGCAGCCGATTGAAGGTGATGATGGGCGGAATGGTCGACTCGCCGACGCCGATCGTGCCGATCGCGTCCGACTCCACCAGCGTGACGGTGACCGCACGGCCCAGCGTTCGGGCCATGGCGGCGGCGGCCATCCAACCGGCGGTGCCGCCCCCGGCGATCACGATACGGCGCGGCGTGCTCATCGGCTGAGCGCCCGCAGCAGGAAGGCACGGATGCGACCCGCCAGGTCGGGCGTCATGGGGTCCAATATGCCGCGCCCGCCCTTGGGGATATGGGCGACCACGCTATCGTCATTGGCGAAGACATAATGGTCGAACATGGCGCGCCAATGCGCCTTCTGGTCGGCGGGCAGGTCGCGGATCGTCATCATCGCGTGGTTCAACGCCTCTTGCGGCTGGCCCAGCCAGCGGGGCGCGTCGCGCCACCAGTAATTGACCAGCACGTTGAAATCCTCGGTCCCTTCGACATGGTGCCACCAGAGGGCGGGGATGAACACTGCGTCCCCCGCCGCCAGATCGGCGACCTGCGCGGTTTCCAGCGCGTCGGCGAAGTGGGGATGGCGCTCGAAATCGGGGGCGTGGAAATCGACCATGCTGACCGCGCGGCCCGCTGGTGTGTTGTCGACGGGGCCGAGATAGAGGTTGCGGAACTGCTCGCGCGGAAAGACCGTGAAGCGGCGGCGGCCGACCGCGCAGACCGCAAGGTTGTGCGGCACGTCATTATGCGCCGCAATCCGGGTGCGGGTGCCGATCCAGATGCTGGCCAGCAGCTCGCGCTGGCCCAGATCGATATGGTTGGCCTCGTGCAGCCCGTCGAAAAACTGATGCATGTCGATCGAGGCGAGATAGATGGAGGGAGCGTCGGGCCGGCCCGCAAATTCCGCGATGCGGGCGAAGATCTCCGGAAGGCGCGCCTCCATCATGCGGAAGTTCATCGCCATGGCGTCGTCGTAGAACAGCCGCCCGCCGCTGCCCGGCACGCCGACCGAGACGGTGAAGGGCCGGTCGCGATGATGGTCGAGCAGATACGCCCGCGCCGCCTCCGCCGAACGCCGCCCGGCCTGGACCAGCGGCCAGTCGGCAGCGAGCCCGCGCACGACGAAGGGGCGGTCGGCGGCGCGCAGCACCCGGTCGAGTTCGGCCGCATCGGCGACCGTCACCTCGGGCACTGGGGGAAGGGCGGTCAGCCGCCCCGGATCGGCGTCAGCCACGCGCAGCCCGCCGGTTGCGCCGCGCGATCAGGGCGCTAAACTGGCTGAGCGAAGCCATCGCCATATAGATGGGCTCCAGATGGCCCGCCGCCTGAAGCTCGGCCAAGGCCGTACCGCTCAGCGAGTTTAGTCGCGCTTCGTCGATGATGTGATAGCCGACCAGCCGGTTGTCCGACCGATCCTCCAGCGTCACCTCCAAAGTGAAGGGCTCGAGCAGCTCGTGACGCTGGAGCGCGGCGAAGAAATCGCCGGACTCGCGAAAGCCATGGTCGAGTTCACCGATCTGTTCGATCACCCGTTCCAGATAGGGCGTGGGGCGGCCATGCTTGTCGAAAACGCGCACGCCTTCGTCGCCGGTCGCGATGCGGGGGGAGGCGACATCGACATGGATCTGCTTGGGGCCGTCCTCATCGGGACGGCCGCCGATCAGGAAAGGCTGGATATCGATCGCCAGGGGGCGGTAGCGCGCGTCCCAGCGGCCATCCGCCAGATAGAGATTCTCGCCATTCTCGAACCCGAACATGGCCAGCGCGCTGAACCGGTCGCGGGTTTCGTTCAGGCGGAACAGGATGGGGTATTCGGCCTGGAGCGCGCGGAACTCGGCGGGCATGACAATGCAGGCCATGCGGGCATCACCCAGCGCAGCGTCGCGGCGCTCTTGGATGCGCAGGTCGCGGTGGTCGTCGGGGTTGAGGGCTTCGTGGCGGGACATCAGGCGCATTTCTCGGAAAGGGGGGCCTGTTCGGCGCGCAGGGCGTCGAGATAGGCGCGGTTGGTCGGCAGGCTTGCTGCCAGCGCGCGGCCGCGCTGGTCGATCTGGCGAAGCTGGCTCGGCAGGTCGGGCCGATGCGGGCGCGGCACGGGTGAGGGCAGGGGGGCGGGAAAACCCATACCCCGAAGGATGTAGCGATAGCTGGCCGCGGGAAACAGTTCATCCTGCATAGGCAGGTCGAGCGCGGACGGGCTGCGATAGCGCCACAGCGCCAGCATCTCGGACAGCCGGTCGGGTAGAGTGGTGGGATCGCGATGCGCCCGCCAATAGGAATCTTCCCGTCCGCTGAGGACATAGTGCAGCTTCAGAAAGTCGACGATCCTTTCCCAGCGATAGGTCGCCAGCGCATTGAAACGCCGCGCCTGGATCGTCATCAGACCGGTGTCGACGGGAAAATCGTCAAGCAGTGCATCCAGCGCCAACTCGATCATGACGATGGCCGAAGCTTCGAGGGGCTCCATGAACCCCGCCGACTGGCCGATGGCGAGGCAATTGGCCGTCCAGGGCCTGGACCGATAGGCGGAGCGGAAGGTCAGCCGACGCGGGGCGGGGCTATCGCCCGAAATCCGGCGGCAATGCTCGACCAACACGCCTTCCGCCTCGTCGTCGCTCATAAAAGCGGAGGCATAGACACAGCCGATCCCGCGTCGGGTCGGCAGGCCGATGTCCCAGATCCAGCCCGCGCCATGGGCGGTTGCCACGGTCTGCGACGCGATGCGGCTGCCCGGCGCGACGGGCAGTTGCACCGCGAGCGCCCGGTCGTTGAACAGGACGGAGGAGGCATCGACCGTCTCCACCCCCAGCGCATCGCCGATCAGCAGCGCGGCATGGCCGGTGCAGTCGAGGAACAGGTCGCCCGCGACGCTCCCCGATCCGCGGGTATGGACCGTCGCGATACCGCCATCCCCGCCGCGTTCGACCCCGGTGACGTGATCGCGCACATGCCGCACGCCCAGACGGGTGGTTGCGTGCCGGGTCAGTTGCGCAGCGAGCTTCGTCGCGTCCAGATGATAGGCATAGTTCAGCGCCCCTGCATAATCGGGCATCCCGCGCTGGCGCGGGGCGAGGTCCTCGGCACAAACCAGCGGCTGGGCGCAGGTGGCGAAGGCATAGGGGATATCGCGGGGCAGGTCGGCGGGGTCGGCGTCGATCGGTGGCACGAAGGGATGGTAATAGCGATCATCGCTCGCGCCGGTCGCCCATCCGTCGAAGCGCGTCCCCTGTTTGAACGACCCGTCGCAGGCGAGCAGCAGCTCGGTCTCGGTGATGCCGATCCGCTCCAGCGTACGGCGAATGGCCGGCCAGGTGCCTTCGCCGACTCCGAGCGTCGGCACGTCGGGGGATTCGATCAGCGTGACCGTCACCGATCCGGCGGTGGCGGCGGCAATGCGGGCGGCGGCCAGCCATCCGGCGGTGCCGCCGCCGACGATCACGATCCGGGTGATAGCCTTGTCCACCGCAGTCCCGATCCCCGGCCCGTCTTCCAAGCCCGCAAATTGCCCATATGGTCCGCGAAAAGCCAGCCTCTCCTTGGCGGAAAAGCTGGCTTTCCCGTCGTCAGAAGGTGAAGCGCACGCCCGCCGAGTAGCGCGCATCCTGCTTGGTTACGAAGTTGACGTTGCGATCCGAGCGGAGGTGGCCGCTGCGGTTCTCGCCCAGCAGATTGATGCCCTCGGCAAAGATCGCGACGCTCTTGGTCAGCGCATAGCTGGCACTGGCATCCAACTGGCCATAGGTATTGACATAGACCGGGTTGATGCCCGCCCCGGCCAGATAGCCCCGGCGCCAGTTATAGGCCGCGCGTGCCTGGATACCGAACTTGTCGTAGAACAGGACCGCGTTGGCGCTGTCCGACAGGCCGGTGATCGCGAATTGCGACACGCTGGCGGGTTGCCGGTTGTCATAGTTCCGGTTCCCGTTGACGATCGTGTAGTTCAGGATCGTGCCGAAGCCGGTGTCCCAGAAGCTGTGCTGGATCGCGAACTCGAAGCCGTCGACCTTGGCGGTCTGATCGCTGTTGAACGGCGTCGTGACAACAAAATTGACCAGCGGATCATTGGGCTGCGCGACGATCGTACCGTTGACCACGCCGCCGGGGAAGTTGGCGCCGATATAGTCGCGGATTTGCGCGAAGGTGGCATTGGCCCCCAGTGCGTTGATCGCCGCCTGATAGCGCGGGCCATTCTGGGTCACGCCGTTGAAGCTCGTGGTGGGCGAGGTCAGGCCGGGCACCGTCAGGTTGACCTGCGTATTGCCGATATAGTTCGACACGACCTTGTGGAAGAAGCCGACCGAGATGTAGCTGTCCGGCTTGTAATACCACTCCGCCGACAGATCGATATTTTTCGACTTGTACGGGATCAGATTGGGGTTGCCGACCCGACCCGTGCCGCCGCCGATGCGGAACAGCTGATCCAGATTGCGGCCGCCCTGCAGGCTGCCATAATCCGCGCGGGTGATGGTGTGGCTGTACGATGCGCGCAGCTTGACGTTTTCCAGCGGCTGGAAGTCGAAGTCGACCGAGGGCAGCCAGTTCTGGTAGCGGCCCTTGAACGTCGTGAAGCCACTGCCCGAGAACAGGATGTTGAACTCGTTCTGCGAATTCTGCCGCGCACCCACCGGGGTCGGCACCAGCGCGGAGGCCGAGACGTCGGTATTCTCGAACCGCAAGCCTGCGATCAAGTGCGCGGGGCGCGCAAACAGGTCCATCTTGCCGTTGAACTGGAAGTAAGGCGCGACGGTCTTCTCCCGGATGCGCGAGTCCGTCGTGTACGGGATCAGGCACTGGCCGTTGCCGCCGCAGATGCCATAGGCCTTGTCGAGCAGCGACACCATCGACGGCAGGTCGAAGCCGTAGAAGGACTTCACGATCGCCGCATTGTTCGCGCCGCCGATGCCGGAGAATTTGTCGGGCACGCTGATCTGCTGAAACAGATCGTCGGGGATCAGGGCGGCGGCCGCCGCACGCTGAGCCGCGCTGTCGCCGCCGGTGCCGCCCCAGGTGTCGTTCTGAAGCACGCTATAGGCCGAGCGCACCTTGTTGTCGGTATAGTCGAAGCCCCAGTCCAGGCTGTCGAGGAAGCCCTGTTCATGGTCGTAATGGCCGCGGAACTGGACCTGGTTGATCTCGTCGCGGAAATAGGAATTGCGGAAGGCACTGCCCGTGGGGACGATGTTCGCGGCGTTCAGCGGGTCGATGCCCGGCTGCATCGCGAAGGAGATGACGGGAAGCTTGTTGTCGAACTTGATCGTCTGGCTCTGCACGCCGAAGATCGCGGTGCCGACCGAGTTGCTGTTGCCGTAAGGGTTGTCGGGCTTGGACTCGGCGGTCGAGTGATGCGCGTCGATCGACAGGGTGACGCCGCCCGGCGCCTTCCAGGTCAGGTTGCCGCCCAGCGACTTGTTGATACTGCGGCTCGAGGTCTGCGTGGCCGAATAGGCCAGGTCCTTGGCCTCGGCGGCGGTGAAGCGCTCGGTATAGAAGACCGGCCCGGCGATCGGGCCGTTGGTCCAGGCGCTCGACGTGTCGTTATGGTTGTACCAGATGCCGACATTGTTGTCCCGAATGTCGAAGGTGTTCTGCGAATAGGTATAGTCGACCGTCGCGGTCAGATCGTCCACGGGTCGGAATTGCAGGACGGCCTGGCCGTTGATGCGTTCGCG
This sequence comes from Sphingomonas sp. SphC10, assembly GCF_057004845.1. Lineage (NCBI taxonomy): Bacteria > Pseudomonadati > Pseudomonadota > Alphaproteobacteria > Sphingomonadales > Sphingomonadaceae > Sphingomonas > Sphingomonas sp. SphC10. The sequence goes on from NZ_CM168044.1 coordinate 982,320, forward strand.
GCGGCCGTTGACGATGTTGTAGCTGGCGTTCTGCGGCACCTGATACACGTCATTGGCGCCGGGACGGTTGGTGATGTTGGCGTAGCGCGGATCGCCTTGCTGCGCCAGTGAACCCCAATTGTTCTCCGAGCCGAGATAGCCGTCGCGCCAGCCGACATTGGCCTGGTTCTGGCTGAAATTGCGGCGCTGATAGGCACCGGTGACCAGCATGCCGATCCGGTCGTCGGCAAAGGTGTCGGAGAAGATGCCCGATACTTCGGGCGTGATGTCCTTGCCGCCGTTCTGCGAGGTGTCGATCACCCCGCGTGCCGAGATCGAACCGCGCAGGCCCGACTTGTCGAGCGGACGGGGGGTGCGGATGTTGATGGTAGAGCCGATGCCGCCCGAGGCGACCGTCGCGCGGCCGGACTTGTAGACCTCCAGCGCGGCGACGCCTTCGGAGGCGAGGTTGGCGAAGTCGAACGAGCGCGAGCCGGGCGCGCTGTTGCCGTCGCCGATCGTCGAGGTCGGCATCTGCCGCCCGTTGAGCGTGACGAGATTATATTCGGCGCCGAAGCCGCGCACCGTCACGAACTGGCCCTCGCCGTTCGAGCGGTCGATCGACACGCCGGTGATGCGCTGGAGCGACTCGGCGAGGTTGGTGTCGGGGAACTTGCCCATCTCCTCGGCGCTGATCGCGTCGACCACGCCCTGCGCATTGCGCTTGATGTCGATCGACTGGCGCAAGCTGGCGCGGATGCCGGTGACGACGATATCGCCGTCGCCCTGTGCGGGGTCGGTCGGGCCGCTGGTCGGCGCCTGGGGATCGGTCTGGGCCGGGCCGGGATTGCCCATCGTCGCGGCGGCATCCTGCGCCAATGCGACGGCCGGAAGGGTCAGGGCGACGGTGGAAACACCAATGGCGAAATTGGATAGAAGGCGAGCACGAACGCTACGCATGGAAAACCTCCCCTCGTGAACGGGCGCGGTTATCCGCGCTCTATGAGAACGTTCACTCTGCCAATGCCGGATGACTGTCAAGAGCGTCAGCCATTGATTTTGCACGATTGTGAACGTTCTCTGGACAGGCGTGCAGCAATGCAACACAAGGCGGCAAACCGGATGATCGGGGGAGGATGATTGTGACGAAGGGCAAGATGGCAGGCGGTCTGGCGATGATCGCGCTGATCGCGGCGGGCACCGGGGCGTCGGCGCAGACGCAGCAGCGTTCGCCGCAAAAGGCGGCGCGGACCTCCGTCGCCGCCGCACGCGCGCGCGCCGACCGGATCGTCGCGAAGATGACGCGCGAGGAAAAGATCCTGCTGGTCCACGGCCTGTTCCCGACCATGGCGGCGGGCAAGTCGAAGGAGGAACTGATCCCCTCGGCCGGTCATATCGACGGCATTCCCCGGCTGGGCGTGCCCCTGGTCCGCGAGAGCGATGCCTCGCTGGGCGTGGCCAATCAGGTCGAGCAGCGGGTTGGCGACGTCGCCACCGCGCTGCCCTCCGGTCTGGCGACGGCGGCCAGCTTCGATCCCGCAATCGCCCGCGCGGGCGGCGCGATGATCGGCGCGGAGGCACGCGACAAGCGGTTCAACGTGTTGCTGGCGGGCGGCGTCAACCTGACCCGCGATCCGTGGAACGGTCGCAATTTCGAATATCTGGGCGAGGACCCGCTGCTGGCCGGAACGCTGGGCGGCGCGCATATCGCGGGCGTTCAGTCGAACCGCATCGTCTCGACGATAAAGCATTATGTGCTGAATGCGCAGGAAACCGGCCGCAACATCCTGGACGCCCGGATCGGCGAGGCGGCGCTGCGAATGAGCGACCTGCTCGCGTTCCAGATCGCGATCGAGCAGGGGCGGCCCGGCTCGGTCATGTGCGCCTATAACAAGATCAACGGCGACTGGGCCTGTGAGAACCGTCATCTGCTGACCGACGTGCTGAAGCGCGACTGGGGCTATCATGGCTGGGTCATGAGCGACTGGGGCGCGGTGCATTCGACCGTGAAGGCCGCCAATGCCGGGCTGGACCAGGAGTCCGGGCAGGAACTCGACAAGGCCATTTATTTCGCCGAGCCGCTCGCCGAGGCGGTGGCCAAGGGGGAGGTGCCCGAGGCGCGGCTGAACGACATGGTTGCCCGCTATCTGACCGGGCTGATCGAAACAGGCGCCTATGATGCGCCGATGCCCACCCAGGCGGTGACGCCCGACTATGCCGCCCATGCCGAGGTTGCGCAGCGCGCCGCGGAGGCGGGGATCGTCCTTCTGAAGAACGACGGCAATCTCCTGCCCATCGCGCGCACCGCCAAGCGGATCGTGGTGATCGGGGGCAATGCCGATGTCGGCGTGCTGTCGGGCGGCGGATCGTCGCAGGTCCGCTCGGTCGGCGGTGCGCCGGTCGAAATCCCGCTGGCTTATGGCGGCTCGTCCTCCTTCGCGCGGATCACCTATCACGCCTCGTCGCCGCTCACCGCGCTGCGCAAGGCACTGCCCGGCGTCGAGATCGAGTGGCAGGACGGGCGCAACCTGAACGCGACGGTCGCGGCGGCGAAGAAGGCGGACATGGCCATCTTCTTTGCCACCCAGTGGACGACCGAGGCAGACGACGTACCCGACCTGCGGCTGCCGAACCAGCAGGACGCGCTGATCGCCGCGATCGCCGCCGCACAGCCACATACCGTGGCGGTGATGGAAACGGGCGGCCCCGTGCTGATGCCCTGGATCGCGAAGGTCCCCGCTGTGGTTCAGGCCTGGTATCCCGGACAGCGCGGCGGCGAGGCGCTGGCGGCGATCCTGACCGGCCAGGTCGATCCCTCGGGCCGCCTGCCGATCACCTTCCCCGCCGATGCCTCGCAACCGCCGCGCCCACGCCCGGTCGGGCTCGACAAGCTGAGCGAGGTCGAAGCGGCGGCCGCCGCCAATCCGGCGGCGACACCGGCCCCGACGCTTCAGAGCTTCCCGGTCGATTATGTCGAGGGCGCCGATGTCGGCTATCGCTGGTACGAGAAGAAGGGGCTGAAGCCGCTTTTCCCCTTCGGTCACGGGCTCAGCTATACGAGCTTCGCCTATCGCAACCCGGTCGTCACCGGCGGAAAGACGGTCCGCGTGACCGTCGATATCGTCAACACTGGCCAGCGCGCCGGGTCGGACGTGCCGCAAATCTATGTGGCGCGCGACGGCAGTGGCGATCCGATGCGGTTGGCGGCGTTCCAGCGCGTGACGCTGAAGCCCGGCGAGACGCGTCGCATCACCCTGATCGCCGAGCCGCGTCTGCTGGCGGATTACGACACCGCGCTCCCTGGCTGGCGAATTCAGGGCGGGGCCTATCGCGTCGCGGTGGCGCATGACGCGACCGACCGGGCAATGGTCAGCACCACCCGGATCGATGCGCAGACGATGAAGCCTTAACGGAAGCCGTAACGCCCGTTGCCCTTGGCGTGCGATCGGGGGCAAGGGTGGGCGATGGTCCCGCCCTTCGATCGCACCCATCCGCGCCAGCGCCCGCCCTTGGGGCTTTATGCGCTGGCCAATATCGGTGGCGTGGCGGCCTATCTGCCGCTGCTGACCCTGCTGGTGCCGATGAAGGTCGAGGCGGTCAGCCCGGATGGCCGGATCGCCTTGCTCTCGCTCGTCGCGGTCCTGGGCGCAGCGACGGCGAGCCTGGCGAACATCCTGTTCGGCTGGATGAGCGATCGGTCGCTTCGCGCGGGGCGTGGTCGGCGGGGCTGGATGGCGATCGGCCTGGCAGGGGTGGCGGCCAGCTATGCCGCGATCGGCATGGCCGCGACACCCGTGATGCTGGTCGCGGCAATCCTGTTCTTTCAGTTTACGGTCAACGCGTTGCTCGCCCCGCTGATGGCGATCATGGCGGAGGAGATACCCGATGCGAAGCGCGGGCTGACGGGCGGCCTGATCGCGCTCGGCAATCCGGCGGCCTCCGCCCTGTCGACCTGGGTTGTGGGCGAAACCGTGCTGGGGGAGCAGGGGCGGCTGGCGGCCATGGTGATAGCGGTCATGCTCTGCGTTCTGCCGTTGCTGCTGGTCGGGGCGGGGGGCGCCATGCCGGACGAGCGCGTCGCGCCCGCGCCGTCGCGCCCGCCCAGGCAGGACTTTTTGATCGCGGGCATGGCGCGGCTGTGCATCCAGGTCGCGGCGGTCGTGACCCAGGTCTATCTGCTCTATTACTTCGAAACGATCGTACCGGCCGCCGACTATGCCGATCTGCCCCACTGGGTCGGGCAGGTCTTCACCTTGGCCTTCGTCCTGCCCTTGCCGATCGCCCTGGTGCTGGGGCGGCTGGCGGATCGTATGGAGCGCCGCCGGTATATTCTAGCAATGGCGGCGCTGGTCGCGGCGTTGGGTTTGCTGGCCATGGCCGCGGCGGACAGCCGTCAGGCTGCGGCGGCGGCGTTCATCCTCTACACCGCCGGGTCGTCCGTCTTCGTCGCGCTGCATGCCGGGCTGAGCTTCCAGCTTTTGCCCGATCCCCGACATCGGGGGCGCGACCTGGGTCTGTTCAACCTGACCAATACCCTGCCGACCATCATCGGCGCGGGCCTGACCTGGACCTTCGCCACGCCGCACGACTTCGACGCGGTGCTAGTCGTGCTCGCCCTGGTCACCATGGCGGGCGGCCTGGCGATCCTGGGCGTCAAGGCGTGGCGATAGGATTATTGTCAGAGCAATACCCGGTCAGAGCCGGCGGAGCGGCCCATTGGCGACCGGCTCGCCGAAATCCGGCGAACCGTCGGGGCGGTAACGGATATACTGCATCCGCGTATCCCGATTGGGATCGAACAGCGGATCGCCCTTGATCTCCAGATAGTCGCGCGCGTGATAGACCAGCACGTCGCGCCCGCGCTCGTCCACCGTGAAGCTGTTATGCCCGGGTCCGAAGACCTTGTGCGTGGTGGAGGTCTTGAAGACCGGCACCGGCGACTTGGACCAGTTGGCCGCATTCATCAGGTCGGCATCGGCATCGCAGGTCAGCATCCCCATGCAATAGCGCGCATCGGTGGCGCTGGCCGAATAGGTCATGAACAGCTTGCCGTTGCGGGCGAGCAGCGCGGGCGCCTCATTGACCTTGAAGCCCTGGATCTCCCAGTCCAGCGTCGGCACCGACAGTCGCACCGGCTTGGCGGCCAGGGTCAGCGCGGTCTTGAGCGGGGCGAGATAGAGGTTGGAATTGGTCGCGATGCCCGGCTCGCTCTGCGCCCATGCCAGATAACGCTGGCCCTTGTGGACGAAGCTGGTCGAGTCGAGGGTGAAGCTGTCCCATCCGGTCTGCAACTGGCCCAGCACCGACCAGTTGCCGGTCATCGGATCGGGGCCGTCGCACATGACCGCGAAGGTGCGGATGCGGAACACATCCTCGCCGCCGCCGCTCGGCCCCGCCGCGAAATACATGGTCCAGCGGCCATCGATCAGATGCATCTCGGGCGCCCAGATGAAGCCCGACATCGGCCCACTCGGCAGGTGCCGCCACAGTATCTTCTCCGTCGCGGTGGTCAGACCCGCCAGTGTCTTCGAGCGGCGCAGGACCAGCCGGTCATATTCGGGCACCGACCCGGTCATGTAATACCAGCCATCGGTGTGGCGGAAGACCTGCGCATCGGCGCGCTGACGGACCACCGGGTTGACGATGGTCGGTGCGCCCGCGGCCCGGACGATCGAGGGCAAGGTCATGGCGGTGGTCGCACCAGCCATGAAGGAACGTCGGGTCAGCATGGTCCATCCTCCGCCTGTCGGCCGCGCCGTCCTGGACGGGATCGTAGCGGTCCTTGTTGTTCGAATCGCCACGAGGCTCATCGAAGTCATTGCCCTAGCCCAAAACTCCGACATTACAAATGCGCGGATAGGGAAGGGCCGGGCATCCATTGGCGCGGGGCGACGTTGACGTGCCATGTCTTCATCCGATCCGGGTCGCTATCCCTTTCGCCCTATCATCGACCGCCCCGCCTATGACTGGCCCGAGGGGCGCAGCGTCGCCATCTATCTGGGCGTCAATCATGAAGTCTTCGACTTTGGCGGCGGCCTGGGAGCCGAGCTGGCGCCGTCGCAGAACCAGCCGGACGTGATGAACTATGCCTGGCGCGACTATGGCAATCGGGTGGGCGCGTGGCGGCTGTTCGAATTGTTCGACCGGCTGGAGCTGAAGACCACGGCGTTGTTGAACGCGGATGTGCTGGATCGCTGTCCGGGATTGGCCGAGGCCTGTCGTGACCGGGGCGACGAGATCGCGGCGCATGGCGGCAGCAATGCGAGGGCACAGGGCAAGCTAGGGCAGGGGGAGGAACGCCGCCTGATCGCCGACGTGACCGACAGACTGGCCGCGCTCGGCACCCGCCCCACCGGCTGGCTTGGCCCCTGGATTTCGGAGAGCGAGGTGACGCCCGACCTGCTGAAGGCGGCGGGCTATCACTACGTGCTCGACTGGGCGCATGACGACCAGCCGACCCGGTTGGCGACCGAACATGGCGAGCTTCTGTCGATACCCTATTCCCAGGAGATCAACGACTTGCCCGCCGTGATCCAGCGCAAGCAGGAGGCGGATGTTTTTGCCGCGATGATCCGCGATGCCGTCGCGCAATTGCTCTCCGAGGCCGGTCGCCGTCCCTCGGTCCTCGGGATCGCGCTGCACCCCTATATCATGGGGCAGGCGCACCGTGTCCCGCCGCTCGCCCGCGTGTTGACGGCGCTGCGCGAGGCCGACGATCCCCGGATATGGTGGACGACCGCCGGAGCGATCGCCGACCATGTCGAGGCGAACGGCCTCGCCGCCTAGCGCCCCGACGCCAGGAAGCGGTCCGCCGTGCGCAGCGACAGCGCCATGATCGTCAGCGCAGGGTTCGCCGCCAGCGCGCTGGGGAACACCGAGTTGTCGCAAATCCACAGATTGGCGATGTCGAAGCTGCGCCCGTCCGCGTCGACCACGGCGTCGTCGCCATTGTCGCCCATCCGGCAGGTGCCGATGGTATGCGCCGAGCGATCGACCGCAAAGATGTCCTGTGCGCCCGCCGCTTCCCAGATGGCGGTCATGACGCGGCGGGAATGCTGGTCGATGGCGCGTTCATTGGCATGATAGCTGAAGTCGATCCGCGCCTTGCGATGGCCGAACGCGTCGGTTTCGTCCGACAGGGTCAGGCGGTTGTCGGGATGCGGCAGGCAATCGCCATTGATGCCGATCCCCGCCATGCGGTTGTAATTTCGCAGGATCGACTGAAGCCGCGTCCCCCACATGCCCGCCCCGCGCGCCAGTCCGGTGGCGAGGTTGACCGGCAGCACGCCCAGGCTCTGCATCAGATAGCCCCCGACGCAATCGGCATCAGCGGGGCGCATCATGTCCTCGCTGATCAGCGAGGAGGGATAGCCCCGGTTCATCCGCATTTCGTCATCGAAGCGTCCCCAGACCTGGGTCGCGACATGCGCCATGAAGTTGCGCCCGACCTGTCCGCTGGAATTGGCGAGGCCCAGGTTCAGCAGGAGGCGCGGGCTCTCGACCCCGCCTGCGCACAGGAAGACGGCGCGGCATCTCTGCCGGTGTTCCTGACCGCCCTGATGATAGACGACCCCGTCGATCCGCCCTTGCTGGTCGAACTCGAAGGACAGTACGCGCGCTTGAGAGCGTATCTCGGTCCCATGCGCGACGGCCATGGGCAGATAGCTGGTGTCCATGCTGGTCTTGGCGGCGTTGCGGCAGCCCTGGTGACAGGTGCCGCAATTGACACAGGCCTGGCGTTGCCCCCAATGCGGCTGTTCGCGGTCGCGCGAGACGAGCGCAGCCGGAGCGTCCGTCACCGTGATACCCAACGCCTCGCACCCTCGCGCCATCACATCGGCGGAGGCATTGCGGGGGACCGGCGGATAGGCATAGCGGCGACTGTCGTCCCAAGGGTAACGGGCCGGGCCCGAGACGCCGGTAAATGCCTCCACTTCTTTCACATAGGCGATCAGCTCGGCATGGGGGACGGGCCAGTCCGCGCCTTGCCCGGTCATGGTCTTCAGTTGCAGGTCGCGGGGATCGGGGCGTGGGCAGAAGGCGCCCCAGTGGAGTGTCGAGCCGCCGACGCCCATGCCCGAATTGTTGGAGCCGAAGGCGGTGGGGTCGTTGCCGCCGCTCAGTCGCTCTTCCATCCAGTAGATATCGGCGGCGAGTTCGTCAGCGACATGTTCGTTTGGTTTGAAGGACCGTCCCGCCTCCAGTGCGACGACCGACAGCCCGGCTTCGGCCAGCCGCGCGGTCAGCGGCGCGCCACCTGCGCCGGTTCCGATAACCACGGCATCGACCATCTCGGTCGCGGCATAGGGGGCGCGGCTCATGCGATCTTCTCCTGTACCGTCTGCCAGGCTTCGACATCGTTCGCGCCGGTTCGGCGATAGCCTTGCTTGCGGGGGCCATCGCCGCCGACCGCAAAACCGTCATAGCCGATCGCTGCCATCGTCGAGGGCATGGCGGCCCATTGGCGAACGACTTCCGCGCGGACGTCCTGGAACCAGAGGGCGATCTTCTTCGGAGAGAGCGGACCCGCATTGGCGGTGGCGTCGTCATCTCCAGCAGCGATCCGTTCCAGCCACTCGGCCTGGGCGGCGTGGTCCAGTGCGGCAAAGTTGCCGGTGAGCGCGTCCAGGGTCCGCAACCCTTGTCGCCAGGCCTCCGGATCGGGCGGCAGATCGGCGAAGCGCCAGCCGTCCCCCGCCCCCTGCGTTATGGCCACCTCGACCCGCTGGGCAAGATCAGGCGCGGAGACGTCTTCCGGCAGAATGTGGGCAATCAGGGCCTGGACGGTCGCCCGCTCGGCGTCCGACCATGGAAGTCTGGCGTCGGACACCGGACGGGTCCGCTCCAGCATGGCGGCGCGGGTGCGGCGGCTGACCCGGTCGGAGCTTAGAATGTCCACGAACCCGCTCGGCAGGATCGAATGAGCCAGCGATGCGGCAAGCTCTTGGAGGGCCCGAGCGAGCGCTTCAGGCTGTTCATAAGGGATCAGGTGCGCGGCACCATCGACCACGCGAATATCGGCATGACGGTAATGCGGCGCATTGAGCCTGCGCTGCGCATCCTCGTTCAGGTCACCGTCCTCCGAGCCCGCGACGATCAGTGCCGGGATCGAGATCTGGCCGACCTGACCGCTCCAATCCTCCAGGCTCCCCCGTTCCAGCCAGCCGAGCCACGCCTCCCGGCTCGAACGCCGCACGTCTGCCACTGCCCGGTCATGCCGTTCGGGCGGCAGAGCCGACGCGGTATTGGCCTCGACGAAGGTCTCGGCATCGTCCTGCCCGATCGATCCGCCCTCGACCCAGCCGATCATCTGCGCGCGGCGTTCCTCGTCCATCGGTTCGGGCGAGGGGGGCGAGGCGGCGACGAGCGCAACGCCGAGAACCCCGGCCAACCCGATCTCACCCGCCGCCGCGCGGGCGGCGACGATGGTGGCGATCTTGCCGCCCATGCTGTGCCCGACCAGGATACAGGCCGTCAGGCAGTTGCGGCGGATCGTGTCGGCGAGATCGTCGGCCATCGCCGCGACATCGGCATAGCCTTCATCAACCCGGTCGCCAAAACCCGGCAGGTCGAGTGCCATGCAAGGCGCACTGCCGAGATGCCGACACACCAGCTCCCATTCCCCTTTGCTGGAACCCAGGGCGTGGAGAAAGACGAAGGTCGGTTGGATCATGCGGCCGGGTTCCTTGAAAGCCCATGCTGGACGCCGCACGGCACGGTCCGTTCCTGACAAATGCCTCCCAATAAAAATTAATTTGGATCATAGGCGATAATCCTCGCCAGTCGGGCGATGCCGTAAAATTCATGGAACCGTGCGCGGGGGCAAGCGCTTGGCCACGGTCCCTATCCATGATCGGAGTAAAGTCGTGGCCGATACCGACCAGGCGCAGCCGCAGTACAAGATCGAATATCGCGAGATCCAGCCCTTCGGCACGTTGAAGGACTTGCCGCTGGGTCTGTCCGACAATGCCCGCAAGCAAAGCGTGTCGATCCTGAACCAGGTGCTGGCCGACACCATGATGCTGCGTGATCTGTATAAGAAGCACCATTGGCAGATGTCGGGTGCGACCTTCTATCAACTGCATCTGCTGCTCGACACGCATTACGAAAAGCAGGCCGAACTGGTCGATATGGTCGCTGAGCGCATCCAGGCGCTGGGCGGCATCAGCATCGCGACGCCGCATGACGTGGCCGAGATGACCCGTATCCCGCGCCCGCCGCGCGGTCGCGAGGATGTGCCGACGATGCTCGCCCGTCTGCTGGAGGCGCATCGTATCGTGCTGGAACAGGCACATGAGGGCGCCAAGACCGCCGACGAGTCGGGCGATGACGGCACCAACGACCTGCTGGTCAGCGACATCATCCGCTCCAACGAACCGCAGGTCTGGTTCGTCGGCGAGCATCTCGCCGCGACGGCGCTTCAGCGCGCCGACTGACCCCCATAAAGCAGGAAAGGCAAGAGGCGATGGCGGATCGTGATCTGGCGAAGGGCATCGCCTCTAGCGAAGTGCAGGAAGGGCGGATCGTTGCCGGTGTGCTGGACGGGCAGGATGTCGTGCTCGTCCGGCACAAGGGGCGGGTCTGCGCGCTGGCGGGCCAGTGTACGCATCTGAAAGCGCCCTTGGTCGACGGGATCGTCGCGGACGGTACGCTTCGCTGTCCTTGGCATCATGCCCGTTTCGATATCGAGACGGGCGAGGCCGTGGGCGCGCCCGCCTTCGCGCCGCTGGAGCGGTTCGAGGTGGTCGAGGACGACGGCCAGGTACGGATCACCGGTCCCGCCGAACCGGGTCCTGCACCCGAAGCCGCAGAGGCCGCGGAGTTGGAACGCATCGTCGTCATCGGCGCTGGCGCCGCGGGTCATGCCTGTGCCGAAATGCTGGCCCGCCACGGTGCGGGCGCCTCGGTGATCGTGATCGATGAGGAGAGCGATGCGCCCTATGATCGCACCTTCTGCTCGAAACAGTATCTGGCAGGTAAGGCGAAGCGAGGCGAGACCACCTTGCCTAGGCTGGAAGGCGTGGACGTCCGGTCTGGCATCGCCGTGTCGCGGATCGACCGCGAAGCCAAGACCATCGTCCTGACGAACGACGATACCATATCCTATGACCGGCTGGTGCTGGCAACCGGCGCGGCAGTGGTTTCGTCCGATTTTTACGGTTCGGATCGAAAGGACGTGTTCGCCTTGCGGACGCTGACCGATGCCGACCAACTGATCGCTGCGGCTGGACAGGCGAAGCGCGCCATCGTGGTCGGGTCGAGCTATATCGGCCTGGAGGTCGCCGCCTCGCTGATTGCACGGGGGCTGGAAGTCGCGGTCATATCCAACGACGAACTGCCGTTGGAGAAGACGGCCGGGCCCGAGGTCGGCGCGATGATCCGCAACCTGCACGAGACCGAGGGCGTCACCTTCCACCTGAACCGTCGTATCGGGCGCTGGGACGGCCATGTCGCCATGCTTGACGACGGTTCCGAAGTGAAGGGCGACTTCGTCGTCGCCGGGATCGGCGTACGGCCACGGGTGGAACTGGCGGAAGCGGCCGGCCTCGATCTTGCCGACAGGTCCGACGGCGGCGGCGTGAAGGTCGATCCTCAATTGCGAACGTCCGATCCCGCCATCCACGCGATCGGCGATATCGCCAATGCACCGGACCCTCGCCTCGGTCACTCGATCCGGGTCGAGCATTGGGTGGTGGCACAGCGCATGGGGCAATGGCTTGCCCGGCATTTCATGGGACAGGTGAGCGGCGATTATCGTGAAGTGCCGTTCTTCTGGTCGGGCCATTACGACCTGAGCCTGCGCTATGTGGGCCATGTCGCCTCGCCCGAGGATCGGACGATCGATGGCGATGTCCCGGCCAAGGACTTCGTGGTGTCGTTTGCCGAAAAGGGCCGCGAACAGGCTGTTCTGACGGCGGGGCGCGACGAACTGGCACTACAAAAGGAATATGAATGGGAGCAGGAAGGCGGTTCACAGGCTGGAGACAAGATGCCGTTGGGGTGAATAATCGGTCATCCAAGCCTTCCGATCTTGATCTGGGGGCCGGCTCGACGATCTTTCGGGGCGTATGATTGGAGTGCCCCGATGAACGCCGAAGAACGCATGTTGCTTACCCGCTTTCTCGAAGAACTGTCCGCCGCGCGTACGGGTGGGAAGGACCCCGAGGCCGATGCGATGATCGCCCGCGCTTTGTCCTCCAATCCGGACGCGGCCTATCTGCTGGTCCAGCACGCCATCGTCGCCGACCAGTCGCTGCATGCGGCACAGCAGCGCATCGCCGAGCTGGAGCGTCAGCAACAGGCACCCGCCGCACCGGCAAGCAGCGGCTTCCTGCCGCAGGGCGCTGGCGGTCCCTGGGGTGCGCGCCCGCAGGACAGCTATTCGCCAGCCCCGCCCGAGGCCCGGCCCGGCGTCTTCTCCGGCGGCGGCGGGCTGGGCAGCTTCCTGCGCAGCGCGGGCACCACGGCGGCGGGCGTCGTCGGCGGCGAGATGCTGTTTTCGGGCCTGTCCGACATGTTCGGTCATCGCGGCGGCGGCGGTGGCCTGTTCGGTGGCGGCGGCCAGGGCATTATGGGCCAACCGGAGAATGTCACCATCAACAACTTCAACGATGACGATGGCGGCCGTTTCGACGACGGCAATTCCGACGATTATTAAGCAATAATCGGCTGGGCGGCGTCCCCTTCTTCGGGGGCCGCCCGGCTTGCCGAAGCTGACGCTCCGATGGCGGCCAGACTCGCCGCCAGTTCCTCGCTCCGGAACGGCTTGGTCAGTCGCCCGACCTCGACATCCAGCCCTTCCGCCTCGGCATAGCCCGATACGATGAGGGAGCGAAGTCCGGCCAGCCTGTCCTGTAGCTCGCGGGCGAGCTGCGCGCCGCTCATACCGGGCATGAGGTGATCGGTGACGAGCAGGTCGGGGCGCAACCCCGCCTGCACCAGTTCCAGCGCCTGTTCGCCGGACGACGCCTCGACCACGCCGTAACCCAGATCGGCCAGCATGTCGGCGGTGCTCATCCGCACCAGATCCTCGTCATCCACCAGCAGGACCGTGCCGATGCCATCGGCCCTTGCCGGGGCAGGAACCACGGGTGCTGTCGCCGCCGTCCCGACATCGCTGAGCGGCAGCCAGAGCGTGATCGCCGTTCCGTGCCCCAGCGCACTCGAAATCGTCAGGCCACCACCAAGCTGCGCAGCCAGCCCGTGTACCATGGACAGGCCCAGGCCCGTGCCCTTGCCGACGCCCTTGGTCGAGAAGAAGGGCTCGATCGCGCGCAGGCGGGTCTCTTCGTCCATGCCCATGCCGGTATCGCCGACGCTCAGGCAGATATAGTCACCTGCCGGAACGTCGGTCGTCTGCTGGCCGTCGACCTCGCAGCGGTGGACCTTGACCGACAGCGTGCCGCCGCTCGGCATCGCATCGCGTGCGTTGACCGCCAGATTGAGCAGCGCCATTTCAAGCTGGTTGGCATCGGCCCGGGCGGGGGGAAGGGCGTCGGCGACCTCCACCTCCAGCGTGATGGTCGGGCCGACCGTGGATTCGATGAGGTCGGCCATGCTGTCGACCAGCTGGCCCAGATCGACGGCGGTCGGCTGGAGCGGCTGGCGGCGGGCGAAGGCGAGCAGGCGCTGGACGAGGGTCTTGGCCCGTTCGGCCGATTGCAGCGCCCCGTCGATCAGCCGCTGTTCGCGCGCCGTGCCGGAGCCCCTGCGCATCAGCATGTCGAGCGAGCCGATGATCGGCGTCAGCAGGTTGTTGAAATCGTGCGCGACGCCGCCGGTCAGGCTGCCCATGGCTTCGACCTTCTGGCTTTGTCGCAGGGCTTCCTGCGCTGCCTCCAGTTCGGCGGCTGCCTTCAGGCGTTCGGAAATGTCGGTGGCCTGGTGAAAGGCCGCGATCACCCGACCCGCGCCGTCGCGAAGCGGAGTATAGGTGATTTCCCAGATCGGCTTGGCGAGATCCGGGCTGCCAAAGGCTTCGGCGACAGTGAAATGTTCGCCGGTCAGCGCCCGGGACATCAGCGCCCGGATGGCATCGCGCTGGTCCGGCACGAACTGATCGGGAAACACGTCGCCGATCTTGGTGTCGAAACCGAAGACCCGCCGGAATTCCTGGTTATGCGCCTTATTGAAGGCGATCAGGCGATAGTCGGTATCGAAGGCGCAGATGGGCGAAGCGATCGCCTCGACGATTTCGTGATAGCGGCGGATCTCGGCGGTGCGCTCGACGACCTGCTGCTCCAGCGTGTTCTTCAACTCGCGCAAGGCCATTTCGGCGCGAGCCCGCTCGACCGCGACCTTGACCCGTTCGCCGACATTCTGGATCAGCGCTTCTTCCTCTGGGCTCCAGATGCGCGGCGTGGCGCTTTGGACCGCGAGCAGGCCGACCCATTCGGTTTCCTCGAACAGCACGACATCGACGAATGCGCCGACCTCACGTGCCTGAAGCCCCGAACGCGCGCCGTCGCTCAGACGGTCGTCGGCATCCACATTGGTGACGACCACCGGCGCGCCGCCGCGATAGGCGGCCAGCAAATCCGGCCCGAAACTGACCAGCGAGTGGCGGCCGACGATCGAAGATACGCCGCGCGCATAGTCGCGCTCGACGGTCATCCAGCCCTTGCTCGTGATCTCGGCATAGAAGACGCGGCTGGCCGACAGTTCCTCGCCCAACCGTTCCGCCGGCAGCGCCATGATTGCGGTGGGCGTCTCCAGCGCCCGCATATGATCGGCCAGGGTCAGCAGGAACGCCGCGCGACGCTCCGCCAGCACCCGCTGCGTCGTATCGGCCAGCAGGCACAGGACGCCGACCGGCTTGCCCTGCCCATCGACGATGGGCGACGTATCGAAATTGGCCCAGGCCTGCGTCTCCTGCCCATTACGGTAGAGGGTCGCGGGCAGGTCCGGGAAGTGCAGCGTTTTGCCACCGAAACCGGCGGTCATGATGACGTCGTTGAAGGCGGCATATTGAGGCCAGCCGTCATGGACCGTCTTGCCCAGCAATCCCGGATGGCCGTCCCCGACAAAATTGGCATAGGCGTCGTTGTACAGCATCACCCCGTCCTCGCCCCAGAACAGCAGGTACGGCACGGCCGAGCGCAGCACCAAGGCGAGCGTCGTCGTCAACGCGATCGGCCAGCTTGCGACCGGGCCGAGCGCCGTGGCGGACCAGTCCAGGCGAGCGATCCGATCGGCACAATCGCCACCGCCGATGAGAAAGGGTGGCATTTCCATGCTGGTATTGATGGCGACGACGCCCTCGCCATGCGGCGTACTGACTGATGGGGAGGGGACGGTCACTGGTGCACGATACTCGATAAAGCCGAAAGCGCGAAACAATCATTGATCGACGTTAGAGCCGGTTGGTCGTCCGCCGATGACGCCAACACCACTCGCAAAAAAAGGCCCCGGTTTTCACCGGGGCCTCTGTCCGATCGCGAGGGGTGAACGATCGAAAGGTTAGAAGGTGCCGCGCAAGCCGATCAGGAACTGACGACCCGGCTTGTACTGGGTGAACGTCGCGTTTTCGAACTGGAAGTAGGAGCGCAGCGTCGCGTTGGTGAAGTTGGCGACGTTGACGGTCAGCTGCGGTGCACCGGCGATCCCGAAGATCTTGTCGAGGTCGAACGCCGACGAGAAGTCGTAGGTCGTGAAGTCGGTGCCGAACAGCGCCGCGTTGGGGATGCCGTTCTGCGCCGCGCCGCTATTCTGCGCGCCCTGACGCGAGGTCGTGGCGACACGCAGCATCACGCCGTTTTTCTCGTAATAGCCGGTGATGTTGTAGGTGAAGGGCGCCACGCCGAACGCAACGGCCGGGCCGTCGCTGCGCTGGTCGACGATGGTGGCGTTGGCGTTGAAGCCGAAGCCGGTGATGCCGATCGCGCGGGTCAGGAAGTCGAGCGGCTGAACCCACTGGAATTCCAGGCCGTTGATGGTCAGCTTGTTGGGCACGTTGACCTGCGACGTGACCTGCACCTGCGCCTGGCTGGGTCCGCCGCGCGCGTTGATCGCGATCTGCTGCGTCGGGTTCAGCGTGTCATAGGTGATGCCGTACTGCGCCAGGTTCGAGAAGGGCACCGTGCTGATCGCGGTGGTGGTGAACCCTTCCAGCGACTTGCGGAACGCATTGAAGCTGATCACGCCCTCACGGCCGGTATAATATTCGAAGCCCAGGTCGAGATTGGTCGACAGATAGGGGGCCAGTGCCGGGTTGCCGATCGAGGCCTGATCGGCCGAGGGCGCGCCGAAGTTGATGCCCGGCAGCTGCGCCGACGGGTCCGGACGGGTCATGGTGCGTGAACCCGCGACACGGACCACCGCATGGTCGCCAATGTCATAGGCGAAGGTCGCCGCGGGCAGCCATTCCGAATAGACGTTCCGAGTGTCGGCGATGTTCACGATGCTGGGATAGCGGCTTCCATCGGGCAGCGACGCGCCGGTCGCGGTCGTGTTGCGGGGATCGGGGACCGAGACGCGGCCCGAGATCGTCTGGATCGTGTTGACGTAGCGCAGGCCGACATTGAAGCGCAGCGTGTTGCCGCCCAGTTCCTGCGCACCGTTGACGGTCGCGAAGGCCGACTTCACGACCTCGCGGATGAAGCCCGCACTGGCGCCGGTGTTCGCGCCGCCATTCTCGGGCGCGTTGTCGTGGAAGAACTGGTAGTTGCTGGCCTTGGCGAAGGCGGGCCAGTTGACCGTCACGAAACCGGCCGGGCCGGGCGACAGATAGCTGGGCGCCGCGCTGTTGGGGATCAGCGAACCGCCATAGCTGACCGGGCCGCTCATGCCCGAGCTGAAGCCGGTGCCATAACCCGGATAGGTCGGATAGCCCGCAGGCGCGGCGCCCGGCGCGTTCAGACCCTCGCACGGCGGCTGCGAGTTGGGCGAGGGGACGGCGACGTTCGGATTGTTGCCGCAGACCGCGTTCTGCCAGAACTGGCTGTTGTCGAAGCCCCGGATGCGGCGCGACGTATCGTCATAGGCGCCGCCGACCTTCAGGTTCAGCGCGGTGTCACCCCAGGTCAGGTCGCCGCGCAGCCCCTTGTTGATGTTGAGGCGACGTTCGTCCTGCAGGTTGACGCGGCTGCCCGCATACCAGCCGAAATTCTTCGGGTCGTTCAGGTCGAGCGCGCTCTTGATCGTCGGAATGCCGCCGGTGTTCGAGAAGGTGACGGTGTTGCCGACGCCCAGCGGCGTCGTCATGCCGACGGTCGGGCTCTCGCGGTGGAAGGTCGAGCGGGCGTAATTGCCCTGGAAGTTCAGCTTCAGCTTGTCGTTGATCTGCCACTCGGCACCCGGATTGACGCTCCAGAGGCGCGTCGTCTCGGTATAGGGGCGGAATTCGTTGAAGAACTGGGCGTTGGCGAACGTGCCGCCGGTGACGGTGCAGCCCGCGCTGCAATCGGACTTGTCGAAGGTCAGGTTCGTCGGGATGATCGCGCCGTTACGGACGATCCAGGCCATGTTCTCACGGGTCAGCTCGTTCTTCTTAAAGCCGTACAGACCGTCGACATAGAAATGCAGCTCGTCGGTCGGGCGATACTCCGCACTCAGGATCGCGTTGATGCGGTCGCGCGGGCCGCGAATGCTGGTGACGCGGCCCAGGCGGGGCAGCAGGCCGTTATCGATCTGCTGGATGGTCGCACCCGGATTGTTGGCGAGCAGGAAGTTGCGGTCGATCACCGTGCCGGGGACGAGGCCCGCACCGGCACCGACCGGCACCGTCGCCGGGATCGTCCAGTTGCCGCCGCCGGTGCTGTTGCAGCCGCTGGTCGCGCCGCACTGCGCCGCCGTCAGCGCCGGGTTGGTATAGCCGATGGTCTCGAAACCGCGCGTATCGGTGAACAGGCGCTGCGCCGAAACGCCCGCCAGGACGCCGAACGTGTCGTTGCGCCAGCTGCCGATCAACGAGCCGCGCGCACCGATACGGTCCTCGGGCGTCTGCTTCGATCCCTGGATATTATAGGCGAGGAAGGGGCCGCTGCGGTCGAACGGACGGGCCGAGCGCAGGTCGATATTGCCCGCCGCGCCACCTTCCAGCAGGTCGGCGGTGTAGCTCTTGTTCACGGTCAGCTTGGTGAACAGGTCGGTCGGGAAGAAGCTGAGGTCGACCGAGCGGTCAGTGCCCTGCGCGTCGGTCGAACCCGATGACGCGACCGCGATGGGAGCGCCGTTCAAGGTCACGTTGGTGAAGTTCGATCCCAAGCCGCGAATGGCGACGTTGGTGCCTTCGCCGGTCACGTCACGGGTGATGGTGACGCCCGGAATGCGGTTGAAGGACTCGGCGATGTTGGTGTCGGGGAACTTGCCGATATCCTCGGCGAAGATCGAGTCGGTGAAGCCGGTCGACGCGCGCTTGGCGTTGGTCGACTTGGCCAGGCTCGAGCGGTAGCCGGTGACGACGATGTCCTCGGATGGCGTGCCCTGGGTCTGGTCGGTCTGCGGCGCGGGCGGCACGGAGGGGCCGTCATCCTGGCCGTCATTGAGTATCTGCCCTTGCGGGGCCGGAACCGCCTGCGCCCAGGCGGTCGA
The DNA here is from genome assembly GCF_057004845.1 of Sphingomonas sp. SphC10. Taxonomy (NCBI): domain Bacteria; kingdom Pseudomonadati; phylum Pseudomonadota; class Alphaproteobacteria; order Sphingomonadales; family Sphingomonadaceae; genus Sphingomonas; species Sphingomonas sp. SphC10. Next base: position 1,000,830 of record NZ_CM168044.1, read on the forward strand.
TGCGCTCATCGCGCCGACGGCCGTGGCGCATAGCAGGGCGATGCGGCTGAGGCGGATGGTGGGCACGGATTTCATGTCAGGTCCTCTCTTGCGGCCCGCTGTCGTTCGTTGCGACATGCGGAATCATTTTGGGTGTATCGGTGGATTAGGGGCGGTGGATCAGGCTGCCGATGGAGCGGGATGGTGGCCGGGGCGCAGCTCCACGCGGTCTGCCAATGCGTCGGCCATGATGATGCCGTTAACCATGCTATCCCCTCCGACCGTCTGATGCGGCGTATGCTGATAGCGCTATCGTTCTGCGCTATTGGTCCACAAGTCAATGCAAATTGGTTAGGCCGCAGTGGGTTCGTGACGAACTATGGCTGTTCTGCCACAGCATCGCCGTTTCATGTTGAGACAGTTGGGTTTCTTCAGGCGGAGACTGATAGCGGATGGGTTGTACTGCAATCGATTTATGGTGGTGCAAGTATAGCCATATCGGACCGACCAAATTGCTGTACTCTGGTTTTGCCGATGTGGAGGGTAGGGGGTCGCGGCCCCGACGGACCGCGACCATTACTTCTTACTGAGTATGGCCGGGCGCGTAGGGAAAGCGCTGCGCCTTGTACCAGGCCAGATCATGTTCCGGTTCGCGTACCCCGGCGGGCAGGGGGCGGTGATTGACCGACATCCAATAGGCCAGGCTCGCATCGCGCCACCAGCGGGCCTCGCGTTCCTGAACGGCCAGATAGGTCGCCGTTTTCTGCCACCGCTCGGCATCGATCTTCGGTCGCAGGCCGTCCCATTGCCCTTGCATCTGCGCGACATAGGCGACACCGCGATCATAATGGGCGACCAGATCCTCCCAGAGCGTACGACCGCTCGCCATCCGCCGGTCCCAGGGCAGATGATGGAACCAGAGCAGCATCGACTCCGGCGTCGTCTCAGGCTTCGCAAAGGCCTTGGCGACCGGCCCCGCATATTGGCCGACGGCGTTGCTGCCCGAGGCGGTGCGATCGAAGCCGATGCCGTTCGCATCGGCGCGATGATAATAGGTTGGGTTCCATTCGGGGCGCGCCAGTTCGGACACCCATGGCCCCGGGCCATAATGATGACCCGTCGCCATCAGGTGCGCGAGGCCCAGCGCGCCGGTATAGTCGACCACGGCCTCCCGGCTTCCCATCATCATCGCGGTGACGGTGTCGATGACCTGGCGGTCGGTGCCGAAGGTCTGCGCGGCCCAGGCGCGCGCGACATCCTCCGCCGAGAGATCGGGGTCCCAGGCCAGACGGCCAAAGGCGTACCAGTTCGCCTGGTTGAAGGTCGATCCGCTCCAGTCGCGATCGCGCCCGATATTGGCGACGCCCGCCATGCCGGAGAGTTTGTGATGCTCGGCCTGGCCGTCGACCACATCCGCCACCGTCTCGCCCGGCTTCTGTCCGGTCTTGGCGTCCAGCACCTCGGTGAACAGCGGGCCGAGATAGGCTAAATGAGTCGCAAATCCCAGATATTCCTTGGTAATCTGGAACTCGATCATCAACGGCGTGCGCGGCATAGCGCCGAACAGCGGGTGGAAGGGTTCGCGCGGCTGGAAGTCGATCGCGCCGTTCTTCACCTGCACCAACACATTGTCGGCGAACTTGCCGTCGAGCGGCTTGAACTCGGTATAGGCCTGTTTCGCGCGATCCTCGGGATCGGTTTCGGCATAGACGAAGGCGCGCCACATCACGATGCCGCCATGGGGTTTCACCGCCGCGGCCAGCATGTTGGCGCCATCGGCATGGGATGCGCCATAGTCGCGCGGGCCGGGCTGGCCCTCGCTATTGGCCTTGACCAGGAAGCCGCCGAAATCGGGGATGGTGCGATAGATTTCGTCGGCCTTGGCCTTCCACCACGCGGCCACCGCCGGATCGCGCGGATCGGCGGTCTTCAGCCCGCCCAACTCGATCGGTGCGGAGAAGCGGACCGACAGATAGACCTTGATGCCCCAGGGCCGGAACACGTCCGCCAGCGCCGCTGCCTTGGCGATATAGGGCGCGGTCAGGCTATCGGCCTTCGCATTGACGTTGTTCAGGACGGTGCCGTTGATCCCGATCGACGCGTTCGCGCGGGCATAGTCGGTATAGCGCGGATCACGGAAGTCGGGCAGCGTCCACCAGTCCCAGAGCGACTGGCCCGCATAGCCGCGCTCGACCGACTCATCGAGATTGTCCCAATGGTTGAGCACGCGCAGCTTGACCTTGGGCGCCGAGCGGAGCGCGACGCCATCCGCCGTGCCGCCGGTGGCGAGATGGCGGATCAGCGCGAAGGCACCGTAGAGCGCACCGCGATCGCTGTTACCTGCAACCAGAACAACCTTCTGGCCACCCAGCGTGACCGCGCGGACCAGATACCCTTCCTCGCCCAGTCCCTCGAACGGCAGGCGCAAGGGGCGAAGGGCGGGGTCCGATGCGGTCGCCACCAACACGGGCGGCGTACCGGCGGGCAGCGCGCGGCGCAGCTCGGCGCCTGCCAGATCCAGCGTCGGCGACGCCCCTGACACCCTGACATTCACCTGTCCGACCGATGGCGCGACACTGCGCAGCCATAACGCATAGCCATCCTCCGCCGCCGCCGGAAACGGCAATGCGGCCAAAGACAGGGACAGCGCGGTGGTCCATGCGCGAATCCGTTTCATCCATACTCTCCCGATGTGTCGGCGATTGACAAGCCGACGCTTGGCCCGCACGTTACCGCTATCAGACCAATTGGCAAGTCGGGTTGGACCGGCTGCCTGACAGGAGGGGCCTGAATGACTCGGTGGCAACCCATGACCCGCCCCATGACCGGCCATGCCGCTTCGCGCGGCCGTCCCTTCGTCGCGCCCCTGTTCGCCTGAAGGACGTACCCATGCCCAAGATCGTTTCCGCCCGCCTGATCGTCACGTCGCCGGGGCGAAACTTCGTCACGCTGAAGATCGAATGCGACGACGGCACCACCGGCCTGGGCGATGCGACGCTCAACGGGCGCGAGATGGCGGTCGCCAGCTATTTGCAGGACCATGTCATCCCCTGCCTTATCGGGCGGGAGGCGCACCGGATCGAGGATATCTGGCAGTATCTCTACAAGGGCGCCTATTGGCGGCGCGGGCCAGTGACGATGACCGCGATCGCGGCGGTCGACATGGCGTTGTGGGATATCAAGGGCAAGGTCGCTGGGCTGCCCGTCTATCAGTTGCTCGGCGGCGCGGCACGTGAAGGCTGCATGGTCTATTGCCATGCCAACGGTACGTCGATCGAGGACACCATCGCCACGGCAATCCGCCACCGCAACGAGGGGTATCGTGCGATCCGCCTGCAATGCGGTGTGCCGGGCCTTGCCTCCACCTATGGCGTCGCCAAGGCGGGGCAGCGCTACGAGCCTGCCGATGCCGACCTACCCAGCGAAAGCGTCTGGTCGACCGAGAAATATTTACGCGTGGTGCCCGAACTCTTCGCCGCCGCGCGCGAGGCGCTGGGCTGGGACGTGCACCTGCTCCATGACGTCCACCACCGGCTGACCCCGATCGAGGCGGCGCGGCTGGGCAAGGATCTGGAGCCCTATCGCCCCTTCTGGATCGAGGATGCGACCCCCGCCGAGGACCAGGAGGCGTTCCGCCTGATCCGCCAGCATACGACGACGCCGCTGGCGGTAGGCGAGATCTTCAACTCGATCTGGGATGCCAAGCATCTGATCGAGAACCGCCTGATCGACTATATCCGCGCCACCGTCGTCCATGCGGGCGGCCTGACCCATTTGCGCCAGATCGCCTCGCTGGCGGACCTGTACCAGGTGCGCACCGGCTGCCACGGCGCGACGGACCTGTCGCCCGTCACCATGGCGGCAGCGCTGCATTTCGGGCTTTCGATCCCCAATTTCGGCATTCAGGAATATATGCCGCATACCGACGAGACGGACGCCGTCTTTCAGCATCATTATCGCTTCGAGGACGGCATGATGCACCCCGGTGACGCACCCGGCCTAGGCGTCGAGATCGACGAGGCGCTGGCGGAAACCTATCCGTACAAGCGGGCCTATCTGCCGGTGAACCGTCTGGAGGACGGGACCTTATGGAGCTGGTGAGATGAGCGACCTGACCCAGGCCGCCATCGCCGCGCCGGATACCGTCGCCCAGACCGTACCGCCGCCGCGCGGGCGCGTGCGCTGGGTCATTTGCGGCCTGCTCTTCGCCGCCGTCGTGCTGAGTTATATCGACCGGCTGGTGCTGGGCGTGCTCAAGCCGCAACTGACCGCGCTTTATGGCTGGACCAATAGCGGTTACGGCGACATCACCGGCTATTTCCAGGTCGCCTATGGCCTGGGTTTCCTGCTCTTCGGTTGGCTGATCGACCGGATCGGGCCCCGCGCAGGCTATCTGCTGGCAATGGGCGCATGGACGGTCGGCCATTTCGCGCAGACGCTCGTCACCTCGACCACCGGCTTCGCGCTTGCCCGCATTCCGCTGGCGCTGGGGGAGGCGGGCACTTTCCCCTCGGCACTGGCGGCCGCCTCGCAATGGTTCCCCAAGAAGGAACGCGCGATGGCGATCGGCATCTTCAATGCCGGGGCCAATGTCGGTGCGGTGGTGACGCCGTTGCTGGTCGGCTTCCTGATCGCCGATCTGGTGCTCGACTGGCGCTGGGCGTTCGTCATCACCGGACTGTTCAATCTCGTCTGGCTGACCGTTTGGTGGCGGCTCTATCACCCGCCGCACAGCCATCCGCGCATCACGCCCGAGGAACGCGCCTGGATCGAGGCCGAGCCGGTTGTGGCGACAGGCCGCGCGGGCTTCCTGACCGTGCTGCGCCACCGCGAGTCCTGGTCCTATATGACCGGGCGCTTCCTGATCGATCCGGTCTGGTGGACCTTCCTGTTCTGGCTGCCGGACTTCTTCCACAGCCGCTATGGTTATGACCTGAAGAATTTCGGGCCGCCGCTGGTCGCCATCTATATCATGGCCGATGTCGGGGCGATCGTCGGCGGCTGGTATTCGTCACGGCTGCTCAAGCGCGGCGTCGAGACGGGCCGGGCGCGCAAGCAGGCGATGTTCGCCTGTGCGCTGTTCGCGCTGCCCGTGATGTTCGCTGCGCAGGCGAGCAATATCTGGATCGCCGTGGCGATGATCGGCCTCGCCTGCGCCGCGCATCAGGGCTTTTCGACCAATCTCTTCGCGCTGCCCGGCGACCAGTTCCCGCGCTATGCGCAAGGAACGCTGATCGGTCTGGGCGGCTTTGCCGGGGCGACCGGCGGGTTCATCGCGTCCAAGGCGCTGGGCGCGTTGCTCGACCAAGTGGGGAGCTATCAGCCCTTCTTCATCGCATGCGGCGTCGCCTATCTGGTCGCGCTGCTGATCTTCCATATCCTCAATCCGCGCTATCGGGACGTAAGGATCGGCTCCATGTAACATTTCATGTCCTGATCGCAGCGCCGGATATATGGCCGGATCGGGTGGTTTCTCGCTCACACAGCCGGGAGCCAATATGAACAGGATCGCCTTCGCCCATCTTCTTCTCGCTTCGACGATGGTCGCAGGCGGGGCCTCTGCCCAATCGGCGTCGCAGGTCGTCGGACTGCCGCCCCAGCCCGAGCCCTATGCAACGGAGTCGGTGGTCAACCACCCCAAGACCATTGGCTGGCCGGAAGGGCGCAAGCCTGTCGCACCACGTGGCTATGAGGTGGTGAAGTTCGCAGGCGGGCTCGATTACCCGCGTCAGGCACTGTTGCTGCCCAATGGCGATGTGATCGTCGCGGAGGCGCGGACCAAGCCCAAGCTCGACGCCGATCCGGAAGTTCAGCGCGGGCAGGCGCTGTCCAAGACCACCGGCTTTAGCGCCAATCGCCTGACGCTGCTCCGCGATGCGGACCGGGACGGCGTGGCGGAGCAACGCTTCGTATTGCGCGAGGGGCTGAACCAGCCGTTCGGGATGCAATATGTCGGTGGGCGGCTCTATGTCGCGAACACCGACGGCGTGGTAAGCTTTCCCTTCCAGCCCGGCCAGACGACGATCGCCGCCGCGCCCAAGCCGCTGATCGCACTGCCCGCTGGTGGTTATAACAATCACTGGACCCGCAACCTGCTGCTCAGCCCCGATGGCCGCACGCTCTATGTCTCGGTCGGCTCGGCTTCGAATGTCGGCGAGTTCGGTATGGACGAGGAGAAGCGTCGCGCCGCCATCCTCGCGGTTGATCTGGCGAGCGGGCGCGAGCGTCTTTACGCTTCGGGCTTGCGCAACCCGGTCGGCATGGCCTGGGCGCCCGGCGGGGTGTTGTGGACGGCGGTCAACGAACGGGATGAGATCGGCGACGATATCTCGCCCGATTATCTGGTCGGCGTGAAGGAAGGCGGCTTCTATGGCTGGCCGTATAGCTATTACGGAAAGCAGGATCCCCGCCATGCCAATGAACGTCGTGATCTGCTCGCGACGACACTGATGCCCGACGTTGCAGTCGGCGCCCATGCCGCCGCGCTCGGCGTGGCGTTCGACAAGGGAAATGCGCGGCAAACCGCCTATGTCGCACGGCATGGTTCGTGGAACCGGTCCAGCTTCAGCGGCTATGACGTGCTGGCCGTGCCCTTTGCAAGCGGACGCCCGACCGCCGCGCCGCAGCCCTTCCTGACCGGCTTCGTGGCCGATGCCAAGAAGGGTGAGGTCTATGGCCGTCCGGTCAGCATCCAGACCCGTGAGGACGGCGCGATCTTCGTGCTGGATGATGCGGGCGATACGGTCTGGCTGGTCCGTCGGAGTTCGTGAGACGCGGACATGGTGCGGCGATGGCAGCTATCTTGTTCGCCATCGTCGCGGTCGCTGGCCCCGCCCGGGCACAGTCCATCCCGTTCGCCGATACCGAGGATGCCACGCTTTCCGAAATCGACGTGAAGGACCGGGGCAGGAATTGGCATCCGATCGTGACGCTCGACATCCGCAACGGGGATTATGCCCGGGGTGCACTGGATGACGACGATGCCGCGCTCGACCGGGTGCCGGTGCATGTCGCCTTCGGCGGTGCCTTGGTGCTTCGGCGCGGACGGGATGGCAGCGGCGACCTGTTCGTCATCGGGCAAAGCTCGAACGGCCTTCACGCGCCGCGAGCGGACGAGCGCGCCGCGCCGCGCGCCTGGTATGAGAGCAACAATCTGCTCGGACTGGCCTGGCGTCCGGCGGACGGGCTGACGACCGCCGCGACCTATACGATCAAGACCAGCCCCAATGGGGTCGCCTCCACCACGCATGAAGCGAGCTTGAGCATCCTCTATACGGCGGATCGAGGCCTCGGCCGGTTGAAGCCGCGCGCGGCGATCACTCGCCGGACGCAGGGGGAGGGCGGTCTCTATACGATCGCCGGGATCAGTCCGTCCTTTACGCTTTCAGGGCGCGAGGAAGGGCCGTCGCTCAGCGTGCCGGTACTGGTCGGCGTCGGCTGGAACGGCTTCTATGCGGACGGTAGCGGCACGCGCGTTTACGGCCGTGGGGGGCTGTCCATCGCCTATCCTATCAAACTCGGCGGCAGTGCCGCGACCTTGCAGGCCGATATCCTCGCACTGGTCCGAGATGACCGGCTGCGCCGACTCGACGCGCCGGGCGGTACGACGGCGGCGGTGGTCCCGCACGCCACCATCTCGCTGATGCTGGCGTGGTAAGCCATCCCAAACGAAGCGGGAGCCGACTTCATTTCGATGCGTTTACGATCCATAACGAGGGAGCGACGAACAGATATGCGGACGGGATCGGTATTGGCGCTGGGACTGCTGCTATCGGCATGCGGCGGTCAGGTCGCGACGGATCAGAATGCAACGTCTCCAACGAACGAGCAGGCCGGTCCCGCCCAATGGAGCGACCGCACACGTGGACAGCTGCGTCAGGCGATCGAAGGACGGGCGGCGCATGGCCTGGACCATATGACGTTCGACGTGTCGGGCAGCGATGAGGCAACGACCACCGAACAGGCTCTCCGCTTCGCCACGGCCCTGGCGCGGGGTGCGACCGATCCCACCAAGCTCTACGACGTCTATACCGTGCCCCGCCCATCGCCCGACCTGAAGGCCGGACTGGCAGCGGCGCTGCGCAGCGGCGACCTGACCAAATGGCTGAACAGCCTTGCGCCGCAGGACGGCAATTACAAGCGACTGTCCGACGCCTATCTGAAGCTGCGTCAGCAGCCCCAGGACGCCGACGTCAAGATCGCGGGCACCGGCGAGCCGATCAAGCCGGGGGCGACCGACCCGCGCCTGCCGGTCATCATGCGCGAGCTGGTCGTCCTCGACTATCTGGCGCCCGAAGCGGCGCAGGGGACCAGCTATGCCCCGACCGCCGTCGATGCGGTGCGACGGATGCAGGCCGATTACGGCATGAAGCCCGACGGCATCATCGGCAGCGAGGCGCTGGCGATCCTCAACATGTCCAACGCCGACCGGGCGCGGGCCATCGCGGTGGCGATGGAACGGCTGCGCTGGCTAGAACGGACGCCACCCGCCACGCGGATCGACGTCAACATCGCCGCTGCCCGCCTGACCTATTGGCGGGACGGCAAGATCGTCGACAGCCGCAAGGTCGTGGTCGGCGAGCCGGATACCGAGACGCCGCAGCTGGGGTCGCCCATCTATCGTCTCGTCGCCAACCCGACCTGGACCGTGCCGCGTTCGATCCAGCAGAAGGAGCTTGAAAAGAAAGGCGCCGGTTATCTGAAGGCCAACAACATGGTCTGGAAGGACGGCTGGATCGTCCAGCAGCCTGGGCCGAAAAACTCGCTCGGGCTGGTCAAGTTCGACATGCTGAACGACCATGCCATCTATCTGCACGATACGCCTGCCAAGGCGCTGTTCGGCATGGTCCAGCGCCAGCGGAGCCATGGTTGCGTCCGCGTGGACGACGCGCTGGGCTTCGCCGAGATGCTGGCCAAGGACGAGGGCGTGCTGGACGAGTGGCACAAGGCACGCGAGACGGGCGAGGAGAACTTCGTCAAGCTGCCGCGCCAGATCCCCGTCCGACTGCTCTACCAGACGGTGCTGTTCGACGATGGCGGGGAGCCGATCGTGCGCAACGATCCCTATGGCTGGGACGACCGGGTCGGTGCGGCCCTGGGCTTCAAGGCGGGCAAGGCGCTCCGGGTGGTGACGGGCGCAGCGGATGTCGGGCCGTAACGGCCCAGCAGCCTAGCCTCTCAGCTTCCTGAGTTGAGAGAGGAAGTTGGCGATTTCGCGACGGCGCAACCGTTCCTCCGCAAACTCTCCATCCACCCCCAGCCGCCAGCGAAGCGCCCGGTCTTCGGGCTCTTCGTGAAGAGCGTCGAGATCGCTGCTCCATGCTTCGACATCGCCTTCGGTATTCGCCAGCCCCGCCTCGACAAGGTCGCCGGCCTGTGCGGCGATGGCCAGGGCAATCTCGCGCAGCGCCAGTTCGGGGTGATATTGCACACCCCAGAAGACGCCCCCGTCGAAACGAATTTCCGCCGCCTGCACCCGTGTGACGGCATTGCTGGCAAGCAACGTCGCGCCGGGCGGTAGCTCCGCCACTTCGTCACCATGGATGGCGGGAGCATCCCAACTGAGCGGTCGACCTGCGAGCAGCGGATGGTCGCGCCCCGCCTCGGTCGGGGTGATGCGGCGGGCAATGCCTGCCTCCATCCGTTCGGGCATCTTGCGCACCCGTCCGCCCGCCGCCGCGACTGCGATCTGCAAACCGGCGCAGGAGCCGAAGGATGGCAGGCCCGCCGCGAACACGCAGCGCATAAAGTCGAGCTGACGCCGGACTTCGGGGCTGTCGTCATAGACGTGCATCGGCGAGCCCGTCAGGAACACCGCGTCGAACGCGGCCAAGCGGTCGGTGGAAAAGCCGGAGGCCGCGTCGTCGGCCGGGGAGACGATCGTCGTGGCGATGCCCGGCTGCATCTGTTCCAGCGTCGCGGCATAGGTCTCGCCCGAGCTTTTGCCGGCACGGCGGCGGCGGGCTTCGCGTTCCTCGGGCAATTCGCTTTGCGCGATCAGATAATGCGGCACAGAAAACTTTCGATCATGAGCCGCACCAACGCGTGCCCGCTCTGGATGGTCCGTCTCTAAGCCTCGAATTATTGGCCGGATATGCTCCTGGCTGGCGCGGGAAAGAGGGGCCTGTGTGGGGCGACGAACAGGATTGCCGCCATCCAGCTAATGCGACCGATTTGCAATCCCGCAACCTTTTGCCTAAGAGCCGCCCACCACAAAGGGGGTGGCGAATATGAATATCGGTTGGCGGCTTCTGGCGATGACCTCGGTCGCAATCTATCCGGCGATCGGTCACGCGCAGGATATGGCGCAGGTGGAGGAAGCGGGCGATGCGCCGACGCAGGATATCGTCGTCAGCGCGGCGCGCTCGATCCTGCCGCCCAACGCCTTGCCGCTGACCATCGACATCATCGACAAGCAAGCGCTGGATCAACAGATCGCCATTTCCGGCTCGGTGGTCGATGCGGTGGCGACGCTGACCCCATCCTTTTCGCCGACGCGCCAGAAGCTGTCGGGCGCGGGCGAGACCCTGCGCGGACGCTCGCCGCTCTACGCGATCAACGGCATTCCGCAGACGACGCCGCTGCGCGACGGCAGCCGGGACGGCTATACGATCGACGGCTTCTTCATCGACCGGGTCGAGCTGATCTATGGGTCGAACGCGCTGCAGGGCGTCGGCGGAACGGGCGGTATCGTCAACCAGGTCACGGTCGGCGCGCCGCGTCGCGAGGGTCTGAGCGGCCGCGCACTGGTTCAGGGCACCGCCGATACCGATTTTCACGGCGAAGGACTGGGCGGCAAGGTCGGCGGGCTGCTTCAATACAAGTCGGGCCGCTTCGATATCAGCGCAGGCGCTGTCTATGAAAAGCGCGGTGTTTTCTATGACGGAGAGGGGCGCAGGGTCGGCCTGAACCTGACCCAGGGCGAGACGCAGGATTCGCGGACGACCTCTCTGTTCGCGCGCGCGGGCTATGCCGTGACCGACACGATGCGGCTCGACCTGATCGCCAGCCGGTTCGAGCTGAAGGGCGACGGCGATTATGTCGCAGTGGCGGGCAACCGCCTGACCGGCCTGCCGACCAGCGCCCGGCGCGGCAATCCGCCGGGTCGCAGTGCCGCCAGCCGGACGGAGAGCGTTGCGTTGTCACTCACCGATCCCGACCTGGCCCAGGGCAATCTCGTCACCCAGATCTTCTGGAACCGCACCCGCGACACCTTCGGGGCGGAGATCAACCCGATCGCGACCTTCCAGGATCCGCTGATCGCGCCGGTGGGCACGCTGATCGACCAGTCGCAGAACCGCAGCCGCAAGATCGGCGGCAAGATCAGCTATGAGCGCGCGATACCCGGTTTCGAGGCGCTGACCGCGATCGTCGGTTTCGATGCCTTGTAGGACAAGACCGAGCAGCGGCTGATCCTGACGAACCGCGTCTGGGTGCCGCCCAGCGACTTTCGCAGCCTGGCGCCGTTCGGCCAGTTGAACCTCGCGCTGTTCGACAAGGCGGTGCGGCTGGCGGGTGGCGTGCGGTGGGAGAATGTCCGCATCCGCATCGACGACTATACCACCCTTGCCACCTCCAACCGCGTCGCGGTGAAGGGCGGCACGCCGACCTTCCAGGACGCCCTGTTCAACGGTGGCGTCATCGTCGAGCCGATCCGCGGCATCCGCGCCTATGCCAGCTATGCCGAGGGTTTCACCGTGCCCGATATCGGCCGCATCACCCGCGCGGTGAACCGGCCGGGCGTTTCGATCGACACCTTTCTCGACATCGCGCCCATCGTATCGAACAATCGTGAGATCGGCGTCGAGGTGAAACGCGGGCCGTTCGATGCCAGCACCGCCTATTTCTGGTCGTCGAGCGACAAGGGGCAGCTCCTGATCGCCAATCCGGGCGGCATCTTCGACGTGCAGCGGCTGCGGACCGAGATACAGGGGCTGGAGATCAATCTGGGCATGCGCCTGCCCCTGCCGGGGACGCGCCTGTCGATCGGCTATGCGCATCTGTCGGGCCGCTATGACAGCAAAACGCCGCCCGACGGGATCGTCGACACCGATCTGGACGGCGCCAACATCTCGCCCGACCGGCTCAACCTGGCGGCCAGCTATGATCGCGGGCCGTGGTCGGCGAGGTTGCAAAGCCAGTTCTTCCTGTCCCGCACCTTCAAGGGCCGCCTGCGTGACCCGCGCAACGACTTTGGCGGCTATACCGTCGTCGACGGGACCATCGCCTATAATATGGGCAAGGGGACCATCTACCTCGCGGCGCAGAACCTGCTCGATCGCTTCTATATCGACTATTCCAGCGACACCCGGTTGCCGACCGACAATTTCAGCTATTTTGCCGGGCGCGGGCGCACCGTTACGCTGGGCTGGGATGTAAGGTTCTGACAATGAAGTGGCTAGATCTGCTCCATCGCTGGACCGGCGGCGTCATTGGTCTGGTGCTGGGGCTGCTGGGGCTGACCGGATGCCTGCTCGTCTGGAAGACTGCGCTGATCATGGTGCCGGGTAAGGCGATGCCGCTGATCCGGGATCCGGCCTCCGTCGCAGCGGCGGTCCAGCGCCTGCTCCCCCAGCCCAAGGGCGGCGAGAGCGTGGTTTTCGCCGACAACGACTTCGCCCTGCACCAGCTTCGCCTTGCCCATGGGGCAGGGGCCTATGCCGATCAGGGTGGACGGATCGTTGATCGCTGGAGCAGTCAGTGGGAGCGGCCCGAGCTGTGGCTGTTCGATTTCCACCACCATCTGTTCGCCAGCGATATCGGCGAGACGGTGATCGGCATTGCCGGGCTGTGCGGACTGTTCTTCGTCGTGTCGGGCGCGATCCTGTGGTGGAGGACCCGCCGGACGTTCAAGTGGCGGCTGTTGCCAAAGCGGATGAGCCGTCCGGCGATCCTCATGCATCACCGCGATTTGGGGATCATCGTTGCGCCGCTGCTGCTGCTGTCGAGCATCACTGGCGCGGCGATGGTGTTTCGGCCGGTGGCGATGATCGTCGTCGCACCCTTCGGCTCTCCCGCCAAGGCGCTGGCGGCGCTGCGGCCGGGCAAGGTACATGGCGGACCGCTGGCGGCCAGCCCGCCCTGGCGCGCGATGCTGACGACAGCGAGCCAGCGATTCCCCGACGCCGTTCCCCGTATCCTGGCCATGCCGCGCAAGCCGGGGGACCCGATCACGCTGCGGATGCGCCGGGCGGACGAATGGTTGCCCAATGGGCGAACCACTTTGGTCTTCGACGCCGCCACCGGCCGTCTGTTGTCGAGCAACGACGCGATGGCGATGCCGCGAGCCGCCCGCGTCTATAACATGCTCTATCCGCTTCATGCCGGGCGTGTCGGCGGACTGGCCTGGAAGCTGCTGATGACCGTCAGCGGCCTGGCGCTGACCCTGCTGGGGTCGTTGGCAGTATGGACCTTCTGGTTCCGGCGACCACGCCGCCCCGTAAGGACATCCCGCCCATAGCGGGTTACTCGGGCTTTCGCAGGGCAGAGGCGAGGGCGATACCGGCCGCGAGTTGCAACAGGCCATAGGCTCGGCTGCGCCGGGGATGGCCTGCGAAGGGGCGGACGAGCAGATCGACCGCAGGGACGTCCGACCGCCAGAGTTCGACATGCCGTTTCGGCTGCAGCAGGCCGAGCAGCCCATCGCCGATCATGAAGACAGCGGCCATTTCGCCGCTGCGGCGCAGGCCGATCCGAAGGTTGGTCCTGTCGCTCATCACCACTCTCCCAAAACTCCCCAACGCGAAAGCGGGGCTATGGTCGCATGGCGGCGGGCTTGGTGCGCGACTCAGGCGGCGGCGCGTTCTTCTTCGATGATGGCCCGTGCCAGGACCGCGCACTGGCCGCATTTGGGCTGGCGACCGAGTGCCTGATACATTTGACAGGGGGTCATGGAACCGGCGCGAGCGGCGTCGCGGACCTGGGATTCCCGGATGGCATTGCAGACGCAGACGACCAAGGCGCTCTCCATCGATTACTTATCCCGTCTAGCGCTAATGAGAGTGGATCGCAAGCATATTGCGAGGCGTTTGCAGAAAATTATCCCGCTCTGCCAACTGCTCCCCGGCTCGCCAGCCGCCATAGGCGCTCGAGTGGTCCCTGCCCGAAACGGGCGAGCCAAGGCTGCGACCAAAGCATCATTAACCCCCACATCAGGGGTGCCAGCATATAGAGTTCGGCCCGGTTCCAGCGGGCGAACTGCCCCAGGCCGTGACCGTAGAACACCGCCGTCATCAGGAGACTGGTTGCGATATAGTTGGTGAAAGCCATCCGCCCCGCCGCCGCGACCCGGACCGTCCACCAGCCGCCCGGCCGCATCAGCAGCAGGATCAGCGCAGCATAGCCGATCGTCCCGATCAGCCGGAAGGGCACGTTCAAGAGCAGCTCGACCAATGTGACTGCGCGAACGTCGTATCCGCTCGCCATGATACCCAAAGCCATTGCGGCATAGACGGGAATGGTCAGTCCAAGGCCCATTGCCGCCCAGCAGCGATAGGCGGCGCGCGGCCAATCGCCCGTCAGGAAGCCCGACTTGAACGCGGCCATGCCCAGCAGCATGGCACTGAGCGTGTCCGGACCGATCTGGATGAGGTCGATCAACGGATTGCCGTTATTCTCCAGCCGAAAGGCGGTCGCCATGGCCCAGGGCCCGCGCATTGCGGCGATTTCCGGGGCGAGTCTGGCGGCCGGAGGGGTGCCGAACGCCAGTTGATAACTATCCCAAAGGCTCGCCATTTGCGGCGTGTTGCGCGCGGCGGCGACGAACAGCCCCAGACAATCCAGCGCACCGAATGCCATGGACAGTGCGGCAAAGCCAAGGGCGGTCCAGCACAAGGCCCGTGGCGTCAGGCCGACAAAGGCGAGGGCGACGATCCCGACCAGCGCATAATGGGCCAGGATATCGCCGGTCCAGATGAAGGTCAGGTGGACCAGGCCCAGGACAAACAGCACCGCCATCCGCCGCAGGTGGAAGGACGCTCCGTTCCACCCCGCCGCATCCGCCCGCTGAATGACCAGCAGCGTCGATGCCCCGAACAGCAGCGAGAACAGCCCCCGCATCCGCCCGTTGACGAAGCTTTCGGTCAGGAACCACATGGCGATGTCGATCGGCCGCCGACCACCCCAGGCGATCGGGTTGGAATAGGCCGGGTCGGGCAAGGCGAAACCGGGCAGATTGGCGAGCAGGATCGCCATCACCGCCACCCCGCGCAGCACGTCCAGCGACAACAGCCGCTCACCGGGGGCGGCCGACGTCAGGGTGGGGGCAGGGGCAGGACCATCGGCCAAGGAATAGCTCCGTCTCACTTGCCGGGGCTTAGCCTGCGTTGCCGGGGATGCAACCACCGTGCTGGCGAGGCATTGGAATCCCATGGGATTATCGCCTCGCCTGACCGGCCGCGCCACCGCGCGTGCGCATCACTCGCCCGCCGCGTCGGCGTTCCTGCATAAGATAGAGCCGCTTTTCGCAGGACGGGAGGTCACGGGCGGGCCGTTGCTGCTCGCGACGATTCTGGCGCTGGCGATGACCAACAGCCCCTGGGCGGGCGGCTTCGAGCGCTTCTGGGATACGCCCGTCACCATCGGGTTCGGAACGGGCGAGGTATCGCACCGGCTGGCCGAGTGGATCGACCACGCGCTTCTCCCGCTGTTCTTCGTGATCGTGGGGGCGGACGTGAAGCGGGAAATGGCGATAGGGCCATTGGCGCACTGGCGCAGCGCGGCGTTTCCCCTGTCGGGCGCGTTGGGCGGGATGCTGGTGCCGGTGGGGCTCTATCTGGCGGTCGCCGGGGGCACGCCCGCGCAACCCGGCTGGGGGGCGGTCATCACCACCGACACGGCTTTCGGGCTTGCGCTGATCGCGGTGTTTGCGAACCGGCTGCCCGCGGGCTTGCGCGCGACGATGCTGGCCTTTGCGGCGGTCGACGATGTCGGCGGACTGCTGGTCATCGCCTTCGCCTATAGTGGCGCGATCGATCCATGGGGGCTGGTTGTCGCGGCGGCTGGGCTGGCGGGCATCATCGGGCTACGCCGGATCGGCTGGGTGTCGTCGGTGCCCTATGTGCTGCTCGCATTGCTCGTGTGGGGCGGCGTTCTGGAGTCCGGCATCCATGCGACGATCGCCGGGGTTCTGATCGGCCTGACCGTTCCGGTCCAGCCTCGGCTGCAACAGCATGCCTTTGCGCAGCGGGTCCAGCGGCGGGTCGACGAATTCCGCGACGCGCATGATGCGGCCGAGGATGCCGATGATGACGAGGAAGAGCATCGGCATCGCGAGCGGGCCGAGGAACGATTGGGCTATCTGCATGAAATGGCGTCGGCCACGCGGGAGGCAAGCAGCCGGTTGATCGAGGTGCTGACCCCCTGGGTCAATTACGTCGTGCTGCCGCTGTTTGCGTTGTCGAACGTGCGTATCCACATTTCGGGGGATCTGCTGTCGATGATCGGCGGGCCGCTGGTGATGGGCGTGGTGCTGGGCCTCGTGATCGGCAAGCCGCTGGGCTTCCTGACCTTCACATGGGCGGCGAGCGCGCTGGGTCTGGCGCGGCGGCCCGACCAGGTGACATGGCCGATGGTGGCGGGCGTCGGCGCTTTGGCCGGGATCGGCTTTACGATCTCGCTGTTCATCGCGGGGCTGGCCTTCGGCGACGGCGAGATGCGCGAGGCGGCGTCGCTGGGCGTGCTGCTGGCCTCGGTGCTGGCGGCGGCGATCGGCTATGCGATCCTTCGCCACTGCGCGGAGCCCCGGCACGCCGCCGAGGCTCCGTCAGAGGGTTAGGGGCAGAGGGTTAGGCCAGGGCGGCGTCCGCGCCCATCAGCGCGGGGAAGAAGCCCTCATGCGCGCGACGCAGATCGTCCAGCGCCACGACGAAATCGCCGTCCTCGCGCTCGAAGATCAGGCGCGTGCCCGCCGTGCGGCCGATCCGCTCGACCTCGACGCCCGCCTGATGCGCGTTCGCCAGGAAGTCCATCAACGCGGTGTCCTCGACCGTGGCGATGTACAGGCCCTGATCCTCGGCGAAGAGCTGGCGGCAGGCCTCGCCCTGTTCCGGGAACTGGATCAGCGCGCCGATATTGCCCGCCAGCGCCATCTCGGCGACCGTCACCGCGATGCCGCCGTCCGAGACATCGTGCACGGCGGTCAGGTGGCCAGCGATAATTGCCTCGCGGACCAGATCGCCGGTACGACGTTCCGCATCCAGGTCGATCGACGGGGGAGGGCCAGCCTCGCGGCCTTCGATCCCGTGCACTTCGCGCAGCCAAAGCGACTGGCCGATTTCGCCCTTGGGGGTGCCGATCAGGACGATGACGTCGCCCGTGCCCTTGAAAGCCACCGTTGCCGACTTGGACCAGTCGGCCATCAGGCCGACGCCGCCGATCGCCGGGGTCGGCAGGATCGCCGAGCCCCCGCCGGTCGCCTTCGACTCGTTGTAGAGCGAGACGTTGCCCGACACGATCGGATAGTCGAGCGCACGGCACGCTTGGCTCATGCCCTCAAGGCAACCGACGATCTGGCCCATGATCTCGGGGCGCTGCGGATTGGCGAAGTTGAGGCAGTTGGTGATGGCAAGCGGCTTGGCGCCGACCGCCGTGATGTTGCGCCACGTCTCGACCACGGCCTGCATGCCGCCGGTCACCGGATCGGCATAGCAATAGCGTGGCGTGCAGTCGGTGCTCATCGCGAGCCCCTTTTGCGTGCCATGGACGCGGACCACGGCAGCATCGCCACCGGGGCGCTGCACCGTATCGCCGCCGACCATATGGTCATACTGCTCCCAGATCCACCGGCGCGAGGCGATGTCGGGTGAGCCCATCAGCTTCAGCAGATCGGCGGCCGGGTCCTGGCAACCGGGTGACGTGATCGCGGTAGGCACCTCGGTCGGCACATGCGGACGGTCGTAGAGCGGCGCGTCATCGGCCAGCGGGGCGAGCGGGATGTCGCACACCACCTCGCCCTTGTGGCGCAGGACCATGCGGCCGGTCTCGGTGACGTGGCCGATGACCGCGAAGTCCAGTTCCCATTTGCGGAAGATCGCCTCGGCGAAATCCTCGCGGCCGGGCTTCAGCACCATGAGCATCCGCTCCTGGCTCTCCGACAGCATCATCTCATAGGCTGTCATGCCCTCTTCGCGCTGGGGCACGTCGTCCATGATCAGTTCGATGCCGACGCCGCCCTTGGACGCCATCTCGACCGACGACGAAGTCAGGCCCGCCGCGCCCATGTCCTGGATCGCGACGATCGCGTCCGACGCCATGAGCTCGAGGCAAGCCTCTATCAGCAGCTTTTCGGTAAAGGGGTCGCCGACCTGCACGGTCGGGCGCTTCGCCTCCGCATCCTCGCCGAAGTCGGCCGAGGCCATGGTCGCGCCGTGAATACCGTCGCGGCCGGTCTTGGAGCCGACATAGACGATCGGATTGCCGACGCCGCTGGCGGCCGAATAGAAGATCTTGTCCTGATCGGCGACGCCGACGGTCATCGCGTTGACCAGGATGTTGCCGTCATAGGCCGGGTGGAAATTCACCTCGCCACCCACGGTCGGCACGCCGACGCAGTTGCCGTAACCGCCGATGCCATGGACGACGCCCGAGATCAGGTGGCGCATCTTGGGGTGATCGGGACGGCCGAAGCGCAGCGCGTTCAGGTTCGCGACCGGACGCGCGCCCATGGTGAATACGTCGCGCAGGATGCCGCCGACGCCCGTCGCCGCACCCTGATAGGGCTCGATGTACGAGGGATGGTTGTGGCTCTCCATCTTGAAGATGGCGGCCTGGCCGTCGCCGATGTCGATGACGCCCGCATTTTCACCGGGACCGCAAATGACCTGGGGCCCCTCGGTGGGCAGCTTCTTCAGGTGGATGCGGCTCGACTTGTAGCTGCAATGCTCGGACCACATGACCGAGAAGATGCCAAGCTCCACGAGGTTCGGCTCGCGGCCCAGCGCGGTCAGGACGCGCTGATATTCTTCTTCGGACAGGCCGTGGTCGGCGACGATCTGGGGCGTGATCTCGGTCATGGCCCGCGCCTTTAACGTGGTGTCGCGGGTTCGTCACTATCGGTCTTTCGCCAGATGCGTCATGATCGCCACGGGGCAACAGGCAAGGGGCGGGCGCAGTGATTTTGGCGTTGATGATGGGTGCCGCTATGGCGGGGGGCGAACTGCCGCCCAAGCGGGAGCGGGCGATGCTGGCCGATGTACAGCATATCTATCGAGGTGCTGGAAACCGTCTTTGGCCGGGCTTTGCCAAGGTGTCCCTGGACTTGGTGCTGATCGGGCCGAAGCGCGAGACTCTGTTTTGCCACCGGGCGATCAAGGGCTTTGCGTCAGCGGGGCGTGATCCACTGACGAAATGTTCGTTGCAGACCCGCCCTCGTGAACTGGATATTGACCTGTCAGCCGCTGCCGATTTCTTTGCGGGCGGGGAGACGATCGCAATCGGTTATCCCGAGGCTTTGGAAATGAGCGCCGCCTATTGGAAGGCCACGGCGCTCCACGAGGCATTCCATCTCTATCAGTCGCATATGCCCAACTATGCCCGAGCAGTGGAAGCATTGGGCTTAAGTACTGGATCGAGCGATGGCAGTTGGATGCTCAATTATCCATTCCCCTATGCCGACCCTGAAGTAGGGGCGGCCTTTTTGACTATGGGGAATGCGGCCTTGGCCTTTCTGGGCGCCAAGTCACCACAGGAGCGTCGTTCTGCGACCAATGCCTATGTGACGGCGCGTGAGGCGGCGCTGGCGAAGGTCAGTCCAGTGGACCGGCGCTATTATGAATTTCAGGTCGGTCAGGAGGGCGTTGCGCGCTGGACCGAACTGACCATGGCCCGGCAAGGCGATGCCGCCATGCGCAACGACTCGGCGGGACGCTGGAGGGGGCTTGCGACGAGCCTGCGCGCGGTTCGCGAACAAGGCTTGAAGGTCTGGAAACGAAGCGCATTATACGTCTATGGCGCGATCGAAGCAGAGATGCTGGAGCAAGCGGGCGTGAATTGGCGCGAGGAGTATCGCCGCCATCCCTTCGGTCTTGGTGATCAATTGAAGCGACTGAACTAACCCAGCCGCATCGCCACCGCGATGGCCACGCCGGAAAAGGCCAGTGCGGCCGCGATCCAGCCTGCGCCGGTGCGGATCGCCGTTTCGATGCCGCCGGTGGAAAGGCCAGCCTGTTCGCTCTCCAGCTTGCGGGTGGTCGCGCGGATCAGGCGGGGGAGGTCGTCGCCCAGCCGGTCGAGCTCCAGCGCCAGCGCTGCGGCCCGCCTGGTCCAGCGTTCGGGGGCGAGACGCGCCTCGACGATTCGTGCGCTGGCCCGCCGCAGCGCGGCCGACAGGTCGAAGTCGGGCTGGATGCCGCTCAGTACGCCGTCGATGGTGATGAGCGCCTTGAACAGCAGCAGCATGTCGGGCTGCAGGACGATGCGCTCTTCGCGCAGTACCGGGAATATGTCGCCGAGGATCGCCGCCAGCCGCAACGCGCCGCCACCATGCCGGGCCACGAGCCGGTCGGCGACCGCCTGAAAGCGTTCGGGTGCAATGTCATCGGTTTGCGACCATTGCTTCAGTGTCTCTGCCAGCAAGGCCGGTTCGCTGTTCGTGATCGACTGGGTAAAGGCGATCACTTCTTCGCGCCGACGCGGGGAAACATGGCCGATCAGGCCTAGGTCGAGCAAGGCGATCCGGTTGCCGGGCAGACAGAGCAGGTTGCCCGGATGCGGGTCGCCATGGAAACGCCCGTTGATGAGCGTCATGTCGAGCACGATGTCCGCCCCGGCCGAAGCGATGGCCGACGGATCGATCCCCGCCTGTTGCAGGATCGCGGCGTTGCGCGGCGGCACGCCTTCGATGAAGTCCATCACCAACAGCGTTTCGGACGTCTGCGCCCAGTGGATCGTCGGGACGACCACCCGTGTGTCGCCTGCGAAATCCTCACGCATGCGGTCGGCGTTACGGCCTTCGTTGGTGAAGTCGAGTTCTTCCAGGATGTCGCGACCAAGCTCGCGCACCATTCGTACCGCGCCATAGCGCCGGGCTTCGGCATTGGTCGCCTCGACCATCACGGCGAATTGGGTCAGCAGGCGGAGGTCGGCTTCCATCACGGGGCGGATGCCGGGGCGGCGGATCTTGAGAACGACCTCCGTGCCATCCGCCAGCGCCGCGCGGTGAACCTGCGCGATCGAAGCGGCGGCCAGCGGCTCGGGATCGAACCGGGCGAAGGCGGTCTCGGGCGGCTCGCCCAGCGCCGCTTCCACCTGTTCGCGCAAATCGGCGAAGGGCAGGCGCGGAGCGGCGCTATGGAGTTGTTCGAGCTCGGCAATCCATTCGGGCGGCAGCAGGTCGGCGCGGGTGGCCAGGATCTGGCCGAGCTTGACCCAGACCGGGCCGAGGGCCTCCATCGCCTGTCGGGTGCGGGCGGGAAGGTCGAAGGGCAGGGCATCCGGGTCCCGCCGCGCCGGATCGAGCCCGAGCCGCGCCAGCAGCACGTCCAACCCGAAGCGCGAAGTGGTAGCGATCACCTCGGCCAGTCGGGTGCGGTCGCGTGCCGCAACCCGGATCGCACCCAGCATCATGGCCTTAGATATAGGGCGGCTGGGTATAGCCCGCCGGGCTGAGCGTGAAGATTTCGCAGCCCTGTTCGGTGATGCCGATCGAATGCTCGAACTGTGCCGACAGCGAGCGGTCGCGTGTCACCGCCGTCCAGCCGTCATCGAGCAGCTTCACGTCGGGGCGGCCGATATTGATCATCGGTTCGATGGTGAAGATCATGCCGGGCTTCAGCTCGGGGCCGGTGCCGGGGCGGCCGACATGGACGACTTCGGGCGCGTCGTGGAACAACAGGCCCAGACCATGGCCGCAAAAATCGCGGACCACGCCGTAACGATGCTTCTCGGCATGCTGCTGAATGGCATGGGCGACATCGCCCATATGATTGCCGGGCCTGGCCTGCTCGATGCCCAGCATCAGGCACTCATAGGTCACCTCGACCAGCTTGCGCGCCTTGAGCGGCACGTCGCCGATCAGGTACATGCGGCTCGTATCGCCATGCCAGCCATCGACGATCGGGGTGACGTCGACATTGACGATATCGCCCGACTTCAACGTCTTTTCGGACGGAATGCCGTGGCAGACGACATGGTTGATCGAGATGCAGGTAGAATGGGTGTAACCGCGATAGCCCAGGGTCGCGGGCACGCCGCCGCGCTCGAGGATGAACTGGTGGATCAGGCGGTCGATCTCAGCGGTGCTGACCCCCGGCACCATATGCGGGACCAGCATGTCCAGCGTCTCGGCGGCCAAGCGGCCCGCCTTGTGCATCCCGTCGAACGCCTCGCGGCCCCAAAGCTTGATCGCGCCGGTCCGCCCCTGGGGCGCGTCGGCGGAAACGGTCACATAATCGGTCATGACGGCGATATAGCGTGGCGCGACCGTTTTTGCGAGGCTATGTCGGGCGCATGGAAACCGCGACCCTACCTGAGCGTATCTGGACCGCCGCGCTGATCGTCATCGGTGATGAAATCCTCTCGGGCCGGACACAGGATCGCAACATCGCGCAGCTCGCCACCTGGCTGAACGTACAGGGAATAAGGCTGGCCGAGGTGCGGGTCGTCGCCGACCGGCCGGAGGCGATCGGCGAAGCGGTGAACACGCTGCGTGTACGTAACGACTATCTGTTCACCACCGGCGGCATCGGGCCGACGCATGACGACATTACGGTCGACGCGATCGCTGCGGCGCTGGGCGTGCCGGTGATCGAGCATCCCGAAGCCCGTGCGATCCTGGAGGATTATTATACGACACGCGGCGGGGTGACTGCCGCCCGCGCCCGGATGGCGCGCGCGCCGGAAGGGGCGTCGTTGATCCCCAATCGGGTGTCGGGCGCGCCGGGCATCCGCATCGGCAACATCTTCATCATGGCGGGTGTGCCGCACATTACGGCTGGCATGCTCGACGCGTTGACCGGCACGCTGGAGGGCGGCCGCCCGGTCGTGTCGGGAACCATCGGCTGCTGGGTCGGCGAGAGCGAGGTCGCCGAGCTGCTGCGTCAGACCGAAAAGACGCATGAGGGCGTGGCCATCGGCAGCTATCCCTTTTTCCGCGAGGGCCGGACGGGGGCGAATTTCGTCGTGCGAAGCCCCGATGCGGCGCAGGTCGATGCCTGTCTGCGGGATCTGACCCTCGCGCTGGAAGCCGATGGTCGCGACGTCATCGCGGGCGGCATCTGAGCCGCCGATCCTTTTGCATTTTCGTACTTTTTCAAGACTGACGCCCTAAAGGCGGGTCATCGGGCGGCGTGTGCCTGTCCCGGGTGGTCGATGATATGGAGTGGTTACGGATGCGGATTGCGGTGAGTGGAACGGGGCGGATCGTTCGCCCCGATGCGGTTCTGGGACTTTAATCAATGGCCGCCCCCATCCTCGTTACCGGTGTGGCAGGGTTTATCGGTCACGCCACCGCCCATCGCCTGCTCGCACGTGGTGAGACGGTCATCGGGATCGATAATCTCAACGACTATTACGAACCGGCATTGAAGCAGGCGCGGCTTGCCAGTTTGCAGGGCGTTCCCGGATTTTCCTTCCATGCGATGGATGTTGCGGATGCCGAAGCCGTCGCCGCGCTGTTGCGAGAGTATGGCGCCGACCGCGTCGTCCATCTCGCGGCGCAGGCGGGCGTACGCCACAGCATCGACCACCCCTTCGCCTATGAACGCTCCAATATCGGCGGGCAACTCGCGGTGCTGGAGGCCTGTCGCCACCAGCCGGGCTTCGTTCACCTCGTCTATGCCTCGTCCAGCTCGGTCTATGGCGACAAGCCGATGGGCGGGCAGGGGTTCAGCGAGGACGAGCCGTCCGTTTCCCCCGTGTCACTCTATGCCGCTACCAAGCGCTCCTGCGAATTGATGAGCCAGTCTTATGCGGCGCTCTATGGCTTTCCGCAGACGGGGCTGCGCTTCTTCACCGTCTATGGCCCATGGGGTCGGCCAGACATGGCCTATTTCTCGTTCACCCGGAAAATCCTGAACGGCGAGCCGATCGAGATTTTCGGCGAGGGCCGGATGGCGCGCGACTTCACCTATATCGCAGACATTGTCGACGGCATCGTGGGTGCGCTGGACCACCCGCCCGAGCGCGGTGGCCACCGCATCCTGAACATCGGCGACAGCCAGCCTGTCGGATTGATGGACATGATCTCCACGCTCGAGCGGACGCTGGGCCGAGACGCGATCAAGATCATGAAGCCGATGCAGCCGGGCGACGTGACCGCCACCTATGCCGATGTGTCGAAGCTCAACGCGCTGACCGGCTATGCGCCCAAGGTCGCACTGGCCAAGGGGTTGGAGCGTTTTGTCGCCTGGTATCGGGATTATTACCGGGTTTAGGACGACCCGAGACCATTGAGGGGATGGAGCGGGTGAAGGGAATCGAACCCTCGTATTCAGCTTGGGAAGCTGCTGCTCTACCATTGAGCTACACCCGCGTCGTGGTGCTGCCTATTCAAGCCATGGGAATTTGGCAAGCGGGTGGGGCCAAATTTCTTCGGGGTCGTCAGCCCAGGATCGACTGGCCCAGCGCCATGGTCTTGCCGTTGGTTACGATCACCCGGTCGCCCAGTTTCGTCGCGGCGAACAGCTTTTTGGCAAAGCCGGTGGGTACGCCGATACAGCCATGGGTGGCGTTGCCGTAGCGCACATCGCTGGCGTGGATGGCGACGCCGTCATTGGTCAGCCGCAGCATATAAGGCATGGGCGCGTCGTACAGATTGGAGACGTGGTCCGCGTCCTTTTGCAGGATGGGAAACTCGCCGAGCGGCGTCGGCATATTGTCCGCGCCATAGATGATCGCAGCCGTCCCGATCTCATAGCCGTCGCGGAAGATCGAGACGACCTGCGCGGCCAGATCCACCGTGATGACGATGGGACCGCCGGGCGCGCCGCTTTCGTCCCATATGAAGTCGCCGTGCTTCAATGGCCCCTTCAGGTCCAGGATACGGCGCACGACGAAGGGCGCGGACGTCGGAGTAGGCGAGGGGGCCGCGATCGGCGGCCGGGAAAGGATGCGGGGTGCTGTCGTCTTGGCGGGCCGGGGCGCGTCATCGCGAGCGGCATGGCGGGCCAGCATCACGCCGCCGCCCGCTACGCCCAGAAGTATGGCTCCCGCCAGAATTTGCAGCGCTCTCATCCCGCGCCTTCTACCATCCCTTCTTCAACAAGGGATTAGCGGATTTCGACCGTGACATGGCCGAGCGCGGCCATCCCCTCCAGCCGCCGATGGATCGTCGCGCTGGTCAGCGCCGTGTCGATGCCCTCGACCGAAAGGACCACGGCATGGGCGGTGGGTCCGATCCGCCAGATGTGGAAGTCGTGGATGCGCAGGTCGCCGGGTGCCTCCACCCGATCGCGGACCTGACCGGCGAGCTTGGGATCGGCCGCGTCGAGCAATACGGTCGAGGCCTGGCGCATCAGTCCGACCGACCAGTTGGCGATGACCGCCGCACCGAGCAGTCCGACCGCCGGGTCGAGCCAGACCCAGCCCAGATAGCGCCCCGCCACCAAAGCCAAGATGGCCATGACCGAGGTCAGCGCATCCGCCAGGACATGGATATAGGCCGCCCGCATGTTGGTATCGCCGCCATAGCGATCATGCGAACGCCCGTGGTCATGGTCGTGATCGTGGTCATGATGATCATGCGAATGACCATGGCCATGGGAGTGGCCGTGGCTATGCCCATGATCATGTCCGTGACCATGGCCGAGCAGCCAGGCGCTGGCGATGTTGACCAGCAGGCCCAGTACCGCGACGAAGATCGCATCCCCGAACGCAACCGCATGCGGATCGGCCAACCGCATGACCGACTCATAGGCGATGCCCAACGACACCAGCCCCAGCACCATTGCCGATCCGAAGCCCGCCAGTTCGCCGACTTTGCCGGTGCCCCAGCTATAGCGCGGGTTGGCGACGTGGCGCTTGGCATAGGAATAGGCGATCGCCGCGATCCCCAGCGCTCCGACATGGGTCGCCATGTGGAAACCATCCGCCAGCAGCGCCATCGATCCGGTGACATAGCCCGCGACGATCTCGCCGACCATCATCCCCGTCGACAGCCACACCACCAGGCGGGTGCGGCGCGCATTCTCGTCATGGGCATGGCCCAGATAGTCATGGCTATGCGTATTCATAGGGGCGTTCACGGGGCTGTTCACGGCAAGACAATCCTCGATCGGCAATCAGCGGAAATGGCGGCGGAGCAACTTGGCCAGCTCGGTGGCGGCGGCCTTGCGTTCCTCGTCGGACAGGTCGGGGGCTGCGACATGGGCGTGGAGGTGGTCCTCGACCAGTTCGTCCATCAATCCCGCCACCGCGCCGCGAACGGCCGCGACGAGATGCAGCGTCTCGGCGCAATCGGCATCGGCCGTCACCGACCGCTCGATCGCGGCAACCTGTCCCGCGATCCTCCGGACGCGCGCGATGATCTTTTCCTTGCTGGTGGTGACATGCGCCATAATGGATAGGGGTATAGGGTATAGTGGAATTTCGATCAACGGGGTTGCGTACCGGCTTCGGCATCCGTCAGTAGGGTTGCCATGAAAGGGAGAGGTATGGGCATGATGGGAAAAATTCGGCGTGGGGGTTTGATAGCGGTGGCATTGACCGCTTCCGGCCCGGCGACGGCGGAGTCGATCCTGTTCGTCGGCAACAGCTTCACCTTCGGCGCGCATTCGCCGGTCATGCGCTATCGCCCCGATCTGGTCCGCGACCTGAACCGGGAAGGCATTGGCGGCGTGCCCGCGCTGTTCAAGACGTTCGCGAAGGAAGCGGGCCAGGACTGGCAGGTCAGCCTGGAAACCGCGCCCGGTCGCGACCTCGCCTATCATTACGAGCAGAAGCGCAAGGAGATCGACCGGCGCTGGGATGTCGTCGTGCTACAGGGCTATAGCGCCCTCGATGCGCAGCGGCCGGGCGATCCGACGCGTCATGCCGAGGCCGCGGGGCTGTTGACCGCCATGCTGCGCCGGGCCAATCCGCGCGTTCGGGTTGAGCTGGTGTCCACCTGGAGCCGCGCGGACCTGACCTATCGTACCGCCAGTCCCTGGCGTGGCAAGCCGATCACGGCGATGGCGGACGATCTGGCGGTCGGAAATGCCTATGCCGTGCGACGCTATCCCGAAATCTCGGGCACGATCCCGGTCGGGCAGGCATGGAACAGGGCCTGGGCGGAGCGGGTCGCCGATCCGAACCCTTACGACGGCATCGCCTTCGGACAAGTCGATCTGTGGAGTTGGGACCAGTATCACGCCAGCGCGGCGGGTTATTATCTGGAGGCGCTGGTCGTCTTCGGAAAGATCACCGGGTTCGACGTCCGGCGGCTGGGCGAACAGGAGCGGGCGGGGATCGATCTCGGGCTGGAGCCGCGTCTCATCGGCCGGTTGCAGGCGATCGCCCATGCCGAGCTCACGGCCGTCACGCCGTAACGATTGCTCCATCACGCACCGTGACCGGCCAAGGCGTCAGACGCTGCCCCATACAGGGGCCGCCCACACATTGGCCGTCCGCCACGTCGAAGATTGCACCGTGCCAGGAACAGACGATCCGTTCCCCATTCGGGGTCAGATAGGCGTCCAGTTCCTGCGCCAGCGGCAAGCCCATATGCGGGCAGCGGTCGACATAGCCTTGGACCACCTCGCCGCGCCGCACGATGAAGCCGTGAAAACGGCCCGCCCGCATCTGGAGCACGAAATTGCGCGCCGCGCCATCGGCGATGGTATCGAGCGGGCCGAGCGTGATCCCGGCGGGCGTGGCGGTCAGGCGTTCGTCGCTCATGCCGCGTCGCCCTGAACCTCGGGTGATGCCTCGGGCACCCGTTCGCGCAGGCGCTGGGCCGTCGCGACGAGCAGGGGAAAGGGCGACAGGTCGACCGCGAACCGCTGGGCATTATAGACTTGCGGGAGGATATGGCAGTCGGCCAGCGTCGGCATATCGCCATAGGCATAGCCCGCGCCGTGCCGTTCGATCAGCGTTTCCAGTGCGGCGAAACCCTCCGTCACCCAATGGCCGATCCAGCGGGTTATGGCGGCTTCGTCGGCACCCATATCCTGCCGCAGCATCGTCAGGACGCGCAGGTTGTTGATCGGGTGGATATCGCATGCCACGATCGCCGCCATCGCCCGCACCACCGCCCGCCCGGCACTGTCGCCGGGAAGGAGTGGCGGATCGGGATAGCGTTCTTCCACCCATTCTAGAATGGCGGGGCTCTGGATCAGCGGCCCATCCGGGCCCTCCAGCACCGGCACAAGGCCCTGCGGCTGGAGCGCGCGATAATCGGCGGCACGCTGCGCCCCCGTACGCAGATCATGCGCGACGCTGGTATAGGACAAGCCTTTCAGTGCCAGTGCCAGCCGTACCCGATAGGCGGCGCTCGACCGCCAATAGCCGTGGAGCGTCAGGCTCATAGGGGCAGCTTGGCCTTGGGGAAATCCTTCCACACGGCGTCGTAATCGAGTTGCGCATGCGACAGCGCATGGGTCGTCGGGCGATAGGGCCAGCAACTTTCGACCATGAAGGCCATGGTGCCCTCAATCCGATGCGGCTTCAGTTCCGCGTTGCTCGCCCCCTGCCAGCTGGCGAGGTCGGGGCCGTGGCCCGCCATCAGATTGTGGAGTGACAGGCCGCCGGGTTGGAAACCTTCCGCCTTGGCGTCATAGGCGCCGGTGATCAGGCCCATCGCCTCGGACATGACGTTGCGATGGAACCAGGGCGGACGGAACGTGTCCTCCGCCACCATCCAGCGCGGCGGGAACAGGACCAGATCGGCATTGGCGCGGCCAGGCACGTCGCTGGGTGAGGTTAGCAGGGTGAAGATCGAGGGATCGGGATGATCGAAGCTGACCGTGTTGATCGTGTTGAAATGCGACAGGTCGTAGCGCCAGGGCGCGAGATTGCCGTGCCACGCCACCACGTCGAGCGGGCTGTGGTCGAGCGTCATCGTCCAGAGCGAGCCTAGGAATTTCTGGACCACCTGGGTCGGCTCGTCGCGATCCTCGAACCAGGCAATGGGTGTCTCGAAATCGCGCGGATTGCCCAGCCCGTTCGCGCCGATGGGGCCCAGATCGGGCAGGCGGAACAGGCTGCCATGGTTTTCCGCGACATAGCCCGCCGCCTCGCCATCGGGCAGCTCGACGCGGAAGCGGACGCCGCGCGGGACCAGCGCGATCTGGCCCGGAGCGATGTCGATCC
Source organism: Sphingomonas sp. SphC10 (assembly GCF_057004845.1). Classification (NCBI taxonomy): domain Bacteria; kingdom Pseudomonadati; phylum Pseudomonadota; class Alphaproteobacteria; order Sphingomonadales; family Sphingomonadaceae; genus Sphingomonas; species Sphingomonas sp. SphC10. The sequence continues at coordinate 1,030,029 of NZ_CM168044.1, forward strand.
GGCCCAGCTCGGTCAGGATGACCAAGCGACCCGATTGCGGCAGGAAGACAAGTTCGCCGTCCGCATCGACGAAGACGCGATCCATGCTGCGGTTGCAGGCATAGATATGGACGGCGACGCCCTCCAGATCCGCCGGATCGCGGTTGGCGAGCATCGTCGTCATCCCGTCAATCCAGTCGGTGCCCGGCGGCGTCATCGGCGCCGGATCCCAGCGCAGGCGATTGGGGGGCAGGGGGCTGTCGCCGGTGCCGGGGGCAAAGCGCGGCGCGCTGTCATAGGGTTCGTAGGGTGGATGCTCGGCGGTCGGACGCAGGCGATAGAGCCAGGAGCGACGATTTTCGTGACGCGGCGCGGTGAAGGCGGTGCCCGACAGTTGCTCGGCATAGAGGCCGTAAGCCGGGCGCTGTGGCGAGTTGCGGCCGATGGGGAGGGCGCCGGGAACCGCCTCGGTCGCGACGTGGTTGCCGAAGCCGGGGATATAGGATGTCGTCATCTCTTTTCCTCTCCACAACACGCCAGCGCGTCAGACGCGGCCGAGCCGCGCCTTATGCGCTGGCTCGGCCGCGCTGGCCGGGCTCGCTCGCGCACCTTCGTGCGCGCATCGGCGGATGCTTATGCATCCACCGTGATGACGCCGCGCCGGATCTGGTCCAGCTCGATGCTCTCGAACAAGGCCTGAAAATTGCCGTTGCCGAAGCCTTCATTGCCCTTGCGCTGGATGATCTCGAAGAAGATCGGCCCGACCATATTCTCGGTAAAAATCTGGAGCAGGATGCCCTCTTCGCCGACATTGCCGTCGATCAGGATACGGTTCTTGCGCAGCCGCTCCAGATCCTCGCCATGGTTGGGCACGCGCTTGTCGACCAGTTCGTAATAGGTCTCGATCGTGTCCTGCAACCGGACGCCGCGCGCCCGCAGCTTTTCCACAGTTTCGTAGATATTGTCGGTCGTCAGCGCGAGATGCTGGATGCCTTCGCCATTATATTCGCGGATGAATTCCTCGATCTGGCTCTTCTCGTCCTGGCTCTCGTTCAGCGGGATGCGGATCGCCTTGTCGGGGGCGATCATCGCCTGGCTGAACAGGCCAGTCGCCTTGCCCTTGATGTCGAAATACTTCTGTTCCTCAAAGCCGAACAGCTTGGAGTAGAAACCCGACCAGGTGCGCATCTCGCCACGGCGTACATTATGGGTCAGGTGGTCGAGCAGGTCGAGCCCGACATTGTTCTCCGCCTCGGCCTGCTGCCAGCCTTCGATCTCGGTCCAGTCGGCGAACAGGTCGCTGCCCGCCTTGACCAGGTAAAGATAGCTGCCGCCGATCCCTTCGATCGCCTTGGCATCCGGGGTCAGGCACCCGCGCGTCGTGTCGACCGGGGTGGCACCGCCCTTGACCGCGTGGTCGAACGTGTCGGCCGGATCGGCGACATAGAAGCCCATGCCGCTGGCCGAGGGGCCGTGTTCAGCGCGGAAGTCCGCCGCCTGGCCCTGCTCCTCTGCGTTGAGCAACAGGGTGATGCGGCCCTGCTTGTAGCGGGTGATCGCCTTTTCGGGATGACGGTGCGTCGGCACGAAGCCCATCGCGTCGAACTGGCGCGCCAGCGTATCGGGCTCGGGCGTCGTGAATTCGCAGAATGCGAAGCCGTCCAGGCCCAGCGGATTGTTCGGGGTGGTTGCCATGACGTCCAACTCCTGATCCAGTATCTTCCGTTACCAGATCGCAGAATGGGGAATTGGTGTCAAATGTTACGATCTCGCGAATTGCGGCTGGATGGCTTCCTTCCCTATCGCCTGTCGATCACGTCCAATCTGGTCAGCGACCATATCGCCAGCGCCTATCAGCAGCTGTTCGGGCTCACGATTCCCGAATGGCGGCTGATCGCGATCGTCGCGGAGGAGGGCGCGGTCGCCCAATCGGCGGTGTGCGAGCGCAGCCGGATGGACAAGGTGACGGTCTCGCGCGCGGCCATCGCTATGGTTGGGCGCGGCCTTCTGGCCCGCAACGCGCATGACGGCGACCGCCGGTCGCACCTGCTGGTCCTGACCGAAGCGGGGCGTGAGCTTTACGCCGATGTCGCACCCAAGGCGCTGGAACTGGAGGCGCAGCTATTCGCCGGGTTCACGCCGGACGAACTGGAGGCGTTCGTGACCATGCTCCACCGGATCGATGCCGTCGCGCTGGCGCAGCGGGATCAGCCCAGGATCGTGCGGTAAAGCTGAAGATAGCGATCGGCCATGCGGTCGACAGAGAAGCGGTCGGCCGCTACCTTTCGGCAGGTCGCCCGGTCGATCTCGCCGATCCGGCCGACCGCTTCGATCGCCTGTTCGACGTTCTCCACGAGAAAGCCGTTCACCCCGTCCTCGACCAGTTCCGGCATCGATCCGCGCCGGATCGCGATGACCGGCGTACCGCAGGCCATCGCCTCGACGACGGACAGGCCGAACGGCTCATCGAAGTTGATGAGATGGAGCAGTGCCTTGGCCTGTCCGAGGGTGGCAGTGCGATCCGCGCCACCGACCGGACCGCGATAGACGATGCGGTCGTCATCGACATGGGGACGGACCTCGCGCTCCCAATAGCCTTGATCCTGCACGATGCCCGCCATAATCAGGCGGCGGCTGGCCGCCTGGGCGACGGCGATCGCTTCGACTGCCCCCTTGTCCGGGTGGATGCGACCGAAGAAGAGAAGATCGTCACTACCCACTGGATCGAAAGGAAAATCGTCCATCGGAATGCCGTGATGGATGGTGTCGGCATAGTGCAGGCGGGGGTCGCGATCCGCGTCCGAGATCGCGACATAGTGCACGCGTTCCTGATACGGCTCGTACATCGGCATGATGCGCTCCGACGAGAAGCCATGGATGGTCGTCACCATCGGCGTGTCGACCAGTCCGGCAAAGGCATGCGCCGGGAAATCGGCCTGATTGTGGATCAGGTCGAATTCGCCCGCCCGCTCGAACACGGCGGCGAGATGGCGCATTTCCCACACCTTGGCATCGACGCTCGGGTCTTCGGAATAGGGGGCGGGGACGGGGCCCGCCAGCGTGGCGGCGGTGATGCTGTCCTGCGTCGCGAACAGGGTGACGTCGACGCCGCGCGCGACCAGTGCTTCGGTCAGCAGGCTCGTCACCAGCTCCCAGGGGCCATAGGCGCGCGGCGGAGTGCGCCACGCGATCGGGGCAATCATCGCGATCTTCATGCGGGCGTGTCGACTTTCAGGATCAGGCCCTCATCGGGGCGCAAATGGGAAGGCGTATCGCTCGGCAGATCACCGAGCGTCGAGAGAATGGGGCGGCCGGTCAGGCTTAGACGCGCCGGCTCCGTACCGAGGTTGAGCGCGACGACGAAGCGTTCACCATCCTGTTCGCGCTCATAGGCGAGCACAGAACCCTCCGCCTCGATCAACCGGATCGCTCCGATGGCCAGCGCCGGGCTGCTCCGCCGGAGCGCCAGCAAGGCGCGGTGAAGGGCCAGCATAGAGTCGGAATCGGCCAGTTCGTTGGCGACGTTGCGCGCTTGCCAACCGGCTCCCAATGGAAGCCATGGCTCACGGGCCGTGAAGCCGCCCTGCGGGCTGTCATCCCATGGCATGGGCGTGCGGACGGGATCGCGACCGAGTCCCAGGCCCGGCTCGCGCAACTCGCGCGGATCGCGGACACGGTCGGGCGGAATGACGCCATTCTCCATGCCCAACTCGTCGCCATAATAGAGCGTCGGCGTTCCGCGCAGCGTCAGCAGCAGCATCGCCGCCACCCGCGCCTGGGCCGCCCCGCGCTTTGTCGCACTGCGCGGGCGGTCATGGTTGCCGAGCACCCAATTGGGCCAGCCTCCGGGGGGCAGGGCGGCTTCATATTCCGCGATCATCCGCGCCAGATGGCGGGCATCCCAGGGGGCGTCGATCAACTGGAAATTGAAGGGCAGGTGCACGCCCTCGCCATGCTGCCCATAATAGCGCATCAGTCGCTCGACCGGCAGATAGATCTCGCCGATCAGCACGCGCTCGTCACCCTCGCGCCCGAATGCATCGGCGATGGCCCGCATGTCGGCGGCGATGTCGTGGACCTCGGGCTGGTCGGTCGAATGGAGCTGGAACACCCGGTGCATCTCGCCCGTCGCCGGGTCCCAGTCCGGATTGAGCGGATTGTCCGGGAAGCCCGCATGTTTGACGATGTGCCACAACACGTCGATCCGAAACCCGTCGACCCCGCGCGCGAACCAGAAGCGCAGCACGTCGAGCATCGCCGCGCGAACCTCCGGGTTGCGCCAGTTGAGGTCGGGCTGTTCCTTCAGAAAGGCGTGGTAATAATATTGACCGGTCGTCTCGTCCCAGGTCCAGGCGGGGCCGCCGAAGTCACTGATCCAATTGTTGGGCGGTCCGCCGTCCGGGGCTGCATCGCGCCAGATATACCAGTCGCGCTTGGGATTGTCGCGGCTCGACCGGCTTTCGACAAACCAGGGATGCTGGTCCGAGCTGTGATTGGGCACGAAGTCGAGCAGCAGCTTCAGCCCGCGCGCATGGGCCGAGGCCAGTAGCGAGTCGAAATCGGCCAGTGTTCCGAACCGGCTGTCGACACCGCAATAGTCCGCCACATCATAACCGAAGTCCGCCATAGGTGACGGAAATATAGGGGAAAGCCATATCGCATCGATGCCCAGATCGACGAGATAATCGAGCCGCTGCTCGATCCCACGGAGGTCGCCGATGCCGTCTCCATTGCTGTCCTGAAACGACCAGGGATAGATTTGATAGAGCACCGCCGACTGCCACCAGGGTCGCACGCTCATACGAACAAGCCCTTGGACAGGCGGGTCATGCGGCAGGCCAGATCGGCTTCGCCGCTCGCCACCAGATAATGGTCGCCCATGTCGATGATGCCGGTGGAAAAGACGACCGGCGTCGGCAGATACATCTGATGCGCGATCGAGGCGGTCAGTTCGGGCGCGGCCTCCATGATCGGCCGATCGTCGGCGAGGCGCAGGATGCGGGTGGGTTCGTCCTTGTCGAGCAATGCCCAGAAGCTGCGATAGATGCCGACCGACTCGCGCCGCTCGACACCGTGATAGAGGGTCAGCCAGCCATGTTCGGTCAGGATCGGCGGCGTACCTCCGCCGACCTTCATCGCCGACACCGAGTCCTTGCGCGCCCGAATGCCAGGCGCCTCCAGCGGTTTCCAGTGCAGCGCATCGGGCGAGGTCGCAAAATTGATCGACGGTCCGCCGACAAAGGGGCTGTCGTCGGGATAGGCGAAATACACATCACCCAGCGGCCGGGTCAGCGCCATGAACCGGCCGTCGACCAGCCCCTCGAAAAACAGCATGTCCTTGTTCTGATGGTCGAGGATGATCCCCGCCAGCCGGTAATCCAGGCCGTTGTCCGAGATATGGAGCGTCGTCGAATGCCGCTCGGCCGACACCGAGCAGGTCGTCATGTACCATCGGTCGCCGACCCGGCTGATCCGGGCGTCTTCCACGCCATAGTCCTGCCAGGTCGCGGCCGGTTCGATCGCCTTGTCATAGTGGACCGCGACAATCGTCGAGCCGTCCGCCGATAGCTCGACCGGCAACAGCCATGACAGGGAGGTCAGGGCGAGTATCCGGTGCGCGCTGCCGCGAATGGCGAACTGGCGGGGATCGGTCATGTCGACCGCCGAGAGCGGGTAGCGGTCGAGGACATAACCCGCGGTCGTCCAGCGGATCGCACGGACATGATCGCCATCGACCGGCTGGCTCAACGCCTCGGCCACGCGAACCATCAGAAGGATGTTGCCATTGGCCAGCCGGGTCATGCCCGGGTTGAACGCCCCCAGCACATAGGTCGGCTCTGATATGCCGCGCCGAAGCGGGGAGCGGGACAGATCGACATCATCGGGGCGGAAGATCAGCAGGTCGTCGGACATGGCCCGCCAACGCCTGCTATACCCTCGCGTTCCCGATGAAGATCGCGCCCCGTCGCTCAACCCGCCGTCGCGACCTTCAGGAACACCGACCAGCGATGCTCGAAAAAGGCGTCCGGCGTCATGCCGTTGAAGGGGTCGGGAAGATCGAACTGCATCCGGCGGCTCGGTCCGTCGAGAATGTCGGCAAGTAAACTGAACAGCGCCAGCGCGCTGTCGTCACGCCGCAACAGCCCGGCATCCTGCGACGCCTGGATGCAGGCGATGATCGGATCGGCCAGCACGCGGTCCCAGGTCGCGAATCGCTGACGCAATTCCTCGGAGAAAATCGCCTCCGATGTCAGAAAAGCCATGAACCGGACCGAGTCCGGCTGGACACAGAAAAAGAAGAAGCGGCGGGCGGAATTCTTCAATCGCTCCAACGGATTGGCTCCGCTGCTGTCGTCCAGCATGGTCTGGTTCAGCCGGTCGAGGTCGCGCGTCACCGCCGCGTCGAGCAGCGCCATTTTGCCTGCGTAGCGGCGATAGATAGTATGCTTGCTAACCCCCACGGATAAGGCGATTTCTTCCATCGAGGTGCCCTCGATTCCGCGGCTGCAGAACGCCTCTCGCGCGCCGGAAAGAATGATATCGTCAATATGCTGCGCCTGCTCGCGGGTCGGGCGTCCGGCGGTCCGTTTCGTGACTGTCATATTCCCCTCTTGCGTCCTCCCACGGCATTGGTCAAATTTAATTGCACCTGGTCGTTGCTTTTTCGCAGGTGCGAAGTACAGGGGAACTTAATGACCGAAACGTCATGTGCTTCAGGGAGTTTCACGGGATGTCCAAATTTACCGTCCTGGGGTCGTCGCTCGCGATGGCATTGGCGCTGGTGGCGTGCGGGCAGGAAGCGTCGCAGCAGCAACAGGCTGCTCCGCCACCGCCCCTCGTCACCGCAATCACCGTTCAGTCTGCTGCCGTTCCCAACATCATCGAGCTGCCCGGCCGGATCGAGGCGATCCGCACCGCCGAGGTCCGGGCCCGGACCGATGGTATCGTCGAGGCGCGGCTGTACCGCGAAGGCACCGACGTTACCGAGGGGCAGCCTCTGTTCCGTATCGACCAGCGCGACTATCGCGCGCAGGTGCAACAGGCCCAGGCTGCGCTCGCACGGGCCGAGGCGGCACGGGTGAACGCCGCATCTATCGTCCGCCGTTACCAGCCGCTGGTGTCGGAACGCGCGGTCAGCGCGCAGGAGTTCGACGCGGCCCAGTCGACGCTGCGCCAGGCGGATGCCAGCGTCGCCGATGCTCGCGCCGCCTTGTCGCGTGCGCAGTTGCAGCTGAGCTACACCATCGTCCGCGCGCCCATCGCCGGTCGCGTCGGTCGCGCGCAGGTGACCGAGGGCGCACTGGTCAGCGCGACCCAGGCGACGCCGCTGACCCAGGTCGACCAGCTCTCGCCGATCTACGCCGTCTTCACCCAGTCGAGCGCGGCGCTGAGCGAGTTGATCCAGCAGGCGCGTTCGGGTGGTCTGGCGCTGCCCGACCTGTCGCACATCACCGTGCGCCTGACGCTGGAGGACGGATCGGAATATGGTCCGACCGGCCAGCTCGACTTTGCCGGGCAGACGGTGGATCCGACGACCGGCAGCCAGCAACTGCGTGCACGCTTCCCCAATCCGACCCGCGCCCTGCTGCCCGGACAATTCGTCCGCGCCCATGTGAATGCAGGCACGATCCGCAACGGCATCTCGGTGCCGCAGCGCGCAGTCCAGCTGAGCAACCAGGCAGCCTCGGTGATGGTGGTCGATGCTTCGGGCACAGTCCAGTCGCGCCCGGTCACGCTGGGCGGTCAGGTCGGCAGCAACTGGGTGATCCTGTCCGGTCTGAAGCCGGGCGAGAAGGTCATCACCGAGGGGTGGCAGAAGGTACAGCCGGGCCAGAAGGTCCGCATTGGGCAACCTGGGCAAGCCGGTGGCGCGCAGGCACAGGGGCAGGCAGGCGGTCAGCCCGCCACAGGCCGCTGATCGCCGGAGTAGAGCATCATGAACCGCTTCTTCGTCTATCACCCGGTATTCGCCTGGGTGATCGCGCTCTTCATCGCGCTGTTCGGTGTGATTTCGCTGCGGCTGCTGCCGATAGAAAGCTATCCCTCGGTCGCGCCGCCCGCGCTGAACCTCGCCGTCAGCTATAACGGTGCCGATGCCGAGGTGATGGACCGTTCGGTGACCGCGGTCATCGAAAAGGAACTGAACGGCGTCGACAATTTCCTCTACATGGCGTCGACCAGCCGTTCCAACGGCACCGCGCAGATCACGGTCACCTTCAAGCCGGGCACCGACCTGGACGTGGCGCGCACCCAGATCCAGGATCGCCTGAGCCGCGCCGAACCGCGCCTGCCGCAGGAGGTCCGCGCGCTGGGCATCCAGGTGACCGAGGGCTCGGCGGGCTTCCTCGAAGTCATCACGCTCAGCTCCAAATCGGGCAAGACCAGCCCGGTGGAGATGGGCAACTTCGCCGAGAATAATATCCGCAACGAGCTTCGCCGTATCGACGGCGTGGGTGACGTGCAGCTGTTCGGCTCGCCCTATGCGATGCGTATCTGGCTCGATCCGCAGAAGCTGGCGGGCTATAGCCTGTCGGCGTCGGAAGCGCTGGCCGCCGTGCAGGAACAGAACAGCCAGACGGCGGGCGGTTCGATCGGTGCGCAGCCGCTGAACCGTACCGCCGAGTTCACCGCGCAGATCATCACCCAGAACCGCTTCGCCACGCCGGAGCAGTTCCGCCAGATCATCATCCGCGCGAACCCCGACGGTTCGGCCGTACGCCTGGGTGATGTGGCGCGCGTCGAGCTGGGCAAGGACAATTACGGTTTCCGCCTGACCCTGAACGGCAAGGAGACCGTGGGTCTGGCGGTCCAGCTGGCCAGCGGCGCGAATGCACTGGCGACGGCGGACGCGGTCACGGCCAAGATGAAGCAGCTTCAGGCAAGCTTTCCGGCCGATGTGACGTGGAGCGTGCCCTTCACCACGACGCCGTTCATCACCGCCTCGGTCGACAGCGTGATCCATACGCTGGTCGAGGCGATGATCCTCGTCTTCCTGGTGATGTTCCTGTTCCTCCAGAACTGGCGCGCCACGCTGATCCCGGCGATCGTCGTGCCGATCGCGCTGGGCGGTGCCTGTATCGGCCTGCTGGCCTTCGGCTTCTCGATCAACACGCTGTCGCTGTTCGGCATGGTGGTGGCGATCGGCATCCTGGTCGACGACGCGATCGTGGTCGTCGAGAATGTCGAGCGTATCATGTCGGAGGAGGGGCTGAGCCCCCGCCGCGCGACCGTGAAGGCGATGGGCCAGATCACGGGTGCGATCATCGGCATCACGCTGGTGCTGGTGGCGGTGTTCATCCCGATGGCGTTCTTCCCGGGCTCGACCGGCGGTATCTATCGCCAGTTCTCGGTGACGCTGGCCGTGTCGATCTTCTTCTCGGCCGTGCTCGCGCTGACGCTGACGCCCGCGCTGTGCGCCACCCTGTTGAAGCATGAGGATGCGCATCAGGAGGACCGACGCGAGCCCAAGCCGGGCGTGCGCGGCCTGCCGCAGCGTTTCTTCAACTGGTTCAACGACAAGTTCGGCCAAGGTACGGAGAAATATACGAGCGGCGTGAAGCGGATGATGTCGCGGCCGGTTCGCTGGCTGGCGGTGTTCGCCGTCGTCGTCGTCATCACCGGCCTGATGTTCACCCGCATCCCCGGCGGCTTCCTGCCGACCGAGGACCAGGGCTATATCTTCGTATCCTATGACGCGGCACCCGGCGCGACGCTGGAGCGGACGGGCGAGGCGATCACCAAGGTCGAGAAGTTCCTGCACGACCAGCCGCAGGTGTCGGACATCGTGTCGGTCGCGGGCTTCAACTTCTTCGGCCAGGGTCAGGCGGCGGGTATCTCGTTCGTCAACCTGAAGCCCTGGCACGACCGCAAGGGGACCGAGAACAACTCGACCACGCTGGTCGGCAAGACGATGGGCTTTGTCCAGTCGATCCCGGAGGCGACCATCTTCGCGCTCGACCCGCCGCCGATCCAGGCGCTGGGCAATGCGACGGGCTTCTCGATGAAGATCGAGGATCGGTCCGGCTTGGGCGCAGCGGCGTTGCAGCAGGCGCAGGGCGCGATCCTGGCCAAGGCGTCGCAGAACAAGGCACTGATGGGCGTCCGCCCAGAAGGCCTGGGACCGGCACCGCAGCTCTACGTCGATATCGACCGTATCCAGGCGCGCGCGCTGGGGCTTCAGATTGCGGATGTGAACCAGACGCTTTCGATCGCCTTCGGCTCGGCCTACGCCAACGATTTCGTTCGCGATGGCAATGTGTTGCGCGTCTATCTTCAGGCCGATGCACCGCAGCGCATGTCGCCCGAGGACGTGCTGGCGCTCCGCGTCCGCAATGCGCAGGGCAATATGGTGCCCTTCTCGGCCTTTACGAAGGTGCGGTGGCAGAACGGGCCGCAGCAGCTGGAACGCTATAACGGCTATCCGTCGCTGACCGTCTCGGGCATGGCCGCGCCGGGCCAGTCGACCGGCACCGCGTTGAAGCAGATGGAGCAGATCGCACGCGAGGTGATGCCGGCCGGCATGAGCTTCGAGTGGACCGGCACGGCCTATGAAGAGCAACAGGCGGGTGGCCAGATCGGCCTTCTGCTCGGCCTGTCGCTGGTCGTGGTCTTCCTTCTGCTCGCCGCGCTCTACGAAAGCTGGGCGATCCCGCTGGCGGTGTTGCTGGTGGTGCCGTTCGGCGTGCTGGGCGCGGTGTTGATGACCATCTTCCGGGGCTTCTCGGCGGACGTGTATTTCAACGTGGGTCTCATCACGATCATCGGTCTGGCCGCCAAGAATGCGATCCTGATCGTCGAATTCGCGATCGAGGACGAAGAGGGCGGCCGTTCACCCTTTGAGGCGACGCTGGAGGCGGCGCGCCAGCGTCTGCGTCCCATTTTGATGACCAGCCTTGCCTTCATCCTGGGCATGGTGCCGCTGTTCATCGCGACGGGGGCGGGTGCGGCCAGCCGTCGCGCGGTGGGCACGGGCGTGATGGGTGGCATGATCGCGGCAACGGCGTTCGGCATCTTCTTCACGCCGGTATTCTACATCGCAGCCAAGAAATGGCTGGCACGCGAGCATGACCATGAGGCGGCGGATGCCGAGGAGGAAGCGCGCGAGCGTGAGGCACGAACCGGCGAAGAGGAGGGCCCGGCCCATGCGTAAAGGGATTTCCCGTGCCGCCGCCATGTTGGCGCTGACCAGCGCGCTGGCGGGCTGCAATCTGGCACCTCAATATCGTCAGCCCATCGCGCCCGTCTCCGCCACCTATCCCGAGGCGGCAAGCGGTACCCGGACGGCGGCCGAGATCGGCTGGCGCGAGTTCTTCGCCGACGAACAGCTCAAGGCCTATATCGCCGCCGCCCTCGCCAATAATCGCGACCTCGCCCAGGCGGTGGCGCGGGTGGCGCAGGCGCGGGCGCAATATCGCATCCAGGATGCGCAGCGTCTGCCCGCGCTGGACGCCACGGCGGGGGCAGCGCGGACGCGGGTGCCGCTCAACTCGCTGGGCTTCGGCAACGCGATCCCCGGCGCGGGGGATGCGCAGAACCCGACCTCGATCACCTATAATCAGTTCTCGCTGGGCGCGCGGGTGTCGAGTTTCGAGCTGGATTTCTGGGGCCGGGTTCGCAACCTGGCCGAGGCGCAGCGGCGGCAATATCTGGCGACCGTCGAGGCGGAGCGCGCTTTCCGCCTGTCGCTGGTCGGACAGGTCGCCGCGACCTATCTTCAGATCCGCGCCGCCGAAGAACAGATTGCGCTTGCAGAGCAGACTGTCACCAGCCGCCGTGAGGGGCTGGGCATCGCCAAGCGACGGATGGATGCGGGCGTGACGTCCAGTGTCGATTACGACCAGGCGGCAGCCCTGCTGACCCAGGCCGAGACGCAGTTAGCCGAGCTTCGCCGTACCGTGGCGCAGTCGCAGAATTTGTTGACCGTGCTCGTCGGCGGCCCGATCACCGCGCCTCTGCCCGCCGGACGGCGGCTGGGTGACCAGAACCAGTTCGCCGCGATCGAGCCGGGCCTGCCCTCCGCACTGCTGGTCAACCGGCCTGACGTTCTTCAGGCCGAGCAGCAACTGCTCGCCGCCAACGCCAATATCGGCGCGGCCCGCGCGGCGTTCCTGCCCAGCATTTCGCTGACCGGGCTGGCAGGCTTCGTCTCGCCCGCGCTCAGCAGCCTGATCGACGGCAATTCGACCCAATATCAGGTGCAGGGTGCAGCCCTGTTGCCGATCTTCGACTGGGGCCGCCGCAACGCGCAGTTGAAGCTCAGCCGGGCGCAGGCGGACGAGCTGACCGCCGCCTATCAGCGCACCGCGCAGGGCGCATTCCGCGAGGTGGCCGACGCGCTGGTCGCCCGCCGCCGCTATGCGGAGCAGATCGAGGCGCAGACTCGCGCCGTCGACGCACAGCGGCGGCTCGCCCGGACGGCGCGGCTTCGCTACACTAACGGCATCGCCATCTATCTCGAAGTGCTGGATGCCGAGCGCAACCTGTTCTCCGCCGAGCAGCAATTGCTGACCCTGCGCAGCGCGGCGCTCCAGAACGACGTCACCCTCTATGTCGCGTTGGGCGGTGGCCTGCGCGAAGGCGGAGTGGCGACCACGGTTCCCGCGTCCGGCTAAATCCCCGAACCCCCGGCCGGCGCGGTCGAGCGAGGGGCGTACGGGTCCTCCCCCCGTGCGCCCCTTTGCTTTGTCTGACGGAGCGCCTAACCGGCGCAGGATGCAACGGGAGAGCACTATGACGGGCTGGACGATCGGGATCATTGGCGGCTCTGGCCTCTACGCGATCGATGCGCTGGAGAATGTCGAGACGCTGGTGCTCGACACGCCCTGGGGCGCACCGTCCGACACGCTGGTGCGCGGGCGCATCGGGGGCGTGCGTTTCGTCTTCCTGCCGCGCCATGGCCGGGGGCATCGCCTGTCGCCGACCGAGGTCAATGCGCGCGCCAATATCCATGCGCTGAAGCTGGCGGGATGCACCGACGTGCTCGCCATCTCCGCCATCGGCTCGCTGCGGGAGGAATTGCCGCCCGGCCATTTCGTCGCGGTTGACCAGTTCATCGACCGGACCGTCCACCGCGATACCAGTTTCTTTGGCGAAGGGTTGGTCGCCCATGTCTCGATGGCCGATCCGGTCTGTCCGCGCCTGTCGACCCTGGCGGCGCAGGCGGGCGAGCGGGTAGGAGCCAGCATGGTCCATGGCGGCACCTATCTCGCAATGGAGGGGCCGCAATTCTCGACCCGCGCGGAAAGCCATCTGTATCGGCAATGGGGCGCGGACGTGATCGGCATGACCGCGATGCCCGAGGCGAAACTGGCTCGCGAGGCGGAGCTTCCCTATGCGCTGATCGGCATGGTCACAGACTATGACTGCTGGCGCGAGGACGAGGCGCATGTCGAGGTCGATACGATCCTCGCACAGCTCAGCCGAAACGCGGCAACCGCGCGGGCGCTGGTCGAGGAACTGGCCGCCATGCTGCCCGAAGAGCGGACCGCCTCGCCGATCGATACCGTGCTCGATCAGGCTCTGATCACCCATATCTCGCATGTGGATCGGGCCAAGGCGGATAGCCTCGGCCCGATCGTGTCGCGTGTCCTCGCCAAGCGAGGCGGTTGAGGATCAGTCCTCGACGATCTGGCTGTTCTTGCGGGTGTCGCGCATCCGCAGGTACACGATCAGCGAGATGCCGATCATCGCGGTGACATACCAGTAGAAGCCCTGTTCGAAGCCCGCCTTCTTGAACAGCAGCGCGACCGATTCCGCCGTGCCGCCGAAAATGGTATTGGCTAGCGCATAGGGCAGGGCGACGCCGAGGGCCCGGATATGCGCCGGGAACAGCTCGGCCTTCACCACGGCGTTGATCGACGTATAGCCGGTGACGATGATCAGCGCGCCCATGACCAGCGCCCCCGCGACGATCGGATCGCGCGTCGTCTCCAGCGTCGAGAAGATCGGATAGGTCAGCAGCACGCCTGCGATGCCGAATGCGACCATCAATGGCTTGCGTCCGATCCGGTCCGACAGGCCGCCCGCCACCGGCTGGAGCAGCATGAAGACGAAGAGGGTGACGGCGTTGATCTGGCTGGCGACCTCACGGCTGAAGCCGCTGGTGTTGACCAGGAACTTCTGCATGTAGATCGAATAGGCATAGAAGGCGAGGGTGCCGCCCGCGGTCAGCAGCATGACCGTCAGCGTTTCCTTGGGATGCTTGGTGAACAGCTGAACCAGGCCCGACTTGGGCGCGCCGTCCTTCTTGGCGTTCTTGAAGCTGTTGGTCTCGGCCAGGCCACGCCGCATATAGAAGACGACGACCGCCAGCACCGCGCCCACGGCGAACGGGATGCGCCAGCCCCATTCGTCCAGCGCCGCCTCGGACATGGTCGATTGCAGGATCAGCAGGACGCAGATGGCGAGCAGCTGGCCCGAGATCAGCGTGACATATTGGAAGGACGAGAAGAAACCGCGCCGGTCCTTGCCCGCCATTTCCGAAAGATAGGTCGCACTGGCGCCATATTCGCCGCCGACCGACAGCCCTTGCATCAGGCGCGCCAGCACCAGCAACGCCGGGGCGGCCAGGCCGATCGTCTGGTAGCCCGGCGTGACGGCAATGATCAGCGAACCCGCACACATCAGCGTGACCGACAGGCTGAGCCCCGCCTTGCGGCCCCGGCTATCGGCATAGATGCCCATGACCCATGCCCCAATCGGCCGCATGATGAAGCCGACCGCGAACACGGCCGCCGCGCTCAGCAACTGCGCTGTGCGATCCTCCGACGGGAAGAAATGCGGGGCGAAATACAGGGTGAAGGCGGAGTAGACATACCAGTCGAACCATTCGACGAGATTGCCGGTCGAGCCACCTATGATGGCCTTCAACCGCTCGCGCCCGGGATCGGCGGTGATACTGGTCATGTCATACTCCCCTTTACAATTTTCGGCGTTGTCGCCTTGTTAGAAGCGGAAGCTCAACCATCCTGCCCAGAAATCCGAGCTTTTCAAGTTGGCGCGTTGCAGCACCGTGTCCGCCTTGAAATGTTCGTAACGGCCAACGAACGAAAGACGCGGCGTTATGGTCCATGTCGCCTGAAGACGGGCGACCTCGGCCACCTTCTTGCCGCGGACATTCTGCGTGCCCGGCAGCGCCGAGCCGTTGGCGCGGTACACTGCGTCGAACTCGTCGGGCCGCCAGGCAAAGCCATATTCGGTCGCCAGACGCACGCCCTTGATCGGCGAGAAGGTGAAGTTCGGTGCGGTGTACAGCAGGTTGGTCGGCGTCAGGAACAGCCCATAGCTATAATAGATGTTGTTGCCGAACAGGCCGTTGGTCGTGTTCAGCTCGCCCGTCCGCTGATAGGCACCGCCGCCCGAGCCATAGTCGAAATGCACGCCGACCCGCGGCGCGTCCGGCTTGTTACCCAGGCGATAGGTCTGGGCGATGAACGCCTGCCACGCCTCGATCGGACGGTTGTTGAAGGTGCCGCGCTGGTTGTTGACGGTCCAGTCGATATTGACCGGCCCGGCATCGCCATAAGCGTGGAGGCCGAGGAAGTAGCGTTCCTCCAGCCCGGTCGTTGGACCCCAGACTGCCCGGCGGTTGCGGAGGCGCCAGATGAACGGGTCGAGGTACAGCTTGGACCCGCCGAACAGCTTGGGCGACAGGCGGAAGCCGAAGGTCGCGCCCGAGAAGCGCACGTCCGGGTTGGTCTTGTCGTCGCTTATGCCCTGAAAGCCATAGGTGACGTAGTTCAGGTCGAAAATATCGACCCGGGCATCCTTGCCGCGCGCATAGGCGCGAACGCCGTCCAGCACGAAGAACAGCGTGTTATTGTCACGACCGACCGTCAGCAACTGCGGCCCGTCGAAGAATTCCTGGCGACCGGCGCGCACGCCGACGTCCAGACCCAGCGCCTTGCCCTTCACCTCGGCGAAGAGCTGCTGCACCGCCAGCTGGTTGCGCAGATTGCCGCCCGGTGCGCCAAGGTTGATGCCCTGGAGTTCGGCGCGGCCGAGCTCCCCGAAGACACGGAAATGATCGCCGAGGTGGACATCCGCGCCGCCGACGATGCGGGCGATATCCTGACGCTGCTGCTGCACTTCGCGGAGGTTGGGATTGGTGGTGATGTTGACGCGGGTGCGAAGCTCGCCCGAGAAGGTGACATAGGACTTGCCGTCCTCGGTCAGCTTCACGCATTTCAGGGCGTCGATAAAGTCGTCGCGCTTGGACGGATCGCAATATTTGCGCCAGTCCTCGGCCCAGCGGGACTGATTATAACCTGCCACGGTGTTGCCATCGCCCGCCGCGCTCGTGGGATAGGCGGTGCTGGCAGGGCTGGCGGGTTCGGCAGCGGCCTTCGGGGTGACGGTCTGTGCCATAGCCGGGGAAACGGCAACCCCAATCGCCGACACCATGGCGGTGCCGACAAGCCATAGAAACTTCATGGAAAATCCCCCTCAATCAAACCAATATGTCGTCGCGTCGGTTGCCTTATAGCATCCCGGTAAACAAATGACCCGGCCGATGCGGTCGGCCGGGTCGTGCCGGGATAGGGATCAGGCGATGGCCGGCTGGACAGTGGCAGGGGTGGAGAGCATCGGTTTGCCGCTGAGTGCGGCGTCGAGGGCGTCCTTGTCGAGGGCGCCTTCCCAACGGGCGACCACGACGGTGGCCACGGCGTTGCCGATGAAGTTGGTCAGGCTGCGGCATTCCGACATGAAGCGGTCGACACCCAGGATCAGCGCCATGCCCGCGACCGGCACGTCCGGCACGATCGACAGGGTGGCCGCCAGGGTGATGAAGCCCGCACCGGTGACGCCAGCAGCACCCTTGGACGAGAGCATCGCGACAAGGAGCAGCGCCAGCTGCTGGCCGAGCGACAGGTCGACGCCGCAGGCCTGGGCGATGAACAACGCGGCCAGCGTCATGTAGATGTTGGTGCCGTCGAGGTTGAACGAATAGCCGGTCGGGACGACCAGACCGACGACCGACTTTTCACAACCGGCCTTTTCCATCTTCACGAGAAGATTGGGCAGGGCGGCTTCGGACGACGAGGTGCCGAGGACGAGCAGCAGTTCGGCCTTCAGGTAGCGGATCAGCTTCAGGACCGAGAAGCCGTTGGCGCGGGCGATGGTGCCCAGCACGACGACGACGAACAGGATCGAGGTGAGATAGAAGGTCGCGACCAGCGCGCCGAGATTGACCAGGCTGCCGACACCATATTTGCCGATAGTGAAGGCGATGGCGCCAAAGGCACCGATCGGGGCGGCCCGCATCAGGATGCCGACCATGCGGAAGATGACGACGCTGATCCGCTCCAGGCTGTTCAGCAGCGGGCGGGCGGGCTCGCCGACCAGCGCCATCGAGATGCCGAACAGGATGGCGACCATCAGCACCTGCAGGATGTTACCCTGCGTGAACGCGCTGATCAGCGTATCGGGAATGATGCCCAGCAGGAAGCCGGTGACCGTCGTGTCATGCGCCTTGGCGGTATATTCGGCGATCGACCCGACCTTCAGCGTGCTGGGATCGATGTTCATGCCCGCGCCCGGCTGAACGACATTGGCGACGACCAGACCGACGATCAGCGCGAAGGTCGAAACGGTGACGAAGTAGAAGAACGCCTTGCCGGCGACGCGGCCGACCGAACCCAGTTCGCGCATGCCGGCGATACCGGTGACGACGGTCAGGAAGATGACGGGGGCGATGATCATCTTCACCAGCTTGATGAAGGCGTCGCCGATCGGCTTCAGGGATTCGCCGAAGCTCGGCCAGAAATGACCGATGATCGCGCCCAGCGCGATCGCGAACAGAACCTGCACATACAGGTGAGACCAGATACGCGCCCGACGGGGCGCCTCTGCCACGGCATAATCTTGAGCGATCATGACTTTTCAGCATCCTCTACAAAAAGTGGGCCGGACGCGGTAGGCCGCGCTTCCGAATTGCCGTCAGTGTGCGGAATGCCGCAGGGGAATTCAATTTTATCGAAAATGCAGCTAAGAATTTGAAATACCACGATAGATGACGTGGCGTTGCCCTATGTCGCGCGAAAATCCGCATGGCGCTCGGGCACGGGTTGCGATATTTCGCACATATGTCGTTGCCGTCCTATCGCGGCCGAGCCTTGGTTCGGCGCCATGCCCTGCCGCTGTTGGCGGTCGTACTGCTGACGGTCGTCGCAGGTTCGCTGCTGCGTCTCTACGCCCATCGGCAGGCGCTGTCCGATCTCAAGGGCGAGACCCTGCGCATCGCCCGGCAGGAAGAAAGGCTGCTGAGCAGCGAGTTGCAGCGCTTCCGGCTGCTGCCCATCGTCCTGGTCGAATATCCCGATGTCGGTGACGCCCTGCGCAACGGGTCGGTGCAGGCCGCCGCGCGGCTGAACGAAAAGCTGCGCGGCTTGGCGGAGCGGACCGGGGCGCCGGTCATCTACGCCATCGACAGGCGCGGGCGCACGGTCGCTGCCTCCAATGCCGGGCGTGCGGACAGCTTTGTCGGGCGGGATTATGGGTTTCGTCCCTATTTCCGGCAGGCGATGCGAACCGGCACGTCCGAATATTTCGCCTTGGGCAATACGAGCCACCGGCCCGGCCTGTTTCTTGCCCGAAGGATCGGTCCTGCGACTGCCCCGGACGGTGTGGTCGTGGTGAAGGTCGAATTCGCGCATATGGTACAGGCCTGGGCGAGCGATGCGGGCCAGACGCTGCTGCTCGACGATCACGGCGTGGTCGTGGTCACCACCGATCCCGCCGCGGAGTTCACGCTGACCCGTCCGCTGACCCCTTCGGCGAAGCTGGCGATCCGCGAAAGCCAGCAATTCGGCACGATCGCTCTTCGCCCCGGCCCCTACAGAATCGCGGGCGGTGATGCGACCGACCGGGAGGGGACTCGCTACATCGTCGGCGTCACGCCCGCGCCGCTGCCCCGGTGGCAACTGGTTCATGTCCTTCCCTCGAAGCCCGCACTGAAGGAGGCGGACGGCTGGGTCCGTTCGGTCACCGCCCTGATCGCGGTCGGGCTGATCGGGCTGACGCTGCTGGCGATCTGGCGACGGACACGCGCCGAACGCGCGGCGATGGCGCGCGAGGCGTTGGAGGAGGAGGTCGCCCGGCGCACGGCGGAACTGCGCGCGACCAACGACCAGCTGACCGTCGAGATTTCCGAGCGTATCCGCGCCGACCAGCGGTTCCGCGCGGCGAGAGAGGAACTGGCCCAGGCCAATCGGCTGGGCTCGCTGGGCTCGATCACGGCGGGCGTGGCGCATGAGATCAACCAGCCGGTGGCGGCGATCCGCACGCTGGCGGACAATGCCCGCACCTTCCTGTCGCGCGACAAGCCGGACAAGGCCGCGGGCAATCTGGCAACGATCGTCGAGCTGACCGAACGGATCGGCTCGATCGTCCAGGAGATGCGGCGTTTCGTCCGGCGCGGTACGCATGGACTGGGCCCGGTGTCGCTGGAGGCGGTGCTGGACGGCACGATGCTGCTGATCGGCGACCGGTTCCGCACCGCCGGGGTCGCGCTGGAGCGGCCGAGGGGCGGGGCACTGCCCCGGGTTGTGGCGGGGCGCGTGCGGCTGGAGCAGGTGCTGGTCAATCTGCTGCAGAACGCACTGGACGCCGTGGCGGAGACCCCTTCGCCGCGCGTGCGACTGACGGTCGTCGAGCATCCCGATGGGGTCGAACTGACCGTGGAGGATAACGGCCCCGGTCTGGACCCGGCCATCGCGACCGAGATTTTCACCCCCTTCGTGACCGGCAAGCCCGATGGACTGGGCCTGGGACTGGGGATTGCGCGGGATATCATGACGGAGTTTGGCGGCGTGTTGGAAACCATCCCCTCAAGTCTGGGCGGTGCAGGCTTTCGTCTGAGGATGCGCCGCGCATGAGCGAGACGTTGCGGGTCCTTCTGGTCGATGACGACACGGTGCTGCGTCAGGCATTGGCCCAGTCGTTCGAGCTGGCCGGGATCGATGTCGAGGCGCATGGCGATCCGCTGGCGGCGCTGGCGACGATCACCGCCGACTTTCCCGGCATGGTCGTGTCCGACATACGCATGCCGGGCCTGGACGGGATCGAATTGTCGAAGCGGGTGGCCGCGATCGACGCCGAAATCCCGGTGATCCTGATGACCGGTCATGGCGACGTACCGATGGCGGTCGCCGCCCTGAAGCAGGGCGTCCATGACTTTGTCGCCAAGCCCTTTGCCGCCGATCACCTGATCTCCAGCGCCGAACGCGCGTTGGAGATGCGGCGACTGGTCCTCGACAACCGGCGGTTGCGACAGGCGGCGGAGGAGGCACAGGGCGCCTATCCGCTGATCGGGGAGACCCCGGTCATGATGCGGCTTCGCGATACGGTGCGACAGGTGGCGCAGGCCGATGTCGACGTGCTGGTCGAGGGAGAGACGGGGACGGGCAAGGAACTGGTCGCGCTGCTGCTCCACCGCTGGAGCGCCAGGCGTACGCGGCCCTTCATCGCGGTCGACTGCGCCGCCTTGCCCGAGGCGATTGCCGAGGACGAGCTGTTCGGCCAGGCGCATGGCCGGACGCCGGGGCGGATCGCGGCGGCGCATCGCGGCACGCTGTTCCTCGACGAGGTGGACAGCATGGCCCCGGCGCTCCAGGGCCGGATGCTCCGCGTGGTCGAGGAGCGGGAGGTCCGCGCGATCGGGGCGGAGGATCCGCAACTGCTCGACCTGCGCATCGTGGCCGCCGCCAAATCCGATCTGGCCCGTGCCGTGGAGGAGGGGCGTTTCCGCGCCGACCTGCTCTACCGGCTCGACGCGGTGCGGCTACGCGTGCCGCCGTTGCGCGAGCGGCGGGCCGACGTGCCGTTGCTCTTTGCTCATTTCCTGCGCGAGGCGGCGGAGCGCTTCGGGCGGCCAGTGCCGATGATCGACGGCAGTATCCAGGCGCGGCTGCTGTCGCACGACTGGCCGGGCAATGTGCGCGAGGTGCGCAACTATGCGAACCGCGTCGCGCTGGGCCTGTTCGGCGAAGCGCGCGAGGCGGGGGATCCGCTACCCCTGCCCGAACGGGTCGAGCAATTCGAGGGCGCGACGATCCGCGCCGTGCTCGAGGAAGTGGCGGGCGACGTCCGCGCGGCGCTCGCCGTGCTGGGCATCCCGCGCAAGACCTTTTACGACAAGGTCGCACGGCACGGCATCGACCTGAACGCCTATCGCCCCAATCGCGCTTGACGTTACGGCGGGGGCGGGGGAGCATGGCGGCCACGACACCGATGTACGGTGCGGGGGTTAGGAGATTGCCATGGAGGATGCCGCAGCCCGTCTGGCCAGCGATCCGCGCTACATCGCGCTGGTTCGCAAGCGAGGGCGCTTCACGACTGTCCTGACGGTCATCATGCTGATCGTCTATTTCGGGTTTGTCCTGACCATCGCCTTCGACAAGGCGTTGCTCGCCCATTCGGTCAGCGGGGGCGCGACGAGCTGGGGCATACCAATCGGGCTGGGGGTGATCGCCCTCGCGATCGTGCTGACCGGCCTGTACGTATGGCGGGCCAATCGCGATTTCGATCCGGTCATCGACGCGCTTCGGGCGGAGTATGGTGCATGATGCGCGGAGGGATCTCGCTCGCCGCCGCCCTGACGCTTCTGCCCGTCTCGGCAGCCGAGGCTCATGCCATCGGCCCTGCCGTCCAGCAGGCGACGAACTGGACCGCGATCGGCATGTTCGCGGCCTTTGTCGCGCTAACGCTGGCCATCACCCGCTGGGCCGCGCGGCGAACCCGGACGGCCTCCGATTTCTATACGGCCGGGGGCGGGATTACCGGCTTTCAGAACGGCCTGGCGATTGCGGGTGACTTCATGTCCGCCGCATCCTTCCTGGGGATTTCGGCGCAGATCTATGCCGATGGCTATGACGGGCTGATCTATTCGATCGGCTTTCTCGTCGGCTGGCCGATCCTGTTGTTTCTGATGGCCGAACGCCTGCGCAATCTGGGGCGGTTCACCTTCGCCGATGTCGCGTCCTTCCGGTTCGCCCAGACGCCGGTGCGGATGGTAGCGGCCTGTTCGACGCTGCTCGTCGTCCTATTCTATCTGATCGCGCAGATGGTCGGGGCGGGGCAGTTGATCCGCCTGCTGTTCGGCTTGCCCTATGGCTATGCGGTGATCATCGTCGGCGTGCTGATGACGATGTACGTCCTGTTCGGCGGCATGACCGCGACGACCTGGGTCCAGATCGTCAAGGCGATGATGCTGCTGGGTGCTGCCAGCTTCATGGCGATCGCCGTGCTGGCGCGGTTCGGGTTCAGCCCCGAGGCGCTGTTCGCCCGCGCGGTCGAGGTGAAGACGGCGCTGGCCACCCTGGCGGGCGCAGGGCCGGACGAAGCGGTGACGAAGGGCCGGGCAATCATGGGGCCGGGCGGGTTCATCAAGGATCCGATCTCCGCCATCTCGATCGGCGCTGCGCTGATGTTCGGCACGGCAGGCCTGCCGCATATTCTGATGCGCTTCTTCACGGTGCCCAATGCCAAGGCGGCGCGCAGCTCGGTGCTGTGGGCGACGGGCTGGATCGGTTATTTCTACATCCTGACCTTCGTCATCGGCTTCGGCGCGATCGTGCTGGTCGCGACCGACCCTGGCTTCCTCGATGCGGATGGCGCACTGCGTGGCGGCAGCAACATGGCGGCGATCCACCTGGCGCAGGCGGTCGGCGGCAACCTGTTCCTGGGCTTCATCTCGGCGGTGGCGTTCGCGACCATCCTGGCGGTGGTGGCCGGTCTGACCCTGTCGGGAGCCTCGGCGGTCAGTCATGACCTCTATGCGACCGTCATCAAGAAGGGGAAGGCGGACTCCGCTTCCGAGCTTCGGGTGTCGCGGATCACCGTGCTGGTGCTGGCGGTCATCGCGATCCTGCTGGGCATCCTGTTCGAGAAGCAGAATGTCGCCTTCATGGTCAGCCTGGCCTTCGCGCTGGCGGCGTCGGCCAACTTCCCTGTGCTGTTCCTGTCGCTGCTCTGGTCGGGCTGCACGACGCGGGGCGTGGTGGCGGGCGGCCTGGTCGGCTTGTTGACCGCGCTCGTGCTGACCATCCTGTCACCTGCCATCTGGGTGAACGTCCTGGGCCATGCCGCGCCCATCTTCCCCTATGGCTCGCCGACCATCTTCTCGATGCCGCTGGCGTTCCTGACCATCTGGCTGGTGTCGATCACCGATAGCAGCGGTCGTGCGGCGGTCGACAAGGCGGGCTATCCGGCGCAGCGTATCCGCTCGGAGACGGGCATCGGCGCGTCGGGCGCACACGACCATTAAGTCTCGATCCCCGCTGTCTCGATACGGGGCAGCGGGGACAGACGGTCCGATATCGAGCCGCTGCCGAAACGGTAAACGAGACGTTAACAGGGGGCTATGAGACGCCGCCTAGTCCTGACCAACGAAGCCGCCCGCCACCCTTTTCGGCGCACGCTGCCGCCCCCCGTCAAAGCGCGGAGGCGACAGGACGACGATCAGGATATCCGGCTGTTCGTCCTCAGCTTCACGGCCTTCTTCATCAGCATCTACACGTTTCTGTTTTAAGCCGGTTCGGCGGAAACCTCGTCGCAGGCACGATGCAGCAGCAGTGCGAGCCATGCCGATACGAGGCACATGCCCGCGACGACGAACAGCATGTCGGCCGATGATACGCCCGCCGCGCTGATCGCAAAGGCCAGGACCGAGCCGATCGTCATGGCGAAGCAGTTTACGATGTTGTTCGCCGCTACCGTTCGCGCGGTCTGATCCTTTTCGACCGTGGTGGTCAGGAAGGCATAGAGCGGCACGACGAACATGCCCCCGGTCGTGGCGATCGCCAGAAGCGTGGCGAGGATACCGATGGCTCGCGGTTCCGCCAGGAACGCCTGCCAGCTATACAGGCCGCCGCCAACCGCCGGGGTCCAGTTGCGGCAAAGGAACGAGAACAGCACGACGAAGGCGCCCATGGCGATGACCGACATCGGCGAATAGCGCGCCGAAATCTCACCTTTCAGCATCGTGTTGATGACCACCGATCCGATGGCGACCCCGATCGAGAAGATGGCGATAGCCAGGCTGGCGACTTCCTTGTCCGCCGTCAGGACATTCTTCACCAGCGGCGGGAAGATGATGATGAGGACCGCGCCGATCGTCCAGAAGAAGCTGATCGCGATGATCGCCAGGAACAGGCGGCGGATATGCAGCGTCGCCGAGATCAGCCGCCACGAAGCGGTAAAGGGGTTGTAGTTAAGCTTCAGCGGCGGGCCTTCGCGCGGGGCCGGGGGCACCTGACGCCCCAGGAACCAGCCGATCACCGCGACGACCAGCACGCCGATGGCGGCCGCCTCGATCGGGATCCACCCCGCCGCGACCGTGCCGAGCAGGATCGCCAGATAGGTCCCCGCCTCGACCAGGCCGGTGCCGCCCAATATGTCTTCGGCCTCCAGATGCTGGGGCAGGATGGCGTATTTGATCGGCCCGAAAAAAGTCGAATGGACGCCCAGCGCCAGCACCGTACCCAGCATCAGCGCCAGTCCGGCGGTCGTGTACCCCGCCTTGGCGATCAGCAGGCCACCCGCACCGACCAGCATGATGCCGATCTCGACCGTCTTCACGATGCGGATGATCTTGGCCTTGTCGTGGCTGTCGGCCAATTGCCCCGACAGCGCCGACAGGAAGACGAAGGGCAGGATGGCGGCGCCGGTCGCGGCGCAGTTGAAATAGAACTCGGAATGGGGGTCGGTGAAGATCGCATAGGTGGCGAACAACACCATCGACGTCTTGAACAGGTTGTCGTTGAACGCGCCGAGAAACTGGGTGGCAAACAGCGGCAGGAAGCGACGCTGTTTGAGA
This sequence comes from Sphingomonas sp. SphC10, assembly GCF_057004845.1. NCBI lineage: Bacteria > Pseudomonadati > Pseudomonadota > Alphaproteobacteria > Sphingomonadales > Sphingomonadaceae > Sphingomonas > Sphingomonas sp. SphC10. The sequence continues at coordinate 1,054,822 of NZ_CM168044.1, forward strand.
AGCCCGAGGGCATTGAGCATAACGAAAAATGGCCCGATCGTGGCAACAGGATGACAGCAACATAGCTATGCGCACCCATATCGCCAACCGCTTAAAGCGGTTTGTCATGGGCGAACGAGCGGTTAGAAGGCGGCATGCTGACGCTGCCCAACCTGTTGACGCTCTCGCGAATCCTGGCCGTGCCGCTGCTCGCGGGGCTGTTGTGGCAACCCGATTGGGCACTGGGCTACGGCATCGCCTTTGCCCTCTACTGCCTGATGGGCATCACCGATTACTTCGACGGCTATCTCGCGCGTGCGCAGGGGGCGGTGTCGAAGCTGGGCGTCTTTCTCGATCCGATCGCCGACAAGATCATGGTCGCCTCGGTCATCCTGGTGCTGGTCGCGGTACAGGTGCTGAGTGGGGTGAGCGTGGTCGCGGGCCTCGTCATTCTGCTGCGCGAGATCGCGGTGTCGGGACTGCGCGAGTTTCTGGCGCAGTTGCAAGTGTCGGTGCCCGTGTCGCGACTGGCCAAGTGGAAGACGACACTGCAACTGATCGCGCTCGGTGGTCTGATCCTGGGCGGCGCGCTGCCCGGTTGGCCGTGGATGCATGTGGCGGCCCTGGCGGCGCTCTGGGCCGCGGCGGTGCTGACGCTCGTCACCGGCTGGGATTATCTCCGCGTCGGCCTTAAGCATATGGATAGCTGATGACGCTGACGATCCTGTATTTCGCCTGGGTCCGGGAACGGATCGGACAGGCCGAGGAGACGGTGACGCCGCCCGAGCACGTTGTGACGGTCGGCGACCTGGTCGCATGGCTGACGACGCGCGGCGGCGGCTATGCCGAGGCGATGGCCGAACCGGAGCGGTTGCGCGCCGCGGTCGATCAGACTTTCGTTGGCCTCGATGCGGCCATCGGCAATGCCCGCGAGGTCGCGATCTTCCCGCCGGTGACGGGCGGATGATCCGTATCCTGGTATCGGTCGCCCCGATCGATCTCGCCGAGGAAATGGCGCGGATCGAGGGGCAGGATGTCGGCGCGGTGGCGAGCTTTTGCGGGCTGGTCCGCGCCGATGACGGGGTCGATAGCCTTGAACTCGAACATTATCCCGGCGCGACCGAGGCGGCGTTGAAGCGGATCGCACAGGAGGCGGCGGAACGCTGGTCGCTCCAAGCTGCAACGATCGTCCACCGCGTCGGCCCGATGCGGCCGGGCGAGCGGATCGTGCTCGTCCTGGCGGCGGCCCCGCATCGCCGCGACGCGCTCGACGCCTGCGCCTATCTGATCGACCGGCTGAAGACCGACGCGCCCTTCTGGAAGCGCGAGACGCGGGGACAAGATGCCCGCTGGGTCGAGGCGCGAGACAGCGACACGGCGGCCGCCGAACGCTGGACTTCATAAAAAAAAGGCGAGGCCGAAGCCCCGCCTTTTCCTGTTTCGACGATCCGCCGACTTAGCCGATCTTCGGCACGTTGATGCCGTTGGTCAGATGCACGACGCCGTTGGTCGCCTGCACATCGGCCTTGTCGACATAGGCCTTCTGGCCGTTCACATCGGTCAGCATGATATTGCCGTTAGGGCCGAGCTGCGCCGTCAGCGGCTGACCGGCGAGCGTCGTTAGCGTGGCGGTGCCGTTGCCCGCCGCGATCTGCGCCTTGAGCTGGTCGGCGGTTACCTTGCCCGACACGACATGGTATTTCAGGATCGTCGCCAGCGTGGCCTTGTTCTCCGGCTTGCTCAGCGTGTCGAGCGCGCCCGGGGGCATACGGCTGAACGCCTCGTTGCTCGGCGCGAAGACGGTGAAGGGGCCGGGGCCGGACAGATCGGCAGTCAAGCCCGCCGTCGTGACGAGGCCCGCCAGCGTGCTGCGATCCGGCGTCGCGGCCAGGATCTGGACGATGGTACCGGTTGCGGCGGGCGTCGCGGTGGTCGGGGCTGCCGGAGCAGTCTTGGCCGGGGTCGCCGGGGCCGTCTGGGCAGGCACAGGCTGGATCGGTGCGGTCTGGGGCGCCGTCTGGGCCATGGCGGCACCCGCGCCGGTCAGGGCCGTGGCGGACACGAGAATGGCAAGGGTCTTCAACATGAATAGCATACTCCCGTTCTTCTGGCGGCGGAGCGGGGTCGCATCGCGCCGCATGGTGAAGGGCAGGCCAGCCGTTCCTCAAGCGAAACGGCCGTCCTGATGGGAGTAACGCACTCAATCCAGTTTTGGCACCAAAACGCCGTTGACGATGTGGATGACCCCGTTTGCCTGGGTCATGTCACCCGCCTCGATATAGCTCTTGTTGCCGCCGCTGTCGGTCAGGGTGATGACCGACTGGGTCATGCTGACGGTCAGCCATTCGCCCTGGACGGTCATCAGCTTGGCGGTCCCGCCACCGGCCGCGATCTGCTGTTGCAGGTCGGCGATACCGACGACGCCGGGCACCATATGAAAGCGGATCAGCTTGACCAGCGAGTCCCGGTTGGCCGGCTGCAACAACTGCTCCTGCACACCCGGCGCCAGTCGGGCAAAAGCCTCGTTCGACGGTGCGAACAGAGTATAGGGGCCAGGGCCTGCGAGCGTCGTCGCGAGCCCGGAGGCGCGGATCGCGGCAACCAGCGACGATAGCGAAGGCGTGGCCGTCGCATTGTCGAGGATGGTGCGGGTCGGCACCATCGGCTGGTCCGGCTGCGGAGCCGCCGGGGTCGCGACGACCGGCGCGCTGGACGGAGCCGCAGGGGCTTCCCGCTGATCCCGCCCGCGTCCGCAGCCGCCCAGTCCGATCATGGCGATGAGCGGCAGAACGGCCACCAGCCGCCGTGCATTATGGGTCATGGGCGAAATCTCCTGTAGATGGGATGATATCGAAGGGGACGCGCAAGGCGCGGCCCCAAGTTGCGCTTCACGCTGCTTCAGCGAGCACCTGTGCCAACAGACGAAAGTCCTTCTCGCGCGGGCTGGCGCGACGCCAGACCAGCGCGATCTTGCGCACCGCATTCTCGGCGTCGAGCGGACGCGCGGTGATCTGGGTATTGTCCAGAATGCCCGAGCGCAGCGCCATTTCCGGCAGCATCGTCATGCCCAGGCCATTGTCGACCATCTGGACGATGGTGTGGAGCGACGTGCCGAGCATCGTCGCCTCCGCGCGCAGTTCGGGACGGTTGCAGGCGGCCAGCGCATGGTCCTTCAGGCAATGCCCGTCTTCCAGCAGCAACAGCCGCGCCTCGTCGATCGCAGAGGCCGGGAAGGCGGCAGGCGGCGTTACATCCTCGTCGGTCGGGAAGGCGACGAACAGCCGGTCGTCGAACAAGGGCTCGGCCGTCACCTCGCCACAGGCATAGGGGAGGGCGAGCAACACGCAATCGGTGCGACCGTTGTGCAGACGCTCGCAGGCCGGGCCGCTCGGCTCCTCGCGCAGGAACAGCTTCAGGTCGGGAAAGTCGCGCCGCAGCCGAGGCAGGATGCGCGGCAGCATGAAGGGTGCGATGGTCGGGATCACCGACATGCGCATCTCGCCCGACAAAGGCCGTCCGGCAGCGCGGGCCATGTCGCCCAGTTCGTCCGCCTCACGCAGGACGCGGCGCGCCTTGTCGGCGATCCGCTCGCCCAGCGGCGTGAAGCGCACGACACGTCGCGTCCGCTCGACCAGCGTCACGCCGATCAGCGTTTCCAGTTCGCGCAGGCCCGCCGACAGGGTGGATTGCGTGACGAAACACGCATCTGCCGCCCGGCCGAAATGGCCATGGTCCTGCAGGGCCACGAGATATTGTAACTGTTTCAGGGTCGGTAGATAGGTCGCGGCCATTGATCGTCTCAGTCGATTGCGATGTGACAAATAGCTTGTTGGATCAAAGGCGCCAGTCCCCATATCTGTCGCGGCAACGAATACAGGCGGGCCAACCGCCGATCGTACGAGAGGATGGCTGAAGCCGAATTTTGTTGAAGAATGGAGGCTATTGCCATGTTGACCGTTGGAGACAAGCTCCCCGCATTCACCGTTCCCGTCCAGCAGGGCACCAACGCGCTGCCCGCCGGCGAGACGATCAGCGACACCTCCTATGAGGGCAAGTGGAAGGTTCTGTTCTACTGGCCGAAGGACTTCACCTTCGTCTGCCCGACCGAGATCGTGGGCTATTCCGAGCTGAAGGGCGATTTCGAGGATCGCGACGCCGTGCTGATCGGCGCGTCGACCGACACCGCGCATGTCCACCTGGCATGGCGCAAGTCGGACCCGGATCTGGCCGCGGCCGACTTCCCCTGGATCGCGGACAATGGCCGCGTCCTGGCCGATGCGCTGGGCATCGTCGACAAGAATGAGCATGTCGCCTACCGCGCGACCTTCATCATCGACCCCGACAATGTCATCCAGCACGTTACGATCAACGGCCTGAATGTCGGCCGCAACCCGGCCGAGACGCTGCGTGTCCTCGACGCGCTGCAGACCGACGAGCTGTGCCCGTGCAACTGGAACAAGGGCGACGACGTCCTCCAGCTCGCCGCCGAGTAATTCTGTCGTCCGGGGGCGGTGACGTCCCCGGACCCAACATTTCCGACGCCCCGGCGAGGGTCGCTGGTCCATCGCGGATCGGCGGCCCGGACTGGGGCGTCGTTTATCCGGAGCAATCCCTTTCATGTCGCTCAAGGAATTTGCCGGGCAGCTGCCCGACTTCGCCAAGGACATCCGCCTGAACGTCGGCTCGCTGCTCAACGAGCCGGTGCTGAACGATCAACGCAAGTACGGCCTGCTGCTCGCCTGCGCACATGGCACCGGCCACAAGCCACTGGTCGAGGCCGCCGAGGCGGAATGCGCCCCCAAGCTCTCGCCCGAAGCCGCCAATGCGGCGCGCGCGGCGGCGGCGGTGATGGCGATGAACAACGTCTATTATCGCTTCACCCACCTGGCCGGGAACCAGGAATATCGCAACATGCCTGCCAAGCTGCGCATGAACGTGATCGGCGCGCCGGGCATCGACAAGATCGATTTCGAGCTGTTCAGCCTGGCGGTATCGGCGATCAACGGCTGCGGCATGTGCATCGACGCGCATGAGGCGGTGCTGAAGAAGGCCGGTGCGTCGGCCGAGGTCATCCAGACCGCCGTCCGCATCGCGGCGGTGATGCAGGCCGTAGCCACCGTCCACTCGGCCATCGCGTAAAAATATCCTCCCCGGCACGGGGAGGGGGACCATGCGTAGCATGGTGGAGGGGGCTCTCCGCCAAGGACGGACTCTGCGGAAGCCCCCCTCCGTCAGGCCCTTGGCCTGCCACCTCCCCGTGCCGGGGAGGATTTATCCTTTAACCGCCTGATACAGCCCCCAGAGGCTGGTGAGCGTCAGGATCACCCCGACAAGCGTCAACAGGGTTCGTGCCGGAACCCGCTTCGCCAGCATCGCCCCGAACGGCGCGGCACAGATGCCGCCGATCAGCAGCCCGACCGTCGCCATGGTGAAGGCGCCCCAGCCGAGCTGCGTGATGAACGTCGCCGAGATGGTCGCCGTCAGAAAGAATTCGGCCGTGTTGACCGTGCCGATGGTGGTTCGCGGCGCAGCCCCCTGGGCCAGCAGGTTCGACGTCACCACCGGCCCCCAGCCGCCGCCACCCGCCGCGTCCAGAAAGCCGCCGAGGAACCCAAGAGGCCCGACGATCTTGGGCTCACGCGTTGCCGCCTTGTGTCGCCAGGCGCGGATCAGCAGATAGATGCCGATGCCGGTCAGATAGGCCAGAATGAAGGGCTTCACCACGGCTGCATCGATGTTGGACAGCACATAGGCGCCCAGCGCACCGCCGATCACGCCGGGGATCATCAGCCGCAAGAACAGTCGCCAGTTGACGTTGCGATGCACCGCATGGCTGATCCCCGAGACGGCGGTGGTGAAGGTCTCGACACTGTGCACGCCCGCCGAGGCGGCGGCAGGCGGAACGCCCAGACTGATGAGCAGCGTGTTGGAGATCACCCCGAAGGCCATGCCCAGGGCACCGTCGACCACCTGCGCGGCAAACCCCACGGCCACGAACGGCAGGATGTGGATCAGTTCGGTGCTGGTCGGGTCCATCATGTCTCCTGTGCTTTATGACCGGCGGCCATGCCGTGTCCCGGCCAACGCTGCAACCGCGATAGATTTTGCCCGATGCCAAGCGAGAATGGGTCGATCTGGATTTTGGCCGGGCCTATGCCTAAATGCGCATATCGCATCTGGGGACATGCTCATGCCGAGCCGATTGGCCGCCTATCTCGATTCGATCCGGGCTCGCGATCCCGCTCCGCATTCGCGTGCGGAGATTTTGCTGTACCCCGGCGTCTGGGCGCTGGCCGGGCACCGGGTCGCGCACCGGCTGTACAAGTCGCGGGCCTTTTTCCTCGCGCGGCTGGTTAATCACTTCACCCGCTTTCTGACCGCGATCGACATTCACCCCGGCGCCAAGATCGGACGCAACTTCTTCATCGACCATGGCTTCGTCGTGATCGGCGAGACGGCGGAAATCGGCGACGACGTCACCATCTATCAGTGTGTGACCCTGGGCGGCACCAGCCCGGACAATGGCGTGGCGGGCAAGCGGCATCCGACCCTGATGGACGGTGCGATCGTCGGATCCGGCGCGCAGGTGCTGGGTCCGATCATCGTCGGTCCGCGCGCGCGGGTCGGCGCGAACGCGGTCGTCACGCGCGACGTGCCCGAGGGGGCGGTGATGGTCGGCATTCCGGCTCGCCCGACGATCGTCGAAGGCGGGGCTGCGCCCGAGAAGCGCTTCGTTCCTTACGGCACGCCCTGTTCCGAGATGTTCGATCCCCAGACCCAGAAGATCGAAATGCTCCGTTGCGAGCTGGATACGATGCGGCGGCGGCTGGACGCGGTGCTGGCCGAGCAGGGCGAAGAGCGCGACCGGGCCTGATGGGGGTCGTACCCTTTCCCAAAGCGGCGGGGCAGGTGGGGTTCGACCGCGCAGAGCTGACGCGTATCCTCGACCTCTATGGCCGGATGGTAGCGGCCGGGCACTGGCGCGACTATGCGATGGACATGGGCCGCGATGCGGCGATCTTCTCCGCCTTTCGTCGCGCGGCCGAACGCCCCGAATTCCGGATCGAGAAGCGCCCGGCGCTGCGCAACCGACAGGGCATGTGGGCGCTGATCGGCGAGGGCGGGGCGGTGCTGAAGCGTGGGCATGAACTGGGGCCGGTTCTGGCCCCGGTCGAGCGGCGCCTCATGAAGCTGGTCGAGGAATAACCCGTCCTCATGAAAAAGCGCCGGTCCCCGTGTCGGGAACCGGCGCCATTCCTACAGCCTTGTGATGGGCCGATTACTTGCCGCCACGCTGACGGCACTGGTCATACTGACCCTTTTTGCAGATCGGATAGCTCTTGAGCGGCGCCGGGGCCGGATAGGCCTGGGACGGGCTGGGCGCCTGCTGGAACACGACCGGCGCGCCGGGCGCGGGCTGCGACGCCATGGGCGGCTGGGCGGGCTGATAGCCACCGGCGGTCATCGTGCCGGCGGTCGCGGCGGCATTGGCCTGCATCGAACCCTGAGCCGACGCGTCGGTCTGGGTCTGCGTTGTGGTCGTATCGGTCTGCGTCGAGGCGCCGGCCTGCATCCCCGCCTGGGCGGTGGTGTCGGTCTGGGTCTGCTGGGCGAAAGCGGGCGCCGCCATCAGAGCGGTGGCGGCCAGAAAAACGAGCTTCATGCGAATCTCCTGTTCAGAAGCGCAAGTGCGTTAGCGCGTCGGGCAGAACGCCCCATGCCGCACTTGGCTCCCTCGTTTCGCTTGCGACCCGATCCTGGCAGGCTTTTAATCAACCACCGGCGTCGAGCGAATAGCCCGCCGAGCGCACCGTGCGGATGATGTCGGGGCGGTCGCCGATGTTGATGGCCTTGCGCAGGCGACGGATGTGCACGTCGACGGTCCGGCTCTCGATATCCGAGTCATGCCCCCATACCGCGTCGAGCAGCCGCTCGCGCGAGAAGACCCAGCCGGGATGCTCGAGGAAATGCTTGAGCAGGCGGAATTCGGTCGGCCCAAGCGAGACGACTTCGCCTGCGCGGCGGACCTTGTGGCCGACCGTATCCATCTCGATATCGGCATAGGTCAGCGCCTCGCCCGCCAGCGCCGGACGCACGCGGCGCAGCACCGCGCCGACGCGCGCGACGAGCTCTCGCGGGGAAAAGGGCTTGGTGACGTAATCGTCCGCGCCCGTCTCCAGCCCGCGCACCCGGTCCTCTTCCTCGCCGCGTGCGGTCAGCATGATGATCGGCACGTTAGCCGTCTCGGCCGAGCGACGCAGGCGGCGGCAGACCTCGATCCCCGAAATCCCCTCGACCATCCAGTCGAGCAGGACGATGTCGGGCGTGCTCTCCCGCGCCAGCAGCAGCGCCTCCTCGCCGTCGACCGTATGGGTGACGTCGAAATCCTCGCGCTTGAAATGGAAGACGAGCAGTTCCGCCAGCGCGGCGTCGTCTTCGACCAGCAACATCTTTACCCGTGCCATCGTGCCTGTTCCCTCAAGAAGGCAATGTGCCGCCGCGGTCCCGCTCACCCATCTGGGTGCCGGTGGCGGCGAAATAGACCATCTCCGCGACGTTCGTCGCATGGTCACCGATCCGTTCGAGATTCTTGGCGATGAACAGCAGGTGCGCGACCTGTCCGATCGTCTTGGGATTCTCGACCATATGGGTGACGAGCGTGCGGAAGATGGAATCGTAGAAATCGTCGAGCGCGTTGTCGCTGTCGCGGACCCGGATCGCCGCCTCGGCATCGCGCGCGGCAAAGGCGTCGAGCACGTCATGCACCATGGCGGAGGCGATCTTGGCCATGGCGGGCAGGATCGAGACGGGTTCGATCCGATCCTCGCTTTCGATCATCGGCACCCGCTTGGCGATGTTCTTGGCATAGTCGCCGATGCGCTCGACGACGCTGGCGATCTTGAGCGCCGCGACCACCTCGCGCAGGTCGTTGGCCATCGGCGCCCGGAGTGCGATGGTCCGCACCGCCAGCCGCTCGACCTCCGCCTCGATCAGGTCGATCGCCTTGTCGTCCTCGCGGACCTTGCGCGCCAGTTCCAGGTCGGAGCGTTGCAGCGCCTTGATGGCGTTGGCGATCGCCTCCTCGGCCAATCCGCCCATCTGGCTGATCAGCCCGCGCAGGCGGCCGATATCGTTGTCGAAGGCTTTTACGGTGTGGTCCATGATCCTCGTCCTCAGCCGTAACGGCCGGTAATATAGTCCTTCGTCCGCTCTTCCTTCGGGTTGGTGAAGATGTCGGACGTCTTGCCGTACTCGACCAAGGTGCCGAGGTGGAAAAAGGCGGTGCGTTGCGAGACGCGGGCGGCCTGCTGCATATTGTGAGTGACGATCGCGATGGCATAGCGGCCGCGCAGGTCGTGGATCAGTTCCTCAATGCGCGCCGTCGCGATCGGGTCCAGCGCGCTGCACGGCTCGTCCATCAGGATGACCTCGGGGTCGACGGCGATGGCACGGGCGATGCACAGTCGCTGCTGCTGGCCGCCCGACAGCGCGGTGCCGCTTTCCGACAGGCGATCCTTGACCTCGTTCCACAGGCCCGCACGGGTCAGCGAGCGCTCGACGATCGCATCCATCTCGCTTCGTGAGGTCGCCAGGCCATGGATGCGCGGGCCATAGGCGACGTTCTCGTAGATCGACTTGGGGAAGGGGTTGGGCTTCTGAAACACCATCCCGACGCGCGCGCGCAGCTGCACCACGTCCATCTCGGGCGCATAGATGTCCTGCCCGTCCAGCCGCACGTCACCCGACACCCGCGCCGAGGGGATGGTGTCGTTCATGCGGTTCAGCGTGCGCAGGAAGGTCGACTTGCCGCAGCCCGACGGGCCGATGAACGCGATGACGTGATCCATGTCGACATCGATCGAGATGTCATGGATCGCCTGCTTGTCGGCATAGGACACGCTGACGTTGCGCGCGGTTATCTTGGGGGTATTCACCAGCGTGTCTCGAACCGATTGCGGAGGTAGATGGCCAGCCCGTTCATCGCGAGCAGGAAGACGAGCAGGACGATGATCGCGGCCGAGGTCTTTTCGATGAAGCCCCGGTCGACCTGATCCGACCAGAGGAAGATCTGGACCGGCAGCACGGTCGCCGGATCGGTCAGCCCGCGCGGCGGCGCGGCGATGAAGGCGCGCATGCCGATCATCAGCAGGGGGGCCGTCTCGCCCAGCGCACGGGCCATGCCGATGATCGTGCCCGTCAATATGCCGGGCAGGGCCAGCGGCAGGACATGGTGAAAGATCACCTGCACCCGCGAAGCGCCGACCGCCAGTGCGGCATCACGGATCGAGGGCGGTACCGCCTTGATCGCATTGCGCCCCGCGATGACGATGACCGGCATGGTCATCAGCGCCAGCGTCAGGCCGCCGACCAGCGGGGCCGAGCGTGGCAGGCCGAAGCTGCCCAGAAAGACCGCCAGCCCCAAAAGCCCGAAGATGATCGAGGGGACCGCCGCCAGATTGTTGATCGACACCTCGATCATGTCGGTCCAGCGGTTCTTCGGCGCATATTCCTCCAGATAGAGGGCGGCCAGCACACCGATAGGGAAGGCCAGCGCCAGCGTGACGAGCATCGTCAGCAGCGATCCTTTCGCCGCGCCCCAGATTCCGACCCGCGTCGGGTCGGTGGCATCGGCATCGCGCAGGAAGCCCATGTCCCAACCGGTCGACAGGACCCCGCGCGCCTGCAACTGCGCAACGACGCCCTCGGCCTCGGGCGTACCGACACCCTTGGCGGCGACGTCGTAGCGGCTGGCGATCGGCAGTTCGAAGCGGACGGTGCGACGGAGCAGGCCGGGGTCGGCCTTGATCGCGTCGCGCACCACGATCCAGGCGCCGGGCGACAGCAGGTCGGTTCCCATCGGGCCGAAGGCGGTCGTCGCGGCGCTTTCCACCGCATCCTCCAGCCCGGCCCCGGCCAGCGCCAGATCGGCCCCGCGCCCCTTCAGGCGGGCGGGCTCGATCGGCAGTTCGGCGGCGGCGAGGTTGACCGGCATGGCCACCCGCGTCTCGGTAAAGCCGCGAAGCCCCTGCGCCAGCATGGTGATCAGCAGGAAGGCCAGGAACGCCGCCGACAAGGCGACGGCCGCCGCGCCCAGCCGCCGGAAGCGACGTTCGGCGGCATAGCGCCGACGCAGGCGACGGGCCATGGCGGGGCTGTCCCAACCCGTGGCCGGAGGCTGGGGGGGCGGCTTATTCATAGGTTTCCCGATACCGCTTCACCACATTCAGCGCGACGATGTTGAGCAGCAGCGTGATGAGGAACAGCGTCAGGCCCAGCGCAAAGGCGGCCAGCGTCTTGGGGCTGTCGAACTCGGCTTCGCCGGTCAGCAGGTCGACGATCTGGCGTGTGACGGTGGTCGTGCTGGCAAAGGGGTTGGCGGTCAGCGTGGCGACGCCGCTGGCGGCCATGACGACGATCATCGTCTCGCCGATCGCGCGACTGACGGCCAGCAGCACGCCGCCGACCACGCCGGGCAGGGCGGCGGGCAGCATGACGCGGGTGATCGTCTCGAACGGGGTGGCCCCCATCGCCAGGCTGCCGTCCCGCATCGAACTGGGCACGGCGGCCAGGCTGTCATCCGCCATGGACGAGACGAAGGGGATGATCATCACCCCCATGACCAGCCCGGCCGCCAAGGCGCTTTCCGACGAAGCCCACTCGATGCCGATCGCAACCGCGAACTGCCGGACGGCGGGGGCCACGGTCAGCGCGGCGAAATAGCCATAGACGACGGTCGGGATACCCGCGAGCACCTCCAGCACCGGCTTCATGATCCGGCGCGCACGGGGGGCTGCATATTGGGTCAGATAGATGGCGCTCATCAGCCCGAACGGGATGGCGACCGCCATGGCGATGACCGCCCCGATGAAGAAGGTGCCCCAGAACAGCGGCACCGCGCCCAGCGACGCGCCCGGATTGCGCGGATCGATCGACTGGGGGCTCCAATGCATGCCGAACAGGAAATCGGTAACCGGCACGACCGAGAAGAAGCGCCCGGCCTCGTAGAGCAGCGAGGCGACGATCCCGGCGGTGGTCAGGATCGCGATCAGCGACGCCCCCAGCAGCAGTCCGAGCACCACCCGCTCGATCCGGGTGCGCGCAGAAAACTCCGGTCGGACGTGCAGATAGGCATAGGCGCCGCCCGCCAGCGCCAGCAGCAGGACGATCGCGGTGGCGATCCAGTCGATCCGCGTCTGCGCGGCGTCATAGGCGGGGGCGAGCGTTCGCGACAGGGCATGGAACGCTCCATGTGCCTGTCCCGCCGCCAGCGCTCGCGCCTCGGACAGGATCGCCGCCCGTTCGAACCCGGGCGGGGGAAGCTGTACGGCCGCCGGGGCCTGAAGCACCATGTCGGTGACGAGCGCGGGGGAGGTCGCGGCCCAGACGGCAAGGAAGATCAGCGGCGGCACGGCCGTCCACAGCGCGACATACCAGCCGTAATGATGCGGCAGCGAGCTGGCGCGCGTCCCCGACCGACGGCGGAAACCGAGCGCATGCATCCGCGTCGAGGCCCAGGCGATGATGCCCAGCCCGACCGTCAGGATCAGAAGGACGACGCCGTTCATGACGGCAGGTTCGCCGGATCGAGCGTGATTTCACGGGCAATGATGGTGCGCGAACGAGCCTGGATCGCCTCCGGCGAGGCGATCAGACCCCGGCGGACCAGCGGACCGTCCTTGCCCCAGTTTTCGGCATAAAGCCGCAGGAAGGCGCGTAACCCCGGAATGGCATCGAGATGCGCCTTCTTGGCATAGACATAAAGGGGGCGCGATCCCGGATAACGGTCGGCGGCGATGGCGTCATAGGTCGGCTGCACGCCGTTGATCGTCACCCCGTCGACCGTCTGGCGGTTTTCCTCGAGATAGGAATAGCCGAAGACACCCAGCGCGTCGGGATTGGCCTGGAGCTTCTGGACGATCAGATTGTCGTTCTCGCCCGCATCGATATAGGCGCCGTCCTCGCGCACGCGCGTGCAGAACAGGCGGTGCGCTTCGGGATCGCGGGCGGCCAGCGCCGGTGCGCCCGGCTCGACCGCATCGCACCCTTTGGCCAGGATCAGCTCGGCCAGCGCGTCGCGCGTGCCGCTGGTCGCGGGCGGGCCATAGACCTGGATCGGAATGGCGGGGAGCATCGGATTGACGTCGGCCCAGGTGCGCGCGGCATTGGGCTTGCCGCCGGGATGCGCCGACAGCGCGCGGTAGATATCGACCGAGGTTAGCGCCATGTGCGGCCCGCGCTTGGATTCGGCAAAGGCAATGCCGTCAATGCCGATCTGGATCTCCAGCAATTCGCCCGCACCGTGCGCCGCGCAGTCGCGATATTCGCTGGCTTTCATGCGGCGGGACGCGTCTTCCAGATCGGGATGACCCGCCCCGATCCCGGCGCAGAACAGTTTCATGCCCGCACCCGTACCCGTCGACTCGATCACCGGCGCCTTGGCATCGGGATCGGCCGCGACGAAGCGCTCGGCAATGATCGTGGTGAAGGGATAGACGGTCGACGAACCGACCGCCGTGATCTGCTCCCGCACGCCCGCGCCGCCGCCATTGGCCTGATCATGGCAGGCCGCCAGCGCGAACATCGCGGCGAGAAGGCAGGGCAGACGCATCGAGATCCTTGGAAACACCGGAACGGGTGCGAACCGGCGCTGCCACGCTCGCCATACCCCCGTGTGACATTTTTATTGTGGTTTTGTGACAGCACTCTCGGAAGCGTTCTTTTCCGGTGTCTTCAGCGCCGGCAGGCGAACCGTCACGGTCGTCCCGACGCCCACCTCGCTGGCGATTTCCAGCTTTCCGCGATGCCGCTCGACAATGTGCTTCACGATGGCGAGGCCCAGTCCCGTACCGCCGATGCTGCGGCTCCGGCCCGAGTCGACCCGGTAGAATCGTTCGGTCAGGCGCGGCAAATGGCTGGCGGCGATGCCTTCGCCCCGGTCGGCGACGCTCAGGCGCAGCATGGGCCCGTCGCGATCCAGCCTGACCCGCACCGGCGTTTCCGCCTTTCCGTATTTCATCGCATTGCCGATCAGATTGTGCAGCATCTGCGACAATTGCGCACGGTCACCTGCAATCGGCGGCAGGTCTTCCGCCAGTTCGCAGCCAATGTCGTCGGCGCGTGGCGAGCCGGAGTCGAGGAACTCCTCCCAGACATGGTCGACCAGTTCGGCCATATCGACGGGCTGGGCGGGCTGGCGATATTTGTCGGCCTCGATCCGGCTGAGCGAGATCAGGTCCTCGACCAGCCGCTGCATCCGCCGTGCCTCGTCGAACATAACCTTCAGGAAGCGCGCGCGGATTTCGGCATCCTCGCCCGCTTCGTCGCCCAGGGTTTCGATGAACCCCAGGATCGAGGCGAGGGGGGTGCGCAATTCGTGGCTGGCATTGGCCACGAAGTCGACGCGCATCCGCTCGGCGGCGTCGTGTGCGGTTTGGTCGATCAGGTGGACGATGCGCTGGCCGCTCGTGGTATCGGCGACGCGCATTTCCCAGCGCTGTTCGAGCGACCCCAGTCCGACGAGAGAGATCGGATGGTCGGGATCGGTCACGCCTTCCTTGGCCAGCAGGCGTTCGGCGGCCGCGGGGTGCCGGATGGCGATGCGGGCATCCTCGCCGACGATATGCTTGCCGAGCAGCCCTCGTGCCGAGCGATTGGCCAGGATAACGCGTCCACCCTCGATCAGCAGCACCGGCTCGACGATCGCGTCCAGCGCTTCTTCGAGCAGCGGAAAGAGGCCGGTATGGCCCTCCTCGGCAGCGGGATCCTCCTCGGCTTCGTTCGGCACGCCCTCACTGGCGACCAGGGCGGCGGCAATCCCGCCGACCAGCGCAATGATGGCAGGCGCCGGTCCTGCCGTCAGGAACACGACGGCGGCAGCCACGACGACGACGACGATGGCCCATAAGGTGCGAATGCCGAATCCCATGACGTGCCGATGTAGCGGCGCACGCGCGCCCTGTCTCCACCGCTGAATGGCGGACCGGCACGGACCGGCTTCCAGTTTTGGGAAGCGGCTGGGCTTGCACAGGTTCTTGTGGCGGGCCGACGAATATGGGAGATCGCTTCGTCATGGACGACACGCCCTCCGAACCCGGCCCCGCATCGGGCTTCGCGCCCGAAGCGCAGGCCGATGCGCCTGCCTCCAGCGTGACCAGCCGCCGGATGCTGATGCTGGGCGCGGTCGGGGCGAGCACGGTGATTGCCGTCCGCCCGGCGCTGGCCCAGACGACGGCATCGGTGCTGAACTGTCAGATCCCCGTGCCCGGTCCGGGCGATGCCGGAAAATATATCGACAGGAATGGTAATGTCGTGAACCCCGGCCCGCTGGGACCGTTGGGCGCGCTGTTCGGCGGGCCCTATCCGCCACCGTCGCGGCCCTTCACCGGCGAAGAGGTGCGCAATGCGCTGTACAACGGCATGTCGCTGCCCGGCACCACTTACTATTCCAATGATGCCTATCTCAAATATATCAAGAAGCTGAGTGGCGGCCAGAGCGGCTATACCTGTTTCCTGTCCATTCAGAATCCCAGGACCTGATCCGATGGCCGGTCCGCGCTACCGCGCGGCGGCGGCGGCGCTCTTGATCGTCGAGCCGCTGGATATGTTCACGGCCGTTTTCCATCGCCCGTCCGGCGTGACCCATTTGCTGAACGAACCGGCGCCACAGATATTGGAGGCGCTGGCGGACGAACCCTTGGATAGGGATGCGCTGCTCGCTCGGCTGGCGCAGAATTTCGACTTGGGTGAGGCAGACGGTACGGCGGTGCTGCAGGCTCGTCTGGCTGAACTGGAGGCGGCCGGATTGGTCGACCGGGTGTGAGGCATCAAATTACCTTGCGGGTCGGGCCGGTCGGTTTCCGGATCGGATCGGACTGGCATGCGCCGATTGCGGCGCTGGATGCGCTGTATCGCGACTATCCGCGACCCGAATTCGCCGATTACAGCGTCCGATTGGAGGCCGTATCGCCCTGGCGCCGCCGGGTGCGGCCATCTGTTCGGGTGGCGGGGGATTACTGGTTGCCTGATGCGTCGCCATTGCCGTTGGCGCAAGGCGTGCTGGCGGCCGAGATGGGCATGAACCTGCAGGTTGCGCTCGGGCATCGCCGTCACCTGCTGCTTCACGCCGCCGTGGTCGCACGCGACGATCGGGCGATCCTGATGAGCGGCGTGTCCGGCGCAGGCAAGTCGACTTTGGCGTTGATGCTGTCGCAAAGGGGCTGGCGCTTCCTGGGCGACGAGTTCGCCATGATCGATCCGGACACCGGCCTAGCCCATCCCTTTCCCCGTCCGGTCAGCCTGAAGAACGAGAGCCTTTCGCTCATTCCCGAAGGCTGTCGCACAGGTCCGTTGCTGACGGGCACGCCCAAGGGCGATGTGCGCCACGTCGCGCCGCCCGCCGCTGCGATCGCTGCGATGGACGAGCCTGCACGGCCTGCGCTGTTGATCTTTCCGCGCTTCGGTTTTCCCTCCGCCCTGAGTGGCCTTGCGCCGACCGAGACCTTCATGCGGCTGACCCAGGCATCGACCAACTATGTCGCGATGGGGGAGGCCGGGTTCCAGACGCTGACCCGTCTCCGCGCGCAGATTCCGGCGGTGGCGCTCGATTATCCCGATGGCGAAACGGGTGTCGCCGCCGTCGAAGCCCTTTGGGAGGCGCTGTGAGCGCGGTCCGGACGTTGGTCGCGCTGCTGCGTGATCCCGAGCGGGCTTGGGCGATCGATCCGGCGCACTGGACCAAGGTGCTGGCCGTTGCGCGGGCCGAGACGCTGTCCGGAACCTTGGCGTATCGGTTGGAGGGGCTTGCATTACCCGGTGAGGTCGTCGGGGCGCTGGCGGAGGCGCGGATCGACGCCGCCGAGGCCAGGCGGACGGCGCTGTGGGAGGCGAACCGCGTGGCGCTGGCGCTTCGGCCCCTGGGGCACCCGGTCATCCTGTTGAAAGGCACCGCCTTCGTCGCGGCCGGGCTGGCGGCGGGGCAGGGGCGTGGCATTGGCGACTGCGACATCCTGCTTCCGCGACCGCTGCTCGGCCATGCAGAAAAGCTGCTGGTCGATGCCGGATGGGAATGGATGAAATCCGATCCCTATGATGACCTCTATTATCGCCAATGGATGCATGAGCTTCCCCCGCTGGTCAATGGCGAGCGGGGGCGGATGGTCGATGTCCACCACACCATCCTGCCGCTGACGGCGAGGCCGACACCGGATGCGCAGGCGCTGATCGACGATGCCGAAGTGCTGGACGGCGGATTGGCGGTGCTGTGCCATACGGATATGATCGTCCATGCGGCGGCGCATCTGTTGGCCGATGGCGAACTGGCCGGTGGCCTCCGCAATTTGTGGGATATCCATGCGCTCATCGAGGAAAAGGGCATGGTGGGGCTGGAGGCACGGGCGGCGCACCACGGCCTTTCGTCCGCCGTCGATCGTGCGCTGCGGTTGACGCATGCGCTTTACGGCACGACCGTTCCTGCCCGGTGGCAAAGGCTGACCATGATCGATCGCCTTTACCGATGCCGCATGATGGCGCGCGACGGATGGGCGCGCGAGCGGCACAAGGCGTTACGGATGATGTTTTATATCCGCTCGCACCTCATCCGAATGCCGCTGCCGATGCTCATCCGGCATTTGTGGATCAAGTGGCGGAAGGGGAAAGCCGCGTCAGGGTCGGGATAAGCTCCGCATAGCCATTGATGATCGCATCGCCCCCCAAGGCCTCGACCGGCTGGCTGAGGAACCCGAAGGAACAGGCGATGACTGGCAGTCCTGCTGCACGGGCCGCCTGGACGTCGAAGATCGAATCGCCGACGAACGCGGCTTTCCCCCCGCCGCACTGCTCGACCAGCGCCTGGATCGGTCTGGGGGAGGGCTTTGCGACGCCCAGCGTATCGCCGCCGATGATCGAGGCGAAGCGATCGGTCAGGTCCAGCGCCCCCAGGATCGCCCGAGCGAAGCGCTCCAGCTTGTTGGTCATGATGCCCAGTGTTACGCCGCGCGCCGCCAGTTCATCCAGCGCCTCGATCGCGCCGGGAAAGGGGGCGGTATGCACCGCCAGATGGGCTTCGTAATATTCGAGCAGCAGGTGGTGCAGCCGATCCAGCGTCTCGGCATCATGACCGCCGGTCGCGTCCAGCCCATGCCGCAACATCGCGCGGGCGCCGCCGCCGATCATCGGCTTGACCGCCTCGACGCTCAGGGGCGCCCGCCCGATCGAGCCCAGCGCGTGGTTGACGGCGGCGGTCAGGTCGCCACTGGTATCCAGCAGCGTGCCGTCCAGGTCGAAGCCGACAATGGCGAAGGGAAAACCATGCGATGAATTGACGTCCATGTTCGGCCTCGGTGCAGTCTCGGACTGGCGTTGACCGGAAATCCATGGCAGGCGCAACCGTCATGACGAGACCGATCGCCGCCATCATCCTCGCCGCGGGCAAGGGCACCCGCATGAAGTCGGACCTGCACAAGGTCCTCCACCCCATTGCCGGGCGGCCGATGCTGCTCCACCTGATCGACAGCGTGAAGGCCTTGTCGCCCGAACGCATGGTCGTGGTGACGGGCGCCGGGCGCGAGCAGGTCGAGGCGGCCGTCGCTCCGCTGGGCGTTGCCACTGCGCTTCAGGCCGAACAGCTGGGCACCGGCCACGCCGTCGCCCAGGCGCGCGAGGCACTGGCCGGCTTCGACGGCGATGTGCTGATCCTCTACGGCGACGTTCCGCTGGTGGAGGCACGGACGATGCGTGCGATGATCGACCGGCTGGGCGAAGCCGATGCGCCGGCGGCGGTCGTGCTGGGCTTCCGTCCCGGCGATCCTGCCGCTTATGGCCGGGTCATTGCCGATCGGAGCGGGCGTATCGATCGGATGGTCGAGTTCAAGGATGCCAATCCTGAAGAGCGTGCCGTAACCCTCTGCAATTCCGGCTTAATGGCCGTCCGCTCAAGCGATTTGTTCGGGCTGCTCGACTGGGTCGGCAACGACAATGCGGCGGGGGAATATTATCTGCCCGATATCGTCATGCTGGCCGCCGCAGACGGTCGCCACTCGGCCGTTATCGAGACGGGCGCGGGCGAGGTCGCGGGCGTCAACAGTCGTGCCGAACTGGCGGTGGTCGAGGGGGACTGGCAGGTTCGTCGTCGTGCCCGTGCAATGGCCGACGGCGCGACGCTCATCGCGCCCGATACGGTCTGGTTCTCGCACGATACCCGTCTCGGCCGCGACGTCGTGATCGAGCCGCATGTCGTGTTCGGCCCCGGCGTCCATGTCGCCGACGGCGTGACCATCCACGCCTTCAGCCATCTGGAGGGCGCGACCGTCGCCACCGGTGCGGATATCGGCCCCTATGCCCGGCTCCGCCCCGGTGCGGACGTGCGCGAGGGCGCACGGGTCGGCAATTTCGTCGAGATGAAGAAGGCCGTCCTTGGCCCCGGCGCCAAGGCCAATCATCTGACCTATCTGGGCGATGCCGAAGTGGGCGCGGGCGCCAATATCGGCGCGGGCACCATCACCTGCAATTATGACGGCTTCCTGAAGTATAAGACTGTGATCGGCGAGGGGGCTTTTATCGGCTCGAACTCGGCGCTGGTCGCGCCCGTCATGATCGGTGCGGGTGCGATCGTGGGCGCGGGTTCGGTCGTGACGAGCGATGTGGAGGCCGATGCCCTGGCACTCGTCCGCGCAGAGCGGCGGACCAAGGCCGGTTGGGCCAAGCGTTTCAGAGACATGATGACGGCTAAAAAGGCCGCGAAAAAGGCTGGGGAGTAAGTAGCTTATGTGCGGCATCGTAGGGATTCTGGGCGGTAATGACGTGGCCGAGCGGCTGCTCGACGGGCTGCGTCGCCTGGAATATCGGGGCTATGACTCGGCGGGCATCGCAACGATCGACCATGGCGAGATCGAACGTCGCCGGGCCTCGGGCAAGCTGGTCAATCTGGCCAAGGAACTCGCGGCGCATCCGCTGCCCGGCTCCATCGGTATCGCGCATACCCGCTGGGCGACGCATGGTGGCCCGACGACCAACAACGCGCACCCGCACGCGACCGATCACGTCGCGGTCGTGCACAACGGCATCATCGAGAACTTCAAGGCCTTGCGCGACGAACTGATCGGGCGCGGCCGGATGTTCACCAGCGAAACCGACACCGAAGTCGTGGCGCATCTGGTCAGCGAGAAGGTCGAGCAGGGCCTCGACCCCGTTGCCGCCGTCCGTGAGGTGCTGCCGCGCCTGCACGGGGCCTTCGCACTTGCCATCCTGTTCCGCGACCAGCCCGACATGCTGATCGGCGCGCGGCTCGGCTCGCCGCTGGTGGTCGGTTACGGCGACGACGAGATCTATCTGGGGTCCGACGCGCTGGCGCTGGCGCCGCTGACCCAGCGTATCGCCTATCTGGATGAAGGCGACTGGGTCGTCTGCACCCGTGAAGGTGCGCAGGTCTATGACCGTGACAACACCCCCGTCGACCGGCCCGTTACCCTGTCGGGCGTCACCGGCGCGCTGATCGACAAGGGCAATCACCGCCACTTCATGCAGAAGGAAATCTACGAGCAGCCGATCGTCGTCGCTCAGACGCTGCGCTCGTATCTCCAGCGGCTGGAGGGCAAGGTCGCGCTGCCCATTCCGGACTTCGACCTGTCGGGCATCAAGCGGGTCACCATTGTCGCCTGCGGCACCAGCTTCTATGCGGGCATGGTCGCCAAATACTGGTTCGAGCAGTTTGCGCGCGTGCCCGTCGACCTCGATGTCGCGTCCGAGTTCCGATACCGCGCGCCCGTCATGGAGCCGGGCGGGCTGATGATCGTCATCAGCCAGTCGGGCGAGACCGCCGACACGCTGGCCGCCCTTCGCCATGCCAAGAATGAGGGGCAGACGATCGCGGCGGTGGTCAACGTGCCGACCAGCTCGATGGCGCGAGAGGCCGACCTGCTGCTGCCGACCCATGCCGGCCCGGAGATCGGCGTCGCCTCGACCAAGGCCTTCACCTGCCAGCTGAGCGTGCTGGCCGCGCTGGCCGCCAATCTGGCCAAGGCCAAGGGGCGCCTGTCGGCTGACGAGGAGAAGCAGATCGTCCGTCACCTGGCCGAAGCACCCGCCGCGATCAACGGCGCGCTGGCCTATGACGAAGCGATCGAGGGCATGGCGGGTGCCGTCGCGGGCGCGCGCGACGTGCTCTATCTGGGGCGCGGCACCGACTATCCGCTGGCGCTGGAAGGCGCGTTGAAGCTGAAGGAAATCAGCTACATACACGCCGAAGGTTATGCGGCGGGCGAGATGAAGCACGGCCCGATCGCGCTGATCGACGAGCATGTCCCCGTCATCGTCATCGCGCCCTCCGGCCCGCTGTTCGAAAAGACCGTCTCGAACATGCAGGAGGTTCAGGCACGCGGCGGCAAGGTGATCCTGATCTCTGACTATGACGGGATCGAAGCGGCGGGCGACGGATGTATCGCCACCATCACCATGCCCAAGGTCCACCCGCTGATCGCCCCGATCGTCTATGCGGTGCCGGTACAGCTGCTCGCCTATCATGTCGCCGTCGCCAAGGGCACCGATGTCGACCAGCCGCGCAATCTGGCCAAGAGCGTTACGGTCGAATAACTGACCATTTACGTCACTTTAAGCCTCTCTGGTTACCATCTATCTTCGTGTTGAGTAATGAAGACGGATGGTAGCCGGATGCGTATTCTGATCGTCGACGACGAACCGGCGGTTCACGAGAGCTACGAACTGTGCTTCTCGGGACGGAACGTCACGCTGGACGCCATGGCGACCGAGCTGTTCGGTGAGGGGGCCGACGGGGGGGACGGCGACCTGGTGCTCGACCGGCATCATTGCCATCAGGGTCTGGAGGCGGTCGCCGCGATCGAGCGAGCCCAGGCGGAAGGATCGCCTTTCGCGGTGGCGTTCATCGACATACGGATGCCGCCGGGTATCGACGGTCGCGAAACCGCGCGGCGCATCCGGGCGCTCGATCCCGATATCCATATCGTCATCGTCACCGGCTATTCCGATTTCTCCCCCGCCGAGATCGGCAAGGTGGCGGGGCCGGCCGACAAGATCTTCTACATCGCCAAGCCGTTCGAGGTGATCGAAGTCCAGCAGATGGCGCATGCTCTGTGCCGCCGCTGGGACAATGATCGCGAACTGGCCGCCGCTCGGGCGTTGCTGGCGACGCAAGTCGCGACGCTGGAGGAAAAGACCGCCGAGCTGGAAGCGAACGAAAGCCGGGCGATGCATATCGCCATGCACGACGCCCTGACCGATGCCCCCAACCGCGTCGCCTTTCTGCGCGGCCTGACCGAGCGAGGGCGTCAGGACGGTCCGTTCGTTACCGCGATGCTCGATCTCGACCGGTTCAAGCTCGTCAACGACACGCTCGGTCATCTTGCCGGGGATGAATTGATCCGTATGGTGTGCGCGACCATCCAGGCCAATATGCCCGAGGGCGCGATGCTGGCCCGGCTTGGCGGCGACGAGTTTGGCATCTTCTTCGAGGCTGAGGACATTGACCTGGCCGTCGCTGCCTGTGACCGGATCGTCACCGCCTGTGCCTCGACCTTCAACGTGCTGGGCCATGCGGTGCGGTGCGGCGCATCCTGCGGCTTGGTGATGTGCCAGCCGGGCGGGGAGCGCGATCCGACCGATCTCGTCCGACAGGCCGACATGGCGCTGAACGAAGCCAAGCGTTCGGGGCGCGGCACCGTTCGGGTTTTCGATGCCAGCATGGACGAAGGCATTCGCGTTCGCCGCGAGATCGAGGCAGGCTTGAGCCAAGCCATCGCCCGCGACGAGCTGAGCCTGGCCTATCAGCCGATTGTCGCCCGGGGCAGCCTGGACATTGTCGGGTTCGAGGCGCTCGTCCGCTGGAGCACGCCCGAACGCGGTGCGATCAGCCCGGCGATCTTCATCCCGCTGGCCGAGGAAAGCACCCTGATCCATGATCTGGGTGACTGGATCCTCGACCACGCTCTGGCCGAGCTCCAGCATTGGCCGGGCCAATATGTTTCGGTGAATTTCAGCCCGATCCAGTTCCGCCGTTCGCATTTCGTCGGGCATGTGATGGAGAGCGTGCGAAGGGCAGGCGTCGAGCCCCAGCGTGTCCAGATCGAGATTACCGAAACCGCCATTTTCGACGATGCCGAACATGCCGCGCAGACCCTTTGCGAACTGCGTAAGCTGGGCTTCCGTATCGCGCTCGACGACTTCGGTACGGGCTATTCCAGCCTTTACAATATCCGCAAATTCGCGCTGGACTGCTTGAAGATCGACCGCAGCTTCATCGACGGCATGGGGCGCGAGCGCGAGTCCGCGGCGATCGTCCATTCCATCATCCATCTCGGTCGGGCGTTGGGCCTGGGCGTGATCGCCGAGGGCGTCGAGACGGAATCCCAGGCGCAGGCGCTGCGCGTCGCAGGTGCCAGCCATCTCCAGGGCTATCTCTTCTCGAAACCCGTTCCGGCGACCGAGGCCCGCAAACTCGCCGAGCGGAAATTCCTGACGCTGCCCGGCGAAGCGCAAGGGGCTCCCATCATGGCAGGCGCGGGGCGCTGACGAAGCGAAGCATCATGCGCCGGTGGCATGAACGGCGGCGGCGGCCACGATCGCTTCGTGAGACGATGGTGTCGCTGCTGACCCTGACCGGGATCGGCGGGGCACTGGCGCTGGCCGTCCTGCTGACGCTGGTCATCTCGCCGGGTTTTGCCGAGCTGGAAGAGCGGGCGACGGAAGGCTATCGCGGTCGGGCTCAGACGGTGTTGTCGGACTTCGCGGCGATCAGCGAGGTTGCCGCACGCGAACAGGCCAGTGCCGTTACCTCCGACGGCATCGCGCCGACCGTGCCAGACCAAAGCATCGTGTATCGGCGTGCGGTCGGTGAGGGCGGCAGCGTTCAGCGGCCCTTGACCAAAGAGACGCGTCAGGTCGAAGCCGCACTGGATCGCCTGGATTTTGAACATCTGGTGGACGTGGGCCGCTCGTCACGTTTCTATCTGTCCGTTGGGGAAGACGTCCTGGCCGTTGGCGTGGCGGACAGCCCGCGCGGCAATATCCATGTCGCCGTGGCGCGGCGTCTGACGGGGCAGACTCTGTCTCGCCTGCTTGGGCGACCAGTGGCCCTTTCCACCGGGGCTCCGGCCAGCAATGCTGGGCCCCGCCGCGGTGCGCAATTCATCGATATCGCCGTGCCGGTCGATGGACCTGATGGGCGGCCGGTCGCCTCGGCCCGGTTCCGGGTCTCACGCGAGGTCGTGCTGCTCGGCCGCCGCGTTCTCCTGTTGGCGGCAGCGGCATCGATCCTCCTGCTGGTGCTGCTCCTGCTCATGCTGCGCCGGGCGCTGGGGCGGTTCGTCCTCGTTCCGCTCGACCGGGTCCAGCGGCATATGCAGCGGGTCCAGGCATCGGGCGCGCTGCTGCCGTTCGAGGACGGTCAAAGCCAATGCGAGGAGTTCGGATCGCTCGGCCGCAACTTCAACGCCATGCTCAGCCAGCTCAAGGATTTGCGCGAACGCAACGAAATACAGAGCTTCGCGCTTGGTCGTTCGGAAAGCGCCGTCGCGGTCCTGCACAATGTCCGCAATGCGCTGGCGCCCCTGGCGACCATCCTCAGCCACGGCGTTGGACAGCATAACGGCGCCCGACGCGACCTGCTCGACCGGGCGCTGGCCGAGCTGGCAGGCGGAGAGGTCGAGCCGGACAGACGCGCCAAGCTCGTCGCCTTCCTGTCGACCGCCTTCGATGCGGAAGCGCTGGCCCGCACCGAGGTCCGGCGGCAATTGGAAGTCGGGCGCGATGCCATGCGCCAGACGTTGGAGATCATCGGCGCGCAACAGGCCCGAGCCCATGAGCGGCCCGCCCGCGAACGTTGCGACATCAGTGACATCGTGGCGCGCAATGCGACGATCGCACGCTATGCCCATGCCGTATCGATCAGCTTCACCTTCCCGGCCCACCCGGCCTATGTGGTGGCGAACCGGGTGATCCTGAGCCAGGTGATCGGTAACCTCTTCTCCAACGCGGTCGAAGCGATCGTCGCGACGGGGCGAGATCATGGCGCGATCACCGTCGACATTCCGCCGCCCAGCGAAGGGCGGCTGTCGGTCCGGATCATCGATGATGGCGAGGGGTTCGAGCCCGCCCAGGCGACGCGGCTGTTCCAGCCCGGCTACTCGACCCGGACCGAAAAGTCCGGCGGGCTTGGCCTGCATTGGTGTGCCAATTCCATGGCGGGGATGGGCGGGACGCTCGAATTGCGCAGTGCAGGCCGGGGCACCGGTGCGGTGGCGATCGTGACGCTCGACGCGGATGGCGAAGGGGAGCGCCAGGTCGAACTGGCTGCCTGATCGTCGATCATAGCGGCAGTTCCGCCTGGGCCGGGGCGGACCGAGCGCCGTCATCATCGCTGGAAAGGCCGGATAGCGTCAGCCCCAGCAGACGAACCCCGAGCGTCACGGGCAGTTGCTGATCCAACAGATCGAGCCCGACCGCCAGAAATTCGGCACGGTCACGGATCGGGTGATGGGCCGAGCGGGCCCGTGTGATGGTCCGAAAGTCGCTGTGCCGTAATTTTAAGGTCACCGTCCGGCCCGCAACCCCGCTTCGTTCGATCCGGGTCCAGGCGGCGTCGACCACCCGCTCCAGCGCACTCCGCAGCCCCTCGCGACCGGACAGGTCGGACTCGAAAGTCCGTTCGGCGCCGACCGACTTGGCAATGCGATGGGCACGAACCGGTCGATGATCGATCCCGCGCGCGGCACCATAGAGGTAATCGGCATAGCTGCCGAAATGGCGTTGCAGGAAATCCAGGGGTCGATCGCGTAGATCCTGTCCGGTCAGGATACCCAGCGTCTCCATCTTGCGTGCCGTGACCGGTCCGACACCATGGAACCGCTTAACCGGCAATCCCGCGACAAAGGTCGCGCCGTGCGCCGGTGGAATGATGCATATGCCGTCCGGCTTGTTCTGATCCGAAGCGAGCTTGGCGATGAACTTGTTGTAGCTCACCCCGGCCGAGGCGGTCAGCCTCGTCTCCGCGCGGATCGCCTCGCGAATGGCATTGGCGATGGCGGTGGCCGACCCCAGGGCAGCCCGGTCTTCGGTGACGTCGAGATAGGCTTCGTCGAGCGATAGCGGCTCGATCAGGTCGGTATAACGGGCGAAGATGGCGCGGATCTGTTGCGAAACCTCGCGATAGACGTCGAACCGGGGCGGCACGAACACCAGGTCCGGACATTTGCGCAATGCCGTCACCGAAGGCATGGCCGAGCGAACGCCAAAGGTCCGCGCTTCGTAGCTCGCCGCCGCCACGACACCCCTTGCGCGTGATCCACCCACGGCGAGCGGACGCCCACGTAGCGCCGGATCGTCCCGTTGCTCTACCGACGCATAAAAGGCGTCCATGTCGACATGGATGATCTTCCGCCCGTCAAGCCGCCCCGTTTCGTCGAAAGGTGATAATGGCGCTGGCACGCAATAGCCCGGAATGATCCTTGCGCCCGCACCTTACGGGCTTGAAAACGAAACAGGAACAGCGCCGAAACGTCAAGCCCGGGGTCGTCGGGACGGCAATGAGAGCGTTGATCAAAATTAATATCCTTTTATGGAACCTTTTCTAAAAGGGGCTCGGGATAATGATTTGATGCGCTTCCGATCCTTCGGTGCCGCTGCCCTTTTATTGCTCCTGTGTCTGCCCGCTATGGTCCGGGGAGAAGCACGCGGCGATCCATGGGCGGCATGGCAATGGGCCAGCTTCACGCGGCTCGGCGACGCAGTGCGCCTGCCCCATATCACCGCGACGGCGGTTGTCCGCGCCAGCGACGGGACCATGTGGATCGGTACGCGTGGCGGTCTGATCCGCTATGACGGGCAGCGTGTCCGTAGCTTCAAGGCCTTGTCGAGCGATCCATTTTCGCTGCCGGATAATTATGTCCGCTCGCTTTTGGCGCTGCCCGATGGCGGGCTGTTGATCGGCACCAATGTCGGCGGTTTGGCGCGTTACGAACCGGCGAGTGGCCAGTTCATCCGGTTGAAGGCCCTTAATGGACCGACGGGCAGCCGTGTTTTCAGCTTTACCCCGGATGGATCGGGAGGGGCTTATATCGCATCGGACGGTGGCGTTCATCATTACATCGCCCATGCCGATCAACTCGACTCCATGGCGGGTTCGGCGATCCGATCGACCGAGGGACGTCGTCAGGGTGCATTTGCGGTCTACCGCGATGCGGATGGCACGCTGTGGGCGGGGTGTGAAGGCGGACTGTGGGTACGCCCTGCCAAGTCCAGGCGGTTCCATCCGACGTCGCTCTTGGATGCCGCGAATAGCCGTGACATCTGGTCGATCCTGCGTGATGGGCACGGGCGGCTATGGGTGGGCACAGGTTCGGACGGCGTCTATTTGTCGAATGACCGGGGCATCCGCCCGCGTTTTTCGCAAATGCCCGCATTGCGTGGCGCCGCCCCCCTGATCGGGCATCGGACGATCAGGGCGATCATCGAAGACGAACGGGGAAGGCTGTGGGTCGGTACCGATGGCATGGGGATCGTGCTGATCGATCCCCGCCACGGCTTTTCAGCGACCGCGATCCGCCATCTCGGCGCGAACCCGATGTCGCTGGCGGGCGACACGGTGCGCGCGCTGGCGCTGGACGGGTCGGGGGGCGTCTGGGCCGCAACCGAAATGGGCGCGGCGCGGACGCAGGGACTGGGCGGCGGGACGTTGCGTATCGGATCGGCGATGCCCGATCCGCGCATGTCGCTGTCGGACGACAATGTTCGTGGGATCATGGTCGACCGGCATGATCAGGTCTGGCTGGGCCTGAGTAACGGGACTGTCGATGCACTCGACCGAAAGGCGGGGCGGGTTCGTCGACTGACCCTGAACGGCCAGCATGGCGGTCAGGATATCAAGGCGCTGCTGGAATCGTCGGACGGCACCATCCTGGTCGGCGCGCGCGGCGTCGTCGCGATCGATCCGCGCACCCTGTCGCAGCATGCGTTGACCGTGAACGGGCTCGGCGACCTTCCGGTCATCTCATTGGCCGAGACGCCCGATGCGCTGTTGATCGGCACCTATAAGGGCCTGTTCGTTCGGCGGCGCAGCGACGGACGGGTGCGGGTGTTCGAACATGATGCCGCCGACCCGCACAGCCTGCCCAACAACGAAGTCATCAACATCGTGACGCAGCCCGACGGCAGCGTGCTGGTCGCCACGCCGGGCGGCATCGGCCATCTCGACGTGCCAGGGGGAAAGTTCACCAATTTTTCCAGTCGGTCGCCAGGGCCGGGCAGCTTGCCGCAGGATTATGCCGGTTCGATCATTCCGGCCGGGCGCAGGATATGGGTGGGAACCTATGGCGGCGTAGCCCTGGGCCGGGCGGTCGCAGGCGGCTGGCGCTTCCATGCGATCACGGAAGCACAGGGACTGGCAGGGGACAATGTCGCCTCCCTTGTCCTGGATGCCCAGCAACGTCCCTGGATCGCCAGTGCCGGCGGCATCTCGGTCATCGACCCGGCAAGCCGCCATGTGCGGGTCATGAGCCAGCGCGATGGACTGAGTGCCAGCGCCTTCAACCAGCGCGCGGCGGCGCGAATGGCGGACGGCTCGCTGCTGTTCGGCGCACCCGACGGGCTGATCGTTCTGCAACCCGATGTCCTGCTCGGGCGGCTGAGCCGCGCCCGTCCGGGGCCGTTGATCGTCAGCTCGGCGGATATCGACGGTCACGCATTGGCCGTGGACTCGGCCGTCAAATCGCTCTCGCTGCGCTGGGGTGCGGACGGGCGCACCCTGCGCATCGGTTTTGCCCTGGCCGATTACGACGCGCCGGAGACGATCCGCTATAGCTATCGCCTGGACGGATTCGACCGGACATGGATGACGGTGCCAGCGGGGACGCCTGCTAGCGCCACCTATACGAACCTTCCCGCAGGCACCTACAACCTGGAACTCCGTGCCTATGTCCCAGGCCTGGGCGCGCGGATGGTCGAGCGTCGCGTCGAGATCACCGTCGATCCGCAATGGTATGAAAGCTGGCTCGGACGGACCGGCTTGGCCATGCTGTTCCTCTTGCTGCTTGGGGCGACCTTCTGGCTTGTTACGGCCGTCGTTCGCCGTCGCGCGCGAATGCTGGAAACCATGGTCGAGGAGCGGACCAGTGCACTGCGCGCCGCGAATGAGCAACTCGATCGCCTGGCCAGCACCGATCCGCTGACCGGGCTGGCCAATCGCAGGACCCTGATGGCGGCGCTACAGGATGCGCGCGACCGGGCAATTGCGGAGGACGGCTATTTTACCTTCGCGCTGCTCGATATCGATCATTTCAAGCGGATCAACGACGGCTATGGCCATGGCGCTGGCGACGAAGTGCTGGTGCGTATGGCAGCCCGTCTGCTGAAGGGCGTAAGGTCGAACGACGTCGTGGCGCGCTATGGCGGTGAGGAGATCGCGATCCTCTTTCCCGGCGCGACACTCGATAGCGCGACGGGCATCGTCGAACGCTTGCGGCAGGAAATCGCCAGTACCCCGCTGCTGGTCGGCAACCAGGCGATCACCGTCACGTTCAGCGCGGGCGTGACGGAGTGGCGTCCGTGCGAAGACGTGGCGGCCATGATCCGCCGTGCCGACGACGCACTCTACGAAGCGAAGCGCAGCGGAAGGGACCGGGTCGCGCGGGCGGCCTGATCCGGATCCCGTGCACGCCCGTCAGCATTGAATGGACATGACGATGAACGACAGCGCCGATACCGCCCCATCGCTCGTTCGGAGCGGTCGTCTGGTCCGCCGGGGCGGTGCCTTCGTGCTGGAAGGCGATGACGGCAGGCATCTGGAACTGCGTCTGATGCGGGTTCCCGTCGATCATGTCGGCAAATCGGTCGCGGTGACCGGCCACCTGCTGACCCCCGATGTGATGGAGGTCGACGGCGTCAGGGCCGCCTGACCCAGATCAATGCGCCTTCTTGCTGGGGATCAGGTGCAGCACGCCCACGATGGCCGCGCCGATGATAAGGCCGACAATGGCCGAGCCGATCGCGCCGACCAGCCACTCCGCCACCGCGCCGCCGACGGGCAGCGCCTCACCCGCGTGATGCGCGGTGCCGTGGATCAGATGGGGCAGGGTGGTCAGCCCGAATTCCTCCATGCCGTGGACGATGATCCCGCCCCCGACCCAGACCATCGCGGCGGTGCCGACGATCGCCAGCACGCGCAGCACGACCGGCATCGCCTTGACCAGGCCACGCCCGATCGCTTGCGCGGTCGCATTGTCGCGCCCGGCCAGATGCAGACCGATATCGTCCATCTTCACGATGGCGGCGACCACGCCGTACACGCCCACGGTGATCGCGATGCCGACCAACGCCAGGGCAATGGCCTGGGTGCCGATCGACAGGTCGGGCAGTTCCGAAAGGGCGATGGCCATGATCTCCGCCGACAGGATCAGGTCGGTGCGGATCGCGCCGGACACCTGGCGCTCTTCCAACTGCTTGGCGTCGACCGGCGCGGCATCCTCCGCCTCGGCATGATGGCCGGTCAGCGTTTCGAGGATCTTCTCGCTCGCCTCGAAACACAGGAACGCGCCGCCCGCCATCAGGATCGGCGTGATCGCCCAGGGCGCGAAGGCGCTGAGCAGCAGGGCGGCAGGCAGCAGGAAGATCAGCTTGTTGCGCAGCGAGCCCAGCGCGATCTTGCCGATGATCGGCAGTTCGCGCTGCGGCGCCAGCCCGACGACATATCGCGGGGTGACGGCCGTGTCGTCGATGACCACGCCCGCCGCCTTCGCACCCGCTCGCGCCGAAGCACCCGCGACATCGTCCAGCGACGCCGCCGCCAGCTTGGCGATCGCCGCCACGTCGTCCAGCAATGCGACCAGACCACCAGCCATCGACCCGTATCTCCCTAAACCCTGTTATCCCGTGCCTAGAGGCTCCTTGGGGGCGATGCACGGAAAAATGACGGGCACGTCATGTCATCCATGCCGCGTCGCGCCAGACCTCGCGCAGATGATCGAGCAGGGCGGGTACCGCCGGGGGGACTCCCGCCGCATGGACCGCCCAGATGGCGACCGCCGCCGAGCCTTCATGGCCGGGCAGGACGCGGACCAGCCGTCCATCCGCCAAGGCATCGCCGACATCCCATAATGAGCGAAGCGCAATCCCTGCGCCGCCCAGGACCAGTTCGCGCACCACCTCGCTGGACGGGGTTTCGACCCGGCTCTCGCCGTTCACCGTCGCCCCCGTCAGCCGCCAGGGGAACTGGCCTTGTGCGGCGAGCAGCGCATGGTCGGCCAGATCGGCGATGCTTTGGGGCGTCCCGGCTCGGGCAAGATAAGCGGGGCTCGCGCACAGGACCCGCCGATTGTCGGCCAATCGATGCGCTTCCAGACCGGAAGGCGGCGTCGCAGTGATCCGGATCGCGAGGTCGATGCCGCCGTCGATCACGTCGATGAAATCGTCGGTCAGATCGAGCCGAAGCCGGATCGCCGGATAGCGGTCGAGAAAGGGGGTGAGATACGGCGCGATCCATATTCGCCCGAACGAGGTCGGTGCGCTTACCCGAAGCGGGCCCGCAGGACCGCCGCCATTCTGCGTCACCCGAGCCTCCGCCGCGCGAAGCCCGGCGATCAGCGGTGCTACTTCCATATGGAAGGCGGCCCCGGCCGTGGTCGGGGCCAGACGACGGGTCGTACGGTGGAGCAGCCGCACACCCAAACGGCGCTCCAGCCGGGCGATCCGTTTCGACACCATGGCAGGTGACAGACGCCAAAGCCGAGCCGCGCCCGCCAGACTGCCCTCACGAACCACATCGACGAACAACGCAATGTCGGGGTCCATTCGTTCCTCCAGCGATCGACAGCTATTCGATTATGCCGACTACCGGAGCAAATGGCGATGCTCTATCATCCCGACCACAGGGCAAGAGGAGAGTTTCGATGCTTGAGGAGCGCCGCATGATCGACCGCCACGGCCTGTCCGTTGCTCCCGCGCTCGTCTGCTTTCTGGAGGAGCATGCACTGCCCGGCAGTGGCATCGATCCGGATCGTTTTTGGGCCGGGATGGCCGATATCGTCACCCGCTTCGCCCCCGAGAACGACGCGCTGCTGCGTCGCCGCGATGCGCTGCAGGCGCAGATCGATGACTGGTATCGACAGGGCGGCGCGCGTGACGGAGCGGCACAGCGGGCGTTCCTGACCGAGATCGGCTATCTGGTTCCCGAGCCCGCGCCCTTCACCATCGCGCCGAACGATGTGGATGAGGAGGTCGCGTCGCGCGCCGGGCCGCAGCTGGTCGTCCCGATGCTCAATGCACGCTTCCTGCTCAATGCCGCCAATGCCCGCTGGGGCAGCCTGTATGACGCGCTCTACGGCACCGACGCCATCGCGCCGGTTTCGGGGACGACGGACTATGACCCGGAGCGCGGCGCGGCGGTGATCCTTTGGGCGCGTGGCTTTCTGGACGAGGCCCTGCCTATTGCTGGGGGCTGGGACGCGGTGCCCGACCTTGCCACCGCCGTCGAGCGGCTTGAGGATCCATCGCTGTTCCGGGGGCGGAGCGAGAAGGGCTGGCTGTTCCGCCATCACGACCTGCATATCGAAATCATGGTCGATGCCGACCACCCGATCGGCCGTACCGACCGGGCCGGGATCGCGGACGTCGTGTTGGAGTCGGCGCTGACCACCATCTGCGACCTGGAGGACTCGGTTGCGGCGGTGGATGCCGAGGACAAGGTTGCGGGCTATGCCAACTGGCTCGGCCTGATCGACGGCACGCTGTCGGCTCGGGTCGAGAAGGGCGGCCGCTCCATCACGCGAAAGCTTGCCGCCGATCGTCAGTATCGCAAGCCCGACGGCACCGCCTTTGCGCTCCCCGGACGCAGCCTGTTGTTCGTCCGCAATGTCGGCCATCTCATGACCACGCCCGCGCTCCGGCTGCCGGCCGGTAGCGAAGCGCCCGAAGGTATCCTCGACGCGATCGTCACCAGCCTGATCGCGATGCGGCGCGGAGGTTCGATCTATATCGTCAAACCCAAGATGCACGGGCCGGAGGAAGCCGCTTTCGCCGACCGCCTGTTCGACGCGGTCGAGGATATGCTTGGCCTGGCGCGCCATCGCATCAAGATCGGCGTGATGGACGAGGAGCGGCGTACGTCAGCCAATCTGGCCGCCTGTATCCATGCGGTGAAGGACCGGATCGTCTTCATCAATACCGGTTTCCTCGACCGTACCGGCGACGAGATCCATACCGCGATGCTGGGCGGCCCGGTGGTGCGCAAGGCGGCGATGAAGGAATGCAACTGGATTGCGGCCTATGAGGATCGCAACGTCCAGATCGGGCTGGCCTGCGGCTTTGCGGGGCGGGCCCAGATCGGCAAGGGCATGTGGGCGGCGCCCGATCGGATGGCCGATATGCTCGCTCAAAAGGGTGCGCATCCGCTGTCGGGCGCCTCGACGGCCTGGGTGCCGTCGCCGACCGCGGCTACGCTGCACGCCACCCATTATCACCGGGTCGACGTTGCAGCCCGTCAGGCCGAGCGTGCCGCCGAGCCTGTCGCGTCGCTCGAACGGCTGCTCACCCCGCCTATTGCCAAGACACCCGAATGGTCGCCCGAGGAGGTCGCGGCGGAACTCGACAACAATGCGCAGGGGCTGCTCGGCTATGTCGTGCGGTGGATCGATCAGGGCGTGGGATGTTCCAAGGTCCCCGACCTCCACGATATCGGCCTGATGGAGGACCGGGCAACGCTGCGCATCTCGTCGCAGCATATCGCCAACTGGCTGCATCACGGCATCGTCTCGGCCGACCAGGTCGAGGAGGCGCTAGCGCGCATGGCGGCCAAGGTCGATGCGCAGAACGCGGGCGATCCCCTCTACCGGCCTATGGCGAAGGACGGGCTGGCGATGCAGGCGGCGCGCGCGCTGATCTTCGAGGGGCTGGCGCAACCCAATGGCTATACCGAGCCGCTGCTCCATCGCTATCGTGCGAAGGCCAAGTCGAAGGAGATGGCCTGATGCCGCTGTACGCGCTGGAGGAACGCCAGCCGGTCGTTCATGACACCGCCTGGATCGCCCCCTCGGCGGATGTGATCGGCGAGGTGATACTGGGCGAGCAGGTCAGCCTATGGTTCGGGGCGGTGGTCCGGGCCGATAACGGACCGGTGCATATCGGCGCGCGGACGAACATTCAGGACGGCGCGGTCCTTCATTCCGATCCCGGCAGCCCGCTGACCATCGGCGCGGACTGCACCGTCGGGCATCGGGCGATCCTGCATGGCTGCACGGTGGAGGACGGATGCCTGATCGGCATGGGGGCGACCGTGTTGAACGATGCGGTGATCGGGGCCGGGTCGCTGGTCGGTGCAGGCGCGCTGGTCACGGAGGGAAAGGTGTTTCCGCCCGGCAGCCTGATCGTCGGTTCGCCAGCCCGCGCCGTCCGGATACTGGAGCCCGACCAGATCACGCGGCTGCGCGCCTCCGCCACAGGCTATGCCGGGCGGGCCGTGCGATATGCCGAAGGGCTGACGCGGCTGGACGCGGAACGGCCGGGCGAAAACGTTGACGCGCGGACGGGACCTGCCTAGCCAAAGGGGGTGACGCCGCCCACCATCCTGATCGTCGAGGACGATCCCGCCCTTCGTACCCTGACCGCACGCGCGCTTCAGGAGAACGGTTTCGCCGTGAAGCTGGCCAATGCCGCCCCCGAAATGTGGCAGGCGCTGGAGGTCGGGCAGATCGACCTGATCCTGCTCGACATCATGCTGCCCGGCACGAGCGGCATCGATCTCTGCCGCCAGGTTCGCCAGAAAAGCGCGGTTCCCATTATCTTCATCAGCGCCAAGGGCAGCGAGGTCGATCGGGTGGTCGGGCTGGAACTGGGCGCGGACGATTACCTCGCCAAGCCGTTCGGCACCCGAGAGCTGGTCGCGCGCATCCGCGCCGTCCTGCGTCGTGGCGGCCTGGAGAACACGCCGGGCGAGCGCGAGGCCGGGATATTGGGCTTTGACGGCTGGACCGCCAATCTGCCTCGCCGCGAACTCATGTCGCCCTCGGGCGCACAGGTCGAACTGACGGGCGCCGAATTCGACCTGCTCGTTGCCTTTCTCGACAATGCGCAGCGTGTGGTCGCGCGCGAGCGGTTGATCGAATTGTCGCGCGCGCGGATCGGGGACAGCTCGGACCGCAGCATCGACGTGCTGGTCAGCCGCCTCCGCCGCAAGCTGTCGGGGGCGGGCGGGGCCGCGCCGATCGTCACGGTGCGCGGCGTCGGCTATATGCTGAACGTGCCGGTGGAACGGCGGTGATCCGCCCCTCGGTCGGCCTGCTCGGCCGGATCGTCGCGATCCTGCTGCTGGCGGTTACGATCGAGTTCGCGATTTCCACCTATCTCTACGAACGCGCCAGCCATGTCTCGGTGCGTGACGACGAAGCCCGGCGGCTGGCCGAGCATCTGATCGTCGCCCGCCGCGTGCTCAACGAACGGCCCGCAGGCGAACGACCGGAAGTGGCGGACGAACTGACCACCGATCGCTATATCGTCAGCTGGTCACCCGTCGCGCCGCCGCGACCGAAGATCGCCCCGGCGATGGACAGCATGCGTCGTCAGATCGTCGACTGGGAACCTTCGCTGGCGGCGACCGACATCCATTTGCGGCTGACCTCGCCGGGGCGGACCTCGGTCGTGTCGGGTGATCTGCGGTTGGATGACGGATCGCTGCTCAGCTTCCGGATGCGCGAGGGGGTTCGTACGCTCGATCTCGCACTCGGGCGGGTGCTGCTCGCGCTGATCCCGGCGATCGCGCTGATGCTGCTCAGCGGTGCGCTGATCGGGCGCATCCTGCACCCCTTGCGGATGCTGGCGCGCGCTGCCGACAAGCTGGGCCGGGGGCAGGGCGGGCAGGGGGCCGCGCTGATCGTGCCCGAGCGCGGGCCGGGCGAAGTGCGACATGTCACCCGCGCGTTCAACCGGATGCAGGCGCGGATCGGGCGACTGATCGATGAACGCACCCGCGCGCTGGCGGCGGTCGGACATGACCTTCGTACCCCGCTGGCCCGGCTGCGGCTGCGCGCGGACTCGATCCGCGACGATGAGGTGCGCGAGGCGATCGGCACGGATATCGAGGAGATGGAGGCGATGGTCTCCTCGCTTCTCGCCTTTCTGGGCGGAGACGGCGATGTCGAGCAGCCCGAGCTGACCGACCTGGCGATCCTGTGCGCCAATCTGGCCGATGACGCTGCCGATCATGGCCGCGACGTGTGTTATGTCGGGCCGGACCATTTTGATTGCCGCCTCCGCCGCTTCGGCATGAAGCGCGCCCTGACCAATCTGGTTGAGAACGCACTCCATTATGGCGAGCATGCGATCATCACCCTGCGCGCCGATCCGGGGGATGATGTGCGTATCCGGGTCGAGGATGACGGACCCGGCATTCCCGACGAATCGCTCGAACTCGTGCTGGAGCCCTTTGTGCGCCTGGATACCGCGCGTCGCCGCGACACGGTGGGTTTCGGTCTGGGATTGTCGATCGTCGCCCGCGTGGTCGCGGCGGAGGGCGGCGAACTGACCCTCGCCAACCGCCCCGAAGGCGGGCTTTGCGCCGAAATCCGTCTTCCGCATTGTCGGACATGATTTGTCACGCACTCGCTGCACGGCAGCAAAAAAGGGTGCGTATATCCTGAACCCAGAGGAAGAGACGGCCTCCGCAAAAACGGGGCGGCCCCTTCTCTGACGAGTTTAGACAAGTTCAGTCGGGAGAATGACCGATGACGATGGAGTTCGATTTGACCGCACTGGAATTGCAGGGTGCCCTGCTCGTGCTCGCGGTGATCATCACCTTCGCCGCGATCGAGGGCTGGAAGGCCCGCTAACCCGCTTTACTGGTTTCGCAAGGGCTCCTCTGCTGTCCCCTCCGGCATGGGCCTGACCGGAATGGAGCAGGCGGCTCGGCTCAGCGCCGGGTCGCCTGCTCTACGATTTCCAACCGACCGCGGATCGCATTGATCAACTGAGCCGCCGAATAGGGCTTGGTCAGAAGCGCCGCATCCATGTTCGCCGCCTCGGCCGCCATGCCGCCATCCCCCGTCGCGAAGATGATCGACAGGGTCGGCCGCAACTGCCGTGCCCGCCGCGCCAGCTCCACGCCCGACTCACCCGGCAGGTTCAGGTCCGTCACCAGAACGTCGATCTGTGCCGTCTGAAGCGCGGTCATCGCTTCCTCCGCCGTGACGGCGTGAACCACCACGAAGCCCGCATCCTGAAGCGTCTCGGCCGTGTTGGTGCGGATCAGGTCATCATCCTCGACCAGCAGGATCGTGCGGCCGTCGTGCAGGGGCTGCGCCGCAGGCTCGCTTGCCTGCATGTCCCGCGACGGACCGGAACCCTCGGCCTTCGGCATCTGGCGCTGCCGCTGATTGGTGAGAACATGCCGGAACTTCCGGGCCAGCGCCTCGCGGGTATAGGGCTTGGACAGCAGCTCGACACCCTTGTCCAGCCGCCCGCCATGGACGATTGAATTCTCGGTATAGCCCGAGGTGAAGAGAACAGCGATGTCGGGAAGCCGTTCGCGGGCCTTGCGGGCCAGCTCCGGGCTCTTCAGCGTGCCGGGCATCACCACGTCGGTGAAAAGGATATCGATCGGGATACCGCTCTCGACGACGCTCAGCGCGCTTTGGGCATCGACCGCCTTCAGAACCCGGTAGCCCAGGTCGGACAGCAGCTCGACGACGGTGGCGCGAACTTCGGCATCATCCTCGACGACCAGCACGGTTTCGGTACCGCCGGTGATTGGGCCGGTATCGACCGCAACCTCGACATCCTCCGCCTCCATGGCACGGGGCAGATAGAGCTTGATCGTGGTGCCGTGACCGACCTCGGAATAGATTTTCACATGGCCGCCCGACTGTTTGACGAAGCCATAGACCATCGACAGGCCCAGACCCGATCCCTTGCCCTCGCTCTTGGTCGAGAAGAAGGGTTCGAAGACCTTGTGGATGATGTCGTCGGACATGCCGCTGCCGGTGTCGGACACGGCCAGCATGACATATTGGCCCGGCGTCACCTCGTCATGGGTGCGGGCATAGTCATCGTCGAGATGGGCGTTGCCGAGTTCGATGGTCAGCTTGCCCTGGCCGTCCATCGCATCGCGTGCGTTGATCGCGAGGTTCAGCAGCGCATTCTCGATCTGCGCCGGATCGATGAAGGTGTTCCAGAGACCGCCACCGACGATCGTCTCGATCTCCACGCCCTCGCCGATGGCGCGGCGGAGCATGTCGTCCATGCCCTGCACGAAGCGGGTGACGTTGACGACCTTGGGCTCCAGTGCCTGACGCCGCCCGAAGGCAAGCAGCTGCGAGGCCAGCTTCGATCCGCGCGACACACCCGCCATGGCGTTGGCGACGCGCTGTTCGGCGCGCTGGTTGCCCGCAACGTCCTTGCCCAGCAGCTGGAGATTGCCCGACACGACCTGAAGCAGGTTGTTGAAATCATGCGCGACGCCGCCGGTCAGCTTGCCGATCGTCTCCATCTTCTGCGCTTGGGCAAGCTTCATCTCGGCCTGGCGCCGTTCGGCGATCTCCTCGATGACGCGGCTTTCCAGCGTTTCGTTGAGCTGGCGAAGCTGCGCTTCGGCCCGTTCGCGGTGATGGACCTGACGGGCGAGCAGCGTGGCCTGATCGCGCAGGGCCTGTTCAGCGGCTCGCTGCTCGGTAATGTCGGTATGGACGCCGACCCATTCGATCAGTTCGCCATCGGCCGCGATGATCGGCAGGCCACGGATCGCAAACGTCCGCCATTCCCCGTCGTGGCGACGGACGCGATGTTCGTGGATGAACATCCCCTTGGCGGCGACCGCCTCGTTCCATGCCACGACCGAGGCGGCGGCGTCGTCCGGGTGCACCGCGTTCGACCAGCCGAAGCCCTGATACTCGTCGAATGTCTGCCCGGTGATCGCCGCCCAGCCAGGCTGCTCGCCAACCATCCGGCCGTCGGCGCTGTTGGTCCAGAGCACACCGTGCACCGCATCCATTGCGGCCCGGAAACGCCGGTTGCTGCGCTCGATCGCCTCGGCATGGCGGGTCCGTTCGTCGACGTCGAAGACCAGGATATGGAAACCGATCACCTCGCCATCATCGTTACGGCGCGGGATATAACGCGTTTCGGCCCGACGTCGGCTGCCGTCGCGGTGATGCAGGTGCACGTCGGCGACGATGGCTTCCCCGGTCAGCGCACGTTCGATCAACGGGCGACGCTCGGCATAATCCTCTGCGGTCAGCACGTCGCTGAGCCGCTGGCCCAACATTCCCTCGGGATCGGTGCCCAGAAACTCGCGGTAATAATCATTGGCGAAGCGATAGCGTTCTTCGCGATCGACAAAGGCAACGAGCACGGGCAGCGAGTCCGTGATGATCCGCAGTTCCGCCTCACTCTCGGCCAACCGTCGTTCGGCCGCGACGCGGCCGGTATTCTCAACGACGGTGCACATCACGCCGCCGACCTTGCCGCATTCGAGATAGACGGGGGTATAATAGAGGTCGAACACGACCTCCTCCTCGATACCTGCGCGCGTGACGATCAGCGCCTGATCGCGATAGGCGATGTCCTCTCCGCGGAAGCCACGGTTTAGGATGTTACGGTTCCAGTCCCAGATTTCGGGCCAGACGTCCGGAACCAGCCCGCCGAACGCCTCCGGGTGGCGCGGCCCGGCGATGCTGCGATAGGCATCGTTATAGATCATGACATGAGCCGGGCCCCACATCAGCACCTTCGCAATCGGCGAATGGACGATATTGGCAACGGTCGTGCGCAACACGCTCGGCCAGCCGCCGATCGAGCCCAGTGGGCTTGCCGACCAATCGATGTCCCGCACCCGCTGGCCGCACTCACCGCCGCCGATCAGCCAGGTGTTGACGTCCGACACCGGCCCATCGGTCCGCATCCGCTCGATCGCGGCGAGCAGCAGCGCCTGTTCGTCGGGAAAGTCGCCCGCATCCACGGCTTCGGCAACATATCGTTCGAGCTGCGGCGGGAGCGACAGCATTCGCGACAGGGGAGTCATCATGGGTTGACGCATGGGTAAGCTGTACCGTCAAGTCAATCGGCGACGGCACCGATCGCGTTGATTTGTATCACTTTGCCTATCATGGCGGTCATGACCGCTCGGTTAATGGCTGGGGGTGGTGCGGCTCCAGGATCAGGGTCGAGCCCTCGACCCGCCAGCTTTTCAGGCGCGACAGGAAGTTCATGCCCAGCACGTCGGTTTCGCCGAACGCGGGCGAGACGACCACCGGCACCTTGTCGGCACGAATGGTGCCTATGCGCAGCGAGTCGACGCGCGCCGTTTCCGCCCGGATCATCCCGTTGGCGGTGTTGAGCACGACCGGGAAGGCGGGCATGCTGGCCTTCAGGCCAGCCGCCTGTGCCGTTGCGCTGGACAGGGCGGTCAGCGTCGCGCCGCTGTCGACCAGCATCCGCCGGTTGACGCCGTTGACGGTGACGCGCGCCCAGAAATGGCCGTCCGGCGCCATGCGAATACGCACCGTGTCGCCGACGACGCTCTGGTCCTGCAAATTCAACATCTGCATCGCGCGCTGGATATAGGGATCGAATTGCTGGCGTTGCTGCAGCAGGACGAACAATAATCCGCCGAGCAAAAGCCAGGACAGCAGGCTGATCGCCACCCGCAAGATCGGTACGCGGCGAGCGATGATGCCCGCCAGCACGACGGCAAGGACGACGGTCAGCAGGGGTAGGGGAACGCCCAGATCGGCAAGCATTGTGGTTCCATTCCTTCGACCTCCCATATGGGAAGGGCGAAGGCCGGGAGATAGGGGTGTCCGTCTTTACCGTTGCTGACCGTGCGGGATCAGCCCTGTTCGGTCATGCCGACTTCGGATGCGCTGAACCGACGGCCGCCATACCAGCGGCGAAAACTTCCGTCCGGTTGGCGGAAATAACGCGAGCCTTCATGAAGAACTGGTGCGCCCAGTGACCGATAGGCCGCCCAGATTCCATAGACCATGGCAACCAGCGCCAGGACCTTGATCCACTCCATCGACTCGCCCTTTATCTATTATGAGTCGAGGCTCGCCGTTGTTGTGGTCAATATCAAGTAAATACGTCGCTGCATCGCAGTAGTTTTATGCTGCAATGCCGTATTCAGTCGCCCATGGGCCGACTGAGCCATGTAGAATTCTTTAAGCCAAAGCGGCGTGGCCGTTCCGCCGCCCGTGTGATGCCGATCCGCGTGCCGACCACGACCGGCGCAGCGTTCGGCGTTCCCGTCAGCGCGAAAGGGGACTCCAAAAGCGACGCGCCGTTCAGGCCCAGGTCGATGCCAAGCGCGCTGCACAATTTGCCCGGTCCCGAACAAAGTTGTCTTGTCGGAAGCCCGGAACCGCGCCGTTCCTGCATGACATCCAGACCATGCAGGGGCTCCAAAGCCCGGATTAGGACAGCGCTGCCCGAAGTACCGCATACGACATTCAGGCAGTGATGAAGGCCATAGATGCGATACACATAAGCGTGGCCGACCGGTCCGAACATCGCCGCGTTCCGCGCCGTTCGCCCCGCAAAACTGTGCGAGGCGGGGTCGGCCGCGTCATAGGCTTCCGTTTCGACGATCACCCCGCCTATGCCGTCGACGGTGAGCGTGACGCCGATGAGCGCGCGCGCCACATCTTCCACATCGCCTTGGTAGAAGCCGACGGGGAGCGGTGTCATTTCTCTCCCGCGCGTAATTCGTACCAGACCGGTCTGTCCGCCAGAAGGTCGCCGAGACGCAGCACCACGTCAGCACGGAGGACGGCCGTATCGCGCCAGTCGATGGTGCCGTGCTCGTCCATCAACGGTTCCAGTCGCAAACCGAAGACACAGGTCAGGACGGCCTCACCGTGCCGCCGCTCAAAGGCGATGACCCGGTCGCGACCATGGCCTGTGACGGCAAGCGGATGATAGGTGCCGTGCGTGAACAGGTCGGGATGCTGGCGACGCAGGCCTAGCAGTTCGGCCATAAGCTTTTGTTTCGGCGCCGACCCGTCACCCAAGGCCGCCTCCCGCGCAGAATAGTCGACTGGGCGGCGATTGTCGGGATCGACCAGGCTCAGATCGGCGAACTCCGTCCCCTGATAGCAGTCCGGCACACCCGGCACCGTATAGCGCAGCGCGACCTGGACGAGCGAATTCGCACCGGCGGCCGGACGGATGCGGTGGAGCAGTGCGGCCATGCCCTCCCGGAAATCCGTCCCTTCGTCGCTATCGATCAACGTCTTCGCGAGATGGTTGCAACGCGCCTCATAGTCGGTGTCGGGGTCTTCCCACGACGAACGAAGCTTGGCCTCCCGCAACGCCTTCTCCTGCCAAGCGGCAATCCGTTCGGCGAAGTCGTCCAATTCGCCGGGTTCGGGCCAGGTCCCGACCAAGGTCTGGATCAGCATATACCAGTCGGCCGGATCGACTCCTTCGGCAAGGTCCAGCGTCTGCATCCGCCACGCCTCGACCTGACGTCGCCAATCCTCCGGCATCGCGCTCAGGACCGCCAGCCGGGCGCGGACATCCTCTCCACGCTTGTGATCATGGGTCGCGGTGGTCAGCATCGCCAGTGGAAAGCGGTCCGCACGGCCCTTCATCCGGTCATGAAAGGCTGCGATCGACAGGCTGAGCCGCGATGCGTCGAACCCGACATCGTTACGAGAGAGCAAGGTCGCGTGACGATAAAAGGCGGTGTCTTCGACCGCCTTGGCCGCGATGGGGGCCGAAAGCTGCTGAAAACGCCTGACCGCTTCTCCAAGCCGTTCGCGGTCGCCGGGCCCGGAGCCTGCCAGCCATTCCAGCATCTGGTCGACGACAAAAGCCTCTCCGGGGGGCAATAGCGGCTCCACCCGTTCGCGCGCCATTCGGCGGATGGCTTCATCGGACGAAGGCGCATCGGGGCCATAGGTTCGATAGACCGGAAAGACCCAGAGCAAACGCTCGATCGCCCGGCGCAGCATCGGGGTGGTGATCGCCCCCTCCAGTTTCGGGGCAGAAGCGGTCAGCGCTGCGAAGGCCGAGACGCACTGGTCCAGCTGTCCGGCAAACTGCCACGCGAGCAGGTCCTGTCGTGCCTGGAGTTCCTCCGGCGCGAACTGGTCCGAACGGCCGCTCAATTGTGCCCAAAGCTCAGCGAGCGGCCTGGTGCCCTCGGGCGCGTGGAGCAGGGCCGATACCTCCTCCATGAAGTCATAGCCGCTGGTGCCGTCGACGCCCCAATCATTGCCCATGGGCTCGTCGGCCGCGAGGATCTTTTCGACGACGATATAGGCGTGGTTGCCATCGTCCCGCGTGATGGCGTCGAAGCGCGCGCGCAACTTGCGGCAATAGCCGATCGGGTCGGTCAGTCCGTCGACATGGTCGATCCGGACGCCGTCGATCAACCCTTGCTCATATAGCCGGAAATAAAGGGCATGGGTCTCCTCGAAGACCTGATCGTCTTCGACGCGCAGCCCCGCCAGATCGTTGATCGTGAAGAAGCGCCGCCAGTTGAGTTCGTCGTTCGATACCCGCCACGACGCCAGCCGATAATGCTGGCGGCCAAGCAAGGCTGCAAGCTCCTGCGTCTCGGCCCCATCCTGATCCTCATCCCGGATCGGCAGACGATGTTCGCCATAGGCGACGACCTCGGCTCGGCCATCGCGGCGCTCGACGACGATCTGAC
Source organism: Sphingomonas sp. SphC10 (assembly GCF_057004845.1). Lineage (NCBI taxonomy): Bacteria > Pseudomonadati > Pseudomonadota > Alphaproteobacteria > Sphingomonadales > Sphingomonadaceae > Sphingomonas > Sphingomonas sp. SphC10. Next base: position 1,098,455 of record NZ_CM168044.1, read on the forward strand.
CGTCCGCCAACACCTTGTTCAGCGGCTCGCCGAGGATCGGCAGGACGAGCTTGCGGGACCAATCGATGTCGAAAAAGCGTGCGAAGCGGCTTGCCTGACCTTTGGCCAGCACGTCGTTCCACCAGCCATTGCCGCCGCCCGCCACGCCCATATGATTGGGCACGATGTCGATGATGACCCCCATGCCGCGTGCCCTGGCGGCTTCGGCGAGAGACCGGAAGGCTTCTTCGCCGCCCAGTTCCGGATTGATCCGCGTTGGGTCGATGACGTCGTATCCGTGCATCGATCCAGCCGCCGCTGTGGTGATCGGCGAGGCATAGACATGGCTGATCCCCAGCGTGTCGAGATAGGGGAGCAGGGCTACCGCTCGGGCGAAAGGGAAGTCCTTGTGGAACTGAAAGCGATAGGTGGCGCGCGGCGTCATGGGCGACGTCCTTCGATAAAGCGGGTCAGCGGGCGTTAAGTATGGCGATGCGCGTCGCAACCTCGGGCGTGGCGAGCGATCGCGCGAGCGTATCGGGCAGGCGACGACGCCAGTTCGGATGCTCGTCGATGGTGCCGGGGAGATTGGGTTGCTCGTCCAACCCCAGCAGGTCCTCGACCGGCACGATGGCCAGCGGACACGGCGTTTCCGCGACGGCGGCGATGGCGGCATCGACCGCGGCGGTGGGTTCGTTGGGTTCGGGCGCTCCGTTGCCGATCGCCTGCCATAGGGCGGTGCGTTCCCGGGCACGGTCCGTGCTGTCATCCGGCGAGACGGGCCGCTCGGCGATACGCGCGCGCCATTCCAGATCGCGGCCCTTCCACCATCCGGCAACGGTCGCGATGTCGTGGGTGGCGGTCATCGCGATCGCCTGCCCGCTCCACGTCTCGGGCGGAAGGAACGCACCGTCCGCATCCCGCTCGAACGGCAGGACGCGCATGCCGAGCATTCCGGCCTTTGCCATGATGTCGCGAAAGCCAGGCGGCACGGTGCCCAGGTCCTCACCGATCACGATGGCTCCGCGTCCCTGATTGGCCCGATGCGCCTCGATCCGCAGGATGCGCAGCATGTCGGCAAAGGGCATCGCCAGATAGGCACCCTGATCGGCCGGAGCGCCGTCCGGCACGACCCAGAGTCGACATAACCCCAACGCATGGTCGATGCGGATGCCGCCCGCATGCGCGAAGACTGCACGCAGCGTATCGATGAACGGTGCAAAGCCCTGTCGCCGCAGCGCGAAGGGCGACAGCGCGGTGATTCCCCAATTCTGGCCATCGGGACCGAGCGGATCGGGCGGGGCACCGATCGACAGGCCGCTCAGCAACTCGCCGCGTCGGCTCCAGCCGTCCGCGCCGTTCGTGGCAACGCCAATGGCGAGGTCGGCAATCAGTCCGATCGCCATGCCATTGCCCCGCGCCGTGTCCGCCGCGTCGCGAAGCGCTCGGTCGGCCCACCATTGGGCAAAGGCGTAGAAGCGAATGGCGTCGACATGCTCGGCGGCAAAACGCGCGACCGCTTCGCTGGCGGGATCGCGATACTCTTCCGGCCAGTCAGGCCAGCCCCCCGCCCGGTCGCGGCCATGGAAATAGGCGTGGAGCGCATCGAACCGCGCCTGCGATTCCAGCCGTTCGCCGCCCTCCGCCCGCCAGCGTTCGAAGGCTCGGCTTTGCACCGTGTCGAGCTGATCGTAAACGATGCGCAGGTCCCGCATCCGATCCGGCGCGGCGCTTTGCCAGTCGATCAGGGCAGGGGTGTCAGGCACCGGCTCGCCAGCCGGGGCCAGCCAGACGTTGCGGAACAACCGGCTGGACGGGGCATAGGGGCTGAAGCGCGCGGCGTCGGCGGGAAACAGCGCATGGGCGGGGCTGACCGCCAGAGCGGCGGCACCGGCTCGGCCCAGCGACTTGGCGGCGCCTGCTAGACTGGCGAAGTCGCCAAAGGCACCACCACCTTCGCGCAAGGATGGAATCTGGACGGCGCTGCCCCAATGCCTGCCCGACGGTGGGGCCGGACAGCGGGGCGGGGCGATGGCGACCGTCCATTGCCGCTCGCCCTGTTCCAGCCGGTGATAGCCGGGCTCGAGAATGGCCGGCAGCATTTGGCCCTGGATCGAAAGCGACACCGTTTCGCCACCCTCCAGCGTCAGCAGCGCTGTCCCGTCACGGCAGATGTCGGGAAGGGGGATTTGCTCGCCGAGTTCACCCGAGACGAACACAGGCTCGCCGACATCGGTATCGAGCCGATCGAGGATCGCCGCCAGCGCCTCGTCGGAAACGGTCTGGTCCCGTCCCTTGGCGTCCTGCCAGTGACGTGACAGCCCGGCGGCTTCGGCGCGGGTGTGGAGGACGCTCATTCTGCGATCCATGCGGCGAAGCGATCGCCTTCCCGGTAGATCAACTGGCCTTGATCCGCAGCGATCGCCTCGGGCGCTTCGCCCAGGTCGATCAGGATGGTCAGCGTCGCGCCATCGGCCATGCGCCAGCGCGCCTTGACCCGTGCGGTCCCGGTCACGTCCGCCGCCAGACCCACCGCCCCCTTCAAGCGCGGCATGATATGCACCTGCCGGAGCGCCAGTAGTTCGCGGTATAGCGCACGCCACTCCCCTGCCTCGGGACCGGGCTCGGGGATCGAGCTGTCAAAAGTGCTACGGGCATTGGGGTCGGGAATGCGTTGACGCGCTTCCTCGTCGGCAAATGCGTCGAACTTGGCGAACTCGCGTCGGCGCCCTTCACGAACCGCGTCGGCCAGTTCGTCATGAAAGTCGGTGAAAAACAGGAACGGGCTTTCGCTCCCCTCATCCTCGCCCATGAACAGCAGCGGGATTTGCGGACCGAGCAGCAGCAACGCGGTCGCCGCGCGGAGCCGCTCGCGATCGGTCAGGCGGATCAGCCGGTCGCCCATCGCCCGGTTGCCGACCTGATCATGGTTCTGGAGAAAAGCGACAAAGGCCGTGCTGGGCAGATCGCCCGATGGTTTGCCACGAGGCTTGCCGTCATGATTGGGCGATCCTTCACCCTGATAGATGAAGCCCTCCTTCAAGCAGCGCGCCAACCGCTCGGCCGCATGATCGGCGAAGTCGCCATAATAGGCGCTGGTCTCGCCGGTCAGCAGGACGTGCAGGACGTTATGGAAATCGTCGTTCCACTGGGCGTTATAACAACCGGCGCGCAGGCGGTCGGCGTCGTTCTTCTCATTCTCCAGTACCAGATGGACGTGCCGTTCGGGCAGGGCAGTGCGAATCTCGCTCGCCATCCGGTCGAGGAAGCCGTCATTCTCGATGGCGTGAACCGCATCAAAGCGTAAGCCATCGATGCGATAATCGCGCAGCCACATGAGGGCATTGTCGACAAAGAAACGGTGTACCGGATCGGCATCGACCGCCACCGCGCCGCCCCAGGGCGTGTCGACCTCCTTGTGGAAGAAGGCGCTGGCATAGGCGTTCAGATAATTTCCGTCCGGCCCGAAGTGATTATACACCACGTCGAGGAAGACCGAGAGGCCCAGGCCATGCGCCGTGTCGACCAGCGTCTTCAGCTCGGCGGGTGAGCCATAGGGCTCGGCCACGGCATAGGGCAGGACGCCGTCATAGCCCCAATTGCGGGTGCCGCCGAATGCGTTGACCGGCATCAGCTCGATCGCGGTGATCCCAGAGGCCGCGATGGCGGGCAGCTTCTGTCGAATGCCCTCAAAGCCACCCAGCGTCCCGGCATGGACTTCGAGCAGCACCGTTTCCTCCCATGGCCGCCCACGCCATTCCGTGGCGCTCCAGGCAAAGGCCGGGTCGACCACCACGCTCCAGCCATGGACACCGCCCGCCTGAAGCCGGGAGGCGGGGTCGGGCACCGCCAACTCCTTGTCCAGGCGGAAACGATAGCGGCTTCCCGCAGCCGCTGGGGCGGCGGCGGAAAACCATCCTTCTTGGTCTCGATCCATCGACACCGAGGGCGCGCCGTCGATCTCCAGCGTCACCGCGTCACGATCCGGCGCCCAGAGCCGGAACAGCGTATCCGCGCCCTCGCGCAGTTCAGGCCCCCAGTTCGTCATGCCTCGACCGTGTCCCGCCAGGTGATGAGCACCGCGCTCTGCGGTCCGACCTCATAGCTATCGCCGATCTCGACCTCGCCCTGTTCGGGCTTGGCGCTATCAATCAGAACGGTGCGCGCGGCATGGGGCGGGGGCAGGGTGAAGGTGATCGGATCGGGCGAGGCATTGAGCAGCAGCGAGACCGCCTCGACGCCGCCATCCTCGGTCGCGGACGCGCGCCGCATCATCAGGGCTCGACCCTCGGGATTGTCCCAATCCTCGGGGCTCAGCTGCTCGCCACGCTCGTCCCACCATTCGATGTCGTTGATGCCATGGCCTGGCGTGTCCTGCCCATATAGGAAGCTGGGCGAGCGAAGGACGGGATAGCGGCGGCGCAATTCGGCCAGTCGCGCGGTGAAGGCGATCATCCCCTCACCCTCGTCCGATGCCGCAGCCTTCCAGTCGAGCCAGCTGATCTCGTTATCCTGGCAATAGGCGTTGTTGTTGCCATGTTGCGTGCGGCCGAACTCGTCGCCCGCGACGATCATTGGCGTGCCCAGCGAGGCAAGCAGGGTCGTCATCATCGAGCGCATCACACGACCACGCGCCGCCTTGATATTCTCGTCCTCGGTCGGCCCCTCGGCGCCCCAGTTGCGCGAGTAATTCTCAGAATGGCCGTCGCGATTGTCTTCCTTGTTCGCTTCGTTGTGACGCTGTTCGTACATGACGGTATCGGCGAGGGTGAAACCGTCATGGGCGGCGAGCATATTCAGGCTGGCCCAGGGACGCCGCGCGCGACGGTCGAACAAGTCACCGGAACCCGACAGCCGCGCCGCCAGATCACCACGCTGGCCGGAGTCGCCACGCCAGAATTTGCGTACCGTGTCGCGATACTTGTCGTTCCATTCCGAAAAGCCCGGCGGAAAATTACCAAGCTGATAGCCGCCCGGCCCGACATCCCATGGCTCCGTCAGCAGCTTTAGCCGTCCGAGCACCGGGTCCTGCCGCAGCACGTCGAAGAACGCCGCGCCCGGATCGAAACCCGTCGCCTCGCGCCCCAAGGTCAGGCCGAGGTCGAAGCGGAAACCGTCGATCCCGAAGCTCGTTGCCCAATAGCGCAGCGAGTCCGTCACCATCTGGATCACCCGCGCCTTGGACAGGTTCAGCGTGTTGCCGGTGCCGGTATCGTTGATCGTATAGCGCGGCTGATCCTGGACCAGTCGGTAATAGCTGGCATTGTCCAGCCCGCGCCACGACAGGGTCGGCCCCTTCTCCGACCCCTCGCAGGTGTGGTTGTAGACGACGTCGAGAATGACTTCGATCCCCGCCTTGTGCAGCTTGTGGACCGCGCGACGCAGCTCGTCCTGGGTATCGGTCGCGAAATAGGCCTGCTCGGGCGCGAAGAAGCCGAGGGTGTTGTAACCCCAATAATTGCGCAGGCCCTTTTCCTGAAGGAAACGGTCCTGGGTGAAACTGTGGATCGGCAGAAGTTCGATCGCGGTCACGCCGATGCGCTTCAGGTGCTTGATGACCGCCGGATGACCGAGCCCCGCATAGGTGCCCCGCTCGCGCGGGGGAACCAGTTCCATCAGCTTGGTCAGGCCCTTCACATGGGCTTCGTAGATCACCGTTTCCGACCAGGGCGTGTTCGGCTTCACGTCGCGGGACCAGTCGAAATGATCGTCGACCACCACGGCCTTGGGCATGGCGGCGGCGCTGTCGCGCTTGTCGAAGCTCAGATCCTCCTTCTTCGACCGGATCTGATAGCCGTGCAGCGCGTCGGTCCACTTGATCTCGCCGTACAGCTTGCGGGCATAGGGGTCGAGCAACAGCTTGTTTGGGTTGAACCGGTGCCCGGCCTCCGGCTCGTAGCGACCATGCGCGCGATAGCCGTAGAGCAGACCCGGCCCGACATCGGGCAGATAGCCGTGCCATACCTCGTCGGTGCATTCGGGCAGCGTGTAGCGCTTCAGCTCGCGCTTCCCCTGGGGGTCGAAAATGCACAGTTCGATCCGGTCGGCATTGGCGGAAAAGACGGCAAAATTCACCCCTTCGCCGTCGAAGCTGGTGCCCAGCGGATAGGCGGAACCGGGCAGTATCTGTTCGGGCAAATCGGTCAAAGCGGCTCTCCGGCAAAAGTCGAACGACTATGCGTGTGGCAGTTTCGATAGGAAGCGGGGTGCTATGGCCCGGTGGCATCCCGCGAAAGGAAGCCACCGAGCATAGGTCATGCGGTCTTGGCGCGGGGCTTTCGGGGCGCCCTGGGCTTCGGCTCCGCCGCGATGGTCTGCGGCGCCGCGTCGGCCTTTTTCCGCCGTACGGCCGGTTTGGCCGGGGCGGCAGGTTCGTCCAGGACCACTTCGGTCAACTCTCGTTCGGCCTGCTCCCAATGGTCGCGGTCACGACCATGCGGTTCGCCTTCCGACTGCCAGATGCCATATGCGCGCTGCCGAAGCTGTTCTCCCCGGTCGTTCATCGTCACCTCCCTATCGTGACTCGCAAACTGTTATCGCGAGCGTAACGATTGGATCGGCCATAACGCTCCCCGAAAAACGCGTTGATGCGGATCAGTCGCCCGTCGGGGATTTCGCCTTCACCTGTTCGGGCGGGGTGACGGCCGACAGGGTCTGGCGCTGGCTGGCAGGGTCGATCCGGCGCGTGCGGGTGAAGGGCGGCAATTCGACGCGGCCGCCAGTCTTCATCGCGGTCACGATCCCTTCGATGACGCGCAGGTCGGACAGGCCTTCCTCGGCGTCCGGCTCGGGATCGCGGTCGTTCAGGATGCAATCCGAGAAATAGCGCATTTCCCCGCCGAAATGGTCGGTATGCTTGAACTTCTCGTGGCTCTGCTTGTCGCCGATGGTCAGGTTCTGCTCGATCGCCGACTGGAAACCATAGGCCGGGCTCATATGGATCGAACCCTTCATGCCCGCGACGATCAGGCTGTCGATATTGTTCATCGCATAGCTGACCGTGAAGCTGGCCAATTTGTCGCCCGGCATCCGCAGCACGACCGCGAAGGTATCGTCCAGATCGCCCAGGCCCGCGCTCGGCTGGCGCGTGGCAACTGCGCTTTCGACGGCGACCGGCTCGGCCCCGAACAGATAGCGGATGGCGTTGATGGGGTAGGGGGCCATGTCGAACAGCGGCCCGGCCTCCAGCCCGTGCTTGGCCCGATGATTATCGGGGTCGAGCTTCTGCCCGAAACAGGAGGTGAAGCCGACCAACTCGCCCAGTTCGCCATTGCGGATCTTCTCGATCGCATCGAGCGTGCCCGGCTCGAAGTGCAGGCGATAGGCCGTCATCAGCTTGGCCTTGGAACGCCGCTCGGCATCCTGGATCGCACGCGCCTTCTCGCTCGAAATCTCCAGCGGCTTTTCGCACAGGACATGGATACCGGCGTCGAGCGCGGGGATGGCGAACTCCGCATGGCGCCAGTTCGGCGTACCGAGATAGATCGCATCGCAGACCCCAGCGGTCAGCAGCTTGTCGAACTCGTTATAGGAATAGACATGCTCGACACCGTATTTCTCGGCGAGAAGCCTGCCTTTTTCCGCATCGCCCGTGACAATCGCGGTCAGCTCCGAATTGCCGGTGTGCTTGATACCAGGCAGCATTGCCGATTGCGTGATGTCGCCAGCGCCAACGACCGCATAGCGAACCTTCTTCGTGCCGAAACCGAATGCCGATGCCAGGCTCATGGCCGTTCTCCCAAATATAAGACGCCAAATCTCGTAACGATTGCTGCAACGCGCCAATCCGGGGAAGGTCCCACGGAGATATTATGGTTTTGGCGAGTTTCCATCGCCTAACCTGCATCAACGGAGACGCGCCCTCGTGACTTTACCCGATCAGCATCCCGAGCCGCTTCGTGACGCCGACGGGTTTCTGGACCTCGAAAATTACGCCGCGCTGGGCGACGGGCGCAGTGTCGCTTTGAGCGGTGCGGATGGCGCCATCGACTGGTGGTGCGTACCCAATATGGACTCCGCACCCCTGTTCGACCAACTGCTCGACGGGGAACGGGGCGGCACGTTTTCCATCACGCCGGTCGAGCCGTTTACCGTCGAGCGACGCTATCGGCCGGACAGCAATGTGCTGGAGACAATCTTCATCACGGCAAGCGGCCGAGCCAAGCTGGTCGAATCGCTGAATAGCGGCCCAGCTGGGCGGCTGCCCTGGGCGGAACTGGCGCGGCGGGTGGAGGGGCTGGACGGATTTGTCCGCTTCGCCATCACCCTGCGCTTCAGCCGCCGGGCGGATACGGTCAGCCCCTATTTTGCGCCTGCGGGTGGGCATAACGTCTTCCACGTCGACCGGGTGCTGGGCGTGTTCCGCCATTGCGGCGGGGTGACGATCGATACGGTCGAGGACGGCCAGGTCACCGGTACGGCGGCGGTCGGACCGGGGGATCGCGCGCGGATCGCCATCATCGCAGGCGAGGACGAGCCGCTGGTCTGCCAGGATATCGAGCAGATCGACGCGCGGATCGACCTGTCGGATTTCGAATGGCGGCAATGGACGCAAGGACTGAAGGTGCCGGAGATGCACCGCGATCGCATCCTGCGCAGCGCGTTGGCGCTCAAGCTGCTGCTCTATTCACCCACGGGCGCGATCACCGCGGCGGCGACAACCTCGCTGCCCGAGGGGATCGGCGGAAAGAAGAATTACGACTATCGCTACGCCTGGGTCCGCGACGCTGGCTATACGATCAAGGCGTTCCTGCGCATCGGCGCGCATGGCGAGGCGAAGGCTGCCTTTACCTGGTTGCTCAAGCGGCTAGGCGAGGGGGATCCGCAGGTCTGCTACACACTGGACGGCTGTCCTGTCCCGGCGGAGCGCGAGATCGCCGTCAGTGGCTATCGACATTCCAAGCCGGTGCGCGTCGGCAATCTGGCGGGCGGCCAGCACCAGCATGGCATCTACGGCGACATTTTCGAGACTGCGAGCCGCTTCGTCGCGTGCGGCAATTTCCTCGACACCTCCAGCGCCGAGACGCTGTCGCATCTGGCCGATGCGTGCGCCGATCACTGGCGGCTCCCCGATGCGGGCATCTGGGAACTGCCTGAGGAACAGCATTACACCATGTCCAAGATCAGTTGCTGGCAGGCGCTGGCTCGCGCGGTCGAGCTGGCGGACGAAGGACAGATCCCGACCACCTGCCGCGACCGCTGGGCGCGCGAGCGCGACCGGATCGAGGCATGGATCGGCGAGCATTGCTGGTCGGAAAAGCGCGGTGCCTATCTGATGCATCCCGACAGCGACGCGCTGGATGCCAGCCTGGCTTTGGCCGTACGCTTCCGTTTTGATGGGCAGGATCGTCTGGCGCGGACACTGGACGCGCTGGACAGGGAGCTTGCGTCGGGCGCTTTCCATTATCGCTATACCGGCGTCGAGAAGGAAGAGGGCTATTTCCTTGCCTGCACCTTCTGGATGATCGAGGCCCGCGCGATCCTAGGCCAGCACGAGGACGCTCAAGCTGCGTTCGACGCCGCGACCGAGGCGTTGGACAGCCATGGGGCGGGGCTCTATGCCGAGATGATCGACCCCAAGACGGGGCATTATCTAGGAAACATGCCGCAGGGGCTTACCCATCTTGCGGTCATCCAGGCTGCAGCAACCTTGGCTGGCGAGGAACTGTAGTAGTGGCGCCTAATCGGTGCCGCAGTCCTGCTGCGCAAATCCTGATCCCCGTCGGGATTTGCGCAGCGGGATGGTCAGCGGTGCGGCCAACTGGTGTACTCAGTCGAGGTCGTTCTCACTGACGACAACGAGCGATTGTTGCATGTCACGGCCGAGCGCAGTCAGGGCCGCTTCGAGAATGTCGTCGGAATAGCGCTCGAATAGCTCGACCGCGTCGCCTTCGGGTACGTCCCCGCTCAGCGCTTCCAGCATGTCATACTGGACCGCAAACTGATATTCCTCACCGTCGAGTTCCCCGACGAACTCGACCTGCCCGTCCGACACATTGTCCTCGACCGTGCCGCTTACGATCGTCAGCGCTTCTTCCGCCATGGCATTCCTTCCCAAAAGTGGCTGCGTCGGGGACGCCGCAAACGGCCTTGGGTTCCCTGAACTCCGGCTTATTTGACCCGGCGCCAGCGCTGTTCGCGGCAACCCAGGCTACCCAGCAGGCATCCCTCGCCGACGAGCGTGCGGGCGTCGATCTGGGTGATCGTGCCCTGAACCTCACGGCCGATATCGGGAACATAGACCGTACCCGACCAGCGGCCCGGCTCTTCCTCCTCGAAATCGCTGAACAGCTGCGTGCCGACCAGTCGTGGCGAGCCGCCCCGCGCGGCGTCCGCCTTGGCCTGCTCACTCGCCCAGACGACCGTCCCGCACATCAGTTCGGCATCGGGCCCGCGTCCGCACGGCGCAAAGCGGACCTGCACCGTGTTCGACGGATTGGCCCAGGTCCCGGCCGGAACCCGCGCATCCGCGGCACTCGCCGTCAACCCGATACCCATGACGGCCGCCAGCATACCCGTCGCGCGTAAAACACCCATGCTCATTGCCAGTCCTATCCCAATGCAAGTCGTTGTCAGGACGGGAATATGGGAAGCCGCCTGTATGAAAGCAAAACGGCCGACGGGTCGCCCCGCCGGCCGCTTCGATCAGATCAGAGCCGGTCCTATTACGACGCGCGCTTGGCAAGCTCCTTGTTGATGCCCAGCGCCGCCAGCGTGCCGATCGCACCCGACAGCAGATAGGCGCCTACCGCCACCAGCCCGAAATGGCTCGACAGCAACAATGCGGCGAGCGGCGCGAAGCCAGCACCGATCAGCCAGGCGAGATCCGACGTAATCGCCGCACCCGTGTAGCGACGCAGGGGCGAGAAGCCCGAATTAATCGCACCCGAGGACTGGCCAAAGCCCAGGCCGAGCAGCAGGAAGCCCAGCACGATGTAGATCGTCTCGCCGGTACCGCCTTGATCCAGCAGCGACGGCGCGAAGCCCGCAAAGGCGGCGATCGCGGCGGCCGACAGGCCCAGCAGCGTACGGCGACCGACCCGGTCGGCGATCTTGCCCGACGCCAGGATCGCAAACACGCCGACGATGCTGCCGATGATCTCGATCATCATGAAGTCCTGCGGGCGTTCCTTGTTGAACAGCACGACCCAGGACAGCGGGAACACGGTGACGATGTGGAACATCGCGAAGCTGGCCAGCGGCGCAAACGCACCCAGGAACACCGTACGACCCTCGGTGCTCAGCGTCTCGCCGACCGGTGCCGGCTGAAGCTCGCGGGTTTCGAACAGGCGCTGGAATTCGGGGGTCGCGACGATGCGCAGGCGGGCGAACAGCGCCACCACGTTGATCGCGAACGCCACGAAGAACGGGTAGCGCCAGCCCCAGTCGAGGAAGTCGGCGGTGCTGAGCGTCGTCAGGAAGAAGGCGAACAGGCCATTGGCAACCAGCAGGCCGAGCGGTGCGCCCAGCTGCGGGATCATCGCATACCAGCCGCGACGACGCTCCGGCGCGTTCAGCGACAGCAGCGAGGGCAGGCCGTCCCAGGCCCCGCCCAGCGCGAGCCCCTGCATGATGCGGAAGATGCCGAGCAGCACGGCGGCCGACGTGCCGATCTGCGCATAGCCGGGCAGGAAGGCGATCGCCATGGTCGAGCCACCGAGCAGGAACAGCGCGATGGTCAGCTTGACGCCGCGGCCCAGATTGCGGTCGACCGCCATGAAGATGAAGGTGCCGATCGGACGCGCGATGAACGCCAGCGAGAACAGCGCGAACGAATAGATCGTGCCGGTCAGCGCGTCGACATACGGGAAGATCAGCGACGGGAACACCAGCACCGAGGCGATGGCGTACACGAAGAAGTCGAAGAACTCCGACGTGCGCCCGATGATGACGCCGATGGCGATATCGCCCGGCGCGACGTGGTGCGGATCGCGGGCATTGACCAGCCGCGCGTCCCGCTCAAGGGGCGTCGAGGTCGATGCGGTTAACTCTGCGCTCATCAGCTGCCAGTCCTGACTTCTTCCAAGTTATTGAAGCGGATCAGTTGCAGTGCAAAAAGACCGCGCATGACCGCCATTGTGCTGCGCCTATGCGCCTTTCCGGACGATGGGGGGATTGGACAAACTGTCCAATGTGCGCAGGTGCAGCAAAGGCGTAGCGGCCCCTGTCATATGTCTCATTCGTCGAGCCTTGCGCGCCTGCGCCCTCTTCGCTGGGCCGCCTTGCCCCTCCTGGCCATGCTGGGGGGATGCGACGCGGTCGTGCTCAACCCTGCCGGTGACGTCGCCGTGCAGCAACGCGATCTGGTGTTGATCGCGACGGCCCTGATGCTGCTCATCATCATTCCGGTGATGGCGCTGACGGTGCTGTTCGCGTGGCGCTATCGCAAGAGCAATACCGAAGCCGAATATGATCCGGAGTTCGACCACTCCACCATGCTGGAGCTGGTGATCTGGTCGGCGCCGCTGCTCATCATCATCTGCCTGGGCGCGGTGACGTGGACCAGCACCCATCTGCTCGATCCCTATCGTCCGATCGAGCGCACCGCGCCGGGGCAGCCGGTTGCGGCGGGCGTCAAGCCGCTGGAGGTCCAGGTCGTCGCGCTCGACTGGAAGTGGCTGTTCATCTATCCGGAGCAAGGCATCGCGACGGTCAACGAGCTGGCTCTGCCGGTCGACCGGCCCGTCGAGTTCCGCCTGACCGGCACCTCGGTGATGAACGCCTTCTACGTCCCCGCGATGGCGGGCATGATCTACACCATGCCCGGCATGGAGACGAAGCTGCACGCGGTCATGAACCGCGAGGGCACGTTCAAGGGGCTGTCGTCGCACTATAGCGGCGCGGGCTTCTCGGGCATGAACTTCCCCGTCTTCGCGCTTCAGTCGAGCGGCTTCGACCAGTGGGTCGAGAAGGTCCGCACGTCGCAGGCCGGGCAGGGCAAGGGCCAGGGTCAGCTGACCCGCGCCGCCTTCCTGACCGTCGAGAAGCCGAGCGAGTATGTCCCGGCGATGTACTATAGCGGCGTTCAGGGCGGCCTGTTCAACCGCGTCGTCAACCGCTGCGTCGCGGACAATACCCCCTGCATGTCGGACGTGATGATGCACGACCGCATGACCGGTGGCGGCGATCCGCACAAGATGAAGGTCGGCGAGGGCAATCCGCCCGTCAACAATACCGGCCCGATGCACGGTGAGCGGACAAAGGGTGCGCTCGAAAAGTCGCCCGAGGAAATCCAGACCTCGCCCCACCAGAGCAAGGAGCCGCTGCCGTCGAACGGCGTGCAGCAGCCGGGTGACATGAAGAACCGTCGCATGTCTTTCCTTTCCATCCCGCAGACCCCCGGCCCGCAGACCTTTGGTCATGCCGGTGCGGGTCGCGGCTGAGGCACGCCATCATGGAACACATCATAAAGACCATCTTCGGACGGCTATCGATCGAGTCGCTGCCGATCCACGAGCCCATCGTCGTCGGCACCTTCCTGGGCGTCGCGGTCGGCGGGATCGCGGTGCTGGCGCTCATCACCAAGTTCAAGCTGTGGGGCTATCTCTGGAAGGAGTGGTTCACCACCGTCGATCACAAGCGGATCGGGATCATGTACATGATCCTGGGCATCGTGATGCTGCTGCGCGGCTTTGCCGACGCGCTGATGATGCGCGGGCAGCAGGCAATCGCGTTCGGCGACAACCAGGGCTTCCTGAATTCGCACCACTATGATCAGGTGTTCACCGCCCACGGCGTCATCATGATCTTCTTCGTGGCGATGCCGATCATCACCGGCCTGATGAACTATGTCGTGCCGCTCCAGATCGGCGCCCGCGACGTGTCCTTCCCGTATCTCAACAATCTGAGCTTCTGGATGACGGCAGGCGGCGTGGTGCTGGTCATGGCCTCGCTGTTCATCGGCGAGTTCGCACGCACCGGCTGGTTGGCCTTCCCGCCCTTGTCGGAGCTTGATTTCAGTCCCGATGTCGGTGTCGACTATTATATCTGGGCGTTGCAGGTGGCGGGTGTCGGTACGACCCTGTCGGGCATCAACCTGATCGCGACCATCATCAAGATGCGCGCGCCGGGCATGACCATGATGAAGCTGCCGGTGTTCTGCTGGACCTCGCTGTGTGCGAACGTCCTGATCGTCGCCAGCTTCCCCGTGCTGACCGCCACGCTCGTCCTGCTGTCGCTCGACCGTTATGTCGGCACCAACTTCTTCACGAACAACCTCGGCGGCAACCCGATGATGTACGTGAACCTGATCTGGATCTGGGGTCACCCGGAGGTGTACATCCTGATCCTGCCGCTGTTCGGCGTGTTCTCGGAAGTCACCTCGACCTTCTCGGGCAAGCGTCTGTTCGGCTACACCTCGATGGTCTACGCCACGATCGTCATCACGATCCTGTCGTACCTGGTCTGGCTGCACCACTTCTTCACCATGGGGTCCGGCGCCAGCGTCAACTCGTTCTTCGGCATCACCACCATGGTGATCTCGATCCCGACGGGTGCGAAGATCTTCAACTGGCTGTTCACCATGTACAAGGGGCGCATCCGGTTCGAACTGCCGATGATGTGGACCATCGCGTTCATGCTGACCTTCTCGATCGGTGGCATGACCGGCGTTCTGCTGGCCGTTCCGCCTGCCGACTTCGTGCTGCACAACTCGCTGTTCCTGATCGCGCACTTCCACAACGTGATCATCGGCGGCGTGCTGTTCGGCGCCTTCGCCGCGATCAACTACTGGTGGCCCAAGGCCTTCGGGTTCAAGCTCAACCAGTTCTGGGGCAAGGTGTCGTTCTGGCTGTGGGTCGTCGGTTTCTGGGTCGCCTTCACGCCGCTCTACATCATGGGTCTGATGGGCGTGACGCGTCGTCTGCACCATTTCGAGGACCCGTCGCTCCAGATCTACTTCATCGTCGCCCTGCTGGGGGCGCTGATGATCGCGGGTGGCATCGGCGCCTTCCTGGTTCAGATCGGCGTGTCGATCTGGAAGAAGGAAGAGCTGCGCGACGTGACGGGCGATCCCTGGGACGGCCGCACCCTGGAATGGGCGACCTCGTCGCCGCCGCCGGACTACAACTTCGCGTTCACGCCCGTCATCCATGAGCTGGATGCCTGGTACGACATGAAGGACAAGAAGGCCGAGGCGCCGGTGGACGGCTACCGTCCGATCCACATGCCGAAGAACACGGGCACCGGCGTCATCATCGCCGCCCTGTCGACGGCCGCCGGGTTCGGCATGATCTGGTACATGTGGTGGCTCGCCGCCCTTGGCCTGATCGGTGTCGTTGTCGTCGCCATCTGGCACACGTTCAACTATGACCGCGACTATTACATTCCCGTCGAGGAAGTCGTGGCTACGGAAAGCGAGCGGCGTCGTCTGCTCGGGCAGGGGGCCTGATCCATGTCGACCGACGTTCTGAGCGCCGATCCGGCCAAGAACCCGACCTATTATCTGGTCGAGGACGAGGATCATCATCACGAATCCGGTGGCTCGACGGCCATCGGCTTCTGGATGTACTTGATGAGCGACTGCCTCATCTTCGCCATCCTGTTCGCTACCTACGGCGTGCTGGGCACCAGCTATGCGGGCGGTCCGACCCCGCGGGAGATTTTCGAGCTCCCGCTGGTCGCGCTCAACACCTCGATGCTGCTGCTGTCGTCGATCACCTATGGCTTCGCCATGATCGCGATGGAGAAGAACCAGAAGTCGAACACGCTGATCTGGCTGGGCATCACCGGCCTGTTCGGTCTCGCCTTTCTGTCGATCGAACTCTACGAATTCGCCAACCTCATCCATGAGGGCGCGGGTCCGCAGCGTTCGGCCTTCCTGTCGTCCTTCTTCACGCTGGTCGGGACGCACGGTCTGCACGTCACCTTCGGTTCGATCTGGCTGGTCACGCTGATGGTGCAGGTCGGTCGCTTCGGCCTGATCGAGGCGAACAAGCGCCGCCTGATGTGCCTGTCCATGTTCTGGCACTTTCTGGACGTCGTCTGGATCGGCGTCTTCACCTTTGTCTATCTGCTCGGAGTTCTCCGGTGAGCGCGCACAAGCCCCACGGTCACGGCGATCACGCCAATCTGGACCATGATCTCCACTCGCATGGCGACACGCACGGTCATGGCTCGATGAAGGGCTATATGATCGGGTTCGTGCTGTCGGTGATCCTGACGGCCATCCCGTTCTGGGCGGTCATGACCGGCGCGCTGGGCGATACCCAGACGACCGCGCTGGTCATCATGGGCCTGGCCTTCGTCCAGATCGTCGTCCACATGATCTACTTCCTCCACATGAACACCAAGTCGGAGGGTGGCTGGACGATGATGGCGCTGGTCTTTACGGCCGTGCTGGTCGTCATCACGCTCAGCGGATCGATCTGGGTCATGTATCACATGAACACCAACATGATGCCGGACATGGCCGCCCAACTGGGCGGCGGCATGTAATGGCCGATGCTGGCGTGAGCGGCGAGCGGCGTGGCCGTTCGCCACTGACGCTGGCGATCCTGACCGCGATCGGCGTGGCGCTGATCGCGGCTTTTCTTTCGCTCGGGCTGTGGCAGTTGCAGCGCCGGGTTTGGAAGCTGAACCTGATCGCGACGGTGGAGGCGAGGCTCCAGGCCCCTCCCGTCGCGGCTCCCCCCACGGCTCAGGCCTCCGACGCCTATACCCGCGTGACGGCCGAGGGGCGTTTTCGCAACGACTGCGAAACCTATGTCCAGGCCGTGACCGAGCGCGGGCCGGGTTTCTGGGTACTGACACCATTGGTCGGCCCCCGCTTCACCGTAATCGTCAATCGCGGCTTCGTGCCCGCCGAGAAGCGGGCCGATCATAGTCGCCCTGACGGCCCCGTTCGTATCACCGGGCTTTTGCGCGTTACGGAGCCGGGTGGTGCCTTCCTCCGGTCGAACGATCCCGCTGCCGATCGCTGGTACTCGCGCGATGTCGCCGCGATTGCCGAGGCCAAGCGGCTTGGCCCGGTCGCGCCCTATTTCATCGACGCCGACAAAACGACCAATCCCGGCGGGTATCCCGTCGGCGGGCTGACGGTCGTGGCGTTCCGGAACAGCCATCTTTCCTATGCCCTGACCTGGTTCGCGCTGGCGATCCTGACGGTGGTCGGCATCGTCATCCTCTGGCGGCGAGGTCGTGAGTGACCTCGGGCGATCCGCCCTTCCTGCCCTTTACCGTGCGCCCACGCGAGCCCGACGCGGCTGCGGGCACGGCCAATATGCGCCAGCTTATCCATCTGCGCTGGATGGCGGTGGCGGGGCAGTTGATAACGATCCTGTTCGTCAACCGCGTCATGGGGGTCCAGCTCCCCATTCCCGCGATGATGGGCGTGCTGGTGATGGCGGCCGCGATCAATCTGCTCAGCTATTTCCGGCTGCGCTTCCACCGGATCACCAACACCGAACTTCTGTTCGCCCTGATGTTCGACGTCGGCACGCTGACGCTTCAGCTGTTCCTGGCGGGCGGTGCGACCAATCCGTTCATTTCGCTCTATCTGATCCAGGTGGTTCTGGGCGCGGTGTTGCTGGAGACATGGTCGGCCTGGGCGTTGGCCGGGATTACCGGGCTTTGCTTTGGATTGCTGTCGCTCCATCACCGGCCGCTTGCCTTTCCGCCCTGGTTGTTCGGCGATATTGCCGGGCTGCATACGCTGGGCAACTGGCTGGGCTTTGCGCTGGTCACGGGGCTGCTGATCCTGTTCGTCACCCGGATCAGCCACAATATGCGCCTCAGCGCCGCACGGCTGGCGGACCTGCGTCAGCAGGCGTCGGAGGAGGAGCATATCGTCCGCATGGGCCTGCTCGCCTCGGGCGCGGCGCATGAGCTGGGCACGCCTCTGGCCAGCCTGTCGGTGATCCTCAGCGATTGGCGGCGCGTCCCCAAGCTGCGCGACGATGCCGAACTGATGGGCGAGATCGCCGAGATGCAGGCCGAGGTGCAGCGCTGCAAGGCGATCGTGACCCGTATCCTGCAATCGGCGGGCGAACCCCGCGGCGAGGCGGCCGAACTCTCGGAGGTCGGACGCTTCATCGACACCATCGTCGACGAATGGCGACAGAGCCATGCCCAGGTCGCGCTCGACTATCAGCGCACCGATGACGACGCCGCGATCGTCTCCGACCCCGCGATCAAGCAGGCGGTATGGAACGTCCTCGACAATGCCGCCGAAGCCTCGCCGCAGTGGGTCGGCCTGACCGTCGCGCGCGAGGGCGGGGCGGTGGCGGTCCGCGTTACCGATCGCGGGCCGGGCTTTACCCCGGCAACATTGTCGCAGGTCGGGCGGCCACAACAATCGACCAAGGGCGAGGGCCACGGCGTCGGGCTGTTCCTCGTGTCCAGTGTCGTCCGCAAATTGGGCGGCCGGGTCGAGGCGGCGAACCGGGTCGAGGGTGGCGCGATCGTCACGCTCACCCTACCTTTAAGTATGATCGGCGTATCGGATCGGGAGTAGAGATGGACGAAGACCGTTCATTGGTGATCGTCGAGGATGACGAGACCTTCGCGCGGACCCTGCAGCGTTCGTTCGAGCGTCGCGGCTACCGCGTGTGGGTGGCCGCCAGTCCGGATGCGCTGCGCGAGGTGTTGAGCACGACCACGCCGCGTTATGCGGTGGTCGACCTGAAGCTGGGGCAGGCGTCGGGCCTGGCCTGTGTGCAGACGCTGCACGCACATGATCCCGAGATGCTGATCGTCGTGCTGACCGGCTTTGCCAGCATCGCGACGGCGGTGGAGGCGATCAAGCTGGGCGCGTGCCACTATCTCGCCAAGCCGTCCAATACCGATGATATCGAGGCTGCGTTCCACAAGGCAAGCGGCGACGCGACGACCGCGATCACCGACCGGCCCAGTTCGATCAAGACGCTGGAATGGGAGCGGATCAACGAGACGCTGGCCGAGACGAACTTCAACATCTCGGAAACCGCCAGGCGTCTCGGTATGCACCGTCGCACCCTCGCGCGGAAACTGGAGAAGCGCCACGTCCCCTGACGTGGCGCTTGCCCCGATCAGCGGCGCTTTTCGGCCGCGATCCAGTCGGCGATCTTCTTTTCCAGCACCGGCATCGGCAGCGCGCCGGTGTCGAGCACCTCGGCATGGAAACGGCGGGGATCGAACTTCGTACCCAGCTCGGCCTTGGCCTGCGCCTTCAACCGGCTGATCGTCAGCTGGCCGATCTTATAGGCCAAGGCCTGGCCCGGAATGGCGATGTAACGCTCGACCTCGGCGGTCGCATCGGTGCGCGCCATGGGCGAGTTGGCAAGCATATAGTCGATCGCCTGATCGCGGGTCCAACCCTTGGCATGGATGCCGGTATCGACGACCAGCCGCATCGCGCGCAGCATCTCGTCGTTCAGGCCGCCCATCCGCTGATAGGGATCGGTTTCCATGCCCAGGTCGGGCCACAGCGTCTCGGCATAGAGGGCCCAGCCCTCGGCATAGGCGGTGTTGCCGCCGAAGCGCATGAAGGCGGGAAGCGCCGCATTTTCCTGCGCCAGGCTGATCTGGAAATGATGCCCCGGCACCGCTTCGTGGAGATAGAGCGTCTCCATCTCCCACATATAGCGTGAGGGGAGGTCATAGGTGTTGTAGTAGAAGACACCCGGCCGTGTGCCGTCCGGGGTGCCGCCCTGATAGGAGCCACCGGCATCGGTCTTTTCCTTGAAGGCCGGGACCGGACGGATTTCGAGCGGTGTTTTGGGGATCAGCGAGAATTGTTCGCGGATGCGCGCATCGACACGGCGGCCGATCGCCTCATAGCCTTCGCGAAGCTGTGCCGCGCTCTTGGGCGCGAAACGCGGGTCGGTGCGCAGGAAGGTGAAGAACTCCGCCAAACTGCCCTTGAAGCCGACAGCCTGCTTCTGGACCTCCATTGCCTTCAGGATACGCGCGACCTCGGACAGGCCGAGCTGATGCACGTCCTCGGCCTTGAGGGGCAGGGTGGTGTTCTGTTCGATCAGATAGGCATAGAGCCTGTCGCCGCCCGGCATCCCCGACAGGCCGACCGTATCGCGCGCCACCGGCAGATAGGTGTCGGCCAGGAAGGCCCGCATCCGCTGCTCGGCGGGTACGATGACGTCGCGGATCTGCGCGGCATAGGCGGCCTTCAGCCGTGCCTGCTCGGCCGCCGGGACGGTGGCGGGGAAATTCTGGACCGGGCCGTAGAAGGTCGACTTCTCGACCGGCACGGCAAGCAGATTGTCGAATTGGGCGATCATGTTGCGCACGACCAGCTTGGGCTGGACGATGCCGCTTGCCATGCCCTGCCGAAAGCGGGTGATCGCCTCGTCCAGCAGGCGGGCATATTCGACGTTGCGCTTCAGGTTGTTTTCGTAATCGGCCACCGTGTTGAACGGCGCGGCGCCCTGGCCCGAGGCGAATTCGGGGTAGAAGGTCTGGATGCCGTAGAAGTGATCCATGGGTCGTACGATCGTCAGCGCGACGATGGCCGGATCGAAGCCCCTCAGCGTCGTCTCGCCCTGCTGCTTGAAGACGTCATAAGCGACCTGGTTGGTCGGGGTCAGCCTGGCCCGATCGATCTGGCCCAGGGCCTTCAGGTCCTTCTCGGTCGCCGTGCGCTCGGCCGCGATATAGGCGTCGGAAAAGAAATCGCCGATCCGGTCGGCCCGGCGCATGTCGCCTCGGAAGATGCCGCTGATCGGGTTGCGCGCCAGGCTCGCTTCGTCGCTGTCATGGAAAAGCTGCTTGAGCCGGGCGTCCTCCTTGCCCTCACCGGGTTGAGGCGCCGCGATGGGCGTGGCCTGCGCCTGGACGGTGGCGGGGGCGCTCAGCGAGAGGGCGGCGAGGACGATGGCGAGGGAGGAAGAGCGCAAGCGGATATCCCGGTGAGAGCGTTGGAGCGATCTTGGTAGAAAGCCCCGTTCGCACCCGCAAGCCGTTGCGGCATAACCCCAAAAAAGAAGCGCCCCGTGATCGCCATCGGATCGCGGGGCGCCGTCTGCCCAGCATGGGGGGCGAGCTTAGACCGACGTCTTGTTCGTCGCCGCCTTGGCCGCGGCCGACCCGGCATTGCTGGCAGCCTTGACCACATCGTCGAACAGCGACTTTGCGCGGTCCTTGGCGGCGTCCTTGGTCAGACCGGCTTCCTCTAATTCACGAAGACCCGTCTCGCGCGCGGCCTGGGTCGCTTGGCGAAACGTCTCGCCCAGCTTCTTGCCGAGCGGGGTGAGCAATTCCTTTTCGCGCGCCGAACGCGGGATCAGCGCGCCCGCGATCACGCCGACGACCAAGCCGCCGACGAGGATGCCGAGCGGATTGGATTCGATCGAACGAGCCGTCTTGTGTGCCAGCTCGCCTGCCTTGTCCTTGGACGTGTGGAGCGCGGTTGCGGCCTTGTCCTTCGCGTCATGATAGGCCTGCGACGCGGTTTCGCGCGTGTGGTCGATCTTTTCGCGGAGGGCAGTCTGCTGATCCTGGTGGGTTTCGGTGGTCATTGCGAACATCCTTCTGGGCCGTGTCGCGAGGGCGCGCCCCCGCGAACCAAATCAGCGTTTACGCTTGAACAGGCGGGCGATCCGCCGACGATTGAGGAAGAGGCCGAGCACGGCCACGCCGCCAGCGACGGCGGCAGGGTTGCTCTTCGCGGACTCGAGGCCGCACTTCGCGGCCGTGACGCTTGCCTCACGTGCCTGCGCGGCCAGTGCCTGCGGCTCCAGCTTCGCCTGGATGCGCGATGCGGTGGCGTTCAGCCGCTCGCGTGCCTCGGCCGCGCGGATTTCCGCTTCTGCGACGGTCATGCGCCACCTCCCGACAGACGGGACTTGCCCATCATCGCCAAAATGCCGGCAATGAT
Source organism: Sphingomonas sp. SphC10 (assembly GCF_057004845.1). NCBI lineage: Bacteria > Pseudomonadati > Pseudomonadota > Alphaproteobacteria > Sphingomonadales > Sphingomonadaceae > Sphingomonas > Sphingomonas sp. SphC10. Next base: position 1,120,242 of record NZ_CM168044.1, read on the forward strand.
GACGACCACGCCGACGACAATCAGCGTCGCCGCGAACGGCCCGGTCGCCGGCGCCAGTGCGAAGATCAGGCCGACGAGCAACGCGATCAGCGCCGACAGGCCCAGCACCGCTGCGACCCCGAAGAAGATCGCCGCGCTACGATAGCGTCCGATCTTGTCGGTCGCGCGGGCCTTCGCCAGATCGATCTCGGCGGTGATGAACGTACGCCCATCATCGACGAGCTGCGACACCAGCGAAGTCAGCGTCTCCGGCTCGGGCGATACCGCCGTCCGCAGGGTTTCGACGACGCGGGTCACGCGGAGGCGTCGACCGACTGGCGGGTTTCGACACCCGACTGGACCACGCGCGCCAGCGCGAAGCCGAGGGCGGCGGCAATGCCGATCGCGACCGCCGGGCTCTTGGTGACGAAGGCGCGGGCGTCGTCGAGCAGTTCCTTGACGTCCTTGTCCTTGATCGCACCCGACAGCGAGGTCACGGTGTCGGCAGCCGAGCGGGCATATTGGCCATATTGGTTGCCCAGCTTCTCGTCGACTTGCCCGGCCGCGTCGTTCAGCAACTGCGCAACCTGGTCGAGTGCGGAACCGGCCTTGGCCTTGCCGTCACCGGCCAGTGCCTGAATCTTGTCGACCGCCTGCTGCTGGAACTTGCTGGCGCCGTCCTTCACCTGCTGCTTGGCGTCGGCGAGACCGGCCTTCGTCGTCGAAGCATCGGTGTCCGATACCAGCGGGGCGTTCGGGGCGGCCACTTCCGGCGCGACCGCGATGTTGGCGCCGAAACCGGGCGTCGCGGTGTTAGCGGCGGGGAAGGTGCTGTCGGTGTCAGCCATCGAAAAACCCTTTCGTTACGGCCCGGGCGAACGGGCGGTTTGCGTCTTAACCCCGGCAATGGAAGCACGGTTCCATGATTTTACCGCAATTGCCCTTCGCACAGTCACACGGTAGAGCCGCGCCGAGACCACTAGGCTGATGTAGGAGCATCGTTACGTGACCGCAATCATCGACATCCACGCGCGTCAAATCCTGGACAGCCGGGGCAATCCCACCGTCGAAGTCGACGTGCTGCTCGAAGACGGCAGCTTCGGCCGCGCTGCCGTTCCCTCGGGCGCATCGACCGGCGCGCATGAAGCCGTCGAGAAGCGCGACGGCGACAAGAGCCGCTGGATGGGCAAGGGCGTCGAAGCCGCGGTCGAAGCGGTCAACGACGAGATCACCGACGCGATCCTGGGCATGGACGCCGAGGATCAGGCCGATCTCGACCGCGCCATGATCGAGCTGGACGGCACCGAGAACAAGGGCCGCCTGGGCGCGAACGCCATCCTGGGCGTCAGCCTGGCGGCGGCCAAGGCCGCGTCCGAAGCGCGGGGCCTGCCGCTCTACAAATATGTCGGTGGCGTCTCGGCGCATCTGCTGCCGGTGCCGATGATGAACATCATCAATGGCGGCGAGCATGCGGACAATCCGATCGATTTCCAGGAATTCATGATCATGCCGGTCGGTGCGGCGAACATCATGGAAGCGGTCCGCTGCGGCTCGGAAATCTTCCACACGCTGAAGAAGGCGCTGCACGAAAAGGGCCTGGCGACCGGCGTGGGCGATGAGGGCGGCTTTGCCCCCAACATCGCCTCGACCACCGAAGCGCTCGACTTCATCATGGCATCCGTCGAGAAGGCCGGGTACAAGCCGGGCGACGACGTGATGATCGCGCTCGACTGCGCGGCGACCGAGTTCTTCAAGGACGGCAAGTACAATATCTCGGGCGAGGGCAAGATCCTGTCGAGCCATGAGATGGCCGAGTATCTCGCCGACCTGACCCGCCGGTACCCGATCCTGTCGATCGAAGACGGCATGGCCGAGGACGACTGGGAGGGCTGGAAGGCGCTGACCGACCTGATCGGCGACAAGGTGCAGCTGGTCGGCGACGATCTGTTCGTCACCAACCCCAAGCGCCTGAAGAAGGGCATCGAGGGCGGCTATGCCAACTCGCTGCTGGTGAAGGTCAACCAGATCGGCACGCTGACCGAGACACTGGAGGCCGTGTCGCTGGCGCAGCGTTCGCGCTACACCGCCGTCATGTCGCACCGTTCGGGCGAAACCGAGGACGCGACCATCGCCGATCTGGCGGTCGCCACCAACTGCGGTCAGATCAAAACGGGCTCGCTGGCGCGTTCGGACCGGCTCGCCAAGTACAATCAGCTGATCCGCATCGAGGAAGAGCTGGGTGACTCGGCGCGCTACGCCGGTCGCGATATTCTCATCCGCGCTTGAAATCGGAAGGCGACGGAACGATTATGGTTGCCGTGACCAAGAAACCGTCGCCTTTCATCCGGACCATGCGGCGGGCCGCGCTGCCCGCTCTTGGTCTGACGATCGTTGCCTTTTTCGGTGCCTATGCGGTGCTGGGGCGCAACGGCCTGCTCGCTTATGGCGAGTATCAGCGCCAGCTGGTCAAGCGGGAGCATGACTATGCCGCGCTCGACAAGCGACGGACGGTGTTGAAGAACAGGGTGGCGCTGCTCGATCCGGACCATGCCAATCCGGACATGGTCGACGAGATGGTCCGCAAGGAACTGAACGTCGCCCATCCGGACGAGGTCATCGTTCCCCTGAAGTGAAAAAGGGCGGCCCCGCAAGGCCGCCCTTTTCCGTATCACCGACCCAGGAAGGTCAGCAGGTCGCTGGTGAGGCGGTCGCTGTGCGTGACGTTCAGCCCGTGCGGCGCGCCGTCATATTCGACGAGTTGCGAATGCGCGATGCCCGCCGCTGCGGCGCGGCCCGCCGCATCGATCGGCACGGTCTGATCGCCGGTCCCATGCACGATCAGCGTCGGCACGCGGAACGCGGACAGGTCGGGACGGAAATCCGTCTGGCTGAACGACTCGGCGCAGGCCAGCGTCGGCTTGAGCCCCGCCTGCATCGCCACGCTCGTCGCCCAATCGAGCACATCGTCGCTGACCGGGCTGCTGATGAAGCCCACGCCGAAGAACTGCTTGAAGAAGGTGTGGCGCAGGAAATTGGCGCGGTCGTCGCGCAGGCCCTGGCCGATCTGGTCGAACACCGACTGGTCGGTGCCGTGGGGATTATCGTCGGTTTTGAGCATGTAGGGCACGACCGAGGCGATGAGCCCGGCCGCGACCACGCCCTTGCCGTCATGGCGGCTCATATAGCGGGCGACTTCACCGCCGCCCATCGAGAAGCCGATGATCGCCGCGTCCTGCGCGCCCGTCGCCTCCAGCACATCGGCCAGATCGTCGGACAGCGTGTCATAGTCGTACCCCGACCACGGCTGGCCCGAGCGTCCGAAGCCACGCCGGTCATAGGCGATGGCGCGGAACCCGGCCTCGGCCAGCGCCATCATCTGGGCGTCCCACATGTCCGCCGAGAGCGGCCAGCCATGGAGCAGCACGACGGGGCGTCCCTCACCCCAGTCCTTGACATAGATGTCGGTTCCGTCGCGGGTCTTCACATAAGGCATCGTCTGCTCCTGCGCATATGGCGATAAGGCGGGAGGTGAACGGGCCGGTCGTGCGGCCGTTCCGTATCCCCGGCGATTGCAGAGCGTCATGGAGTCCAACGATCCCATCACCTTGGATGGGGCCGATCAGGAGGGTAATAAAGCGGCGGTCGCGCATTGCCTTGGTTACGTGATGAAGTCACATTCCCATCATTCGCGATTGAGACGGAGCGTGACGGAATGCGGGGATGGCGTGGACTGCTGGCGGGCACGATGCTGGCCGGGCAGCTTGTGGCGGGGCCTGCGATGGCGCAGACCAGCCCGATGACCGAGAATGATCCCTATATCTGGTTGGAGGACAAGGACGGCGCGAAGGCGCTGGCTTGGGTCGAGGCTGAGAATGCCAAGACCCTGCCGCGTCTTCAGAACGATCCGCGCTATCAGACCTTCTATTCCGAAGCGCTCGCCATCGCCTCGGCCAAGGATCGTATTCCGATGCCGGGCCAGATCTATGGCCGCATCGTCAATTTCTGGCGCGATGCCCATCATCCGCAGGGGCTATGGCGCTGGACGACCGAAGCCGATTACGCCTCCGCCGCGCCGAAATGGACGACGCTTCTCGACCTCGACGCACTCAGCAAGGCGGAGGGCAAGAAATGGGTCTGGAAGGGCCTGTCCTGCCTCAGCCCGGAGGATCGCCTGTGCCTGATCGCCCTGTCCGAGGGTGGCGAGGACGCGATCGAATATCGCGAGTTCGATCTGGAGACCGGCCAGTTCGTCCCGAACGGTCTCCGCCTCTCGACCTCCAAGCAGGGCGCGGCCTGGCTCGACAAGGATACGCTGCTGGTCAGTCGTGACTGGGGGCAGGGGACACTTACCAAGTCGAGCTATCCCTTCGTCGTGAAGATGGTGAAGCGCGGAGCACCGCTGGAACAGGCGACCGAGATTTTCCGTGGCGCGCCGACCGACGAACTGGGCACCTATGCCAGTGTCCTGACCGATGCGAAGGGCAATCGGGCGGTCGTGATCGAGCGGCGCCAGACGTTCTTCGGCGGCAGCAAGCTGTTCTGGACGCCAGGCGGCGGGGCCAAGCCGATCGCGATGCCTGCCCGCGCCTTTCCGGCCGGGATGGTCGACGGCAAGGTGATCTTCCAGACCAGCGACGCTTGGGGGCAACATCCGGCGGGTTCGGTCGTCTGGGCGCCGCTGTCCGAGCTGGAAGCGGGGCAGATCACCCCACGCGCGCTGTTCACACCGACCGACCGACAGGCGGTGGAGGGGGTTTCGACCACGAAGGACCGCGTCGTCGTCACCTATATCGACAATGTCCGGGGCCGGGCCAGCATCTTTGCCCCGACCGGCAACGGCTGGGCGGCCACGGCGGTGCAGGTGCCGGACAATATGGCGGTCGATGTGGTCAGCACCAGCGACCGCTCGAATACCGTCTATCTGTCGACCTCGGGCTTCACGACGCCGACCGTGCTGTCGCGCTTCGACGCCAGCCGTCCGGCCGCGCCGCAAGTGCTGAAGACGCTCCCCGCCCGTTTCGACGCCGCAGGCACGACGGTCCATCAATATGAAGCCGTCTCGACCGACGGGACCAAAGTCCCCTATTTCGTCGTCCTGCCCAGGGGCGCGAAGCTGGACGGGACGACGCCGACGCTGATGACGGCCTATGGCGGGTTCGAGATTGCCCGCCTGCCCAATTATCTCGGTTCGACCGGCAAGATCTGGACAGAGCGGGGCGGCGCGTTCGTCCTCGCCAACATCCGGGGTGGTGGCGAGTTCGGGCCGAAATGGCATGACGCGGGCCGCAAGACCAAGCGTCAGATCATCTATGACGATTTCGCGAGCGTGGCGAAGGACCTCTTCACGCGGCGGATTACCAATCCGCAGAAGCTGGGCATCTATGGCGGGTCGAACGGCGGCCTGTTGATGGGTGTCGAACTGACCCAGCATCCCGAGCTGTGGAAGGCGGTGACGATCCAGGTGCCGCTGCTCGACATGGTGCGGTATCAGAAGATCGCGGCGGGCGATTCGTGGAAAGACGAATATGGCTCGATCGACGTGCCGGAGGAGGCTGCGTTCCTGCGAAAGATTTCGCCCTATGCCAATATCCGCAAGGGCGTCGCTTACCCCGAGCCCTATATCTGGACCACGACCAAGGATGACCGCGTCGGCCCGCAGCATGCGCGCAAATTCGCGGCGCGCCTGTCGGAATATGGCATACCCTATCTTTTTTACGAAGATACGGCAGGTGGGCACTCGGGCGATGCCGACATTGCGCAAGGTGCGCGGTTGAGCGCGCAGCAGATGGTATATTTCGCCCAGAAGCTGATGGACGCGCCGAAGCGATAGCCGGAGGGGCCGGGCGTCTCGCACGTCCGGCCTTTCCAATGCCCCATGCGGCAATTATGCTCTTGCTGCACCGCGACAGGATCGGCAAATGCAGGGGATGACCGATATGACGACGACCGAGCGCCGTCCGGCTGAACCGGCGGCAGGCGCTCCCGCCATCATCTTCGAAGCGATCGTCAAGATGCAGGCGGTGTCCGCCATGTATAATCGCGGCGAAGTGGTGCTGGCGCCCCATGTGATCTTCACGCGACACGACGAACTGTATGTCGACGCGACGACGATCGAGCGGGACGGAAAGCCGCCGCGCGAGGAAAAGATGGGCACGTTCAAGCTTGCCGGACTTGGCGCGCTGCGCCTGACGCCCCGGCGCTTCACGGCAAGTGCCCTGTTCGAGCGCGATGCCGAGAAATATCAGGGTGCGGCCCTGATGATGGTCGAGCCGGGCTGATCCTGGAAAAGCCAGGCACCGCGCTTCGGGTGAAACGCGGTACCCGGGAGCCTTAGCGGCAGCGGACCTGGTTCTGCTCGATCGAGCGACCGGCCAAGGCGCCGCCTGCCGCCCCGAGCAGCGTCGCGATCGTGCTGCTCCGCCCGCCGACCAGATTGCCCAGCACGCCGCCGGCTGCGCCACCGATGATCAGGCCGGTCGTGCCGTCCGGGCGACGGCAATAATAGCGACCATCGGTCCCCGCATAAACGCGGTCCTGCGGTTGCAGCACCCGCTCGCGATATTGCGAACCGTCGCGATAGTCGCCCACCGGATCGTAATAGGGTTCGGCATTGCGGTCATAGCCATCGGCCGGAACCGGCGGTGCGACCCGATACCCACCGGGACCAGCCTGTGGCGGGGCGGGACGATAGTCGCCATCGTCATAGCCGCCCTGGATCCGCTCGGACTGGTACAGGTCCACTTCCTGACGATAGATCTGATATTCCCGATCGAAGCGCGCCTGCGCCGCCCGGAACCGCGCATCCTGTGCGGCGGTCTGTGCCGTCGCAGGAATGGCCGTTGCGGTGACGGCGGTGGTGATCGCCAAGATGGTCAGACGACGAAAGCCCATCGTTCCTATCCCTCCATACCCCGACAATCGGGGGAGGCGAGCGATACGGCCACGAAAGGATATGGTTCCTGAACGACATCAACCATTCCTCCCCTGCAAGGGGAGGGGGACCATGCGCAGCATGGTGGAGGGGTGTAACCGGTCGTAAGTTTGTCCGATCTCTCCAACGGTGACACCCCTCCGTCAGGGCCTCGTCCTGCCACCTCTCCTTGCAGGAGAGGAATGTGAAGGCTTTTCACCCCTTGGTGACGAAGCTGTCCATTACCCGCTTGCGCCCGGCCTGCTCGAAATCGATCTCCAGCTTGTTGCCCTCGATCGCCGCGATCTCGCCATAGCCGAACTTCTGGTGGAACACGCGCTCGCCGACACGCAGGTCGTCACGCCCCTTCTGCCCCAATCCGACGGAGGGCGAACGCGACTCGACGATCCGAGCGGGACGGGCAGGGGTCGCATTCTGCCCCGTCGCTGCCCGCTGCCAGCCCGGACCGCGCCCGGTGCCGCGCCCGACATTGGCGAAGGGGTCGGCATGTTCGGACCAGTTGGCCCGCCAAAGGCTTTCGCCGCCGGTCATGCTCGTCTCGCTCTCGATATGCTCGGGCGGCAATTCGCCAACGAAGCGGCTGGGCAGGCTTGACGTCCATTGGCCATAGATACGGCGGTTGGCCGCATGCAGGATCACCGCCTTGCGCCGCGCGCGGGTGATCGCGACATAAGCGAGCCGCCGCTCCTCCTCCAGGCTGCGCGTGCCGCCTTCATCGATCGCACGCTGCGACGGAAACAGGCCTTCCTCCCAGCCCGCCAGGAACACCGTGTCGAACTCCAGCCCCTTGGCGGCATGGATCGTCATGATCGTCACCTCGGGCTCGCGCTGGTCGCCGTCGCGGTCCATGACCAGCGAGACATGCTCCAAGAACGCGCCGAGCGACTCGTAATCCTCCATTGCGCGGACGAGTTCGGACAGATTCTCCAGCCGTCCGGCCGCCTCCGCCGACTTTTCGTTCTGGTACATGGCGGTATATCCGCTCTCGTCGAGCAACTGGCGCGCCAGCTCCGGATGCGCGAGGTCGCGGGCCATGTCGCGCCAGCGGGCGATGTCGCCGATCAGATTGCCCAGGCTCCGCCGCGCCTGCGGGGTCAGTTCGTCGGTGTCAAGGATGCGCGCCGAGGCGATGGTCAGCGGCAGTCCTTCGGCCCGCGCCAGCCGGTGGATCTTGGCCAGCGCCTTGTCGCCCAACCCGCGCTTGGGAACGTTGACGATCCGCTCGAACGCCAGATCGTCCGACGGCTGGTTGACGATGCGCAGATACGCCAGCGCATCGCGGATTTCGGCGCGCTCGTAAAAGCGGAACCCGCCGACGATCCGATAGGGCAGACCGATCGCGATAAAGCGATCCTCGAACTCGCGGGTCTGGTGCGAGGCGCGAACGAGAATGGCGATATTGTCGTAGGAGGTACCCGACCGCCGCGCCGACTCGATCTCCTCGCCGACCCGCCGTGCTTCCTCGGGACCGTCCCAGACGCCCAGCACCTGAACCTTCTCGCCGACGTCCAACTCGGTCCAAAGCGTCTTGCCGAGCCGACCGCCATTATTGGCAATCACCCCCGAGGCGGCGCCCAGGATGTGCGGCGTCGAACGGTAATTCTGTTCCAGCCGGATGACCTTGGCACCCGGAAAGTCCCGCTCGAAGCGCAGGATATTCTCCACCTGCGCGCCACGCCAGGAATAGATGGACTGATCGTCATCGCCGACGCAGGCGATGTTCTTGCGCGCCTGGGCAAGCAGTCGCAGCCAGAGATACTGGACGCTGTTGGTGTCCTGATACTCGTCCACCATGATATAGCGGAAACGCTGCTGATACTGCTCCAGCACGTCGCGATGAGTCTTCAGGATGGTCAGCATGTGGAGCAGCAGATCGCCGAAGTCGCAGGCATTCACGCTGCGCAGCCGGTCCTGATATTGGCGATAGAGCTCGGCTCCCTGGCCGTTGGCGTAGCGCTCGGCTTCGCCCGCATCGATATCGCCGGGGACCAGCCCCTTGTTCTTCCATTCGTCGATCAGGCCGCCCAAAGCGCGCGCCGGAAACCGCTTTTCGTCGATGTCCGCCGCCACGATCAACTGCTTGAGCAATCGCAGCTGATCGTCGGTGTCGAGGATCGTGAAGTTGGATTGCAGCCCGACCAGTTCGGCATGGCGGCGCAGCATCTTGGCGCCAATCGCATGGAAAGTGCCCAGCCATGGCATCCCCTCCACCGCGTCGCCGACCAGCCGCCCGACGCGCTCGCGCATCTCGCGTGCGGCCTTGTTGGTGAAGGTGACCGACAGAATCTCCGACGGCCAGGCCTTGCGCGTATAGAGAAGGTGCGCCAGCCGTGCGGTCAGCGCCGCCGTCTTGCCCGTGCCCGCGCCCGCCAGCACCAGCACCGGCCCGTCCGTGGTCAACACCGCCTCGCGCTGCGCGGGGTTCAACGTCCGAAGATAGGGATAATCGGCCAGCGAAGCGGCGGGATCGGTAGAAGGCACGGTCATCGCGAACAGTTAGGGAACGTTTGCGGCGGGGGCAACCACCCGTAACTTCGGCCCGGCCTTGTTTCATCGCGGGACGCGTCATCATAGCGTCTTTTGTGCGACGCGAAAGCGACATGTCCGCCGCCTAGAGGCACCGCGTGCCGACGAGCGGCGGGGTGACCCATCACTCACGCCGCCGTGACGGGCACGATCCGATGCAGGAGCACCACAAGATGAAGAAGTTTACGGCAGCCGCCATTGCGGCTTCTCTGTTTGCGTCCGCAACGGCTCAGGCCGAAATGCGCGAGCCGGTCACGGTCACCGTTCGTCACGCCGATCTCGATCTGCACCGTGCCGCTGATCGCGCCCAGTTCGACGCGCGTATCCGCCGTGCCGCGACCATGGCGTGCGGCCATGTAACGGCCGATCTGCGCCGCAACGCCGACGTCACGCGCTGCCGCCGAGAGATGATGGCGGACGCCGCGATCAAGGTCGCGGCATTGTCGACCGCCGCGCCGGTCGCGCTGGCTAGCAACAACTGAGATCATGAACGGCACTCGACCGGGCGGTCCGATACACCGCCCGGTCGCGTTCCGATGTGAGACGGCGTGGACCGGAAGGCACCGGGCAGCCGTCATGAAAATGTCACCAGAAAGGCGCAACGCGATTGGTCATGACATCCTATGCGCTCGCCGGTGGCCAATCCGAATCGCACGTTCGCGGGCCGCGTCTCGATGCCGGGCTCCATCCGATGGGCCGTTGGGTATTCACCGCCCTGTTGATCGGCGGCCTGGCCTATGCCGGCTATAGCATTGCGGTCGACACCGCCCGCGTCGGTGAGCCGATGGCGATGGGCGTGTTCGCTTTTCTGGGGCTGGCGCTGCTGATCGCGCTGGGCTTCGAATTCGTGAACGGGTTTCACGATACCGCCAATGCGGTCGCCACCGTCATCTATACCCATTCGATGCCCGCCCCGCTCGCGGTCGTCTGGTCCGGTTTCTTCAATTTCCTGGGCGTTCTGACCTCGACCGGAGCCGTCGCCTATTCGATCATCACGCTGTTGCCCATCGACCTGATGCTGCATGTCGGCTCGGCTGGCGGGTTCGCGATGATCTTCGCGCTGCTGCTGGCAGCCGTTCTTTGGAACCTGGCGACCTGGGCGGTCGGGCTGCCCAATTCGTCGAGCCATGCGCTGATCGGCTCGATCCTGGGCGTCGGGCTCGCCAACCAGCTGCTGTCGAGCATTCCCGGCACCTCCGGGGTCGATATGGCGCAGGTGTGGAAGGTCCTGTCCGCACTGCTGTTCAGCCCGCTGATCGGTTTTGCCGGTGCCCTGATGCTGCTGCTCGTCATGAAGCGTTTCCTGCGCGACAAGCGGCTCTATCGCGAGCCGGAGGGCGATACGCCGCCGCCGCGCGGCATCCGTGCGCTTCTGATCTTCACCTGCACGGCGGTCAGCTTCGCGCATGGCGGCAATGACGGGCAGAAGGGCATGGGGTTGATTATGCTGATCCTGATCGGCTGTGCGCCGACTGCCTATGCGCTGAACCGCACGCTGCCCGAGAGTGCCATGCCCGCCTTCGTGCGCAGCGCGCAGGTTGCGGCGACCGCCTATGCCGCCCATGGTGGACAGGGCACCCCCTCGGTCGATCAGGCACGCGCGGACGTGGTTGACGCCGTCCGCAAAAAGGCGATCGATACGCCCAAAGTCTATGCGGGCCTGTCCGCGCTGTCGCGCGACATCGGCGAGCGGATCGGCAATTACGGCGCGCTCAGCCGTATCCCCGCCGCCGCCGTGCCCAACCTGCGCAACGACATGTATCTGGTCCTCGACACCACCCGCATGGTGACCAAGAGCGAGACGGCCAAGCAGCGCTTCACCGCCGCCGAGATCGAGTCGCTCAATAGCTATGCCGGGTCGCTGGAGCGCGGCACCCGCTATATCCCGCTCTGGGTGAAGGTCACGGTCGCGCTGGCGCTGGGCCTGGGCACCATGGTTGGCTGGCGGCGGATCGTCGTGACGGTCGGCGAGCGCATCGGCAAGACGCACCTGACCTATGGCATGGGGGCCGCAGCCGAACTCATGACGGCGGCGACGATCTTCGGTGCGGAATATATCGGCCGCCCGGTGTCGACCACCCATATCCTGACCTCCGGCGTCGCCGGGGCGTCTGTCGCCAATGGCGCAGGTCTTCAGTTCCGGACGATCCGTAACATGCTGCTGGCCTGGGTCCTGACGCTGCCCGCCGCGATGCTGCTGTCGGGCACCCTCTATTGGCTGCTGCTGCAACTGGCTCGCGTGTTGGAGGGGTAAGCGGATAGGGCTTTACGCCGGGCGTCCGCTTCTGCACGAGCGAGGCATGACCCATGCCTCGCCTCCGTCGCACCGCCATATCCTGCTGGCCAGCCTGACCGGCACGGCAGTCGAGTTCTACGACTTCTACATCTATGCGACCGCAGCGGCGCTGGTATTCGGGCCGCTGTTCTTTCCGGCATCTTCCGCGACGGCGCAATTGCTGTTGTCCTATGCCAGCTTCGGTCTCGCCTTCGTGGCCCGACCGGTGGGGGCCATCGCCTTCGGCCATTTCGGCGACCGGGTGGGACGCAAATCGACCCTGGTGGTCAGTCTGATGCTGATGGGCGGATCGACCGTCGCCATCGCTTTCCTGCCGACCTATGCGCAAGCGGGATGGATCGCGCCGCTGCTGCTGTGCATCGCGCGGCTGGGGCAGGGTCTGGGGCTGGGCGGCGAATGGGGCGGGGCCGCCTTGCTCGCGGTGGAGAACGCCCCGCCGGGCAAGCGCAACACCTGGGGCATGTTCCCGCCGCTCGGCGCACCGGTCGGCTTCATACTGGCCAATGGCTTCTTCCTGATCCTGGGGCTGATCCTGACCGACGAACAGTTCCGCGCCTGGGGCTGGCGCCTACCGTTCCTGGCGAGCGCGGTACTGGTGCTGCTGGGCCTATGGGTCCGCCTGCGCCTGACCGAGACGCCTGATTTTGCCAAGGCGAAGAAGGCTGAGGCGTTGCCTCGCGTGCCGATCGCGATGCTGCTTCAGGGGCATGGCCGCGCGCTGCTGGCGGGAACGGGCGGGGTGGTCGCCTGTTTCGCGATCTTCTACCTCGCGACCGCCTTTGCGCTCGGGCATGGGACGACGGTGCTCGGCTATCCGCGCGAGGCGTTTCTGGGCATTCAGCTGGTCGCGATCCTGTTCCTGGCGCTCGGCGTCGTCGTCTCGAGCGTGACGGCCGACCGGCATGGCGCGCCGTCCATGCTGCGGCTGGGCTTTGTGGGTTGCGTGCTGATCGGGATCGCGATGGGACCGATGCTGGCATCGGGGTCACTCGCCATCGTCTTTGTCTGGCTGTCGGCCGCCCTGTTCGTGATGGGCTTTGCCTATGGCCCGTTGGGCGGCTGGTTGCCCGCGCTGTTTCCGGCGGGCGTGCGCTATACCGGCGTGTCGATGACGTTCAATCTGGGCGGTATCATCGGCGGTGCACTCGCCCCCATCGCGGCACAGGCGCTGACCGAGCGCGGCGGGCTGAACTTCGTCGGCGGCTATCTGGTCGCCGCCGGTCTGCTCAGCCTCGCCGGGCTCGCCCTGATGCGCGGGCGCGGTGCCTATCAGGCCTGACGAAGCAGGGTCAGCCGCGCCTTTCCGTGGACGCGGGAAGCATCGACGGTGAAGCCCGCAAGCTCGATCTCTTCCTGCTTGGCCGTCTCGATGCTGACCCAGGTTCCCGCACCAACCCAGCCGAGCCGGGCCAGCTTGTCGAGCGCGACGCTGCCCGCGCTTGTCCCATAAGGCGGGTCCATCAGGATCAGGTCGAGCGGCGCCCGCGCAGGCCCCAGCGCCATCACCGAGGAGGCCCGGACATCGCCCTTGGCCTCCAGCTTGGCGAGATTGGCCCGCAGCGCATCGAGGGCGGCGCGGTCCTGCTCGACGAACAGGCAGGACGCCGCCCCGCGCGACAAGGCCTCGATCCCGAGCGCGCCCGAACCGGCGAAGAAGTCGCCGACGGCCAGCCCCTCGAAATCGCCCAGCCGGGCCGTGAGCATCGAGAACAAGGCCTCGCGCGTTCGGTCGGCGGTCGGGCGGGTCACGTCACCCTTGGGCGCGACCAGCGGGCGTCCGCGCCATTGTCCGGCGATCACACGCATCAGCGATGCCCTCCCGGGCGACCGGGACGCGAGCCGCCACCGTTAGGACGTCCGCCGCCGCGTGAGTCCGGCCTCGACGGTCCGCCGGAGCGTCCGGGCGAACCCTGGGGGCTACGCGACGGACGGGCGGGGCGGTCACCGCGATCGTCGAAACGTGGCTGGCGCTGACCGCTCGCGGGCTTGGCAAAGGGCTTGGTGTCGCCACGCGAACGATCGAAGCGCGCGCCGTCCCGTGCCGGGCGTTCGCCCCGATCTTCCGAGCGCGACGCCCGCTGTCCTCCGGAGCCATAACGCTCGCCGGTGGCAGCGCTGCCGAAAGGCTTGGCATCCCGACGCGACCGATCCGGGCGACCGCCCTCGCGAACAGGCCGTTCGGCACGGTCGTCGAAACGCGATGACCGCTGGCCGCCGGAGACCGACCGTTCGCCCGTCGAGGATTTGGCAAAGGGCTTGGCCCCCGGCCGCGCCCGATCCGACCGGACACCGTCACGCGCCGGGCGTTCGCTACGGTCCTCGAGGCGGGATGGGCGTTGTCCGCCAAAGCCGGACCGCTCGTTGGTCGGTGGCCTGCCATAGGGCTTCGCGCCCTCACGCGGTCGGTCGGATCGAACGCCTTCGCGGGCCGGACGGTCGTTTCGGGCATAGGCCGACGACGGACGCGCGTCGTCACGGCGGCTCCGGTCGCCAGAGCCCATCCGCTCCTGCGACCGGGGGCGGTCACTTGCTCCACCGCGGGCGTCGCCTGCACCAGCGCGTGCCGGGCGCTCACCGGCGGCGCGCGTCGGCGGCGTGCGGAAGCCGGGCTTGATCTTCGCAGGCTTAACCGCGTCGGCGGGGATGCCGCCCTCCAGCGACCGCCGGAATTCGACGATATCGGCCCCCCGGACCTCGCCGATGTCACCGACCGGCAGCTCGTCCAGCACAAAGGGACCGTAGCGCAGCCGGATCAACCGGCTGACCTGAAGCCCCAAATGTTCGAGGACGCGGCGAACTTCGCGGTTCTTGCCCTCCCGAAGCGTCATCTCGATCCAGACGTTCGCGCCGGTCCGCCGCTCGAGATTGGCGTCGATCTGGCCATAGCGGATGCCGTCGATCTCGATCCCATGGATCAGCTCTTCCAGCTGCGCTTGGGTGATGTCGCCATAAGCGCGGGCGCGATAGGTGCGCTCGACGCCGGTGGCGGGCAATTCCAGCTGACGCTTGAAGCCGCCATCAGTGGTCAGCAGCAGCAACCCCTCGGTATTCAGGTCGAGCCGTCCGACCGGCACCAGACGCGGCAACCCCTCGGGCAGGCGGTCATAGATGGTCGGCCGCCCCGCCGGGTCATGCTCGGTGACGAGCAGGCCGGTGGGCTTGTGATAGAGGAACAGGCGCGTCGGCTCGGGCGCGGCGACGGGATCGCCATCCACGGTCACGCCGTCGAGAGATGAAAGAAGCGTCGCAGGGGTGTCGATAGTCACGCCATTCAGGGCGATCCGGCCCTCGGCGATCATCCGCTCGATCTCTCGGCGCGACGCGACTCCTGCCCGCGCGAGCAGCTTTGCTATACGTTGATCTGGTGTCATGATCCACGCTGATACAGAGGGTGTCGACCAAAGGAAATTAATTGCGTCGTTTCTCGTAGACAAAGCGTTACGCGAGCGAGCGGGACAGCAGGACAGGCCGATAGAGGGATGAGATTCTTCGGGCGAAAGAAACGACAGCTGGTCAAGCTGCTCGTTGTTGAGGACGAGCCGTTGGTCGCGTTCGACACAGAACACGTCCTGACCGATGCCGATTTTGAGGTGGTCGCCACGGTCGACCGCGTCAGCAAGGCCGTCACCCTGATCGACGGGGGGGCCGGAATCGATCTGGTTCTGGCGGATGTGCGCTTGGCAGACGGCAGTGGCGTCGATGTGGCGCGGGCTGCCCATGCCCGCGACATCCCCGTCCTGTTCATCACCGGCACGCCGCCCGATGGCGTCGAGCAACTTGCCGAGGGGCTGCTGATGAAGCCCTATGGCTCGCGCGAACTGCTGGGCGCGATCGATGCGATCGAGGAGCGCCGCGCGGGAAAGGCGCCGGGTCGCCTGCCATCGGGCTTTCGTCTTTTCGCCCGAGCAGCATCGTCCGGCCCCGTTGCCCCTGATGGCCAAGCCTTATAGGGTCCCCGCTTTCCGATAGGGTGAGCGGTTCTATGGCGAGTGCGCGTTGGTTGGATGGAGTGCGGCCCTATGTCGAGCCCGCACCGCTGGCCTCGCTCGCGCTCGGCATATCGTCGGCCTTTCCGCTGACCATGATCAACGCGACGCTGGCCAGCCGGCTGGCGGAAGCGGGGATCGAGAAGAAGAGCGTCACCGCCTTCGCGCTCGTCATCCTGGCCTATAATCTGAAATGGCTATGGGCCTGGATCGTCGAGGGGGTAAAGATCCCCGCCCTGCACCGCTTGGGCCAGCGCGTCTCGTGGCTGCTGGTCGTGGCGGCGCTGGTCTGCGCAGCGGCGATCGGCCTGGGCCTGGCAGACCCGCGCGTGTCATTGGCGCAGACGGCGATGGCCGCCCTGGCGCTGGGCATCGCGGGGGCAACCTTCGATATTGTGATCGATGCCTATCGCATCGAACTGCTCGAGCCGCGCCAGTTGGGCGTGGGGGCGGGCATGGGCCAATATGGCTGGCGGATCGGCTCGGCACTCGTCGCCTCGCTCTCGCTGGTCATCGCGACGCGGGCCGGATGGAGCGTGGCCTATATGGTCAGTTGCGCCTTCGCGCTGCCCGCCGTGCTGACCGCCCTGTTCATGGGCGAGCCGAAGCGCCATAGCGAGATCACCGCCAGGCGCCCTACCGAGGGGATCGTCCGCGCGGTCGTCGGCCCCTTTGCCGAGTTTTTCCGCCGTCAGGGCGCGCTTATCATCCTGGCCTTCATCCTGGTCCACAAGATCGGCGACACGCTCGCCAACCTAACCTTCCGTCTGTTGTTCAACGACCTGGGGTTCAGCAAGGACGAGATCGCGCTGTACGATGTCGGTGTCGGCTTCTGGGCACTGCTGATCGGCGTATTCGTCGGCGGCGTCCTCTATGCGCGGCTGGGGATGAAGCGATCCGTGTTGATCAGCCTGATGCTGATGGCGGTGTCCAACCTGTCATTTGCGGGGCTGGCGGCGCTGGGTCATTCCAACTGGGGCATGGCGGGCGCGATCGGGTTCGAGAATTTTTCGAGCGGGATCGGCGGCGTCACCGTCGTCGCCTATTTCTCGGCACTGACCGACCTGCGCTTCACCGCCGCGCAATATGCGCTGATTTCGGCGGCGGCGAGCGTAGTCGGGCGTATCCTGAGCGGCACGACGGCGGGGGCGCTGGTCGAGAAATTCGGTTATGTCGACTTCTATCTGCTGACCACGGTCGTCGCCGTGCCTGGCGTCCTGCTGTTCTGGTGGATGGCGCGGTCGGGCCTGGTCGACCGTTCGATCGGCAGTGCAGGCGTCGCCGGAGAGGGCGACGCCCGTCGCGAGGCACCGGTCAGTAACTGATCGGCCGCCCTTCGTCCGCGAAGGCGGCCGAGACGGCGGCGGCGCTCGCCAGGACGCTATCGACCCGCCGCACGCCGAGCAGATCGGTCATCAGGAAATGCGCCTTTTGCGGCGCCGCTTCCATCTGGGAGAGGATGGTCATCAGCGCCGCCTCTGCCGCCGTCATTCGCGCACAGCAGCAGGGCGCAATGGCGATCTGGCCCGAGGCGTGGGCGGCCAGATCGGCCATCAGCGTCCGCATCAGGATCAGCGGGCGCCGGAAATCCTGTCCGAACATGGTGAACAGCGTGTGCGACGCACGGGCATCCGCCAGCCCGTGCGCGCCCATCCGACGTATCGCGAACAGGGCAATCCGGGCGTGGGGGCAGGCCGGCAGCATGTGCGGCAAAGCTGCGGCGAGGGTGGTGGTTTCGGCCATCGGCGGGGGACTCCGTGATTACGGTCCCCATGCTAGACGGTCGCTATTGATAGTCAATCGCAAATAAAGCGGTTGGTGGGATCGTCTCGTCGCATCATTGCGGCGCCTCGTCATTCTGGGCAAGGACCTGTCCGGCCAGGTAAAGTGATCCCGCGATCAGGACATGGGACGGGGCTTCGAGCCGCTCGGCAACCAAGGCGAGCGCATGCGAAGGGTCCCCGGCCGAGATCGCCTTGAGGCCCAAGGCATGGGCCTGTTGCGCAAGGCTTTCGGGCGCGTGGCAGGCGTGATCGGGCACGGGCACGGTAACGATCAGGTCGACCATCCCGCCGAGCTTTTCCAGAACCGGCCCGGCTTCCTTGTTCGCCAGCATTCCCAGAATAAGCGCGGTCGGTCCTTCGGATCGCCAGCCAGCCATGGTCCGCGCCACCGGCGTCGCGGCGGAAGGGTTGTGCGCGCCGTCCAGCCAGCATTGCGTTCCGGCGGGCAGGGCCTGGGTCAGCGGTCCATGCCTCAGACGCTGCATCCGTGCAGGCCATTGCGCGCCGGTCGCCGCCTGCCTCAGAGCCTCATCCGAAACGGTCACGGCTTGCTGATGTCGCAGCATCGCCACCGCCAGCGCCAAATTGCGCGACTGGTGCCCGCCTGTCAGGCTCGGCCGGGGCAAGGCGATTTGACCCCGCTTGTCCTCGTAGGACACGCCGCTGCGTGTGAACGCGCTCGACCAAGCCTGTCCCCGTGCGAAGACGGGAGCCCCGGCGGCGGCGGCCACCTCGGCGATCGCGTCTCGCAGCGGGCGGGCATAGTCCATGGTGACCAGCGGCGTGCCTCGCTTGGCGATTCCCGCTTTTTCGCGCGCGATGCCGGTCAGCTTGCGGCCCAGAAACGCTTCGTGATCGATGCCTAGCGCCGCGATGCCACAGACCGCAGGCGGCGGCAGGATATTGGTCGCGTCGAGGCGGCCGCCCAGACCCACTTCAATGATCGTCGCGGCGGCCGGATTGCGGGCGAAGGACAGGAACGCGGCCGCCGTCGTCACTTCGAAGAAGCTGGCCCCGATCCCCTCGGCATGCCCCAGCACTTCGTCGAGCACCGCCGCCAGCGCATCGTCCGTGATCAAGCGGCCGTTCAGTCGGATTCGCTCGTTGAACCGGACGAGGTGCGGACTGGAATAGACATGAACGCTCTGGCCCGACGCCTCGATCGCGGCGCGCAAAAAGGCGCAGGTCGAGCCCTTGCCGTTGGTGCCCGCGACATGGAAAACCGGCGGCAGATGATGCTGCGGATCGCCCAGCCGCCCGAGCAGGGTCGTGATCCGCTCGAGACCCAGGACATCCGCACCGGGCGACAGGCTCCACAGCCGATCAAGCTGTGCCTGGACGGCCGGATGGTCGGAACGGGCATGGTCGGGCATCGGCCGGTCTCTTGGAAAGCGGATATGAAAAGAGGCGGACCTCTCGGCCCGCCCCTCTAATGCGATCGATGGGAAAAGGCGACGGTTCAGGCGGCCTGACGCGATCCGGTCAGATAGCCGATCACGGTCGCCAGACGCTCACGCAGGTCGCGGCGGTGGACGACCATGTCGAGCATCCCATGGTCCAGATAATATTCCGAGGTCTGGAAATCGTCGGGCAGCTTCTCACGGATCGTGTTCTCGATCACGCGGCGGCCGGTAAAGGCGAGCGTCGCCTTCGGCTCGGCGATCTGGACATCGCCCAGCATCGCATAGGCCGCCATCACGCCGCCTGAGGTCGGGTCGGTCAGCACGACGATATAGGGCAGGCCCGCATCGTGCAGCATCTGGATCGCCACGGTGGTGCGCGGCATCTGCATCAGGCTGAGAATGCCTTCCTGCATGCGCGCGCCGCCCGAGGCGGTGAAGATGACATAGGGGCAGTTGTCCGCAATGGCCGCCTCGACGCCGCGCACGAACGCCTCACCGACCGCCAGGCCCATCGATCCGCCCATGAAGGCGAAGTCCTGCACGCCGACCACGACCTTGTGGCCCAGGATGGTGCCGCGTGCATTGACCAGCGCGTCGTTTTCGGCAGCGCTGGTCCGCGCCGCCTTCAGGCGATCGGCATAGCGCTTGGAGTCCCGGAACTTCAGCGGATCCTCGGGCACCTTGGGCGCGGGCAGCTCGTTGCAGCTGCCTTCGTCCAGCAGATGGCGAAAACGCGCCTTCGGCCCGATGCGGTCGTGATGATCGCATTTCGGGCAGACGTTCAGATTGTCTTCCAACTCCTTCGTGAAGACCATCTGCCCGCATCCCTTGCACTTATGCCAGAGATGATCGGGCGTCTCCTTCTTGACGACGAAGGGGATGACGTTGCGGACGCTGTTGAGCCAGCTCATGCGAGTTCCTTGCGTGCATCGGCCAGTGCCGACGACAGGGTTTGAATATAGGCGCGGACCGGGGCGGGAGCGTTGGCCCCATGCTCGCCCACCAGATCGACGATCGCCGAGCCGACGACGACGCCGTCCGCCACGCGACCGATCGCCGCCGCCTGTTCCGGGGTACGGACGCCGAAGCCGACCGCGACCGGCAAATGGGTCGCCGCCTTCAAACGGGCCACCGCATCCTCGATCGAGGATTGCGCCGCCTGCTGCTGCCCGGTGATACCCGCGACGGAGACATAATAGAGGAAACCGTCAGCACCCGTCAAAATCGTCGGCAGGCGTACGGCGTCGCTGGTCGGGGTCGCCAGCCGGATCGAGGCGATCCCCTTCCCGCGCAGCGCGACGCCCAGCGCATCGTCTTCTTCGGCGGGCACGTCGACGCAGATCACGCCGTCGACGCCCGCTTGCGCCGCCGCCTCGGCGAACCATTCGGGGCCACGCACCGTCATCGGGTTGGCATAGCCCATCAGGACCAGCGGCACGCGCGGATGACGGGCGCGAAAGGCCGTGGCGATCGCCAGCACGTCGGCGGTGCGGGTGCCCGCGCCCAGGCTCCGGATATTGGCCTTCTGGATCGCCGGGCCATCGGCCATCGGATCGGTGAAGGGCATTCCCAGCTCGACCACGTCCGCACCGCCCTCGACCAGCGCGTCGAGGATGGCGGCGGTGTCGCCCGGCGTCGGATCGCCCGCGGTCACGAAGGTGACGAGGGCGGCACGGCCCGCATCGGCGCAGGCCGCAAAGCTATCGGCGATCCGGCTCACATCTTGGCTCCCAGCGCGTCGGCGACGGTGAAGATGTCCTTGTCGCCACGACCCGAAATATTGACCAGCACGATCTGGTCCTGGTCCATCAGCGGCGCGCGACGGATCAGCCCGACCAGCGCATGGCTGCATTCCAGCGCGGGGATGATCCCCTCGACCTTGCAGCAGAGCTGGAAGGCGTCGAGCGCCTCGGTATCGGTCACGCCTTCATAGACGACGCGGCCGGTATCGTTCAGCCAGCTATGCTCCGGCCCAATCCCGGGATAGTCGAGCCCGGCCGAGATCGAATGCGCCTCTGCAATCTGTCCGTCCTCGTCCTGCAACAGATAGGTCTTGTTGCCATGAAGGATGCCGGGCTTGCCGCCGGTCAGGCTGGCCGCATGCTGGGTGGTATTCAGCCCGTGCCCGGCCGCCTCGATGCCCAGCATCGCGACTTCGGGATCGTCCAGAAAGGGGTGGAACAGCCCGATGGCGTTCGACCCGCCACCGACCGATGCGATCAGCAGGTCGGGCAGGCGGCCCTCGGCCTCCAGGATCTGCGCCTTCGACTCGGTGCCGATCACCGACTGGAAGTCGCGGACCATCTCCGGATATGGGTGGGGACCGGCCGCCGTGCCGATGATGTAGAAGGTGTCGTGGACATTGGCGACCCAGTCGCGCAGCGCCTCGTTCATCGCATCCTTCAGCGTCTGCGCACCCGACGTGACCGGACGCACTTCCGCACCCAGCAGCTTCATGCGGAACACGTTCGGCGCCTGACGCTCGATATCGCGCGCGCCCATGAAGATTGTGCAGGGCAGGCCGAAGCGCGCCGCGACGGTGGCGGTCGCCACGCCATGCTGGCCCGCGCCCGTCTCGGCGATGATCCGCGTCTTGCCCATCCGCTTGGCGAGCAGGATCTGGCCGATGCAGTTGTTGATCTTGTGCGCGCCGGTGTGGTTCAGTTCCTCGCGCTTGAAATAGACCTTCGGCCCCTTGCCCTCGGGCGCGCTCGCACGAAGCGTCTCGGTCATGCGCTCGGCATAGTACATCGGGCTGGGACGACCGACATAATGGGTCATCAAATCGTCGAACTCGGCCTTGAAAGCCGGATCGACCTGCGCGGCGCGATATTCGCGCTCCAGGTCGAGGATCAACGGCATCAGCGTCTCGGCGACGTAGCGCCCGCCGAAATCACCGAAATGGCCGCGCTCGTCGGGCTGGGCACGGAAGGAATTGGGGGCGTTCATCTCGTTTCCCTTGGGCATTTGCGGGGGCGACCCCTGCAAACGATCCTGTCACTGATTTGTCGCAACGGCTTTAAGGAACGTCGCGATCTTGTCCATATCCTTGACGCCCGGCGCGCTCTCGACGCCAGAGGACACATCGACCAAGGGGGCGCCCGTCCGCCGGATCGCCTCGGCGACGTTCCCGCCATCCAGCCCGCCGGACAAGGCCCAGCGCAGCGGATGGCGAACCCCGTCGAGCAGGCTCCAGTCGAAGCGCAGGCCCATGCCGCCGGGCAGCGACGCGTCGTCTGGGGTCTTGGCATCGTACAGGATCAGGCTGGCCGCCCCCGCATAGTCGCGGGCCTTCTCGACATCGCCGCGCAGCTTGATGGCGACGGCCGCCCAGACCTCGCGGTCGAACTTCGATCGGATCGCGGCCACGCGCGCCGGTGCCGTGCGATGAAGCTGGATCGCGTCGAGCATCCCGGCACGCACCGCCGCCTCGAGCAACTGGTCATCGGGGTCGACGAAGACGCCGACACGCTGAACATGATCGGGCACCCGTCCCGCCAGTCCCGCCGCGACGTCGAAGGTCAGGTGCCGGGGCGAGGCGGGGAAGAAGACGAAGCCGACATGGCTCGCCCCGCCGCCCAGCGCGGCGTCGAGCGTGGCGGGCGACGTCAATCCGCAGATCTTGGCAGTGGTCGGCATGGTCGTTTCCCGAATGGGAGGGTCCGAAAAACGTATTCAGAGCGTGCCCGCGATCGCACGTGCCGCGGCGTCGGGGTCTTCGGCCTGGGTGATCGGACGGCCGATGACCAGGATCGAGGCGCCCGCATCGACCGCCGCGCGCGGGGTGACGACGCGCTTCTGGTCGCCGATCACACCATCGGCCGGACGCACGCCGGGGACGACGAAAAAGCCCTTGGGCCACGCCTTCTTGACGGCGGCGACCTCTTCGCCCGAGCAGACGATGCCGTCCACGCCCGCCTCGGCCGCCAAATCGGCCAGACGGCGGACATGATCCGCCGGAGAGCCGATGACACCGGTGTCGCTCAAGTCGCTGGCGTCCAGGCTGGTCAGCATGGTCACGGCGACCACCTTCGTGCCGGTCGGCGCGGCCGCCTTGGCATCCTCCAGCATGGCGCGGCCGCCGCTGGCATGGACGGTCAGAATGGCGGGGGCGAGCGGCCCGAGCGATTGGACGGCCTTGGCCACCGTGTTTGGTATGTCGTGCAGCTTCAGGTCGAGGAAGATGGGCAGGCCAATATGGGCCATCTCGCGCACGCCAATCGCACCATGCGCACAGAAGAATTCCAGGCCCAGCTTCAGCCCCCCGACATGATGGCGGACCTTCTGCGCCAGCGCCTGTGCGCGAGCGAGATCGGGGGTGTCGATGGCGACGTAGATGCGATTGCTCATGAAGGGATCAGACCGTCGGCTGGATATTGGTGGTAACAGGGGGTGTCGGAGCGACATAGGCGCTGGTTTCGGCGGACACGGCGGCCAGCGAACGCTCGGCGGCGCTCAACCGCTGACGCAGCCTCCAGCGCGCAGCATGCTGCCAGATCAGCGTCGGCACCAGCCCGAGCAGGAAGGTCAGGAACAGCAGCAGCGGCAGGTTCACGTCCGCGACCAGTCCGCCGACCAGCCGGATCGGCACGGTCGTCCAGTTCCCCAGCGTGAAGGCCGCGGCCAGAAAGGCCAGCAGGCACCAGAAGAGCATTTTCAGGAACTGCATGGGTTTCTCCGCATCACCGGGTTCGGCGATGCGGTCTAGCGGCGTTGACCGGGCATGACCAGCCTTCAGCCGATCTCCCGGCGAAGCGAGGCGATCAGGGGGGCGATGGCCGTCAATCGCGCCTCTTCCTCGTCGACTATGGCCAGGAAAGCGCGCCGCTTGAACGCGGCCACCGCGCCGGGCTTCAGCCGGATGGTCGAGGGCAGGGTGGAGACGGCGATGTCGATCATCCGCTCCGCGCCGTGCAGCCGCCCCCAGAGATAGTCGTTCTCGCGGTAGCTGCGGCTGAAGAATGCGCCGAAGGTCAGGAACTGGATGCCCTTCAAGGTCGCTTCGGCACCGCCTGCTCGAATGGCGGTGGCATCGTCGGGGGAGATGCGGTCGACCTTGATCGGGTCGAACTCGTCCAGCCCTTCCCCCTGTAGCAATGGCAGCGTCGCCACGTCGAAATAGGGAAAACCCAGATAGGTGAGCAGCAACGTCCGCCGGGCGGCACGGGGCAGCCCCGAAAAGGCCGCCGCCAGCCGGGCGTCGGTTTCTCCGTCCAGCCGGATCAGGTCGAGCCGGGCCTCCAGTCGATCGAGCATCGGACCACCATCGTCGCGAACGGCGCGGATATCCTCCGCCCATTCGGTCAGACCGATACCGCTCTGGCGTTCCAGAAACTCGGCCAGCGATTCGTAGATGGCGTCGCGGACAGGCGCGAGTTCCGTCTCGCTATGATCCGCCTCGAGCTCGGTCAGCCGTCGGGCGAGCAACCGAAGACGACGGATGCGATAGCCGAGGTCGAAGGCACGCAGGAAGGTCCGCGCGCCGTTGCTCGATCCGCCGGTGAAGCTGATCGCGTCGCCACCGACATGGCGGGTCGCGACGGTCCGCTCGATCATCGCGCGAAGGCGGTGGCGGCTCGGCTGGCCATCGTCGCCCATGGCCTCCGTCAGGATCGTCGTCATGCCGTCGATGACGTTAGCGAGCTTCAGATGACCATAGGCGGCATAGCTGAACCCTGCCTTCGCGGCGGCGGCAGCCTGCGCGCGAACCCGCCACGAAGCCAGTCGCGCGGCGGTCGGGCGGTCGAGGAAGAAGGTGCCGCCGAACAGCTGCTCGATCTCCTGCTCCACCTCCTCGCGGATGGCGGCGAGGATGGCCTGCATCCGGTCGATCCGGCCGGACCGGGCGGCGATCGCCTCCAGATTGTCGCGGATCGGCTGCTGGCGGGGCAGTTCGCTGATCGCGCCGATGATCGTCTGGAAAAAGCCCGGATGACCGCCGCCCCCGGGCAGGCGGAAATGCATGCCCGGAAACGGGTCGATATAGACGAAGCGACGGTCGACCTGACGCCGGGCGGGGCGGCGTCCGAGCGCGTCGATGGCGGGGCGGAAGGGCGCGTTGACCAGCACCGATCCGTCGATCAGCACCGCCTTGTCCGCCGCACCCGCCGCATGATGGCGGGGAAGCACGCGGCGCAGAAAGTCATCGCGCTCGGGCCAGTCCTGTTCGCGCGCCGCCAGCACCCGGTCCAACTCGGCGACGGTGAAGGGCGGGAAGGCGCCGGGGAAGCTCGACGTCGCCCTGGCCGCAAAGACCAGTTCGGGGATCGCCGCTAGCTTGCCGCCGCCGGTGTCGGTGAAGTCGACGACCATGCGATGTTCGGTCTCGACCACCTCACCCGGCGAATGGAGCCGCAACCGCTGCGGCTGGCCGGTAAAGTCGGTGACAGTGACGAACAGATCCAGTGGCTGCCCCGGCGGGATCAGTCTTTTGCCCACCGGACCGTCCGCCATTCGATCGAAGGCTTCCAGCAACCGTCCGGTAAAGGCATCGGCAGCGAAAGGCGGCTCGAACCAGCGCGAGCGGATCAGGTGACCGAGCTTGGAGCGCACCTCCTCGCGCGTATCCTCGTCGAGCGCCGCGACCTTCTCGCCACTGCGCCCCGCCGCCATCCAGGCGATGGGCAGCGCCCACATCTTGGAAAAGCGCGATGTTGGTGCGGCTTCGGGGGCGATCAGCGATTCGATATCGGCCGCTTCCAGCCAGAGGTCGGTCAGCGGATCGAGCGACTGGCCGGTCGACATGGCATGACCCAGGAATATGCCGTTGATCCCGCCCGCGCTGGCACCCGCGATGATGTCGGCCAAGATGCGCACGCGCACGCCGCCGCGCTCCGCCATGTCTTCGAGCAGATCGTGATAGACCGCATCGACCGCCGACGCCGGGGGATCGCCCTCATGCGAGGCCCGACTGGCGCGCACGACCCGCCAGATCTCCTTGGTGATGCCGTGCATGTAGACGGCCAAGCTAATGCCGCCATAGCAGACCAGCGCCAGCCGCAGCTCCTTTTCGCGCATCAGCGAGGCCCGACCGTGGCCCAGATGGGCAAATGGTCGGAGGCGCGGCGCGACATCGGGGTCGCATGAACGCCGCAGGCACCGATCTTCAGCTCCGGCGACACCATGATCCGGTCGAGCCGTCCGATCGGCCGCATCGCGTGGAAGCTCGGCCCCGTCTCCGCCACGGTGAAATCGCGGGTGAAGTCCTTCAGGCACCCGGCGGCGCGGGTCCATTCGTTCAGGTCGCCCATCATGACCGTCGGTTGCCGGTGCGCACAGCTCGTCAGATGCGCCAGGATCGCCGCCGCCTGCCGCCGCCGCCACAGCCCCGACAGGTCGAGGTGCATGCCCACCACCCGGATCACCCCGGCCTTGGTCCGCAGATCCGCCATCACCGCACCGCGCGGTTCCAGCGAGGGCAGGTGGATTGCCTCGAAATCCAGCACCTGTATGCTCTTGCGCACCAGGATCGTGTTGCCATGCCAGCCCATAGAGCGAGCCTTCATCCCATAGACGATCGGCTTCCAGTCGCTATGGTCGTCAAGCAGATGCAGCGGAATCACGCCTTCGCGTTCACCGAAGCGACGATCCGCCTCTTGAAGGGCGATCACATCGGCATCGACCTCGCGCAGCACGTCCAGGATACGATCGGGATTGCGCCGCCGGTCGGCGCCGATCCCTTTCCGAATGTTGTAGCTGGCGACCTTGATCATTCCGCCACTGTAACGCAGCGACGGGCTTTTGGTGCCAATTCCAGAGCAGGATGGAAATGGTGCCGGATGAGGGGATCGAACCCCCGACCTTCGGTTTACAAAACCGCTGCACTACCGCTGTGCTAATCCGGCGTTGCGATCCCCCTAGCGTCAAGACACGCCGAAGGTCCAGCCCTCCGTTTGCGCAACCTGATGGGTGAGGCCTACCGGATGCCAGAGGTCGTCGCGCGTCGCCATGGTGCGGAGCCAGGCGGCAGTCAGGATCGCGTCGGTGCTGTGATCGTCATAGCGATGGAGCGGATCGTGCGGTTCGCTGCCCAAGGCCACCAGCGCCGCATCCAGCGCCTCGGCACTGCGCATCTTGCTCCGTCCGCGCGGGCGACCGGCGTCACGGGCGGCGATGGAGGTATAGATTTCGACGACCAGTGCGCCGGAGGGCGGCACCGGGTCGAACGGCCAGATCGCCATGCGCCCGTCCAGACGCCGGAGCAGCCGCATTCCGGCAAAGCTCGCCTTCGCTACCTGCGACGCGCCGATCGCGTCATAAACGGTCGAAGGCTTGCGCGCGCCATCGGTTGCGATCTCGCAGGTTCGCCAATGGAGGAAGTCCGCCTTGCGCCCGTCCGCCGCCCCGAAATAGAAATGCCGCCCGCGCCGCGCCTCCAGGAAACCGCGCGCGCCCAGATCGGGATCGTCGCAACTGTCATCGACATAGGCCCAGAGCGCCCGCGCGTCCGCGGTCGGCCTATCCCCCGGCAGATGTGCCCCGCGCGTGACGAACGGGGCCGAAAAGCTGAAGTCGAAGCCGATCAACAGCGGTTCGTCCGCCCGTGCCAGCAGCCACTCGGCCACGCCTTCGCGCGACCAGGCCCGGCCCGGCGGCGCGATGATGACGGGAGCGGCGTTTCCCGAACGGCAAAGGGCGACCTGGATACCCTGATGCGCAACACCATGCGCACCGGACCAGTCGATCGCGACGAAGCCGCTGAAACGGTCAGCCGTGACGGTCATCGCCGCCATCCTGCAAGGCACGGCGGCGCTCGTCCCACCAGGCCATACGCTCGGCGATGCGTTTCTCCAGACCGCGCCCCGACGGTTCGTAGAAGCTCTGCGGCGGTAACTCGTCCGGCCAGTAATTCGCGCCTGAAAAACCGCCATCGGCGTCGTGGTCGTATTGGTAGCCTGCACCATAGCCGATCTGCTTCATCAGCTTGGTCGGCGCGTTCAGGATATTGGCGGGCGGCATCAGCGATCCGGTGTCCTTGGCGGTTCGCCACGCCTGCTTCTGCGCCTTGTACGCCGCGTTCGATTTGGGTGCGGTGGCGAGATACAGACACGCCTGCACGATCGCCAGTTCCCCCTCGGGAGAGCCCAGAAACTCATAGGCATCCTTTGCCGCAAGACACTGGGTCAGCGCCTGCGGATCGGCCAGCCCGATATCCTCGATCGCCGTCCGGGTCAGGCGACGCAGCAGATAGAGCGGTTCCTCGCCCGCCGTCAGCATCCGCGCAAGATAGTAGAGCGCCGCCTGCGGGTCCGATCCCCGGATCGACTTATGCAGCGCCGAGATCAGGTTGTAATGCCCCTCCCGGTCCTTGTCATAGACCGCAACCCGGCGTTGCAGGAAGGCCGACAGCCCGGCGGCGTCGAGCGGTTCGGGCAGGTCGACCGCAAACAATGTCTCGGCCTGGTTGAGCAGGAATCGGCCATCGCCGTCCGCGCTGGCGAGCAGCGCATCGCGGGCGGGCGGTTGCAGGGGCAGGGGGCGCTCCATCAACGCCTCTGCCCGCTCCAGCAACTGTTCCAGCGCTGGCTGTCCGAGCCGATGGAGGATCAATACCTGCGCTCGGCTCAGAAGTGCGGCGTTGAGTTCGAACGAGGGGTTCTCCGTCGTCGCGCCGACCAACGTGACCGTGCCATCCTCGACGAAAGGCAGGAAGCCGTCCTGCTGCGCGCGGTTGAAGCGGTGAATCTCGTCCACGAACAACAGCGTCCGCTGGCCGAGCCGGGCATGGTCGCGCGCCTCGGCAAAGACTTTTTTGAGATCCGCGACGCCGGAAAAGACCGCCGAGATCGCGGCATAGCGCAGGCCTACTTCGGCGGCGAGCAGCCGGGCGATGGTCGTCTTGCCCGTGCCCGGCGGTCCCCAGAGGATCATCGAGGATAACCGCCCGGCTGCGACCATCCGCCCGATGGCACCCTCCGGGCCGGTCAGGTGATCCTGCCCGACGACCTCGGTCAGCTTCATCGGGCGCAAACGATCGGCCAGCGGCGCATCGGCCGAGAGAGAGGGCTGGGCGGGGGCGGGGTCCATACCCGCAAACAGATCGGCCATGGCCGTCATGTAGGAGCGCCGGAGCCGCCCGTCACCTTCCTGTCGAAGATATATCGTAAGTCATCTTGACGGATTGCGTCTGCGATATATCTTGAGCGTATCAAAACCCAATCTGGAGTATCACAATGCGACATTTTCACGGGCACGGACATGGCCAGGATCATCACCAACGGCGCGGCCGGTGGAGTTTCGGGCCGCTGGAAGTGCAGTGGGATTTCGAAGACCCACGCGGCGGACGGAGAGGGCCGGGCGGTGGCCGCCGGGGACGGATGTTCGACGGCAGCGAGCTGCGGCTTGTCCTGCTGAAGCTGATCGCCGACGAACCGCGCCACGGCTATGACCTGATCCGCGAGGTCGAGGCGATGACCGGCGGCGCCTATGCCCCCAGCCCGGGTGTCATCTATCCGACGATCACCCTGCTCGACGAAATGGGCTTCATCGAGGAACAGCGTTCCGAGGGGGCCAAGAAGCGCTTCGCCGCGACCGATACCGGCCGCACGCACCTGACCGAGAATGCCGAACAGGTCGAAGCGCTGCTGGCCCGGCTGCGGGCCCTGGGCGAACATCGCCAGCGGGTCGATGCGGCACCGATCCGGCGTGCCATGGGCGGGCTGAAGATGGCGGTGATGGAGCGCTTCGGCGGCGGCGACGCACCGCAGGAGATGGTGCATCAGGTCGCCGCGATGATCGACGAACTCGCACAGAAAGTGGAGCGCCTGAAATGAGCCTGTCCGTCGTCCGTGTGCCGACCCCTTCGGCCAGCCGCTATCTCCAGCAGCTCGCCAAGCACTGGAGCCATAAGATGGAGGTGTCCTTCACCGCCGAGGAGGGCACGATCCTGTTTCCCAACGGATCGAAACTGGAGATGCGTGCTGACAGCGAAACGCTGGATATCGCGCTGACCGTTCCCGAGGACGGCGATGTCACGCAGATGCGGCAGGTGGTCGCCAGCCATCTCGACCGCTTCGCCTTTCGCGAAGCGCCGCTGACCTTCGACTGGCGCGAAGGTTAAGCGAACAGGGCGCGATAGGCGTCGAGCACCGCGTCGTTGACCTTGTCCCACCGGTAATCGGCGACGCGGGCCTGTCCCGCCTCGCTGAACCGGTGGCGCAGGGCCTGATCGGTGGCGATCCGCTCCAGCGCATCGGCATAGCCGCTGATATCGCGCGCGCCGACCAGATAGCCGGTCTCGCCATCCGCCACGAGGTCCATCGCGCCGGTCGCGTTGGCGGCCACGACGGGCACGCCCGCCGCCATCGCCTCGGTCGTGACGTTGCCAAAGGTTTCGGTCACGCTGGGGTTGAAGAAGACGTCCATCGACGCGACCGCACGGCCGAGATCGTCGCCGGTCTGATAGCCCGCGAAGAGGGCATCGGGTGTCGCCTTGGCGAACCACTCCTGCGCAGGTCCCTTGCCGACGACCAGCACCTTGTGCGCCACGCCGCGCCGCCGAAGCTCCGCTAGCGCCTCGGCAAAGACGTCGAGGCCCTTTTCCTTGACCAGGCGCCCCAGGAACCCGATCGCCACCTCATGGTCGGCGATGCCGAGCGAACGCCGCCATTCCAGGCTGCGGCGCGAGGGGCGGAAACGGTCGTGATCGATCCCGCGCGACCAGATGCCCATGGGCGGCGTCACGCCCCATCCGCGCAGCAGCGCGATCATGCTGGGGCTCGGCGCCACGATCCGGTCGAACTTGTTGTAAAAGCGGGTCAGCAGCTTGATGATCGCCGGTTCCAGGAAACCCAGATGGTAATAGGCCGGATAGGTCTCGAACCGGGTATGGACCGAGGCGATCGACGGCACGCCGTTCTCCCGTGCCCAGCGCACGGCGGCGTGACCCAGAAACTCGGGCGCGGAGACATGGACGATGTTGGGCGCAAACGCCTCCAGATCGGCCCGCACCTTGGCCGGAAGCCCGCGCGCCAGCTTGTAATCGGCGCGGAACGGCATCGGGATGGCGGGGACATCGACCAGATCCCCGACCGGCGGAAAGGCGGGCGTGGACGAGGTCGGCGAATAGACCCGCACGGCGACACCCCGCGCCAGCAGATGGCCAACCAGCAGGTTCAGGCTCTGGTTCGCGCCGTCGCGCGTATAATTATAGTTGCCGCTGAACAGCGCGACACGAAATTGTTCTGGGATCATGGAGTTCGGCCCATAGCCGTGCGGGCCTCCAAAGACCACTCCCGCCGCCCGATCAAATCCGTTCCATTTTCGTTCCGCTCCGGCTAGAGCATCGGCATGGCCAAGATCCAGAAGCGCTATGTCTGCCAATCCTGCGGTTCGGTGTCCTCCCGTTGGCAGGGGCAATGCCCCGATTGCTCCGAATGGAACACGATGCTGGAGGAAGCGCCGGTCCAGCTGACACCCTTTGCTGCCAAGCATAACCTGCAAGGCGGCGGTAGGGCGATCCAATTGGTCGGACTGGACGCCGATATCCCGCTGCCCGACCGGATGGCGACCGGCATCGCCGAACTCGACCGCGCGCTGGGTGGCGGTTTCGTCGAGGGTTCGGCCACGCTCATCGGTGGTGATCCGGGGATCGGCAAGTCGACCCTGCTGCTCCAGGCGGCGGCGAAGCTGGCGATGGCGGGCAAGCCGGTCGCCTATGTCTCGGGCGAAGAAGCCGCCGATCAGGTCCGGCTGCGCGCACGGCGACTGGGGTTGGGGCAGGCCCCCGTACGACTGGCAGCGGCGACCTCGGTTCGCGACATCCTGACCACCCTGTCGATCGGAACGCCGCCTGCGCTGCTTATCATCGACTCGATCCAGACCATGCACTCCGACCTGATCGAGGGGGCGCCGGGCACCGTCAGCCAGGTGCGCGCGTCGGGACAGGAGCTGATCCGCTTTGCCAAGGAACGCGGCACTGCCGTCGTGCTGGTCGGCCATGTCACCAAGGACGGCTCGATCGCGGGCCCGCGCGTGCTGGAGCATATGGTCGACACCGTCCTCGCTTTCGAGGGCGAGCGCAGCCACCAGTATCGCATCCTCCGCGCGATCAAGAACCGCTTCGGCGGCACCGATGAGATCGGCGTCTTCGCCATGCAGACCGAGGGGCTGACCGAAGTCGGCAATCCCTCGTCGCTGTTCTTGACCAATCGCGAGGAAGGAATCACCGGCGCCACCGTCTTCCCTGCACTGGAGGGCACGCGGCCGGTGCTGGTCGAAATCCAGGCGCTGACCGTGCGGCTGGCTTCGGGTGCGACGCCACGACGCGCCGTTGTCGGCTGGGATACCGGACGCCTGGCCATGATCCTGGCGGTGCTGGAGGCGCGGTGCGGGCTGAGTTTCTCGTCCGCCGAAGTCTATCTCAACATCGCGGGCGGCTACCGCGTGCAGGACCCGGCCGCCGATCTGGCGGTGGCGGCGGCGCTGATCTCGGCCCTGTCCGAACGGCCGGTGCCGACCGACGCCATCGTCTTCGGCGAAATCGCGCTGTCGGGCGAGATCCGCTCCGTCGCGCATGGCCCGTTGCGATTGAAGGAGGCGGGCAAGCTCGGTTTTGAAAAGGCGATCGTGCCGCGCGCCATGGCCAATGATGAAGGCGGCCTGCGCATGACCAGCTTTCGTACCCTGGCCGAGTTCGTTGACCATATGCTGGGGCGCGGGTAGCGAAGGGGCTGATGGCGCCATGCCCCGATGATCGTGGCTCATGGGCTGGTTGAGATATGGGATAACAGGCGTTGACGGCCCTAGATATTCTTGTCCTGATCGCGGTGTTCGGCGCGGCGATACAGGGGTTCATGCGGGGCTTCGTCACCGAAGTGCTCGCATTGTTCGCCTGGGTCGCGATCGTCGCCGCGCTGAAGATGTTCCATATCGCATTGGCGCAGGCGCTGACCGGCGTGGTCGGCACCGTATCGGGCGCGGCCGTTCTGGCCTTCGCGCTGATCGTCGGCGTGACCTATCTGGGCGGGCGCACGATCGCGCGGGCCATCGGTTCGCGGACACGCACCTCCATCCTGGGGCCGGTCGATCGTGCTCTAGGCTTCGGCTTCGGCGCGCTCAAGGGTCTGATCCTCGCCAGCCTCGTCTTCCTGGTCGTCGCCCTGATGGTCGATACGGTCAGCGGCGGCCCCGCCCGGCGGCCCGAATGGATGGTCAAGAGCCGCACCTACAAGCTGCTGAATGCAACCAGCGCCGGGATCGCCGATTTTGTTGATCGCCGTCGCCGGGGCCTGCCCGTGTTCGGCGCGCCCACGCCCGCCACCGCCTCCGGCCCGACCAATAGCAGCGAGACCCCGTGATGAATGCGCCCCTCTACAATGCAGAGATTTTGCGCCTGACCACGGCGATCCCGCACGACCAGCGCCTGACCGATCCGATGGCCAGCGTCGAGCGCCGCTCGCCCATTTGCGGCAGCCGGGTGACGGTGGACGTCAATCTCGATGAAGCGGGCCGGGTGGCCGAGGTCGGAATGCTGGTCCGCGCATGTGCCCTGGGGCAGGCTTCGGCAGCGCTGCTGTCGGCGCATGTCGTAGGTCGCAGCGTGACCGAACTGGCCGCCGCGCGCGACGAACTCACCGCCTGGCTGGCGTCGGGGCAGGGGAATGCGCCCGCCTGGCCCGGCCTAGACATCTTCACCCCGGCGCTGTCCTACACCGCCCGCCACCCCTCGATCCGGCTGGCGTTCGAGGCGGCGGCGCAGGCCGCCGAGGATGCGGCGGCCGGAGCCAGGAACTGATGCACGGCGAGGTATCGCTGCTGCGCGACGGGGCGATCCTGTTCGGGTTCGGATTGGCCTTCGTCCTGATCTTTCGGCGGTTGGGACTAGGTGCGACGCTGGGATATCTCGTCGCGGGTGCGGTCGTCGGCCCGCACGTCCTGGGGCTGGTCGGGGACGCCGAGTCCAAGCTGGGCATCGCCGAGATCGGCATTACGCTCCTCCTGTTCATCGTCGGGCTGGAACTGAACCCCGCCCGGCTGTGGCGGATGAAGCATGAGATTTTCGGACTGGGGCTTCTCCAGGTCGCGATTTGCGGGCTGGCGATCACCGGCATCGTTATCCTCGCGCATTTCTCGCCGGAAGCGGCTCTGGCGCTCGGCCTGCCGCTCGCACTGTCCTCGACCGCGCAGGTCCTGCCGATGCTGCAGTCATCGGGGCGGATGCGCACGCCCTTCGGCGAGCGGGCCTTTTCGATCCTGCTGTTCCAGGACCTGTCGATCGTCCCGCTCATCACCATCGTCGCGGCCATGTCGCGCAACCCGGCCGATCATACCGGGCCGCCGGGCTGGATCCTGGCGCTGGAGACGATCGGCGCGATCATCGGCCTGATCCTGGCGGGGCGCTTCCTGCTGCGGCCCCTGTTCCGCCTGATCGGCAATATGGGCGAGCGGGAGATGTTCGTCTTTGCCGGGCTGTTCACCGTGGTCGCCAGCGCGGCAGTGATGGAGATGCTCGGCCTGTCGACTGCGCTGGGCGCCTTCATCGCGGGCGTCATGCTGGCCGACAGTCCGTATCGGCACGAACTGGAAGCGGATGTCGAGCCTTTCCGCTCGATCCTGCTGGGCCTGTTCTTCCTGGCGGTCGGCATGATGCTCGACCTGCCCGCCATCGCCGAGCGGCCGGTCTTCGTCGCGATCATGGCGATGGCGTTGATTGCCACCAAGACTTTGGTCATCACGCTGATCGGGCTGGCGTTCAAGATGAACTGGCGCTCCGCCCTCGCGCTCGGCCTGCTCATGAGCCAGGGCGGCGAGTTCGGCTTCGTGCTGTTCGCCCAAGCTCAACAAGGCTATCTGATCGCGCCGGAGGCGGCGAGCCTGTTCGGGGCGATCATCACCCTGTCGATGGCGACGACCCCATTCCTGATGGGCGCGACCCGCCGTATCCGCGAAGAGCCGGTCATCACCCGTGGCGGCCAGCGCGAGGGGCCGGTGACCGACGGGGCCAATGCCCTGATCGTCGGCTATGGTCGCTTCGGCCAGACCGTCGCGCAGATGCTGATCGCCAGCGACATACCCGTGACCCTGATCGACCGCGATATCGAGATGATCGACATCGCGGCATCCTTCGGAGCGAAGGTCTATTATGGCGACGGCACCCGGCTGGACCTGCTGCGCCAGGCGGGCGCGGCGGAAGCGGAACTGATCCTGTTTTGTCTGGATGACGATCAGATCACGTTGGAGCTGCTGGAGAGCGTCCATGCGGCCTTCCCCAACGCCTCGATCTTCGTCCGCGCCTATGATCGACGCGCGGTCCTCCGTCTCAAGGGCGGCCCCGCATCCTATGTGGTGCGCGAGGTGCTGGAGTCGGCGGTCAAGATGGCCCGCCTCGCACTGGGCAGCCTGAAGATCGACCATGCCGAGATCGACCGGGTGGAAACCATGTATCGTGCCCGCGACAAGGAACGGCTGGCGGCGCAGGCGGCTGCGGGTGACCTGCGGGCGGCCAGCGACCGGATCATCACGCAGGACGAAAGGAACGGCTGACCCATGGGACTGGTGGCAATCCTGGCGGCACTCTCGGGAGCGATCGCGATCGCAGCCGGAGCCTTCGGCGCACACCGGGCCGAAGGCGTGGCCATCGAGTGGCTGCGCACCGGTGGACAATATCAGCTGATCCATGCCGTCGCCGCGCTCGTCGCATTGCGTATGGAGGCGAGGGGGGTCGCATGGACCTTCGTCATCGGCGCGGCGATCTTTGCCGGGACGCTCTACGCCATGGCCTTTGGCGCCCCGCGCTGGTTCGGAGCGATCACCCCGATCGGCGGTACGCTCCTGATCGGCGGCTGGCTGTGGCTCGCCTGGTCGCTGCGCTGAGGCTACACGCCGGGCTTCACCTGCGCCTGGGGATGTTCTAGGGACCGGCCATGGCCGATCCATTCTATATCACCACCGCCATCCACTATCCCAATGGCCGCCCGCATATCGGCCATGCCTATGAGATGGTGGCGGCCGACGTCATCGCCCGGTTCCAGCGTCAGGCGGGTCGCGATGTCCTGTTCCAGACCGGTACCGACGAGCATGGGCTGAAAATGGCCCAGGCGGCGCGTGCGCGCGGCATTTCGACGCGCGAGTTCGCGGATGAAATGTCCAGCCATTTCCATGTGATGGCCGACCGTCTTGATATCTCCTACGACCGTTTCATCCGTACCGTCGATACCGATCACTATGCCGCCAGCCGGGCGATCTGGAAGGCGATGCAGGACAAGGGCGACCTGTATCTCGACCGGTATGAGGGCTGGTATTCGGTCCGCGACGAGGCGTTCTACGATGAGAGCGAACTGACGGTCGGCGAGGACGGTACCAAGCTGTCGCCTCAGGGCACGCCAGTCGAATGGACCGCCGAGGAAACGTGGTTCTTCCGCCTGTCCAAATATCAGCAGCCCTTGCTCGACCTGTACCGCGACAATCCCGATTTCATCCGCCCGGAAAGCCGCCGCAATGAGGTGATGCGCTTCGTCGAGGGAGGTCTTTCCGACCTGTCGGTGTCGCGGACCAGCTTCGACTGGGGCGTGCCCGTGCCCGACAGCCCGGGCCATGTCATGTATGTCTGGGTCGATGCGCTGACCAATTATCTGACCGGCACCGGATATCCGAACAAGGACAGCGATTTGGCGCGCTTCTGGCCCGCCAATCTGCACCTGATCGGCAAGGACATCGTGCGGTTCCACACCGTCTATTGGCCCGCCTTCCTGATGTCCGCCGATCTGCCGCTGCCGCAGTCGGTGTTCGGTCATGGCTTCCTGCTTCACCGAGGCGAGAAGATGTCGAAGTCGGTCGGCAATGTCGTCGATCCGATGGGGCTGGCCGATGCCTTCGGCGTGGACGCGCTGCGTTATTTCTTCCTGCGCGAGGTTAGTTTCGGGCAGGACGGCTCCTATTCGGCCGAAGCCATCGTTACCCGCGTCAATGCCGAACTGGCCAACAGCTTCGGCAATCTGGCCCAGCGTACCTTGTCGTTCATCGCCAAGAATTTGGGCGGCGAACTGCCCGAAGCCGGACGCAGCGATCCGGCTGATGCGGTGCTGCTCGAGGAAGTGGTCGTCGCCTGTGCTGCGCTGAAGACCGCCTTTGACGATCTGGCGCTCAGCCAGGGGATCGAGGCGTGGATGCGCGGTGTTTATGCCTGCAACCAGTATATCGACGTGCAGGCGCCTTGGTCCTTGCGCAAGACCGATCCGGAGCGGATGCACGCTGTGCTCGGCACGCTGGTCCGCGCGATCCGTATGCTGGCGATCGCGATCCTGCCGGTGACGCCACGTGGTGCCGCGCTGGTACTCGACACGCTGGGGGCAGAGGAACGCGATCACGCCGCGATCGACGATGACGGCTGGTATACCCGCCGCGCTGGCAATGGCGTACCGCTGGCCACCCCGACCCCGGCATTCCCGCGTCTGGAAATCCCGGCAGAGGCCGACGCCTGATGCTGGCCGACAGCCACTGCCACCTGAACTATAAGGGGCTGGTCGAGGAGCAGGCGGCGATCCTGACCCGCGCGCGGGATCGGGGCGTCACCGCGATGCTCAACATCGCCACGCGGGAAAGCGAATGGGATGCGGTGATCGCCACCGCCGAGCGTGAGCCCGATGTCTGGGCGACGGTCGGCATCCACCCGCATGAGGCCGATGCCCACCCGCATATCGACACCGCCAAGCTGGTCGAGCGGGCGCGTCATCCGCGTGTCGTCGGCATCGGCGAGAGCGGGCTGGACTATTATTACGATCATAGCGATCGTGCGCGTCAGCAGGCCAGCTTCCGCGCGCACATCGCCGCCTGCCGTGAAACCGGTCTGCCGCTCGTCGTGCACACCCGCGACGCCGAAGAGGATACCGCCGCCATTCTGGCCGAGGAGATGGGGAAGGGGGCCTATCCCGGCGTCATCCACTGCTTCACGGCCGGTGGAGATTTCGCCGATAAAGCATTGGCATTAGGATTTTATATATCCATATCGGGTATCGTGACATTCAAGAGTGCGAAAGATCTTCAGGAAACCGCTGCGCGCCTGCCGCTGGATCGGTTGCTGGTGGAGACCGACGCGCCGTTCCTGGCACCGGTACCCCATCGGGGCAAGACGGGGGAGCCGTCCTTCGTCGCCGACACCGCCAAGTTCCTCGCCGATCTGCGCGGCGAAACGGTCGAACAACTGACCCAGGCGACCGCCGAGAATTTCCATCGGTTGTTCGCGAAGACCCGCGCGTGAAAATCCGCATCCTCGGTTGCGGCACATCTTCCGGCGTGCCCCGGATCGGCAATGACTGGGGGGCGTGCGATCCGACCGAGCCTCGCAACCGACGAATGCGCTGTTCGGCGCTGATCGAGCATGACGGAACCCGAATCCTGATCGACACCGGCCCCGACATGCGCGAACAGTTGCTGGCGGCCGATATCGGTACGGTCAATGCGGTCATCTGGACCCATGATCATGCCGATCACTGCCATGGTATCGATGACCTCCGGCAAATCTTCCACGCCTTGGGCGAGCCGGTGGCGGGCTATGCGCGGCCCGCCACTGCGGCGTCGCTGGAAGCGCGGTTCGGCTATGTGTTCCGGGGAAAGACGGGATACCCGCCGACCGCGACCATGACGCCGATCGATGATGAATTGACGATCGGCCCGATCCGCATACGCACGGTTGACCAGCCGCATGGGCGTATCCTGTCGGCAGGCCTGCGCTTCGAATGCGACGGCAAGAGCATCGGCTACGCCACTGACTTCCATGAGCTAACGCCTGACATGGCAGAACTTTATAGCGACCTCGACCTCTGGGTCGTCGATGCGCTCCGCCGCCATCCGCATCCGGCGCACGCCGATCTGCCATCGGTTCTGCATTGGATCGTAGGTCTGAAGCCACGCCGTTGCGCACTGATCCATATGGACCAGTCGATGGACTATGCGACCCTGTGCCGCGAACTTCCGGATGGGGTCGAGCCTGCCTATGACGGCATGGAATTGATCCCGTGAGTGGCGATTGGGCCATGGACATCGTCTATTATGGCCTGATCCTTTTGCTACCGCTGAGCGCACTCGCGGCCCGGCGCATTCCCATCGGTCAGACGGTACGAATGGCACTGATCTGGATCGGGATATTCGGCGCCGCTTTCCTGGTCGTTGCACAACGGGACCGCATGGCAGGCCTTTGGTCCGGTGAGGCTATGCCGGACGGGATAGTGCGCATCCCGGTGGCGGAGGACGGGCATTTCTACGCCACCGTCCGCATCAACGGGGTCGAGCGCCGAATGCTTGTCGACAGCGGCGCGACCACAACCGCCTTGTCCGAGGCAACCGCCCAGGCCGCCGGGCTCGATCTCGACGAGAGTCCGTTCGGCAGCCTGATCGAAACCGCCAATGGTCGCGTCACGGCATCGCATGTCACCATCGCCGAACTGACTATCGGACCGATCCAACTGAGGGATGTCGGCGCCGACGTGTCGTCGAACTTCGGCGACCAGGATATCATCGGCATGAACGTGCTGAGGCGGTTGCGTTCATGGCGAGTGGAGCAAGGGCTACTGATCCTGAACGCCGCGCCCTAAGCACGTTTTTACATAATACATATTATCAATGTGAAGGAATGCCGAGTTGGAACGCCTGCTGGCCATCATGAAGCGCCTCCGCGACCCGCAGACCGGCTGCGAATGGGATGTGGCGCAGAGCTTCGAGAGCATCGCACCTTACACCATTGAGGAAGCGCATGAAGTCGCCGACGCAATTGCACGCGGTGATATGGCAGATCTCAAGGACGAGCTCGGCGATCTCCTCCTGCAAGTGGTCTTCCATGCCCAGATCGCCGAGGATCATGGGCAGTTCGCCTTTCCCGATGTCGTTGCGGCGATCAGCAACAAGATGGAGCGGCGTCACCCGCATATCTTTGGCGATCAGGCCCAAGGTGGTCATCACCTATGGGAGCAGATCAAAGCCGAGGAACGTCAGGCCAAGGCGGCGGGCGGTACGCTGGATGGCGTTGCCCTCGGCCTCCCCGCCCTGATGCGGGCGGACAAGCTTCAGAAGCGCGCCGCCCGGGTCGGCTTTGACTGGCCGGATGCCGAAGGATCGCGCGCGAAGGTCAACGAGGAAATCCGGGAGATCGCCGAAGCCCCGCCCGAAATGCTGGCGGAGGAATTTGGCGATCTGCTATTCTCGGTCGTCAACTGGGCGCGCCATTGCGGCGTCGATGCCGAAGCGGCGCTCCGTTATGCCAATGGCAAATTCGAGCGCCGCTTTCGCGCGATGGAAGCCGAGGCGGGCGATGGCTTCCCCGCCCTCGAACTGGAAGCGAAGGAAGCGCTATGGCAGGCCGTCAAGCGTCGCGACGGGTGAACCGCTCATAATCGGACTCGGCCAGGCGGACATCATAGACCGCCTGCTCGCCCTCGATCACCTGATCCAGCACCTCGCCATGCGCGTGAAGCCAGGCGGCCCCCGCCCCGTCACCGGCATCCAGCGTGACGCGATACCGCCGATGCCCGGAGGTCAGCGCAGCCGCCACCTGCTCGATCAGGTTGTCAATGCCCTCCCCCGTCATCGCCGACATTGCGACGATGTTGGGACGGCGTTCGGCGTCGACCAGCACATCCTGGCGCGCATCACCCTCGATCAGGTCGATCTTGTTCCACGCCTCAAACCGCGGCGTTTCGGGATCGACACCGATCTCGGTCAGCACCGCCTCGACATCGGCGCGCTGCGCCTCCGTATCGGGATGCGCAATGTCGCGGACGTGGATCAGCAGGTCGGCCGATACCACTTCCTCCAGCGTCGCCTTGAATGCGGCAACCAGCTGGGTCGGCAGGTCGGAGACGAAGCCCACCGTGTCGGACAGGATCGCCTTGTCGATGCCGGGCAATGAAATTTGCCGCAATGTCGGATCGAGCGTGGCGAAAAGAAGATCTTTCGCCATGACATGAGCGCCGGTCAACCGATTGAAAAGCGTGGACTTTCCTGCGTTGGTATAGCCGACCAGCGCGATGACTGGCCACGGCGCGCGCTGACGCCGCTCGCGATGAAGCCCACGCGTCCGGCTGACCTGATCCAGCTCGCGCCGGAGCCTTGCCATGCGATCGCGGATCATCCGGCGATCGGCTTCGATCTGCGTTTCACCGGGACCGCCGAGGAAGCCGAAGCCGCCGCGCTGCCGTTCGAGGTGGGTCCAGCTACGCACCAGACGACCGGCCTGATAATCGAGATGCGCGAGTTCGACCTGCAACCGCCCCTCGGCGGTGGCGGCGCGCTCGCCAAAGATTTCCAGGATCAGGCCGGTGCGGTCGATGACCTTGGCCTCCAAGGCGGTTTCGAGGTTACGCTGCTGCACCGGGGTCAGCGAGGCGTCGAAAACCACCAGCTGGGCTTCTTCCATCCGCACCTGCTGGGCGACCTGCTCCACCTGGCCGCTGCCGATGAGCGTGGCGGGCTTGGGCGCACGAACGCGCAGCGCGACGCGCTCGACCACGTCCAGGCCGATCGCCATGGCAAGTCCGGCGGTTTCCTCCAGCCGCGCCTCGGCGTCACGCGCGGCATCGCCCTGGTCGGGCAGGACGATGACCGTGCGGGCACCGCGGGCGAATTCACCGCGGTCGCGATCGAAACCCGTACTCAATCCTCGGCCGATCCCGCCTGCTCTTCGGCCAGATTCAGCGGACGGGCCGGCTGAATGGTCGAGACGGCGTGCTTGTAGACCAGCTGGGCCATGCCCTCACGCTGAAGCAGCATGCAGAACAGGTCAAAGCCCGCAATCTGACCCTGCAGCATGACGCCGTTGATGAGGAACATGGTGACGGGGTCTTCGGACTTGCGCACCGCGTTCAGGAAGATTTCCTGCAAAAGCGGGTTCTTGCGCTGCTGTTCGTTCACGCCGTCGACGATAGCGGCGACGTCCAGCGGGCCCGAGGGCATGATGGTGGAGATGGCATGCTTATAGATCAGCTGCGACTGACCGTCGCGGCGCAGCAATACCGAGAAATTGTCGAACCAGGTGACGATACCCTGGAGCTTCACGCCCTTCACGAGGAACATGGTCACCGGCGCCTTGGAGCGGCGCAGTGCATTCAGAAACAGGTCCTGCAGTGAACCCGATTTGTCGGCCATGGTCGAGCCCTTGTTCTTGGCGGGTCCGTGCCCGCGAGTAGCGCCGTTTCCCGGCGTCGGAATTGCGCCCGTGTGCCGAGCGCAACCGATATCTATGGTCTCGACAGGCGTTCGTCCAGAGGTGGCGATCAATCCTCTCGCGTCTCGCTGATCCCGAGCAGCTTCAGCTTGCGGTGCAATGCCGAGCGCTCCATCCCGATGAAGCTGGCCGTGCGCGAGATATTGCCCGAAAAACGGCGGATTTGGACGCGCAGATATTCACGCTCCCAACTTTCGCGGGCCTCACGGAGCGGAGCGCCCATGATCGCCGTCGCACCGCCGCCGCCCATATCGGCCCCCTCCCCCAGCACCTCGGCGGGCAGCAGGTCCAGGTCGATCCGCCCGACCCGGTCGCCCGGCGCCAGGATGATCGTCCGCTCGACGACATTGCGGAGCTGGCGAACATTGCCCGGCCAATCATAGGATTGCATCG
Organism: Sphingomonas sp. SphC10; assembly: GCF_057004845.1. NCBI lineage: Bacteria > Pseudomonadati > Pseudomonadota > Alphaproteobacteria > Sphingomonadales > Sphingomonadaceae > Sphingomonas > Sphingomonas sp. SphC10. The sequence goes on from NZ_CM168044.1 coordinate 1,162,692, forward strand.
CAACCATGGCGTCGGCCGCGATCTCGGGCGTGCGGACGCGGCGCTCGCTGGCGTAATGGGCCATGAAATGCTCGACCAGCGGGGGGATGTCCTCGCGCCGTTCCGCCAGCGACGGGATGGTCACGGGCACCACATTGAGGCGGTAGTAGAGATCTTCCCGGAAGCGCCCCTCGGCGATTTCCTGGGTCAGGTCCCGCGCGGTGGCGGAGACGACGCGGACATCGACCTTGACGACGCGGGTGCCACCGACACGCGTAAAACTTTGATCGGTCAGCACGCGCAGTATACGTGCCTGGGTCGCGATCGGCATGTCCGCGATCTCGTCGAGGAACAGCGTGCCGCCATGCGCCTGTTCGAGAAGGCCGGTACGGACCAGATCGCCCCCCTCCTCCACGCCGAACAATTCTTCCTCGACCCGCTCAGGCGTCATGCGCGCGGCGCTGACCACCACGAATGGCGCATCGGCGCGGTTGCTCCAGCCGTGGAGCAGGCGTGCGGCGACTTCCTTGCCGACGCCTGCCGACCCCATGATGAGTACCCGGCTGCCCGTTGCGGCCACACGCTTCAGGGTCGCGCGAATGCCGTTGATGGCGCTCGACGATCCGGTCAGATCGGTCTCCCGCCCGGCCGACGCCCGCAGCGAGGCGTTTTCACGACGCAGCCTTTCGGTCTCGGTCGCGCGTGCGACCATCAAGAGCAGGCGTTCGGCCTCGAACGGCTTTTCGATGAAATCGGCCGCACCCTTTCGGATCGCGGCGACGGCCGTGTCGAGATTGCCATGACCGGAGATGACGAGGACAGGAATAGACGGATCGCGCCGCTTGATCTCGTCGAGCAGCTCCAGCCCGTCGAGCTTCGACCCCTGTAGCCACACGTCGAGCAGGACGAGCGACGGACGTCGCACCGCCACCGCCTCCAGCGCGGAGTCGCTATCGGCCGCGACGCGGGCATCATAGCCCTCGTCCTCCAGCACGCCCGCGACGAGTTCGCGGATATCGAGTTCGTCGTCGACGACGAGGATGTCCAAAGCCATGATCTTTTTACGTCCGGGTACGAGTCAATGCGGTGAGCTGGCCCTCCCCAGCCAGTTCGGGTTCGGCGCCCCCCTGATCCAGCGCCGCCAGGGCACCGGCGTCGAACATCATCGAAACGATGGTCCCACCGGCGGGATTGTCGGAAAAGCCGATCGTGCCGGCATGTTCCGCAATGATCTTGTTGACGATGGCGAGGCCCAGTCCGGTGCCGCGCGCGCGCGTCGTCATATAGGGCTCGATGATACGGTCGCGCTCGGGCGGCAGGCCGATGCCATTGTCGGTCACCGTGATCGTGACCATGCCGCCCTGCTGGCCGACGATCATCACAACCTCTCCGCCCGTCAGGCCTTCCGGACGGGACTCGATGGCTTCCACCGCATTCTTGACGATGTTCGTCAGGGCCTGGCTCATCTGACGACGGTCGCAGACAAGGGTAGGGGCGGGCTCCTCCTGATCCAGCTGGAACCGGACCTCGGGATGCGCGACTTCGTGCAGGAACATCGCCTGGGCGCAGATATCGGCGATGGCCTCTTCGCGGAACACGGGCTTGGGCATCCGGGCGAAGGATGAGAATTCGTCAACCATGCGGCGAAGGTCGCCGACCTGACGGACGATGGTCTCGGTCAGGCGGCCGAACGTCGGATCTTCCGGACCGACGACCTTGCCGTAGCGGCGCTGGAGCCGTTCGGCGGCGAGTTGGATCGGGGTCAGGGGGTTCTTGATCTCATGCGCGATGCGGCGCGCGACGTCCGACCAGGCGGCGCGGCGCTGGTCGAGCAATTGCTGGGTGATGTCATCGAAGGTCAGGATCGGGCCGTCGCCGGTCTGGGCGATGCGCACCGCGAGGGTCCGCATGTCGCCATGGAGCGCCACCTGCACCGTCGCTTCACGCCGTCCCTGGTCGAGCAGCTCGTCAAGCTCGGGCGCGACCTCACCCAGCTTGCGCCCCACGAGTCCGGCCCGATCCGCGCCGAGCAGAAGGTCGGCCGAATTGTTCGCGATCCGGACCTGACGATCGCGACCGACGGCCACGACGCCCGCGGAAACGCCCGCCATCACCGCCTCGATCAGCGCGCGCCGGTTGTTGAGCTGGGAATTGGCCGTCACCAGTTCGGTGTTCTGCCGCTCCAGCTGACCCGTCATCTGATTGAAGGCATTGGCGAGCGTGCCGACCTCATCGCGGGTCCGGGGATCCGGCACTCGTGCGGTCAGGTCGCCGCCAGCGATGCGCCGCGCGGCATCGACCAGTTCGCCGACCGGACGAACGAGCCGATCGGCCACCGCCAGCGCGATCCAGACCGCAATACCGACAATCAATAGTGCGATCGCGAACAGAACGAGGTTGAACTTCAGCTGGAGCGACCGCGCACGTCCCTGGAGTGCGCGATAATCGTCGAACACGTCTTCCGCCGCGAAATGCTGCTTGCTCAGGAACTCGGCATTCACCGGCGTGCCGATATACAGCATCAGGCCATTACCCTTGGGCAGGGCCGTGACGACCCAGACACGCTGCTCATTGATGCCGACTTCGGGACGGCCGAGCTTGCTCGCTTGCTGGATCATCTCAGGCGTCACCAACTCGCGGAACGTCGCGTCCGAGGGCTGGCGAAAGAAGTCATAGAATTTGAAACCCTGTTTCGGGTCATAGGAGAAGAGAACGGACTCCACCGTCTCGCGTAAGACCGTCTGCTGACCCAGATAGGCATGGAAATCGCTGGGGTTCTCACGCAGCGCGGGAAGGTTGCGCGCCAGATCCTGCGACATCGCCCAGCCCGTCTTGACCCAGCGATTGATGATCTGCTGCTGGGACTGACGCGCGATATCCATGGCGTCGTCGAATGCCTTGCGTGCCCGGTCGGAAATCCAGAATTCCGCCGACGACTGGAACAGCACCGAGGCGGTCACGACGGTCAGCAGGATCGGAACGCTGGCGGTCAGCGAGAACAGGGCAACGAGACGGACATGCAGGCGTCCGCCGCCGCCAACCGGCGAATTGGCCGCGCGGCGGGTGGCCACCCTTCGCCCGAGCAGCATCAGGAGCAGGACGCCCGGCACCAGATTGAGCGCGAGCAACCCGGCCATGACCGGGGGAGCGATCAGGCTCTGCGCGTCATGGCGGCTGGCGATATAGACATAGGTGCCGACCGCGATCACGACCGCCCCCAGGACGACCGCAACCTCCATGACCGGAGTGACCGCGAAGCGAGAGCGCGGCCCTTCGGCAGGTTCAGCGGGCTTCACGGACGCCAACATCGTTGCAATCGTACAACGTGAAGCGTGTCCTGCAAGCCACAATTCGTGAAAATTATCCCAAGGCCTCTCCACCCTCGTCATCGCCATTGACGGGGATGTTCAGCGTATCGAGGCGCTTGCGTAGCGTATTGCGGTTGATGCCCATGGCGCGCGCTGCACGAAGCTGGTTGCCGCCGTGGCGTGCGAGCATCGCCTCGATCAGGGGACGTTCGACCTCGCCGATGATCCGGTCATAGAGCGTGCCGTCATCCAGCGATGTCGGCTGCGACATGGCGAGACGCGCGATATAGGCACGCACCGCCGCCGACAGGTCGCCATCCGCAGCCGCAGCGCCGACCGCTATGGAAGACGAACGCGCCTCCCCCAACATCGTCCGCACGGCTTCGGCATCGATCACCTCGTCGCGCGCGAGCACGGCGAGGCGCCGCATCATATTCTCAAGCTCACGAACATTGCCCGGCCAGTCATGGGTGACCAGCACGTCGAGCGCATGGGTATCGATCCGGCGCTTGGGCAGTCCCTGTAGCGCGGCATTCTCCAGGAAATGCCGGGCGAGCAGCGGAATATCCTGCCTTCGTTCGCGAAGGGCCGGCAAGGCGATCGGCACGACATTCAGGCGATAGAACAGGTCCTCACGAAATTGCCCCGAGGCCACCTGCTGGCTGAGATCGCGGTTGGTCGCCGCCACGATGCGGACATCGGTACGGATCGTCCGCGCGCCGCCGACCGTCGTGAACTCGCCTGATTGCAGGACACGGAGCAGACGCGTCTGCGCCTCCATCGGCATGTCACCTATCTCGTCGAGGAACAGCGTACCGCCCGCCGCCTGCTCGAACCGGCCAGCATTGCGCTGGGCCGCGCCGGTGAAGGCGCCGCGTTCGTGCCCGAACAGCTCGGCCTCGATCAGTTCGCGGGGAATGGCGGCCATGTTGAGCGCGACGAAGGGCGCGGCGCGGCGAGGGCCGAGGTCGTGGATCGCCCGCGCGACCAGTTCCTTGCCGGTGCCCGACTCGCCCGAGACGAGAACGGTCAGGTCGGTGGACACGACGCGGGCGATCACACGGTACACGCCCTGCATCGCCTGCGACCGGCCGATCAGCGGCAGCGCACGGTCATCCTCGCCCAGCCCATCCTCGACCAGCACGCCGCGCCGGGCGAGCGCGCCGGCGACCGCATGGGTCAGCGCGTCGAGGTCAAAGGGTTTGGGCAGATACTCATACGCCCCGACCTCTGCCGCGCGGACGGCGGTGGTCAGCGTGTTCTGCGCCGACAGGACGATGATCGGCAGGGCGGGAAACCGCTCGGCCACGCCCCGGATATGATCGATACCGTCGCCGTCCGGCAGGATCACGTCTGTGACCAGCACGTCCGGCGCGCCACCCGCAAGGATACGGTCGAGCCGCGCCAGCGTCTCGACCGTCGTCACCTCGTGGCCAGCCCGCCGCAGGGCCTGGCCGACGACGGTCCGAATCGCGGCGTCGTCATCGACGACGAGGACATGACTCATGACTTGGGGTTCACGATTGGGGGCTCATGGATGGGCTCTCATGGGTGGGCTCTGGGCAGAAGCAGGCGGAAGACGGTCATTTCCGGCGTGCCCTCCCTGGTATATTGGATGATCCCGTTCATGTCGCGAACGAGCTTGTCGACGAGTGCGAGGCCAAGCCCCTGCCCCTCGCGCCGCCCCGACACGAACGGGTCGAACAAATGGTCGACGATATCGGCTGGGGCGCCGAGGCCATTGTCGATCACGCAAATCTCGATCGGCAGCGGCAGACGGGGCTGCCCCTCGCCTGCGCTGACCGACATGCCGTGACGATAGGCGGTGGTCAGGACGATATGCGGGTTGCGAACCGCACGGACGGCCTCGCGCGCATTCTTCAACAGGTTGATGACGATCTGGAGCAGCGCGTCGCGATTGATCCGTGCCGGCGGCAGCGAAGGGTCGAACCGCTCCTCGATCGGAATGCCCCGCGCAAAGCCTGCCAGGGCAACGCCACGGGCATGGCCGAGCAGCGGATAGATATTCTCCGACGCCAACGGCAGCGGCCGGGTATCGCTGAAATCCTGCATCCGGTCGATCAGCGCGGCGATGCGGTCGACCTCGGTCGTAATGAGCGTAGTCAGTTCGCCGCCATTGAGCAGCTGCGCCGCGCCTCGGATGCCCGACAGCGGATTCTTGATCTCATGCGCCAGCATCGCGGCGGCCCCCACCGCCGCCCGGGCGCCCGCGCTGCGATCCGAAGCATGGGCCAACCGACGCGAAGGTCCTGCACTATGCAAGGTGATGGCGCGCCAGCCGGGATAGTCGGGGATCTGCGCCTCGACGAAATCGACCCTGATCTTCGGTCCGTGCGGTATGGCGATCACCGTGTCGTAGACGGCAAAGCCATGCCCGTCGCGACTGCGCGGCGCATCGGGCGGCGGCAGGATCGCGGCGAGCGGCTGCCCGGTCATCAACCGCTCGGACAGGTTGAGCAGTTGCTCGGCCAGCCCATTGGCATGGGCGATACGATCGTCGGGATCGACCACGACCACGGCGACCGGCAGCGCGCCGAACAGCGCGCCGAAACCGGGCCGACCGTGACCGGCCGTGTCAGGCAGCCGCTGCAAGCTCGATCTGCGGCATGTAGAAATCGTACAGCATCGCCTTGACCCGCTCGGCGCTGGCTTCGTGGTTCACCGTGTTGCGGAACTCGGCCGAGCCATGCAGGCCACGGGTGTACCAGCCGATATGCTTGCGGGCCATGTTGACGCCCGTCTCGGTGCCATAATGATCCAGCATCGCGTCGTAATGCTCGGTAACGGCGCGATATTGTTCGTCGAGCGCCGGGTCCTCGCGGCGTTCGCCGGTGGCGAACCAGTGCATCACCTGCCCCAGCAGCCAGGGACGGCCATAGGCTCCGCGCCCGATCATGATGCCATCCGCTCCCGACTGGTCAAGCGCCTTGTCGGCGTCGTGGATCGAACAGATGTCGCCATTGGCGATGACCGGGATCGACACCGCATCCTTGACGTTGCGGATGAACGCCCAGTCGGCGCTACCCTTGTACATCTGGTTGCGGGTGCGGCCGTGGACGGTGATCATCTTGACGCCGATATCCTCGGCGATGCGCGACAGTTCCGGCGCGTTCAGGCTGTCATGGCACCAGCCCATCCGCATCTTCAGCGTCACCGGCACGTCGACCGCCTTCACCGTCGCCTCGATGATCGCCGAGGCCAACTTCAGGTCGCGCATCAGTGCCGAGCCCGCATCGCCATTGACCACCTTGCGCACCGGGCAGCCCATGTTGATGTCGATGATCGCGGCCCCGCGATCAGCGTTCAACTTGGCCGCCTCGCCCATTTCATAGGGCGTGCAGCCGACCAGCTGCATCGACACCGGCTCTTCCAGCGGATGCCAGGCGGCCTTCTGGATCGACTGGCGCGTTTCGCGGATCGCGGCCTGGCTGGCGATCATCTCGGTGACGTTGAGGCCCGAGCCGTAACGGCGAACGAGCGTGCGGAACGGCATGTCGGTGACGCCGGTCATCGGTGCCAGCACGACGGGGCTGTCGATCGTCACCGGACCGACCTGAATGGGAGCGAGATTACGCATCATACTGCCTGAAAATTAAGCAGTCGCCATACGGGAAGTGGGCCGCCATGGCAAGATTGGCGACTGAGCCGAAAAGTCGCTAGGCGGACCCTATGAGCCAGGATGGAAAGATCGCCGCACTGATCGTCGCGGCGGGCGGGGGTTCCCGCATGGGCGGCGGCGTACCGAAGCAGTTTCGCGATCTCGGTGGTCGGCCAATGCTCAGCTGGAGCCACGCCGCCTTCACCTCGCACCCGGCGGTCGACATCGTCCTAACGATGGTCGCGGAAGAGCAGATCGATCATGCGCGGTCATTGCTACCGGGCGCCTGGGTGGAGGCGGGCGGTGCCAGTCGTCGGGAATCGGTGGCACGTGGCCTGCGCCATCTGGCGCTGGCAGGTGTCACGCAGGTGTTGATCCATGACGCCGCGCGCCCTTTCCTGTCGGTGGACGTCATCGACCGCGTGCTGGCGGGGCTTGGCTCGGCCGATGGGGCGATGCCCGTCCTGCCCGTGGCCGACACACTCGCCCGGTCGCTGGACGATGCCCTGGGCGAAACCGTCCCCCGCGAAGGCGTGGTCCGTGTCCAGACGCCCCAGGCTTTCCATCTGCAAGCCGTGATCGCCGCCCACGCCGCCTGGCCCGCCGAAGCGGAAGCTACGGACGACGCACAGATGGTGCGACGGCTTGGCGGGCGCGTCGCTTTGGTGCAGGGCGATGCCATGCTCGAGAAAATCACCTATCCCGACGACATGACCGGAGCCGATATGCGCCTGACCTGGGAAACCCGGACCGCGATGGGCTATGACGTCCATCGGCTGGAAGATGGCGAGGAATTGTGGCTGGGCGGCGTGCTCATCCCCCATCATCAGGGCCTGTCGGGGCATAGCGACGCGGACGTCGCGCTCCACGCGCTGACCGATGCGCTGCTCGGCACGATCGCGGCGGGCGATATCGGCACGCATTTCCCGCCCAGCGATCCGCAGTGGAAAGGCGCCGAGTCGGGCCAGTTCCTCGCGCACGCCGCCAAGCTGATCGCCGACAAGGGCGGCCGGATCGATTTCGTCGACCTGACCATCATCTGCGAAGCGCCGAAGATCGGCCCGCACCGCGCGGCGATGGTGGAGCGGATCGCCGGGCTGCTGAACATCGACCAGAGCCGGGTGAGCCTGAAGGCCACGACCACCGAACGGCTGGGCTTTACCGGGCGTGGCGAGGGGATCGCGACCCAGGCGGTGGCGACCGTCCGCCTGCCCGGCGGGGCGGCGGCATGAAGCGGCTGGGCCTGATCGTCGCGCTGGCCGCACTAATCGCCCCCGAGGTCGCGACGGCGCAGCGGGCCTGCATCACCGCGCCCGAGGCGGAGGCGATGACGCTGGTCGCCATGCCCGACATCCTGCGCGAGACCGGCCGGGTGTGCGGCGCACGGCTGCCCGCCAACAGCCTGATCCGGGGCGGCGGTTCGCTGATCTCGAAATATGAAAGTGCGGCCGACCAGGCATGGCCCGCCGCACGGGCGGCGATCGTCAAGCTGTCCGATCCCGCGATCGATACGCTGCTTCAGTCGGACTATGCCCGGCCGCTGCTGACCTCGCTGTTGGTGCCGTTCATCGTCGGGCGTATCGGCCTGGAGGATTGCGGGACGATCGACCGGCTGGTGACGCAGTTGGCCCCCCTGCCCCCGCGCAACATGGCCGGGGTGGTCGTGACCGCCCTACAATATCTAAAGACCGAAAAGGCACGGGGGCGGCAGGTGGCCGTGCCCAACCTGCCGCTCTGCACCAACGGAAACTGATATGGACGTCCTTCTTCCCCGCGAGCTGATCGAACTGGCCGAGCGCGTCGTCGTCGCCAACCGCGCGGCGGGTCGGCGCGTGGCGCTGGCGGAAAGCTGCACCGGCGGTCTGGTCGCGGCGGCGCTGACCGAGATCCCCGGATCGTCCGACGTCGTCGAGGCGGGGTTCGTGACCTATTCGAACCAGGCCAAGATCAGCCTTTTGAAGGTCAATCCGGAAGTGATCGAGACCTTCGGCGCCGTCTCGACCGCCACCGCCTGGGGCATGGCGCAGGGTGCGCTGGCCGCCAGCGAGGCGGACGTGGCGGTTGCGATCACCGGCGTCGCGGGCCCGGGTGGCGGCACGGCGAAGAAGCCGGTCGGAACCGTCGTCTTCGCCCAGGCGCTACGCGGCGGCGACCCTGAGGATGTGAAGGCCGAACGTCACGAGTTCGGCGATATCGGTCGCGGCGGTATCCGGCTTCAGGCGGCGCTGTTGGCGTTGGAGTTGCTGCTGCCGTAAAGCTTGGCGGCGCGATCCTCGAACGCGCCGATCATGCGGCGGAGTGCGGTGCCGAACACCTGCCCCGCCAGCATCTCGAACACCCGGTTCTTGAACGCGAAGTCGACGGTGAAGTCGACCGCGCAGCCCTGCTCCTCCGGGCGGAAGCGCCAGTTGTTGCGCAGATACTTCAGCGGGCCGTCGAGATATTCGACATCGATCGATCCCGGCCGGTCTTTGGTGACGCGGCTGGTGAACGTCTCACGCAGCCCCTTGAAGCCGACGATCATGTCGGCGACCGTCTCGGTCGGCGTGTCCGAGCGGACCCGCATCGCCGACACCCAGGGCAGGAACTCCGGGTAGCGGGCGACATCCGCGACCAGATCGAACATCTGCTCCGGCGTATAGGGCAGATGCCGCGTCTCGCTATGCTTGGGCATCAGCGCGCGCTTGCGAGCTTCGCCTCGCGGGCCGACCGCAGCCGCTCGAAATCGTCGCCAGCATGATAGCTGGAGCGGGTCAGCGGCGAGCTGGCGACCAGCAGGAAGCCCTTAGCCCGCGCGATCGCGGCATAGGCATCGAACGCCTTGGGCGTCACGAACTCCGCGACCTTGGCATGGCGCGGCGTCGGCTGGAGATACTGGCCCATGGTCAGGAAATCGATATCGGCCGAGCGCATGTCGTCCATCACCTGATGGACCTCCAGTCGCTCCTCGCCGAGACCCAGCATGACGCCGGACTTGGTGAAGATCGACGGATCATGCCGCTTCACGCTCTCTAGCAGGCGAAGCGAGGCATAATAGCGCGCACCGGGCCGGATCGTCGGATAGAGCCGGGGGACCGTCTCCAGATTGTGGTTGTAGACGTCCGGACGCGCCTCGACGATCGACTCGATCGCGGCCTGCGCCTTGTTGCGGAAGTCGGGCGTCAGGATTTCGATCGTCGTGTCGGGCGTCGTGCGGCGCAGCGCCTGGATCACCTTCACGAACTGCGACGCACCGCCATCGGGCAGGTCGTCGCGATCGACCGAGGTGACGACGATATGCTTCAGCCCCATCTGCGCCGCGGCATCGGCGACATTCTGCGGCTCCATCGCGTCGACCTTGCGCGGCATGCCGGTCTTCACGTTGCAGAAGGCGCAGGCACGGGTGCAGGTGTCGCCCAGAATCATGACGGTCGCATGCTTCTTCGACCAGCATTCGCCGATATTCGGGCAGGCCGCTTCTTCGCAGACGGTCGTCAGGCTCTTGGCACGCATCAGCTCGCGGGTCGCGGCGAAACCGGCGCTCGTCGGGGCCTTGACGCGGATCCAGTCCGGCTTACGCGCGCGCACCGGCGCGGCCAACGGTGTCAACTCGTTCATGCCCGCGAAATAGCGATGCTGTCCGCCCGACACAATGCCCACGAGCATGGCGAACATATCGGTGGACAGACACATTTTGATATGGAACCGAAACGGCCATGCTCGGGTTCGCCTGCTACAGCATCGTTTCCTTCATTGGATAAGAGAGAGCAATGACCGACTTTAACGACCTCGTGGATGGCTATCAGCGCTTTCGGACCTCCGATTGGCGTCGCCAGCGCGACCGCTGGGCCGAGTTGAAGGAAGGCCAGAGCCCCAAGGTGATGGTGATCGCCTGTTCGGACAGCCGCGTCGATCCGGCGCAGATTTTCGACACGCTGCCCGGTGAAATCTTCGTCGTGCGCAACGTCGCCAACCTCGTCCCCCCCTTCGAGACGGGCGGCGGTCATCACGGTGTCTCGGCCGCGCTGGAATTCGCGGTGACGCAGTTGGAAGTGACCGACGTCGTCGTCATGGGCCATGGCGCCTGCGGCGGCTGCAAAGCCGCGCTGACGCAAGGGTTCGCCCATGCCCCGCAGGGCGAAGGCGGGTTCGTGTCCGATTGGGTCAGCTTGCTCGACGGCGCGCGTGAGAAGGTCATCGCCAAGCATGGCGACGGTCCGGACGCGATGCGTGAGATGGAACTCGAATCGGTCCGCACCTCGATCGCCAACCTGCGCACCTTCCCCTTCGTCACCAAGCGCGAGGAAGCCGGTACGCTGACGCTGCGCGGTGCCTATTTTGCGATCGCCGACGGCGTGCTGCACCTGATGGACGAGAGCGGCGAGTTCAAGCCCGCCGCCCCGGCACTGGTCGCGGCGTAAGGAAGTCGGTCCGGGCCCCTGGCCCGGACACGACACGCGAAAGGGCGGACGCCGCATCCGGCGCCCGCCCTTTTTGTTATCCTGTGATCCGGGATCAGCCGGCCGACGCGACGACCTGATCCACGTCCTTCTTGGCTTCCGCTGTCGAACGAAGCGACAGTTCGCGCATCTGCTTGTTGCTGGGCAGGCTGGGCGCGCCCATCAACAGGTCTTCGGCGCGCTGGTTCATCGGGAACAGCGAGATTTCGCGCAGATTCTGCGCACCGCAGATCAGCATGACGATCCGGTCGACACCGGCGGCCATGCCACCGTGCGGCGGCGCGCCGTACTGGAAGGCGCGGTAGAGGCCGCCGAAGCGCTCCTCGACATCCGCCTTCGACAGGCCGACCTTCTCGAACGCGGCGACCATCAGCTCGGGCGACTGGTTGCGGATCGAACCCGACGCGATTTCGAAGCCGTTGCAGACCAGATCATATTGATAGGCCTTCAGCGACAGCGGATCGGCGGAGTTCAGCGCCTCCATGCCACCCTGCGGCATCGAGAAAGGGTTGTGCGCGAACTCGACCTTCTTCTCGTCCTCGTCCCACTCGTAGAAGGGGAAGTCGACGATCCAGCACAGGCGGAACGCGCCCTCCTCGATCAGGCCCAGCTGCTCGGCGACGCGGGTGCGTGCGAGCCCTGCGAGCTTGGCCGCCGCCTCGACCTTGCCCGCCGCAAAGAACAGGCCGTCATCGGGGCCGAGGCCCAGGGCGGCGTAGAGCGCTTCCATGCCCTCGGTGCCATGGTTCTTGGCGATCGGACCGCCGAACTCGCCGCCCTTGCGGGTCACATAGCCCAGGCCCGCATGACCTTCGGCGCGCGCCCACTCGTTCATCTCGTCGAAGAACTTGCGGCTCTTCTCGGCGGTCTTCGGTGCCGGGATCGCGCGGACGACCCCGCCCGAGCCGACGATCTTCTCAAACAGGCCGAAGCCCGAGGTCGTGAAATGCTCCGAGACATCGGTGATGATCAGCGGATTGCGCAGATCGGGCTTGTCGTTGCCGTACTTCAGCATCGACTCCGAGTACGGGATGCGCGGGAACTGGCCGATCGGCGTGACGGTGCGGCCATCGGCGAACTTTTCGAAGATGCCGCCGATCACCGGCTCCATCGTCTCCCACACCTCTTCCTGCGTCACGAAGCTCATCTCTAGGTCGAGCTGGTAGAATTCCCCCGGCAGACGGTCGGCGCGCGGGTCCTCGTCGCGGAAACAGGGTGCGATCTGGAAATAACGGTCGAAACCCGCGACCATCAGCAGCTGCTTATACTGCTGCGGCGCCTGGGGCAGCGCGTAGAACTTGCCCGGATGGATGCGGCTCGGCACCAGGAAGTCGCGCGCGCCCTCCGGCGACGACGCGGTCAGGATCGGCGTCGAATATTCGGTGAAGCCACCGGCCTCCATGCGACGACGCATGTCGGAGATCACTTGCGTGCGGCGCACGATATTGGCGTGCAGCGTCTCGCGGCGAAGGTCGAGGAACCGATAGCGCAGGCGGATATCTTCCGGATATTCCTGCTCGCCCGCCACCGGCATCGGCAGTTCCTCGGCCGCCGACAGCACGGTCGCGCCGCGCGCGAACACCTCGATCTCACCGGTCGCCAGATTGGCGTTGACGGTTCCCGCCGAGCGCGCCTTCACCACGCCGTCGATCGTCACGACCGATTCGACGCGGACGCTTTCCAGGATGGCCAGCGCGGGCGTGTCGCTGTCGGCGACGATCTGGGTGATGCCGTAATGGTCGCGCAGATCGACGAACAGCACGCCGCCATGATCGCGCTTGCGATGGACCCAGCCGGACAGGCGGACCGTCTCGCCGACCGCTTCAGCAGTCAGCGCGGCGCAGGTGTGGGTACGATAGGCGTGCATGGCGGACATTCTCTGTACGTCTGGGGAAAGTGCTGCCGCTTCCCCGCCCACCCCCAATTTGTCAATCCCAATGTGCCCAGGGTGGGCGTTTGCGCGTTCCTCTTTGTCAACCCGCGCGGGTCGGGCTATGTGCATGCGATGCACGTTCATCCGTTGATTACCGACAGCGCCACGCTCGCCAATCTCTGCGCCCGTCTCTCGCAGGCCGACTATGTGATGGTCGATACCGAGTTCATGCGGGAAAGCACCTATTGGCCGGAGCTTTGCCTGATCCAGATCGCCGATACCGAAGAGGCCGCCGCGATCGATCCCAAGGCGCCGGGGCTGGACATGACCCCGCTGCTCGATCTGCTGGTCAACAATGATCAGGTGCTGAAGGTCTTCCACGCGGGCGGCCAGGATATCGAGATCATCTACAACCTGACCGGCAAGACCCCGCATCCCCTGTTCGACACCCAGATCGCGGCGATGGCGCTGGGCCAGGGCGAGCAGATCGGTTACTCGAACCTAGTCGACAGCTGGCTGGGCATTTCGGTCGACAAGGGCGCGCGCTTCACCGACTGGTCGCGCCGCCCGCTCGACCAGCGCCAGGTCGATTATGCGATTGGCGACGTCACCCATCTGGCCGCGATCTTCCCCAAGATGCTGGAGCGTCTGCGCAAGACCGGGCGCGGGGCGTGGCTGGACCAGGAAATGGAGCGGCTGGCGGACCCGGCGCACTATGCCAACGATCCCGATGTCGCGTGGAAGCGTGTCCGCGTCTCGGGCCGCAAGCCCGATATGCTCGGCCGCCTGAAGGCGCTGGCCCGTTGGCGCGAACTGGAGGCGCAGGCCAAGGACCTGCCGCGCGGTCGCCTCGTCAAGGATGAGACGCTGGCCGACCTCGCCGGGCATCCGCCGCGCAAGCAGGCCGATCTGGCCAAGGTCCGTGGCCTGTCCGCGACCTGGGCGGGCAACGACATCGGCGCGCGCCTGATGGACGCGCTGGACGGTGCCGAACCGCTGAGCGCCGACGAACTGCCCGCTCGGGACGATCGCAAGCCGGGACTGGGTCGCGAGGGTGCGCTGGTCGCCGATCTGCTCAAGCTGCTGCTGAAGATCCGGGCGCGCGACATCGATGTGGCACCGCGCCTGCTCGCCCGCGCCGACGATCTGGAAATGCTGGCGGCGGGGGTTCGCTCCGACCTGTCGGTGCTCGACGGCTGGCGGTTCGAGCAGTTCGGGCGCGACGCGCTAGATCTGGTCGAGGGCCGCACCGGCTTCGTCGTAAAGGGCGGCAAGTTGAAGATGGTCCGTACCGCCGAGGACCCGGCATGACCCGCTGGGCTATCCTACTCGCCATACTGCCGCTCGCCGCCTGCGTGACGACGCCGAAAGCCCAGGGGCCTGCCGATGTGTCGGGATGCGGTGACGGCAAGGCAGCCGACCTGATCGGCAAACGCTGGACCGAGGCGCTCCGCGCGCCGACGCAGAAGCGCACCGGTGCGCGGGACCTCCGGGTCATCGCACCGGGCAATGCCGTGACGATGGATTATCGACCCGACCGGCTCAACATCGAAACCGATGCCGAGGGCCGGGTCGTTCGGCTCAAGTGCGGGTAAGCCGCACCGGAGTCTTGCCCAAGGCGGCGGCGAGCGTTGCATGGCGACGCTCCACCGCTTCGCCATAAAAGCCCCGATCTGCTTCCAGCATTTCCAGGCCGAGACGGGTGTCGTCCAGCACGAGCCCCGTCCGTTCCAGCGGCCCGGCCAATCCGCCGCTGAGCCGCTGGCCCAGCCGGATCGCCAGACCCCAGCTGGTCGCCAACTTCAACTGCGCGGGGCTGGCAAGTTCGGCGAGCGGTGACGGCACGTCCAGGCCGCCGCCCAGGCTGGTGTGGAGTGCCTGCGCCAGCATCGCCCGCGCCTCCGCATCGATGCCGACCCAATTGCCGTGAAGCGCGATCTCGACACCGCGTTCGGCGCGGAATTCCGGGTTCGCCCGCCAGCCCACATCGGCCAGCAGACAGGCCGCGTGACGCAGCCTTGCCTCTGCCGTCGCCTCGCCCGCGAAGAGCGGCGCGATCCAGCTTTCTAGCAGATCGCCATGCTCGGGGAAGCGACCCAGCAGCCGCCCTTCCTCGCGTGCCGCGACGATCAGCGGATCGAGTGCCCGCGTCTTGGCGTCCAGCCCGCCATAGAGAAGCCCCTCACGAAGACCGAAGGCGGACACCACGGTCGTACTGCTGCCCAGATGCTTGAGCAGCACGCTGAGCAGCGCGGTCGCATCCGCCAGCGTCGCGGCGCGGCTGGACGACAGCCCCTTCACCTCGCGCAGGCGGGCCTTGCTGAGATGCGGGATGGTCCGCGACAGGCGCAAAATGTCGAGCGGCGTCAGTTCGTAATGATGGATGATGGGCAGCGGATAATCGGCCAGCGTCATGTCCAGCCGCGCCAACGCACGCCACGAGCCGCCGACGAGGTAGAAGGGCAAACCACGCCCGCGTCCTTCCCAGCCCGCCTCCTCGATCAGGCGGCCGATCAGCCGCTCGAACGCCTTGCTGCCCTTTTCGCGCAGCGCCGGGATACGCAACACGCCGAGCGGGAAGGAAACGCGGTCCTCGACGCCGCCGTCGCGGACCCGCACCAGTTCCAGGCTGCCGCCGCCCAGATCGCCGACGATCCCATCGGCATCGGGAATGGCCGAGAGAACACCCTCTCCCGCTGCCTTGGCCTCCTGTTCTCCGGACAGAAGCTCGACCTCCAGCCCCAGCGACTCGGCACAGGCGATCAGTTCGCCGCCATTGGCCGCGTCGCGCACCGCCGCCGTCGCGACCGTGCGGAGCGTGGTGACGCCCATTTCGCGCGCCAGACTGGCGAAACGGGCCAGCGCGACCTGCGCCTTGCCGAGCGAAGCCGGATCGATCGCCCCGGTTGCCGCCAGTCCGCGCCCCAGACCCGCCATCACCTTCTCGTTGAACAGGATCGCAGGGAGGCGCGGCGGCCCCTGATAGACGACCAGGCGGACCGAGTTGGAGCCGATATCGATGATCGCCGTGCGCGGCGCGCGGGAACCTGCCATCTCTCAGCGCGCGCCCGTCAACGCTGCCGCCGGAGCGACAGGGTCGGCACCGCCTTGCTGGTGTCGAGCGCGGCACCGCGCCCCGAAAGCGAGGGATTGGTCATGAAATACCGATGCAGGTTGAAGGGGCGCTGATCGCCGGGCTGATCGCGGACATAGCTGCCGTCCGGCTCCAGTTCCCAGCTCTGTTCGTTGTCGAGCAGATTGGCGACCATCACCTGGTCGAGGATCTGGTCATGGACGGTCGGGTTGAGGATCGGCAGCATATATTCGACCCGCCGGTCGAAATTGCGCGGCATCCAGTCGGCCGAGGAGATGAAAACCTTGGCCGCGTCATGGGGCAGCGCCTTGCCGTCGCCGAACGCCCAGATACGGCTATGCTCCAGAAAGCGGCCGATGACCGACTTCACCCGGATATTCTCCGACATGCCAGGCACACCGGGGCGCAGGCAGCAGATGCCGCGTACGATCAGGTCGATCTCGACCCCTGCGCCGCTCGCCTCATAGAGCTTCTCGATGACCTGCGGATCGACCAGCGAGTTGACCTTCGCCCACAGGCTGCCGGTCCGTCCGGCACGGGCATGGGCGATCTCGGCATCGATCAGCGCCATCAGATTATGGCGCAGATCGCGCGGCGACAGGCTGACCCGGTTCATGGCCACGGGTTCGACATAGCCCGTGATGTAATTGAACATCTGCGCCGCATCGCGCCCCAGCAGAGGGTCGGCGGTGAAGAAGCTCAGATCGGTATAGATGCGCGCGGTGATCGGATGATAATTGCCCGTGCCGAAATGGCAGTAGGTGCGGAAATCGCTGCCCTCGCGCCGGACGACCATCGACACCTTCGCATGCGTCTTCCAGTCGATGAACCCATAGACGACCTGCACCCCCGCCCGCTCCAGCGCGGAGGCCCAGTACAGATTCTGCTCTTCGTCGAACCGCGCCTTCAGCTCGACGATCGCGGTCACCGACTTGCCCGCCTCGGCCGCCGCGATCAGCGCATTGATGATCGCCGACTGCTTGCCCGCGCGGTAGAGCGTCTGTTTGATCGCAACGACATCGGGATCCGCGGCCGCTTGTTTCAGGAAGGCGATCACCACCTCGAACGTTTCATAGGGGTGATGGACGACGATGTCCTTGGCCTTGATCGCGGCAAAGCAATCGCCCGCGAATTCGCGGATACGCTCGGGGAAACGGGGGGAATAAGGCGGGAATTTCAGGTCCGGCCGATCCTCGTCGACCAGCATGTCGAGATCGCCGATGCCCAGCAGGTTGCCACTCTCGGTGATGATCGCGTCGGACCCGCCCAGTTCCCCGCGCAGCACATCGGCGAGTTCGTCGGGCATGCCGGTCTCCAGCTCCAGCCGGATCACCCGCCCGCGCCGCCGCCGCTTGATGGCGTTGGCGAAGTAGCGGACCAGATCCTCCGCCTCTTCCTCGATCTCGATATCGCTGTCGCGCAGCACGCGGAAGGTCGCGGCGCCGTTGACGACATACCCCGGAAACAGCAGCCCGGAGAAGCGACGCAGGATCGTCTCGATCGAGACATAGCGGGCGCCCTCGCCCGGCAGGCGGACGAAGCGCGGCATGGTCGACGGAATCATGACAAGCTCGCGAATCGGCGCCTTGTCCGACACGCGGGTCAGGTCGAAGATCATCGACAGACCCTTGTTGGGGATGAACGGAAACGGGTGCGCCGGATCGAGCGCCTGCGGGGTCAGTATCGGGAAAATCTGTTCGCGGACATGCGTTTCCAGCCAGGTGCTCGCCTCCTGGTCGATGGCATCGCGTCGCAGAACGAAGATACCCGCCTCGTCGAGCAGGTTACGCAGGTCGCCCCAGACCTCCTGCTGGCTGGCCATAAGGCGATCCGCCTCGGCAACGATGCCGCTCAGCTGCTGCCCCGGTGTCAGGCCATCGACCGACCGCTGTTCGACATCCTGCGCCTGCTGGCCCTTCAAGCCCGCCACGCGGACCATGAAGAACTCGTCGAGGTTCGATCCCGAAATCGACAGGAAGCGCAGCCGCTCCAGCAGCGGGTGCGCCGTATTGCACGCCTCTTCCAGCACGCGGCGGTTGAAGGCCAGCCATGACAGCTCGCGGTTGAAGTACCGCCCGTTCGGCTCCGTCGCGAAATGATCGTCGTCGGGTTCTGACATTTGCGCGATATGGGCAGGACGGGTCATCATGTCTCGCTTAGGGCTTACGGCTCGGCGATCAGACCGGCCGCGATCAGAGTGGAGCGTGCAAGGGGAATGGACAAGCGCGCGCGCCGTTCCATCGCCCCCTGGTCGAGCATATCCACTGCGCGGATGACAGAAAGGTGACTCCGTTCGATCCGAAGCGTCAGCCACTCGATCAGATCGGGGCGGGCATCTAGGCCACGCCGCTCGAACAGATGCTCGAACAGCCCGGCGACCAGTTCGTCATCGGGCGCGCCGATCTCCGCCAGGCTGCTGTTCGCCAGGCGCGAGCGGAGGTCGGGCAACTTTACCTGCCAGCGCGGCGGCGGCGAATCGGCAACGATCAGCAACGGCAGCCGGTCGGCCTGCGCCCGGTTCCAGGCGTGGAAGATCTGCACCTCGGGGACGCGCTCGGCATCGTCGATGATCGTGCCCCCGCTCTTGGCCGCAAAGATGCGCGCCAGCAGAGACCGTCCCGACTTGCGCGGGCCGGTGAGGATCGCGGCCATGGTCGGCCACGCTTCCCATTGTTCGAGCATCCGTGCCGCCAATCGGTTGGAATCGGTCAGCAGGAACGCATCGGATCGGGGGTTCGCCGGCCATTGCAGCGGCAACGCCATCTGGTTCATCCGGTAATCACAGTATCCGCAGGAGGCACCGGCGCGGGCACTTGCGGTGCGCGCCGGATGCGAAGGGTGGTGCCCGATCCGGACACCTGAAGACCGCGCTGCTCAAGCGCGCGGCGAAGCTGATCGGGGTCGCCGTCATAGGTGACGGCCATGATCGACACGCCGCCCAGCGCCAGGCTGGTCGTGCCCGCGCGCACCACGCCCGGGATGCCCCGAATCAGGCTTTCGGCATTGGCGACAGCGCTGGCGGTCGGCGCATCATATTGCAGCGTGACAGCGATCCCCGCGCCCGGCGACGACGCAATGGCGGCATCCAGCCCCGCAATCGGCTCCTCGCCCGGCGTCGTATCGTCGATGACCACCGCCTGCGGCTTGGGCGGCGGGGCAAGCGTCGCATCGGGGTGCAGCGCACCGCTGGCCAGCGCCTTTTGATACAGCCCATCGAGTCGCGCGACGCCGGTATCCAGCAACTGCGACAGTCCATCGGTGCTGCCGACCCGCAAGGTGATCGTGCCGAGCAGGCTATTGTCGGGCCCATGTCGGGCCTCGAACACGCCGATCACCGGACCGCCGGGCCATTGCCGATAGAGGTGCACGACGGGGATCAGAATGTCCGACGCGCCATATTGGTCGAGGATCGAGCGCCACCAGCCACGCGGGCGCCGCCCAATCTGCCCGGCATTCATCAGCAGCGGCTCCGCCCCGGTACCCGAGGGGCGGATATAATCGATCGTGCTGTTGCCGGTGCGGAACCGTGCCCAGGCCTGTTGCCAGGGGGTACGAGCCTCGAACATCTGCGACACGCCGCCCGAGATTTGCAGCGGCATCACCAGCATCGGCGGCGAGCGATCGGCATAGGCCGACACGCCCAGCACCGAGGCGGCGCGAACCCGGTCGAACAACACACCCAGCTTGGCGACATAGCGGGTCGGGCCGATCTGTTCATTCTCGACCACGATGCCGCTGACCAGCGAATCGAGCAACCCGTCCGACGCCGCGGTGCCGCCGCGCCCCAGCCGCTGTGCCAATATCGCCCATGCCTTGCGCTGGGCGATCCGCCAGCCGCCGAGCCGCGCGGCCTCGGGCGTCTGGCCCGACACGTCGACCGCGACGCCGGTGACTTCGTAGGATCCGCCATTGTCGACCGGCGCGACGCCGCGCGTCTGCCCTTCGATCTGGGCAAGCACCGCGCCGCCCCCTATGCCAAGCCCGGCAAGGGCGGCCAGACCGGCCATGATGGAGGGCAATCGCAAACGCATCGCGGCCTTTTGGCGAAGCAGGCGTGGAAATCCAAGCGCGATATAGCTAACGGGCAAACATGACCGACAACAGCACGCCGTCCACCAGCCCTTCGCCCTCCGAAAAGGGCGCGTCCTACACCTATGCCGATGCTGGCGTTTCGATCGCCGCCGGTAACGCGCTGGTCCGCGCGATCGGCCCGCTCGCCAAGGCGACACGGCGGCCCGGCGCGGATGCCGACCTGGGCGGCTTTGGCGGATTCTTCGATCTGAAGGCCGCCGGTTTCACCGACCCGCTGCTGGTCGCGGCCAATGACGGCGTCGGCACCAAGCTGAAGCTCGCGATCGAGCATGACCGCCATGACGGGGTCGGCATCGACCTCGTCGCCATGTGCGCCAACGACCTTGTCGTGCAAGGCGCCGAGCCGCTGTTTTTCCTCGACTATTACGCCACCGCCAAGCTGGAAGGCGATGTGCCGGAGCGCGTGATCGCCTCCATCGCGGAAGGATGCCGCATCGCCGGATGCGCCCTGATCGGCGGCGAAACGGCCGAGATGCCGGGCATGTATGCACCGGGCGATTACGATCTGGCGGGCTTCTGCGTCGGGGCGGTCGAGCGCGACCAGGTGCTGACCGGCGCGACCATCGGCGATGGCGATGTGATCCTGGGTCTCGCCTCCTCCGGCGTCCATTCCAACGGCTTTTCGCTGGTTCGCCGCCTGGCCGCCGACAAGGGCTGGAAGCTCGATCGCCCGGCGCTGTTCGATCAGGACGTGCTGCTGATCGAGGCTCTGATGGCCCCGACTCGGATCTATGTCCGCTCGCTGCTTCCCTCGCTCAAGGCGGGCACGATCAAAGGCCTCGCCCATATCACCGGCGGCGGCCTGCTGGAAAACATCCCGCGCGTCCTGCCCAAGGGGGCCCATGCCGTGGTCGACGCGGATGGCTGGGAACAGCCGCGCCTGATGGCCTTCCTCCAGGCTCAGGGCGGGATCGAGCCCGAGGAAATGGCACGGACTTTCAACTGCGGTATCGGCATGGCGGTGATCGTCGCAGCTGACCAGGCGGAGGCACTGGCCGAAACGCTGCGCGCGGCAGGTGAGACGGTCGTGACCGTGGGCCGTGTCGAAGCGGGCGAGCGCGGCTGCACCGTCAAGGGTTCCGCGGGTACGTGGAGCGCCAAGGCGGACTGGACCGCGACCCATGTCGGCTAAGGAGCCGGTCAAGGTCGGCATCCTGATCTCCGGCCGCGGCTCCAACATGCAGTCGCTGGTGGCGGCCTCCCAGAAAGCAGACACCGCCTATACCGTCGCCCTGGTTGCCTCCGACAAGCCGGAGGCGGCCGGACTGGCCTGGGCGCAGGAACAGGGGATCGCCACCTTCGCCCTGTCGCCCAAGGGGATCGGCAAACCGGCCTATGAGGCGGCGATCGACCAGGCCCTGCGCGATGCTGGTGTCGAGGTCATCGCATTGGCGGGCTATATGCGGCTGCTGTCCGGCGATTTCGTCTCGCGCTGGCAGGGGCGCATCCTCAATATCCATCCTTCGCTGCTGCCGCTCTACAAGGGCCTCGACACGCATGAGCGTGCCATCGCGGCGGGTGATGCCAAGGCGGGATGCTCGGTCCATGTCGTGACCGAGGAACTGGATGACGGCGAAGTGCTGGGCCAGGCGGAGGTTCCGATCCTGTCCGATGACGACGCAGCGGCACTTGCGGCGCGTGTGCTCGTTGAGGAGCATCGATTGTACCCGCAAATACTCACGGAGTTCGTGCGTCGATGACCGATTTCCTGTCCCGCATCCGCGACATCGCCCTGCTGCTGCCCGGCACGACCGAGCAGGCTGGGCACGGCGAAACCCGCTTTCTGGTCGAGGGTTCGCCCTTCCTCCGGGTGAGCGGCACGTCGTCGGCCATCCATCTGTGCGTCGCCGATGAAGGACAGGAACCGCACTGGACCGATGTGGCGCTAGAGACCGACAGCGACTGGACGCTGATCGAGGATCGTATCGCGCGAAGCTGGGAACTGGTCGCGCCGACCGAGCTGCTGGAGGCGGGCGGGCGATGAGCGAACCGGCGGGCACCGAAGCCGCCGAGCGCGCCAAGTCGCGGCGGCGTCTACTGACGCTGGCGGAGTTCGTCGCGGTCGCCGGGTTGATGGTGGCTGCGCTGACCCTGTACCTGAACTGGTCGCAGCGGCGCAGCGATGCCGAGGACAAGGCCGCCTCCGCCACCGCCCAGCGGCAGGAGCGCGCCCGGCTCGACCTGACCGCCACGGTCGAGGGGGATGGCCGCCGCCTGCTGCTGCGCGATCCGAATCACGACCTTCAGGATGTAGCGATCGACTTCCCCAAGGCGTCGGGCATTGGACGTCAGGCTCCCGTCGGCGATCCGGCCATCGAGGCGGAGCCGATCGCCGGGCCGATCCTTGCCCTGACCGACGGCAAAGCCGATACTCGCGAGGGTCGCCT
The DNA here is from genome assembly GCF_057004845.1 of Sphingomonas sp. SphC10. NCBI lineage: Bacteria > Pseudomonadati > Pseudomonadota > Alphaproteobacteria > Sphingomonadales > Sphingomonadaceae > Sphingomonas > Sphingomonas sp. SphC10. The sequence goes on from NZ_CM168044.1 coordinate 1,185,483, forward strand.
CCCCGCGCTGATCACCGTGCGGTACTGGGACGGCGATACTTCGCGGACCGTCACCGGCCTTTACGACATCATCTGGAGCACCCATGGCCGCCTGCTTCGCGGGCGGACGCTGCGACTGGAAGGATTGCGGCTGCGCGACCGGAACGGCACGCAAGCCAAGCTCGACGCCGCCTGGGCGGCGCGCCGAGGTTAAGGACGCGACATTCCTCCCCTTGCAGGGGAGGTGGCAGGGCGTCAGCCCTGACGGAGGGGGTTACCCTCTCGATAGCAGGACACCCCTCCACCAGCTTCGCTGGTTCCCCTCCCCTTGCAAAGGAGGAATGAGAGGCTGGCACGCCTTCACAACTCTCGCGCATAAACAACATCGTCGAAGACGGTGTCGCCGACCCGGAACTGCCGGGTCCCGGCAAGCCTGAAGCCTTCCCGCTCGTAAAAGGCACGCGCGCGTTCGTTGATGCCAAGTACGCCGAGGAGCATACGGCGGCGGCCCATGGCGCGCGCGTCATCGATCGCCATGGCCATCAGCCTGTGACCAAGACCGGTGCCGCTCGTCAGGGACAGGGTATAGATGCGGCGAAGCTCGATATCCCGCGCATCCGTCTCGACCGGCAGATCGGGGGATGTGAGCAGCGTATAGCCGACCGGCGCCGCGCCGTCGGGATGCTCCGCCAGGGTCGCCACGCAGGCGGGATCCGAAATCCAGGCGTCGAACTTCGCGGGCGAGCTGTTCAGGGTGCAATGACGCACCATGTCGGGACCGGCGATGGTCCCCGCAAACGTCTCGAGGAAGGTGGCGGCCGCGACGAGCGACAGCGCGGGCGCATCGCCCGGCCCGGCCCGTCGCAGCCGCCATTCCATCAGCCGACGATTTCTTCCGGCTTGAAGAAGTACGCGATCTCGATCTCGGCATTCTCGTCCGAGTCCGAACCGTGGACCGTGTTGGCTTCGATCGACTCGGCCAGTTCCTTGCGGATCGTGCCCGGCTCGGCGTTCGCCGGGTTGGTCGCGCCCATGATGTCGCGGTTGCGCTGCATCGCGTTCTCGCCCTCGAGCACCTGCACGACGACCGGACCCGAGATCATGAACTCGACCAGATCGTTGAAGAAGGGACGCTCCTTGTGGACCGCATAGAAGCCCTCGGCCTGCTCGCGGGTCATCTGGATGCGCTTCGAGGCGACGACACGCAGGCCGGCTTCCTCCAGCATCTTGGTGACGGCGCCGGTCAGGTTGCGGCGGGTCGCGTCGGGCTTGATGATCGAAAAGGTACGGTTCGCGGCCATGATGGTCACGCAGCTCCTGAATAAATGAGTTGGCTGGAAGTGGCGCCGCCCTAGTCGGGGCGGAAGGCCAATGCAATGTCTTATGGCGATCCTCTGATCGTCCCCGGCACGGGGAGGTGGCAGACCGCAGGTCTGACGGAGGGGGGCTTCCGCATAGGACGCCCCTGCGGCTAACCCCCTCCACCAGCTTCGCTGGTCCCCCTCCCCGTACCGGGGAGGATTGTCAGGCCGCCTGTTCCCAGCGGCCCTGGTCGTTCTGCTTCCAGTAACGCCGCTCGACGCCTTCCCGGTCGGCCAATGCCTTCCATGCGGTACGCGCCTCACCGATGCGGTCGCCGTCGAAGAAATGGAACGCCCGGTCGAAGGCCAGCGCCTCGTCGCGCCAAACGCCGTCGGCCAGCGCGACATGACGGGCGCCATTGGTCGGCTGAACCTCGCCCGCGATCAGCACCGGCTGGGCGGCATCGTCGCCCTCACCCGCCTGGGCATGGGGAAGGAAACCATCCGCCGGGATCATCCAGAGCTGCCGGTCGAGCGCGGCGCGCTGGTCCGCGTCGCCGCTGACGATCAGCAATCGGCCGCCGCGCGCCATCACCCGATCGGCGATGACGGGCAGCAGACGGTCGAGCGGCGCGATCGTCAGATGATAGAAATCGACCTGCATCGCGCCGCCCCTTACCCGACTTACGCCTCGAACCGGTCCGCGACGAACTGGTCGAGCAGGCGAACGCCGTATCCGGTCGCGCCCTTGTCGTGATTGACGCCCGGCTTGTCCGACCAGACCATGCCCGCGATATCCAGATGCGCCCAGGCGACGCCTTCGTTGATGTAACGCTTCAGGAACTGAGCTGCAGTGATCGAACCGGCGCCGCGCGGGCCGACATTCTTCATGTCCGCGATCTGGCTGTCGATCAGCTTGTCATAGGCATCGGCCAGCGGGAAGCGCCACAGCTTCTCGCCCGTCGCGGTGCCCGCCGCCAGCAGCGATTCGGCCAGCGTGTCGTCATTGGCGAACAGACCGCCATGCTCGCTGCCCAGGCTGATGATCATCGCGCCGGTCAGCGTGGCGAGATCGACGATGGTCGAGGGCGAATGCGTCTTCTGGACCCAGGTCAGCGCATCGCACAGGACCAGGCGGCCTTCGGCGTCGGTGTTGATGACCTCGATCGTCTGCCCCGACATGGAGGTGACCACGTCACCGGGACGCTGCGCATTGCCGTCGGGCATGTTCTCGACCAGACCCATGACGCCGACGACATTGGCCTTGGCCTTGCGCGCGGCGATGGCCTTCATCGCCCCCGCGACCGCGCCAGCGCCGCCCATGTCCCACTTCATGTCTTCCATGCCGGCGGCCGGCTTGATCGAGATGCCGCCGGTGTCGAAGGTCACACCCTTGCCGACCAGCGCCAACGTTTCCGCATCGGCCGCGCCGCCATTCCACTTCAGGACGAGCAGGCGCCCTTCGCGTACCGAACCCTGGCTGACGCCCAGCAGCGCGCCCATGCCCAGATCGCGCATCTGCGCCTCGTCCAGCACGGTGACTTCCAGGCCCAGTCCTTCCACGTCGTTCAGGACGCGTTCGACGAAGGTTTCCGGGTAGAGCTTGTTCGGCGGCTCGGAAACGAGCGTGCGGGTCAGCTCCAGCCCGCCATTGACCGCATGGATACGCGTATAGGCCGCCTCGGCCTCGTCACCCGCGCCGACGATGGCGATACGGGTCAAGGTCGGCTTCGACGTTTCGGGCAGCTTGGTGCGGTATACGTCATGCCGCCAGCCGCGCTGCACGGCGGCACCGGCAAAGCTCGCCACCGCATCGGCGGCAGGCTTGGTCGACAGGCCGCTGAGGTCGACCGACGCCGAAGAAGCGTTGGTCAGCAGCTTGGCGGTCACCGCCCCGCCCGCCTTGCGCCAATCGGCCTCCTTGCCTTCACCGACACCCAGCAGCAGGACGCGGCGCGGCGTGCCGCCGACTGCGGCGAACAGTTCGACGATCGAACCGGCCTCTCCCTTGAAGCGCGCGGCGTCGACCGCCGCCTTGGCGAGCGCGGCCGCACCCTCCCCTTCGATCCGGCCGGTATCGACCGCATCCTTCGGGAAGGGAAGGACGAGCACGTCACCGGCTTCGACGGTGGAGGTAAAGGCGATCTGCATGGAAACCCTCTGCTGAACTGGTAACAGTTGCTATCATCTAGGCTCTTGGACCGTCGTGGCAAGCGCGCGATTGCAGCAAGCCGCCGGTGATGCGATAGGCAGGCCTTTCAAGGCGTCGCCCTGCCGGGGGAGGCTTCATCATCGTGTCGGCAAGGACGGAACAGCTATCATCGTGCGCAGAATGACGCTTCTGACCGGCAGCGCCCTGCCCTTCGCCCTGTTCATGGCCATGCCTGCCGTCGCGCAGGACCTTCAGGATCGCCCCGTCTCGCCGCCGCCCAGCGAAGGCCCGGCTCCGGCCAATCCCGATCAGGTCCGCTTCAGCGCCGACCAGCTGGAATATGACATCAACGCCGATATCGTGACGGCGACCGGCGAAGTCCGGATGCTGCGCGAGGGCGAGCGGTTACGCGCCGACAAGGTCACATGGAACCGCAAGACCGGAAAGGTGCTGGCGACCGGCAACATCGCCGTCACCAACCCACAGGGCGACATCGCCTATGGCGATCAGATCGAGCTGACCGATTCTCTGAAGGACGGCGTGGTCGACAATATGCTGGTCGTCCTGGAACAGGGTGGTCGCCTGGCCGCCGTTCGCGGCACCCGCCAGCAGGACGGTACGGTCAATCTGGAACGCGCCGCCTATACCCCTTGCGCGGTCGAGACGTCGGAAGGCTGCCCCAAGGAGCCGTCCTGGAAAATCACGGCGGTCCGCGTCACCTATCGCCCCGATCGCGAGCGCTTTTACTTCAACGGCGCCAAGCTCAACCTGTTCGGCCTGCCGACCATTCCGCTGCCGCGCCTGTCCGCGCCCGTCGGCTCGGGTGGCGACAGCGGGTTCCTGACGCCCGACATCCGGCTGGACCGGGTGAACGGGGTCGAGGTCGCGGTTCCTTATTACTGGCGTCTGGCCCCCAACAAGGGCCTGACCGTCACGCCGCACGTCTTCACGGCGGTGCTGCCGATGCTGGAGGCGCAGTATGAAGCGCTGACCACCAAGGGCGCGTTCCGCATCACCGGCTATGGCACGGCCAGCCGTCGCAGCGACGACCTGAACACGCTGAACCCGACCGATACCAGCCAGGCCTTTCGCGGCTATCTGGATGCGGTCGGCCGCTATCAGTTCTCGCCGGAATGGAGCCTGTCGGGATCGATGCGGATCACCACCGACCGCACCTTCCTGCGCCGTTATGACATTTCCCGCGACGACCGGCTGCGCACCACCGCCAGCCTGGAGCATATCGACGCCAATAGCTATTTCTCGCTGACCGGTTGGTATGTCGAAACGCTGCGCGTCAACGATCCGCAGGGGCAGCAGCCGATCGCGCTGCCCGAACTCGACTATCGTCGCCGGTTCGACGACGGGCTGCTCGGCGGTAAGTTCGAGGTGCAGCTCAACACGCTGGCCATCAGCCGGACGGCGGGACAGGATACGCAGCGCGCCTTTGCCAGCATGCGCTGGGACCTGCGCCGCCTGACCAACTGGGGCCAGGAGGTAACCTTCACCGCCTATGGCCGCGCCGACGCCTATAATGCCAACAATATCGCCTCGACGCCTTTGGTCTATCAGGGGCTCGCCGGGTTCCAGGGGCGCGGCATTGGTGCGCTGGCGGTGGACGTCAAATGGCCGTTCGTCGGCGAACTCTGGGGCGGCAGCCAGCGCTTCACCCCGCGTGTGCAGATCGTCGCCAGCCCGAAGATCAAGAATATCGAAATTCCCAACGAAGACGCGCGCTCGGTCGATCTGGAGGATTCCAACCTCTTCGCACTGAACCGCTTCCCCGGTTACGATCGATTCGAGGATTCGACGCGCATCACCTACGGCGCGCAATGGGCGCTGACCCTGCCGGGCTTCACCTTCGATACGATCGTCGGACAGAGCTTCCGCCTGAACGACCGGCCGACCATCCTCTACCCGGGCACCGGCCTGTCGGATCGCTGGTCGGATATCGTCGGGCGGACGGAGATGCGGTTCCGCGATTTCGTCTCGCTGACCCATCGCTTCCGGCTCGACAAGGACAGCTTCGCGGTGCGCCGGAACGAGATCGACGCGACGGTCGGATCGCGCACCACCTATGCGCAGGTCGGCTATCTCCGCCTGAAGCGGAATATCTTCACCTCGATCGAGGATCTGCAGGACCGCGAGGAAGTGCGTCTGGCGGGCCGGGTCCAGTTCGCCCGCTTCTGGTCGGCGTTCGGATCGACCGTCGTCGACCTGACCGACCGGTCGGAAGATGCCTTGTCGCTGTCGAACGGCTTCGATCCGATTCGGCACCGGGTCGGCGTGCAATATGAGGATGACTGCCTGCGGCTCGGCTTCACCTGGCGGCGCGACTATGTGCAGACGGGCGACGCACGGGCGGGCAATAGCTTCCTGTTGACTCTGGCCTTCACCAATCTCGGTCGCTAAGCCGGTATTCAGCATGGGCGAAGCATATCGCGACGGTTACGCGCCTTCGTCAGGCGCGATGGGGATCACAGACACGGTGAAGCACGACATTCGTACCAAGGGCCGCGGCATCCGCGCGGGCGCAACGCTGATGCTGGTCGCACTGGCGACCGGCGCGCTGGCGCAGACCGTTCCGGATCAGGCCGTACCGGACACCGGCGGGCTGAACATCCCCTCGAACATGCAGCTGTTCGGCAAGCTGGACCCCAATGTCCGCAAGCCGACCGCGATCGTCAACGATACGGTGCTGACCCAGACCGATATCGACCAGCGCATGGCACTGGCCATGGCGCTGAACAATGTGAACAACCTGTCGGCCGAGGATCGCGACCGTCTGCGCATGCAGATCCTGCGCCAGCTGATCGACGAGACGTTGCAGATCCAGGAGGCCAAGACCGCCGAGATCACCGTCACGCCGGACGAGATCAACCAGGCCTATGCCCGCTTCTCGCAGCAGTTCGGCAAGACGCCCGCGGCGATGAACACGTTCCTGCGTCAGGTCGGCTCATCCGAAAAGTCGATGCGCCGCCAGATCGAGGGCGAACTGGCTTGGAGCCGTTATCTGCGCAAGCGGGTCGAACCGTTCGTCAATGTCGGCGACGAGGAAGTGACCGCGATCCGCAACCGCCTGGAAGCCGCCAAGGGCACCGAGGAATATAACCTCAAGGAAATCTTCCTCTCCGCCAACGAGGCGACCGGGCAGCAGGTTTTCAACAACGCCCGCCAGATCATCGGCGAAATCCAGAAGGGGCAGCAGCCCTTCGAATATTTTGCGCGCAGCTTCTCCGAGGCCTCGACCCGCGCGGTGAACGGCGACTTGGGCTGGGTCCGCGCGGCGCAGCTGCCGCCCGAGCTTCAAGCCGCCGTGGGCCAGATGCAGGTCGGCCAGGTCGCCGGGCCGATCCAGATTCCGGGCGGCTTCTCGATCCTGTACCTGACCGACAAGCGTCAGGTCCTGACCGCCGATCCGCGCGATTCGCGCCTGTCGCTCAAACAGCTGACGGTCAAGTTCCCGGCAGGCACCACCCAGGCCCAGGCCAGCGCCCGCGCGGCCGAGTTCGCCAAGGCGACCCAGGCCATCCGCGGCTGCGGCGACGTACAGCGTGTCGCGACCGCCCTGAAGGCCGAGGTGGTCGATAACGATCAGGTGACGATCCGCCAGCTGCCCGCCCCGCTTCAGGAAATCCTGCTGAAGCTGCAGGTCGGTGAGGCGACGCCGCCCTTCGGCTCGCCGGAACAGGGCGTCCGCTCGCTGGTCCTGTGCGGCCGCGAGGAACCGCGCTCAGGCAACCTGCCGACCAACGACCAGATCCAGAATCAGGTCGAGCAGCAGCGAGTAAACCTGCGCGCGAACCAGAAGATGCGCGACCTTCGTCGCGACGCGGTGATCGAATATCGTTAAGATGATCCGGCCGCTCGCGATCTCGATGGGCGACCCGGCCGGGATCGGGCCGGAGATCATCGCCAAGGCCTGGGCCGCGCGCCGGGAGGCGGGGCTGCCGCCCTTCCTCGCGGTCGGGGACTCGCGCGCGATTGCGCGGGTCTGGAACGGCCCGACCGTCCGTGTCTCGGACATGGCGGCCGCGGTGGCCGCGTTCGACGAGGCACTGCCGATCCTGTCGGTCGACGATGCGGGCGAAATCCGCCCCGGCAAGCCCGATGTCGAGGGCGCACGGTGCGCGCTTCATGCGCTGGAGCTGGCGGTCGGGCTGGTGCGCTCGGACGCGGCCAGTGCGCTCGTGACCGGGCCGGTCAGCAAGTCGCAACTCTACGATATCGGCTTCACCCATCCCGGCCAGACCGAGTTCGTCGCCGAACGCTGCGGCGTGGCAGGCGAGAATGCGGTGATGATGCTGGCGGGCCCTTCCTTGCGGGTCGTGCCGATCACCACCCATGTCCCGCTGGCGGCGGTGTCGAGCCTGTTGTCGGTCGAGCTGATCGTCGCCAAGGGCCGGGCGACCGCGCGCGGGCTGTGCAAGAATTTCGGCATTCGCGAACCCCGGCTCGTCTTTGCCGGGCTGAACCCCCATGCGGGCGAGAGCGGCGCAATCGGGCGCGAGGAAATCGACTTCATCGAACCCGCCATCGCGCAGCTTCGTGCCGAAGGGATCGACGCGACCGGCCCATTCGCGGCCGACACACTGTTCCATCCGCGTGCCCGCGCCCGTTACGACGCCGCACTCTGCTGCTATCACGACCAGGCGCTCGTGCCGATCAAGACGCTGCATTTCGACGAAGGCGTCAACATCACCCTGGGTCTGCCCATCGTGCGCACCTCGCCCGACCATGGCACGGCCTTTGGCCTGGCGGGGCAGGATGCCGCGCATCCCGGTGCGATGATCGCCGCCATCGCGATGGCTGGTGACGCTGCGCAGCGTCGGGCCGAAGCGGCCGCCTGACATGGATCCCATCACGCCGCTCCCCCCCTTGCGGGACGTCATCGCGCGCCACGGCCTGTCTGCCGCCAAGTCGCTGGGTCAGAATTTCCTATTCGACGGCCAGCTGCTGGCCCGGATCGCCGCCATTCCTGGCGACCTGACCGACAGGCAGGTGCTGGAAATCGGCCCCGGCCCTGGCGGCCTGACCCGCGCGCTGTTGATGGCGGGGGCCAAGGTCACGGCGATCGAACGCGACCGTCGCTGCATCCCCGCGCTGGCCGAACTGGCGGAAGCCTTTCCGGATAGGCTCAAGGTGATCGAGGGCGATGCGCTGCGCATCAACGCGCCCGAGTTGTTCGAGAGCAAGCCGCATATCGTTTCCAACCTGCCCTATAATGTCGGGACGCCGCTGCTGGTCGGCTGGCTGTCGGGCGCATGGCTCCCCTGGTGGCAGTCCTGCACGCTGATGTTCCAGAAGGAAGTGGCGGAGCGGATCGTCGCGGCGCCCGACCAGTCTTCCTATGGCCGTCTGGCCGTGCTGACCCAATGGCGGAGCGAATCGCGGATCGCGATGCCGGTCCACCGTTCGGCCTTCACGCCACCGCCCAAGGTTATGTCGGCGGTCGTGCACATCACGCCCAAGCCTGCGCCCGAGGGGGTGAGCTTCCGCACGCTGGAACGTCTCACGGCGGCCGCCTTCGGCCAGCGCCGCAAGATGCTGCGCCAGAGTTTGAAGCCGGTTGCCGGGGCCGTGGAGGCGATGGAGTCCATCGGCCTCGACCCGGCCCGCCGGGCCGAAACGCTGTCGGTGGACGAGTTCGTCGCCCTCGCTCGCGCTTTAGGGTGAAAATGTCCTCCCCGTAACGGGGAGGGGGACCATGCGAAGCATGGTGGAGGGGGCGTGCCGTAAACGGCATCCTATGAGGAAGCCCCCCTCCGTCAGGCCCGCGTCCTGCCACCTCCCCGTGCCGGGGAGGATGCTTACGGTGTCGGCGGCGTCTTACTGTCGACCTGCGCCGTCGTCACCGGCGCGGGCGGCCCCTTGGCGATTTGCGCAGAGAGCGCGGTCGCGTCGGCACAGTCGGTTTTGCAGAGCGTCTTGATCTTGGCGAGATTGTCCTTGGCGCGCGCCACCGCGCCACGCTGGACCAACGCCTCGCCCTGCCCCCGCAACGCCCGCGTGTCATTAGGATCGAGCAGCAAGGCTTCCCGATACAGGCGGATCGCCTTGCCCGGAAGGCCGCGCGCATCCGCGACTTCGGCCAGCAGGATAAACGCCCCCCGATTGCGCGGATCGACCGTCACGGCCGTCTCCAGCATGTCGGTCGCGCCGTCCAGATTGCCCGCCGCCTTCAGCCCGCGCGCCTGTTCGAGCAACTGCATCGAGCGAGCATCGATCTGGCTGTCCGAGCGCTGACCGCTGAGCGAAGTGGAAAGCGAAACCACCGCCAATGCGGCGGCAGCAGCCAAGGACGACAAACGCATGAGGAACTCCGGACGTGGCACTGAGCCGAATGCTAGCATGGCGCCCGGAGGCAGGCGACAAAAAAGCCGTCCGTGCCATGGGTGGCCGGATCGAGCCGCTGGCCCAGGCCATGCGTTGTCCCGATCCCCGGTTCGATCGGCGCGGTTGACCAGCCGGGATGGCGCGACAGGAAGGCCGCCACCTGCTCGCTCCCTTCTGCATCGAGCAGCGAACAGACGATATAGACCAGCCGTCCGCCCGGCTTGACCAGACCGGCACCGATGTCCAGCACCTGCGCCTGCATTGTGCCGAGCCGGACCAGCCGCTCCGGGGTCAGACGCCAGCGCGCCTCGGGATTGCGCCGCCAGGTCCCGGTTCCGGAACAGGGGGCGTCGATCAGGACGCCATCCGCCTTGGCCGCCCAGTCCGAAAGCATCTCGGCTTCGCGGCCGGGGTTGAGCAGGCGGCTCTCGATGATCGTCGCCCCGGCGCGTTCCGCCCGGGGCGCCAGTCGCTGCAACCGCGCGCGGTCGATATCGCAGGCGAGCAGCGCGCCCTGATTGTTCATTGCCGCCGCCAGTTGAAGCGTCTTGCCCCCCGCCCCGGCGCAAAGATCGACCAGCCATTCACCCGGCTTCGCCGCCAGCGCTTCGCCGACCAGCTGGCTGCCTTCGTCCTGCACCTCGACCAGCCCGGCGCGGAACAGATCGGACTGCTCGACCGGCGTTCCGTTGGGCAGGCGGATGCCCATCGGCCCATGCGGCGTCGCGGTGGCGTCGGGCCACTGCTCCATTACCGCGTCCCGGGTCGTCGCCAGGCCGTTGACCCGCAGGTCGAGCGGGGCCCGATCGACCAGGGCGGCCTGCTGCGCGGCATCCAGCCCGGAGGCGGTCAGAGCCTCGACCAACCAGGCGGGAGCAACCCCGCCCTCGGCGCGCGGTTCGTCAGGAGTGATCGGCGCAGGCCCATGCCCCGTCCCGTCGAACGTTGCGGCAATCGACGGATCCTGATCCGCCACCGCGAGCACGGCCGCACGTCCGGACGACGGCACCGGTCCGGCCTGCCGGATGGCGGCATAGACCAGCTCACGCACCGCACGCCGGTCCTTCGACCCGGCATAGCGGCGCGTGGCGAAATAGCGCGCGATCAGCGTGTCGGCCGCCGCGCCGCCGCTGGCGGCCGCGGCGACGATCTCGTCCAGCAACTCGATCGCCGCCTGGGTGCGGGCGCCGGGGGTCATGCGAAGCGCTCCGTCAGCTTAGCGGGTCGGGTAATTGGGAGCTTCCCGCGTGATCGTCACGTCATGAACGTGGCTTTCCTTCAGGCCCGCGCCGGTGATCTGGACGAACTGCGCCCGCTCGCGCAGATCTTTCAGCGTCGCCGAACCGGTATAGCCCATCGCCGCCTTGATGCCGCCCACCAGCTGATGGATGACGTCGCGCGCCGGGCCCTTGTAAGCGACCTGACCCTCGATGCCCTCGGGCACCAGCTTCATCTGGTCCTTGATGTCGCCCTGGAAATAGCGGTCCGCCGAACCGCGACCCATCGCCCCGACCGAGCCCATGCCGCGATAGGACTTATAGGCGCGGCCCTGATACAGGAAGGTTTCGCCCGGTGCCTCTTCGGTGCCAGCCAGCAGCGAGCCGACCATGCAGGCGCCAGCACCCGCCGCCAGCGCCTTGGCGAGATCGCCCGAGGTGCGCAGACCGCCATCGGCGATCACCGGTACACCGGCCTTCCAGCCTTCCTCGGCACAGTCCATGACGGCGGTCAGCTGCGGCACGCCGACGCCGGCGACGACGCGGGTCGTGCAGATCGAACCCGGCCCGATGCCGACCTTGACCGCATCCGCACCCGCATCGATCAGCGCACGGGTGGCGGCGGCGGTCGCGACGTTACCGGCAATCACCTGCACCGTGTCGGACAGCTTCTTGGCGGCCTCGACCGCGCGCGCAACGTCACGGTTATGGCCATGTGCGGTGTCGATGATGACACAGTCGACCTCGGCCTCGATCAGGGCGCGGGTGCGTTCGAAACCCTTCTCACCGACCGTCGAGGCCGCCGCGACACGCAGGCGACCCGAGCCATCCTTGGTGGCCGACGGATAGGTAACGGCCTTTTCGATGTCCTTGACCGTGATCAGACCGACGCAGCGATAGCTGTCGTCGACGACCAGCAGCTTCTCGATCCGGCGGGCATGGAGCAGGCGACGCGCCTCGTCCTGGCCGACGCCGACCTTGACGGTCGCCAGGTCTTCATGCGTCATCAGCTCGGACACGGGCTGCTGCGGGTTCTCGGCGAAGCGTACGTCGCGGTTGGTCAGGATGCCGACCAGGCGGCCGTCGAACTCGACGACGGGAATGCCGCTGATCCGGTGCCGCGCCATCAGCGCCTGCGCCTCGGCCAGCGTCGCGGTCGGCGAGATGGTGATCGGGTTGACGACCATGCCGCTCTCGAACCGCTTGACCTGGCGGACGGCGGCGACCTGCTGCTCGACGGTCAGGTTGCGGTGTAGAACGCCCATGCCGCCCAGCTGCGCCATGACGATCGCCATGTCGGCCTCGGTCACGGTGTCCATCGCCGCCGACAGGACGGGGATGTTGAGCGCGATCGAGCGGGTCAGTTGCGTCCGCGTGTCTGCGGTGCTCGGCAAAACGTCGGACTCCTGGGGTATGAGGAGCACGTCGTCGAAGGTGAGGCCGAGGCGGATATCCATGGGGCTGCCAAATCCTGCGGAGGGAACAAGTGGCGGGCCATGTAACCAAAGCAAGCCGTTCCCGCTAGGCCCTTGGTGCATCGCCATGCTAGAACACCGGCGGACCGATTATGGGGGAAGCCGTCCATGGGCCTGATTATCGCCGCGCTCGCCGTCCTGCTGGTGCTGATGTATCTGATGATGTCGATCAAGATCGTCCGCCAGGGCTATCAATACACGATCGAGCATTTCGGCCGCTATACGGGCACGGCGATCCCCGGCTTCAACTTCTACCCCGCCTTTTTCTATCGTGTCGGCCGCAAGGTGAATATGATGGAGCAGGTGATCGACATTCCAGGGCAGGAGATCATCACGAAAGACAATGCGATGATCTCGACCGACGGGGTCGTCTTCTTTCAGGTGCTGGACGCGCCCAAGGCGGCCTATGAGGTGTCGGACCTCTATGTCGCGCTGCTGAACCTGGTCACGACCAATTTACGCACCGTCATGGGTTCGATGGATCTGGACGAAACGCTGTCGAAGCGTGACGAGATCAACGCCCGCCTGCTCAACGTCGTCGATCACGCGACGACGCCTTGGGGGGTGAAGATCACCCGCGTCGAGATCAAGGACATCCGCCCGCCGGTCGACATCGTCAACGCCATGGCGCGCCAGATGAAGGCGGAGCGCGAGAAGCGCGCCAATATCCTGGAGGCGGAAGGCTCGCGCGCCTCGGAGATCCTTCGCGCCGAGGGCCAGAAGCAGGCGCGTATCCTGGAAGCCGAAGGCCGTCGCGAGTCGGCGTACCGCGACTCCGAAGCCCGTGAGCGTGCCGCCGAGGCGGAGGCCAAGGCAACGCGTGTCGTGTCCGAGGCGATCGAGTCGGGCGGCACCCAGGCCATCAACTATTTCATCGCCCAGAAATATGTCGAAGCGGTCGGCAAGTTCGCGACCAGCCCCAATGCCAAGACGATCCTGTTCCCCGTCGAGGCGACCCAGCTGATCGGGACGCTGGGCGGCATCGGCGAACTGGCCAAGGAAGCGCTGGGCAGCGGCAAGTCCGACGCCGCTACCCCACGCGTCACCACCAAGCCGGGGCCGTTCGACCAGTCACCGTCATGACGATCGGAGACCTCGACCCTGCCGCACTCTGGCTGGCGGGGGCCTTGGCGCTCGGGATCGCCGAATTGCTGGTGCCGGGTGTATTCCTGGTCTTCCTTGCCGTGGCCGCGGGCGTGACCGCGCTGACGACCTGGGCGCTGCCGGACTTGCCGGCCGGTCTGCAACTGGCCGATTTTGCGGTCTGGAGTGTGGTGAGCGTTGTCATCGGGCGGCGCTGGTATCGCGACTTTCCGGTGGAAAGCGATGCCCCCGTCCTCAACGAACCCGCCCGGCGGCTGCGCGGGCAGATCGTCACCGTCACCACCCCGATCATCGGTGGTGAGGGCCGCGCCCGGCTGGGTGACGGCGAATGGCCGGTGCGCGGGCCCGATACGGTCAGCGGGACGCGTTTAAGGATCGCGCATGTCGATGGCGGCACGCTGCTGGTCGAGCCGATCGAGCCGGAGGCCTGAACCGGCCGCTCAGCCCCGCTGCTGCGCCAGCACCTCATAGGCCATGACTGCCGTCGCCACGGCCGCGTTCAGGCTGTCGGCCTTGCCCAGCATCGGAATCTTGACCAGCGTGTCACAGGCCTCGGCATATTCGGGCGGCATCCCCTGCGCCTCGTTGCCGGTCAGCAAGAAGGTCGGCGCGGTATAGCGCGCGGCGCGATAGTCCGAGTCGGTATCGAGGCTGAGCCCCACCAGCTGACCCGGCCCCTGCCGCAGCCAGTCCAGGAAGGGCTGCCACTCGGTCCGCACGATCGGCACGGTGAACAGAGCCCCCATGCTGGCCCGCACTGCCTCGACGGAAAAGGGATCGACGCATTCGCCGATCAGGATCAGCCCCCCTGCCCCCACCGCATCGCCGGTGCGCAGGATGGTGCCCAGATTGCCCGGATCGCGCAGACGCTCGGCGACCAGCCAAATACCGGATGCCTTGCGGTCCAACTCGTCGAGCGTGACGCCCAACTCCTCGAACACGCCGACAACCGCCTGCGGATTGTCCTTGCCCGACAGTTTCGACAGGATGTCCGGCGTCGTCTCGATCGCCTCGCCCTCCGACGCCTCGACCGCCTCGATCAGGTCACGGACCAGCGGATGACCCGCCGACGGCCGAGCATAGAATAACAGGGTCGGCAGCCGCCCCGTCTCGCGCGCCTCGGTCAGGATGCGCAGGCCTTCCGCCAGGAACTGGCGGGATTGCTTGCGATGACGCTTGTCGCGCAGATCGCGGGCCCACTTGATCAGCGGGTTGGAGTAAGCGGTAATTTCACGGGGCATCAGTCTTCGCCGAACTTCGCTTCCACCAGCGCGGCCAGCGCTTCCACCGTCTCGCCCGCACCGTCACCCGCCGCGCTGATCGTGATGGTGTCGCCCATCGCGGCACCCAGCATCATCAGGCCCATGATCGACGTGCCTGTCACCGTACTGCCGTCCTTGGCCACCCGCACTTCGCAGGGCTGGGTCGAGGCGAGCGTCACGAACTTGGCGCTGGCACGCGCATGAAGGCCCCGGCGGTTGGTGATCAGGACGGATCGCGTCTGCTCCGTCATGCGGCGGCCTCGCCCAGCACCTCGGAGGCGACCGAGATATATTTGCGCCCCGCCTCGCGCGCGGCGGCGACGGCATCGACGACCTGCATCGACTTGCGCGCCGAGCCCAGCCGGATCAGCATGGGCAGGTTCATTCCCGCAATCACTTCGACCCGACCCCGCTCCATCAGCGAGATGGCGAGGTTGGACGGCGTTCCCCCGAACAGGTCGGTCAGAACGATCACGCCGCGCCCGGCATCGACGGTGGCGATGGCGGCGGCGATGTCGGCACGCCGCTCCTCCATGTCATCCTCCGGCCCGATCGCGATGGTGGCGATCCGCTCCTGCGGGCCGACCACATGTATCATCGCGGTCACGAACTCATCGGCGAGCCGCCCGTGCGTCACCAGAACCAGACCGATCATGTCAGACACGCATATCCATCATTGTTTGGCCGGCCTGGCTTCCAAAGAGTCTTTCGGCACGGCACCCAAATCACGATGCACCACCGTGGGGGAAAAACCGCTCTGGCGCAACCGTCCCGCGATGCGTTCGGCGACATGGACCGACCGGTGTCTCCCGCCGGTACAGCCTATCGCGATGGTGATGTAGGATTTCCCGCTCGCGATATAACGCGGCACCAGCGTGTCGAGCAGCGTCTCGATCTGCCCCACGGCCGTCTCATAGACCGGGTCATGCCGGATATAGTCGATGACCCCCTTGTCCAACCCGGTGCCGGGACGCAGCTCGGCCGACCAGTGCGGGTTGCGCAGGAACCGCATATCGAAGACCAGGTCGGCGTTGCGCGGCAACCCCTTGGAAAAGCCGAAGGACATGACCGTCAGCACCGGCTCGCTCAGGCCGTCGACCGCGTAATTGGCGCGCAGCCAGTTGCCCAGGTCATTGCTGGTCATGTTGGTCGTGTCGAGCAGCCGGTCCGCCATGTCGCGGACCGGGGCCAACAGGGCGCGCTCATGCGCGATCCCGTCATCGGCGGCCCGATCCATCGCCAGCGGATGGCGATGCCGCGTCTCGGCATAGCGGCGCTTCAACTCCGCGCCGCCGCAATTCAGGAACAGCGTCTCGATGGCCAGATTGGGGCGCTCGTTCAGACGCCGGATGCTTTGGGTGATCTGGTCGGGTGCAAAGTCGCGGGTCCGCACGCCGATGCTGATCGCCAGCGGCCGATTCTTGCCCTCCATGCCCTGGGGCGGCGCGGCCTCCAGCAGACCGTTCAGCAGAAAGAGCGGCAGATTGTCGACCACCTCCCAGCCCAAATCTTCCAGCGTCTTGAGCGTGGTCGAGGTCCCGGCCCCGGACATGCCGGTCACCAGCAAGATACGTTTTCGGTCCATTACGGGCATTCCTTGAGGCGAGACGCCAGCAACTCGACCTTGATCGGGGCCGAAGCGGGACGCGGATTAAGCCTGTATATAGGGAGTGAGACGCCCGTCATCACGGTCTGTCGTGCCTCGGGCAGACGTTCTTCGGCATCCGGATCGACATGCAGTTCGACAACGAGGCCGATGGTCGCGCTGGCCCGATACGGATAAGGCAGGATGCCGACGCCCCGTACCTCGATCAGCCCGGCGATCCGCTCCGGCACGGTGACATGCAGGGCGCCATCCCTGGCCGTCGCCTCGACATAATCGTCCCCGATCAGGACCGCTCCCCGGTCGATCAACCGCAGCGCCAGATCGGATTTTCCGGTCCCCGACGGACCGCGCAGCATCACGCCAGTTCCGCCTATCGTCACGCAGGTGGCATGAATGAGCTCACCCATCAGACGATCGCAGCCAGCGGCAGGCGCACCACGAAGCGCGCTCCGCTCATCCGGTCCTCGCGCGACTCGACATGGATGCGCCCCTGATGCGCCTCGACGATGGTCCGGGCGATGGCGAGGCCCAGCCCGGAATGGCGTCCAAAATTCTCCGAGCTCGGACGGATCGAGTGGAAGCGGCGGAAGATCGCTTCGCGCGCTTCCTCCGGCACGCCCGGCCCCTCGTCCTCGACCCGCACGACCCAATCATCCGGTTCGCCCGCAAGGCTGATCGCGACCACCGCCTCGTCGGGGGAAAAGGATAGGGCATTGTCGATCAGATTCTCGAACACCCGCTCCAACCGTGCACCTTCGCCGGACACCATGGCCGGGCCCGGCTCGGTCGAATCGAAACGAAGGCGGATGCCCCGTTCGACCCCGCGTGCCTCGCGCTGCGCAATCAGTCCGGCCAGAAGCGCATTCAGATCCACGGGATCGAACTTGGCCCGGCTCAGCTGGGCATCGAGCCGCGAGGCGTCGGAAATATCGGTGATCAGCCGATCGAGGCGCCGCACATCGTCGCGAACGATCGCCAGCAACTGCGCCTGGAGGTCCGGGTCGTGGACCGTCTCCAGCGTGTCGACGGCGGAGCGGAGCGAAGCGAGCGGATTCTTCAACTCGTGCGTCACGTCCGCCGCAAAGGCCTCGGTCGCGTCGATCCGGGCACGCAGCGCCAGGCTCATGTCGGACAGCGCGCGGGCCAGCATCCCCAGTTCGTCGCGACGATCGGGCAGACGCGGCACCACGACTTCCCGCGCCCGGCCCAGCCGAACCCGCACCGCCGCGCGCGCCAGCCGCCGCAACGGACGGACGATGGTGCGCGCCAGGAACAGCGACAACAGCACCGAAATCAGCGCCACCAGCGCCAGCAACACGCTCAACCGAAACCGTTCGATCCGAACCGTCTCGGTTATGAAGCGCGCATTCTCGGTCGCCATGAGCGCCCCACCGCTCGGCAGCGGCGCGGCGGCGGTGATGACCGGCGTGCGATCGGGCGCACGCCAGACCGAGGCGGAGACACGTCCGTCCCGCGCCGCACGGACGTCCGGCCATTCGGCACCGCCGCGACGCTCGCGATAGAGCGGCGGCCGGGCCGCGCCGACCACGGTGTCGATCCCGGCGTCCAGGAAGCGGGCGATCGCCTGCCCCCAATCCTGCTTGTCCGGATCGCGAAGCACGACGTTGCGAACACCCAGCGCCCGGCTATCCGCGACCAGTCGCCCGGCGGCATCGAACAGCCGGATGCGCCCGCCCGTATCGCGCGCCAGCCGGACGACAAGCAGGTCGCGTTCCTCGCTGCGTACCGAACTCAGCGCCTCGCCCATCAGCCGCACTTCGCGCAGCGACTGGGCCTCCCGGTTGTCGAGCAACCGGGCGCGATAGGAATCCAGATAGAAAAACCCGCCCGCCAGCAGCAGCAGCGCAAAGATGTTGAGCGCCAGAATCCGCTGGGTCAGCGAAATCTGGCCCGACCAGCGCAACGCCAGGTCGGGGGCTTCACTCCTCGGAGAATCGGTAACCGGCGCCATAGAGCGTCTCGATGGCGTCGAATTCGGGGTCTACCTGACGGAATTTGCGGCGCAGGCGCTTGATATGGCTGTCGATCGTGCGGTCGTCGACATAAATGTCGTCCTGATAGGCGGCATCCATCAGCTGGTTGCGGGTGCGCACGATGCCGGGTCGCTGCGCCAGCGTCTCGAGAATCAGGAACTCGGTGACGGTCAGCGTGACCGGCTCGCCCTTCCACGTCACGCGGTGCCGCGCCGGGTCCATGGCAAGCTGCCCACGGGTCAGCGGGCCCTGCGCATCGGCGGCGGGCGTGCCCTGCGGGGCACCGACATATTCCGACCGGCGCAGGATCGCCCGGATGCGCGCGATCAGCAGCCGCTGCGAAAAGGGCTTGGCGATGTAATCGTCCGCCCCCATCGCCAGACCCAGCGCCTCATCCAGCTCGTCGTCCTTGCTGGTCAGGAAGATGACAGGAATCTGGCTCTTCTCACGCAGGCGGCGGAGCAGCTCCAGCCCATCCATGCGCGGCATCTTGATGTCGAAGATCGCGAGGTCTGGCGGGTTGTCGATCAGCGCCTTCAGCGCCGCCTCGCCGTCAGCGTAGACGCGCGTCACGAAACCCTCGGCCTGAAGCGCGATCGATACCGAGGTCAGGATGTTCCGGTCGTCATCGACCAGCGCAATGGTGGCCGTCATGCGACCGCCCCCGGACCCGTGTCATGCGAAAAGACCGCCATGGCCCTCGGTTAAGCCAAAGTGAGACACGGCTCAACCATCTTCGCCATAGAGCGTGTTTGACGTGTTAAACAAATGGCGTATGGGACGATCCAACGCATACGTATTCGCGTGCGGTGAAACAGCGCCGGGCCGTCAGGACCCGCCGCCTTGGGGAACGAGGAAGCTCTTATGAACGAACGGATTCCGGAGATCGGTCTGCAAGCCCAGGGGATCGAGACCCGCGCCACCCTGCATTGGAACCTCGTCACCGCACGGCTGATCGAAACCGCCGTCGCACGCGGTGAGGGCAAGCTGTCGGCCGACGGTCCGCTGGTCGTCGAGACGGGCGAGCACACCGGCCGTTCGGCGCAGGACAAGTTCATGGTCCGCGACGACACGACGCGCGACACCGTCTGGTGGGGCAAGACCAACAAGCCGATGAGCTCGGACGATTTCGCCGCGCTGAAGGCCGATTTTTTCGCCGCGCTCGGCCAGAAGGAAGACCTGTTCGTCCAAGACCTCTATGGCGGATCGCAGCCCGAACACCGAGTCCGCGTGCGCGTCGTAACCGAGCTGGCCTGGCACAATCTGTTCATCCGCACGATGCTGGTCCGTCCCGAAGAGCATGAGCTGCGCAAGTTCGCCGCCGAATACACCATCATCGACCTGCCGAGCTTCCGCGCCGACCCCGCGCGCCACGGCTGCCGCTCCTCGACGGTGATCGCGGTCAACATGACCGAGAAGCTGATCCTGATCGGCGGCACGCGCTACGCAGGCGAGATGAAGAAGTCGGTCTTCGGCCTGCTCAACTATCTGCTGCCGACCACCGGCGTGATGCCGATGCACTGTTCGGCGAACATGGGCGCGGACGGCTCGACGGCCGTGTTCTTCGGCCTGTCGGGCACCGGCAAGACGACCCTGTCGGCCGATGCCAGCCGGACGCTGATCGGCGATGACGAGCATGGCTGGTCGGACACGGCGGTCTTCAATTTCGAGGGCGGCTGCTACGCCAAGATGATCCGCCTGTCGCCCGAGGCCGAGCCGGAGATTTTCGCGACCACCAAGCGCTTCGGCACGGTGCTCGAGAATGTCGTCATGGACCCGGTCACGCGCCAGCTCGACCTGAACGACAACAGCCTGGCTGAGAATAGCCGGGGTGCCTATCCGATCGACTTCATCCCCAATGCGTCGAAGGACAATATGGGGGGCGTACCGCGCAACATCGTGATGCTGACGGCGGACGCCTATGGCATCCTGCCGCCGATCGCCAAGCTGACGCCCGAACAGGCCATGTATCACTTCCTCTCGGGCTATACCGCCCGCGTGGCAGGCACCGAGATCGGGGTGACCGAGCCGGATGCGACCTTCTCGACCTGTTTCGGCGCGCCGTTCATGCCGCGCCATCCTTCAGTCTATGGCAATCTCCTGAAGGAGCGGATCGCCAAGGGCGGGGTCGATTGCTGGCTGGTCAACACAGGCTGGACCGGCGGCAAGTATGGCGTCGGCAACCGTATGCCGATCAAGGCAACCCGCGCGCTGCTCAACGCCGCGCTCGACGGCAGCTTGAACCAAGTCGAGTTCCGGACCGACCCGAATTTCGGCTTCCAGGTTCCGGTATCGGTGCCCGGCGTCGATGCAGCGATCCTGAACCCTCGCGACACCTGGGCGGACAAGGCCGCCTATGACGCGACGGCGGCCAAGCTGGTCGACCTGTTCAACGAGAACTTCAAGCAGTTCGCCGACCATGTCGACGAAGGCGTTCGCGCGGCGGCGCCGAAGGGGACGGTTGCGGCCTGATGGATCGGGGGAGGCGTTCTATAAGAATGCCTCCCGTTCATTTGAAACTGCTATGCCAGTTATCGCGAGATAGTCGCTCCCGCGAAACTCGGAATCTAGGGGCAATCGACAGTTATGCTGCCCGGACTTCCCTCTCCCCTGGATAGCGGAGCTTGCCAGCCTGCTGGCTAGCGCAGCTTGGGTGAGGGGTTGAGCGAGCCTTTGGCTCGCGCGCTCGCAGAGCGAGCGCAACACCCCTCACCCAGCTTCGACTAGGCCTTTGCTTTCGCAAAGACCAAGTCTGCGCAACCCTCTCCCCTCTATGAGGGGCGAAGGGAAAGAATGTCGATCAGATTGACGGAAAAACCTTACTCCGCCTCGGCCTCGGCCAGATCCGCCACGGGCAGCAGCTTGCTCAGTGGACGCACCGCCTGTTCGCCGATGGGTGGCGGGTCGATGCTCTTGCCGCCGGTGTCGATATTCAGCGCCTCGAAGCGTCGCGCACTGGTCAGCACCTGGCTCTCCAGGCTCCCGACAAAGGCGTTGTAGGCCGTCATCGCGGTATCGAGATTCTTGCCAAGCTTCGACACATGGCCTCCCATCACGGCAAGGCGGGCATAGAGTTCCTTGCCCAGCGCCCCGATCTGCCGCGCTTCCTGCGCCAGCTTCTCCTGCCGCCAGACCGCCGCGACCGTCCGCGCGATCGCAATCAGATTGGTCGGGGTCGCCAGCAACACACGCTTGTCGAACGCGAAATCCCACAGAGTCGGATCATTCTCCAGCGCCGCCGACAGGAAATGCTCGCCGGGGACGAACATGATGACATAGTCGGGCGCGTCCTCGAACTGGTTCCAATAGCTCTTGTTGCCCAGACCATTGACATGCGCGCGCATCGCGGCGGCATGGCGCGCCAGACCCAACTGCCGCTCGGGCTCATCGACCGCGCCAAAGGCATCCTGATAGTCGTTGAGCGACACCTTGGCGTCGATCACCAGCGCCTTGCCGCCCGGCACACGCACGATCGCGTCGGGGCGCAGGCGACCGCCCTCGCCGTCATCGACGCTGACCTCGGTCTGGAAATCGGCATGTTCGGACAGACCGCAGCTCTCCAGCACGTTGCGAAGCTGCTGCTCGCCCCAGCGTCCGCGTGCCTTGGGAGCGTTGCGCAGCGCATTGACCAGCTTGGCCGCCTCACCCGAGACGCGCTCCTGGCCGATCCGCATCGCCTCGATCTGGCCCTTCAATTCGCCAAATGCGTCTCGGCGCTCGTCCTCGACCTTGCGGACGCCTTCCTCATAGCGCTGGAGTCGCTGATGAACCGGGTCGAGCAGCGCCTTGAGCGTCTGGCCGGAGGCCTCTTCCGACTGGCGGAAGCGCGCCTCGGCGCGTTCCAGAAACTGGCGCTGGGCGACTTCCAGTGCGCGGGCGGCGGCTTCGCCGAACTGGGCGTTGATCTGTTCGCGTGCCTGCCCCAGCGCCTCCAGCGTCTGGGCATAGGCCGTTTCGCGCTCCTGCGCGCGAGCCCGCAACTCGGCCAGTTCGCGATGCGCGGCGTTGCGCTCGGCCTCGACGGCATCGCGCGCCGCCCGGATAACATCGAGATCGGCGGCGCGGCCGCGCAGTTCGGCCAGCGCCTGAAGCGCCTCGCTCCGGTCGCGCTCGGCGGCGTCGCGGGCGGCACGCAGCGACTCCACTTCCCCCGCACGGGTCTTGGCGGTCGCCAGTTCGGCGGCCAGGCCATCGGCCTTTCGCCGCGCGGCCATCCAGCCGACCACGCCCCCCAGCAACAGGGCGAGCAGGGTAACGGCGATCAATTCGGGCATTTCGACAACCTGTCAGACTAAGGGACAGGTCGGAACATAGAACGAACGAAGCCGGTCGGACAAGGTCATTCGACCGGCCTAGCCGGGAAAGGTCAGCCCTTGCGCATCTTGTTCAGCTTGCGCATCAGCATGTCGCGCTTCAACCGGCTGACATGATCGATGAACAGAACGCCGTTCAGATGATCGATCTCATGCTGCATGCAGGTCGCGAGCAGTCCGTCGAGTTCCGCCTCATGCGCCTCGCCCTTTTCGTCCAGCCACTTCACGCGGCAGGATGCAGGCCGCTTCACCTCGGCATATTGCTCGGGGATCGACAGGCAGCCCTCATTATAGGTGGACAGCTCGTCGCTGACCGACAGGACTTCCGGGTTGATATAGGCCTTGGGATTCTTGACCGGCTTGCCTTCCTCATCCTCTTCCTCCTGCAGGTCGATGACGAGAATGCGCTGGTCTACGCCGACCTGGATCGCGGCGAGGCCGATGCCGTGCGCGTCGTACATCGTCTCGATCATGTCGGACACGAGCTGGCGGACGGTGTCGTCCACCGTCTCGACAGGCTTGGAGACGAGACGCAGGCGGGGGTCGGGAATTTCGACGATCGGAAGAATGGCCATGACGATTTCGCTACGGTCAGCGACTCGAACCGTCAAGCCAGCGGATCAGACCACCGGCCGCCGGGCGCGCAGCGCCTGGGCCAGCGTGCCTTCATCCAGATAGTCCAGTTCGCCACCCACCGGCAAGCCATGGGCAAGCTGGGTCACGCGGACCGGAAAGCGCTCGATCCGCTCGGCGATGTAATGGGCGGTGGTCTGTCCCTCCAGCGTGGCGTTCATGGCGAGGACGACTTCGTCCACTCCACCGCCCTCGATCCGGCGAACCAGCGCGTCGATGGTCAGGTCTTCGGGCCGCACGCCCTCCAGCGCCGAGAGCCGTCCGCCCAGCACATGGAAGCGCCCCGGAAACAGCCGCGACCGCTCCAGGGCCCAGAGGTCGGCGACTTCCTCCACCACGCACAATGCGCCCGCATCGCGCCTGGGGTCGGCACAGATCGCGCAGGGATTAGCGGTGTCGATATTGCCACAGGTCGAGCAGGTCTCCAGCCGCTCCTCGACCGCCCCCAGCGCGGTCAGCAGCGGCACCAGCGCCGCCTCCCGCTTTTTCAGCAGGTGCAGGACCGCACGACGGGCCGACCGGGGGCCAAGGCCAGGAATACGCGCCAGCGCCTGGGTCAGCGCCTCGATCTCGGGGGATGCCATGGGTGAACAGATAGGGGGTTGCGCGCCGTCCCGCCAGCGCAGAGAGGCGTTGCCATGCGGATCATCTTCATGGGTACGCCGGGCTTTGCCGTCCCGGTTCTGCAAGCGCTGGTCGAGGCCGGGCATCAGGTCGTCGCGAGCTATAGCCAGCCGCCACGTCCCGGCGGGCGGCGCGGGCGACAGCTGGCCCCCTCGCCGGTGCAGCAGACGGCGGAAGGTCTGGGCATAAATGTGATGACCCCGGTATCTCTGCGCTCGGCGGAGGAGCAGGCTCGGTTTGCCGCGCTGGAGGCCGATGTCGCGGTGGTCGCGGCCTATGGCCTGATCCTGCCGCAGGCGATCCTCGACGCGCCGCGCCTGGGGTGCCTGAACGTCCATGGCTCGCTGCTCCCGCGCTGGCGTGGTGCGGCCCCCATCCAGCGGGCGATCCTGGCGGGCGATGTCGTGACGGGCGTTGGCATCATGCAGATGGAGGCGGGTCTCGACACCGGGCCGGTCCGGCTGGAAGGCTCGACGCCGATCGGACGCAAGACGACGGGTGACTTGACCGAGGAACTCGCGGCAATGGGGGCCGAGCTGATGGTCAAGGTCCTGGCCGACCCCGAACGCTACCCGGCGCGGCCCCAGCCTGCCGAGGGTGTCACCTATGCCGCCAAGATCGACAAGGCCGAGACGCGGCTGGATTTCACCAGGAGCGCGGTCGAGCTCGATCGGCAGGTCCGCGCCTTTCACCCCGCCCCCGGTGCGTGGTTCGAATATCAGGGTGAGCGGATCAAGCTGCTGTCGGCCGAGCCGGTCGACGGCCATGGTGCCCCCGGCGAGGTGCTGGACGACCGGCTGACCATCGCCTGCGGGGAAGGCGCGCTCCGGCCGGTAAGTGTTCAGCGGGCCGGGCGTGGCGTATCGAGTGCCGACGATCTGCTGCGCGGCTTTGCCATCCCGGCGGGGACGCGGCTTTGACGCGATTTGCGCTGACGGTCGAGTTTGACGGGCGGCCCTTCATGGGCTGGCAGCGCCAGTCGCATGGCCCCAGCGTTCAACAGGCGCTGGAGGATGCCGTCCATGCCGTCACCGGTGAGCGCACCGCGGTTCATGCTGCCGGACGGACCGATGCGGGCGTGCACGGCATGGCGATGCGCGCGCATGTGGACATCGCCAAGGACATCGCCCCCTTCCGCCTGATGGAGGCGATCAACGCGCGGATCAGGCCGAACCCGGTCGCGGTGCTGAATTGCGTGACGGTGCCGGACGACTGGCATGCGCGCTTTTCGTGCATCCGGCGATCCTATGAATATCGCATCGTCAATCGCCGCGCGCCGCTGACCCATGAAGCCGGATTGGCGTGGCAGGTGCCCCAGCCGCTCGACGAAGCCGCCATGGCGGACGCCGCCGCGCGGCTGGTCGGGCGGCATGACTTCACGACCTTCCGCTCGGTTCATTGCCAGGCGGACAGCCCGGTGCGGACGCTCGACCTGTTGTCGGTCGAGCGGGTCGATACACGGCTGTACATCCGCGCCGCCGCGCGGTCCTTCCTCCATCACCAGGTGCGGTCGATGGTCGGGTGCCTCGCACTGGTCGGCATGGGCCGCTGGTCACCCGACGATGTCGAAGCGGCGCTGAACGCCCGCGACCGCGCGCAGCTGGGGCTGAACGCGCCGTCGGACGGGCTGTTCTTCGTCGCGGCGGATTATCCGGACGAAGGCTGACGCGAGAAACGGGCCGCCAGCTCGACATGGGTCGACCAGCGGAACTGTCCCACCGGTTGCACCCAGTCGAGCTGCCATCCTTGGTCGACCATGGCCTTGGCATCGCGCGCGAAGCTGGACGGATTGCACGAGACATAGGCGACCGCGCGCACCTCGGCGCTGGCCAGCGCATCGGCCTGATCCCGCGCGCCTGCACGCGGCGGATCGAGCACGATGGCGTCGAACCGGTCCAACTCCGTCTTGGTCAGCGGACGGCGGTACAGGTCCCGATGTTCGGCAAAGACCATCTTTCCTGCACCATTCGCCGCGCCCTTCAGCGACAGGATCGCATCGCGCGCGCCCTCGGCGGCATAGACCTTGCCCGGCAGCGCCAGCGCGAAAGTGCCGAGCCCGGCGAACAGGTCGGCAGTGGTGCGGGGATTGCCCACCGCCTCGCGCACGGCGGCGACCAGAGCCGCCTCGCCATCGGCGGTGGCCTGTAGAAAGGCGCCGGGCGGCAGGGGAACCCCGACACCGCCCAAGGTGATCGTCACGGGCTCGGGCTCCCAGCGGGTTTCCGCGCCCAGCCCGTCATCGACCGAGAAACGCGCGACGCCGTGCCGCTGGCAGAAGGCGATGATCGTCTCGGCCGCTTCCAATCCGTCAGGCGAGAAGCTGGTGACCAGGATGTCCGCCCCCTGATCGGCGAGCGCCAGATGCACGTCGCCGCGCCGCTTGAACCCCAGCCGCTGGAGCAAAGCGCGAAGCGGGGCGACCAGCGCGAACAGCGTGGGGTGAAGGATATGGCATTCGGCCATGTCGACGATGGCGTGGCTCTTTTCCTCCGAAAAGCCGATCAGCACGCGCCCGCCCTTCGCCTC
The DNA here is from genome assembly GCF_057004845.1 of Sphingomonas sp. SphC10. NCBI lineage: Bacteria > Pseudomonadati > Pseudomonadota > Alphaproteobacteria > Sphingomonadales > Sphingomonadaceae > Sphingomonas > Sphingomonas sp. SphC10. Next base: position 1,212,002 of record NZ_CM168044.1, read on the forward strand.
GGCATGGAGCGTTGCGCGACGGCGGCTGTGAGAGGGCGAGCAATGCGTGGGGCGCAGCGGCGCGGTCAGGCCCTGCGCGTCGAGCGCGGAGGCGATGCGGTCGGTGACGAACCCGGCATAGCTTTCGTCGTCCAGATGCTGGAGCTGGCACCCGCCGCAGCGCGGGAAATGGCCGCAGGGCGGGGTCTGGTGATGCGGGCCGGGCATGACGGTGCCGTCGGCCGACAGGGTGTCGCCGGGTGCGGCAAAGGCGGCGTGGCGGCCGGTCGCGGTCACGCCGTCGCCCCGGGCGGCGACGCGGATGATGGTATCGCTCATGCGATCAGCCTCTGACGGCGGAAAGCGCGTCTGCCAAGTCGTCCGCGATGAAAGCCTTGCCCAAGCGTCGTGCGGCCTGGGCATGAAGCCATACCCCCGCCTCCGCCGCTGCCAGCGGTTCGAGCCCCGCCGCCAGCATTGTACCGATCGCTCCGGCCAGCACGTCGCCGGTCCCTGCGGTGGACAGCCAGGGGCTGGCCACCGGGCAGAGGATCGCTTGGCCATCGGGGGCGGCGATGACGGTATCAGCGCCCTTGTGCACGACGACCGCTCCGCTTTGCCGGGCGGCGCGGCGCGTGGCGCCAAGCTTGTCGTCGGTGACTTCGCCGAACAGGTGGGTGAATTCGCCGCCATGCGGGGTGAGGATCTTGGGGGCTTTGTGCTTGGCCAGCGTCCCAAGCTCGACCAGTCGGAGGGCGTCGCCGTCAATGATCAGCGGCCGTCCGCTGGAAAGCGCCGCCTCAAGCCGTGCGGAGGCGTCGGCGTCCCGACCGAGGCCGGGGCCGATCACGACCGCACCGATCCGATCCTCGACCAAGGCGTCCGCCGCATAGTTCCGGCGCACGACGGCGTGCGGGGCAGCCGAGCCGGATATTCCGGCCGATGCGAGGTGGAGCACATAACCCGCCCCCGCCCGCAAAGCTGCGAGCGCCGCCAGTTCCGAAGCGCCCGACATGCTGCCCGCGACGACGGCGACCATGCCACGGCTATATTTGTGAGAGTTCGCATCCGGCTCAGGCAGGTGCGGGCGTGTCAGGGTGCGGGCGTGCGAACGAGTAGCAACGCCGATATCCAGCAATCGAACGTGACCCATGAGGCTGGCGGCGGGTTGCAGGAGATGCGACGGCTTCACCGCCCCCAACGCAAGCGTGACGTCAAAGCGCGGCACCTTGCCCAGCGCCTTGCCGTTATCCGTCGCCACGCCGGTCGGGAGGTCGACCGCGATGCGCAGCCATGCCGCCTCGGCAAGTCGGGCCAGCACATTCTGGATTTCGTCGGAAGGAGGCCGCGACAGACCCGTTCCGAAGATCGCATCGACAAGGACAGGTGCAGGCTCCGCCCCATCCAGCGCTTCGACCGCGCCGCCCCAAATTGCGGCCGCCCGGCAGGCCCCAGCACTGCTCGGAGCGTCGCGGGCAGCCACCCGTACCGCCAAACCCTGCCGCTTGAGCGCCGCAGCCGCGATATAGCCATCGCCGCCATTATTGCCCGGGCCGCATAGCACCAGTATCTCACGCCCGGCGGCCAACCGGGCCGCCGCCTGCGCAATGGCAGAACCGGCGCGATCCATCAGGGTCGCCTCGGTCATCTCCCCGACCATTGCCGCCTGTTCGGCCGCATGCATCTCGGCCCCGGTCAGGACGGGCAGGCCATCGATCGGGATCACCGTGTCCCCACCGTGGCAGGCAGGCGATAGCGGTCGCCACCGACTGCGATCTCGATCGTCCGGTCCCCGGCGACCGTTACCGATGCGGGCTGGGCGCCGTCAGCTGCCTCTACGCCGCGCCCGTCACGCGTCACCTGAAGCCGCCGAAAGCCGCCGTCAGGATGCCGCACGGTCAGCACGACCGCATTCCCCGCACCCGATTGCTCCACCGTGCAGTCACTGGCGAAGGCTTGCGCCCCCGCCAGTGCGCATTCGATGGCCAGACCGGGTTTCTGTTCGGCGGCGGGGCCGTTCTGGGCCGCCGCCTGCCGCTCTTCCTGTCCGCCCGAGCAGCCGGCCAGTGCCAAGGCGCCGACCAGCCACCGCGGATCAGATATCCGCATAGACATGGCGCTCGGACTTCGCGCCGGGGTGCGTGACCGCGCCCTGATGCGCGGGGCCGACATTCTGGGCATAGCGCCACAACACACCGGCCTGATAATCGTTCACGCGCGGGGTCCAGCGCGCCCGGCGCTCGTCCAGCACGCCGGGCTCGACCAGCAGGTCGATCGTGCCCGCCTCGGCATCGATGCGGATCGAGTCGCCATTCTCGACCAGCGCGATCGGGCCGCCATCGGCCGCTTCGGGACCGACATGGCCGATGCAGAAGCCGCGCGTACCGCCCGAGAAACGGCCATCGGTGATCAGCGCGACCTTCTCGCCCAGCCCCTGGCCATAGAGCGCGGCAGTGGTCGACAGCATCTCGCGCATGCCCGGACCACCCTTAGGCCCCTCATAACGAATGACGACGACGGTGCCCTCGGTGATGGCGCGCGCCTCGACGGCGGCGAAGGCCTCTTCCTCGCAGTCGAAGACCTTGGCGATGCCCTCGAACTGAAGGCGCTTCATCCCCGCCACCTTCACGATCGCCCCCTCGGGCGCCAGCGAGCCGCGCAGGCCGACCACGCCGCCCGTCGGGCTGAGCGGCGTCTTCACGTCGTAGATGACCTTCTGGTCGGGGTTCCAGGTGACCTCGTCGATATTCTCGGCCAGCGTCTTGCCGGTCACGGTGATGCAGTCGCCGTGCAGGAACCCGCCCGCCAGCAGCGTCTTCATGAGCATATAGACGCCGCCCGCCTCATACATGTCCTTGGCGACATAGCGGCCACCGGGCTTCAGATCGGCGATATAGGGCGTCGTCTTGAAGATCTCGGCCACGTCGAACAGGTCGAAGTCGATCCCGGCTTCGTTCGCCATCGCGGGCAGATGAAGCCCGGCATTGGTCGAACCGCCGGTTGCCGCCACGACGCGCGCGGCATTCTCGAATGCTTCGCGGGTGCAGATGTCGCGCGGACGGATGTTGCGCGCGATCAGCTCCATCACCTGCTCGCCCGCCGCCTCGGCGATGCCGTGGCGGTCGAGGAACGGCGCGGGCATCATGTTGCTGTTCGGCAGCGACAGGCCGATCGCCTCGCCGACGCACGCCATGGTGTTGGCGGTGAACTGGCCCCCGCACGCGCCGTGACCGGGACAGGCCACCTTTTCGAGCGCGATCAGGTCGTGGAGCGGGCAATTGCCCGCCGCATGCTGGCCGACCGCCTCGAACACGTCGACCACGGTCACGTCGCGATCGTGATGACGGCCGGGCAGGATCGAGCCGCCATAGACGAAGATCGACGGCACGTTCAGGCGCAGCATCGACATCATCATGCCGGGCAGCGACTTGTCGCACCCTGCAAAGCCGACCAGCGCGTCATAGCAGTGGCCGCGCACCGACAGTTCGACCGAATCGGCGATGACCTCGCGGCTGACCAGCGAGGACTTCATGCCCTGATGGCCCATCGCGATGCCGTCGGTCACGGTGATGGTGTTGAAGCGGCGCGGCATGCCGCCACCGCGAATGACCCCCGCCTGCGCGGCATCGGCCTGCGCGTCGAGCGTGGTGTTGCAGGGGGCCGAGTTGTTGCCCGCACTCGCCAGCGCGACGAAGGGCTTGGCGATATCTTCTTCCTGGATGCCCATCGCATAATAATAGCTTCGATGGGGTGCGCGCTCCGGGCCGACGGAAACGTGGCGGGACGGCAGGCGAGACTTGTCGAATTGGCGTGTCATGGCGCAGGCCTATGTCGCCAGACAGCCCCCAGACGCAAGCAAATTTCGCAAGGGCCCGCAATCCCGGGCCTTTGCAGGCGTCAGCGGGTCAGAGCGAACCCAATGCTTTCGCCACGCCGTCCATCGTGAACGGCTTTTGCAGACGGGGACGGTCACGGAACCGCTCGTCCACCGCATCGTCGGCGCCGCCGGTGGCGAAGACGAACGGCACGCCACGCTCGGCCAACGCTTCGGCGACGGGGGTGCTCTTCTGGCCGCCCCGCAGGTTGACGTCGAGAATGGCGGCATCGATACCGCCCTTCGCCACCCGCGCAAGCGCGTCGTCGACGCTGTCCACGGTGCCCGCGACCTGTTTGTCGAGGACGTCCAGGAAATCCTCGAGCATCATGGCGATCAGGGGTTCGTCCTCGACGATGAGGATCTGCACGGGCTCTGTCATCAACATCGCCATAACATGCTTTGCGCCCCGCGCCAGCCGCTAGTTGCGATCCGGCCCCTGCCCGCCATCTTGCGTCAGTGCCGCCTGCGTCGCCTCGGCCAATTGCTGGACCGAGAAGGGCTTGGGAAGAAAACCGACATTGGGCAGCGTGATCGACTTGCGCAGCTGTTCCTCGGCATAGCCCGACATGAACAGCACGGCGAGGTCGGGATAGCGTTTGCGGACCAGACCGACCATCGTCGGCCCGTCCATGGTGGGCATGACCACGTCGGAGATCAGCAGGTCGGGCTTGCCATGCTTGTCGAGCATCTCCAGCGCCGCCTCGCCATTCTCGGCGGCGATGACGGTATAGCCCTGTCGCGACAGCGCGCGTTCGGCGACGGCGCGGACCATATCCTCGTCCTCGACCAGCAGGATCGTGCCCGAGCCCCAAGGGGTCGTGACCTTGGCCGGTGGCTTGGCCGGACTTGCCTTGGTCGGCGAGACGGCCGGGGCGGCATGGACCGGCAGGTAGATGGAGAATTTCGCTCCGCCGCCCGGCGGCGAATCGGCAAAGATATAGCCGCCCGATTGCTTGATGATGCCGTAGACGGTCGACAGGCCCAGGCCGGTACCCTTGCCCAGTTCCTTGGTGGTGAAGAAGGGCTCGAAGATCTTGCCGAGGATTTCGGGCGGAATGCCGGTCCCGTTGTCGCTCATGATGAGGGCGGTGTAATCGGCGGCGGGCAGGATATCGTTGTTGAGCGCACGCGCATCGGCCATCGACACGGCGCGCGTCTGGATGGTCAGGATGCCGCCGCCAGCCGGTTCATTCTCCAGGATCGCGTCGCGGGCGTTGACCGCGAGGTTGACGACCACCTGCTCCAACTGCCCCGGATCGGCGCGGACTGGGCCCAGATTGCGGCCATGGCTGACATCCAGCCGCACCCGTTCACCGAGCAGCCGCTTGAGCAGGTTCGACACCTCCGACACGACGTCGGGCAGTTGCAGGATCTGCGGCCGCAGCGTCTGCTGGCGCGAGAAGGCGAGCAATTGGCGGGTCAGGCTGGCGGCGCGGTTGGAGTTGGTGCGGATCTGCTGGATATCGTCATAGTCGCTGTCGCCGGGCGAGTGACGCATCAGCATCAGGTCGCAATGCCCGATGATCGCGGTGAGGATATTGTTGAAATCGTGCGCGACGCCGCCCGCGAGCTGGCCGACCGCCTGCATCTTGGTCGCCTGCGCGACTTCGCGCTTCAGGCGGCTTTCCTCCGAATTGTCCTTCAGGCTCAGCAGTACCGCCGCCTCGCCCAGCCCGCGCGCGCCCGCGATGGTCAGCGCGACCGGCTCTTCGGGATGATCCTTCAACCGCACCGCCATGTCGGCAGAATGCGTCGCCCCGCTGGCGAAACGCCGGATCGCGTCCGCCACCGCCGCCTTGTCCTCGCGCACCACCAGATCGCCCGGATAGAGCGGCGGCGCGGTGCCGTTGACCCCGGCGGCGCGCATGAAGGCGGAGTTCATCTGGATGAAGCGCCCGTCGCGGTCGACCAGCGCGATCCCGAAGGGCATCAGCGAGACGAGGCCACGGACATGGCTGCCCGCGCTCGTACCTGCCGGGGCGACCAGTTGCTCATCCTCGTCGAGCAGCGCGACCAGCATCGGCGCGGCCTCCCCCTCGACAAAGGGAATTTGCAGGATGCGCAGCGGCTTGCCTTCGCCCTTCGCCAGTTCGGCGGCGAAGCGGACCTGGCCGCCCGGATCATGCGCCAGGAAGGTCGCGAAGTCGCGGCCGACGATCGAGATCATCTCGCCGCCCATCGCCCGCGCGCACAGCACGCGGTTGGCGGCCCGCACCCGGCCGTCGGGCGCGATCAGGGCGGCCATGATGCCTGCGGTCCCCAGTCGGTCGCCATGGATGCCGCCGATCAGCCGCTCGACCGTCTCGGCCAGGTCCTGTTCCTCGGCGATGGCGAAGCGCCAGACCAGCAAATCGGCCTCGTCACCGGCGCGCGTGACCAGCACCGACAATTCGGTGCCCATCACCGCGATCCGGTCCGCCCGGCCCAGCCCGTCGCGCCAGGCGGTCCGCCCCGCCTCCGCCAGCGTTTCCACCGACGCCGCGTCGAGCGGCACGCCCGGCGGGGTCGGCATGGTTGGGAAGAGCGAGGCATAGGCGTCATTGGCGCAGACCAGCCGCCCCGCCCGGTCGGTGACGGCAATCGCGTCCAGGCTGGCATCCGCCACGACGCGGGCAAAATCCCAGTCGACGCTGCGTCGGCTATGCTCGACCTTCGGCGTCAGGATGCGCCAGACCAGGATGACCCCAAAGGCCAGCAGCGCGGCCGCCAGAAACCCCGCCGCGACGACCCAGCTGCGGATCGCCACGAACAACAGGGCGGCCGCGCCCGCTCCGCTCGCAACCGATACGGCGGCCGCGACGCGGGTGGGGTGAAATCTTTCGAGGGACGCGATCGCCATCGCTAACCCATCATCCGGCAACCCGGCATGGTCAAGCCCGATCCCTCGGACGGACGGTCCATGCCGGGAAGTGGACGCTGATTACCAGATCCGCACGCGCTGTTCCGGCGTCAGATACAGCTTCTCGTCCGGCTTGGGGCTGTAGGCCGCATACCAGGGATCGAGATTGCGCACGACCCAGGCGCGCTGCTGCGACGGCGAGTGCGGATCGGTCAGCAAGCGGTTGCGAAGGTTCGCCTCCCGGTAATTGCGCCGCCAGACCTGCGCCCAGCCCAGATAGAAGCGCTGATCGCCCGTAAAGCCGTCGATCACCGGCGCCGCCTTGCCCTTCAGCGAGGCGTGATAGGCATCATAGGCAACCGACAGGCCCGCCAGATCGGCGACATTCTCGCCCAGCGTCAGCGCCCCCTTCACATGCAGGCCGGGCAGCGGCTCATAGGCGTCATATTGCTTCACCAGAGCGCCGGTGCGTTCCTTGAACGCCGCGACGTCCTTGGCCGTCCACCAGTCGGTCAGCTGGCCGTGCGCGTCGAACTTCGATCCCTGATCGTCGAAATGATGGCTGAGTTCGTGGCCGATCACCGCGCCGATACCACCGTAATTGACCGCCGGATCGGCCTTCGGATCGAAGAAGGGCGGTTGCAGGATCGCGGCGGGGAAGACGATCTCCACCATGCCGAAATTGGCATAGGCGTTCACCGTCATCGGGGTCATACCCCATTCCCAACGCTGGATCGGCTTGCCGAGATGGCCGATATTGTCCTCGTGCCGCCACTGGGCCGCGCGCAATGCATTGCCGAAGGCGTCGCCGCTGACGATCTTCAGGCCCGAATAATCCTTCCAGCGATCGGGATAACCGATCTTGGGGGTGAAGGCGGCCAGCTTGGCATGGGCCTTCGCCTTGGTTTCCGGGGCCATCCAGTCGAGCTGGTCGATCCGCTTGCCCATCGCGGCCAGGACGTTCTTCACCAGCGCATCGGCGGCCAGCTTGGTGGCGGGCGGGAAGTAGCGCGCGACATAGACCTTGCTCACCTCATCGCCGAGCGCGCTGCTGGTGAAGTCGACCGCCCGCTTCCAGCGCTCCTGCTGCTGCGGGGTGCCCGACAGGACGGTGCCGTAAAAGGCGAACTGCTCGCGGTCGAACTGGGCGGGCAGGACATCGGCGAACTCGTCGAGCGAGCGGAGCAGCAGCTGGTCCTTCAGCACCGCGATCGGCGTCGACTGGATCAGCGCGGCGATACCCGTCACCGCCGTCGGCTGGGCGACGACCAGCGTATCGACCGGCGTGCCCACGCCCTTCAGATAGGTCGCGAAGTCGAAGCCCGGCGCGCTCTTCGCCAGATCGGCCACGGTCATCTTGTTGTAGGTCTTGGTCCGGTCGCGACTGTCGACCCGGGTCCAGTGCACCTTGGCGATCTCCGTCTCGAAGGCGACGACCGCCTGGGCCCGTGCCTCGGCATCTGGTTCGCCCGCCATGGTCAGCATCTTGGACAAATGCGCCTGATAGGCCGCGCGCTGGGCGGCGATCTTCGGATCGTCGCTGAGGTAATAATCGCGGTCCGGCATTCCCAGACCGGCCTGGCGCAGGCCGACGGTGTAGAGATTGGGCTGGCGCGCATCCTGCCCGACGCCCGAGCCGAAGGGGATGCCGACGCCGTTGCGATCCGCCTCGGCCAGCAGGGTGGCATAGCCCGATTTGTCGGTCAGCCCCTTGATCCGGTTCAGCCAGGGCTGGATCGGTGCCAGTCCCTTCGCCTCGATCGCGGCGGTGTCGAGATAGGTGGCATAGGCGGTGCCGATCTGGTTCCGCTGCCCCTTGGCCTGTTCCAGGATGGCGTGGGTCCGCTCCCGCGACAGGTCGGCCAGTTTGTCGAACGCGCCATAGCTGGACTTGTCGGCAGGGATGGCCGTGGTCTTCGCCCATTCGCCATTGGCAAAGGCATAGAAGTCGTCACCGGGGCGGACGGACTTGTCCATGCCCTTTTCGTCAAAGCCGAACCGCCCATAGGTTGGGCCGTTGGCAGCGGCGGGACGGTCTTGCGCGTTCAGCGCCACGGTCCCCGTGATCGCAGTCGCGCCAAGCAGCGCGGCGATGGCCAAGCTCTTCATCATTCTCTCCAAAACGCAAAAAAGGCCCTCCGGTCGGTGCCGGAGGGCCTGTCATTCAGTCGATTACCAGATGCGGACGCGCTGCTCGGGCGTCAGCGCCATCTTGTCCGTCGGCTTGACGCCGAACGCCGCATACCAGGGATCGAGGTTGCGCACGGTCAGCACCCGCTCATGACCCGGCGAGTGCGGGTCGGACAGCAGCGCCTGACGCAGTGCCGGTTCGCGCCACTTGGTCCGCCACACCTGCGCCCAACCATAATAGAAACGCTGGTCGCCGGTCGTGCCGTCGATCACCGGCGCGGCCTTGCCGCCCAGCGACTTGTGATAGGCGTCGAGCGCGACGGTCAGGCCCGCCAGATCGGCGATATTCTCGCCCAGCGTCAGGCCGCCCTGGATATGCTGGCCGGGCAGCGGCTCATAGGCATCATATTGCTTCACCAACGCGTCGGTGAAGGTCTTGAACCGCGCCACGTCCTGCGGCGTCCACCAGTCGGTCAGCTTGCCGGTCGCGTCGTACTTGCGGCCCTGATCGTCAAAGTGGTGGCTGATCTCGTGCCCGATCACCGCGCCGATGCCGCCATAGTTCACCGCCGGATCGGCCTTCGGATCGAAGAAGGGCGGCTGGAGGATCGCCGCCGGGAATACGATCTCGTTCATCGGCGGGTTGGCATAGGCGTTGATCGTCATCGGCGTCATGAACCATTCGCCGCGATCGATCGGCTGGCCCAGCTTGTTTAGGTCCCGCTGGAACTCGAAGGCATTGGCGCGCGCGACATTGCCGACCAGATCGCCGCGCTGGATCTGCAGCGCGGAATAATCCTTCCACTTGTCGGGATAACCGATCTTGGGTGTGAAGGCGGCGAGCTTGGCCAGCGCCTTCTGCTTGGTTTCGGGCGCCATCCATTCCAAATTGCGCAGCCGGTCGCCCATCGCCGAGATCAGGTTCTTGACCAGCGCGTCGGCGGCGGCCTTCGACTCCGGCGGGAAATACTTGGCGACATACTGCTTGCCGACTTCCTCGCCCAGGCCGTTGGAGACGAGGCCGACGCCGCGCTTCCACCGCGCCTGCTGCTCGGGCGTGCCCGACAGGGTGGTGCCGTAAAAGGCGAAGTTGGTCTTGTCGAAATCGCTCGACAGATAACCGGCATAGCTGCGCAGGACCTTCAGCATCGCATAGTCCTGGAGGACGTTCAGCGGCGCTTCGCTGTACAGCTTGGCCTCGCCGGTGATCGCGCTGGGCTGCGCGACCAGATAGGCGGGACGGCCCGAGACGCCCAGCGTCTGCATATATTGCGCCCAGGGGAAGCCCGGCGCCTTGGTGGCGAAATCCGCCGCCATCCACTTGTTGTAGGTCTTGTCCGCGTCACGGCTCTCGATGCGGGTCCAGTGAACGCCCGCCAGCCCCTTTTCGAAGTTGAACACGGCCGCCGCGCGCGCCTCGGCATTGGGCTCGCCCGCCAGCGTCAGCATCTTGGCGAGATAGGCCTGATAGGCGGTCCGGATCGTCGCCAGCTTGGCGTCGTCCTTCAGATAATAGTCGCGGTCGGGCAGGCCCAGGCCGCTCTGGCCGAAGTTCGGGATATAGGTGTCGGGCGCCTTGTCGTCCTGGCCGATATAGACGCCGAAGGGCGCACCAACGCCCTGACGCTGGAGCTTGGCCATCTCGACGGCCAGCGCGTCGCGGCTCTTGGCCGCCTTGATGGCGCTCAGCCACGGCTTGACCGGGGTCGCACCCTTCGCATTGACGGCGGCCTCGTCCATGAAGCTGGCATAGAAGTCGCCCGCCTTGTTGCCCGGCTGCTTGGTCGCCTCGTCCAGGATGGTGCGCGTCTGCTCCAGCGAACGGTCCTGCAGGACGTGGAACATGCCGTAGGACGAGCGATCGGCGGGGATCGTCGTGCCCTTGTACCAGGTGCCGTTCGAATAATCGAAAAAGTCGTCGCCCGGCTTCACCGCCGTATCGCGGCCCGCCATGTCGAAACCGAAATCGCCGATCTCGGGGCCGTTCTTGGCATTGGGCTTCACGGGGCCCACGGCGGCCTTGTCGACAGGGTTCGCCGTCTGGGCCATGACGGGGGAAATGGCGGTCGTAAGAAGAGCGGCGATCAGCAGAGAGCGCATCTGAATTCCCGAAAAGGAGATGGATGCCGCTGTTGTAGCGAGCCGATACGCCCAGTCAAACCGTTAGAAAGTCACGTCAAACCGCGATACCGCTATCAGATTGCCACGCTTTTCCGTCGGTTGCGCCATTTGCGCGCGATCCACACGCGCCATCCGAGTGCCGAGGCGGCATAGCCGATCACCGCGCATCCGCCGGTCAGCACGCACAGGCCCAGGCCGAAGGCAGGCCCCTGCTCCCACAGCCAGTGAAACGCGCTCAACGCCCATTGCAGCCAACCGGTCGCGGCTTCGGCGACCGGCTGGGTGTTGATCGGCGTTTCGCTGCGCAAGAGGAAGGTGCCGATGCGATAGGCGATGACCCAGATGATCGGCGTGGTCAGCGGATTGGTGATGAAGGTCGTCAGCGCCGCGACCGGCACATTGGCGCGGAAGGGCAGCGCGAAGACCGCTGCGATCGCGATCTGCGCGACCGGGAACAGGAACCCCGCGACCACGCCCAGCGCGACGCCACGCGGCACCGACCGCCGGGTGAAGCGCCACAGTTCCGGCGCCAGGACACGGTGGGCGACCGGCCGGAGCAGCCGGTTGTTTTCCATCGAATCGCGGGTCGGCATGTTGCGCCGGACCCAGGCCAGGGAACGGCCCCACAGGGTGGGCACGGCCGAGGCCATCAGCCGCGATCGCGCAGGATACGGCCCTGCTCACGCTTCCAATCGCGTTCCTTGATCGAATCGCGCTTGTCGTGCGCCTTCTTGCCCTTCGCCAATGCCAGCTCCACCTTCGCGCGGCCGCGCGAATTGAAATAGATCATCAGTGGCACCAGGGTCATGCCCTCGCGCGCCACCGCACCGTGGAGCTTGTTTATTTCGCGCTCATGAAGGAGCAATTTACGAGGGCGCTTGGCTTCGTGATTGAAGCGGTTGCCATGGCTGAATTCGGGCACGTTCGAATTGACCAGCCACACCTCTTCGCCGCGCACCTCGGCATAGGATTCCGCAATCGAGCCCTCGCCGAAGCGAAGCGACTTCACCTCGGTCCCGGTCAGGGCGATACCGGCCTCGTAGGTCGTCTCGATGGCATAATCGAAGCGGGCGCGCCGGTTCTCGGCGACGATCTTCTTCTTGTCGAACGTTTGGGGTTTCGGGCGCATGGACGGGCCGATGTAGGCGCTGAATGCCGTCATGAAAAGCCGCTGATGACCGCATCATCCCGTTTCTGGAACGGGGCGTTCAGGGCTTGCGGCGGCCGCCCAGCGGGATGGTCAGCCGGATCATGACCCGCTTGCTCGGCATGCCGCCGACATCGACCTGCTCGGCCTCCGCGGAAACCGTGCCGACGCCCGCTATTGCCGTGCGCGCCTTGGGCAGGGTCATGGGTTGGGAATAATTGGGAATGGTGCCGATCCGGTCTGCATCGGATGACCGACCGCAGACGACCACATCGTCGCCCGTATCGCCGGGCGGACAACGCCGCGCCGTCGACGGCTTGCGCGGCATGGGCAGGACGGGTCCGGCCACGGCACCCGCCTGCAAAGCGATCATCACCAGCGTCCACATCGGCCGACTCTCCCCATGCCGCCCATTGATCACACCGATGGTCGGCCCGGATTGCGGCCGAAGGAAGGCCCGCAAAAGAACGTTGGGGTCAGATCAATCCGGCATGGGCCAGCGCCGCATCGACCTGCGCGCGCGAGGCCTCGGACGGCCAGGTCATGGGCAGGCGCACGCCTTGCGGGAAGTGCGGCATGATGCGGCTGAGCGCGTATTTGACCGGACCCGGCGAGGCGTCGGTGAACATCGCCTCGTGCAGCGGGAACAGCCGGTCGTGCAGTTCCAATGCACGCGCCATGTCCCCGGCCGCACAAGCCGCCTGGAACTCGGCGCACAGGCGCGGGGCGACATTGGCCGTCACCGAGATGCAGCCCACTCCGCCCATCGCGTTGAAGGCGAGCGCCAGGTCGTCATTCCCCGACAGCTGACAGAAATCGGCGCCCAGCGCACCGCGATGATGCGACACGCGCGCAAGCGCCCCGCTGGCGTCCTTCACGCCGACGAAGACTTGCGGCGCCGCCTTGACGACGCGGATCAGCGTCGCGGGCTGGATGTCGGTGACGGTGCGCCCGGGCACGTTATAGAGGACGATGGGCAGCGGCGCATTCTTCGCCAGTTCGGCGAAGTGGAGCGCGATACCCTCCTGGCTCGGCCGGTTGTAATAGGGCGGCACCATCAGCGCGGCGTCGGCACCCGCTTCCTGCGCGGCCTTCAGATTTTCGATCGCGACGATCGTGTCGTTCGAGCCTGCGCCCGCGATCACCGGCACCCGGCCGCGCGCCTGGTCGACGCAGACGCGCACGACATGGAAATGCTCGTCCTTGGGCATCGTCGCCGCTTCGCCCGTCGTGCCGCAGGCGACCAGCGCCGTCGAGCCCTCGGAAATCTGCCATTCGACGAAATCCCGAAATTTCGCCTCGTCGAACGCTCCGCCGACATGACCGCCCTGATCGTCGAACGGCGTCACAAGCGCCGGAATGGACCCTGAAAACATGAGAGGAAATGCGCTCCTGCTGCGCCGAGTGGGACAATTTGTTCAGGACATGTACGGGTAGAGTCCCTATTCTGTCCACCATGATGGCATTGACGAAGGCGGGGGCGCTCCTCGCGACATTGGCTGGATCGATGATCACGCCGGGCGGGCAGGACCAGCTCGATCGGTATCGCACGCAAATGGCGAATATGAGCCCCAACCAGTCGACGCAGGGGATGCCCGCCCCCGCCGACGGGGCAATCGCAGCGGCGCTGGCCCAGTGGCGCGCGCTGCAACAGACCGATTCGCTGCCGTTCGACAGCTATGCCGGGTTCCTGATGGCGCATCCCGGCTGGCCCGGCGAAGCGGGCAATCGCCGCGCGGCCGAAAAGCAGGCGGCGAACTTCACCGCCGCACCGTCGAGCATCGTCGCCTATTTCCGTCGCTTCCCACCCCAGTCGGCGGCGGGCGGCGTGGCCTATGCCCGTGCCCTGCTGGCGACCGGCGCACCGGCGGACGCGGCGCAGGCCGCGCGAACGGCTTGGCGGCGCGGCGCGCTGTCGCCGAATGACGAAGCGCTGGTCATGTCGACCTTCGCCTCCGCACTGACGCCGGAGGACCAGGATGCACGGATGGATGCGCTGCTCTGGTCGGGGCAGACAAGTGCGGCGGCGCGACAGCTGAATTATACCAGCGTGGCGCGGCGTCCGATCTTCGCCGCGCGGCTGGCCTTCCGCTCGAAATCGGCGGATGCCGCCAGCCTGTCTGCGTCGACGGCGGAAATCTATGCCAATGATGCGGGCTATGTCGCCGACCGCGCCAGTTGGTTGCGCGACACCGGTGATAGCCTGACCGCGCGGTCCTGGCTCGCCCGGACGCGGCAACTCGCGACGCGACCCGGCAATGTCGAAAAATTCTACGAGGCGTTGCTGGTCAACGCGCGGGCGGCAGCGGCCGACGGCCAGTTGCAGACCGCCTATGACATCGCACGGCAGGTCGACGACGCCTATCCGGCGGGCACCGACGTCTCGACCAAGCCTTATGGCGAGCGCGACGATTATACGAGCCTGGTCTGGCTGGCCGGGCAGAGCGCGATGAAGCTGGCACGCCCCGCCGATGCGATGACGCTGTTCGACCGGTACGGCCGGGGCAGCCAGTCGCCGCAGACCCGCGCCAAGGGCTTCTACTGGGCAGGTCGCGCGGCCGAGGCGGCGGGTCGGTCGACCGAGGCGGCAGGTTTCTACGGCCGGGCTGCGCAGTATCGCGATCAATTCTATGGTCAGCTCGCGCTGGAGCGGACCGGCCGCCCGCTCGTCGCGCCGCCTGCGATCGCCGCGACCAATGTCGCGCCTGCCGTGCGCGCCGCCTTCGATGCGCGCGAAACCGTGCGCGCCGCCAAGTTCCTGGGCATGATCGGCCAATGGCAGGACCAGAGTGCCTTCATTCGCCAGATCGCGGCCGATGCGGAGGACGAGAACGACCATCTCCTCGCCGCCGATCTCTCGCGGAGCATCAATCGCCCCGATCTGGCCGTCATGGTCGGGCGCAGCGCGATGCAGAACGGGCTGACCGATTATTCGGCGGCTGGCTTCCCGACCATCCCGGTCCCGACCGGCTATGAGCAGAGCTGGACGATCATCCATGCCATTGCGCGGCAGGAAAGCCAGTTCGACCGTGCCGCCGTCAGCCATGCGGGCGCGCGTGGCCTGATGCAGCTGATGCCCGCCACCGCCGCCGAGCAGTCGGGCAAGATCGGCCTGTCCTACTCACCCGCCGCACTGACCACCGATCCGAACCTGTCGATCCAGCTGGGCGCCAGTTACTTCGAGAGAATCCGCAACAATTACGGCAGCTATCCGCTTGCGATCGCGGCCTATAATGCGGGAGGCAGCAATGTGAACAAGTGGTTGCGCGCCAATGGCGATCCGCGCACCGGCACTGTCGACATCGTGGATTGGATCGAGGCTATCCCCTATTCCGAGACCCGCAACTATGTGCAGCGGGTGCTGGAGAATGCGGTGGTCTACGACCTGATGAACCCCGCCCGCGCGACCAGCCGGGGGCCGACGCCGCTCAGCTGGTATCTGGGCAAGTCGTCGCGGCCGGGTTGATCGCGGCGGCATAGGGAATAGAGGGGGACGATGGATCGTCCCAACTATATCACCCCGGCGGGCTATGCCGCGCTGCGTCAGGAATATGAGGCGCTGTTCGCGGTCGAGCGCCCCAAGCTGGTCGACACGATCGCCTGGGCGGCGGGCAATGGCGATCGTTCCGAGAATGGCGACTATATCTATGGCCGCAAGCGCCTGCGCGAGATCGACCGGCGGCTGGGTTGGCTGTCCAAGCGGATGAAGGCGGCCAAGGTCGTCGATCCGGCCCGGCAGGAGGATCGCAGCAAGGTGTGGTTCGGCGCGACCGTCACCATCGCGGACGAGGATGACAATGAGCGCGTCCTGACGCTGATCGGCGATGACGAGGCCGATGCGGGCCAGGGACGCGTGGGCTGGAACGCCCCCCTCGTCCGGGCGCTGCGGGGGGCCTCGATCGGCGATCTGCGGCGCGTGACGCTGCCCGCGGGCGAGCGCGAATATGAGGTGATCGCCATCGCCTATCCCGATCCGTAACCGCATTAGCAACGGTTCGTTTCGCATCCGGTTCTTGTTGCGGATTGGGCAAACGGCAAAATATGCTCAACGGACGGCGATCCTCGCGGTCCTTCGTGAATGAGTATCGGCCATGCCCGTCCCCACCCGTTTCTCCGCCCCGATTCTGTCGCTGTTCCGCGCCGTCTTCGGCCTGATGTTCCTGGCGCATGGCGTCTCGAAATTCTTTGGGCTTCCCCCCTTCCCCATGCCGCTCAATCCCTTGCTGACGGCGGCGGGCGTGTTGGAGCTGGTCGGTGGCGCACTGCTGTTCGTCGGGCTGTTCACGCGACCGGTGGCCTTCCTGCTGTCGGGCCAGATGGCGGTCGCCTATTTCATGGCCCATGCACCACAGGGTTTCCTGCCATTGGCCAATGGTGGTGAGGCGGCGATCCTCTATTGCTTCGCCTTCCTGTATCTTGCGGCGGCGGGTGGCGGTTCGATCGGCGTCGATGCGATGCGGCGTGGCGGCTGATCCGCAGCTCTGATAGTCAGGGCGCCATGAACGCCCTGACCCGCAACATCGCGCTGCTCATCGATGCCGACAATGCCCAGTCGGCGGCCATCGACCCCGTCCTGACGGTTCTCGCCGAGCTGGGCACGGTCAATGTCCGCCGCGCCTATGGCAACTGGTCGAAGCCCGGCCTGAAGGGCTGGCGCGACGTCATGGTCAAGCACGGGATCGAGCCGCAGCAGCAGTTCGACCTGACCAAGGGCAAGAACGCCACCGATATGAAGATGACCATCGATGCGATGGACCTGCTGTTCCGGGGCCGGATCGACGGGTTCGGCATCATGTCGTCGGACAGCGACTTCATGCCGCTGGCCACGCGCATCCGGCAGGACGGCTTTCCCGTCTATGGCTTCGGCAACAGCCGTACGCCCGAGGCATTCAAACAGGCATGCAGCCGCTTCATCGATGTCGGCGCGCTGATCGGCGAAGCGACCCGCCCCGCCAGCGCCAAGCCGGTTTCGGCCGATGTTCCGCTGGCCGACTCGCTGCCGCCCTCGATCGAGCAGGCGAAGCGCACAGCGGGCACCCCGCGCCCGATCGACGAGGAACTGCTTAAGCTGCTGGTCGACGCCTATAATTCGGTGAAACGCGACGAGCGGGGCTTTGCCAGCCTTTCGGCTATGGGCCAGCTGGCGGGCAATCGGTCGAGCTTCGACACGCGCAATTTCGGCTTCAAGCGGCTGTCCGACCTGATCGAGGCGGTCCCCAATTTCCAGACCGAGCGGCGAGAGGATGGCCGGACCTTCGTGAAGCGGGTGCGGTGAACGATCAAATTCCCCCCGTATGGGAGGGATCAAGTCAGTCCCTGGGATCGGGCATGGTCAGCGTCGCACAGGTGCCCGGCGCTGCATCGTCGAACCGCACTTCACCCCGCAACTGCCGGGCCAGGCTGGTGATCATCCGCATGCCCAGGCTGTGGCGGGAAGCGACCTTCATGTCGAAATCCTCGGGTAGGCCCTTGCCTTTGTCGCGCACCGACAGGACGATCTGCCCGTCGCGCGCGTGGAGGCATACATCGATCACGCCGCCTTCCTCGCCATAGGCATATTTGATCGCGTTGGTCAGTAGCTCGGTCAGCATCAATCCGATGGGGATCGCGGTATCGGCATTCATCTCGATCGCCTCGATATCGCAATGCACCTCATGATCCTTGGCCTGCTGGGCCAGCTGATCCGCGATACCGCAGGCCAGATCGTCGAGCGCCACCATGCCGACGCGCTCGCTGCGCCACAGCCGGTCATGGGTCTGCGCGATGGCAGCGATCCGCGCCTGCGCATCGTTCAGCATCCTGAGGACACGGGGATCGTCATCCTCCTGCTTCTGGAGGTTCAGCATGGCCGACACCAGCGCCAGGCTGTTCTTGACCCGGTGGCTGGCTTCGCGGGTCAGAAGCTGCTGATGCTCCACCGCCTCGGCCAGACGGCGCTCGGCCTCCTGCCGCTCGATGGCAACGCCGATCAGATTGGCGAAACCCTGCATGAAGGCGAGATCGGCCTCCTCGAAACGGCCCTCGTCCGGGCTGTCGACCTCTAATACGCCGTAACGCTGGCCGGATGCCTCGACCAGCACGTTGATCGCCCGGCGGATCTTGTGGTCGGCCATGAACTGCGGCGTCCGGAACCGCTCTTCCTGGTCGAGGTGGTTGGAGATGACCCCCTGCCCCGTCTGGAGCGCAAAGCCCGCGGGCGAGCCCATATCGGTGCGCATCTCGGTCGAGCCAACGACACCCGGCCCCCAGCCGACACCCGTGCGAACCAGCAGCGTTTCCTGGTCCGCCTTGTATTCCAGAAACTTGCAGAAGGAAGATCGCATCCCCTCTGCACAAAGCTCGGTCGCCCGCTGGAGCATCGGGTCCAGGTCGCGGGCGCGCAGCGCCTCGATCCCGAAGGCGGCGAGGACGGATTGTTGGCGGAGCCGATAATGCAACTGCCCTGCGCCGGCGATCTCACGATCCTCGCCTTGCGCCTGCTCCACTACCGCCATTCCCAACCGCGCCCTTTGTTACCCTGTCGTTATAACGGTCGAGATGGGAATTGGCCGCATCGGTTTAAAGCCGTGGGCCAGCCCCCGATACGACGACGCCCTCCCCGATCGCTCGGGAAAGGCGTCATCCGAAACCGAAATCTTTGGGATCAGCGGGTCAGCTTCTTATAGGCCAGACGGGTCGGGCGATCGGCGGCGTCGCCCATGCGGCGACGCTTGTCCTCCTCATACGACTCGTAATTGCCCTCGAACCATTCGACATGGCTGTCGCCCTCGAACGCCAGGATGTGCGTGCAGAGACGGTCGAGGAAGAAGCGATCGTGGCTGATGACCACGGCGCAGCCCGCGAACGTCTCCAGCGCCTCTTCCAACGCACGCAGCGTTTCCACGTCCAAGTCGTTGGTCGGTTCGTCGAGCAGCAGGACGTTGCCGCCCTCCTTCAGCATCTTGGCCATGTGGACGCGGTTGCGCTCACCGCCCGACAGCTGGCCGACCTTCTTCTGCTGGTCGGGGCCACGGAAGTTGAACGCACCGACATAGGCGCGCGTGCCCAGCTCCTGCTTGCCGAAGCGGAAGACCTCCAACTCGTCGGAGATTTCCTGCCAGACATTCTTGTTGGGATCGAGTTCGTCGCGGCTCTGGTCGACATAGCCGAGCTTGACGGTCGAGCCGATCTCGATCGTGCCCGCGTCGGGCTGTTCCTGGCCGGTGATCAGCTTGAACAACGTAGACTTGCCCGCGCCGTTCGGCCCGATCACGCCGACGATACCGCCCGGCGGCAACATGAAGTCGAGACCTTCGAACAGCAGCTTGTCGCCGTACGACTTGGTCAGGCCCTTGGCCTCGATCACCTTGCCGCCCAGACGCTCGGGGATCTGGATCAGGATCTGTGCCTTGCCCGCGACGCGGTTCTCCTGCTTCTCCATCAGTTCCTCGAACGCGCGGATACGCGCCTTCGACTTGGTCTGACGGGCCTTTGGCGTCTGACGCATCCAGGCCAGCTCGTCGGCGATCGCCTTCTGCTTGCCCGCCTCGTCGCGCTCTTCCTGCTCCAGGCGCTTGGCCTTCTTTTCCAGATAGCCGGAATAGTTGGATTCATAGGTATAGTAGCGGCCGCGATCCAGCTCGAGCACCCAGTTCACGACGTTATCCAAGAAGTAACGGTCGTGGGTGACCAGAATGACGTTGCCGGTATATTCCTTGAGATAGTTTTCCAGCCACGACACGCTCTCGGCGTCGAGGTGGTTGGTCGGTTCGTCGAGCAGCAGGATGTCGGGCTTTTCGAGCAGCAGCTTGCAGAGCGCGACGCGGCGCTTTTCACCGCCCGACAGGCGGGTGACATCGGCATCGCCCGGCGGGCAGCGCAGCGCTTCCATCGCCTGTTCCAGCTGGCTGTCGAGCGACCAGCCGTCGACCGCATCGATCTTGGCCTGAAGCTCGCCCATCTCTTCCATCAGGGCGTCGAAATCGGTGTCGTCCTTCGGATCGCCCATCTCGGCCGAGATGGCGTTGAAGCGATCGACCAGGTCGGCGATCGGGCGCACGCCGTCCTTGACGTTGCCCATCACGTCCTTCGACGGATCGAGCTGCGGCTCCTGCGCCAGATAGCCGACGCGGACACCCTCGGCGGCCCAGGCCTCACCGGTGAAGTCGGTGTCCATGCCCGCCATCACCTTCATCAGCGTGGACTTGCCCGCGCCGTTCGGGCCGATGATCGCGATCTTCGCGCTCGGCAGGAACTGAAGGTGGATGTTGTTGAGGACAGGCTTGTTGGCGCCGGGGAAGGTCTTGGTCAGACCCTTCATCACATAGGTATATTGGACGGCCATGGCGGCGCGGAGCTCCGTGCTTTTTCGACTGTGGGATATTTGCCCGCCCATGTAGTGGTTGCGCGGGCGGTTGGCAAACGGGACCGGCTGCGTAACACTCCGGCCCATGAAGCGCTTTCTTCTCGCGGCCTTGACCGCCTCCGCCCTGTCCTCCCCCACCTTGGCACAGCGGACCCCTCCGCCCCCGCCCGCCACCGTCGCACCCGAGGTCGAACGGCTGCGCGATGCGGCGCTGAACGATACGGTCGCCTGGGATATCGTCGAGGGACTGACGACCGAAGTCGGCCAGCGGCTGGCGGGCACCGAAGCCGAGGCACGCGCCCGGGCATGGTCGGTCGCCAGGCTGACGGCGCTGGGCTTCAAGAATGTGCGGATCGAGCCCTATCGGATGCCGGTGTGGGAACGCGGCGCGGAGAGCGCGGAAATCCTGGCCCCCTTCCCGCAGAAGCTGACACTGGCCGCGCTGGGCAATTCGGGTGCGACACCGGCGGGCGGTCTGACGGGCGAGGTCGCGGTCTTCCCCAGCATGGCGGCGTTCCAGTCGGCGCCTGAGGACGCGATCCGGGGCAAGATCGTCTATATCGGCAACGCCATGCCCAGGACCCAGGACGGATCGGGCTATGGCGCCTATGGCACCGCGCGCTTCACCGGCCCCGCGCTGGCGGCCAGGCGCGGCGCGGTTGCGATCGTCATCCGTTCGATCGGCACCGACCATCATCGCTTCCCCCATACCGGCACGACAAAATTCCCCGAAGGCGTAAAGCCCATCCCGGCGGCCGCCCTTTCCGTTCCTGACGCCGAGCAACTGGAGCGAATCGCCAGCCGAGGCCAGCCGGTCCGCATGAAGCTGGTCCTGACCCCGCGCATGGTCGGCACTCGCGAATCAGGCAACGTGATTGCAGAGGTGCCCGGCAGCGATCCGTCGGCGGGCATCGTGCTGGTCGGTGGCCATCTCGACAGCTGGGACCTGGGGACGGGGGCGATCGACGATGCCAGCGGGATCGCGATCACTGCCGCGGCGGCCAAGCGGATCATGGATGCAGGGCAGCCGCGTCGCACCATCCGCGTCGTCTGGTTCGGCGCCGAGGAGGTCGGCGGCATGGGCGGCGAGGCCTATGCCAAGGCCCATGCTGGTGAGCGCCATGCCACGGCCTCGGAAAGCGACTTCGGCGCGGACCGGGTCTGGCGGTTCGAGGTCAACCTGCCCACCACCGCCAAGCCGGTCGCGGACCGGCTGCAGACCGCACTGGCACCGCTGGGCATTACGCGGGGCAGCGGCCTGGGCGGTGACGGCACCGATATCGGCCCGACGATCAAGCTCGGGACCGCCGGGATCGACCTGAACCAGTCGGGATGGGATTATTTCGATACCCACCATACGCCCGATGACGTATTGGACCGCGTCGATCCGGCCGCCCTTCGCCAGAATGTCGCCGCCTGGACCGCCATGCTGGCGGTGGTCGCCAATGCGCCCGAGGCCATCGGCCCGGTCACCCCGCGTTGATCCGTCGCTCTCACGGTAACCTTTTGGTAACGCCAACGCCTTGAAAATGCCCGATCCGTGCCATCGGTTCGTCGCGAACCTTGCGATCCGATGAATTTTGCGGATTGACCGCGATGAACCGCACGTTATTTGAGCCGCTTCGCGACGGCATTCGGGCCGGCCGCGATTTTTGCTTTGCTTGGGAGCATTCGAATGAAGAAGATCGCTTTCGTTCTCGCTGCCGCCGGCCTGATGTCCGTCGCCGCCTGCAACAAGTCGCCGGAAGCTGCCGCTGTTGAGAACAACGCGGACATGCTGGCTGACAACATGGAAATGTCGGCTGACAACATGGATGCCGCTGCGGACAACACCTCGAACGCTGCTGCTGCCGCGACCCTCGAGAACGCTGCCGACAACATGAACGCCGCTGCCGACAACGTCCGTGACGCTGCCGACGCCAAGGCGGACAACATGCAGTAATAGTCGCCTCGGACCTTCGGGTCCGAAGCGCCGACTGCTATGTCGGAAAAGGGCGCTTCCCATGCGGAAGCGCCCTTTTTCTTTGCCCGATTTCCTGTGCAAAGTTGTCGCACGACGCTTGCGAAGTCCGGCCGCATCACGCTAACGACATTCGCGGTGGGGCCTGTAGCTCAACGGTTAGAGCTGGCCGCTCATAACGGCTAGGTTGCGGGTTCGAGTCCTGCCGGGCCCACCAACTTCCCGCATCGATCTTCCCCGTTACCGATCCTTGTCTTCGGCAAGTTCGAGCGACGCCGCGTTGATCCGGCTGATCTCCACCAGCACATCCGACGTCTCGACCGAAAGGTTGCGCACCTCTTCGGCGACGACCGCGAAACCGCGCCCCTGGGCACCGAGCCGTGCGGCCTCGATACTCGCATTCAGCGCGACCAGCCGGGTATTGGCCGATATCCGGCCGACCCGTTCCAGCATGGCCACGGTCTCGCGGTTCAGGTCATTGCGTCGCCGAATCACGCGCGTCAGATCGCGCTCATGCGTCACGTCGACAAAGGTCAGCACCGCCCCAAGATCGGGTTGCGGGTGATAGGTGATCTCCAGCACATGACCGTCATCGAAATGATGATCGAACTGGCGCCGCACCCCCTCGCGGGCCCATTGCCGATGATTGTCGAGGATCGCCGCCTTTCGGACATCTGACC
Source organism: Sphingomonas sp. SphC10 (assembly GCF_057004845.1). Classification (NCBI taxonomy): domain Bacteria; kingdom Pseudomonadati; phylum Pseudomonadota; class Alphaproteobacteria; order Sphingomonadales; family Sphingomonadaceae; genus Sphingomonas; species Sphingomonas sp. SphC10. The sequence goes on from NZ_CM168044.1 coordinate 1,235,079, forward strand.
AACCCACCGCATTGCCGACATGGTGCAGATAATCCGCCAGGCTCGATCCTGCGGTCACGGCACTGTCCGACAGGCCGAAGATGCGGCTGACATACTGATTGATCAGGAGAATTCGCTCGTCCCGATCATAGATCACGATACCGTGCCGGACATGTTCCATGACAAGGGCCAGCTGCTCCGCCGCACTCACCGACACCGTTAACCTCATTTTCGATAACTTATGTTGCCCCTAGCAGCTTTCGCCCAAGATGAAAGCGCGACGCATTTTTACTTATGAAATCGGCCTTGTCGGGGTCGCCCATGGTCTTCTAAGGTGCCGCCAAACACATTCACGAAAGGCGAGATCCATGGCAGTTAAGGGCGATCCGAAGGTCATCGAGTATTTGAACGAGGCGCTCAAGAACGAGCTGACCGCGATCAACCAGTATTTCCTGCATTACCGGCTGCTCGACCATTGGGGCGTCTACAAGCTCGCCCAGTTCGAATATCACGAATCGATCGACGAGATGCGCCACGCCGACTGGCTGGCCGAGCGTATCCTGTTCCTGGACGGGCTGCCCAATTTCCAGCTGCTGGGCCGCCTGCGCATCGGTGAGACCGTCGAGGAAGTGCTCAAGGGCGATCTGGCCATCGAGGTCGAGGCCGTTGCCCAGCTCAAGGAAGCCATCGCCTATTGCGAGGAAGTCCGCGACTATGTCAGCCGTGACCTGTTCCAGCGCATCCTGGCGAGCGAGGAAGAGCATGTCGACACGCTGGAGCGCCAGTTCGAGATGATCGCGCGCATGGGCATCCAGAACTATATCCAGCTGAACGCCATGGCGGAGAACGACACGCCCAAGTCGGGCGCGGCGCCGCACCTTCAGGGCTGAGAATGCGGGGCGGGTTTGATGGCCCGCCCCTGTTTCCGGAAAATTGTCCACCCAACCCGTTCAGCCTGAGCGAAGTCGAAGGCCACGGGAATTATATCGGTCATGGCCCGGACTTGGCGTCGGCCCTCGGCCTTCGACTTGGCTCCGGCTGAAGGGCGATTAGGAAAAGGCGCGCCCGCCGCCCCTCAGTCCTTCTTGCCGAACGGGTTCTTCGGTGCACGCAGCGTCAGACGCACCGGCACCGCGCCAAAACCAAGCTCGCGCCGCATCGAATTGACCAGATACCGCTCATAGCTGGCGGGCAACTGGTCCACGCGCGTTCCGAAGATCACGAAGCTCGGCGGACGCGACTTCACCTGGGTGACGTAGCGCAGCTTGATCCGCTTGCCGCCCGGCGCGGGTGGAGGATTGGCCTCGACCGCACGCTCGAACCAGCGGTTGAGCTCGCCGGTCGGCACGCGCTTCGACCAGGCGGCGCGCGTCTCGAACGCCGCTTCGATCAGCGTGTCCAGCCCCTTGCCGGTCGCGGCCGACACCGCCAGCAACGGGACGCCCTTGACCTGGCTGAGCCCGTCTTCCAGCGCCTTGCGCACACCGTTGAACAGCGACGACGGATTTTCCGCGACGTCCCACTTGTTGAGCGCGATCAGCAGGGCACGCCCCTCTTCCAGCACACGGTCGGCAATGCGCAAATCCTGCGATTCCAAACCCAGGGTCGCATCGAGCAGAAGCACCACGACCTCGGCGAAATCGACCGCGCGCAACGCGTCGGCGACGGACAGCTTTTCCAGCTTGTCCTGCACCTTGGCCTTTTTCCGCATGCCCGCGGTGTCGATCAGGCGGACCTGCCGCACCTCGCCGTTCCGGTCGTGCCATTCCCAGTCGATCGCGATCGAATCGCGCGTAATCCCGGCTTCCGGTCCAGTGATCAGGCGATCCTGACCCAGGAAACGGTTGATCAGCGTCGACTTGCCCGCATTGGGACGCCCGACGATTGCCAGCTTGAGCGGAGCGAAGGGGTTTTCGAGATCGACTTCCTCTTCTTCCTCGACTTCACGGTCGATAAAGGGAAGCAGCGCTTCGAACAAATCGCCCACGCCTTCGCCATGCTCGGCGGACAGTTGGACCGGATCGCCGAAGCCAAGCGCCAGCGCCTCCAATATGCCCTGTTCGGCCGCACGGCCCTCTGCCTTGTTGGCGGCGAGCACGATCGGGGTGTCGGAGCTGCGCAGCCAGCGGGCGATCTCCTCGTCCAGCGGCATGACCCCGGCGCGGGCATCCACCAGGAACAGCGCGACATCGGCCTCGCTGACCGCCGCCTCGGTCTGGCGGCGCATCCGGCCCGGCAATGTGTCGGGGTCTTCGTCTTCGTAACCGGCCGTATCGATGATACGGAAATCCAGGCCCAGAAGATGCGCGTCGCCTTCGCGCCGGTCGCGAGTCACGCCGGGCCGGTCGTCGACCAGCGCCAGCTTCTTTCCGACCAGACGATTGAACAGCGTCGACTTGCCGACATTGGGACGGCCGACGATCGCGACGATAGGGAGATTAGCCATCGCCGTCCGTTAGCGAAAGGCAGGCCTTTCGTCACGCCTATAGCGTTAAGAATATACTGCCCCGTGGAACAATGGTCCCACGGGGCAGAATCGCATCACTTATAGGCCGCGATCCGACCCTTCTGGTCGAGGACGTAGAGCACGTTATTGGCGACGATCGGCGGCAACGCGAACGGCGTCTTTGTGTCGACCGTCGCCTGGACCGATCCGTCACCCGGATTGGCGTAAACGATCTGCCCTTCCGAATTGGTCAGGATCAGGCGGTTGCCCGCCAGCACCGGGCCGAACCAGGTGATCGCACCGGTCTTCTTCTTTTCCTTGTGGAAGCGCTGCAGCTGCGCGATCCAGCGGGCCTTGCCGCTAGACCGTGCCAGCGCGACCAGACGCGCATCGTCGGTGACGAGGAAGATCCACTCGCCTGCGATCCACGGCGTCGAAAGCCCGGCGAAATTCTGCTCCCAGAGACGCTGGCCGGTCGACAGTTCCAGCGCGACCATACGGCCGCCCTGGCCCAGCGCATAGACGCGGCCCTGGTCGATCACCGGCGCGGCGTCGATATCCGACAGCGTCGACACCGAGGTGGAAATGCTCGTCCGCGACAGCGCGTCCTGCCACAGCAGACGGCCGTTTTCGTAACGATAGGCGTTCAGCTCGCCACTGGAGAAACCGGCGACGACCGTACCCTGGCTGGCCGATGGAGCCGCGACGCCGTACACGCCCTGCGTCTCCAGCGTGCCCTGCCCGGCCCAGACGATCTTACCATCCGTCTGGTTGATGGCATAAAGCTGATTGTCCTGGGTCAGAACATAGACATTGCCGTTGGCGATGGTCGGCGATCCGCGCAGCGGGCCGCTGGGCTTGGCACGCCACAGCACCTTGCCGTCGGCGGCGCTGGCCGCGATCACATCGCCCAGACCGTCCGATGCGAACACCGTGCCGCTGTCATAGCTCGCCCCGCCGCCGAAGCGGGCCAGGCGGTTCGCATCACCTTCGGTGATCCCGGTCGACCACAGGCGCGCGCCGGTATCGGCGTTCATCGCCACGAGATTACCCTCGACATCCACGACGAACAGCTTGCCCTCGGCCACGACCGGGGCGGCGCCCAGCGGATCGCGCGCCGAACCACCGTTGATCGTCGCGCTCCACAGGCGCTGCGGCTGTTCCGCCAGTGCGAGCTGCCCCATCGACTTGGCGGCATTGCCGCCAGGCTGCGACCATTCGGGGTTCGCTTCAGGCGCGGGCAGCAGGACCTGCACGTCGGCGATCGTCTTATCCGCCTCGACCCCCGTTTCCGAAACCAGGATCGGCACGCGGTTGCCCACGGTCGGCGTCTTCTTGGGCGCGCTCTTGAATACCCCGCAGGCGCCCAGCGCCATCAGCGCGGCAAGCGCCGCCGAGGTGCGGAAATGCTTCGTCATTGGGTCTTGGTGTCCTCACTCTGGCCGACCGCGTCGACCCCCAATACGCCGGCCATCTGAACCGCACGTTGCCGCAACGTATCGGGCACATCCTTGTCGCTGGCAATCTGGCCGAACAAACGGCCTGCCTGGTCGCGCTTGTTCATGCGCAGATAGGCCACGGCGACCATCTCGCCCGCGCTGCCGAAATAGGCGTTGCCGGGAACCGCCATACTGCCCAGTCGCGCGACGACCGCCTCGGGCTTCATCGTGTCATATTCGGCCATGGTCTGGCGAACCAGCGCCAGGTCACGGAACGGCTGGGTGAGCGAGGCATCATTGGCGATGGCGGCGAAGCGTGCCGCGGCACCCTTCATGTCGTCACGCTGGAGCAGGATATCCGCCTGGGTGAACTCGGCGAGAGCGCGATAGGCGTCGACATTGGTGTCGGACAATGCCTTCAGCTTCTCGCCCGCCGTCTTGGTGTCGTTCTGGCCCAGCGCGTCATAGGCGGCCTGCAACTGCTCGCCATCGACGCCCGCCGCCTGATGCTGGCGGTGCTGCCAATAGAGATAGCCGCCGAACGCCGCGAGCGCGACGACGATCGCCGCGCCGACGATAAGGCCCCACCGGGTCCAGAAAGACGTCAGCCTTTCGCGACGCAGTTCGTCGTCGACCTCGCTCAAAAAGGCCTGGCTGGATTGGGGCGTTAGGGCCAAGACGGGCTCCGCTATTCTGGATCAAGGCAAGATAGAAGCCGCGACCTTTAGCGAGGAGCGGCCCCTGTGGGAAGCGGGCTTGGCTTATCCCCCATCGCGGTTGGCTTGCCGGGGGGCATAGGTCTGCTCCGGCCCGGGGAAGCGGCGGGCGCGCACATCCTCCGCATAGGCACGCGCCGCCTCGCCGATCCGCTCGCCCATCGTCTCGTAACGGCGGACGAAGCGGGCGGTACGGTCGAACAGACCGAGCATGTCCTCGCCCACCAGCACCTGACCGTCGCACTCCGCCGACGCACCGATACCGATCGTTGGGCAGGCGATACGCTTGGTGATCTCGATGGCGATCGGCTCGACCACGCCCTCAATCACGACCGAAAAGGCACCCGCCTCCGCCACGGCGACCGCGTCGGCGATGATCTTCTCGGCCTCCTCAGGCGTGCGGCCGCGCGCGCCATAGCCGCCCAGGACGTTCACCGCCTGCGGCGTCAGGCCGACATGGCCCATGACGGGAATGCCGCGCTCGACCAGGAAGCGCACGGTCGGCGCCATCGCGACGCCACCCTCCAGCTTGACCGCCGCCGCGCCGGTTTCCTTGAGCAGCCAGGCGGCATTCTCGAACGCCTTTTCCGGGCTCGCTTCGTAACTACCGAAGGGCAGGTCGATGACGACGACCGCATGATAGCTGCCCCGCACCACGGCAGCACCATGCGCCGCCATCATCTGAAGCGTGACCGGCACGGTCGACGGCAGGCCGTAGATCACCTGCCCCAGGCTGTCGCCGACCAGCAGCATGTCGCAATGCGGATCGAGCAGCTGCGCCGAGCGCACCGTATAGGCGGTCAGCATGACCAACGGCGTCTCGCCCTTGCGGCGACGGATGGCAGGTACGGTCAGACGCTTCATCGGCGCAGGCGTGGGATTGGCGCGGCTGGTCGCGGTGTCGAGCGTGTAGGTCGTGGACATGCCAAAGCCTCTAACCCGTGTGCGCCGTGCGCTCCACCCCCTTGGACCGTCAGAAGATTTCGGCGTAGACCTCGGGCTTGAACCCGACCGTCAGCGCGCCGTCGCGGTCGAGCACCGGCCGCTTGATCAGTGAGGGCTGGGCCTGCATCAGCCGGATCGCCTTGTCGGCATCGATGTCCTGCCGGTCGGCCTCGTCTAGCTTGCGGAAGGTCGTGCCCGCGCGGTTGAGCAGCTTTTCCCAACCGACCTGATCGACCCAGCGGCGCAGCGTGGCTTCGTTGATGCCCTCGGCTTTGTAGTTGTGGAAACGATAGGCGACGCCGTGCTGGTCGAGCCAGACACGGGCCTTCTTCATCGTGTCGCAGTTGGGGATGCCATAGAGGATGATGGTCATAGAGCCTCGAACTTCGGGAGCGTCCGGCGCTTAGCGGAATGCACCAGGATAAGTGAAGTCGAAGGCCAGGGGAAACCCTCACATCCTAACCCGTGGCAACCCACACAGGCTAGCGCCCCCCTTCCCGCGTCGCTATCCCGAGAGGATGCAGGATCACCCCTTTTACGCGCTTCACACCCATGGCCTGATCCGCGTCGCCGCCGCGACGCCCGCCGCATCGGTGGGGGATGCTTATGCCAATGCGCAGGCCATGCTCGATCTGGCGCGCAAGGCGGATGAGGACGGCGTCGACCTGATCGTCTTTCCCGAATTGTCGCTGACCTCCTACGCGATCGACGACCTGCATTTGCAGGGCGCGATGCATGCGGCGACGTTCGCGGCGCTGGGCGAGATGGTGGACGCCAGCGCGGCGCTGTCGCCGGTCATGCTGGTCGGTGCCGCGCTGCCCCGTAACGGGCGGCTGTACAATAGCGCCGTCGTCATCGCACGCGGGCGGATTTTGGGCGTGGTGCCGAAGACCTTCCTGCCCAACTACCGCGAATATTACGAGAAGCGCTGGTTCGCGAGCGGCGCGGGGCTGACTGGCCTGACCATCGAATTGGATGGCCAGAGCGTGCCCTTCGGCACCGACCTGATCTTCGCGGCCGAGGATGTGCCGGGCTTCGTCGTCCATGCCGAGATTTGCGAGGATTACTGGGCCCCCACCCCGCCCTCGACACTGGGCGCACTGGCCGGGGCGACGATCTGCTGCAATTTGTCGGCGTCGAACATCGTCATCGGCAAGGCGCGCGACCGGGCGATGCTGGCCGCCGCCCAGTCGGCCCGCGCGGCCTGCGCCTATGTCTATTCGGCGGCGGGCATCGGCGAGAGCACGACCGATCTGTCCTGGGACGGCCAGGGCCTGATCCACGAGCTGGGCGAGACGATCGCCGAGTCCGAGCGTTTCCTGCGCGAACCCGCGCTGACCACCGCCGATATCGATGTCGAGCGGATCGAGCAGGAGCGCCTGCGCTTCGGCACCTTCAACGATGCCGCCGCCTTTGCGGGTCATCCCGAACAGCGTTTCCGCCGGATCGGCTTCGTCCATGGCGCGGAGGCGAGCGATCGGGGGCTGCGACGCGCCGTTCACCGCTTTCCCTTCGTTCCCGACGATCCCGCCCGGCGCGATGCCGACTGCTACGAAGCCTATAACATCCAGGTCGAGGCGCTGGCCAAGCGGCTCGATGCCAGCCGCGCCAAGACGCTGGTAATCGGCGTGTCCGGTGGGCTCGATTCTACCCATGCGTTGATCGTCGCCGCCAAGGCGACCGATCGGTTGGGCTGGTCGCGCGACCGTATCCTGGCCTTCACCATGCCCGGCTTCGCCACCGGCGCGGGCACCAAGGCCCATGCCTGGGCGCTGATGCGTTCGCTGGGGGTAACGGCAGAGGAAATCGATATCCGTCCCGCCGCGCATCAGCTGCTGGAAGACATGAAGCACCCCTTTGCGCAGGGCGAGCCGGTCCATGACGTGACCTTCGAGAATGTGCAGGCGGGCCTGCGCACCGATTATCTGTTCCGCCTCGCCAATCAGCGCGGCGGCATCGTGCTGGGCACCGGCGACCTGTCGGAGCTGGCGCTGGGATGGTGCACCTATGGCGTGGGCGACCAGATGAGCCATTATGCGGTCAATGCGGGCGTGCCCAAGACGCTGATCCAGTTCCTGATCCGCTGGTGCATCCGTACCGGGCAATATGACGAGGCGACGAACAAGGTTCTGGCGGCGATCCTGGCGCAGGAAATTTCGCCCGAGCTGGTTCCCGCCGACGCCAGCGGCGCCATGCAGTCCACCGAGGCGATGATCGGCCCCTATGCGCTCAACGACTTCTTTGCGCATTACGTCATCCGCTATGGCCTGAAGCCGTCGAAGATCGCCTTCCTCGCCTGGCGCGCATGGCATGATGCGGAAGCGGGCGGCTGGCCCGAGGACCTGCCGCAGGACGCGCGCGTCGCCTATGACCTGCCGACGATCCGGCACTGGCTGGAGCGATTCCTGACCCGCTTCTTCCAGACCAGCCAGTTCAAGCGCTCGGCCCTGCCCAACGGTCCCAAGGTCTCGGCAGGCGGCGCCCTGTCCCCGCGCGGGGACTGGCGGGCGCCATCGGACGGCACGGCAACGGTCTGGCTGAACGAACTTCGGGACGCCCTGCCGTCCGGTCTATGACACGGACTTGGCAGGCTGTGGGGAACAGGGCTATGCTGAAGGCTTGTTCGTTACATTTCCCCCTAAATTACAGGCTTCTCCCCGGCCTGTCGGCACGAGAGAATCCATGAGCCTTGTCGTTCGCACCCTGTCGGAGCAGATCTTCACGATCATTCGCGAGCGGATCATCAGCGGCGACCTGCCGGAGGAACAGCCGATCCGACAGGACGCGCTGGCCAATGAGCTGGGGGTCAGCAAGATCCCGCTGCGTGAGGCGCTCGCCCGGCTGGAGCAGGAGGGGCTGCTGACCAGCCAGGCCAATCGCGGCTTTTTCGTCCGCTCGCTGGGCGCTGGCGAGGCGGAGGAGATTTACGAACTTCGCCTGGCGTTGGAACCCGATGCGGCGGCGCGTGCGTCGCGTGTGGCGACGGCGGAGGATCAGGCCGTGGCGCGTGAGGCGTTGACCGCATTGGACGTCGCGGCGCGCGATGCATTGCACGAGGTCGCGCACCGCAACCGCGCCTTTCATCTCGCGCTGGTTCGCCCGCTGGGTGCCGCGCTGACCTTCCAGCTGATCGAACGGTTGCAGGTGCTGGCCGAACGTTACGTCGTTCAGCATCTGAAGCCTGCGGGTCGCGAGGACCGCGCGCATGAGGAGCATCATGCGTTACTCGACGCCTGGCTGGCACGTGACGAGGCGCGGGTGGCCGGTTTCCTGACCGAGCATATCGGCGCGACGCTGGTCGACCTGCGCGCCCAGTTGATCCGCTGACCCCCGTCAGCCGGGCGGGCGGCCAATAGGCGTGGTGATGATCCGGGCACCACGCCGATAGGTCAGATAACGCCACAGCCATTGCAGGCTGACGCGGATACGCTGCGCGAAATTGACCAGCAGCACGACATGGACGATCGCCCAGAGCATCCAGGCCGGATAGCCCTTCATCCGGAACCGGCCGAAATCGAAGATCGCGGCGTGACGCCCGATGATCGCCGCATTGCCGCGATTGTGGAAGCGGAAGGGCTTGGGCGCTGCGCCGCCCGTCAGTTGCGCCCGTAACGCCTTGCCCATATACTCGCCCTGTTGCTGCGCGACCTGGGCCAGGCCGGGCAAGGGCTTGCCGTCTTCGTCCAGGCAGGCGGCGACATCGCCCAGCGAATAGACATTCTCCAGCCCCTCGACGCTCAAATCCGGCCGCACCGCCACGCGTCCGCCCGGTCCCGGCGCTATGCCGAGCAGCTTGGCGGCCCCCGTCGGTGCCACGCCTGCGCCCCAAAGGACGGTACGAGCCGGGATGAATTGTCCGCCGGCGGTCAGCCCCTCGGCCGTGATAGCTTCGACCGGCATGTCGGTCATCACTTGAACCCCCAGCCGCGCCAGCGCCCGTTCGGCATAGGTGGCAAGCGAGTCCGGGAAAGCCGCCAATATCCTCGGCCCGCCCTCGATCAATATGATCTTCGCCGTCTCCGGCCGGATCCGGCGAAAATCGGAGGTCAAAGCATAGCGCGCCAGCTCGGCGACCGACCCGGCCAGTTCCACGCCGGTCGGCCCGCCGCCGACGATGACGAAGGTCATCAGCGCCTCGCGATCCGCAGCCCCGTCGCGTTCCGCTTCCTCGAACGCGCCCAGCACGCGCGAGCGGATGACCCGCGCTTCCTCGATCGACTTGCAGGCGGGGGCATGGCGGCGCCATTCGTCATGGCCGAAATAGCTGCTGGTCGATCCCGTCGCGACGACCAGCCGGTCATATTGCAACGTCTCGCCCGTGGCCAAGGCCACGTGCCGGGCGTCGGTATCGACCTGCGTCACCTCGCCCAGCACGACCCGGATATTGGGGTAGCGGCCCAGGACATGGCGGATCGGCTCGGCGACATCGGCGGGCGACAGGGCGGCGGTCGCCACCTGATAGAGCAGCGGCACGAACAGGTGATAGTTGTTGCGGTCGACCACCGTAACCCGCACCGGCGCACGCGCCAGTCGCTGCGCCACCGCAAGCCCGCCGAATCCCGCGCCGACGATCACCACATGCGGCCAATTGGGATCGACGCCTGCTCTCGTCATGTCCTGTCCCCCGTCATCAGAAGGTCACGGCGATCTTGCCGAAATGGTCGCCGCTTTCCTGATAGCGAAATGCATCGGCCAATTCATCCAAGGCGAAGGTTCGATCGACCACGGGGCGGAACGCTGCATCGTCCAGCGCGCGGACGAATTCCGTCTGCATCCGGCGGCTGCCGACGATGAGGCCCTGCAACCGCGCCTGCTTGCTCATCAGGGTGGCGGTCGGCACGTCCCCTGCAAAGCCGGTCAGCACCCCGATCAACCCGATATGCCCGCCGATCCGAACCGCGTCGATCGACTGGGCCAGCGTACCCGGTCCGCCGACCTCGATCACATGGTCGACACCCTCACCCGCCCAGTCATGGACGAGCTTCCCCCATTCGGGATGGGTGCGATAATTGATCGTATGCGCGGCCCCCAGCGAGCGGGCCCGTTCCAGCTTTGCGTCGGAGGACGAGGTGACGACCACATGAGCACCCATCATCCGCGCGATCTGAAGCGCCCAGATCGACACGCCGCCGGTCCCCAGCACCAGCACGCGGTCCCCCGGCTTCAACCCGCCATCGACGACCAAACTCCGCCATGCGGTCAGTCCGGCCGTGGTGATGGTCGCTGCCTCGGTATGGCTGTAGCCCGTCGGCGCGCGGGTAAAGGCTGTTGCGGGGGCGACCACCAGTTCGCACGCATAGCCGTCGATCCCGTCGCCCGGCACGCGCGAGAAGTCGCCGATCCGGGGCGGCCCTTCCTGCCAGTCGGGAAAGAAGCAGGAGACGACCGCATCGCCCGCCACGAAGTCCTGGACGCCCTCGCCCGCCGCCTCGACGATGCCCGCGCCATCGGCCATCGGGATACGCCCGTCCTGGGTCGGCATGCGGCCCGCCACGACACCATAGTCATGATAATTCAGTGACGTCGCGTGCAGCCGCACCCGGATCATACCCGGTCCCGGCGCACCGGGATCGGGGCGGTCGACCAGTCGCAGACGGTCCAGCCCGCCAGGTGCATCGAGGATCATCGCCTTCATGCCGTCGCCTTCATCGCTGTCTGTCGATGAAAAACCAACGCTGCTGCAGTGCGATGCGATCCCTCAGCCGGTCGCCAGAGACCACCCGTCGGGCAGGAAATCGACTGACATATAATAGTAAAAGGCACAGCTGCCGTCGCCGCCGCGATAGCTGCCGCCCTTGACGATGCCGTAAGCCATGCCGCCGAGGAAGACCGGCCCGCCACTGTCCCCGCTACGACAGGTCGGCCCCCGCACCGCGACCCAGGTCGGGGTACAGCCGCCGCCGCACAAATCCCCGGCGGGGGCGAAGTCGGGTATCCATACCTCGGCGCAGCTATAGCCCGTCCGTTCGCCGCGATGGCAGACGATGTCGCCCGCGCGGGTCCGGTTGCGGCTCCTCTGCCCCGTGACGCGGCGGCTGATCGTCTTGGCCGTGTCGCTCCAGAAGGCGGGCGACAACGACACCGGGCTGCCATTCACCTGTACATCCTGATAGCCCCATCCCCATTGCCCCAGAAAGGGCAGCGGATGCTCGCGCCGTTCGGCATCGGTCCAGACCAGATTGTCGGGACAATGGGCGGCCGTCACGACCGCGCTGTCGCTCCCGCGCCGGACGACGAACCCGCTGGTGCAGGCATAGCGGCGACCATTGCCGGGATCGATACCGGTCAGCCGCGCACCACCTTGAACGTCGGCCAGGTCGCTGTCGGGCGCATCCAGCGTCGCGATCCGCACCGGCACCCCTGCGATCCGGGCGATCCGATCCCGCAGGGCATCGCCCGGCTCTGCCTCGGCATCCGCGCGGGCCACCATCACGACCAGCGCCCCGATCCGGGGATCGACACCGATGCCCGGCGGCTGGGTCAGGCTGGCGCGGATTTCAGTCTGGTGAAGCGCGAGCGCGACGACCAATTGGCGGTGTGTGGCATAGGCGCCGGTCCGGAAGCGAACGAGCACCGGACTTCCCGCCACCTGCACGACCCGGTCCGCGACGGGCGCATCGCCGGTCAGCAATATGTCGATATGGAAAGGCGCATGGCCAACCGACAGTCCCGCGAGGCGGTCGGCGAACTCCGCCTTGAGCGAGTCGGTCAGCGGCACCGACGCCTCCTGCACCGCCAGTTCGTGCGCGGCCGCCATCGGCGTCTGCCCGGACAGGCTGGCATATTCCGCCGCATCCAGAGCAAGGGCGGCATTCCCGTCGAGCCGCGCCACGGCCTGTGCCCATGCGCCGCCCGGAATCGTGACAAGCAGGGCCGCCGCCAATCGCGGGAAAGCCCATCTATCCCGCCGACAAGATTTGCGCTGGTTATATCCCATCGATTTAGTATGTATTACCTATGAGGAGCCGATAAGCGGCGATACACGGCATAAACGACCAAGGGGACCGAATTGATGTTGCGACGCCATGCCCTTCCGCTGCTTCTGATCGCATGCGCGGTCCCGCTCGCCGCGTGCTCCAAATCGGAGCCTGCCAACAGCACCGCCCTCGACAATGGCGGCGTGGCCAATGACGAGCTTCTGGCCAATGATGAAGGGCCCGTCGACGGCAATGCGACGTTCGGCAACGACGTACTGCTCGACAATGAAGCGGCGCCGGGCGGCGCGAACGCGAGCTAAAATTTCCTTCGGTGGCATGGGGCCCCTACCGGGCTTCGTCACCGCTCCTGCCTCGCCAAAGGAAGCTCCCTGTGGCGATCGACTGGTCCGGCGGTTACGCAAACCGCCGGACCGTTTTTATGTCAGCGTTCGGGAATGCCCAACGTGCGCAAGACACGCATATCCTGTTCGACCACCCCGGCCGAGAAACGCTCGATCAGCCGCTGAGCCTGACGCCACATGCCGGTCGGCGCAGGCGTGGCGCGCGGCGGGGCCAGCAGGCGACCGCCGCAGATGCTGGCCAGCGCCGGGCCGTGATTGGCACCGTCGACGACCAAGGAGGGAAAGGGCAAGGCCGCCTCGGGCGAGGCGAAGAGCTGGCCGCCCTGCCGGTCCAGCGAATCGGCGGCGGGCGGCTGGAAGAACAGCGCCCCCGCGACCTTGGACACGTAATGGCTGGGCGACAGTCGCGCCCACCAGATGCTGGCCAAGCAAGCCGCGCCCTCGGCCACCAGCAGCACCGCCTTGTCGGCATGCGCCACCGCATGGTCAAGCCGAGTCGCCCAGATATCGCGGGATTCCCGCGATCCGTCGTCAAAGGGGAGTTGCAGATCGCCCTGCCGGGGCCAGGCGAACAGGCTTTCCCATGGCATGGCGCGCTCGCCGCCGGGTTTGCCCATGTCAGGCCCCACCACCGGCAGGGTTATGATCGAGAAGGGGTCGCTCAGACGCAGTTCGGCCGCCATGGTCTTCTCCGTCACTGATCCCCACAAGGTACGTCAGTTTCGGGGAAGGGCAAGGGGTGACGGACGCACCCCCGCCTCACCTCATCTTTACTCGGCCGCCATGGGCCGGGCCAGCCGACGCGAATCGCTGAGCGCGGTCGCGATGCTGTCGACCATCAGCTCATACTGGTCCGGCGTATAGCCGGCGGCCAGGAAGGCACGAACCTCGTGCGAGGGCACGCTATAGCCATGATGCCAGCTCAACACCGCCATCCGGCGCAGTGCCTCCAGCGAGGGATCGGCCAAGCGCGGGTTGCGGGTTTCGCCGAAGATGCTGCCGATCGCGCGGATCAGCTTGGTCGGCTCGCGCAGGCTGGACAGGCGGTCGCGGCGGGCGAGTGCAACGACCTGCCATTCGAGGGCCGACAGACGGGCATCCGGACGGATGGCCGCCGCGCCCTGCTGTGCGATGGCGGCATCGACGGCGATCCGTGCGGCACCGATTTCCTGGAAAGCGACATAGGCCATGATGCAAACCCCTTTTTGCGCGGGACATCCTGCCCCGGCCAGCATCACGCTCGCTCGAGGAAGCGGCACCGGGCCGCCTTGCCTGCTGTCTCGCCATTTCAACTACGAAGGTGAGGATCACCTTCCATACCGGCTGGTATATTAATCCGCCGTACAGGCGTCAACGACTTTCATACCAACCGGTATTAAAAATTTCGTCTTAGCGCGAAGGCCACAGCGCCAATGCCGCATCGACCATCGATTGCAGCTGCTCCGAAGAGACACCGCACCCGGCCTGGACGCCCATGCCCTGCAACACAGCGAAGATCAGATTGGCCAGTCCCGCCGGATCGACACCGGCAGGCATATCGCCCTCGTCCACCGCGCGCTGGAAACGTCCGACGATCGCCGCCTGCGACGAAGCCCGCCGCGCCACCACTTCCGCCTTGATCGACTCGGCTTCCGATCCGCAGGCGACCGAGTGGATCACGCCCAGGCAACCCTTCGGCTCCCATTGGCTGGTCATGGCCTTCAGCGCACCGCGCAGCAGATGTTCGGCGACACCACGTGCCGTGGGCTGATCCAGCGCTTCACGAATATAGGCGAGCTTCTCCGCCTCGTAGAGGTCGAGCGCTTTGTGGAACAGCGCCTCCTTGTTGCCGAACGCGGCATAAAGGCTGGGCTTGGTGATGCCCATCGCCTCGGTCAGGTCGGCCATCGACGCGCCCTCATAGCCCTTGCTCCAGAATACACGGAGCGCTGAGGCCAGGGCTTGGTCGGTGCAGAATTCACGCGGGCGGCCCTTACACGCGGGCAGAGCATTTTCCATAACGTTCGGTATAGAATTTCGGAGGCGGTTTGGAAAGCCCTTACCACACGAAAGAGCAATGGTCCGCTTTCGGACCTATATTAAGTTTTTGCAATGGCCTTCGGACCGAAGTGTCGCCGGGGGAATGGCGCATATGATGCTCGAAATCATGGGGTGCATTATTGAGGAGCATGATTCCTGGCTGATGCTGCCCGCTCTGGGCGTGTGCGTGCTGGGACTGATTGCTTTGTTCCTGCTGCACGACCGGGCCGAGGAGTGCGTCGAGGTCCGCCGACGCAATTGGGTGGAGCTGGCCGCGATCACGGGCGGCGTCAGCATCTGGTGCACGCATTTCCTGTCGATGCTTGCCTATCGGGCCCTCTGCCGCTGGGCTTCGATCTTCCCTTGACGCTGACGTCGATCGCGGCGCCCTGCCTGACCATCTGGATCGCGCTTGGCCATATCCGGCAAAGGCGTGACCTGGCCGGCTGTCTGGCCGTTGGCGGGCTAACCATGATCGGGATTGGTGCCATGCATCTGATCGGCATGGCGGCGCTGATCGTCCCGGCGCAGATTCGCTATGACCCCTGGGGGCTGGCGGCGGCATTTCTCGGTGCCACGCTGCTGCTGGCGGGTGCATTCCATATCTATGTGTGGATGCCTGGACGGGGCCGTACCGCCTTGTCCGTCGGCTTCGCGGCCCTGGGGATCGTCGTCCTGCATTTCGGCGGGATGACGGCCACGACGCTGGTGCCCGGTGGCGTGGTCGTGGATCCGGGCCTTCATCCGCTACAGCCACTCAATCTAGCGCGCGTGGTGTGCCTGGTGACGGCGACCATTGTGGTTGCCCTTGTCGCGGCGGCACTGCTGGACCGGCTTCTCACCGACCTGCGCGGCCTAACCCAGGCGACCCACAAGGGGATCGCGTCGGGCGTCGCCACCTATGCCGCCGCGCGCTCGATCGTCGGGGCGATCGTCGGGCTGGGGCAGAGCCTGAACCTGCCCGTCGTCGCCGAGGGGGGCGAGACGGCCGAACAGCATCGCATGGTGCTGGAGGAAGGATGCCCCCAGGCCCAGGGTTATCTGTTCGGCCGTCCCGCCCAACCTCTGGTCGGGGCTCAGCCCTTGGCCAGGACGCTGCGCTGACGCCCATAGGCGAAGTAGAAGGCCAGACCCGCCAGGTTCCAGATGATGAAGCGCACGATCGTCGCGCTCGGCAGGCTGAACAGCAGGTAGATGCAGCCCAGAATGGCGAGCGTGCCGACCAGATAGGGCTGCGGGCAACGGAACAGCCGCTTGGCCTCCGGTGCCCGGCGCCGCAAGACCATCAGACAGGCCCCGACCGCGATAAAGGCGAGCAGCGTGCCCGCATTGGCCAGCTCGGCAATCTCGTCGAGGCGGAAGATACCGGCAACGATGGCGATCGACACGCCCGTCACCAGCGTGATGCGGGTCGGCGCGCCGCTGCGCTTGCTGACCACCGCCAGTGCCTGTGGCAACAGGCCGTCACGCGCCATGGTGAAGAAGATGCGGCTCTGGCCGTACATCATCACCAGGATGACCGAGGGCAGCGCGATGACGGCGGCCAGGGCGATCAGGTGCGCCGCCGTAGGCTGGCCGAGCGAACGCAGGACGAGCGCCAGCGGCTCGGGCGAATTGGCGAGTTGCAGGAAGGGCAGAGCGCCCACCGCCGTCACCGCCACCGCCATATAGATCAGCGTACACACCAGCATCGACCCGACGATGCCGATGGTCAGGTCGCGGCCGGGGTTCTTCGCCTCCTCGGCCGAGGTCGCCACCGCGTCGAAGCCGTAAAAGGCGAAGAACACGATCGCTGCGGCCGCCATTACGCCGCGCTTGGCCCCGTCCACTTCGGTCGCGCCAAAGCCGTACGGCATGAAGGGATGGAGATTGGCGTTGTTGAACGCCGGAAGGGCAAAGGCGACGAAGACGCCCAGCGCGACGAGCTTCACGACGACGAGAATGATGTTCAGCGTCGCGCTCTCCCGCGTACCCGCCACCAGCATGCCCATCACCGACAGCGCGACCAGCACGGCCGGCAGGTTGATGATACCACCGCCATGCGGGCCCGACAGCAACTCGGGCGGCAGATGCACCCCCGCCGCCTGGATCCAGCCGACCAGATAACCCGACCAGCCGACTGCCACGGTCGAGCAGGCCAGCGAATATTCGAGGATGAGGCTCCACCCGACGACCCATGCGAGGGTTTCACCGAGCGCGGTATAGCTGAAGGTATAGGCGCTGCCCGCCGCCGGGATCAGCGTGGCCAGCTCGGCATAGGCGAGCGCGGCGCAGGCGCAGACCGCACCTGCAATGGCGAAGGCCAGGATGACGGCGGGTCCCGCCCGCTCCGCCCCGACGCCGGTCAGCGTGTAGATGCCGGTGCCGACGATCGCGCCGACCCCCAATGCGATCAGGTGCGGCCAGCTCAGCGTCTTGGCCAGCGCCTGCCCCTCCGCATGCTGGGTCACGCTGCCCAGCGATTTCCTCGGTCCGAACATCGTCGAAAAATCCCCCCGCCCCATGGGCTTGTCATTGTCACTCGACGGGCGCGAACCCGCCTTTCAGGTCCATCAGGGTGGACCGGATATGCGTATCAAGCAATGCTTTAACCCGGTCGGTGTCGCGCGCAAGAAAGGCATCGAGCTGTTCGCGATGCTCCAGATGCGCCCGCGCATCGCGTCCGGCGGGCTGCAGATGCGCGACGACATAGCGTTCCGCGAGCAGCGCGAGTTGACGGATCAGCTGGATGGTCAGGGGCTGCCGCGTCGGGCGGACCATGGCCATGTGAAAGCGACGATTGCAGATGGCGACCCGCGCCAGATCGCTGGCCGCCGCCTGGTCGAGCGCCTCGAATGCCGCGATCAGGGCGGCGCGGTCATCGGCATCGGCGACGAACGCAGCGCGCGCGGCGGCCGCCGGTTCCAGCTTGAGACGCAGGCCGTAAATATCCTCCGCCTGCGCGGCGGACAGCGCACTGATCATATAGCCGCGATTGGCGACGCCGTGGAGCAGCCCCTCCTGCTCCAGCCGGGCCATCGCCTCGCGCAGCGGTATCTTGCTGACGCCCAGTTCGGCAGCCAGCGCATCCTGGCGGATCGTTCGATCGGCGGGGATGGCCCCCGCGATGATCCGTTCGCGTATGATCGCGAAAATGCGATCCGCCAGGGTCTGCACGACGATGACGCCCTCGCCCCGATGACGCCCGTCATCCAAGGCGACGTCCGGTAGCGAGAGCGCCGTCGCCATCAGGCGGCCTTGGCCTGGCCCAGGTCCGGGCGGGTCGCGGCGGCCTTTTCGACCATCGCGATCACCTCGGCGCGGCGCTCGCCTTCCAGGACATAGCGCGGCGGCAGGACGCGCTCCGAACCACGACCCATGACCTGCTCGGCCAGCTTGATCGACTGGACTAGGTCATGCTCGGCATCGAGGTGGAGGAGCGGCATGAACCAGCGATAGATTTCCATCGCCTTGGCATGATCGCCACGGTCGAACGCCGCGACCAGTTCGACCGACTCCTTGGGGAAGGCGTTGGTCAGGCCCGAAACCCAGCCCTGCGCGCCCAGATACAGCCCTTCGAGCGCCACGTCGTCCAGACCGGCGAACAGGGTGTAGCGATCGCCGAACGCGTTGCGGAAATCGGTGAAGCGGCGCGTGTCGGGGGCCGATTCCTTGACCGCGACGATGTTCTTCACATCGACCAGCGCTTCGAGCACCGACTGGTCGATGACCGTGCGGTACGCGGGCGGGTTGTTGTACAGCATGATCGGCAGGCCGGTCTGGTCGGCCACGCCCTTGAAGTGGTTCACCAGCTCATGCGCCTTGGGCACATAGACCATCGGCGGCAGCAGCATCAGGCCATCGGCCCCGGCCTTTTCGGCCGCCTGCGCGTAACGCACCGCACGGCGCGTGTCATATTCCGAGCAGCCGGTGATCACGGGCACGCGGCCCGCTACCGCCTCGACGATGGCGGTCAGGACCGTGACCTTCTCGTCATAGTCGAGCGAGTTGTTCTCGCCGACCGTGCCGAGCGCAATCACGCCGGTCACGCCGTCATTGACCAGATCGTCGACGACGCGCTGCGTGTCGGCGAGATCGATCGACATATCCTCGCGGATCTGGGTCGTCACTGCGGGGAATACGCCGCGCCAGCCGATGCTCACTATCTGTTTTCCTGCCATTGTTTTAGATATCGTATACTGTTTAGCGCGTCACATCCGCGTGGTCAATCGTCATTCCTCATCTGGATACGGTCCCTTGCCCCCTTCGGCGATGAAGCGATCGGTCCGCTGGTCGATGACCGGCAACGGAACATAGCCCAGTTGCAGCATCGCGTCGTGCCAGGCGCGGATATTGAACTTCGGCCCCAGTGCCTTTTCGGCCTTGGCCCGTGCCCGCTGGAAGGCAAGCTGCCCCATATAATAGGACAGGGCCTGACCCGGCCATGTGATATAGCGATCGACCTCGGTCTCGATCTCGTGGTTGGACAGGGCCGTGTTATCACGCAGATAGGCCTGCGCCTTTTCGCGGCTCCAGCCCATGGCGTGGACGCCCGTGTCGACGACCAGCCGCGCGGCACGCCACGCCTGATAGGACAGCATCCCGAAGCGGTCGTAGGGATTCTTGTAGAACCCCATTTCCTCGCCCAGCGCCTCGCAATAGAGCGCCCAGCCTTCGCCATAGGCCGACAGATAATTGTCGCGGCGGAAGGCAGGCAAATTCTTGTTCTCGGCGGCCAGCGGCATCTGGAAGGCATGACCCGGCGCGCTTTCGTGCAGGGTCAGCGCGGGCAGCGCGTAGAGCGGGCGCGAGGGCAGGTCATAGGTGTTGACCAGATAGATGCCCGGCCCGCCACGCCCGGAGGTGTAGAAGGGCGCCTGATCCGCAGGCACGGGTTTGATCGCAAAGCGGCTGCGCGGCAAATGACCGATCCATTGGGCCGCGACTCCATCAAAGCCCTTCGCGATCCAGGCGGCCTTGTCGAGAAGCTCCTGCGGCGTCTTCGCATAGAAGCGCGGGTCGGTGCGCAGGAAGGTCAGGAACGCAGGCAGGTCGCCCTGGAACTTCACCTCCTTCATCACGCCGTCCATCCGCGCGCGGATCCGCTGCATCTCGGACAGGCCGACCGCATGGACCTGTTCGGGCGTCATGTCGGCGGTCACATATTCGCGGATCTTGGACCGGTAATAGGCCTGCCCATCGGGCAGGTCATAGGCCGCCGTGCTGGCCTGGGCATGGGGGATATAGTCCTCGCGCAGGAAGGTCAGCAGCCGCCTATGCGTGGGCAGCACGTCGTCCCGGATCGCGACCAAGGCGTCGGCCCGCAGCGCCGCGACGGTCGCGGGCGCCATGCTGGCGGGCATGGTCCTGAACGGCTCGAAAAAGGGCTGGGCATCGCCGGTTCCGGCATCGACCACCTGCGCAACGCCGATCTCGCGCCCCTTCAACGTGACACGCGGCACGGTGAAGCCGCGCGCGAGACCGGCCCGCATGTTCGCGATCTGCTGGTCGTAATAGCGCGGCATCTGGCGGAGCATCGCGATATAGTCGCGATACTGGCTTTCCTTGGTAAAGCTGCCCCGTGCCCAACTGGCCAGATTACCCCAGAAGCTGGTGTCCGAATTGAGCGGCTTTTCATATTCGCGGAACCGCTGCGCCGCGAGCAGCGCGTCGATCTGGCCACGATAGACCATATAGTCGGTGCGCACATCGGGGGAGAGCCTGGCCGGATCGACCGCATCCAGGGCCTTGGCGGTCGCTTCCCACCGCGCCAGCCGCGCGGCCTGGGCGGCGGGGCCGACATCGGGCAATTGCCGCGAGCCCGCGCTGCCGCTGTCGTCGTCGGCGGCACTCTGGCTGATCCGCCACTGATATTCGGCATCCGACAGCGCGCGGAACCGCGCGTCCGGCGTAGCGGCCGCCTTGCTTGCGACCTGGGGGCGGCCCTTGGCCTGTGCGGCACCCAGCGGCATCGCCGTCAGAGCGACCCCCGCTAGAAGCCATCCGATCCGGTTCGTCATGCTCATAACCCCCTTGCTCAACCCTTCAGCGCCGTCACGTCGCGGTAGAGATCGGCCGAAATCTCGACCCCCTCGACCAGCGACACCTGACGCGCGCTATAGCGGCGGGCGGAGGGCAGCCGCGCCCCCTGCCCCGTGATCGCGGCGAACATCGCCTCGGCCCGATCCTGATTTTCTGGAAGAAGATCGCCCAGGAAGCCTTTGGGATCGATGGCAATAATCAACTCGCCACCCAGCGGAGAGCCGCCGCGCCCGCCATCCCATTCGATCGACTCGCGGCTGGTCATATCGCCGATCAGCGGCCCGGCGAGCAGTTCGACCATCGCCGCCAGCGCCGATCCCTTATGCCCGCCAAAGGTGCGCATCGCGCCCGACAGGATCGCGGCCGGGTCGGTGGTCGGCCTGCCATCGGCATCGACGCCCCAATCGTTGGGCACGCTCTTGCCCGCCCGGCGATGGAGTTCGATCTCGCCGCGCGCGACCATGGAGGTGGCGAAGTCGAACACGAAAGGCGGCCCGTCCGGGCGCGGCCAGCCGAAGGCGATGGGATTGGTGCCGAACACCGGCTCCGCCCCGCCCGACGGCGCGACCCAGGCATGGCTGGGCGTGAAGGCCAGCGCGACGAGCCCGGCCTCGGCCAGTTCCTCGACCTCGGGCCAGAGCGCGGCAAAATGCACGACATTGTTGAGCGCCAGCGCGGCGATGCCGTTGGCCTTCGCCTTTTCGATCAGCGCGGGTTTGCCGGTCTGGAAGGCCAGTTGCGCAAAGCCGCCGCCGCCGTCGACGCGGACCAGCGCGCGGGCAGGATGGGACAGGACCGGCTCGGCATCGGGGACGACCACGCCCTTTTGAATGCTGGAGACGGCGACCAGCAGGCGGTAGATACCGTGCGAGGTGCATCCATCGCGCTCGCCCGCCACCATCGTCTCGGCCACCGCTTCGGCATGGGCGGGGGCCAGCCCCGCGCCCAGCAGCTTGGCCCGCGCCAGCGTGCGCAATTCGTCCAGGGTCATCCGCACGCCGCTCACGCCGTCGCCCCCGCCTTGGCCGCAAACAGCCGCATGCCGAAGATCGGGCCCGCCGTGCTGCGATCATGCGGTACGATCCGCACGCGCACGTTCTTCTTGCCCGCCGTCAGCGCGGGCGGCAGCGGGTATTCGACGTCGAAGAACGCGCCCGGCTTGTCATTCTCCAGATGCTGGGTGGCGACCTTCACATTATCGACCAGAATGTCGAAGTCCCGCGCCCGCTCCTCACCCCAATAGGTGCCTTGCAGGATCATCGGGCCGGGGCGCACCGCCATGGTGAACTCGAAATAGCCCCCCGACCGCGCGTCACGCCCCTGCCGCCCGCGATAGGAGACAGGGTAGGAGATGTCGGAGGTCAGGCCATGGTCACGCTCCGGCTGCATCTCGCCCAAGTGCATGACATCGACCGAACGCGCGGCGATATCGCGTGCTCGGGCCTGATCGGCCAGGAACGCCGCCTCCTGCGTCTTCCACCCCGCTTCGGTGAAGCGCTTGAAATAAACGGCGCTGCGCCGGTCATATTGGCTGTAGAACGGCACGAAGTTCAGGTCCGCCGGACGGAAGATCCCCGCCGTCCTGTATCGCGCAGTCGCCGGATCGGCGGCGGTGAAGCCCGCTAGCGGATTGGCGCCGACCAGCACCGGGTCGGGTGAGTCCCACTTGTCCTCGCGCCCGCCCAGATCGGCCGCCATCACCATCGGCCCGCGCAGGACCGCCACGACACTATCGTCGCCGGGCGTCGTCTCGACCCGAAGGTCGAGCGGCAGGCGGATCGAAACCGTATCTCCGGCCTTCCACCGACGATCGACCACGGCATAGCCCCGCTCGAAGCGCGGGGATACGGCCTGGCCATTAACCTCGACCTGCGCCTGCCCGTTCGCCCAGCCCGGCACACGCAGCGCCAGAGGGAAGCGACCCGCCCGGTCGAGGCGCGTGAAGCTCAACCTCGCCTGCCCTTCCATCGGATAGCCGGTGTCGAGCGTCACGATCGCACCGCGCTTCTCCCACCGCGCCTCGGCCGGGATGTAGAGATTGACGAAGAAGGTGTCGCCGCCCTGCCAGAAGATGGACTCGCCATGCTTGGCATGCGCTTCCATCCCCGACCCGACGCAACACCAGAAGGCGTCGTCCTTGTCGGTCGAGAACTCGCGCACCACGCCGCTCATCAGCGGCGTCATATAGGTGAAGCCGCCATTCTGCGGATGCTGTGCGGCCATCGCGTGGTTCAGATGCGCGCGTTCGTAATAGTCGAAATAGCGCCCGTCCGGCTGCCAGCAATAGAGATGCCGGGTCAGCTTCATCATGTTATAGGTGTTGCAATGCTCGCACGTCTGGTCGGTGACGTGCCGCGCGATCGTATCGGGTTCGGAGAAATACTCACGGTCGGCATTGCCGCCGATGACATAGCTGTGATGGCCGGTGACGGTTTCCCAGAAGAAGCTGGCCCCCTTGGCGGGGTCGGGCTTGCCGGTGATCTCATGGATACGCGCCAGCCCGATCAGCTTGGGCACCTGCGTATTGGCGTGAAAATTCGCCAGCTTGTCCTCGCCCGCGACCAGCGGGTCGAGCACCTTGCGATCATAGATGCGCTCGGCCAGCGCGAGCCACTGACGATCGCCGGTCCGCTCGTAAAGCTCGGCATAGCTTTCGTTCAGCCCGCCATATTCGCACCCCAGCACCGTCTGCATCTGCGCATCGTCGAGCGCGGCGAAGACACGTGCGAAATAACCGCCCAGCTTGACCGCGACGTCCAATGCCTGCGCGTTGCCCCAGCCGCCATGGATGTCGAGCAGACCCGCAAACAGCTTGTGCACGGTATAGAGCGGCGACCAGGAACCATTGAGGTCGAACCCGCCCGACTTGATCTTGCCCGCCATGATCTCGGGGAAGATTTCCTCGCCATCGACCACCTTGCCGTCGGCCCGCTTGCGCCCCAGCGCGCCGACATAGCCGGTGCCGCGCTTGGCCTGCGCCTCGGCCAGTTCGGCGACGATATAGTCGGCGCGGCGACGCATCTCGGTGTCGCCAGTCTGCTGCCAGGTCAGCACCAGCGCCGACATGTAATGGCCCAGCGTATGGCCCGCGATCGTGTCGCTTTCCCAGCCGCCATAGATCGCGGCCTTCGGCTCCAGCCCGGCATAGGCGCGGAAATTGTGGAGCAGGCGATCGGGGCTCAGACGGTAAAGATAGCGACGATTGGTTTCGACGGCGGTCGCATAGACCGAGGGGCGCAACCGCACCGCCGATAGCGGCAAAGGCTCGGCCTTGGCCGGAAGAATCGACGGCGCAGCCCCCACCGCGCGGGTCGCCATTCCCATCAACGCGACGCCTGCCGCCCCCTGCATCCATTCGCGTCTGCTCGACCGCAGCATCTTGCTCTCCCGGTAATACTGTATACCAATATAGACAGAACGGGAGGGGGGTCAATTGCGATGGTCCCGCAGAGGAGCTTCCCGAGGTCAGGGATTTTATCGTCATGCGCCAAAGCCTTATCCGCCTTCTGCCCGTCACGTTGGCCACGCTTTCGATCGCGGCGAACGCGCATGACGCGGATGGCGCTACCCCCCGGAAGATAGCCAGTGCATCGCAGAAGGCCGCAAATTCCCGTTTCCGGGTCGGCGCGTTCCACCTGATCCTCGACCTCGCCAGCCAGACCGCGCGTGGCCTTTCGCCGGTCGCGACGCCCTACTTCGACTTCCTGCCCATCGGCCGCGCCAAGGAACGCGCGGGCAATGGCTATAATCATCTGGGCGACATCCATCTGCGCCTCCGCCAGGGCGGGGGTGCGTGGCAGGACTATTCGTCTTCGCGTGAACGTCGACCGGTGCGGGCGCTGCCCGTACGCGGCGCGGTGCTGGCGGCGGCGGACATCGGCGGGTCGATGGGCACCGGCATGCCGCTGCGGATCGTGCGGGAATGGGTGAACGACAAGGGCACCCCGGCCCTGCGCTTCACGCTGACCAACACCTCCCACGCGCCGGTCGAGGTCGGCGGGCTCGGCCTGCCGATGGTGTTCGACAACATCATTTCCGACCGGACGCTGGAACAGGCCCATGCCCAGGCCAGCTTCGCCGATCCCTATATCGGTCGCGATGCGGGCTATGTGCAGGTCACGCGGTTGAACGGCGCAGGCCCCGCCCTGCTCGTCCTGCCCGAACGCGCCACGCCGCTTGAGGCCTATGTCCCGATCCCGACGCTGCGCGAGACCAAGGGCCAGGCGGTAATCTCGGAGGCCAGCCCGCGCACACAGACATCGGAAGGCTTTTACGACTGGACCATCGCCAGCGCCGCCTATGCCCAGACCGATTGGGCCAAGGCGGGTGCGCCCTGGAACGAGGCGACCAGCTTCACCCTGGCTCCGGGCCAGAGCCGCAAGATCGGCCTGCGCCTCGTCACCGCGCCCAGCATTCGCGCCATCGAACCGACGCTGACGGCGCAGGGGCGTCCCGTGGTGGTCGGCGTGCCGGGCTATGTCGTGCCGACCGATCTCGACGCGGCTTTGTTCGTGCGATCCGCGTCCGCGATCACCGGCATGGCCAGCTATCCGGCAGGCGCACTCGATGTCACTAAGGCACCGGGCAAGCCGGGCTGGACCCGCCTGTCGGTGCGCGGGCGCCAATGGGGTCGGGCGCGCCTGACCCTCACCTATGCCGATGGCACCGTCCAGACGGTCCAGTATTTCGTCACCAAGCCGCTTGAGCAGACCATGGCCGATCTGGGCCGCTTCTCGACGACGAAACAATGGTTCGAAGGCAAGGGCGATCCCTTCGGCCGCTCCCCCGCCATCCTGACCTATGATCGCGAGGCGGATCGCATCGTCACCGCCGATCCGCGTGTCTGGATCTCGGGAATGAGCGACGAGGGCGGCGCTGGCAGCTGGGTCGCGGCGGTGATGAAGCAGCTCGACAATCCCAACGCGGCCGAAATCGCCCGGATCGAGGAGTTGGTCGACAAGACGATCGTCGGGCGGCTCCAGGTCGCGAGCGGCCCTCAGGCCGGAGGCGTGAAGAAGAGCCTGTTCTATTACGACCCGGCCGCTTTCCCCGACCTCTACAAGCCGGAAACGGACTGGAAGAGCTGGACCTCATGGAAGAAGGATCAGGCCGACGACCTAGGCCGGGCGTACAATTATCCGCACGTCGCGGCGGGGCATTGGGCGCTGTACCGGATCGCGCGCAACCATGCCGGGCTGACGCGGGTGCATGACTGGTCATGGTATCTCGACCATGCCTATCAGACGATTGTCGCGATGATGCGCGACGCGCCGCATTATGCGCAGTTCGGGCTGATGGAGGGCGACGTCTTCGTCGACATCCTGACCGACCTGAAGCGAGAGGGCTGGAACGACAAGGCCGCCAAGGTCGAACGCCTGATGAAGGGCCGCGCGGATCACTGGCGCACCCTGCAATATCCGTTCGGCAGCGAGATGGCCTGGGACTCGACCGGCCAGGCCGAGGTCTATGCCTGGATGCGCTATTTCGGTTACGGTCCGCAGGCCGACGTCACGCGCGAGGTCATCCTGGGCTATGACCCGTCGATCCCGCACTGGGGTTATAACGGCAATGCCCGGCGCTATTGGGACTTTCTGTACGGCGGCAAATATCCCCGGCTGGAGCGGCAGATCCATCATTACGGCTCGACGCTGAACGCCATTCCGCTGTTCGACTCGTTCCGCCGCAATCCCGCCGACATGCATTTGCTGCGTGTTGCCTATGGCGGGCTGCTGGGCGGCATCACCAATATCGACCAGAATGGCGCATCCTCGGCCGCTTTCCACAGCTGGCCCGACCGGATGGAGTGGGACCCGTATAGCGGCGATTATGGCATGGGCTTTTTCGGCCATGCCTATGCCGCGGCCACCTATGTGGTGAACGATCCGACGCTGGGCTGGCTGTCCTATGGCGGCAACCTTTCGCAGAAGGGCGGACAGGTGCATGTCGAGCCGCATGACGGTGCACGCGCGCGGGTTTTCATCGCCCCCGCCGGACTATGGCTGACGCTGGAGGCGGGGAAGTTCAAGGCCGTCGATTATGAGCTGGCGACCGGCGCGGTTCGCCTGACCCTCGATCCGACGACCCGCGACACGCCCGCCGCGCGTCTGTTCGTCGAGACGACGACGCCCGGCGGCCGTGCCTATCGCCCCGAACGGGGTACGTTCGAGCGGGGCGGCTATACCGTTCCGCTGTCGGGCGCGGCATCCGAACTGCTGCTGTCCGCCAGATAGGCGGCAAGCTGGCGGACCAGCGGCCCATCAGCGGGCGGCATGGGCCAGCCATGCATATCGGCGGGCTGGCACCAGGTCAGCCCGTCCGCCTCCAGCGCGACCGGCGTGCCCGACCAGGCCCGGATGACGTAAAGCAGCAGGAGCAGATGGCGACCGGGCAATGGCTCGGTCGCAAAACCCGCCGGTTCCAACGCTTCGGCTGCGACCGTGATCGCCAGTTCCTCCTGCAACTCGCGGACCAGCGCTGCCTCGGGCGTCTCGCCGGGCTCCAGCTTGCCGCCCGGAAACTCCCATAGCCCCGCCAGCGCCTTGCCCGCCGGGCGCTGCTGCAACAGCACGCGGCCATCCCCATCGACCAACGCGGCGGCGACGACGGGAAACAAAACGGGCAAGGTCGGACTGTCGATCATTTCTTAACCTTGAGCACTTACACGGCGAGCGTCATGGGAGTGCGTGCGATCACAAAGATGCTGCAACGCCTGCTGCCCGATACGCGCGGTGCGGCGGCGGTGGAATATGGATTGATCGTGGCGGCCGTGATGCTGGTCATGATCGTCGGCCTGTCCCAATTCGGCATTAGCCTGGAAAATCTGGCCATTCGTATCGCCACCGAACTGGACCTCGCAAACCATTAATTTCTTTTCGGAAACGGCCGTCTTCAAACCTTTTTAACCAGTGGCCCGGTAAGGCGCCAAAAGCTGAACCGGCGCTCCGGCTCAGCCGGGTGATCGATCAAATCAGGACTGAACGGAGACCGGAATGAAGACGTTTCGCAAGATGCTGAAGAACAACAAGGGCGCGACGGCCATCGAATATGGCCTGATCGCAGCCCTGATCGCGGTTGCGGCTATCGGTGCGATGAAGACCGTCGGCACCTCGCTGAGCGGCACCTTCAACAATATCTCGACCAAGGTGGCAAACCCGTCGAACTAAAATCCGACTGACGGGTGGCGTCCGATCGTCGCCCGTTACGGGTTTCAGGATATTGAAGGGGCGGGTCGATCCATTCGGCCCGCCCCTTTCCTTTTGCCGCCGTTACAGCCGCCCCATCGCCAGGAATTTGGCGGCCCGTCCGCGCTTCAGCTCGTCACGGCCCAGGCCGCCCAACTCGCCAAGCGCCTTTTCGACCGCATCGCCCAGATTGGCAATCGCGCCTGAATGATCGCGATGCGCCCCACCCACAGGCTCGGGCACGATCGTGTCGATCACGCCGAAATGCTTCAGGTCCTGCGCGGTGACGCGCATCGCCTCGGCCGCATCCGATGCCTTATCGGCGGTGCGCCACAGGATCGAGGCGCAACCCTCGGGGCTGATGACCGAATAGACCGCATGCTCGAACATCAGCACCCGGTTGCCCGCCGCCAGCGCCACCGCGCCGCCCGAGCCGCCTTCGCCCACGATGGCCGAGACGACCGGTACGCCCGCCGCAAGACAGGCCTCGGTCGAGCGCGCAATGGCCTCCGCCTGGCCGCGCTCTTCGGCCTGGATACCGGGGAACGCACCCGAAGTGTCGACCAGCGTCACGATAGGCAGGCCGAACCGGTCGGCCAGTTCGACCAGGCGAATCGCCTTGCGATAGCCCTCCGGCTTGCCCATGCCGAAATTGTGGCGGAGGCGGCTGGCGGTATCCTCGCCCTTTTCATGGCCCAGTACCATCACGCGCTGGCCACGAAACTGCGCGAAGCCGCCCATGATCGCCTGGTCGTCGCCGAATGCGCGGTCGCCCGCCAGCGGCACGAACTCTTCGAACAGCCCGGCGACATAATGCTTGAAGTGCGGGCGCTGCGGATGGCGCGCGACCTGCGTCTTCTGCCACGGGGTCAGCTTGGTGAAGGTATCGCGCAGCAGCTTGTCGGACTTGGCCTGGAGCTTGGCGATCTCCGCGCCGATATCGACCGTCCCTTCGGCAGTCGTATCGCGCAGCTCGTCGATCCGGCTCTGAAGCTCGGCGATCGGTTTCTCGAAATCGAGGAAGGTCGTTGACATGGCGCTATCGCCTAAGGGCGCTTGTCCCGAAAATCAACGAGCGGGTGTTTCGCATTGACGAGTTCGACCAGTCGGCTCGCCTCGACATGGGTGTAGATTTCGGTCGTGGCGATGTCGGCATGGCCGAGCATCGCCTGCACCGCGCGCAGATCCGCCCCGCCGCCGAGCAGGTGCGTGGCGAAGGCATGGCGCAGGACATGCGGGCTGACCCGGTCAGGTGGAATGCCCGCCGCCGCCGCCAGCGCCTTGATCAACTGATAGAGGCGGATGCGGGTCAGATGCTTTTTACCGCCGGGAAAGAGCCAGAGCTTGTCGGCCGGGACATGCACCCGCCACGCCGCCACCGCCGCCCGCGCCCGGTCGGAGATCGGCACCATCCGCTCGACGCCGCCCTTGCCCTTCAGGATCAGGAAGGGGCGATCCGGGTGAACCGCATTGCGCGGCAGGGCGACCAGTTCGCTCGCACGAAGGCCCGAACCATAGAGCAGCTCGACCAGGGCCGCGAGGCGCAAATCGTTTGCGCTGGGATGCGCGGCCCCCGTACGCTCTGTGATGGCGGCGAACAGGCGCTCGATATCGGCATGGCTGAGTATCTTGGGTAATGCCCGCCGCTGCCCCGGGCGTGGCAGCACCGACGAGGGATCGTCGCCGCGCAAACCTTCTTCATGCAAAAAGGCATAGAAACGCCGCAGCGCCGCCGCCTTGCGCGCGACGGTGGAATTGGCCAGCGACGCCCAGCCTTCGGCCAGCCTCTGGAGCGCGCCCTCATCGGCCTCGCGCAATCCGTCCATCGCCTCGGCGGCAAGGCGCAGGTCGGAACGATAGGCCGCCAGCGTATTGCCCGCCGCGCCAGCCTCCGCCGCCATCATCTCCAGAAAGCGGTCGACCAGCGCGGCATCGTGCATGTTCATGTCCGGGCGATCGCCTCCGCCGCGATCATCCGCGCCTCGCTATCCAACCCGACCGCACGCAGTGCCTCGACGATGCGATAGAGCGCCTGGGGCGGCACGCCGCGCCAATCGCCGGTCTGCATCCCGACCGCGCAGAGCAGGACGACCATGCCGGTCTGCCCGTCCGCCACCGCCTGATCGAGCGCCTCGGTCCAGGCATTGCGCTGACCGACGCGCACGTCGAGCGCCTCGGCGCCCTTTTCGATATCGGTCCGCGACAGCCGCCCGAGCCCCGCCAGTCCGGCAAAGAACATGCGCTGTTTCAAGGCGTCGGCGCTGTAATTCGAGACCTGATCATAAGCCAGCTGGCCTTGCCGGTCGGGATCGCTCAACACGATCATCGCCCAGGCATCGCTGTTCTGCTTCGCCGCATCGCGCCAGCGCGCCGCGCTGCGATCGAGCCCGGCCGACAGCATCGAGGCGACCAGCCGGTCGGCCTCACGCCCGTCGCTCGTCACCGGCAGCCGCGCGGCAGCGCGGGCCGTCAGGATCAGTCGGCCATAGGGCGTGGGCGTATCGTCGCCCCAGAGCGCGAGCATCGCCGACAGCCGCTGCCCCTCATCCCCGGCGGCATAGGCGTTGCGCAGGTCATTGCCGATCGCCGACTGGGCCCGGCTGGCCTGATCGTCATCGGCCAGACCGGAATAGAAATCGACCAGCGCGGCGTTGGAGAGAACACCCAGTGTCGCCGCCTGATCGACCACCCCGGCCCGCTCGGTCGCGGGCACCGAGGGCGAGGTCGCCAGCCAGCCGCGCACCTGCGGCCCGACATAGGATAGATAATCCGGCGGCACCGTCACGCCCGTCGCCGTGGCCAGGCCGAACCGCCAGACCGTAAGGCGGTCGGCCCCACTCCAATCGACACTGACCGCCTTGCGCGCGGACCCCGCGCCCATCAGCTTTTCGGCGAGCTTCAGGTCGAAGTCGTCGGCGACCCGCTGACGGCGCATCTGGCGAACGGTCGCGGTGGCGCGTGCACCATCCCCCGTCAGCGCCCCGCACCAGCCTTGCGCGAGCCGATAGCCGCCCAGCCCGGTCACCGCGCTGCCGCGATCGGCCAGCGGGCATAGCCCCGCCGGGTCGCTGGAGGCGAGCAGCGCGTTCATCGCGACCTGATAGAGTTTGGGCGTGTAATTGGCCGGATCGACCGACTGGACGACCGCCCGCGCCACCTGCGCTTCGCCCATGCGCAGCAGCAGCCAGGCCCGTTCGGCGGCGAAGTCCGCGCCGTTGACGCCGCGCGGCGTCTCGACGTGCGCGGCCAGGGCGCGACGCAGCAGGATCGAGGTCCAGCGCGACGGCAGGGGCGCGGACAAGCGCCGCATCAGCGTCTCGGCGACGCGACCATCGGCACCGGCAAAGATCGTCTGGTCCAGCGCCCCTTCGCGCGGCCCCGCAGGACCGACCACCGCCAGCGACCGCCGGGCCGAAGCAGGCAGTTCATATTCGGCCAGCGTCGCCGCATCCATGGTGGGCGTCGGCGAGGGCGTGGGCGTCGGGACCGGGGTCGCCAGCGTATCCAGCAGCGCCCCCACGGCGTCGGCGGGGGTCGGCGCAGGCGTCGGCGTGGCCAGGGGCGTAGCCCCCGGCACGGCACCTGCGACCGGGCGCGCCGTCGACCGGGGGGTCGGCCGGGCACTGGGCTGCGCGGCAGGTTGGCCGAAGCCGGGGGGCAGCAGCGATTCGGGACGGTCCTGCGCCGCGGCAATGGCTGCGGCCCCGACCATCAGCAGGGCGACGGCCCTGGGCAGGTGGCGGAAAGCGCCCCCCCGCTTATTGCAGGTTGCCAAGCGAGACCGCCTTTTCGACCTGGGTGGTCGGCCGTTCGGTCGCCCGGCCCGAGAGCAGGAACAGCCCGCCGACGACGATGACGAGAAGGACGATGAGCGAAACGACCATACGGGACATGAAACGCAAAACCTTATAATGGACCCGTGAAAGCCCGGCCGGTGTTGCCGGGCGCGCGCCCGCTGTATAGCGCAGAGCGCAATGTTGCAAAGCCACAACCCTGTAGATGCAAGCTGGAACGGATCGCCCATCGTGCTCGTCGGTCTGATGGGCGTGGGCAAGTCGACCGTGGGCCGCCGTCTGGCGAATCGGTTGCGCGTGCCCTTCGTCGATGCCGACACCGCGATCGAGCAAGCCGCCGGCATGAGCATCCCCGAAATCTTCGAACATTACGGCGAACCCTATTTCCGCGACGGCGAGCGCCGCGTGATCGCCCGGCTGGTCGATGGCCGCCCCAAGGTGATCGCGACCGGCGGCGGCGCGTTCATCAATGACGAGACGCGCGCGCTGATCCTGGAACAGGCGACCGCCATCTGGCTGAACGCGAGCCCCGAGGTCCTGGCCGAACGCGTCAAGCGGCGCGACACCCGGCCGCTGCTGCGTGGCAAGGACCCGCTGAAGGTGCTGCGCGAGCTGTCGGCCGTCCGCAACCCGATCTACGCGCTCGCCCCAATCCATGTCTCCAGCAAGCGGGGGCCGCACGAGGCCACCGTCAACGCTATCCTGAAAGCCATCGGACGATGAAGACCGTCACCGTGTCGCTCGGCGACCGCAGCTATCCCATCCATATCGAAGCCGGGCTGCTGCCCCGCGCCGCCGAGTATCTTGCGCCCCTGTCGCGCGGGCGTCGCATGGCGATCGTGACCGACGAAAATGTCCGGCCGCATCTGGCGGTGCTCCAGGCATCGCTGGAGGCCGCGGGCATCGCGAGCGAGGCGATCATCCTGCCGCCGGGCGAGAAGACCAAGAGCTGGGCGATGCTGGAGCATGTCTGCGACCGGCTGCTCGAGCTCGGCATCGAGCGGGCGGATCATGTCATAGCGCTTGGCGGCGGGGTGATCGGCGATCTGGTCGGTTTCGCCTGTTCGATCGTCAAGCGCGGCTGCCGCTTCGTGCAGATCCCGACGACCTTGCTGTCGCAGGTCGATTCGTCGGTCGGCGGCAAGACCGCGATCAATACGTCGGCGGGCAAGAATCTGATCGGCGCCTTTCATCAGCCCGCCCTGGTGCTGATCGACCCGGACGTGCTCGACACGCTGCCCGCGCGGCAAGTACGGGCGGGTTATGCCGAGGTCGTCAAATATGGCCTGATCGACGACTTCGCCTTTTTCGAATGGTGCGAGGCGAACGCCCCTGCATTGCTGGCGGGGGATGCCGATGCGCGAGTGTACGCCATCGCGCATTCGGTCGCGGCGAAGGCGCGGATCGTGGCGGCGGACGAGCATGAGACGAACGGCATCCGCGCGCTCCTGAACCTCGGCCATACTTTCGGCCA
This sequence comes from Sphingomonas sp. SphC10, assembly GCF_057004845.1. NCBI lineage: Bacteria > Pseudomonadati > Pseudomonadota > Alphaproteobacteria > Sphingomonadales > Sphingomonadaceae > Sphingomonas > Sphingomonas sp. SphC10. The sequence goes on from NZ_CM168044.1 coordinate 1,268,372, forward strand.
TGCGCTGGAGGCGGAGGCAGGCTTCTCCGACCGGTTGCTCCATGGCGAAGGCGTCGCGGCGGGCTGTGCCCTCGCCTTCCGCTATTCGGTGCGCAAAGGCCTTTGCGAGCGGCAGGATGCCGAGCGGGTCGCGGCGCATCTCCGTGCGATCGGCCTGCCCGACGGCTTGGCGGCGGCCGGGATCGATGCCCCCTCCGCGACGTTGGTCGAGCATATGAAACACGACAAGAAAATGGCGGCGGGTACCCTGCCCTTCCTGCTCGCGCGCGGGATCGGGCAGACCTATCTCGACAAGACGGTCGATCTGGCCGACATCGCCGCCTTCCTCGACGCCGAGCCGCGTTGATGCCCAACGGCGTCGCCAAGCAGAACCTGCCGAGCAAGATTTGCCCGGCGTGCGGGCGGCCCTTCACCTGGCGCAAGAAATGGGCGCGGGACTGGGATCAGGTGGTGTATTGTTCGGATGCGTGCCGGAAGAAGCGGTAACCACTTCGCCGTTCGCATCGAGCGAAGTCGAGATGCCTTCCCTTGGCCTTCGACTTCGCTCAGGCTGAACGGAGCTTGTACTGAACCCGTTCACGCTGAGCGAAGTCGAAGCGCACGCCCCGACCTATCCCCGCATCTTCTTTGCGGCCGCCAGGGCCCGCTCTCGCCCTTCGCGGTGCCCGATGATCTTGGCCGGATAATCCTTCGGCCGACACCCGGCCTCTTCCGGATCATGGATCGCGGCGTCCGACACATGCTTCAACTCCGGCACCCATTGCCGGATATAGTCGCCCGCATCGAACTTCTCCGACTGGCTAAGCGGTGCCATGATCCGGCCGAACATGTTCGAATCGATCCCCGTCCCCGCGACCCACTGCCAGTTGACGGCGTTGTTCCCGTAATCGGCATCGACCAGACAGTCCCAGAACCAGCGCTCGCCCTCGCGCCAGTCGATCAGGAGATGCTTGATGAGGAAGGAGGCGGTGATCATCCGCACCCGGTTGTGCATCCAGCCTGTTGTCCAGAGCTGGCGCATGCCCGCGTCCACGATCGGATAGCCGGTGCGGCCGGTCTGCCACGCCTTCAGATCCTTGTCCGCCTCCGCACCGCTCCGCCATGGCATCGTGTCGAACGCGTCGCGGCCGTTGCGGTCGGCATAGTCGGGCAACGCCATGACCACGCCATCGGTAAAGTCCCGCCAGGCCAGTTCCTTGCGAAACGTTTCGGTATCCCCGCGCCGGGCGAGCGAATGCCACACGGCACGCACCGAGACCTCCCCGAAATGCAGGTGCGGCGACAGGCGTGAGCTGCCCTCCTCGGAGGGCATGTTGCGCGCGGTGTCATAGGCGACCGCCTTCTCGCCGAAGTCCGCCATCCGCTCGCGCGCCGCCGCCTCGCCCGGTATCCAGTCCTCGTTAAAGCCTGTCGACCAGTCGGGCTTGGTGGGGAGCAGCGACCAGTCGGCCAGTGTCTCGCTTTTCGGCCAATGCCCAGGCGCCTCCAGCGTCTCGGGGCGGTCGCGTGGATGTTCGGGCGGCAAATGGCCCTGCAGTCCCTTCCAGAAGGCCGAGTAGATCCGGAACGGCTTGCCGCTGCCCGTCGTCACCAGTTCCGGCCGCGCCAGATGATTACCGTCATGGAGCGTCAGACAATCGTCCAGCACCTCCTCCGCCTTGCGCCACCAGGGTTCGTAATGACGGATGGCATGGATTTCGGTCGCGCCTGTCTCCTCCATCAAGGCGCGCAGGGTTTCGACGGCCTTGCCCCGCCGCAGGATCAGGCGGCTGCCCAATTCCTTCAAGTCCTTCGCAAGCGACGTCAGGCTGTGATGCAGCCACCAGCGTTGCGCCGCGCCCATCCGCCAGTCGCCGGGCGTTTCGTCGTCGAGGATATAGACCGGAATGACCGGCCCGGCCTCGGCCACCGCCAGGAGAGCCGGTTGATCGTGAAGGCGAAGATCCTGGCGAAACCACAGGATCGTGGGGGAAGCTGTCATCCAGCCGCTACGCTTCGGCCTCCGCCGGGTTCCGATGGGACAGTTTTTCGCCCAGAGTCTGGATCGCCGTGACGTGCCGTTCCGCGATCGCCATGACGTCATCGCCATAGCCGCCGCCGACCGTGCTGGCGACGGGAAGCCCCCGCGCCAATGCCAGATCGGCAATCAGCTTTTCGCGGGCGATCAGCCCCTCCCGCGTCAAGGACAGACGTCCCAGCCGATCCTCGACGAACGGATCGACCCCGGCCTGATACAGGATGATGTCGGGCCGATGCTCGTCGAGGAACGGCGTCAGGGTCGCGGTCAGTTCGGCCAGATAGCCGTCATCATTCACGCCGTCGGGTAATCCGACATCCAGTGTCGAGCGGGCCTTGCGTGCCGGGAAGTTCTTCTCGGCATGGATCGAATAGGTCACGATATCCGGCCGCCCGGCGGTCAGCGCGGCGGTGCCGTCGCCCTGATGCACGTCGCAATCGACGATCGCCACCCGGCCGACGACACCCTGCTCGACCAGCCGCACCGCCGCCACCGCCAGATCGTTGAACACGCAGTATCCCGCCCCCGTATTGGCCAGCGCATGATGGCTGCCCCCGGCGGTATTGGCGGCGAAGCCATGTTTCAGCGCCAGCAGCGCGGCAGTCCACGTACCCCCCGGCACCGCCCGCGCCCGATGGGCGACCTGCTCGGTGATCGGAAAGCCGATCCGCCGGGTCTTGTCGGGCGGCACGCGGGCCTCCAGCACCTCGGCGACATAATCGGGGTCGTGCACCGCCTCCAGCCAGACCGGCGGGATCAGTTCCGGCTCGGTCCAGACCACCGTATCGCCCTTTGCCCGCAGCAGATCGCGGATCGCCCCGTTCTTGCCCCAGCGATAGGTGGAACGCGCCGGTGCCTCGGTGACATAGGCGGGGTGATGGACGACATGGATCATCGCCCCTAGGTAGGAAGCCATGACCCGCGATAGGAGGGCCACGGCCCCGCTGCCCGAACTGCGTGCCCCAAAACTGCGAACCGACGTGGCGCGCTTTCTCGGCTATTATAACCGTCTTCCCGGCCCGCCCCAGCAGGAACTGGGTCCCGAGGCCGCCCGCCAGATGATGCGCGCCGCGCGCGACCTGACCGACCCGCCGGTGGGTCCGCTCGCGCTCGACGAGGCGTTCACGATCGACGGCCCGGCGGGGCCGATCCCCGTGCGACGGTTCGATCCCTGCGAACGGCGCGAGCCCGGCCCGGTGATGCTGTTCTTCCACGGCGGCGGTTTCGTGATCGGCGACATCGACACCCATGCGCCGCTTGCCGCCGAGATGGCGCGCACGCTCGACCTCCCCGTCCTATCGGTCGGCTATCGCCTCGCGCCCGAACATCCCTGGCCCGCCGCGCCCGATGATTGCGAGGCGGCGGCGCGCTGGCTGGCCGGGCAGCCGGGGACGACCGGGCTGATCGTGGCGGGCGACAGTGCGGGCGGCACGCTCGCCACCGTCACCGCCATGAGCCTGCGGGACCGGCCCGCCGATGTGCCCGTAATCGCCCAGGGGCTGCTCTATCCGGCCACCGACATGGCGCGCGCGCATCACTCGCTCCGAGACTTTGCCGAGGGGTATTTCCTGACCCGTGCGATGCTGGACTGGTTCGTCGCCTGCTACGCCGCCGATCTGGGCGATGTGCGTGCGGCGCCGATGCGGGGCGAACTGGCCGACATGCCGCCCGCCGTCATTATGACCGCCGAGTGCGACCCGATCCGCGACCAGGGCCGAGCCTATGCCGCCGCGCTGGCCAAGGCCGGCGTACCCGTCACCTTTCGTGAGGCACGCGGCACGATCCATGGCTTTGCAACGCTGCGCAAGGCGATCCCCTCCGGCGTCGGCGATCTTACCGCTTTCCTGCTTGCGTTGAAGGCCGTGATCGTCGAGGCGGAGGGCATCCGCCCGATGGGACAATGATGATGACCGACCTTCCCTATCGCCCCTGCGCGGGCGTCATCCTGATGAACCGCGACGGCCGCGTCTTTGTCGGCCAGCGGATCGATTCGACGCTGGAGGCGTGGCAGCTTCCGCAAGGCGGCATCGACCCCGGCGAGGAGGCCGATGCGGCAGGACTTCGCGAACTGTTCGAGGAAACCGGCGTCACCGCCGACAAGGTCGAACTGATCGCACGCGCCCCCCATGAACTCACCTACGACCTGCCCGAGGACATGATCGGCAAGGTGTGGAAGGGCAAATGGCGTGGCCAGCGGCAAATCTGGTTCCTCTACCGCTTCCTGGGCGAGGACCGCGACATCCGTATCGACACCGAGCATCCCGAATTCCGCGCCTGGCGCTGGGCCGAGCCGGAAACGCTGCCCGCCATGATCGTGCCGTTCAAGAAGGCATTGTACGAGGAACTGCTGGTCGTCTTCGCAAAGCATTTCACCGCAACCCATGGAAATGCGGCGGTTTCGGTCGACGGGACAAAAGGCTAAGGCACCGGACGATGAAGACGCGGCTGTTCCTGATCCCGATGGCGCTTGGCCTGCTCGCCAATGCCGATCCCAAGGACCCGGACCCGGCGCTGATCCCGCCCCAGATCCGTTCGATGCTGGAGGCCGCGATCGCCAGCGGCAACGAGAACGACATCACCACCGTCGTCCGCTACGCCCGCAACGCGGTGCCCGAGGCCGCCGACGCGATCGATGCGATGGCCGATGTCTGGCGGGACGAAAAGACCGCGAGCCGCAGCCGCACCCTGCGCGAGGCGACCTTTTTCGACCTGTGGCATGGCCGGGTGGAACTGGGCGGTTTTGCAACGACGGGCAACAGCCAGAATATCGGCCTGACGGGCATTGTCGACCTGACCCGCGAAGGGCTGCAATGGCGACACAAGCTGCGCTTCCAGGGCGATTATCAGGAAAGCTTCAGCGTCGTCAGCCGCGAACATTATGTCGCGTCCTACGAGCCGAACTTCAAACTGAACGCCAACAACTATGTCTATGGCGCGGCGCAATATGAAAGCGATCGCTTCCTCGGCTATTTCAACCGTATCTCGGCGTCGAGCGGGGCGGGCTATAGCGCGATCCGCAAGCCGCGCATGACCCTGGACGTCGAACTCGGCCCGGCGTTCCGGCACACCGAGTTCACCGACGGGCGCATCGAAAGCGCGCTGGCTGCGCGCGGCAATCTGAACTTCGTGTGGAAGCTGACCCCGGCGATGACGTTCAACCAGAACGCCTCGGCCTATGTGCAGAAGTTCAACAGCACGGTCAGCACCAATTCGGCGCTGAACGCCAAGCTGTTCGGTCCGCTCTCGGCCGCGCTGTCCTACAACGTTCAGTATGAAAGCGAGCCGCCGCTGGGCCGCCGGACGACCGACACGATCACCCGCGCCTCGGTGGTGTACAGCTTCTAATTTCGGCGACGGGGTTCACCTTTGCCGTGTCCATGGCCTAGATTGAGGCCATGGAGAGACTGAACACGATCGAGCGGGACGCGGTAGCGTCCGCCGCCGCCTATCCCATGCTGCCGCTGGTCGAGGAATGGGCCGCGATCAACAGCGGCACCCGCAACGTGGCCGGGCTGGCGATCATGGCCGACCGGCTGGCCGAACACTTCGGGACCCTGCCGGGCGATCTTGCCCTGGTCGAACCCGAGCCGGTCGAACGGATCGGCAGCGATGGCCGGTCCACGCCGCTGGCCCATGGCCGCCATCTGCTGCTGTCCGTCCGTCCGGACGCCGCCCGGCGAATGCTGTTCACCGGCCATATGGATACCGTCTATCCGGCCGATCACCCGTTCCAGACCGTGACGCGGATCGACGAGAACCGGCTCGGCGGGCCAGGGGTGGCGGATATGAAGGGCGGGCTGGCGGTGCTGCTGGCCGCGCTGAAGACGGTCGAGGCAAGCCCGCTGGCCGAACGGTTCGGCTATGACGTCCTCATCAATTCGGACGAAGAGACCGGATCAGCCTCTTCGGCCGCGCTGATCGCGAAATGTGCGGGCGGCAAGGTCGCCGCGCTCACCTACGAACCCGCTCTGCCCGACGGCACGCTGGCAGGGGCGCGGGGCGGAACCGGCAATTTCACCATCGTCGTGCGCGGACGCAGCGCCCATGCGGGCCGCAATCCCGAGGAGGGGCGCAACGCCATCGTTGCCGCCGCACGGATCGCGCTGGAGCTGTCGCAGCTTGCCACCGACGACATCACCGTTAACCCGGCCCGGATCGATGGTGGAGGGCCGAACAATGTCGTGCCCGATCTGGCGATGCTGCACGTCAATTTCCGTCCGCGCGCGCTGGCCGCGATCGAGCGGACCGGCGCGGCGATGAAGGCGATCGCCGAACGGATCGCCACCGAACACGATGTGCGCGTCGAGGTCCATGGCAGCTTCAATCGCCCCCCCAAACCCATCGACGACGGCGCGGCCGCCTTGTTCGAGACGGTTCGCGGCGCGGGAGCCGATCTGGGCCTGACCATCGGCTGGCGCGACACCGGCGGCGTGTGCGACGGCAACAATATCGCCGCGGCGGGGGTGCCCGTCGTCGACACTATGGGCGTGCGCGGTGGCGCGATCCACTCTCCGGACGAATATATGCTGATCAACAGCCTGGCCGAACGTGCGGGCTTGTCGACGCTGACCATCCTGCGCATCATCGGTGCCGCATGAGCAGCTTTTGCATCCGCCCCGCGGTCGATAGCGACCTTCGCCACCTCTATGAAATGGCCAAGCTGACCGGCGGCGGCTTCACCAACCTGCCCCCCGATCGCCGCGCCCTGACCGCCAAGCTGGCGCGCAGCCATGACGCCTTTGCGGGCGATGGCGACGGCAAGGTCAAGGACGAGCTGTTCGTCTTGATGCTGGAGGATCGCGCGACCGGCGAAGTCCGGGGCACCTGCCAGATCTTCACCCATGTCGGGCAGAAGCATCCCTTCTACAGCTATCGCATCGGCACGCTGACCCAGCATAGCCGGGAACTCGACCGCACCTTCCGCGCCGAGATGTTGTCGCTGACCACCGATCTGGAAGGCGCGAGCGAGGTCGGCGGCCTGTTCCTTCACCCCGGCGAGCGCGCCGGGGGTCTGGGCCTGCTGCTCGCCCGCAGCCGTTACCTGTTCATGCGCGCCAACCGCCCGCGCTTCGCCGACCGGGTGCTCGCCGAGCTGCGCGGGGTGATCGACGAGGCGGGCGGATCGCCCTTCTGGGACGGGCTGGCGGGGCGCTTCTTCGGGATGAATTTCCAGGAGGCTGACCAGTTCAATGCCATCCACGGCCACCAGTTCATCGCCGACCTGATGCCCAAGCACCCCATCTACACCGCGATGCTGACCGAGACGGCGCGCGCCGCCATCGGCCTGCCCCATCCCTCGGGACGGGCCGCCATGCGGATGCTGGAGAATGAGGGCTTCGCCTTCGAACATTATATCGACATTTTCGATGGCGGCCCGACGATGACCGCGCGGACCGATCAGGTGCGCACCATCCGCGACGCGCGCGAAGACACGGTCGTGGCGATCGACGCGCATCCGGGGCGCGAGGCGCTGGTCTCGACGGGGCGGCTCGCCGACTTCCGTTGCGCGCTGGCCGAGATCCGCGATGGCGATGGCGGGATCATCCTGTCCGAAGACGCCGCCCGTACGCTCGACCTGACGGTCGGCGATACCGTCCTGCATATCGATCGGTGAGCATCATGCTGAGAGAGATCAATTTCGACGGCATCATCGGGCCGAGCCACAATTATGCCGGGCTCAGTCACGGCAACCTCGCCGCCACGCGCAATGCGGGCAAGACCTCGCATCCCAAGGCCGCCGCGCTTCAGGGGATCGCCAAGATGCGCGCGAATCTCGACCTGGGGCTGGTACAGGGCGTCCTCCTGCCGCATCCCCGGCCCGACCATGGCTGGCTCGGGCGGCTGGCAACCGATTATGACTCCGCCTCACCGGTCCTGAAGGCGCAGAGCCTGTCCGCCTCGGCGATGTGGGCGGCCAATGCCGCGACCGTCTCGCCCGCGCCCGACACGCGCGACGGGCGCTGCCACCTGACCGTCGCCAATCTGCTGACCATGCCGCATCGCAGCCATGAATGGCCCGCGACGCTGGCGCAGCTGCGGATGATCTTCGCCGACCCGGCCTTTGTCGTCCATCCGCCTGTGCCTGCGCCCTTCGGCGACGAGGGTGCGGCCAATCATATGCGGCTGTGCAGCGGCCATGATCATCCGGGCGTCGAAATCTTCGTCTTCGGCGAGAGCGGCGGCCCCTTCCCCGCCCGCCAGCATCGCCAGGCGTGCGAGGCGGTCGCCCGCGCGCATCGCCTGTCCCCCGACCGGGTGCTCTTCGCGCGCCAGTCCGATGCAGCCATCGCGGCGGGGGCCTTCCATAACGATGTCGTCGCCGTCGCCAACGAACGGGTGCTGTTCGCGCATGAACAGGCCTTCGCCGACCGAGAGACATTCTACGCCGATCTGCGCACCCTGATGCCCGATGTCGAGATCGTCGAGGTGCCGGCCGAGCGCGTCAGCCTGGAGGATGCCATCGCCTCCTACCTGTTCAACGCACAGCTGGTCACTCCACCGGGCGGCGAGCCGACGCTTATCGTGCCGCAGGAGGCGCGCGACAATGCCCCCGTCTGGTCCTGGCTTCAGGAGCATGTTGCGGGCAATGGCCCGATTCGGCGGCTGGAGGTCGTCAACGTGCGCGAATCGATGGCCAATGGCGGCGGCCCCGCCTGTCTGCGGCTACGCGTGGTGGCCGATCCGGCAACCATCGACCCGCGCTTCCTGGTCGATCATGCCGCGCTGGATCGCATCGCCGCCGTGATCGAGGCGCATTGGCCCGACGCGATCGACCCCACCGAAATCGGCGACTCCGCGCTGATCGGCCGGATCGAGGCCGCGCGCCTCGCCCTCCTGACTGCGCTCGACTGTCTCAAATTGGCAAGCGGTTGACCCTTGGCGGCGGGGCGATCCGGTGGTGTAACGGCGCCATGTGGTCCCGCCTGGTCGCCCTGTTCACGATCAAGTCGAAGTTCGAGGCTTTTCTGGTCATCTATGGCCTGGGCCTCGGCGCGGTCGAGCGCGGGATGCATTATCTGACCGCTTATCCGGGACTTCCCGGCAAGATCCTGTTCGCCGCCTGCCCCATCGCGGTGTTCATGGCGGGTGCGCGCATCCTCGACTCGCTGGAGCGGGACTATCGCGATTGACAGGATAAGTTGGTCGCACGGTTCGCTGGCGACATTATCTGACAATCCGATGACTGGCCTTACCCACCTGCAACGCCTCGAAGCCGAGAGCATCCATATCCTTCGCGAAGTGGTCGCCGAGACCGAGCGTCCGGTGATGCTCTATTCGGTCGGCAAGGACTCGGCCGTGATGCTGCATCTGGCCAAGAAGGCGTTCTTCCCGGCACGCCCGCCCTTCCCGCTGCTCCATGTCGATACGACCTGGAAGTTCCGCGCCATGTACGAGCTGCGCAACCGCGCGGCCGAGGCGGCGGGGATGGAGCTGATCGTCCACCGCAACCCGGAAGCTGAGGCGCTGGGCATCAACCCGTTCGATCATGGCAGCCGCCACACCGATATGTGGAAGACCGAAGGGTTGAAGCAGGCGCTGACCGCGGGCGGTTATGACGCCGCGTTCGGCGGCGCGCGGCGCGACGAGGAGAAGAGCCGCGCGAAGGAGCGCGTCTTCTCCTTCCGCTCCGCCGCGCATGGCTGGGACCCCAAGGCGCAGCGACCCGAGCTGTGGAACCTCTACAACAGCCGCATCCATAAGGGGGAAAGCATCCGCGTCTTCCCGCTGTCCAACTGGACCGAACTCGATATCTGGCAGTATATTCTACAGGAGGGCATCGAGATCGTGCCGCTCTATTTCGCCGCCCCCCGCCCGACGGTGGAGCGCGACGGCATGCTGCTGATGGTCGATGACGACCGTTTCCGCCTGAGGCCCGGCGAGGTGCCGGTCGATCGCTCGATCCGCTTCCGCACGCTCGGCTGCTATCCTCTGACCGGCGCGGTCGAGAGCGAGGCGGCGACCCTGTCCGAAGTCATCCAGGAAATGCTGCTGACCACCACGTCCGAGCGGCAGGGCCGTGCGATCGATCACGATCAGGCGGCCAGCATGGAGAAGAAGAAGCGCGAGGGGTATTTCTGAGATGACCGCCTATCAACCCGATGCGCTGATCGCCGCCGATATCGACGCCTATCTCGCCACCCATGCCGCCAAGTCGATGCTGCGCTTCATCACCTGCGGCTCGGTCGATGACGGCAAGTCGACGCTGATCGGTCGGCTGCTCTATGATTCGAAGACCATCTTCGAGGATCAGCTGAGCCAGCTGGAGGCGGACAGCCGCCGGGTCGGTACGCAGGGCGCGAATATCGACTTCGCGCTGCTGGTCGATGGCCTCGCCGCCGAGCGCGAGCAGGGCATCACGATCGACGTGGCTTACCGCTTCTTCGCGACGGAGAAGCGCAAGTTCATTGTCGCCGATACGCCCGGCCACGAGCAATATACCCGCAACATGGTGACCGGCGCGTCCACCGCCGATCTGGCCGTGATCCTGATCGACGCGCGCAAGGGCGTGCTGACCCAGACGCGGCGGCACAGCTATCTGGCGCATCTGGTCGGCATCAAGGAGATCGTGCTGGCGGTCAACAAGATGGACCTGGTGGGCCATGACCAGTCGGTCTTCGAGGCAATCGTCGCCGACTATGCCGCATTCGCCAAGACGATCGGGATCGAGCGGTTCACGGCGATCCCGCTGTCCGGCCTGACCGGCGCGAACGTCACCACGCCCTCTCCGGATATGCCCTGGTATGACGGCCCCGCGCTGCTGCCGCATCTGGAGACGGTGGCGATCGACGGTGACCGGGCAGTCGCGGCGTCGTTCCGTATGCCGGTGCAATGGGTCAACCGACCCGATCTCGACTTTCGCGGCTTTGCGGGCCTGATCGCCGGCGGCCGGGTATCGGTCGGCGACCGGGTGCGGATCGCGCCCTCGGGCAAGACCACCAGCATCGCACGGATCGTCACCTATGACGGCGACCGCGAACAGGCGATGGCGGGCGAAGCGGTGACCCTGGCGCTGGCCGAGGAGGTCGATTGCTCGCGGGGTGACGTGATCGCCGCCGCCGAGGACCCGCCCGAGGTCGCCGACCAGTTCGTCGCCACCATCGTCTGGATGGCCGACGCAGCCCTGGTGCTGGGGCGCAGCTATTCGCTGAAGCTGGGAACCCAGTTGGTCGGCGCGACGGTCCAGCCGCCCCGCCATGTCGTCGACGTCAACAGCCAGGAGCAGCGCCCCGCCGACACGCTGACGCTCAACGATATTGGGCTGGCGGAAGTCTATGCCGACCGCCCGATCGTGTTCGAGCCCTATGCGAAAGGCAGTGCGCTCGGCGGCTTCATCCTGATCGACCGCGCGACCAATGCGACGGTCGCGGCAGGGATGATCGACCATGCGCTGCGTCGGGCGCAGAATGTCCATTGGCAATCGGCGGTGGTGACGCGCGAGGCGCATGCCCGGCAAAAGGGACAGGCCCCCAAGGTCCTGTGGTTCACCGGCCTGTCCGGTTCGGGCAAGTCCACCATCGCCAACATGGTCGAGCAGAAGCTGCACAGCATGGGACGCCACAGCTTCCTGCTGGACGGCGACAATATCCGCCACGGCCTGAACCGCGACCTGGATTTCTCCGAAGCCGGGCGGGTGGAGAATATCCGCCGGGTGGGTGAGGTCGCCAGGCTGATGGCCGATGCGGGCCTGATCGTGCTGACCGCCTTCATCTCCCCCTTCAAGGCCGAGCGCGACATGGTGCGTGCGCTGCTGCCCGAGGGTGAGTTCGTCGAGATCTTCGTCGATACCCCGCTGGATGTCGCCGAAGACCGCGACGTGAAGGGCCTTTACGCCAAGGCGCGGGCCGGCGAGATCGCCGAGTTTACCGGCATCTCCAGCCCCTATGAAGCGCCCGAACGGCCCGAAATCCGCATCGACACGACGAAGGAGACGGCGGAACAGGCGGCATCGCGGATCGTCGAGCATGTGCTGGGCATCTGGAGTTACGATCTGTGACCGACGCCGAACTGGCTCGCTCGGTCGCGGTCGAGGCGGGCGAACTGCTCAAGTCCATCCGCGCGTCGAGCGGATTGGAAGGCGCCGCCCTCGGCGCGCTGGGCGACAGGGATGCCAATACGCTGATCCTCGATCGCTTACGCGCTGCGCGGCCCGAAGACTTCATCCTGTCGGAGGAGTCGGTGGACGACCGCGCCCGCTGTGCCGCCAGCCGGGTGTGGATCGTCGACCCGCTCGACGGCACACGCGAATATGCCAGCGGGTCGAGCGAATGGGCGGTGCATATCGGCCTGGCCATTGACGGCCGTCCGGCCCTCGGCGCGGTGTCGGTGCCCGACCGCGATCAGGTCTTTGCGACCGACGACCTTCCTCCCAAGCATCCCCCCTGCCCGGCGGGCCTGCGCGTCGTCGTCAGCCGCAGCCGCGCGCCCGATATCGCGCATTGCGTCGGCGACCGGCTGGGCGCGATCATGATCCCCATGGGTTCGGCGGGCGCGAAGGCAATGGCCGTGGTCGAGGGACGCGCCGATGTCTATCTGCATGACGGCGGGCAATATGAGTGGGACAATTGCGCCCCCGCCGCCGTCGCGCTGGCGGCCGGGTTTCATGCGTCGCGCATCGACGGCAGCCCGCTGGTCTATAATTGCCAGAACCCCCTGTTGCCCGATCTGCTAATCTGTCGGCAGGAAGTGGCGGCCACGGTGCTGGAGGCCATCGCGCGGGGTTGAGGCGGATCGATCCAGGTTGCATAAATGTGACCTTGTAACGTCTCATGGCTTGGTTCATGGGTCGACGATGCCGCACCCTCTTTCCGTCGCTCTTGTCGTGCGGACGCTTCCATGACCCTTGTCCCCCTCGCCTTCGGCTTTGCCGCCATGCTTGCCACGCTGGCGGGCGGGCTGCTCGCCCTGCGGCTGCGTCATCGTATCGGGCTGGTGCTGGGCGTGACCGCCGGGATCGTGGTCGGCGTGGCCTTGTTCGATCTGGTGCCCGAGGCGCTGGAGCTGGCGGGGGACCGTTGGACGATCCGCGCGATGATGGCGTTCAGCGCGATGGGGCTGGGCGGCTATATGCTGCTCGACCGGGTGCTTGCCCGGATACCACGTGCCGCAGCCGCGTCATGGCAGGGCGATCTAGGCCCGGCCATGCTCTGCCTGCACAGCCTGATGGACGGGCTGGGCATCGGCATCGCGTTTCAGATCGATACGGCGGCGGGGTGGATGATCGCGCTGGCCGTGCTGACCCATGACGTGGCGGACGGCGTCAACACCGTCAGCCTCAGCCTGGCGGCGCGATCGGAAGCGGCGGCGCGGCGCTGGCTGGTGCTGAACGGAGTCGCGCCGATGCTGGGCGTCTTGATCGGCCTGGGGCTGTCGATCCCGGCGGGGATGCTGGCGCCGCTGATGGCGCTGTTCGCCGGGATTTTCCTCTATATCGGCGCGTGCGAGCTGGTGCCGCGCAGCCAGTCGCTCGATTCGCGGCTTCGGACCAGTTTCGCGACCTTGGCCGGCATCGCGCTGATGCTGGGCGTGACGCACTTCGCCCACTGAACCCGGATTTGGGGCACCGCCGCCGGGAAGGGCGCCGACGACGATGCCCCACTCCCGGCAAGACCCTCAGGCGGGCTGGACAGCCTCCGCCGCCGCATTCGCACCGCCTTCGGCCATGCCGGTGAGTTTCTCGTCGGTCGCCTTTTCCTCGGCCAACGTCTCGTCCAGGATTGCCGCGCAGTCGCTGCGGCCCAGCTGCCGTGCCCAGGACACCAACGTGCCGTAGCGCGCGATCTCATAATGCTCGACCGCCTGCGCCGCGGCGATCAGCGCGGCGTCGAGCACCCGCTTGTCCGCGACTTCGCCAGCGACCTCATTGGCCTCCTTGATGATGCCGTCGATCGCCGGGCAGGTGACCGCCTTGGGCGTTTCGCCGTGCATCTCGAACACCTGTTCCAGCCGCCGGATCTGCCCTTCGGTTTCGCGCAGATGCTGCTCGAACCCGGCCTTGAGCTGCGGGTCCGTCGCCTTGTCGATCATCTTGGGCAGCGCCTTGGTGATCTGATGCTCGGCGTAGTAGATGTCCTGAAGCTGATGGACGAACAGGTCGTTCAGCGTCGTGATGTCCTTGGAAAAAAGGCCCATGATCCGTCTCCTGATGGGATGGTTTTAGCGGTCGGCCGAGCCGGGCTCGGCGATCTTGCGGTGCGCCTCGGCCAGCACCGACTGGGGCACGACGCCCGAGCCTGCGACCTGCAACTTGTTCTTCAGCCCGGTGGTGATGTGCCCCTCACCTGCCTTCATCGCGTCCCAGCCCTTTTGGGCGACCTCGGCGGGATCGTCCTTCTTGCTCTGGCCGATATTGGTGTCGAGCATGTCGGCGCGGGCGAAGAATTCGGTGTCGGTGGCCCCCGGCATCAGGGTGGTCAGGGTCACGCCCTTCTCGTCCTTCAGCTCGTTGCGCAGCGCCTCGGTAAAATTGTCGATGAACGCCTTGGTCGCGTTGTAGATGGCGTTGAACGGACCGGGGATGAAGCCGACGATCGATCCCGTCACCAGCACCTTGCCCTCGCCGCGGCGGACCATCGCCGACAATATGCGTTGCAGTAGATAGACGGTGCCGGTGACGTTGGTGTCGACCGAGCGTCGCCAGTCCCGGACCGACTGATCGAGAAACGCCCCGCCCTTGCTGTTGCCCGCATTGGCGCACAGCACGTCGACGGTCCGGCCATTGGCGGCAGCGAGCAACGTATCGACTCCCTCCAGGGTCGACAGGTCCGCCTCGACCGCCTGGACCTGCGCGCCCAAAGCGGACAGCTTGCTGGCGGCCGTGTGGATCGCGGCCTCATCGGCGACGATCAGCAGGTCATACCCGTCACACGCCGCACACGCCGCCAGATGATAGCCGATGCCGGTCGAGGCACCAGTCACGATTGCCAATTTCTCTGCCATGGCGTGGTTCCTTATTGACCGGGCTTCAGCACGATCTTGGTCACTTCGTTCTGCTGGTCGTGGAACATGCGATATCCCTCGGGCGCCTGTTCCAGCGGTAGGCGGTGCGAGATCAGGAAGGTCGTATCGATCTTCCCCTCCATGATCGCGTCGAGCAGGCCGGGCAGATAATGCTGGACATGGGTCTGCCCGGTCTTGAGCGTCAGCCCCTTCTGCATGACCGCGCCCAGCGGAAACTTGTCGACGAAGCCGCCATAGACGGCGGGCATCGACACGCGGCCGCCCTTGCGACAGGCGATGATCGCCTGGCGAATCGCATGGATGCGGTCGGTGCCAAGGAAGGTCGACGCCTTGATCTGGTCGATGGCGTTGTCGACAAACAGGCCGTGCGCCTCCAGCCCGACCGAGTCGATCACCGCATCGGGGCCGATCCCGCCGGTCATCTGCATCAGCGCGTCATAGGTCGCGGTCTGCTCGTAATTGATCGTCTCCGCACCGAACTTGCGCGCCAGTTCCAGCCGATGCGGGAAATGGTCGATCGCGATCACCCGCTCCGCACCCATCAGGAAAGCCGACTGAACCGCGAACAGCCCGACCGGGCCACAGCCCCAGACCGCGACCGTGTCACCCGGCTCGATCTGGGCATTCTCCGCCGCCATCCAGCCGGTGGGCAGGATGTCGGACAGGAACAGCACCTTTTCGTCCTCCACCCCGTCCGGGATGACGATCGGGCCGGTATCGCTGAACGGTACGCGGACATATTCTGCCTGCCCGCCCGCATAGCCGCCGGTCATATGGCTATAGCCGAACAGTGCGGACATCGGGTGGCCGTACAGCTCGCGCGCGATATCCTGATTGTCGGCGGGGTTGCCGTTCTCGCAGCCCGAATATTGATGCTTGCCGCAATGATAGCAGGAGCCGCAGGCGATGGTGAACGGCACCACGACCTTCTGCCCCTTCTTCAGCGTCGAGCCCGATCCCGTCTCGACCACCTCGCCCATGAACTCATGGCCCAGGATGTCGCCCGACTGCATCGTCGGGATATAGCCGTCATAGAGATGAAGGTCGGAGCCGCAGATGGCGGTTGCCGTCACCTTGATGATCGCGTCGCGGGGATTGACGATTTCCGGGTCATCGACATTGTCGATGCGGACGTCATGCTTGCCATGCCAGGTCAGCGCCTTCATGCGGCCTGCTCCTCACGCTGTTTGGGGTTCATCGCATTGGTGGCGACCTCGCCGGTTTCCATCAGCTGCTTGAAGCGGGCGAGGTCGCGGCGGACCTGGATATTGGGTTCGCGCTGGAACAGCTTGGCGACCAGCTTGCCGATGACGCCAGCTGGCGGATCATAGAGGATGGTCGCGGTGACGACGGTGCCTCGCTTGCCCGCATCGTGGAAAGTCACGCGACCCGAATTGGCGATGTCGGCCCCTTCCGCCGAGGCCCAGGCGATCAGTTCGCCCTCACGCTCCTCGGTGACGATCGCGTCCCATTCGACATGGGTGCCGCCCGGCGCCTTGACGGTCCAGTGCGAGCGCTTGTCGTCGAGCACTTCGACGCGCTCGACATTCTCCATCACGCTGGCGAGATTGGAAAAGTCACGCCACCAGGCATAGAGTTCGGCGGATGGGCGGTTGATCGTCACCGCCCATCCGGCAAAGCTGTTCCCGCGATCCTCGACCCCCTCGGCCGTGGCGATCCTGACGGCGGCGTCCTGGTCCTTGGACGTTGACACGGGGGCGTCGTCATAGGGTCTGTCGGCGATGTCCGGCATAAGCCTCTCTCCTCATTCCATGCCCGGACAGCGTTGGGTGAGGCGTGATGTTCCTTATTTTATCATGTTTTTCCAATATCTTGATACATATCAAGCGATCGAGTGGATCAGCCTGCCGTCACCCGGATCTGGGCACGGCCGACCTTGCGCGCCAGCGCCTTGGGATCGGGAATGGTCATGGATCGCGACGACCAGATCAGATCACCCGCCCGCCGCGCTGCCTGCAACATGCGGTTCACGTGCACCGCCGTCAGGCCGAGCGCATCGGCCAAAGTTTCCTGCGTGATCGGCAGGTCGAAGCTGCGGCCATGGGTCATTTCGCTGAGTTCCAGACGCTCATGCAGTTCGAGCATCAGGTCGCCGATCCGCTCCATCGCATTCATCCGCCCCAGTCGCGCGATCTGTGCCAGCAGATAGGCCTCGTCCATCGCATGGGCGACCGCATAGGCTTCGTCGAGCGCAGGCAGCGTGCCGAGCTCGGGCGGGGCGCAGGTCGTGACCTCGGTCAGGGTGATGATGCTCGTCGGTGCCACCGGGCGTCGGTGATGATAGAGACCGACGACATCGCCCGGCAGCAAGAAGTTGAGGAACTGCCGCCGCCCATCAAGCAGGATGCGCACGCGTGCCGCCCATCCCGACAGGATCAGATGCGGGCAGGCGATATCGCGGCCCTCGACCATCAGATCTCGGCGGGGCCGGAATTGCTGGGGCCGGGCGATCGCCTCGCCAAGCGCCGTGACCGATGCATGGTCCAGGGGCGCGAGGCGGGACAAGCGATGGAGTGCCGGCGCGATCGGCCGGATGCTGCGCGTAAGCGGAATATTCATGGTTTGCCCTTCGCCGTCATCAGGGAAAACGGCCCGCCGGCGGGGCGGCCCAGGGAAAGCACAGCAAGCAGCGGGGATCGGAATAAATTCATCGCAACTCTCCTCATCCTGCCACCGACCTGGATTGGTCGTGCGGCGAGAGCGATGACGCGACGGACGCCACCGGTAATGCATAAAGGGGTTGGACGGCGACCAACCGGCGACATGCCACCGGATCGATCCGCCATCACGGTCATGACGAACCAAGCGGGGCTATCGTAACGCTTCCGTGTGCAAGGTGTACGAACAACCGTCCGCTGCGCTCCATAATGCACATCAATATCCGGCGTTTTTCGTGCGTTACGGTGAAAAACGAGGCAGAACGTGGGAAATAGGCGGCACGATACCGCTGTTTTTCACGTCCATTCAGACTCTTTTTAAGACAGAATGGAATCGCAGCGGGAGGCGGCCCCGGCACGGGTCTTCCGTCATTCCCTTTTGAGCCCGAAACCCTATGGTGCGCGCCTTTCTGTCCAAGAGGCTCTATCATGCGTTTCGCCACCCTCACCCGCCAGCCCGACGATCCCTTGCTGCGGATCATCGGTCAGCACGCCGCCGACCCGCGTACGAACAAGATCGACCTGGGCGTCGGCGTGTTTCGCGACGAGGAAGGCCGCACGCCCGTCATGACGGCAGTGAAGGCGGCCGAGGCCCGCCTGCTGACCGAACAGCCGAGCAAATCCTATCTGGGGCCGGAGGGCGATATCGGCTTCGTCCGTGCGCTGGCGACGCTGGTGCTGGGCGACGCGGTTGCGGCGGAACGGGTCGTCGGGCTCCAGACGCCCGGCGGGACCGGGGCGCTGCGCCTTGCCGCCGAACTGCTGGCGCGGTCGGGCGTCGAACGGATCTGGATCGGCAGTCCGAGCTGGGCCAATCACGCGCCACTCTTCCGCCAGGCGGGTGTCGAACCGGCGATGATCCCCTGTTTCGACCTGAACACCCAAAGCTTCGACCTGGACGGCTTCCTGACCGGGCTGGGCGAAGCGGGTGCGGGCGATGCCGTCTTGCTGCATGGCTGCTGCCACAATCCAATCGGGATCGATCCCGATGCAGCGGGCTGGCATGCCATCGCGTCACGCGTCGCCGAACGCGGGCTGCTGCCGGTCGTCGATCTTGCCTATCAGGGCTTGGGCGATGGCTTCGATGTCGACGCCCAAGGCGCGCGCACCATATTGGCGGCGGTGCCCGAGGCGCTGCTCGCCTATTCCTGCGACAAGAATTTCGGGCTGTACCGTGAGCGGACCGGCGCGCTGTTCGCCGTCACCCCCGATCGGGACAGCGGCGCGACGGTGTTCTCCAATTTGTTGGCACTGGCGCGGGCCAATTGGTCGATGCCGCCCGATCACGGCGCGGCCATCGTCCGTATCATCCTGGAAGACGAAGGCCTGACTGCTGAGTGGCGTGACGAGCTGGAAACGATGCGCCAGCGCCTCGAAAGCCTGCGTGCGGCGCTGGCCGCCGGGGGGCGGATCGGGACGATCGATCTGGCGGCCGTGGCGCACGGCAAGGGCATGTTCGCCACCCTGCCCCTGTCGCCCACCCAGGTGGAATGGCTGCGCGATCGTCATGCCATCTATATGGCCGGGTCGGGCCGGATCAACATCGCCGGGTTCAATATGGCGGCGGTCCAGACCTTCCATGAAGCGCTGCGGGATATGGTGGCGAACGGGGTCGCGTGATCCGGGCTATCCCGCCGTTCCTTTGGGGCGGCGGGATCTCCTTGGCCACTCGGGCAATAAAAAGGGGCGCATCCGAATGGCCGGATGCGCCCCTTTCCGAGAGGGTACGGGCTGGAACCCCGGCCCGCCCCGCCTTACTTGCCCGAGTGAACGATGCGGTTAACGATGTTCTCAATCCGCTCCTGACGGCCCGAACGGGGCTTTGGATCGATCGCCTTCTCGACCGCGAGGTCGGCGATTCCGGCCAGGTCGAGACCACCGACCTTCTGCCCGAAATCGCCATCCCAACCGGCATAACGCTCGGACTTGATCGCATCCAGACGACCGTCCTCGATCAGCGCGGCGGCGTTGAGCAGGCCCTTGGCCACCACGTCGATCCCGCCGACATGGCCGTGGAACAGATCGACCGCGTCCATCGACTGGCGACGCACCTTGGCGTCGAAGTTGAAGCCGCCGGTGGTGAAGCCGCCCGCCCGGATGATCTCCAGCATGGCCAGCGTCAGTTCCTCGACCGAGTTGGGGAACTGGTCGGTATCCCAACCATTCTGGTGATCGCCGCGATTGGCGTCGATCGACCCGAAGATGCCCAGGGCCCCTGCGGTCGCGATCTCATGCTCGAAGGTGTGGCCGGCCAGCGTGGCGTGGTTCGCCTCGATATTGACCTTCACTTCGTTCTCCAGGCCGTAAGCCTTGAGGAAGCCGTACACGGTGGCCGTGTCGAAGTCATACTGATGCTTGGTCGGCTCGTGCGGCTTCGGCTCGATCAGGATCGTGCCGGTGAAGCCGATCTTGTGCTTGTGCTCGACGACGAGGCTCAGGAAGCGGCCCAGATTGTCCAGCTCGCGCTTCATATTGGTGTTGAGCAGCGTCTCGTAACCCTCGCGACCGCCCCACAAAACGTAGTTCGCGCCGCCCAGACGGTGCGTCGCCTCCAGCGCATCGCGGACCTGCATCGCACCGAAGGCATAGACTTCGGGGTCCGGGTTGGTCGCGCCACCGGCGGCGAAGCGCGGATGGCTGAACAGGTTGGCGGTGCCCCAGAGCAGCTTGCGGCCCGACGAGGCCTGCAGCTTTTCAAGATGGTCGACCGCTTCGGCGAAATAACGGCGATGCTCGGCCACCCCCTGCGCATCGGCCATCACGTCGACGTCGTGGAAGCAGTAATAGGGCACGTCGAGCTTCGAGAAGAAGTCGAACGCCACTTCCCGCTTCTGCGCGGCGGCCGCGCTGTCGTTGGCGCCCGCATGCCAGGGGCGGTTGAACGTGCCGCCGCCGAACACGTCCGAACCCGGCCAGCAGAAGGTGTGCCAGAAGCAGGCGGCGAAGCGGAGATGCTCCTCCATCGTCTTGCCCAGCACGACGCGGTTCTTGTCATAGAAGCGGTAGGCGAGCTCATTGTCGCTGTCCGGGCCTTCATAGCGGATCGTCGGGATGTCGGCGAAAAAGTCGGTAGCCATGTTACGAATTCCTCGGAGTGATGCGGGAATAGCTGTTGCGGAAGCGCGCGATCTTGGGGGCAAAACGCTCGGCGAGCGCGGCGTCCGGGGCGATGGTGTGGGACACGGGTGGCGGCGCGCAGACCTCTTCCGGCGAGCCGCCATCGACCGCCAGCTGGGCGAGACGGGCCGCTCCCAGCGCCGGGCCGACCTCGCCACCCTTGAGATAGACCAGCTCGACGTTCAGCGCGGCAGCCAGCGTCTGGCCCCAATAGGAAGAGCGTGCGCCGCCGCCGATGACCGACAGCTGTGAAAGCTCGGTCCCGGCATCGCGGAGCACGGACAGGCCGTCAGCCAAAGCAAAGGCCACGCCCTCCAGCACCGCCTGCGCCAGCCGCTCCGGCGTGGTATCATGGTCGAGGCCCAGGAACGCGCCGCGCACCTCGGCATCGTTATGCGGCGTCCGCTCGCCCGACAGATAGGGCAGGAAGATTTCCGGGCCGCTCGCCGGACCGACGCTTTCGGCGCGGGCGAACAGCTCGGCCGCGCCGGGCGTGCCGGTCAGCCGTGCGACCCAGTCGATGCAGGCCGCCGCCGACAGATGCACCGACATCTGGTGCCAGACATCGGGCAGACAGTGGCAGAAGGCGTGGACGGCGCCCGCCGGATTGGGCCGGAATTCCTTGGTCGCGGCGAAGATCACGCCCGACGTGCCCAGCGACAGCAACGCGTCACCATCCTTGACCACGCCCACGCCCGCGGCCCCGGCGGCATTGTCGCCACCACCGCCCGCGACCGGCACCTGGTCGATGCCCCAGGCTTCGGCGACATCGGCACGCAGCTTGCCGGTCTGTGCCGTGCCCTCGACCGCCTGCGGCATCTGCTCGCGGGTCAGGCCGGTCGCGGCGAGGATATCGTCGCTCCATTCTCGGCGCTCGACGTCCAGCCAGAGCGTACCCGCCGCATCCGACACGTCCGACGCCTTCTCACCGGTCATCCGCAGCCGGACATAATCCTTGGGCAGCAGCACGGTGCGGATCTTCGCGAAGGTTTCCGGCTCATGATGCTGCACCCATAGCAGCTTGGGCGCGGTAAAGCCCGGCATGGCGAGGTTGCCCGCGACCCGGTGGAGATCGGGGGCCTTCGCCTCCAGCTCCGCACACTCCGCATGGCTCCGCCCGTCATTCCACAAGATGCCGGGCCGCAGGACCTGATCGTCCGCGCCCAGCAAGGTGGCGCCGTGCATCTGCCCGGCTAGGCCGATGCCGCGCACCGCCCGGCGGACCGCCGGATCGATCGCCCGGACAGCCGAAATCGTCGCCTGCCACCAGGCCTCCGGGTCCTGTTCGGACCAGAGCGGGTGCGGACGCTGCACGGTCAGCGCCGCCGTCCCCTGCCCCACCACAGCGCCGTGTTCGTCCAGCACGACGGCCTTCACGCCCGAGGTGCCGATATCGATGCCAAGGAACATCCCGCGTCCTTACTTCACGAACGGGTCGATGGTCGGGATCGTCCCGTCCGGGTTGAACTTCAACTCGGTCATCTTGACGTTACGCAGGTGGTTCTTATCCGACAATTGCGTATCGGCGTAGAAAAGCCACCACTTGCCCTTCCACTCGACGATCGAGTGATGGGTGGTCCAGCCCTGCACCGGCTTCAGGATATGCCCCTTATAGGTGAACGGGCCATAGGGGCTGGTGCCGATCGCATAGTTCAAGAAATGCGTGTCGCCGGTCGAATAGGTGTAATAATATTTGCCGTCGCGCTTGAATACCCAGGACGCCTCGAAGAAGCGCTTGTCATGGTCGCCGCCCAGCACCGGCTTGCCCTTTTCGTCGAGGATCACGACGTCGCGCGGAGTTTCTGCGAAGGTCTTCATGTCGGGGTTCATCTTGGCGATCTTGCCGGAGATGGCAGGCTGGTCGTCCTGCTTCAGGTCGGTATCGCTGCCGTTCGGATCGTACTTGCCGTCCTTCCAGCGCTGAAGCTGACCGCCCCAGATGCCGCCGAAATACATATATGCCGTGCCGTCCGCGTCCTGGAACACGGCGGGGTCCATCGAGAAGCTGCCGGGGATTGCCTCCGGCTCGGCCTTGAACGGCCCCATCGGGTTCTTCGAGGTCGCGACGCCGATGCGGAACGCGCCCAGGCCGTTCCGGTCCTTCGTCTTATCCCGCGCCGGGAAATAGAGATAATAAGTGCCGTCCTTATAGGCGGCGTCGGGCGCCCACATCTGCTGCGAGGCCCAAGGCACGTCCTTCACGTCCAGCGCGACGGGGCCGACCGTGACCTTGCCGCCCGGCTCGTCCATGCGCAGCACGCGATAGTCGCGCATGGCGTATTGGTTGCCCAGATCGTCATTCGGCGTGTCGGTCGGTACGTCGTGGCTGGGGTAGATATAGAGCTTGCCGTCGCTCCAGACATGGGCGGACGGATCGGCGGTGAAGATCTCGCGCACCAGCGGCTGCGACAGGTAATGACGACCATCGGGCGAGATCGGATTGGCATCGTTCGACGCCGTTGCCGTCGTGTTTTCGCCCACGGCATTGTCGGCCTTTTGCGCCGTCCCGCAGGCCGCCGTGCCGAGCCCCAGCACGAGGCTGGCCATCATCAAGCGCTTCATCGCTTTTCCTCTCCAAGCGCTCCATCTTTGGAGCTTTGAAAGTACGATAGCGCTATCAGGACGCGGGATGCAAGGCCGGTTCGGCGTTTTGCGATGGGACGGGGCTTTGCTTGACAACAGCCATGTCGGCATTGTTGGTAACGATATTCGGCCCTGCTCCTTCCATCGTGGGCCGCCCATTCCAAAGACCGACGCCACAGGTCGGCAGGCTTTCAGGATAGAGGATGACCCGCATGGCCCTTCGCTTCTTGCCTTCGCGCTGGCTGCTTGCCGCAAGCGTCGCATTGGTCCCGATCACAGCGGCGCCTGCCCAGATGGCGACCCAGCAACCAGCCGTCGTGCCGGGCGCCAAGCCGGTCACGATCGAGCGGATCAAGGTCCATTCCGCCGCGATCGAGGGCAATCTGGAAGGCAACAGCGCCGATCGCGACGTCATCGTCGTCCTGCCCCCCGACTATGCCAAGAACCGCACGCGCCGCTATCCGGTAGTCTATGCGCTGCACGGCTATTCGATCGGCGCGGACCAGTGGACGAAGGAAATCCATGTCCCCGCCTCGGTCGAAGGGGCCTTTGCCCGCGGCGTCCCGCCGATGATCCTCGTCTTTCCCGACAGCAAGACGATGCACAACGGGGCGATGTATTCCTCGTCGCAGACGGTGGGCGATTTCGAACGGTTCATCAGCCACGATCTGATCGCTGCGATCGACGCACGCTATCGCACCATTCCGCGTCGCGAAGCGCGTGGCCTCGCCGGTCATTCGATGGGCGGATATGGCACCACGCGGATCGGGATGAAACATGCCGACATGTACGGCGCGATCTATATGATGAGCCCCTGCTGTCTATCGCCCCGCGCGATGGCGCGGCCCGAGGGGACGGATGAAAAGCTGCTGACCAGCCTGACCTCACCTAGCGAGTCCGCCAGGCTCAACTGGGGCCAGCGGGCGATGCTCGCCGCCTCGGCCGCCTGGTCGCCCAATCCGAAGAATGCGCCGCTCTATCTCGACCTGCCGATCAAGGACGGCAAGGTGCGGGACGATATCGTCGCCAAGTGGCTGGCCAACACGCCGCTGGCCTTTGTCGACCAATATGTCACGCCCTTGCGCAGCTACCGCGCAATCGGGCTGGATGTCGGATCGCAGGATGGGTTGAAGGCCGATGCGCAGGCCCTGCACGAAGCGCTCGACCGTTATGGCATTGCCCACAAGTTCGAGATTTACGACGGCGACCATGTGAACCGGATCGGGGTGCGGTTCCAGGAGCAGGTGCTGCCGTTCTTTGGACGGGCGCTGGTGACGAAGTGAATATACTCTCCTCCCCTGTAAGGGGAGGGGGACCATGCGTAGCATGGTGGAGGGGTGTCTCGCTATCGAGAGGGCGACACCCCTCCGTCAGGCCTTCGCCCTGCCACCTCCCCTTGCAGGGGAGGAATAAAATTGGATCTCAATCCGCGATGGGCGTCATCGTATCGATCCGGAACGGCGCACTGCGCACCGGCACACCGGTATCCGGCTGGCCCGAGCCGACCGAGGCGCGATAGTCGCCTTTCATCACCAGCCGCTGGCCATCCGCATCCACCGCGCTCAGGTCGCGCAGGCTTAGCGTGAAGGTCAGGCTCTTTCGCTCGCCGGGGGCCAGACGCACCCGGTGGAATCCGCGCAGTGCGACACGCGGCACGCCCTCCACCTTGGGGAAGTTGAGGTATAGCTGTGCTACCTCGTCGCCCTCGCGGCGGCCGGTATTCCGCACTTCGGTCGTGACGGTCATGCTGCCGTCCGCCCCGGGCTTCACCGCCAGCGGTGCATAGGCGAAGCTGGTATAGCTGAGCCCATAGCCGAACGGATAGACCGGCGTGCCGGTGAAGTAGCGATAGGTCCGCCCCTTCATCGCATAATCGCCGAACGGCGGCAGGTCCTCCACCGAACGATAGAAGGTCAGCGGCAATCGCCCGGCCGGGTTGGCCTTGCCTGACAGGACATGACCGACCGCCAGTCCGCCTGCCTGGCCCGGATACCAGGCCTCGATGATGGCATCGGCATTCGCCTTGGCCCAGGCGAGGTTCACCGGACTGCCGTTCATCAGCACGACGATCAGCGGACGTCCGGTCGCCTTGGCCTGTTCGAGCAGCGCCTGCTGGTCGGCAGGCAGGTCGAGCGTCGTCTTGTCGCCCCCCTTGAAGCCGGGGACCGAGATCGGCGCCTCCTCCGCCTCCAAATCGGAGGTCAGCCCGATGACCGCGACCAGCGCGTCGCTGGCCTTGGCGACCGTGCGCAGCTCGGCCACTGGGTCGTCGGATACCCGCTTCCAGACCAGATTAATGCCGGTCAGGATACGCGCCTCGGTCGTGACGGTGATCGGGTAGCGACGCCCCTTTTCCAGCGTGACGGTACGCATCGTCGGGAGGCTGTTCCACGATGCCTTGGTCAGGTCGACGAACGGCTGTCCGTCCAACGTCATCGCACCGTTGAAGCCCGCTATGCCCAGCCGATAACGCCCGGTCTCCGGCGGCACGAGATAGCCCGTCCACACCGCCCGGTGCACGTCACGAACGGACGACAGGTCCAGGCTGCGCGAGGCGGCGTTGGCCTCGACACGGGTGACGACGGGGCGATCCTCGAACCGGGCAGACTTCAGCCATTCGTTCAGCGCGCCGGGGGCGAAGCGATCGGGAATGCGGCCGACGACATTATAATAGCGCGCGGTCAGGCCCGGCTCGCCGCTCTCGGTCTGGAGCGCGGTCGTCGGGATCGGATCGCCATCGGTATAGGTTTCGGCAAAGGGCAGGTAGCGCACCTGCGCGCCCGGCATGGCCTGACGAAGCCCCTCGACCACCGATACCTGCGGCCCCGACAGCGAGGAGGAATAGTTGCCGCGCAGCACTCGCGTCGCATCGCCCAAAGGCCCTATCACGGCAATCCGGGCATGGGGCTTCAGCGGCAAGATGCCTTTGTTCTTGAGCAGGACGAGGCTCTTTTCCGCAACCTCCAGCGCCAGTGCGCGGTGGGCGGGCGTGTCGATGTCGCGGGGAGAACTGGTCTGGGTGGACAGCGGACGCAGGCCCGGCAGGTCGCCGGTGCGATAGCGTGCGGCAAAGAGCCGCACCAGCGAACGGTCGATATCCGAGACCGAGATCAATCCGTGCGAGAGCGCCTCGCGATACGGATTGGTCAGCCCGTCCGTATCGGTCAGCGTCGCGTTGTTGCACTCGTTATCGACGCCCGCCCGCATCGCCGCCGCCACCGCGCTCGCCGCATCGGGGGCATAGTGATGGCTCGCGGCAATATCCTTCACCGCATCGCAATCCGACACGACATAGCCGCGAAAGCCCCAGCGTCCGCGCAGGTGATCCTTCAGCAACAGGTCGCTCGCGCAGGCGGGCTGGCCGTCGATCCGGTTATAGGCGCACATGGTCGATCCGGCCCCGCCCTCGACGATCGCGGCACGAAAGGCGGGCAGATAGGTATCGACCAGATCATGCTGCGAAACATAGACATTGGCTTCGTGTCGGGTCGATTCCGGGCCACTGTGCACGGCATAGTGTTTGGGTGTGGCGACGACATCGATCCGGGTGGGATCGTCGCCCTGCATCCCGCGCACGAAGGCGACGCCCATTCTGGCGGTCAGGAACGGGTCCTCGCCATAGGTCTCCTGCCCCCGCCCCCAACGCGGATCGCGAAAGATGTTGATGTTGGGCGACCAGGTGTCGAGCCCGGTGCCGATCCGGCCCATCCGCCCGGTTGTCCGCGCCAGCGCGTGAAGCCCGCGCACCTCGGCGCTGATCGCCTGTGCCGCGCGTCTGACCAGCGCGTCATCGAAGGTCGCCGCCAGCCCCACCGGCTCGGGGAAGTTAGTCGTCGGCACCGGCCCCAGCGCACCATGCAGCGATTCCGTCCACCAATTATAGGCTGGCACTTCCAGGCGCGGGATGGCGGGCGCGGTGTTGAGCAACTGGCCGAGCTTTTCGTCGGTCGTCATCCGGCCGATCAGGCGCGCCGCCAGCGCCTCGGCCTGTTCGGGACCGGCCGCCTGCTGCTGATGCTGCTGCGCCAGCACCATGCCGGAGGTCGATAGCGCCAGAGCCGAAAGGAACGCCGCACGCCATGAATTCATGCCAAATCACTCCCCTGAAACCATATTTTTGGTAACGGTATCACGAAAGCCGTCGCCGTCCAGCATTCGATTTTCATACGGTTTTTCAATGGTGCAACGGTGGACAGCCTGGGTTTAGTCGGACAAGATCACCCAAAGACCAATACGGGGAGGATCATCATGCGGCCCATCATCGCCAGGGTTTTCGCGAGCGCTATCGCCATGGCCTGGATGGCCTCCGGACCCGCCCTGGCGGCGGACAGGACCGATCCCTTGGCCCCGACGGGACGGTGGAGCGCCAATCAGGATGGGCAGGCCGCGCTGCCGCCAATGGGCTGGAACAGCTGGAACGCATTCAACAGCGATGTCGACGAGGAAAAGGTCATGGCCTCGGCCCGGCTGATCGTCGACAAGGGCCTTCGCGAGGCGGGCTATCGCTATATCAACATCGATGACGGCTGGTGGCTGCGCCGTCGCCAGCCCGATGGCCGCTTGGTCATCCGCGCCGACAAGTTCCGCTCCGCCGCCGCCGGGCCCAACCAGCAGACCAGCTTCCGCCCGCTGACCGACCGGCTTCACGCCATGGGGTTCAAGGCGGGAATCTATTCGGATATCGGCCGCAACAGCTGCGGCCAGGTCTATACCCCGAACTTCGCCAACCAGCCCGAGGGCACCGTCGCCGAGCGCGAGGTCGGGCTATACGGTCATATCGATCAGGATATCGCGCTCTATTTCCGCGAATGGGGCTTCGACTATATCAAGGTCGATGGTTGCGGCATTCGCGGGCTGGGCAAGGGCAGCGACCATGTCCGCAAGGGCGACTATCGCGAACTGACGCCGCTGATCGACATGAATTCTCTCGCGCGCACCAATATTCCGGCGGTGCGTTCGCTCTACGATCAGGTGGCGACCGCCCTGAAGCGCGAGAACCCCGATGGCGACTATCTGTTCTCGCTCTGCCTTTGGGGTTCGTCGGATGTGCGCAGCTGGGGCAAGCAGATCGGCAATGTCTCGCGCACCAGCGACGACATCACCGCCCATTGGTCGCGGATGCTGACCAATTTCGATACCAGCGCCAGCCGTGCGCTCTACGCCCATCCGCATACGTGGAACGACCCCGACATGCTGTTCGTCGGCTCGGGCGAGTTCGACGCCAACCACATGACCGAGGCGCGGTCGCACTTCGCGATGTGGGCGATGATGAACGCGCCGCTGCTGATCGGCTTCGACCTGCGCAAGGCCAATGCCGAGCAACTGGCCCTGCTCGGCAACCGGGCGATCATCGCGCTCAACCAGGACGCAGGGGCGAACCAGGCGGTGCCCGCCTATCTGTCCAACGACGTGCAGATTTTCGTGAAGAGCCTGGCCAATGGCGACAAGGCGGTGGCGATCCTTAACCGCACCGCCGCGCCCGTGCAGCCGGTGCTGACCGCCGATCATCTGAAGCTGCGCGGCGACGTCGCTATGACCGACCTGTGGACCGGGGCTAAGAGTCGGTTTTCGGGCGAGACGAAGCTGACCCTCGCGCCGCACCAGACGCTGATCTACCGCGTGACCGGCGCGCATCGTCTGGCGGATGGCCACTATCTCTCCGAGAACCCCAGCGATGTGAACCCGGCCGAGGACGGCATCGTCACGCCGGAGGGCGATCCGACCATCCATCACGAACTCAGCCCCTGGGGCGGCAGCAAGGGGCCCGGCGATTTCCCGCAATATGCCGGTTGGGGCGGCGCGCAGGCCGATCGCACGCCCTTCAACCGACCACTGAGGCTAAGCGGCAAGGTGTACGACACCGGCATTGGCGTGCTCGCCAATTCGCGGCTGGAGGTGCGCAATCGCGGCCAGGCGCGGTTCAGCGCCATGGTCGGCATCGACGACTCCGCCACCGCGCGCGAACGGCGGGTGGTGTTCGAGGTTTATGGCGACGGCAAGCTCCTCACCCGCTCGCGGGCCGTTGCACTGAACGAAGCGCCGGTCGCCGTCGAGGCGGATGTGCGCGGCCGCAAGCTGATCGAACTGATTGCCCGTGCCGATAGCGCTCCCGAGGCACCGCTGCCCGTCGTCTGGGCGGATGCGCGCCTGACGGGCTGACGGACATTCGCCCCGACTTTCATGGCCTTGCCGTTTGACGCAGGCCATGCAAAAGTTCGAGCAAAGGACAAGGGAGAGGGTAATGAAACCCAATTGGCAGGGGCCATCGCTGACGCGTCGTCAGCAACTGGCCGGGATTGCAGGCGGCCTCGCTATGGGAGCGCTACCTAGCTCACTATGGGCGCAAACTGCCCCGTCGTTGCGCGATCTGGCTGCGCAGAAAGGCATCCTGTTCGGCACCGCGATCAATGCGGGCCGGGGTTCGCCGATCAACGATCCGGGTTACGGCGCGATCGTCGCGCGCGAGTGCGGCGTGCTGGTCCCGGAAAACGAGATGAAGGTCTATGTGCTGGGCAGCGATCCTGCGCATCTGAACTTCGCCCCCGCCGACCGGATCGCCGGGTTCGCCCGTGACAACCGCATGAAGCTGCGCGGGCATACGCTGCTCTGGAATTATAAGAAGTACATCTCGCCCGCGCAGGCCGAGACGGTGACGAAGACCGGTGCGGAGAAATGGCTGCGCAGCTATATCGCGGCGGTCGCGGGGCATTTCGGCGACCAGATCTATAGCTGGGACGTGGTCAACGAAACGATCGACCCCAAGACCGGCGAAGTCCGGGGCACGGTGTTCGACAAGGCGCTGGGCTTCGACGTATTCAAGATCGCCTATGAGGCCGCGCGGGAACACGCCCCGCATGCCCAGCGCGTCTATAACGACTATATGTCCTGGGAAGTCGGCAACGAAACACACCGCGCGGGCGTGCTCCGCCTGCTGGAGCGGTTCCGCAAGGAAAATGTCCCCGTCGACGCGCTCGGCATTCAGAGCCATCTCGGCAATGACGGCAGCCATTCGAAGGTCCAGCGCGCCGAGTGGAAGCGCTTCCTCGATAGCGTCACGGCCATGGGTTATCGCCTGCTCATCACCGAGTTCGACATCAACGACCGCGAGATGCCCAAGGACATCGCCCAGCGCGATGCGCAGGTCGCCTCGGTCGCCAAAAGCTATCTCGACATGATGCTGTCCTATCCGCAGCTGGACCAGCTGCTGTGCTGGGGCCTGTGGGACAAGCATAGCTGGCTCAACGGCTTCGCCCCGCGCGCCGATGGCCTGCCACAACGTCCCCTGCCCTATGACGATGCGCTGAAACCCAAGCCGCTTCGCGCCGCCATCGCCGCTGCGCTGAGCGCCGCCCCCGTCCGAAAGTCCATCGCATGATCCGCCGTCCCCTCGCCGCCCTCGCCCTGTCGCTCGTCATGACGGGCGCGGCGTCCGCCCAGAGCGCGACGTTCGACCGTTTCACCTATCAGGGCCGCTCGATCGAGCAGGTGAAGCCAAAGGCGGGCGAATATCTGAACCCCATCGTCTCCGGCTATTATCCCGACCCGTCGGTGACGCGGGTGGGCAAGGATTATTATCTCGTCAACTCGTCCTTCGCGCACTTCCCCGGCCTGCCGATCTTCCACTCGACCGATCTCGTCCACTGGACCCAGATCGGCAATGCGATCGACCGGCCTGGCCAGTTGGACTTCACCGGGCGTTCGGTGTCGGAGGCGGTGTTCGCGCCCGACATCAGCTATCACGACGGCACCTTCTATATCGTCAACACCTGCGTTCAGTGCCGGGGCAATTTCGTCATCACCGCGAAGAAGCCGGAGGGGCCATGGTCCGACCCGATCTGGCTGCCTTTCGAGGGGATCGATCCGTCCATCACCTGGGAGGGCGACCGCGCCTATATCGTCAACAACCGTGCCCCCGATGAGACGCCGCGCTATGACGGCCACCGCGCCATCTGGATTCAGGAATATGACTGGCGCGCGGGCAAGATGGTCGGTGAGAGCACGCAGCTGGTCAATGGCGGCGTCGACCTGTCGAAGAAGCCGGTCTGGATCGAGGGGCCGCATATCTTCAAGAAGGACGGCTGGTATTATCTGACCGCCGCCGAAGGGGGCACCAGCGTCAACCATTCGCAGGTCGTGTTGCGCTCGAAGGAGCTTCGCGGCCCTTATGTTCCGTTCGCGAACAACCCGATCCTGACCCAGCGCGATCTCGATCCGAAACGCCCGCACCCGATCAGCGCGGCGGGCCATGCCGAGCTGGTCCAGACGCAGAATGGCGACTGGTGGGCGACCTTCCTGGCGACGCGGCCCTATGCCGATGATTTCTACAATATCGGCCGCGAGACCTTCCTGCTGCCCGTAACCTGGAAGGACGGCTGGCCGATCATCCTGGACAAGGGCAAGACGGTACCCTGGACCCACAAGGTTCCGAACCTGCCCGCATCGCTTGCCCCCAAGCTGCCGACCAGTGGCAATTTCGGCTATACCGACGAGTTCGACGGCAATCGGCTGGCGATGCAGTGGATCGGGGTGCGGACGCCGAGGACGCCATTCTATTCGGTCGCGAAGGGTGCGCTCACGATGAAGGGCGGTGATGCGCTGGGCGATCGACAGGGTGTACCGGGCTTTGTCGGACGGCGGCAGCAACATGCGATCGCGGATGTCTCGACCACGCTGCGCTTCACCCCGACCAGGGACGGCGCCCGCGCCGGGCTGGTCGCGATGCAGAACGACTATGCCTATCTGTTCTTCGGCCTGACCCGCATCGACGGCCAGTCCCGCATCGCGCTCTACAAGCGGGAGGGCAAGAATACGCGCGACGAGACGGCGGCCGAGACGCTGATCGCCTCGGCCCCCTTCGCGCCCAAGGGGCCGGTGACGCTGACCCTTCATGCCAAGGGCGGGACGATGGGTTTCGACTATGAGAGCGGCGGCAAGCGCGCGACGCTGAAAAGCGACCTCGATACCCGCTTCCTCAGCACCGAGCGGGCGGGCGGGTTCGTCGGGACCGTGATCGGCCCTTATGTGTACAACCCGCGATGAGGTGGCTTCCGCTCGCGCTGCTCGCAACCCTGCCTGGCTTGGCGGGCGCGCAGGCCTGGCAGTCGGATCGTGGCGACGGTACCTATGCCAATCCGCCGCTCTATGCCGATTATCCCGATCCCGACATCATCCGGGTCGGGCAGGACTTCTACTTCATCACCACGACCTTCGCGAACGTGCCCGGCCTGACCATCATGACCTCGCGCGATCTGGTGAACTGGCGCTTCGTCGGCCATGTCATCGACCGGCTGGAGGGGCTGCCGCAATATGATCTGAAGGACGGCGGCGCATATCGGAAGGGCATTTTCGCGCCCAGCCTGCGCTACCGCGACGGCGTTTTCTATATCGCAGTGACGCCGGTGGGCGAGAAGACGCGCATCTATCGCTCGAAGGATATTCACGGTCCGTGGGAAATGAACCGGATCAGCGAGGCCGCCTTCGATCCGGGCCTGTTCTTCGACACCGATGGCAGCGCATATATCATGACCTCGGTCGGGTCGGACGGCACCAACACGCTGCTCAGCCTGGACCGCGACTTGCGCACCGTCACCGACAAGCGCGTCGTCTATTACAACAAAGGCGCGGAGGGCTCGAAGCTCGTCAAGCGCGGTGACTATTATTACATGTTCAACGCCATCCCCCGGCGGCTGGGTATGACCGTCTCGCGCGCAAAAAGCCTGTTCGGCCCGTGGGAGACGCGCGACCAGATCGACGACAAGACCGGCGGACATCAGGGTGCGATCGTCGATCTGCCCGACGGCACCGACTATGGCTTCGTCATGGTCGATGCGGGCGCGGTTGGGCGGATGACCAATATCAGCCCCATGTTCTGGAAGGACGGCTGGCCGGTCTGGGG
Organism: Sphingomonas sp. SphC10; assembly: GCF_057004845.1. Lineage (NCBI taxonomy): Bacteria > Pseudomonadati > Pseudomonadota > Alphaproteobacteria > Sphingomonadales > Sphingomonadaceae > Sphingomonas > Sphingomonas sp. SphC10. Next base: position 1,301,619 of record NZ_CM168044.1, read on the forward strand.
CACGCCGCAAGCCCCCGGCCGTGTTCCCGCCACCGCGACCAAGCCGATCCAGGGTCAGCCGGTCAGCATCCTTCCCGCCTCGGATAATTTTTCGGGGCGCAGGCTGGGGCTGCAATGGCAGTGGAACCACAATCCCGTCGCCAGCGGCTGGTCGCTGACCGAGCGGCCGGGCTGGATGCGGCTACGCGCGGGGCAAGCTCCCGCCTTATGGAGCGCCCGCAACACGCTGCTGCAAAAGGGGCAAGGGCCGTTCAGCCGGGGCACGGTGGTGATCGACACTTCGCATATCCGCAGCGGCGATCAGTGCGGCTTCGGCACCTTCGGCAAATATAGCGGCCATATCGCAGTCGGCCGGGGCAGCGACGGACGGCTGACCCTGACCATGCGGGTGATCGAGGACGTCGCGGCCGACAAGGGCACGACGCAGAAGATCGATATGCGGGTCGATGCCAGACGCGTGTCGGCGAAGCGGCTGTTCCTGCGCACGGACATGGACTTCAAGACCGACCGGGCGAGTGTGGCCTATAGTGTGGATGGACGGGACTGGCAGGCGCTGGGCGGGGAATTTCCGCTCGCCTTCGATTGGCGGACGGGCACGTTCCAAGGGCAGCAATATGCGCTGTTCTGCTACAATCCGGGCGTGAAGGGCGGGTGGATGGACGTGGAGAGCTTCACGCTGTCGGGAAGGTAGTCCCGTGGCGTTCGACTTCGCTCAGGCTGAACGGAGCGCGGGGAAGGCCACACGTCCCATCACCCGTTCAGCCTGAGCGAAGTCGAACGCCACGCCCCATCCCTCAGATCGTCGGCAACCCCTGCTCCACGATCTTCCGGATCAGGTCGCGGTGCTTCGGCAACCCCGCCAGCAACCGCCCGGTCTGCACGTCATTCTCCCGCCGCGCCCGCTGGGCCACAATCGTCTCGGCGATTAGGCTGCCCGGTGCGATGTCGGTGCTCTGACCCATGCCGTACAGGACATATTGGTAGCTGGCCGAAGGGAAGACCTCCTCCACCCGGTCGAACTCGTCATGCATCCACGGCGCCTGATAGCGCCAGAGTTCCATCAACTCCTGCAATCGATCCGGCATCGTCTCAGGCCGACAATTGTCGCGCCAGAAGTCGCTGTCGGTCCGCTGGGTCAGCGAATAATGCAGCTTCAGGAAATCGACGATCCGGCCCCAGCGGTAGAGCGTCGTGTCGTTGAACCGCTTGGCGACGGTGTCCATCACTTCGCGACAGGCGGGCATCTGCTCGGCGATCAGCTTGGCGGACAGTTCGATCAGCACGATGGCCGACGCCTCCAGCGGTTCCAGGAACCCCGCCGCCAGCCCGACGCCGACGCAGTTGCGCTCCCAGAAGCGGGTGCGATGGCCCGCCCGGATCTTCAGCTCGCGAACAGGCAGGTCACGCCCCGCCTCGCCCAGATAGGCCCGCAGCTCGCGCTCGGCACCGTCACGATCGATATGGCTGCTGGAAAAGACATGCCCCACCCCGCGCCGCGTCGGCAGGCCGATGTCCCAGATCCAGCCCGAGGACTGCGCCGTCGAAATGGTGTGCGAGGCGATAGGCGCCTCGGGATCGTCATAGGGCACCTGGATGGCCAGCGCAGTGTCGCAGAACAGCACGTCGTTCAGCGGCTTGAACGGCACCCCCATCGCCTCACCGAGCAACAGCGAGCGAAAGCCCGTGCAGTCGACGAACAGGTCGCCCGTCACTTCGCCCGCCTGCGCCATCCGCACCGCGCGAATGTCACCGCTCTCGGTCAGCAATACCTCTTCGACATCGGCCAGCACATGCCGAACGCCCAGTTGCTCGCAGCAATGGCGGCGCAGGAAGTCGGCGAATTTCCCAGCGTCGAGGTGATAGGCGTAATTGGCGATCGCCTCATATTCTGGCGTCGCAATCGTCTTGGGCGCCAGCCCCGCATCACAGATGCGCCCCTGCGGCGTCACCGCATCGCAGAAGCTGACCTGCTCGCCGTCCGCTGTCAGCCAGTGCGGCGCCAGATTCACCTGCGCGAAACTCTGCGGCAGCATCAGCGGATGGTAATAGCCGTCATCGTCCGCGCCCGTGGTCCAGCGATTGAACCGCGCACCCTGTTTGAACGAAGCATCGCATTCGCGGAAGAACGCCGTCTCTGACACACCCATCTTGCGCAATGTGGTGCGCAGCGTCGGCCACGTCCCCTCGCCCACCCCGATGATCGGCACATTGGGGGACTCGACCAAGGTGACGGTGAAGCCATGCGGCCGCCGCCCCTGATGCCGGGCGGCGATGACACCGGCGGTCAGCCAACCGGCTGTACCGCCGCCGACGATCACGATATTCTGAACGGGCTGAACCATGGGTCAGTAGGTCCGAGAAGCGGCGGGGATGTCAAGCCGAAGCCCGCCATCCCCGCCACCGGCCATCATCAGAAGCGATAGCGCGCGCCGAGCGTGAAGCGGCGGCCATAATCGAACACGTCGAGCAGCTGGTTCTTGAACCGGCCATGCGTGCTCTGCTTGTTCTTGTTGATGTTGAGCGCTTCACCGAAGATCGAAAAGTTCTTCGTGACGTCGTAGCTGCTGGTCAGGTCGACCTGGAAGCTCTGGTTCACGAAGGTCGGCTCGGCACCGTACGACCCGGTATTCTGGTTCTGGCCAAAGCCCGACAGATATTCGTCACGCCAGTTCAGCGCGGTCCGGAACTGGAAGCCGTTCTTGTCATAGAAGCCGACGAAATTCGCCGAGTTCGCCAGGCCGGTCACCGCGAAGCCGCTCTGCCCGACGATCTTCGGGTCATAGGGCTTGTTGGTGTTGACGAAGGTGCCGTTGGCCTGGAAACCGAAGCCGCTGTCGCCGAACACCTGCTGCCACGCGATTTCGACACCGCGGACCGTTGCGTCGGGACCGTTGACCTGCGCCGTGATGGCGAAGACCGCAGGGTTGCCCGTCGTCGGATCGATCACGCCGCCCACCGTCTGGTTGGTTACGCCGCCAACGATGAAATTGCTGACGTTCTTCAGGAAGAGATCAACCGCGATGTACGAGTTGCGCTGGTAATACCATTCCGCCGCCACGTCGAAATTGCTGGCGAGGTAGGGCTTCAGGTTCGGGTTGCCACCGCTGCCCGACAGGGCACCGACACGCTGGCCGTTGCCGATGCCGACGACGGGGTTCAGCAGGCTGAGGCCCGGACGGGTCAGCGTGCGCGACGCGTCGAAGCGAAGCTGCAGGGTGTCGGTCACTTCCAGTCGCAGATCGACCGAAGGCAGAACATAGGTGTAGCTGCTGCGGTTCGAAATCGGCTGGACGTCGGTAAAGGCGATCGACAGCAGGGTCGGATCGGCGGCACTGCGCGTGATGACCGTGGGCGCACGACCCTGGCCGATCGACCGGAGGCGGGTGTTCTCGGTCCGCACGCCAAAGGCGGCGTGCAGCGGCATGCTGCCAATCTGACCTTCCATCTTGCCGCTGAAGAACAGCGACAGTGTCTTTTCGTTGACAGACAGGATGCTGCCCGGATCGACCGCTTCCGTGAACTGGCCGGTGAAGCCGTTCACGCCACCATTATAGTTGAAGCCAGGGACGTTCTGCGCCTGCGGGTTGCCCAAGCTGGTCAGATAGTTCTGATAGGCCTGTGGGCTATAAACCAGGACCGACGGTGGTAGCGTGCCGCCAAAGCCCGGGATGAAGTTGTTGAGGCTGATCGATCCCTGATACAGGCTCGACGGCAGCGGCGAGACGCCCGAGCCCTGGCCCGACGGCGCACCATAACCGGCATAAGCCTGCCAGAAATTGTTGGTGAAGGTACTGCGGTTCAGCAGGTTGAAGGTGTCGTCGGTGTACTGGCCACCCGCCTTGAGGGTGATGTTGTCCTCTTTCCAGGTCACGACGCCGCGGAATTGCTTCAGTTCGTCGGTGTTCTTCTGGGTTTGCAGAACGGTGACGTGCGACCCGATCACCGCCGGATCGGCCCAACGGCCACCGTTACCGGCGGGACCGAAGTTGCTGATCGACGGGAACGCCTTGTTGCTGTCGGCGGTGATGTTGAAGCCCAGATTGGTGCCCAGCGCGCCGCCATAGCCGATGTCGCCGTTGCTGCTGCCGATGGTGTTGCCGGGGTTCAGCCAGCTCTTGGCATAGGCGCCGTCCGCCTCGACGGTCAGCTTCTCGGTGACGTCCCACTTGACGTTCAGACCGGTCTGGTTGGTCTGAAGGATCTGCTTGTTCATCGCTGCGGTGAAGTCGGTCGGAGAACCGGCCTGGGTAAAGCTGACCGCCGTGCCGTTGGCGTCCTGCTTGACGTTGCGCAGCGCATCCTGACTGAACCACACGCCGAAGCCGTAAACGTCCGTCGAGATGGTCTGACGGGAAAAGTTGTTGTCCAGCGTGACCATCAGGTCGTTGCTGGGGTGCCATTGCAGGGCGACGCGACCGTCGACGCGCTCGTCCTGGGTCCGCTGCTGTTCGGCGCCATATTGCTGCGGGAACCAGCCGGTCAGGGTGCGGCGTTGGCTGGGGTCAGCGTTGGGGTCGAAGGTAGGTCTGCAGACGGTGGCGGTGCTGCCTTGCAGCTGGCAAGGCGCGAAGTTGCCGCCCGGCCAGCCCGACACGAAGACGCGGTTGGTATCGGTATCACGGCGGGTATAAATGAAGCTCGACAGGATACCGAGCGTGTCATCAGCGAACGTGTCGCTGACCAGCGCGCCGAGCGTCGGCACGACATGGCCCGCGCGGTCCTGTAGCGACCCGGAAGCGCTGACGGCGGCGCGGAAGCCGGGGTGGTCGAACGGCTTGGGGAACTGGATGTCGACGGTCGCGCCGATCGAGCTGGACGCCAGCGACACGTCCGGCGTCTTCAGGACGCTGATGCCGCCGATAAAGTCCGAGCCGACGGTGCTGAAGTCGATCTGGCGACCGCCGGTCGCGGTCGAGATGCGGCGGCCGTCATACAGCGTCGTGTTGAAGTCGCCGCCAAAGCCGCGAACGGTGATGCCGGTCGGCTCGCCACGGGCGCCGGACCGCTGGATCGAGACGCCCGGCAGACGCTGGAGCGAGGCCGCGACGTTCGAATCGGGGAATTTACCAATATCTTCGGCCGAGATCGCGTCGACGACGCCGGTCGCGGTACGCTTGATGTCGAGATTGCGCTGCAAGGAGCTGCGCAGGCCGGTCACGATGATGTCGGCGGTGGTCGCCTCGCCGGCGGGAGACGGACTGTTATCGGCTTCGCTGGGAGCGGTGGACTGGTCCTGCGGGGTACCGGCCTGCTGGGCGGTGGTGGTGTTGGCCTGGACCGGCACGTCCGGGCGGACCGCGCCGCTGGTCTGGGCAAAGGCCGTCCCCGGCGACACCATGGCGAGGGCCATGAGCGGCGAGACGCCCGCCATCAAGGTCCGGCGCGAAACGAATGCAGCCACAAAAGCAGTGCGAGCCACCATCTTCCCCTCTCCTACGTTTATCATATTCATGCGCGATCGGCGTTCTTGCACCGTACCACCCATTCGATGACTCGATGTTAGCGTTATAATAGATGCATCACAAGCCATTTGTCAGAGCGGATGGGACCGGCTATCCCGTGGCTTGACGGCAGGCGCATGGGACGGACACAGTCCCGGCCTGACCGCCCCGCTTCGCACGTAACGCGACGGGACCGAGGGGATGAAGGGACCGACCGGCATGGCCGAAATGGAATTGCTCGACAGCGCGCGTCATGCGGCCCTGCGCGTCTCCGCCGCCCCCGATGCGGGGCGACATTTCGTCCAGCTTGTGGCCGACGAATTTTTGCCCGCCGCGCTCCATTATCCGATCCTGATGGCCCGCCATCCCGAAACCGGCGATCTCTATCCCGGTGCGCTGATGGGACTGGTGCCGGACGAAAATCTCTGTCTCGCTCCGAATGGCACGCTGGCGGATTATCGCCCCGCCGATCTGGAGCGTCAGGGCTTCTACGTCTCGGGCGAGAATATCGCGATCGACGTGCATCATCCCGCACTGACCCAGATGGACGGCGCGGCCGTGTTCGACACGGACGGCGGCCCGGCTCCCGCGCTTCGCCGGGTACAGGCGGCGCTGCGGCGGCTGCATGTCGGCCTGCCGGAGACCGAACAGTTCCTGCGCCGGCTGGAGGAGAACAGGCTGGTCGAGCCGATCGACCTGAGCTTCGAATTCGACAATGGTGAAAGCATGCGTCTCGACTCGCTCTACACCATCAGCCTGGATGCAGTGCACGCGCTTCCCGACGACGTCGCACTGGCGCTGTTTCGCTCGGGCGACCTGCAGCTCATCTATGCGATCACCGGATCGGTCCGGCATATCCCGACACTGGCGCGGCGGCGCAATGAGCGGCTGAGCGGCCTCACCCAATGACCCAGACGGCGGCCGAGATCGACCGCGCGGCGCTGGACGGGCATGACGCCTTTCGGCGGCTGGTGGTCGAGCCCTGCCGCCCGGTCGTCATTCGCGGTGCGGCGTCGGACTGGCCGCTCGCAGAGGCCGCGAAGGTCGATGGGGATGCCCTCACCGCCTATCTTGCGCGCTTCGATGCGGGTCGACAGATCGAGGCGTTCGTCGGCGATGCGGCGATCAGAGGACGCTACGATTACAACGACGATATGTCGGGCTTCAACTTCCGGCGACAGGCGATGCCGCTGGACGAGGCGGTGCGGCGTATCGCGGCTGGAAGCGACAGCGAGACGCTTTATGTCGGGTCCCTGCCGATAGCCAACGCCCTGCCCGGTCTGGCTGAAGACAATCGCCTGCCTTTCGCGCCGCCGGGCGTGTCGCCGCTGATTTGGATCGGCCATGCGTCGACCGTCGCATGTCATTACGACATGATGGACAATATCGCCTGCGTGGTGGCCGGTCGGCGTACCTTCACCCTGTATCCCCCCGACGCGATCGGTGACCTGTATGTCGGGCCGATCGATCACACGATGGCAGGCCAGCCGGTCGCCCTCGCCGCCGGAGCCGAACCCGGCGACCCGCGCTATCCCCGGTTCGAACAGGCGCGCGACCGGGCGATCATCGTCGAGCTGGGGCCGGGCGACGCGCTCTACATGCCCAAGCTCTGGTGGCACCGGGTCGAGGCGACGGGCGCTCTCAACATCTTGGTCAATTACTGGTGGGACGCCTTTCCGGTCGGCCCCGATCAGCCTTTCCCGACCATGCTCCTGGCGATGAGCGCAATCGCGGGCCGCCCGCCCGCCGAACGGGCCGCGTGGCGGGCCTGGTTCGACCATTATGTCTTCCGCCCCGACGGCCATCCGCTCGCCCATCTGCCCGAGGGCCGTCACGGGGTTCTGAGCGACGGTCCGGACCATGCCAAGATGGTCCGGGCGCACGCGATGCGGATGCTGCGCGGGGGTTAGCGCGGGCTGAGCGTCACCCCCTGAACCACCACTTCGGGATCGACCAGCCAGAGGGTGACGCGGTGCTTCCCCGCCGACAAAGCGGGCAGCACGATCGCGGCGACACGCCGGTTCTCGATCACGGAACGCCCCCACGTCTCTTCGGTCTCGCCCGCCATCAGGTTGAGCATGACGGGCGTACCGTCATCGACCGACACCGCAATCCGGTGCTTGCCCCCGCCCCGCACGTCGAGGCCCGGCGCCGCGACCACGCCCAGCGCCACCGGCCCGGCTTTGGTCCAGTTCACGTCATAGACCAGATGCGGGCTGTCGCCGCCCGGCCGTTCGATCACGGGCGCGGTGGTCGGCGTCGCGACCATCGCCGCGCCCTCGGCGGTGAAGCCCGCAACGCGCTGCCATCGGATACCCCGCCCGGCGACCGCGCGACCGGCGTCCGCAGCGACCCGGACCAACGGTTTCGGCGTGACCGGCGGCAGCGGCAACGGCTTTTCGACCGTCGCCAGCGCGGGCATCACATCGGCATCGGGCTGTTGCCAGCCGGTATAGCCGATATGGGTCTGGGCCATCATGCTGGTCCATTTGCCGCCCGCCGTATCCACCTCGTAGCGGCGGCGGATCGCCGCATCCTCCGTGAAATAGCCACGCGCGGCATCGGCGAAGCGCTTGGCCTTGGCTGCATCCCCCGCCTGCGCCGCCGCGCGATTGGCGGCAACTGCTTCATACAGCCGGTGCAGGTTGGTCATCGCCTCGACCCGGTGGAGGACCAGCTCGTAATAGGCATCGCGCAAATCGGCGGGCAGCGTCGCCCCGACCCGGCGCGCCTGCGCATCCAAGGCGTTCCACTCGCCCAGCACCCGCGCCCATTCGCCATCGGCATAGCCATAGGTCGTCGCATCGATCAGCTCGGGCTTGCGACGGCTGGCCAGCTGGCCATAGCGGGTCAGGAGCGCACCGATTTCCGTCCCGTGCGCGGCGCCGAACTGCGCCGTCGCCCATTTCGCCGGATAAGCCTGCATCGCGGCCAAATCCATGCGCTTTGGGTTCCACGCCATGTCGAGGAAGAAGCCGATGGGATATTCCATCGGCTTCAGATCGCCGACATTGACGATCCACAGGCGATCCGCGCCATAATCCTCCGCCATCCGCATCTGTTGCCAGACGCGCGGGATGGCGTTGGTGTCGAGCCACTTGTAGTTGCGCGGCCCGCCGACATAATCGAAGTGGTAATAGACGCCCGCCCCGCCCGCGCGGCGCTGCCCGATCGGGGGCAGGCGCCGGATATTGCCCCAATTGTCGTCGGCGAAGAGCAGGGTCACGTCGTCGGGGACGCGCATTCCCTTGTCGTAATAATCCTGCACCTCCTTGTAGAGCGCCCAGACCTGCGGCGTCTCGGCCGCCGGGCGCTTCGTCACGTCGGCGATGATCTGGCGCTGGTCGCGGACGATCCGCTCTAACAGATCGGTGGCCGTGCCCTCGGTCATCGGCTCGTCCCCGTCGCCGCGCATGCCGATGGTCACGGGATCCTCGGCCTTGCCGCGCCGCTCGATGCCTTTCCGCCAGAAGGACCGGAGCACGGGAGCGTTCTTTGTGTAATCCCACGGCCCGGTGCCCTCACGCTTCCAGTCGGCCTGTGCCCGCTGCATCGGTTCGTGATGCGACGTACCGAGCAGCACCCCCATCTCCTGCGCCAGCGGAGCGGAGGCGGGATCGTCCTCCCATAGCGACTTGCCCCACATGGCGGGCCAGATGAAATTGGCCTTGGACCGCAGCAGCAGGTTGAACACCTTCTCATAGGCCAGGTGATTGACCCCGCCGAACTTGGTCCGCGCCCAGTTGCCGAAGCCTGGTTCCTCGTCGTTGATGAAGATGCCGCGATATTTGACGGCCGGACGATCTGCGACGCGCCCCGCCGTCAGATAGAGGGTCGGGTGGCGTTGCGCGGGCACATCGGCCCACCAGGTCCAGGGGCTGACGCCCGCCTTCGCGCTGATGTCGTACAGGCCGAAGATCGTGCCGCGCCGATCCGACCCGGCGATGACGAGCGCACGCGCGACACCGGGCGCGGGATTGTCGACCACCTGCTCGACATAGCCCTCCCACTGGCCCGCCAGACCCGAGACATCCAGCTTGCCTGCCTTCACCAGCGCATCGATCACCGCGCTATGGCCCAGCGTCCCCGCGATCACCGTCGCCCCGCCCGAGACGTCGCGGGCAAGCCTGGCCTCGCCGCCGCCGACCGCTTTCAGATCGGCGACCAGATCGCTGGCGGCGCGCGCCACGCCGGGCTCGTCACCCGCATCGACGACGACCGTCGCCACGCGCCCCGGCACCAGCAGCGACAGCGCCCCCGGCGTCGCTCGCTCGCACGCCGCGACCGCGCCAGCGCAATCGCGCGCGGCCCAGGCGACACCGGGGATCAGCGCCGTCAGCGCGGCGGACAGGAACAAATGACGCATCGTCTCTCTCCTCGCCCCGTCCTTGATAAGCGGGGCGTTCTTCATTGGATTTCCCGCCCGTTATCGCTACCATCCAGCAAAGCCGCAAGCGCGGATCGTTGAGAGAGAGGATGGGCATGACGCCGTTCAGCCAGTTTTACCGGGCCGCAGGGCTGTTCGCGATCGCCACGGCGATGACCGCCGCCGCGCCGATGCCGGGCGCGCGCTGGATCCCGGCCTGGGGTTCGTCGCAGATGCGGATCGACGGCGCGAATGCCGACAAGCTCGCCAAGACCGGCCCTGCCACCATCCGCCAGATCGTCCATCTGACCGCGAGCGGCAAGACTCTCCGCCTGCGTCTGTCCAACATCGCCGGCGCGACCCCGCTAAAGATCGGAGCGGCCAGCATCGGGCTGGCGACGCCGGGCCGCTCGGACGTGTCCGCGATCCTTCCGATCCGCTTCGACGGTGCCACAGACGTGATCGTGCCGCCGGGGGCCGAACTCTATTCCGACCCCGTCACGCTGCCGGTCGAGGCGGGGCGGGACGTGGCGGTCAGCCTCTATTTTCCAGAAGCCGTGACCACCCCGACCGGCCATTCGGGCGCGCGCTCCAAGACCTTCCTGACGGCGGGCGACGCCACGGCGCGGAACGCGCTGCCCGATGCGCAGGTCATCGGCGGATGGTGGGCCTTGTCGGATATCGAGGTGCGCGACGCCGTCCAGAAGCAGACGGTCGTGACGATCGGCGACTCGATCACCGATGGCTATGGCATCACCGACGACAGCAACACCCGCTGGCCCGACGATCTGGCACGCCGGCTGGCCGCCTCGCCTGCCACGCGGAGCTTTTCCGTCGTCAATGCCGGGATCGGCGGCAACCGGGTGCTGCTCGACGGGCTTGGCCCCAATCTCATGGCCCGCTTCGACCGCGACGTGATCGCGCGACCGGGCGTGACCCATGCGATCCTGCTGGAGGGCGTCAACGATCTGGGCGTTCTGACCCGCGAGCAACCGGTCGACGCCGCCACGCATCAAGCGATGGTGAAGCGGATTACCCAAGCCTATCGCCAGCTGGCGGAGCGCGCACATGCCCATGGCATCAAGCTGATCGTCGGCACGATCACGCCGTTCCAGGGCAATGACTATTATCATCCCGGCCCGGAAACCGAGGCCGACCGGCAGGCGATCAACCGCTTCATCCGAACGGCGGGCATTTTCGACGGCGTGGTCGATTTCGACCGGGTGGTGCGCGATCCCGCCAAGCCCGACCGGCTGCTCCCCGCCTATGACACCGGCGATCACCTGCACCCCAGCATGGCGGGCTATCGCGCCATGGCGGACGCCATCCCGCTGTCGCTGTTCACCCGCCGCTGATCAGAAGGCGGCGTCGAGCCCGATCCGAAGCGTGCGCGGCCGCAGCGGCGTCACCTGATCCCGCCCCGTCGTAAAGGGCGTGCCCAGGGCGAAGCGATTGCCGCGCACATCGGCCAGGTTGGCGATACCGGCGGTCAACCCGTAGCGGCCCAGCCCCAGTCGCGCGGTCACGCCGCTGTCCAGATAGCTGCCCTGCCGCTCGCCCAGGATCGGCCCGACGCCCAGCCGCGACGATCCGACATAACGCAACCAGCCGTCGACCCGCAGGTCCCGCCCGCCCGGCAAGGTGCGGCGATAGACCGCCCCCGCCCGGCCGGTGAAGCGCGCGATATTGGGAATCTGGCTCAACCGCGCCAGGATCATCGCCCGGTCGGCGGCCTGCCCGTCCATCAATGCAAAGGCCTGCGCGCTCGACGGCTCGTCGATGCGGCTGTCATTATAGGAGATCGCGCCCTCCACCCTCAGCCCCGGGGCGATACGAAAGCCCGCCAGCGCCTCTAGGGTCCAGAGCTGGCCGTCGCCGATATTGGCGGTGCTGGGCAGGCCGGTGGCGTCGATGAAGTCGGCCTGAATGTCGCGCCAAGCCGTGTGCGCCAGTGTCAGCGATCCGTCGAAGCGGTCCCGCCCCGGCTGTCCGCTGCGCAGGCCCGCCTCGATGGTCGCGACCCGGTCGTTGCGGAACCGGCGGACCAGCGGCCCCTCGATCGTCAACCCGCCGGGACGAAACCCCTGCTGATAGCGCAGGAACAGCTGCGCGCCGGGCGTCAGGTCGATCAGCGCCGAAGCGGAGGGTAGCAGGATCGTCTGCGCCCGCCGCGCGGTTACTTCACGCAGCCTGGCCAGCGCCTGAAACGACAAGGCAAGCGGCAAATCCTCGCCCGCTCCGTCCAGCACGGACCGGGTGACGCGCAGGCCGCCGGTGGTGAGCAGGCCGGGTAACAGCCTCAGGCTCGCCTCGCCATAGAGCGTCGCCTCTTCCACCGTGTTGACGACGCCGGTGCGCGGCAGCAACTCACCCGGCTCGCCGAACAGCCGCGTCAGCCGGGTGCGGTTGTGAACATAGCTGAACCCCGCCAGCCAGCCCGATCCGTCCGGCGCGGAATGCCAGGCGCGGGTCTCGTTGGCCTGCATCCGGGTGGCATTGGCCTGGGCGAACAGCTGGACGGGACCACCCGGCGGGGTCGCGTCATACCGCTCCATCAGGTCGTGCGCCGTGACGCCGCTGCTGGAGCGGAAGCGCACCTGCCCGATCCGGCCGGACAGGATCAGCTGCGCCTGCCCGAAATCGGCGGAGAAACCCTCGGTGACGGGTGCCGAGCGGGTCAGCGGCGGGCCTTCACGATCGGCATATTGGCTGTCGGCGCCACGAATGCGCTGGCCGATGCCGACCGCCTCGATGCTCCAGCCGCCGCCCAGATCGGCCTTCACCGCCGCGCGACCGCCCGCGATGCGGGTGCGGTTGACGTCGGTACGGCCGAGCAGCGGCTTGTCGATATAGCCGCCCTCGCTCGCGCTGTCCGCGACCAGTCGGATCGCCAGCCGGTCGGCGATGACGGGCACGTTCAGCACCGCCTGCGCATCCACCCCCGGCGCGCCGTTGGTGGTGGCCGAACCGCCCAGCATCGCCGAACCCCCGAACTGCGTCGGGTCGGGCGCATTGGGCACCAGCCGGATCAGGCCGCCCAGCGATCCCGCGCCATACAGGGTGCCTTGCGGCCCCTCCAGCACCTCGACCGCCGCGAGATCGGCCAGTCGCAGATCGGGATCGGGCGCATTGTAGCTGAGGCGCAGGTCGCCGAAATACTGGCCGACGGTCGCCTGGGTCGGGCCGGTGAAGCTCGAATCCGCTATGCCCCGGATGAACAGCTTGTTGCGCCCGGCACCCAGATAGGTGGAGGCGATAGCCGTCATCCGGTCGGCCAGCTTCGACGTTCCGCCCGCCCCGCCCAGCTCCAGATCGGCCCCCGCCACTTGCACCACCTGCCCCGCAAAGTGGTCGCGGGTCGTGTCGCGCTTGCTGGCGGTGACGACGACATCCTCGCCCTGTACGTCCGATGGCGGCAGTGGACGCGGCTTCGGCCTCGGCGCGGGCGAGCGAAGGCGCGGGGTCAGTCGCCAGCTTCCGGGTCCCAACGCCTCGACTCGCGCGCCGCTGCCGCGCGCGATGGCGGCCAGCGCCTGTTCGATCGACAAGGCCCCGCGCAAGGGAGGTACCGGGCGGCGCCATAGCCCGGCATCGGGGACCACGATATTGGCGCGCGCCACGCGACCCAGCGCCATCACCTGCGCCCCCACGGTTCCGGCGGGCAGGTCGAGCGAAACGCGATCGGCGGCGGTCGCGGGCATCGCCGCCACCACCGCCACCAGACATCCGATCCCGCCCCCGATGGATCTCACTCGCGCGGTTCCAGCATCCAGCCGGTCGCGGCCCGCCGCACCCTCACATCCATCAGCGGCCCCAGCACCGCCGGATCGCGCCGGACCGCTTCCAGGTCGATCGTCCCCCGGAAGGGCCGCGCGGCGATGGCGGGCGCGACTGTCACCGGCCGGGCCAGGAAGCGCGACACATCCTCCGCGACCACACCCAGCGGCGCACCATCAAAGGCCAGCCTGCCCTCGCGCCAGCCGCCGACCTCTTCGGGCTCCACGGCCGATCGGATCAGTCGGTCGCCATCGACCGTCACCGCCTGCCCGGCGTCGAGACGGAGCGCGGCCCCCTTCGGGTCGACCATCACCGCCCCCTCGGCCACGGCGACACGGGTTTGCCCGCCCATTCGTACGTCGAACACCGTGCCCAGATCGACCAGGGCCAGTGTCCCAGCCTGAACCGCAAAGGGGTGCTGCGCATCATGCCGCACCTGGAACAGCGCCTCGCCACGAGCCAGCACCGCCCGGCGCGGTTCGGCATGGTCCAGCTCGACCCGGCTCAGCCCCGCCAGGGTGACGCTACTGCCATCCGACAGCGGGATGCGGCGGGTCTCCCCGGCGGCCGTCTCGACCGCATAGGGTTGGGGCCGATCCTGCCAGGCGGTCACGCCGATTGTACCGATCAGCGCCGCCGCCATGGCCCCGCCGATCCAGCGCAGCGGATGCCGCCGCACCGGCTCCGGCGCGATCGCGACGGGCGCCGGGACCTCGGGTTGCACCGACAGCGCCTCCTCGGCATCCATCAGGATCGCGGCCGCCCGGTCGTACCGTTCGGCATGGCCGGGATCGGCCTCAAGCCACTCGGTAAAGGCGTCCCAGTCGGCGCTCACCGGATCGGCCATGCGCAGCGCCCAGTCGAGCGCGACCGTATCGATGCCGTGCGCGGGGGAAATACGGTCCTGGCTCATTCGGTCCGTTCCTTCAGCGCGGCCAGCGCATGGGCCGCCATGCGGAGATCGCTCTCGACGGTGCTGATACTGACGCCCAGCTCGGCCGCGACCTGACGCTGGGGGATACCGTCGACCCGAACGCGGCGAAAGACGGCGGCGGGACGCTCCCCCAGGCCTGCCAGCGTGGCGGCGACCTGTTCGGCGGTCTGGCGCGCCGCCACTGCGCGTTCGGCACCGGGAGGCGGCTCCGGACCTTCTCCTTCCACCCAATCCTGCTCGCGCAATTCTTCCTGTCGCCGCGCCCGATAACGATCGATCATCAGCATGTCGGCGGCGCGGTAGAGATAGGCCAGCGGATTGGCGATCGGTCCGTCCATCCGGACCGCTACCTTCAGCCACAGGTCCTGCACCAGATCCTCCGCCGCATCGCCCGCCCCGCGCGCCGCCAGGAAACGGACGAGCTTGTCGCGATTGGCAAGGAAAACGGCCTCAAGCCCGGTGGGCGGCATGGTGGAAACCAGCAAAATCCATTGGGAGTGCCGTCGTTTAGACGAAGCGGGCTCCCGTGAAAAGGAGCCCCACCGGGACGCAAGGTGGGGCTCCCGTCGTCCGCGCGCGCTACAGGGGGGATGCACGCGGACGAACCCTGTCAAAAGGCGAATTGCAAGGCGGCTCGCGCCGACAACGCGACATTGCCCAGCCGCTGTTCTGCATTGACCTCGCCGCTCAGGCGGATTTCGCTGGTGCCGGTGATCGCGCGCACCCGCCCGACCCAGCCGCCGTTGCGGGCCTCGGGATCGAGGATGAAGGGCGTGCCGTCGCCGAAGCTGGCGACCGTACGGCCCAAGGTCCCGGCGATCCGCTCGCGCCGACCGCCTTCGACCTCCAGCCGGCTCCATTGCGAGTAGCGGTCATTACCGCCGAAGTTGATGCCCGCCGCAACACTGGCGGTCAGCGCCAGTTCGTCGCTGGTCCGCTTGCGCACCGTCAGGTCATAGCCGGTACCACCGCCCGTCTCGCGATAGGCATCCTCGTTCAACCGATAATAGTCGACCGCCAGGATGGGACGTACGTTGAACTGGCCGACCCAATGCTCCCACGAGACCGAGCCCGAGCCGGAATAGAGCATGCCCTTCCAGTCGCCGGTTGCACGGCGTTGCACCGCCTCGGTGCCGATCACGCCGTTAAACTGGCGCTGCGAGTCGAAGGACAGGAAGGCCGCCGAGCCGCGTGCCTGCGCCGCCAGCGCACCCCAGCGGGCGCGCCAGAAACCGGCCAGCTCATATTGGGTGTGGTTGACGCGGTTGACCGCCGTTCCCTCATTGTCGCGACCGCTCATGTAGGAGAGCGAGGCGCCGAAATTGCCCGCATCGGTCTTGTGCTCGATACCGCCGCTGATGCCCCAGCCGCGCACGTCATAGCTGCGGGTCGAGCGGGTGCCCTTCGACGCGTCCCAGCCGAGCGGGGTCAGCCAATAGCCCCATTTGCCTTCCTCGCTGAACTCGCCCGCCGGTTCGCGAAGCTGTGCCGCCGCCGCGCGCGAGGCCAAAGTCACGCCCTCGAACACGCTGCCGGTATAGTTGGGCAGCATCTGTTCGACCGCGCCCCGGAAGGCCGCGCCGTCATAGATGCCCCGGATCGCGTCGGACAGCTTGGCATCGCGGCCGATCGCGGCGTCGATCGCGTCGAAGGCGCTGACGCCTGCGTTGCTGAGGCCCAATTCGGTCTTGGCCTTGCGGCTGACTTCGACCGCGATCTCGTTGGGCTGGGCCGCGACGATCGCACCCTTGTAGAGGAAGGGCATGGCCGAGGGGGCGAGCGTCAGATTGTTCGCGCCGGTCAGCGTGCCGGAGCGCAACACGACATAGCGGCCGGTCACGTCCGTCCCGCCCGACACGCGCAAGGCAAGCTGGCTTTTCGCCCCGATCGTCGTCGCGCCGCCGACCTGGATCAGGTTGGCGGTCGGGTTCGCCTTGTCGAGCGCGACGCTGAGGATCGACTGGTCGCCCAGGCTGAGCGAGGCGATGTTGGTCACGCCGTTCGCCGCAAAGGTCCCGCCGCCGTTCGCGACCGTCACCGCGACGTGCGACGCGTTGGCAAGCCGTCCGGCAAAGACGCCCTTGCCGGTGATCGCCAGCAGGTCCTGCCCCTGCCCCGCAAAATCCGCCACACCGTTGAAGCGCGCGGTGTCGCCGATGGTCAGCGTGTCCGCCCCGGTGCCAAAGGTCGCGGTGCCTGCATAGGTGCCGATGCCGCTCATCTCCAGCCGGTTGGTGCCGGATCCGAAGCTGACATCCCCGCTGACCGATCCAGCGCCGATCTGAAGCCGGTCATCACCGCTGCCGAAGCGGATCGCACCGGTGATGCTAGGCGCGGCGGCTCCGGTGGCGGGCGCGATCTGGCGCACGACCGCGCCGCTGGTGTTCGCCGACAGATCGATCGCCACGCTGCGCGAACTGTCCGCACCTGCGCCCGCGATGGTACCCGCATTCTCGACCAGGGTCAGGCCGCCGGTGCGGTCGAGGATCGCGGTCGCATTGGCCGACGTGGACGCCGCCCGGATCGACCCGGTATTGCGGATCGTCGGCAGCGAAGCCCCCGCCTCGATCAGGACGGCGGTGGTCAGCACGCCCGGCGCACCGCCGCCAGTTGCCGAGATGGTACCGCCATTGCGTAACTCGGGCGTCGAGGCTCCCGCGCCGAAGCGGATCGCGGTCGCTTCCGCGCCATTGGCGGTCGCCTGCACCGTGCCGCCGATAGCGACGCCTTGCGCGATCTGGACGTTGCCGCCCAGCCCGCCGATCGCCAGTGCCGTCGAGCGCACGCCGCTATAGACTCCGGCCGAGGTGATGCGGCCATTGACGACCAACCCTGGCGCGGGCGTCGCGCCGCCGGTCGCGCCGATCACGACCGCGCGGGTCGCCGATCCGATCTGCATCGTCGGCGCGGCACCGTTGGTGACGAGGTCCGCCGCCTTGCCGGTCGCATTGCCCAGCGTGATGCCGCCCGCGACATTGCCGCCCACGACCAGCGCCGACCCGCCCTGGAGCAGATCGTCGGGGTCGAGCTTCGACACATCGGCCGGCGGCGTGGTGTAGCGATAGCCGGTCGAGCCGATCCCGCCCTCGATATTCAACGCGCCGCTGATATCGCCGTCGATCCGCGCGCCGACCGCAGCTTCGCCGATCGCGACGATCGTGCCGCCGATCGTGACATTGCCCGACACGGCCCCCGTGCGTACGCCGACCGAGCGGTCGCCCAGCACATTGACCTTGCCCGACTGGACCAGATTGCCGGTCAGCGGCCCGTTCAGGTAAATCCCCGCCGAGTCGTTGCCCTCCACGGTGATCTCACCGCCATTGGTGATATTGCCGGTGAAGGCTCCCGCCGTACGGATGCCGGTCCGCCGCGCCCCTTGCGCAAAGGGGCCGTCCAGGTCGCCGTCCTTGTCGATATCGACCGGCGTATAGGTCTCGTCGATGACGATCTTGCCGGTGTTCGTGATATCGCCCTTCACACCCGCCGCCGCGCCGATGCCGACCGCGTCATTGGCGTCGGTCGTCTGGATCGTCCCCGCGTTGCTCAGCTTGTTGTTGCTGTCGAGCGTGACGGCCGTGCCGCTGCCGGTCGTCACCACACTGCCCGCCGCGACGATGCTGATATCGGCGGCGGCCCCGTTATTGACGGTGGCGGTACGGACCGGTGTCGTCCGCTTGGTATCGATCACGGTCTGGGCCGAGGCGGCCGTCCCCGCCGCCAGCGCAAGCGTGGCGGTCGAGGCGAAGAGCAGGCGATGCACGAATAAGGTCCCCTTTATGTGCCTTTGCCCCTCCAGACGGAGCCGCCCGGCTGAATCCTTGGCGCCCGGATTAAAATTTCGTCAGGTTCGCCGCAGGTGTTGACGATCGCGACCTTGAGGATCAGAGGGCGGCTCAGGCGTGGGAGCCCCCGCGTCGTTCCAGAAAGCGAGAACATGTCCAGCGACAGTTCCAGTAGCGCCGCACGCCTCGGGGTCGTCCGCTAGTTTCGCAACTGGCTTTCGTCCGCCCCGGGTCGTGCGGACGAAAGGTTTGAAATGGTCAACGATCTGATTGCCGGTGTTGCCGCCGGTTTCCGTTCCTCCCGGCGCGGCCTGTCCATCGCCGATCTCGTCGATACGCTGCAGTCGCTTTCCGTCGAGGAAGCGGCCGACGCCCTGACGCAAATGCCCGACGCACGTGCCGTCGCCGTGCTCGACAGCCCCGAACTGCGCTCGGCCGCCGATATCCTCGCGCACCTGACCGCGCCGCGCGCCGCCGCCCTGCTGTCGCAAATGGCCGAGGACCGCGCCGCCGACGTGCTGACCGACATGGACGAGGGCGACGCCCTTGCGATCCGTGCCGAGCTGCCCGCCCCCGTCGTCGCGTCGATCGATACGCTGCTGCGCTGGCCGCCCGACAGCGCGGGTGGCATGATGACGACCGAATATGTCGCCTCTTCCGCCGACGCGACCGTCGCCGAGGTGCTGGCGCATATCCGCACCGTCGAGCGGAGCCGCGAAACCGTCTATTCCGTCTTCCTGTTGGAGCCGCAGGGGCGCCTGGTCGCCACCGTCTCGCTGCGCCAGTTGATCGCCGCCGAGCCGACATCGCGCGCGATCGACCTGGCGCGCGGGCATGACCCGATCACCGTCGCGCCACGCACCGACCGCGAGGAGGTGGCGCATCTGATCCGCCGCCACGACCTGCTGGCACTGCCCGTGGTCGACGAACAGGGCCGCCCGATGGGGATCGTCACGGTCGACGACGTGCTCGACGCGCTGGTCGCCGCGCATACCGAGGACACGCAGAAGTTCGGCGGCGTCGAGGCGCTGGACGGCCCCTATCTGGAAACCGGCTTCCTCGCGATGATCCGCAAGCGCGCCGGGTGGCTCAGCATCCTGTTCTTCTCGGAAATGCTGACCGCCAGCGCGATGCAGCATTTCGAGTCCGAGCTGGAGCGTGCGGTCGTGCTGACCCTGTTCATCCCGCTGATCATGAGCTCGGGCGGCAATAGCGGCAGCCAGGCCACCTCGCTGATCATCCGAGCGCTGGCGCTGGGCCAGGTCCGCCTGCGCGACTGGTGGCGGGTGGCGCTGCGCGAGCTTCCGGCGGGTATGACGCTGGGGGCGATCCTGGGGCTGCTGGGCATGGCGCGGATCGCGCTTTGGCAGACGCTCGGCTTCTACGATTACGGCCCGCACTGGGTGCTGGTGGCGACTACGGTCGGCACCGGGCTGGTCGGCATCGTGACCTTCGGCTCACTGGCGGGGTCGATGCTGCCCTTCCTGCTGCAACGCCTCGGCTTCGATCCGGCCAGCGCCTCGGCGCCGTTCGTCGCGACTTTGGTCGATGTGACCGGGCTGGTGATCTATTTCAGCATCGCGCTCGCCATCCTGTCGGGAACGCTGCTCTAATCCCTCCCGTTACAGGGGAGGAATGGGCTTACCGTTTCCAATAGCGCACATAATCCACCTTCATCGCCTGGGGCAGCGCGGCGTCGTCCACACCCTTCTGCCCGCCCCAGTCACCCCCGACCGCCAGGTTCAGGATCAGCGAATAGGGCCGCGTGAACGGCCAGGCCGCCGCGCCGCCCGGCCGGTCGTTCCTCACGCGCATATAGGCCCGCCCGTCGACGCCGATCGTGATCGTCTCGGGCGTCCATTCCAGCTGATAGCGGTGATAGTCCGTGCACGCCCCCGCCACGCGCACCTCGGCACCGCGCTGAGTCTTCAGGCGGTGATTAAAGGCGGCGGAATGGACGGTTGCGTGGATCACATCTGGGTCGAAGCCGACCATCTCCATGATGTCGATCTCGCCGCCGTCGGGCCAGCGCGATCCGTCCATTGGCAACAGCCAGATGGCGGGCCACATGCCCCGCCCGCAGGGTAGCTGTGCGCGCACTTCGTAGAAGCCGTAGCCCAGCGTCTGCTTCGCCACCAGCTTCGCCGAGCTATAGCGCTGGCCGCCCCAATCCGGCTCGTTGCGCAGCGCCTCCGCCCGCGCCTCGACGACCAATGCGCCCTTCTCGATCCGGGCGTTGGTCCGGTCGGGACCGGCATAATATTGCAGTTCGTGATTGGGCCAGCCGGTCTTGTTCTGGCCCGTGTCCCAGCGCCAGCGCCGCTGGTCGATCGCCCCGTTGAACTCGTCGCCGAAACTCGGCCGCGTGGCCGGTGCAGCCATTGCGCCGTCATAGGCATAGTTGGTCGCACCGAGCGACGGAGCCTCGACCTGCTGGGCGGACGCCCCGGTGGCCAGCAACATGACGCCTGCCAGCCACCAAGTCATTCTTTTCATTGCCATCCCCTCTCAGCTTTTGAGAGGGTATAAGCCGATCGGCGAGCCGACGCCAAGTCGCGCCGGATCAGCCCGCGATGGTGAAGACGGAACCGGAGTCGACGCGGATGCCAGCCCCGTTGATGAAGCTCGCCCGTTCCGACACCAGGAAGGCGACGGCGGCGGCGACCTCTTCGGGGCGTCCGCGCCGCTTCAGCGCCATGCCGGGGCGTTCCTCGTCCAGGAACGTCTCGATCGCCTCGTCGAAGCTCATGCCCTTTTCCTCGGCGCGCTTCTCCATCATCTTGTCGGTCATCGGCGTCGCGATGAAGGCGGGCGAGACGGTGTTCACCAGCACATTGTCGGGGCCGTAAGCCTTGGACAGCCCCTTGGCCAGGCTGAGGATACCCGCCTTCGCCGCGCAATAGGGCAGTTCGTCGATATAGGGCTGCACCGCATCCTCGGAGGCGAACAGCACGATCCGGCCCCAGCCTTTGCTGCGCATCGTCGGGATCGCCTCTCGACACATGCGCACCGCGCCCATCAGGTCGATATCGATCGTCTCATGCCAGCCCTTGTCGTCGATCTCCAGGAAATCGCCCGTCGCGCCGGTCACGCCCGCAGCGTTCACATAGATATCGGGGTCGCCCAGCCGCTCGCGGACCTCGGTCCAGATGGCCCGCACCGCCTCGACATGAGTGACGTCGCCCGTGACCGCGATCACCTCGCCCAGCGGCGACAATTCTTCGACCGCTTCGTCCAGCGTCCCGTCCGGCTTGTCGGTCAGCGCGACGCGTACGCCCGCCTCCAGCAGCAGGCGCGCGGTTTCCTTGCCCATGCCAGAGTCCGCGCCGCTGATGAGCGCGATGCGCCCCTTGATACCCAGATCCATCGTCATTCTCCTTGGACAGTGCGGCCGGCGGCGCGTGCTGATGTCGATCATCGATATGGATCAACCGTCCCGGCCATGAAGTGCCGAGGCCCGATAGGGTTCCGCCAATCGGCGGCGATAAGTCTTTGAACTCCAGCGGAACGCCCAACGTCGCCGCCCGTTCGAAAAGCCCCGCCATCTTTGCTGGAGTGCCGGTCGTTGCGCATGTTGTCTAAAGCCGAGATCGCCACCATGCCTCCCACCGGGGACGGCCCCGTACCGCTGCCCGGCATCGCCGAACTGGCGGCGGGGGCGGCGGAAATCCTCGACCGATCCGACATCATCCTGGCCGTCACCGATGAGACGCGCGCGCTGGGCGTGACGCGGATGCTGGAGGCGATGTCCCCCGACGCGACCATCCTGTTCTGCCCCGGTTCCGACGCCCTGCCGGGCGACGACGCACCCGCCTCGCCCGCCAATGTGGGGCAGCGCGTGTCAGCGCTGCATCGTGCACAGATGACGCTGGCGGCGAAGGACCGGGGCCGCATCGCCCTCGTCACTTCCGGCGAGTCGCTGGCCCGCGCGCTGCCGCCGCCGGAGACCTTCGCCGCCGAGCCGCCCTGTGTCGCGATCGACGACGCGTGCGATCTGGCGGATCTCCACGCGATGCTGCTCGACCTGGGCTATATCGCCGACGAACGGGTCGACGAGCCCGGCGAAGTCGCGCTGCGCGGCCATGTGCTGGACGTGTTTCCCGCCGACGCCGAACAGCCCTTGCGCGTCGAGGTCGCGGACGGCCGGATCATCGCGATCCGATCCTACGACCCCGCCGATCAGCGGAGCACCGGCGAGATCGAACGCCGGGAACTGGGCCGCGTGGCCGAACCGCCGCTCGGGCAGACGCAGACCAGCCTGCTCGATCACCTCCCCGGCGCCTGTGTCATTATCGAGCCCGCCGCCGATGAGCGTCGCCGCCGCCTATTGCTGCTGAGCGCCGATGTCGCCAAGCGCGGATCGAAGCGCGCGGCCCGCGACATGATCGATGAGCGTCACTGGAAGAAGGCGCTTGATCAACGCCAAACCGCCGAGATCGCCCGCATCGCCGAGCCCCCGCCGCGCTTCGTCGAGAGCCGTTCGCCCCTGCGCGACTTCGCCGCCACCGCCCGCGCTGCGATAAAGGAGGGCACGCGCGTCGTCCTGATCGGCAGCGAACGCGACCTGCGCTTCCTGGGCAAGCGGGTCGACAATGTCCTGCGCAAGACCGCAGAGCGGGCCGAAAGCTGGCAGGCCATATCGAAGGCCAAGGCCGGATCGCTCCTGACGCTTGTGGCACCCGCCGAGCGCGGCTTTGCGCGCGACGCTATCCTCGCGGTCAGCGCCGCCGATCTGCTGGGCAGCCGTGCCGAGCGGGAGGACGGGGCCATCCCGCATGTCGACCTGTCGCTGATGCAGACTGCCGAAATCCGGGTCGGCGACACCGTCATCCACGAGGATCACGGCATCGCCACCGTCGTCGGGCTGGAGACGATCGACGGGCAGGACGGGGTGTCGGGCGACGCGATCAAGCTGGAATATGCACGCGATGCGACCCGACTGGTCCCCGTCGCCGAAGCCGACCGGCTGTGGCGCTATGGCGGCGAGGACGACGCGGTTCGCCTGGACACGCTGGACGGCAAGAGCTGGCACGAACGACGGCGCGGCATCGACGAGGCGATCGCGACGACCGCGCGTCAGCTGACCGATATGGCTGCAGAGCGCGCCGAGCGTCATGCGCCCGTACTCGATCCTCCCGTCGCGGATTATGAGCGGTTCGCGGCGGGATTTCCGTATAGCGAGACCCCGGACCAGTTGACCGCCATCGAGGCGGTGCGCGCCGATCTCGCCTCCGGCCGCCCGATGGACCGGCTGGTCGTCGGCGATGTCGGCTTCGGCAAGACCGAGGTCGCCCTGCGCGCCGCCGCCATCGCCGCACTCGCCGGGCGGCAGGTGGTGGTGGCTGCGCCGACCACCGTGCTGGCCCGGCAGCATCTCGACAGCTTCGCGACGCGGTTCGAGGAAGCGGGCATCGCGGTCGCCGGCCTATCACGCCTGTCCACCGCCGCCGAAAAGCGCAAGGTCAAGGCGGGGCTGGCCGATGGCAGCATCCGCATCGTCATAGGCACCGGCGCGGTCGCGGCCAAAGGCGTGACCTACAAGGACCTGGCACTGGTCATCGTCGACGAGGAGCAGCGTTTCGGTGCCGCCGACAAGGCCCGGCTCCAGGCGCTGTCTTCGGGTCATGTACTGACCCTGTCCGCCACGCCGATCCCGCGCACGCTCCAGGCCGCGCTGGTGGGCTTGCGTCAGCTGTCGATGATCGCCACCCCGCCCGCCCGGCGGCAGCCCATCCGCACCGCCGTCTCGACCTTCTCCCCCGAGACGCTGCGGGCGGCGCTGCTGCGCGAGCGGTCGCGCGGCGGGCAGAGCTTTGTCGTGGTGCCGCGTATCGCCGACATGGCGCCGCTCGCCGAAAAGCTCGCCCAGATCGTACCCGAGCTGGAGGTCATGCAGGCGCATGGCAAGCTGCCCGCTGCGGAGATCGACGACGTCATGGTCCGCTTCGGCCGGGGTGAGGGCGATGTCCTGCTGGCGACCAACATCATCGAGGCGGGGCTGGACGTGCCGCGCGCCAACACCATGGCCATCGTCCATGCCGACCGTTTCGGCCTGGCGCAGCTGCACCAGCTGCGCGGACGCGTCGGGCGCGGGCATCGCCGCGGGCAGGTCCTGCTGTTCGCCAAGGGCGAGGATGCCATCGCGCCGCGCACCCTGAAACGGCTGCGCACGCTGGAGGCATTCGACAGGCTGGGCGCGGGGTTCGCGATCAGCGCGCGCGACCTCGATATGCGCGGCGCGGGCGATCTGCTGGGCGATACCCAGGCCGGTCACATGCGGCTGATCGGAGTCGAACTGTACCAGCAATTGCTGGAGGATGCGCTGCGCACCGCGCGCGGCGAGACGGTCGAACGCTGGACGCCGGAGCTTCGCATCGGGATGGAGGGTCGCCTGCCCGAGGCCTGGATTCCCGATGAGGATTTGCGCATTTCACTTTATGCCCGGTTGGGGCGGCTGCGCGACGATGCCAGGCTCGATGCGTTCGAGGCGGAAATGGAGGATCGGTTCGGCGAACTGCCGGACGATGCCGCCACGCTGTTGTCGCTGGCCCGGTTGCGCGAGCGGATGCGGGCGCGGTCGATCGCGCGGATCGATGCGGGACCCGCCGCCATCGCACTGACCCCGCACGGCCAGCAACCCGACCTGAACGGTATCGAGGGGCTGGAGGAGAAGGACGGTCGTCATCTCCTGAAGGAACGGCACGACAGTCCCGCCGATCGGCTGGCGCGGCTGGGCGAGTTGCTGGCTTGACCCATGCCATTGGCGGCGACGCTCGCGCGGCGTAGAGCCGCCGCCGAACAGAGAGGATTTTCGCCATGGCTTTTCCCGAACCCTATATGGCCGACCCCGCGCGTTATGACGGCCGGATGCCCTATCGCCGGACCGGACGCAGCGGGCTGAAGCTGCCCGCGATCAGCCTGGGGCTGTGGCAGAATTTCGGCGGGACCGATGTCTTCGAGACGGGCCGTGCGATCCTGCGCAGGGCCTTCGACCGGGGCGTCACCCATTTCGACCTCGCGAACAATTACGGGCCGCCCTACGGCTCGGCCGAGGAGAATTTCGGGCGGGTGATGGCGACCGACTTTGCTGGCCACCGCGACGAACTGATCCTGTCGACCAAGGCGGGCTGGGACATGTGGCCGGGGCCCTATGGCGATATCGGTTCGTCGAAGAAATACCTGATCGCCAGTTGCGACCAGAGCCTGAAGCGGATGGGCGTCGATTATGTCGACATCTTCTATTCGCACCGTGTCGACCCCACGACGCCGCTCGAAGAGACGATGGGCGCGCTGGTCCAGCTTCATCGCCAAGGTAAGGCGCTCTATGTCGGGATTTCTTCCTATGATGCGGGGCTGACCCGACGCGCGGCGGCGATCCTGGCGGAGGAGAAGGTGCCGCTGTTCATCCACCAGCCGAGCTATTCGATCCTGAACCGCTGGGTCGAGCCCGAGCTGCTGGCCACGCTGGAGGAGCTGGGCACGGGCTGCATCGCCTTTTCGCCACTGGCGCAGGGCATGTTGACGGGCAAGTATCTGGACGGCGTGCCGCAGGATGCCCGTGCCAGCCGGGGCGGCTCTCTGTCGCAGTCGCTGCTGACCGAGCAAAATCTGGCCGCGATCCGACGGCTGAACGACATCGCCCAGGCGCGCGGGCAGACGCTGGCGCAGATGGCGATCGCCTGGGTGCTGCGCGACCCGCGTGTCACATCCGCACTGATCGGCGCGCGGACGGTGGAGCAGCTGGACGACTCGCTCGATGCGGTGGCGCGGCTTGATTTTACCGCCGATGAATTGGCCATGATCGACCAGGCCGCACAGGATGGGGGCATCAACCTCTGGGTCGAATCCTCCGACATTGCTAAGCTGCCCGCAGCGCAGGGAATTCCAGCCTGACGACGCGTTGAGAACGGGCGATGGCCTCTCCATCACCCGTTCCGACATGTTTTGTCATAGGTGAATGCTGGCATTTGTCGGACAGTTGAATTAATCTCCCTTAAAAAGGGGAGACGTTCATGAAGACATTGATCCGTAGTTGCGCCGCCATCGGCGCCCTTTTCGCGACCACGGCGATCCATGCCGGTGGACAGGCACCGGCCTCCGCCCCCCGCAGACTGGAGATCGTGGCGAAGGACAGTCTGCCCAAGCCGCCCGCCCCGCGCGACGCGCGGACCGCCTATCTGATGACCTACTTCACCGACGAGGATCACTCGCTCCACTTCGCGACATCGCGCGACGGCTACAGCTTCACCGACGTCAATGGTGGCAAGCCGGTGATGGATGGACGGGAAGCGGCCGAGCAAAAGGGCATTCGCGATCCGCACATCATGCGCGGTCCCGATGGCGGCTTCTATATGTCGATGACCGACCTTCACATCTTCGCCAAGCGCGAAGGGTTGCGCGATACGCAGTGGGAGCGGCCCGAGGAGCAATATAGCTGGGGCAACAACCGCAACATGATCTTCATGAAGTCCTACGACCTCATCCACTGGTCACGGTCGCGGGTCACGCCATCGGCCATGTTTCCGCGCTATCGCGACGCGGGCAATATGTGGGCGCCGGAGACGATCTACGATCCGCAGCGCAAACGCCTGATGGTCTATTTCACCACTCGCGACGGCAACGGGCCGAATTATCTGGTCTATTCCTATGCCGACAAGGACTTCAGCACGCTGACCGAAGAGCCGAAAAAGCTGTTCGACTATCCCGATCCCAAGGTGAATGTGATCGACGCCGACATCACCAAGGTCGGCGGCAAATACCATATGTTCTATGTCGCGCATCAGGCGCCCGGCAATATCCGCCATTCGGAATCGTCGCAGATCAACAGCGGCTGGACGAAAGACCTGCGCAAGGTCGATCCCGAAACCGTCGGGACGGAGGCGCCGACATTGTGGCGGCGCAACGGCACGAACACCTATGTCCTGATGTACGATGTGTTCGGTATCAACCCGAACAATATGGGCTTTTCCGAAACCACGGACTTCGTGACCTATCGGAATATCGGTCGTTTCAATGAGCCTGGATCGCCGATGAAGGCCACCAACTTCACTCGACCCAAGCATGGCGCGGTCGTCGCGATCAGTCCGGCCGAGGCTACCCGCCTGGAGCGGTATTTCGCCGCGCGTTGAACGTGAAGATGCGCCCGACCATGTCAGGCCGGGCGCATCCCTCAGTCCGGTTACTTCGCGGCGCTGCTCACATCGCCCTGACCCATGGCCGAGACCAGAACATTGCCCGAGCCGGAGAAGTTGGCGGCGGGCAGGTTGGCGACCTTGTCACCCACCTTCACCAGCACCCGCTCCACCGCGCCGCGTGCGTTGGTGCGGACCGACTGGACCGCGCCGATCGCCCGACCCTGCGCATCGTTGACGAACATGCCGGTATTGACCGGGAAGGCCCCGCCCTGCGCCGCACCGCTACCGGCCAGCGCCAGATTGCCCGCCAGCGAACCGTTGCCGCCCGTCGCCGATGCGGTGCCCGAAGCCGAGCCTGACACGCTGCCACCCGCATTGGCGGCACGATTGGTCAGGTTGGAGACGGTGCCCCGCGCCCGGTTGCCGACCGCCCCGGCGGTGTCGCGCACCCGTCCGGCGACATTGCCGACCGTATTCACGCCGCGCCCTGCGGCATCGCGCACCGCATCGGTGCCGACCAGCTGCGCATCCACGCCGCCGCCGACCGTGCCCGAGGCCGATCCGTTGGCACCGCCCGACTGGTTGCCGACCCGCGTCGCGCTGTCCAGCGTCGAGCCGCCGCCGGCTTCACCCGAAGCCGTCACCCGGCCACGGCGCAGATCGACATTGCGATCGCCACGCACCGAGCCCCGCGTCCGGGTCGCCGTGTCGGTCGCGGCGCGACCGGTCTGGCCGACCCCGCTCAGCGTACCGTTCGCCCCGCCGGTCAGGCCGCCGGTGACACCACCCAGCTGACCGCCCAGGGCACCACCACCGACCAGGCCACCGCCGCCACCAAGCAACTGCGCCGAAACGGGCATCGCGACAAGCGCCGCAGCAAGGATCGCGGTGCCGGAAAGAAGGGTCTTCATCATCGTTCTCCTTAACTTCTGGAGAGACAACGAAAGGGCCTTCGGATTTAATCCCGAAAAAATTCGTCTTTTACTGTGCGGGCGTCCGGCAATCGGCGCAAACCATTCCACGGCCGAGAAATTTTTCTTCTCCCCTACGGCCATTTTTTTTGGCTTCGGCATCGACATCGGCCAGCGCGCCGCGGATGCGGCCGGGGTCGAGCGACGGATAGGCGGCGGCCACGCGGCCCGCGACCAGCGGCGCGGCAAAGGACGTACCCCGCACCTTGAAGCGACGACCACCAACTCCGGCCGCCAGCATGTCCGCGCCCGGTGCGGCGTAATCGAGATGGCTCGCCCGCCCCGCCTCGATCAGCGGCCGTCCCCGCCCATCGACGCCGGTCACGGCAATGACGCCGGGATAGGAGGCCGGATAGGCGGGTGGCGCGGCCGGGCCGTTATTGCCGACCGCCGCCACGATGATGAGGCCCCGCTTCTGTGCCGCCGCGACGACACGCGCGAGCAGCAGGTTGGCGGGGCCGACTAGGCTGATCGTCGCCACCGACACGCGCTGTTCGACCAGCCAGCCCAACGCCTTGGCGATGGCGGTGGCATTGCCGCCCGCCGGATCGCTGCCATAGACATCGGCCGAGGCGATCCGCGCACCGGGCAGCGCCCCCCGGATGCCATTGCTCCCGGCGATCAGCGAGGCGACCGCCGTGCCATGGTCATTGGCGCGCGGTGCGCCCGTGGCGAACCCCTTGGTCACCGCCGCGCCCTCGGCACCGCCGTCGATCACGCCGACGATGGGGCCGCGTCCCGTGCCGCCTTGCGCCGCCGTCAGGGCGATCGGTGCACCGGCTCCGCTCGGCAGGTGAAGCTGATCGGCGCTCACCTCGCCGCCCAGTTTCTGAAGAATGCCGAGTGCGGCCTTCAGCGACTGGCCCGGCGGCACACGCAGCCGGACGAAGCCGACACCCAGCACATCGTCGCGCTCGATCACCGTAAAGCCCAGTCGCCCGACCGTCGCCAACAACGCATCGCTGGGGGCACCGACCACCACCTCGCCCGCGCGCGCCGGAAACCCCATCGGGTCCAGCGCGATGGCGTCCGGGTGATCGCGGACCAGTTGCGCGAAGGTCGCGCGGCGCACCTGCTCCAACTGCCGCACGGTCGCGCGCGACGCGGCGTTCACCCGGTCGATCACTGGATCGGCGAGCGATGAAATCCCTCGCCCGACCGAGGGCAAACCGCCGGGAAGCGACGGCATTCCGGGCAGCGAGGGCACCAGTTGCGCCCGCCCCGCCGTCACGCCCAGCGCCAGACCCGCCGCCGCCATCGATACTGCCAGATAGCGGGTCGTCCGCTTCATCGCCGTTCATCCATTGTCAAAATTCATGCTGACATGGATTAAACGATGAACCTCATCCGTTTCATCCCTGCAACAAGGAAATAGGTTTGGCCGCTTTCGAGACCGAGTTGTTGGCGCTGCTCCCGCGACTGCGGCGGTTCGCGCGATCGCTCACCCATGACGGGGCGGATGCGGACGATCTGTGCCAGGTCACGATCGAAAAGGCGCTGATGGCGCGGAACGCGTGGCAGGCGGGGACACGATTGGATAGTTGGATGTACCGGATCATGCGCAATGCCTGGATCGACACCGCCCGCGCCCGGTCGCGCGCGGCGGAGACCTTCGTCGCCGAAGAGGCGGGGCTGGGCGTCGGCGGCGCTGGCAATGCGGAAGCGCGGGTGGCCCTGAATGAAGTGGATGCCGCGATGCGCACCCTGCCCGACGAACAGCGCGAGGCGGTGGCGCTCGTCCTTGTTGAGGGGCTCGCCTATAAGGAAGCCGCCGAGATATTGGACATTCCGATGGGCACCCTGACCTCGCGACTGGTGCGTGGGCGACAGGCGCTGATGGCGCGGCTGGGAGAAGCGGCATGACGATCGAACCCGAACTGCTGATGGCCTATGCCGACGACGCGCTCGATCCGTTGACCGCCAAGCGCGTGGAGCGCGCCATCGCCGCCGATCCCGCTTTGGCCGAGGAAGTCGCACGCCATCGCCGCCTGAAGGCGAAACTGGGCGCGGCCTATGCCCCGATCGTGGATGATCCCGTACCCGACCGGCTGGCAGCGATGCTGACCAGCAACGTCGTGCAGATGCCCCAGCGCCAGCCCCGCCCCTCACGCGTTTCGGCCGCCTGGCGTTCGGCGGCGGCGATGGCCGCTTGCCTCGTGGTCGGGATGCTGGTGGGACGTGGCGTACAACAGGAAGGGCCGGTCATGGCGACCGACCATGGCCTTTATGCCGCCGGTTCGCTCGCCAAGGCACTCGACGATCAGGCGAGCGGCGTGAAGGGCCCGGTGCGTATCGCGGTCAGTTTCCGTGCCGAGGACAACGGCTTTTGCCGCGTCTTCCAGTCGACCGAGGCGGACGGCATCGCCTGCCGCGATCCGAAGGGCTGGTCGTTGCGCCGGACCATGCCGGGCAGCACGCCCGGTACAGGCAGCGCCTATGCCCAGGCGGGATCGTCGGATGCCGAACTGATGGCGGCGGCTCAGGACATGATGGCCGACATGCCGCTGGACGCGGCGGGCGAGAAAAAGGCGATTGCGGGCCACTGGCGCACGCGCTGACCGGTGATTTCGGAAAGCGATCGTTTCCACCACGTCGGTGGACCGATCGCGCTTTCGCCCTATCTTGAACACATGAAAAAGATCGGTTTCCTCTCGTTCGGCCATTGGTCGCCCTCGCCCCAGTCCGCCACGCGCTCGGCGCAGGACGTGCTGCTCCAGTCGATCGACCTTGCCGTCGCTGCCGAGGAGCTGGGCGCGGACGGGGCCTATTACCGGGTCCATCACTTCGCGCAGCAGCTTGCCTCGCCCTTCCCGCTGCTCGCCGCCGTGGGAGCGCGGACCAGCCGGATCGAGATCGGGACCGGCGTGATCGACATGCGCTACGAAAACCCGTTCTACATGGTCGAGGATGCCGGATCGGCCGACCTGATCAGCGGCGGACGCCTGCAACTCGGCATCAGCCGGGGCTCGCCCGAACAGGTGATCGATGGCTGGCGGCATTTCGGCTATGGCCCTGCGCAGGGTGAGACGGATGCCGATATGGGCCGCCGCCATGCCGAAGTGTTCCTGCACCTGCTGAAGGGCCAGGGCTTCGCCAAGCCCAATCCCCGCCCGATGTTCCCCAACCCGCCGGGCCTGCTCCGGCTGGAGCCGCATTCGGCGGGGCTGCGCGACCGCATCTGGTGGGGCTCCGCCTCCGACGCCACGGCGGTCTGGGCCGCCAAGCAGGGCATGAATCTGCAAAGCTCGACCCTGAAGGCCGATGAAAGCGGTGAGCCCTTCCATGTCCAGCAGGCCAGGCAAATCCGCGCCTATCGCGAAGCCTGGGCGGCGGCGGGGCACGACCGTGCGCCGCGCGTCTCCGTCTCTCGCTCGATCTTCGCGCTGACCACCGATCAGGACCGCGCCTATTTCGGTCGCGACGACAGTCAGGATCAGGTCGGCATCATCGACAATATGCGCGCGGTCTTCGGCCGCTCCTATGCCGCTGAACCCGAGCGGCTGATCGAACAGCTACGCGCCGATGAAGCGATTGCGGAGGCCGATACGCTGCTGCTGACCGTGCCCAACCAGCTGGGCGTCGATTACAACGCGCATGTGATCGAGAACATCCTGCGCCACATCGCGCCCGCGCTCGGCTGGCGCTGACGAAGGGACAGGCCCCGGCCATGGTCGGGGCCGCAGCCCGTGGTGCCGATGATATGGAAGAAATGGCGCGCCCGGAACGATTCGAACGTCCGACCCTCAGATTCGTAGTCTGATGCTCTATCCAGCTGAGCTACGGGCGCGCATAGGGTCCCTGTCGAGACCTGATTTTGATCCACTGGCGCGCCCGGAACGATTCGAACGTCCGACCCTCAGATTCGTAGTCTGATGCTCTATCCAGCTGAGCTACGGGCGCGCTGTGGAGGTGGGCTGATAGAAGCGCTTCGGAACCTTGGCAACCCCTTTGCAAAGGTTATCCACATTTTTTCTAAGGGCGGACCTTCGCGGTGCTTTGCGGCATTTGGTCAGGTCCCCTGTTGCGGTTAGGAAGATCGCGATGACGCCCTATCGCCCTGCCCCGTCCGCCCGGCCCGCCCCTCGCTTGGCCCCCTGTATCCTTATCATCGGCCTGACCCTGGCCGGGTGTGCGCGGGACCATGACACGACGCCTTACCCGTCACTGGCGGTTCGGCCGGTCGAGAAACAGGGCTTTGCCGAACCCGCCGCCAAGCCGGTCGTGCTGCGGCCCGATCCGGCGCTTGATACACAGATCGCGGAGATGACCCGCCGCCTGACCGCCGTCGAACAGGAATTCACCAAGGCGCATGACCAGGCCCGCACCGATGCCGCCAAGGCGCGCGGCGCGGCGGTGGGCAGCGAGGCATGGCTGACCGCGCAGACCGAGCTGGCGACCCTGGACGAAATACGCGCGCGCACATCCTCGCTGCTGACCGAGATCGACGACCGCGCGATCCAGCGGGCCGCCGCGCTGGAGCCCGATTATCCCACGCTGACGAGCCTGCGCGACCGGGCGTCGGCGGCGGTCACGCGGCAGGCGGCGCAGATCAAAGCGATCAGCGACAGCCTCCCCGCCGCCTGACGCCTGGATCGAGATACATAGGGTCGACTCAGGTCGAGCCCCTCCCCTGAAGGGGAGGGGTGAATCAATCTGACGTCATCCTGTTCTAGAACTGGCGGATAAAGGGCAGGATGCTGGAATAATCGTCGGTCCAGGCGGCGAGACCCGGTGGCGCCACCGCCGGGGTCCAGTCTCCCCCTCGCGCCTCCAGCGTCTTCAACACGCGCGCATCCCGCGACAGCGCCAGCCAGACCGAGGCGGTGGCCTGCGCCTCGCGATCCAGATCGGTCGGCACATAGCTCATCCGCGAAACCGCCCAGCCCCCTTCCCGCGCGGCGGCAGCGACCAGCGGCTCCAGATCGACGAAGCGGTTGGAGATATGGACGAGCAGCAGCCCACGCGGGGACAGGATGCGGGCATAGGTCCCGAACGCCTCACGCGTCAGCAGATGCGCCGGAACCGCGTCCGACGAAAAGGCATCAAGCGCCAGCAGGTCCAGGCTGGCCGGTGCCTCGGCGGCCAGGCGGATGCGCGCGTCGCCGATCCGGATGACGGGGTCGGGCTGGCACCGGCGCAAATAGCTAAACTGGCCGGTATCGCGCGCGATGCGGACGATAACCGGATCGATCTCGTAGAAGCGCCAGCGCTGGCCCGGCTGCGCATAACAGGCGAGCGTCCCCGTCCCCAATCCGACCACGCCGATCCGCGCCGCCGGTCCGTACAGAATCGGCGCGGCGCGCATCGCCCGGCCGACGCCCGAATAGGGGGCGTAATAGGTGGTCGGCGTCCGCTCGCGCGCCGCCGAACCGCGAAGCTGGATGCCGTGGACGGTCGAGCCATGGTCCAGCTCGCGATAGCCTGGTCCGTCGCGCACGGTATAGACACCGAAATAGCTCCGCATCCGGGCGTCACGCTCCATCGACAGCGATAGCGCGCGATAGCCGCCGAACAGCACGAGCGCTCCGCCGAGCAGCAGTACGAAGCCGGTGCGTGCGCCAATGGTCAGGAACCCCAGCGTGGCGATGACCAGGAACACCGTCCCTTGCCGCTCCTCGCCGAACCACGCCGCAGGGCCGACCAGCCGCAACTCGAGAACCAGACCGATCGCCACCGCCAGCGCGACCAGCATCGCGCGGGGATGTCGCCACCACAGGTCGCGGATTACCGGCAGGATGAACTGCTGCGGGATCAGCATCCCCGCCGCCAGGATCAGCAGCGGATACTCGTACGTCCAGTCGAACAGCACCGGCGCCAGGATGCCCGCGAACACCCCGCCCGATGCCCCGCCGACCGCCATCCACAGATAGAAGCCGGTCAGCCGGTCGACCGCTGGCCGCGCGCGGTATAGGGCGGTGTGCAGCGCGACCGACACCATGAACAGCAGCAGCAGCGCGACGACGACATTGGAATAGGGCCGCTCCGGATAGCCGCCCATGATCACCCCGCCGAACAGCAGCAGCGTCACCGGCGCGATCCGGGTCAGCGTGTCCGCCGCGCCCCGCCGGGTAGCGAAGGCGATGATGAAGCTCGCCAGATACAGCCCCAGCGGCAGCACCCAGAGCAGCGGCATCGCGACGATATCGGTGGTGATATAGGTCGACGTCGCCAGCACCAGCCCCGAGGGCACCGCCGCCAAGGCGACCCAGTACCCGATCCGCCGCCATCCCGGCACGGCCGAGGTCGGTGCGGGGTCGGCCGCCGGGTCGCGCGACGCCGGGAGTCGCGTGGCGCATGCCGCGACCAGCAAAGCGAGCAGGCCGTAGCCCAGGCTCCACAACAGGCTCTGTCCATGAAGCGTCATCGCCGGCTCGACCAACAGCGGATAGGCGATCAGCCCGGCAAAGCTGCCCAGGTTTGACGCCGCATAGAGCGCATACGGATTACGCCCCGGCTGGGCGAGCGCGAACCAGCGCTGAATCAGCGGGGCCTGCGCCGACACCGCAAAGAAGAGCGGCCCGATGGACAGGCCGAGCAGCCATGGCACCCACAGCGCCGGTTCGGCATCGGGGGGCAGGTCCACCGTCATCAACCCGATCGGCAACCAGAGGGCCGCTGCCGCCAGTATCAGGATATGCACCCCCGCCTGCACCTTCGGCCGCCACCGCCCCAGCGCATGGGCATAGGCATAGCCGCCCAGCAGCAGCGCCTGATAGACGAACATCGCCGAGTTCCAGACGGCGGGCGCGCCACCCAGCCGGGGCAGCGCCATGCGCGCGACCAGCGGCTGGACCAGGAACAGCAGGAATGATCCGGTCAGGATCGTCGCCACGAACAGCGCGCGCGCCGCCAAATCCGGAATACGGCGTGTCACGGGAATGGAGGTCAGGCGTTCAGCAGTCGGGCGGCATGGGCGGCGTGATAGGTCAATACACCCGAGCATCCGGCACGCTTGAACGCCATCAGCGTCTCCAGCACCATCGCGTCGCGGTCCGCCGCGCCCGCTGCGACCGCCGTCTCAATCATCGCATATTCGCCCGACACCTGATAGGCGAAGGTCGGCACGCGAAACTCGTCCTTCACCCGGCGGATGATGTCGAGATAGGGCAGGCCCGGCTTCACCATCACGCTGTCCGCGCCCTCGGCGAGGTCGAGCGCGACCTCGCGCAGCGCCTCCTCGGCATTGGCATGGTCCATCTGATAGGTGCGCTTGTCGCCCTTCAGCAGACCCCGCGTGTTCACCGCATCGCGGAACGGACCGTAAAAGGCGCTGGCATATTTGGCGGCATAGGCCATGATCTGGACGTTGACGAAGCCCTCGCGCTCCAGGGCGGCGCGGATCATGCCGATGCGGCCGTCCATCATGTCGGACGGGGCGATCACGTCCGACCCGGCGCGCGCCTGGGTCAGCGCCTGCTCGACCAGCGCATCGGCGGTGTCGTCGTTGACGACATAACCCGCCGCATCGACCAGCCCGTCATGGCCATGCGTCGTATAGGGGTCGAGCGCCACATCGGTCAGCACACCGATATCGGGCACGGCATCCTTGATCGCGCGGATCGCCCGGCACATCAGATTGTCGGGGTTCATCGCCTCGCGCCCGTCATCGGTGCGCAGGTGCGAGGGCGTGTTGGGGAACAGCGCCAGACAGGGAATGCCCAGATCGGCGGCTTCCCTGGCCCGCGCGACGATGCCGTCCAGCGACCAGCGCGACACGCCGGGCAGGCTGGCGATCGGTTCCTCCACGCCCTGGCCCTCGGTCACGAACAACGGCCAGATCAGATCGGCCGGGGTCAGCACCGTTTCCGCGTGGAGTCGACGGCTCCACTGCGAGGCGCGAGTACGACGAAGGCGAAGCGCGGGATAAGATGCGGTCATCAAAAGGGCTTGTGCGGGATCGGACCGCGCTTGCCAAGCGTTGCGTGCAAAGCGTTCCGGGGGCGAAAGGAATATAGGCGTGCGAGAGATTCGATCGGCAGCGATGGTGGTGAATGCCAAGTCGCGGCGCGGCCAGGCCTTGTTTCAGCGGGCCTGTGCGGCGATGTCGGACCTTCCCTACAAGGTCGACGCCCGCGCGGTGGAGGATCCGAAGTATCTGGAGCCGACCGTCCGCGAGTTGCTGGCGGCCAAGCCCGATCTGCTGATCCTGGGCGGCGGCGACGGGACGATCAGCGGGCTCGTCGACCTGATGGTCGGGCATGACGTGATGCTGGGCGTCCTGCCGCTCGGCACCGCGAACAGCTTTGCCCGCTCGCTCGGCATTCCCCTGACCATCGAGGGCGCGGTCGACGTCATCCGCACCGGCCGCCCGCGCCGCATCGATCTGGGCATGATCGACAATGATTATTACGCCAATTGCGCGGCGATGGGGATCAGCCCCAAGATCGCCGAGACGGTACCGCACGGCCTGAAGCGCGTCGCCGGGCGGCTCGGTTATCTGGGCTGGGCGGCCTATCAGTTCCTGCGCTTCCGCCCCTTCACCCTGATCGTCGAGCAGAATGGCAAGCGCGAGCGACTGCGCGTCGTCGAGGTGCGCATCTCCAACGGCCCCTATCATGGCGGCACCGAGTTGGTGGATGCCGCCGCCGTCGACTCCGGCGAGATCGTCGTCCAGGCCGTATGCGGTCATGTGAAACGCCGCCTGATCGTCAACTGGGCAGCCAGCATCCTGCGCAGCGACTATCGCAAGGAAAAGGTCCGCGATTTCCGGGGGCGCGAGATCAAGCTCACCACCATCCCGCCGCTGCCCATCTCGATCGACGGCGAGGTGCTGGCGCGTACGCCGGTGACGGCCCGGATCGCACCGGGTATCATCGAGGTCATCGCGCCGGTCTGAACGACCCTCCCCCTTCCCACCCGCTTTCAGCGGGCGGGCCCCTTCCCTCTCCCACCGGGAGAGGGAGGGAGGCGCAAAGCGCCGGAAGGGTGAGGGTATTTGCCTACACACAGGGGCACCCTACCCCACCGGCATCGCCTTATTCGTCGGCTGCCCTTCTGCCAGTGCCTGTTCCTCGCATTCCTCCTTGCCCGCCGCCGGGGCCATACGCCC
Organism: Sphingomonas sp. SphC10; assembly: GCF_057004845.1. NCBI lineage: Bacteria > Pseudomonadati > Pseudomonadota > Alphaproteobacteria > Sphingomonadales > Sphingomonadaceae > Sphingomonas > Sphingomonas sp. SphC10. Next base: position 1,339,073 of record NZ_CM168044.1, read on the forward strand.
CCTGCGCCAGCCGCCATGCCGGTAATAACCGATGGTCATCAGCATCGAGGCAAGCGAGCCCGCCGGAAAGCTCCACCAGATCGCGTCCGCGCCCAGGCTCGGCTCCAGCAGGTTGGCGAGGCCGAAGCGCACCGGGAACATCGCGATCGCCAGGATGACGAGCGGCCCGACCACCGCGCCATTGGCGCGCACCGTCGCGGCCAGCACCATCGACACGCCGAACAGCATGAAGCTCCACCCGCCGATCAGGTTGATCTTGGCCGCAATGTCGATCGCGCCCTCCTCGTTCCCCAGGAACAACCACAGCACATGCCGGTCGAGCAGTGTGACCGCCAGGACCAGCACGCCGGTCAGCAACAGGTTCATGCGCAGGCCCGCACGGGTGATCCGGTCGACCCGATCCCACTGCCCCGCGCCGATATTCTGCGCCGCCATCGCGCTGACCGCCGCGCCCACCGCCATGGCGGGCATCTGGATATAGGTCCAAAGCTGGTTCGCCGCGCCGTAAGCCGCCGTCGTCGAGGTGCCGTGCCGATTGACCAGCCCCATCATCGCCAGCGCCGAGGTGGAGACGACCAGCATCTGGAGCCCCATCGGGAACCCCTTGACCACGATGGTCTTCAACAATTTGGCGGTCGGGAGCAAATAGCGCCACTCGGCACCGCGCAGCCGGATGACCAGATCCTTGGCATAGAGATAGGTGACGAGCGCCAGCAGCGATCCGGTATTCGCGATCAGCGTCGCGATCGCCGATCCCTCGATCCCCAGCCCCGGGATCGGCCCCAGCCCCAGGATGAAGACCGGGTTGAGTGCCACGTCGAGGGCCGATCCGAGCGCCATGAACTTCAGCGGCGTGATCGAATCGCCGACACCGCGCAGCGCCATGGTCAGCAACACCGAGATGAAGCCCGGCGGCATCGCGACGAAGATCACCCGCAGATAGGCGAGCGCGAGCGGAAACACTTCGGCCGGGGTCGCCAGCGCGCGCAGGATGGCGGGCGCGGCCAGCCAGCCTACTCCCACGGTCGCGGTCGAGATCACCGCGAACAGCCCCAACGCCGATCCCAGCACCCGGCGCATCGCCTCCACGTCGCGCCGTCCCATCGCCTGGCCGATCAGGATGGTCGCGGCCATGCCGAAGCCGAAGGTCGCCGCGACCAGCAGGAACATGATGATATTGGCGTTGGTCGTCGCCGCCAGCGCCCGCTCGCCCAGAAACTGGCCGATCCAGATCGCGTTGATCGACCCGTTCAGCGATTGCAGCACGCTCGACCCCAGGGTCGGTAGCGCGAACAGCAACAAAGTCTTGCCGATCGGCCCGGCGGTCAGGTCGCGGCGTCCGCTTGGGGGGGTCACGGTTTCTTGTCTCCGGCGATCCATTCGTCTTCGATAAAACGCGCCATAGCGGCATATTGGAACATCGGTGAAGGATTTCCCTGCCCCGCATAAAGGTCGCGCAGATGGCCCCAGTCGCACGCCGGCAGCTCGATACCGAGCATGACCGCCGGCAGGAGGCCTACAGCCTTGACGGCACTGGGCGACACGGCCCGGCCCCACCGGATCATTTGCGTGCGGTTTCCTCGCGGATGGCGCGAGTCATCTCCGACACCTGCTGCCCCCCTCGCGCATGGGGGCGACTGTCATAGAGTCCGTTCAGCAACCCCCGGTCGAACGCCGTCAGTTCCGCAGGAGCGACCGCATCGGTGTCGAACAGGGTCAGGATTGTCGCCGACGTCATCCCCTCGACCGGCCTGGTCGCGGCCATGGTCCGCATCACGGCATAGTCGGCAATCTGGCCCAGTGTCTTGTTCAGCAGGGCCTGACGCTTGATGACCACGACCGAGGCGGCGATGTCCTGACGGATCGGGCTCAACAGGCGCGACGCAGCACCGAGTTTCATCTCGGGCCAGTTTGCCGTGGGGCTGTCCTGCTGCAAGACGAGATCGCCGTCGCGCGACACTCGCATGGCGGCGTTCCAGGCATAGACGGGTCCCGCCCCCTTCACGATGCGGCTGACCGCCGGGCGGGACAGGTCCCCGAATATCTGGGGGGACCGCTGGCGCAGCGCCATGAGCTGCTGCTGCGGATCGTCGGCGAACAGGACCAGGATATTCGGCGTGCAGCCATCGGGGGCCATCTTCATGCCCAGCGACTCGACCGTCGCCATCATGCGGCGAAGAATCTTCTCGCTGGCCGAGACCGGCAGCCCGGCGGTGCCGATGCACACGGGCGCACGAAACCGCATGAGCGGCATGGCCGATGTCGGTCGCCCGGTGACGCCGATGACCTGATCGCGCACTTCGCGCTCGGTGGCCTGGGGCCGGGCGGTCACGACGACCGCCTCGCCGGTCGTGGCGGGCGGCGTGGAGGTCTGCGGCGGTGCCGTTTGCGCCAAGAGCGGCGATGGCAAGAGAAGCATGGCCCCCGTGAAGAAGGCCGTCGTCATTCCCCTGCGCATCGCCACTCTCCCCTGGCTGGTGAAATTACCCCGCGATCGCGTCCCGGACCGCCTGGAGCGCCTCGGCGCCCTTGGTGCCGTCAGGACCACCGCCCTGGGCCATGTCGGGACGGCCGCCGCCGCCCTGCCCACCCAGCGCCGCCACCGCCTTGCGCAGCAGTTCGACGGCATTGTGCTTGCCCGTCAGGTCGTCGGTCACGCCGACCGCGACCGAGGCGCGGCCGTCATTGACCGCGACCATCATCGCGACACCCGATCCGCCCAGACGCTGCTTGGCATCGTCCACCGCGCCCCGCAGACCCTTCGCCTCGAAGCCGTCGAGCACCTGGCCGATGAACGCCACGTCGCCGATCTGCTCCGGCCCGGCCGCCGCACCACCGGCCCCGCCGCCCATGGCGAGCGCCTTCTTCGCCTCGGCCAGTTCGCGTTCCAGACGACGCCGATCCTCGACCAGCGCGGCGATGCGTGCGGGCACCTCGTCTGGCGTGGTCTTCAAGGTCGCGGCAGCCGCCTTCAGCATGTCGTCGCGGTGCGACAGATAGGCGCGCGCGCCCTCGCCGGTCAGCGCCTCGACCCGCCGCACGCCGCTCGACACCGCGCCTTCCGACACGATCTTGAACACGCCGATCTCGCCCAGCGCGTTGACGTGAGTGCCGCCGCAAAGTTCTAGGGAGTAGGTGCCGTCGGCATCCTCACCCATCGAGACGACGCGCACCTCGTCGCCATATTTCTCGCCGAACAGCGCCATCGCGCCCATTTCGATCGCTTCGTCGGGCGTCATCAGACGGGTGACGACCGGGCCGTTGCCGCGCACCTGCTCGTTCACCTTCGCCTCGACCTCGGCAATGTCATCGGCGGTCATGCCGACCGGCTGCGAGAAGTCGAAGCGCAGGCGTTCAGGGGCGACCATCGAGCCCTTCTGCGCGACATGGGTGCCCAGCCGCTGGCGAAGCGCCTCGTGCAGCAGGTGCGTCGCCGAATGGTTGGCGCGGATCGCGGCGCGGCGCGCAGTGTCGATGGCCAGCTTCACGCTGTCGCCAACCTTGATGCCGCCTTCCTGAATCTCGGCATTGTGCACAAACACGCGGCCAAGCTGCTTGGAGGTGTCGGTGACGACCGCCTTCAAGCCGGTGTCGCTGGAGATGGTGCCGCTGTCGCCGACTTGGCCGCCGCTCTCGCCATAGAAAGGCGTCTGGTTGACGATGACCGACACCGTATCGCCAGCGGCGGCGCTATCGACCCGCGCCCCGTCCTTGACCAGCGCGAGCACTTCGCCCTCGCCCGTGTCGGAGGCATAACCCAGGAATTCGGTCGAGCCGGTTTCCTCGGCGATGTCGAACCAGACATCATCCGAAGCCTTCGCGCCCGAGCCCTTCCAGGCGGCACGCGCGGCGCGCTTCTGCTCGGCCATGGCGGCGTCGAAGCCCGCGCGATCGACCGACAGGTTCTGCGCGCGCAGTGCGTCCTCGGTCAGATCATAGGGGAAGCCGAACGTGTCATAGAGCTTGAACGCCGTCTCGCCCGCCAGCGTCGCGCCGGGCGCCATGCCCGCCGTCGCTTCATCGAGCAGCTTGAGGCCCTTGTCGAGCGTCTGGCGGAAGCGGGTTTCCTCTTGCTTCAAAGTAGCTTCGATCAGCGGCTGCCCGCGGACCAGCTCAGGATAGGCCGCACCCATCTCGGCGACCAGCGCCGGGACCAGCCGGTGCATCAACGGCTCCTTGGCACCCAAGAGATGCGCATGACGCATCGCGCGGCGCATGATCCGGCGAAGAACATAGCCGCGGCCCTCATTGGCGGGCAGCACGCCGTCCGCAACCAGGAAACCGGCCGAGCGCAGATGGTCGGCGATCACGCGGTGCGACGCCTTCTGCCCGTCTTCCGCCTTGGTGTGGGTCAGCTCGCACGAGGCTGCGATCAGCGCCTTGAAGGTGTCGGTATCGTAATTGTCGTGCACGCCCTGAAGGACGGCGGCGATCCGCTCCAGCCCCATGCCGGTGTCGATCGACTTCTTGGGCAATTCGCCGACGATCTCGTTGGCTTCCTGCTCGAACTGCATGAAGACCAGGTTCCAGATCTCGACGAATCGGTCGCCATCCTCCTCCGGGCTGCCGGGAGGGCCGCCATAGATATGGTCGCCGTGATCGTAGAAGATTTCGGAGCACGGACCGCACGGCCCGTTCTCACCCATCGCCCAGAAATTGTCCTTGGTCGGAATGCGGATGATCTTGTGATCGGGCAGCCCCGCGACCTTCTTCCACAAGCCGAACGCCTCGTCATCGGTGTGATAGACGGTGGCGGTCAGCTTTTCCGGGTTGATGCCCCAGACCTTGGTCAGCAGGGTCCAGGCATGGGTAATCGCCTGTTCCTTGAAATAGTCGCCGAACGAGAAATTGCCCAGCATTTCAAAGAAGGTATGGTGGCGCGCGGTATAGCCGACATTGTCGAGATCGTTATGCTTGCCGCCCGCGCGCACGCATTTCTGCGAGCTGGTTGCGGTCGAATAGGGCCGCGACTCCAGGCCGGTGAATACGTTCTTGAACGGCACCATGCCCGCATTCACGAACATCAGCGTCGGGTCGTTCTGCGGCACGAGCGGCGCGGAGGGCACGATCTGGTGCCCTTCGCTTCCGAAATAGTCGAGAAAGCCGCGGCGGATGTCGTTGGTCGAGGTCATAAGCGCGGGCTTAGGCGAGGTTTCGCGCGCGCTCAAGCGCCCGCGCGTTCGGCTCGTTCCGTCGCATCGTCGCGAGCAGCGGGGCGACGCCACCAGAGATACCGGATCAGGACGAACCCCAGGCCATCGCCAACCAACCGGCCAATGGGATGCCCGGCCATATCGGCCGCATGCTCGAACCGCCCCAGCGTCAAGCCCACGGCGAACAAGATGGCGGGCAAGCGCGGCTCGGTCACACCGAAAACGCGGCCGAGGAGCCAATAGGCTAGCGCACAGATGATGACGGCGTTCAGCAGGCCGTTGGCAAAGCCCACCAGCAGTTCGATCACGAGATCGATCGTCATGACAGTCTCTCCTGCCCGTCCGTGCCCCAGCGCAAACCACCCGGCAAGCCATCCGCCGAGAGGTCGATCTGCAAGACCCGCCGGTGCCGCCCGGGTCCGGCGCGGGCCGAGGCGTGAAGGATCAGCGTGCGGTACAGCCAAACCTCGCCCGCCCCGGCCAGACAAACCGCCTCGCCCAGCTGACCGACGACGCCTTCAATCGCATCCTCGGCGATCAGGCCCAGCCGATGCGAACCCGGTGCGACCAACAGCGGCGCATTGTCCGCATCGACGGGATCGAGATGGAGGCGGACCGTGACCATGCGTTCCAGCAGCGACACCGGCGGCGCGACATGGACGCGGCCCCGCTTGACGGTCCATGGCCCGAACCCCGCAACCTCGCGTCGCTCCACCACCTCGATGGTCCGGTCCTGGTGCCAGCCCAATGCCCAGTTCGCGCCGTCCTGCTTGTCGAACAGGATCGCGCGGACCGGCCGCACGCCTTCGCCGACGACCAGCCCAATCGCGGCGCAGAGCCGGCGCACGGCGGACAATCCGGCGGCGCGGGCCGGATCGATCCGCCGTCCCGGACACCCGCCAGGCCAGTCGGCGAACAGCGCCGCCAGTTCGGCCAATTCCCCGTCATCCAGCCGCGAGGGCCACAGGGCATAGCCGCGCGCGTCCAGCTCGGCGATCATCCGATCGGCGCCTCGATCGCCTTGGGCGGCGTCGAGAACCAGGCCGGACCGCTATCGGTCATGTGGAAGCAATCCTCGATCCGGATGCCGAACTTGCCCGGCAGATACAGCCCGGGCTCGTTAGAGAAGCACATGCCCGCAGCCAGCGGCGTCGCTTCGCCATGCACGAGGTTGACCGGCTCATGCCCATCCATGCCGATGCCATGGCCGGTCCGATGCGACAGGCCGGGCAAGCGATAGCCGGGACCATAGCCCTGGCCTTCGTAGAAACGCCGCACGGCATCGTCGATGCTGCCTGCGGGCGCGCCGATCCGCGCCGCCGCGCGCCCGACCTGCTGGCCCTTCGTCACCGTGTCCCAGACCTTGCGCTGTTCCGCGCTGGCGCGGCCATGGACCCAACTGCGCGAGACGTCGGACTGATAGCCCTGTACCGTGCATCCGCAGTCCATCAGCACGACCTGCCCGTCCGCCACCCGGTGGACCTGCTTGCTGCCATGCGGATAGGCCGAGGCTTCGCCGATCAGCGCCATGCTGAACTCCGGTGCGCCGCCCAGCTTGCGGGTGGCGGCACTCATCAGCGCGCCGACCTCCGCGCCCGTCATGCCCGCCTCGACACGGGGATATACCCAGCGATAGGCCGCCATCGTCACGTCCGTCGCCATCTGCATCAGCGCGATCTCGGCGGGCGTCTTCACCATCCGGCATCCGCGCACCACCGGATTGGCCGAGACCAGCCGCATGTCGGGCAGCAGCTTTCGCATCCCGTCGAATGCGAAGAAGCGCGCCGTTTCCTCGATCCCGACCGGGCGGTTCGCCAGTTTGCGGTCGCGCAGGAACCCCGCGACGACGGCCAGCGGGTTCTCGTCCTCCTGCCACACCCGCACCTCGGCGGGCACGGCCAGCGTCTCACGGACCGAGGGCTCCTCGAAGAACGGCGTGACGATGCACGGCTGACCCTCGACCGGGATGATCGCGGCGGTCAGCCGCTCGCTGCGCCACCATTGGACGCCGGTGAAATAGACCATGGTCGAGCCGGGCTCGATCAGGATCGCGCCGATCCCGTTCGCCTTCATCAAAGCCTGCGCCCGTGCCAGCCGCCGCGCCCGTTCCTCCGGGCCGATCGGCACCGCCCCGCCGGTGACGTCGGACAGCGCCGACAGGTCCGGCTCCGCCGCACGCAGCAGTCCCGGCCGGACGAGGAACGGCAGGGCGGCGGCCGCGATCATCGCGCGGCGGGACAACAGGGTCTGCATGACGGTGACGATAGAATTCTTGACCTGAGCGCCGCAATGCCCTTGGCTCGCCCGCGGATTTTAATTTGGGGTATGCATGGCCAAGCGGCTGACCTTGTACATCTTCATCGGCCTCGTCCTGGGGCTGATCGTAGGGCTCTCGCTCAACCTGTCATTGAATGACGGCAGCGCGGCGGCGACCGCGCAACTCAAGACGATTGCGGGCTATTTTGCGATCGTCACCGGCCTGTTCCTGCGCCTGATCAAGATGATCATCGCGCCGTTGGTCTTCGCGACCCTAGTGTCGGGAATCGCACAGATGGGCGATACCAAGGCGCTGGGGCGGATCGGGGTGCGCTCGCTCGCCTGGTTCATCTCGGCCAGCCTCGTCTCGCTCAGCCTGGGCATGTTGCTGGTCAACCTTCTCCAGCCCGGCGTCGGCCTCAACCTGCCGCTGCCCGCCGTCACCGCCGATAGCGGGGTGGTGAAGGCCGGGTTCGACCTGCAGAAATTCGTGACGCACCTCGTCCCCGCCTCTCTGATCGAGGCGATGGCGACCAACGAGGTTCTGCAAATCGTCATCGGCTCGCTGTTCCTGGGCGTCGCGATCACGGCGGTCGGCGAGCGCGCCGCGCCGCTGGTCCGTGCGGTCGATGCGCTGGTCGCGGTGATGTTGCAGGTGACGGATTACGTCATGCGGGTCGCGCCGATCGCGGTCTTCGCCGCCGTTGCGGGCACGCTGACCGAGCAGGGCCCATCGGTGATCGGCAAGCTCGCCATCTTCATGGGCAGCTTTTACCTGGGCCTCATCCTGTTGTGGTGCGTGCTGCTCGGCATCGCGGCGCTGTTCATCGGCCCGCGGGTGCGCGACCTGATCGCGCATATCCGTGCGCCGCTGATCCTCGCCTTCTCGACCGCGTCGTCCGAGGCCGCCTATCCGCGCATCCTCGAGGGGTTGGACCGGTTCGGCGTACCACCGCGCATCGCCAGCTTCGTTCTGCCGCTCGGCTATTCGTTCAATCTCGACGGCTCGATGATGTACATGACCTTCGCGTCGCTGTTCATCGCCCAGGCGTACGGCATCGATCTTTCGATCGGGCAGCAGATCACGATGCTGCTCGTGCTGATGGTCACGTCGAAGGGGATTGCGGGCGTGCCGCGTGCCTCGCTGGTGGTGATCGCGGCGACCATGCCGATGTTCAACATTCCCGAGGCGGGCTTGCTGCTGATCCTGGCGGTCGACCATTTCCTCGACATGGGCCGCTCGGCGACCAACGTCATCGGCAATGCGGTGGCGAGTGCGGTCATCGCCAAGTGGGAAGGTCCGCTCGATCCCCCCGAGCCGGTCGATGTGGCGTCGCTCCACGCCCCTTCGGGAACGCCCCCGAAGGATGCCCCCGACAGCTTCCGCCAGATCGGGGGGCATTGATCGTCGGACCCTATGCCTCACGCATAGGCATAGGGTCCGCCCTTGGCGAGCGCCGCCTGATAGGCCGGGCGGGCGTGGATACGCTCCAGCCAGGCGATGGTGGCGGGGCGGCGCTCGTCCAGCCCGGCGCGGGACCGGGCGGCTTCCAGCGGGAAGCTCATGATGATGTCGGCCGCCGTCATCTGCTCGCCGGCAAACCAGGGCGAGCGCGCCAGTTCGCTCTCGACATAATCGAGATGGCGGTCGACCATCGGCTGGAACCGCTTCATCGCCACCTTGCCCATGACCGGGATGCGGCTGAGCACCAACGTGACAAACAGCGGCGGCATCAACGATCCTTCGGCATAGTGCAGCCAGAAGCGCCAGCGCTGCATCGCCTCCCGGTGCGCGGGCGGGCCCAGGCGGCCATCGCCCTTGCCGACCAGATATTCGATGATCGCGCCCGTCTCTGCGATCACCAGTCCGTCATCCTCGATCACCGGCGACTTGCCGAGCGGATGCACGGCGCGGAGGTCGCGCGGGGCCAGCATCGTCTTGGGATCGCGCTTATAATGCTTGACCTCATAGGGAAGACCCAGTTCCTCCAACATCCACAGGATGCGCTGCGACCGGCTGTTTTCCAGATGATGGACGATGATCGTCATGGCTTTTCCCCTCGATTGCGCGGCTCAACGCGCCAAGGGGGATAGCGGACGCATTGGGGGACCGGTCCTGTGTTGCAGGTTCGAAAACTCAGCGAAAAGATCGCTGCCCAGATCCGCAACCGGCTTCTTCGTCCCTCTTCTCTGGACAGGGGCGAGGATTAGCGGAGCTTGTCAGCGCGCTGGCTAGCGGTTGAGCGAGCCTTCGGCTCGCCCGCTCGCTTACGCGAACGACCACCCCTCACCCAGCTTCGACTAGGCCTTTGCTTTCGCAAAGACCATGTCTGCGCAACCCTCTCCCCACTATGAGGGGCGAGGGAAGAAGAGGACGGCTGAATGTCGATCCACTCTAGATCGATCCACCCCTTCCCTTCAGGGGAGGGGCCGGGGGTGGGGCGCTTCCGCAAACGCCGTATCTGTGGTGATTCCTTACCCCAACCCAGCACCAGGTCGAGCAGGCTCCCAGCCTGATCTAAACCGCGCGGGGTGCGGTTTACCTGATGCTCCTGAAGAGGAGGAGCGCGACTCGGGTCGCCCCTATGTCATCCCGATCCAGATCCGCCATTGCCATGCGCAACGGCCCGCCAGATCCATGCCGAGGCGGGCAACGCAATCCGGTCGCCGGTGCGATACCGCAACAGCGCTTCCCGCAAGGCCGTCTCCATCCGCCGCCGTTCATCGGGGGCTGCCTGCGCCAAGGCCCGTGCAGCGGGGCCGATTTGCGACAGGAAGGACAGCGCATCCTCGACCGGATCGTCGCCTTCGCCCACCACATAATCGAATGGCACACGTGCGGCACTGTCAGGCCGCCATCCGCTTTCCATCAGCCACGCGCCGACCTGATTCACGTCGGCAAAGGCAAAGGGGCCGGGCGCGTAACTCTCGTCCTGCGGGGGAGCGATACCGATCACCGCATCCGCCAGCGTCGCGAAACCATTCTCGGCGCGTTCCGCAAAGCAGGAGAAGACCAGCCGCGCCCCGTCACGTGCGGCGTGTCGCAAGTTGGTGAGCGCCTCGACAGGATCGGGGAAAAACATCACGCCATGACGCGAGCATAGCAGATCGAACGGCCCTTCGGCCGCCGCCACGGTCAGCGCATCGCCGCACCGGAAACGCAGGCTATCGCCAGCCGCGTGGCCCGCCCGCGCCTGTGCCACCGCCACCAATTCCGCCGAAAGATCGACGCCCGTCACGCGCAATCCCGGCCGCGCCGTCCGGAGCGCCAGGCTGGTCCCCCCCGCCCCGCAACCGATATCGAGCGCATGCCCCCGTTCGGGCGCGACCGATGCGATCGCAGCATCAAGGTGACGCGACAGGTCCGCCAGGCTGCGGTCGGTCCGGCGCCATTCCGCAGCCCAGACATCGCCGACCCGCCCCCGCCAATCCATTCCGCCCGTCACGATCCAGCCCCCGATGCTCTCAAACAAAAAGGCCCGCCATTGCTGGCGAGCCCTATAGTCTTAGATGTCGTCCTCGGCATCGGGGCCGGTCATCATCTCCTCGGCGACCTTTTCGGTCCGCTGGCGGATCGCGCGTTCCAAGCGGTCGGCCATGTCGGGATTGTCGCGCAGGTAATTCTTGGCGTTCTCACGCCCCTGCCCGATGCGGACCGAGTCGTAGGAGAACCAGCTGCCCGACTTCTCGACCAGACCTGCCTTGACGCCCAGGTCGAGGATCTCACCGATCTTCGAAATGCCTTCACCGTACATGATGTCGAATTCGACCTGCTTGAACGGCGGTGCGACCTTGTTCTTCACGACCTTCACGCGGGTCGCGTTGCCGGTCACTTCCTCACGATCCTTGATCGCGCCGGTGCGACGGATGTCGAGCCGGACCGAGGCATAGAATTTCAGCGCGTTGCCACCCGTCGTCGTCTCCGGGTTGCCGTACATCACACCGATCTTCATGCGCAGCTGGTTGATGAAGATCACCATGCAGCGCGAACGGCTGATGGAGCCGGTCAGCTTGCGAAGCGACTGCGACATCAGGCGGGCCTGAAGGCCGACATGGCTGTCGCCCATCTCGCCCTCGATTTCCGCGCGCGGCACGAGCGCGGCGACCGAGTCGACCACCAGCACGTCGATCGCGTTCGAGCGGACGAGCGTGTCGGTGATCTCCAGCGCCTGCTCGCCGGTATCCGGCTGCGACACGATCAGCTCATCGATATTGACGCCCAGCTTCTTGGCATAGACGGGATCGAGCGCGTGTTCGGCGTCGACAAAGGCAGCGGTGCCGCCCATCTTCTGCGCCTCGGCGATGACGTGCAGCGCCAGCGTGGTCTTGCCCGAGGATTCAGGGCCATAGACCTCGATCACGCGGCCGCGCGGCAGGCCGCCGACACCAAGCGCGATGTCGAGGCCGAGCGAGCCGGTCGAGATCGCCTCGACCTGCATCGCTTCCTTCTGGCCCAGCTTCATCGCCGAGCCCTTGCCGAATGCCCGGTCGATCTGGGCGAGTGCGGCGTCCAGCGCCTTTTGCCGGTCTGCGTTTGCGGTTGCCATGCCTGTTTCGATCACTTTCAGATTGGCGGCCATCAGATGCTTCCCTCGCTAGACCAACCTTGTGGTCCATTCAACGCATCTGCAATGTATGTGTTTTGTTCCATGAGAACAAGATGCGAACAAAGCCTATCGCAAAAAAGTCGGCAGCGCCCACCAACCCTGTATCCGCGCCGCATCCGCTGCCGCATCGCGCGCGTCGGTATCGGCGAAAATCGCAAAGCAGGTCGCGCCCGATCCCGACATGCGCGCCAGATCGACGTCCGGTGCACTCGCCAGCAAGGCCAGCACCGCGTCGATCTGCGGCGCGATGGCACGGGCGGGCGGCTCCAGGTCGTTGCGCCCCGCCGCCGCGACGCTCATCACATCACCCTGCCCTAACGCCCCCCGGTCCACACCGTCCCAGCGCCCGAAGACCGCCGCCGTCGACACAGCCACGCCCGGATTGACCAGCAGGACCGGCCGCTCGCCCAGCGACTCCAACGGTTGCAGCGCATCGCCCTTCCCCTCGCCGCGCGACGTCCGGCCGAGCAGACAGGCGGGAACATCCGCGCCCAGCTCGGCCGCCAAAGCAAACAGGGCGGGGTCATCGGTCGATTTGCCGTGCAGCCGCGCCAGCGCGCGCAAGGTCGCCGCCGCATCCGCCGAGCCGCCGCCAATGCCCGACGCGACGGGAAGATGCTTGTCGAGCGTAATGGCATGCCCCTCGCTCACCCCGAACCGCGCGCAAAAGCCACGCGCCGCCCGCATGACGAGATTGTCGTCCTGCGACTCGCCCGACAGCACGCCGGCGAACGGCCCCGTCAGCGTGAGGCTGGGTTTGTCCGCCTGCTCGACCGTGACGACATCGCCATCACGGCAAAAGGCGAACAGCGTCTCCAATTCGTGATAGCCATCCTCACGACGACGGCGCACATGGAGCGCCAGGTTGATCTTGGCCGGGGCGGTTTCGACGATAACGGTCATGACCATCCCATGCGTCGCACGCGCGCGCTCGGCAAGGCCGGTCAGCCCGCGATCTTGGCGGCCAGCTTCGCCTGCTCCGTGTCGTCCGCCGTCAGTGCCGCGGCGCGCCAGGCATAGCGTGCCTCGTAACGGCGCCCCAGCGCCCAATAGAGATCGCCCAGATGGTCGTTGATCTCGCTATTGGCGGGCTCGGCCATGGCGGCGCGTTCGACCAGCGGCAGACCGCGCTTGGTCTGCCCGGCCTTGTGATAGGCCCAGCCGAGCGAATCGGTGATCGAGGCATCGTCGGGGGCCAGCTTGCTCGCCTTTTCGAGCAGCACGAGCGAGCCCGGCACGTCCCTGCCCTGCTCGATCCGTGCATAACCCAGATAATTGAGCGCCAGCGGCTGGTCCGGGCCAAGCTCGACCGCCTTGGCGAGCGCCACATCCGCCTCGTCCTTGCGCCCGGCCTGATCCAGCGCCCCGCCATATTGCAGCCATGCCGCCCAAGGCAGGGCCAGGTCGGCGCGGGTGACGCGCTCATACCAGGGCACCGCATCGGCCGGGCGCTTGGCGGCGATCAACTGGTCGGCATAGACCTGCCAATCGTCGAGGCTGGAATCCCTGGCGGTCGCCAGCCCTTGCGCGAGCATCAGCGCCTCGCCCTGTCGCCCCGCCTCGGCGAGCAGGCCGATGCGGACGATCGCGGCGCGGTGGGCGAAGGCGCCGCGCGGCCGCACGTCCCTGATCGCGGCGATGGCGGCATCCCACGCCTCGTCCTTCGACAGCGCCTCGGCCATGATCAGCCGGGCGCGGTCATTGTCGGGGTCGGCGATCAGGGCGGTGCGGGTCAGGGCGATGACCAGCGGGCGCGGCCCCTCGCTCGCCAGTTCGCCGCCGATCCGCACCAGCAGTTGCGACACGCCGAAACCGAGATCGGGCTTGGCGCCCAGTGCCTTGCGATCGGCCAGGACAAGCGGATCGCTGAGCAGCGCGCGGGCATTGGCCTCGTCGCCGCGCCCCGCCACGATCTCGGCGGCGGCGATCCGGGTGTCGGGGGCCGCGCGCATCGTCTCCAACAGGGCACGGACCGAGGCCGGGTCGATCCGCTTGCTCGCCAGCGCCAGCAATAGGCGATGCTCGTCGGCCAGCCGCTTGGCCACCGGTTCCTTGCCCGCGCTGTCGAGGCCGGGCTCGACCGGCTGCTTGCGGTCCCACGCGGCCCAGGCGCGCAACACCGGCGACAGGATGCGCAGCGCGCCGCCATCGATCCGGGTCAGCGCGGCGTCATATCCCGCCCGGTCGCCTTTGCGCGCCGCGATCGCCAGGTCGAGCAGCGCGACGTCGAGCGGCGCGACATTCTCCGCCTCCATCACCCGCGCGGACTTCAGCGCCAGCGGCACGTCGCCGCTGGTCATCGCCTCGCGATAGGCGCGCACCGCGACGGCGGGGTCGTCGGGCCAACCGGCCAGCGCAACGGCATAATCGTCGCTGGCCGCCGCCGACCGCCCTTCCGACGCCGCGACCCGCGCCGCCAGATAGGCTGATAACGGCGATCGGGGCACCTCCACCGCCGCCAGCGCCGACGCGGACCAGCAGGCCCCGACCAGCAACAATCCGGTCAGGGCACGGGAAAACGGACGCTTACATATTGGGATAATTGGGTCCTCCGCCACCTTCCGGCACCACCCAGTTGATGTTCTGGGTCGGGTCCTTGATGTCGCACGTCTTGCAATGGACGCAGTTCTGGGCGTTGATCACGAATTTCGGATCGCCTTCTTCCACACCCACCACCTCGTAAACACCGGCGGGACAGTAGCGTTGCGCAGGCTCGTCGAACAAGGGCAGGTTGTGCGCGATCGGCACATCCGCGTCCTTCAGCGTCAGGTGGACCGGCTGGTCCTCTTCGTGATTGGTGTTCGACAGGAACACCGAGGACAGGCGGTCGAAGGTCAGCACGCCGTCGGGCTTGGGGTAATCGGGCTTCTTCACCTGATCCTTGCGCCACATGCTTTCGTGATCTGGCTTGTGCTTCATGGTGAAGGGCATCTTCAGGCCGAAATGCTCAGCCCACATGGTCGCGCCCGCCAGACCCGAGCCCAGCGTATCGCCATATTTCTTGACCAGCGGCACGACGTTGCGGACGGTCGACAGCTCCTTGTAGAGCCAGGACGCGCGGAACGCCTCCGGATAATCGGTCAGCTCGTCACCCTCGCGCCCGGCCTGCACGGCGGCGAAGGCCGCCTCGGCCGCCAGCATCGCCGACTTCATCGCGCCGTGCGTGCCCTTGATGCGCGGCACGTTCAGGAAGCCCGCCGAACAGCCGACCAGCACGCCGCCCGGGAAGGTCAGCTTCGGGATCGCCTGAAGCCCGCCGTCATTGATCGCGCGCGCACCATAGGAGACGCGCTTGCCGCCCTTCAGCAGTTCGGCGATGACCGGATGGGTCTTCCACTTCTGCATCTCCTGGAACGGGGAGATATAGGGGTTGGTGTAGTTGAGCCACGTCACGAAGCCGAGCGCGACCTGCCCCCCCGCCTGGTGATAGATGAAGCCGCCGCCATTGGCGTCATGCCCCAGCGGCCAGCCCTGGGTATGGATCACCCGGCCCGGCACATGCTTGGCGGGGTCGATGTCCCACAATTCCTTGATGCCCAGGCCATAGACCTGCGGATCGCTGTCGCGGGCCAGATCGAACTGGCGGATGATCTCCTTGGACAGGTGACCGCGAACGCCCTCGGCGAAGAAGGTGTATTTTGCGTGCAGCTCCAGGCCCGGCTGGTAATCGGGCTTGCGGGTGCCGTCGCGCGCGATGCCCATGTCGCCGGTCGCGACACCCTTTACCCGACCATCCTCGTGGAACAGGATTTCGGCGGCGGCGAAACCGGGGAAGATCTCGACGCCCAACTCCTCGGCCTTGCCCGCCAGCCAGCGGCACAGATTGCCGAGGCTTCCGGTGTAGGTGCCCTTATTGTGCATGAAGGGCGGGGTCAGCGCGTGCGGCAGGTTGCGCTGCTTCGTCGCGCTCAGGATCCAGTGGAGGTTCTCCGTCACCGGAACCTCGGCCAGCGGACAGCCATCCTCGCGCCAGTCGGGCAGCAGCTCGTCGAGCGCGATCGGATCGATCACCGCGCCCGACAGGATATGCGCGCCGACCTCCGATCCCTTTTCGAGGACGCAGACAGCCAGCTCGCCACCCTGTTCGGTCGCAAGCTGTTTCAGGCGGATCGCCGCCGACAGGCCCGCCGGACCCGCGCCGACGATCACCACGTCATAAGGCATCGATTCGCGTTCGCTCATGGCATCCTCGCTTTTTGACCGCGCCGCTGCCGTAGCGTCCCGTTTGGCGGGCTCGTCCGGGCGCGGACTGAAAACATCTTGTCCTGACAGCCGATCCGACAGATTGACGCGCACGTCAACCTTGCAGCATGGGCTTACCCCATATGGGGGCTCTTCCAACGTTCGACACCGCACCGTTTGATGGTGCACTGGCCGCCAGCGTACTGGACTGGTGGCATGATGCGGGCGTCGACCTGCTGGTCGAGGATGACCCCCGCGACTGGACGGCGCCGGAGCCGGTGCGCGCGCCGCTCGTCATGCCTGGCCAGGCGCCCGCCGCCGCCCTGCCCGTCGCGGGCCCGGCGAGCTCGCTGCCCGATACGCTGGAGGCGTTCCTGGCCTGGCGTCTTTCCGATGCCGCGCCGGAGGCGACATGGGACGGCATTTCGCTGACCGCGACCGGGCCCGCCGATGCCGCGCTGATGGTGCTGGTCGACTGTCCCGACCGCGATGACGGCGATGCCGGTCAGATCCTGTCGGGTGCGCCGGGGCGGCTGTTCGACCGGATGCTGGCCGCCATGGGCCTGTCGCGCGAGACCGTCCATGTCACCTCGGTCTGCGCGCGGCGACCGATCGCGGGACGCACGCCCGCCGGGGTGGAGACGCGGCTGGCCGAGATCGCGCTGCACCATGTCGGGCTCGTCGCCCCGCGCGGGCTGCTCCTACTCGGCAATGCGGCGAGCCGTGCCGTGCTCGGGACCGAATTGACCGACGCGCGCGGACATTCACATGTCATTGACCATAAAAGCGGAAAAACGAACGTCGTCGCCACGTTCCACCCGCGCTTCCTGATCGAGAAGCCGATGGCGAAGGCGGAAAGCTGGAAAGACTTGCAAAGGGTCATGGGGGATTTGCGCGCATGAAGCTGGGCCGGACGATCGCGAAGGGCGCGACCATCGGGGCTTTGTTGACGGTCGTCGGCGGTGCAGCCCTTGCCGCCGAACCCGTCCCCAACGCCGACGTCCGCAGCCCCGCCGCGCTCAAGGCCCCGCCCGCCATCCCCGCATTGCTCGATGCCGATCAGAAGGCGGGCTATATGCGCGTCTTCGCGGCGATCCGGGACAGCCGCTGGACCGACGCGCAACTCGAACTCGACGCGCTCAAGCCCGGTCCGCTCCACGCCATCGCGCGCGCCGAACTCTACACCGCCAAGGGTTCGCCCAAGGTGGAGGTCGAGCGGCTGGTCGCCCTGCTGAACGAAGCCCCCGAACTGCCCCAGGCCGAGCAGCTGGCCCGCCTCGCCCGCTCGCGCGGCGCGCATGACCTGCCGCCATTGCCCGAGGCGCACACGCTGATCTGGCAGGACGGCGCGCCCCGCCGCACCCGCGCCAAGAGCGTGCGCAGCGACCAGATCGCCGCCGATCTGGCCGTCAAGATGCAGCCCTTCGTCAAGGCGGACGACGGCCCCTCCGCGCGCGCGTTGCTCGAATCGACGCAAGGCCTGTCGCCCGAGGCGCTGACCGAGTGGCAGCAGAAGGTCGCCTGGATCTATTTCCTCAGCGGCGACGATGCCAATGCCCGCATGCTGGCGGCGCAGGCCGCCGAAGGATCGGGCGACTGGGCCGTACAGGGTCGTTGGACCGTCGCCCTGTCGGCATGGCGGCAGAATGACTGCCAGGCCGCCGCGACCGCGTTCGAGGGTACGGCGGCGCGCGCCACCGATGTCGATCTGCGCGCCGCCGCGCTTTATTGGGCCGCGCGCGCCGACATGGTCTGCGGCCGTCCCGACAAGATCGAGGGCCGCCTGCGCTCCGCCTCGCAATTCCGCGAGAGCTTTTATGGCCAGCTCGCCCGCCAGGCGCTGGGAATGCGCGGCGATCGCGAGCCCAAGGGGCAGCTGGTCGCCACCGACTGGGCCGCGCTGGATCGCCGCCCCAATATCCTGGTCGCCGCCGCGCTGGTCGAAGTCGGCGAAACCGACCTTGCCGATCAGGTCATCCGCCAGCAGGCGCGGATCGGCCAGCCGACCGAGTTCCGCAGCCTCGTCCGCCTCGCCGAGTCGCTGGACTTGCCTGCCACCACCGTCTGGCTGGCGCACAACTGTCCGGCAGGCGTGACCGCCACCGCCGAGGCACGCTATCCAACGCCGAACTGGGCACCCGACAGCGGCTGGCGCGTCGAAAAGGCGCTGGTCTATGCCCATACGCTTCAGGAAAGCGGATTCCGCAACAAGGTGGTCAGCCCGGCGGGCGCCTATGGCCTGATGCAGATCATGCCCGCCGCCGCGACCGATTTCGCGCGCGAGCGCGGTGTGTCGATCGATCGCAGCGCGCTGACCAAGCCGTCGACCAATATGGATATCGGCCAGCGCCATCTGGAGCGCCTGCGCGACATGACCGGCGTGACCGGCGGCCTGCTGCCCAAGGTGATCGCGGCCTATAACGCCGGGCCGAAGCCGGTCGGCGAATGGAACAGCTTGGTCCACGACAATGGCGATCCGCTGCTCTATATCGAGAGCATTCCCTATTGGGAGACGCGCGGATACGTCACCATGGTCCTGCGCAATTACTGGATGTACGAGGGCCAGACCGGCAAACCGAAGTCGCCCAGCCGGGCGGCATTGGCGCAAGGGCTGTGGCCACGCTTCCCGGGCCTGCCGGGTGCCTCGGCGATCCGCCTGCAACGCCCGAACGTCGCACAGGCGAGCGTAACGCCAAAGACGACCCTGGCACTGAATGCGACCGTCAGCCCGCAGTCGAATACGGCGATGCCTCAGGCGAACTGATCCCGGCCAGAGGATTCCCTTGGCCTTCGACTTCGCTCAGGCTGAACGGCGGATGGGGATTTTGGCTTTACCACAACCTCCGTTCGCGCTGAGCGAAGTCGAAGCGCACGCGGATACAATCCTCTCGCATTATGACTGCCCCCCCAACCCCATTCAGCTTAAGCGAAGTCGAAGGCCACGCCCCACCACCAAAGCCGCCCCCAAAACTCGCGCCGAGACGTTCACTCCGCCATGCCCATCGACACGACCCGCAGCTTCACTCCTGTCCGCATCGCAGTGCTGACCGTATCCGACACCCGCTCGCTGGCCGAGGACCGGTCCGGCGATACGCTGGCCGGTCTGCTCGCCGATGCGGGTCATGAACTGGCCGATCGCACCATCCTGCGCGACGATGCCGACCAGATCGTCGCCCAACTCAACCACTGGATCGACGATGCCAGCATCGACTGCGTGCTGACCACCGGCGGCACCGGAGTCACCGGCCGCGACGTCACGCCCGAAGCCGTCGAACGCGTTGCGACCAAGATGATACCCGGTTTCGGCGAACTCTTCCGCTGGCTGAGCTATCAGACCATCGGCACCTCGACCATCCAGTCCCGCGCCTGCGCCTGTGTGGCGCGCGGCACCTATATCTTCGCGCTCCCCGGCTCGACGGGTGCGGTCAAGGATGCGTGGAACGGCATCTTGCGCGACCAGCTCGACAGCCGCCACCGTCCCTGCAACTTCGTCGAGCTGATGCCCCGCCTGCTGGAGCGCTGATCAGTCTGCCTGCATCGCCGCCAATTCATGCCCGTCGACATCGCGGAAGTGAAAGCGCCGACCGCCGGGAAAAGCGAAGATCGGCACCACGATCGACCCGCCCGCCGCCTCCACGGCGGAAAGCGTCGCCTCAAGATCGTCGACACGGATGACCGGCAGCGGGGCCTTCACCTTGTCCGATGCGGCATCGAGCCCGACATCGGTATCACCGCTCATCGTCGCGGCATAATCCGGCCCAAAGTCGGTGAAGGTCCAGCCAAACGCCTCTGCATAAAAATGCTTCGCCGCCGCCCGATCACCGACCGGCAATTCGAGATATTCCAGACGCGCCATTCGACCCTCCGTTCTCAATACGTTCCAATAATGATCGAATGGCTGCGGCGTAGCAAGCGTCCTATGCTTGCCCATTTGTTCCATTTATGTTCTACTCCAGCCATGTCGAAGATCGCGTCCCGAGGGGCCACCAACAACGCGACGAGCCGACGCTCCGCCCTGCCGGAGCGGGAGGCGGACGGCGACTGGCTTGACGCCCAGTCGCTGGTCGACGGCGCGCCGCCGCCGCTGCGAACCAGCGTCACGGTCCTGACGCCACGGACGATCCTGACCCGAAACACGTCCCCGGACGTGCCGTTCAACCAGTCGATCAACGCTTACGCAGGTTGCGAGCATGGTTGCATCTACTGCTTTGCCCGGCCGACCCATGCCTATCACGACCTGTCGCCGGGGCTGGATTTCGAGAGCCGGTTGTTTGCCAAGCCCGATGCCGCCACTTTGCTTCGCGCCGAGCTGGCCAAGCCCGGCTACCGCGTCGCGCCGATCGCGCTGGGCACCAACACCGACCCTTATCAACCGATCGAGAGCGAATGGCGGATTACCCGATCGATCCTGGAGGTACTCGCGGAGACGGATCATCCGGTGGCAATCACGACCAAATCCGACCGCGTGGTGCGCGATATCGATATCCTGGCCCCGATGGCGGCGAAGGGGCTGGCGACCGTCTGCGTCTCGGTCACCTCGCTCGATACCAAGGTCGCGCGCACCGTCGAGCCACGTGCGCCCACGCCAGAGCGACGGCTGGCGGCCGTGGCGAAGCTGGCGGCGGCGGGTATCCCCACCTATGTCTCGATCGCGCCCGTCATTCCCGCGATCACCGATCATGAGATCGAACATCTGGTCGCCCGCGCGGCGCAGGCGGGGGCGCGGCACGCCTTCTTCATTCCTATACGCCTGCCGCACGAGGTCGCCCCGCTGTTCCGCGCCTGGCTCGACACCCACTATCCCGAACGGGCGGGCAAGGTGATGGCGATCATCCGGTCCTTGCGGGGCGGGCGGGACAATGATCCCGATTTCTTCACACGGATGAAGGGGCAAGGGCCATGGGCGGAGTTGCTTCGGGTCCGCTTTCACCGTGCCTGTAGGCTGCATGGGCTGAACCAGGATCAGCCCCGGCTCGATACCAGCCTGTTCCGTCCGCCGAGAGGCCCACAGGGTGAGCTATTCTGAGGATCGTCCTGCCTCTCCAAGGCGTTATGCGATGGAAGGAGAGATGCCATGATGACCGATCCCGAACAGACCAGCCCGGAAAACCTGCCCAATGAGGATGAGGCCGATACCTCCGGTGGCGGCTATGGCAACCACGGTGAGGCCGGCGAAGAGGAACAGGATCGCCGCGAAGTCGGCGGCTGATATCGGCTGGGCCCGTGTCGAGAGCTGCCGCGAAGGCCCGGTTCCTATCGTCCAATCAGGCCACCCACGCCGCCGAAAGCCGGGGTCCAGTTACGACGCGATTGGCACAAGCTACCCACGTTTGCACAACTGGATTCCGGCCTTCGCCGGGATGGTGGAAGACCTTCGCGATGACAAAGGACCATCACCCGCTTTCGCACGACATACGGGGTCCGCCGCACATCGGCCGATACGCGCGCGCTTAACTCACCAAGGCCAACCGCGCTTCGGACGACTTCATCGCCACCGCCTTCACCCCCGGCAAATCCTCAATATGGCTGGCCAGTTCGGCGTCGAGCAGGAAGTTACGGCCGAGCGTCAACAGCGTGTCGCCGTCCTGCCCCTCGATCCGCGCGCGTACTTCGCCCCGGCCGTTGCGCAGCGGGTCCAGCATCGCATGCAACGCCTTGAACGCCACCTTGTCGGTCACCGTCACTTCCACCACGAACTTGGCGGTGCTCGCGAGGCCGTCGAACAGCTGGACGCGCTTGATGCTGACGCGCGGCGCTTCCTCGCCCGGTCGGCGATCCAGCTCGACGGTGATGAGCGCGCAATGCCCCTCCTTGGCCGCCTTTTCCAGATCGGCCGCCACCGAATCGTCGAAACAGGTCGCCAGGAACTGCCCGGTCGCATCCGATAGCTGCGCCATCATGTAGCGCTTGCCGCGTGCCGAGGTACGCCAGCGCGCATCCTCGACCAGCGCCGCCATGGTCGCGCCGATCCGCGCCCCGTCATCAGGGATGATCAGCTCGGTCAGCGAGGTATAGGTCCGCGCGCCGTGCATCTTGGCGATATGCGCATGGCGATCGACGGGATGCGCCGAGAAATAGAAGCCGAACGCCTCCTTCTCCTGCTCCATCCGCTGCGACAGGGTCCAGCGGGTGCCGGTCGGCAGCTTGATCGCGTCGCCCGCCACCTCGGTCTCGCCGAACAGGCCGCCCTGCCCGCTCGTCCGCCCCTCATGAGTGCGCGCGGCGATGGCGAGCACCGTTTCGGCCACCGCGTGAACGCCCGCCCGGTTGGGCTCGATCCCGTCGAAGGCGCCCGCAGAGGCCAGGGTCTCCAGCTGGCGCTTGTTCATCAATCGCGGGTCGACCCGCTTGGCCAGCGCATCGAGCGAGGCAAAGGCACCGCCCGCCTGTCGCTCGACGACCAGCTTCTCCATCGCGCCTTCGCCCACCGACTTCAGCGCGCCCAGCGCGTAGCGGACGGCCAGGCCATCCTCATGCGGCTCGACATCGAATTCGGCCTGGCTGGCGTTGATGCAGGGCGGCAGCATCGTCACGCCCAGACGCCGCGCGTCGTCGACGAAGATGGCCAGCTTGTCGGTCAGCGCCATGTCGTAGCACATCGACGCGGCATAGAATTCATGCGGGTGATGCGCCTTCAGCCATGCGGTCTGATAGGCGAGCAGCGCATAGGCGGCCGCGTGGCTCTTGTTGAAGCCATAGCCCGCGAACTTGTCGATCAAGTCGAACAGCTCATTGGCCTTTTGCGCGGGAATGCCGTTCACCTCCTGGCACCCCTTCACGAAGATGGCGCGCTGCGCGTCCATCTCCGCCTTCACCTTCTTGCCCATCGCGCGGCGGAGAAGATCGGCGCCGCCCAGCGAATAACCCGCCAGGATCTGGGCGGCCTGCATCACCTGTTCCTGATAGACGAAGATGCCGTAGGTCTCGGACAAAATCTGTTCGAGCAGGGGGTGCGGGTAGATGATCTCCTCGGTCCCCTGCTTGCGGCGACCGAAGCTGGGGATATTGTCCATCGGGCCCGGCCGATAGAGCGACACGAGCGCGATGATGTCGCCGAAATTGGTCGGGCGTACGGCGGACAGGGTGCGCCGCATCCCTTCCGATTCCAGCTGGAACACGCCGACCGTGTCGCCCTTCTGGAGCAGGCCATAGGTCGCCTCGTCATCCCAGGCGAGCGCGCCGAGATCGACCTCGACCCCACGCTTGGCGAGCAGCTGCACCGCCTTTTGCAGAACGGACAGCGTCTTCAGGCCGAGGAAGTCGAACTTCACCAGCCCCGCGCCCTCGACGAACTTCATGTCGAACTGCGTGACCGGCATGTCCGAGCGCGGATCGCGGTAGAGCGGCACCAGCTGCGCCAGCGGCCGGTCGCCGATCACCACACCGGCGGCGTGGGTGGACGAGTGGCGCGGCAGGCCCTCCAGCTTGGTGGCGAGATCCAGCAGGCGGCGAACCTGATTGTCGTTGGCGTACTCCTTCGCCAACTCGGGCACGCCGTTCAGCGCGCGCTTCAGGTCCCAGGGGTCGGTCGGGTGGTTGGGCACCAGCTTGGCGAGGCGGTCGACCTGGCCATAGCTCATCTGGAGCACGCGACCGGTGTCCTTGAGCACGGCGCGCGCCTTCAGCTTACCGAAGGTGATGATCTGCGCGACCTGATCGCGGCCGTATTTCTCCTGGACGTAGCGGATGACCTCGCCACGCCGGGTTTCGCAAAAGTCGATGTCGAAGTCGGGCATCGACACGCGTTCCGGGTTGAGGAAGCGCTCGAACAGCAGGCCCAGCTTCAGGGGATCGAGATCGGTGATGGTCAGCGCCCAGGCGACGACCGAGCCTGCGCCCGAACCACGACCCGGACCGACGGGAATGTCGTGGTCCTTGGCCCATTTGATGAAGTCGGCGACGATCAGGAAGTATCCGGGGAAACCCATCTGAATGATGATGTCGACCTCGAACGTCAGGCGTTCGTGGTACGCCTCGCGCCAGCCGGGTTCGCCCTCCCCTTCCAGCTCGGCGATGCGGTCGAGCCGGGCGTTCAGGCCGGCGGTCGCGTCGCGGCGGAGCATCGCCGCCTCGCCCTCGCGGTCGCCCGCAAGACTGGGGAGGATGGGCTTGCGCCACGGCGCCATTACCGCGCAACGCTGGGCGACGACCAATGTGTTCTCGATCGCTTCGGGCAGATCGGCGAATAGCTGCTTCATCATCTCGGCGGGCTTGAGCCACGCCTCGGGACAGCTTTTGGGGCGGTCGTCCATTTCGACATAGGTCGAATTGGCAATGCACAGCATGGCGTCATGCGCATCGCGGAAACCGCTATCGGTGAAACAGCAAGGGTTGGTCGCGACCAGGGGAAGGTCGCGGTCATAGGCCAAGTCGATCAGGTCCTGTTCGGCGGCCATCTCGATGGGATCGTCGCGGCGGGCGAGTTCGACATAGAGCCGGTCGCCGAAGATCGTTTGGAGCCGGTCGGCATAGGCTTTCGCCCGATCCGGCTGCCCCTCGGCGAACAGGCGGGCGATACCGCCCTCGCCACCGGCGGTCAACGCTATCAGGCCCTTGCTGAACGTCTGCAACGTGTCGAAGCCGACATGCGCGGCGAGTTCGATCGGGCGGTCCAGATGCGCCGCCGACACCAGCGCGCACAGATTGTCATAACCGGTCACGTCCTGCGCATAGAGCGCGATCCAGTCGACCACCGCGCCGACATTGTCGGGCATGTCGGGACGCGCGATGCCTAGCATCGTGCCGATGACCGGCTGCACGCCCGCCTTCTTCGCGGCGTCCGAAAAGGCCATCGCGGCATAAAGGCCGTTGCGATCGGTCAACCCGGCGGCGGGAAAGGCATTCGCCTTGGCCTGCGCCGCAATCGCCTTGGGATCGATCGCGCCGTCGAGCATCGTGAAGGAGGAAAAGATGCGAAGCGGCACATATCCGGAATGCATCATCCACCCCTACCCGACCGTGCGTGATTCGACCAGTGCGGAACCCGGCCGCCGGAACACTGCTCAAGCCGATCCGTTACGGCAACAGAAGGGTTTATCCAGATCAGGGCGAATGACGATGACCGATACCGACCGATCCTTTGCCACCTCCTTGCGGCCCGGCGCGGGATGGGGCTGGATTTTGGCCTATGGCATCGTGTCGGCGTTGCTCGGGCTGGCTGCGTTCCTGTTTCCCGTTCCGGCGACCTTGGCCGCAACACTGGTGATCGGGGCGTTCCTGATCGCATCGGGTCTGGTGTCGATCGGCGCAGGCATTTTCGGCAAGGGGCATGAGGGACGCGGCTATGCGATCGGGTTCGGCCTCGTATCGCTGATCATCGGACTGATCATGGCGTTCGAGCCCGCGACAGGTGCGATCTCGATCACGCTGCTGGTGGCGGTGTGGCTGGGCTTGCGTGGGGCGCTGGAGATCGGGCTGGGCGCGCGGATGCGGCGGCGGCGCGGGTGGATGATCGCGCTGGGGGTGCTGAACATTCTGCTCGCGTTGTTCGTGCTGGCGACGCTGCCATGGAGTGCGATGACGCTGCCGGGTTACATTCTGGGGCTGAGCTTCCTGTTCGGCGGGATCACCGCCATCGCCTCGGCGCTGGACCACAAGAAGGGCGCGAGCGCTTTTTCGATTTGAGGGGCAAAGCGCCGTCCAGGCTGAGCGTCGTCGAAGCCCACGCCCCGACATCCGCCAATAGGGCACGGCCGCCCTTGGCCTTCGATTTCGCTCAGGCTGAACGGAGGTTGGGTATAATACCTCGCTCCGTTCATGCCGAGTGGGGCCGAAGCGCATGTTCCGCCCTATCGAAGCAACCCTTCGATATCCTTGACCATATCTTCGGGCTTGGTCGTCGACGCATACCGCCCGACCACCTGCCCATCCCGGCCGACCAGGAACTTGGTGAAGTTCCACTTGATCGCCTTCGTCCCGAGCACACCAGGCGCTTCCGTCTTCAGCCATTGGAATAGCGGATCGGCGTCATCGCCATTGACGTCGATCTTGGCCATGACGGGAAAGCTGACGTCATAGGTCAGCGAACAGAAATTCGCGATCTCCGCCGCATCGCCCGGCTCCTGCGCCCCGAACTGGTTGCACGGAAACCCCAATATGGTCAGCCCCTGTCCCTCGAAACGGCGATGCAGCGCTTCCAGCCCCTCATATTGCGGGGTGAAGCCGCATTTGGACGCGGTGTTGACGATCAGCAGCACGCGCCCCGCATAGCGCGCCATGTCGATGGGCGAGCCGTCCGCCGCCTTGACGGTGAAATCCGCGATACCGCTCATGCGTGCTTCCCCAGCAGATAGTCGAGATTGGCACGCACGCCCGGCCATTCGCGGTCGATGATCGAATAGACGACGCTGTCGCGGATGCGGCCATCGGCCATCACCTGATGCCCGCGCAGCACGCCATCCCTCTTCGCGCCCAGCCGCTCGATCGCCCGCTGGCTGCGCATATTGAGCGCGTCGGTGCGGATCTGGATCGCCTGGCACGCCATCACCTCGAAGGCATGGGCCAGCAGCATCCGCTTCGCCTCGGTATTGACGCCGGTCCGCTGGACGCGGGTGGCATAGAAGGTGCCGCCAATCTCCAGCCGTCGATGCTGCGGCGCGATCCGCATATAGCGGGTGGTGCCGACCACCTCGCCGCCCGGCGTCTCGACCGTGAAGATCAGGGCGCGGCCGACGTCACGCTCCTTCAACGCCGCCGCCAGCCAGCGCTCGGGTTTCTTCATCATCGACACATTGGCGTAGAAGATGTTCCAGAGATCGCCTTCTCGCGCCGCCTCGACCAAAGCGGGCAGGTCGGCCTCGACAAAGGGGCGAAGCGTGACGTGGCGGCCGGTCAGCGTGGGCGTCTCGGTCCAGACGCTCATTGCAGGCGGCCTTCGTGCAAGCGCACCACCCGGTCCATCTTGAGCGCCAGCCGCTCGTTATGCGTCGCGACCAGCGCCGCCGAACCCTCGCCGCGCACCAGCCGCAGGAACTCGGCCAGCACGATTTCGGAGGTATGCTCGTCCAGATTGCCGGTCGGTTCGTCGGCCAGCACCAAGGGGGGCTGGTTGGCGAGTGCGCGGGCGACGGCGACACGCTGCTGCTCGCCGCCCGACAGCTGGCTCGGCCGGTGGGTCAGCCGGTGGCCCAGCCCCAGTGCGGTCAGCAGTCCCTTGGCGCGCGCCTCGGCATCGGCGGGCAGCTTGCCCTGGACGAGTTGCGGCAGGACGACATTCTCGATCGCGTTGAAGTCGGGCAGCAGATGGTGGAACTGGTACACGAAGCCCAGATGATCGCGCCGCGCAATGGTGCGGCCATGCGAGTCGAGCTTTGACACTTCCTCGCCCGCGATACGGATCGAACCGGAAAAACCGCCCTCCAGCAGGCCGACCGCCTGGAGCAGGGTCGACTTGCCCGAACCCGACGGCCCGAGCAGCGCCACGATCTCGCCCGGTGCGATAGCGAGGTCGACGCCGCGCAGCACCTCGATCGTCTGGCCGCCCTGCGTGAAGCTGCGCGACAATTCTCGGGTCGCCAGTACCGGCTCGGCGGCGTGGGGCTGGGCCACCGTTCCCATGCGGATGATCGGATCATTCATAGCGCAGCACCTGAACCGGGTCCGTGCTCGCCGCCTTCCAGGCGGGGTAGAGCGTGGCGAGGAAAGAGAAGACGAGCGCCATCGACGCGATCACGACGATCTCGACCGGATCGGTCTTGGACGGCAGCTCGGTGAGGTAACGGATCGACGGGTCCCAGAGATTCTGCCCCGTCACGAACTGGACGAAGTTCACCACACCCTGGCGATAGAACAGGAACACCGCGCCCAGCCCCAGCCCGGCGACCGTCCCCAGCGCGCCGATGGTGGTGCCCACCGTCATGAAGATGCGCATCAGGCCACCCCGCGTCGCGCCCATCGTCCGCAGGATCGCGATGTCGCGCGTCTTGGCGCGGACCAGCATGATCAGCGAGGACAGGATGTTGAACACCGCGACCAGGATGATGATCGACAGCACGGTGAACATCGCCACCCGCTCGACCGCCAGCGCCTCGAACAATTGCGCGTTCATCGTCCGCCAGTCGGCAATAACCGCACGGCCGCCCAGCTTGTCCGCCAGCGGGGCGAGGATCTGGCCCACCCGGTCGGCGTCGACCGTCTGCACTTCGACCATGCCGACCGTGTCGCCCATCAGCAGCAGGGTCTGCGCATCCTCGATGGGCATGATGACATAGGCCTTGTCATAGTCGTACACGCCGATCTCGAAGATGGCGCCGACCGTATAGCTGACGATGCGCGGCACCGTGCCGAACGGGGTCGTCTGCCCCTGCGGACTGATCAGCGAGATTTCCGAGCCGACCTGCGCGCCCAGCGCCTCGGCCAGGCGGCTGCCGATCGCGATGCGGCCGCTGCCCGGTGTGACGCTGTTCAGGTTGCCCATGATGATCTTGGAGCGGATGGCCGAGTTGCCACGGATGTCGGCGACGCGCATGCCGCGGACCAGCACCGCCTCGACCCGGCCGTTATAGCTGGACATCAATGGCTGTTCGATCATCGGCACCGCGCTGGTGACGCCGGGCGTGGCGCGCGCATCACGCACGATGTCGCGCCAGTCGGGCAGGCGTCCGCCCACCCCCTGCACCACGGCATGGCCGTTGAGACCGACGATCTTGTCGAACAGTTCGGCGCGAAAGCCGTTCATGACGCTCATGACGATGACGAGCGCGGCGACGCCCAGCATGACCGCGACCAAGCTGATCGAGGCGACCAGAAAGATGAACGCCTCTCCCTTGCCCGGCAGCAGATAGCGCCGGGCGATCATCCGTTCATAACGTGACAGGATCATTGATATCCGATCGATCCATGGAGAAACTGAAAAGCCCAAGGGCTGTACGGGCGGTACCCGGTGCTGGCAATGCCGCGCCCGGTTCGCGCAGGCAAACGGCCGACCCGCCCCATTGTTGCGCGCGCGCCACACAAGCGGCGCAATCGTAGCAAGGATGCCGCAAGAGGGATGACAAGCGGCCCTGCCGTAACGTACCACAATCTTACTGAGACACAGGCAGCAACGGCCGTGGTTCGGGGATTGCTCCAACGCTCACCCAACGAGGTTGATGCGGGAGCGGGAAAAGGGGGCTGACGAGCGATCGTCACGCAGGCGCCCGGATCGGAAACGGTCCGGGCGTTTGGCATTTCGGTCCTCGTTACGCTCGGCTCCATCGAAAAGCCGCCGGAACCGGCTGGGAAACGGGGAGCTTCCAGACTCCGTCCCCAGATGCCGGCCCGGCGCCCGTTCACGGGACTGTCGCTATACCAGATCAAGATGAACCGAATGTGGACGGGTCGGGTGATTCGTCAGAGGGCGACTTGCCCCTCCACCACTCGCTTACGCGAGCGGTCCCCCTCCCCAAGCAAGCTTGGGGAGGATCAAGAAGGCCCATTCCTCTCCAATCTTGCTTGGGGAGGGGGACCGCCGGGCGCCAGCCCGGTGGTGGAGGGGCAAGGCCCCAACGTCAAAACGACTTGGAAATCGTGAACCCGTAGGTCCGCGGATCGCCCGGCTGCCCCACGATCAGCCCCGTCGATCCCGACTGAGTCGCCAGCAATTCATAGTAATTGTGATCGAACAGGTTGCGCACCCAGACAAAGGCGTTCCAGCTGCCCGGCGCCTTGAACCCCGCACGAACGTTGGAGAGGCTATAGCCATTGATATCGGTGTAGGCGGAACGCGACGGGTTGGACGAGAATTTGGAACGGTAGCTGCCGTCATAACCCAGATAGAATTGCCCCTCGGTCCCCGCCACGGTCGCGGGCAGGTCATACTCCGCACCATAGGAAAACGCCCATCGCGAGACGCCCGGCAACCACTGGCCCGAGATGTCGCAATAGGGCAGCGAATTGCCCGGCGTCCCCGCCGCCGCAGGGGTGCCGACGATCTGCCCGTTCACCACCGGCAGCGCGGTGCCCCCCGACAGCTCGGGCGGGCACGGCGCATTGGTGAAGCGGGTATAGCGCGCATCGGTAAAGGCCGCATTGGCATAGACGTTGAACCGGCTGGTCGGGCGGAAGGCCGAGTCGATCTCCACCCCGCGCGTCCGCACGCGGCCCGCATTGGCCAGATAGCCGCGCAGGACGTTGACCTGAAGGTTGTTCACCGTCGCCTGATAATCGCCGATCTCGGTCCAGAAGCCCGCGATGTTCACGGTCGCGCGGCGGTCGGCGAATTGGGTCTTCAGTCCCAGCTCAAAATGATTGACCTTTTCAGGCCGCACCGTCTGCGTCGCCAGGATCGGGTTGTTCTGCGCATCGAGCGGCAGGCCGGACAAGTTGATACCGCCCGACTTATAGCTGCGCGCATAGGTCGCATAATAATGGACGTTCGGGTTGAACTCATAGGCGACGGTCAGGTCGCCCGACAGGTTCCAGTTGGTGAAGGACGGCGTGTAATTCTGCGGCGCGAGCACCCCACGTTGGTCGCTGGTCAGCGTAGTCGAGCCTGCCCCATTGGTCACCACCGAGAGATACGACCCATCCTTGCGGTCGTAATTAAGCCGCAAGCCGGGTGACACCGACAGGCGATCGTCGACGTGCCAGGTCAACTTGCCGAATAGGGCAGCCGAGGTGTTCGTAAAGCCGATCGTGTTGCGCGAGGTCAGGCCGTTCAGCGTCGCCGGATTGCGACCGCCTGCACTGGTCGGGTTCAGCAGAAAGGCGCTCGCCGCCGGTCCCTGGACCTGAAGCCCCTGCGTGTCGATCGACTGCCAGAAATAAAAGGCGCCCAGAACATAATCGAGCGTCCGCTTGCCGTTCGATGCAATGCGCAGTTCCTGCGTCACCTGGCTCTGCTGCGACGGATTGGCCGAGACGGTGGTGATGGGCAGGCCGATAAAGTCGCGGTCGTTCGACGGGTCCCAATGCCAGAAACGCCAGGCCGACACGCTGGTCAGCGTCGCCTCCCCCACATCCCAGTTCGCGACCAGCGACAGACCGCCCAATTCCTGCCTGGCGCGCAGATCGGTATCGACATCGGTCAGCCGGTCGAAGGCATTGGTCGAGGGCACAGTATAGCCCTGCGCCGCCGCCAGTGCGGCATATTGCCGGTTGAGCGGGCGCTGCGTCGCCCCCAGCCGCGCATAATATTGGACGCAGCAATTGGGGTTCTGCCGCGCATAATCGCCCGACAGGGTCAGGTCGAGCGTCGGTGTCGCGTGCCACAAAAACTGGCTGCGCAGCGACAGATTATCCTGGCTGTTCTGCCATTCCTGCTGGCGCGTATTATAGATGGTGCCGCGCCGCGTGGTGATCGAGGTCGACAGGCGGACCGCCACCTTGTCGTCGACCAGCGGGCCGGACACCGACGCCTTGCCCTGGAAGAAGTCGTAATTGCCCGCGCTCAGCTCGACCCGCGCCTCGGGCGTGAAGCTCGGCGGACGGGTGATGATGTTGATTGCGCCCGCCGTGGTGTTCTTGCCATAGAGCGTGCCCTGCGGCCCGCGCAGCACCTCGATCCGCTCGGTATCGGTGAAGTCGAACGTCGCCGAGGCGATGCGGCTGTAATAGACCTGATCGACATAGATGCCGACGCCCTGTTCGATCCCGTCATTGGTCAGCCCGAACGGCGCGCCCAGCCCGCGAATATTGGCGGCGGAATTGCGCGGGTTGGTCGAGTAGAATTGCAGCGTCGGCTGGATCTGGGTCAGCCGGTTGACATTGTACGTCCCCGTCTCAGCCAGCGCGGTGCCGCCGATCACCGACATGGCGATGGGCACCGACTGGATCGTCTCGGCCCGGCGGCGCGCGGTGACGACGACATCGCCCCCGCCCTGCTGCGCCGTGCCTAACCGTCCTTCGTCGCGATGGGTCTGGGGGGTCTGGGGGGTCTGCTGTTCGGCATTCGGATCGGCTTGTGGGTTGGCAGCAGCGGTCGTCTGCGCCGCCAGTATCAAGGCCAGGGTCAAGGACATGGAAGCTCCCCTTTTGATTTCATCTCCTATTCACACATCGTTTTAGTAGGCATTCAAGCCCGCCATGGCTTGGGATGAGCGAAGATTTGCTTTTCGATCCTCAAACGCCCTTGAAGCACATTTCTCACGAACCATATCGGTTCGCGTGCGGTGCCGGTATCGGGCCGCACGGATGGGTCGAACCGCCCCGCGCCGGGGTGGATCGGCCGATCCCGTTTCAATTCGCTTCTGATGGAGGTTTTGACATGCGTATCGACCTGACTCCGTATCGCCGCTCGACCATTGGCTTCGACCGGCTGTTCGATCTGCTGGAGGCCAATTCGCGGGCCGCTTCTGCGGAGAATTATCCCCCCTTCAACCTCGAGCGTCTGGCCGACGACCGTTACCGCATCACCCTGGCGGTGGCCGGTTTCGCGCGTGACGAGATCGAGATCACCGCGCAGCAGAACATGCTGCTCGTCACCGGCAAGAAGGATGACAAGGCGGGCTCGCCGAACTTCCTGCATGTCGGGATCGCCAATCGCTCGTTCGAGCGGCGCTTCGAGCTGGCGGACTTCGTGTTCGTCGAGGATGCGCGCCTGAACGACGGCCTGCTCGTCATCGACCTCGTCCGCGAGGTGCCCGAGGCGATGAAGCCCAAGACGATAGCGATCAAGACGGGCCAGCCGCTCGCCGCGGTGGAGCATCACGCCGGTGAGGCCGACGAGGCCAAGGCGGCGTAAGCAAGCTCGACGTCTTTCCCTCCCTAAAGACGTCGCGGGGCGTCCGGACCGACGGGTCCGGGCGCCTTTTGTTTTAAGGAATGCAGTCCCCACCCCGTTCAGGCTGAGCGAAGTCGAAGCCCACGCCCTGCTATCCGCCAAATGGAGAACTTCTGCCTTGGCCTTCGACTTCGCTCAGGCTGAACGGAGGTTGGGAGGTGCACCCAAAAGAAAAACCCCGCCTCCATCATCTGGAGGCGGGGCTTTCAAGTCACACCAACCGGCTCTGCTTGACCGCCGCTTCGATGAAGCTGGCGAAAAGCGGGTGCGGGTCGAAGGGCTTGGACTTGAGTTCGGGGTGGAACTGGACGCCGACGAACCAGGGATGGTCCGGCCGCTCGACGATTTCGGGGAGCGTGCCGTCCGGCGACATGCCGCTGAACACCAGGCCACCCTTTTCCAGCGCGTCCTTATAGGTGGTGTTCACCTCGTAGCGGTGACGATGCCGTTCCGAGATGTCTTCGCCGCCATAGATCGACGCGACGACGCTGTTGCCCGCCAGCTTGGCGTCATAGGCACCCAGGCGCATCGTGCCGCCCATGTCGCCGCTGGACTCGCGCTTCTCCAGACCGTCGCGGCCCATCCACTCGGTGATGAGGCCGACGATCGGCTCGGAGGTCGGGCCGAACTCGGTCGAGGAGGCGTCGGCGATGCCCGCCAGATTCCGCGCGCCTTCGACGCACGCCATCTGCATGCCGAAGCAGATGCCGAAATAGGGCACGCGACGTTCGCGCGCGAAGCGGACCGCCTCGATCTTGCCCTGCGCGCCGCGCTCGCCGAACGCGCCGGGGACCAGAATGGCGTGGCAGGGTTCGAGCTGCTGCGCGATTTCGCTCTCATCGCCCTCGAACAGCTCGGCGTCGATCCAGCGAATATGGACCTTCACCTTGTTGGCGATACCGCCATGCACCAGCGCTTCGTTCAGCGACTTGTACGCGTCCTGCAGGCCGACATATTTGCCGACCACGCCGATCGTCACTTCGCCTTCCGGGTTGACCAGACGGTCGACGATCTCGGTCCAGCGCGACAGGTCGGGCGCGCCCTCGGGCTCGATGCCGAAAGCGCGAAGCACTTCCGAATCGAGACCTTCGGCATGGTACTGGAGCGGCACCGCATAGATGCTCTTGGCGTCCAGCGCCGGGATCACGGCCGAAGGCGGCACGTTGCAGAACAGGCCGATCTTGGCGCGGTCCGAGGCGGGCAGCGGATGCTCGCAGCGGCAGACCAGCACGTCGGGGGCGACGCCCAGCGCCGCGATCTCGCGCACCGAATGCTGGGTCGGCTTGGTCTTCAGCTCGCCCGCTGCCGCGATGTAGGGCACCAGCGTGACGTGGATGCTGATCGACTTGCCGCGGCCCAGCTCATTCTTGAGCTGGCGGATCGCCTCGATGAAAGGCAGCGACTCGATATCGCCGACCGTCCCGCCGATCTCGCAAAGGATGAAGTCGATCTCCTTGCCGTTCTCGTCGAGCGTATCGGCCTTGGCGAACGCCTTGATCGCGTCGGTGACGTGCGGGATCACCTGGACGGTCGCGCCCAGATAGTCGCCGCGCCGCTCGCGCTCGATGATCGTCTTGTAGATGCGGCCCGAGGTCACATTGTCCGACTGGCGCGAGGACACGCCGGTGAACCGTTCATAGTGACCCAGGTCGAGATCGGTCTCGGCCCCGTCGTCGGTCACATAGACTTCGCCGTGCTGATACGGGCTCATCGTGCCCGGATCGACGTTGAGATAGGGATCGAACTTGCGGATGCGCACGCTGTAGCCGCGTGCCTGCAAGAGAGCCGCAAGAGAGGCCGCCATGAGGCCTTTGCCGAGCGACGAAACCACGCCGCCGGTGATGAAGATATACCGCGCCATGGGAAGAATCGCCTAGCTTGGATGGGGTGGATACGACAACAGCAAAGATGCGCGCCGCCGGAAAATATCGGCGGCGCGTTGGCCTATGCTGCGATGGAAACGAGGATTAGCGGGCGAGCGGAACCGCCGAATTGTCCGCCGGGGCCTGGGCAGGAGCCGCACCGGTCGGGACCGGGGCGGGCGCGGGCTGGGTGATCGGCGCCTGAGTCGCGGGCGTGCGGGCCAGCGAGGTATCGATGGCCGGCGCGCCGCGCGTCGCGGCCAGTACGGCCAGCAGGATCGAGAAGCCGACGAACGCGGTCGCCAGCACCGCCGTCGCACGGCTGAGGAAGTCCGCCGCGCCGCGCGCCGACATCAGCCCCGACGGGCTGCCCCCCATGCCCAGACCGCCGCCTTCCGACCGCTGCATGAGGATCACCGTGACCAGGGTCGCGGCGATGATGGCGTGGATGACGAGCAGAAATGCGAACATGAGGCGCGTATGATCCCGAACAAGGGGTGTGCGAAGGCGCGCACATAGGCGACGTACGTGGCGGGATCAACCATGCGGCTGGTCGGCACCCCGTTCCCTGCCATCCGATGTGCTGAAAAGGTTCCGGAAAATCCCTGACCCAAGTTGTTCATCTCATCGGAACAGGAGTGAAACCACCGTGGATAAGCGGCGTTATGACAACGAAACAACGCCCGGCAAAGCCCGGCACAGCCATTGGAATCGCCATCGTGTCCAACCCGCACGACCCGCAGTCGCTGTTCGCCTGGATGAGCGCCCTTGTCGATTATGTCCGGTCGGGCGAACCCGATCTGACCAACCGGCAAATGGCTTTGCTGCTCGTCGTCTATCTGCGCCCGGGCCCCCATACGGTACGCGGTTTGGCCCGCGCCTTGAACGTCTCGAAACCTGTCGTTACCCGCGCCTTGAATAGACTGGGAACGCTGGGCTATCTGCGCCGCCAACGCGATGATAGCGACAAGCGTAACATCTTTGTCGCCAGGACACCTGAAGGGGCGGACTTTCTTGAAGAATTCGGACATTTCATCGGCGCTGGCGACGCCCCAGCCCTCCAACGGGCCAACGCGTAAGAGCTTTGCCCTGCAGGGACGCACCGTCGGGCTCGACCCGCGCACCCATGCGGTTCGCCCCGATCTGGCCGATGTCCGGCTCGCTGAATACGTATTCGCGCCCCATTATGCCGCGCCCCTGCCCTACAGAACCCACGCGCCGGTGACACTGCGCGAGGGACGTGCCACGAACAGTACGGTCCTGGCCGAGTTGCGGTCGGGCGAGACGTTCGAGGTGCTGGAACTGGCGGGTGGCCATGCCTGGGGCATCGCGCCGCATCTCGGGCTGGTCGGCTATTGCGATGCGGGGCTGTTGGAGCGGGTGCAGTGACGACGACGGTATTTATCGATGGCGGCGCGGGTACGACCGGGCTGGAGATCGCCGACCGGCTGGCGGGGCGTCCCGACCTGTCGATCCTGACCCTGCCCGATGATCGCCGCAAGGATGCCGAGGCGCGCCGCGAAGCGATCAACGACGCCGATTTCGTCATCCTTTGCCTGCCCGACGATGCCGCGCGCGAGGCCGTGTCACTGATCGCCAATGACCGGACCCGTGTGGTCGACGCCTCGACCGCGCACCGGACCGCTGCGGGCTGGGTCTATGGTTTCGCCGAGCTGGAGCCGGAGCAGCAGGACAGGATCGCCGCGGCGCGGTTCGTGTCCAATCCCGGTTGTTATCCGACCGGCTTCCTCGCACTTGTCCGTCCGCTGGTGCGCGCCGGGATCATCCCGGCGGACTTCCCGGTGACGGTCAATGCCGCCTCGGGCTATTCGGGCGGCGGCAAGGCGATGATCGCCGAATATGAGACCGCCACCGAGCGCGCCTTCCGCCCCTATGGCCTCACCCTCGCGCACAAGCACGCGCCGGAGATGCAGCGTCATTCGGGCCTGACCCACGCGCCGATCTTCGCGCCTGCCGTGGTCGACACCTATCGCGGCATGGTCGTCGAGGTGCCCCTGCCCCTTTACGCCCTGCCGGGCGCGCCCTCGCTCGACCGCGTGACGCAGGCGCTGGCCGAGGCCTATGCCGACAGCCGCATCGTGCGTTTTTCGGCGGATGCCGTAGCGGCGGTGAATATCGAGGAAAATGCCGGAACCGACCGGATGACCTTGCGTGTCTGCGGCAATGCGGCCACGGGACAGGCGCGACTGATCGCCACGCTCGACAATCTTGGCAAGGGTGCCGGGGGTGCGGCGGTCCAGAACCTGAATATCATGGCCGGGCTCGATCCGACCGCCGGCCTCGTGCTCTAAGGAGACGTCATGACGCGCAATCCCGTTGGCAAGCTGCTGCTGTTCGGCGCGACCGGCGACCTGTCGCAGCGGATGCTGCTGCCCTCGCTGTTCAACCTCCATTCGGACGGGCTGCTGCCCGAGGGGCTGACGATCACCGGCACCGCCCGGTCGGATCATGACGATGCCAGCTTCCGCGAGTTCGCGGCCAAGGCGCTCGACACCTTCCTGCCGGACGACCGCAAGGACGCCGACAAGATCGCCAGCTTCCTGGAACGGGTCCAGTATCAGTCGCTCGACGCCTCCTCGACGGACGGCTTCCCGGCGCTGGCGGAGAAGGTCGGCGACGTGTCGAACGGCCTCGCCATCTATCTGTCGACCGCGCCCAGCCTGTTCGAGTCCACCATCAAGGGCCTCGAATCGGTCGGCCTGGCGGGCGAGACGGTGCGGATCGGCCTGGAAAAGCCCCTCGGCTACGATCTCGCCTCGTCCAAGGAGATCAACGACGCGGTCGCCTTCGGCTTCCCCGAGGAGCGGACCTTCCGCATCGACCATTATCTGGGCAAGGAAACCGTCCAGAACATCCTGGCGCTGCGCTTCGGCAATTTCTTCTTCGAGCCGATCTGGAACGCGCACGGTATCGACAATGTGCAGATCACCATCGCCGAGACGGTCGGTCTGGAGGATCGCGCCGGTTATTACGAGGGTGCAGGCGCGCTGCGCGACATGGTG
Source organism: Sphingomonas sp. SphC10 (assembly GCF_057004845.1). Classification (NCBI taxonomy): domain Bacteria; kingdom Pseudomonadati; phylum Pseudomonadota; class Alphaproteobacteria; order Sphingomonadales; family Sphingomonadaceae; genus Sphingomonas; species Sphingomonas sp. SphC10. The sequence continues at coordinate 1,376,855 of NZ_CM168044.1, forward strand.
CAGAACCACATCCTGCAACTGCTTGCGCTCGTCGCGATGGAGCCGCCCGCGCGCTATGACGGCACCGCGATCCGCGACGAAAAGGCCAAGGTCTTCCGCTCGCTCCGCCTGATGACTCCGGAGGAAGTGCCCAACAACACCGTTACCGGCCAATATGCCGATGGCGCGGTCGGGGGTAAGATCGTCGGTTCCTATGCCGACGAGCTGGGCAAGCCGTCCAAGACCGAGACCTTCGTCGCGATCAAGGCGCATGTCGACAATTGGCGCTGGCAGGGGGTTCCCTTCTACCTGCGCACCGGCAAGCGCATGGCCGCGCGCCGTTCCGAGATCGCGATCCAGTTCAAGCCCGTACCGCACTCGATGTTCGCCGGGCGTGGCGGCCTGCTCCAGCCCAACACGCTGGTCATCCGCCTGCAGCCCGAGGAATATATCCAGCTGCTGGTGATGGCGAAGGAGCCGGGCCTCGACCGCGACGGCATCCGCCTGCGCGAAGTCCCGCTGAACCTGTCGCTCGACGCCGAGTTTGCGGGCACCCGCCGCCGCATCGCCTATGAGCGATTGCTGCTCGACCTGATCGAGGGCGATCAGACGCTGTTCGTCCGTCGCGACGAGGTGGAGGCGCAGTGGACCTGGATCGACGCCATCCGCGCCGGTTGGGACGCCAACGACGTCAAGCCCAAGACCTATCCGAGCGGCAGCTGGGGCCCCTCCTCCGCCATCGCGCTGACCGAGCGCGACGGGGTGCACTGGCAGGACGACTGATCGCCGCCGCCCCGATCGCGAGGGCGAAGACTTTGGCGCAATATGGCCCGTCCGTGCGGCGGGTCCTATCTTGCGCCCCGAATCTCTAGGACAGGATGACATGACCGACGAAATCGAATGGTGGGATTACGAAGACACCACCGAAATGGCGAACGCGCTGGCGGGCGACATCCAGTTCATCATCGAAAGCGCGATAGAGGCGCGCGGCGCGGCGGTGATCGCGCTGTCGGGCGGCAAGACGCCGATCCCGGTCTATGAAAAGCTGGCCCAGGCCAAGCTCGACTGGAAGCGCGTGACCATCGTCCCCGCCGACGAGCGCGTCGTGCCGCTGGGCGATCCGCTGTCCAACGTCACCATGATCGGCAAGATCTTCCTGCCCAAGGGCGCGCGCGTCATGCCGATCGTGCCGCAGGCGACGTCGGACTATAAGGCCGCCGGTCGCTCGGCCGATGCGCTGATGCAGGAACTGCACTGGCCGCTCGACCTGGTGCTGCTGGGCATGGGCGCGGACGGGCACACCGCCTCGATCTTCCCCGGCCCGGACTATGACGAAGCGCTCAACGGCCCCAAGGAGCGCCGCGCGCTGGGCCTGATGCCCGACCCGCTGCCGCCCGAAGCGCCGGTCGCGCGCGTGACGCTCAGCCGGGCGGGCATCGTTTCTGCCCGTTCGATCATGTTCGCCATCTCGGGCCCCGCCAAGAAGAAGGTGCTGGAAGACGCGATCAAGGAAGGCGCATCCTCGCCCTATCCGGTCGGCCGCGTCCTGGCCGAAGTCGAACTGCCGATCGACATCCACTGGAGCGAGCAATGAGCCTCAACGCCGCCGTCTCTGCCGTCACCGACCGGGTCATCGAACGCTCGCGTCCGGGCCGCCAGGCCTATCTCGACCTGATCGCGCACGAGGCCGAGACGGCGGTCCGCCGCCCCAATCTGGGCTGCGCCAACCTCGCCCATGCCTATGCCGGGACCGAGGAAGACCGCGACGCCATGAAGGCGGATCGGGGCATGAATATCGGCGTCGTGTCGGCCTATAACGACATGCTGTCCGCCCACGCCGTCTATTATCGCTATCCCGAACTGATGAAGGTCTGGGCACGCGAAGTCGGCGCGACGGCGCAGGTGGCGGGCGGCGTGCCCGCCATGTGCGACGGCGTGACGCAGGGCTATGCGGGCATGGAGCTGTCGCTGTTCAGCCGCGACACCATCGCGCTGTCGACGGCGGTCGCGCTGAGCCACGGCACCTTCGAGGGGGCCGCGCTGCTGGGCATCTGCGACAAGATCGTGCCCGGCCTGCTGATGGGCGCGCTGCGCTTCGGCCATCTGCCGATGATCCTGGTTCCCGGCGGTCCGATGCCGACCGGCCTGCCCAATAAGCAGAAGGCCGCCGTCCGCGAAGCCTTTGCCGAGGGCAAGGCGGGCCGCGACGAACTGTTGGATGCCGAGATCGCGGCCTATCATTCGAAGGGCACCTGCACCTTCTACGGCACCGCCAACACCAACCAGATGATGATGGAGGTGATGGGCCTGCACATGCCGGGCGCCGCCTTCGTCAATCCGGGTACCAAGCTGCGCCAGGAACTCAGCCGCGCCGCCGTCCATCGCCTCGCCGCGATCGGCCAGCGTGGCGACGACTATCGCCCGCTGGGGCGCTGCGTCGACGAGAAGGCGATCGTCAATGCGGCGGTCGGTTTGCTCGCGACGGGTGGTTCCACCAACCATCTGATCCACCTGCCCGCCATCGCGCGCGCGGCGGGGATCATCATCGACTGGGAGGATATGGACCGCCTGTCGGCCGCCGTGCCGCTGATCGCGCGTGTCTATCCCAATGGCTCGGCCGATGTGAACGGGTTCGAGGCGGCGGGCGGCATGCCCTATGTCATCCGCGAACTCCTGTCCGCCGGGCTGCTCCACCGCGATATCATGACCGTCGCGGGCAAGGACCTGTCCGATTACGGCCAGACGGCGGTCATCGCCGAGGACAAGCTCAGCTGGACCCCGGTCGGCGACAGCGGCGATGAGACGATCCTGCGCCCCGCCGCCGCGCCCTTCTCGGCCGATGGCGGCATGCGCATCCTGTCGGGCAATCTGGGCCGCGCCTGTATCAAGGTGTCGGCGGTCGAGCGCGAACGCTGGATCATCGAGGCGCCTGCCCGCGTCTTCTCCGACCAGTCGGAAGTCCAGGCCGCGTTCAAGGCGGGCGAGTTGGAGCGCGACGTGGTGGTCGTGGTCCGTTTCCAGGGCCCCAAGGCGAACGGGATGCCCGAGTTGCACAAGCTGACCCCGCCGCTGGGCGTGCTCCAGAACCGGGGCTTCAAGGTCGCGCTCGTCACCGACGGCCGCATGTCGGGCGCGAGTGGCAAGGTGCCCTGCGCTATCCATCTCAGCCCCGAGGCGATCGGCGGCGGCGCGATCGGCCTGATCCGCAACGGCGACATCGTCCGTCTGGACGCGGTCGAGGGCACGCTCAACGCGCTGGTCGATCCGGCCGAATGGGCCGCGCGCGAACAGGCGGCGACGCCCGCCCCGGCACAGGGCATGGGCCGCGAGCTGTTCGCGCTGTTCCGCCAGGCCGCCGACGAGGCCGAGAAGGGCGCATCGCCCATTCTCGCGGGCGCCGGCCTGTAAAAGAATAAGGGGGAGGACATCATGGAAATCGTAGCCGTCGATATCGGTGGCACCCACGCCCGCTTCGCGATCGCCGAGGTCGAGAATGGGCGCGTGGTGAAGCTGGGCGAACCCTGCACCCAGAAGACCGCCGAGCACGCCTCGCTCCAGACCGCCTGGCAGGCGTTCGAGGCGCATCTGGGTCGCCCGCTGCCCAAGGCGGCCTCGCTCGCCATCGCCTCGCCGATCACCGGCGACGTGATCCGCATGACCAACAATCCCTGGGTCATCCGCCCCTCGCTGATCCCCGAGCGGCTGGGCGCGGACGTCTATACGGTCATCAACGATTTCGGCGCGGTCGGCCATGCCGTCGCGCAGGTGCCGGAGGAGGACTTCCTCCATATCTGCGGCCCCGAGGAGCCGATGCCCGCCAATGGCGTCGTCACGGTCTGCGGCCCCGGCACCGGCCTCGGCGTCGCGCAGGTCCTGCTGACGCCGGAACGCTACCATGTCATCGAAACCGAGGGCGGGCATATGGACTATGCCCCGCTCGACGGCATCGAGGATGCGATCCTGAAGCGCCTGCGCCGCACTTATACCCGCGTGTCGTGCGAACGCATCTGCTCGGGCCCCGGCATCGTCGCCATCTACGAAACGCTCGCCACGCTGGAGGGCCGTGCGGTTCCCAGCCGCGACGACCGCGAAATCTGGACCGAGGCGCTGGAGGGCACCGATTCGATCGCGCTGGCCGCGCTCGACCGATTCTGTCTCGCGCTCGGCGCGGTGGCGGGCGACTTCGCGCTGGCGCAAGGTGCCAAGACCGTCGTGATCGCGGGCGGCCTCGGCTTCCGGATCAAGGACAAGTTGCTGCGTTCGGGCTTCGACCAGCGCTTCGTCGCCAAGGGTCGGTTCCAGTCGCTGATGGCGCGTATCCCCGTCAAGCTCATCACCCATCCCCAGCCCGGCCTGTTCGGTGCGGCCGCGGCCTTTGCCCAGGAGCATTCATGACCGACATCGCCACCATCATGCGCACCAGCGCGGTCATCCCCGTGCTGGTCATCGACGACGCCGCCACCGCCAAGCCGCTGGCCGAGGCGCTGGTCGCGGGCGGGCTCAAGGTGCTGGAGGTGACGCTACGCACCCCCGCCGCGCTGGAGGCCATGGCCGAGATGAAGAAGGTGCCCGGCGCGATCGTCGGCGCCGGCACCGTCGTCAACGAGCAGCAGCTGCGCGACGTGGCGGATGCGGGCGCCGAGTTCATCGTCTCGCCGGGCCTGACGGATCGTCTCGGCGCGGCGGTGATCGAGAGCGGCATCCCCTATCTGCCCGGTATCGCCAATGCGGGCGACATCATGCGCGGGCTGGACCTGGGCCTGACCCACTTCAAGTTCTTTCCCGCCGAAACGAGCGGCGGCCTAAAGGCGCTGAAGGCGCTGGCCGCGCCCTTCTACCAGGCGCGCTTCTGCCCGACCGGCGGCATCACCGAAGCGAGCGCCCCCGAATGGCTGGCCTTCGACCGCGTGCTGTGCGTCGGCGGCAGCTGGGTAACCGGCGGGTCGATGGCCGATGTGGAGGCCAAGGCCCGCGCGGCGGCAGCGCTGCGGGGTTGATCAAGGACGAACACCCTCACCCTTCCCGCCCGCTATCGCGGGCGGGCCCCCTCCCTCTCCCGTTGGGAGAGGGAGGGAGGCGCAAGGCGCCGGAAGGGTGAGGGTGATAGATCACTGGCGAGCTCAAGCGCCCACCGCCCCGACCAACCACTGACGAAACGCCTTCATCGCCAGCCCTTCCTTCCGCGACAACAACCGCGTCAGCCAGTACCGCCCGGCGTCGATCTCCACACCGAATGGCTGAACCAACCGCTCATTCGTCAGCTCACGCCCGAACATCGCCTTCGGCGCGAGCGCGATACCCAACCCGGCCATCGCCGCCGCCGCCATCAAGGCCGAACTGTCGAACATGGGTCCACGCAGTGCCGGTGCCGGAACGCCTGCCGCGGCGAACCAGCTTTCCCATTCGCTGACCCGATAGGACCGCAGCAAGCGCTCCCGCGCCAGATCGCCCGGCTCCCTCAATCGCGCGGCCACCGGGGGGGTACAAAGCGGCGTCAGCGGTGCGGCCATCAGCGGCTCGGCATGGGTGCCATGCCAGGCCCCGTCGCCGAAGCGGATCGCGTAATCCAGCCCCTCCCCCGCCAGATCGACACGGTTGTTGTTGATCGATACGCGAACATCAATGTGCGGATGGGTCGCTGCAAAATCGTCCAGCCGCTCGAGCAGCCATCCGGTCGCGAAAGTCCCCACCACCCCGATGTTCAGCACATATTGGAAACGGCCGTCGGCAAACCGGTCGAGCGTCGCCCCGATCCGGTCGAACGTCTCGGCCAGGACCGGTACTAGCGCCTGTCCGTCATCGGTCAGCGCCAGTCCTCGCGGCAGACGATGGAACAGCCGCGCGCCAAGTCTCTTTTCCAGTGCCGCGACCTGATGGCTGACCGCCCCCTGACTGACACATAATTCGATTGCGGCACGCGTGAAGTTCAGATGCCGCGCCGCTGCCTCAAAGGCACGCAAGGCATTAAGGGGAAGCTGTGCGCGGTCCATGCCCCATCATGAAATCCGTTCATGGCTGTGTCGAGGGAAGATGCTTTGTCGCGCGGGGCAAAGCGATCCATCCTGCCGGGCAAGGAGACACGCCATGCTCGCCAGACCGACCCTGCTTTCGCTGATCGCCATCGTCGCCGCGCCCGTCATGCCACAAACGCCCGATCCGCTGACCAAACCGATCGTGACCGAACACACGGCGGAATGGCTCGCACTGCGCCCGCCGGTGAAGGTCTTCGGCACCACCTATCTGGTCGGCTTTGGCGGTTTGAACGTCGCGCTGATCGATACGGGCCAGGGTCTGATCCTGATCGACGGCGCGCTGCCCCAGGCCGCACCTGCGATCCTTGCCAATGTCGCAAAGCTCGGCTTCCGCCCGCGCGACATCAAATATATTCTCAGCACGGAGCCGCATTTCGACCATGCGGGCGGTTTAGCCGCACTCGCGCGCGACACCGGTGCAACGGTCGTCGCCAGCCCCCGGGGCGCGCAAGGGTTGCGCACCGGGCGGCTGGCCATGGACGATCCTCAGCGTGGGTATGACAGTCGCTTTCCGCCCGTCCGCACGGTGAAGGTCCTGCGCGACGGCGAGCGACTGACCCTGGGCAACACCATCGTCACCGCGCGGGCGACGCCGGGCCATACCATGGGCAGCACGAGTTGGAGTTGGCGCGCCTGCGAAGGCCAGCGGTGCAAGGCGATCGTCTTCGGCGCCAGCCTGAACCCGGTATCGACCGACGATTATCGCTTCTCCGCCCCGACGAACAAGGCGGTGGTCGCGGCCTTCGCGCGCGGTCAGGCGGCGATGCGCGCCCTGCCCTGCGACATTCTGATCACCGCCCATGCCGATCAGGACGGCGCGACCAGCCGGTTCCTGACGACGCCGGGCGCGTGCCGCGCCTATGCGTCGTCGTCACAACGCAAACTCTCCCAGCGCCTCAGGCAAGAGGCGCGCTGATCGTCACATCTCGCCGCGCTGGCGGCGGATCGCGTACCATTTCTGCACATTAGCATTATGCTCGGCCAGCGTATCGGCAAACACATGGCCGCCCGATCCGTCCGCGACGAAATACAGCGCCTTGCTGTCCGCCGGGTTCAGCACCGCGTCGATCGAGGCCCGCCCCGGATTGGCGATCGGCCCGACCGGCAGGCCGGGGCTGGCATAGGTGTTATAGCCGTTCTTGGCGTGAAGCTCGGACCGTAGGATCCGGCGGCCGAGCGGACGCCCCTTGGTGATCGGATAGATCACGGTCGGATCCGCCTGAAGCGGCATGCCGATACGCAGACGGTTGCCATAGACCGCCGCGACCGTCCGCCGTTCGGACGGCTTGCCGGTTTCCTTCTCGACGATCGAGGCGAGGATGATCGCTTCCTGCGGCGACTTGACCGCGATGCCGGGTTTCCGGTCGGCCCAGGCCTGGGCGAGATAGGTCTTCATCGCCTTCTGCATCCGCGCGACGATCGCGGCACGGGTATCGCCCTTCTGATAGGCATAGCTGTCGGGCAGGACCGAACCCTCGGCCGGAACGGGCACATCGCCGGTCAGGCCATCGGCCCGCATCAGCGCATCATGGACGAGGACCGAGGGATAACCCTCGGGCACCGGTACCAGCCGCTGGCGGACCTTGCCCTCCTGGAGCAGGGTCAGGACATCATGCGCGCTGGCATGTTCGGGGATGGTATATTCGCCCGCCTTTATCGCCCCGCCGTCGCCGAAGACCCGTGCGTACAGGCGAAAACGACTGGCCGAACGGATCGCGCCTGCCTTTTGCAGTTCATTGGCGGCACGCGCCAGGCTCGCCCCCTCGGGCACGACGACCGCGAGCGGCTTGTCCGCCGGACCGCTACCCGCCCAGTCATGCGCGACCCAGGCGAAGACGGCGATGCCGATCAGCCCCAGCAGCAACCCGATACAGCCGACCTTGCGCATATCTCACCCGGTTTTTGACGAGGGCGCAGTGGCCCGGACATGGAACAACCCCGGCACCGATCCGGGTCCGCTTTGCTGGCCGCCCGATGGCGCGGGCTTGAGCGTTTTGCAAGCGGACCCGGCGGCGGCCGGGGTTTTCTTTGGATAAGCCCGCGCTCCGTTCGCACTGAGAGAAGTCGAAGTACACGCGAACTCGCCCCGCATCCCGTGGCCTTCGCCTTCGGCGCTATGCGCCGAAATTTATCCTGAGCGGCTGGCGTGCCAGCCAGCCGAAGGGCTCAGGCTGAACGGAAGTTGGGGTTGGGGCGAATTAGATCGCCTTCATCACCAGCGAAGCATTGGTGCCGCCGAAGCCGAACGAATTGTTCAGCACCGCCTTCACTTCCCGCTTCTTGGCCGTGTGCGGCACGAGATCGACGCCCTCGGTGCCCTCATCCGGGTTGTCGAGGTTCAGCGTCGGCGGCACGATCTGGTCGCGCAGCGCGAGGATGCAGAAGATGCTCTCGACCGCTCCGGCCCCCCCCAGCAGATGGCCGATCGCCGACTTGGTGCTCGACATCGACGCACCCGACAGGTCGTCGCCGAACACGCGCTTGGCCGCGGCCAGTTCGATCGTGTCGGCCATGGTCGAGGTGCCATGCGCGTTGATGTAATCGATGTCAGACGGCTCCATGCCCGCCTTGCGCAGCGCCATGCGCATCGCATTCTCGGCGCCCTTGCCCTCGGGATGCGGCGCGGTGACGTGATAGGCATCGCCCGACAGACCGTAACCGACGACCTCGGCATAGATTTTCGCGCCACGCGCCTTGGCGTGCTCATATTCCTCGAGCACGACGACGCCTGCGCCTTCGCCCATCACGAAGCCGTCGCGACCCTTGTCATAGGGGCGGCTGGCCTCGGTGGGACGGTCGTTCATGCTCATGTTGAGCGCGCGCGCCTGGGCGAAGCCCGCCACGCCCAGCGGGTTGATCGTGCTTTCCGCACCGCCGGCCAGCATGATGTCGGCATCGTCATCGCGGATCATGCGCGCCGCATCGCCGATCGAATGCGCACCGGTCGAGCAGGCGGTGACGACCGCATGGTTCGGGCCCATCAGGCCGTATTTGATGCTGACCTGACCCGAGATCAGGTTGATCAGGCGGCCATGGACGAAGTGCGGGCTGACCCGGCCGGGGCCGCGCTCGTGAAGGTTGACCGATTCGATCTCGATGCCCGGCAGACCGCCGATGCCCGAGCCGATCGACACGCCCGCGCGCAGACGCATCTCTTCGTCCATCTCGGTCAGACCGGCATCTTCCAGCGCCTGACCGGCGGCGTCGATGCCATAGACGATGAAGGGATCGACCTGGCGCTGGACCTTGTGGTCGACGCGCTTGTCGGGATCGAAGCCATATTCATGGTCCTTGGGCTTCACCTCGCACGCGATAGTGCATTTCTGGCCCGTAGTATCGAACCGCGTGATCGGACCGGCGCCGGACTTGCCAGCGATCAGATTGGCCCAGGCGGTTTCCACGTCCGCGCCCAGAGGCGTGACAAGACCCAGTCCGGTTACGACGACGCGCCGCATATTCCACTCCATTCCCAAACGAAAACGGCTCCCCGCCCGCTAGTCGGGGTCGGGGAGCCGCTTGAAACCTGGTCTTGCGACCCGTTCGGCCCGCAGATCATGCGGGCCGAGGCCCCGGTATTAGGCCTTGTTCTCGTCGATATAGGTGATCGCGTCCTTGACGGTCGTGATCTTCTCGGCGGCATCGTCCGGGATTTCGACACCGAACTCTTCCTCGAACGCCATGACGAGCTCGACGATGTCGAGGCTGTCGGCACCGAGGTCGTCGATGAAGCTCGCGTCCTCGGTCACCTTGTCGGCTTCGACGCCGAGATGCTCGACGACGATCTTCTTCACGCGGTCGGCGGTCTCGCTCATGGTAATCCCTTCTCGTAATTCATCGGGGGTTGATACTTCCTGAACGCACGTAGAACGCGCGCCCTAGTCTGGCAAGCCCGTCCAGCGACGGACTTGGGCCAGGATAAGGTCATTCGTGGCAAATATGCCTTTTACAGCATCGCCATGCCGCCGTTCACATGCAGCGTCTGGCCGGTGACATAGCCCGCTTCCTTCGACGCCAGATAGACGACGGCGGCACCGATATCCTCGCCCTTGCCCAGATCGCCCGCCGGGATCTTACCGAGCAGCGCGGCCTTCTGCGCCTCGGGCAGCACGTCGGTCATCGCCGAGCGCATGAAGCCGGGGGCGACGCAGTTGACGGTGACGTTGCGGCTGGCCAGTTCCTGCGCCACCGCCTTCGACATGCCGACGATGCCCGCCTTGGACGCGGCATAATTGGCCTGGCCGGGATTGCCGGTCGCGCCGACAATCGAAGTAATCGAGATGATGCGGCCGAAGCGCGCCTTCATCATCGGCTTGGCGGCGGCGCGGATCAGACGGAAGGTCGCCTCCAGGTTGACGCTGATGACCTGGTCCCATTCCTCGTCCTTCATCCGCATGGTCAGGTTGTCGCGGGTAACGCCCGCATTGTTGACCAGGATGTCGAGCTTGCCGCCCAGCGCCTCGACCGCCTGCGGGATCAGCGCATCGACCGCAGCGGGGTCGGACAGGTTGCACGGCACCGCGACATGATCGCCCCCCAGCTGGCTGCGAAACGCCTCCAGCTTGTCGATATTGGAGCCGGACAGCGCCAGCTTCGCCCCCTGCGCCGCCAACGCCCCGGCCACCGCCGAGCCAAGACCACCCGATGCGCCGGTCACGAGGGCGGTCATTCCTGTCAGGTCGAACATGCTTATTCTCCGATTCTTTGGTTCACGCGGAGACGCGGAGACGCGGAGGGAGTGTGGGAATTGACGATCCGTCGCACCCCTTCTCTCAGCGTTGCGCCGCCAAAGTTGATCAGCAGACCAACCGGTTGCCCGGTCAGCCTCAAATTAGGTCAAGAGTTGCTTGGCATGAGCGGCGGACAGCCGCTCGACCGATTTGATTTCGACGAGCAATCGCTCGTCAACGAGGAGATCGATGCGGAAGGCGGCATCGAAGATCATGCCATCGAAATGGATGTCTACCGGACGCTGGCGGGCAACCTTAAAGCCCATTCGCTCCAGCTTGCCCGCCAATACGGTTTCATAAACACTTTCCAGCAAACCAGGCCCCAGGTCACGATGCATATGCAACGCGACATCGAGAACGGCCCCACTGATCTCGTCTATGTCCCGCATCTCCGCGCCTCCGCGTCTCCGCGCGAAATCAAAGCTTCGCCAACAGCCCCTCGATATCATCCATGGTCACGACGCTGACCGCATCGACGTCGGGAGCAATACGCTTGACCATGGGGCCCAGCACCTTGCCGCCGAACTCGATGCACTGCGTCACGCCCGCATCCTGCATCGCCAGCACCGATTCGCGCCAGCGGACCATGCCCGTCACCTGCGCGACCAGCAGCGCGCGGATCGCGCCGGGATCGGCGACGGGGGCCGCCTCGACATTGGCATAGACCGGCACCAGCGGCGCGCGGATCGTCGCCTCGGCCAGCGCGGCGTCCATCGCATCGGCGGCGGGCTGCATCAGCGGGCAGTGGAACGGCGCCGACACCGGCAGCAGGACAGCGCGCTTGGCGCCCAGATCCTTGGCCAGCGCCACCGCCTTCTCGATGGCTGCGCGGTGGCCGGAGATCACGACCTGGCTCGGGTCGTTGTCATTGGCGACCGTGCAAACCAGTTCCTCGCCGCCCTCGGCCAGAATCGCATCGACCGCCGCACCCGCGATCGTCTTAGCCTTTTCCAGATCCGCGCCGAGCAGCGCGGCCATCGCGCCCTCACCCACCGGCACCGCCGCCTGCATCGCCCGGCCGCGCAGCTTCAGCAGGCGCGCCGTCGTCGGCAGGTCGATCGCATCGGCCGCGCACAGCGCAGTATATTCACCGAGCGAGTGGCCCGCAACGAAGTCGGCCTTCTCGGACAGCCGCACGCCGCCTTCCTTCTCCAGCACGCGCAAGGTCGCGATGGCGTTCGCCATGATCGCGGGTTGCGCATTCTCGGTCAGGGTCAGCTCGTCGGCGGGTCCTTCGACCATCAGGCGATAGAGATGCTGGCCCAGTGCCTCGTCGACCTCCTGGAACACCTCGCGGGCGACGGGGCTGGCCTCGGCCAGCGCCTTGCCCATGCCGACGGCCTGGCTGCCCTGGCCCGGAAAGATGAATGCACGCATGTTGGTTCTGCCATGAAACAGTAATAGGATGGCCCGCGCGGTAGAAAGGTCGCCCGCCGCTGGCAAGTGTGCGCCCCTTCCCCGCTTGCCTTTTGCCGCCAAATCGCTATGAGCCAGCGCACCATTGGGCGGGAAGCACCTGCTTCACCCGCCCTCATGCCATTTTGGCGTGACGGTATTGAAGTATGGAAGACAGCCGGAGGGGTGTCCCACATGGGGTGGGCATCAGCGATCGGCCAACATAAGGTAAGCTGCATGGCTCTTTACGAGCACGTGTTCCTTGCGCGCCAGGATCTGGCACAGGCGCAGGTGGACGCGCTGGCGGAAGCCGCCACGAAGATCGTCGAGGACAATCAGGGCAAGGTCGTGAAGACCGAGACCTGGGGCCTGCGTTCGCTGGCGTACAAGATCGCCAAGAACCGCAAGGCGCATTACGTCATGCTCGAAATCGACGCCCCCGCCGGTGTCGTCGCCGAGCTGGAGCGCCAGACCCAGATCAACGAAGACGTGATCCGCTACATGACCGTCAAGGTTGACGGCCATGAAGAAGGTCCGTCGGTGATGATGCGCAAGCAGGAGCGCGACCGCGAGCGTCGTGCCGATCGTGGCGAACGCCCCGACCGCGCTGACCGCCCCCGTCGTGATCGTGAAGAGGAAGCCGCATAATGGCCCGCCCGTTTTTCCGTCGCCGCAAGAGCTGCCCCTTCTCCGCGAAGGACGCGCCCCGGATCGACTATAAGGACGTCCGTCTGCTCCAGGGCTTCGTGTCCGAGCGCGGCAAGATCGTGCCGTCGCGCATCACCAGCGTGTCGGCCAAGAAGCAGCGCGAACTCGCCCAGGCGATCAAGCGCGCGCGTCATCTGGGCCTCCTGCCCTACGTCGTGAAGTAAGGGGTCTTACAGATGAACGTTATTCTGCTTGAGCGCGTCGAGAAGCTCGGCGCCATCGGCGACGTGGTTTCGGTGAAGGACGGCTATGCCCGTAACTTCCTGCTGCCGCGCAAGAAGGCGCTGCGCGCCAACGAAGCCAACAAGAAGGTGTTCGAGGCCAACCGCGCCCGCATCGAAGCCGAGAACGCGAACCGTCGCGCCGAGGCCGAGGTCGAGTCGAAGACCTTCGAGAACGCCACCGTCACCCTGATCCGTCAGGCGTCGAACGTCGGCCAGCTGTACGGCTCGGTCGCGGTGCGCGACCTGGTCGAGGCGCTGGTCGCCGACGGCCACAAGGTGAACAAGAGCCAGATCGTGCTCGACCGTCCGATCAAGGCGATCGGCCTGTACGACGTGCGCGTCGCGCTTCACCCGGAAGTGGCCGTGACCGTCAAGGTCAACGTCGCCCGCTCGCCGGAAGAAGCCGAGATGCAGGCGCAGGGCGTCGACGTCATGGCCTCGATGTTCGAGCGTGACGAAGCCGGCTTCACCGAGGATTACGATCCCAACGCAGAGCCCGGCGCCACCGCCGAGGTTCAGCCGGATCAGGAAGAAGCGCAGGGCTAATCCCCAACGCTTCGGCCTTCCGCCGAAAAAGAAAGGGCCGTCCGGCATGTCCGGGCGGCCCTTTTTTGTGTCTTGGGGGACGACACCATGGTGCACGGCACGCTGGCCGCGCAGAACGACGTTACGGACAGGCCACGCAGGCGCTGACCACGGCGGCCAGCGGGATCAAAGCGAAAATGAGCGGCATGATATGTTTCATGGTAAAACTGCCTGTCTGTCCAATGGACCAGTAAATACACCGCGAAGTGCAAAAGTTTCGTTACGGTGAACGCTGAAACGTAAAAAATCTCAACTCATCGCCCTATGGGCTCGGTTCATCGCCAGAACAAGAGGTGGGTAAACTGGATCAGGACGATTTTTATACGCAGCGCGATGGCGGGATCGCGTCGTGATCGGGAAAGCCGATCGCTGGGCACTCCCCTTCCTCCGTATGTGGCGAAGAAGGGCAGGATACCGCCTGCGTGCTGATTGCCCCCTGCTATGGCGGTTTGCGGCCATGGAGGATTGGCCACCATCCGCCCTGTTGGGCGATGATTTCGACTGGGCGGGCAATACCGGGACAGGCTTTGTCGCGGATCATGGCGACGAGACCTTGTATCTGATCGACCGAGACTGGTTCGGATGGCCCGATCCGCCGCAGTGGAGCTTGGCTTCCTATGATCGGCGACGGGATCGATATTATTTCTGGGGCGATTTCAACGAATGCCCTCCGGCGTGGCGGCTTCCCTGACGGTCCGACCGCCTCAAGTCCTCGACCTTAAACCAAGAAAAATACCATCACGCCCCAATCTGGTGAGCGGGCGAAGACCATGGCCAGAAACGTCACGGCCATGATGCCCCCCCATCGGGATAGGCGTGACGTCCGGCAGCGTCGCACAGAAGCAGTTCGCCGGTCTTACTTCCGCCCGAACAGCTTCTCGATATCGCCATGCTGCAATTTCACCCAGGTCGGGCGGCCATGGTTGCACTGGCCGGAATGCGGCGTGACTTCCATTTCGCGCAGCAGCGCATTCATCTCGGCGACCGACAGGATGCGGCCTGCGCGCACCGAGCCGTGACAGGCCATGGTCGCGGCGACATGATCCAGCCGCTCGCGCAGGGATAGCGCCTGGTCGAAGGCGGCGAGTTCGTCGGCGAGGTCGGCGACCAGCCCCTTGGGGTCGCTCTGCCCCAAGAGTGCTGGCGTCGAGCGGACCAGCATGGCGGTCGGACCGAAGCGTTCGAGGTCGAGACCGAATTCCGCCAGTTCCTCGGCGCGCGCTTCCAGCCGGTCGCAGGCGGGTTCGTCCAGTTCGACCACTTCGGGGATGAGCATGGCCTGCGAGGCCACCCGCCCGCCGGTCAGCGCGGCGCGCATCCGCTCCAGCACCAGCCGTTCATGCGCGGCATGCTGATCGACCAGGACCAGGCCGTCCTCCGCCTCGGCGACGATATAGGTCTTGGCGACCTGCCCCCGCGCGACGCCCATCGGATATTGGCGGACCTCCGGCGGCGGTGCGAAGGCCGCTTCGGCACGGGCGAGCGGCGGGGGCGCCGAAAAGCCGGGGCGCGGCGCGAAAAGCGACTGGCGCTCCATTACCCGCGTCTCGGGCGCAGACGATGCCCAGTCATCGGCCACCGGCGCCGCGGCCAAGGGCGCAGCGACGCTCTCTGCCTGCCACATGGCCAGTGCCGAGTCCGGCGGACGCTGCACGCTGCGATGACCCGCTTCGTCCAGCGCGCGACGCAGTCCCGATACGATCATGCCGCGGATCAGCGCGGGGTCGCGAAAGCGCACCTCGGTCTTGGCCGGATGGACGTTCACATCGACCTCCGACGGCGGCATATCGAGGAAGAGCGCCACGACCGCGTGACGATCCCGTGGCAGCATCTCGGCATAAGCCCCTCGAATCGCCCCCATTAACAGGCGATCGCGGACCGGCCGGCCATTGACGAACAGATATTGATGGTCGGCGATACCCCGGTTGAACGTCGGCAGCCCAGCGACCCCGCCGAGCGATACGGTGTCGCGCACCCAGTCGATCGCGACCGAATTCTCCGCCAGCGCCCGATCGGTCAGGCCAGCCACGCGGCCGGGCCGCTCCTCGCCGCCCGGCACCGTCAGCACCCGCCGACCGTCATGCTCCAGCGTGAAGGCGATATCGGGCCGCGCCATCGCCAGGCGGCGCACCATGTCGAGGCAGGCGGCATATTCCGAACGCGGCGAGCGCAGGAACTTGCGCCGCGCCGGGACCCGCGCGAACAGGTCCTCCACCACGATCCGGGTCCCCGGCGGCACGGCGGCGGGACCGTCGCGCAGCACCTCGCCATTGTCGACGACACGGCTCCAACCGTCGCGGCCCGCGGGTCGGCTTTCGATCGTGACCCGTGAGACGCTGGCGATCGAAGGCAGCGCCTCACCGCGAAACCCTAGCGTCAGAACCGATTCGATGGCTTCGTCCGGCAGCTTGGACGTACAGTGCCTCTCCAGCGCCAGCGCCATGTCCTCGGCCGACATGCCGCACCCGTCATCGGCCACCTCGATCCGGCCGATGCCCCCTTGCCCGATCGTCACCGCGATCCGGCTCGCCCCCGCATCGATTGAATTTTCGACCAATTCCTTCAACGCACTGGCGGGCCTTTCCACCACTTCACCGGCCGCGATACGATTGACGAGATGGGGAGGCAGACGCCGTATTGACATGCGGCAAACCCTAGCCCAAGCGACGGCATCCCGCGACCCCGCAAATGACGGTGCAGGTGCCTTTTAGAGGCTCTTGGGACGGCTCTTGGCGGCGGTTCGGGATATGAAATGCGCCCACCCGGTCCACCAGACGGAACGAAAGCCTCGATGCCTCTCCCCCGCTTCCTGAAATTCATGTCGCAAGACATGGCGATCGACCTCGGCACCGCGAACACCGTGGTCTATGTCCGCGGACGCGGCATCGTGCTGAACGAGCCGTCCGTCGTCGCGGTCGAGACGATCAACGGTATCAAGCGCGTGAAGGCGGTCGGTGACGACGCCAAGCTGATGATGGGCAAGACCCCGGGCAATATCGAGGCGATCCGCCCGCTTCGCGACGGCGTGATCGCGGACATCGACGTCGCCGAACAGATGATCAAGCACTTCATCCTGAAAGTGCACGGCCCCCGCAAGTTCGCGCGCTGGCCCGAGATCGTGATCTGCGTGCCGTCGGGTTCGACCAAGGTCGAGCGCCGCGCGATCCGCGACGCCGCCTCGAATGCGGGTGCGAGCCAGGTTTTCCTGATCGAGGAGCCGATGGCCGCCGCGATCGGCGCCGACATGCCCGTGACCGAGCCGATCGGCTCGATGGTCGTCGATATCGGCGGCGGCACGACCGAAGTCGCCGTCCTGTCGCTGCGCGGCCTGGCCTATACCACGAGCGTGCGCGTCGGCGGCGACAAGATGGACGAGTCCATCGTATCCTATGTCCGCCGCAACCATAACCTGCTGATCGGCGAAGCCACCGCCGAGCGGATCAAGCAGGAAGTCGGCATTGCGCGTCCTCCGGCCGACGGCATCGGCGTGACGATCCAGATCAAGGGCCGCGACCTCGTCAATGGGGTGCCCAAGGAAATCCAGATCAACCAGGGCCAGATCGCCGAGGCGTTGTCCGAGCCGGTGGCGACCATCGTCGAGGGCGTTCGTGTCGCCCTGGAGAACACCGCGCCCGAACTGGCCGCCGACATCGTCGACCAGGGTATCGTCCTGACCGGCGGCGGCGCGCTGCTCGAGGGACTGGACGAGGTGCTGCGGGACGAGACCGGCCTGCCGGTGACGGTGGCGGAAGACCCGCTGACCTGCGTAGCCCTGGGCACCGGCCGCGCGCTGGAAGACCCGATGTATCGCGGCGTCCTGCTGAACGGCTAACCTCCAGCATAAGGGGACCGGCGCATGGCGCCCGCCCGCGACCGTCGCACCGGTTTCTCGCGACGGCGGCAATATGGAGCTTTTCTGGCCTATGTGCTCGCGGTGGCGGGTGCGGTGGTGGGTGCGGTGCTGCTTGTCGCATCGACCTTCAACCCGCCCGCCTTTGCCGCCCTGCGCATGACGCTGGGCAGCATGACCGCGCCCATCTCGGGCACGTTCGTCGCGATCGGGGACGCGGTGAGCAGCGTTCCCGACGCGATCGGCCATTATTTCTTCGTCCATTCCGAAAACGACCGGCTGCGCGCCGAACTGGAGCAATCGCGCAAGGTCCTGCTGACGGCGCGGACCATCGCCCATGACAATCGCCGCCTGCGGCGTCTGCTGGCGGTGCGCGACCGTACGCCCGATACCGTCGTGACGGCACGGCTGGTCAGTTCGACGGGGGCAAGCGGACGCCGCTTCGCGCTGCTCAACGCGGGCCGCTGGCAGGGCGTGGAGCCCGGCATGGCGGTCCGCGGGCCGGAGGGGCTGATCGGGCGCGTGACCGAGTCGGGACCTGCCGCCGCCCGCATCCTGCTGCTGACCGATCCCGAGAGCATCGTGCCCGTGCGGCGTACACGAGACGGCATGCCCGCCATCGCGGTCGGGCGCGGGGACGGCACGCTCGACGTCCGGTCGGTGGCTACCAATGTCCGGCTGGGCAAGGGCGACCTGTTCGTGACCTCCGGCACCGGCGGGCTCTATGCCCCGAACATTCCGGTCGCACGCGTCCGCACCGATGGCGGCGACGTCGCGGTGGCGCGTCCCTTCATCCATCCCGACACGCTGGATTTCGCGATCGTTCAGCGCGCCTTCATGCCGATGCCGCCATCAGCGCCGGCACCCCGGCCGTGACCCTCGACGCCTATAACCCCTTCGACCCCGGACTGCCCCCCGCCCGCGCCCGTGCGCTGCCGTGGCTGACCGTGATGGCCGGTTCGCTGACCGCCATCGTGCCGGTGGTGGCGATCGTGCCGTTGCAGCCGCCAATGGGCTTGCTGATGCTGCTCGCCTGGCGGCTGGTCGCGCGGTTTGCGCTGCGCCTGTGGGCGGCCGCGCCGCTCGGGCTGTTCGACGACCTAGTATCGGGGCAGCCGCTCGGCTCCGCCGTTCTGCTCTGGTCGCTGACCTCGCTGGCGATCGATCTGTTCGAGCATCGGCTGGTATTTCGCGACTTCTGGCAGGACTGGCTGATCGCCAGCGGCGCCATCGCCTTCTGCCTGATCGCCGGGCGCTTCCTGGCCGTGCCGGTCGGCGCGCAGGTCGATGCGCCGCTGGTCATCCAGATCGCCATCACCATCCTGCTTTTCCCGATGGCGACGCGCCTGGTCGCGTGGATCGATCGCAAACGCGGCCGGAATGAGGTAGGGGCCTGAGCATGGATCGCCCCGGCCGGATCATGACCGAGGCCGCGCAGGCCTATAGCTTTTCGCGTCGCGCCTTCGTGCTGGGCACGGCGCAGGCGGGCGTCGGCCTGATGCTCGCCGGGCGGATGGCGTGGCTGTCGATCGCGCAGAACGAGAAATACAACCTTCTCTCCGAGAGCAACCGCGTCAACACGACGATGATCCCGCCGCGTCGCGGCTGGCTGATCGACCGGCATGGCATGCCCATCGCCAACAACCGGACCGACTTCCGCGTCGACATCATCCCCGACCGGCTGGAGGACAAGGACCGGGTGCTGGAACTGCTCCGCCGAATCCTGAAGCTGGACGACGAGGCGATGAACCGCATCCGCCTTGACCTGGAACATGCCGCCGGGTTCCAGCCGGTGCAGGTCGCCGAGCGGCTGGACTGGGAACGCTTCGCGGCGGTCAGCGTCCGCCTGCCCGAACTGCCCGGCGTGCAGCCGACGCGCGGCTTTGCCCGCTTCTATCCGGCTGGCCCCGCCGTCGCGCATCTGACCGGCTATGTCGGCACGCCGACGGCCGAACAGTTCAAGGCGACGCATGACCAGTTGCTCGTCACCCCCGGTTTCAAGCTGGGCAAGGACGGGCTGGAAAAGATGCTGGAGCCGTATCTTCGCGGCAAGCCCGGCGCCAAGCGGGTCGAGGTCACCGCACGCGGCAAGGTGGTGGCCGAGCTCGCCACCCGTCCCGACACGCCCGGCCGCAATATCCGCCTGACCATCGATGCGGGGTTGCAGGAATATGCCGCCCGTCGCCTGGGCACCAATTCGGGGTCGGCGGTGGTGCTCGACTGCCGCACCGGCGAGACGCTGGCGATGGTGTCGATGCCCGCCTACGACCCCAACAGCTTTTCCGACGGGATCAGCCATCTCGAATGGTCGATGCTGTCGGAAAACGACCATGTGCCCTTGATGAACAAGGTCACGCAGGGGCTGTATCCGCCTGGCTCGACCGTCAAGCCGATGAACGGCCTGGCGTTGTTGGAGGCGGGCGTCGGGGCGAACGACCGGGTGCTCTGCACTGGCGCGATGCGGGTCGGGACGGGCGTGTTCCACTGCCACAAGCGGGGCGGGCACGGCGCGCTGAACCTGAAGGGCGCGATCGAGCAGAGCTGCGACATCTATTTCTATGAGATGATCCGGCGCATGGGTTATGACCGGATCGCACCGGTTGCGCGGATGGTCGGGTTGGGCCAGAAATTCGACCTGCCGCTCAGCACGCAACGTTATGGCACCGTGCCCGATGCGGCCTGGAAGCTGAAGAAATACAAGACGAAATGGACCGTCGCCGATGGCCTGAACGCCTCGATCGGTCAGGGCTATGTGCTGGCCAATCCGTTGCAACTGGCGGTAATGGCGGCGCGGCTTGCGTCCGGGCGGCATCTCCAGCCCAGCATGCTAGCGCACCAGGTTCATCTCGACGCCCCTGCGCTGCCCGTCGCTTCCGAGCATCTGGCGATCGTGCGCGACGCCATGTTCGGCGTGGTCAACCAGGGCGGCACCGGCGGCGCGGCGCGGATGCTGGTGCCCGGCGTCAGCCTGGCGGCCAAGACCGGCACCGCGCAGGTGCGCCGCATCACCATGGCCGAGCGGCGCATGGGCGTGCTGAAGAACGGGCAGCTGCCCTTCAAGCTACGCGATCACGCGCTGCTCGTCTGCTTCGCGCCCGCCGACAATCCACGCTACGCCGCCGCCGTCGTGCTGGAGCATAACGGCCATACCGTGCGCAATCTGGACGCGCCGCTGATCGGGCGCGACATCATGACCTATCTGTTCGACCGCGACCGGGCATTGGCCTCGCTGGCGGAAGGCGAACCGACCTGGGGCGGCGACATCGCCACCCGGATGCGCGCCGAGGAAGCCGCCTACCGCGCGGCGCATGCCCCTCAGCCCGCTGCCGCCGCGACCAAGACCGATGCGGGCGCGGCGACCGACGCCCCCGCCGTCGAGGCCGCGACCAACGTCTCCGATGCCCAGGCCGAGGCGATGGCGACGCGCGAAACCGATCCCGAAGACGCAGGCGACCCCAATCCATGAGCGGCCCCCGCATCATCCCCGAACCGATCGCGCAGCTGCCCTGGCGGGTCATCCTGCTGGTTACCGCCATCGGCTGTTTCGGGCTGGTCGTCCTCTATTCGGCAGCAGGCGGCTCGCTGACCCCCTGGGCCAAGCCGCAGGGGGTGCGCTTCTTTGTCCTGCTGGCGGGGTCGCTCGTACTGTCGCGCCTGCCGCTCGACCTGTGGCGGCGGATCGCCATGCCGGGCTATCTGGTGCTGGTGGTCGCCCTGGTGCTGGTCGAACTGCTCGGTGCGGTGCGCGGGGGCAGCCAGCGATGGCTGGACGTGGGCTTCATCCGCCTCCAGCCGTCCGAACTGATGAAGCTGTTCATCGTTCTGGGCGCGGCGCGCTTCTATGAACTGATGCCCCCGGCCGAGACACGGCGTTTCTCCGGCATATGGCCCGTCGCGGCGATGGTCGCCGTGCCCGCCGCGCTCGTCATGAAGCAGCCCGACCTCGGCACTGCGTTGATGATCTGTGCGGGTGGTGCCACGGTCATGTTCCTGGCGGGCGTACCCTTGCGCCTGTTCATCGGTGGAGCGATGGCACTGGCGGTCGCGGCGCCGCTGGCGGTGAACTTCCTGCTGCACGATTATCAGCGCAACCGCGTGCTGATCTTCATGAACCCGGAAAGCGATCCGCTGGGTACCGGCTATCATATCAGCCAGTCCAAGATTGCGATCGGATCGGGCGGCATTTGGGGCAAGGGCTTCCTGAACGGCACCCAGAGCCATCTCGACTATCTGCCCGAGGGGCATACCGACTTCGTCTTCGCGACCATGGCCGAGGAATGGGGGCTGGTCGGCGGCTGCTTCCTGATCCTGGCCTTCATCCTCGTCATCCGCTGGGGCCTGAACGTCGCACAGGCGGCGCAGACGCGCTTCGCCAGACTGACGGCGGCGGGGCTGTCGACCACCATCTTCATCTATGTCATGGTCAATCTGATGATGGTCATGGGCCTGGCACCCGTGGTCGGCATTCCCCTGCCCCTGGTCAGCTATGGCGGATCGTCGCAGATGACGGTGCTGTTGTGCCTGGGCATATTGATGGCGATCGACCGTGAAAATCGCCGCCCCGCACGCTGGTAAGGCAAAAAATCGGCAAAAAGCATTTGCAAAGCGACGGAGGCCTGCTAAATGCGCGCCTCCCGATCACGAGGCGGGCCGCCGGACGGCCTGACGAGCGTGACGAACGGACGCATAGCTCAGTTGGTAGAGCAGCTGACTCTTAATCAGCGGGTCCTTGGTTCGAGCCCAAGTGCGTCCACCAGTTTCTCCAACGGCCCTGCAGCGATGCGGGGCCGTTGTGCATTGGGCTTCCATGGCCCTCCAGCGGGATGAAGGATTGATGGCAGGATATAAGGTTCCCGGTTTCGCCGATCGCGCATCGGCTTCGCGCGACGCAAAGGCCGCCGCGCTGGAAAAGCTGCGCAACAAGGCCGCGCCCGACCCCGAGGTCGTCGCAGCCCGCGCCGCCGCCCGCGCGGCCAAAGAAGCCGCCGAGGCCGAGCGCCGTGCCGCGCACAAGGCCGCGATCGAGCAGGAAAAGGCCGCCCGTGAGGAAGCCCGCGCCAAGGCGAAGGCCGAGGCCGAGGCCGCCGCAGAGGCCGCTGCCGCCGCCGCACGGCCGCCGGTGGTCCCCACCGCCGCCGAACTGAAGGCCGCACGCGACGCACGCTACGCCGCACGCAAGGCGCGCCAGGGCAAATGACCCCGCGCGAGCTGCTGGGCATCGCCGAGGTGCCCGGCGGCGAGCCCCTGCGGCTGTTCCGCCGGGGCAAGGACTTCATGATCGTGCTCGACCGTAACGAGCTGATGAGCACGCGCATGAGCGGCTCGGAAGTCGCGCTGGGCACGATGACCTGCGACCGGCTGGGCGGGCGCAGCGCGCCGCATCTGCTGATCGGCGGCTATGGCATGGGCTTTACCTTGCGCGCCGTACTGGCCCGGCTGGGCCGCGATGCGCGGGTAACGGTAGCCGAGCTGGTCCCCGGCATCATCGAATGGGCACGCGGGCCGATGGTCGAGCTGACCGCCGGGTGCCTGGATGATCCGCGCGTGACGCTGGCGATGGGCGATGTCGGCAATGCGATCTATGCGGGGCGCGGCACCTATGACGCGATCCTGCTCGACGTCGACAATGGCCCCGACGGGCTGACCCGCCCAGCCAATGACGGGCTCTATTCGAACCGGGGGCTGGACGAGGCGCGGGTCGCGCTGCGTCCCGGCGGCGTGCTGGCCATCTGGTCGGCCGCCCCAGACCCGGTCTTCACCCGGCGGCTGTCGCGTGCGGGCTTCCTGGTCGACGAGGTCAAGGTCCGCGCCCGCGAGAATGGCAAGGGCGCGACCCACACCATCTGGTTCGCGACGCCGCGGTAGCATCCAATCGGCTCGTGCGATTTGACTCAAGCCCCTCCCCTTCAGGGGAGGGGTGAGTTCGACCAACGCATCATGCGTTGAGTCCTCAATCCTCTCGCTTGGCACCGTCCAGCTCTTTACGAATCCGCTCCTGCTCCACGGCGTCCCGCTGTTTCTCGGCCTTGGTGCGCCCGAACCGCGCCCGGTTCTCCGCAGCCTGCTGCTCGGCGGCCTTGCGGACCAGTCCTTTGCGCGCCTGACGGAAGTTGACGACCTCCCCCATCAGTGCCGCCGCAGCCGCCGGAACAACCCTTTGCGCTGGCTGAACGCCTCGAACATCTCGTCCGGCCCCTCGGGGTCGAGCACTTCATTGTCGGCCAGCCATTCCTCGACGCTCGACAGGTCCGGCACGTCATAGGGGCGTAGGCTCCGCCCCCCCTTCCCACGCAGCGCCTCGACTGCGGCGATCAACGAACCGGTGCGGGCAACGGTATCGCCAACCAGCCTGGGCGCGATGCCCAGATGCTCGCCCAGCAGATCGTCGCGGATCGCCGCGATCCGCCGTCCGGCCGGACTGTCCGCCTCGACCGCGATCGCCAGGTCGCACTCGGTATCCAGCCGCATGGATCGATTGTTCAGGTTGGACGAACCCAACCGGAAGACCTGGTCGTCGGAGATCAGGATCTTGGCATGGCAATAGATCGCTTCGCCCCCGGCGGTGAAGGGGTGATAAAGCCGCAACCGCCCATGCCGGTCGCGCCGCCGCAACGCCTCGACCAGCCGGGCGCGGGCGGTGTCCATCGCAATGGGCTCCAGCCAGCCTTGCGCGGTCAGCGGGTTGATGATGACGAATTCCGGGCCATTCTCTTCATCCAGTCGCCGGGCAATCGCCTCGGCGACCCGGCGGGAGGCGAAATACTGGCTCTCGATATACACGTAGCGTTCGGCCCGTGCGATCTGGGCGAGAAACAGCGCCTCATTCTCATGGACCGGGGTTTGATCGTCCATTTCCGGCATGGTGCGGGCGATGGCGACCGGCTGGTTGGTGAAGTCGGGCTCCAACCCTTCCGGCCAGCAGCTTGCGCCCGGCACGGCAGGCCCCATCGGCTTGCCGCCCGCCGCATGCAAGCGTTCGCGGAACAGCTCGCCCAATGCGTGCGTCACCGGGCCCTCCACCGCGCTGATCGCATCGTGCCAGGGTTTGTAGGGCTGGCCGCCGGGCCGCTTGCGACCGGGATCGTCATCGCGATGCTCCCGCGTGTCCCAGCGCTCGCTGGTCATGTCGATGCCGCCGCAAAAGGCCAGCTGGTCATCGATGATGACGATCTTCTGGTGATGCGAGGCAGCGATCGGGTGATGGCCGTCCAGCTTGGTATGGATGCGCTTGTGCGCCATCCACTTCAGGACCGTAAAGAAGGTCTTCCCCCGGAACAGCGACTTGATCGCGCCGGTGTCCCAGCGGAGCAGGAAAATCTCCAGCTCGGGCTGGCGCTGGACAAGCGAGTAGATGAAGTCGCCGACCGTCTCGCCGGGCGCCTCATCATGATCCAGAACGATGCGCGCGTCGAAGTCCCAGCCGATCAGCAGGATCTGCCGCCGCGCATTCAGCATCGCGCGGCGGGCCATCCGGAAATATTCCTCCGCATCGACGATGACTGCCATGCGATCGGCCTGCTCGATCCGCCAGCATTCCTGTCCGACCTTCAACGACGATCTCCCCTGTTGACGTCCGCGTCATGCCCCGACGACCCGGCACTGGCAAATGCCGAAACGGCCAATGCCCGCAAAAGGTCAGGGGATCGAACGCGAAAAGGGATCAGAAAATGCGGTAGCGGACCGGGCGGATCGACAGGGACTGTCCTGCGGCTGCCTCTTCCGCGACGGGCAAGTCGAAGGTCAGAGGCTCGGCGATACCGGCAAGCTCTGCCGTGATCCGGCGGGACCGACCGATGGGCCGGCTCGCCAATACGGTGACGGGCAGTGCGTCGGCGGCGCCCGGCTCGGCCAGTTCGACATCGTGCGGGCGGATATGGATTTCGCCCCCGCCCTGCCCGCGCGCTTCGTCGGGCACGGTCGCCAGCCCGTCGCCGATGATCGCCGCGCCGTCGCGACGCGTGACGGGCAACCGGTTGGTTTCGCCGATAAAGGACGACACGAAAGCGGTGGCAGGCGCGCTCTGCACCTCGGCGGGCGTGCCGATCTGCTCGATCACGCCGCCACGCATCACGACGATGCGGTCGGCGATTTCCAGCGCCTCTTCCTGGTCATGCGTCACGAAGATCGAGGTCAGCCCCGTCTCGTCATGGATGCGCCGGAGCCAGCCGCGCAAATCCTTGCGCACCTGCGCGTCGAGCGCGCCGAACGGTTCGTCGAGCAGCAACAGGCGCGGCTCGATCGCAAGCGCGCGGGCCAGCGCCACGCGCTGACGCTGGCCACCCGACAGCTGCGCGGGGTAACGGTCGCCCAGTTGCGGCAGCTGGATCAGTTCCAACAATTCGGCGACCTTCTTGGCGATCGCGGCTTTGGCGGGCCTGTCGCGCCGCTTGCGCACCGTCAGGCCGAAGGCGATGTTGTCGGCGACGGTCATGTGGCGGAACAGCGCGTAATTCTGGAACACGAAGCCGATGCGGCGCTCGGCGGCGGGCGTCCCCGTCATGTCCTGCCCGTCGAAGAGGACATGCCCCTCATCCGCAAAGTCCAGCCCGGCGATGGTCCGTAACAGCGTGGTCTTGCCCGATCCCGAGGGGCCGAGCAGCGCCAGGAACTCACCGGGCTTGGTCTCCAGGGTGACACGATCCAGCGCGGTGAACCCGCCGAAGCGGCGGGAGATATTGTCGACGACGATGCTCAATGCGCGGCTCCCGCCCGGTGGATGCCGAAACGCCATTCCAGCACGGTCTTCACTCCCAAGGTCACCAGCGCGAGCGAGGCGAGCAGAGACGCCACCGCGAATGCGCCGACAAAGTCATATTCATTGTACAGGATTTCGACGTGCAGCGGCATGGTGTTGGTCAGCCCCCGGATATGCCCCGACACGACCGACACCGCGCCGAACTCGCCCATCGCTCGGGCGTTGCAGAGCAGCACCCCGTAAAGCAGCCCCCAGCGGATGTTGGGGAGCGTGACATGCCAGAAAATCTGCCACCCATTCGCCCCCAGCGAGCGCGCCGCTTCCTCATCGTCGCGGCCCTGCTCGGCCATCAGCGGGATCAGTTCGCGCGCCACGAAGGGGAAGGTCACGAACACCGTCGCCAGCACGATGCCGGGCACCGCGAAGATGATCCGCACCCCATGCTCGGTCAGCCACGGCCCCAGCCACCCTTGCGCCCCGAACAGCAGGACGAAGATCAGGCCGGAAACCACCGGCGATACGGAAAAAGGCAGATCGATCAGGGAGATGAGGAGGCTTTTTCCACGGAAATCGAACTTGGCGATGGCCCAGGACGCCGCCACCCCGAACACCGCGTTGATCGGCACCGAGATGGCCGCCACCAGCAATGTCAGGCGGATCGCCGCGAGCGCATCCGGGTCGACCAGCGCGTCGAAGAAGATGCTCCATCCCTTCGCAAGAGCGCCCGCGAAGACCATGACCAAAGGCAGGAACAGGAACAACGCCAGAAAGAGAAAACCGACACCGATCAGCGCCCGCCGCGCCCAGGGGCTTTCGATGGTCGTAGGGTTGGAGTTGCTCATCGCGTCCCCCGCTTGGCGCGCCAGGCCTGGAGAAGATTGACGAACAGCAGCATCGCGAAGGACAGGACCAGCATCACACAGGCGATGGCGGTCGCACCATTATAGTCGAATTGTTCCAACTGGGTGATGATCAGCAGCGGCGCGATCTCCGACTTGAAGGGCATGTTGCCCGCGATGAAGATGATCGATCCATATTCCCCCACCCCCCGCGCAAAAGCGAGTGCGAAGCCGGTCAGCAGAGCCGGGGCAATGGCGGGCAGGATCACCCGGCCAAAGGTCTGCAAACGAGAGGCGCCGAGCGTCGCGGCGGCCTCCTCCACGTCGCGACCCAGATCGGCGAGAACCGGTTGAACGGAGCGAACAATGAATGGCAAGCCAATGAAAACAAGGGCAATCGTCACGCCCAAGGGCGTATAGGCGACCTTGATCCCAAGCGGGGCAAGCAGCGACCCAACCCAGCCATTTTCTGAATAGAGCGACACCAGCGCGATGCCCGCTACCGCCGTCGGCAACGCGAAGGGCAGGTCCACCGCCGCGTCGATCAGCTTCTTGCCCGGAAACTCATAGCGGACGAGGATCCAGGCGATGAGCAGCCCGAACACCGCATTGATCGCCGCCGCCGCCAGCGCCGCGCCGAAACTCAACCGATAGGCGGCCAGCGCGCGCGGCGACAACCCGACTTCAGCAAAGCCGTCCCAGCCCATGCCCGCCGCCCGGATGACGAGCGCCGACAACGGGACCAGCACCACCAGCCCCAGCCAGAAGATGGTCATGCCCATGGTCAGGCCGAAGCCCGGCAGCGCCGAGCGGCGCTTCCTCCGCAACACCGTGATCAGCGCCGCTTGGCCTGGCCGCCATAGATGGCGTCGAATACCCCGCCATCCGCGAAGAACCGCTTCTGCGCCGCCGCCCAGCCGCCGAAGTCCTGGATCGTCACCATATCCAGTTTCGGGAAAGTCGCGGCATACTTGGTCAGCACCGCCTGATCGCGCGGGCGATAGAAGTTGCGTGCAGCAATCTCCTGGCCTTGCGGCGTGTAGAGGAACTTCAGATATTCGGTCGCGACCTGTTCGGTACCATGCGCCTTGGCATTGGCATCGACGACCGCGACCGGCGGTTCGGCCAGGATCGAGATGGAGGGCACCACGATGTCGAACTTGCCCGCGCCCAGTTCCTTTTCGGACAGCAAAGCCTCATTTTCCCAGGCGATCAGCACATCGCCCAACCCCCGCTCGACAAACGTCGTCGTCGCCCCGCGCGCACCCGAGTCCAGCACGGGCACATGGGCATAGAGGTCGGCGACATATTTCTGCGCCGCCGCGTCCGAACCGCCCGCCTTCTTGCCATAGGCCCAGGCCGCCAGGAAGTTCCACCGCGCGCCGCCGCTCGTCTTCGGGCTCGGCGTGATGACCTGCACGCCCGGCTTTACCAGATCGGCCCAGTCGCGAATGCCCTTCGGGTTACCTTTGCGGACCAGGAACACGATGGTCGAGGTATAGGGCGCGCTATTGTCGGGCAGACGGGTCTGCCAGTTGGCGGGCAGCAGCTTGGCCCGCTCGGCGATCGCGTCGATGTCATAGGCCAGCGCCAGCGTCACCACATCGGCGGACAGCCCGTCGATCACCGAGCGCGACTGCTTGCCCGACCCGCCATGGCTCATGCGGAACGACACAGTCTTGCCGGTCTTGGCCTGATAATCCTTGGCGAAGGCGGCGTTGACATCCTTGTACAGCTCACGCGTCGGATCGTAGCTGACGTTGAGCAGCTCGACCGAGCCCTTGCCGTTGCCCCCGCCCGAACAGCCGGACAGACCGACCGTACCGATCATCAATGCGGCCATCATGGCCGGAAATGGTGCTCGCATCTGGATCCGTCCCTTTCGTTTCGGCGCGTAACCTATCTCGATCCCCCCGATAGGAAATGCCGTAAAGCTTGGGACGCACAAAGCCCTGCTTTTGCTCCCTCGATCCTGACAGAAGCTCGGTTTGACCCTGCTCGGCCTTGTATCGACGGGGCACAAGGCCGATCTCCGGTCCGCATTCGACCCCCTTACCCTTTCCGAAAGGACCCATATGACCGCCCAGCAAGTTGATGTAAAAACCGGCCTTTATATCGGCGGCGAGTGGCTGGGGCCGGAGGGGCGCGATACCCAGGCGGTATTGAACCCGGCAACCGGCCAGTCGCTGGGCGAGCTGCCGCTGGCGACCGCCGCCGACATGGACCGCGCGCTGGAGGCCGCGGCGCGCGGGTTCGAGCAGTGGCGTAAAGTCGCGCCGCAGGAGCGCGCCGCCGTTCTCCACCGCACCGCCGCCCTGGTCCGCGAGCGCGCCGAGGAGCTGGCGCGACTCGCGACGCTGGAGGAAGGCAAGCCGATCGTCGAGGCGCGCGGCGAAGTCGCCGCGACCGCCGCACTGCTCGATTTCCATGCAGGGGAAGCGGTGCGCATCTATGGGCGCGTCCTGCCGCGTCCCACGGGCACCCGCTCGCTGGTACTGCACCAGCCGGTCGGCCCGGTCGCGGCCTTCTGCGCCTGGAACTTCCCCGTGATGAACCCGGTGCGCAAGATTTCGCCCGCCATTGCGGCGGGTTGCTCGGTCATCCTGAAGCCCAGCGAGGAAACCCCCGCCAGCGCCATCGCGATCATGCGCTGCTTCCAGGATGCGGGCCTGCCCGGCGATGTCGCGCAATTGGTCTTCGGCGTACCCGATGCGGTGTCGCGCCACCTGCTCGCCTCGCCGGTCACCCGCAAGCTCAGCTTCACCGGGTCGGTGCCGGTCGGCAAGCATCTGCTGAAGCTCGCCGCCGATACGGTGATGAAGTCGACCATGGAGCTGGGCGGGCATGGCCCGGTGCTGGTCTTCGACGATTGCGATCTCGACAAGACGCTCGACCTGCTGGTCACCCACAAGTTCCGCAATGCGGGCCAGGTGTGCGTCGCCCCCACCCGCTTCCATGTGCAGGAGGGGATTTACGAGCGCTTCGCCAAGGGCTTTGCCGAACGTGCCGCCGCGCTGAAGATCGGCGATGGCCTGTCCTCGGACACGCAGATGGGACCGATGGCCAATCCCCGCCGTCCGCAAGCGATCGGTGCGATGATCGAGGACGCCGTGCGGAACGGCGCGCGCAAGCTGACCGGCGGTGAAGTCAAAAGCGGGGACGGCTTCTTCTTCTCCCCCACCGTGCTGGCCGATGTCTCGCTCGACGCGCAGGCGATGAACGAAGAGCCGTTCGGCCCGATCGCGCTGATCCGCCCCTTCGCCACCACCGAGGACGCTATCACCGAGGCCAACCGCCTGCCCTTCGGCCTCGGCGCATATTGCTTCACCGAGAATGGTCGCCGCCAGAACCAGCTGGCCGACGAGATCGAGGCGGGCATGGTCGCGATCAATACCGTCCGCCTCAGCTGGGGTGATGCGCCCTTTGGCGGGGTCAAGGAAAGCGGCTATGGCTCGGAAGACGGGCCCGAGGGCATTGCCAACCACATGATCACCAAGGCGGTTCACATCGCCTGATAAAAGCACGGGGTCAGGCCCGCGCGCGATAGGCCGCGCGGGCCGCCTCCACTTGCGGCTGATGCATGTCCGCCCAGCCGATCAGCACCCGCATCGGCACCAGGAACGACCGGCCCAGATCGGTCAGGCTATACTCCACCCGTGGTGGCACCTCCGCATAGACCGTCCGCTCGACGAACCCGTCCTCCTCGAGCCGCCGCAGCGTGCGTGACAGCATCTGTTTCGATACATCGCCGATCCGCCGCAGCAGGACATTGAACCGCAACGTCTCCGGCTCCAGCGCGGCGAGGACCAGCAGGCTCCATTGATCGCCGATCCGGTCGAGCACGTCGCGGATCGGGCATCCACCCTCCCCGCTCAATGCCATGGTCACATCCATATGACCTGGTCCCTGTAAAATGCCGTCTTGTGGTGCGGCAGCGCTCTGCATAGCTCCACGGTCTATAAAGTGGACCATGGAAAGGAAAGACCATGAAGATCGCCCTGATCGGAGCCTCGGGTAACGCAGGCTCGCGCATCCTGAGGGAATTGTCGGATCGCGGCCATGCCGTGACCGCCATCGCGCGCAATGCCGACCGGATTGCCGCCCTGCCCGGCGTCGACCCGGTCTCGGGAGATGTCGGTGCGCCGGATTCGCTGGCCGAGACGCTGCGCGGGCATGACGCGGTCGTCAGTTCGGTCCACTTCGCAACCACTGACGCGGCCGGTCTGATCGGCACCGTCCGCGCGTCGGGCGTGAAGCGCTACCTCGTCGTCGGGGGCGCGGGCAGCCTGGAGATTGCGCCCGGCCAGCGTCTGATCGACCAGCCGGATTTCCCGGACGCGTATAAGGCAGAGGCGAGCGCGGGCGCCGAATTCCTCGACCTGCTGCGCGGCGTCCAGGATCTGGAATGGACCTTCCTCTCCCCCTCCGCGATGTTCGTCCCCGGCGAGCGGACCGGCCAATTCCGGCTCGGCACCGACACGCTTCTGTCGAACGAGCAGGGCAGCAGCATCTCATTCGAGGACTATGCCATCGCGCTGGTCGACGAAATCGAGCAGCCCCGCCACATCCGCCAGCGTTTTACGGTCGGTTATTGAGGGACTTGCGCCACCCAAGCCGGACATGCCGTCGCGACTGCCAAAAAAATGTCAAAAACCCCCTTGGCAGGTCGGACATGCCCGGCTAATAGCGCCCCACCAGACGGGGACACGCTCCCCGCCATGCCGCAGACCGGCATCGGACGCATAGCTCAGTTGGTAGAGCAGCTGACTCTTAATCAGCGGGTCCTTGGTTCGAGCCCAAGTGCGTCCACCATTCAATCAAAAAATTGCGAAAGAGCGATTTCGCGAAGTCAGTAAATTCCACGATTTAAACGCTCGGTTAAGCGAGCCATACCTTCGGCAGATCGTTGATGTTGATCGTCTTCTAACGTCATTGGCTCGTCTACAGGCTCGATCGCGTAGATTGCGACGCGATCAAAACGCTCGTTACAAACGGGGCATCTAACCTTACGCGGCGAGTTGTCTTTGACGGTAAATGTCAGGCGTCCATCTCTTAATTCGCATGTAGGGCAGACCGGCAGGCCCGTAGGCTGGCCGCTATCATCAGCCTTATACTTGAAGCCGCCGCGCCCCATGACAAGCAACGCTTGACCTGCAAGCGTTGCCTTCAACCGTTCAAACTCAGCATCTTTTTCTAATGCCGCCTCTCGCGCTGCCACCAACTCGAGGCGAGCATCGCTTAGCGCAGTCATGAGCTCGGCAATCTGGACCTTATAGGCCGCAGCGTCCCAGCCCTTCTCTACGGCTCGAAGCCCTTTGGCTACATCAAGAGCCTGCCCGACGGCAGCAATCGCTTCCATGATCGGCATAACATCTCCCGCACATGACCATTAAAAGCTACAGGTCGATCACTGGCCCGAATTATTAGGCCTAGAGGCCCCCTGCCCCGAAGGCGGCACTGGTGGCGTCGGCGACTTCGCATCGCTCACCGCCTCGTCATACCAGCGCGACAGGTCGGCCTTCATGCTCCGTAGCGCATCGGGGTTGAGATAGGTCATGTGCCCGGCCGGGTAATAGGTGAAACGCAGATTGGCCTGCTGCGCGGGCTCCAGCATCATATGGCCCAGATCGTTCTCGGTGCCGAAGAACGGGGTCGCCATGTCGTAATAGCCGTTCATCGACAGCACCTTCAGATACGGGTTCGCCCGCATCGCGGCGCCCAGGTCGATCGCGGTGTTGGGGTTGTTCTGCGACCCGTCCGGCGACTTGTGCTTCCAATTCCAGGTCCAGCCCGCCGCGTCGCGCGCCGACAGGCGATAGGGCAGATCGGTCTTGTAGCCGAGCGTCGACTGCAGATAGTCCTGGAAGGATGCGATATAAGCTCCTGAGATCGCGTCCGAAGAGGCGTCCGTCTCCGGCCGCTCGCCCGCCGCATCGGTGTCGATGCCGAGATAACGCGAGTCGAACCGACCGACCGTGCGCGCCGACCCGCGCAGCAATTCCTTCTGGAAACGCGGCAGGTCGATGCGCAGGTTCGCGCGCTTGATATAGTCGGGCGAGATGCCGATCAGGCGGCTCATCTGTTCGGCGATCTGGTCGCGCTCCTGCGGCGAGATGCTCTGTCCCTTGGCCAGCGCCGACATATACGGGCCGACCGCAAAGGCACGCGCCTGCGCCACCACGGTCGCGACATCGGCAGGGCGATCGGCCAGGCGATTGTGATACCAGGCGGTCGCGGCATAGCTGGGCAGGTAATTCAAATAGACCTGATCCAGCCCCGGCTGGCGATAGCCGTAATTCATGATCGAGCTGAGCAGCACGACGCCGTTCAGCGCCATGCCCTTTTCCTGCAACTGATAGGCCAGCGCGCCCGAGCGCAGCGTGCCATAGCTTTCGCCGAGCAGGAATTTCGGGCTCATCCAGCGGCCATATTTGGTGACATAACGCTGGATCGCGCCCGCAAAGACGTCGACATCCTCGTCGACGCCGTAGAATTGCGCGGGCTTCATATCGCCCAGCGGCCGCGAATAGCCGGTGCCGATCGCGTCCAGGAACACCAGGTCGGTTTTGTCGAGCAGCGAATCCGGGTTCGGTCCGACATCATAGGGCGCGGGCCGCACGAACTCCGGGCTGGTCGTGCGGATGCGGATCGGCGCGAACGAGCCCATGCGCAGCCAGAGGGACGGTGATCCCGGCCCGCCATTGTACAGGAACGTCACCGGCCGCTTGGTGCCGGGCTTGGTGCCGTCGAGCGTATAGGCGGTGTAGAACATCGAGGCGGTCGGCTTGCCCTCGATATCCCGCACGGTCAGCGTGCCCGCCGAGGCGACATAGGGATAAGCGCGGCCATTGATCGTCACGCTGTCGCGGTGGCGGACCTCGGTTTCCTCCAGCGGCGCACGCGCCCAGGCGGCCTCCGCCTCGGCCTTGGCGGCTTCGTGATGCGGAGCCTTCTTCTCCCCCTCTTCCTGCGCGGCGAGCGGCGCGGTCATGGCAGTGGCGGCAAGGAGGAGGGCGAGGCTGTTGCGGATCACGAAGGGCTCACGAATAGGTGACGGGGCCGTCATCGTTTCGTGTTTCGGTATGGGAAGCAAGAGGTTGAAGGTGTGTGGGGTGATTATCGTACGCGCCGTCCAGCCCAAATGTGCTCGAAGGCCATGCTTATGGCCCTGATCCAGACTGTTCCCCGGCGAAGGCCGGGGTCCAGTTTCCACTTCGGCGCGATGGCGCGATGAATTTGCGTGGGAGGCAAATGGGCACGGATCGCCTTGGCCTCCCACTCGCCGCCTTCATTCCCTCTCAACGTTACCGAAACTGGGCCCCGGCCTTCGCCGGGGAACAGGAGGGGTTAGGTTCTTCGTTGGCCTTCGATTTCGATCAGGCTGGGCTGGCGGGGAACCACCCCCGCCAGCCCCCATATCAGCGCGCCAGCCAGGTCTGGACGGCGGGCTTCAGGCGATCCGCGACCGCCTTGCGCACCGCGATCTGCGAGATCGACCGCTTGGCCCCACCGCGCGAACCTTCGGGCAGGTTGGCATTGGCCCAGGCCTCGATCTTGCCGGGCATGGCGGGATCGTTCGAGCCCGCGCCGAGCCCGACGATAAAGGTCGCCCGGTTGCTCTCCTCCAGGAAGCTGTCGACCAGCGGCTTGTTCTGCACCGCCCAGTCGAACGCCATGTCGGGATGCGCCCCCGCGATCGAGCGGAGCAGCGCGGCACGCTGCGGCGGGGTGAAGGTGTTGTCCTTCAATACGCTCAGCGCACGGCGTGCCGCGGCATCGTCCTCGGCATAGCCCAGCAGCGAGACATAGCGGTTCTTGACCACTGGATTGCGTTCGGCCTTGGCCAGTTCGTACAGCCGGTCCCATTCGTCCGCCGTCGCGCGGGTGGCATAGGTCGCCAGGATCGGCTGGCGGATGGCGCCCGGAATAGCGTTGGGGTTCCTGGCGAGCGCGGTGACATAGCCCCGTGCACGCGCCGCGACCATCGCATCGCCGCTGGTGCCCAGCTGCCCGATCAACGTCTCGCGCAGGTTGGAAACGAGCGCACCGTCATCCGGCTTGGGCTCGAACCCGATCCGCGCCAGCACCGGCGACAGGATCGCCGCCGTCCGCGCACGCAGCGGCGTTTCGAGCGGCGTGCCTTCATAAAGGCCGTTCAGCCGCGCCAGCTCGCCGGCAACCGCCTGCCATTCCAGCGGATCGGCCTCGGGCTTTACCTGCGCCATCAGGTCGAACCAGCGGCTCAGATCCTGATAACCGCCCGCCGCCAGCGCATAATCGTCGCCCAGCGTCCCGAGACGATCGTTCAATGCCAGCTTCGCATAATCGCGCACGATCGCGGCATGGCCCGCATCGTCATACATGACACGCGTATAGGAGCCCTTGCCCTGGTTCAGCACCAGTGTGCCGCAACCGCCGACCGTCACCGGGGCGGGTGCCGCGCCGGTGACGATGGCCGTCGTCTCGGCCCCGCCGATGGTCGCCACGCGGATCGGCACATGCCAGGTCTGCGCCGCCTTCGACGCCTCATCCAGACCGAACCGACCCTGGGTCAGCGTCGCGACGGTCTTGCCGCCCTCGCAGCGTGTGCCCTGCAGCGTGATCAGCGGAACGCCGCCCTGCAACGTGAAGTCATGCGCGATGGTCGCGACATTGGTACCCGATGCCTTGGACAGTTCCTCCCAGAGCTGGTCGGTCACCGTGTTCTGGTACTTGTACTTGGCCATATAGGCGCGGATGCCCTTGCGGAACGTATCGGCGCCCAGCGTCGATTCGAGCATCCCGATCACCGCCTGTCCTTTCAGATAGGTGATGCTGTCGAAGGACTCGCCGATCTGGTCGACCGTCTCGACCTTGCGGATGATCGGGTGGGTGGCGCTGGTCGCGTCGATGCCCATCGCCGACTCACGTTCGCCCGCCACGCTGGCCGCCGCCGCTTCCCAAGCCGGGTTCAGGTCATTGCTGGCCTTGCCCTCCATCCACGAGGCGAACCCTTCGTTCAGCCACAGATCGTCCCACCAGCGCATGGTGACGAGGTCGCCGAACCACTGATGCGCCATTTCATGCGCGACGACGGTGTGGATACGCTGGCGATTGCTCTCGCTCATGACCTGCGGATTGAAGAGCAGCTCGTTCTCGAAATAGAAGATCGCGCCCCAATTCTCCATCGCGCCGAAGAACTGGCTGGAGCCCGGACCCGCAATCATGTCCATCTTGGGCAACGGATAGGGCGTGCCGAAATAATCATTATAATAGCTCAACAGCTTGGTCGCCGCGCCCAGCGAATAGTCGCCCTGGTCGACCACGCCCTTGCGGCTGACCACACCGATCTGGACGCCGTTCGCGTCCACCGTCTTGCGGTCCAGATTGCCCGAGCCGAAGAACAGCAGATAGCTGGACATCACCGGCGTCTCGCCGAAGCGATAGAGCTGGCTGCCGTCGGCTTGCGTCGTCACGGTCTCGGCGGGCATGTTGCTGATCGCGCGCTGCCCCTTGGGCGCGGTGGCGGTCAGGCGGAACTTCGCCTTGAAGGCGGGTTCGTCCCACATCGGCGCGAAGCGGCGCGCGTCGGGCGCCTCGAACTGGGTCGCCAGCATCCGGTCGGCCGAGCCATCGGCATTGGTATAGTCGATCGCGAACAGGCCATTGGCCGAACGGTTGATCGTCCCCGTCCACGCAAAGCCGACCTTGTGCCGCCCGACGCTCGCCGCCTGCGGCAGGGTGAGGGTCAGAGTCTGGGCGGCCTTGTCAGCCACGAAGGGCATCGGCTTCCCGTCGAAGGTCGCGCGCGTCACGGTCAGCTCGGCGGCGTTCAGCACGATGGTGGCGGTGGCCTGTTTCACATCGACATCGACGGTCTCCTCGCCGCTGAAGGTCAGCGCCTTTGCATCGGGACGGACGGTGATGTCGTACAGGACCGGCGCGACGGTCTGGGGCAGCTGGCCCGCCGCCAGCGCCGGGGTGGAAACGGTCAGGGCCAACAGGACCGATAGGGCGGACTTCATCGCAAGCAGGGCCTTTCAATGGGAATGCGCAAATCTCTAAGCCCTGTCCGCCCCAAAGCAAATGACGGTCATGTAATAATATTGCACAGGCCTTGCCCGTCTGGACAGGCCTTACGCTTACGTTATCGTAAAGCCATGAGCCTGCCCCCTGCCCTGAGTCGCCCGCCCCTGAACCGTCTGGCGCTGCCTGTGATCGGGTCGCCGCTGTTCATCATCTCCAACCCGGATCTGGTCATCGCCCAGTGCAAGGCGGGGATCGTCGGCTCGTTTCCGGCGCTGAATGCGCGACCCGCCAGCCTGCTCGACGAATGGCTGCACCGGATCACCGAGGAACTGGCGGCGCATGACCGGGCGAATCCCGATCGGCCCGCCGCACCCTTCGCGGTCAACCAGATCGTGCATCGCTCCAACGACCGGCTGGAGGCCGACCTGACGGTCTGCGCCAAGTGGAAGGTGCCGATCGTCATCACCTCGCTGGGCGCACGGGAGGATGTGAATGCGGGCGTCCACAATTGGGGCGGGATCACGCTGCATGACGTGATCGACGACCGCTTCGCGCGCAAGGCGGTGGAAAAAGGCGCGGACGGGCTGATCGCGGTGGCGGCGGGAGCGGGCGGCCATGCGGGGCGGCTGTCGCCCTTTGCGCTGGTGCAGGAAATCCGCAGCTGGTTCGAAGGCCCGCTGGCGCTGGCAGGATCGATCGCGACCGGCGACGCGATCCTGGCGGCGCAGGCCATGGGAGCGGACTTCGCCTATATCGGCTCGCCCTTCATCGCCACGGCCGAGGCCAATGCGGCGGAGGCCTATAAGCAGGCGGTGGTCGAAGGGCGCGCGAGCGACATCGTCTATTCCAGCCTGTTTACCGGTGTGCATGGCAATTACCTGCGCGCCTCGATCGTCGCGGCGGGCCTCGACCCGGACAATCTGCCCGAAGGCGATGTGTCGACGATGAACTTCGGCGGCGGCCAAGCGGCCAAGGCCTGGCGCGACATCTGGGGCGCGGGACAAGGCATCGGCGCGGTCGACCGTATCGTACCGGCGGCCGAGCGGGTCGCGGAGCTTCGCCGTCAATATGAGGCGGCGCGGCAGAGATTGTCGCTTGCCTCTTATTCCTCCCCCGCAAGGGGAGGAGTCGGGGCATAGCCCAGACGGAGGGGGGCACTCCTGGCGAAGGCGGGTTGTCCTCGCCAGCGGTGACACCCCCTACCATGCTGCGCAAGGTCCCCTACCCCCTGTGGGGAAGGAATGGCGCCCGACTAGAACGCCCTACCCAACCTCGCATGCAAAGCCTGCACGGGGCTGGCGACCTGGGCGTCTTCCCCGGCCATGGCATCGAGACGCTCGACCCGGCGGTGCAGGTCCAGGCTCGCCTGGGTCAGCCGCCGCGCCGGTTCAGGCAAGGCGGCAAGCTGCGCTTCGTCGGTATCCGGCGAAGCCCCCAGGCGCCGAACCGGCTGCCGCGCCTCCGCCCAGTCCATTTCACCGGCTTCGACCGCGCGCTGGGTCAGCACCCATGCGATGACGTGCATCAGCCGCGTCGTCACCTTCAGCGACTCGCAGGAAAAGGCGACCCGCACCACCGGATCCAGCCCATCGCGCTGGTCACGGCCGATCCCGTCGAAATAGCCACGCGCCGCCTCGGCCAGGGCCATGGCCTCGACATACAGGCCGTCGATCAGCTTGGCATGGAAGGGGGATTGGGACGCGGTGGAAGCCATGGCCTCTGGCTCGCACGACATTCGCGCCCGGAACAAGACGAGGTTCGGCGCGGGCTGTCCCGATACGAAGCGGTCCGGCCGCCGGGATCGTCAGGCGATGATATCGGGGATCAGCCGGTCTTCCAACTCGGCGAGTTCGTCGCGCAGCCGCAATTTGCGCTTCTTCAGCCGCGCGATCTGCAACTGGTCGGGGGTCGTGGATTGCAGCAGCGCCGCGATCGCGTCGTCCAGGTCGCGATGCTCGGTTCGCAACATGTCGATCCGCGCGCGTGCCAGCGTGACGTCCATCCTGCTCCCCCTTTGCGACCGGTACGGAAGGAAGCCCGACACCGGTCCCGCCCCTCTAGCAAGCCCGAAGGCGCGCGGCGAGAGGCCGCAACACGTCATCGTGCCAAATACCTCATCCGGTCGATTCTGACGAAAATGGATGAGGACAGACGATGATTTTGGTGTTCTACTCAGTCCCCCAAGCAATGACAGGAGGTTGAAGCCCATGCATACGGCGCATCAAACGGCCCTGGAGACCAAGCACGCCACGCTCGACCGGCGAATCAGCGCCGAATCGCAGCGTCCCGTGCCAGACGCGCTGATTTTGGCGGATCTCAAGAAGCAGAAGCTAAGACTGAAAGAAGAGATCCAAGGCCTATAGCCTGGACGCGGCCGCGCGGGTCAGCCGACCCGCCGCGGCCCATGTCGGGGGCATACGCCGCCCGATACCCATCCCCGATAGTATTTCCGAATCAGTGGTGGAACGGCTTGGTCTTCAAGCCCGTCGCAGGCTTGGCATATTCCGGCGTCGATGCACCACCGCCGACCGGTTTGCGAACCAGCGTCGGATCGATCTGGCGGTCGAAGGCAACGCCCACCCGCCCCTGGGTGCACCAGGCGATCCGCCCCGACACCGCGCCGACACCCCGCAAGTTGAGCGACACGGCCGTGCCGATTTCGACCGAAATGGGCAGTTCGGCCATCAGGCCGCCTTCGGAAATATTGCGGACCCGCACGTCACGGGGCGAGGTTTCGTCACCCAGCGTCATCTGCGCCATCAGCAACAGGCTGTCGCGCCGTCCGGCCCGGTCGCTGCGTTCCAGTTCGTCTTCCGCCATTTCAGACCCATTTGCGGGCGCACGGTTCGTCATGTCCATGATGATCGTCCCCGCTTCCCCGTTACCACTCGCGCGACCATGCGATACGCATCATCACGTTGCCAACCCCTTAATGAAACGTTGCCAACCCGTTAATGAAAGCGGTTCCAGACATCTGTTGACGAACAGGACAGGTCTTTGACGTTCGCGCCCGCATTTCGCAAGGCGACCCCCGTACCGGCGCCCCGATCCGCATGGACCGGAGCACCGGGCCGGTGCATCAATCGTCGCGCGAAACCTTCTCGTTCCGCTCGTGACGCTCCTGCGCCTCGACCGTCATGGTCGCGATCGGCCGCGCCTCTAGCCGACCGAGGCTGATCGGTTCGCCGGTGACTTCGCAATAGCCATATTCGCCCTCCTCGATCCGACGCAGCGCGGCGTCGATCTTGGAGATCAGCTTGCGCTGACGGTCGCGGGTGCGAAGCTCGATCGACCAGTCGGTTTCGCTCGACGCGCGATCGGTCAGATCGGGTTCGCGAAGCGAGTCGATCTGAAGCTGGGACAGCGTACCCTGCGCCTCGCGCTGGATCGCTTCCTTCCAGGCGATCAGCTTGCGGCGGAAATAGGCCTGCTGCTTCAGGTTCATGAAAGGCTCGTCCGCCGAGGGACGATAATTCTCGTCGATATCGTTGGCCGCATCCGGGCCGGTGGATTCCGTCACGCGATTAAACACCGTCGCCATACCACTCTCCCAAAGGGCCCGTCGGTGCGACGTTCGGCACCGTGTCCTCGGGGCCGCCCCCTGATGGTCGAGAGGGCCTATAATCGGTGCCACCGTCTGCCGCAAGCGACCGGCGTTTCATCGTCTTGCCAATTTCTATAATAAAGTTGCGATGTTAACCGGGCATAGACGAATTGGTGCCATTATGGTCAGTTTACAGACCCGATCATCGAATCCTGACTGTCGCCGGGCCGTCCATGTCCCTAAAATATGGTCGGCGGCGGTTCGCGAATCCCAAAGCTAGACGCGGACGGCCAATAATGGGTTTGACCTGAAGCCATTGTTGGTCACTGTGATGACAGAAACGCTGGAAAAACTTGCCTTTGGGGCGATCGGGTGGCGATGCCGGAACCATCACCCGGTTTGAAGCCTTGGTCCGGTCCCGTGTCGTTTGCGGGCCTGAACCGTTTGAGGATGTGACGATGTCTGTGCGAATGGCCTTGGCAAAACTGACGGCCTGTGTCGCTGGCGGCGCCGTGATCGGCGGCGGGGCCGTCCACATGGTCGATCGTCCCGAGCGCCCGGCGCTGGTCAAGCAGACCAAGGTCAAGAAGCGCATCGTGCATCATCGTCGGCTGCCCGCGCGGCGACATGCCGTCACACGCACGACCACGACCACCACGACGCCCTCTCCGACGATCGTGACCGTCATGACGCAGGAACCGCCGGTTCCCGTCCCCCTGCCCGCCACCGCACCGTCGGTCGCGCCAGGCGGCGGCTATGTCCCTGCGGTCATCGGCGGCTGGGGTGGCGGTTTCGGCGGCGGCTGGGGCGGTGGCCTTGGCGGCGGTTTCGGGTTCGGCGGCGGCTTCGGCGGCGGTGGCGGATCGAGCGGAAGCATCGTGATCTCGTCGACCAGCAGCGGCGGATCGACCTCGTCGGCATCGGGCGGGTCCGGCGGATCGGGTGGTTCGTCCACCTCGTCGGCCTCCGGGGGTTCGGGCGGATCGTCCACCTCCACCGGCGGCGTCAGCAGCACCTCGTCCAGCGGCAACGTGTCCAGCACATCATCGTCGGGCAATGTGTCGAGCACCTCCTCGACCGGCGGCTCCTCTACCTCTTCGGGTAACGTATCGTCGACATCCTCGACCGGCGGTTCGTCGACCTCCTCGGGCAACGTCTCGTCCACCTCTTCGACTGGTGGCTCCTCCACTTCGTCGGGCAATGTTTCGTCGACGAGTTCGTCCTCGGGCAATGTCAACTCGTCGAGTGCGTCCAGCACCTCTTCGGCGTCATCGGCATCGTCCGCCTCCTCGGCTTCGTCGAGCGGCTATGCGTCGAGCAGCAGCGGCTGGTCGTCCAACGGCTCGTCGGCCAGCTCGGCCTCGAGCGCGTCGTCGGCGTCGAGCGCTTCTTCGGCCAGCAGTGCCTCATCCTCGGGCGGTGACACGCCGCCCCCGACGCCAGTGCCCGCCCCGCCGATGGTTCTGTTGTTCGGCAGTGCGGCGGCGGCGCTGGTCATCCGGCGGCGACTGGCCAAGCCGAAAACGGCCTGACCCGCCGCCGCCCGGTGGCGGTTACGCCTTTTGCAGCGCGGCCTCGATCTCGGGCACTGGATGCCCGGTCAGATCCTTGGCCAGTTCGCCGACCAGCCGGTCCTCGACCGCCTTGTGATAATGTTTGCGCAACTCGCCCAGCGTCTTGGGCGGGGCCACGACGATCAGCGACTCGAACTCGTTGGCGAGTGCGCGGCGCTTGAGCATCTCGGCGGTCTCGGCCGCGAAGCGATCCTCTTCCTGCTGATGGAAGTCGGTCTCGCCCATCGTGCCGCGCGATGCGGCGAACTGCGCACCCTGGCCGCCGCCACCCGCCTGGTTCGATCCGCCCTGCGCGATCGGCGGCGCACCCGCGCCGCTTTGGGTGGAGGACGCCGCCCCGGCACTGTCCGTTTTCTGGTCGCGATCCGCCGGATTGGGATGTTCGACCGCGTGTTCGACGATCAGATTG
This sequence comes from Sphingomonas sp. SphC10, assembly GCF_057004845.1. Lineage (NCBI taxonomy): Bacteria > Pseudomonadati > Pseudomonadota > Alphaproteobacteria > Sphingomonadales > Sphingomonadaceae > Sphingomonas > Sphingomonas sp. SphC10. The sequence continues at coordinate 1,419,424 of NZ_CM168044.1, forward strand.
GGATAGTCGGCATCCCCCTCGTTTCGAAAGAACAGGCTCTTGCGGCCATCGACGACCAGCACGAAGCTGTTATGCGGCACCTGCATCGCGTTTCTCCTTCTATGAGCCCGGGGATAACGCGGACGCTTCGCCACGGGTTGCGTGACGGCGGAGCGAACGCCATAGCCTCCGCCCCATGCACGACATTCGCCTGATCCGGGACGACCCCGCCGCCTTCGACGCCGCCCTCGCCAAGCGGGGTGCGGAGCCCCAGGCCGATACGCTGATCGCAATCGACGAGCGCCGCCGCGCCGTCATCGCCGAGGCGCAAGGTGCGCAGACCCGCCGCAACGACCTGTCCAAGCAGATCGGCCAGGCCAAGGCGGCCAAGGACGAGGCACGCGCCCAAGCCTTGATGGACGAGGTCGCCGCGCTGAAGGCCAAGCTCCCGGAGCTGGAGGAGCAGGAGCGCAGCGTCGAGGCCGAGCTGAACACCGCGCTCGCCGCCATTCCCAACCTGCCCGCCGCCGATGTGCCGGAAGGAGCGGACGAGAATGACAATGCGCTCGTCCATCAGAAGGGGAGCCCCGCGACCTTCGCCTTCGAGGCGCGCGAGCATGACGCGATCGCGCCGGCGCTGGGCATGGATTTCGAGACCGGCGTGGCGCTGTCGGGCGCGCGCTTCACGCTGCTGCGCGGCCCCATGGCGCGACTGTCGCGCGCACTCGGCCAGTTCATGCTCGACCGGATGACCGAGGAAAACGGCTTCGAGCTGGTCCAGCCGCCGCTGCTGGTTCGCGACGAAGCCGCCTTCGGCACCGGCCAGTTGCCCAAATTCGCCGAGGACCTATTTCGAACTACGGATGGCCGCTGGCTGATCCCGACGGCGGAAGTCTCGCTGACCAACATCGTGCGCGAGGCGATCCTGAGCGAGGCGGAGCTGCCGCTGCGCTTCACCGCGCTGACCCCCTGTTTCCGTTCGGAAGCGGGCGCGGCCGGGCGCGACACGCGCGGCCTGATCCGCCAGCACCAGTTCGACAAGGTTGAGATGGTGTCGATCACCACCCCCGACCAGTCGGATGCCGAGCATGAGCGGATGACCGCCTGTGCCGAGGGCGTGCTGGAGGCCCTTAGCCTTCCCTATCGCCGGATGCTGTTGTGCACCGGCGACATGGGCTTCTCGGCGGCGCGCACCTATGACCTGGAGGTCTGGCTTCCCGGACAGGCGCGCTATCGCGAGATTTCGTCCTGTTCGACCTGCACCGATTTCCAGGCGCGGCGGATGATGGCACGCTATCGCCCCACCGAAGGCAAGGGCACCCGCTTCGTCCATACGCTCAACGGCTCGGGGCTGGCGGTCGGCCGTACGCTGGTCGCCGTCATCGAGAATTACCAGCAGGCCGACGGCTCGGTCGTCGTGCCCGATGTCCTGCGCCCCTATCTGGGCGGGCAAGCGGTGCTGGAGCCGCGCTGATGCGCATCCTGCTCACCAACGACGATGGCTATCACGCGCCGGGGCTTGCCTCCCTGGAGCGGATCGCGGCGACGCTGTCGGACGATGTCTGGATCGTGGCGCCCGCCGAAGACCAGTCGGGGACCAGCCGTTCGCTGACCCTGACCCGGCCGATGCGGCTGCGGCAATTTGGTGAGCGGCGCTTTGCGGTGACGGGCACGCCGACCGACTCGGTGCTGATGGCACTGGGCGAGGTGATGAAGGACGCGAAGCCCGACCTGATCCTGTCAGGCGTCAATCGCGGCGCCAATCTGGGCGAGGACGTCTTTTATTCCGGCACGGTATCGGCCGCAATGGAAGGGGCGATGGCGGGCATCCGCTCGATCGCGCTCAGCCAGCGTTATCCGACACAGGGGGTCGGCGACCAGGTCTCCTTCGCCACGGCCGAAGCCTGGGGGGAGCGGGTGCTGCGCCCGCTGCTCGACCTGGACTTCGCGGCGCGAACGCTGATCAACGTCAACTTTCCGCCGGTCGCGCCGGACGCGGTGAAGGGCATCCGTATCGCGCGCCAGGGCCTGCGCGACTATGGCCGGGCACGGTTCGAGAAGCGGGCCGATCCGCGCGGCTATGACTATTACTGGCTGGCGCTGGGCCGCCTGCCGCATCGGCCGGGCGCGGACAGCGATCTCGACGCCATTGCCGCCGATCACATCGCGGTAACGCCTTTGCAACTCGACCTGACGCATGAACCCTCATTCGTTATGCTTAACGAAGCCTATCGCTAAGCGGATCACGAAACGGCTTTCTGGGGGACGTGGGGTTGGATCGGACATCGGTTGCCATCGGGCGGATCTTGGGGCTGGGGCTGCTCGTATCGGGCTGCATTCCCAATATGGAGCCTCCCATGCGCGCCGCCGAGCCGGTCGCACCTCCTGCTCCAGTCGTCACCGCGCCGCCACAGGCCAGCCCGGTGACGCGGCCTGCCCCCGTCACCCCTGTCTCCCGACCTGGTTCCGCGCGCCCGGCCATCCGTCGCTCGGTGCCCGTCACCACTGCGCGCCCTGCCCGGCGCCCGCCGGTTGCAGCACCTGTCGTCCAGCGGTCGGTTCCCGTTTCGACACCAACCGCGCCCGTATCTTCACCGCCCGCCCCGCGCCCCTCCTGGGAAGTGCGCCCCGTCGCGCCCGACGCGCGCGAAATTGCGGAGAGCGTCTATGTCGTGAAGCCCGGCGACACGCTGCGCGCCGTGGCGGATCGCGCAGGGGCCGGTTCGGAAGTCATCGCGCGTGCCAACGGGCTGACCCCGCCCTTCATGATCCGCGCGGGCCAGCGCCTGACCATTTTCGGCGGCCGCTATCACCTGGTCCGCTCGGGCGAGAGCGGCATCGCCATCGCGCGGGCTTATGGCGTTTCATGGTCGCGGATCGTCGATGCCAATGCGCTCAGCGAACCCTATGTCCTGCGCGCCGGACAGCGGATCCTGATCCCCGGCACGGCTCCTGGCGCCACCCCGCTCAGCAGCGCCGCCGAGCGCGCCGCCGCCTTCAAGCTCGACGTGGACGACATCCTGACCGGCGGCGAGCCCGCGCTCGCCAGCAACCAGGAGCCGGCCAAGCCCAGCGCGACGCCGCGCCGCGTCCTGCCGCCGACCGCCGTGGTCGCGGCCCCCGCGCGGCTGCGCTCGGGCTTTGCCTGGCCGGTCGACGGCCGCGTCGTGAAGCGGTTCGGCGCGGGCTCCAGCGGCGAGCGCAACGACGGCATCAAGATCGCGGCGCCGGTGGGCACGCCGATCAAGGCGGCGGCGGACGGGGTGGTCGCCTATGTGGGTGACGGGATCGCGGCGCTGGGCGGGCTGGTGATCGTCAAGCATGGCGATGGCTGGACCAGCGTCTATGGCCATGCCTCCAAATTGATGGTCCAGCGCGGCCAGAGCGTGAAGCGCGGCCAGACGCTGGCGCTGTCCGGCCAGACCGGCTTTGCCGACCGCCCCGAGCTGCATTTCGAGCTGCGCCGGGGTCGCACCCCCGTCGATCCGCTCAGCCAGCTGCCCCGGCCATGACCCATGCCTGCTTTATGAACGCTGCCTAACGGGTGGTTCAGGATTCGGAACGCCACGACCTGTCATAGGTTGAAAACGAACAAGGGGCCGTTGCCCCTGGGAGTTGGCGTATGAAGAAGATGTTCCATGTTCTGGCGGCGATCGGCCTGTCCGTAACGGGCGTCGCTGCGACGACGGTCCTGCCGGTGGCGAGTGCCGAGGCGCAATCCTGGCGCGGTGACGATGGGCCCCGTTATGATCGGGACCGGCGCGATCGCCGCGACTGGCGCGAGGATCGCCGCGATTGGCGGGGCGAACGGCGCGGCTGGCGTGACGATCGGGGCTGGCGTAGCAACGACTGGCGTGCTCGCCGCGAAGCTCGCGTGGCACGCGAATATGACCGGGCGCGCCGCACCCCCGGCTATGTCGATCCACGCTCGCAGGGCGACTATACCAACTATACCGGCCGCGGCTCGGGTTATCGCCCCTGCAACTATGTCGAGCGTAACGGACGTACCGTCTGTCGCTGACCCCCTGATGCCTTTGGGGTGACGAACGCGGATCGGCGGTGTAACGGCCAGTCATCATGGCATACACTTCCGATCTGCTTCGCACCCTGGATGAACGGGGTTACGTCCACCAGATGACCGACGGCGCCGCACTGGACCGTCTGGCCGCAGGCGGCGTGGTGCCGGGTTATATCGGCTTCGACCCGACCGCGCCGTCGCTGCATGTTGGCAGCCTGGTGCAGATCATGCTCCTTCGCCGGATGCAGCAGACCGGCCACAAGCCGATCGTCCTGATGGGCGGCGGCACCGGCAAGATCGGCGACCCCAGCTTCAAGGACGAGGCGCGCAAGCTGCTCGGCGAGGACGGGATCAAGGCCAATGTCGCCTCGATCAAGCGCATCTTCGAACGCTTCCTGACCTTCGGTGACGGCCCGAACGACGCGGTGCTGGTCGACAATGCCGACTGGCTCGACAAGCTGGAATATATCCCCTTCCTGCGCGAAGTGGGTCAGCATTTCTCGGTCAATCGGATGCTGTCCTTCGACTCGGTGAAGCTGCGCCTCGACCGCGAGCAGTCGCTCAGCTTCCTCGAATTCAACTACATGATCCTCCAGGCCTATGACTTCCGCGAGCTGGCCCAGCGTCATGGCTGCCGGTTGCAGATGGGCGGGTCGGACCAGTGGGGCAATATCGTCAACGGCATCGAACTGGCCCGCCGCATGGACGGGACGGAGGTGTTCGGCGTGACCACCCCGCTGATCACCACGGCGGACGGCGGCAAGATGGGCAAGACGATGGCGGGTGCCGTTTGGCTGCACGAGGACCAGCTGCCGCATTTCGATTACTGGCAATTCTGGCGCAACACCGACGACCGTGACGTCGGCCGCTTCCTGCGCCTGTTCACCGACCTGCCGCTGGACGAAATCGCGCGGCTGGAGGCACTGGAAGGCGCGGAGATCAACGAGGCCAAGAAGGTCCTCGCCAACGAAGCCACCGCCATGTGCCGTGGCCGCGCGGCGGCGGACGAAGCGGCCGAAACGGCGCGTCGGACCTTCGAGGAAGGTGCGGCGGGTGCGGCGTTGCCAAGCTTTGCGGTCGAGGGCGGGTCGGTTTCCATCGTCGACGCGCTGATCGGACTGGGCTTTGCCAAGTCCAAGGGCGAGGCACGGCGGCTGATCGCGGGCGGCGGCGCGCGGGTGGATGGCGAGAAGGTGGCGGACGAGAATGCCGTCATCGCCGTTCAGGGCGAGCCGGTGAAGGTTTCGTCGGGCAAGAAGAATCACGGATTACTGACGGCGGGGTAATTCCCGTGGCCTTCGACTTCGGCGCTATGCGCCGAAGTTTATCCTGAGCGGCTGGCTTGCCAGCCAGCCGAAGGGCTCAGGCTGAACGGGGTTGAGGGCTACTTCCTCTTCATAAGGGCTGTTCCCCGGCGAAGGCCGGGACCCAGTTTCTGCCAAGTCGACGAAGCGGGATAGCGGTGCGTGGGAGGCGCTTTCTTCGCCCGATAAACCGCAAAGCAACTGGACCCCGACCTCCGCCGGGGTACGAGCTGCGCCTCAGCCCCGCTTCACCACCACCGCGCCCGCAATCACCAGCGCCACCCCCACGACCTTCCCGATCGTCACCGGCTCGACCCGCACCCCGAACAGGCCGAAATGGTCGACGATCAGCGCCGCCACCAATTGGCTCGCGATCGCCGCCGTCAGCGCCACGGAAATCCCCAATCGCGGCGCGGCATAGGCCAGCACGGCCACGAACCCGGCGCCGTAAAAGCCGCCCAACCACGCCCAGCCCGGCGCGCCCTTGAGCGCCGTCGGACTCGTCCGGTCCATCGCCGCCCAGGCGACCGCCAGGACGATCGTCCCGATCAGGAACGAGGTCAGCGCCGCCAAGACCACCGATCCCGACGCCTTGGCAAGCGCGGCATTGGTCGGCGGCTGGATCGCCAGACCGAGACCGGCGATCAGGACGAGGATGAGCGGAAAGACAGCAGCCATCCGCGCCTAACGCCACGAACGCCGCTTCGTTCAGCCCGAACGCAAGAGCGCGACGCCTGCATCCCGCTCGAACAGATAGAGGGCCGTCCGCGCCGCCTGCCCGCGCGGTGCTTCCAGCCCGCCGTCACGATCGATCAGCAGCCGCGCATCGTCCTGCGCGCACTGCATCAGGTCGGCCATGTTTTCGGGCGTGGCGAGCCGGAACGCCATCTCCCCCGATTGCCGCGTGCCGAGCAGTTCGCCGGCCCCGCGCAACCGCAGATCCTCTTCGGCGATACGGAACCCGTCATTCGTCTCGCGCATCAGGGCAAGCCGCGCCCGCGACGTTTCCGACAAATGCGAGCCCCGCAGCAACAGGCAGCGCGACAGCCCCCCGCCCCGCCCGACGCGCCCACGCAACTGGTGCAACTGCGCCAGGCCGAAGCGGTCGGCATGTTCGATCACGATCAGCGTGGCATTGGGCACGTCCACCCCCACCTCGATCACCGTCGTCGCGACCAGCACGCCCAGCCGTCCGCCCGCGAACGCCTCCATCACCGCGTCCTTCTCGGCAGGCTTCATCTTGCCGTGAACCAGGCCGACCCGTTCGCCGAACCGCGCGCGCAGGGTCTCGGCGCGCATTTCGGCGGCGGCGAGGTCGGACTTTTCGCTCTCCTCGACCAGCGGACAGACCCAGTAAGCCTGCCCCCCGTCCGACAGATGCCGACCGAGCGCGTTGACCACTTCGTCCAGCCGGTCCTCCGACACCACGCGCGTCTCGATCGGCTGGCGGCCCGGCGGCATCTCGTCCAACCGGCTGACGTCCATCTCGCCGTAATTGGCGAGCGTCAGGGTGCGCGGGATCGGCGTCGCGGTCATCGCCAGCAGGTGCGGCGGGGCCTTGCCCTTGGCGGACAGCATCATCCGCTGCGCCACGCCGAAGCGATGCTGTTCGTCCACCACGACCAACGCCAGATCGCGATAGGTCACGGTCTCCTGAAAGATCGCATGGGTGCCGACCAATATGTCGATTTCGCCCGCCGCCAGCGCCATCAGCGTGGCCTCCCGCGCCTTGCCCTTGTCACGGCCGGTCAGCACGGCGATCTCGAGCGGCAGCCCGGCGAGCGTCTTGCGCAGCGTCTCATAATGCTGGCGCGCCAGGATTTCGGTCGGCGCCAGCATCGCTGCCTGGGCCCCCGCCTCCACCGCGATCAGCATCGCCATCGCCGCGACCAACGTCTTGCCCGCGCCGACATCGCCCTGGAGCAGCCGCAGCATCGGCGCGTCCTGCGCCAGATCGCCCTCGATCTCCCGCACCGTCCGGCTCTGCGCGCCGGTCAGCGTGTAGGGCAGCTTGAGCATGTCCCTCAAGCGCCCGTCGCCGTTCAACGCCCGCCCCCGCCGCTTGCGGGTATCGGCACGGACCAGCGTCATCGCCAGCTGGTTGGCGAACACTTCGTCATAGCCCAGCCGCTCGCGCGCCTTCGCGTCCGCCGGATCGGCATGGATACGGGCCAGCGCGTCCTTCCAGTCGGGCCAGCCGCGCTGCGCCTTCAGCCCCGACTCGATCCATTCGGGCAGTTCGGGCGACCGTTCCACCGCCTGCGCCGCCAGCGCCCCCAGCCGCCGCGAGGTGATCCCTTCCGACAGGGGATAGATGGCCTCACGCTCGCGGAAGCCTTCGGCGCTGTCGCCCAGATCGGGATGGACGATCTGCAAATCCTGGCCATAGAGGTCGAGGCGACCCGATACGACCTTCGTCTCGCCGATCGGCAGCAGCTTCTTCACCCAACCCGAATTACCGCCGAAATAGACCAGCGCGACGCTGTTGCCCGCCGCATCCTCCGCCCGCACGCGCGTCGGCCCGCGCGGGGAGGACGAAGCGCGATGCTCCTTCACGGTCAGCGGAATGGCGATGACCCTCCCCGCATCCGACACCATCAGCTCGTCGCGTGGGAAACGGTCGATATGGCCGGTCGGCAGATGAAAGGCGACATCGACCACGCGCGCGATGCGCAGGCGCTCCAAAGGCTTGGCAAGACCGGGACCGACGCCTTTCAGCGACGTGACCTCGGCGAACAGCGGATTGAGGATATCGGGACGCATGACTAGATGGGTGCGTATAGCCTCAAGCCCCCGCACGCCGCCAGAGCATGCGGGCGTTAATCTCGTTGGATCGGAACCCCATGGACCACGAAACCCGTATCAAGCGCCTCCGCTTCCGCGCATGGCATCGCGGCACCAAGGAAGCCGACCTGATGATCGGCGGCTTTTTCGACGCGCATCACGAGACGTTGAGCCTTGAGGAACTCGACTGGTTCGAGGCGCTGCTGGAAGAGCAGGATGTCGATATCATGGCCTGGGCGATCGGGACGCAGCCCTGTCCGCCGCAATGGGACGGCCCGGTGATGCAGCGGATGCGCGCGCTGAATTTCGTGCCGATCGCCCGGTAACTTATTCAAGTTCAGCCGTTCACCTGCCCGACGACCCCAGCTTCGGAACCCCATGCCCGATATCAAGACGATCCTGACCGCCAAGAGCCCGCTGACCCTGTCGGGCGTTCCGGCGGGGTTCCTGCCGGTGCTGCTCGCCGATCTGGCACGAGCCGCGACCACGCGTGCGGTGTTCATCTGTGCCGACGAAGCGCAGATGCGCGAACTGGCCTCGACCGCGACCTATTTCGCGCCCGAGCTGGAAATCCTTCAGATCCCCGCCTGGGACTGCCTGCCCTATGATCGCGCCTCGCCCACCTTGCGCGTCATGGCGGAGCGGATCGCGGGGCTCCACCGGCTCCAGGCCAAGCCCAAGACGCCGCAGCTGGTCCTGACCACGGCCAACGCCGCGACCCAGCGCGTGCTGACGCCCTTCCGCATCCGCCAGCTGGTCGCCCGCCTCGCGCCGGGCGAGCGGATCGGGCTGGAGAAGCTGTCCGCGCTGCTCCAGGCGAACGGCTATGTCCGTACCGAGACGGTGCACGACCAGGGCGAGTTCGCGGTGCGCGGCGGCTTGGTCGATCTGTTCCCCAGCGGCGAGGAACAGGCGTTGCGTCTCGATTTCTTCGGCGACGAGATCGAGAGCGTTCGCACCTTCGACCCCGCCGACCAGCGGACGACGGGCCGGGTCGAGGGCTTCACCCTGCTTCCCGCCTCCGAGGCGCTGCTCGACGAGGAATCAATCAAGCGCTTCCGCACCCGCTATCGCGAAACCTTCGGCGCGACCGCGACCGGCGACCCGCTGTATCAGGCGGTGTCCGAAGGGCGGCGTATGGCGGGCATGGAGCATTGGCTGCCGCTGTTCGAGGAGAAGCTGTCGACGCTGTTCGACCATCTCGGCGAGGCTGCGGTGGTAGTGCGCGACAGCGGCGTGACCGCAGCGGCGACCGCGCGGTTCGAGGCGGTGGCGGACTATTACGAGAACCGCAAACGCGCCGAGGCCGCGCAGCCGGGCAGCTTCCGCCCGCTACCCGCCAAGGCGCTGTACCTGACGGACAAGGAATGGAGCGAAGGGTTGGAGACCGCGACCGCGCATCTCGTCTCGCCCTTTCATGAGCCGCAAAGCGCAACCGTCCTGGATTTCGAGGTCGACGGCGCGCGCGATTTCGCGCCCGAACGCGCGGCGCACGCTAATATCTATGAGGCGGTGGTCGATCATGTCGAAGCACTGCGCAAGGAAGGCCGCAAGCCCGTCCTCGCCAGCTATTCGGTCGGTGCGCGCGAACGGCTCGGCAGCCTGCTGAAGGATCACGGGCTGAAGGGCGCCAAGGCGGCCGAAACCTGGCAAGAAGCGCTGGGCATCGCCGATACCTCCAAGAGCTTCGGCGTCGCTCTGGTCGTCCTGCCGCTCGACCATGGTTTCACCGCACCGGGCATCGCGGTGCTCACCGAACAGGACATGCTGGGCGACCGGCTGATCCGGCGGCAAAAGCGGCGCAAGTCGGCGGACGCCTTCCTGGCCGAACTGGCGACGCTTTCGCCCGGCGATCTGGTGGTGCACTCCGACCACGGTATCGGCCGTTATGAGGGGCTGACCTCGATCCCGGTCGGCAAGAGCCCGCATGACTGCGTCGCGCTCTCCTATGCGGGCGGCGACAAGCTGTATGTGCCGGTCGAGAATCTTGAAGTCCTGACCCGCTACGGCTCGGGCGAGGACGGCGCGACGCTCGACCGGCTGGGCGGCGAGGCGTGGCAGCGGCGCAAGGCCCGGATGAAGGAGCGCATCCGCGAGATCGCGGGCGAGCTGATCGCGGTGGCCGCCGAGCGCGCGCTGCGCCCCGGCGAGGTGGCCGAGCCCGACAGCGCGGGCTATCCGGCCTTTGTCGACCGCTTTCCTTACGAGGAAACGGACGATCAGGACCGGGCGATCGACGACGTGCTGGGCGACCTGACGGCGGGCAAGCCGATGGACCGGCTGATCGTCGGCGATGTCGGCTTCGGCAAGACCGAGGTGGCGCTGCGCGCCGCCTTTGTCGCGGCGATGGCGGGAATGCAGGTAGCGGTCGTCTGCCCCACCACGCTACTCGCCCGCCAGCATTACAACAATTTCGTCGCCCGTTTCGAGGGCTTCCCGATCAAGATCGGCCGCCTCTCCCGCCTCGTCACCGCAACCGAGGCCAAGCGGACCAAGGACGGCGCGGCGAGCGGCGATATCGACATCGTCGTCGGCACCCATGCGCTGCTCGCCAAGAATGTCGAGTTCAAGCGGCTGGGCCTCGTCATCGTCGATGAGGAACAGCGGTTCGGCGTCACTCACAAGGAACGGCTGAAGACGCTGAAGGCCGACGTCCACATGCTGACGCTGACGGCGACGCCGATCCCGCGCACGCTGCAAATGGCGATGTCGGGCCTGCGCGAGCTGTCGGTCATCCAGACGCCGCCGGTCGATCGCCTGGCGGTGCGCACCTATGTCATGCCCTGGGACCCGGTCGTGCTGCGCGAGGCCTTGCTGCGCGAACATTATCGCGGCGGACAGAGCTTCCTCGTCACCCCGCGCGTCGCCGACCTGCCGGATATCGAGGAATATCTGCGCAAGGAGGTGCCGGAGGTCCGCTATGTCGTCGCCCACGGCCAGATGTCGGCGACCGAGGTCGAGGAGCGCATGTCCGCCTTCTACGACCGCAAGTTCGAGGTGCTGGTCTCGACCACCATCATCGAGAGCGGCATCGACATTCCGTCCGCCAACACGATGATCGTCAACCGCGCCGACCGCTTTGGCCTGGCCCAGCTCTATCAGTTGCGCGGCCGCGTCGGCCGGTCGAAGACGCGCGCCTATGCCTATATGGTCACGCCGCCGGAGCGCATGATGACCGAGGCGGCGGAGAAGCGACTGAAGGTGCTGTCCGACCTCGACTCGCTGGGCGCGGGCTTCCAGCTGGCCAGCCATGACCTGGATATTCGCGGCGCGGGCAATCTGCTCGGCGACGAACAGTCGGGGCATATCAAGGAGGTGGGCTACGAACTCTATCAGTCGATGCTGGAAGAGGCGATCCTGGAGGCCAAGGCGGGCGGCGCGTTCGAGAAGAAGCGCGACTTCTCGCCCCAGATCACCGTCGACGCGCCGATCCTGATCCCGGACGATTACGTCCCCGATCTCGACCTGCGGATGGGCCTCTATCGTCGCCTGAACGATCTGGAAAAGAACCGGGAAGTCGAGGAATTCGCCGCCGAGATGATCGACCGTTTCGGGCCTTTGCCCGAGGCGACCGACAACCTCATCCAGGTCATCAAGATCAAGCTGAACGCCAAGACGGCGTGCATCGCCAAGATGGATGTCGGCCCGCGCGGTGTGCTGGTCGCGTTCCACGACAACCGCCCGCCCAATGTCGACGGGCTGTTCGCCTATGTCGAGCGGCTGGGCGAACTGGCCAAGCTACGCCCGGACGGCAAGCTGGTGCTTAACCGCGCCTGGCCTGACGCCAAGGCGCGGCTGCACGGCGCGCTGCAATTGTCGAAGGGATTGGCGAAGGCGGCGGGATGAACTCCAATCCTCCCCATCTCTGATGGGGAGGATTGAGGATCAGCTGCTATGATCGGAGACGATTTTCCAGCCATCGGCGCGGCGTTCGAAGACCAGGGTGGTCATCCCGCTCTCGGCCTTCGCTCCGCCCGACAGGTTCCAGCGGGCGAAGAGGATACGGCGGTCGCCGATCCGCTTCAGATGAAGAAAGTCGAAGCGGAGCTGCCCGCGGCTATTCGCACCACCAGCGAAGCTCTTGCGATAACTGTCGGCAATGGCAGGCTTTCCCTGAATCAGCCCCTTGCTGCCGACAAACACCGCATCGGGCGCATAGATAGCCATGAAGCGGTCGAGATCGCCGCCATTCCATCCTTGCGCGCTCTCCAGCATCACGGACCGGATTGCGGCTTCGGCCGGATCGGCGACTGGGGCGGCGGCATGAACCGCCATGGGCGACAGCGCAAAGGCCGCCGCGATCGTCAGGCCGCGCATTCCATTTCTCCCTCGACCATCGCCTGCAACGCCTTTTCGTCCAGCGGCGCGGCGCACAGGAAACCCTGATAGGTGTCGCAGCCCAGTCGTCCGAGCAACTGCGCCTGCCCTTCGGTCTCCACCCCCTCGGCAATGATCCCCATGCCGAGTTGCGCCGCGATGCGGATGATCCCGCGCACGACCACCCGGTCGCGCCGCGTTCCATCGACCTCGGTCACCAGTGCACGGTCGATCTTGAGATAGTCGATGGGCAGGCTGGTGAGATAGGCCAGGCTGGAATAGCCGGTGCCGAAATCGTCGATCGCCACCCGCACGCCTTCCGCCCGCAGCGTGTCGAGCACCTGGGCGGCACGGTCCAGTTCGCGGATCAGGCCCGTCTCGGTGATCTCGACGGTCAGCCGCTCGATCGGAAATCCGCTGGCCGCCACGCGATCGAGAAAGATGCGGGCGAAACCGGCCCGCCCGATATCGGCGGCGGTCACGTTGATCGACAGGCGCAGATGCGACAGCCGCGCGGGCCAGCGCGCCGCGCGTTGCAGGGCGACCTGCTGGATATGGTCCGACAACGCCAGGCCCAGATCGGCGCGCTCGGCCGCGGCGAAGAGCGGGTCGGCGCCCAGCGGCCCCAGGGTCGGATGCCGCCAGCGGGCCAGCGCCTCGACCCCCGTGATCCGCCCGGTGCGGATGGCGACCTGCGGCTGAAAGACGATGTCGATCTCGCCGCGCTCGATGGCGTGGTGGAGATCGGCCGCCAGCACGTCCAGTGGCGCCACATCGCCCGGATGGGCGAAGCGCAACATCGCGCCGTCGCTTGCCTGCGCTTCGGCGAGCGCCTCCCCCGCACGGGCGAGCAGGCTGGCGGGATCTTCATGGGCGCGCGCCTCGGACAGACCGAGCCGGACGCCCAGACGGATCGGCACCGCGCCCGCCTGTACGGGCTGGGCGAGCAGCGTCTCCAGCGTTTCGGCAATGGTCCGCGCCTGTCGGCCATCGGCGACGCCCGCCATGACGAATTCCGCACCGCCCGACCGCGCGACGATCGCCCGGTCGCCGAACGCCTCGGCCGCGACCGCCTGCATTCGCGCCTCGACCCCGCGCAACAGCATATTGCCCGCCGGTCGGCCGTGTGCGGCGTTGATCAGGTCCAGCCGCGACAGCGACACGACGATCGCAACGCAAGGCTCGCCCCGATCCAGAGTATCGGCGACCCAGCGATGGATTTCGCCGACCTCGCCGTCCGCATGGGTGCGGCGTCGACGCACGTCGAGCGTCCGGCGGGCATGACGCTCGGCGAGCCGCAAGGCGGCATGGACCATGGGTTCGCCCGCATCGGGCGCCAGGATATGCGTGGCCCCCGCCGCAAGGAACGCATCGAGCGTATCGGGGTCCGAATCGGGCACCGAGACCAGCATGGCCGCCCCCGTCGCTGCGATCACCGCACCCAGTGCCTGCGCGGCACGAAGCCCGGCATCGCCCTCGCCCCGCGCATCGATCAGCGCGACGCGAGCCTCGCTGGCTAGGAAGGCGCTGACCAGCATGTCGCCGGGCGGATGCTCGCCGTCGCGCGGCGCCATCGACCAGATCGCCCAGCCGCCACGGATGATCGCTTCGTCCAGCAACGCAGGATGGCGGAACGAAAGCGCGAAGATCGCCGTTCCCCTGCGGTGGGCGTTAAAACCGAATTCATCCTGCGTCATGGGCGCACCCTATCCACCGCCACTGGGATCACCAACGGCAATCGATCTTGTTCGCGTCCCGCCTTGGGGCTACCGTCATGACGATGGGACGTGCCAATAATTCGTCCGATAATGCGGATGCCGTCGCTGTGACGGATCGGCGCCCGGCCGACGGGTCGCTGGTCGACCGCCATGGCCGCACGATCCGCTACCTGCGCATCTCCGTCACCGACCGCTGCGATCTGCGCTGCCGCTATTGCATGGCCGAGCAGATGACCTTCCTGCCGCGTGCCAAGCTGCTCAGTCTGGACGAGATCGCGATCATCGCCGAGCGGTTCATCGCCCGCGGCGTGACGCGTATCCGCCTGTCGGGGGGCGAACCGCTGGTCCGCCGCGATGTCGTCGATCTGGTCAAGCGGCTGGGCGGCCATGTCGGTCATGGCCTGGACGAGCTGACCATGACCACCAACGGCACCCGGCTGGCCGACCATGCGGGCGCGCTGGTCGATGCGGGCGTGAAGCGTATCAATGTCAGCCTGGACAGCCGCGATCCCGAACGCTTTCGCTATATCACCCGGCACGGCGATGTCGGTCAGGTGATCCATGGCATCCTCTCCGCGCGCGACGCCGGCCTGGCGATCAAGATCAACATGGTCGCGCTCAAGGGGATGAACGAAGACGAGATTGCTTCGATGCTATCGTGGTGCGTTTCGGAGCGATTGGACCTGTCCCTTATCGAGACGATGCCACTGGGTGCGATCGATGAGGACCGGGTCGACCGCTTCCTGCCGCTGACCGCCGTGTTCGACCGGCTGGCGGCGGAATTCCCGCTGGTCCGCGCCGGGCATCGCACGGGCGGCCCCGCCCGTTACTGGCAGGTGGAGGGCAGCGAGACGCGGCTCGGCCTGATCTCCCCCCTCACCGCGAATTTTTGCGATGGCTGCAACCGCGTGAGGCTGACGACCGAGGGCAAGCTGTATATGTGCCTGGGTCATGAGGATCAGGTGGATTTGAAGGCCGCGCTGCGGAACGGGGGGATCGAAGCGCTGGATACGGCGATCGATCTGGGACTGGCGGCCAAGCCCGCCCGGCATGACTTCCGTATCGAGGCGGGATCGGCCCCGGCCGTGTCGCGCCATATGAGCGTGACCGGCGGATGACCCTTCCCGTCCGGCGGGCGCTTGTCGCCTCGCCCACCGCGCCCGCCCAGACCGCGGCCGCCGACCTGTTGCAAAGCGCCGACTGGGTCGATTTCGACGAGGCGGATTATGTCATCGCGTTGGGCGGTGACGGCTTCATGCTGCAGACGCTGCACCGCATGCTGGAGCGGCGGCGCGGGGCCGTGCCGGTGTTCGGCATGAACCTGGGCACGGTCGGCTTCCTGATGAACGAATGGCGCGGCTATGGGCTGGAGGATCGGCTGGCCCGCGCCAAGCCGTTCCGCGTCACCCCGCTGAAGATGACCGCCACCGGCATCGACGGCCGCGTCCATACCTTGCCCGCGATCAACGAAGTTTCGCTCCTTCGCGAAACCCGCCAGACCGCCAAGCTGGAGGTCATGGTCAACGAACGCATCGTCCTGCCCGAACTGGCCTGCGACGGTATCCTGGCCGCCACGCCGGCTGGATCGACCGCCTATAATTTCTCGGCGCAGGGCCCCATCCTGCCGCTCGGCTCGGCGCTGATCGCGCTGACTCCGATCAGCCCGTTCCGCCCCCGGCGCTGGCGTGGCGCGATTCTGCCCGACAAGGCCCGCATCTCGATCAAGGTCCTCGACCCGGGCAAGCGCCCGGTCTCGGCCGTGGCAGACCAGCGCGAGGTCCGCGACGTGGCGCAGGTCGATATCTGCATGGACCGTTCCCGCGAGCTGACGCTGATGTTCGATCCCGAACATGCGCTCGACGACCGCATCACGATGGAACAGTTCGTCTCCTAACGGAGGCCACCGCATAACCTCTTATTCCTCCCCTGCAAGGGGAGGGGGACCATCCGGAGGATGGTGGAGGGGTGTCGCGCCTATCGAGAGCGGGACACCCCTCCGTCAGGCCTTCGGTCTGCCACCTCCCCTTGCAGGGGAGGAATGGAAGCCAACAAAGGCCCGACCCGCATTTATCCACAGCTTTGGCGGGGCGACTTACGCAAAAGCGTCAAAAAGGGGTTGCGGGTTTTCCCCGGCCCTTTATAGGACCCCTCCACAGCGCCGGAACATTCCCTGATAGCTCAGCGGTAGAGCTCTCGACTGTTAATCGAGCGGCCGTAGGTTCGAATCCTACTCAGGGAGCCACCGGCGCTGTCTTCTCCTAGACAGCGCCAGCCATGACGGATCAGCCGTCGATCACATGCGGCACGAACCGCGCCGTGTTCGAGGTGATCAGCCCGTCCTCGCGGATGCCCATCCCCACTGGCGCACCGTCCACGACCCAGCTGCCCAGCACCGGAAAACATCCCGGCGCCGCCTCCGGCAGACGGTAGAGCGACTGGTAGATATAACCTTCCTCGCCATAGTCTCCCGCCGTTTCCGCCACGATGCTGCCCGCCTTGCGGATCGAGACGTTTGCGCCCTCGCGCGACAGTAAAGGCTTGGCCACCGCATCGCCGCTCGGCACCGAAAAGCTCGCAGGCAACAAATTGGGATGGCCGGGGAACAGGTCCCACAGTACCGGCAGGATCGCCTTGTTCGACCAGATCATCTTCCAGATCGGCTCGATCCAGGTCAGGTCGCCGCGCTCCAGATTGTCGAGCAGCGGCCCGGCAAACTCCTCATGGACCAGCCATTCCCACGGATAGAGCTTGAACAGCGCCTCGATCCGCATGTCCGCTTCGTCGACGAAGCAATGCGTGTCGTGGTTCCAGCCGATCCGCTCCATCAGGATGGGGATGGTGGTGATACCGGCCGCCTCGGCCGTATCACGCAGATAGGCAGCAGTGACGGCATCCTCGCCCGCCGGGTCTTCGACATGCGCGACATGCAGTGTGGCGGGCAGAGCGGGCGCGATCTCGGCCCAGCGCCCGACCAGCGCCTCGTGCAGGCTGTTATACTGGTCGAGGGCGGGGAAACGCTCTTCCTTCCACGCCCATTGCACGACGGCCGCCTCCAACAGCGATGTCGGCGTGTCGCAATTGAACTCGAACAGCTTCGGAGCACCCGAACCGTCATAGCCCAAGTCGAACCGTCCGAAATTCAGCGCGGGCGGCTCGGCCTCCCAGGCTTCGCGGATCGGGTCGTGGAAGACGGGCGGAATGGCGAAACGGTTCAGAAGCGCGGGGTCGCTGACCACCGCCTCGCCCGCCGCCAGGAACAGCCGATACAGCTCGCCCGTCGCGCCCTCGATCGTGTCGATCTGGGCGCGGGTGAAACGATAACAGGCGCTTTCGTCCCAATAAGGCCGCTCGCGCCCCTCATGCCAGATCAGGCCCAGTGCCTCGACCTTGGCCTGCCAGTCGGGTCGCGGCGTCAGCGTCTGGCGGATCATGCGTGGATGCTGCCGAAGCGGCGCGCCGAACTGCCGAAGCCGCCACGGCTGACGGCGGCGGACCGGGTCATCGCGCTACCGGGCGGAGCATAGGCATAGCGGGCGCCGGTCGCGGCACGGAAACTGCCGCCGGTCGCGCGTTCGCCGAACCAGGGAATGGCGCGGCCGCGACCCAGAAAATACCAGAAAGCCCCGCCACCACCGCCGACACGATGCTGGCGGCAGCGCTCGTCGGGCAGACGCACACCCTGCGCGTCGGTGCAGATCGCCGTGTCGCGATCGGTCGTCCAATTGTCATCGGCTTTGGCGCGATTACAGCCGCTTGCCAGCAGCGCCGCCGCCATCGCGGTCGTCAATTTCAGATCAAATGCCATATCGGCCCTCCCGCGTGCATCATGATGCAGGAGCGTCGTCCTTGGCCAGAAAAATGAAAGGGCGCCGGTGAACCCTGTCACCGACGCCCTTCCTTTCTGCCACGCTTAGCGGCAGCGGACCTTGCCGCGATCGATCGAGCGGCCGAGTAGCGCACCGCCGCCTGCGCCCAGCAGCGTGCCCAGCGTACCGCCGCCGATCACATTGCCCAGCACGCCACCGCCGACCGCGCCGACCACCAGGCCGGTGGTGCCGTCATTGCGCTTGCAATAGGTGCGGCCGTCGCGACCACGATAAATCTGGTCTTCGCGGCTCAGGCGACGCTCGCGATGGTTGCCGCGGCGATAGTCGCGCGAGGCATCCCAATCGTCACGGTCACCATGCCAGCGATAGTCGCGATCCTGGGCGACGGCGGGCGTCGCGGCAATGGGGGCGGCAACGGTAACGACGGCCAGAGCGGCGAGCAGGGCTTTCATGGCAGGTCTCCTTATCCTCAAGCGGGCACAACGCGCTTGCTGCGAACCTGTTCAATTCTCATCTGGCTGGCACCGACGGGACGGGTCGGGCATTGAGGAACCATGCGCCAAGCCACCACCATCGTCACCGTCGACACCCATGGTCAGGGCCTGACCGAGATCACCCGGCCCGTCACTGCCTGGGTGCGCGAACAGGGCATGCACGAAGGGCTGCTGACCCTGTTCTGTCGGCACACCTCCGCCTCGCTGATCATCCAGGAAAATGCCGCGCCGGAGGTGAAGACTGACATCCTCGATTATTTCGCGCGAATCGCGCCCGAGGATGCCCGCGCCTATGCCCATGACGATGAGGGGCCGGACGACATGCCCGCGCATCTGCGCAGCATCCTGACAGGTGTTCACCTGTCCGTTCCGCTGATCGGCGGGCGGCTGATGTTGGGGACATGGCAGGGCATCTATCTGTTCGAACATCGTCGCGCACCGCATCGACGGCAAATTGCAATCCATATGGCAGGCGTGTGACGCACTATTCATCGCGGGAGCCAAACCGTTCATCGACCGTTCTGCCGGGATAGGTTAGACCGGCGCCAGCTACAGGGCTGTTGCCGTCCGGCCTGGTCGAGCGGCAAGGAAAGGAAGAAGTGTCCATGCAATTCGGTCGGAAGATCGCGCTCGCGCTGCTCGGCGCCAGCACCTTGATGGTCGCGGGATGTGCGACCGAAACCACCTATCGCCCGGCGACGGGTTCGGGCTTCTACCGCACCGGCTATTCGGACCAGCAGCTGGAACCGGGTCGCTTCATCGTCAGCTTCGCGGGCAACACCGTGACGTCGCGCGACACGGTCGAGCGCTATCTGCTGTACCGCGCGGCCGAGCTGACGCTGGCCAATGGCTATGACTATTTCGTGATGGCCGACCGCGACACGCAGCTGCGCTCGCGCACCTATTCGACGCCGGGCGCCTTTGGGCCGGGCTTTGGCGGCTGGGGCGGCGGCTGGTGGGGTCCGTCGTGGCGCTATTATGGCCGCGGCTTCGGCTGGCGCAGCTGGGACCCGTTCTGGGGTGATCCCTTCTTCGGCAACAACATGGATATCAACACCATCGACCGCTACGAAGCGACGGCCGAAGTCGTGATGCGCAAGGGTCCGATCCCGCGCGACAATCTCCGCGCTTTCGATGCCCGTGCGATCGTCTCGACGATCGGGCCGACGGTGGTAATGCCGAAGTAATTCGGCCAAGGTATCGGATCACGGGGCGGTCACCTTTTGGGGTGGCCGCTCTTTTTTTTGATTTACGGGCGACTGCCACGCACCCGGCGCGCATTGACCATGCCGCGCAATGCCTCGGTGCGGACCTGCAACTCGCGTTCCTCGGACGGTGACAGTCCGTCCTGCCCGAAGCGCTCCCCCAACGCACCGATCGCGGCATCCTCGCGCTTGAAGGATCGAGCCTCGGCACGCGATATGTCGCCGCTGCGCCGTCCCTCACGGATCGCGTGACGGATGTCGCGTCGGTCGGCCGCGACGCTCGGCTGATTGGGCATGGCGAGGATATCGGAGGGTGGCCCGGCGCTGACGAACTGCGCCGGCGCGCCGACGGGTAGTGAGGCTGTTATGACGGCCAACAGCGCATAGTGCTTCATGATTGATCCTCCCTGTCGGCGGAGGATCGCCCTCTGTGACTGAACAAGACCTGTCCATTCCTCCCCTGCAAGGGGAGGTGGCAGTCCGACCTCGCCAGCGTTGACACTCCTCCACCAGCTTCGCTGGTCCCTATCTCCTTGCAGGGGAGGAATATAAAAAGGGCGGCGAACCGAAGCCCGCCGCCCTCTTACGCTACCGATCGAAAAACGATCAGGCCGTCACCGCTCCGTGGCAATGCTTGTACTTCAGGCCCGAGCCGCACGGGCACGGCGCGTTGCGGTTGACGCGACCTTCCCACTGCGAAGGATCGGTGCCCAAATCCATGCCCTCGGGTTGCGGGATTTGCATCGGCGGCATCTGCGGCTGGAGCAGCCCGCGCGCAGCCGCGTCCCAATCGTTCGTATTGTCCTCGCCGGTGAACGGATCGAAGTGCGAAGTGATGAAGTCCGGCAGTTCGGGAAGCTCCGGCGGTGCCTGCAACTGGAACTGGGCATAGGCGATGGTGCGCGTCACATCCTCGCGGATATTGTCGAGCATCCGCTGGAACAGCGAAAACGCCTCGTGCTTATATTCGTTGATCGGCGTCTTCTGCGCATAGGCGCGCAGGTGGACGACCTGGCGCAGCGCGTCCAGCGTCGCCAGATGCTCCTTCCAGTGATGGTCCAGATTCTGGAGGAGGATCGACTTTTCGACGCTGGTCCAGGTGTCGGGCTCCAACTCCTTGGCCTTGGCCTCGACCATCGCATCGGCCTCGGCGGAGACGCGCTCGAGGACAATCTCCGGGTCGATCGCTTCCTCGGTCATCCAGTCGTCGATCGGCGGCTCGAGGTTCAGCAGGTCCTTCAGCTGCTGCTTCATGCCCGCGACATCCCACTGCTCGGGATAGCTGTTGGGCGGGCAGGCGGTGCCGACGATCGCATTGACCGTCTCGGCGCGCATGTCGGCGACGACTTCGCCCACCGTCTCGGCATCCATGATGTCGGCGCGCTGTTCGTAAATGACCTTGCGCTGGTCGTTCATCACGTCATCATATTCGACGACCTGCTTGCGAATGTCGTAGTTGCGCGCCTCGACCTTCTTTTGCGCGGTCTCGATCGCCTTGGACAGCCACTTGCTGCCGATCGCCTCGCCATCCTCGATATTGCTGCGCATCATCTTGGCGAACAGCGTGTCCGGGCCGAAGATGCGGAGCAGATCGTCGTCCAGGCTGAGGTAGAAGCGCGACAGGCCCGGATCGCCCTGACGGCCCGAACGGCCGCGCAGCTGGTTGTCGATGCGGCGGCTTTCATGGCGTTCGGTGCCCAGCACGAACAGACCGCCCGCCTCCAGCACCTTCTGCTTTT
The DNA here is from genome assembly GCF_057004845.1 of Sphingomonas sp. SphC10. NCBI lineage: Bacteria > Pseudomonadati > Pseudomonadota > Alphaproteobacteria > Sphingomonadales > Sphingomonadaceae > Sphingomonas > Sphingomonas sp. SphC10. The sequence continues at coordinate 1,440,809 of NZ_CM168044.1, forward strand.
CGGCGACGATCTCGGTGCGGATGCGGGCGGCCGCCTCCTCATATTCCGGCGTGCCCTCGACCAGATCGGGATGCTCGTCGAGCATTCGGAATTCCAGGTTGCCGCCCAGCTGGATGTCGGTGCCGCGACCCGCCATGTTGGTCGCGATGGTGACGGCGCCCAGACGGCCCGCCTGCGCGACGATATGCGCCTCCATCTCGTGATAGCGGGCGTTCAGTACCTTATGCGGCACGGCTTCCTGGGTCAGGAATTCGCTGAGCAGTTCCGACTTCTCGATCGACACGGTGCCGACCAGCACCGGCTGCCCCTTGGCGGCATGATCACGGATCTTCTTGGCGATCGCCAGGAACTTGTCCTGCGTGTTCTTGTAGAACTCGTCCTCCTCGTCGACACGCGCGATCGGCACGTTGGTCGGGATGGTGACGACGTTGATCTTGTAGATGTCGTAGAATTCGCCCGCTTCCGTCGCGGCGGTGCCGGTCATGCCCGAAATCTTCGGGTACATGCGGAAATAATTCTGGAAGGTGATCGAGGCCATGGTCTGGTTCTCGGGCTCGATATTCACGCCCTCCTTCGCCTCGACCGCCTGGTGCAGGCCTTCCGACCAGCGACGCCCGTCCATCATGCGGCCGGTGAATTCGTCGATGATGACGACCTTGCCGTCCTTCACGATGTAATCGGTGTCGCGCTTGAACATCATGTTCGCGCGCAGCGCCTGGTTCAGGTGATGGACGACCTGCGTATTCTCGAAATCATACAGATTCTCGCCCTGGAGCAGCCCGGCCGCCTCCAGCAGGCGCTCGGCGCGCTCGGTGCCATCCTCGGTCAGGATGATCGACTTCTGCTTCTCGTCCTTCTCGTAATCGTCGGCGGTCAGCTGCTTCACGATCGCATCGACGCCGATATACAGTTCCGACTTGTCGTCGGTCGGGCCGGAGATGATCAGCGGCGTGCGCGCCTCGTCGATCAGGATCGAGTCCACCTCGTCGACGATCGCGTAGTTGAAGGGGCGCTGCACCATCGACGAGCGCTCATACTTCATATTGTCGCGAAGATAATCGAAGCCGAACTCGTTGTTCGTGCCATAGGTGATGTCGGCGTCATAGGCCGCGCGGCGCTGCGCATCGTCCAGATTGGGGATGATGGTGCCGGTGGTCAGGCCCAGGAAATTATAGACCCGGCCCATGGTCGCGGCGTCGCGGCTGGCCAGATAGTCGTTGACGGTCACGACGTGCACGCCCTTGCCGGGCAGCGCGTTCAGATAGGTGGCGAGTGTGGCGACCAGGGTCTTGCCCTCACCGGTGCGCATCTCGGCGATCTCGCCCCGGTGGAGCACGATGCCGCCGATCATCTGCACGTCATAGTGACGCTGGCCCAGCACGCGACGCGCGGCCTCGCGCACGGTCGCGAAGGCTTCGGGCAGCAGGCTGTCGAGCGTGGCGCCGTTATCGAGCTGTTCGCGGAACTTCACCGTCTGCGCGGCGAGCTGCGCGTCGGTCATCGCCTCCATCTCGGGCTCGAACGCGGCGATCTTGGCGACGGTCGGCTTGAGCGACTTGACGTAACGGTCGTTGGACGAACCGAACAGGGACTTGGCGAGGCCGCCGAACATAAGCGATTTCCTGACTGAAATATCGTGAGATGGGCGCAGCGCCGGTGGAAGCGGGGCGCGCGCGACTGCAATGGGAAAGGAATGGGGTCGGCCATGGCCGACGCCGGGGCTATTCGCGCCGACGGCCCATGAAGATCGCAGCGATCGGCCGGGGCGTGACCGCCCGGAACATACCGAGAGGTTCGGCGCTATCTACCAGCGCGACAAGCGCCTGCACCGGCCGCGTCGCGGCGCGCGCAACGGCGGCCTGCTTGGCGGCGGCCACGATGCAGCGTTCGGCAACGACCCCCCGCGCCTCCTGCCCACGCGCACTCGCACCCACGCCGGTCAGCGCGGACAAAAGAGCGGAAAGGAGCAGAAGCAGGTTCATGCGAAGCTTGTCTTAGGCAGATACGCGCGGCGCGTCCATCCGTTGCATGGCATCGCGCGCCGTAGGCGACATCATCGTTTGTCGAGCGGCATCTGCCACCGGACATTGAACGTCCGGTATACACCGATGACCGCGAGCACGAGGTTGCGAAGCCCGACCCCTGCGCCCCAGATGCGCTCCCGCTCCAGCATGTCCCTTATTCTTCGGTTGGGAAGCGATAGCCGAGGCGGACCAGCGCATCGACCTGCGACACGGCGACAGCGGGTGTCGCACCGGGGCCCGTCTCCGTCTGTCCGTCACAGGGCGATGGAATGGCCATACCCTTTTCCCAAAGGCGCAGGTCACGCTTGCAATCGATGAAGCGTCCCTGCGACGTCACGCCATATGTGACGTTCATATCGCTGAGAAGGGTCAGGTCCTTTGGCCAAAGCGCGGGATCGTGAGCCGCCGCGTTTGGGGCATAATCGACCAGGAAGCGCCCTTCGAAGCGGCGTGTGACGGGCTTCCCGGTCTGGCGGGTAATGGCATCGATCAGGCGACGGGCCATCCCGTCGCACATGGGGCCGCTCCTTGCGACCAGCGGTTGCTGCGATGGCTTTCCGCCCTCGCATTTCAGGACGCGCCCATCGGGTTCGGCGACGAGACGCAGCGTTACCGGCATGGTCGCCGGGTCTTCCGACCCACCACCACCGGGCAATTGCCATCGTATTCTCAGCGAATAGCGGCTCGGCACCGGCTTGCCCCGGGCGTCCTTGGCTGGAGAGAACAATCCAGCGCCAGTTACCGTAAGCCGACAGGTTTGTATGGCAAGGTTCTGAGATGCCGCCTCGACCACCTTGCATTCGGTCACACGTCCGGCCGCGTCGATCTCGAGATCGACGATGACCCGGCCCTGCTCGCCCGCTCGAAGTGCGGAGGGAGGATAATTGTCAGGACCGAAGAGCGTTCGCATGACCTCGCCGGAAATCTGTGCCTTCGGCTCTTGCTGAGCCGAAGCCGGGAGCGCGATCGCCGCCATCGCCATCGCTACGATCATCCTATGAAATCCCCCGAAACCACGACTGTCACCAGATATCACCCGTTGCAGCGCGCGCGCGCAAGCGGCAAAGCACGGGGCCATGAGCATCGCCACCTCTCCCCTCGCCCAGCCCTTTCCCGCTTTGCCCGCGATCGACGGCGTGACGCTGCGCGTTGCCCGCGCGCAGTATAAGACGTGGGATCGCTGCGACCTGACCTTCGTGACGCTGCCCGAAGGGACGAGCGTGGCGGGCGTGCTGACCACCAGCAAATGTCCGTCGCCGGAGGTGGAATGGTGCCGCAAGGCGCTGGTTCTGGGCCAGGCCCGTGCGCTGGTCGTCAATGCGGGCAATTCCAATGCCTTTACCGGCCACCGGGGTCGCGCCGCCGTCGAGGCCATCGCCGCACGCACCGCCGTCGCGATGGAGTGCCAGCCTTCGGACGTGTTCGTCGCCTCGACCGGGGTGATCGGCGTGCCGCTGCCCATCGACAAGGCGGAGGCAGGCCTCGACGCCGCCTTCACCGCCGAGCCCTGTGGCTGGCAAGACGCCGCCGCGACGATCATGACCACCGACACCTTCGCGAAGGGCGCGACGACGACCGCCGTCGTCGATGGCCGCACGGTGACGCTGGCGGGCATCATCAAGGGTTCGGGCATGATCGCGCCGGACATGGCGACGATGCTGGGCTTCATCTTCACCGACGCGGCCGTCGCGCCGGAGTTCCTGCAACGTGCGCTGAGCGCCGCCAATGGCCACAGCTTTTCGTGCATCACGGTCGATGGCGACACATCGACCAGCGACACGGTGCTGGCCTTTGCGACGGGTAAGGCGGGCAATGCGCCGCTGATCGATGACGAGAGCGACGGGGCGGATGCCTTCCGCGCGGCGCTGGCCGATCTGTGCCATCAACTCGCGCTGCTGGTCGTGCGCGATGGCGAGGGTGCGACCAAGCTGATCGAAATCCGCGTCGAGGGCGCGGAGAGCGACCGTTCGGCGCACCGCATCGCCATGTCGATCGCCAACTCGCCGCTGGTAAAGACCGCGATCGCGGGCGAGGACGCCAATTGGGGCCGCGTCGTCATGGCGGTCGGCAAGGCGGGCGAACCGGCCGAGCGCGACAGGCTGTCGATCCGCTTCGGCGAGACGCTGGTCGCTAAGGACGGCTTGGCGGTTGAGGGCTATGACGAAGCGCCCGTCGCCGCACACCTGAAGGGACAGGAGATCGCTGTCGGCGTCGATCTGGGCCTGGGTGAAGGCGTCGCGACGGTTTGGACCTGCGACCTGACCCATAGCTATATCTCGATCAACGCCGATTACAGGAGCTGAAGCCGATGCTGACCATCTGGGGCCGGATCAACTCGCACAACGTCAAGAAGGTCGTCTGGCTGGCTGAGGAGATGGGGCTGGCCTATGACCGACGCGATGTCGGCGGGCCATTCGGCATGGATGAGGCGTACCGCACGCTCAATCCCAATGCGCTGATCCCGACGATCGAGGATGACGGCTTCGTCCTGTGGGAGTCGAACAGCATCCTGCGCTATCTGGCGGCGACGCGGGGTGGAGAGGCTTTCTATCCCGTCGATCCGCAGGCCCGCGCCTCTGTCGAGCAGTGGATGGACTGGGGCTTCACCTGGGCGGATGCGATCCGACCGATCTTTTTTCAGATGGTGCGCACGGCCCCCGAAGCGCGCGACACCGCGCTGATCGAGCGGAGCGTGGCACGGGCGGCGGGGCTGTCGGCGATCCTCGACGATGTGCTGGCGCGGCAGGAATGGCTTTCGGGTGATTCGTTCGGCGTCGGGGATATTCCGGTCGCGGCCTATGCGAATACGTGGTTCCAGCTGCCGGTCGAGCGGCCTTCGCGGCCCAATCTGGAGCGCTGGTATGCGGCATTGCGGGAACGTGCGCCGTTCCGCGACGTGGTGATGATCCCGCTGAGTTGAGCGGACGTTGGTATCGTTGAGACCTCCTGCCTTCCCCCATCCCCTCCCGTTTACGGGAGGGGAGCGCCCAGACCATCGTCCCGGACAAAAAAAGCCCCTCCCGCAGGCGGGAGGGGTTTGGGGAGGGCACCGGGCCTCGCAGAGACCGTCATGCCGCTATATTACAGCGCGCCTTCCAGCCAGGCCTTGATCCGGCCCTTGGGCTCGGCACCGACCTTGGTCGCGGCGGCGGCACCGCCCTTGAACAGGATCATCGTCGGAATGCCGCGCACGCCGTAACGGCCCGGCGCGTCGGGATTGTCGTCGATGTTCAGCTTGGCGATCGTCACCTGCTCGCCCAGTTCTTCCGACAGCTCTTCCAGCGACGGGCCGATCATCTTGCACGGTCCGCACCATTCGGCCCAGAAATCGACCAGTACCGGCTTGTCGGAGTTCAGGACGTCCGCTTCAAAGCTGGCGTCGGTGATCTGCTTGGTTGCCATAGTCTCAATACTCCTTGGATTGTCATCCATCTAGGACGCGCGCGTCAGTCGCTCAACCATCAAGCGTCAAGCTTTGCTCCCGGTCGCGATAGCCGGGCTTGTGCGCGGCCAGCAGCGCATCCGGCACGGTGACCAGGCGCGGACCCGCCGTGTAGAGCAGCGCCACCGACACGCGCCGCCCCGGAAAGATCACCTCCAGCGCGGCGGCATAACCCGCCATCTGCGCCAGATGGAATGCGGGCACATCGTCGATCCCGCCGGGCGCGCGCCGCCCGGTCTTATAGTCGATTAGGCGTATCTCGTCGGCATTGATCAGGAGACGGTCGACCCGACCCGACACGACGAGACCATTGGCCAGCGTCGCCGCGATCGGCGCTTCGGCTAGCGAACCCGGCCCGAACAGCGGCGCATAGGCTGGATCATCGAGGATCGCGAGGACCGCCCCCGTCACGTCCGCGCGCATGGCCGGATCCTCGACCCCTGCCGCCTGGGACAGCCAGCGCTCGGCCGCCCCGCGCCGCTGCTCCGGCACCACCGGCGGCAGACGTTCGAGCAGACAGTGGATCAACCGCCCCCGCTCGGCGGCGGCGCGCATGGCGGGCGTGGGGGGCGGATCGGCGACCATGTCCTCGCCCAGCTGCGACGGTGCGAGCGGGCGCGGCGGCCGCGACTCCTGCGGCGCGGGCGCATGAACCCAGTCGGGCAGCCGCGTCTCCTCCCGCGCCGTCGCCACGACCACGGTGCCGGGGCGGGCCACGACCGGCGGCTGTGGCTGACTGCCAAGGAACTGGCGCGACTGGCCGTCACCCGGCTCGACCTCGGGCACACCCAGCGCAGTCATCGCGCGGGCGCAGGTCGCGTACCAGCTGTGCATCGGCGGCACGCCCGCCGCTCGCTTGCCCAGCGCCCCCGCGACCACCAATTGCTCCTCCGCCCGCGTCGCCGCGACGTAGAAGAGCCGCCAATGCTCGGCCAGTTCACGCGCGGCGATCTCGGCGGCGACGGCATCCAGCGGCCCGCCCCGTTCCTCGGCGCGCGGCGGGAAGACCGGGATCGGCAATGCCCCCGGCTCTGGCGTCCAGCGCAGGATCGAGCGGGGGCTTGCGGTCGGATCGGCGGTTGCGTCGGCCAGGATGACGAGCGGCGCCTGCAACCCCTTGGAACCATGCGCGGTCATCACCCGCACGGCATCGAGCGGCGCGGACGGATCGCGCACGATCTCGACATCGCCGCGATCGAACCAGTCGAGGAACCGCTGGAGCGAGGGCGTCGTCGTGCTCTCAAAGGTCAGCGCGGCGTTGAGCAGTTCCTCGATCGGATCGCGCGCCTCGGTCCCCAGCCGCCGGATCAGCTTGCGCCGCCCGTCGAGCGGTCCGGACAGCAATTCCTCCAGAAACTGGTAGGGCGTCGACACATCGGCACGCGCCAGCATCTGGCGGAGCGGGGCCAGATCGTCGGCGGGCAAGGTTCGCGTCAGATGCGCCCAGAGCGATCCCCGCGCCCGGTGCCCGGCCGCCATCAACCGATCCTGCGACCAGCCGATCAGCGGCGATACCAGCAGCGACGCCAGCGACAGGTCGTCCTCGGGCTGAAGTGCGAACCGCACCGTCGCCAGCAGATCCTGCACCGCCAGCGGCGCGTTCAGCCGCAGCCGGTCGACACCCGCCACCGGCACTCCCTCGGCATAGAGCCGTGCGACGATCAACGAGGCGAGGTCGCCGCGCCGCTTGACCAGGATCATGATGTCCTGCGGTTCCAGCCGACGGCCCTTGCTCTCCAGCATGACGCCGTCGTCCAGCCAGCGTCGGACGGCGCGCGCGATGTCGGTTGCGACCTTGCGCACCGCATCGTCGATCCAGCCTTCCTCGTCCTCGTCGCTACCGCCCGCCACGACCGGCGGCCAGAGCGTGACGCGGCCGGGGCCCTTCACCTCGCTCGCATGGCGCTCCACTTCGCCCGCCATGCCCATGCCCGGCTCGCCCAGCGCCTCGATGGCGGCGTCGACGAACTCCAGGATCGGCGTGGTCGAACGGAAACTGTGAGTCAGTGACAACTGGTTGAACGGCAGGCCGCGTTCCTCGGGCGGCCATTCGTCATCGCCCGCCACCTCGTCCGCGCGGCGCGAGAAATGCAGCTCCGCCGCCTGGAAGTTGATCGGGTCGGTGCCCTGGAAACCGAAGATCGCCTGTTTGTGATCGCCCACGGTGAACAGCGTTCGCGTGGACGGCGCATAAAGGCCGCGCCCGACGAAAAACTCGTCAGCCAGCGCACGCACGATCCGCCATTGATGCGCGTTGGTGTCCTGCGCCTCGTCGATCAGGACATGCTCGGTCACTTGGTCGAGCTTGTAGCGGACCCATTCACCGATGCCGGGCCGCTCCAGCAGCTCGACGGTGGTGCGGATCAGGTCGTCGAAATCGACCGCCCCGATGGCGCGCTTCGACAAGGTATAGGCGCGCGCATAGTCACGCCCCACACTCAGCGCATCGGCGAGCAGATCGGCATGACGCGCCCGCGCCGCCAGACCCAGCAAATGGCGGCAGGTCTCACCCAGTTCGCGCGCCATGTCCTCATAATCGGGATCGGCGTCGGTCAGCTTCTTGGACGCCTTGCGCGGTTCGCCCTTGGCGGTGAAGACCGTGCCCATCAATTCTTCGAGCAGCGCCACCCGCCCCGCCCGGTCGCTGCCGATCCAGCGCTCCAGCGTCGTCGCCGCCTTGTCGCCGGTCGCGGTGCCCCAGGCCCGGTTCGCCCCCGCCAGACGGACGACCGCGTCCTCGTCGATTTCCTCGACACCCTCGGCAATCGCCTCGTCGATATCCCCCGACGGCAGATCGAGCGCACGGCGGAGCCAGGGCTGGATGCCGGTGGGCATCGCCTCCAGCGCACCCGGCGCGCGGGCGCAGGCGGCAAGGAAAGCCTCCGCCCCGCCCTCGCCCAGCCGCAGCGAGAGTGCGCCGACCGTCTCGACCGGGCCGACACGGCCCTCGCGCTCGGCGGTTTCGAGCATGCGCGCCAGGGCTTCACGCGCTAGCACCGCTTCCTCGCGCGCCTCCAGCGGGCGGAAGCCCGGCGCAAGCCCGGCCTCGACCGGGAAGGCTGCGAGCAGCCCCTGGCAAAAACCATGGATGGTCTGGATGCGCAGCCCGCCGCCCGGCGCGTCGAGCACACGGGCGAACAGGGTCCGCGCCCGGTCGCGCAGGTCCGGCGTCGGCGTTTCGCCCAGCGCCTTCAGGTCGCGGAACAGCTCGGTCTCGGGCATCCGCACCCAGGCGGCGAGGCGTCCGTTGATCCGCTGCGCCATTTCGGCGGCCCCGGCCTTGGTGAAGGTCAGGCACAATATCGCCTCGGGCGCGACGCCGCGCAGCAGCAGGCGGAACACGCGCGCAGCGAGCACCTGCGTCTTGCCGGTGCCCGCCGAAGCGGACAGCCAGACATGCGCGGCGGGGTCGCTCGCGGCGGCCTGGTCGCCCTTGAGCGGGGGAAGATTGGCCATGGGACGGGCGCTCATGCGGCATGCTCCGGGCCGCGAGAGTCCCGTGCGCTTTGACTTCGCTCAGCGTGAACGGAGGTAGGACCCAAGCCCCCGCTCCGTTCGGCCTGAGCGAAGTCGAAGGCCACGCCGTTACGTGCTAACACAGCCCAGGATTTACCGATCACGGCCATACCATTCATCCCGCCGCATCAGCTGGTCATATTCCGCATAGGGCGCATATTCGGGCACCAGTTTCGCGGTAAACAGCGCATCGCCGGTCAACCACTGCCCCGCCGCCTCGGCGAAGTTCGCCGCCGCGATGGACACGAACTCGTCGGTCCGTATCCGCTCGCGCTTGCCATCGGGGTCGACCGGGGTGGCGATATAGCCCAGCCCCTCGCGCCCGCGCCCCAGCGACCAATATTCGAATCCGCCCGCCTTGCCGGACACATTCTCGAACCCGCCCCGCTCGGCGATCAGGCCGAGCAGGCCGAGTTGCAGGCTGAACCCTTCGCGCACCGCCGTCGTCGAGGGCGGCTTGCCGGTCTTATAGTCGATCACCACCAGCGACCCGTCCGCCGCCTTGTCGATCCGGTCGAACCGGCCGGTCAGCGTCACGCCCGCCAGCTTGGCCTCGCCCTTGCCCTCGGCGCTCAGGACATGGCGGCCCTCGCCCGCCTTGGCGGCGACTTCGGCGGCGATCCAGTCGATCGCCTCGATCAACCGGGGCTGCCACAGCGCGCGCATCATCGGATGAGTCCGCTGGTCGCGCAGCATCGCCAGCGCGCGGGGGCGCAGCGCCTCGACATCGCAAGCGTCCTTCTTCCACCACATCTCCAGAATGTCGTGGACGGCGGTCCCGCGCCACGCCGCGCTGGGGTCGGCATCCACCGGGTCGAGCGGTGACAGGCGCAGCACCCGGCGCGCATAAAAGGCGTAAGGGTCGGCCTTGAGCCGGTCGACCTCGGTCACCGAGATCGTGGTGGGCCGGAGCGCAGCGGGCGGCTTGGGCGCGGGCCGGTCGACGGGCGCGTAATCGTCCGGTCGGTCTAGTTCGACCGCCCAGCGCGCCAGTGAGGGATGCACCTCGAACCGCTCGCCCGCCATGGCCTGAAGCCGCAACCAGAAGCGTGAGGCCAAAGTCGGTCCGCTCGCATCGCGGCGCGCGCGGGTCAGGATCGCGCGGGGTGCCCCCATCGCCTGTGCCAGATCATGCGCGGCGATGCCGATCCGCTGCTCCAGCCCGACCAGGCCCAATAGCGAGCGGATACGCGGCGCCAGCCACGGGTCCGGCGCAGGCCGCCCCGGCCAGACGCCCTCGTTCAGGCCGCCCGCGATCATCAGATCGGCGGTCTGGAGACGTGCCTCGATCGGCCCATAGATGGCCAGGCGGGGATGCTGGCCTTCGCGCGGGATGGCGCGGATCGCGATCTCATCGAACAGGCTGCGAAGCAGCGCGGGCAGCTCGGCGGGATCGACCCGGGCGGGGCCGTGATCGGCCTCTTCCTCGTAACCCGCCAGGAACTCCGCTGCCGCGCGACCAGCGGGGCCGGTCCATAGCGCATCGCCGCACAGGGTCTGCCCGCATTCGCGCAGACAGGCGAGCAGGCTGCGCAATCCCTGCGGCCCATCGCCAAAGGTTCGACCCACGGCCTCCAGCATCGGCGCGGCCTTGGTCCAGAAGGCGGAAGCCGTGGGCTTGTCGGCGACATGCGCGGCGATGCCGTCGAGCCCCGGCGCCGGACGCGGCCCCCTGAGCGCCCGGTCGAGCGCACGGACGCCGTCGAGCCACTCCACCCGCTCCATCTCGCCACGGATCAGCGGGTGCTTGAGCAAAGCGAGCAGCGGCAATGGCGCGAAATGCTGCGCCGCCGCTTCGGCCAGTTGAAGCAGGAAGGTGCCCGGCAACAGGATCGACAAGGGCCGCCCTGCCGTATCGTCGATCAGGATGTTCCAGCGCCGACAATGCGCCGCCACGCGCCGCGCCAGCGCGCGGTCGGGGGTGACGAGCGCGGCGGTACGGCCCGGCTCCTCGACCGCTTCGCGCAGTGCCAGCGCGATCGCCTGCGCCTCTTCGGCGGGGGTGGCGAGTTCGATGGTGGAGACACCCGACAGCCGCCGGTCCTCAGCGGGCAGGTCGGTCCATTTGCCGGTAAAGTCGGCCGGGGCCATGGCATTGGCGATGGCACGGCCCCGCGCGGCCCCCGCGTCATAATCACCACCGCCACGCCACACCGTCACCTCGCCGCGCCCGACGCCCATCCGGTCGAGCAGGAGTTTCAGCGCATATTGCGGGTGCGTCTCGATCGAGCGGCGGGTGCGGCCCGTCTCGGGATCGGGCTTATGGGGCCCCAACGCATCCCATTCCTCGTCGGGCATGGTCAGGTCCAGCCCGGCGAACACCACCGAGCCGCCCGGCATCTCCGACACGCAGCGCAGCAGCCGCGCGACCGCAGGCGCGGTATCGGTGACACCCGCCGCACACACGAACCCGGCGGGCTGCGCCTGCGCCCAGCGCTTGGCCGTCCGGTCGAGCAGCAAGGTGCGGCGCTTCGCCGCATCGATCCGCCCCATCCGCTCCAGCACCGCAGGCCAGCGGTCGAGCACCACGGAGAAAGTCGCCAACGCCGACTGCCAATGCTCGGTCAGCTCGGGGCCCAGGTCGAGTGCGGCGAGTTCGGCCGGATCGACCTCCTCGACCAGCATCTGGTCCAGCGTGCGGGCCAGATCGCCCGCCAGCCGAACGGCTTCGGCCGCCGTCACTGGCTGGCCCGCGCGCTGCCGTTCCTGCTCGACCAGCCGCGCCAGGATCATCCGGCGCGCGGAGGGCGCGATGGCGGGCGGCGGGGGTGCTTCGGCATCGGCGGGGTCGAGCGCGGAGCCCGCCGCCTCGCCCAGTTCGGGATCGCCCAGCGCGACCATGCGCGGCAGGATCAGGCCGCCGCCACTCGCGCGGACAAACGCCTCGGTCACCGCGCGGACGCCGCGATTGGTCGGCAGCAGGATCATGCCCTGCGCCAGTGTCAGCGGATCGCCCCCGCTGCGCCGCATCAGCCCGGCGACCAGCGCATCGGCAAATCCACGATGCGCCGGAATGGTGTGCAGCCTCGGGCGGCGTGGCTCACCCATCCGCGAGGATCAGCTCCGTCTGCGGGATGGCGCGCGGGGTGCCGACATCGAACCACAGCCCCTGATGCACCTGCCCGAAGGCGCGACCCGCCTCGATCGCGCGGTTCCAGAACAGGTTGGTCGAGAAGGGCCCCTCGGGCGCGTCGGCGATCAGGCGCGGGTGCAGGATCTGAAGCCCGGTATAGGAAAAAGGCGCGACCCGGCCGCGCTGACGCCGCGCGGTGATCCGGCCATCGGCGCCAAGGTAAAAGTCGCCCTGCCCGTTATGATTATGCGCCCGCGCCAGCGGCACCATCAGGAGGAGCGCGTCCATCGTCGCCTCGTCCCAGCGCGAGGCGAGCAGGCGGATCGCGTCGACCGGCCCGTCGATCCACAGATTGTCGCTGTTGACGACCAGGATCGGATCGTCGCCCAGCAGGGGCTTGGCCTTGACCAGCCCGCCGCCGGTTTCGAGCAACTGCTCACGCTCGTCCGAGATGATGACTTCGATCCCCGGAAAGCGATCTTTCAGATGCGCTTCCAGCTGGTCGGCGAGATAGTGGACATTGACCACCGCCCGCTTGATCCCCGCCGCGACCAGCCGGTCGAAGACATGGTCGATCAGCGGCTTGCCCGCCACCGACACCAGCGGCTTGGGGCGCGTGGCGGTCAGCGGACGCATCCGCTTGCCCAGCCCCGCCGCCATCACCATCGCGGTACGCGGCACCCGGCCCGAAGGCGTGGGACGAAGCGAGAGTTGCCGGGTCATCGGGACAGTACCTTCGGGTCGCCGCGCAGCTCGGGCGGCACATTGTCATCGAACCAAGCGGCCACCGGCGCCAGCACCGGCTGCGACAGATCGCGTTCCAGATAGGCCCAGACGCGCGGGCACAGCGCAGCATAACGTGGCTTGCCGTCGCGCTTCCAGAGGCGGGTGAAAATGCCGACGATCTTGGCATTCCGCTGGGCGCCCAGCACGTGATAGGCGTTCAGGAAGGCTTCGCCTTCGCCGGTCGCGGCCAGATAGCGCCTGAGCATCGCCTCTTCGATCGAGGGCTCGACATCGCGCCGCGCATCCTGGAGCAGCGAGACGAGGTCATAGGCCGGATGCCCGGCCAGCGCGTCCTGGAAGTCGAGCAGACCGAGCGTCCGCCCGGGCCCGACCAGCATCAGATTCTCGACATGATAATCGCGCAGCACGGTGACGGGCTTGTCCGCCAGCGCATGGGCGAACACCTGATTCCAGGCGACGCGATAACCCTCGATATCGACATCCAGGCCGACGGCGGGCGTGTACCATTCGGGCAGGAGCGCCGCCTCACGATGAAGGACGGCGGTGTCATAGGGCGCCAGCCCCTCGGGCGCGTGGTTGCGCAGCGCGGCCAGCAGGTCGACCGCATCGCTGTAGAGCTGCACCGTCGCATCGGGATCGGCCTCGATCGCCTCGCGCATCCGGTCGTCGCCGAAATCCTCGATCAGGACGAGGCCGCGTTCCTCGTCCGCACCCAGGATCGTCGGCGCAGCAAAGCCCTTGCCGACCAGCCAGCGGGCGATGGCGATGAAGGGACGCGGGTCCTCATGCGGCGGTGGCGCGTCCATCAGGACGGCGCGGCGCGCCCCCTGCGTCACCCGGAAATAACGGCGGAACGAGGCGTCTCCGGCGAGCGGGGCGATCACCGCCCCCTCCCATCCCAGCGTCGTCAGAAAGGCGGGCGCATCCGCCGGAGGGGTCATATCGGCCATCGGTTTTCCCAGCCCGAGGGGATCTTTGCTGTCAAGATACGTCCGCCGCCCGGATCCAACTCGATGGTCAGCGCCAGCGCCTGCGGCCAGGCGCCCTCGCCTGCCCGGTCGGGCCATTCGACGATCAGCGCGGAGTCCCACAGTGCCTCGTCCAGCCCAAGTTCCTCCATCTGCTCCGGCCCGTCGAGGCGATAGAGATCGACATGCAGGACCGGTATCATGGTCTCGGGCGGGGCATAGGGCTGGACGATGGCAAAGCTCGGGGATGGGGCCTCACCGGGCAGGCCGAGCGCGGAGAGCAGCCCGCGCGCCAGGCTGGTCTTGCCCGCCCCCAGCGTGCCGGTCAGCGTCACCACATCGCCGGGGCGGAGATGCGCCGCCAGCCGGCGTCCGAATTCCTCGGTGGCGGCGGCATCGGCCAGCCGGATCGTCATGGATTTTCCTTTTCCGCCACGCGCCGGGGCAGTTCGACGGTGACCAGCGTGCCCTCGCCCGGTTCGGACAACAGGGTGACGGTGCCGCCATGCGCCTCGACGAATTTCTTGGCGAGCGGCAGGCCGAGGCCCAGCGCACGCTCGCCGGTCGCCTTGATCCCTGGCTCGGCAAAACGATCGAAGGCACGCGCGACGGCTTCTTGGTCCATCCCCTGCCCGTCGTCCGACACCACGATCCGCGCGCGCGCCGAATCACCATCGGCGTGAAGCAGGATGCGCCCGCCCTCCGGCGTCTGTTCGACCGCATGGCGCAGCAGATGCTCGATCGTCTCCTGCAACCGGCGACGGTCGCCGGTGATCCGGCCGAGCGAGCGATGCACCTCGACCGCGAAGTCGAGCTTGCGGCGTCCCGCGATCGGCCGGATCGTATCGGCCGCCGCCCGCGCGACGCGGGCCAGTTCGACATCCTCGCGCGCGATGCCGCCATCCGCCTGGTCGCGGGTCAGGTCGAGCACATCGTCGACCAGCAGGCCTAGCCGCTCCGTGGATTCGAGGATCGCCTCGACATAGCTCGTCGCCGTCTCCGGCAACGGTCCGGCGAACCCGCCATGCAGCATCTCGGCAAAACCGCTGATCGAGGTCAGAGGCGTGCGCAGCTCATAGCTCATATTGGCGACGAAGGCGGTCTTGACCTTGTCCGCCGCCTCGAGCGCATCAGCACGATCCCGCAAGGCTTGTTCGGCGCGGCGGCTGTCCGTAATGTCGAGCAGCGTGAACAGCGCATTGCCATCGGGCAGCGGCACGCCCGCAAACTCGAAATGTCGCCCATCGGCAAAGGCGACCCGCCCGCCGCGCTGCTGCCGCTCGATCGTCGCGGAGCGGACCAGATCGACGATCAGCGCCGAACGGCCCGGCGTCGCCAGTCGCTCCGCCACGCGCTCGGCAAAGGCATCGACACGCGGATGGCTGGTCAGGAAATCCTCCTCCAGACCCCAGAGCGCGCGGAAGCGGTTGTTCCACAGCTGCAACCGACCATCGGCGGCGAACACGCCCAGCGCCTCGAACAGATTGTCGAATGTCGCGGTACGAACCCGCAACAGCGTGTCGCGCGCGGAGGCCAGCTGCACCTCCTCGGTCCGATCCTCGAAGATCATCAGCAGGCCGCCGTCGGGCAACGGTTGCGCCACGACGCGCAAATGCGTGCCGCCGGGCAGATGCCATTGCTCCTCGATCCCGCCGCTCGCCTGCCGGAACCAGCCGACGCGCTCCGCCTTCCAGCCGGGGAAGTCGCGGACTTCGGGACTGCGATTGGCCTCGCGCATCCGCTCCAGGATACGGTCGAATTCGGGATGGTCGGCCAGCCACTCGGCGCGCATCGCGAACATGCGGCGGAAGGGCTGGTTGCAGAAGACGAGGCCGCGATCCGGTCCGAAATGCGCGACCGCCGCCGACAGCCGGTCAAGCATCGCGCGCTGCGCCTCGGCAAAGCGCTTCGCGCCCGCGCGCGACTGTTCCAGATCCTCGATATCGACAGCAAAGCCCGCGATGCCGCCGGTCGGCAGCGGCACGTCAAAGATGCGCAGCGCCCGGCGCGCGCCGTCGATGGTGGCGGGCAGGACCTGCTCGTGTGGCCGCCCCTGATCCCGCGCCGCCGCCGCGCCCGCCAGCGGACCGCCGCGCCCCGACCCCTCGACCAGTTCCAGGCCGCGCCCGACGACATCGGCGGCGTCCCGTCCCTCCACCGCTTCGACATAAGCGGTGTTGACCATGGCGAGGCGCAGATCGGTGCCGCGATACCACATGGGTAACGGGGCGGCCTCGATCAGTCCGGTCAGCGCCTGGAACGCATCGCCAAGCCGCCGGGCCTCGCCGTCGAGCCGGACGATCTCGTCCTGCGTCTCGGTCATGTCGAAGACCCATATGACGACCTCTCCGGCCGCGCCCTGATGCGCGGGCGCGCGGGCACCGTCGAACAACAAGGTGCGCACCGATTCCTGTGGCCGGACGATCCGGCGGAAACGGCGTCCGGTCTTCTGCGCGGCGTTCAGATCGGCGGCGAGCAGCGCCTTGTCCTCAGGCGTAAGCCCGGCGTCTTCATAGGCCAGTTCCTCGAGGAAGCGCGCCACATCGGCCAGACCCAGCCAGTCGGCCAGCCGCCGGGGCATTTCGATCCGCCCGTCGCTGCGGATCACCATCGCCTGGGCGGGACCGGCGCGCAGCATCGCGTCGAGCCGGTCCCGCTCCAGCCGTACCGTAGACGCCTCCGCCCGGGCGCGGACGCCCAGATAGAGCAGCACCATGCCGATCACGATCAGGGCACAGGCGCCTGCACCCAACAGGACCGCCTCGGTATCACCGATCGCAATCATCCGAGAAAGGCCGGGCCGAAACGCTGCATCCGCCCATCTCTAGCCCGATCGGCACGCGATACGCCATAACGAAGACGCAGAGCCGTGGGACGCAGCCAAAGAAAAAGGGCCGCCCTTTCGGACGGCCCTTCTCGTTCGGACAAAGCCCGAAGACGGGATCAGTAGCGGTAATGATCCGGCTTGAACGGACCTTCGACCGGCACGCCGATGTAAGCCGCCTGCTTCTCCGACAGCTTCGACAGCTGGACGCCCAGCTTTTCGAGGTGGAGTGCGGCGACCTTCTCGTCGAGGTGCTTGGGCAGGACGTAGACTTCGTTCTTGTAGTTCTCGCCCTTGGTCCACAACTCGATCTGGGCGAGCGTCTGGTTGGTGAACGAAGCCGACATCACGAAGGACGGGTGGCCGGTCGCGCAGCCCAGGTTCACCAGGCGACCCTTGGCCAGCACGATGATCTGCTTGCCGTCCGGGAACTCGACCAGGTCGGTGCCGGGCTTCACTTCGGTCCACTTGTAGTTCGACAGCGCCGCGATCTGGATCTCGCTGTCGAAGTGGCCGATGTTGCAGACGATCGACATGGGCTTCATCGCCTTCATGTGATCGGCGGTGATGACGTCGGCATTGCCGGTCGCGGTGACGAAGATGTCGGCGCGCTTCACGGCCTCATCCATGGTCACGACCTCGAAGCCTTCCATCGCCGCCTGCAGCGCGCAGATCGGGTCGATCTCGGTCACGAGCACGCGCGCGCCGCCATTGCGCAGCGACTGGGCCGAGCCCTTGCCCACGTCGCCGAAACCGGCGACTGCGGCGACCTTGCCCGCCAGCATGACGTCGGTGGCGCGACGGATCGCGTCGACCAGCGATTCCTTGCAGCCATAGAGGTTGTCGAACTTCGACTTGGTGACCGAGTCGTTGACGTTGATCGCCGGGAAAGGCAGCTCGCCCTTCTTCGCGATCTCGTACAGGCGGTGAACGCCGGTGGTCGTCTCTTCCGACACGCCCTTCAGGTTCTTGACGGTCTGGGTCAGATAGCCAGGCTTCTTGGCAATGAACGCCTTGACCGAACGCTGGAACTCGACCTCTTCCTCATTCTCCGGTTCGCCGAAGGTCTGGCCGGCTTCCAGCTTGGCGCCCCAGAGCGCGAACATGGTCGCGTCGCCGCCATCGTCCAGGATGATGTTGGCGGTTTGACCCTCGACGTCGCCGTCCCAGGTAAAGATGTCGCCGACATAGTCCCAATATTCGGCCAACGTCTCGCCCTTGACGGCGAAGACGGGCACGCCGCTCGCGGCGATCGCGGCGGCGGCATGGTCCTGGGTCGAGTAGATGTTGCAGGTCGCCCAGCGGACGTCGGCGCCGAGCGCGGTCAGCGTCTCGATCAGCACGGCGGTCTGGATCGTCATGTGCAGCGAGCCGGTGATACGCGCGCCCTTGAGCGGCTGTTGAGCGCCGAATTCGTCGCGCAGGGCCATCAGGCCGGGCATCTCGGTCTCGGCGATCTTGATCTCGGCGCGGCCGAAATCAGCCAGGCTGATGTCCTTGATGACGTAATCGTTCTTGGTGGCGGCAGTCGTGGACACGACGAAACTCCGTGCAAAATGGGGCCGACCAAGACGTAGCGCGCACGCCGATCGGCACGGCGCCCGCCTTAGCGGTGATCGCCTTAGGGATCAAATATAAAGATATCTTTATATCGTTGAGCGCATCGCATTCCTCCCCTGCAAGGGGAGGAACAGGATCGTTCAGGCCCTGCCGCCGCCCGTCACCAGCTGGCGCGGATCGACACCGGCCGCGCCGTAGGCCGCCTGCCAGCGGTCCTCGGCGGGCACGTCGAACAGGATGCCCGGCTCGCCACCGACGTTGAACCAGGTGCCGGGTTCGCGCAGCTCCTGCTCCAACTGACCCGCATCCCATCCGGCATAGCCCAGCGCTACGACCCATTGCTTCGGCCCGTTGCCCTCGGCGATGGCGCGCAGCACGTCGACCGTGCTCGACAGCACCCAGCGGCCGCCGACATCGACGCTGTCCTGTCCCTGCCAGTCATGGCTGTGCAGAACGAAGCCGCGCCGCGGCTCGACAGGTCCGCCATAATGGACCGGCGCGTCGGGGATATCGCCATGCGCGATCTCGAACTGGTCGAGCAGCGTATGGAAGCCGATGCCGTCGATCGTCGCGCCCAGCCCGATGCCGAGCGCCCCGCCCTCGTCATGGGCGCATACGGCGATGATGGCATGATCGAAACGGGGATCGCCCATGCCGGGCAGGGCCAGCAGGAATTGGCCGGAAAGATAGGTCAGTTGATGCACGCCACCGACTATAGGCATCGTCGCCCCACCTCGCCATGCTTGAAATCTATAAGGTCTCTGCGCCATGAACGCCGCGTGGCCCGGCATGGTGCCGTGGCAAATCCCCCGCGAAGGATCCGCACGATGACGATCAAGGTCGGAGACCGCCTGCCTAGCATCACGCTGGTCAAGGTGACGCCCGAAGGCCCCGAACAGGTCAACACCACCGATTATTTTGCGGGCAAGCGCGTCGCGCTGTTCGCGGTGCCCGGCGCCTTCACCCCCACCTGCTCGGCGCAGCACCTGCCCGGCTTCATCGCCCAGGCAGAAGCCGTCAAGGCCAAGGGCGTAGACGAGATCGCCTGCACCTCGGTCAACGACGTGTTCGTCATGAAGGCCTGGCGCCAGACCAACAATGCCAGCGAGATCACCATGCTGGCCGACGGCAATGCCGATCTGGCCAAGGCGGTCGGCCTGACGCTGGACGGGTCGAAGTTCGGCATGGGCACGCGCAGCCAGCGCTACACGATGCTGGTCAACGACGGCGTGGTCGAACAGCTGTTCGTCGAGGCCCCGGGCGAGTTCAAGGTCAGCTCGGCCGAGCATCTCCTCTCGGTCCTCTGATCGGCCCTGCTGATCCGGTCGGTCGCACGGCCGGTCGGATCGGGGGTGGAACAGTGCTGGAGGCTCCGGCGTTTTTTGCCCATCGAAGGATCGGCACAATGAGAGGAGCCTTGCCATGACCACCTATGTCCCACCCGAAAAGCAGGCACAGGCAAAGAGCTTCACCGAAAAGGCGCAGGGCGCCGCCAAGGCGGCCGGCGACAAGGTGAAGGAACACCCCTATGCCGCCGCCGGAATCGCGGCGGGCGTCGCGGCGGCCGTCGCCGGTGCGGCGTTCGGCGCGTCGAAGCTGCGCACGCCCGGTGACGACGAGAATTCGGCACTGGGGGCCTGACCCCATGGCGCGGGTGTGGGCGATCCGATGTCGCGCGCACCCGCTTGCCAGCCCGGTAAACAGGGCTTAGCTCTGGACGATGACTCACGCTGTCCAGATCGTCGAAGAACTCGACCGCCTCTATACCGCCTCCGTCACGCGTCTGAAGGAGGCGTTGACCCTCTATCTCCGTGACGGCACCGCGCCCACGCTGGAAGACCGTGCGCATGGTTGTTTCGCCTATCCCGAAATCCGTCTGATCTATCGCGGCGAGGGCGGGCGCCCTGCCCCGATGCGGTCGTTCGGCCGACTGGTGTCGCCCGGTGACTATCGGATCAGCGTCACCAAGCCCGCGCTGTTCAAGGATTATCTGGTCGAGCAACTGACGCTGCTGATCGAGGATTACGACGTCTCGGTCGAGGCGGTGCCCGGTCGCCAGGAAATCCCCTTCCCTTATGTCCTCGACCCCGGCCATGCGTTGAGCCTGGACACGGTATCGGCGGCCGAGTTGGCGCGCTTCTTCCCCGCGACCGAGCTGGCGCATATCGGTGACGAGATCGCCGACGGCCTTTGGATGAATGCCGACGGCAACCGGCCGCTGGCGCTGTTCGACGGGTTGCGCACCGACTTCTCGCTCGCACGCCTGCGCCACTATACCGGCACCCCGCCCGAGCATTGCCAGCGCTTCGTGTTGTTCACCAACTATCACCGCTATGTCGATGAATTCGTTCGCTGGGGTGCGTCGCAGCTGGGCGAGGGTTCACGCTTTACCGCCCTGTCCGGCGCGGGCGGCGTCGTGATCGAATGGCCGGAGGATGTCGACAAGATCGTCACCGACAGCGCGTGGCGGCGGCACCAGATGCCCGCCTATCATCTGGTCGCCAAGGACGGCACCGGCATCACGCTCGTCAATATCGGCGTCGGCCCGTCCAACGCCAAGACGATCTGCGACCACCTAGCGGTCATGCGGCCCGAGGCGTGGCTGATGATCGGCCATTGCGGTGGCCTCCGCCCCAGCCAGCGGATCGGCGACTATGTGCTGGCGCATGCCTATCTGCGCGACGACCATGTGCTGGACGATGTGCTGCCGCCCGAAATCCCGGTGCCCGCCATCGCCGAGGTGCAGGTCGCGCTCGCCAAGGCCGCCGAGATCGTCTCGGGCCAATCGGGTGACGAGCTGAAGCGTCGCCTGCGTACCGGTACGATCGTCACCACCGACGACCGCAATTGGGAGCTGCGCTATTCCAAGTCGGCGTTGCGCTTCTCGCTCAGCCGCGCGGTCGGGATCGACATGGAGTCGGCGACGATCGCGGCGCAGGGTTATCGCTTCCGCGTCCCCTATGGGACACTGCTCTGCGTGTCGGACAAGCCGCTGCATGGCGAGCTGAAGCTGCCGGGCCAGGCCAACCGTTTCTACGAGCGCGCGATCAGCGAACATATGCGGATCGGCATCGAGACGTGCGAACAACTGCGTCGGGAAGGCAACAAGCTGCACAGCCGCAAGCTGCGCGCGTTCAACGAGCCGCCCTTCCGCTGACAAGCAACCGGGGGCGGGTGGAAGCGTTACGGTGACGAACCGAAGCTGCTTTGTTTGAATGGGGGATTTCGTCATGGTCGATACCACGGACCCGAAAACGCCACGCCCGCCCCGCCGCCGCGCCACGCCCAAGGCAGCCGGCACGCCCACGCCGCGCAAGCGTCCGGCGCCCAAGCCCGCCCCTGTCGAGGAGGAACCGGTCGACGCGGCCACCTTGGAGGACGCGGAGGATGCGGTGGCCGAGGCCCCCAAGCCCGTGCCCAAGCCCAAGGCGCCCCCCAAGCCCCGTTCGACCAAGCGCACGGCGCCTCGCAAGGCACCCCCGCGCAAACCGGCTGCCATCAAACCAGCCCCCGCGCCTGCCTTGGGCAAGCACGGGCTAGACCGGGTCGGCGGCAAATGGGGCGTGGCCTCGATCCTGGGCAGTCTGGCAGCAGCGGCCGGACTGACGGCGGCGCTGCTGTCGCTCAAGGGCAGCACGCCCAAGCGCGACAAGGGCAAAGACAAGGACGGCGAGAAGGACTGATACCAGCAGCCGTTCGGCCTGAGCAGACGCTGGTATAAACGCCCCTCCACCACCGCTTCGCGGCGGTCCCCCTCCCCATCGTAGATGGGGAGGATTTGGAGGAATGCCGTCTCAATTCCTCCCCAAGCTGCGCTTGGGGAGGGGAACCGCTCGCGACAGTGAGTGGTGGTGGGGCAGGCAACGCCAGCGGCGGAACATACCCCCCAGCCTCACCAACCCTGCGGCTTGCCCTTATTCTGCTGGTCCAGCCACGTCTTCAGCGGGGCGAAATACTCGACCAGCGCCTTGCCCGACATCTTGCGGCTGCCGGTGAACACCTGTAGCGCGTCCGGCCACGGCTTGGACTGGCCCATGGCCAACATCGCGTTCAGCTTCTTGCCGACCTCCTTGTTGCCATAGAAGGAGCAGCGGTGGAGCGGGCCCTTCCACCCGGCCTGCTGGCACGCCGCCTTGTAGAACTGGAACTGAAGCACCCGCGCCAGGAAATAGCGCGCATAGGGCACGCCCGCCGGGATATGGTATTTGGCACCCGGATCGAACTTCGTCTCGTCGCGCGCGACCGGCGGCACCACGCCCTGATATTTCAGGCGCAGCGCATCCCAGCCCGCCTGATATTGCCCGGCCGGGATCTGGCCCGAGAAGACGCCCCAGCGCCATTTGTCGATCAGCAGGCCGAAGGGCAGGAACGCCACCTTGTCCATCGCCTGACGCAGCAGCAGGCCGATATCCTTGTCCGCACTGGGCACGCGGGCCGGATCGAGCAGGCCGATCTTCACCAGATAATCGGGCGTGATCGACAGCGCGACGGTGTCCCCGATCGCTTCGTGAAAACCGTCATTCGCGCCGTTCTTGTAGAGGAACGGCTGATCCTTGTACGCGCGCTGGTAATAATTATGCCCCAGCTCGTGATGAATGGTCACGAAGTCGTCGGCATTGACCTTCGTGCACATCTTGATCCGGATATCGTCCTTATTGTCGACATCCCAGGCCGAGGCGTGGCAGATAACCTCGCGGTCGGCGGGCTTGACGATCTGCGACCGCTGCCAGAAGGTCTGCGGCAGCGGCGCGAAGCCGAGCGAGGAATAGAAGCCCTCGCCCGCCTTCACCATCTTGATCGGGTCATATCTCTTGGCCTTCAGCAGATCGCCGGTGTCATATCCGACATCGCCCGCCCCCTTCGGCGCGACGAGGTCATAGATATTGCCCCATTCCTGCGCCCACATATTGCCGAGCAGATCGGCACGGATCGGGCCGGTCTTGGCCTGCACCGTGTCGCCATATTTCTCGTTCAGCTTCCAGCGGACATAAGTGTGGAGCGCCTTGTACAGCGGCTCCAGCTCGCCCCAGATCCGGTCGGTGACCTGCGCGAACTGTTCGGGCGACATGTCATAGCCCGAGCGCCACAGCGACCCGGCATCGACATAGCCCAGCTCCTTGGCGCCCTGGTTGGCCAGCGCGGTCATCTGGGTGTAATCGGCCCGCATCGGCGCGCCGACATTGTCGTGCCAGCTGACCCACATTTCCTTCAGTTTCGCCGGATCGCGCTCGCTGCCCATCGCGGCCTCGATGTCCGATCCGTTGATCGGCTGGCCGTTCAGCACGCCCTTGCCCTTGCCATAGGAGGAGGACATGCGCGTCGTCAGCATCGACAACTGTGCCGAGGCCCCCGGCGTGGTCGGCGCGGGCAAGGTAATGCCACCGCGCAACAGGTCCAGCTTGCGCTTGGTGTCATAGGACAGGCCCGGCAGCGCCTGATAACGCGCCGCCCCCAAGCCGTAGCGGACGGCGAGATCGGTCATCTCCGCGCCCGACGCGGCGGCCAGCGCATCGGTGTCGTCGGTGATATAAGTCGCATTGACCCAGGCGACCTGCTGCGCACCAACAGATTTTTCGGCCAACGTCTTCTCGGCCTCGGCAACGAAGGCATCCGCCCCGGCGACGGTCGCGGGCGGCTGCGTTGCCGGCGCGGCGGGGGCCGCAGTCTGGGCGTGAGCGGCACCGGCCAGCACAAAGGCAAGTACGGCGCCGGAAACGGCGGAACGGATCATGCTATCCCCCTAACATTCTGAAACGCCCTCGAAACGGGGCGGATGGCGCGCAGTTGCGCGGCTTTGGTCGTCGCCGTCAAGCGGTGAGGAACTGCACGATCGCCGCGCCCAGCTCGGGCTTGGTGACCGAGGCCATATGGTTGCCCGGAATCTCGACATAGCGCCCTCGCGGCAAGGCCTCGGCCAGTTCGACCGCGGCGCCATTGTCGAAGTCGTCGACGCCCGCCACGACCAAGGTCGGCAGGTCGAAGCCCTCGATCGCGGAGAGCGGCGTGTCCGCAAAGGTCTGGAGGATATGGAGCAGCGCCACCGGATCGCCGCCGGTGGTCTTTAGGAAGGCCTCGGCCATCCATTCGGGGGTGCCGCGCTTATGCTCGCCCAGCCGGGTCAGGATATTGGTGAAATGCGCGACCCGGCGGTCGGTGTGGAGCAGCCCCTCCAGCCCCATGCCCGCAAAGATCGCCTTGCCGGGCTCCGCCCCGGTCGCAAGCATCCGGCTGACCGTCCGCGCGCCTAGCGAATAGCCGCCGAGATCGTAATCGGTCAGCCCCAGATGCTCGACCAGCGCATGGCCGTCGCGGGTCAGCGCGTCCTTCGGATAGGCGGCGGGGTCATGCGGCTTGCCGCTCTCCCCATGCGCGCGCAGGTCGGGCATGATGACCCGGTAGCCCTTGGCCGCGATGGCGGCGGCGTGGCCGTAGCGGATCCAGTTGGTATAGGCGTCGGAGAAATAGCCGTGGATCAGCACCACGGGCCGCCCCTCCCCCATTTCACGCCACGCGATCGGGGTGCCGTCGAAGCTGTCGAAGAAGCGGGTTTCGGGGGCGGTGTCGGCCAAGGGTTCGGTCTCCGGCGGTTAAGCTGTACGCGAACCTCCTAATACGGATCGGCCGGGATGTGGACCTTTCTTGCCGCCATTGCGCCATAGGCAGCGTCGACGTTCAGCGGTTCCGCGCGCATTCCTCGCGTATAGGCGAAGGGGAACCAGCGGGGCTGGTGGAGGAGTATCGCCCTCTCGATGGCGGCATACCCCTCCGTCAGGCCTTTCGGCCTGTCACCTCCCCTTCCAGGGGAGGAATGGAATGGCCCTAGCCAACATAGATACCGGCAACCCGCCACTCGCCATTCTCCCGCTCCAGCGTGACCGTCTCGACGACCGCCGCCGAATTGCCGAAGCGCGTATTGAACCGCACCATCCGATAGCCGGCAGGCGGTGCGGGAACATCGTCCTGGCTGAGCAAGGTCCGCGATACCGTCTTGCCCAGCGGGGTCCGCACCTTCTCCGAGGTGGCGGCCCAGACCTGCTCGGTGTTCAACTTGTGGAAGCTGCTCGTGGTCAGGCGGTAGCTGTCGGCCCAGCGCCCCTGGTCGATCAGTTGCAGGAAGTGCTGGGCGGCTTCGACCACCGCCGGATCGGTGGCTGTCGTCGTAGCCGTCTGGGGCGGCGTGGACGCCATATGGGTCAGGCCGCCAAGGGCGAGCAGGCTGAGGGCGAGGGTCATGAGTATCGCTCCGATGATGATCCGGGGACGGCGGATGCCGGTCTCCACGCCGACGATCGGCGTCGGGCTTTCATCCCTCATCGGCTCTGGCCGGTCCTCCCCGATCCTCTTGTCCCCCACATAATCGGGGGTCGGAAGCGATGCGTCGCCCTCCACCTCCAGCAGCATCCGCGCCGCCTCGCGACTGCTCGACACGGCCAGCTTGCGGCGGGCGTCGCGCAGCCGTTCGTTGATGGTGTGGACCGACAGGTTCAGTTCGCGCGCGATCGACTTGGCGTCATGCCCCCGAACGATCAGGCGCAGCGTCTGCTTTTCCCGGTCGGTCAGCGCGCCGATACCCGCTTTGGCCTGCATGGTCATGGTGCCGACTATGCCGGAGCCGGGCCTGCCGACCACCCTTAAAAAATTGTACCTTGACCGCGTCGGCACAAGCCAAAACGGCGCCATGAGTCCCATTCTCACCAGTCCGCGACAAAATGGCGGGAATCCGCGTTTTTTTTGTGATTCCGAGCGAGTCGCACGCATGGACAAAAGGGGTACAAGCCGTTAGCCGCCGCCCATGGCAGCATCCCTATTCCTTCTCCTGGCGGTGATCCTGGCGTTCGCCGGTGGAGGGGGCCCGTGGATGCTGATCGCCACGGTCGCGGCGGCGACGGCGGCGGGGACGCGGCTGCCCGATCTCGACACGCCGCTCCAGCTCCAGCATCGCAGCGCGCTGGTGCACAGCGTGCTGCCCTTCTACGTCGCCACGCTCGATCTGCGGACCTGGCCGGTCGCGGCGGGGCTGGGGTTCGGCGTGGGCTTTCATCTGGCGGCGGATCTGTTTCCCGGCACGATGCGCGGCTTCGCCACGATCAAGATACCGCTGATCGGGTCGATCGGGGCCTTTCCCTCCTATATCTGGATCGCGGTCAACGCGGCAGCGAACATGGTCGGCGCGTTCGTCATCCTGGAATGGATCGCCGCCGACCGGGTGGCCGCCTGCGCACTCGCTGCGACGGGCGTATTGGGGGCCAGCTATCTGTTGCGGACCAAGGGCGGCTTCTATGCGCTGGTGGTGATGATCGCACTGGGCTGGCTCTTCCTGAGCTAAGTCAGGCAATTGGCGTTTCGCCACGATTGCGATATGGGACAATCCTCTGCCGCCAAGAAGCAGGCCAATCGGGAGTGGATGCCGGACCCTTGATCCGGACCCTCGATGACCGCAGCAACTGCTTCCCCTGCCGAAACCCTGCCGCCCAGCCCGATCGGGCGTCCGCACAGCCTGCTTGAAGACGCCTATGCGATCTTCATCGGCGTGACGCTGCTGATCGTCGGGCTGATGTTCCTGAAGGCGGCGGGACTGGTGACGGGCGGCATCGCGGGCGTCGCGCTGCTGCTGTCCTATCTGCTGCCGCTGCCTGCGGGCGTACTGTTCACGCTGGTCAACATCCCCTTCTTCCTGTTCGCGCACAAGGTGATGGGCGCGCGGTTCGCGGTGAAGACGGTGCTGGTCAATATCGGCATCGGCGTCGCCTCGGCGATCACGCGGGTGTCGGTGCATGTCGACGGGGTGCACCCGGCCTTTGCCGCGCTGGTCGGCGGCACGGTGATCGGCATGGGCATCTTGTCGCTTGCCCGGCATCAGGCGGGGGTCGGCGGCACCGGCGTCATCACCATCTGGCTCTATCGCAAGCGCGGGTGGAATATGGGCATGACCCAGGTCGCGCTCGATATCGTCATCCTGGCGATGGCGATCCCGGTGGTTTCGGGTGTGCAGATGATGTGGTCGGCGATCAGCGCGGCCGCGATCAGCCTGATCCTGTTCGCCTGGCACCGGCCCGGATTGTATATGGGGCGGTAAACCCTTGATCCTCCCCGGTACGGGGAGGTGGCAGCGCGTGAGCGCTGACGGAGGGGGGCTTCCTCATAGGACACCCGTGTGGACGCCCCCCTCCACCACCGCTTCGCGGCGGTCCCCCTCCCCGTTACCGGGGAGGAATTTCAGGCTCAGTCGCCCTTCTTCAGATGGCGGCGGCCGAGCAGTTCGGCGATCTGCACGGCGTTCAGTGCGGCACCTTTCCGCAGATTGTCCGACACGCACCACAGCGACAGGCCGTTATCGACCGTCGAGTCCTCGCGCACGCGGCTGATGAAGGTCGCATAGTCGCCGACGCACTCGACGGGCGTGACGTATCCACCGTCCTCGCGCTTGTCGATCAGCATGACGCCGGGCGCCTCGCGCAGGATGTCCTGGGCTTCCTGCGCCGAAATCTCGTCCTCGAACTCGATGTTCAGTGCCTCGGAATGGCCGACAAAGACCGGCACGCGCACGCAGGTCGCCGTCACCTTGACCTTGGGGTCGAGGATCTTCTTGGTCTCGGCGACCATCTTCCACTCTTCCTTGGTCGAGCCGTCGTCGAGGAAGCTGTCGATGTGCGGGATCACGTTGAAGGCGATCTGCTTGGTGAACTTCTTCGGCTCGGCGGGGTCGCCGACGAAGATGTTGCGGCTCTGCTCGAACAGCTCGTCCATGCCCGCCTTGCCCGCGCCCGACACCGACTGATAGGTGGCGACGACGACGCGCTTGATCGTCGCCTTGTCATGCAGCGGCTTGAGCGCCACGACCATCTGCGCGGTCGAGCAATTGGGGTTGGCGATGATGTTCTTGGCGGTGTAGCCGTCGATCGCGTCGGGGTTCACCTCCGGCACGATCAGCGGCACGTCCGGGTCCATGCGGTAGAGCGACGAATTGTCGATCACGACGCAACCGGCGGCGGCGAATTTGGGCGCATAGATTTTGGTCGCGTCCGATCCGATGGCGAACAAAGCCATGTCCCAGCCGGTGGGATCGAAATGCTCGATATTCTTGATGGTGAGCATCTTGCCCGTCTCACCATATTCGATCTGGTCGCCCTGGCTGCGCGACGAGGCGACGACCGCCAGCTCGTCGATCGGGAATTCCCGCTCCGCCAGAATGTTGATCATTTCCCGGCCGACATTGCCCGTCGCCCCGGCGACCACCACGCGATAACCCATTATATCCTCCACTCGGAAGCGTGAGCCGGTAGCGTCATTGCGTGGACACGTCCACCAACTTTGCGAAAAGTGCGCGTTTCATCGGGGCAAGCGGGGGTTTAACGAACCCCCGCCCAAGCCTCAGGCAGCATGGTCGAACGCCTGCCCGTCCAGCCAGTCGGGTACGACCTGCGGCCGGATCGCCGTCGCATCGATCCGCGGGGCGATGACGGCAAAGCGATCGCCTTCGACCATGACTTCGGCCGCCAGTGCCCGGCTGTTGTAGCAGGACGCCATGGAGGCGCCATAGGCCCCGGTATCGCGCAGGACGGCCAGGTCGCCTTCCTTCACCCGGTCGATCAACCGGCCTGTGGCGAAGCGGTCGCTGCTTTCGCAGACGGGGCCCACGACATGCGCGCGCATCGTCGCACCGTTCGCGGCGACCGCCGCGAACTCATGCCAGGCGTCGTAGAGCGCGGGCCGGGCGAGATCGTTCATGCCCGCATCGATGACGACGAACGGGCATTCCTCGCCCGGCTTGACCCAGAGCACGCGGGTCAGCAGCACCCCGGCATGGGCGGCGATATAGCGCCCCGGCTCGAACATCAGGGTCACGTCCCAGTCGTGCGTCACCTTTGCCACCATCGCACCGTACGCGGTGACATCGCCGTCCGGGCCGTCGTGGTAGTCGACGCCAAGCCCGCCGCCCAGATCGACATGGGTGATCACGTGTCCCCGCGCCCGCAGCGCCGCGACCAACTCGCCGATCCGGCGATAGGCGGACTCCAGCGGCCCCAAATCCATAATCTGGCTGCCGATATGCACCGCAACGCCGCGCAATGTCAGGCCTAGCCGTTTCGACAGCCGGTCGAAGATGCCGATCGCATCCGCAAAGGCCACGCCGAACTTGCTGTCTCTGGTGCCGGTGGTGATCTTGGCATGGGTCCCCGCATCGACATCGGGATTGACCCGCAGCATCGCGGTGGCCTCGACGCCCATCCGGACGGCGGCCGCCGCCAGTACTTCCCCTTCGCGCTCGCCCTCCAGATTGACGTGGCCGACGCCGGCCCGCAGCGCCTGGGCGAGTTCCTCCGGGGTCTTGCCGACGCCCGAATAGACGATATCCCCGGCCGTCATGCCCGCTGCGAGCGCGGCAGTCAGTTCGCCGCCCGACACGATATCCGCGCCGAACCCCTCATCGCGCAGGACCGACAGCACGGCCAGCGACGGATTGGCCTTGACCGCGAAGGCGAGCGATTTGCGCGGGATCGGGGCCAGCGCTTTGCGGAACCGCCGGGCGGCGGCGCGCAGGGCGCTTGCCGAGTAGACATAGGTCGGCGTGCCCACCGCCTGCGCGATCCGGCCGAGCGCGACGCCCTCCGCATGGAGCGCGCCGCCCCGCAGTTCAAAGCCCGTGTCGCGGCTCATGACCGACGGTCCCGGCGAATGCGCGCGGCACGAATGGCCTCGGCGGTATGATAATGCCCGCGACGTTCGGCCCGGAGCGCCTGGATCATGTGCTTGCCATTCAGCATCAGCACGACCCCGCCCAGCGCCACAAAGAACCAGAACAGCGCGAGCAGCGACTCCGACGGCCCGCTCAGCGTCGCCACCACCGCGCCTATCGTCGTCAGGCCGCCCAGCGACCGCCACGCCATGTCCCGCCCGCTCATGCCGCCATCTCCTCGCTCGGATCGCCAATCACGCAGGTCGCAGCGGCGCGCATCTGTGTGCCGCACCGATGACAGACCAGAATATCGGCAGGAAAATCACGCTCCTCGGCCAGCGCGTCGGCCGTGTCGCCGCGCTCGAACACCAGACCCATCGCGGCATGGCGATGACGCCTGGCCGCAGCCCGCGCCCGGCCGATCATCGCGGGCGAACCGCCGAGCCCGCGTCCCTCGATCGCGGTGAAGCCCATCGCCCGCGCCTGTTCGGCAACCGCGATCAGGAAGCCGCCCGCGCCGCAATCGGCGTCGACGATCCGCACCGCACGGCGATGCCGCTCGCGCAGCGAACCCAGCGCCGCCTCGATCGCGGGCCAGCGGGGGTCGTGACGATATTTGCTGTCGATCTGCATGGTCGGAGCCTCCCTCACGCCACACGCGACAGGACGGGGGCGTCGGCCGCCACCGGGTCGAACGACACCAGCGGGGTCAGCGCATCTTGCGCAACTGCGACGCTGGCATGATAGATTTCGGCCTCCTCGATCGCATAGCGCATGGCCGCGCCACGCGAGATGAAGCGCCCTTCCAGCTGGCCTGCGCTATCCTGCACCAGCCAGTGACCCGCATGGTCCTGGCCGACATAGATAAGCTGCGCTTGGCGGTCGGGGTCGATAAAGAAATCAGTACACATGGATACGGGAAACCTCTGCCGATCGGGCGTTCGATCGCCCGCCCGCATCAGCTACGCGTCGCCCCATAGGGTTTCGAGATGGATTTCCCGCTATCGCATAGCGCCCGCATAGTGTCGGTCATATCCGCCGCCAGCGGGCGCTGACCTGCACCTCGTCAAACAGATGCTCGCCCATGATCGCCAGCGCGCTACCCAGGCTGGCGAAGAGGAAAGCTGCGGTCGCCAGTACATAGCCCACCAGCCCGGCACGGCCGCCATGCCCCGCCATGGCCATCAGATACGCGATCGCCCGCCAGGCAAGGACGCAAAGCCCGACGCCCAGCAATCGCAGCGCCAGTCCGTGCCGCCATGTCCGAACCCGTACCGCCATACCGCCTCCTCATTTGGTCGGCGGCTAATCGGGACGCGCATAGCAATGCGAGAGCGAATGGCCGGTTTCGCATAGCGCCCACATAATGTTCGCCCCGCATTCTCGTCGGGGGAGCCATGCGCTTCAAGGGCTCAGTCGTGCGTACTGGCGGCCCAGGTGGCGTGCGCGATGCCATGGACGGCCTGGAAATGGTCGGTGATCCGGTCGAGCTCGCCCGCCTCGACTATGGTGCTGGTCAGGGTGGCGGCGACGGTTACCTGCTCCTCGCCCAATTCCTCGATATCGAGTTCGGCTACCGGCAGCCCGGCGCGCTCCAGATGCTCGACCAGCATGTCGCCGACCGGCCCGGCCTGCGCCGCACTGGTGGTCAGGCTGACCGAGTAGGTCGCCTCGACATGGCGTCCCTCGACCGGGATTCGGTTGATCGCATCGACCAGCGGACGTAGCGCGGTATTGGCGATCAGGACCATGACGGTCAGCAGCACCGCTTCGGCCACCATGTCGCTGCCCGCGATCGACCCGACCGCCGCCGAGCACCAGAGGGTCGCCGCGGTGTTCAGACCGCGGACATTCATCCCCTCCTTCATGATGACGCCCGCACCCAGGAAACCGATGCCGGAGACGACATAGGCGATGATGCGGATCGACTCGACATCGCCGCCCAGCCGCTGCCCCAGATCGACGAACGCCGCCGCGCCGATCGCGACCAGGGCGTTGGTGCGCAGGCCCGCCGTACGCTGGCGATACTGCCGTTCGGCGCCGATCACGGTGCCCAGCACGAACGCGGTCAGATAGCTGACCAGCGTGTCGAGGAACGGCCAGAGGTGGAAGGTCTTCAGGAATGCCATGTACAGTCCGTAAATCCTCCCCGTTACGGGGAGGTGGCAGCGCGTCAGCGCTGACGGAGGGGGAGCGCCACACGGGTCAACACTCGCGGTACGCCCCCTCCTCCATGCTGCGCATGGTCCCCCTCCCCGTCCCGGGGAGGATCACTTTACTTCGTCGGCTTGTCCTTCACCGTCCGGTCCAGGAAGTTCAGGATCGTGTGCCACAGATGCTCCGACACGCCCGGCCCACCGACACGGTGGGTCTGGCCGGGGTAGAGCATCATCTCGAACGGGGTGTCGGTCTTCTGCATCTCGGCGGCGAACGCGGTCGCGTTGTCGAGGAAGACGTTGTCGTCCGCCATGCCGTGGATCAGCATCAGCGGATCGCGGATCTTGGCCGCATCGGTAATCGCCTGCGACGTCGCATAGCTTTGCGGATCGGTACGCGGATCGCCCAGATAACGCTCGGTGTAGTGCGTATCGTACAGCTGCCAGTCGGTGACCGGCGCGCCCGACACGGCGGCGGCATAGACCCCCGGCGTCTTCTCCAGCATCTTGATCGACATATAGCCGCCGTACGACCAGCCATAGGTCGCGATGCGCGCGGGATCGACGAAGGGCAGCGTCTTCAGATAGTTGGCGCCCGCCAGCTGGTCGGCGACCTCGACCGTGCCCATCGCGTGATAGATGGCATCCTCGAACGCCTTGCCGCGATTATATGAGCCGCGATTGTCGATCTGGAAGAAGATCCATCCCTGATCGACCAGATATTGCGGCAGCGCCCCCTGCCAGCCGCGCGTGACCTGCTGGCCGGTGCCGGGGCCGCCATAATGCTGGAAGAAGACGGGGTAGCGCTTGCCCGGCTCCAGCTTGGGCGTGATCATCTCCCAATAGAGCGTCGTGCCGTCATGGGCCTTGATCGTGCCGAACTTCGTCTCGCGGTGGCTGGCGAGATAGGGTGCATAGGGATGCCCGGCCCGGATCGCATTCTCGTTGATCCAGCTCAGCCGCTGGCCCGCTGTGTCGGCCAGATAGACCTGGGTCGGCTGGGTCGGACTGGAGCGCGAGACGATGAAGCGGCTGGCGGACGAGTCCATCGTGGCGCTGTTGGTATAGCCGCGCTCGGTCAGGCGGGTGATGACGTTCGGCTGGGCGATGTCGACCGCATAGAGATGCTGTTCGAGCACATCGTCCTTCAGACCGGTGAAGTATAGCCGTCCCTTCGCTTCGTCGACGCCGACAAGGTTGGTGACGACCCACGGCCCCTTTGTCAGCTGCGTCCACTGGCCGTTTGCAAAGCGGTAGAGATGGCCATAGCCGTCGCGCTCCGAACGCCAGATCAGGCTGCCGTCCTTCATCGGGCGATAGGCGTCGGACAGGTTCAGCCAGCTGCGATCGCCAGAACGCTCGGTGAAGAGGACGGCCGACTTGCCGGTCTTGGGATCGACGCGGAGCATGTCGAGCGTCTTCTGGTCGCGACTCTCGCGCTGAACCAGCATCGCCGAGCCGTCCGGCGTCCAGTCGACGCGCGCCAGATAGATGTCGGGATTGGTGCCGAGATCGACCTTCACCCGGCCCGACCCGTCCGCCTTCATGACGTAGAGATCCACCAGCGCGTTGGGCGTGCCTGCCGCCGGATAGCGCTGTTCATAGACCTTGGTGCCCGCCGCGCCGATCGCCGCGCGGACGGCGACCTTCACGGGCGCGTCATCGAAACGCTCGACCGCGATATAGCGTTCGTCGGGGCTCCACCAATAGCCGGTGAAGCGGTGCATTTCCTCCTGCGCGACGAATTCGGCCTCGCCGAAATGGACGGTGCCGCCGCCGTCCTTCGTCAGCGGCCGTGCCTCGCCACCACCCAAAGGCATGGCCCACAAATTCTGGTCGCGCACGAAGCTGACATAGCCACCCTTGGGGCTGACGATCGGATTCAGCTCGCCGCCCGGCGTGTTGGTCAGGCGGCGGACCGTGCCGTCGAGACCGGCCAGATAGAGGTCGCCGTCCAGCGGCACCAGGATCGACTTGCCGTCGGGCGCCCAGTCATAGGCAACGATGCCTTTCGACCCGCCGATGCGTGCGCGTTCGCGCTGCATCTTCTCGGCCTCGGACAGTTCCGCGCCCGAGCCGACCTTCTTGGAGTCGACCAGCATCCGCTCCTCGCCGGTGCGGGTGTCGCGAGCCCAGAGGTCCAGCCGCTCGCGCTCGTCGGCGCGCGGGCGCAGCGACGTCAGCAGCGTGCCGTCGGGCGACAGGCGCAGGCCGCGCGGCTGCGATCCCGACAGGTCGGGGCTGCCGAAGACACGCTTCAGGGTCAGCGTGCCCTGTTCGGTCCCCTGCGCGGTCGGCGCATCAGCCGACATGGCCGAGGCCCCCGAACCCATGGCGATCGACGCCCCGACCGACGCCAGCGCCAGACCCAGCACCCATTTGCGCATTCATACCACTCCGAACCTTGTCATTGCCGGGTTCCCGCCCGGCCATGGCGCGCGTTATCGCGGGGGCGCTGCCATCCCGCAAGCGCGATCCGGCACAGGGCACAGCGACGCCTGTTTTCCTGAAATGAATCAGCGGCGCAACTCATAACGAAAGCGTTCCAGATTTCGTAAACTCGGCATTAACGAATTTCCGTTAGGGCCGTTGTTCGGGTGCGACGGTCGAATGACGGTTCTGTCGCCTGCGCCCGGCCCATTATCGGAACGGACATGGCGACGAGTACCGCTTTGGAATTTCAGAACGATCGGCGCGGCGACATCCGTGCGATCCTGGCGCGATGGGGCAGCGCCGGGCATCCGCACGTGCAAGCGTTGCTGATGCCGCAGGTTCTGCTGCATGACCTGACCGATGCGGTTCATGCGGTTTGTGCGGTCCATGGCAATCATCCCTGCATGATCGATTACGCCATGGCGCGCGGCATCCAGATCGAAACCCTGCCCTGGCTGATCCAGTCCTCCAACGCCTTTGCCCTTGAACGCGCCTTTCTCGCCAATCTGACCTCGGCGGCGGGTCCGCTGCCCTCTACCCCCGGCCAGGCCCAGACCGATGCCGCGCTGACCCAGCTTCGCCATACGCTGGAAATGCTCGCCAATTCGGATCGGCGGGGCTGCGCGACCGGCGCCGTTTCGGCGCTGATCCTCGACTGGCGCTCGATCCGGCAGGTACTCGACCAGGCGGCGCGGCGCTTCGGCCTGTCGCCCGCGCCCGGCCAGATGCC
This sequence comes from Sphingomonas sp. SphC10, assembly GCF_057004845.1. Classification (NCBI taxonomy): domain Bacteria; kingdom Pseudomonadati; phylum Pseudomonadota; class Alphaproteobacteria; order Sphingomonadales; family Sphingomonadaceae; genus Sphingomonas; species Sphingomonas sp. SphC10. The sequence continues at coordinate 1,475,959 of NZ_CM168044.1, forward strand.
CGAGCCGCTGTGTGACGTGGAGGATGACGAATCGGGCATCGGCCTGGCGCGCGCGCGCGGGTTCGGCGCGACGCAGCTGCTCGTCCAGCATCGCGGCCTGTGGGACCTGCTGGAGGCGCGGGCAAGCGCGCGGCGCGGCTGATGCAGTCCATGGAGGCTTCGACTGGTCGCGTCCCCGCCTCCGTCGATCTCCCTAGCGGCATGTTAACCATCTTGAACAGTTGGGTATTCACGCAAATCCGATAGCTTGATCGGCATGAGAGGCATGGTGTCCAAGGCAATCGTATCGCTCTGCGCACTGACGGTCATTCCGGCGGCCGACGCACACTCGCTGCTCGACTATGTCGGGCAATGCGTCCCCTTCGCGCGCCAGGCCTCGGGCATCGCGATCTATGGCGACGCCTGGACCTGGTGGTCCAAGGCGGAGGGCAAATATCCCCGCGGCCGCACTCCCCGCGTCGGCGCGGTCGTCGTGTTCGAGAAGACCAGCCGCCTGCCGCTGGGCCATGTCGCGGTGGTCAGCCGCGTGGTCGAGGACCGGGTGCTGATGCTGACCCACGCCAACTGGTCGATCCAGAACGGCCAGCGCGGCCATGCCGAGCAGGATGTGACGCTGTTCGACGTTTCGCCGGGCAACGACTGGAGCGAAGTGAAGGTCTGGTTCCGCGACTCCGAAGGTCTGGGTAGCTCGACCTACCCCATTTACGGCTTCATCTATGGCAAGGGCCATGCCGCGCCCGGCCTAACCAGCGAAAAGCCCGATTATGTCGGCGCGCTGATCGACGCCTATGTGGCACGCTGATTGCCAGGTTCGGGGCTGAGGGTGTAGGCTATCCTCCTGTCACGGGAGACGATCGATGGTGCTGTTCACTCTGTTGATATTGTCCGCCGCCCCGGGAACGCCGCCCTCGACCATGCCCAGCATCGGCCAATTGCCCGAACGCTGCGCGCCAAAGGAAACGCGGGTGAACCAATCCGCACCGGCGGTCGGTCTTCGCAAGCTGAATGAAATGCCTGATGCCGAGCCGCAGTTCATGGTGCTGCGCGAGGTAGACGGCTGCCCCGTTCCGGCGATGGTACGCACGAAAGCGAAGCGCCGTTAGTCCAGCTCTTATCAAATCCATCCCGGCGAAGGCCGGGATCCAGTCGGGTAAGCACTGGTAAATAACCGATCGACTGGCAACTGGACCTCGGCCTACGCCGGGGTGGAGTGCCTTAGGAAATGCGGCCTACGCGCCAACGCCACTGACAGGCGTAAGCCGTTACCCCGCCAAGGGCCGATGGACCACACCGCCGGTCATCGCCTCCGGCACGCCGGTCGTCCCCGGAAAGCTGATCGCACGCTCCCCCAGCCGCCGGACCGCCATATAGGCGAAGCCTTGCGCCTCCAGCGCGTCGCCGTCCCAACCCAGCGCATCGGTCGGCTCGGGCGTCAGGCCCGTCGCGGCTGCGATCATCGTCAGCATGGTGGCATTGTGCCGCCCGCCCCCCGCGACCAGCAATTGCCGGGGCCGCTCGGGTAGATGATCGAGCGCGCGGGCGACGGTCTGCGCGGTGAAGGCCGTCAATGTGGCCGCCCCGTCCGCCGCCGACAGGCCCCGCGCGGGCTGGATGGTGAAGTCGTTGCGGTCGAGCGACTTGGGCGGCGCCAGGTCGAACCAGCCATTGTCCATCATCGTGTCGAGGACCGTCGGCTCCACTCGCCCGCTCGCCGCCATCTGGCCGTTCGCATCATAACGCTGGCCGGTTTCGGCCTCCATCCAGCTGTCGATCAGGCCGTTCGCCGGACCGGTATCGAAGGCGACCAGCGCGCCGTCCGTCCCGATAAAGGTGATGTTGGCGACACCGCCGAGGTTCAGGATCGCGACCGGCTTCTCCAGATCGGCGGCGAGTGCGGCGTGATAGACGGGGATCAAGGGCGCGCCCTGCCCCCCCGCCGCAACATCGGCGGAGCGGAAATCGGACACGGTGACGATCGCGGTCGCCTCCGCCAGCGCCTGCCCGTCACCGATCTGCCAGGTCCAGCCGCGATCGGGGCGATGCGCGACCGTCTGGCCGTGAAAACCGATCACGTCGACCGCCGCCGCCTCGACACCCGCGTCGCGGAGCAGCTTCTGCACGACCATCGCATGGGTGCGCACGATCAGGTCGCCCGCCGCGACGATGGGCGGACTGGCACGCGGCCGGTCGAAGGTCAGGGCGAGTGCGGTCGCCTCGGCCAGTTCGGCGCGGGCGGTGTCGGAATAGGCTTCGGTACGAAAGGCGATGGGCCGGACCAGCGCCTCGCCATCGGTTTCGATCAGCGCCGCGTCCACGCCGTCCAGCGACGTTCCCGACATCAATCCGATCGCCAGCATCGCGCCCTATCCTCTCGCTTCCACGCCCATCCATGCCGGGATCGCGCGCGCCTGTCGACCGGACTTCGCGCACCATCTGGAAAAGCGTCGCGTTTTGGCCTATGTGCGCGCGTATCCCATGGCAACCAAACTCCCTACTCCGCCGCGTGTCGGCATGGTCTCGCTCGGCTGTCCCAAGAATCTGGTCGACAGCGAACGCATCCTGACCCAGCTGCGCGCCGACGGCTATCAGATGTCGCCCGACTATGCCGGGGCCGATGTCGTGCTGGTCAACACCTGCGGCTTTCTCGACTCCGCCAAGGAGGAGAGCCTGGAGGCGATCGGCGAGGCGATCAAGGAGAACGGCCGCGTCATCGTGACCGGCTGCATGGGCAAGGAAGCCGAGGCGATCCGCACCCGCTTCCCGGACGTGCTCGCGATCACCGGCGCGCATGAATATGAACAGGTGGTCGAGGCCGTGCACGCCGCCGCGCCGGCGAACCTGTCTCCCTATATCGACCTGATTCCCGATGCGGGCCTGAAGCTGACCCCGCGTCATTACAGCTATCTGAAGATTTCGGAGGGCTGCAACCACCGGTGCAGCTTCTGCATCATCCCCAGCTTGCGCGGCGATCTGGTCAGCCGCCGCCCCGACGCGATCCTGCGCGAGGCGGAAAAGCTGGTCGCGGCGGGCACACGCGAGCTGCTGGTCATCAGCCAGGACACCTCGGCCTACGGCATCGACATCCGCAAGCAACCCCGGATGTGGAAGGGGCAGGAGGTCGTGCCGCACATGACCGACCTCGCCCGCGAACTGGGCAAGATCGCGCCCTGGGTTCGGCTGCACTATGTCTATCCCTATCCGCATGTGGATCAGGTGATCCCGCTGATGGCGGAAGGCCTGGTGCTGCCCTATCTGGACATTCCGTTCCAGCATGCCGCGCCCTCTGTGCTCAAGCGGATGAAGCGCCCCGGCAACGACGCCAAGGTGCTGCAGCGCATCCACCAGTGGCGCGACATCTGCCCCGACATCGCCATCCGCTCGACCTTCGTCGTCGGCTTCCCCGGCGAGACGGAGGAGGATTTCGAATATTTGCTCGACTGGCTGGATGAAGCCCAGCTCGACCGCGTCGGCGCCTTCCGCTTCGAGCCGGTCGAGGGTGCCGCCGCCAATGCCCTGCCCGATCACGTCCCCGAGGCGGTGAAGGAAGAGCGTTACGCGCGAATCATGGAAAAGACCGCCGCCATCTCAGCCGCCAAGCTCGCCGCCAAGGTCGGCCGCACTCTGCCCGTCATCATCGACGCGGTGGACGAGGAAGGCGGCGCCACCGGCCGGTCCCAGGCCGACGCGCCCGAGATCGACGGCGAAGTCTTCCTGCGCGACGCCGGGCATCTGGCGGTCGGCGATATCGTGAAGGTCGAGATCGAGGATGCCGACGAGCACGACCTTTACGGCGTTCCCGTCACAGGAAACGCATAAGCATCATCACCAGGCCGACCATCGACACGAGATAGGCCAGCGACCGCACATAACGGACGCCGAAGATATAGAGCGGCACATAGGCGACCCGCGCGAGGAACCACACCCACGCGCCGGTCGCCGCGATCCCGCCGCTCTGCCCCGTAACCGCCAAGCCTAGCGCCAGTGCGATGAATATCGGCCAGGTCTCACGAAAATTGGCGGACGCCCGTTCGGCCCGCCCCGCATAGCGCCCGAGCGGCGCAGGCGTGCCGTCGCGCGGGCCCGCGTTCCAGCCGATGCCCCGATCCAAAGTCGCCAGCTGCGATTGCAGCGCGATGTGGACGAACAACAGGATGATCGACCAACCGAGGATGGTCAGTTCGGTGGTCATTCCGGTTCTCCCCTTATCATACTACCCCGGCGACGGCCGGGGTCCAGATGCACGCCGCCCAAGGCATGCGATGCCTTGTCCAACGCAAGGCGCCGCGACTGGACCCCGGCCTTCGCCGGGGTGGGGCGGAAATTTATGCCCAGGTCCGTTCAGCCTGAGCATAGTCGAAGGCCAAGGGAGAGGCTCTCCAAGTGCCGCCAGCCACGCTCGACGAAAGGGTTAGTGTGGGCTTCGACTTCGCTCAGCCTGAACGACTGTTGGGATACTGGTCCAAGCACCCCTCGCTCCGTTCAAGCTGAGCGAAGTCGAAGTCCCCCACCCCTGTTGCGCCGCCCCCGCAAACCTGCTTCCTTGGCGGGCATGAGATACCCCATTTTGCTGGCGGCGATTGCGTTCATCGCCCCCGCCCCGCTCATCGCCCAGGCCCTGACCCCGGCGGAAACCCAGAAGATCGATGCCCTGGTGATGAAGACGCTGGCCGATACCGGCGTCCCCTCCGCCTCGATCGCGGTGGTGCGCGGCGGCAGGATCGTCCTCGCCAAGGCCTATGGCAAACAGTTCGAGGGGCAGACCGGCCCCGCCGACGCCAAGCTGCCCTATCAGATCGCTTCGGTGTCCAAGCAGTTCACCGCCACCGCCGTCCAGTTGCTGGCCGACGACGGCAAGCTCTCGCTCGACGACACGGTGTCCAAATATGTGCCGGGCATCACGGACGGCGACACGATCACCATCCGCCAACTGCTGAGCCACACTTCGGGCCTGCGCGACTATTGGCCGCAGGATTACAGCTTCAAGGCGATGGCGACGCCGACCACGCCGCAAGGCATCGTCGACCGCTGGGCCAAGGCGCCGCTCGACTTCCGGCCCGGCACGCAATGGCAATATTCCAACACCGGCTATGTCGTCGCGGGCATGATCGTCGAGAAGGTGTCGGGCCAGCCTCTCCTTCAGTTTCTTCAGACCCGCGTCTTCCAGCCGCTGGGCATTCGCGCGTTAGATCAGGACAAGGCGGTCGGTCCGGGCTTCCCACAGGGCTATCTGCGCCATGCGCTCGGCCCCGTCCGGGTCGAGACGCCCGCCGCCCCCGGCTGGCTCTATGCGGCGGGCGAGCTATCCATGTCGCCCCAGGACCTTGCCAAATGGGACGTCGCGCGGATGAACCGCACGCTGCTGCCCGCAAAGGACTGGGCGGAGCAGGAAAATCCCGTCAAGCTGACCGACGGCTCGAACACCAATTACGGGCTGGGCGTGGGCGTCGGCACCGCCGATGGCCGCCGCTTCGTCGAGCATAGCGGCGAAGCGGTCGGCTTCCTGACCGAGAATATCGTCTATCCGGACGACAAGGCCGCGGTGGTCGTCGCGGTCAACGCCTGGTTTGCCGACGCGCAGAGCCGGATCGCCAAGGGCATCTCCGACATCGTCCTGCCCGCGCCCCAGGCCAATGCCGAGGACGCCGCCGCGCTCGACCGGACCAAGCGGGTGTACGCACAGCTCCAGGCGGGCCAACTCGACCGTGCGCTGCTGACCGAGGATGCGGCCTATTATTTCACGCCGACGGCGCTGGCCGATTACCGAACCAGCCTGTCGCCCCTGGGTGCGCCGACCAAGATCGAACAGGCGGGGCGCACGCGCCTGCGTGGCGGGTTCGTCAACCGCTCCTATCGCGTCACCTATCCCGGTCGTACGCTTCGGATCAGCACCTATGCCGAGCCCGGCACCAACGGAAAGATCGAACAATTCCTCGTGAGCCCCGCCGAATGATGGACTTCGCCCCCCTGCTCCAGCCCGATCGCGGCCAGCCCGCCCGGACGATCACCCTGCTGACCGCCGAGGGCTTCGCCGACTGGCTCGCACGCCAGCCCGTCGCCACCCGCACGCTGGCGACGGCGCAGCGTTTCGCCGCCAAGCCCGATACGCATCTGCTCGTACCCCATGACGGCGAGGTGGCGGTGGTCGCGGGCGTCGCAAAGGCAACCGGACCTTGGGCGCTGGCCAAGCTGGCCGAGGCCCTGCCCGAAGGCCAGTATCGACTCGACGGCGCGGGGGTCGGCGCGAACGCGCTGGGCTGGCTGCTCGGCCAGTATCGCTTCACCCGTTATCGCAAGGGCGATGACAACGGCCCTCGCGTGCTGCTGACCCGCGATGTCGCGCACCGGGACGAAGTGATCCGCCTCGCCGCCGCGACCGCGCAGGTCCGCGATCTGGTCAACACGGGTGCGGGCGATCTCGGTCCTGCCGAACTGGAGGCGGAGGCCGAGGCACTGGCCCGCACCCATCACGCGCAGATCATGGTGACCAGCGGCGAGACGCTGGCCCGCGACTATCCGATGATCCACGCCGTCGGACAGGCCGCCACGCGCGAGCGTGCGCCCCGGCTGATCGAGCTGTACTGGGGCGATCCCGCCCATCCGCGCATCGCGATCGTCGGCAAGGGCGTGTGCTTCGACACGGGCGGGCTGGACATCAAGCCCTCTGCGGGCATGCGGCTGATGAAGAAGGACATGGGCGGTGCCGCGCATGCGCTGGCGCTGGCGAGCCTGGTGATGGCGGCGCGGTTGCCGGTGCGGCTGCACCTGTTGATCCCGGCGGTCGAGAATGCGGTATCGGCGGCGTCCTTCCGCCCCGGTGATGTGCTGAAGACCCGCAAGGGCCTGACGGTCGAGAACACCAACACCGATGCGGAAGGCCGGTTGATCCTGGGCGACGCGCTGACCCGCGCCGGGGAGGAGAAGCCCGAACTGATCCTCGACTTCGCCACGCTGACCGGCGCGGCGCGCGTGGCGCTCGGCCCCGACCTGCCGCCGCTGTTCACCGATGACGAGGCGCTGGCGGCGGACCTGCTGACGGCGGCGGCGGGCGAGGACGATCCCGTGTGGCGGATGCCGCTATGGGACGGCTATGACGACATGCTGAAGTCCGACATCGCCGACATGGTCAATGCGCCCGATGGCGGCTTTGCGGGAGCGATCACGGCGGCGCTGTTCCTGCGGCGCTTCGTGCCGAAGGACACAGCCTGGGCGCATTTGGACGTCTTTGCATGGCGGCCCTCGGGCAAGCCGGGACGACCCAAGGGGGGCGATGCCTATGCCCTGCGTGCGGCGTACGCGATGTTGAAGGGGCGGTATTCGGGGCATTGAGGTTGTAGCTTGGCCTTCGACTACGCTCAGGCTGAACGGGGGTTGGGGACCGTACCTGACAGCCGTTCACGCCGAGCGAAGCCGAAGGCCACGCCCCGCCACGCCGTTACAATCCCGCCGCCGCCTCGATGATCGGCACGAACTTCGCGGCGGTCAGGCTCGCCCCGCCGACCAGCGCGCCGTCGACATTCTCGACCGCCAGCAGCACGGCGGCATTCTCGCCCGTCACCGAACCGCCATACAGGATCCGCACCCCGTCCGCCGCATCGCCGATCAGCATGCGAAGCTTGGCCCGCGCGATGGCATGGATGCTGGCGATCTCGTCGACTGTCGGCGTCCGCCCCGTCCCGATCGCCCAGCGCGGTTCATAGGCCAGCGTGAACCAGCTGCCGTCTGCATTGTCGGGGACCGACTTCTCGATCTGCGCCTGCACCACCCGCTCGGCTCGACCCGCATTACGCTCAGCCTCGGTCTCGCCGCAGCAGAGGATGACGTTCAGCCCCTGGCGATGCGCCGCCGCCGCCTTGGCCCAGGCATCCTGGCTGGTCTCGCCCTGATCGGCACGGCGTTCCGAGTGGCCGACGATGGTGAAGCTGGCCCCCGCTTCCTGGACCATGCCTGCCGAGACGCAGCCGGTATGCGCGCCCGAATCGCGCTCATGTACATCCTCCGCCCCGATGGCGAGGCCGGGCACGCGCTCGGCTGCGGGCGCGATCAGGGTGAAGGGCACGGCGACCGCCACATCGACGTTCGGCGCCGTCTCGGCAGCCTTTGCGATGGCGTCCAGCTCGGCCAACGCGGCGCGCGAACCGTTCATCTTCCAGTTGCCCGCCACCAATTTGCGCCGTGCCATATGAGGCTCCCAGATTGAGTCGCATGTTATACGTGTTCAACACCGATAGCGGATCGTGGATTTCGCACAAGCTTGATGCCGAGCGACCTCGCCCCTAAAGCGGGACACGTTTTTGTCTTTGCCGATCGGTCGTCCATGCTCAGCTTCTTCCGCCGGATCATCAATTCCAAGGCCGGCGTCGTCGTGACCTTCATCGTGCTGGGCGTGATCGCGATCGCGTTCGCGGCCGGTGACGTCACCAATATCGCGGGCATGGCGGGCGGCCTGAACGGCTCCGACGTCGCCAAGGTCGGCGACGCGAAGGTGACCGCCAACGACCTGCGCACCGCTGCGCAGAACGAGGTCGCCGCCTATCGCCAGGAACAGCCGGGCCTCGACATGGCGCAGTTCATCGCGGCGGGCGGGTTCGAGGGCGTGCTCCAGCGCGAGATCACCGGCCTGGCGCTCGAACAGTTCGGCAAGCAGCAGGGCATGGTCGTCTCGCGCCGTCTGGTCGACGGCCAGATCGCCTCGATCCCGGCCTTTCGCGGCCCCAATGGCCAGTTCGACCCGGCGCTTTATCAGCAGCTTCTGGCACAGCGGAAGATGACCGATGCGCAGGTCCGCACCGATATCGAGCGTTCGACCTTCGCGCAGCAGCTGACCATCCCCACCGTCGGTGCGACCCAGTTCGCGACGCAGATGGCGCTGCCCTATGCCTCGCTGCTGCTCGAAAAGCGGCAGGGCGAGGTCGGCTATATCCCGACTCGTCTGGTCCCCGCGGGGGCCGCGCCGAGCGACGCCGACGTGCAGACCTTCTACACCCGCAACGTCCAGCGCTACACGCTGCCGGAGCGTCGCGTGGTCCGCTATGCGGTCGTGAACCCCGCCGCCGTCGCCGCCAAGGCGACTCCGAACGATGCGGAGATCGCACGCTATTACCAGACCAACCAGTCGCGCTATGCCGCGACCCAGAAGCGGGACGTGACCCAGGTCATCGTCGCCGATCAGGCGGGCGCCAATGCGCTGGCCGCCAAGGCCAAGGGCGGCACCTCGCTGGCCGATGCGGCGCGCGCTGCCGGGCTGGAGGCTTCGGTGCAGAAGGGCGTCGACAAGGCGGCCTATGCCACCCAGGCCTCGGCCGCCGTCGCCGATGCCGTGTTCGGTGCGCCGCAGGGCGGCGTGATCGGCCCGGTGCGCGGGACGCTCGGCTTCGTGGTCGCCAAGGTCGATGCGATCACCCAGGTTCCCGGCAAGACGCTGGCCCAGGCGCGCCCCGAGATCGTCACCGACCTGACCAAGCAGAAGCAGGCCGCCGCGCTGGGTGAGATGCGCAACGCGATCGAAGACTCGCTGTCGGGCAACGCCACGTTCGACGAGGTGATTGCCGACCGCAAGTTGCAGGCACAGACGACGCCCGCCGTCACCGCACAGGGCGCGGCACCGGATGCCCCGACCTTCCAGCCAACGCCGGAACTGCGCGCGATGATCACCGCCGCCTTCACTGCCGAGGATGGCGACGCGCCGCAGATCGTGCCGATCGGCCAGGACGGCGGCTTCGCGGTCGTCGGCGTCGGCCAGATCCAGCGCTCCGCCCCGCGTCCGCTGGCGCAGGTGCGTAGCCAGGTCCTGGCCGACCTGACCGCCGACCGCGCGCGTATCGCCGCCCGCACGCTCGCCAATGCCGTGCTCGCCAAGGTGAACAAGGGCATGCCGATGGCGCAGGCGCTGAAGGAAACCGGGCTGGCGGTGCCGCCGGTCCGCCCGATCGCCGCGTCGCGCCGCGATCTGGCCGCCGCGCAGAATACGCCCGCCGCCGCCCCGCTCGCGCTGCTGTTCTCGATGCCGCAGAACAAGGCGCGCACGCTGGCCGCCCCGCAGAACGAGGGCTGGTACATCATCCGCGTGACCAAGATCGAGCCGGGCAATGCGACCGGCAACGACGCCGCGATCCGCGCCGCGCGCGGCGATATCGGCCGCCTGATCGGCCGCGAATATGTCTCGCAGTTCGCACGCGCGGGTCGCGACGCCGTCGTCGTCAAGACCGACCCCAAGGCGGTCGCCAAGACCCGCTCGGAGCTGCTGAACAATGGGAGCAACTGAGCGCAGCACCGCTGAACGGCTGGCCGATGGCCAGCCGCAGCTGATCTGGCGTCGGCAGATCGCCGATACCGAGACGCCGGTCGCCGCCGCGCTCAAGCTGATCGAGCCGGGTCGCGGTGACTTCCTGCTGGAATCGGTCGAGGGCGGCGCGACGCGGGGTCGTTACAGCCTGATCGGCCTCGCCCCCGATCTCGTCTTCCGCGCCGATGGTCATGCCGCCGCGATCAACCGCCATTGGGCGACGAACCGGGACGCGTTCGAGCCGTGCGACACGCCCACGCTGGCTGCGCTGCGCACCCTGGTCGCCGAATGCCGCGCCGACGTGCCCGAGGGCTTGCCTTCGGCACTGGCCTGTCTGGTCGGATATTTCGGCTATGAGACGGTTGGGCTGGTCGAGACGCTGCCCCAGCCCGAGGCCGATCCGCTCGGCCTGCCCGACATGATCTTCGTGCGGCCGACGGTGATCCTGGTCTTCGACCGGCTGGCCGATGCGCTCTATCTGGTCGCCCCCGTGTGGCCCGATGCCGCGCGCGATGCCGCGCGGATGATCGCGGATGCGGAGGAGCGGCTGGACGCCACTGCCGCGCGCCTTGCGACCGCCACCCTGCCCGCACCGGTGCGCGCCGAACTGCCCGAACCCGCCTATGAACCCGCGCTCCCGCCCGGTCGCTATGGCGAGATGGTCGCGCGGGCGAAGGACTATATCGTCGCGGGCGATATCTTTCAGGTGGTGCTGGCGCAGCGTTTCTCCGCGCCCTTCACCCTGCCGCCGTTCGAGCTGTATCGCAGCCTGCGGCGAATCAACCCCTCGCCTTTCCTCTATCATCTCGACCTGCCGGGCTTTTCACTGATTGGATCGAGCCCGGAAATCCTGGTTCGCGTCCGCAATGACGAAGTGACGATCCGGCCGATCGCGGGCACCCGCCCTCGCGGGCGTACGCGGGCCGAAGATGCGGCCAATCGTGACAGCCTGCTCGCCGATCCCAAGGAACGCGCCGAGCATCTGATGCTGCTGGACCTGGGCCGCAACGATGTCGGACGCGCGTCCTCGGCGGGCAGCGTGCGCGTGACCGACAGCTATACGGTCGAGTTCTACAGCCACGTCATGCACATCGTGTCCAACGTCGTCGGGCATCTGGCCGATGACAAGGACGCGCTCGACGCGCTGTTCGCGGGCTTCCCGGCGGGCACGGTCAGCGGCGCGCCCAAGGTCCGCGCCTGCCAAGTCATCGCCGAACTGGAGCCCGAGCGACGCGGCGCCTATGCGGGTGGCGTCGGCTATTTCTCGCCCGACGGCTCGATGGACTCGTGCATCGTGCTGCGGACGGCGGTGGTCAAGGACGGTACCATCCACGTCCAGGCGGGCGCGGGTATCGTCGCCGACAGCGACCCGGCCTATGAGCAGCGCGAATGCGAGGCCAAGGCGGGCGCGATGCTCGCCGCCGCGCGCGATGCGGTGGCGCGTGCCGGTGAAGGCGGCTTCGGGCAGTAAGTATAGTCGGATCGGCAAAGGCGCTGTTCCCCGGCGAAGGCCGGGGCCCAGTTCCTACTGGGTTGAGAGTGTGCAAGACGCTGCATGGGAGGCCATTCCCCAACCGATAAAGCCTGTCACGAACATCATTGCGACCGGACCCCGGCCTTCGCCGGGGAACAGACTTGGGTCAGGCGGTCCCTACCCTGGATCGGGATGACATTGGGGCGTCCTTAGCCGAACCCCTCCCCTAAAGAGGAGGGGTGGATCAACGTGACGTCATCCTGCCCCCGGACATCACTCCCCGTCAGCCGCAGGCGGCGTCGCCTCGGCCCGGCGCGCACGGCGATCGGCCTGATATTGCTGGTTCCACAAAATGCTGCATCCGCTCTGGCCACCCGTGCCCACCGGCGAGCAGGTGTCCGGAATACCGCCCGCCACGCGACCGACCTGATCCATCGTCGCGGCGCGGTTGACCCAGCTCTGGTTCTGCGCCGGGATCGGCTTGTCGTCGCGCAGCGCCTTGGGAATACGATAGGGTTCGTCGTCACGGCCGCAGACCACGACTTCCTCCGCCGTGCTCTCGGGACATTTCTGGTCGCCGGTCAGCGTGACGTTGCGCACCCGCTTGGGCGGCTGGCCGGTGCTGGCCTGCGCCTGGTCCGACGTCGCCGCTTGCTGGGCAAAAGCCGTAGCCGGGGTCAGCAACAAGGCGGCAATCAGGGCGGCTCGAACCATGGTGACGTAAACTCCTTATGGTCTGACAACGTCGGACGCCCTTCATGGCTCCATGCTGAACGAAGCCCGGTAGGGGCAGATTTCCGGCGGAATTGCGGCGCTATGTCGCATGATCCGTCATCGCGCCACCGTCATGACGATACCCTGCCCCGCGAGACCGATGTGAACGGGGCGTTGCACCGCCCGCGCGATCGGCTATGGCGGTGCCATGATCCTGGTCGTCGACAATTACGACAGCTTCACCTGGAACCTCGTCCATTATCTTCAGGAATTGGGCAGCGAGGTAGAGGTGGTCCGCAACGACGCGATCTCGGCGGGCCAAGCGCTCTCGTCGGGGGCGCAAGCCTTTCTCATCTCCCCCGGGCCTTGCACGCCGACCGAGGCGGGCGTCAGCCTGGACCTGGTCGCCGCCGCCGCCGATGCGGGTCGGCCGCTTCTCGGCGTGTGCCTGGGCCATCAGGCGATCGGCCAGCATTTCGGCGGCTTGGTCGAGCGTGGCGGCCTGATGCATGGCAAGACCTCGCCGGTGCTGCACGACGGCACCGGGCTGTTTCGGGGCCTGCCCTCGCCCTTCACCGCGACGCGCTATCACTCGCTGATCGTCAACGATGTGCCCGATAGCCTGGTCGTCAATGCGCGCGCCGAGGATGGCACGGTAATGGGCTTTCGCCACGCGACGCTGCCCATTCACGGCGTCCAGTTCCACCCCGAAAGCATCGCCACCGAATATGGTCATGCAATGCTCGCCAACTTTCTGCGCGAAGCGGGCGTGGCGCATGAACTGCCCGAGCGGCTGCGCCCGCCGGTGGAGAGTGCCGCGTGACGACCGTCGCGCTGCTTCCCGATACCGTCAGTCCTTTGTCGCGAGAGACGGCGGCCGCCGCCTTTGCCGACATATTGGACGGCCGCGCCGAGGATGAGGCGATTGCGGCCTTCCTGGTCGGTCTGACGGAGCGGGGCGAAACCTCGATCGAGATCGCCGAGGCCGCCCGCGCCATGCGGCAGCGCGTCATCCCGGTCGAAGCGCCCAAGGGTACGGTCGATGTGTGCGGCACCGGCGGCGACGGACATCATACCCTCAACGTCTCGACCGCCGTGTCGCTGGTCGTCGCCGCACTCGGTGTGCCGGTCGCCAAGCATGGCAACCGCGCCGCTTCGTCCAAGGCGGGCGCGGCCGACACGCTGGAAGTGCTGGGCCTCGACATGGAGCGCGCGGGGGCCGTGGCGCAGTCGAGCCTCAACGATATCGGTATCGCCTTCCTGTTCGCCGCCAACCACCACCCGGCCATGGCGCGGATCACCCCGATCCGGCGCAGGATCGGACGACGGACGATCTTCAACCTGATGGGTCCGCTCGCCAATCCGGCGCATGTCGGGCGGCAGCTGATCGGCATCGCGCGTCCCGACTATGCGACCGTTTATGCCGAGGCGCTGGAACAATTGGGCGCCGAGGCGGCGCTGGTCGTGTCGGGCGAGGAAGGGCTGGACGAGCTGTCCGGTGCAGGTCCCAGCATCGCGGTCTCGGTCGGCGACATTACCGCCCCCGCAACCATTACCCCGGAGGATGCGGGCCTCCCCCGCCATCCCATCACCGCCATTCGTGGCGGCGACGCGCGGCACAATGCCGAGGCGCTTCGCCGTCTTCTCGCCGGGGAGCCGGGCGCGTATCGCGACGCGGTTCTCCTCAATGCCGCCGCCGCGCTGCTGGTCGCTGGGCATAGCACCGACCTGGCGCAAGGCGCGGTCGCCGCCGCCCGTGCCATCGACACCGGCGAGGCCGCGGCGCTTCTCGATCGATGGATTGCTTACCGATGACGATGCTCGACCGCATCCTGGAAACCAAGCGCGCCGATGTCGCCGCACGCAAGGCGACCATGTCGCATGCCGATCTGGACGCCAAGATCGCCACCGTCTCCGCACCGCGCGGGTTTCGTGCCGCACTGGACGCCAAGGCCGGCCATGCGCTGATCGCCGAGGTTAAGAAGGCCAGCCCCTCCAAGGGCCTGATCCGCGCCGATTTCGATCCCCCCGCCCATGCCCGCGCCTATGAAGCGGGCGGCGCGGCCTGCCTGTCGGTGCTGACCGACGAACGCTGGTTCCAGGGGGCGGACGTGTTCCTGGAACAGGCGCGCGCGGCGGTATCGATCCCGGTGCTGCGCAAGGACTTCATGGTCGATCCCTGGCAGGTGCACGAATCGCGCGCACTGGGGGCCGACGCCATCCTGATCATCGTCGCGGCCCTGGACGACACCCAGATGCAGGAGATCGAGGCCGCCGCGATCGAGTGCGGCATGGACGCGCTGGTCGAGGTGCACGACGCCGCCGAGATGGAGCGTGCCGCGCGGTTGAAGTCGCGGCTGATCGGGGTGAACAACCGTGATCTCAGGGACTTCACCGTTGATTTTCAGCGGACCTATGAGCTGGTGGCACATGCCCCTGCGGGTAGCACTTTCGTGGCCGAAAGCGGGCTGACCAGCCGGGAGGATCTGGACGCGATGGCTGTGCACGGCATTCATTGCTTCCTGGTTGGCGAAGCGCTGATGCGCCAGCATGACGTCGAGGCGGCGACCCGCGCGCTGATCGGATGACCGGCCTCACCCATCTCGACGAAGAAGGCTCGGCGCGCATGGTCGATGTCGGAGCCAAGGCGGTCACGGCACGACAGGCGGTGGCGCAAGGCCGCATCACCATGACTCGAGACGCCGCCGCCGCGATCCGCGCGGGCAGCGTCCAGAAGGGCGATGTGCTGGCGGTCGCGCGGGTGGCGGGGATCATGGCCGCCAAGAAGACCAGCGACCTCATTCCGCTCTGCCACCCCCTGCCGCTGAGCAAGGTGGAGATCGATCTGGTTCTGGACGAGGAAGGCGTGACCGCCACCGCCACCGCTGCCATGGCGGGCCAGACCGGTGTCGAGATGGAGGCACTAACCGCCGTGTCGGTGACGCTGTTGGCCGTGTACGACATGGCAAAGGCTCTCGATAAGCGCATGATGATTAGTGATATTCGCCTGATCGCCAAGACCGGCGGCAAGTCCGGCGACTGGCACGCCTGACGCCTCCGATCGCAGGGGAACGGACGCTGCGGAAAAGCGTCCTTGGGCCAAAAGGAGCGACCGTCATTCTTCTCCCCGTCCCCGAAGCCCAGGCCCGATTGCTCGCCCTGGCCAGCGAACGCTCCATCATCGAACTGCCGTTGCGCCAAGCCGCCGGACGCTGGGCCGCGCGTGACGTGACCGCGCGGCGGACCCAGCCTGCGCACGACCTGTCGGCGATGGACGGCTATGCGATCCGCTTTTGGGATATGCCGGGGCCATGGACCGTCATCGGCCAAAGCGCGGCGGGACGGCCGTTTAGCGGTTCGGTCGAGCCCGGACAGGCAACGCGCATTTTTACCGGCGCGGTGCTTCCGGAAGGCGCCGACACCGTCCTGATCCAGGAGGAAGCGGCGCGCGACGGCGCGGTCCTGACGCTGGCAGGCGAAGGCCCCGCCCATCAGGGCCGCAATGTCCGGCGGCGCGGGCTCGATTTTTCCGAAGGTGCAACGCTGATCGCTGCCGGGCAAAGGCTGACCCCCGCGCGCATCGCGGTGGCGGCGACCGGCGGTCACGCCGTCCTGCCCGTCCGTCCGGCCGTTCGTGTCGCGATCGCCGCAACCGGCGACGAACTGGTCCCGCCCGGCAGCACCGATCCCGCCGCCCTGCCCGAATCGAACGGCGTCATGCTGGCGGCGATGCTGGCCGATCTGCCGGTAAAGATCATCGATCTGGGCATCCTGCCCGATGATCTCGATAAGCTCCGCGACGCCTTTGCCTCGGTCGAGGCCGACCTGCTGGTCACAACCGGCGGTGCCTCGGTCGGAGACCATGACCTCGTCCAGCCCGCGCTCAAGGCGGCGGGCGGGAGCGTCGACTTCTGGCGTATCGCGCTTCGCCCCGGCAAGCCGATGATGGCGGGACGGCTAGGCGAGACGGTGGTGCTCAGCCTGCCCGGCAATCCCGTTTCGGCCTTCGTCACCGCGACGCTGTTCGTCCGCCCGCTGATCGCGCATCTGGCGGGCGCCGCCGATCCTCTGCCCAAGCCCATCCCCGCCGTGTTGGGCGAGGATCTGCCCGCCAACGGCCCGCGCATCGACTATCTGCGTGCCGCGATGATCGACGGGCGGGTCCATGCGGCGGCCATTCAGGACAGCTCGATGCTGCTGACCCTGGCGCGCTCGACGTGCCTGATCATCCGTCCGCCGCATGCCCCGGCCGCCGCCATGGGCGACTCGGCGGAAATCCTGATGCTCGCTTGACGCAAGCCAAAACGTTCCATATAAGTTCCACGTCTGTTCTAGACGGAGGATCGCGATGCTCACCGCAAAGCAGCATGAGCTTGTCTGCTTCATCAACGACCGTTTGAAGGAAACCGGCGTCTCGCCGTCTTTCGAAGAGATGAAGGAGGCGCTGGACCTCAAGTCCAAGTCGGGCGTCCACCGTCTGATCTCCGCACTGGAGGAACGCCACTTCATCCGTCGCCTGCCCAATCGTGCCCGCGCGCTGGAAGTGTTGCGGATGCCCGACCGGCCGGAAAAGACCGTGGTGGCCGAACCCGCATCCGCCAATGTCCGTGCGCCCGCCCCGCGTCCGGCAGTCGAGCCTGCCAATGACGTGGTCGAAATCCCGCTCCATGGCCGGATCGCCGCCGGTTTGCCGATCGAGGCGTTCGAGGGCAGTTCGATGCTGGCCGTGCCCGCTGCCCTGCTCGGCTCGGGCGAACATTATGCGCTGGAAGTATCCGGCGATTCGATGGTCGAAGCGGGTATCCTCGATGGCGACTATGCGCTGATCCGCCGCACCGATGTGGCGCGCGACGGACAGATCGTGGTCGCGCTGATCGACGATAGCGAAGCGACGCTGAAATATTTCCGGCGCGAAGGCTCGATGGTCCGCCTCGACCCCGCCAACCGCGCCTATGACCCGCAGCGCTACGCGCCCGCACAGGTGCGGGTACAGGGCAAGCTGTCGGGCATCCTGCGCCGCTACGAGTGAGGGCGGAGCAAAGCCATCTTAGAAAGCCCTGATCCGGCTTTGGATGGCTTTGCTCACAGTCTGGTTTGGGGCTGTCGAATGCATCGCCCTTGGTTGATAGAGGGCCTATCGCCCTCCCCTCTGTCCGGTCATCGACCATGGATGGCGATCACCGGGTTGGCGCACCATCCGCACCATGGGTGGATCGAGCCGGATTGAAACTCCGCCGGTCCGCTTCAAAACAGCGCTGTCCAGTTTCAACCAGCGGGGCTGGCACGCATCGGGCAGGCGACGGTCGGCGATCATGATGTCCACCCGACCGCAAAGCGCCACC
This sequence comes from Sphingomonas sp. SphC10, assembly GCF_057004845.1. NCBI lineage: Bacteria > Pseudomonadati > Pseudomonadota > Alphaproteobacteria > Sphingomonadales > Sphingomonadaceae > Sphingomonas > Sphingomonas sp. SphC10. The sequence continues at coordinate 1,493,771 of NZ_CM168044.1, forward strand.
AACGACGTCCATGGCACCGGATAACCACTGCGCGTCGCCGCGATCCGCCACCGCCGCCCGCCCTTCTCCAAAACGGTCACGCACATATCCCGCCCGCAATGCGCCGCCGGTTGATCGGCCAGCGCCAGCGGCTCGGCATCGGTGCCGCTGAGTTCGGACAGGGTGGTCCGCATATAATCCCCCGCCCGATGACGGAGCAGCGCCATACCATGCCCCGTCGCGATCCCGGCATGTCGACCGTTGCCGGTGACGATAAGGTCCGGTGCCGGTGCTGCCAGCATGACCCATATACCGGCCATCAGCGCGGGCGTCCCGAGCCATCGCCACCGGGTCCGCCAAAGCGCGATCCACAATCCCCCCGCGACGGCCAACCCGAACGCCCATCCCGACGCCACGGGCAAGGCGACCACCGATCCCGGCATGGCGGACACCGCATGCGCCAGCTTCAACAACAGGCCCAGGGCCTGTCCGAGCAACCACCAGAATGGGCCGCCCAACCCCATGGGCTCCAGCAACAATGCGATCATCTCCAGCGGCATGGCGATGAAGGTCGTCCAGGGAATCGCGACGATATTGGCCAGTGCGCCGTAAAGCCCCGCCTTGTGGAAATGATAGACGGCGATCGGCATCAGCGCCGCCTCGACCACCAGCCCGGTCAGCAGCAACGCGCCCAGATGCCGCAAAGCCGCCCAGCGCCAATCGGGATGCGGCCCCAGCCAGCGGCGAACCGCCGGATGTTCATGAAGCGCGACAATGGCGGTGATCGCTGCAAAGGAGAGCTGGAAACTGGCCCCCACCAATGCCTCGGGCCGGAAGATCAGCACGATCAGCGCCCCTGCCGCAACGAGGCGCAGGGTCATCGCTTCCCGACCCATGGCCAGCGCCGCGAGGACCAGCATCGCCGCGACACAGGAGCGTATCGTCGGAACCTCCGCTCCGGTCAGCCACGTATATCCGACGGCGGCAAAGGCTCCGGCCGCTGCTCCGACCAACGGCAGTCGAACCCGCAACGCCAGCCACGGCCAGAGCGCCAGCAGCCTGATGGTCAGCACCATGACGATCCCGACGACCGCCGTGATGTGAAGGCCGCTGACCGACAGGAGATGCGCCAGACCGGCCCGCCGCATCGCCTCCGCATCGTCCTGCGCGATCGCGCCGACATCGCCCGTGGCCAGCGCCGCCGCTATCCCGCCCGCGCTGCCCGGAAGCAGGCCCGTGATCCGTTGCGACAGGCGCTGGCGCAACCCGGGACTTTGATCGGCCTGGTGCAGTATCCGTACCGGCGCGAAGCCGCGCCCCGTGGCACCGATACGCTGAAACCACGCCGCGCGCGCAAAGTCATAGCCTCCCGGCGCGACCGGCCCCGCCGGCGGCATCAGCCGTGCCCGCAACCGGACCCATGCGCCCGGCCCCAATCCCACCGGCGCATCCTCCTGCGGCAATGATATCCGGATGCGCGGCGGCAGGTTCAACATCCGCCCGCGCCCGTCCCGCGCCCGAACCGGTCTCAGCATCAGCCGGACGATCTGCCGTGCCGCCAAGGGCTCGGCCGTCTCCACCTCGGCGATCATGTCCGCTATCACCGGCCGTGTTAGGACCGGTGCTCGGACCGACTCGGCACGCGCCCAGGCCAGTAGCACACCCGCCACCACCAGCATCGCGCCCAGACCGATAGCCCGCATCACCCGTCCGCCATCGGACAGGGTTGCCGCCGCCAGCCCGACGCCCCCGGCGGCGAGCATCACCGCCTCCCAGGCGCGTGGATCAGGCAGCACGAACCACGCCGCGATCCCCGCCCCCAGCATCACCGGCGTCCATAACGGGATCTGGTTCCGCTCGGCCTCTGCCCATGGCTCGGCCCGGCAAAGGCGCGGCATTTGGCGGCGCGGACGCATGGTGCTAGGGGCTGCGGCGGCTGACTGGGCCATCGAATCTTATGCTGGGAGTATGCGCGGTTGAGCGCAACACATGATATCGCCACCGGATCGACCATGAGCGGAGTCGTGACCCGTTTCGCGCCCTCGCCGACCGGATTTCTTCACATCGGCGGCGCGCGCACCGCGCTGTTCAACTGGTTGTTCGCGCGGGCGAATGGCGGCAAGTTCCTGCTGCGCATCGAGGATACCGATCGCGCCCGCTCGACCCAGCCTGCGATCGACGCGATCCTGGACGGCATGCGCTGGCTGGGGCTGGACTGGGACGGCGACGCCGTGTTCCAGTTCGCCCGTGCCGACCGCCATGCCGAGGTCGCCCGCGAGATGATGGAGCGGGGCCATGCCTATCGCTGCTACATGACGCAGGAAGAGATCGCCGCGCAGCGTGAAGCCGCACAGGCCGCCAAGCAGCCGCTGCGCATCCGCTCGCCCTGGCGCGACGCCGATCCCGCCACCGCGCCGGAGGGCCAGCCCTTCGTCGTCCGCCTGCGTGCGCCGCGCGAGGGAGCGGTGACGATCGAGGATCGCGTGCAGGGTAGCGTCACCGTGCAGAATGCCGAGCTGGACGATCTGGTCCTCCTGCGGTCCGACGGCACGCCGACCTATATGCTGGCGGTCGTGGTCGACGACCATGACATGGGCGTGACCCATGTCATTCGTGGTGACGATCACCTGAACAACGCCTTCCGCCAGCTGCCGATCTACAAGGCGATGGGCTGGGCCGAGCCGATCTATGCGCATATCCCGCTGATCCACGGATCGGACGGCGCCAAGCTCTCCAAGCGCCACGGCGCGGTGGGCATCGAGGCCTATCGCGACGAGATGGGCATCCTGCCCGAAGCGCTCGACAATTATCTGCTCCGCCTGGGCTGGGGCCATGGCGATGCCGAGATCATCGCGCGGGACGAGGCGGTGAAGTGGTTCGACCTCGCCGCCGTCGGCAAGGCGCCGTCGCGCTTCGACCTGAAGAAGCTGGAAAACCTCAACGGCCATTATATCCGCGAAGCCGACGACGCCCGTCTGGCCGAGCTGACCGCCAAGCGGATGGGTGTCGAGGATGTCGCGCTGCTGACCGCCGCCATGCCGTCGCTAAAGCCGCGCGCGGCGAATTTGAACGAATTGGCCGATGGCGCGCGCTTCCTTTTCGCGACCCGTCCGTTGAGCCTGGACGACGCCGCCACCGGCCTGCTCGACGATAAGGCACGGGGCATTCTCTTTTCCGTTCACACCGCGCTTGACGCGGTGCACAACTGGGATACGGAGCTTTTGGAAGACGCGGTACGCAAGGTGGCCGAAGCCGAGAGCGTGAAGCTCGGTCAGGTCGCCCAGCCGCTCCGCGCTGCCTTGACCGGACGCAAGACGTCCCCGGGGATTTTCGACGTGCTCGTTTTGCTGGGCCGCGAGGAAAGCCTGGGGCGGATCGCGGACCAGATGACCGCAGATAGGAAGGATCACTGAGTATGAGCGACACCGCGAAATTCGAAATCGGCGGCAAGGGCTTTGACTATCCGGTCATGTCGGGCTCGATCGGCCCGGACGTGGTCGATATCCGCAAGCTCTATGCCCAGACGGGTGCCTTCACCTATGATCCCGGCTTCACCTCGACCGCGTCGTGCCGGTCGGAACTGACCTATATCGACGGCGACGAAGGCGTTCTGCTGCACCGCGGCTATCCGATCGGCGAACTGGCCGAGAATAGCAGCTTCATGGAGGTCGCCTACCTCCTGCTGAACGGCGAACTGCCCAACCAGGGCGAGCTGTCGGAATTCACCACCACCATCACGCGCCACACCATGGTGCATGAGCAGCTGGCGGCGTTCTTCCGTGGCTTCCGCCGCGATGCGCACCCGATGGCGATCATGTGCGGCGTCGTCGGCGCGCTGTCGGCCTTCTACCACGATTCGACCGACATCCATGATCCGGTGCAGCGCACCATCGCGTCGCACCGCCTGATCGCCAAGATTCCGACGATCGCGGCGATGGCGTACAAGTACAGCGTGGGCCAGCCCTTCCTGTACCCGGACAACTCGCTGTCCTACACCGGCAACTTCCTGCGCATGACCTTCGGCGTTCCGGCCGAGCCGTATGAGGTGAACCCGGCCGTCGAAAAGGCGATGGACCGCATCTTCATCCTGCATGCCGATCACGAGCAGAACGCGTCGACCTCGACCGTCCGTCTGGCCGGTTCGTCGGGTGCGAACCCGTTCGCGTGCATCGCGGCGGGCATCGCCTGCCTCTGGGGTCCGGCGCATGGCGGCGCGAACGAGGCCGCGCTCAACATGCTGCGTGAGATCGGCACGCCCGAACGCATCCCCGAGTTCATCGCGCGCGCCAAGGACAAGAACGATCCGTTCCGCCTGATGGGCTTCGGTCACCGCGTCTACAAGAACTACGATCCGCGCGCGACCGTGATGCAGAAGACCGTGCGCGAAGTGTTTGACGCGCTGAAGGTCAACGATCCGCTGTTCGAGACGGCGCTTCGCCTCGAAGAGATCGCGCTGAACGACGAATATTTCGTCGAGAAGAAGCTGTTCCCGAACGTCGACTTCTATTCGGGCGTCATCCTGTCGGCGATCGGCTTCCCGACCGAGATGTTCACCGTGCTGTTCGCCCTCGCCCGCACCGTCGGCTGGGTCGCGCAGTGGAACGAGATGATCACCGATCCCGACCAGAAGATCGGCCGCCCGCGTCAGCTGTATACCGGTCCGACGCAGCGTTCGTATGTTCCGGTCGAGCAGCGCTAAGCCATGAACCGGGTCCGGCCGATCCTGATCGCCATCGGCGTCATGCTGGCGCTGACGGGGGGATTGTGGATCGGTCAGGGCTTGGGTTACATCCATTGGCCCGAGCAGAGCTTCATGCTCGGCCAGGGCGAATGGGCGGATCGCGGCGCCTTTGTCGCGATCGCCGGACTGGCGCTGATCCTGGTTGCACGACGGCTGCCCCGGCGGCGCTGAACGGTTCGCCAGGACGGCAAGAGAAAGGGCTCCTTCGGGAGCCCTTTTTGTTGATGGGGCGGCGTCTGTCGGAAGCAACTTCAGCCCCCTGCCTGAAGGGAAGGGGAGAAGGACAGGGTCTGAACGATATCCCGCCGCGCCTCTTCTTTCCATCGCCCCTGGACAGGGGAGAGGGTTAGCGGAGCTTGCCAGTTTACTGACTAGCGCAGCTTGGGTGAGGGGTTGAGCGAGCCTCCGGCTCGCGCGCGCTATGCGCGCTCACCCCTCACCCAGCTCCGACTAGGCCTTTGCTATGCAAAGACCAAGTCTGCGCAACCCTCTCCCCTCTGAGAGGGGCGAGGGAGAAATATGTATGGCTGAATGCCGATCCGCCCGAAGACTCAGCGCGCCCGGAGGCGAAGGTGAAAGGTCGCGCCCTCGCCCGGCACGCTCTCAACCCACAGGTCGCCGCCCATCGCACGCGCCAGACGGCGGGCGATATAGAGACCCAGGCCGTTGCCGCCGGGCTCGCTTGGGTCGACACGCTCGAACTTCTCGAAGATACGGGTCTGGTCTTCGGGTGCGATGCCCTTGCCGTGATCGGTGACGCTGACCACGGCCCATTCCCCGTCACGCTCGGCCGTGACCACCACTTCGCCGCCGCGCGGGGTGTACCGGATCGCATTGCCGATCAGGTTGATGAGGATTTGGAGACACCGGCCAAAGTCCCCGATGGCAGGCATCGCCTCGCCCGCGCCGGGACGACGGATCGTCACGCTCGCGGCATCCGCGCGCACGCCCAGCAAGCCCGAGGCGCGGCGGGCGACATCCGCCAGGTCGATCGGCATGGCCGCGAGCCGGAAATCGGGCTGTTCGATTGCCTGTAGCTCGACCAGATTGTCGACCAGCCCGATCAGATGCCGCCCGGCGTGTGCGATGTCATTGGCATATTCGGCATATTCGGCGGCGATCGGTCCGTCGCTGCGCGCTGCGATGCTGTCGGCATTGGCGACGATCCGCGCCAATGGCGTGCGCAGGGCGCGGTCAAGCCCGGCCGTAAATGTCTCGGTCAGCGGCGACGCGCCGGGATGCAGCAAGTCATCGTCCGCCCCCTCTCCCGGCTCGTCGATCAGATAGGTCGCGCCGATCAGCCCGGCGATGCCCCCCGTCGCGTCATGGCGGATCGCCGCCGACAGCCGGACGGGCGCATCGGTCGGCCGCAACCGGGCGCCTCGCCCGTCGAGCGGCGCGCCCTCGTCCAGCAGCGCCGTGCCGGAGTCGAAAGCGAAAAGAGCCGCCAATGGCCGCCCCAGCATCGCCTGTGCATCGAAGCCATGGCGCATCCCCGCCCCCGGTGACACAAAGGTCAGACGAAGTGCCGCGTCGGTTTCCCAGCGAAAGTCCGCGCCCATCGCAGCATGATCGGGCGGGGTCGCGGTCGGCTTCCACGCGTCCCGGTCACGCCAGCCGCTGACGCTCAGGCGGATCTGCCCGGTTTCGGGGCGGGCCTGTACCCACAGGTCGAGATCGCCCTCGTCATCGGCGACCATCACCTGCCGCGACACCGTAATGCCAAGCCGCCGCGCCAGTCGAGCGATCCTTGCGATGGGTGCCACCGCCAGACAGTCGCTGGCGCTTCCCCCCGCACGCATATGAAGCAGTTCGATGGGAGGATCGGCCGACAAAATGTGATCGCCTGCGTCCAGAATGGCACGCGCGACCATCGATTCGCCTGGGCTGTCCATTGCGCTCATCGGCGATCGGAGCCTTCCAGCCGCTCGATCGCCTCTCGAAACGGCGCGGGCAGGCTAAGCGATGCGATGGCCCGGCGCGCCTCTTCGGCCGGAATGGCCATGATCGCGTCCAGCGCCTCGGCAAAGCCATCGACATCGCGCCGCCCGTCCGCCTCGCACAGAGACAGCCCGATGCGCGCAATCACCGGCCGATCCTGGTCCAACGATCGCAGCGCCAGCCACAGCCGGTCGCCTTCGGGTTCCAGCACGATCTCGCGCACCATGTCATGCTCGATGCCGAGCGCATGGGTCAGCAGGGCAACGAACAAACCCAATTGCCGGTCAGACAGGCTCTCGAGCAGCAGGTCGGGCAATTCGCCCGGCCGCGCGTCGATCGCCGCAGCCAGCCGCATCGCGGGCAGGCCCGGCCGGTCACCGTCATCGCGCGCCGCCATGACGCGCTCGACGGCCTGCGCCAGCGCCCGGTCCCAGGCAGGATCGTCGCCCCTGCGCAGGGCCGCCGCCACGGTCCAGACCAGCCGGTCGTGCAGTCGTGTCGGCAGGCCCACCGCCTCATCGCCTTCGCGCGAACGCCCCTCGGCCAGCAGCACCGCGCGCGCGGCGGCGGCCACGATCCGGTCGGGGGCCTCGGTCAGGCGGATCAGCAAGCTCGGCGCATCACCCGCCATGCTCTCGATAGGCAGCGCACGGGCGATCAGGCCCTGCCGGACCTGCGCGACCAGTTCGTCGACCAGTGCCGGGTCGGCCAGCGCATCCGCACGATAGAGCAGCCGCAAGACCTCTTGCTGCTGGGGCTGCCCACCGCCCTCCGGCATGACCCGATCGGCCTGTTGCAGGAGATCGTGCGCGATCGTCTCGACCAGGTGGTGCAGCCGCGCCGTCACCTCGAACCGGACCTGGTCGGTCAGGCGCGATTCGGCATCCAGCCGCAGGTCCAGCACCGCACCCCGCCGCCGTCCCGCCGCGCGCGCGCGCGCCGCCGCGACGCGGTCGGACAGCCGCGTGGCGTGCCATGGGGAGGCGTGATGTGGGTCCGGTTCGACCGCCATGGGGCATCGCTAACCCCTTTGATGTTAAAGCGACACTAAACTTGGGCGCGCAATGTCTCGATTGCGGACGTTAAAGTGACGATCGCATAAATACTGGCAAGCGCCAGGCCCCAGGGGACGATGCTGACCAGCGCGGCGGGGAAAAGGACCAGCAGATAGGCGGGCGGGCTGGCCCACCAGCGCCGCCGAAAGCGATACAGCCCCGCCCGCTCCGCCAAAATACCCAGAATGATCAGCATTAACGCCAGGACCGGCGCGATATCCTCGCCCGACAGACGGAAATCCTGCCACCCGAGCGCCGCCACGGCGAGCCCGGACAGCGCCGCGATGGCCGCCGACCCGGCGCGCGCCGCGCTCTGTTCGTCGCGCAACCCCGCCAGCGTCTCGCCAAGGCCCAGCCCCAGCGTTCCGGCAATGGCGATCAGCAAGCCGAAAGCCGGCAGGCCGGACAGGATCAGAACCAGTCCGAGCAGCCCCAGCCCGGCCCCAGCCCCGCCCGCGACATGCGCAGGGACCGAACGCTCGACCAGGCGCGGCAGCGCGAGGCGTGCGATGGGCGCCAGGATGTAACGATCGAACCAGCTCCGTCGTCCGGAGACCAGCCGCGCGACGACCGCCCGCCCCCGCGCATCCAGCGCCTCGGCACGGTGGACGATGCCATGACCCGCCTTTTCCGCATCGGCGGGCAGAAGGATATGCGTCGCCCGCGCCTGCGAGGCGAGCCGCAGCAGCGTCGATTGTAGGTCGTAATCGCGGGGCAGCGCCGCCACTTCGGCGACCCGGCGCGGATCGAGCCGCGCGACGCCCGCCCAGGCCATCTGCCCGCCGACCCGCTCCAGTCCGGCTTCGGCCTCCGCCTCGGGCAGCACGATCAGCGCGTCCTGTCCGGCATCGCGCAGGACCAGCGCGATCGTATCCTCGGTGGTGATCAGACCATCGGCCAGTACGAGTAGTCGCGACAGGGGGTGGAGCTTCTCCGACGCCTCGACCGCGCTGCGCACCGTGTCGACCACCACCCCGCGCTGGGCGATTCGGGCGATCGCGCCGAGCAGTTCCGGGGTCAGGCGCGCGACGACGATGATGATCTGCGCGGCCCCCGCCGCGATCAGCAGGCGCGCCTGATATTCGATCAGGGTAACGCCCGCGAACGGTAGGGTGGCCGTCAGCCGACCGGGGCGGTCGTCGGCGTCGTCAATCGCAAAGAGAAGACCGGAAAGCATCACGTGCTGTTAGGCGCTAGAGACGCGCCTTGCCAGCCCTGACCCGGTGACGCGTCAAAGGCGCGCGACCTGATCCCCGATCCGGTCGAGCAACTGCGGGTCCGGGCTTTCCAGTTCCGCCGCCTGAGCCGCCAGGGTCATCAGCGGCAAAGCGTTGACGCTCGCCGCCAGCCCCTTCAGCCGCAAGGCCGCCTCGCGCCATTCGCCGACGTCCTCGGCCATATGCATGGCCTCCATCGCACGGGTCACGCCCTCGACAAAGGCGCGGCGCAATTCCTGGATCACGGCCGGTTCATCACCCGCCACCGCCGCCAGGGCAGAATCGATCGTTCCGTGCTCGTAGGTCATTGCCCTCACTTAAACCCGAACGGGGGTTGCACGGAATAGCGCAATTCGCTTTCTGCCATCGGCAAACGTGATAAACCGGCCCATTGTGACACGGGGGCCCAGATGATCGTCGATATGCGCGCAGAGCGTCAGGACAGGTCGGACATGCCGAACGCAGAGACGGATATGTACGACTATACCGTCCAGCCCCCGGCCGAAGAAGCCCCGTCCGCCCCGCCTGCCGCCGATCCCCCGTCCTTCGGCATCTGGCTGGACGAAGGCACCGCGCTGGTCGAGCAGGAGGAGCCCTCACCTGCGCGCTGGCCATTGATCGTCGCGATTCTGGTCTCGGTCCTGTGGGCGGCGGCCATTCTATTCTGGGACATCTCGGCCAGCCCGATGCTCTCACCCGCGACGCTGGCCCCGCTGGGGACGCTCGCACTGGCCGGACCGATGCTGATCGCGGTCCTGTGGCTGGTCGGCCAGCGCAGCAGCCGTGCCGAGCAACGCCGCTTCGCGCTGACCGCGCGCGACATGCGCGAGGAAGCGGCGGCGCTGGAACGCGCGGTCGGCGCGATCGGACAGGCGCTGTCCGCCAACCGCTTCGAGTTGTCGGCCCAGGCGATCGCCCTGTCCGAAATGGCCCAGGCCGCCGAGACGCGCTTCAGGACGATCGCACGTGACCTGACCGACGATATCCAGATGGTCGAGGCGCATGGCCGCACGCTCGCCGATATCGCCGTGACCAGCCAGTCGAGCATGACCCAACTGCTCGAAGCCCTGCCCCGCGCGGCGGAGGAGATCGGCGAGGCATCCGACCGGATGGCGGAGGCGGCGCGCTCGGCGCAAATCCACGCAATGGAGCTGGACGCCCAGTTCGTCGCGCTCGGTCGGCGCGGGCAGGATGCGGACACCATTGCCAGCGGTGCGGCGCTGCGCCTGGCCACCCACATCGAACAAATGGAGGAAACCAGCCGCGTCGCCGGGGTGCATCTGGAAACCGTCACCGGCAATCTCGCCACCACGATCGACGCGCTGCTCGACCGGACGGCCCAGGCCATCGACCAGTCGCGCCTGGGCTTCGCGGCCCAGGGCGAGGAGATGCTGGCGATGATCGCGGCGAACCAGGCGGCGCTCGACGGGGCCGCGCGCGACAGTGCCGATGCGCTGGCCGAACGGCTGACGACGGTGGACGGCGCCGTCGCCCGCCTGACCGCCGAACTGGAGGCACAGCGGATCGCGGGCGAGACGATGATCGACACGCTCGACACCGAACTGGAGCGGGTCGAGACGCGCATCGCGGTGCTTCACACTCAAGGCACCGAAAAGTCGCAGATGCTCGCCGCTTCGATCAGCGCCTTGGGCGGATCGGCGGATGCGATGACCGGCGCGCTGGAGGCGGGCGAGACCATGGCCAACCGCGTCATCGGCACGACCGAGACGCTGCTGATCGCGCTCGATGCCGCCGCCCGTGAGATCGACGAAACGCTGCCCGAGGCGCTGGGGCGGCTCGACCAGCGGATGCATGCCAGCCATGAGGTCGTCGTCGAGACCAAGCCCGAACTGCTCGCCCTGGTCGCCGCGGCGGAGAGCACGCATGAGGCGATCGAAGCTATCGCCGACGTCATCGCCGAACAGCGCCAGACGCTGGAGACGCTGTCGGGCTCGCTGCTCGAAACCCTGTCGACCGGGCGGGCCAAGGCCGATGCGCTGGGTATGATGGTCGAGGAGACGATCGAACGCTCGCACCAGTTCGCCGACGAGGCCGCACCCAAGCTGGTCGATGCGTTGCTGCGCGTCCGCGAGACCGCTGCGACGGCCGCCGAAAAGGCGCGCGAGACGCTGGCCGACGTCATTCCCCAAGCCGCCAGCGCGCTGGAAATCGCCAGTGCCGAGGCGATGCGGCGCGCGACCGGCGACACCGTCGAGCGGCAGGTTCATGCCATCGTCGATGCCACCCAGAGCGCGGTCGAGGCCGCGACGCGTGCGACCGAGCGGCTGGCACGGCAGGCCGACATGATCGTCGAGAAGACGACCATCGTCGAATCGCGGATCGAAGAGGCCCGGACCGAGCGCGAGGAAGCCGATCGCGACAATTTCGCCCGCCGCGCCTCGCTGCTGGTCGAATCGCTCAACTCGGCGTCGATCGACATCGCCAAAATCTATGCCCCCGAAGTCACCGACAGCGCCTGGGCCGCCTATCTGAAGGGCGATCGCGGCGTCTTCACCCGGCGTGCGGTGCGTATCCTCGACTCGCATCAGGCGCGGGGCATCGCCGATCTGTATGACGAGGATCCCAAGTTCCGCGACCATGTGAACCGCTATATCCATGATTTCGAGGCGATGCTGCGCGGCGTGCTGGCGCAGCGTGACGGATCACCGTTGGGCGTCACATTGCTATCGTCGGATATGGGCAAGCTCTATGTCGCGCTCGCCCAGGCCATCGAGCGGCTGCGTTAACGGAGGGCGAGAAATGGCGGTCGAGGCTTGCTCCAACCGCCATTCAGTTTGAGCGAAGTCGGGGGCTACGCCCCTCAACCGTTCAGCGCATAGACCCGCAACCGGTGGCCATCGGGATCCAGTGCCACGAAGCTCCGCCCGAACGGACGATCATTGGGCGGCGTCAGCATCGTCACTCCCTTGGCCAGCCAATCCGCATGACACGCATCCACGCCGTCATGGTCCCGCCGGAACCCCAGCTCGATGACACCCGACGTCCCCTCGGCCGGGGGATCGATCACGTCGCGACGCCACAGGCCCAGCGTCGTACCCGAGTCGAGGGCGAACAAGGTAAAGGCGTCGCCTGCGTCGACCGGGTCGCGCAACAACACCCCGCGATAAAAGTCGGTGCTGACGCGCATATCGGCGATGTGCAGCAGGATGGTGGTCGTCGGGCAGGTCATGGCAAATCTCCTTCGTTCGAGAGGAGGTCCGCCTATCCGACGGCTGCGTCAGTTTCCGTCAGCAGGAAGCGTTCCTGTGGAATGCCCGCCGCTTCGCGCCATTCGCGCAGCAGGACGGCGCGGCGACGTGGATAACGCTCCGGCAGGGCGCGCGCGGTGACGATGCGGTCGATACGGAAGGTACGATAATCGCCGCGCAACTCGCACCAGCCGAGCAGCACATCGGCCCGGTCGAACAGCGCGATCGCGAACGGCCAGATCGTCCTCTCCGATGCTTCACCCTGTGCGTCGCGGTAGACCAGCGACAAACGCCGCTCGGCTCGGATCGCTGCCCGCAGAGGTGCCGGATCGACCTCCCCCTCATAGGCTTCCGAGCGCAGGCCGATGAACAGCGCCGTATCGCGCATCGCCTCGGCCTGTTCGGCTGTCATCGCGCGCATGATCCGCGCCGCGGCACTGCGCGCGGCCTGTCCCATTGCCGGGTCCGCCCGTTCGGCGACCCAGCGAGCCCCCAGGACCAGCGCCTCGACCTCCTCAATGGGGAAACTCATCGGCGGCAGCATGAAGCCGGGCTTCAAGCGATAGCCCAATCCCGCCCCGCCCTCGACATCCGCACCCATTGCCTGAAGCGTCGCGATATCGCGGTATAGCGTACGCAGCGAAATGCCGAGCTGCTCGGCCAGATGCCGCCCGGACACGACGCCGCTCTGGCGGTGGAGCAGATGGAGCAGGTCGAACAGGCGGGACGCACGCGCCATGTCAGACGCCCCGGCTCACCCCGCTCCAGTCGAGCATGTCGGCGGTGATCCAGCCATAGACATAATTCAGATAGAACAGGACGAACATCACCGTCGCCACGATCGTCGTGCGCAGGAAGAAACGCCCGATCAGGAAGACATGCGGTGCGCTCTCAGCGGTGCCGGGGATATGCTCGCCCCCCGCCTCGTGCGTGGTCCTGACCCCGAAGGGCAGGACCAGGAACACGGCGAGGAACCAGAACAGGACGTAGATCGCGAGGGCCGACGTCCAGTGCATGGTCTTAGCCCTCGATCAGCAGGACATCGACGATCGGCTTCTTGCCGGTCCAGCGGGTCGCCACCTTGCGCACCGACAGGCGGATATCCTCGCGCAGCTTGTCGGTCGCCCGGCGCGGGCCGTCGACCGCCTTGGCCGCAGCCGCCACCGCCTCGGCGATGAAGGCGTCACGCTCGTCCTCGACGGGCACACCCTGTACGCGGATCTGCGGGCTGCCGACCAGCCGCCCCTTGGCGACCGCGACGCCGACCGAAATCTGGCCGTTGATCGCCAGCTTGCGCCGCTCGTTCATCGTCGAGCCGTCCGACGGCAGGATGACGTCACCGTCCAGCACCAGTCGACCGACCGGCACATTGCCGATCTTGGTCGCGTTGCCAGGCAGCAGGCGAACCATGTCACCGTCCGACTGGACGATGGTCTGCGGCACCCCCTGCGTCGTCGCGAAGCGGGCATGCTCCATCATGTGCCGCATCTCGCCGTGAACGGGCATCAGCGTGCGTGGACGGAGCCACTTGTACATCTGCGCCAGTTCGGGCTGGCCGGGGTGGCCCGAGACATGGACATGCGCCTGACGCTCGGTGACCATCCGGACGCCCTTGCCCGCCAGAATATTCTGAATACGGCCGACCGCCGTCTCGTTGCCGGGAATCTGGCGGGCCGAGAAGATGACGGTGTCGCCGGTGTCGAGCCGGATCGTATGACTGCCCTCGGCGATACGCGACAGCGCGGCGCGCGGCTCGCCCTGCCCGCCAGTCGCGACGATCAGCACGCGGTCCTTGGGCAGGCGGTTCGCCGTCTCAGGATCGACGACCTCGGGGAAGCCCTTGAAATAGCCACAGGCGCGGCCGACCTTCAGAATCCGGTCGAGCGAGCGGCCGGTGACGCACAGCTTGCGCCCCGTCTCCTTGGCGACCTCACCGAGCGTCACCAGACGCGCGGCGTTGGAGGCGAAGGTGGTGACGACCACGCGTCCCTTCGCCTTGGCCACCGTCTCGGCGATGCCGGGGCGGACGCTGGCTTCCGAGCCCGAGGCCTCGGTGTTGAAGGCGTTGGTGGAGTCGCACACCAGCACGTCGACTCCCATGTCGCCGATCGACGACAACTGCGCAGGGCTGGCGGGCTTGCCGATGACGGGGGTCTGATCGAGCTTCCAGTCGCCGGTGTGGAACACGCGGCCGACCGCTGTCTCGATCAGCAGCGCATTGGCTTCGGGGATCGAGTGCGACAGCGGCACGAAGGTGAAGTCGAACGGGCCGACCTCGAACGTCTTGCCGGTTTCCATCACGCGCAGCTTGACGCGGTTCGCGCTGCCCTCTTCCTCCAGCTTGCCGCGGACCAGTCCGGCGGTGAAGGCGGTGGCATAGATGGGCACGCCCAGGTCTTCGGCCAGATAGGGCAGCGCGCCGATATGGTCCTCATGACCATGGGTCAGCACGATGCCGACCAGGTCGTCCAGCCGGTCCTCGATGAAGCTCAGATCGGGCAGGATCACGTCGATGCCGGGATAGGCCGGATCGGCAAAGGTGATGCCGCAATCGACCATCACCCACTTACCTTCGGTGCCGTACAGGTTCACGTTCATGCCGATTTCGCCCGATCCACCGAGCGCGCAGAACAGCAATTCTTTCTTGGGAGTCATTCACTTCCTGACAATGGACGCCCACCCCGCTGAAAGCGGGTTCGGGGCGATGGGGGTGCGCCGGTCAGGGCGCGGTCATTTCTTCGCGGACCCCGGCGCCCAGCGGTATCTCGCGGGCTGCCTGGTCCGAAACTCGTCATATGATATGGGCGCGTTCCCACAGGATCGCCAGCCCCTGAATGGTCAGGTCGGGCTCGATATGATCGAAAACATCGGTGTGCGGCGACAAAAGCGCCGCCAATCCGCCCGTTGCCAGCACCTTGACCGGCCGCCCGACCTCGGCCTTCAGCCGCGCCACCAGCCCCTCGATCATCGCGACATAGCCCCAGAAGATACCGATATGCATCTGGTTGACCGTGTTGCGGCCGATCACGCTGCGGCTTTCCGGTGCCTCGATGGCGATGCGCGGCAGCTTGGCCGCAGCGGTCACCAGCGCGTCGAGCGACAGGTTGATGCCGGGTGCGATGATCCCGCCCTTATACGCGCCCTGATAGTCGCTGATGTCGAAGGTCGTCGCCGTGCCGAAATCGATGGTGATCAGGTCGCCTGGATAAAGCTCATGTGCCGCGATCGTGTTGACCGCGCGGTCCGCGCCCAACGAGGCGGGTTCGTCGACGTCGATCGCGATCCCCCATTCCACCGGCGCGCGGCCTGCGATCAGCGGCTCGACCTTGAAATATTTCTGGGCCAGCACCTGAAGATTGTGGAGCGCGCGCGGCACGACGGTGGCGATGATGACGCCGGTCACATCCTCGCGCGCATAGCCTTCCAGCGCCAGCAACTGGCTCAGCCATACCGCATATTCATCGCCGGTGCGGCGCGGATCGGTCGCGATTCGCCAGCGCCCCTTGATCGTCCGCCCTTCGAGCAGCGCAAAGACCACGTTCGTGTTCCCGGCATCGATCGCAAGCAGCATGGGGGTCCTTCAGATCAGGAAGATATCGCCGGCATGGATGACATGGCCGGAGCCGTCCGCCAAGCGGAGCCTGAGCGCGCCGTCGCTCGCCAGGCCGTCAAAGCTTCCGGTCAGCGCCTGCCCGTCCGGTAGTTTGGCGGTCAGTGCGGTGCCGCGCGGATGCGCCCTGGCCTCCCAGCGCGCGATGATCGGTGGCAACCCCTGTTCACGCCAGACCGCGACCCAGCGGGTCATCGCATCGGCGAGCAGCGCCTGCATCGTCTGGGGCGAGACAGTGACGCCATGATCGCCAAGCGCTGTCGTGGCGCGGCCGGATAGGTCCGGGGCCGACGCCAGGTTGATCCCCATGCCGATGACGACCGCATCACCCGTACGCTCCAACAAGATGCCCGACAATTTGGCGCCGTCGATCAACAGATCGTTCGGCCATTTCAGCGCAAGGCGTGCGCCGATATCGGGCAGACAGGATCGAACCGCGTCTTCGATCGCCACGGCGGCGACCAGCGCCAGCGTCGCCGCCATCGGATCACCGGGGCGCAGGCGGACCAGCGTCGATCCATAATAATTTCCGGAAGGCGAGGACCATTCCCGCCCCTGGCGTCCGCGCCCCGCCGTCTGGCGGTCGGCGCGGAGCCAAAGGCCGTCCCAATTGCCATCTTCGCCGCCTGCCTCGGCAAGCCGGCGAAGATCGGCATTGGTCGATCCCGTTTCCGGGACGTGGAGCAATCGGCTCAGAACAGCGCCCGAGCGGCTGCCAGCGACCAGGCGCCCAGCAGCGGGATGGCCAGATAGCCGACCGGCGAGACGAACAGCGCCGACAGCGCGATCAGGCCGTTCTCGACGGGCTGAACGTCGCTATTGGCCCAGGCACCGACGGGCTCATCGAAGAACATCGTCTTGATGATGCGCAGATAATAATAGGCACCGATTACCGAGGCGACGACACCGATCACCGCCAGCGGGAACAGCCCCGCCGCGACCGCCGCGTTGAACACCGCGAACTTGGCATAGAAGCCGAGCAGCGGGGGAATGCCCGCGACCGAGAACATGAAGAAGGCCATGGCCCAGGCCAGCGCCGGCCGCGTGCGCGACAGGCCCGACAGGCTGGCGATCGACTCGAGCGGATTGCCGTCCTCGTCGCGCATGCGGATGACGATCAGGAACGCACCCAACGTCATGATGACGTAGATGGTGAGGTACGTCAGCACCGCCGCGACGCCCTGTGCCGTACCTGCCGCCAGACCGATCAGCGCAAAGCCGACATTGTTGATCGACGAGTAAGCGAGCAGCCGTTTGATATTGGTCTGCCCGATGGCCGCGACCGCGCCGAGGATGATCGACGCCAGCGCTGCGAAGGTCACGATCTGCTGCCACTGCTGCGCGGCCGAGCCCATCGCCTCGACGGCAACACGCACCGCCAGCGCCATCGCCGCGACCTTGGGGGCCGAGGCGAAGAAGGCCGTCACCGGGGTCGGCGCGCCTTCATAGACGTCGGGGGTCCACATGTGGAACGGCACCGCCGACATCTTGAACGCCAGGCCGGCGAACACGAACACCAGGCCGAACATCAGGCCCAGCGAACGCGTACCAGCGGCGGCATCGCGGCCATAAGCCAGCGCAATCTGGGCAAAGTCCGTCGAACCCGAGAAGCCGTAGACCAGCGAGATGCCGTAGAGCAGGATGCCCGAGGCGAGCGCACCGAGGACGAAATATTTCAGACCCGCTTCGGCCGAACGACCGTCGCGACGCATGAAGCTCGCCAGCACATAGGCCGACAGGCTCTGCAGTTCGAGACCGACATAGAGGGTCAGCAGATCACCCGCCGACACCATCATGCCCATGCCGACCGAGGACAGTAGCATGAGGATCGGATATTCGGGACGCAGATCCTCACCCGGCGAGCGGGCGAAGAAGCGCGGCGCCATGATGATCGCCACCGCAGTCGCTAGATAGATCAGGACCTTGGCGAAACCGGCAAAGGCGTCGGCGCGGTACAGACCGCCAAAGGCGAGCCCGCCTGTGGTCGACGGACCGGCCAGCGCGACCATCGCGCCGGCCAGCACGAACACCGCCGCGATCGAGATGCCGCGCGTGGCGTTCGTCCCGCCCCAGGCGGCGACGAGCATCAGCGCGATCGCGCCGAGGGTCAGCACCAGCTCGGGCAGGACCATCAAAAGGTTCAACGAATAGCTCATCAGTGCGCCTCCCCGTGCGCAGCTTGGTGCTCAGGGGCATGGGTGGTGGCGAGCGCAGGGTTACCGGCGGTCGGACGGCTGTCCGAACCCGGATTGGCCCGGTCGATCCGCTGCAGCAGGACCGTGACGTCCTTGCGCATCGGAGCCAGGAAGCTCTCCGGATACACGCCCATCCACAGCGTCACCGCCGCGATCGGCGCCAGCAGCCACAGCTCACGGCTCGTCAGGTCGGGCATCGCCGCCACCTCATCCGACTTGATCTCGCCATAAGCGACACGCCGGTAGAGGTAGAGCATATAGGCCGCACCCAGGATGATGCCGGTGGTGCAGAGCAACGCCGTCCAGGTCGACACCTGATAGGTGCCCATCAGCGACAGGAACTCGGCGACGAAGCCGCTGGTGCCCGGCAGACCGATCGACGCCATGGTGAAGAACAGGAACAGCACGGCGTATTTGGGCATGTTGATCGACAACCCGCCGTAGCGCGCGATCTCACGGGTATGCAGCCGGTCATAGATGACGCCGACGCACAGGAAGAGCGCGCCCGACACCAGACCGTGGCTGAGCATCATGATCATCGCGCCTTCGATGCCCTGCTGGTTGAAGGCATAGAGGCCGATGGTCACGATCGCCATGTGCGCGACCGACGAATAGGCGATCAGCTTCTTCATGTCGGACTGCACCAGCGCGACCAGCGAAGCATAGATCACCGCCACCACCGACAGCGCGAAGATCAGCCAGGTCAGCTGGCCGCTCGCCTCCGGGAACATCGGCAGCAGGAAGCGCAGGAAGCCATAGCCGCCCAGCTTCAGCAGCACGCCCGCCAGAATGACCGAACCCGCCGTCGGCGCCTGCACGTGTGCGTCGGGAAGCCAGGTGTGGACCGGCCACATCGGCATCTTGACCGCGAACGAGGCGAAGAAAGCGATCCACAGCCAGGTCTGGACCGAGGCCGGGAAGTCATAGGCGAGAAGCGCCGGGATCGAGGTCGTGCCCGCCGTGCGCGCCATATAGAGCATCGCGACGAACATGAGGAGCGAGCCGAGCAGCGTGTACAGGAAGAACTTGTACGACGCGTAAATGCGGTTCGCCCCGCCCCAGATACCGATGATCAGATACATCGGGATCAGACCGGCTTCGAAGAAGACGTAGAAGAGGAACAGGTCCTGCGCCGCGAAGGTGCCGATCATAAGCACTTCGGTGAACAGGAACAGGCCCATATATTCCGGGACCCGCTTGTCGATCGCGCGCCAACTGGCGCCGATGCAGATCGGCATCAGGAACACGCTGAGCATGATCAGCAGCAGCGCGAAACCGTCGATGCCGAGCGACCAGCCGAACGGGCCGAAGATGCCCGGGGCATGTTCGACGAACTGCCACTGGGCGCCGCCCACATCGAACTGCGTCCAGAGCACGATGCCCAGGGCGAAGTCGATCAGCGTGGCGGCAAGCGCCAGCATGCGCGCACCGTTTGCGGAGACGAAAAGGCAGGCGATCGCGGCAATGGCCGGGACCGCCAGCATGACGGAGAGGATCGGGAAGCCCTGCATCACGCGATCAACCCAAAATGGCCCAGGTGACGGCCGCGGTCAGGCCGATCAACATGACGAAGGCATAGCTGTAGAGGTATCCCGTCTGGAAGCGCGCCGCACCCTTGCTGCCGAGCTGGACGAGCCAGGCGACACCATTGGGGCCGAAGCGGTCGATCGTCTTCTCGTCGCCACGGTGCCACAGGAACCGGCCGATCGCGAAGGCGGGGCGCACGAAGAGGAAATGGTAGATCTCGTCGAAATACCATTTGTTGAGGAGGAAGCGGTACAGAATGCGGAACTGGTCCGCGAACTTGGCCGGGAACTCCGGTGCACGGATATAGGTCAGATACGCGGTCAGCAAACCGAGCAGCATCACCACCGTCGCCGACAGCTTCACCCACACGGGCACGCCGTGCATCGAGTGCATCAGATGCTCGTTGAAGGCGATCGCCCCCTTCCAATAGCTCTCACCCGCTTCCGGCTCGATGAACCAGCCGTGGAAGACGAAGCCCGCCGCGATCGCGCCGATCGACAGGACGATCAGCGGGATCAGCATGACCAGCGGGCTCTCATGCGGATGATAGCCCCCCGTGCCTTCCGGCACATCGGTGTGGCCCGCATCGTGCGTATGCGGCTCGTGACCGGCATCTTCCGAATGCGCGTCGTTGTGATGCGCATCGTGAGCGTGACCATGGGCATGATCGTCATGGCCGTGGCCATGCACGTCATGGATCGCGTGCTGGATATGCTCCGACCCGGTCCAGCGGGGCTTGCCCCAGAAGGTCAGGAACATCAGGCGCCACGAATAGAAGCTGGTCAGCAGCGCGGCGATCACGCCCGCCCAGAAGGCGAAGCCCGAACCACCGGCATAGGCGACCTCGATGATCGCGTCCTTCGAATGGAAGCCTGCGAAACCGAACGCCATCGGGTTGCCGAACAGAGCCGGGATGCCGACGCCGGTGATCGCCAGCGTACCCATCATCATCGCCCAGAAGGTGAGCGGGATGTGGCGACGCAGACCGCCATAATAACGCATGTCCTGCTCATGGTGCATCGCATGGATGACCGAGCCCGCACCCAGGAACAGCAGCGCCTTGAAGAAGGCGTGCGTGAACAGGTGGAACATTGCCGCGCCATACGCGCCGACACCGGCCGCGAAGAACATATAGCCGAGCTGCGAACAAGTCGAATAGGCGATGACGCGCTTGATGTCGGTCTGCACCGTGCCGACGGTCGCAGCAAAGAAGCAGGTGCAGGCCCCGATCACGGTGATGACGCCCAGAGCGGTCGGCGACGTTTCGAACATCGGCGACAGGCGGCACACCATGAACACGCCCGCGGTGACCATGGTCGCCGCGTGGATCAGCGCCGAAACCGGGGTCGGGCCTTCCATCGCGTCCGGCAGCCAGGTGTGGAGGCCAAGCTGCGCCGACTTGCCCATCGCGCCGACGAACAGCAGCAGACAGAGCACGGTCATCGTGTCGAAACGATAGCCCAGGAAGCCGATGGTCGAGCCCGCCATGCCGGGGGCTGCCGCCAGGATCGCCGGGATCGAGACGGTCCCGAACACCAGGAAAGTGCCGAAGATGCCGAGCATGAAGCCGAGGTCGCCGACGCGGTTGACGACGAACGCCTTGATCGCGGCCGCATTGGCCGAGGGCTTACGGAACCAGAAGCCGATCAGCAGGTAGGACGCGAGACCCACGCCTTCCCAGCCGAAGAACATCTGGACCAGATTGTCCGCCGTCACGAGCATCAGCATCGCAAAGGTGAAGAGGCAGAGATAGGCGAAGAAGCGCGGCTGATCCGGCTCCTCGCTCATATAGCCCCAGCTATAGAGGTGGACGAGCGCCGAGACGCTGGTGATGACCACCAGCATGATCGCGGTCAGCGAGTCGACGCGCAGCGCCCAGTCGACCGACATGGTGCCGCTGGTGATCCAGTGGAGCACCGGCGTGACGGTCGCGACATTGGCGCCCGACAGATAGCCGATGAAGATCGGCCATGAGAGCGCACAGGAAATGAACAGCGCGCCGGTCGTGACGACCTTGGCGGGCACGTTCCCGATGGCCTTGTTGCCGAACCCCGCAATGGCGGCGGCCAGCAACGGCAGGAAGACGATAGCGAGGATCAACCCGATTACCCCTTCATCCGGTTGACATCGTCGACCGCGATGGTGCCGCGGCCACGGAAATAGATGACCAGGATCGCCAGACCGATCGCCGATTCACCGGCGGCCACGGTCAGCACGAACATGGCGAAGACCTGTCCCACCAGATCCTGAAGCGCGGCCGAAAAGGCAACCAGGTTCAGGTTCACGGCGAGCAGGATGAGCTCGATCGCCATGAGGATGACGATCAGGTTCTTCCGGTTCAGGAAGATACCCAGCACCCCCATAGTGAACAGGATCGCTGCAACGACCAGATAATGAACGAGACCGATCGTCACAGTTCCACCCCCTGCCCGATGGGCTGATTGATGTTACGGATCGCCTCATGCGGCTGACGCGCATTCTGCTTGGCGATGTTCTGCGGACGGACGCCGCCCCGCTTGCGATGCGTGAGCACGATCGCGCCGATCATCGCGACGAGCAGGACCAGGCCCGCACCTTCGAAGATGAACAGATAGCGGGTGTACAGCAGGTTGCCGATCGCCTGGATGTTGGACACCTCCGGCGCGATCGGGGCCGCACGGGCCGCCAGCTGCACGCCGCCGACGCTCCACGCCTGGAAGGCGATGATGACCTCAGCCAGCAGGGCGACGGCGAGTGCCAGACCCAGCGGCAGATAACGCGCAAAGCCCGCCCGCATCGCCGCGACCTCGATATCGAGCATCATGACGACGAAGAGGAACAAGACCGCGACCGCGCCCACATAGACGATGACGAGCAGCATCGCGATGAACTCGGCCCCGCACAACACCATGAGGCCCGCGGCGTTGAAAAACGCCAGGATCAGCCACATGACCGAGTGCACCGGATTGCGCGACGCGATCGTGAGCCCTGCGGACACGATCACCACGGTCGCGAAAATATAGAAGGCGATAGCCTGTATCACTGCCTGTCAGGCCCCTTTTCTGTCCGCCCCGAACCGTTGGTCGCGGGCTTTAACGGTACGGCGCATCGGCGGCAAGGTTCGCCGCGATCGCGCTTTCCCAGCGGTCACCGTTATCGAGCAACTTCGACTTGTCGTAGATCAGCTCTTCGCGGGTCTCGGTCGAAAATTCGAAGTTCGGACCCTCGACGATGGCATCCACGGGGCAAGCCTCCTGGCACAGCCCGCAATAGATGCACTTGGTCATGTCGATGTCGTAGCGCGTCGTGCGGCGGCTGCCGTCGTCGCGGGGTTCCGCCTCGATCGTGATCGCCTGGGCGGGGCAGATCGCCTCGCACAGCTTGCACGCGATGCACCGCTCCTCGCCATTGGGATAGCGACGCAGCGCGTGCTCGCCCCGGAAGCGCGGAGAGATGGGGTTCTTCTCGAACGGATAGTTGATCGTCGCCTTCGGCTTGAAGAAGTAGCGAAGGGTCAGCGCATGGCCCTTCACGAACTCCCACAGCGTAAAAGCCTTGACGTACTGAGCGACGCTCATGCCGGAACTCCCACGCGCGCATACATCAGCACGCCAGACACCAAGAATACCCAGAACAGCGACACCGGCAGGAACACCTTCCAGCCCAGCCGCATCAGCTGGTCGTACCGATAACGCGGTACGGTCGCCTTCACCCAGGAAAACACGAAGAAGAAGAAGCACATCTTCAGCAGCAGCCAGACGATACCCGGCACGACATAGAGCGGCGCCCAGTCGAACGGCGGCAGATAGCCACCCCAGAACAGGATCGCGTTGAGCGCGCACATCAGGATGACGTTGGCGTACTCGCCCAGCCAGAACAGCGCGAACGACATCGAGCTGTATTCGGTCTGGTAACCCGCGACGAGCTCCGACTCCGCTTCGGTCAGATCGAACGGCGCGCGCTGCGTCTCGGCCAGTGCCGAGATGAAGAACATCACCGCCATCGGGAAGAGCAGCGGGTTGAGGAAGAAGCCGTTGACCGGAATCCCCAAAACGCTCTTCTGCGCCTCGACGATGTCGGTCAGGTTGAAGCTGCCCGACCACATCACGACCGAAATCAGGATGAAGCCGATCGCGACTTCATAGGACACCATCTGCGCGGCGGCACGAAGCGCCGAGTAGAAGGGATATTTCGAGTTCGACGCCCAGCCCGACAGGATCACGCCGTACACGCCGAGCGACGAGGCCGCGAGAACGTACAGCAGGCCGACATTGATGTTGGCGACGACCACGCCCGGCTGGAACGGCACCACTGCCCAGACGATCAGCGCGACCGTGAAGGTGATGATCGGCGCCAGCAGGAACAGCCCGCGATTGGCGGCCGAGGGAACGATGGTTTCCTGGAGGAACACCTTCAGACCGTCGGCGAAGGACTGGAGCAGACCGAAGGGGCCGACCACGTTCGGACCCCGGCGCAGCGCCATCGCCGCCCAGATCTTGCGGTCGACATAGATGACCATCGCCACGGCCAGCATCAGCGGCAGCGCGATGGCCAGAATCCCGACCAGCGTCGCGATCGTCCAGGCCCAGCCATAAGGAAGGCCGAGCGTCGTGTTGAAAAACGCGGTCACTCCGCTGCCTCCGCATAGGTCTCACCATGGACCAGTTCGGCCGAGCAGCGCTGCATCGTCGGGCTGGCGCGGCAGATCGCGTTGGTGAGGTAGAAGTCCTTGATCGGGTAACCCTCCAGCGTGCCGGACGCAGTCGCGTTCAGCGACGGCGCGGTCCAGTCGAAGGTAACGAGGCCGACCTGGCCCAGCGCCGGAACCTCTGCGGCCATGGCGGCGCGCAGCTCTTCCAGCGTGTCGAACGGCAGGGTTTGGCCCAGCACTTCGGACAGCGCACGGAAGATCGTCCAGTCGTCGCGCGCATCGCCCGGTGCGAACACCGCGCGGTCGCCGCGCTGCACCCGGCCTTCCAGATTGACCCAGGTGCCCGACTTCTCGGCAAAGGTCGCGCCCGGCAGGATGACATCGGCGTGATGCGCACCCTTGTCGCCGTGATGACCGACGAACACCTTGAAGCTGCTGCCGAACTTGGCGAAGTCGACCTCGTCAGCGCCCAGGAAGAAGGCGAGCTTCGGCGCGGCCGAAACCACGTCCGCGATGCCGCCCTTCTGCGCATAACCGAGCATCAGGCCGCCCATGCGAGCCGCCGCCATGTGAACGACATTATAGCCGTTCCAGGCCGCACCATCTTCCAGCGTCCGCACCAGATTGAACTGGTCGACCAGCTTAAGGCTCGCACCATGCGCGCCCTTCAGCGCCGCACCACCGACGATCACCATCGGACGCGCGGCCTTGCCGAACAGGTCGGTGACGGCCTCGGGCAGGTTGCCCAGCGCCGACAGATCGGCACCCAGCCACTCGACCTTGTAGGTCAGATCGGTTTCGGGGCCGATCGCGAAGACCTTGGCACCCTTCTTGATCGCCTTACGGATACGGGTGTTCACCAGCGGCGCTTCCCAGCGCAGGTTGGTGCCGATCAGCAGGATCGCATCAGCCTTCTCGACGCCCGCGATGGTCGTGTTGAAGTTGACCGCAGCCAGGCTGGACGTGTCGTAATCCATGCCGGTCTGACGACCTTCGAGCAGGCTCGAACCCATCTTGGCCAGCAGCGCCTTCGCGGCGAACATCGTCTCGCAATCGACCAGATCACCGGCGATGGCGGCGACGCTCGAACCGGCGTTCACGTCACGGATCGCGGCGAAGGCCTCGTCCCAGGTGGCGGGCACCAGCTTGCCGTCGCGGCGGATGAACGGACGGTCGAGACGACGACGGACCAGGCCGTCGATCGCGTGACGCGTCTTGTCGCTCGCCCACTCCTCGTTCACCTCGTCGTTGATGCGCGGCACGCAGCGCAGCACCTGACGACCCCGGCTGTCGAGGCGGATATTGGTGCCGACCGCATCCATCACGTCGATGGCGAGCGTCTTCTTCAGCTCCCAGGGACGCGCCTCGAACGCATAGGGCTTGGACGTCAGCGCGCCCACCGGGCACAGGTCGACGACATTGCCCGACAGCTCGCTCGACACGGCCTGTTCGAGGTACGAGGTGATCTGCATGTTCTCGCCGCGATAGATCGCGCCGATTTCTTCTACGCCCGCAACCTCTTCGGCGAAGCGGACGCAGCGGGTGCACTGGATGCAGCGGGTCATGACCGTCTTGACGATCGGACCCATGTACTTCTCGGTGACGGCCCGCTTGTTTTCGTCATAGCGGCTATGGCCTTTGCCATAGGTCATGGACTGGTCCTGCAGGTCGCACTCGCCGCCCTGATCGCAGATCGGGCAGTCCAGCGGGTGGTTGATCAGCAGGAATTCCATCACGCCTTCGCGCGCGGCCTTCACCATCGGGGTGGTGGTGAAGATTTCCTGATTGTCCGCCGCCGGAAGCGCGCAGCTCGCCTGCGGCTTGGGGGGCCCAGGCTTCACCTCGACCAGGCACATGCGGCAATTGCCCGCGATGGACAGCCGCTCATGATAGCAGAAGCGCGGGATTTCCTTGCCCGCAAGCTCGCAGGCCTGCAGCACGGTGGCGCCCTGCGGCACCTCGATCTCGACGCCGTCGACTTTGACCTTAGGCATTATTCGGCAGCTTCCATCATCGGGGCGTTGCCGCCCGTCTCGCCTTTGCGTTCGCGAATGCGGCGTTCCATCTCCGGGCGGAAGTGGCGGATCAGGCCCTGGATCGGCCAGGCCGCCGCGTCGCCGAGCGCGCAGATGGTGTGGCCCTCGACCTGCTTCGTCACCTGGAACAGCGTGTCGATCTCGGCCACATCGGCATCGCCGGTGCGCATCCGCTCCATCACGCGCCACATCCAGCCGGTGCCTTCACGGCACGGCGTGCACTGGCCGCAGCTCTCATGCTTGTAGAAATAGGACAGACGGCTGATCGCGCGGACGATGTCGGTCGACTTGTCCATGACGATCACGGCCGCCGTGCCGAGACCCGACCCGACCGCTTTCAGGCCGTCGAAATCCATCGGCGCGTCCATGATCTCGGCGGCAGGCACCAACGGCACCGACGAACCGCCCGGGATCACCGCGAGCAGATTGTCCCAGCCGCCACGGATACCGCCGCAATGCTTCTCGATCAGCTCACGGAAGCTGATCGACATGCTTTCCTCGACCACGCAGGGGCGATCGACATGGCCGGAAATCTGGAAAAGCTTAGTGCCCTTGTTGTTCTCGCGCCCGAAGGAGGAGAACCACTCGGCCCCGCGACGCAGGATCGTCGGTGCGACCGCGATCGATTCCACGTTGTTGACCGTCGTCGGGCAGCCATAGAGGCCCGCGCCCGCCGGGAAAGGCGGCTTCAGACGCGGCTGCCCCTTCTTGCCCTCCAGGCTCTCGATCATCGCGGTTTCTTCGCCGCAGATGTACGCGCCGGCGCCGCGATGGACGAACACGTCGAAGTCGTAGCCCGAGCCACAGGCATTCTTGCCCAGGAAGCCCCGATTATAAGCCTCGGCCACCGCCGCGAACAGCGTCTCCGCCTCACGGATATATTCGCCGCGAATATAGATATAGGCGGCCCGCGCGCGCATCGCGAAGCCCGCGACCAGCGCGCCCTCGATCAGCTTGTGCGGATCGTGGCGGATGATCTCGCGGTCCTTGCACGAACCCGGCTCGGATTCGTCGGCGTTGATGACCAGGAAGCTCGGCCGGTCGGGACGCGGTTCCTTGGGCATGAAGCTCCACTTCATGCCGGTCGGGAAACCCGCACCGCCGCGCCCGCGCAGACCCGACGCCTTGATGACGTCGATGATCTTGTCCTGGCCCAGCTCGAGCAGCGCCTTGGTATTGTCCCAATCGCCGCGCTTCATCGCCGCGTCGACGTTCCACGGCTGATAGCCGTAGAGATTGGTAAAAATGCGGTCCTTGTCAGCGAGCATTATGCGCCCCACTCCCCGCGATAGTCGTGATTGTCGCCGACCATGGCGGTCAGCGTGGTCGGACCGCCGATCGGCTCGACCGTGTGGCGACCCGGCTCCTGCGTGCCGGTCTTGGGGCTCTCGCCCCGCGCCAGCGCTTCCAGGATCGTGACCGTACGGTCGTAATCCAGATCCTCGTAATTGTCGTCGTTGATCTGGACCATCGGTGCCGAAGCGCAATTGCCCATGCACTCGACCTCGGTCAGCGTGAACATGCCGTCGGGCGTGGTCTTGCCCTTGATCAGGCCCTTGTTCTTGCACGCCGCCAGCACGTCGTCCGACCCGCGCAGCATGCACGGCGTCGTGCCGCACACCTGAACGTGATAGCGGCCGACCGGCGCGAGGTTGAACATCGTGTAGAAGGTCGCGACCTCATAGATGCGCATGTACGCGACACCCAGCTGGCGCGCGACGAACTCGATCACCGGCACGGGCAGCCAGCCTTGCGTCTGCGTCTCCGCGCCGACCTGGCGCTGGGCGAGATCGAGGAACGGGATCGAGCAGGACTGTTCGCGACCCTTGGGATAGCGCGCGACGATCTCGTTCGCCTTCTTCTGGTTCTCGTCGGTCCAGGCAAAATTGCCCCAGCGGGCGCGGACTTCGGCCTCGTCGGGGATGTTGGGAGCGTCAGCCATTAGCGGTCACATTCACCAAAAACGATGTCCATCGCGCCCAGGATCGCAGTCGTATCCGCCAGCATGTGCCCCTTGGACATGAATTCCATGGCCTGGAGATGGCTGAACGCGGTCGGGCGAATCTTGCAGCGGTAGGGTTTGTTCGATCCGTCGGAGACGAGATACACGCCGAATTCGCCCTTGGGGCTTTCGGTCGCGACATACACCTCCCCGGCGGGGACGTGATACCCTTCGGTATAGAGCTTGAAGTGGTGGATCAGCGCTTCCATCGAGCGCTTCATCTCACCGCGCTTGGGCGGCGTGACCTTGCGATCGGTCGCCATCACCGGACCTTCGGGCATCTGTGCCAGGCACTGCTTCATGATGCGGGCCGACTGGCGCACTTCCTCGACGCGCACCATGAACCGGTCATAGCAGTCGCCGCTCGTGCCCACCGGCACGTCGAAGTCCACCTTGTCATAGGCGTCATAGGGCTGCGACTTGCGCAGGTCCCACGGAATGCCCGAACCACGGATCATCGGGCCGGAGAAGCCCCACTTGATCGCGTCCTCGCGGTTCACCACCGCGATGTCGACATTGCGCTGCTTGAAGATGCGGTTGTTCGCCACCAGGCTGATCGCGTCCTCGAACAGGCGCGGCAGACGGGTGTCGAGCCAGTCGGCGATATCGGTCAGCAGCTTGAGCGGGACGTCCTGATGGACGCCGCCGACGCGGAAGTAATTCGCGTGCATGCGCGCGCCCGAGGCCCGCTCATAGAAGTTCATGCAGTCTTCGCGGATCTCGAACAGCCACAGGTTCGGCGTCATCGCGCCGACGTCCATGACGTGGCTGCCGATGTTGAGCATGTGGTTCGAGATACGCGTCAGCTCGGCGAAGAAGGTCCGCAGATACTGGGCGCGCAGCGGCACTTCGAGGTCGAGCAGCTTCTCGACCGCCAGCACGAAGCTATGCTCCATGCACATCGGCGAGCAATAGTCGAGCCGGTCGAAGTACGGCAGCGCCTGCGAATAGGTCTTGTATTCGATCAGCTTCTCGGTGCCGCGATGCAGCAGGCCGACGTGCGGATCGACGCGCTCGACGATCTCGCCGTCCAGCTCCATGACGAGGCGAAGCACCCCGTGCGCCGCCGGATGCTGCGGGCCGAAGTTGATCGTATAGTTCTGGATCGACACGTCGCCCGTGGTCGGGTCAACGGCGTCCGTCTTGTGGAGCAGTTCGTCGACGTAGTCGCTCACTGATTCTGTCCTCCGCCCTTGCCCGGCACGACGTCCGGGTCCTGGGGCTTACCTTCGGCCTTGTTGCCCGGATGCGGTTCGCCCGCGCCCGTCTGCTTGGGGCTTTCGGTGGTCTTCGTCTCGGGCGCGTTGGCGGCGACGGTCTTGTCCGGCGCGGCATCGGCCTTCTTCACCGCGTCCGCACTGGCAGGAGTCTGCGCGCCCTTGCCCTGCGGCTGCGAGCCCTTCTCGTCGCCCGGAAGGACATATTCGGCACCTTCCCACGGGCTCTGGAAGTCGAAGTTGCGGAAGTCCTGCGCCAGCTTCACCGGCTCATAGACGACACGCTTTTCCTCTTCTGAATAGCGCAGCTCGGTATAGCCGGTCAGCGGGAAGTCCTTGCGCAGCGGGTGGCCGCGAAAGCCATAGTCGGTCAGGATGCGACGCAGGTCGCTATTGCCCGAGAACAGCACGCCGTACAGGTCATAGACCTCACGCTCCAGCCAGCCCGCGACCGGCCACAGCCCCGTCACCGACGGCACCGGCTTGTCCTCGTCGGTCGAGACATGGACGTGCAGGCGGTGGTTGCGGGTCAGCGAGAGCAGGCAATAGACCACCTCGAAACGCTCATCGCGCTCGGGATAGTCGACGCCCGCAATCTCCATCAGCTGCTGATATTCCAGCCCCTTGGTATCGCGCAACGCGATCATCGCCGGGACCAGGTTCGCACGATCGACGACCAGAGCGACCTCGCCGACGTGCTCGCGCGCGTCGATCAGCCAGGGGCCGAGTGCGGCGCGTGCCGCATCGATCACGCCGTCATTGGCGGCATAACGGGGAGCAGGCGCCCTCACCGTTCGATGCTCCCGGCGCGGCGAATCTTCCGCTGCAGCTGCATCACGCCGTACAGCAGCGCTTCGGCGGTCGGCGGACAGCCGGGGACATAGATGTCCACGGGCACGATCCGGTCACAGCCGCGCACCACCGAATAGCTGTAATGATAGTAGCCGCCGCCATTGGCGCAGCTGCCCATCGAAATGACGTATTTCGGGTTCGACATCTGGTCGTACACACGACGCAGCGCCGGGGCCATCTTGTTGCACAGCGTGCCCGCGACGATCATCACGTCCGACTGGCGCGGCGACGCGCGCGGCGCGGCTCCGAAGCGCTCCAGATCGTAACGCGGCATGTTCACGTGGATCATCTCCACCGCGCAGCATGCCAGACCGAAGGTCATCCACCAGAGCGAGCCGGTGCGCGCCCATTGGAACAGCTCCTCGGTCGAGGTGACGAGGAAGCCCTTGTCGGTCAGTTCGCCGTTGAGCCCGTCGAAAAAGCCCTGATCGGGCTGAATGACGGCCTGGCCATCATGGGCGAGTCCGCCATGGGCCTGCGGCTTGAACTCAACCGGACCGGAGTGAAGATTTACTCCCAATCCAACGCTCCCTTCTTCCACGCATAGACGAGACCCAGCGCGAGCT
Source organism: Sphingomonas sp. SphC10 (assembly GCF_057004845.1). Classification (NCBI taxonomy): domain Bacteria; kingdom Pseudomonadati; phylum Pseudomonadota; class Alphaproteobacteria; order Sphingomonadales; family Sphingomonadaceae; genus Sphingomonas; species Sphingomonas sp. SphC10. The sequence continues at coordinate 1,524,548 of NZ_CM168044.1, forward strand.
CGCCGATGAAGATCATCATCGAAAACCAGGCAGTCCAGCCGAGGCTGAAGACGCTGACCGCCCAGGGATACAGAAACGCCGCTTCCAGATCGAAGATGATGAACAGGATGGCGACGAGGTAGAAACGCACGTCGAACTGGCTGCGCGGGTCTTCGAACGCGGGGAAGCCGCACTCATATTCGGACAGCTTCTGCTCGTTGGGCTTATGGGCACCGGTCAGGCGCGCCACGAGCATCGGCAGAAACACGAAAGCCGTCGACAGAACCAGGGCAACGCCCAGGAACAGGAGGATCGGCAGATATTGCGACAGATCGACCAAGTTTTTCTCTCGCAGATGCGGAACTGGATGCGATGGCTTTAGGCCGATGGGTCGGCCGGAGCAAGCCAGCGAAGGCATGAGAATGAATCGCAAGTGAACGCCGTCACCCGCTGCCATCCTCGGATTTTTACATGGTAATCCAATGGCTTGAGCACAAGGGGCAGGTCCCATTGTGCTCAAATCCCACCAAATTCTTAACGCAGCGCGTTGGCCAGCAGCTTGTGCAGCTTGGAATGCAGGCCCTCATTGGCCGCCAGATACTCGCCGCGCTCGAGCGACTTGTCGCTGCCACGGAAGTCGCTGACGAAACCGCCCGCTTCTCGCACCAGCAGCATACCCGCCGCCGCGTCCCAGGGCTTCAGGCCCGACTCCCAGAAACCGTCGTAACGGCCCGCCGCGACCCAGGCGAGGTCGAGCGCGGCCGAGCCGAAGCGGCGGATGCCGGCGACCTGCGGGGCGATCGCACCGAAAATGCGGCTCCACTGGACAAAATCGCCATGACCCAGGAACGGGATGCCGGTGGCGATGAGCGCCTCCGACAGATCGCGACGCGACGAGACGCGCAGGCGGCCGTCCTGCAACCACGCGCCCCGACCCTTTTCGGCCCAGAAGCTCTCATCGGTCAGCGGCTGATAGATCAGGCCGGTCGTGACCTCGCGCTTGCCGTTCGCCAGCGGCTCCTCGACCGCGATCGAGATGGCGAAGTGCGGGATGCCGTGCAGGAAGTTCGAGGTGCCGTCGAGCGGATCGATGATGAAGCGCGGCTTGGACGGATCGCCCTTGATCTCGCCGCCCTCCTCCATGAGGAAGTTCCAGTCGGGACGTGCCTTCTTCAGTTCCTCGAAGACAGTTTCCTCGGCGCGCTTGTCGGCCATCGACACGAAGTCGGCGGGACCCTTGCGGCTGACCTGGAGGTGCTGGACCTCGTTGAAGTCGCGGCGGAGACGCGGGGCGGCCTTGCGCGCGGCGCGTTCCATGATGGTGAGAAGCCCGGAGTGCGAGGCCATGATCGTCCTTTCGATCGCGCCGCTGCTTGCCCAGGGCGCTCCAATTGAAAAGGCCCGCCGCGAACGACGGGCCGGGACGGCGGATGACGGGGTCTCGCTCAGGTCGCGCCGGTCATCCGCCGATCGTGATTAGTCCGCGCGGCGGACGTAGGTCTGTTCGTACACGTCGACGACGATGCGCGTGCCCGACGCGATGTGCGGCGGCACCATCACGCGGACGCCATTGTCGAGGATGGCGGGCTTGTACGAGGACGAGGCGGTCTGCCCCTTCACCACGGCGTCGGCCTCGACGATGGTGGCTTCGATCTGGTCGGGAAGCTGGACCGAGATCGGCTTTTCCTCGTGCAGTTCCATCACGACGTCCATGCCGTCCTGCAGGAAAGCGGCGGCATCGCCCAGCAGGTCGCGCGGCAGCGTGATCTGCTCATAGCTTTCCTTGTCCATGAAGGTCAGGTCGTCACCCTCGGCGAACAGGAACTGGAAGTCCTTGGTATCCAGGCGGACGCGCTCGACCGTCTCGGCGGAGCGGAAGCGGACGTTCGTCTTGCGGCCATCGATGAGGTTCTTCATCTCGACCTGCATATACGCACCGCCCTTGCCGGGCTGGGTGTGCTGAATCTTCACGGCGCGCCAGATGCCGCCTTCATACTCGATGATGTTGCCGGGACGAATGTCCACGCCGCTGATCTTCATGGGTCTTCAACCTGCTGGAAAGAGCGAAGGACACCGGTGCGACAAACGCGACCCGGCATCCTGTGTCGGCCGCTTTAACGCGAAGCGGTCTTTCCGGCAAGCAGCGGATAGGGGTCGACCGGCTCGCCCTGATACCAGCGATCCCCGGCGCGCATCCAGCTGACCGCGAAATGCAGGTGGGTATTGCCCGCCCCCGCATTGCCGCTGTCGCCGACATAACCAACAAGCTGGCCCTGACGGACCTGCTGCCCTTCGGCCAGTCCCGGCGCATAGCCCTTCAGATGCGCGTAATAGAGCATCCAGCGGCGATCGGGCGAGCGGATATAAACGGTATGGCCGCCGCGATCGCTGTCGAAGAGCTTTTCGACCGTGCCGGACAGGGCGGCGACGACCGGCGTTCCGCCCGGCGCCATCAGGTCGAGTCCCTGATGCTTGCGCTGACCACCCTCGCGCGGATCGCCCCAGTCGTGACGCAGCGAGGAGACCGGATAATCGGTGATCGGCATGGCCAGCGATGCCGAGCTGCCCGCCGCCGCCTGCTTGGCCGGTGCCGCGACATCCGGCACGACGACTTCGCCGGACCCGAAGGACAACATCGACAGGAAACCGCCGACCGCAACCACGATCAGGCCCAGCATCACCCAACCGAAACGCGACAGCGGCCCCCTGCCCCCGCCACGCCTCATCGCGTCGGCACCGATGGCGCGCTGACGGCGGCCTGTCGTGACAGATTGCCGTGCAGCCCGTCCGATGCCGGATGGGTGCCGACCGCCACCAGCGCCATGGCCACGCCACCGACAAGGGCGATTGCCAGTCTCTTCACGCTCGCTCCTTAACCCGTGGATCGATCACAGGTTAAACGCGGCGCCCCGCGCTTGTTTCCTAAGCGGAACGGATAGACCGGGGAAAGGATCAGCCCAGCAGCTCGGCAAAGGCCTTGATCGCCGCCGCTTCGTCGCCGTTCCATACCGCGCCTGACACCGCCAGAAAGTCCGCCCCCGCCTTGACCAGCGGCGCGGCGTTGGCCGGCGTGATCCCGCCGATCGCGACGCAGGGCAGCTCGAACAGGGCCGACCACCAGGACAGGACGACCGGCTCGGGCCGATGCTTGGTTTCCTTGGTAGTGGTGGGGTAGAATGCACCGAACGCGACATAGTCCGCGCCCGCCTCGCCCGCTTCCATCGCCAGGTGACGGCTGTCGTGGCAGGTCACGCCGATCTGCACCGTGGGGCCGAGCACATCGCGCGCCTCGCGGGCGTCGCCGTCTTCCTGCCCTAGATGCACACCGTCCGCACCCAGCCGCTTGGCCAGGCTGATGCTGTCATTGACGATGAAGGCGACCTCGCGGTCGGCGCAGATACGCTGAAGCGGCTCGGCCAGTTTGGCGGCGGTGTGCTGATCCATGTCCTTGACGCGGAACTGGAAGGCCGCGACCGGCCCGGCATCGAGCGCACGCGCGAGACGGTCGGCGAAACCGCCGGTCACGTCGAGCGGCGAGATCAGGTAAAGCTGGCAGGGCGGGCGCCGCACGTCGCGGGTAAAGGCTGCCGCGAAATTGGGATCGAGCGGGCCGAGGGGATCGTCATCAAGCGTCATGGCCCCTCCCCTAGCGCCTGACGCGGCCTCCGTCACCTATGGCGAGCGGATAAGGAATGGGCGTCCCGGTTCCCCAACCGGAACGCCCAACCCTAGCAAGAACTTATTCTTCGTTCTTGTAGATCGCGATCAGCTTGTCGAGCATCGCCAGCGCCTCGTCGCGCGGACGCTGGAAGGTGTTGCGGCCGATGATCGAGCCGTTGCCGCCACCGTCACGAATGTCGCGCGCGTCCTGATAGACGGCATCGGCCCCCTTGGCCGCGCCGCCCGAGAAGACGACGATACGGCGGCCCGCGAAGCTGGACTGCACCACATGGCGCACCCGGTCGGCCTGGTTCGACCAATCGGTGCCCTCATAGACCTTCTTAGCTTCGGCCTGTTCGATATGGTCGCTGGGCAGCTTCACCTTGATGATGTGGGCACCGAGCAGCGCGGCCATGTGCGCGGCATAGGCGCCGACGTCGAGCGCCAGCTCACCGTCCTTGGTCAGCTTGCCGCCGCGCGGATAGCTCCAGATGACGGTGGCGAGACCCGCCTCGCGCGCTTCGGCCGACAGGATCGCAATCTGGTCCATCGCGTCGAAAATGCCGTCCGAGCCCGGATAGATGGTAAAGCCGATCGCCGCGCAGCCCAGCCGCACTGCGTCCTGCACGCTGCCCGTCACCGCCTGCGTGATCGAGGTGCCCCAGCTGTTCGAACTGTTGATCTTCAGGATGGTCGGGATCTGGCCCGCGAAGGTGTCGGCCCCGGCCTCCAGCATGCCCAGCGGCGCGGCATAGGCCGACAGCCCGGCGTCGATCGCCAGCTGGAAATGGTAATGCGGATCATAGGCGGGCGGGTTGACGGCGAAGCTGCGCGCCGGGCCGTGCTCGAACCCCTGGTCGACGGGCAGGATGATCAGCTTTCCGGTGCCGCCCAGCTTGCCCTGCATCAGGATGCGGGCCAGGTTCGCCTTCACCGCGGCGGGCGTGCCTTCATATTTGTCGAGAATGGCCTTCACGGTCGGGGTCATCATGTCTCTCCAGATTGGTGTCGGGCTATAAAGGGGTCAGAGCATCAGCCAGCGGCGCAGCGCCTGATCGACCTGCTCCATCCGGGTGGGGGAAGCATGGCCGATGACTTTGACGATATGGTTGCGGGGGATGGACAGGATCTTGTCCACCTGCACTTCGCACTCGACGGTCAGGCCGGTATGCTCGCGCGGGGAAAAGGCGACACGGAACAGCGCCTCGCCACCGACGACCGAGGTCATCGGGCAGACGGTGATGGTGTTGTGCGTCTCGTTATAAAGGTCCGACTGGACGACCAGGAACGGGCGGTGGTCTTCACCCTCGCCCGTCGTCGCAAGCACGATGGCGGCGTGCGAAATCGTCACGCCGCATCCTCCTTGGCCAGCCTGTTCCAAAAGGCAAAATCCTCGGGCGTGTCGCGCTTCGACGCGCGGGTCGACTGACGGCGCGCCTCGCGGCGATACGCCTCGTCATGCAGGTCGACATAGCGGCGTACGGCCTCGCGGGCGATGTCGCTCTTGCTGCGCCCCTGGGTGCGCGCGACAGCCGCCAGCCGCTCTTCCAATTCGGTATCGAGGCGGACGCCGAGCATTGCCACTTCCTTCGTTTAACGCGTTTAACCTAGCAAGTCCGGCGCGGCGGATCAAGCGGCTGTCTGACCAATTTCGACGCCCATGAAAAAACCCCGCCGCCCGGAAGGCGACGGGGTGATTGTCACGCCGAATGGACCGACCGTCAGGCGGTCAGCGCGGCGACGCCGGGCAGGTCCTGCCCTTCCATCCATTCCAGGAACGCGCCGCCAGCGGTCGAGACGAAGGTGAACTGCGTGCCCACGCCCGCCTGGTTAAGCGCGGCGACCGTATCGCCGCCGCCGGCGACGGAGACGAGGCTGCCGTCCTGGGTCAGCGCCGCCGCCGTCTTGGCGAGCGCGACGGTCGCCATGTCGAAGGGCGGCGTCTCGAACGCACCGAGCGGGCCGTTCCAGACCAGCGTACGACAGTTCTTCAGCACATCGCCCAGCGCCTCGACGGCATTGGGACCGAGGTCGAGGATCATCTCGTCACCGGCGACTTCGTGGACGTTGACGGTGCGCGTCTCGGGGTTTGGCTTGAACTCCTTGGCGACCACGACGTCGTACGGCAGGTGGACCGTGCAGCCCGCCTTGTCGGCGGCGTCGAGGATTTCCTCGGCGGTGCCGGTCAGGTCATGCTCGCACAGCGACTTGCCCACATCGACCCCACGCGCGGCGAGGAAAGTGTTGGCCATGCCGCCGCCGATGATGAGGTGATCGACCTTGCCGACCAGATGCTTGAGCACGGCGAGCTTGGTCGAGACCTTGGCGCCGCCGACGACGGCCGCGACCGGATGCTCCGGATTGCCGAGTGCCTTTTCCAGCGCGTCGAGTTCGGCCTCCATCGCGCGACCCGCAAAGGCCGGAAGCTGGCGTGCCAGCCCCTCGGTCGAGACGTGCGCGCGGTGCGCGGCCGAGAAGGCGTCGTTGACGTACAGGTCGCCCAGCTTGGCGATCTGTGCCGCCAGTTCCGGATCGTTCTTTTCCTCGCCCGCATGGAAGCGGGTGTTTTCCAGGATCGCGATATCGCCGGGGTTCAGCGTCGCGACGGCGGCCTCCGCCGCCTCACCTGCCACGTCGTCGATGAAACGCACCGGACGGCCCAGCACATCGCTATACGGCTGGGTCAGCATCGCCAGCGAGAATTCGGGGTTACGCTGCCCCTTGGGGCGGCCGAAATGGGCAAGGATCAGGACGATCGCGCCCTTGTCGGCCAGTTCGGTCACGGTCGCGATCGTGGCGCGCAGGCGGGTGTCGTCGGTGACGCGGCCATCGGCCATCGGCACGTTCAGATCCTCGCGGACCAGCACGCGCTTGCCCTGGACATCGCCCATATCGTCGAGCGTCTTGAAGGCCTTGGTCATGATTCCTCGATCCTGATGTTATCGCCGATACGGATCGTGCCGCCCTCGATCACGCGCGTGCATACGCCGCCGCGCCAGTCGGGGGTCAGGGCCGCCTGCAATCCGTCGGCGATCGCGTCCATGCGGTGGCATGGATCGCATTCCATGGTGATTTGGAGAAGGACAGTCCCGATACGCAGCCGGGTGCCCGGAATTTGGGGAAGGTCGAAATCCTCGACCAGCAGGTTCGCACGGCGTTCCTGCCAGGGGATGTCACGGCCGATCTCGGCCAGCGCCGCGTCCCAGTCGGCCCGCTCGATCAGCGTGACCTGCCGACGCCCACGACCGCCGGGCTTGATCCGCCCGCGCACATCGCCTTCCACGCCGCCTTCCAGGGTCACGATGGCGGTGTCGATCACCTCCATCGGCCCCTTCGGCACGGCATGGCGGGCGATGCCGGCCAGACGCCCGGTCATCGCCCGCCCGTCGCTCATCAGAGGAACTTCGACATCGCGGTCGCGGTGTCGACCATGCGGTTCGAGAAGCCCCATTCATTGTCGTACCAGGACACGACGCGCACCAGCTTGCCGTCGATCACCGCCGTCTCCAGGCTGTCGACGGTCGAGGACTGCGGCGAGTGCATCAGGTCGATCGAGACGAGCGGCTCGTCGGTATAGACCAGCACGCCCTTCAGCGCCTCGCTCTCCGACGCGGCCTTCAGGATCGCGTTGACCTCTTCCTTGGTCGTGTCGCGTGCGGGCGTGAAGGTCAGGTCGACCAGGCTGACGTCCGGGGTCGGCACGCGGATGGCCGAGCCGTCCAGCTTGCCCTTCAGCTCGGGCAGAACCTCGCCCACCGCGCGGGCGGCACCCGTGGTGGTCGGGATCATCGACATGGCGGCGGCGCGCGCACGACGCAGGTCGGGGTGGATCTGGTCGAGGATCTTCTGGTCGTTGGTATAGGCGTGGACCGTGGTCATCAGGCCACGCTCGATGCCGATCGCGTCGTTCAGCACCTTGGCGACGGGCGCCAGGCAGTTGGTGGTGCACGAGGCGTTCGACACGATGGTGTGGTCGGCGGTCAGCTTGTCGTGGTTGACGCCGTACACGACGGTCAGGTCGACATTCTTGCCCGGCGCCGAGATCAGCACCTTCTTGGCGCCCGCCGCGATATGCTTCTCGCACGATGCCTTGTCGGTGAAGAAGCCGGTGCACTCCAGGACCAGGTCGACGCCCAGTTCCTTGTGCGGCAGGTTCGCCGGATCGCGCTCGGCGGTGACGCGGATGCGCTTGCCGTCGATCACGATGTCGTTGCCCTCGGCCGACACTTCGCCCGGATAGCGGCCATGGATGCTGTCGCGGCTGAACAGCCAGGCGTTGGACTTGGCGTCGGCGAGATCGTTGATCGCGACGAGTTCCAGCGCGTCGCCGCCACGCTCGAGGATCGCGCGCGCCACCAGGCGACCGATGCGGCCGAAACCGTTGATTGCAACCTTGACCGTCATGCCAGCAAGCTCCTGTCTTCTACGGGCCGTGCCATGGACGGCACCGCCCCCGGTTGGATGGAGATCGTTTCGACGATTCCACCGTTCGCGCCACGCCTTTCGGAGCCGCGCGAGTGTCTGTCAACCGCCCGAGCGCCCCCTATCGTCCAATTCCGGGTTGCCGCATGAGACCAGCCTGCTAAGCCGCTTTCATGCCCGAACCTATTGCCGACGACGTCCTTTCCTCCGTCGAGCGGATCGACCGCGCCATCGCCCGCATCGAAGGGGCGATCCGAAACCGCGCCGCCAAGGAAGACGCGCTTGCCCGCCGTCACGCCGCGCTGAAGGCGCGCATGGCCGAGGCGGTGACCGCGCTCGACGATGTCATCACCCGGGGGAGCGTCGCCTGATGGCCGAAGTGACGATCCAGGTCGGCGACCGCCCCCACACCGTCTATTGCCAGGACGGCGGCGAAGCGCGGGTCCGCATGCTGGGCCAGATGCTCGACCAGCGCTGGTCGGCGGCGCTGCGCGCCTCGGGCGGCCATAATGGCGAACGGGCGCTGCTGTTCGTCTCGCTGATGCTGGCCGATGCGCTGGAAGAGGCCGAGCGGCGTCCGCCCGCCGGCGCGGCGGTCAGCGAGGCCGCGCTCGCCCGCATCGCCGAACGGTTGGAAGGACTGGCCGATGCGCTCGACGAGGAAAGCCGCCCTTGAGTAAAGCAGAGCCCTCGCCTACATGGGTCGGCGGCGGGCTCTGCCCGGTACGAGCCACGATAATCCCTGAGGCTATTCTTCATCCAAGGGGGCTGTCCCTGCCCGGACCCTGGTCCGACGTACATGGTCCCCACCTGACGTATTGGGCGTCAGTGGATATTACGGCAAACGGCCATGGCGGTCCCGCCACCCGCCCTTCCCCCGATCATCGTCGCGCATCATGATCGACAAGCGCGCCCTACGCGCCCGGATGCGGGCGGTGCGCGACGCGCACGGCCCCGGCCTTCTGCCGGTGGCGCGGCCCTTTCTGGACCGCCTGCTCCCCCATCAAATCATCGCAGCCTATCGCCCCCTGGGGGCGGAAGCGGACCCGGCGCTTTGGGTCGAGGCGGCGCTGCATGCCGGAGCGACGATCGCCCTGCCCCATGTCACCGACCGCGCCAGCCCGATCCGGTTCCTCACATGGGCGGACGGCGAGGACCTGAATGTCGGCGCCTTCGGACTGCATCAGCCTGCCCCCGACGCCCCCGAATGCCGCCCGAACATCATCCTGACGCCCCTTGTCGGCTTCGACCGGCGCGGAAATCGGCTGGGACAGGGCGCAGGGCATTATGACCGCGCTTTTGCGGCCAACCCCGATGCCTGGCGCGTCGGCATCGCCTGGAGCGTCCAGGAGGTCGAGGAACTGGTTCCCGACAGCTGGGACGTGCCGCTCCACGCCATCGCTACCGAATCGGAATGGATCGTCCCATGACCCCCAGTTGGCGCAAACCCGCCGGTATGCTGCTGATCGTCGCGATCATTATCGTCTGGGCGATGCTGGTCGCCAGCCTGTCCGGCGTGGTCGGGCAATGGCATTGGGTACTGCAGCTGGTTTTCTATGTCGTGGCGGGGATCGTGTGGATCACGCCGATGAAGCCCCTGCTGCGCTGGATGGAGGGCGGGCGGCGATAGGACTTCCCCGGGCCTTCGACTGCGCTCGGGCTGAACGGGGTTCAGCCATATCCCGGTTCAGGCTTCCGCACACTCCCACCCCCCGTTCGCACTGAGCGAAGTCGAAGTGCACGCCCCATGCTCGCCAATAAGGCTGGCAGCCCCGCAGAAGCCGGTCACGCATGTTGAAGCGTGGCCTTCGACTTCGCTCAGGCTGAACGGATGCGGGGATTTTTGGAGCGGGGCATTTTCGGCACGCGATCGGCAGCCGGATCAAAGCCAAGGCACGCCCGAACCGACAATGTCTGTGCTGAAAACAAAAGCGCCATCCCGAAGGATGGCGCGAGTGACGGGGCTCGAACCCGCGACCTCCGGCGTGACAGGCCGGCGCTCTAACCAACTGAGCTACACCCGCTTGAAAGCCATGTGATGCCAACCGAAACCGGCATCGGCCCCCTGTGGGGATTTCGATATTTTCAGCCATTCTCCGAAGAGGATGGCGCGAGTGACGGGGCTCGAACCCGCGACCTCCGGCGTGACAGGCCGGCGCTCTAACCAACTGAGCTACACCCGCTGAAAGCGTCGAGGCGCGCCAACTAGGCGAGCGTTCCGGACCTGTCAACGCATCATTTCATTTTTCTTGCGGAACGTCCTCGGGGTCGGTGTCGCGGTCGAGATGGGTGAGGGTTCCATGCTCGAACAGGAAGCCTGCGATGTCGGGCTTTCCGGCCGCCTTCAGGACGGTTTGTAGGATGATGAGCAACGGCACGGCCAGCAGCGCACCCGTGGTGCCCCAGACCCATCCCCAGAAGCTCAAGGAGACCAGGATCAGCACCGGGCTGATGGTCAGGCGATGCCCGACGATCAGCGGGGTGATCAGGTTCGCCTCGATCAGGTGCATCCCGTACATGATCGCGGGCGGGGCCAGCGCGACCCAGATGTCGCCGAACGTCATAAGACCGCCGACCGCCAGCAGCATCGCGCCGATCACCGGCCCAAAATAGGGGATATAGTTGAGCAGCGCGACGATACCGCCCCACATCAGCGGATAGGGCATGCCGAACAGCGACAGCGCGCCCGCCACAGCGCCGCCCAGCGCGAGGTTGATGATGGTGATGGTGCCCAGATAGGCCGAGACGTCGTCCACGACCTCCTGAATCACCCGTGCGGTCGCCATCGCGCCGTCGAAACTGGTCCGCCCGCGAATCGTCTCGCGCCGCATCCGGGTCCAGCCCGACAGCACGAAGAAGACGACGAGGACGCCGAACAGGAACTGGACGATCAGCCCCGGCGCCGAGGTCGCCGCCAGTTCCAGGATCGAGCTGGGGGGCGAGACGGCCGCGGTCTGCGGCTGACGGATCGGGGTGGAGGCGACCTGCCGCAGCGCCTTGTTCACATAGCGCTCGAGGCTGGAATAGAGATCGAGCAGCGGCGCCAGATTGTCCTGGATGCGCCCGATCCGGCTGGGCAGCAGACGGAAGAAGTCGGTCGCGGGCACGATGATTGCCGCCAAGGCGATATTGGCGACGATCAGGAACAGGAGGACGCACATCAGCGCGGCCAGCGCCGAGGGCACGCGTCGCCGCTCCAGCCATTCCAGGATCGGGACCAGCGCGATCGCGATGACCAGCGCCGTCGTCAGTGGCAGAAAGAATTCCGCCCCCTCGCGCAGCGCGAAGGGCAAGGCGAGGATGAACCCCGCCCCCGCCGTCAGGGTAAGCCCGGCCAGCAGCCGGTCGCGGCGCATCGCGATCCGCACCGCATCGCGCGGGCCCATGCCCAATGGCGTTCCCAGGATCGAATCACCGGCGGGAAAGGCCTTGTCGGCCAGCTGGTCTTGCGCGTCACTCATGACAGCCACGTTAGCGGCTTTCCGGATGCAGGAAAGCCGCTAACGCCGCGTTGGCATGACGTTTATGTCATGTCGGGAAAGACGCCGCCTTACCAGGCGCGGGGGATACCGCCGGTCCGCTCGGCCACCGCATTTTCGATCGACTGAAGCTGGGTACGGCTGAGCACTCCGGCCTCCATCAGGTGACGCATCAGCTCCTCGGTCAGCGCCGCCAGAAAGTGCAGCTCGGCACGCTCCGACGTGCCGTCTTCGTTCAAACCGTCCATCGCCTTCTCCCAGCCAGATCGTCGAGGCTATGTGTAGCGAGCACCCCTACGGCATAAAAGCCTTTTCCGGTAAGGCTACAGGACAGGCAATTGTTGACGTTTACGTCAACGTACAGCATCACTCCCGGCATGGATCGCAACCCCCGCCCCCGTTTCTTTCCCGAACAACTGGCCCAGGGCCTGGTCGCGCTGTTGGACGTCGAGGAAATCGACACCGACCTGTATCGCGGCGCACGACGGCCCGGTGGCGAGGGCCGCGTCTTCGGCGGACAGGTGATCGCCCAGGCGTTGCAGGCGGCGCAGCGATCGACCGAGGCCCCCAAGGTGGCGCACTCGCTCCACGCCTATTTCATGCGGCCGGGCGATGAGCGCTTCCCGATCACCTATCGGGTGGAGCGGGATTTCGAGGGGCGCAGCTTCGCGACGCGCCGCGTGATCGCGATGCAGAAGGGCAAGCCGATCCTGAACCTCGCCTGTTCGTTCCAGACGCCCGAGGACGGAATGCACCATCAGGATGCGATGCCCGACGTCCCCGCGCCCGATACCCTGCCCTCCGAACGCGAATTGCTGGACAGTCTGGGCGAACAGGTGCCCGCCCCCATCCGCGCCTTTCTGGAACGGCCGCGTCCCATCGAATTGCGGACGGTCGATCCCCGCCAGTTGCTCGCCCCCGAACCGCGCGAGCCCGCCCAGGCGATCTGGTTCCGGCTGGTCGCGCCCATCGGTGACGATCCCGCGCTGCATCGGGCGATCCTTGCCTATGCCAGCGACTTTGCGCTGCTCGGCACCTCCACGCTACCGCATGGGATCAACTGGCTGATCCATGACATGCAGACCGCCAGCCTCGACCATGCGCTCTGGCTGCACGAGCCGTTCCGGGCCGACGAATGGCTGCTCTACACGACCGACAGCCCTTGGGCGGGCCACGCCCGCGGGTTCAACCGAGGCCGTATCTTCGCCGCCGATGGCCGTCTGGTCGCCAGCGTCGCACAGGAGGGACTGATCCGGTTGCGCAGCGCCCCCCGTCCAGAAACCTGATCGGGCATACCGCTTTTTGGAGAGCGTCCGCCAATTTCGCCGACTTCCACCGGGAAGGCGATGAAATGACAGTGACGGTTAAGACTTTCGCTTCTAAACACCGGTGATCGCTCGCGCTGCGACCGAGGTACACGGAGGGGATGGAAGGCATGGCGGCGACGTCCGTCGGTGAAGCGCGCAATACCGACCGCTATCTGCAAAAGCGGGACGCCATCCTGGCGGCGGCGGCACAGGTGATCAACGAACAATCGGCCAAGGGCATGACCTTTGCCGATGTCGCACGGCGGGTCGGGCTGAACACCACCAGCGTCACCTATTATTTCCGTCGCAAGGAAGACCTGGCGGCGGCCGCGTTCGAGCATACGCTGGAGCGGCTGCTGGAGATGCTGGCCGAGGCCGCCGAGGAACCGACGCCGCAGGCCCGCGTCGCCCGTTATCTGTCGATCAACATGGCGCGGCTGGCGCGGATTGAGCGCGGTGAGGAGACCCCCTTCGCCGTGCTGTCCGACCTGCGCGCCATGGAGGAACCGCTACGCGGCCAGTTGATGGCCGGATGGCAGAAGGTCTTCCGTGCCACCCGCAGCCTGTGGGGCCCCGCCCCCAGCCGCGCGCATACCGACCTGTACGGTGCGCGCGCGCATGTGCTGCTGGAGAATACCTTCTGGCTGCCCATGTGGCTCGACCGTTACGAACCCGACCAATATGGCCGGGTCGAGGAACGGCTGCTCGACGTGCTGACCCATGGCATCGCCGCCCCGGGATCGGCCTGGAACCCCACCATGCTCGACATGGATGCGCCAGGTGCGCGGGACGGCGAGCCGGGGCGCGAGGCGTTCCTGCTGGCGGCGACGCGGCTCATCAACCAGCTCGGCTATCGCGGCGCCAGCGTGCAGCGCATCGCCTCCGAACTGAACGTCACCAAGGGCAGCTTCTACCACCATCTCGACGCCAAGGACGATCTGGTCGCCGCCTGTTATCGCCGCAGCTTCGACACGATCACCGCCGCGCAGCAACTGGCCGACGCCGCCGGGGGCAGCCACTGGCACCGGCTGTCGAGTGCGATCGCGACCCTGCTCGACATCCAGTTCGCCGAGCGCGGACCGCTGCTCCGCACCAGCGCGCTGTCCAGCCTGTCGGGCGAGGTGCGCGCGCAGATGGTCGACCGCTCCAACCGGATCGCGCGGCGCTATGCGGGCACCATCATGGACGGCGTCGGCGAAGGATCGATCCGCGCGGTGGACGCTCTGATCGCCGCGCAGGCGCTGATGGCGATCCAGAACGCCGCCTTCGACATGCGCAAATGGGCCGGAACGATGGAGCGTCCCCACGCCATCGCGCTCTACGCCTCGACCATCCTCTACGGCATGTTCGACGATCGTTTCCTGGGCTGACGCGCACAATTTGCGACAAAAGCGGAGCGAACCCGACATGATCGGGGGACAGCCGGGATGCAAAAGGGACATCGTTCGGCAGGGACTTGCCCCTCGCCGCCAAGAGGATGCCCAATCCATGCGAAAGACCCTGTTCGGCCTTTCCCCCGCCCTGCTGCTGGGCGCGACGCTGCTCACCGCGACCGCCGTCCAGGCGCAAAGCGATGCCCCGCCGCCGCCCAGCGGAGGTATGCGCGGCGGCCTGATGGGCGTGCAGCCCGACGCCGGCGGCAACATCACCCGCACCGCTGCGCTGGCCGCCGCCGACCAGCGCTTCGCCGCGATGGACGCCAATCACGACGGTACCGTCACGCCCGAAGAGATGCGCGCCTATCGCGACCAGCGCCGCGCCGAACACGCCGCGCGCCGCCCCGGTGGCGACCGCCCCGGCCGCACCGCGCCCCAGCCGATCACCGCCGACGCCTTCCGCGCCCGCGCCGCCGCGATGTTCGACCGTCTCGACGCCAATCATGACGGCAAGGTCAATGCCGCCGAACGCGCCGCCGCACCGCGCTGGGGCGGGCGTCATGGCGGCGGGATGAATCCCTCCGCCCCGCAGCCGTCCCAGACCGACGCCGACTGAGCCGCAAAGCGGAAGGGACGGGCCATTCTCTCCCAAGTTTCCTTCGTGCCCCGTCCCTTTTGCGGCCCGTGCCCGCCATGCTAGACCCCGAACCCATGTCCGAAACGCCGCATTTGCTGCTCGTCGATGACGAGCGTTCGATCCGCGAGCCGCTGGCCGTCTATCTGACCAAACAGGGTTTTCGCGTCACCCAGGCGGGCGATGCCGCCTCGGCGCGCACGCGGCTGGCCGCCTATGCGATCGACCTCGTCATCCTGGACATCATGATGCCCGGCGAGGACGGCCTGAGCCTGTGCCGCCATATCGCCGCGACCAGCGAGGTGCCGGTCATCCTGCTGACCGCCCGCGCCGAGGAAACCGATCGGATCGTCGGGCTGGAGATGGGCGCGGACGATTATGTCGTGAAGCCCTTTTCGCCGCGCGAACTGGCGACCCGCGCCAAGGTCGTGCTGCGCCGGACCCAGGCGGGCGGCGCGCGCCATCATGCCCCCGACAGCGGCTCCTATGCCTTTGCGGGCTGGGTGCTGAAATCGGGCGAGCGCTCGCTGGTCGACCGCGAGGGGGTGTCGGTGATGCTCTCGACCGGCGAATACAATTTGCTGCTCGCGCTCGTCAGCCGCCCGCGCCAGGTGCTGACCCGCGACCAGCTGCTCGACCTGACCCAGGGGCGCGAGGCCGCGGCCTTCGACCGGGCGATCGACAATCAAGTCAGCCGCCTGCGCCGCAAGATCGAGGCGGACCCCAAGTCGCCCGAGATCATCAAGACCGTCTGGGGCGGCGGCTATACGCTCGCCGCCGAAGTCACCCGCCTGTGAAGCCTGGGGCCGTGACGCTGTGTTTCTGGCCGCGTCGGCTGGCGGCGCAGATGGCCGTTCTGCTCGCCATCGCGCTGTTCGTGGCCCAGGCGATCAACTTCACCCTGCTCCTGCACGAACGCCGCAGCCTGATCCTGGAACAGACATCGGGCCCCGCCATCGCCCGGCTGAACGACGCGATCGAGCGGGCCGCGAGCGGCAAGCCGCTTCCCCCCGATCGCGGGCGGGTCCGCGCTTCGGCGGCCAACCCGATCCGGCCGAACCTGCCACGCGTGCCCGAAGTGGAGGCGCTCATTCGCGAAGGGCTGGTCGAGCTCGGGCATCCGGTCGCGCGGGTCGTGACCGGCGTCCGCCCGTTCCAACCCGAGGATTTCGACTGGCCGCGCCGTCGTTTCGACCGGCGTCGCCATCCGGCGATGGAGCTGCTGATCGCGGTCGAGCGGACGGGTGGCGGCTGGCTGGTCACGCGGTCCTTCTGGCCGAGCGACGAGATGACTTTGGTCTGGCGCCTGATCGCGCAGACGCTGATCCTGTACGGCATCATCCTTTTGCCGGTGCTGTGGATCGGGCGACGGATTTCACGGCCCTTGCGCGACTTGACCCGTGCGGCCGAGCGGTTCGACCCGCGGGCGCCGGCGGAGACCATTCCCGAACAGGGGCCGCTCGACGTGTCCGGACTGATCGCCGCCTTCAATGCGCTGCGTCTGCGGATCGCGGCGATGCTGGAGGAAAAGGACCGGATGCTCGGCGCGATCGGGCATGACTTGCGCACGCCGCTCGCTGCGCTGCGCGTACGCATCGAGTCCGTCGAGGACGAGCAGGACCGGCTGCGCATGGCCGACACCGTCGCCGAGATGAACAAGACGCTGGAGGATATCCTCTCACTCGCCCGCATGGGGCGGCCCAGCGAGGCGGAAACCGATGTCGACCTGAACGCGCTGGTCGATGCGGTGGTCGCCGACTTCCACGATCTGGGGCAGGATGTCAGTTTCGAGGAAGGCGGGCGACTGCGGCTGAAGCTGCGACCGTCGCTGATGCGGCGCGCGGTGCGCAACCTGATCGAGAATGCGATCAAATATGGCCACGCCGCCGATGTCCGCATCGACGCGAAGGCCGGGCATGTCGCGATCACCGTCGCCGACCAGGGACCCGGCATTGCCGAGGATCAGTTGGAGACGGTGTTCGATCCCTTCACCCGGCTGGAAACCTCGCGCAATCGCGAGACCGGCGGCGTCGGCCTGGGCCTGGCGCTCGCCCGCTCGATCGTGCGCGAGGCGGGCGGCGATATCCGTCTCGCCAATCGCCCCGAAGGCGGATTGGCGGCGACGATCACATTGCCCCGCTAATCCTCCCCGGCACGGGGAGGTGGCAGGCCGAAGGCCTGACGGAGGGGGGCTTCCGCAACGGATGTCCTTGGTGGCACGCCCCCTCCACCACCGCTGCGCGGCGGTCCCCCTCCCCGTACCGGAAAGGATCAAGCGTCCCGCGCCACCCTTAGCATCGCCATCGCGGCCAGCGTCATCACCCCGGCGGCGACCGCCATCGCCCAGACGAGGTTGCCGGGGAAGAAATGCCCGACCACCGCACCCATGATCGATGACACGATCAACTGCGGCAACACGATAAAGATGTTGAACAAGCCCATGTAAATACCAAGCTTTTCGGCAGGCAGCGCGGCCGACAGGATGGCATAGGGCATGGTCAGGATCGACGCCCAGGCGATGCCGACCAGCACCATCGACGCCATCAGCCACCATGCATCGCGGATCACCAAAAACGAGGCGAACCCGGCGGCACCGCAAAGCAGCCCCAGGATATGCGCGTTGCGCCGCCCGATCGCCTTGGCGAGTGATGGCAGCGCAAAGGCCCAGAGCGTCGCCACCCCGCTATAGACGGCAAACAGCACACCGACCCAGTTCGCCCCCTCGTTGAACGCGGCACTGTTCGCATCGCTGCTATGGAAGACCCGCTCGGCAACGATCGGTGTCGTGTAGATCCACATGATGAACAGCGCCGACCAGGTGAAGAACTGGACGAGCACCAACCGCTTCATGGTCTCCGGCATCGCCGCCAGATCGGCAAGGATCTGGCTGAGCGCATTGCCGCTGTGCCCGCCCCGCACCAGTGCGGCGCTGGCGATCTTGGCAAGGCCGAAAACGATCAGCCCGCCGCCCAGCAGATAGACCGGCTTGTCCAGACCCAGCCAGCCGACGCCCGCCACGACCAGCGCACCGGCCACGATCCAGAGCGGCGCGGCGCCGATCCGGTCGCTCGGGGCCGCATCGCTTCGCACGGCCTGTCCGTCGTCACTCTCGGCAAAGGCGGCCAGTTGCTGCGGCGAATATTCGCGCGTGGTCAGAACCGTCCACAGCACCGCGACGAACAGCGCCGCCGCGCCGATGTAAAAGCCGTAGCGCACCGACGGCGGCACCTCGCCCGGCCCCGCCACATTCGCGACATGGAACACATCGGTCAGCAGCATCGGCGCCAGCGATCCCAGCACCGCCCCGGCCCCGATGAATGCGGTCTGGAACGCATAGCCCGCCGTCCGCTGGCGGCTGGGGAGCATGTCGCCGACAAAGGCGCGGAACGGCTCCATCGAAATGTTGAGCGAAGCGTCGAGCAGCCACAACAGCATCGCCGCCGCCAGCAGCCCGCCTGCATTGGGCATCCCCACCAGCGCCAGCGTCGCCAACACGGCACCGGCCAGGAAATAGGGCCGCCGCCGCCCGAACCGACCCCAGGTCCGGTCGCTATAGTGACCGATCACCGGCTGGACGAGCAGCCCGGTCAGGGGCGCTGCGATCCAAAGGAACGCCAGATCCTTCTCGGCGGTACCCAGCGACTGGAAGATGCGGCTGACATTGGCGTTTTGCAGGGCAAAGCCGATCTGGATGCCGAAAAAGCCGAAC
The DNA here is from genome assembly GCF_057004845.1 of Sphingomonas sp. SphC10. NCBI lineage: Bacteria > Pseudomonadati > Pseudomonadota > Alphaproteobacteria > Sphingomonadales > Sphingomonadaceae > Sphingomonas > Sphingomonas sp. SphC10. The sequence continues at coordinate 1,543,114 of NZ_CM168044.1, forward strand.
GAGGTGTTCCACAACCCCCAAAAGCCTTGACGCGGCTTCTCCATAACCTCTCCCAAAATCTTGTTATCGCTATGATTATGGCCTGATGCTGGACCCGCGCACGACCAGCGTGGCGGGCAGCAGAGTGGGCGGCGGCGACGCCCCCCCGATCTCGGCGAGCAGCGCACGGACCAGCAACCGACCCGCCGCCGCCGCGTCCTGCACCACGGTGGTCAGCGGCGGGTGCGCGAAGCTCGCCGCCGGAATATCGTCGAACCCGACCAGCGAGACATCGGCGGGCACGCGCAGACCCGCCTCGGCCAGCACGCGCATGGCGGCCAGCGCGATCAGGTCGCTCGCCGCCATGATGCCGTCGAACGGCTTACCCCTTGCCAGCAGTTCGCGCGCGGCGCGTTCGCCTTCCTCCTCGCTGGAGATCGCACCGACCTGGAACGCGGCGTCGCAGGCCAGCCCTGCTTCGGACAGGGCGTCGCAATAACCCCGATAGCGATCGTGGAATTCGGGATAATGGTCGGTCGCATCGCCCAGGAAGGCGATGCGCTTGCGCCCCTGCGCGATCAGGTGCCGTGTCGCCGCCAGCGCGCCCGCATGATTGTCACAGCCGATGGTCAGCCCCGGCTGCCCCGGCGCGACCGAGCCCCAGCGGACGAAATGCGTGCCGCGCGCGACCAAAGTCTCCAACTGTTCGCGATAGGCGGCATAGTCGCCATAACCCAACAGGATCAGCCCGTCGGCGCGGTGGCTGTCTTCGTAATCGGCCTGCCAGTTGCTCGTCGGGTTCTGGAACGAGACGAGCAGATCGTACCCGACCTCGGCACAGCTCTCCATGATCGAGCCCAACATACCGAGGAAGAAGGGATTGATCAGCGTGCGCCCCGGCGAGGGATCGCGGAACAAGAGGAGCGCCAGCGTCCGTGTCTGCCCACTGCGCAGGTTCGACGCAGCGCGGTCGACCGTATAGTTCAGAGTCTTGGCGATCGCCTCGATCCGGGCACGCGTGGCCGCGCTGACCGAAGGGCTTCCCCGGAGCGCACGACTGACCGTCGGCTGCGATACGCCCGCCATCTGCGCGATGTCGAACGACGTGGGCTTACGCGGACCGGTCAAATCAGTGCTTCCTCCTCTCCCCTTCGCTTACCGGCTTTCATGACGCGGGTTAAGCCGAAGTGCTGTCGTAATAATGCAACAGGCCGAACCGGCCGCATTGAATACGTATGCGGCATTATTCCTTTTCATCGCGCGGCATTTCACAGGAGGGGCAACAACCATACCCGTCCTTTGAACGATGACGGGGTTTCCTGGAGGGGATTTCATGACGGTTCGCCCTGTGGCGCCGGCCGATGCCGCGCGCTCGTTCCTGAAGCTCGGGGTCAGCACGCTGGCCATGATCGTGGCCGCACCGGTCTTCGCGCAAAGCGTCGCGGTCGTGCCCGCGCCCGCCACCGAGCAGGCGCAGGCGGATTCCGAACCGGGGGATATCGTCGTCACCGGCTTCCGCGCCGCGCTGGAAAACGCCGTCGCGGAAAAGAAGAACCGCGATCTGGTCGTCGAGTCCGTCTCGGCCGAAGATATCGGCAAGCTGCCCGACGCCTCGATCGCCGAGTCCATCGCCCGCCTGCCCGGCGTCACGTCGCAGCGGGTCAACGGGCGCTCCAACGCCATCTCGATCCGCGGCTTCGCGCCTGACTTCTCGACCACGCTGCTGAACGGCCGCGAGCAGACCTCGACCGGGGACAACCGCGCCGTCGAATATGACCAGTATCCGGCCGAAGTCGTCAATCAGGTCCTGATCTACAAGACCGCCAATGCCGGGCTGATCGGCCAGGGCCTGTCGGGCACCGTCGACCTGAAGACCATCCGCCCGCTCGATTACGGTAAACGCGTGATCTCGGTCGGCGCGCGTGGCACCTATGCCGATATCGGCAAGCTGAATGCGGGTTCGAAGGACTTCGGTTACCGCGCCAGCGCGACCTATGTCGACCAGTTCGCCGACGACACGATCGGCGTCGCTCTGTCGGCCAGCTATCTGAACGAACCGTACCAGATTCAGGAAGGCAATGCCTGGGGCTATGCGCAGACGACGGTGGGCGGCCAGCCGGTCGACGTCATCGGCGGTTCGAAATCCTATGTCACCTCGACCACGCTGAAGCGGCTGGGCCTGTCGGGCACGGTGCAGTGGCGGATGAGCGACAGTTTCACCAGCACGCTGGACGGCTTCTATTCCGACTTCGACGACGACCAGATCAAGCGCGGTATCGAACTGCCGCTGCAATGGGGTTCGGGCACGTCGCTGACCAATGCGGTGGTCAATAACGGCCTCGTCACCTCGGGCACGTTCAACCGCGTCGAGGGCGTCGTCCGCAACGACTCGTTCCAGCGCAAGGCCAAGCTCTATTCGTTCGGCTATAACGGCAAGTATAAAGGCGATGACGGCTGGAGCGCGTTCATCGACCTCAGCTATTCCAAGACCGATCGCGACGAGATCACGCTCGAGACCTATAGCGGCACCGGCTATGGTCAGGGCGTCGGCGCGACCGACACGATCGGTTTCACCACCGGCCGCAACGGCACTGTCTTCCAACCGACGCTGAACTATTCCGACCCCAACCTGATCCAGCTGACCGATCCGCTGGGCTGGGGCGGCTCGACGCGGCAGACGGGCTATTTCAACGACCGCCAGATCCGCGACGAGATCAAGCAGTACCGGGTCGAGATCGAACGCCAGGTCGAGACGCCGATCGTCAGCGCGCTTCGCTTCGGCCTGAACTATACCGATCACGCCAAGTCGCTGGCGCCCAACGAGTCGTTCGTCACCTTGCCGAACGGTGCGACCATCGCCCCGCTGCCCCAGCAATATCGTCAGACGCCGACCGACCTGACCTATCTGGGTCTGGGGCCGATGCTCAGCTATGATCCGCGCGCGCTGCTCGCGGGTGGCGTGATCGTGCTGACCCCGAACACCAGCCCCGACGTGCCCGCCAAGGCGTACACCACCACCGAGCATCTGATGACCGCCTATCTGCAGGCGGACCTGAAGGCGCAGCTGGGCACGGCCGAGCTGACCGGCAATATCGGCGTGCAGGCGGTCGGCACCGAGCAGAAGTCGCGCGGGCTGATCTATAACGGCACCGGCTATACCAACATCGCGCAAGGCGACGATTATTGGGACATCCTGCCCAGCGCCAACCTGTCGCTGCGCCTGCCGACCGACTGGGTGTTCCGCGTCGCCGCCGCGCGCCAGATGATGCGGCCGCGCTTCGACGATATGCGCGTTGCCCTGTCCTATGGCTTCGATGCGCAGCAGGGCCTGATCTCGGGCAATGGCGGCAATCCGTATCTGCGCCCGATCCGCTCGAACTCGTTCGACGTGACGGTGGAGAAATATTTCGGTACGCGCGGCTATCTGGCGGCCCAGGGCTTCTACAAGGATCTCAAGAGCTTCGTTTACAATCTTGAGCAGCCTTACGACTATACCGGCCTGCCCCTGCCCGCCTCGCTGCCCGCGGGCATCCCGACGCAAGGGCGCATCACCCGCCCGATCAACGGCACCGGCGGCAAGATCTACGGCGTCGAGCTGGCGGGCACGCTGCCGCTGGGTCAGCTGGTCGGCTTCCTCGACGGCTTCGGCCTGACGGGCGGCGGCTCCTACACCAAGACCGAGATCACCCCGACGCCGGGGGGCGAGCCCGAGGACATCCCCGGCTATTCCCGCTGGGTGGCGAACGGCACCGCCTTTTTCGAGAAGTGGGGCCTGAATATCCGTGGTTCGGTCCGTTACCGCTCGACCTTCGTGGGTGAGCTGTCGGGCTTCGGCGCCAACCGTGTCCGCCGCCGCGCGATCGACGAGACCATCGTCGACGGCCAGATCGGCTATGACTTCCAGGAGGGCACGTTCAAGGGCCTGTCGATCTTCGTGCAGGGCCAGAACCTGACCGACACCCCGTTCGTCACCACCAATGCCGGTCGCCGTGACGAGGTGATCGACTATCAGAGCTATGGCCGCCGGTTCCTGGCCGGGTTTACCTATCGCTTCTGATGCCCCTACCCCCGCGCCGGTCCAACGGTCGGCGCGGGTTTCGTGAGACGCCGCATGGACGCCGCCCCTTCCGCAGACCATATCGCTCAACGGGTTGTGATCGTCGGCGGCGGCACGGCCGGCTGGATGGCGGCAGCGGCCCTCGCCCGGTTCGCACCCGCTTCCACCCGCATCACCCTGATCGAATCCGACGCGATCGGAACGGTCGGCGTGGGTGAGGCGACCATTCCCGGCATCCGCCTGTTCAACCAGATGCTGGGGCTGGACGAGGCCGAATTCCTCCGCGCGACGAACGGCAGCTTCAAGCTGGGTATCCGGTTCGAGGGCTGGTCGGGCGAAGGCAGCGGCTATCTCCATGCCTTTGGCAGCATCGGGCGTGGCTTGGGCCTCGTCCCCTTCCATCATTACTGGCTGCGCGGCGGCGGGGCGGCGAACCCGGCCTCGCTCTGGGGCCATATGCCGGGTGCGCAAGCCGCCATGGCGGGCCGCTTCGCCCCCGATCCCGGCCGCCCCGACCTGCCGAGCGGCCTGGCCTGGGCCTATCATTTCGATGCCAGCCTCTACGCCGCGCTACTCCGCTGCCATGCGGAAGGCGCTGGCGTGGTACGGGTGGAGGGCCGCATCGCCTCGGTCGCGCGCGATGCGGGCGGGCGGATCGACCATGTCGTACTCGATGGCGGTCAGGTCCATACGGGCGACCTGTTCATCGACTGCACGGGTTTCCGTGCGCTGCTGATCGGCGAGACGCTGGCCGAGCCGTTCGACGACTGGTCCGAGCTCCTTCCCTGCGACCGCGCGCTGGCGGTGGCGGGCGAGCGGACCAGCCCCCTGCCCCCCTATACCCGCGCGATCGCACATGGCGCAGGCTGGCGGTGGCGCATTCCGCTTCAGCACCGCACCGGCAATGGCCTGGTCTATGACAGCCGCCATCTGTCAGAGGACGAAGCCGCCGATCGCCTGCTGACTGCGCTGAACGGCAAGGCGATGGGCGAGCCGCGCTGCTTGCGCTTCTCCACCGGACGGCGGCGGCGCGCCTGGGTCGGGAACTGCGTCGCCCTCGGTCTGGCGGCGGGATTTCTGGAGCCGCTGGAGTCGACCAGCATCCACCTGATCCAGTCGGGTATCGCGCGGCTGCTCGACTATTGGCCGGGGACGATCCCGCCAGCGGTCGAGATCGATGCCTATAATCGCGAGACGGCGGCCGAGTGGCTGGCGATCCGCGATTTCCTGATCCTGCACTACCATGCCAATGCCCGCCCCGAGCCCTTCTGGACCGAGCGGCGGGCGGTGCCCCTGCCCGATAGCCTGGCCGCCCGCATTGCGCTGTTCCGCGCGAACGGTCGGTTCCGTCGGGAGGGCGAGGAACTCTTCGCCGAACCCGCCTGGGTGCAGGTGATGATCGGACAGGGCATCATCCCGGCCGGACATCATGCGCTCGCCGATGCGCTGTCGGCGGACGAGCTCGACGATTTCCTCGGCCTCACCCGGCGTCACGCCGCGCAGGTGGCCGCCCGGCTACCGACGCACGATGCCTTCCTCGCCGCGCATTGCGCCGCCCCTGTCCCAAAGGTTTTTGCATGAAGACGCTGCTGCTCGCGCTCCTCGCGACCGCCACGCCGCTCGCCGCACAGGATTATCGCCAGCGCCTGCCGCAGGACGAGGTGATCTATTTCGTCCTGCCCGACCGGTTCGAGAATGGCGACACCGCCAATGATCGCGCCGGGTTGAAGGGCGGGCCGCTGACCACCGGCTTCGATCCGACGCACAAGGGCTTCTACCATGGCGGCGACCTGAAGGGGCTGACCAAGCGGCTCGACTATATCCAGGGGCTGGGCGCGACCGCGATCTGGCTGGGGCCGATCTTCAAGAACAAGGCGGTGCAGGGCGCCAAGGGCCAGGAAAGCGCGGGCTATCACGGCTATTGGATCACTGACTTCACCACGGTCGACCCGCATCTGGGCAGCGAGGCGGACCTGCGCGCCTTCGTCGCAGCGGCGCATGGCCGGGGGATGAAGGTCTATATGGACATCATCGTCAACCATACGGCGGACGTGATCCAGTATCGCGAATGCGCCGAGGGCTCGCTCTGTCCGTATCGCGACCGTGCGACCTACCCCTATCAGCGGCGCGGCGGCGTGAAGGGCGCGGCGATTAATCCGGGATTTTCGGGCGACGATGTGCAGACGGCGGCGAACTTCGCGAAGCTGACCGACCCGAACTATGCCTACACCCCCTATGTGCCCGCAGCCGAGAAGAACGCCAAGACCCCCGCCTGGCTCAACGATCCCGTCTATTATCACAATCGCGGCAATACGAGCTTCGAGGATGAAAGCTCGACCACCGGCGACTTTTCGGGACTGGACGATCTCTACACCGAAAATCCGCGCGTCATTGCGGGCATGATCGACATTTACGGCAGCTGGATCGACCGGTTCGGCATCGACGGCTTTCGCATCGACACCGCCAAGCATGTGAACCCGGAGTTCTGGCGCAGTTTCGTCCCCGCCATGCTGGACCGCGCCAAGGCCAAGGGCATTCCGAATTTCCACATCTTCGGCGAGGTGACGGCGGGGATGGAGCCGGGTGCGCTGGCCCGGTGGACCAAGATCGCCGACTATCCGGCGGTCCTCGACTTCGCCTTCATGAACGCGGTGATCCAGACGGTCGCCGAGAACAAGCCGACCCGCGTCCTCTCCAACCTGTTCGAGGGCGATGTGCTGTACGCCAAGGGCGAGGCGACGGCGGACATATTGCCGACCTTTCTCGGCAATCACGACCATGGCCGTTTCGCGCGCGACGTGCGGGCCGCGAACCCCGATGCTTCGGACGAGGAAATCCTGAAGCGGGTCGAACTCGGCCACGCCATGCTGCTGACGCTGCGCGGGGTGCCGACCATCTATTCGGGCGATGAACAGGGGTTCGCGGGCGACGGCAACGACCAGGACGCGCGTGAGGACATGTTTGCCAGCAAGGTCGCCAGCTACAACGACAACCGGCTGGGCGGCACGACGAAGACGACCGCGACCGACAGCTTCATACCCTCCCATCCGCTCTACCGCGAGATCGCAGCGCTCGCCCGGCTGCGCACCGCCAATCCGGCGCTGACGCGGGGGCGGCAGGTGATCCGCGCGCGCGGCGATGCGCCGGGCCTGTTCGCGGTGTCGCGCTTCGATCCCGCCACGGGGCGCGAATATGTGATCGCCTTCAACACCTCGGCCAAGCCTCTTGCTCAGGCCGTGCAGGTTGAAACGGCATCGCAACGTTTCGCCACCATGGCCGGCACCTGTGCCCCGACCGCCGCCGCGCCGGGGAGCCTGATGTTGGAATTGCCCGCTTTCGGCTATGCCGTCTGCGCGGCGGAGAGCCGTTGATGACCGAGACTGCCCATAAGACCGCGCGCCCCTGGTGGAAGGGCGCAGTGATCTATCAAATCTACCCGCGCAGCTTCGCCGACAGCAATGGCGACGGCATCGGCGACCTGCCCGGCATTACCGCGCGGCTGGACCATGTCGCCAGCCTGGGGGTGGATGCGATCTGGCTGTCGCCCTTCTTCACCTCGCCGATGAAGGATTTCGGCTATGATGTGGCGGACTACCGCGATGTCGATCCCATCTTTGGGACGCTCGCTGATTTCGACGCGCTGGTGAAGCGGGCGCACGAACTGGGGCTGAAGGTCGTCATCGATCAGGTGTACAGCCACACCTCCGACGAGCATCCCTGGTTTACCGAAAGCCGCTCCAGCCGCACCAATGCCCGTGCCGACTGGTATGTCTGGGCCGATGCCAAGCCCGATGGTTCGCCGCCCTCCAACTGGCAGTCGGTGTTCGGCGGCCCCGCCTGGACCTGGGACGCGCGGCGCGGACAATATTATCTCCACAATTTCCTGAAGGAGCAGCCGCAGCTTCACGTCCACCACCCGGAGGTACAGGCCGAATTGCTGGCGACGGCGCGCTTCTGGCTGGACCGGGGGGTGGACGGCTTCCGGCTCGATGCGATCAACTTCATGATGCACGAGCCGACGATGCGCGATAACCCGCCCGCGCCCGACACCGGCAAGACCCGCACCCGCCCGTTCGACTTCCAGTTGAAACTCTACAATCAGAGCCACGCCGACATCGTCCCGTTCCTCGAGCGTATCCGCGCCACGCTGGACGAGTATGGCGACCGCTTCACCGTGGCCGAGGTCGGCGGCGACGAGGCCGATCGCGAGATGAAGCTGTTCACTGCCGGGGACCATCGGCTGAATACGGCTTACGGCTTCGACTTCCTCTATGCCGATCGGCTGACCCCGCGCATCGTCGCCGAGGCGGTCGCGAAATGGCCCGCCGAGCCGGGCATGGGCTGGCCGAGCTGGGCGTTCGAGAATCATGACGCGCCGCGCGCCGTGTCGCGCTGGGCGACGCCTGAACACCGCGATGCCTTTGCGCGGATGAAGATGCTGTTGCTGCTGTCGCTTCGCGGCAACGCCTTTGTCTATCAGGGTGAGGAGTTGGGGCTGACCCAGGTCGATGTCCCCTTCGAGCGGCTGGTCGACCCGGAAGCGATCGCCAATTGGCCGCTGACCCTGTCGCGCGACGGGGTGCGAACACCGATGCCGTGGAGCAGCAATGCCATTAACGGCGGCTTCTCGGACGCCGAACCCTGGCTGCCGGTCGGGCCGGATCATGCCGCGCTCGCGGTCAACCGTCAGGACGGTGACCCGGACTCGCTGCTGAACCTCACTCGTCGCCTCGTCCGCCTTCGGGCTGAAACGCCTGCGCTGGCGGTCGGCGACCTGACGCTGCTCCACGCCGACGATCAGTTGCTCGCCTTCGAGCGGCGTGAGGGCGACCAGCGCCTGCTCTGCTTGTTCAATCTGGGCGATACGCCCGTGACCCTGCCCCCTGCCCTGCCGCGTGGGCAGCGGGGGCTGGTCCAGATCAATAGCGCCGCCGACGAACGCCTGGGCGCGTTCGGAGCGGCGATCCGGGAGATGACTGCATGAAGACGACCATTGCCATCGGCCTCGGCCTCATTGCGAGCGGGGCCTTGGCCCAGAACGGCCCCGCCGATCCGGCGGTCAACGAGACGTTCAAATTCGCCAAGCCCGCGGGCCAGCCCGATGCGATCGAAACCTCGCCCGACGGCAAGATCACGGTGCAGGTCTCCACCGACAATGACGGTCGCGCGGTCTATATGATCGCGCGGAACGGCAAGGCGATCGTCGCGCCGTCGCGGCTGGGCATGATGTTCACCGACGCGCCCAAGATCGAACGCGGCATGAAGATCGAGGCGGTCACCCATGCCAAGTCCGACACCAGCTGGACCCAGCCCTGGGGCGAATGGCGTACCATCCGCGACAATCACCGCGAGATGCGCGTTCGCCTGATGGAGTCGAGCGCGCTCCACCGCCGCTATGACGTGGTGTTCCGGGTGCAGGACGACGGCGTCGGCTTCCGCTACGAATTTCCCGAGCAGCAGGCCTTGGCCAAGGCGAACATCGCCGAGGAGCTGACCGAGTTCAACATCGCGCAGAACGGGACGGCGTGGTGGAAGCCCGCCTTCCTGTGGAATCGCGAGGAATATCTCTACAACCGCACGCCGATCACGGCGGTCGGCACGGCGGCGACGCCGATCACCATGAAGCTGGACGACGGCACCCATATCGCCATCCATGAGGCGGCTTTGGTCGACTATGCCAGCATGGGGCTGATGAAGACCGAGGGGAACAGCTTCAAGGCGGTCCTCACCCCCAACTCGGGCACGCCCAAGGTGGTGAAGACCGGCGCCTGGACGACGCCGTGGCGGACCTTCCTGATCGCCCCCGACGCGGGCGGGCTGTATATGAGCCACCTGATGCTCAACCTGAACGAGCCCAACAGGCTGGGCGACGTGTCCTGGGTGAAGCCCGGCAAGTTCGTCGGCGTCTGGTGGAAGATGATCAAGGGCGAATGGAGCTGGGCACGCGGGCCGCGTCACGGTGCGACCACCGCGAACGTGAAGACCTATATCGACTTCGCCGCCAGATACGGCATTCCCGGCGTGCTGGTCGAGGGGTGGAATATCGGCTGGGACGGCGACTGGGCGGGCAATGGCTCGGCGATGCAGTTCGCGACCCCGGCGGAGGATTTCGACGCCGATGCGCTGGCGCAATACGCCAAGTCCAAGGGCGTCTCGCTGATCGGCCACCACGAGACCGGCGGCGCGGTCAGCCATTATGAGAGCCAGTTCGATCCGGCGTTCAAATTCGCTGCCGATCATGGCGAGCGGGTGGTCAAGACCGGCTATGTCGCCGATGCCGGGCAGATCGAGCGGGTGAACGCAGACGGCTCGGTGAGCCGCGAATGGCATGAAAGCCAGTGGATGGTGAACCACCATCTCCGCGTGTTGCAGGCCGCCGCCAAATACAAGGTGTCGATCGACTCCCACGAGCCGGTCAAGGACACCGGCCTGCGCCGTACCTATCCCAACTGGCTGGCGCGCGAAGGTTCGCGGGGGATGGAGTATAACGCCTGGCCCGGCAAGAACCCGCCCGAGCATGAGGTCAACCTGGCGTTCACCCGGATGCTGGAAGGCCCGATGGACTTCACCCCGGGCGTGCTCAGCCTGACCGGCAGCGACAACAGCCCGATCCAGTCGACCATCGCCAAGCAGCTGGCGCTCTACGTGGTGCTCTACTCGCCGGTGCAGATGGCGGCCGACACGCCAGAGAATTACGCGAAATACCCGCAGGCCTTCCGCTTCATCGCGGATGTGCCGGTGGACTGGGAGGATAGCCGCGTGCTGAACGGCGAGGTCGGCGATTACGTCACCTTCGCGCGGCGGGATCGCAAGAGCCGCGACTGGTATGTCGGGTCAATCACCGACGAGAATGCGCGGGAGCTGACCGTGACGCTGGATTTCCTCGATCCGGGCAAGACATACGAGGCGCAGGTCTACAAGGATGGCCCCGGCGCGACCTATGCCACCGATGCGCGCCATTCGATCGCGTTCGAGACCAGGCGGGTGAAGAAGGGCGACACGTTGACCCTCTCCCTCGCCCCCGGCGGCGGCCAGGCGATCCGGCTGAAGGCGCTGTAACCCCCAATCCTCCCCATCTACGATGGGGAGGGGGACCGCGCCCGCAGGGCGTGGTGGAGGGGCTTGGCTGGTCCGTCCTTGTCCCTCCACCATCGCTGGCGCGATGGTCCCCCTCCCCAAGCAAAGCTTGGGGAGGAATGTTTTACTTCGTCGGGAAGCCGCGTTGCTTCAGCAGCGCGTTCACATCCGGGTCGCGGCCCCGGAACGCACGATAGGCCTCGGCGCGATCGGTCTCGTTCCCCGTCGACAACAGGATCCGCGCGAAGCGGTCCGCCGTCGCCTTGTCCCATGGGCTGCCCGCTTCCTCGAACGCCGCGAAGGTGTCGGCGTCCATCGTCTCCGACCAGAGATAGCTGTAATAGCCCGCCGAATAGCTGTCCGACGAGAACAGGTGATTGAACTGCGGCAGGCGGTGCCGCATCACCAGCTCCTTCGGCATGCCGATCTCCTTCAGCGTCGCCGCCTCGAATGCCGCCGGATCGACGATCCCATCGGGGATGGTGTGCAGCTTCATGTCGACGATCGCGGAGGACAGATATTCGGTCGTCGCGAAACCCTGGTTGAAGGTTTCCGACGCCTTGATCTTGTCGAGCAGGGCCTGCGGCATGGGCTGGCCGGTCTTGTAGTGGCGGGCGTATTTATCCAGCACGTCGCGGGTCAGCAGCCAATGCTCATTCACCTGGCTGGGATATTCCACGAAGTCGCGCGGCGTGCCCGCCAGTCCCGGATAGGTGACGTTCTGGAGCATCGCGTGGATCGCATGGCCGAATTCGTGGAACAGCGTCTCGGCATCGTCCAGGCTGATCAGCACCGGCTCGCCCTTCGCGCCCTTGGCGAAGTTGTTGTTGTTCGACGACAGGACATTCTGCACCGGCGGCAGGTTGCGCTGGCCGCGATAGGTGTTCGCCCAGGCACCCGAGCGCTTGCCCGTCCGCGCGAAATCGTCGCGGTAGAACAGGCCCACTTCCTTGCCGTTGCGGGTCACATGCCAGACGCGCATGTTCGGCTCGAACACCGGGACCGTGCCGGTAATCTCCTTGAACTCCAGCCCATAGAGCCGGTTCGCGGCATAAAGCGAACCTTGGATGATGTTGTTCAGCTCGAAATAGGGTTTCAGCTCGGCCTGATCGAGGTCGTAGCGGCTCTTGCGGACCTTCTCCTGATAGAAGCGATAGTCCCAGGGCTCGATGGTGATCTTCGCCCCGTCCTTATCCGCAATGGCCTGCATGTCGCGGACTTCCTCGACGACGCGCGCCTTGGCGGCCGGCCAGACGCGCATCATTAGATCCATCGCGGCGGCCGGGGTCTTGGCCATGGTGTCCTGCATCCGCCAGTCGGCATGGGTCTTGAAGCCCAGCAGATGCGCCCGGTTGGCGCGAAGTTTCACGATGCGGGCGATGGTCGCCTTGGTGTCGTTGATATCGCCATTGTCGCCGCGCTTGGTGAAGGCGCGCCACACCTGCTCGCGAAGCGCGCGATCGGTGGCGAAGGTCAGCACCGGATCGACCGCCGACCGGGTGTTGACGATCGCCCAACCCTGCTGCCCCCGCTCGGCCGCGGCCGCCTTGGCCACCGCCTTGACGCTGTCGGGCAAGCCTGCCAGCCGCGCCTCGTCGGTGACGATGATCGCGGTGCCTTCGTCGGCGAGCAGCCGCTGCGAAAACTCGCTGAAGTTGATCGCCAGATTCTGGTTGAAGGCAGACAGTTCCGCCTTCTGCGCCGGGGTCAGCTTGGCCCCCTGCCGTACGAAGCTGTCATAGGTGCGCGTGACCAGCCGCTTCTGCTGCGCGTCCAGGCCGCTGGTGTCCCGCGCCTTGTAGATCGCCTCGATCCGCGCGAACAGCTTACGATTGAAGGTGATTTCGTCCGACGCCTTGGAGAGCTTGGGCGACCATTCGCGGTCCAGCGCCTGATAGGCCGGCGTGTTCATATTGCCCGTCATCACCCCGAACAGCGTCATCACGCGGTTCAGCGTCTGTCCGGCATTCTGCATCGGCACGAAGGTGTTGGCGAAGCTCGGCTTGGCCGGATTGTTGGCGATCCGATCATAGTCGCGTTTGCGTTCGGCGAGCGCGGCCTCGAAGGCCGCCGGGAACAGCTCGGGCTTCACCTTGTCCCAGGGCGGTACTCCGCCATAGGGGCCGGTCCATGGCGCGGTCAGGGGGTTGGTGGCGGGGGCCTGTACGGCCTGGGGCGGAGACGCCATGGCGGACGTGCTCAACAAAACCGCCAGGGCGGCGGCGAGGGACAGATGACGCAATGTGAACTCCCGGTCATGAAACGCGCATCATCACCATAAGCCCGTGTTTCGGTGGGTAAAGTCTTGTGACCTATCCCACGCCGCCCTGCGCCTCTGCCAGTCGGGCCGCCGCCATCAGCCCTTCGCCGGTGGCACGCGCCGCAGCGGGCGTCATCGCCACCGCCACGCCATTGGGCCCGTCGAGCATGACGACCCCGCATTCGGCGGTCGCCACGCCTGCATCGTCATGAACGCCGTGATAGGCGCTGCCGGACTCGCCGAGCGGGGTCATGCGCCCGGCTTGTCCAGGGTCGGGCCGCCGCCATAGAGATAGCCGGGGTCGAAATCCGCAAGCGCGGCCAGCATGTCGAGGTCGAGGATATGCGCCTCCCCACTGCGAAAGGTCATCAGGCCCCGCTCGCGCAGGGAGCGAAGGACGCGGTTGAGATGCACCGGGGTGATTCCCGCCGCCTCGGCCAGATCGATCTGGGTCACCGGGAAACGGAACACGCCGTCGCGAACCAGGTCGACCATGGCCAGCCGCGCGTGAAGCTCGCAGAAAAGATGCGCGACGCGACCATCGGCCTCCAGCCGCCCCAGCCGGAACACCCATTCCCGATGCATCGCCGCGTCAAGCAGCGTCGAGAACCATAGTAACCGCGTCAGCCGGGGATAACTGGCGACGATCCGTTCCAGCCGATCATGTCCCGCCAGTGCGACCCGCACGGGGGTCAGCGTCGCGATGTCATGGTCCAGATGGCGCATCGCAAAGCCGTGCAGATCGACGAAATCGCCGGGGACATGAAAGGCGACGATCTGGCGGTTGCCCTGTCGGTCGTCCATGTACCGGCACATCACGCCTTCCAGCAGCAGGCTGCTGTAGCGAACCCGTTCATCCTGGCGGATGACGATGGTGCGGGCGGGGATGGCTCGAACCTCCTCGACGCTGTCCTCCAGCTTCGCGACATCCTCCGCCGTCATGGTGTCGCGCCCCCGCCCCTTCAGGAACAATTCCGTCAGCAGCGGCCCGTCATTGGCGCACCTTTGCTCCCGTCGCGTATCGATTGCAGAAACCGACATGACCTGTCCCTCGCCCAGCGTTCGGAAGGGAAATCCCCCGCATGGGCAAAGTGTTCCGCAAGCGACACGATCACGGCGTCAGTCGCCGATCGGCTTCCCCGCCGCCCGTACCGGATCACCACCATGCGGCAGGTCCTGCGGCGCCTTGCGGTTGCTGCGGACCGAGGCCCAGAAGGCAAGACCGATCAGCGTCGCACCAATCAGGCCCGTGATCGTCTCCGGAATATGGAACCGCACCGACAGCAGCATGATCGTCGCCAGCGCGACGATGGCATAGAAGGCGCCGTGCTCCAGATAGCGATATTGCGCGAGCGTGCCGTGATCGACCAGCATGATCGTCATCGAACGGACGAACATAGCCCCGATGCCCAAGCCCAGCGCGATGATGAACAGATTGTTCGACAGCGCGAACGCACCGATCACCCCGTCGAACGAGAAGCTGGCGTCGAGCACCTCGAGATACAGGAACGCTGCGAAGCCCGACCGCGCCGCCGCGCCCGTCGCCGCATCGCCGTCGCTGCCCAGCAGCACGCCGATGGCATGGACCGCGATATAGGTCAGCAGGCCGAAAATCCCCGAGGTGATGAAGGTCATCGCGTCGTCTGCCGGGATGAACCGCGAAATGGCATAGAGCGCCAGCAGGACGATGCCGGTCGCCAGCCCCGAAATGTCCCGCAGCGCGGCCAATGGGCGTTCGATCACGGGCAGCCAATGCTCCTCCTTCTCGTCGTCGAGAAAGAAGTTCAGGCCGACCATGGCCAGGAAGCTGCCGCCGAAACCGGAAATACCGACATGGGCGGAGGTGATGATCTGCTCATAACGCACCGGATCGCCCGCCGCGAGTTTCACCGCCTCGATCGGCCCCAGATGCGCCGCGATCGCGACGATGGCGAGCGGGAAGACGATGCGCATCCCGAACACGGCGATGATGATGCCCCAGGTCAGGAAGCGGTGGCGCCATTTGTCGTCCATGTCGCGCAGCACGGTCGCGTTGACGACGGCGTTGTCGAAGGACAGCGACACCTCCAGCACGCCGAGCACCAGCACGATCCACAGGATGCCGAGCGTACCGGGGACCGTTCCCGTGCTCTGAAAGCCCAGCCAGGCGGCGATGGCCAGGCAGAGCAATGTGAACAGAAGCGATCCCTTATAATATTTCAACAGCAACTGACGGTCCCCTGTACCTGTCCGATCGATCGCATGGCGTGGCGCTCCGACGATCGGGACTAAAGTCCGGCTCGTCGGATTTGTTCAATCGGGCACCGACCCTATCGCCGCGAAGAGGCGCCGGGACAAGTCGGGATCAGGCCGCCGTCAGGCGCGGGCTTCAGATACGGGCGTCGTTTCCGATCAGCTGTTCGGAAATGCGCGTCGCCGTCGCTCGCAGCACCGCCAGCGCCTGGTCGACATCCACCGTCGCGTCGGTAATGCGGATGAAGGGCACGGTCAGCACGGCGACGGCACGCCCGCCGCGCATGATCGGCACGGCGAGTTCGACCATGCCGGGCAGTTCGGCGCTGTCCGTCTGCACAAAGCCTTGAGAGCGAATTGCATCCGTCGTCGCGATCAGGGCCGCACGACGCTCATCCGACAGGGGCGGGTCGAACAGGCCGTCCCATTCGGCCCGTGTCTCATCCGGCTGGAAGGCATAGAGCAGCTGCCCCGATGGGGTTTCATGGATCGGGCGGCGATAGCCTACACGCACCGAGAAGCCGACCGAGGTATTGGCCTCCATTCGCGCGATGACCGAGGATGCCGCGCCGGAGGGAATGGCGAGGTAGCAGGACTGGCCGATACGGTCAGACAGCATCCGCATTTCGGGCAGGGCCTGTTCCATCAGACTGCGCACCGGCGGACGCTTCAGCCCTAGATGGAACAGGCGAGAGGTCATGACATAACCGTCGGGCCCCTGCGAAACATAGCCGCGATGTTCCAGCACCTGGATCATCCGGAACAGCTCGCCCGTCGACCGACCGAGACGGGTGACGATCGCGCTCATCGTCAAGGGCAGGTCCTCGGCGGCCAGCAGCTCCAAGATATCGAGCCCTTTTTCCAGCGCCGGGGCGCGGTAGAGCCGCTTATCGTCCAAGACTTCTGGCGCTTCGCTGACCAAAAATTCCCTCCGTCCCGGTCACCGTCCAAACGCGACCGTCATCCATTCTCATTAGCCGATACGCGCGCCTATATAGCCTGCGCTTGAGGCGGCAATATGATTAACGTCAGGATGACAGTAATTTAATCAATCAGAATGTGGACGATGTCGGGCGCCACCGTCGCGATCGTCCTGGCCTGGCCCGGTGCGGTTCCGGCTTGACGGGCGGGATCGACAAGGACGACGCGCCAACGTCCGGCATGGTGGCTGGCCGAGACGATATTGTCTGCGCCGCCCATGGCCCGCACGAGCGTATCCGGCAGACTGGCCTGCGCCTTGGCGGCGACCTCCTGGACCGGTGCGGCCGTGACCGGTGCCGCCGCGCGGGCGGTGGCGGCGATCGGCCCGGACTCGACGGCGGCGCGCATTTCCATCGCCACGGCGTCGGCAATCGGACCCAGCACGACCTGAACGCCGCTGGCCGAGGGACGCAGGATACCGCGTGCGCCGAGCCGCTTGAGCGCAGGCTCGTCGACCTGGGCGGGATCGACCACGATCAGGCGCAGGCGGGTGGTGCAGGCCGCGATCTCGCTGAGGTTCGTGCTGCCGCCCATCGCCGCGACGAAGGATGCCCCGCGCCCGCCGGCGATCTCGGTCGCCTCGCCCTCGGCCGCCGCCTCGACCTCGCGGCCCGGCGTCTGCAGGTTCCAGCGGCGGATCGCGAAGCGGAACACCGCATAATAGATCAGCGCATAGGCCGCGCCGATCGGCAACAGCATCAGCGGCTTGGTCGCCTTGCCGAAATTGATGACGTAATCGAACAGACCGGCCGAGAAGGTATAGCCCAGCCTTACGCCCAGCGCGTTCATCAACGCTTCCGACAGACCGGTCAGAACCGCGTGGAAGGCATAGAGGACCGGCGCCAGGAACATGAAGCTGAACTCGATCGGCTCGGTTACGCCGGTCAGGAACGACATCAGCGCCAGGCTGAACAGCATGCCCCCGACCGCCTTTTTCCGCTCCGGCAGCGCTTCATGATACATGGCCAGACACGCGGCGGGCAGGCCGAACATCATGACGGGGAAGAAGCCGCTCATGAACGCGCCTGCGGTCGGATCGCCCGCGAAGAAGCGGGTCAGGTCACCCGTCTTGCCCTGATAATCGCCGACCACGAAATAGGCGACGGTGTTCAGGATGTGATGCAGGCCGGTGACGACCAGCAGGCGATTGAGCACGCCAAAGGCGAACAGCCCCAGCCCGCCCGCCTGGACGATGCCTTGGCTCATGGCGTCGATGCCCGCATTGACCGGCCCGAACGCCACGCCCAGCAGGGCGGCGAGACCCAGGCCCGCAATGCCCGAAATGATCGGCACGAAGCGACGACCACCGAAAAAGGCCAGATATTCCGGCATCTTGATGGTGGCGAAGCGGTTGTAGAAATTGCCGCCGATCAGACCGGCGACGATGCCGACCGGCACGTCGAACCGATGGACCGACTTGGTCCGCCACGCCGCCTCGACGGTCGCGGCGATGTCCTTGGCCAGTCCGGCTCCCGTCCCGGAGGGCGGCACGATCAGGGTTTCGGCACCCTTGATGGTGACCAGGTAGCAGGTGATGCCCGCCAGTGCCGCCGCGCCATTGCCGTCACGGGCAAAGGCGGTGGCGACACCGACCGCGAACAACAGGCCCAGATTGTCGAAGATCGCATTGCCCGCATTCGCCATGAAGGCGATGTTCAGCATGTCGGGCTGGCCCAAGCGCAGCAACAGGCCCGCGACCGGCAGCACCGCGATGGGCAGCATGAGCGCCCGCCCGAGCGATTGGATGGTGGCCATGGGCGAGCTCATGCGCCGATCTCCTGAAGCATAGTCGTGATGTGCGCGCGGACCGCCGCCGCCGAGGGGAGCGCCAGCGCGGCAATCGCGGCGGCGCGGCATTTCACCATGTCGAGCTTGCCGACCAGCGCCTTGATCGCCGCCACCCGCGCCGGGGGCACCGACAATTCGGTGACGCCCAGGCCCAGCAGGATCGGCACCGCCAGGCGATCGGCGGCCAACGAACCGCAGACGCCGACCGGCGTGTCGTGCCGCGCCGCGCCGTCGCAGGTCGTGCCGATCAGACGCAGCACCGCCGGATGAAGCCCGTCGACCCCCGCCGCCACGGCCGCATTGCCGCGATCCATGGCCAGCGTATATTGGGTCAGATCGTTCGTGCCGATCGAGAAGAAGTCCGCCTTACGTGCGAGAATATCGGCGGAAATCGCGGCGGCGGGCGTCTCGATCATAACACCGACCTCGGCTTTGCGACCGTGGCGCTCGACGACGGCGCGAACCGCCTCCAGTTCGGACAGGCTGGCAATCATCGGCGCCATGATCCGGCACGGCTGGCGCACCGCCAGGATCGCGCCGACCTGATCTTCCAGCAACTGCGGATCGGCGAGCGACACGCGGATGCCGCGCAAGCCCAGCGCCGGATTCTCCTCGACGGGCAAGTCCATATAGGGCGCGGGCTTGTCGCCGCCGACATCGAGCAGTCGGACGATCATCGGCCGGTCGCCCAGCGCATCGGCGATCGCCTGGTAATCGCGGGCCTGTTCGTCGCGGGTCGGCGCAGTGGCGCGTTCCAGGAACAGGAATTCGGTGCGCAACAGGCCGCAGCCCTCCGCGCCCTCGGCCACCGCCGCCTCGGCATCGGCGACCGAGCCCAGATTGGCGAACATCTCGATCCGGGTGCCGTCCGCCATGCGGCAGGGCCCCTGCGCGGCGCGCGCGGCTTCCATCTCGGCCTTGCGGCGGGCGATGGTGTCGCGCACCTGACCCTGTGCCTCCGCATCGGGTTCGGGGTCGATCAGGCCGCGATCGGCGTCGAGCACGATGACCCGGCCATCCTCCAGCGCGGCCAGCGGCTCACCGAAAGCGACCGCCATGGGCAGGCCCATGCCCGCCGCCAGGATCGCCGCATGAGAGGTCGGCCCGCCCTTGACCAGCGCGATGCCCGCCACGACGGCGGCGTCGAGCGCTGCGACCTGGCTGGGCAGCAAGTCCTCGGCGACCAGGATCGCGCCCTGCGGGACGCTGGGCCCTTCGATTGGCAGGCCTGCCAGGGCTGCGAGCACATGGCGTTCCAGATCGCGCAGATCGTCGGCGCGCTCGGCAATACGGCGGTCGCCGCTCGACAACAGGACCGCCGCCTGCGCGGAGATCGCTTCCTGCCACGCCACGCCCGCGCTCATCCCCCGGCCGATCATGGCCAAAGCGGCGTCGGTCAGCGTCGGATCGGCCAGCATCGCGCCATGCGCGGCCATCACCCCGCCGCGTGCGCCACCGGCGGCGGCCGCCCGGGCCAGACCCTCGCGCACCGTGTCGAGCGCCTCGTTCAGGCGGGTGCGCTCTTCCTCCTCGGTACCCGCCCGCGTCTCGACCGGAATGGCGGCACGGGTCAGCCGGTGGATCGGCCCGATTGCAAGGCCCGGCGCGGCGGGCACACCGCCCAGCCCCGGCCCCTCGCCGCGTACCGGCTCCGGTACATCGACCGGCGTTTCCTCCAGCGTAGCGTCGTTCAGGAAAGCGATCACCTCGGCCAGGGCAGCGGCGGCCTGTGCCCCGCTCGCCTCGATCCGCACGGTCGTGCCATGGCCCAGACCTAGCCCCAGCAGACCGACGGCGCTCAGCGCCGAGGCATGGCGGTCGCCGTGATACAGGGTGACGCGCGCATCGTGCTTGCGGACCGCCTCGACCAGCCGCGCGGCGGGACGGGCGTGCAGGCCGTGCGACAGCGCGACGACCGTTTCCTCGACCAGCATGTCGCCGCCCATGTCGGCATCGACCGTCTCGACGCCCAGCGGCACGACGCGCAGCAGCGGATCACCGACCGCGACCAGCCCCTTGGCGATGGGCTCGACGGCGTAGCGGGTGGCATCGGCCACGATGATCGGCGTGACGACAGCGGGGGCGTTCTGGACCAGATAGTCGAGGTCGAAGCGGATCAGCGGCTGGCCCGCCAGCACCTTCGCGCCCGCCTGTACCTGCGGCGTCAGCCCCTTGCCGCCCAGCGACACGGTGTCGATACCGATATGGCAGATCAGCTCATAGCCGTCGGTGCTGCGCAGCGTGACCGCATGGCCCGCCTCATGCACCGTCAGCACGGTCGCGTCGCAGGGCGCGCACAGCGCGTCGTTGACCGGATCGATCGCGACACCGTCGCCCAGCATCTTCTCGGCAAAGACCGGGTCCGGCACTTTGGCGAGCGGCGTCACCCAGCCTGCCAGCGGCGCAAAAACGGTCAGGTCACTCATCGCACGTCACTTTCGCCAAACTGCATTCCTTCCCCGTGAGCGTCCCCGCACGCCGTCAGCGCGGGCGGATCGTCACCCGGCCCAGCAGGCCGCTATCGATATTGCCCATCCCCGCGACGATCAGCGCGACGGTCCGCTTGCCTGCGCCGGACGGCAGGGTCGACGTCATCGGACCGGGCTTGGGATCGCGCTTCTCCGCGACCAGCTGCCCATCGACCCACAGGCTCGCCATGCCGCCGACCGAAGTCAGCCGCAGTTCGCCGCCGCGCGCCGCAACCGCCCGCCGGGGCGTGACGACCGCGCGATAGACGCGCCAGCCCGCCCCCTCCGCCGGGGTCGGCGTACCCGCCTGGACAAAGGCCCAGCCATTATTGTCGCTGGCGGCGGGTGCGAGGTCGGGCGACGGCCTGGTCGGCAGCAGCGACGAGCGCCGCCATTCGCGCACGTCCATATCGCCGTTCATCACCGCGATCTGCGCACGCGGCGTCACGCCCAGCCGGTCGAGCTTCAGCGTGGCAGGCTTCAGCCCGTCCGCCGTCGCGCGAATAGTGATCCGCCCGCGCCCGGTATCGGGCCGTACGATCATCTGGGCGAGGCCGTTGAACAGCGAACGCTGATTGCCCTTTTCAGGCTCATGGCTGTTGGGATCGCCATTGCCGACCCCGATGATCGCGCCGCCCTCGATGGTGAAGCGGGTCATCAGATTGGCGGTCGGGACGTGGCGGCCCCTGGCATCCACGGCATCGATGGTGATCGCCTGCGCGTCCTCGGTATCGCCCGCCATCACGGTGCGCGCCGGGGTCAGCCGAAGGGCGACCGGCACACCAACCGTCTCATGCGCGGCGCGCGCGACCTCGCGGCCGCCGCGATAGGCGATCGCCTCGATCCGACCCGGCGCATAAGGGATGGTCCACTCATTGCCCATCAGCCGGTCGACCGCCGCCTCCCCGACCGTCTTCCCGTTCAGGCGAAGGACGATGCGCTCGGCATTGGACAGGACCATGACCTTGGTCGGCTTGCCCTCGCGCCCCGGCCAGCTCCAGTGCGGTGCGATCGCGACCACCGGCTGGTCGTCGACCCAGGCGGCGCGGTGGATGTCGAAGGCGGTCTTGGGAAAGCCGCACAGATCCATGATGCCGAAGAAGCTGGCGATACTCGGCCATTCATAGGGCGTCGGCTCGCCATGATAGTCGAAGCCGGTCCACACGAAGCCACCCGCCACGAAGGCACGCTCGGCGATCTTCTTCCACGCGCCCCGATGCGTGTCGCCCCAGCTCGCCGCCTCAACGTCGTAGCTCGACGCGATGTGGCGGGCCGGATCGCTCTCGAACGCGCCGCGCGTCATGAAGGCGCTGGTATCCTCCGAGCTGGTCATCGGCTTGGCCGGGTTCAGCTGGTGATAGCGGTCGTAATCGCCCTGATAATAATTGAACCCGGTCACATCGACGACCTGCGCGACGTTGACCGGATTGAAGAAGGCGCCGTTCATCGCCGCCGTCACCGGGCGGCTGTCGTCCAGTGCGCGGACCCAGTGCGCCATGCGCTTGACCATCTCGACGCCCGCAGGCGTGCCCTGCATCGGTTCCTCGTTGAAGACCGACCACATGATGACGCTGGGGTGGTTGCGATCGCGCCGGACCAGCCATTCCAGCTGCGCGCGATATTCGGGCGCGGGATTGAACTGCCGGTTCTCGTTCATCACGAGGAAGCCGAGCCGGTCGCACCAGTCGAGCAGTTCCGGCGTCGGCGCATTGTGGCTGGACCGGATGGCGTTGCAGCCCATCGCCTTCAGCCGCTCCAGCCGCCAGCCGAGCAGCGCGTCGGGGATGGCGGTGCCGACGCCCGCATGATCCTGATGCAGGCACACGCCCTTCAGCTTGACGGGGCGGTCGTTAAGGAAAAAGCCGTTGGCCGCGTCAAAGCGCAGCGTGCGGAATCCGATCGGCACCCGCCGCTCGTCCGCCACCTGCCCGTTACGCACCAGTTTTACGTCGAGCGTGTAGAGGGTCGGCCGCTCGACCGACCAGAGCATGGGGTCGGCGACCGGCAGGTCCAGCACCGCCTTGCCCTCGTCCAGCGCGGGCACCGTTGCCTGTACCTGTCCTTGCGCAGCCATTTTGCCCTGCGGATCGAGCAGGCGCGCCTCGACCGTGACCGGGCTGTCGGTGTCGACGATGCTGGTCAGAGTCGCGGTGACCGGGACATGCCAGCCGTCCGCCCGCTTGCGCGGATCGCCATGCACGCCGTCGGTCGCGATCGAGACCGGCGCATAGTCGCCCAGCCAGACATGGCGATAGAGTCCGGCGCCCTCATACCACCAGCCTTCCATCGCCTCTGCATCCACGCGGACGGCGACGACATTGGCTTCGTCCCCGAACCGCGCGAACGGGGTCAGGTCGATGCGGACCGCGTTATAGCCCGAGAAATTGTGCGAAACGACACTGCCATTGACCCAGATCGTGGCGTTCGTCGCGATGCCACCAAATTCCAGCTCGATCCGCCGTCCGCGCAAAGCCGGGTCGAGGCGGAAGCTGCGTCGATACCAGCCGATGCCGCGCGGGCGATAGCCTTGCGCGACATTGGCGGTCTTCACGAAGGGCTGGAACGAGGCCCAGTCATGCGGCAGGTCGACCGACTGCCAGTCGCTGTCATCATAATCGACCGCCGCCGCGCCGCGCGCATTGCCCGCCTTGACCGACAGATAGGTCGCGTTGTGCGTGTCGAGCGGCGCAGGCTCGACATCGCCTTCATGGAACAGCCAGCCACGATCCATCAGGACTCGGGCCGCATCCTGCACCGGCAGCGCGGGCGGAAGCTGGTCCACGGGCTCGGGCATGGGCAGCGCGCCCGCGCCGTCCGCCGGGCGGCGACTGGCGGCGAAGGCTGGGACGGGCGCAATGCCGCCCGCCAGCCCCACCACCGCGCTGCCCAGCAGAAGGTCGCGGCGCGCGACCGTCATGCCGCGACCGGCTCCGCCGAGGCGATACGCGTCTCGACCGGCTTGAGCGCGGCGTCGAGTACCACCCAGTCAGCGCGCAAGCCCTGGGCCAGTGCCCCGCGCTCATGCGACAGACCGAGGAACGCCGCCGGATGCGTCGCGGCCATCGCCGCCGCCTGATCGACGGTGATGCGCAGCTGCTCGACCGCATTGGCGACCGCCGACCCCATATCGAGGTCCGAACCCGCCAGCGTGCCGTCGGTATAGGTGCACTTGCCGCCCGACACGTCGATATGACGGCCGTGGAGCACGAAGTCCTTCTCCACCGCACCGACCGACGACATAGCGTCCGTGACCAGCATCAGCTTGTCGAACGGCCGCGCCTTCATCGCCAGCCGGAGCATCGGCGCGGAGACGTGGAAGCCGTCGATGATCAGCCCCGCATAGGGCCGCGGATCGTCGAGCGTCGCGCCCGCCAGACCCGGCACACGCTGCTGCATGGCGGGCATCGCGTTGTACAGATGCGTGACGCCGACGACGCCCGCACCGAACGCCTCGACCGCCTGCTCATAGCTCGCCTCGCTATGGCCCGCGCTGACCAGCACGCCCGCTTCCGCCAGACGACGGATGGTGGCGACCGGCACCCGCTCGGGCGCGATGGTCAGCATGACCTTGCCCTTGCGGGGACGGGTCAGGACGGCGATCATCTCTTCGTCCAGATCGCGGAAGCGCGTCGGATCGTGGATGCCCTTGCGCGCCGGGTTCAGCACCGGGCCCTCGACATGGATTCCGACGATGCCGGGCACCTTCGCCTCGATCGCCTCGTCGATCGCGTCGAGCGCGCGGGCGATCTTGTCCGGCGTCTCGCTGACCAGGGTCGGCAGCATCGCGGTGGTGCCATAGACGGCATGCGCCGCCGCCATGGTCGCGATGCCGTCCACGTCGAGACGGTCGTTGAACAGCACGCCGCCACCGCCATTCACCTGGGTGTCGATATAGCCGGGCACGACCCAGCCGCCGTTCAGGTCGATCGTGTCAGTAGAGCCGTCCACGGCGCCGATCGAGGCGATACGGTCGCCGTCCAAAACGATCTCCACACCCGGCAGGACGCCGCCCTGGGTCGCGACATGGCCGTTGACGAAACGGAAACGGGTCATAGCGTGCGGGTCACTTTCTGCAGATGCGGCGGCGAGTCGGGGTCCATGCCACGGGCGAGCGCCAGCGCCTCGACCATGCGGTAGAAGCTGGCGAGCATCGCAATCGGCTCCAGCGCGGGATGGCCTGCGACCATCGGCAGCGCACCACCCTGCCCCGCGACGAACGGCTTGGCGCCGCGGCCCTCGAACTGGTCGGCGACCGCCTTCACATCCTCGCCCGCCACGTCGGAGGTGGCGAAGCCCAGCACCGAATAGCCAGGCTCGACGATACGCATCGGGCCGTGGCGCACTTCGGCGGCACTGAACGGCTCGGCCTGAATGGAGCAGGTTTCCTTGAGCTTCAGCGCGGCTTCCTGCGCGACGCCGTAACCGTAACCGCGCCCCAGCACGAACATCTGGCTAACCTCGCGCAGTCCCTCGACTGCCGAGGACCAGTCGAGGCCCAGCGCCTGTTCGACCTGACCGGGCAGATCGCCCAGGGCGGCCTCCAGCGTCTCGTCCCCCGCCCAGGCGGCGGCGAGCTGCGCCAGACCCGCCAACGCGGTCAGGCAGGACTTAGTGGCGGCGACGGCCTTTTCGGGACCGGCCGACAGCGGCAGGAAGGTGTCCGCGCCGGTCGCCAGCGGCGACTCCTCATCGTTCACGAGCGCCACGATATGCGCGCCGCCCGCGCGATAGGCCTCGACCGTCGCCAGCAGGTCCGGGCTACGCCCCGACTGCGAGATAGCGATGACCAGCGCACCCTGTACCTTCATCGGCGTTTCGAAGATCGATGCGACCGAAGGCGCGGCCGACGACACCGGCACGCCGGTCTTGGTCTCCAGGATATATTTGCCATAGGTCGCGGCGTGGTCCGACGAACCACGCGCGATGGTGATGATCACCGGCGGCGGGGCGGCACGCAGCCGCTCGGCCAGCGCCCGGACGGTGGGCGCGTTGCGCGCCAGCAGCCGGGCGATCGCTTCCGGTGCCTCCCCCGCTTCCGCTCCCATCAGGGTGCTGGTCCCCGCACTACCGGCGGTCATCACATCAGACATCGGTTAACTCCGCGACGAAATCATAGGCATCGCCGCGATAGAAGGACTGGGTATATTCCACCGCCCGTCCATCGCGTAGAAATCCGCGCCGTTCGATCAACAGGCCCGCATGGCCCGGATCGACATCCAGCATCTTGGCATGATCGGGCCCGAACGGCACCGCACGCAGCCGCTGCAACGCGCGCACCGGCCGGTTGCCGGTCCGCTCCAGCGCCGCATAGAGCGAGCGGTCGACCGCCTCGATCGAGGGCAGCGCAAAGCCCGCAATGGTCGACACCTCGATCGCCATCGGCACCTCGTCGGCGAAGCGCACACGCTGGAAACGATAGACCGGCGCCCCCGGCGACAGGCCCAGCGACAGCGCCTCTTCCGGCGTCACCGTGCCAGGCGCGCGGCTGACCCACTGGCTGCTCGGCGTGCGGCCGCGCGCGATCATGTCTTCGGAGAAGGAGGACAGCTTGGAGAAGCTCTTCTCCACGCGCCCCGCGACGAAGGTCCCCGCGCCGCGCCTGCGCGTCAGCAGCCCTTCCTCGACCAGGCCGCCGATCGCCTTGCGCACCGTGATCCGGGACACGTCATATTCGATCGCCAGATCGCGCTCGGCGGGGATCGCATCATCCTCGGCCAGGACATTGTTGGTGATCGCATCGCGCAGCAGCTGCTGGAGCTGGAGGTATAACGGCGCGGGGTTCCCCTTTCGGAAGGAGCCGACCTGCGCCGAGAATGTCATGGCCGCGCCATCCCCCTTTGCCCGGGCGTCGCTCATGCCACGCCCCGCTTCGTCAACAGGCTTATCGCAGCCGAACCAAGCGGGCAATAGGTATTATATTTGGCATACATTGGCTTTTATCCTTCCCCTATCTTTTGTCGGATCGCGGCGATGCGATCGGCGCTTGTCCGGCGCCTGGGCCCGACCGCAAACCCCATGCCGAGCACCCGCGAATCCCCCCAATCCTCACGCACGCTGGCCGAGGCGTGAACCGCATCGACCCCGGTCCGGGCGATCAGCGCCCCGACATTGTCCGCCGAGACACCCGATCCCGCGATGATCAACAGGCGCCCGTCCGCTGCCTCGACCATCTTCGCGATGACGTCGGCGCCCTGCTCGGCCGTCGCCGCCCCGCCTGAAGTCAGGATATGGTCATAGCCCAGCTCCGCCGCCTGTCCGACCGCCTCGACGGGATCCGCCACCAGATCGATCGCCCGGTGCAGCACGATGGCCACGCCCGCCGCCGCCTCGCGCCAGCGCGCCAGCATGTCCAAGTCGAGCCGCTGGTCGTCCGCCATCGCCCCGACCACGACCCCCGCGACGCCCATCGCCACCATGTGACGGATTTCTTTCGTGGCGAGTCCCATATCGGCACGGTCATAACGGAAGTCGCCGTCGCGCGGCCGCACCATCGCGTGCACCGGCACACCGGACTCCACCGCATGCGCCACCAGCGCCGCCGAGGGCGTCAGACCGCCCAGACCCAGCGCACCGCAAAGCTCGATCCGGTCCGCCCCCGCGGCCACGACCGCCGCCACGCCGTCCGCGTCATCGACGCAGATTTCCAGCAGCGGCGCTTCAGCGCGGACTGGTGACATGACCATCTTGAACTTCCCCCGGCCCATTTGCGCCGCGCACCGGGACCACCGCCGCGCGGGTTTTTCACAGATGAGTCATTTAAGCAGTACGCCGGACAATGCGCCAGCCCAATGGTCTCATGACAAGAACGTCATATTTTTTCCGTTTACGGACCAATGTCAGTTTGGTTACAGGTTGGTAGTTCCGGCATATCGTATAACAAGCCGGCCGGGGAGGACGCCACCAGCCATCCCCAGACAACAATAAGAGCGCGCGCGGTGGAGCGGCGAGTATTTTTTGGGGGATTTCAACATGTTGAGCTTCCGCGGCATGATCCTGACGGCGACCGCACTCGCCGGCATCCAGGGCACCGCTTTTGCGCAGACCGCGACGCCGTCTGCCGATGCACCGACCCAGACCGCACCGGGCAGCGACTCCAGTGACATCGTGGTCACCGGCATCCGCTCCAGCCTGCGCAACGCGATCAACGTCAAGCGCGAGGCCAACGCCGTCGTCGACGTCATCACCGCCGAGGACGTGGGCAAGTTCCCCGACCGCAACGTGGCGGAATCGCTTTCGCACATCCCAGGCGTCAGCATCGACCGCCGCTTCGGCGAAGGCGAAAAGGTCGCCATTCTCGGTACCGACCCGGCACTGAACCGCATGCTGCTCGACGGCCATGCGCTGGCCTCGGCCGACTGGGGCGGCAACGACAACGACCCGTCCAGCCGTACCTTCAACTATTCGCTGCTGGCCCCCGAACTGGTCGACCGCCTCGAGGTCTACAAGTCGCCGGAACCGCGCATCGAGGAAGGCAGCCTGGGCGGCACGGTCATCGTGCGCACCCGCCGTCCCCTGGACCTGGCACCCAATTCGATCTTCGCCTCGGGCGGCTATACGTACAATGACCGTTCCGAGAAGGGGAATGTCCGCGGTTCGGGTCTGTACAGCTGGCACAACGAAGCCGACAATTTCGGCTTCCTGGTCGCCGCGACCTATGACAAGCAGGCGCTGACCCGCGCGGGTGTCGAATTCTTCGGCTATCAGAGCGGCGCGGACTTCTTCCAGAAGGACGCTAACGGCAATGTCGTGCGCGACGCGTCGGGCCAGGGCGTGCTGCTCAACCCGAACGCCACCGTCACCGGCGGCACCAAGAACGACCTGATCAACGCGGTCGCGCCGTTCGGCATCAACTATGCCTATTTCCAGCAGACCCGTGAGCGCGCCAGCGTGTCGGGCACCGTGCAGTATCGCCCGGCCCCCAACCTGACGCTGACCCTGAACGGCCTGCACATCGACGGCAACTACAACAACTACAGCCAGTCGATGTACACGATCCCGGTCGCCTGGACCGGCAGCGTGCTGCAGACCGCCAATGTCGCCAACGGCGTCGTCAACTCGGCCAGCTTCGCGGCCGCGCCGAACCAGTCGGCGCAGCTCGATACGCTGGTCCGCAAGACCAAGCTGAAGACCGACAACCTGAACTTCTTCGCCGATTGGGAAGGCGATGACGGCACGAAGATCAACTTTGCGGGCGGCTGGTCGAAGGCGACCGGCGGGCGCAATCCCGAATATCTGTTCAACGTGCAGACCAAGCTGCCGTTCAACTATGCCTTCACGCCGACCTCGGCGACGGTGAACTTCACGGGCGACCTGACCAACCCGGCGAACTACTTCACCAACCCGAACAACAATCCCGCCCAGATCGAGGGCCGCCCGGTCATCGTCAACGGCCAGCAGCTGAACGGCGCGCAGATCGGTGGCCTGGACTATAGCGTCACCACCGACCGCGACATCTTCGGCGGCTATGACGCGACCATCCCGGTCGAGTTCGGTCCGTTCAAGCAGATCCTGATCGGCAGCCGCGTGACCGACCACGTCAACCGCATCGACGGTCGTGGCATCAACACCTACAAGACCAGCTCGCAGACCGCCAACCAGCTGGGCGTCACCACGCTCGTCACGCCGGGCGGCGTCTTCGACGGCAGCGGCGGCATGGGCAATGCGACCCAGTATCTGAACCTGCCTGAGCAGGCGGTGATCGACATCCTCGCCAACTCGATCAACAGCCCGCTGGTCACCAAGGTCGGCGCGTCGACCAAGGTGCGCGAGACGGTCATCGCGTCCTACGTCCAGGCCAATTTTGATGAAGGCGGCCTGCGCGGCAACATCGGCGGTCGTCTGGTCTACACCCGCGACCAGTCCAACTATGCCGTGACGCTGGCCAACACGGTCACCCCGGTGCCGGTGCCGACCACCACCACGACCGATTATCTGAAGTTCCTGCCCAGCGTGAACATCGCCTATTCGATCACGCCGGAATTCCTAGTCCGTGGCTCGGTCGCGCGGGTGATCTCGCGTCCGCGCTATCAGGATCTGGCGGCGGCGACCTCGCTCAACGACATCACGCTCGATGGCGGCGGCGGCAACCCGAACCTGAAGCCGTACGAGTCGACCAACTACGAACTGACGGCGGAATGGTATCCGCGCGCCGGCTCGCTGATCGCGGTCGAACTCTTCCGTCGCGACATCTCGAACTACATCATCAACACGCGTACCAACGCCGTGTTCTTCAACTCGCTGCAAAATCGCCTGACGACGTACAACGTCAACCAGCCGATCAATGGCGGCAAGGCGAAGGTGAACGGCGCGCTGGTGTCGGGCCAGACCGAAATCTGGGGCGGCTTCGGCATCCAGGCGAACTATTCGTACCAGGACAGCTCGACCTCGTCGGTCGACTCGTCGGGTGCGGCGCTGAACCTGCCGTATCTGTCGCGCCACACG
This sequence comes from Sphingomonas sp. SphC10, assembly GCF_057004845.1. Lineage (NCBI taxonomy): Bacteria > Pseudomonadati > Pseudomonadota > Alphaproteobacteria > Sphingomonadales > Sphingomonadaceae > Sphingomonas > Sphingomonas sp. SphC10. The sequence goes on from NZ_CM168044.1 coordinate 1,573,397, forward strand.
GTCAACGTGATCCCCTATTTCGAAAGCGGGATCTTCCAGGCGCGCCTGAGCTACAACTACCGCTCGAGCTATTTCCGCACGATCGGCCGCCTGAACTCGCGCGAAATGGTCGCGCCGTACAGCCAGCTCGATTTCTCGGCGGGTGTGAACCTGACCAAGGAGATCACACTGTCGGTCAACGCGCAGAACTTGCTCGACGAGACCTATTACCAGTATAACGCGACGCGCGATCGTCCGACCGCCTTCTACAAGAACGGCCGGACCTATGCCGCCTCGGTCGCGGTGCGGTTCTAAGCCACTTCTGCATCCCCTCCCGCAGGCGGGAGGGGACCGAGGGGAGGGAAAGGAGTCTCACAGAGACCAACACCCGTGGCCTGCCCTCCCCCATCCCCTCCCGCTTGCGGGAGGGGCGTGAGAAAAACAGCCCGCCGGTCCCTGAGGATCGGCGGGTTTTTCTTGTCCTGACTTCCCCGAGTCACGAAACTGCTGCGCGCCTGTCACCGATCTGCGACGCGGGCGTAACAGATGACGCCTAAGACATGCGGAACGCCAAGCGTGGGGTTCCGACGATGCCGATGACCAGCATTCCGATCGATGGCTCGCTGCACGAAGACGCCGCCATCCTCGACTTCATCCCCCGCGCGCCGGTGACGCCGGAGCCCGAGGGCCATGAGCGCCGCCGTTACCGCACCATCTGGATCTCGGACGTGCATCTCGGCACGCGCGGCTGCAATGCCGAGATGCTGATCGACTTTCTGGACCATGTCGACAGCGAGACCATGTATCTGGTCGGCGACATGATCGACGGCTGGCGGCTGAAGAAGAAATTCTACTGGCCCGCCGCGCACAACGACGTGGTCTGGCGCCTGCTCAAGCGTGCCAAGCGCGGCACCCGCGTCGTCTATATCCCCGGCAATCACGACGAGATCTTTCGCCAGTTCACCGGCATGGATTTCGGCGGCATCGCCATCTGTCGCAAGGCGATCCACGAGACGGCGGACGGCCGCCGCCTGCTGGTCCTGCACGGTGACGAGTTCGACGCGATCACGCTGGCGCATCGCTGGCTCGCCCATGTCGGCGACTTCGCCTATACCGCGCTGATGGAGGTGAACCGCTGGGTCAACATCGTCCGGCGGTGGATGAAGCGCCCCTATTGGTCGCTGTCCAAGCACGCCAAGGCCAAGGTGAAGAACGCCGTCGCCTTCATCTCGCATTTCGAGGAAGTCGTCGCCCATGCGGCGGGCGCACGCGGCGTCGACGGGGTGGTGTGCGGCCATATCCACACCGCCGAAATCCGCGACATCAACGGCGTCACCTATTATAATGACGGCGACTGGGTGGAGGGCTGCACCGCGCTGGTCGAGCATTTCGACGGCACGATGGAAATCCTGCACTGGGGCGACGAGATGGAGGCCCGACGGAGCAAGCCGACCGTCGCCGCCATCGCCGCCTGATCGGGAAGGACAAGGCCGGATGCGGATCGCGATCGTCACCGACGCCTGGGCGCCCCAGGTCAACGGCGTGGTCCGCACTCTGCAATCGGTGACAGGCGAGCTGCGCGCGATGGGCCATGAGGTCCGCGTGGTTTCCCCCGACCTCTTCGCCTCGATCCCCTGCCCCACTTACCCCGAAATCCGTCTGGCGCTGCCCGCCCCCGGTGCGGTCGGGCGGGCGCTGAGCCGGTTTGCCCCCGACGCCGTGCACATCGCGACGGAAGGGCCGCTGGGGCTGCTCGCGCGGCGCTGGTGCCTGTCGCGCGGCCTGCCCTTCACCACCGCCTATCATACGCAATTCCCCGAATATGTGGCGGCACGGGTCAAGGCGGTCAGCCCGGAATTCGTCTGGCGCTATGTCCGCTGGTTCCACGCGCCGTCGACCGCGATCTTGGCCTCGACGCCCAGCGTGGCCGCGACGCTGGCCGCGCATGGCCTGCCGCAGAACCGGCATTGGGGACGCGGCGTCGACACCGCGCTCTTTCGGGCCGAGGGGCCGCGTAACGAAATGGTCGCGGGGCTGCCCGGCCCGGTGCAGCTCTATGCGGGTCGGGTCGCCGTCGAGAAGAACATCGCGGCGTTTCTCGAAACACGGACGCCGGGTACCAAGGTCGTGGTCGGCGACGGCCCGGCCCGCGCGGCACTGGCCGAGCAATATCCCGATGTCCGCTTCCTCGGCGCCAAGTTCGGCGAGGATCTGGCCGCCATCTACCGTACGGCGGACGTCTTCGTCTTCCCCAGCCGGACCGATACGTTCGGGCTGGTGATGATCGAGGCGCTGGCCTGCGGAACGCCCGTCGCCGCCCTGCCGGTGCAGGGGCCGCTCGACGTTCTCAGCCCCGAGACCGGGGTGATGGACGAGGCGCTGGACCGGGCCATCGCGGGAGCCCTGACGCTCGATCGCGAAGCGTGCGCGGCTTATGGGCAGGGCTTTTCCTGGCGGGCCAGCGCCGAGCAGTTCCTGGGGGCCCTCGCCCCCATAGACCGCGAGTTGAGAGCGGCCGCCTGAACTATTCCTCCCCTGGAAGGGGAGGTGGCAAGGCGCAGCCCTGACGGAGGGGTGTCACGCTATCGAGAGGGGGACACCCCTCCGACGCGCTTCGCGCGCCACCTCCCTGCCAGGGGAGGACATAAGACAGCATGGATCAACCCATAAAGCCCGTTTAACGGGTTGAACGCCCCTTGCCGCGCGTGTCATGGTTAACCCTCGCGCGATTCGTGTCGGCCTTGCCCCTCGCCTTTCGCTGATATGCCGGTCGTGCCGTCCGTCGCCATGGCCACTCCAACCGCTGCACCCGAAAGGTCCCCGATTGGACATCGTTACGCTTAGCTTGTTCCTGCTCCTCGCCGTGGTGCTGAGCGGGGTCGTTTCCCGCCTGTTGCCCTCGGCGCTTCCACGGCCACTCGTCCAGATCGCGCTCGGCGCGGTGATCGGCGGGATTGCGCAGATCCGCGTCGAACTCGACCCCGAAATCTTTTTCCTGCTCTTCGTGCCGCCTCTGCTGTTCCTCGACGGCTGGCGCATTCCGAAGGACGAGCTGTTCCGCGACGCGGGCGCGATTTTGGGGTTGGCGCTGGGGCTGGTGTTCCTGACGGTGCTGGGCATGGGGTTGTTCATCCACTGGATGATCCCCGCCATGCCCTATGCGGTCGCCTTTGCGCTGGCCGCCGTGGTATCGCCGACCGACCCGATCGCAGTGTCGGCCATCGCGCAGAAGGTGCCGATCCCCAAGCGCATGATGCACATCCTGGAGGGGGAGTCGCTGCTGAACGACGCCTCGGGCCTGGTCTGCCTGCGCTTCGCGGTCGCCGCCGCGCTGACCGGCGCCTTTTCGCTGACCCATGCCGGGCTGACCTTCGCTTGGATGGCGGTGTCGGGCGTCGGGCTGGGCGTCGCCATCGCCTGGGGCACGATCACCGCCAAGAGCCTGTTCGCGCGGCGTTTCGGCGACGACAGCGGGTCGAACATCCTAGTCAGCCTGCTGATCCCCTTCGCCGCCTATCTGGTCGCCGAACATGTCGAAAGCTCGGGCGTGCTGGCGGCGGCGGCGGCGGGCATCGCCATGTCCTTCACCAACGTCTCGTCGGGCGTGAAGGCCGCCACTCGCATCCGGCGGCAGGCGGTGTGGGACATGCTGCAATTCACACTGAACGGCATCATCTTCGTGCTGCTGGGCGAGCAATTGCCGCAAGTGTTTGCTGGCGCGCGCGACACGGTGATGCTGACCGGACATGACAGTCTGTGGTGGCTGGGCCTGTATGTGCTGGCGATCGTCGCGGGGCTGGCGGCGCTTCGTTTCGCCTGGACCTGGGTCGCGCTGCGGCTGACCCTGTTCCGGCAACGCGGCACGCCGGGCCGCACCAGCCCGCCGCGCCGGGTCATCACCGCCATGTCGGTGGCGGGCGCACGCGGTGCGATCACCCTGGCGGGTGCCCTGACCCTGCCGCTGACGCTGGGCGACGGGACGCCCTTCCCCGCGCGCGATCTGGTGATCTTCCTGGCATGCGGCGTCATCCTGTCCTCGCTGGTCATCGCCAGCCTGACCCTGCCGCTGCTGCTGCGTGGCCTTGCCCTGCCCGTCCAGGACGGCATGAGCGAACTGGACCATACCCGCGTCGCCGCCGCCAAGGCCGCCATCGCCGAGCTGGAGCGGCTCCAGCATGAAATGGCCGAGGGTCGCGACGATGCCGACCAATATGTCGAGATCGCGTCGCGCCTGATGGACGGCTATCGCAGCCGGATCGACACGCTGGAGGGTGATGTCGATCCCGATGCCGAGCGGCTGGAGGATGTCGAGAGGCGGATGCGGCTGGCCGCGATCCGGGCCGAGCGGCGGGTCGTGTTCGACTTGCTCAACGCGCGTGCCATCGGGTCGGAGACCGCGCAGCGGCTGGGGCGCGAGCTCGACCTGGTCGATACCCGCCTGTCGGCGCAAAGCTGACCGCCGCGACGATCTTTGGCCTTGCGTCGGGCGGCGAATTATCGTGTCTCGTCAATGGGGTTTGCATCGATAAGGGGATAAGATGCAGGGGGACAAGATGCTGGGAGACGAGGCGAAGGCCTGTCTGAATTGCGGCACGGCGCTGGTCGGCCATTATTGTCACGCTTGCGGCCAATCGTCGCACATCCATCGCACGCTGGGCGCATGGTGGCATGATTTCAGCCATGGCGTCCTGCATATCGAGGGACAGGTGTGGCGGACGATGGCGATGCTCGTCATCAAACCCGGCGAACTGACCCGCCGCTATATCGCGGGCGAGCGACGGCGTTTCCTGTCCCCGCTGGCGCTGTATCTGTTCAGCGTCTTCCTGCTCTATATCGCCTATTCGGCCCTTGGGGGCTTTGCGACATTCCATGCACCCGGCACGCAGGAGGCCGCGACTGAGTTGCGCGCCGAAGTCGCCAAGGTCGACCAGCGGATTGCGGTGATCGACCGCGATCGCGCCGCGGCCGTCGCCGCCAAACGTGATACCGCCCTGCTCGACAAGGAACGGGCGGAGCTGGTCGACCAAAAGCAAGGCATGGACTTCACCGCCAGTGCCATGACGCTGGGTGCTGGAGACGAAACCCATTCCAATTCCGGTGAACATCAGCAGCAGGTCATCACCGGCTGGAAATCGCTGGATGCCAAGATCGTCCATGCCATTCGCGACCCCGAGTTCCTCCTCTTCAAGATGGAGGCGAACGGCTATAAATTTTCCTGGGCGTTGATCCTGTTGTCGATGCCGTTCATGCGGCTGTTCTTCCTGTGGAAGCGCGGGCTGGCGATGTTCGATCATGCGGTGTTCGTCACCTATTCGCTCAGCTTCGTCAGCCTGCTGATGGTCGTGATGATCCTGTGGACGAAGCTGGCGCATCTGCCCGGCCTGGCGCTGCTGATGCTCGCCTTTCCCGTGCATCTGTTCCTTCAGATTCGCGGGGCCTATCGCCTGGGCCTGGTGTCGGGCCTACTGATGACGCTGGTCGTCTCGGTCATGGCGGCGGCCGTTTTGCTGATCTGGATCATCGGGCTGCTGGCGCTGGGCATGGCGCATTGAGCCGCCAATCCATTGCAGGTGCAATGGGATAGAAGATCGTACCAGAAAATGGGTGGACGCCCCCCGTTCACCTCGCCATGATACCAAAACATACCATGAGAATACCGGCGCACGACAAGCCGGTGATGACGGGGGTGACGGATGGCGAGAAAGAGCCTGGCGCGATCGGGGACCTGCCCCGCCGTCGTCGCGCGTCCGCGCCGTGCGCCCCTTTCTGGTCCAAGCCATAGTCCTGCATCCTGTACGCGGTCGGCCCGACCCGGCGCAGCGATGCCGCTTTCGGGGAAATCGCTGTGAAACATCGTCTCGGTCTGATCCTGGCCGCGCTCGCCCTGCCCCTGCCGATGGCGGCTCCAGCGCTGGCCGCGCCCAAGACGGTGGCGACGCTCGACCGGTGGCAGGTTCGGATCGACCCGAAGGACACCGCCGCCGCCGGCGCGCACCCACAGGCGGCGAATTGGCTGGCCGCGACCGTGCCCGGCAGCGTGCAGCAGGACCTGATCGCCGCGAACATCGTGCCCGATCCCTATAAGGGCGCGAACGAGGCCCCGATCCAGTGGGCGGGCCTGACCGGGTGGCAGTATCGCACCAATCTGGACGTCACCCCCGCCATGCTCGCCCGCGATCACCTGGACCTGGTGTTCGACGGGCTCGACACCTTCGCGACCGTCACGGTCAACGGGCAGCGCCTGCTGTCCGCCGACAATGCGCATCGCCGCTGGCGGGCCGATGCCAAGCCGCTGCTGAAGGCGGGCGCGAACGAGATCGTCGTCACCTTCGCCTCGCCGATCAAGACGCTCCAGCCGATGGTGCTGGCCGAGAAGCATCCGCTGCCCGGCGAATATGACTCGCCCTACGGCGACGAGCCCAAGGGTGTTCAGACCTCCCCCTATATCCGCAAGCCGAAATACCAATATGGCTGGGACTGGGCACCGCGCATCGTCAATGTCGGCATCTGGCGCCCCGCCCGTCTGGAAGCATGGGATGCCGCGCGCATCGACAATCTGCGCATCGAGCAGGAGGCGCTGACCGATGCCGAGGCACGTATCCTCGCCCGTGCCTCAGTCGTCGCCGACCGCGCGCAGACGGCGCGGATGGACGTGACCGTCACCGGCCCCGATGGCAAGCGCATCAAGGTCCGCCGCGATGTCGCGCTCCAGCCGGGTGAGAATGACGTTGTCGTCCCCGTCGCGATCACCAAACCGCAGCGCTGGCAGCCGATCGGCTTCGGCGCGCATCCGCTCTACACCGTCAATGCCGCACTGGCCGGGGCGGATGCGGTCGAGAAGCGCACCGGCCTGCGCACCGTCGAGCTGGTCCGGAAGGACGGCAGCTTCGGGCTGAAGATCAACGGCAATGTGATCTTCGCCAAGGGCACCAACGTCATTCCCTTCGACGCCTTCCCGTCGCGCGTAGCCGCCACCACCGAGCGCCAGATGCTGGAAAAAGCGGTTGCGGCGAACATGAACATCGTCCGCATCTGGGGCGGCGGCTATTATCCCGAGCACAGCTTCTACGACGCCGCCGACGAGCTGGGCCTGATGGTCTGGCAGGACTTCATGTTCGGCGGCGCGGTCACGCCCCCCGACGCCAAGTTCCGCGAGAATGTCCGTATCGAGGCCGAGGAGCAGGTCGCGCGCCTGCAATCCCATCCCTCGCTGGTCATCTGGGCGGGCAATAACGAAGTGCTGTCGGGCTGGGAAAACTGGTCGGATCGCAAGGCGTTCAAGAAGGCGGTCGGCCCGGACGAGCAGGAGCGGATCGGCACCGGCATGGCGGTGCTGTTCGATCGCGTGCTGCGCGAAGCGGTGGTCAAGAACGCGCCCGGCATCCCCTATTGGCCGGGCTCGCCCTCGACCGATTATGAGGGGCCGACGGACACCGACAAGGACGGCGACCGCCATTTCTGGGACGTGTGGTCGGGTTCCAAGCCGATCGAGCGCTATACCGATAGCTGCCCGCGCTTCATGTCGGAATATGGCTTCCAGGCCTTCCCCGACCTGTCGACCATCGCGACCTTCGCCGCGCCCGAGGACTTCCGCATCGACAGCCCGGTAATGAAGGCGCACCAGAAGTTCCTGGCGGGCGAAGGCAATGAGCGCGTCACCTTCTACCTGAAGCAGAATCTGCGCGATCCGCGCGACTTCGCCGATATGGTCTATCTGTCCCAGGCGATGCAGGCCCGCGCCATCGGCCTGGCCGCGCGGCACCACCGCGCTTGCCGCCCGGTGACTTTGGGTTCGCTCTACTGGCAGCTCAACGACAGTTGGCCCGCGATCAGCTGGTCGAGCATCGACTGGACCGGGCATGACAAGATGCTCCAGCACGAGGTCCGCCGCTTCTTCGCACCCCAGACCATCGTGGCGGAGACCAAGCCCGGTGCGACGCGGATCGCCTTGGTGTCCGACGCCACGACGCCCAAGCCGCTCGGCTGGCGCGTCACCGGCTATGGCATGGACGGCCGCAAGCTGGGCTCGCAGAGCGGCAGCGTGACCATGGCCGCCGCCTCGGCCAGCGATGTCGCGACGATCCCCGACGCGACGCTGTTTGCGGGTGCCGCGCCGGAAAGCAGCTACGGCGTCGCCGAACTGTTCGACGGCGACAAGATCGTCGCCCGCCAGATCATCGAGCGGAAGGTGCCGCGCGACATGCTCTACCCCGCGCCGGGCATCGCCGCGCGCTGGGCGGGCAAGCGACTGACGCTGACCGCGCGCAACCTCGCGCGGCAGGTGCAGGTCAATTTCGGCACCACCGCCGCCGAACCCTCGGATGACGGTTTCGACCTGTTGCCTGGCGAGAGCATCACGCTCACCATTCAAAGCGACGCGGACGCCGCCACCCTGGCGCGCGAGCTCAAAATCTACACCCTCGGTCCGAAGGACGCCCAGTGATCCCGTTCCTCCTCCTCGCCGCCGCCGGTCAGGCCGCCACCCCCGCCCTTCCCCCGGAGGCGCAGAAGCTGACCGTCGCGCAAAAGGCGGCGCAGCTGGTCAACGAAGCCCCCGCCGAGCCCGCGCTGAACCTGCCCGCCTATGACTGGTGGAGCGAGGGGCTGCACGGCATCGCCCGCAACGGGCCGTCGACCGTGTTTCCGCAGGCGATGGGCATGGCCGCGACCTGGGACCCCGCGCTGATCCAGAAGGTCGGCGATGTCGTCGCGGTCGAGGCGCGCGCCAAGTTCAATTCGCAGCCGCTGAACGCCGATCGCGGGCTGTACCAGGGGCTGACCATCTGGTCGCCCAACATCAACATCTTCCGCGATCCGCGCTGGGGCCGGGGCCAGGAAACGTACGGCGAGGACCCCTTCCTCACCAGCCGCATCGGCATCGCCTTCGTGCGCGGCCTGCAAGGCCCGGACCTGAAGCATCCCAAGGTCATCGCGACCGTCAAGCATATGGCGGTCCATTCCGGCCCCGAGGGCGGGCGCGACAGCTTCGACGTGATGGTGTCCCCGCGCGATCTGGAGGCGACCTACCTCCCCGCCTTCCGCGCGACCGTGACCGAGGGCAAGGCGCTGTCGCTGATGTGCGCCTATAACGCGATCCACGGCACGCCGGTCTGTGCCAACCCGATGCTGCTGACCCAGCGGCTGCGCACCGACTGGGGTTTCAACGGCCTCGTCGTGTCGGACTGCGATGCGGTCGGCAATATCTGGATGTTTCACCATGCTCAGCCCGATGCACCGGCGGCGGCGGCGGCGGCGCTGCGTGCGGGCACCGACCTGAATTGCGGCAAGGCCTATCTCTCGCTGCCGCAGGCGGTGGAGCGCGGCCTGATTACCGAGGGTGAGATCGACACTGCGCTGGCCCGCGCGCTGGCGGTGCGGCGGATGCTGACGGTGGATTCGCCCTGGAACCGGATCAAGGCGAGCGAAGTCGGCACCCCCGCCCACCGCGCGTTGGCGCTGGAGACGGCCCGCAAGGGCATCATCCTGCTCGACAACCCGAACGACATGCTGCCGCTCAAGGGCAAGACGCTCGCGGTGTTCGGCGCAGATGCCGACGATCTGGGCGTGCTGGAGGGCAATTATCATGGCACCGCGATCAACCCCGTCACCCCGCTCGACGGCATTCGCGCCAGGTTCGGCCGCAACGTCCGCTATGCGCAAGGCTCGGTGCTGGCCGAAGGCGCGTTCGTCGGCGTGCCCGAAACCGCGCTGTCGGCGAACGGCAAGCCCGGCCTGACGGTCGAAACCATGGGCGCGAACGGCCAATGGTCGGTCGCGGGCCAGGATCGCCGCATCGACTTCAACTATACCAAGACCGCGCCCTTCCAGCGCCGCTGGACCGGAACGCTGACCCCGCCGGGGCCGGGCCAGTACCGCTTGCGCCTCGACGGCCCCGCCTGCTGGCACGCTTGCCCCGCGCATGACGCGGTGAAGCTTTATGTCGACGACCGGCTGGTCGTGGACGATGTGATCGGCGGCAAGGCGCTGGAAACGACGATCGACGGTTCCGCGCCGCGTCGTATCCGAGTCGAGATCGACCATAAGGGCGGCGATGAGGGCCTGCGCCTGCAATGGCTGCCGCCTGCCGAGGCACTGACCGCCGAGGCACTGAAGGTCGCCGGGACCGCCGACGTGCTGATCGCCGTCGTCGGCCTGTCACCCGATCTGGAGGGTGAGGCGCTGGGCGTCTCGGTGCCCGGTTTCGCAGGCGGCGACCGGACCGAGGTCGTGCTGCCCGAGCCGCAACGCAAGCTGCTCGCCGCGCTCCAGGCGACCGGCAAGCCGGTGGTCGCGGTCGTCATGTCGGGCTCGGCGGTGTCGCTGGGCGACTTCAAGCCCGCCGCGACGCTGGCGGCCTTTTATCCGGGCACCGAGGGCGGCACCGCGCTGGCCGAGATTCTCAGCGGTGACGTGAACCCGTCGGGTCGCCTGCCCGTCACCATCTATCAGTCGACCGCCGACCTGCCTGCCTTTGCCGATTACGGCATGAAGGAGCGCACCTATCGCTACTTCACCGGCAAGCCCGCCTGGGGCTTCGGTCACGGCCTGAGCTACACCAAGTTTGACTATGGCCAGCCGACCGTTACCGCCAGCGTCGCGGTGGGCCAGCCGGTCGATGTCGCGGTGCAACTGCGCAATATCGGCCAGCGCGCCGGTGAGGAAGTGACCCAGGCCTATCTGGTCCCGCCGGCCACGGACGAGAAGCTGGTGCTGACCGACCCCGTGCTGCAACGCCAGCTGGTCGGCTTCACCCGCGTTGCACTCAAGCCCGGTCAGGCGGGCACGGCGCGCTTCACCATCGATCCGCGCCTGATGAGCCAGGTCTGGCGAGACGGCACCCGCCGCATCCTGCCGGGCACCTACAAGCTCTATATCGGCGGCGGCCAGCCGGGTGACGGCGCGGGGCAATGGACGCAGTTCACCGTGACCGGCACCGCGCAGGACCTGCCCAAATGACCCCGAACCGTCGTGAACTGATCGCCGGGGGCGCGGCGCTCGCCGCCGCCCCGGCCTTCGCCGCCGCGCCCGCCTTCCCCAGCAAGCGCCCGGCCGTCGCCGACCGCCGTTTCGTGTCGAAGGCGGTCGAGGCGGAGATCACCCGCATCTCGAAGCTGATCGCCGATCCCGAACTCCGCTGGATGTTCGGCAACTGCTATCCCAACACGCTCGACACGACCGTGTTGTCGCTGGCGCAAGTAAACGGCAAGGCGGACGCCTTCGTCATCACCGGCGACATCCCCTGCCTGTGGCTGCGGGACTCGGCGGCGCAGTTACGGCCCTATCTGCATCTGGTGAAGCGCGATCCGGCGCTGGGACGGCTGTTCCGGGGGCTGATCGGGCGGCAGGCGCGGTCGATCCTGATCGACCCTTACGCCAATGCCTTCATGCAGGACCCGACCGCCAAGACGAACCTCAGCTGGGCGTTGAAGGACGATACCGACATGAAGCCCGGCGTCGCCGAGCGGAAATGGGAGATCGACTCGCTTTGCTACGCGATCCGGCTGGCGCATGATTATTGGCGCGAGACGGGCGACACGACGCCGTTCGACGCCGAGTGGAAAGCCTCGGCGCGCCTGATCGTGAAGACCTTCCGCGAACAGCAGCGGAAGGAAGGCTCCGGCCCCTATCGCTTCCGCCGCTCCGCGCCCGAGCCGACCGAGACGCTCTATCGCGGCTATGGCCTGCCGACGCGTCCCAACGGCATGATCCATTCGGGCTTCCGCCCCTCGGACGATGCGTGTCTCTACGGCCAGTTCGTCCCCGCCAACCTGTTCGCGATGACGACGCTGCGCGAACTGGCGGCGCTGTCGAACGCGGTCGGCGAGCCCGCGCTGGCACAGGACGCCACCACGCTGGCCGCCGAGGTCGAAGCTGCGCTCAGGCAGTTCGGCACGATGACGCTGCCGAGCGGCGAGCGCGTCTGGGCCTATGAGGTCGATGGCTATGGCAATGCCGTCTTCATGGACGACGCCAATGTGCCCTCGCTGTCGGGCCTGGCCTATCTCCGCTGCGTCGATGCAGCCGATCCGCTGTGGCAGCGGACGGTTGCAGCATGCTGGAGCAAGGCCAATCCCTGGTATTTCGAGGGCAAGGCGCTGACCGGTATCGGCGGCCCGCATACCGGGCCGGGTCAGGTCTGGCCGATGTCGATCATCACCCGCGCGCTGACTTCGAGCGACCCTGCGCTGCTGCGGTCGAGCCTCGCGATGATCCGTGGGTCGCATGGCGGTACGGGCTTCATTCACGAAGGGGTCGATATCGACGATCCCGCCAAGTTCACACGCGACTGGTTCGCCTGGGCCAATGGCCTGTTCGGCGAGCTGGTCGTCCATGTCGCGGCCACCCGGCCGGAAGTATTGCGGGAGACGTTCGCATGATTTTGACCCGCCGCTCGCTCCTCGCCGGGACCGCGATCGCCAGCCTGCCGATCGGAGGCGTCAGCGCCGCCGTGCCGATGCCGGTCGCCCGTCCCAATCTGTTTGTCGGTACCGGCGGTGACGGCCATACCTATCCGGGTGCCGTGATGCCCTTCGGCATGGTGCAGTTGAGCCCCGATACCGATGTCGAGCGCTGGGACACCTGTTCGGGCTATCATCATGGCGACGGCTCGATCATGGGGTTCAGCCATACCCATCTGTCGGGCACCGGCATCGGCGACATGCTGGACGTGCTGGTCGTGCCGACGCGCGGCGAGCTGAAGCTGGTCGCGGGGCCGCTCTCCAACCCCGATGAAGGCTATCACCAGCGTTATTCGGACGAACAGGCCGAACCCGGCTATTACCGGGTGAAGCTCGAGTCCGGCGTGCTGGCCGAACTGACCGTGACCGAGCGGACGGGCTGGCATCGCTACACCTATCCCAAGGGGCCGGGCCATGTGCTGGTCGACCTGTCGCATCTCGTCCTCGACAAGAGCGACGCCAAGCCGCTGATCACCGACGCCGAGCTGACCATCGAGCCCGACGGCACGATCACCGGCACCCGCCGCGTGTTCCGCTGGGCCAAGGGGCGCCGCATCTTCTTTGCGATGCAGCTGTCGAAGAAGCCTTCGCGCATCCAGCTTTACGGCGACGGCGACACGCCTGCGAACGGCACCGCCGTCAAGGGCAACCGCCTGAAGGCCGCATTGTTCTTCGACGAACTGGGCGATGCGCCGCTGCTGATCCGCTGCGGCATCTCGGCGGTCGATGTCGCGGGCGCCAAGGCGAACCTGGCCGCAGAAGCGAAGCACTGGGACTTCGACCACGTCCGCCGCGCCGCCATGACCCGCTGGGCCGAAACAATGGGCGGCGTTCGCGTCGAGGGCGGCACCCCCGACCAGCAGACGATCATGGCCTCGGCCAATTACCACACGCTGATCGCGCCGACGCTCTTCTCGGACGTCGACGGCCGTTACGTCGGGCTGGACGGACAGGTGCACAAGGCCCCCGCCGGGCAGTTCGCCTACAGCACCTTCTCCACCTGGGACACGTACCGGGCGCTCCACCCCTGGCTGATCCTGACCCAGCCGGCCCAGGCCAAGAAGCTGGTCGACGACATCATCCGCCAGACCCAGCAAAGCGCCTATGGCCCGCCGGTCTGGACGCTGCAGGGCAAGGAGACCGGGATCATGATCGGCTGGCACGGCACGCCGATCATGGCCGAGGCGATGGTGAAGGGCATTCCCGCCGACTATGCCGCCGCCTGGCCCGGCATCGCCAAGCGCAGCTTCGACTTCACCGCGCCCGACATGGACAATAGCAAGGGCCGCGACCTGTATGACGCCAAGGGCTATGTGCCCGCGGACAAGTGGTTCGAGAGCGTCAGCCGGACCCAGGAATATGCCTATGACGACTGGGCCGCGTCGCACATCGCGCGCCGCGTCGGCAAGACTGCCGAGGCCGACCGGCTGCGCAAGCGCTCGGGCAACTGGCGCAACGTCATCGACCCCTCGATCAATTTCGCTCGCCCCCGTTTCAGCGACGGCAGCTGGTGGAAGGATTACGACCCCGTCCAGCTCGGCCACATGCCCAAGCCGTGGTGGCGCGATTATACCGAGGCGAATGGCTGGCAGGCGACCTTCCTCAACCAGCATGATGTCTATGGCCTGATCCGCCACATGGGCGGCGACGCGAAGTTCGAGGCGAAGCTGGACGAGCTGTTCAGTGCGTCCTCGACCCTGCCCAAGAATGCGCCGCCGGACATCTCGGGTCTGGTCGGCCAATATGCGCACGGCAACGAGCCGGACCAGCATGCGGCCTATCTCTATGCCTATGTCGGTGCCCCGTGGAAAACCCAGCGGATGGTCCGCCGCCTGCTGACCGAGATGTACAAGAACGCGCCCGACGGCATCATCGGCAATGACGATTGCGGCCAGATGAGCGCGTGGTTCCTCTTCTCCGCGCTCGGCTTTTATCCGGTCGATCCGGTCAGCGGCGCGTACGTCTTCGGCGGACCGCTGTTCGACCGGGCGCAACTGACGGTCGGCGGCGACAAGACGCTGGTCGTCGAGGCGAAGGGCAATGGCCCGGACACGCCCTATATCCAGTCGGTAACCTGGAACGGTCGTCCCTGGACGAAGAGCTGGATCGACCATGCCACCCTGTCCAAGGGCGGCACCTTGTCCTTCACCATGGGCGCCAAGCCGAACCCCGCCTTTGGCCGCGATCCCAAGGATCGCCCGCCGTCCTTCGACCACCTGCCCGCCTGATCCCTCCCGGAGCCGAATTGACGATGACCGATTTCTCCCGCCGCGCCGTCCTTGCCTCCGGGCTGGTCGCCTCCGCCGCGCCCGCCTTCGCGCAAAAGGGGGCGGCTGCGCCCGCTCCTTACGGCGCAGTCCCCTCGGCCCGGCAGTGGCGCTGGCACCAGCGCGAGCAATATGCCTTCATCCACTTCGCGATGAACACCTTCACCGACAAGGAATGGGGTTATGGCGACGAAGACCCCAAGATGTTCAACCCGAGCGACTTCAGCGCGGACCAGATCGTCGGGGCGGCCAAGGCGGGAAACCTGAAGGGCATCATCCTGACGGCGAAGCATCATGACGGCTTCTGCCTCTGGCCGACCAAGCTGACCGAGCATTGCATCCGCAACGCGCCGTACAAGAACGGCCAGGGCGATATCGTTCGCGAGATGTCCGACGCCTGCAAGCGCGCGGGGCTGGCCTTCGGCATCTATCTCTCGCCCTGGGATCGCAACCATCCCGAATATGGGCGGCCAGCCTATGTGGAATATTTCCGCAAGCAGGTGGTCGAACTCTGCACCGGTTATGGCGAGCTGTTCGAGTTCTGGTTCGACGGGGCCAATGGCGGCGACGGCTATTATGGCGGCGCACGCGAGACGCGGCAGATCGACGCGCCCAAATATTATAACTGGCCCTCGATCATCGCGCTGGTCCATCAGCATCAGCCCATGGCCTGCACCTTCGATCCGCTGGGCGCGGATATTCGCTGGGTCGGCAATGAGGACGGTATCGCGGGCGATCCCTGCTGGCCGACCATGCCGAACCATCCCTATGTCCAGTCGGAGGGCAATTCGGGCGTGCGTGGCGGGGCTCTCTGGTGGCCTGCCGAGACCAACACCTCGATCCGGCCCGGCTGGTTCTATCATGCCGACGAGGACTCGAAGGTCCGCTCGCCGGAAAACCTGGTCGGCTATTTCGACACCTCGGTGGCGCGCGGCACCAACATGAATCTGAACCTGCCGCCCGACCGGCGCGGGCGTATTCCCGATCAGGACGTGAAGATCCTGAAGAGCTTCGGCGACGCCATCCGCGCCAGCTTCGCGACCGACCTGGCGCAGGGCGCGGTGGCCAGCGCCAGCCATGTGCGCGGCAAGGGGTATGAAGCGGCCAAGGTGCTCGACGGCCAGCGCGACACCTATTGGTCCGCGCCGGACGGCGTGACCACGCCCAGCCTGACGCTGGACCTGCCGCCGGGTCGTCGTTTCGACCTGATCCGCATCCGCGAATATCTGCCGCTTGGGCTACGCGTCACGCGCTTCGCGGTCGATGCGGAGGTGAACGGCCGGTGGCAGCAACTGGCCGAACATGAGTGCATCAGCGCGCAGCGGATCATCCGCCTGCCCCAGCCCATTACCGCACGCCGGGTCCGCCTGCGCATCGTCGACGCCCCCGTGTGTCCCGCGATCAGCGAGGTTTCGCTGTTCCAGAGCGTCGCGCCGGTCCCCGTCCCCGCCATCGTGTCGAGCGACCCGACCGTGCTGGCGACAACCGACTGGAATATCGTCTCCGCCACCGCGCCGGGTGCCGAAAAGCTGCTCGACAACGACGCCAAGACCATCTGGGTGCAGCCCGCCCCGACACCGGGCAAGCCCGCCAGCGTCACGGTCGATATGGGCCAGGTGCGCGATGTCGCGGGCTTCAGCCTGACGCCCTCGCGTCAGGTCATGATCGACGCCGCTCCGCCGCGTGGTTACGTCGCGGAGACGAGCGTCGACGGCAAGAGCTGGACCCCGGCAGGCTCGGGCGAGTTCTCGAACATCGCCTATGCGCTCTCCACCCAGCGCCTGCCCTTCAGCAGCGTCCGGCCGGTCCGCTATCTGCGGCTGACCTTCGCCGAAATGTCCAAGCCCGCCGCCAAGCTGGCGATCGCGGGGATCGGCGGCTTTACCAAGCGGTAGGACCTGTTTCCTCCCCTGCAAGGGGAGGAACGGGGTTATCGACCCCACACCCCCATAAAAATCCACCGAAACGGGATGGCATTTGCCTTTTGTGCGTTGCAACATGACGCGACGCAGAAGGAGGTATGCCATGACCGACCGTCTCGAACCCCATGTCCCGTCGCGCCCCCGCGTCGCCCTCGCGCTGCAAGGCGGCGGCGCGCATGGCGCCTATGGCTGGGGCGTGGTGGAGCGCCTGCTGGACGAGAGGATATCGAGATCGTCGGGGTCAGCGGCGCCAGCGCCGGGGCAATCAACGGTGCGGCGGTCGTTGCGGGCTATGCGACCGAGGGCGCGGCGGGGGCAAAGGCGGCGCTGGAGCGGCTATGGGGCCATGTCGCCGATGCCTCTCCGCTCGCCCCGCTCGATGTCGGCGCAATGGGCGGTCCGTTCTTCGAGCCGCTGCTGCGCCGGTCGCTGGACATCGCGAAACTCTCCAGCCGCTATGTCGCGCCTTTCCTGCCCGGCGTGCGCGACATGCGCGCGCTGCGACAGGCGGTCGCGGAAAGCATCGACCTGGACTTCCTCGCCCGCCAGACGCGCCTGCCCTTCTATGTCGCGGCGACGCATATCGCGAGCGGATCGGCGCGGCTGTTCACCGGCGAGGATGTGACGCTCGACGCGCTGATGGCCTCGGCCTGTCTGCCCGAACTGTTCGCGGCGGTGGAGATCGAAGGCGAGCAATATTGGGACGGCGGCTTCACCGCCAACCCCGCGCTGGAGCCGCTGCTGACCGAGGCGATCGGCGCGACCGATATGATGATCGTCCAGATCACGCCCTTCACCGTCGAGGATGTCGGCGGCTCGGTCGGTGAGGTGATGCGCCGGGTCAGCGATATCAGCTTCAACGCCTGTCTGCGCCGCGACCTACGCGCCCTGTCGGAGATTCAGGACGTCGCCCGTGCCGAAACCTCTCGAGATCCGCGAATGCGGGCGATCGCGCGGGTCAATCTGCACCTACTGTCGCCGCCGCCCCAACTGGCGGGGCCATCGGGGACGAGCAAGGTCGACACGCGCTGGTCGGTGCTCCAGGATTTGCGCGAGATGGGTCGTGCGCAGGCCGAAGAGTGGCTGGCCGCCCATCGCGAAACGCTCGGCCGCGCGTCGTCCTTCAAGGGGCTGCCCGAGGACATGATGCGGCCCTGAACCGCTTTTTCCGGTCATTTCGGATTTTTGGGTGGTCCGGGCGGAACACTGATCCCAGGCACCTGTTGTCATGGACTGGAGTGGCCAAAGCGGAAACAAGAGGACGGAAACCCATCGTTTCCGAAGTGGGTGCCGGGCGGAATGGACGACGGCCTTAGCGTATCCAACGGGCAGCCGCCCCTCAGCCAATTTCACCGATATTGATATTGATCAAGAATTGGGCGAGGAAAATGACGCCCATATCAATCGAATGCAATCTTTCCGCTATCCGGCTGGGAGCCAATCAATATTTATAACGTTGTCGCTCCATAACGAAAGGGGCGAGATTGTTCATCCTGCATCTGGCACTTGGTGGGTGCCTGAAATCGCCACCTGTCCATTATGGCATCACCGCCGATACGGGCGGTCATATTGCTTATATTCTGGACGCAGCCGCCGCACAGGCGAAGAATGTTGATACACATCAAGTCTCCATCGTCACCCGGCTCTTCGAGGAACCGGGACTGCCGCTCGATCACGCCCGCGCTACCGAATGGCTTTCGCCCAAGCTGACGATCGACCGGATCGCCACCGCCAATCGACGCTATCTGGAGAAGGATGCGCTCGCTGACGATCTGGCCGCCTTCACCGAGGCGTTCTGCGCGCACCTCGCCCGATTGCCGCGCTTGCCCGACGTCATACATGCGCACTTTTCTGACGCCGCCGCCGTCGCGGCCGAGGCACGGCGGCGCTTTGCCATCCCCTTCGTCTATACCCCGCACGCACTGGGCATCGACAAGCGCCGCCATCACGGTCCGTCGCCCGCGCTGGATGGCCGTATCGCCGCCGAGCGGACGGCCATCGCCAGTGCCGACGCCCTGATCGTCTCGACCGAGGACGAGGCCGAGCGGCAGGTCCATGCCTATGGCATTCCAGCCGGCGGACGGATCCACCGCATCGCGCCCGGCGTGCCGAACCATGAGGGCGGCCGCCCACGTCGCCCGACGCTCGCCGACCGGCTGGGCGAGTGGCTCGACGAACCTGCCAAGCCCATCCTGCTCGCCATCGCCCGCCCTGTCGCCAAGAAGAATCTGGGCGCGCTCGCCCGCGCCTATGCCGCCTCGCCTGCCTTACGCGAGGCCGCCAATCTGGTCATCCTGGCGGGCCAGCATGACGGCCCCGGATCGGCCGAGGAGCGCGCGGTGCTGGCCGAGTTGCTGGCGCTCGCCGACAGGCCTGACCTTCGCGGTTGCTTCGCCCTGCCGCCACGGCATGACGGGCATGACGTCGCCGCCCTCTATGAGCGTGCAGCGGCGGGCGGCGTGTTCGTCAATGCCGCCCTTCACGAACCCTTCGGCCTGACCCTGATCGAAGCGGCGGCGGCGGGCGTGCCCGTGGTCGCCACCCGGCATGGCGGCCCCAGCGAGATCGTCGCCGCGCTGGGCCACGGCCTGCTGGTCGAGCCGCGCGACGAAGACGCCATCGCCGCCGCCTGTCTCACCATCCTGTCCGACCCCGACACCCATGCGCGGATGAGCGCGAATGGCAGGTCGGGCTCCACCCTTTATGCCTGGGACCGCTACGCCATGGAATCCACCGCGCTCTATGCCCATCTGCCGCGCACCCCCGGCCTGCTCGCCAGCGATATCGATCATACGCTGACCGGATGTCGGGTCGGCGCGCATGACTTTGCGGCATGGCGTCAGGCGAGCGACCTGCCCTTCGTCGTCGCGACCGGCCGCTCCTTCGCGATGGCGCGGATCATCCTGTCGCAATGGGGCATTCCCGAGCCGGACGCCTTCATCACCGATGTCGGCACACGCATCATGCTGAAGGGCCAGCGCGGATGGCAGGAATGCCCCGTCTTCGCCGCGCGTCTGGACGAAGGGTGGGACCGCAAGGCGGTGGTCGCCGCGCTCAAGCCGTTGCGCCTGCGCCCCCAGCCGCGCGACACGGCCGGGCCGCACAAGGTCAGCTATTTCGGCACCGCCGAGGATGCCGCGCGCGTCCGTGAGACGCTGGCCGAACAGGGACTTTCCGCCAAGACCGTCTTCTCGCATGGGCGGCTGATCGACGTGCTGGCGCCGCTGGGCGGCAAAGCGGCGGCGGTCGCCGCCTATGCCAAGCGGCTCGACCTGCCGATGGGCGCGTGCATCGCGGCCGGGGACAGCGGCAACGATGTCGACATGCTCGACGCCTGCGGCCATGCGATCGTCGTCGGCAATGCCGGGCATGAGCTGGCCGACCTGCCCGAGCGTGACGGCCTGCTGCGCGTCACCGCCCATCATGCCAATGGCGTGATGGAGGGGCTGGAGCGGCTGGGCCTGACCACGCCGATGCCGACCCAGGCGACGGCGGCGTGACGCGTCCCTTAGGTTATTTCGTCCACCATCAGGGGCGCGGCCATGCCGAACGCTGCGCCGCGATCCTGAACGCCCTGCCGCCCGAGCGCCCCGTCACCATCTTCTGTGCGCGCGACGACATTTTCCCAGCCCTGCCGCCGCAGGTCGAGATCGTCACCATCCCCTCGCTCTTCGAGCCGACCGGGCTGGAGGCGGGAACGATGGACATGGTGCCGACGCCCGAGACGTTGCACTGCGCGCCGCTCGGCTGGCCCGGCATCCGCCATGCTATGGCGGTGATCGCCAACTGGTTCGACCGCGCCGACCCCGCGCTGATGATCTGCGATGTCTCCGCCGAGATCGCGCAACTGGCGCGTATCTGTTCGGTCCCGCATGTGAAGATCCTCCAGCATGGCGACCGCAGCGATGCCGGGCACCGCGCCGCCTATGACGGCGCCGCCGGATTGCTCGCCGCCTTCGACGAGGCGCTGGCCCAGCCCGAATGGGACGCCGCCATGCGCGCCAAGACCTGCTTCGTCGGCGGACTGGGCGTCGACACCCGCATTCCCGAACGCGAGCTGGCACGCCAGCGGATCGGCGTCGGCGCGGACGAGGAAATGATCCTGGTCCTGTCGGGCGGCGGCGGCGGCGGTTTCGCCCAGGCCCCGCTCGGTGTCGGCGCGCGCAGCCGCCCCGGTGCCCGCTGGATCACCATCGGCCCGGTCGCGCGCGATTGGCATGCGACCGAGCCGGCCAATATCGAGCATCGCGGCTGGGTCGACAATCCGGCCGACCATGTCGCCGCCGCCGACCTCGTCATCGCCTCGACCGGCAACACCACCTGCCAGCAGATACTGGCCGCCGCCCGCCCCTGGCTCGCTATTCCCGAATGGCGCTATTTCGACGAGCAGCATCGCAAGGCGGAGGCGCTGGCCGCCGCCGGGGTCGCCTGCGTCCGTCCGCATTTGCCTTCCTCGGCCCAGGCCTGGACCACCGCGCTGGCCGAGACCCACAGCCAGCACCGCCCCGCCATACAGCGCGCGATGATCGCCGACGCGCCTGCGCAGACCGCCGCCGACTGGCTGGAGGCGCTGTCCGCCCGGCTCTGGCCGATCGACCTCACCCATTCCCTTCCCCAATCCACCGGAGCCTCTTCATGATCTCGGTCGTCACGCTCGCCGGGGGCCGCCCCGAACATCTGCGCAACGTCGTGATCGGCCTGACCCGCCAGACGATGCTCCCCGCCGAGCTGATCGTCGCGGTCATTCAGGACACGCCCTATGACCTGCCGGAAGCCCCCTTCCCGATCCGCCAGATGATGGTGTCCGGCCCGCGCCTGCCGCTGGCGACCGCACGCAATGCCGCGGCCGAGGCGGCGGTCGGCGACAAGCTGGTCTTCCTCGACATGGATTGCATCCCGACCCCCGAATTGCTGGCCGATTATGATCGCTATCTGGATCAGGAAGACGGGCTGCTGATGGGCGAGGTCATGTACCTGCCCGGCGGCGCGACGGCGGGCGAATGGCGATATCAGGATTTCGCCGAGGTCGCGGTGCGCCACTCCGACCGGCGCGGACCGCCGCCGGAGGGGATCGAGCGGTGCGAGGATTATCGCTGCTTCTGGTCGCTGAACTTCGCGATGCGTCGTGACACCTTCCTCGGCACCGGCGGGTTCGACGAGCGCTATGCAGGCTATGGCGGCGAGGACACCGATTTCGGCAAGGTGGTGGACAAGGCGGGCGTGCCGATCGCCTGGATCAAGGGCGGGCTCGCCTATCATCAATACCACCCACACCACATGCCGCCGGTCCACCATATCGACAGCGTGGTGCGCAATGCCGAATTGTTCGAGGCGAAATGGGGCTATCGCACCATGGGCCACTGGCTGCACGCCTTTCGCCTGATGGGCCTGATCGACGACACGCCCGGCCGCCCGATCCAGATCCTGCGCCGCCCCGATAAGGATGACCTCGCGCTGACCGGGCAGCAGAGCCACCAGCCCTATGCCAACACCGCCAGCGTCATCCGCCTGCTGGAGGAGCGCGCCGGCAAGCCCCGCGTCGCGGCATGAGGATCGCACTGCTCGCCCATGTCCGCCAGCCCATCCGCCAGCCTTTCCTGGGTGGCATGGAGGCGCATGGCTGGTATCTGGCCGAGGGACTGGCGGCGCGCGGGCATGAGGTGGTGCTGTTCGCCAGCGGCGACAGCGACCCGCGCTTCACCCTCGATCCGGTCCTGCCGGTCCATTACGAAGCCGTCTTCCCCTGGGCCGAGCATCGCGGCAAGCCCGAGCTGATCGCGCATGTCGATGCGGGCTATGCCGCCGCCTGCGACCGGATCGCACGCGGCGGGTTCGATGTGATGCACAATAACAGCCTGCACCGTTTCCCGCTGGAGCAACGCCGGACCGCGCAGGTGCCGACCGTCACCTCGCTGCATGTGCCGCCTTATGACGCGCTCCATCATTTCGTGACGATCAGCCCCAGCCCGACCCATAGACTGACCGTCACCTCCGCCAGCCAGCTAAGGGCCTGGTGGCCGAACGGCGCGCCGCCCGAAGCCTCGGTGCTGCACAATGCTATCGACCCCGACGCCTGGCCCTTTGCCGAGCAAGGCAATGGCGAGGCGGTGTGGTGCGGGCGGATCACCCCCAACAAGGGCACGCACCTCGCCATCCGCGCCGCGCGGGAAGCGGGCGTCGCGCTGACCCTATTCGGCGCGGTCGAGGACCCGGACTATTTCGCCGCCGAGGTCGAACCGTTGCTGGGCCATGGCATCCGTTATGGCGGGCATCTGGACGGCGCAGCGCTGGCGCAGGAACTGGGCCGGGCCTCGGTATTCCTCTTCACCCCCTGTTGGGACGAACCGTTCGGGCTGGTGGCCATCGAGGCAATGGCGTGCGGCCTGCCGGTCGCCGCGTTCGATGCAGGTGCGGCGCGCGAAGTCGTCGGCGAGGCCGGGTGCGTCGCCCCAGCCGGGGATGTCACCGCGCTGGCCGACGCGCTGACCCGCGCCATGGCCATCCCGCGCAGCACCGCCCGCCGCCGGGTGGAGACGCATTTCGCCCGCGACCTCTGGCTGGACCGTTGCGAGGCACTTTACGCCAGCGTCCGTACCGCCTTGCCGAGCGCCATCGCGGCGTGAGCGAGGATGTGATCGCAGGCCAGCGAAAGGTGCTGCTCGACCTCTATCGTCGTCACGTCACGTCGGGGGAGCCCTATGCGCTGGTCGATTTTCCCGATCATCCCAATGTGGGCGACAGCGCGATCTGGCTGGGGGAGATCGCGCTACTCCAAGCGGTCGGCGCGGGCGATCCGGCCTATATCTGCCGCTGGGACGATTTCGACGAAGCGGCCTTCCGCGCCGCCTGTCCGACCGGGCCGATCCTGATCCATGGCGGCGGCAATCTGGGCGACATCTGGCCGCATCATCAGCATTTCCGCGAACATCTGATCGAACGCTTTCCCGACCGCCGGATCGTCCAGCTGCCCCAGTCGATCCACTTTCGCGACGAAGCCCATCGCAACCGCTTCGCCGCACTGGTCGACAGCCACCCGGATTTCCACCTCTATGTCCGCGACACGGCGAGCCTCGACCTGGCCCGCCGGCATTTCACCTGCCCCAGCACGCTCGCCCCCGATTCCGCTTTCGGCCTGGGCAGCGTCGAGCGACCGACCTTGACGGATTGCCAAGTGCTGATGCTGCTGCGCTCAGACGCCGAACGTGCCGCGCGCGACGACGCGCCTTTGCTGGCCCTTGCGGATACGGTAGCCCTGGACTGGCTCGACGAACCGCCGGTCGCGGCGTCCGCTTCGACCGAGCGGGCACGGGAGCGCGTCGAACGCGGGCTGACGCTGCTCGCTCGCGGCGAGCGGATCGTCACCGACCGGCTGCACGGCCATATCCTGGCCCTGCTGCTCGGTATCCGCCACGTCGTGCTGGACAATGACTATGGCAAGGTCGGCGCCTATATCGCGGCCTGGACGGCGGAAAGTCCGCTCGTCCGGCAGGCGCGATCCGCGCAGGAGGCGGCGGAGCTGGTCGCGGGATGATCGATATCAGCCTGCTGATCTGCACCCGCAACCGCAGCCGCAGCCTGGCCGCCACGCTGGCCTCGATCGATACCGCCGCCCGGCATCCCGGCATCGGCGCGATCGAACTGATCCTGGTCGACAATGGCTCGACCGATGCCACGTCGGCGGTGATCCGGCACTGGGCGATCGACCGGCCCTTTACGGTGCGCCTGCTGTCGGAGCCGCTGCCCGGCCTGGCCCGCGCCCGCAACCGGGCACTTAGGGCGGCGCGGGGGCGGATCGTCGCGATGACCGACGATGACTGCGTGCTGCATCCCGATTACTTCGCGCATATGGCCCGGGCCTTTGCCGGGCAGCCCGCCCCCGTCATCATCGGCGGGCGTATCCTGCGTGGCGATCCCGCCGACCTGATGCTGACCGTCAAGCTGGAGGATCATCCGATGATCGCCGAGCCGGACAGCTTTCCCGGCGGCTTCGTCATGGGCGCCAATCTGGCCTTCACCGCCGATGTCGGCCGCATGGTCGGGCCGTTCGACGAGCGGTTCGGGGCGGGCGCGCCGTTCCGTGCCGCCGAGGACACCGATTTCCTGCTGCGAGCCCAGGCGCTGGGCATAGCGATCCGCTACGACCCCGACTTCGTCGTCGACCATTATCACGGCCGCCGCCGGGAGGACGAGGCCGTCGCGCTGCTGGCGGGATACGGCTTTGGCGACGGAGCGCTCTACGCCAAGCATGCCCTGACCGACCGCCGGGTCCGCCGCTGGATGGTGCAGGACGTCCGCAACCTGCGCGATCGCTTTGCCGGGCCGGTGCCCACGATCCGGCATTTCCACGCCTTTCGCCTGCGCCATGTGCTGGCGGGCCTGGCCGCCTACGCCCGCGTCGCGGTCAGAAATCCGCGCTTAGCCTGACCCCCACGGTGCGCGGCCGCAACGGTGTCGAGACATTGCGCCGCCCGAGCAGAAACGGATTGCCATAGGCGAAGCGATTGCCCCGCTCGTCGAACAGATTGTCGAGCGTCAGCGCCAGTGCATAGCCGCCCCGTCGGGCGGTCAGCCCCAGATTAGCGACGCCATAGCCCCCCTGCCGGACGTCGAACATGTCGCCGACACCCAGCACCGAGGGGCCGACAAAGGCCACTTCCCCCCGCGTCGACAGGATCGTGTCGCGCCCCAGGGCCAAATCGCGAACCAGCCCCAGCCGCGCCGAGACACTGGGCGTCTCCGGCAAGCGGCGATTGTTGGCGCGGCTGAGCAAGGCGGTCGAGCCTGTCGCCTCATTGTCGGTCACGAACACCGCCCCGGTCAGGTGCCAGTCACGCTGCGGCACCCACTCGACCCAGCCCTCCAGCGCATCGACACGCGCATCGCCGATATTGCTCGTCACCGGCTGCCCGGCGCGGTTGAGCAGGTCGGCCTGGATCGCCTTCCAACGGGCATGGGACAGGCTGACCGACGCCGACAGCCCCGTCGCCCCGCGCCGGACATGGCGCAGCCCCGCCTCGACCATCTGGATCGAGTCGGACTCGAAGTTCGCGACCCGCCCGACGCCCGCCGCGACCGCCAGACCACCGGTGCGAAAGCCCGACTGATACCGCCCGAACGCGGTCCAGTCGCCACCCAGCGCCCACGCGAAACCGAAGGTCGGATCGACCCGCGTGGTCGACCGGCCGCGCACGAAATTCTTGGATCGCGGCGTGATCGACGGTTCGCCATCGACCCGCGCGGCGGTCACGCGCCCGCCCAGCGTCAGCGACAGGCGGCCGGTGACGGGATGCGTCGCCTCGCCGAACACGGCACCGCTGCGGGTGACGTTGGTCACGCCGATCACCGGTCTGACCCCTTGGCGGATGGTCAGCGATCGCCCCATCACCGACTGGTCCGACACCAGATTGACGCCGACCACCCAGGATCCACCACCGGCTAGGCGTCGTGACACACGGCTTTCGTGCGAGAACAGCGTCTTGTCGCCGTTCAGCTGATAGGTTTCGTGCGGCACCACCGGGCTGGCATCGAACCGTTCGAAGGATGCGCCGCTGACGATGCCGGTGGCGGAGACGAATTGCAGGCCGCTCGCCCAGCTTTTGGACAGGAGCAGCCGCCCGAACCGCATGTCGCTCCAGGATGGCTGGGCGATCGCCGAGCGGCTGGCCAGCACATCCTCGCTCAGCACATATTGCGCGTCGCGCGATGCGATGGACTGGGTGCCGCCGCCCAGTTCTGCGCGCCAGCCGTCCCCGACCTTCCAGGTCAACGTGCCGCGCAAACCGCTGGTCACGACCCGGTTGATGTTGCGTGCCTTGGTCCGCAGATTGTCGATATAGCCGCCATCGACCGCATGATAGCCGACCAGCCGGATGCCCAGCGTATCCGCCAGCAGCACCTTGTTGGCGACCGCCGCCATATCGTTGCTCGGCGCCCCGCCCCCGGTCAGTGCGCCGCCCCATTCGATCCGCCCGCCATCGCGGGTTAGCGACACGGGGTTTGAGGTCAGGCGGATGATCCCGCCGATCGCACCCGAGCCGTGCAGCGCCCCTTGCGGCCCTTCGGCAATCTCGACCTCGCCGATGTCGTAGAGTTTCAACCCCGGATCGGGCCCGGCAAAGGCGATCTGCACCTCGTCGAGATAGAGACTGGCTGTGGACTCGGTCGCGCCGTTGAAGCTGCTGTCGGCGATGCCGCGGATGAACAGCTTGTTGCGCCCCGGTCCCAGCGCGGTGGTCTGCAGGATCGGCGTCTGCCCCGCGACACTGCTAAGGTCGATCGATCCGTTGGGCAGCGCGACGCCGCGCCCGATCACCGATACGCTCCCCGGATAACGGGCCAGTTCGGTGCCCTGTTTGCTGGCGGTCACGATGATATCGCCGGTTCGGCCAGCGGGCGGCGGGATGGCGGGCGGAGGGCGGCTGATGGATGGGCGACGCGGCGATCCTACGATACGGAAGCTGACGGAGTCGATCGCGATGGCGCGGTAGCCGGTCCCGCGCAGCAACTGCGCCAGGGCTCTGGCGGGCGGCGCGCCGGTGGTCAGGGCCTGGGCGCGAACATCACGCAGGCGGGGATCGGTGGCAACGACGGTGATGCCGCCCTGTCGCGCCAGTTCGCGCAGCGCGAAATCCAGCCTTGCGGGGGCGAGCATGATCCGGCGGGACGCCGCTACGTTGGCTGTCTGCGCTCGACCGGCGACGGGCAAGGCAAGGGCGATCGCGACCAACAGGCCGCGTTCAATAAACTCCGTCCGACGCCCGTAAAATCCAGTCCCCACCGCTCTGGCGCCACTCCGCGCCGATCAGCTTCGCAAGACGTGGAACGTCCCGGCTGGCGTCCCCCGTCACCCGGACCAGCCCGGTGACGCTGCGTTTCGCCAACGGCCCCTCCACCGCGATCCGCATGCCATAGGCGGATTGCAATCGTGCAGCAATCGTGTCGACCGTATCGCCGTCCAGATCCAGCAGGCCGCGACGCCAGCCGCCGACCATCGCCGGATCGACCTGCACGCGGCGAAGGCTGCCCCGCGCCTCGTCCAGCCGTGCCCCCTGCCCGGCGGTCAGCTGTATCGTCTGGCCCTGGGGGGCAAGCGCGACCGCCCCTTCCGCGACCGTCACGTCCAGCCGAGCCCCCTCACGCCGGACGTTGAACACGGTCCCCACGTCGCGGATGGCGACATCGCCGGAGCGGAGTTCGAAAGGAGCGGAGGCATCGTGGCGAACGCGGAACAGCGCCTGCCCGCTTTCCAGCGTCGCGATCCGCGTGTCGTTGCGGTCGAGTTGAAGCCGCGATCCCCCCGCCAGCTCGACCTGCGTGCCGTCGTTCAGGGCAATGGCTCGCGTCTCGCCGGGCCGGGTCTGTTCGACCCGGATATCGGGCCGCGCCTGCATCAGCACCGGCCCCGCGATCAGCGCGACGGCCGCCGCAACGCCGCCCATCAGCCACCAACGACCCCACCCCCTGTTGTCGTTGGCGGCCACCGGCGTTTCCACGATGACGGGTTCCGGCTCGGTCACCGGATCGGCCAGCAGGGCATCGGCCATCGCCACCGCGTCATAGGCGCGCGCATTGGCCGGGCTGTCTTCAAGCCAGGTCGCAAAGGCGTCCCATTCGGCCGCGCTCATGTCGCGCTGCCGGACGTGCCAGTCGATCGCCTGTTCCTCCCGCGTCACTCGTCCCCGCTCCTTCCACTGTCAGGACGACGCCGACACGTCCGATCCGCACCCTCGGCATCACGATTTTCTTGCAAAAATTGGTAAGCGCGGCGCAGCAGCTTTTCGACGGCACTCACCGTGATGCCCATCTGTTCGGCAATGTCACGCTGCGGCCGTTCCTCGAAGCGGAACAGGGTGAAGGCCTCGCGCATCCGGTCGGGCATCTGCGCGATCATCGCATGCGCCTGAGCCAGCTCACTGCGGCCCGACGCGATCCGTTCGGGATCGGCATATTCGGCGGATTGCGGCTGCACTTCTTCCCACGCGCCATCCCGCACGCCGCGCCGGGCGGCGGCGATACGGCGGTCGGTTGCCAAATTGGTCGCCATGCGGCAGAGAAAGGGAATGGGCTGGTCGATCAGCGTGGCGTCGAGCCCGGACACGCGCAGCCAGAGGTCCTGAAGCGCATCTTCCGCTTCGTCGGGCGAGCCGAGCCGGGCGGCCAGCAGGCGACGCAGCAGCGGGCGCGCCTCCATGAACCGGCCTTCCAGACCCTGATTACCCAAAGACCGCCCTCGTATCAGGCGGCGAAGGCCAGCCCGCGTTGCGCCGCCATGTCAGACACCGAAACGGCGCGCAAGACATCGGCTTCGTCGCGCCGCGCCGCCGCGATCACGTCGCCCGCCCGCTTGCCCGCACCGGGATGGCACATCACCAGATGCTCCGCCCCGCCATGATCCAGGAAACGCGGCAACGCCTCGGCAAAGCGGCCGTCAAAGCCGTAATGCCCGGCAAAACCCCGGTTGCAGTGCAGCCCCGCCGCCTCCGCCGCACGGGTCAGGCCGCGCGAGTGATAGGCGCTGCCGATCGCCTTGCCCCGCCATGGCCGGCCGAGCAGTCCGACCAGCCGGTCCTCGCAGGTACGTACCCAGGCTCCGGGCGCACGCCGCCGCGTGATCGCCAGCACGATCGGGCGGACACCGGGCAGCGCGTGCGAATGCTGGTGCCCGTCGACAAAGGCGGGCGGACGGCCCATCGCCGCCTCGAACCGGTCGAACTGCGCCTCGACCTCGCGGGTGATCTCGGCCGGGTCGAGCTGTCCGCGCGATGCCAACTGCGTCAACGGATCGATCCCCGGCATCACTCCGTCCTGGGTAAAGCCATTGGGGTGGATCGGCGCTTCCTCGGTCAGGGTCAGATGCAGACCGATCTGCGCCGTCTGCGGCACGGATCGCAGCATCACGCTGTCCTCCATCCAGTTCGGACGAAGGGTCATGCAGCTTGTCGCGTTCAATTTGCCCGAGCGCAGCAACTCGGCGATGACCAGACTGTCTTCGGTGGAAAAGGCGAAATCGTCAGCGCAGAGAATAAGCCGGTTCACCCACGACCCCCGCCAGTTGCTGATAGGCCCGCTCGCGCATCCGCTCGGTCGTGAGCCGCCGCGCGCGCAGTCGCTTCGCGAGGAAGTCGTAGAAGAACCAGTCCCCGGCGAACGGCGCGGCCACGCTGTAGACCAGCCGCTCGGTCAGCGTCCAGCGGATCGACTCCCGGTCGCGCTCGCGGTCGGAAGGCACACACCAGAAGCCATCGGCATAGGCCATGGTGCCGTGACGCATGACGCGGTGGATGACCTCATGATCCTCCAGCACGAAATTCCAGCGACGCGCATCGAACCCGCCCGCGGCCTTCAGCGCCTCGGTCCGGAAGGCCTGGCCCGCGCCGCCCGCATGGCACTGACGCGGCAGGAACCGCGCGGCCAGCCGGATCGCGGCGGACTCGCGACGACGCTCCGCCTCGCCGTCCTTCGGCGCGATGAAATAGGCCCCGGCGACTACGCAGCCGGGCTTTTCCAGCAGGGCTTGCGCCTGCGCCAGATAATCGGCCGGATAATAGGTGTCGGCATCGCAGGTCGCGACGAAGCGCGTGTACACATATTCGAGGCCCAGGTGCAGCGCATTGATCTTGCCCGGCAAACCCTGGTGGAGCAGGATATGGTCCAGCCCCAGCCGCTCGCAGGTATCGGTCGCCACACGCGCGCTGGCGTCGAGCGAGCCATTGTCGACCAGCACCAGCCGGAACCGCACCGTCTGCGCCGCCAGGCTTTCCAGCGTGGCAGCGAGATCGCGCTCCTCGTTGAAAAAGGGCACGACCACGGTCCAGCATGGCGCGACATAGGCGCCCGTCCGTTCCGTCTTCCCCGCCTGGGCCCAAGCCGTAGCATTCCGCCAGGCCGCGCCTTCCGCATCGAGCAGCATTACCCCACCCCGCCCTTAAAACGACCAAACCACCCGGTTGCCGAAGCCCCCGCCCGGCAGCGGCCGGAGCCACAACCAGAGGTGTTCATGGCTAAGACGAAGCAGTCCCCGCCGAACCGGACATGGTGGCTGAAAATATTTTCACTCGATCGGGAACCATGTCGATTTTCTTTGCGAAAGCCCCGGTGTCGATGACATGGGCGGCGGCGCACCGGGCCGGGTCCACAGGACTTTGCTCCGCCCGTCGCCCATCCTCCAACAGGGTTCGTGATGACGGAAATGACGCCCGCCCGCCCCGCTTTTTCGACGCCGCATGGATTCAGGCTGTTCCTGAACCGGCCGATCGGTGCCGCGCTGGTCCTGCTGGCCTTTGCGGTGCTGACCCGGATGCGCGACTTCGGCAATCCGGTCGCCCATGTCGACGAGCAATATTATCTGCTGGTCGGCGACCGCATCCTGCACGGCGCGCGGCTCTATATCGATCTGTGGGACCGCAAGCCGCCGGGTCTGTTCCTGCTGTTCTCCGGCTTTCGCCTGCTGCCCGGTGACGGTTTCCTGGCCTATCAGCTGATCGGAACGCTCTGCACCGCCGCGACCGCATGGCTGATCTGGCTGGCCGCGCGGCGCATGGGCCTCGGCTTTCCGGCGGGACTTGTCGCGGGTGCGGCCTATGTCCTGTGGTTGCCGCTGCTCAGCGGCGGAAGCGGCCAGTCGCCGGTCTTCTACAATCTGGCGATGACCGCCGCCGCCGTGCTGACGCTGGAACTGCCGCGTCTCGCCGAGCGGCGAGCAGTCGGCGCGATCGTCATCAGCGGCGCCATCGCCTGTCTACTGGCGGGTATCGCGATCCAGATCAAATATACCCCGCTGGTCGAGGGCGCGTTCTTCGGCCTGGCGCATCTCTGGTATCTCTGGCGGGCGCGGGCGAATGTCGTGGTCGTGATGCTTGCCGCGCTCGCCTGGATGCTACTCGGGCTGCTGCCGACGGGGCTGGTCGTGCTGTCGTTCTGGCTGGGCGATGCGGCGGCATTCGACGCCTTCTGGTTCGCCAATTTCACCTCGATCACGCTTCGGCGCGGCTATCCGGCGGCCAAGATCATCGGGCGGCTCGCGGGGATCGGCGGGCAGATGCTGCCGCTGATCGCCTGTGCGGCCTATAGCTGGCGCAAGGGCCCGAAGCATCTGGCGCTTACGCTGACCCGCATCTGGCTGGGCTTCGCGCTTATTGCCTTCGCGATGATCGGGGCGTTTTTCGATCATTATGCCCTGCCACTGGTCGCGCCACTGGCGCTCGCCGCCGCCCCGGCCTTCGCGCTCAGCCGAAAGGCGGTCATCGCGGTATTCGCGATCGGGGCCGGACTGTTCGTCTTCCACTCCGCCACCAACGACCCAAGTGAGGGCGACGGCATCCGCCGCATGGCGCAGGTGATGGCGGCGGTGGACGGGCGCGAATGCCCTTATGTGTTTGCGGGGGACTCCAGCCTTTACCATTTGTCGGGCGGCTGCATTCCGACCGCCTACGCTTTCCCCTCCTCGCTGGCCTATGAGGCGGAGCGCGGCGCGATCGGGATCGACGAAAGCGCCGAGGTCGCCCGCATCCTCGCCCGCCGTCCGCCCGCCATCGTGACGCTCGACGATCCCTTCTCGCCCTGGAATGCCGCGACGCAGGCTCAGGTCTCCGGCGCTCTGGCGCGCGACTATCGGCTGGTCATGGCGATCCCGCGCGAGGAGCGGCATGAGCTGCTGTACGTCCGCCGCGATCTGCCCATTCCGCCAGCGAAATAAAAGGCACGGTCGCGGTTGTTTTCGCCATCGCCCCCGCCCATCTCCCGCACCGGACAAAGCTGGAGCTACGAGCCATGAGCGACGACGCCTATACCCCGCCCGCCATCTGGACCTGGGACAAGGAAAGCGGGGGACGCTTCGCCGCCATCAATCGCCCCGTCGCAGGGGCGACGCATGACAAGGACCTGCCGGTCGGCGCGCATCCGCTGCAGCTCTATTCGATGGGCACGCCCAACGGCGTCAAGGTCACCATCCTGCTGGAGGAATTGCTCGCCGCCGGTCATGCGGGGGCGGAGTATGATGCCTGGCTGATCAGCATTTCGGAGGGCGATCAGTTCGGCAGCGGGTTCGTCGCGGTCAATCCCAATTCCAAGATCCCCGCACTGGTCGACCGGCGTGGGTCCGAGCCGCTCGCAATCTTCGAATCCGGCGCGATCATGGTCCATCTGGCCGAAAGCTTCGGCGCGTTCCTGCCGACCGATCCGGCCGCCAGGGCGCGCGTCCTGTCCTGGCTGTTCTGGCAGATGGGCAGCGCGCCGTTCCTGGGCGGCGGCTTCGGCCATTTCTATGCCTATGCGCCGGTGAAGATCGAATATGCCATCGACCGCTATGCGATGGAGGCCAAGCGCCAGCTCGACGTGCTGAACCGCCAGCTGGAGCATAACGCCTTTGTCGCAGGCGACGAGTACAGCATCGCCGACATGGCCATCTGGCCCTGGTACGGACAGCTGGTGCTGGGCCGCCTCTATGACGCTGCCGAATTTCTCCAAGTGCAGGACTATACCCATGTCCTTCGGTGGGCGCGCGAGATCGATGCCCGTCCTGCCGTGAAGCGCGGGCGCATGGTCAACCGCACCTTCGGCGAGCCGTCCGAGCAGTTGCGCGAACGACATGACGCCAGCGATTTCGAGACGAAGACAGCCGACAAGCTCGGCTGAACATTTGGTCCTCCCCTGCAAGGGGAGGTGGCAGCCCGAAGGGCTGACGGAGGGGTGTCACCAGCAGCGGTTACACCCCTCCACCAGCTTTGCTGGTCCCCGTCCCCTTGCAGGGGAGGAATGTGAAAACACAGATGACGCCCGCATGTCATCTACCGCGAATGGCTTGATCCCCGCCGCCGTCTGCGCCTTAAGTCCCCGCCATGCTCCCTCGCCTTCCCCTCCCACGCCCGCTGATGGCGCTGGCGCTCGCGGCGGCCGCTTTGGTCGAAGGCCCGCTCTGCGCCGCCGATCCGGCCCCTTTCGACCTGCCGGGGCCAGCGTTGCGCATTTCCGTCACGCGCGGCGACCGCACTTTGCCCATCGCCGAGGTGCCCAACCTTGCCACCGGCGACCGGCTGACCATCGAGGCGGACCTGCCCCGCGACCAGCGGGCGCATTACATCCTCTTCTCCGCCTTCCTGAGCGGCGCGACCAACCCGCCGCCCAAGGACTGGGTGAAGTCGGCCGAGACCTGGAAACCCAAGGACAAGGATCGCCGCCTGACCCTGACCGTGCCCAAGGGCGCCCGGCAGATGGCGCTGTTCCTGGTGCCGGAAACGGGCGGCGCATCGGGCACCATCGTCGATGCGGTGCGCGACCGGCCGGGCGAGTTCGTACGTGCGGTGCAGGATTTGAACCAAGCCTCGCTAGACCGTTCGCGGCTGAACGCCTTTGTCGCGGCGATCCGCGCACAGGAAAACAGCCACCCCGAGTTCCTGCGCACCCTCGCGCCCGCCCTGTCGAACAGCCTGGCGATCAAGCTGAACCCCGACTGCCTGGCCAAGGTGATCGAGTTGCAGGCGGCCTGTCTGCTCGAAAACCAGGAAAATCTGGTGCTGGCCGACATCCATAGCAGTTCGATGACCGACACGCTGATCGGCGCGCCGACCGATCTGGCCTTGCAGGTCAGCTATACGCGCGAGGCCGGGCTGGGCTATTACAGCCCCTATATCGCCGTGGTCCGCGACATTGCGCGGGTGTTCGGCGCGTTCGGCAATCCGCAATTCGGCTATCTGCCGACGCTGGCCACGCGGGACGGGGACCGGATGGCGCTGTTGCTCAATGCCGCCCCCTCTTTCGCCAAGCCCAAATCGGTGCTTGTCGCCGCCATGCCCGCCATCGACGCGGTCAGCCCGCCGCGCCTGCGCGTCACCGGCGATGTGCCGCTCTGCGGGGCGCGGCCGGGCCTGGTCCTGCCGGTGGAGGGTGCGCCGCTGATCTATTCGACGGCGTTTGCGCGCAACATGATGGTGTCGATCACCACCGCCGACGGCAAGCGGATCGACCTCCCCGTCCGCGCGCGGGCCGATCGCGGGGGTTATGTCCTGAGCGATCCGCTGCCTGCGGGGGCCTTGTCGGGCAAGGCGTCCGCCAAGCTGCACGGCGCCTGGGGTTTCGACAGCTTCGAGGGACCCAGCTTCACGCTGCAATTCCCGGGCAGCGGAGACTGGCGCGCGGACGATAGCGGCCAGAGCCTGGTCGTCGGCCGCGACAACAGCGTCGCGCTGACCGGCCCCGCCGCCGCCTGCGTGACCGGCGTGACGATGCGCAGCGGCTCGGGGGCGCCGCAGTCGGTGCCCTTCACCTTGCGCGGGGCGGACGGGATCAACGTCACCCTGCCGCTGAAATCGGCGCGGGCGGGTGACGTGACGCTGGAGGTGCAGCAGATCGGCGACGCCGCCCCGCGCACGGTCGCCTTGCGCGCCTTTTCGCCCGCCAGCCGGATCGACACGGTGACGCTGGCCAAGGGAGACTGGTACGCGACGCTGACCGGACAGCGGCTGGACGAGATTGCCGGGGTCGAGATCGGCGATGTCCGCCTCTCACCCGATAGCGTGACCCGCGAAGGCGATACAGACCGGC
This sequence comes from Sphingomonas sp. SphC10, assembly GCF_057004845.1. NCBI lineage: Bacteria > Pseudomonadati > Pseudomonadota > Alphaproteobacteria > Sphingomonadales > Sphingomonadaceae > Sphingomonas > Sphingomonas sp. SphC10. Next base: position 1,608,560 of record NZ_CM168044.1, read on the forward strand.
TGGTCGTCACCGCCGCCGATGGCCGCTTGCCGTCGGGCACCAGCGCGAAGATCAGGCTGACCGATGGACGCACCCTGTCGGTGCCGATCACCGCCGCGCCGCCGCGCCCCGCCGCGACGCTGATCGCGCGCAGCCTGACGCCCAAGGCGGCGGCGGGCGCGGTGACGCTGGCGACCAGGGACGAGGCGATCCTGCCCGACAATAGCCGCCTGACCTTCTCGGTCCGCGCCGCCGAGGGCACGCGATTGACCCCGACCGACGCGATCGAGGTCGGCACGGCCGATGGCAGCGCGTCGGTGATACTGGAAGGCGGGCGCGACGTCCGGCTGTCCTCGCCCGATATCGCGGTGGCGACGCTCGATCCGGCGCGGCTGGGTCCGGCGGCGGCGGGGGGCTTGCGCTATCGGATCGTGCGGGGGGGCATCAAGGGCGACTGGAGCCCGCTGGCCACGCTGGTCCGGCTGCCGGGGATCGACGCGATCACCTGTGGCGCCGATGGGTGCCAGATGGCCGGGCGCGACCTGTTCCTGATCGACCGGGTGGCGGCGAGTGCCGATATGGCCGGGGCGATCAGCGTGCCGCCGGGGTTTACGGCGTCGCGACTGGCGGTGCCTCAGGTGCAGAACGGGTTGCTGTACGTGACGCTGCGGGATGCGCCGGGTGTGGTGTTTACCTTGGCGCAGAAGTCATAGGGATTCCCTTGGCCTTCGACTTCGCTCAGGCTGAACGGAGGTTGGGGTTTTGGGGCCTTGTACCGAAAGCCGTTCACGCTGAGCGAAGTCGAAGCGCACGCCCCTAACCCGGCCACGAAAACCGGATGTTATCCTCGCGTAACCCCTCCAGCACCACCGGCACCCCGCCTGAGCGGATCATCCATTCCAATCGGTGGTCGCGATATTCGCGCCGTCGTCCGCCGCTGCGATAATGATCGGCCGCCTGTGCCATATGCGCCGCCGCCGCATCGAACTCGGCAAAGGTTTCGGCAATCGCAGGCCGCGCCGAAACCCGTTCATGCCACAGCGCCAGCGACGATCCCGCCACCGGTCCGAGCCCGTAATGGACCGAGCGGTTGACCATCGGCGCCACCGCCGCATCGGCCCGCCCAAACGTCTCGCCGCCGAACCACGGCGCGTCGCCCAATCGCTTCGTCAGCCACGCCTGAAGCACCCGCGTGTCGGTCGCCGCGACATGGCGCATATCGTCCGCCAGCGCCCCCTCGGCCCGGTGAAACCACAGGATCTCGCCATAGCCCCAGTTCACCGCCTCATATTGGCTGTCGGCAATCTCCTCGATCTCGCGCTGGCGGGCGCGGACGAGCGGGTCGCGCGGCATCAGCGGCGTTTCGGGCCAGCGTTCGTCGAGATAGTCGAGAATGATCGTGGAATCGAAGATCGGCTCCCCGCCCTCGACGATCAGCACCGGCACTTCGGTCCGGGGATTGGCGGCGGCGAAGGCGGTATCCTGCCGCCCCGTCCCGAAATCATCCGGCAGCACGCGGGTAAAGGCGATGCCCTTTTCGCGCAGCGCGATCTTCACCTTCTGCCCGTAGGAGGACAGCGGATGATCGTAGAGGATCACGCCGCCGCGCCGTCCCGCCGTTCGAGCGCCAGACGCAGGGCGTGCACCTCGGCCTTCAGGGCCTTGAGGTCATCGACCTCCATCCCCGACCGGGCGATCAGCTCCTCACCCAGGCAGCCGCACCGATCGCGCATTTCGCGCCCGGCGGGGGTCAGGCTGACCCGCACCTGCCGCTCGTCCTGCGGATCGCGTTCGCGCACCAGCAGCCCGGCGGCCTCCAGCCGCTTGACCAGCGGGGTGACCGTGCTGGACTCCAGCGACAGGCGATGCGCGATCGCACCGATCGTGCGCCCATCCTCCTCCCACAGGACATGCAGCGCCAGATATTGCGGATAGGTCAGGCCGAGCTGGTCGAGCATCGGCTTGTAGCTTCGCTGGATCGCCATGTTGGCGGCATAGACCGCAAAACACAGCTGTTCGTCGAGCGGCCATGGGGCCGACATTTGCCATCTCCCTTTAGGGTGAAATGTATATCACGATAAAAGAAGCGCTGGACAAGTCCGTTCCGCCACCCCATATATGTATCGCGATAAGGAATATCGGAGACACTATCATGACGATCGACGTGAAGTACCAGACTCAGGCGCGTGCCACGGGTGGCCGTGACGGCCAGGCGAGCACCCCAGACGGCACGCTCGACGTCAAGCTGTCGACGCCCAAGGAACTGGGCGGCGCCGGCGGCGACGGCACCAACCCGGAGCAGCTGTTCGCGGCGGGCTATTCGGCCTGCTTCATCGGCGCGCTCAAGGTGGCGGGCCAGCAGCTGAAGGTGAAGATTCCCGATGACGTCGCCGTGTCGGCCAAGGTCGGCATCGGTCCGCGCGCGGCGGGCGGGTTCGGCATCACCGCCGACCTGACCGTCGAACTGCCGGGCATCGATCGCGCCGAGGCCGAAAAGCTGGTCGAGGCCGCGCATCAGATCTGCCCCTATTCGAACGCCACGCGCGGCAATGTGGATGTCGGCCTGACGCTGGCCTGACATCCTCCGTACTCCCTGAACCTTCCCGGCGCGGTCTGATCTCCCTGAAGACCGCGCCGTTTTTTGTCAGGCGGAGTCGCGCACGATCAGGCGTGGCGGCATCTCCAGCCCCGGCGCAGCGGTTCCGTCCAGCCGCGTGAACAGCGCCTCGACCATTGCCTTGGCCCCCGCCTCCAGATCCTGTCGGATCGTGGTCAGCCGGGGGATGGCGCGCTCGGCCAGCGGCAGGTCGTCAAAGCCCGTGACCGCGACATCGCCCGGCACCGATCGCCCCCCGGCGACCAGGGCCGCCATCGTCGCCAGCGCGATCATGTCCGACGCGGCGACGATGCCGTCGATCCTCTGCCCTTCCCGCGTCATCCGTGCCAGATTGTCCTCGATCTGGTCGGGCATCAGTTCGGGCGCGAGCGCCACGTCCAATTGCTGCGGCGGCTTCAGTCCGGCATCGGCCATCGCGTCGCACAGCCCCGCATGGCGCTGCGCCAGTTCCAGCGTGCGAACCTCGCCCATGAAGGCGATATGGCGACGCCCCGTCGCGATCAGATGCTCGCCCGCCAGCCGCCCGCCCAGCCGATTGTCGACGCCGACCGCGCAGTGACGCTGGCCGGGCATGGTGCTGCCCCAGACGACGAGCGGCCGATAGGTTTCGGCCACCGCCTCGATCACCGAAAGCTGGTCCGACTGACCGATCAGCAGCACGCCGTCGACCATCCCCGAACGGGTGATCCGCGACAGCCAGTCATCGTCATCGGGTATGATCCGCGACAGCATCACGTCATGATCGCGCGACGCCAGTTCGTCGGCGAGATGACCGAGCAACGTCATGAAGAAGGGATCGGACAATCGCTGCCGCCGCTCATGGCCCAGCGGAATGGCGACGCCGATCACGCCGGTCCGCTGCGCGCGCAGGCGGCGGGCCATCTGGTTGATCTGGAAATTATGTTCGGCGGCCAGCGCCTCGATCCTCGCCCGCGTCTCGGCATTGACCACGCTCTTGCCCGCCAGCGCGCGGCTGACGGTGCCGGGCGACACGCCCGCCAGCCGGGCAATGTCCTTCAGGGTGCGGGCGGGTGGGGACGCATCGGTCATGGCCAGCCTCCTGAAACAAAAATGAGGCGGATGCCAAGTGGCACCCGCCCCAAGGGGATTGGATCAGAAGCGGTAGCGGACCGAGGCCGTCACCGTGCGCCCGTAAAGCGCGGTGTTGTTGAACACCCCTTGCGTCGAGGACAGGACCGGGAAGATGCCGCCGCCGCCACGGAAGCCGAGCTTGTCGAAGATGTTGTTGGCATTCAGGCCCAGTTCCAGCTTGTCCATCGGCCGCACGGTGATGAAGCCGTTGAAGAAGGTCGACCCCTTGATCGTGTAGAGGTTGAAGTCGTCCGACTTGGTGCTGGTCTGGCCGTTCATGCTGACGCCGAACGCGACCGGACCGGCGTCATAGGACGGCGACACCACGAACAGGAAGTCGGGCAGGCCGCCGGGCTTCTTGCCGACCAGGCCGGGCGTCGCGCTGCTTGTGATCTTCGAATTCGCATAGGTCGCGTCGACCGCTAGGTGGAATTCGCCATAGGTGACGCGGCTGGTGAACTCGATACCGTAGGAGCGATAGCCGTTCGAGATGTTCGGGTTGTTGTTCGGCGCCGGATTGTTGATCCGGGTGAAGTCGTAATTATTCTCGGTCAGGGTCGAGTGGAAACCGGTGACTTCGACCGAATAGGATGCACCGAACAGGCCGCCGCGCTGCTTCACGCCGATTTCCTGCTGGTTGAGGAAGTTGACCGAGGTCGCCTGCCCCTGCGCATTCAGCGAGCCGTCCGCGTTGAAGTTGCCCGACAGGACACGACGGTCGGCGTTGAAGCGGCCGCCGCGGCTGGCGCGGGCAAAGACGCTGGTCTTGCTGTCGAAGGCATAGAGCGCGCCGACCGACCAGCTGACATAGCCATCGGTATAGTTGATCTTCTCCACGTTCGGGCTGAGCACCAGCGACGGGATCAACGCCGAGCCCAGCGCGTCGGTCACGCGGGTCGTCGGGCCCGCGACGCCACCTTGCGCGGTGCCCTCGCCATGCACGCTGTCATAGCGGATCGAGGCGTCGAGGTTCAGCCCGCCGACCTCGTAACCGGCCTGCAGGAAGGGCGCGACATCGGTATAGGTCAGGTCGACGCGGCGGGCGCAGCAGCTGCCCCAATTGTCGTTGAACCCGGCCTGGCCCGCGGCGGTCAGCTGCGTGCCGGTGGTCGAGAACAGGTCGAGCGGCGCGGCATTCTCGCCGTTCAGCTCGCTATACTGACGGTTCACGTGCCAGTCCTGGACGATGTTCTGCCGCATCACGAACAGACCGGCGGTCAGCCGCGCCTTGCCCGGCCCGACGTCGAACTTGCCGTTCAGCGTCAGGTTGTTGGCGAAATTGTCCATGTTCTTCATGAACACGTTGATGTTGGGGTTGTTGTTCACATAGGCGCCCGTGAACAACTGGCCCGTATTCGGCCCCGCCGCATAGCGGATCGAGCCTACCGTCTGGCCGTTCACCGTCGACCCGATCAGGCCGCCGGTGCCCGTCCGCGTCTGGACATTGATGAACTGGGTCGTGAAGTTGCCGCTGATCCACTGGTAACGGATCGTGTCGTCCAGCGAGATATTGTCGGTGATGTCGTAATGCACCTGACCGCTGATGCCGGTGACGCGCGGATGGATACCCTGCACCTCAGCCGACTTCACGCCGCCATTATCATAGTCCAGATACTGGAAGTTGCGGTTGTAGATCGTATAGGCCGATCCCGAACGGCCGTCGAAATTGGGCAGCGGCGTGAAGCCCGTCACCCGGTCGCCGTCCAGCGTGGCCAGCGTCGGCGTGGTGGTGTTGGTCGGGGCCTGCTCGTCCAGCCGCTTGAAGTACAGGCGGATGAAGCCGCGATTGTCGGGCAGATCCTTGGTGATGTTCGCCTTGATCTGATAGCCGCGCAGGATGTTGAAATTCTCGTTGGTGTAGCCGCCGCCGTTGCGCGCATAACCGCCGACATGGAAACGCGTCGTCTCGTCGATCGGGCCGCCATAGTCGAAATCGACGCGATGTTCGCGGAAGCCCAGGCCGTTGGAATAGGCGATCTGGCCGCCTTCCACGTCACCGGTCTTGCTGATGAAGTTGATGACGGCACCCGGTGCCTGGCTGGCGAAGGTCGAGGCTGAACCGCCGCGCACCGCCTCGACCGTCTTGATGTTCTGGTCGAAGCGCAGCCAATAGTCGTTGTTGCCGAAGTTGATGTCGCCGAACAGCACGTCGGGCAGACCGTCTTCCTGTAGCGAGACATATTCCGAACCACCGGTCGATACCGGAATGCCGCGCACGCCGATATTGGCGTTGCCGCCCGGGCCCGCCGTGTCGCTGGGCTGAAGGCCGGGGATGTTGCGCAGGATTTCGGCGGTCGAACGCGGGGTGAAGTTCTGGATCGCCTCCTGGCTGACCTGCGACACCGAGATCGAGCTGCGGAAACGCGAGCGCTCGCCGCTGGTCGCGGTGACGACGATGTCTTCGCTGGACGCGCCGGCATCGGGGGTGGCCCCCTCCTGGGTCGCCGGGGTCGGGGCCTGGGCCGTCTGCGCGAAGGCCGGTGCGCTCACCAGCGCCATCGCCAAGGCCGCCATCGATCCGCAAGACCGCAGAACGCTCGTCGTCATAACCCTCTCCTGATTCGCCCCGCTGTCCGGGATGTCGTGCATTTTGGATAACACACGCGCAATCGTTTGCAACGGATCATTGCAAACCATTGCAAAGAAATTTACCTATCTGTGATCGAGAAAGCACAGCGGCGCCTGTCCGATCGACCGGCTAAGAGTGCGAAGGGCCGCGAGTGCCCGAAGGAGAGATGGCGATGACGACCCCTTCCCCCGATGCGATCCGATCGGTGGTGATCGTCGGCGGCGGCACGGCGGGCTGGATGACGGCGGCGGCACTGGCCCATGCTAGCCCACGCGGCCTGTCGATCACGCTCGTCGAGTCGGACGCCATTGGCACGGTAGGCGTCGGCGAAGCGACCATCCCGCCGATCCGTTTGTTCAACCAAACGCTGGGCATCGACGAAGCCGAATTCCTGCGCGAAACCAAGGGCAGCTTCAAGCTGGGCATCGAATTCGTCGGCTGGGGACGCGCGGGCCATCGCTATTTTCACCCCTTCGGCACGCACGGCAAATCCTTCGACCTGGTGGCGGTGCATCAGCACTGGCTGGCGGCGGGCGGGCCGGGCAGCGGCATCGCCTTCGACGACCTGTCCATGGCCTGGGGCGCGGGCCAGCGCGGACGCTTCGCCGCGCCGATGGCCGATCCGCGCAGCGTCGCCTCGACCTTCGACTATGCCTATCATTTCGATGCCGGGCTCTATGCGCAATTCCTGCGCCGCTATGCCGAGGCGCGCGGGGTGGTGCGGGTCGAAGGGAAAATCGCGGGCCATACGCTGGAGGCGACGCGCGGCCACGTCGCCTCGGTTACGCTCGACGACGGAAGGGTGCTGGCGGGCGACCTGTTCGTCGATTGCTCGGGCTTTCGGGGGCTACTGATCGAAGAGGCGCTCGCCACCGGCTATGAGGACTGGACGCACTGGCTGCCCTGCGACCGCGCGGTGGCGGTGCCGTGCGAAACCGGCGGCGACGGGCTGACACCATATACCCGCTCGACCGCGCGTGAGGCCGGATGGCAATGGCGCATCCCGCTCCAGCATCGGACGGGCAACGGTTATGTCTATTGCAGCCGCCATATTTCGGACGACCAGGCCGCCGCGACACTGATGGCGAAGCTCGACGGTGCGGCGCTGGGCGATCCGCGTTTCCTGCGCTTCACCACCGGGCGGCGCAAGCGGATGTGGAACCGCAACGTCGTCGCCATCGGCCTGTCGAGCGGCTTCATGGAGCCGCTCGAGTCGACCAGCATCCATCTGATCCAGGCGGGCATCGCCAAGCTGCTCGCATACTTCCCCACGCAAGCCTTCGCTCCCGCGGCGATCGAGGAATATAACCGCGTCGCGATCACCGAATATGAGCGCATCCGGGACTTCCTGATCCTGCACTATAAGCTGACCGAGCGGACCGATGCCCCGCTGTGGCACGAATGCGCGGCGATGCCGATCCCCGACACGCTGGCGATGAAGATCGCGCATTTCCGCGAGAGCGGAAGGCTGGTCGCGCGCGACATGGACCTGTTCGGCCCGGCGAGCTGGGCAGCGGTGCATATCGGGCAGTTCAACATGCCCGAGGGGCTGGACCCGCTACTGGCTTATGGCGATCCCGCGCAGAGCCGAGGTTTCGTGGCGAAACTGGCGGGCGCGATCGGGCAGATGGCGGACTCTATGCCGACCCATGCGCAATGGCTGACGAAGATCGGGGCGACTATCCAGGCCGCATCCACCCTTACCCTTCCCATCCGCTAACGCGGGCGGGCCCCTTCCCTCTCCCATCGGGAGAGGGAGGGAGGCGCGAAGCGCCGGAAGGGTGAGGGTCGGTTACAGCCCCTCGCCGCCGACCCATTGCGCATGTGCCAGCCGCCGCGCCAGTTCCCAGTTCTGCTGGCGCAGGTCCGGCACTGCCACGACCTCCCACAACCCGCCGCGCGTCATCGGGCCGATGCAGTAGAGCCGCTCGGCCGCACCGCCGTCCGCCGCCACGACATGGCTCTGCGCGTCGACCTCCAAGCCGATACGAAGCGCGTCGGGGCGGATCATCCCGGCCCCCAGCAACTGCCGGATCAGCGGCTCGCGTGACCGCAGCAGATCGCCCTGCGGCCCGGTGCAGTTGACGATCCGCGCTACCCGCAGCGCCTCCACAACCTCCGTCCCTCGCGGGCGCCAGTGCACGATCGCGCCCTCGCCATCGGGCTCGACCCGCACCAGCTTGCCGCCTGCAACCGACAAGCGCCCCACTTCGATCAACGCCTCCACCCGATCGGCGACCGATGGCGCCAAGCGATGGCGATGCACGTCCCAATAGGGCCGCAAATGCCGCAGGAAGCGCCCCCGCGTCGCACCATCCGCCGCGCCCCACATCATCTGGGTGACGGGCCGCAATGCGTCGACCGCCCCGCGCCAGCCCTGCTCTTCCGCCGCGCAACGCACATGCCGCACCAGCGCGGACAGGCTGGCGGCGGGACGTTCGCGCAGAGGAGCGACCGGCGGCGTCTCGGCATGGCGGCGCGGGGCCAGTCCGCGACGCGACATGGCGATGGTCCGCCCGCCGAACCCGCTGGCGTCCAGCAGCAGCTCCGCATCGATCGCGGTCAGCCCGCTGCCGACCAGCAGCACCCGGTCATCCTTGCCCAACCCCTCGGCGATATCGCCCGCCCAAGGATCTTCGCGATAGCATCCGTCCGCCAGTACCGCCGGATCGATCCCCGGCGGCGTGTGCGGCGGCAGGTTGCCCAGCGCCAGCACCACCGCATCGGCCGTCAGCCCAGCGCCCTCCGCCATTTCGAGGCGATAGCCCTGCCCGGCCTGCTCCAACGCCACCACCTCGCCGCTCGCCAGGGTCAGCCGCGCCGGGTCCGCCGCGATCGTCTCCATCAACAGGTCGCGCAGATAGTCGCCATAGACGCGGCGGGGCACGAAGGTCTTGGCATCCCCCGTCCCGCGCGCGACCAGCCAGCGGACGAAATGATCGGGATCGTCGCGCAGCGCGCTCATATTGCCCGCGCGCACGTTCAAGAGATGTTCGGCATGCGCCGCGCTATAGGCGACGCCGCGCGCCAGCTGATTGGCGCGCCGCTCGATCAGCGTCGCGCGCGGACCGCCATGGCGCACCAGATTGATGGCCAGCAACGTGCCCGCAAAGCCGCCGCCGATGATCGCGACATGCTCGATTCCTGCATCCATCAACCGACCCGTCCCTTCGTGATCGCCACCGCCGATGCCCTAATCCCATCGCGGCCGATCTTCACGCAGATTTCAGTATACGATTTTGAAAGCAATCGTTAGGCTCCGATGCTTCTGATCAAGCAGTGGGTGGGTCGATGCGGTCGTGCTGGCGGATGTCCGGAGTTTTGGTTTCGCTGTCGTCGGTCGCTTTGGCGGCCCCGCTTTTGGCTCAGACGCCCGTGCCCATGCCGCCGTCCGACGCCTCGTCCACGACGCCGGCCGCCGCGCCCTCCGGTGCCTTGTCGGTCGAGGGGATTTTCGGCCCGGGGGCAGTGCGCACCCAGTCCGTTCGTGCCAGCCGCTGGGGCAAGGACGGTGAGAGCTATCTCGCGCTCGAGGACGCGCCCAAGGGCGGACAGGATATCGTCCGCTATGCGATCGCCGATGGACAGCGGCAGGTCGTCGTCGCCGCCGCCGATCTGGTCCCGCAGGGGGCAAGCGCGCCGCTTGGCATCGACAGCTATGAATGGTCGGCTGACCAGCGCTGGCTGCTGATCCAGACCAATGGCAAGCGCTTCCGCCGGACCAATGCGCTGTCGGATTACTGGTTGTACGACACGACCACCAAGCGGCTGCACAAGATCGGTGGCGATGCCGCGCCCTCGACCTTGCTCTACGCGACCGTCTCACCGGACAGCCGCCGCATCGCCTATGTCCGGGGCAACAATATTTATGTCGAACCGATCGAGGGCGGCGCGGCCACCGCGTTGACCAGGGACGGCGACGATTATGTCGTCAACGGCCTGGCCGACTGGGTGTATGAGGAGGAATTCTCGGTCCACCGCGCGTTCGAGTGGAGCCCGGATTCTCGCCGCATCGCCTTCCTGCGCTTCGATACGAAGGGCGTCGGCACCTTCGACATGGTGAAGAACACCGGCGGCCAATATTCGCAGGTGATCCCGCTGCAATATCCCAAGGCGGGGACGACCAACTCTGCGGTCACGACCGGCGTGATCGATGTGGTCGACGGCGCCACCCGCTGGTTCAAGCTGACGGGCGACCCACGCCAGAATTACGTGCCGCAGATCAGCTGGGCGGGCGGTTCGGACGCACTGTTCATCCAGCAATCCAACCGCCTCCAGAATAGGTACAACGTCCTGCTCGGCGATCCCGCGACCGGCGCGGTCAAGCCGATCATGGTCGAGAAGGACGCCGCCTGGGTCGAGGCGAACGTCGCCCCCGAATGGCTGAACGGCGGGCACAGCTTTACCTGGCTGTCGGAGCGGGACGGCTGGCGCCACCTCTACACCATCGACCGCGCGAGCGGCCGCGCGACGCTGCGCACGCCGGGCAAGTTCGACGTGGTCGAGTTGCTGAACGTCGATGAAAAGGCGGGCTATGCCTGGTTCATCGCCTCGCCCGACAATCCGACCCAGCGTTACCTCTATCGCACCACCCTGTCGGGCACGCCCAAGGTCGAGCGGCTGACGCCTGCGAACCAGCCCGGCACGCACAGCTACGACATCGCGCCGGGCGAGCATTGGGCGCTGCACACCGTGTCTCGCTTCGACGCGCCGCCGGTGACGGACATGCTCGACATGACCCGCCAGCAGCCGCTTCGCACCCTGGCCGCCAATGCGCCGCTGGCCCAGGTCATCGGGAACACCGGCCTGCCCGCGACCGAGTTCTTCCGCGTCGATATCGGCGGCGGCACGCAGCTCGACGGCTGGCTGATCAAGCCGCCGGGCTTCGATCCGGCCAAGCGCTATCCGATCCTCTATTTCGTCTATGGCGAGCCCTGGGGCCAGACGGTCGCGGACCGCTGGGCCGGGGCGCAGGGGCTGTGGCACCGGATGCTGGCGCAAAAGGGCTATCTGGTCGCCAGCCTCGACCCGCGCGGCACCGCCACCCCGCGAGGGCATGACTGGCGCAAGAGCATCTATCGCCAGGTCGGCATCCTGGCCTCCGCCGACTATGCGGCGGGCGTGCGCAAGATGCTGAGCACGCGCCCCTATATCGACCCCGCCCGGATCGGCATCTGGGGCTGGAGCGGCGGCGGCGCGATGACGCAGAATGCGCTGTTCCGCTATCCGGACCTCTACAAGACCGGCATCGCGGTGGCGGGGCCGACCGACATGACGCTCTATGATACCATCTATCAGGAGCGCTATATGGGCCTGCCGCAGGACAATGCGGAAGGGTACAAGAACGGCTCGCCGATCAATTTCGCCGACCGACTGAAAGGCAATCTGCTGCTGATCCACGGCACGCTGGACGACAATGTCCATTACCAGAACCAGGATCAGCTGGTGGATCGCCTGATCCACTTCAACAAGCCGTTCACGATGATGGCCTATCCCGACCGCAGCCACGGCATCTATGAGGGGGAGAATACCAGCATCCACCTCTATTCGCTGATGACCCGCTATCTGGAGACGAACCTGCCGCCCGGTGGGCGGTGAGCGGGGGTCAGGAAACCCACATCGGCGACGGCTTGCCGTTGCGGCGCCATCCTTTGGTGGTCCGCACATAGCGATAGAGCATGCCACTGCCACACATGCCGGAGCATTCGGTCGTGACCTTAACCGTCGCGGACCGACCATCGGCGGCGATCAGTGGCACGCCGATCGTGGCGATGACGGCCGGCGGGCGCAGCGGCCCTGACGTCGGCACATGTTCGGCCGCCCGTGATCGCGCATCATCATCAGCCGCCGCATATCCCGCTGGCAGCTTATGCGCCAAATATGGACACTTCTTCATCAGCCCATCCTGTGCCGGATTGGTCTCGATGAAATAGATGCCGGGATCGGAGGGGGGCGGCATGTCCGCAACCACCACCCGACCGAGTTCGCAAATCACCCGCGACGGGGCGGCACCATGGCCCGCCGATGCGATCGTCAGCGCCAATATCCCCAAAGACATCAAACTCTTCCTCCCTCTTGAAGCACGATCCGGCAAAGCATCAAGCAAGGCAAGCGATCATCGCGAACCCACTATGCAATCGTTTGTTGCAATCTATGATCCACCACGGCATGATGGCCCCGACGCGGCAAGCCAGCGATAGACTACAGGCCCACCCCCGCGTGCGAGAGGACCCGCATGACCCCGTCCACCCCCACTGCCGGAACCGGAGTGCCGCTGAAGCCCCGCCTCTCGCTGACGCGGATTCTGGAGATGAATCTGGGTTTCCTGGGGCTGCAATTCAGCTTCGGGTTGCAACAGGGGAACATGGCGCCGATCTACAGCTATCTAGGCGCATCCGAGGCGCAGATTCCGCTGTTGCAGATGGCCGGGCCGATGACGGGCCTGCTGATCCAGCCGCTGATCGGGGCGATGAGCGATCGGACCGACAGCCGCTGGGGGCGGCGGACGCCCTATTTCCTGATCGGCGCGGTGCTGTGCGCCTTCGGCCTGTTCTTCATGCCGCTCAGTTCGTCGCTGCTGATGGCGGTGTCGCTGCTCTGGATCCTGGATGCGGGCAACAACATCACCATGGAGCCGTACCGTGCCTATGTCTCCGACCGGCTGGACGGGACGCAGCATAATATCGGCTTCCTGACGCAGAGCGCCTTTACCGGGCTGGCGCAGATGCTCGCCTTCCTCACGCCCTCGATCCTGGTCTGGGCGGGGATGAACCCGGATTGGGTAGACGGGCACAACATTCCCTATACGGCGCGCATCGTCTTCATGATCGGCGCGGTCCTGTCCTTCGTCACCATCGTCTGGTCGATCAAGCGGGTGCCCGAGCTGCCGCTGGCACCCGAGGAACGCGCGCGCATCGCCGCTGCGCCCAAAGGCATCGGCGCCACGCTCAAAGAAATCGGCGAGGCGATCCGCGACATGCCGCTGCCGATGCGCAAGCTGGCGCTGATGAGCCTGTTCCAATGGTATGCCATGATGGCCTATTGGAATTACGTCATCTACGCGATCGGCCGCTCGGTCTATGGCACGGCGGACGCGACCTCGTCGGGTTTCCATGCCGCGGTGCTGACCAATGGCGAAGTGGCCGCCTTCTATAACGGCGTCGCCTTCGTCGCGGCCTTTGCGATGGTGCCGCTCGCCAGGCGGATCGGCGCCGCGCCGCTCCATGCCGCCTGTCTCGTCATCACCGGCATCGGCATGATGGTGATGCCGCACATGACCAGCAAGGCGATGCTGTTCCTGCCCGCCATCGGCATCGGCCTGGGCTGGGCGAGCATGATGGGCAATCCCTATGTCATCCTGGCGGGCTCGATCCCGCCCGAGCGGACGGGTGTCTATATGGGCATCTTCAACATGATGATCGTCATCCCGATGCTGATCTTCGGGGTGACGCTGCCGCTCTTCTATCAAAGCTGGCTGGGCGGCGATCCGCGCAACGTGCTGACGCTGTGCGGCGTGCTGATGCTGCTGGCCGCCGTCTCCGTCTACACGGTGCGCGCCCGCAATGCGCAGGGGCTGCCGCTCGGCGCCGCCCCGCAAGCCTGATCCCCGTTTCGATCTTCCCTGAGGTATCATGACCGACACCCACGCTCCTACCCACTGGTCGGCTGACGCACTGGCCGGCATCCCGGCACAGGCCGATGCGCGCCTGCCGGTCTTCACCGCCGCCGATGTCGTGCCGATCCTGTCCGACCATGATTTCTGGGACATGTGGCAGATCGCCTATGCCGATGGCCGCACCGCCTTTTTCGGCGGGCGCAGCTGGTGGTTCTTCCTGGCGACGCCGCGTTTGGCGGACCCCGAGATGCGCCATGACGAAGCGCGCATCCGCCTGACCAGCTATGGCTCGGGCGGCTGGCGCGATCATGGCGTGACCTTTGCCGACGGCTTCACGCCGGGCAGCCGCGAATGGTCGGGCTCTGCGGTGCTGGGCGAGGACGACACGACGCTGACCATGTATTTCACCGCCTCGGGACGGCGCGGCCAATCCCGCACCTTCGAGCAGCGGCTGTTCGAGACGCAAGGCCGCTTCATCGTGGAGGGCGACGATGCCCGCACCGAAGGCTGGAGCGAGCCGGTGGAGAGCGTCGCGGCGGACGGCCATCATTACATCGTGGCCAACCAGGCCGAGCCGGAAAATGGCGGCATCAAGGGCTTTCGCGACCCGGGCTATTTCCGCGATCCGGCGGACGGCGCAGAGTATCTGCTGTTCGTCGGCTCTGCGGGCTGGGTGAAGCAGGATATCGACGGCGTGGTCGGCGTCGCCAGGCGTGAGGGCGAGCGCTGGACCATCCAGCCGCCGCTGATCGAATCGCTCGGCGTCAATGCCGAGCTGGAGCGGCCGCATATCATCGTCCGCAATGGCCTGTATTACTGCTTCTGGTCGACCCAGGCGAAGCGCTTCGCCCCCGGCCTCGGCGCGCCGACCGGGCTCTATGCGATGGTCGCGGACAGCGTTGGGGGGCCTTGGCGGCCGGTCAACGGCACCGGGCTGGTCGCGGGCAATCCGGTGGAAGAGCCGACCCAGGCCTATTGCTGGTGGGTCACGGGCGAAGGCGATGTCACCAGCTTCGTCGATTATTGGGGCATGGAAGGCTGCGACGCGAGCGAAGACGTCGCGCTTCGACGGGAGCGGTTCGGCGGGACGGCCGCCCCCTGGTTCCAACTGGCGTTCGATGGCGACCGGGTGACGATCGCGTAAGCTATTTGGCAGGCCGCGGGCCTGACGGAGGGGTGTCACTTGTTGCGAGGGTCCCTGCCCTCACAACCGCCCCTCCCCTTTCAGCCGAGGAAAGTCCTCAGGCCGTTTCGCGCAACACCAGTTCGGGGTCGAGCACCACCAATCCCGCCTCGCCCCCGCCGATCCGGGCGAACAGCGCGTCGACCATCGCCTTGGCGCCCGCCGCAATGTCCTGGCGAATGGTGGTGATGCGCGGCACCGCCTGGGCGGCGAGCGGCAGGTCGTCATAGCCGATGACGGGCAGCGTCTCGGGCACCGCAATCGCTCGGTCGGCGAGCACCCGCACCGCGGTCATCGCGATCATGTCCGACGCCGCGACGATCCCGTCGATCGCGACGGTCCCCCCGCCCTGCTCCAGCAGCGCGTCGATATGGGCGCCGATCTCCTGCTCCATCACATCGGAGGCGAGATGGGTGGAAAGCTGAACCGGACCGCCATCCAGCCCGGCCTCGGCCATGGCGCGCGCCAGGCCGTCATGGCGCTGGCGGATTTCCGGGGCACTGATATCGCCCAGAAAGGCGATACGACGGGCGCCCCGTTCGATCAGCCGCTGACCCGCCAGATAGCCGCCCTTGGCATTGTCGGTGCCGACCGCCGCATGGACCTGATCCGGCAGGTTGACGCCCCAGGCGACGAGCGGACGATAGCGGCTGGCGACGCGCTCGATCACGTCATACTGGTTCGACTGGCCGATCAGCAGCACGCCGTCGACCATGCCGCTATCGACCACACGGTCCAGCCAGTCGGGGGCGTCCGGGATGACACGCGACAGCATCACGTCATAGCCGTTCTCCGTCAGTGCATCGGCCAGATGGCCCAGCATGGTCATGAAGAACGGGTCGGACAGATGCTGACGCCGGTCATGGCCCAGCGGAACAACGATGCCGATCACGCCGGTGCGGCGGGTCCGCAGGCGGCTGGCCATCTGATTGGGGCGAAAGCCGTGCAGATCGGCGAGCGCCTGGATCCGCGTCCGCGTCTCGGCATTGACCAACGACTTGCCCGCCAGCGCGCGCGAGACGGTGCCGGGCGACACACCCGCCATTTCCGCCAGATCCGCGATCGTCCGCACGCGGCGACCGCCCCCTCCCGTGATATTGTCTGTCATATGCGAATGGTAGCCAAAGCTTCGTGGCGCTAACAAGCAGGCAACGGAATTTGCAGGCTTTTCCTCACATAGATCAGCGATATTCGCCACTCACGTCGAATTTCAGGCCATGTAGCGCTACCACATGCTTGCCCTTACATTGCGGTACGCCGACGATCCGCATCCAGCGTGAGCCACCCGGCGCCTGGATTTGCGCATCGATGGTAAAGCCACGCCGATGCCGGATCGCATAGGCGCGTAGCCGCTCGACCGCCGACAGGGATTCGGATCGGTAAAGGGGCAGGACGCCAAGCTGCTTCAGGGGGCGATCCGGTTGCCAGTCGAAGAGCCGAAAGACACCCGTCGACCAGTTCAGGCTTTGGGACTCCAGATCGCAGGACCAGCGCCCGATCCCATGCGCGGTCAGCCACGCATCATCGGTCCCCGCCGGTGTAAGGTCAGGCGAATCCGGACATCCCAGGTCGAAACGCAGTCCGCGTTCGAACAAGGGCCAGCTATGGTTCAGCGCGACGGGCTCGGCTGGTTTCATAAGGCACTCCACGAAAGCGCGGAGATGCTATGTCGCGAATCTTAATCCAGATTTAAATCTTTCACCGTTTCTGCTCTTGCAAGGGAATTGCGGGTCGTCAGGTCTGACGGAGGGGTGTCACCCTCTCGATAGCGGGACACCCCTCCACCATGCTGCGCATGGTCCCCCTCCCCTTGCAGGGCAGGAATGCTGGTTCGCGCGGAGGAGAAGGTTTTAAACCTTCTCGGTCAGCTCGGGCACCACGGTGAACAGGTCGCCGACCAGGCCGATGTCCGCGACCTGGAAGATCGGCGCATCCTCGTCCTTGTTGATCGCGACGATGATCTTGGAGTCCTTCATTCCCGCCAGATGCTGGATCGCGCCCGAAATGCCGACCGCGACATAGACTTCCGGCGCGACGATCTTGCCGGTCTGGCCTACCTGATAGTCGTTGGGGGCATAGCCCGCATCGACCGCCGCACGGCTCGCGCCGACGGCGGCGCCCAGCTTGTCGGCGAGCGGGTCGATCAGCGCATGGAACTGATCCTCCGACCCCAGTGCACGGCCGCCCGAGACGATGATCTTGGCACTGGTCAGCTCGGGCCGGGCATTCTCGGCCTTTTCCGCGCCGACGAAGCGGGACTTGGCCGCGTCGCCGGTCGCGGCGACCGCCTCGATCTCGCCCGAGCCACCTTCGGCCGCTGCCTTTTCGAACGCGGTGGTGCGGACGGTCAGAACCAGCTTGGTGTCGCTGGTCTTGACCGTAGCAATCGCGTTGCCCGCATAGATCGGCCGGGTAAAGCTGTCCGGCCCCTCGACCGACAATATGTCGCTGATCTGCATCACGTCGATCAGCGCGGCGACACGCGGCGCGATGTTCTTGCCCGTGGTGGTCGACGGCGCGAGGAAGGCGTCGTGATGGCCCATCAGCTCGGCGATCAGCGGCGCGACATTCTCGGCCAGCGCGTTGGCATAGGCCGCGTCGTCGGCGACATGGACCTTGCCCACACCAGCGATCCTGGCGGCGGCCTGCGCCACGCCGTCCACGCCCTGACCCGCGACGATCAGGTGCACCTCGCCCAGCTTGCCCGCCGCCGTGACGGTCGCCAGCGTGGCATCCTTGACGGACCCGCCGTCATGCTCGACCCATACCAGCGTCTTCACTTGGCCACTCCCAGTGCTTTCAGTTTCTCGACCAGTTCGTCGACCGAGCCGACCTTTACGCCCGCCTGGCGCTTGCCGGGCTCGGCGACATGGGTGATCGTCAGCCGCGGCGCGATATCGACGCCGTAGTCGGCGGCGGTCTTGGTCGCCATCGGCTTGGACTTGGCCTTCATGATGTTGGGGAGCGACGCATAGCGCGGCTCGTTGAGGCGCAGGTCGGTGGTGACGATGGCGGGCAACGTCAGCGCCACCGTCTCCAGCCCGCCATCGACCTCGCGGGTGACGTTCGCCGTCTCACCCTCGATCTCGACCTTCGAGGCGAACGTGCCCTGCGCCCAGCCGAGCAGCCCCGCCAGCATCTGGCCGGTCTGGTTGTTGTCGCCGTCGATCGCCTGCTTGCCCAGGATCACGAGGCCGGGCTGCTCCTCTTCGACGACCTTAGCGAGCAGCTTGGCGACGCCCAGCGGCTCGGGCGCCTGGTCGGCGGTGATCAGCACCGCCCGGTCCGCGCCCATGGCGAGTGCGGTGCGCAGCGTGTCCGCTGCCTTGGGCTCACCGATCGAGACGACGACGACCTCGGTCGCCGCCCCCTTTTCCTTCAGCCGGATCGCCTCTTCCACCGCAATCTCGTCGAACGGATTCATCGACATCTTCACGTTCGCCAGATCGACGCCCGTCCCGTCCGCCTTCACGCGCGGCTTTACGTTATAATCCAACACCCGCTTCACGGGCACGACGATCTTCATGTCCACTCTCTCAATCAGAAGCTGAAACGGCCGCCGATCGACGCCACGAACGCACGGGCATTCTGCACCTGGCCATTGGTCAGGATGGGCGTCTGAACGGCCGTCCCCGCATAGGCGGCGGTGCGGCGATCGATGCTGGCATTGGCGAAGTCGATATAGCTGCCCGCCGCATCCAGCGTGAAGCGCGGGGTCACCTGATAGGAACCACCGATCGAATAGTTCCAGCGGTTCGCATCGGGCACGCGCGCGTCGCGATTGCCGTTCTGGGTCGGCGTGATGCCACGCTGCGCGCCCGCGCGCAGGGTCAGGCGATCCGTGGCCGCGTAATCGAAGCCGCCCGCCAGCGAGAAGCTGTTCTTGTAATTTTCCGGGATGGCGGTGTTGATCGGCGCGCCCAGGCGGATCGCATCGAAATCAGCCCAGGTAAAGCGCACCGCCTGCGCATTCAGCGTCAGCTTGTCGGTGGCGCGGAAGCGACCGGCGACGATGATCTGGGCGGGCGTGTAGAAGGTCGCGGTCGCCCCATCGATCGTGCGGTTCTGCGCAGCGAGCGGGCCGAGCAGGCCGCCCACTTCCAGGCTGCCCTTCAGATTGTGCTTGATCCGCGACTTGTAGCTGATGCCGACCGTCGCCCAGTCATTGTGCAGCTGGACACCCGCGGTCCATCCCAGATCCCAGCCATCGCCCTTCAGCCGCTGAAAGCCATCGGGCAAAGCCGAGGACAGGTTGGGCAGCGCGTTGCCCAGTTCGGCCTTGGCATATTGGACGTTCAGCGCGCCGCCGACGCGCAGCCAGTCGAGCAGCGCCACGCCGACCGAGGGCTGGATATCGATGGTGCGCAATTCGGTCTTCAGCGCGCTATACCGCGCCCAGCTGGTCGCGTCATATTCGGTCGTGAAGCTGTAGGGCGACGTGACCGCCAGGCCGACCGCGACCCGGTCGTTCAGCGGAACGGCGACCGCGCCCGACGGCACGATGCCGCGATTGATGGGGTCGCTCGACACCCGGTCGCCACCGACCGGCTGGAAGGTCGTCTGGCCCGGACGACGGATCAGCGTGCCATTGTCGACGACATCGCCCTTGGGGATGATCGCCGATGCACCCAGTACCGCCTCGCCACGCTCCATCCCCGCGATCGCGGCCGGGTTCCACCAGAGCGAGGACGCGCCGGTGTCGGCACCCTCACCCGAAAAGGCGCGCCCCTGGCCACGGGTCGACTGTTCCTGAAGGTAGAAGGCCTGACCATGCGCCGCGCCTGCAAAGGCGAAGGACGAAGACAGGATGGCGGTGGCCAGAAGCGGCGCCTTGAGGGACTTGTTCATGAGCATACTCCCCGGGAATTTCTATCTGGTTGGGCAAAGATCAGCGGATGCGGGTCCAGGTCTGCGTCTTGCAGAGCGGTACGAAGACGCAGCCACGCACCTTCAGCGTGTCCGGCCCCTCGGGCGTCAGCTTGGCGCTATAGGTCTTGCCATCCTCGGCATTGTAGATCGTGCCGCCGTTCCAGGCCGCGCCATCCTGCGAAAAGCCCTGCAGGATCAGCAGGTTTTTCAGCGGACGGTTGCGCAGCTTGGGATCGCGGTTGTTCTGGTCGGTCAGCGCGGGGTTGGTGCGCAGCTTTTCCGAGGTCAGGACGCGACCGCAGACCGAAGAGCCGCATTTCTGGATTTCGACAACGCCGCCGCGCGTCTGGGTCTGCCAGCGGCCGACCACCGAGTCCGCATTCACACCGGCCGCTGCAAGGGCCATCGCCGTCAGGGTCAACAACATGCCTCTTCTCCTCTCCACACCCGCTTGTCGGGGCCGAAGCGCCGGCTTTTTCGCCGGTCGCTCCCGAATATCTTCATTACCCTATACGTCCATTATGTGACGCATAGGAGAACAACACGTCATGCCTACGATGCCGGTTAACCGCAATCAAGTGTAACCGGCATCGCGTCACCTCAAAACGCCTCCAGTTCCAGTGCCATGGTCGAGCGCTTGCCCGACTTGATCGCCAGGAACGCCGCCGTCGCCTGCGGCAGGATGCGGTCGAAGAAGAACCCGGCCGTGGCCAGCTTGGCCTTGTAGAAGCCCGCTTCGTCGGTGCCTTCGGCCAATCGCTCGGTCGCGATCCGCGCCGACTTCAGGAAGCAGTGCCCCATGCCGACCAGACCCAGCAGGCGCAGATAGTCGGTTGCTGCCGCACCCGCCTCCTCGGGGTCCTTCATACCCTTTTGCGCGATCATGCCGGTGCTGAGCTGCAAGGCGCCGAACGCCTGCTGCATCCCCGCCGCCCAAGCCGTGATCGCCTTGTCGTCATGGCGGGTCAGCGCCTCGACCTGCTCCGACACGGCATGGAAGAAGGGGCGCATGTACCGGCCCATATGCGCGGGCATCTTGCGGCCCACAAGGTCGAGCGCCTGGACGCCGTTGGTGCCCTCATAGATCTGGGCGATACGCGCATCGCGGACGAACTGCTCGATGCCATGGTCGCGGATATAGCCGTGACCGCCATGGACCTGCACCGCCATATTCGCCGCGTCGAAGGCGAGGTCGGTAAACAGCGCCTTCACGACCGGGGTCAGCAGCGCGACAAAGTCGGCCGCGCGCGACTGGTCGGCCGGGTCGATGGCATGGGCTTCGGCATCCAGACCACGCGCCGCCCATTGCCCCAGTGCACGACACCCTTCGGCATAGGCACGCATGGTCATCAGCATCCGGCGCACGTCCGGGTGGACGATGATCGGATCGGCGGGCAGGTCGGGACGCGCCGCCCCGCCCAGCGCCCGGCCCTGCAAGCGGTCCTTGGCGTAAGCGACCGCCGACTGGTACGCGACCTCGTTGATGCCCAGGCCCTGGATGCCGACCGAGACACGCTCGGTGTTCATCATGGTGAACATCGCCGCCAGGCCCTTGTTCAGCTCGCCCACGACCCAGCCCTTGGAGTCGTTGAACTCCAGCTGGCAGGTGGCGGACGCCTTCAGGCCCATCTTGTGCTCGATCGCCGCGACGCTGACGCCATTGGCCGGGCCGACCGAGCCGTCATCCCTGGGCAGATATTTCGGCACCAGGAACAGGCTGATCCCCTTCACCCCCTTGGGCGCATCGGGCGTGCGCGCGAGGACGAGGTGGATGACGTTGTCGGTCAGGTCATGGTCGCCCGCCGAGATGAAGATCTTGCCGCCGGTCAACAGATAGGAACCATCCTCCTGCGGCTCGGCACGGGTGCGCAGGAGGCCCAGATCGGTGCCGCAATGCGCCTCGGTCAGGCACATCGTCCCCGACCATTCGCCCGAGATCATCTTGGGCAGGTAGAAGCTCTTCAGGTCTTCCGAGCCATGGCCCATCAGCGCGGTGGTCGCACCGTGAGTCAGGCCGGGATAGAGGCTGAACGACAGGTTCGTCGCGCAGATCATCTCCTCGACCAGCTTGTTCACCGCCTCGGGCAGTCCCTGCCCGCCATATTCGACCGGCGAGGCGAGCGCGGCCCAGCCGCCTTCGCAGAACTGGCTATAGGCTTCCTTGAAGCCGGTCGGCGTACGGACGACGCCGTTCTCCAGCTTGCACCCTTCGATGTCACCGGTAGCGTTGAGCGGCAGCAGGACTTCCTGCGTGACGCGCGCTGCCTCTTCGAGGATGGCGTCGTACAGCTCGGGGCCGAATTCGTCCTGACCCGCGACGGGGCCGAACTCGTCTTCCTTGAACAGTTCGTGGAGGACGAAACGCATGTCGCGCAGCGGTGCGTTATAGACTTGCATGGGATTATCCTCTCCCGATCAGTTGCGCAGCGGCTTGCCGGTTTCGAGCATATGCTCGACCCGCGCCTGCGTCCGCGCATCCTTGACGCTTTCCATGAAGGCGGCGCGTTCCAGCTTGAGCAGCTGATCCTCGCTCACCTCGTCGATGATGTCGGCCTCGCCGCCGGTAACGATGTTCGCCAGACGACCCGCGACCACCACGTCGTAGGGCGTGGCGACGCCCTTCTTGGCGAAGTCGGCGACCGCGCCGTTGAACGCGACGCGTCCGGCCGCACCCGGCAGGCGGAAGACCGGCTTTTCGGGCGGCTGATAGCCCTCGACCAGCGACAGCGCCTTCTGCTTGGCATCAGCCAGCAGCCGGTCGCGGTTCATGGTGATGCCATCGTCCTTGCGAAGATAACCCAGGTCCTTGGCCAAAGCCGCCGAACGCGACACCTGCGCGGTCGAGATCGTCTCGAACGCCTTCATGGCGGCGGGCATCGGCCCCTTGGGCATCTTGGGCGACTTGGCGAGACGGTCGATCAGCTCGCCGTTTCCGCCCCAGCCGGGGACCAGACCGACGCCGGTCTCGACCAGCCCGATATAGCTCTCGGCATGGGCCTGGATCGCATCGGCGTGGAGCAGGATCTCGCACCCGCCGCCCAGCGCCATGCCCGCCGGAGCGGCGACCACCGGGAAGGGCGCATATTTCAGCGCCTTGTACGCCTGCTGCCCCGCGACGACCAGCTTGTCGACCTCGCCCCAGGCGGCGATGTTCACCGCGAACATGGCAAGGCCCAGATTGGCACCGGCCGAGAAGTTGCTGCCCTCGTTATAAATGACCAGCGCCTTGTATTGGCTCTTGACCAGCGCGATGGTCTTTTGAAGGAGCGACAGGACCTGCTCGTCGAGCGCATTCATTTTGCCGGTAAACTCGAACGCCACGACGCCGTCACCGACGTCCCATGCCGCTGCCGAACCGTTCTTGAGCAGCGGTTCGGAGCGCAGCTTGATGTCCTCCAGCAGCACCACGCCCTCGGCACGGACGACATCGGCATAGTCGCCGCCTGCGGTCAGATACTGACGCTTGCCACCGACCACGCGGTAGAAGGGCCGGTCACCCGCCATCTCCAGCAGCGCAGGCACCTTCTTGCCCTCGGCACGCAGCCGCTCGGCCAGCTTGCCCGGACCCATGCGGTCGATCAGCTCGAACGGGCCGAACTTCCAGTTATAGCCCAGCTTCATCGCGTCATCGATCGCGACCACATCGTCCGCTGCCTCGCCGACCAGCCCGGCGGCATAGGACAGGACCGGGCCCAGCACCGCCCAGGCATAGTCACCGACCTTGCCCGGCGTCGCGACCAGCGCGGCCAGATCCTTTTCGGCGCGACCCGGCAGACGTTCCGGCTTCTTTTCAGCACGATATTCGCCGGTCTTCAGGTCGATAGCCTGCTTCGCCTTGGTGCCGTCGGACTTGCGGTCGAGGCGGTAGAAGCCGCCCTTGCCCTTGCGGCCCGTAAAGCCCTCCGCGATCATCTTGTCGACCAGCGGCAGCGGACGGATCGTGTCGAAATAGGCGTCACCCTCCGGCAGCGTCGAGGACAGCGACTTGGCGAGCAGCGGCATCAGGTCGATACCGACCAGATCGATCAGCCCGAAAATGCCGGTCTTGGGCACGCCCATCGGACGGCCACCGATCTGGTCGGCCTCCTCGACAGTCAGCCCCTGGTCCATCGCCGCGTTGATCGCGACCGCCAGCCAATAGGTGCCGATACGGTTGGCGATGAAGCCAGGCGTGTCCTTGGCGCGGACGATCCGCTTGCCCATGCGGTGATCGACGAACTGCTCGACCTTTGCCGCGACACCGGCGTCGGTGTGCTCCGAGATGACGATCTCGATCAGCCGCATATAACGCGGCGGGTTGAAGAAATGGGTAATGAGGAAGTCTTGTCTGAACTGCTCCGACCGCCCCTCGACCAGATGGCCGAGCGGGATGGTCGAGGTGTTGGACGACACCGCCGTACCGGGGCGCTTCAGCTCTTCCAGCCGTGCATAAAGCGCCTGCTTGATGTCCAGCCGCTCGACCACCGCCTCGACGATCCAGTCGCATTCGGCGACGCGTGCCAGATGATCCTCGATATTGCCCGTTTCCACCAGCTTGGCGGCGGCGGGCGACATGAAGGGCGCGGGCTCGGTCTTGAGCATCTTGGCGACCGCACCCTTGGCGATGGCGTCGCGGTCGGCGCCGTCCTTGGGTACGATGTCGAGCAGCAGGACGGGCACACCGGCATTGGCGACCTGCGCCGCAATGCCTGCGCCCATCACCCCTGCGCCGATCACGCAAACCTTGTTGATCGTGTCAGCCATCATGCACGCTCCAGCACAGTCGCGATGCCCTGCCCGCCGCCGATGCACTGGGTGGCGAGGGCGTACTGACCGCCGTCACGCGCCAGCAGAGCCGCCGCCTTGCCGACGATGCGGGCGCCGGTCGCGCCCAGCGGGTGGCCGATCGCGATCGCGCCGCCGTCCTTGTTGATCGTCTCGTCCTTCAGGCCGAGGTCGCGGATGCAGGCGATCGCCTGGCTGGCAAAGGCCTCGTTAATCTCGACCACATCGAGGTCGCCCGCCGAGATACCCGCCCGCTCCAGCGCCTTCTTCGACGAACCGATCGGGCCAAGGCCCATCGTCTCGGGCTCGCAACCCGAAATGCCGACCGACTTGATGCGGGCGAGGATTTTCAGGCCGTGACGATTGGCGAACTCTTCCGAAGTCACCAGCACGGCCGCCGCACCATCGGTCAGTGGCGAAGCGGTGCCTGCGGTCACAGTGCCTTCCTTATCGAAGGCAGGCTTCAGGCCCGCCAGCACCTCTTCGGTCGTGTCGGCGCGGATCAGGCCGTCTTCGGTAACATCACCCGCCTTGGTGTGGATCGGCACGATCTCATCGGCCAGACGACCGGCGGTGCGCGCCTCGGCCGCCTTTTTCTGGCTGGCGACCGCGAACTTTTCCTGCTCGGCGCGGGTGATCTGATACTTGGTCGCGACATTCTCGGCGGTCTGACCCATACCCATATAGGCCCCCGGCCGCGCTGCGGCGAGTTCGGGGTTGGGCAGCGGGTTATAGCCGCCCATCGGCACCCGGCTCATCGACTCGATACCGGCGCAGATGAACGCCTCGCCAGCGCCGATCTGAATCTGGCCCATGGCGATATGGATGGCCGACATGGACGATCCGCAGAAGCGGTTCACCGTCATGCCGCCGACCGACAGCGGCAGGTCCGCCAGCAGGCCGATCAACCGCGCGACGTTCATGCCCTGCTCGCCCTCGGGGAAGGCGCAGCCCAGAATGATGTCCTCGATCTCCGAAGCATCGACGCCGGTCCGTTCGATCAGGCCGCGAATCACCTGCGCGGTCAGGTCATCGGGACGAACCCGTGCGAGCGCGCCCTTGCCAGCCTGGGTGAAGGGAGAGCGGGCATAGCCTGCGATCACGATGTTGGTCATCCAATCCTCTCTTTATGGGCTTGCGGCCTAACGTTAAGGTGCGTTACCTACCCTATACGTCAACACAATAAGCAACTCGACCGCAATCGACAACCGGGTATGGTCGAAAAAAGATATAGGAGAGCGACGCGATGACGGCAGGAGCCATCGGGGAAACCACGACAGGCGGTGTACCGGGTCAAGCGATGGGACGCCCTCTGGTCTTCGAGCCGCGGCTGCTGACCGACATGTTCGAGACCACGGTACGGCGGCATGGGTCTCGGCCCGCCATCGATTTCATGGGCCGAATCACCCGATATGACGAACTTGGCGCGATGGTCGACAAGGCCGCCGCCGGGCTCCAGGCGCTGGGGGTGAAGAAGGGCACTCGCGTCGCGCTCTGCCTGCCCAACATCATCTACTATCCCGTGCTCTACTTCGCGACGCTGAAGGCCGGGGGCATCGTCGTCAACGTCAACCCGCTCTATGTCGAGCGCGAGCTGTGCCACCTGCTGGAGGATTCGGGCGCGGAGATCATCGCGACCTGCGACATTCCCGACATTTACGGCCGCGTCTCCCATGTCGCCGAGAAGCTCGGCCTGCGCCATGTCATCTCCTGCCCGGTCGCGGGCGCGCTGCCGACGATCAAGGGGCTGGCCTATCGCCTGCTCAAACGTGCGATGATCGCCGCCCCCGGCCCCTCGCCCCGCCACCTGACCTTTGCGCAGATGATGAAGCGCGGCGGCGCTTTGGCGCCGATCTCGGCGAGGCCCGATGATGTGGCGGTGCTGCAATATACCGGCGGCACCACCGGCAGCCCCAAGGCGGCGATGCTGTCCCACGCCAATCTCGTCGCCAATGCCGATGCCATGGTCATCCATACCGGCGGCGAGGAGATGATCGGCGAGGAACGCATATTGGGCGTGCTTCCCCTCTTCCACGTCTTCGCGCTGACCACCGTGCTCAGCTTTGCGATCCGGGTCGGCGCGGAGATGATCCTGCTTCCCCGGTTCGAACTGGACCAGGTGCTCAAGACCATCGCGCGCAGCAAGCCGACCTATTTCCCCGCCGTCCCCACCATCTACAATGCGATTGCGGGCGTCGCAGAGGCACGCAAGGTCGACCTGTCGGCGATCAAGGCGTGCATTTCGGGCGGCGCCCCCCTGCCCGCCGAGGTGCGCGTGGCGTTCGAGAACACGACCGGCGGCAAGCTGGTCGAAGGTTACGGGCTGTCGGAGGCGTCGCCGATCATCACCTGCAACCCGCTGATCGGCGAGAATAAGGGCGGATCGGCGGGCATCCCCTTCCCCGGTACGATCATCGAGATCCGCGACCGCGACAATCCCGACCGGCTGATGCCGCCGGGCGAGGTCGGCGAAATCTGCGCGCGCGGCCCGCAGGTCATGTCCGGTTACTGGAACAAGCCGAGCGAGAGCGAACAGGTCTTCATCCACGGCGCGCTGCGTACCGGCGATGTCGGCTATCTGGACGAGGACGGCTATCTGTTCATCGTCGACCGGATCAAGGATGTGATCCTGTGCGGGGGCTATAACGTCTATCCGCGCATGATCGAGGAAGCGCTGTACGAGCATCCCGCCGTCGCCGAAGCCGTCGTCATCGGCATTCCCGACCCCTATCGCGGCCAGTCGCCCAAGGCCTTCGTCAAGCTGGCCGCCGATCACCACGCCACGCCCGAAGAGCTGCGTGCCTTTTTACAGGACAAGGTCAGCAAGATCGAACTTCCCCGCGAGGTCGAAATCCGCGAAAGCCTGCCCAAGACCTTGATCGGCAAATTGTCGAAAAAGGAATTGGTTGAAGAAGAATTGGCCAAAGCCGCCGCTGCGGCGGCGCGGCCCGTGGGGGAATAGACGGTGGGGGAAAACGAGGAGCTTCGCGGCATCCAGGATGTCGCGAACAGCTTGGGCGTGACGACGCGCACGCTGCGTTTCTATGAAGATCGCGGACTGATCGAGCCGCGCCGTGTCGGCACCGCGCGCGTCTATTCCAAACGCGAGACGGGGCGGATGCAGTTGATCCTGCGCGGCAAGCGACTGGGCTTTTCCCTTCGCGAGATCGAAGAGTTCCTGCGGCTGTACGATGCCGACCCGCAGCATGTCGAACAGATGCGCGTGCTGGCCGAACGCTGCCGCGAACGGGTCGACGAACTGCGCCAGCAAATGACCGCGCTGGTCCAGACGGTCGACGAACTGGAAACGATCGAAC
Organism: Sphingomonas sp. SphC10; assembly: GCF_057004845.1. NCBI lineage: Bacteria > Pseudomonadati > Pseudomonadota > Alphaproteobacteria > Sphingomonadales > Sphingomonadaceae > Sphingomonas > Sphingomonas sp. SphC10. The sequence continues at coordinate 1,636,565 of NZ_CM168044.1, forward strand.
GCGAAGCGCGCGAGCGGATCGCGAAAGCCGGGGCCTGACCCAATCCTCCCCAAGCTATGCTTGGGGAGGGGGACCATCGCGCCAGCGATGGTGGAGGGGCGAGACGGATCGGCCATGCCCCTCCACCACGCCCTTCGGGCGCGGTCCCCCTCCCCATCTGATGATGGGGAGGATTTAGGAGGAGGGGCGCCATCCCAGGCCGAGCGCCTTTTGCAGCGCGACGTAATCATTCGTCAGCCCGGCGACCGCCTGCGACAGCGACTGCTGCGCCGCCACCCGCTGCCGTTCCGCGTCCAGCGTGTCGATCAGCGTGGCCGCCCCCGCCCGATAGCGCTGCTGCATCAGCACCGCTGAGCGATCCGCCGACGCCTTGGCCCGTGCCAGCGTCGCCACCGTGTTGCGCCGCGCCCGGAAGCGCGACAGCGAATCCTCGGCATCGCGCAGCGCCGACAGGACCGCACCGCGATAACGCGCCTCCGCCTCGTCGCGCGCGCCCTCGGCCTGGCCGACCCGGGCATTGGCGCGACCGAAGTTCAGCACATTCCACTGCAGCATCGGCGCGCCCAGCGTCACCAGATTGTCGAGATCGGTCAGCGAGTCGAGCGAGGTGCCGCCGATGCCGATGATCCCCATCAGGTTGAGGCGTGGAAACTTCGCCGCCTCCGCCACGCCGATCCTGGCAGTCTGCGCCGCCAGATTGCGCTCGGCCGCGCGGATGTCGGGGCGACGCTGGAGCAGCGCGGTCGGATCGCCGACCGCCACCTGCGCCGGTGGCAACGGCACCGGTGCCGCCTGGGCCAGGCGCTGGTCGAGCGTGCCGGGTGCCTCGCCGATCAGGATGGCGAGCGCATTGAGATAGGTCTCGACCGAGGACGATAGCGGCAGGATCTGCGCATCGGTGCTCTCCACCTGATTGCGCAACCGCTCGACCTCCAGTTGCGAGGCTGTGCCGTTATTGAACCGCTGGAGCGTCAGGTTCAGCGTGTCGCGCTGCATCTTCGACGCCTCACGCGCCAGGATCAGCCGCTGCTGCGCATCGCGAAGCCCGACATAGGCCTGGGCGACGTCGGCGCTGAGCGAGACCTGCGCGTCGGCGACACTGGCTTCCGCCGCCTCAGCACTGGCGCGCGCGGCCTCGACGGTGCGACGACGGCCGCCGAACAGATCGATCTCCCAGCTGGCATCGAAGCCCAGGTTGAAGAAGTCGACATTGGTGCCGCCGCCAGAGCCGCTCGCCGAACCGCCGGACGCGCCGCCATTGGCGCCGCCCTGCTCTCCGCCACCGCCGCCGAGGTTGAGTTCGGGCAGATTGGCGTGGAGATAGGTCGCGCTGGCATTCGCATTGGGCGCCTGATTGGCGCGCTCCAGTCGCAGCGAGGACCGCGCCTGCTTCAATCGCGCCTGCGCGACCGCGACGTTCGGATTGGACGCCAGCGCCCGCTCCTCCAGCCAGTTGAGCATCGGATCGTTCAGCGTCGTCCACCAGTCGGCCACCGCGGGTGCGGTCGTCGCCAACGTGTTGTCGGCACGCGCGAACCCGGCGGGCGGGGTCGCGGCCGAACCGATGGCCTTGGGCGGCCCGGCATAGTTCGGCCCGACGGTGCAGGCCCCCAGCAGGAGGAGCGGGATGAGGGAAAGCTGCTTGCGCATCATGGGTCTCAATGCATCGCCACGGGGCCGCCCTTGGGCAGCGGGCGGAGGAACAGGACAAGCGGCATCACCATGATGATGCCGACGCACAGGATGAAGAACAGGTCGTTATAGGTCATGACCAGCGCCTGTTGCCGGATCGTGTTGCCGATCATGCGCAGCGCGGCGTCAGGGCTGCCGAATTGCTGGGTCAGCGCATCGATCCAGCCCTGGGTCGACCCAGAATTGGCCGACAGCGATTCCTCCAGCCGACGCTCGTGCAGGAAGCTGCGCTGGTCCTGCACGGTGGCGATGCCCGCCAGCGCGAAGGAACCGCCCAGGTTGCGCGCCGCGCTGAACAGCCCGGCCGCATCGCCCGCCTGAGACGGCGGCACCGAGGAGATCGCCGCCTGGTTCAGGAACACCATGCCCAAAATCGTGCCGACGCCACGCAACAACTGGCTGTCGGTGAACGAACTGCCGGTGGAATCGGCGGTCAGCACCGTGTCGATCCCGGCGCTCAGCGCCATGATGCTCAGCCCCAGCCCGACCGCGATACGGATGTCGACTTTCTTGATCAGGATCGGGGTGAACGGCATCATCATGAGGCTGGGGATGCCGCTCAACAGCACGACCTTGCCCGCCTGGAACGCATTATAGCCTGCGATCGAGGCGAGGAACTGCGGGATCACATAGGAGGTGCCGTAGAGCACCATGCCCAGCACGATCCCCATGATGACCACGCTGCCGAACTGGCGGTCGAGCAACAGCTTCAACCGGATAACCGGACGCGACGCGACGAACTGCCCGGCGAACAACAGGCCAAAGCCGAAGATCGACAAGATGGTCAGTTCGATGATCTCACGCGACTCGAACCACTGCTCGCGCTGCCCTTCCTCAAGCACGACGGTCAGCCCGCCCAGCCCGAGCGCAAGGCCCGCAATGCCCAGCCAGTCGGCCTTGGCCAGCTCGGACAGATGCGGCTTCTGGTGCGGCAGGCCGACGAGCAGCAGCGTAACGAGCACCGCGCCGACCGGGATGTTCAGGAAAAAGGCATAGTGCCAGCTGACATTCTCGGTCAGCCAGCCGCCGATCAGCGGCCCCATAACAGGCCCCAGAATGGCGGTGACGCCGAAGAACGCCGTCCCGATCGGCTGCTGCTCGCGCGGCAGACGGGTGGCGATGATGGTCAGCGCGGTCGGGATCAGCGCGCCGCCAGTGATGCCCTGCCCCGCACGTCCGATGATCATCATCGTCAAATTGGTCGATAGGCCGCACACCACCGAAAAGCCGGTGAACAGGATCGAGGCGATCAGCAGGAAGGTGCGCAGGCCCAGCAGCCGCTCCAGCCACGCCGACAGCGGAATGATGATGATCTCGGCGACCAGATAGGAGGTCGCGATCCACGTCCCCTCGGTCCCGCTCGCGCCGATCTCGCCCTGGATGGTCGGCAGCGCGGAGTTGACGATCGAGATGTCGAGCGTCGCCATCAGTGCGCCGATGCTACCCGCCGCGACGGCGAGCCAGGCGGTCAGGTCGGCCTTCGCCGGAGGGGCGCCCCGCTGGGCGGCGGCGGCGCTCACCGGCGCTGCGCCCCCTCCCGCGCTTCGTTATGCTGGTCCTGCCGCTCGGCGATGTGCTTCAGCGCGCCCTTGGCCGAGCGGGTGTCGACGGTCACCTCGACCGACATGCCGGGCACCATCAGCGCACGGGTCTGCGCATCGGCGTCGACCGCGATGCGGACGGGCACGCGCTGGACGATCTTGGTGAAGTTGCCGGTCGCATTCTGCGGCGGCAACAGAGAGAATTGCGCGCCGGTGCCCGGTGCCACGCTCTCGACATGCCCCTTGATCTCGACACCCGGCAGCGCATCGACGTCGATCTTCACCGGCTGGCCGGGGCGCATCAGGCCCAGCTGCGTTTCCTTGAAGTTCGCGTTGATATACAGCTGGTTGACCGGCACGATCGACATGGTGCGGGTGCCCGCCTGCAGGAACTGGCCGACGCGCACCGTCTTGTTGCCGACTCGACCGCCGATCGAGGCGCGGATCGTGGTCGAGCCCAGATTGACCTCGGCGGCGTCCAGCTGCGCCTTGGCGGCCTGCCCCTGCGAACGCGCCTGCTGCACCTGCGCGTCGAGCGTGCCGATACGGCGACGCGACGCGGCCAGCGCGGCGGAAGCTGCAGCGACCTTGGCATTGGCCTGACGCGCCTGGTTCTGAAGCTGCGACAGACGCTCGCGGCTCTCGGCACCCGATGCGGCGAGCGGCGTGTAGCGCGTCACCTCGGCCTGCGCGAAGGCGGCGTCGCTCTGCGCGGCGCGGAGATCGGCCTCGGCGCGGTCGATCGCGGCCTGCTGTTCCTTGATCTGTGCCTGGACGCCCTCGGCATTGGCGCGGGCGACACCGATCTGCGCCTGAATCTGCGCGGTCTGCGCCTGATAGTCGCGGGTGTCGATCTGGAGCAGCGGCTGGCCCGCCTGGACATTCTGGTTTTCGCCGACGAACACCTTGTCGACATAGCCCGAGACCTTGGGCGCGACCGTGACCGCATCCGCCTGGATGAAGGCGTCGTTGGTCGTCTGCATATACTGGCCGACGCTCTTGTAGTTCGCATACCAAAAGACGCCGCCGATCACGGCGACCGCCGCGACGACCAGCAGGATGACACGGATGCGCCGCTTCTTGGCGGGCGATACGGGGGTCTTGTCCTCCGCCGTCTCCGCATCCTGGCGTTCGGCGTCCTGCCCCTCATTCACTTGGTTTGCGTCGGCCACACCGGCCTCCCTGTCGATGGAATCAAAAGAACTGGATGGTGCATTTGCTCGCACTTGCACAATAAGGCAAGACCATTTATTGAGCTACCTCATATTATGTGCGATTATGAAACCCTGGCGCTCCGCTACAGCCGCATCTATCTCCGTTTCCACCGGCTTCTGGACCGGCAAATGGCCGCGCAAGGCGCTTCGCTGGCGCGCACCAAGATGCTCCACTTCATTGCCAACAATGCGCCGGTTCGTGCCGCCGATGTCGCCGACTGGTTCGACCTGGCCCCCCGCACGGTGACGCAGGCGATCGACACGATGGAGCGCGACGCGCTGGTGGTCCGCGTGCCCGACCCCGACGACCGGCGGGCGAAACGGCTCGACATCACCGATCATGGGCGGCAGGTCCTGCGCCAGACCGAGCCGCTGCGTCGAACGCTGATCGCTCAGGCCTTCGGTTTGCTAAGCGATGAGGAAGTCGGGCAGTTCGCGCGAATCCTCGACAAGATGGAACAGGCGATCGAGGGTTCGCCCGAAAATCAGAACCGCGATCAGATCCTCTCGCCATAGAAACGCAGCGCGGCGGGCGGATCGCTGGGCCGCCCGCCCTGCGCCACCACATGCGCGGCACGGACGGCGGCGCCCAGACTGCCTGCGCGAAACGGCTTGGCGATGCAGCCGATGACCAGCGGATGGCCGCCTCGCTCGGGGCAGTTGCCGCTCAGGAAGATGCAGGGAATACCGCGATCGGCGAGCAGTTGTGCGGCGGTCAGCCCGCTATCGCCATCGGCCAGCTTCACGTCGCAAAGCGCAAGGTCGGGCCGCTCCTCATCAACCAACGCCATGGCGGCGGAGACGGTGTCGGCAATGCCGATCACGCGGTGACCGTGCAGCGTCAATGCGTCCTCGACCAGCATGGCGACCAGCGCCTCATCCTCAATAATCAGGAGGTTCAGCGGGGTTTCGTCGCCGCGATCGTCATCGGCCAGTTCGTTAGGACGCGAGGCGAGCCCCATATGCGCCGCCGTCATGCGGCATGACCAAGATCAGGCACCCATCATCCTCGTTCGTCAACGTCGCGCGCAGCTGATGGCAAAGCCTCGCCACCAATCGATCTCGGTCGACCACATCGGCGATACGTCCCCATCCGATCGCCTCAAACGAGATACGGAGTATTTCGTTCCCCGGCGCTCCGTTCACCGTGAAGATGATGCGTGGCACCCCTGCCCCTTGCGCCATCAGCGCATCGAGCAGCAGCGCAGCCGCCACCGCGCGTTCGATCGGCACCGAGACCGGGCTGTCGACCGTGATCGGCACATTGCCGATCTCTCCTCGTAACTGCGCGATCACGTCGCCGAACAGCGCGGGCAGGTCGACCAGCCCCGGATCGGCGGTGGCGTAGAGCGGCCGGTGCGCGCTCGCCAGCACCTGCAACCGTTCGGCCGCCCGCATCAGCGCGCGGCGCGTGCCGGTATCGGGGGCCTCCCGCCCTTCATGCGAGACGAGACCGATCGCCACTTGCAGCGCGTTGCGGACCCGGTGGTTCAGCTCGGCCAGCAACTGCGCCTGGGTATCGAGCCCGCGCCGCAGCGCCTCCTCGATCCGCAATCGGTGCTGCGCCAGCGCGGCATAATGGCAGAGTAGCAGCAACAGCCGCCGCTCCTCCTCGTCGAACGGCCGCGCCGCACGCCGCCCGAAGCCGAGCGTGCCCAACAACTCGTCCCCGTGCAGCAGCGGCATGCACAGATAGACCTGGACGCCCAGCGACCGGACGAACCCCGTCCGCTCCTCTCCGCTGGACTGGATATCGGTCAGGTGCAGCGTACGCCGCTCGCGCATCGCCTGACCGCAGGCGGACGGGCCGATGTCCAGACCGGCCGCCGCCTGCCACTCGGCCCGGGTCAGGCCGCCTGCAGTCTCCAGCCGGACGGCATCGCCGTCGCGGCGAAAATGGAAAAAGACGTCGAGATGCAGCTCGTCGCGGATCAGCGCGAACAGCGAGTCGATCATCGCACCGGGATCATCCGCCGCCATCAGCCGGTCGGTCGCCGCCGCCACGAGCGACAGATAGCGCTGCGCGTCGGCAGGGCTGGCCGCAGCCGTTCCGATCGCTTCGCCGGGCAGCGGCAAAGGCGGGAATGAAGGTGGTGGGAGAGCCACGGAGGTCAGAGTAACGCTACCGGCCCGTGGCTCCAAGGGGTGTTTCGGATAAATCCGTGGGGCGGGAGGTCATCCCGCCCCAAACGGGTCAGCGCGCCGCCACCGCCGACTGGTCGAGCGGCACGACCGGCAGCCAGACGCGGCTGGTATTGGCGCCACCGCGCTCCAGCGTGATCGTCGCCTTCCGGTAATCGCCCGCCTTGGCCGTGAAGATATTGGGCACGAAGGTCTGCGGATTGCGATCGTAGAGCGGGAACAGGCTCGACTGGACCTGGACCATGATCCGGTGCCCCGGCTGGAACACATGATTCACGGTCGGTAGGCGGAACTTATATTCCTGCACCTTGCCCGCCGGAATGGCCGAGGGGTTGGAGAAGCTGTTGCGATAGCGGCCGCGGAAGATGTCGAGGCTGATCGGCAGTTCATAGCCGCCCATCTTTTCGTCGATCGCGTTTTCGGACGGGAAGACGTCGATGATCTTCACGACGAAATCGCCGTCCGTCCCGGTCGTGCGCGCGAACAGGTCGGCGATCGGCGCGCCGGACACCCGCACCGCCTTGGTCAGAACCGGGGTCGTATAGGTCACGACATCGGTCCGCCCATCGACATGCCGCTGGTCGCTGACCAGCCAGTCGCCCCAGCGGCCGTCGTTGAAGTTTACCGGGCGCGACAGATGCGGCACCGGATTGGCCGGATCGGAGACATAGGCATCCGCCCCCGTCCCCGGCTTGTCGAAGCTGAGCCCCTTGTCCTCCGCCAGATAGAGCGGGGTCAGCGGCGCGGCGCACCCGCTCTGGCAGGCGAGCGGCCACTGGGTCAGCTTGTCCCAGTGATTCTCGCCGGTGTTGTAGATGGCGGCGCTGGGCAGGTTAGCGGGCGCGCCGTCCTTCAGATATTGGTTGAACAGCGGCAGGACCATATCCTCGCGGAACTGCTTGGCGGTGTCGCCATTCCACTGGAACGGCCCCAGGCTGGTGCCGGTGCGGTTGATCTGGCTGTGCCGCCACGGGCCCATCACCAGGAAGTTGTTGCCCAGCTTGCCCTTGGCCTTCAGCGCTTCCCAGGCGGTGATGGCGCCGTACATATCCTCCTGGTCCCACAGCCCCTGTTCCCAGATGGTCGGCACGTTGGAGGGGTTGGCCGCCAGCAGCTTGTCCAGCGCCTGACCCTGCCAGTAGAAATCATAGGCCGGATGCTGCACCACGCGCTGCCACATGGGCAGCTGGTCATAGCCCGACTTCTTCGCCCAGTCGTTCGCCGAACCGTAGCGGAAATTCTCGTAATCGTCGTAGCCGCCGCTGGACGGCGCCTTGCCCTCGCCCTTGTAGCCGGTTTGCGACCCGATCCAGCCGATATTGGCGAGGCGGAACGCGCCGTAATGGAACCAGTCGTCCCCCATCCAGCCGTCGATCATCGGACTTTCGGGCGCGGCGACCTTCAGCGCGGGGTGCGGGTTCAGCAGCGCCATGACGACGGTAAAGCCCTCATAGGACGACCCGATCATGCCGACGCGGCCATTGGATTCGGGCAGGTTCGCCTTGTTCACCAGCCAGTCGATCGTGTCATAGGCGTCGGTGACGTGATCGACCTTGGTCGCGTTCAGCGGGCCGATGACGGGGCGCGTCACGACATAATCACCCTCCGAGCCATACTTGCCGCGAATATCCTGATAGACGCGGATATAGCCCGCCTTGACGAACGCCTCGTCGGCGAGCGGCAGCGCCTCGATCATCTTCGTGCTGTCCGACCGCTTGGCCCGGCCCGCCGCATTATAGGGCGTGCGCGTCAGGACGATCGGGGCGTTCACCGCACCCTTGGGCACGACGACGACGGTGTACAGCTTGGTCCCGTCGCGCATCGGGATCATGATCTCGCGCTTGTCGTAATCCCGCTCCGCGACATTGGTCGGCGGCGTGAAGCGGGCGGGAATGTCGCCGACCGTAGAGTCGGTGACGACCTTCACCGGCGACGGGCCGGTCGCGGGCACCTGTTGCGCGGTGGCGGGCGTCAGGACGGCGAGCGCGCTGGCGGCGAGCAGAAACGGGCGAAAACGCATGGGAAAAACGGACCCCCTCATGGATCGGTGGATGCCGCATCGTGCCGCGACATGGGGTCGGGAGCAACTGGCGGCGTTCATGATACATGGTCTCATTTGGAGTGCAACCGAGGCACATGTCTCGCCTTGCGCTTCCCTTTCGGCGCATCGCCCCATAATATGGTCAGACAACAACGGGGTGCGGCCCCGCGATCCGGGGAGGACCCTACCGAGTGACGACCTTGAAGCGGCGCGGCCCCGCCCATAGTGCCTTGGCGCGGGACATCGGTGTCGCCATCGTGACCGGCCGCATCCCCACCGGATCGACCCTGCCCGGCGAAGTCGAGATCGCCGAACAACGCGGCATATCACGCTCCGTGGTGCGTGAGGCACTGCGGATGCTGTCCGCCAAGGGGCTGGTGGTCAGCAAGCCCAAGGCGGGCACGCGGGTGCGCGAGCGGCTGGAATGGAACCTGCTCGACCCCGAACTGCTCGCCTGGATGTTCGAGGGCGAGCCGCCCGCCGGTTTCGTCACCAGCCTGTTCCAGCTCCGCCTGATCGTCGAACCCGCCGCCGCCGAACTGGCCGCCCTCAAGCGCGACACGCGCCAGCTGTCGCGCATGGGGGCCGCGCTGGAGGCGATGGGCGAACATGGGCTCCATACCGAACAGGGCCGTGCCGCCGACCAGCTGTTCCACAACATCATCCTGGAGGCGACGGGGAATGAGCTGCTGATCAGCCTGTCGGGCAGCATCGGCGCGGCGGTCCGCTGGACCACGCTCTACAAGCACCGCAGCGCCAAGCTGCCCCGCGACTCCATGCCCGAACACCGCCAGCTGTTCGCCGCCATCGCCGACGCCGATGCGTCGGCGGCACGCGCCGCGACCATCGTGCTGGTCGAACAGGCTCGGGAGGATACGGAACGCGCGCTGGCGTGCTGACCCTTTTGAGACATGTCGAAGGGGTGTGGCATGTCACAAGCTGACGGCGGCGCTGGTCGTCGCCAACCCACTCCTCGCCCGGAAAGCCGTTGCTCGCTCTCGCCGGTCTTCCGGCCCGGCCCGAACTCGGTCCGCAGGCCGAAGCCGCCGCCCTTTTGAAAACCGAACGAAACGCCCGGCGCAATCTGGATACGCAAGGGGCGGGACAACATGCCGTCGGCCGGCGGTGGCGGCGGCATTGGCCCAAGGCGGAACCGCGCATCGTCCCTTCGCCCGCATACCACGACATCGTCATCGGTCGGCCCGATAGTGCAAGGGCGTCGGGTCAGGACGACCGGGCCTACCATTGCGGAGGCTTCCCGCTTCACGGGCGCGGCATCGGGAATTGACGCAACCTGCTTGACCGGGAGCATCGGCTCGCTCCTCGTCTATCCGACCTGTGAACGCGCGCAAAGCCAGGGCAGCGCCGCGACGGCCGCCCGACCGTCCGGCATCAAGAATAAACGCTGCTACTTCCGGGGTTGGACAACGGGATCCCTGACGACCAGCCCCAGATAATCGCGGCGATAGCCCTTCAGTGCTTCGGACATGCAATGAAAACTGGGCTGATCGTCGGGCGCAGCGTCACGCTCCGCCAACGGCACCAGATAGTCGCCATAAGGTAGCTTGCCGGTTCGCGAATAATGGACGCCAAGCGATCTCACATGGCATTTCGCCGCCGCACGAGCGAGCGCACGGTTGGTCAGCACCGGCTTTTCGCGGGGCGTGGTGGCACAACCCGCCACCAACAGACAGGCCACCACACTCCATCCCGTCGCGTTCATCTCGCCCCCTCCGATCAGTCGAAAGTCTTATTCGCCCGTGGGAGGCGACATGTCCCCGGACGCCTTCCGCCCCCATCGCGGACGACGCCAGCCCTGCTTGCGCGCGATACGACGCACAAGCAGCCACAGCCCACCGCCCACCGCCAACCAGGGCAGCGCGGCCACGATGACCGCGATCATCGCCGCCAGGCTGTTCGCCAGCGTGTCGCCCGCCGACCGAAGACTTTTGAGGATGACGCCCCGCGATTCCGACGGATCATTGTAAAGATAGTTGATCGTCACCGGCGACATAGCGACGCGCTGCGCCAGGCTGGCCTGTTCGTGCCGCGCCGCATCCAGCTCTTCCTGCGTGGTCGCATAGGCCCGTTCGGCCTGCACCAGTTCACCGACATTGCCCTTGGCCGAGCGGATGATCGTGAGCAATCGCTCAGCCAACGCCTGTTTGGCGCGGACCTTTGCGTTCGTGTCGATCACCTGCCGCGTCACGTCCTCCGCCGTGGATTCTCGCTCGGACAGCCGTGCGCCGCCCGCCCTCGCCAAAGCGTCAAGGCGCCGGTTGAATTGCGTCGCGAGGCGCGCATCGACCAGTAGCATCGCCTCATCGACGGTAGCGACACCGGCAGCGACCGCATCGCCACCGACGCCGGGCGCGTGCAGGGTCGAGCGCACCACCAGACAGCGGGCATTGCCGAGACGGCGACACAAAGTGAGTTGATCACCCTGCACCTTCGCAACCGTCGGCCGATCGAAAACATAGGAAACGGTATAGCTATAGGCGATCTGCGATCCGGCGGCCGCCGTCGCCGGAGCCGAGTCCGGCTCTTGGACGTCGAAGGCCTCGAGCTTCTCGGTTGTCTTGCGAATGGGCGCCTGATCGCAAGACACCAGACATGCCGCCGCCAGCACTGCCGCGATCGTTCGCCTCATGACTCACCCCCCGTTGACCCAGGTCAGGGTCACCCGGTTCCCCGCCAGCGTCAAGCCTATCCCACAGCCTCGAACACAAAGGCCGTGCCGACGAAATCCCCCTTCAGCGGCGCGCGCAAACCCCGGTTCATCCAATAGGCCCCCGATGCCCGCTCCGGCACACCCGCAGGTCGGGCCGATCCGTCGAGCATCCGCACCGTATAGACCCGCGCCGGGTCCAGCCCCTGCGCGTGGATGGCGGCGGGATTGTCGCGCCACATCGACGAATGCAGCATCTGGAACATCACCGCCTGCCTTTTGTCCTGCCCGACATACATGGTCGCCGAGGTCGCATCGTCGCCGCTGGGCGACTCCAGGCGATAGAGCGCGCCGCGCTGCACCGTCTCGCGGATGGTCTTATAGGCCGCGACCCATTTGCGCGCGGTGGCGAAGTCCGCGTCCGCCCATTTGTCGAGGTTCGCGCCGATCCCCAGCCCGCCCTGCATCGACGACAGGAAACGATAATCCAGGCTGGTCACGCGCGTGTTCGCCCAATTGGGGCTGTCCGTGACCCAGGCCATCATCACCGCCACCGGATAGGCGCGGGTAAAGCCGTCCTGGATGGTCAGCCGGTCGGCCGGATCGGTATTGTCCGAGGGCCAGACCTCATCGGTCAGCCCGATGATGCCCAGGTCCACCCGACCACCGCCGCCAGAACACGCCTCGATCTCCAGCTTTGGATGCCGCCGCCGCAGCTCGGACAGGATGAAATAGAGGTTGCGGACATAATCGACATAGACGCGCTGCTGGTCGGCGACCGGCTGTTCGGGCCAGCCCGCCTCGGTCCAGTTGCGGTTATAGTCCCATTTCAGGAAGGCGATGTCATTGTCGCTGACCAGCTTGTCGAGCACGCTCAGCAGGTGATCGCGGACATCGGTGCGCGCGAGGTTCAGGACCAGCTGGTTGCGCCCCTCGGTACGCGGCCGGTCCGGGAAGTTCAGCACCCAGTCGGGATGCGCGCGGTAGAGGTCGCTGTCGACATTCACCATCTCGGGTTCGACCCACAGGCCGAAGTCCATGCCCAGCCCCTTCACCCGGTCGATCAGGGGCTTGAGGCCATTGGGGAATTTCGTCGGGTTGACGGTCCAGTCGCCCAGTCCCGCCTTGTCGTTGTTGCGTGCGCCGAACCAGCCGTCATCGACGACGAACCGCTCGACGCCGATCTTCGCCGCCTTTTCGGCCAGCGCCATCTGCCCCGCCTCGGTCACGTCGAAGGCCGTCGCCTCCCAGCTATTGTAGAGGACCGGGCGCAGCCGCGCCTTGGTCCCGTGCGGCAGGATGTTGGCGACCTCGAACTTGTGGAAGGTGCGCGAGGCCCCGCCCAGCCCGTCGCCGGAATAGCCCGCATAGAAGACCGGCGTGTCGAGCATCTCGCCCGGCTTCAGCGTCCAGGAGAAGTCGTAAGGATTGTATCCGCCCGCGATCCGCACCCGGCCCAGATTGTCGGACGCCACGCTGATCCGGAACGAGCCCGACCAGGCCAGCGCACCATACCAGACCGGCCCATGCTCCTCACTGGTCAGGCCTTCGCGGCCGATCGCGAACCAGGGATTGTTGCCATGGCCGGTCGATCCGCGACGGCTTTCCAATATGGTCGCGGCGGCCTCGACCGGCACCGTCTTCCGGGTCCATTCGGCGGCGTGGCGGCCGGTCAGATAATGAAGCCGGTAATCGTCGCCGACCGGCAGCGAGAGGACCGCCGCCGCCAGCTGGTCGACACGCACCGGCCTGGCATCGCCGTTGCGAACCTTGGCCGAGCGCGCGATGATGCCCGTCGCGGGGTCGATCGTATAGGTCAGCGTGACGAATAGCGGCCGCCGGATATCGGCCAGCTCGACGGTCAGCGTCTCTCCGCTGGCCTTGTGGCTGCGATATTTCAGGACCAGATCGCGATTGCCGTCGGCGAACAGCGCCTTGACGCCCGGCTCGCTGACCAGCCCCTCGCCCTGCCCCGGATATTCCTGAAGCGTGACCGATCCGGCGGGGTCGAAGCCGGACAGTTCGCCCGGCGCCTTCAGGACGATCGGGTCGCCCGTCTTGACCGGATCGCCCGAGATCAGCGGATCGCCCTCCGCCAGCGCCGATCCCCAATAGAGCGGCTGGAGATAGCCCTTCTCATCCACCCCCATCGCATAGGTGACGCCACCGCCGTCGAGGCGGAACACCTTCGCGCCCGCCGGTGCCGTCACCTTCGCCGAAACCGGCGCCGCCACCGCAGCCAGACCCACCCCTGCCAGAATCGCATTCCGCCAGCGCATCACACCTCTCCTGCAAACCTTTGCATTAAGTCTGACATAGCGCGGGACCGTGATGCAAGCGCTTGTTTCAAAAGATCATTGCACGGCCAGCGGCCACAGCGTCTTGAGCGGGCGACCGGCATCGGCCAGCGCCTCGACCGGCACGGTGGCGCCACCGGCGACCAGCGCCTTGCCCTGCACGAAGTCGCGCATCGCATTGACGCAATCGAGCGCGATCACCCGGCCCTGCCGCAGATAGACGACCGAGAAGCTGCGTGAGGCCGGATCGCCACGCAAGATCGCCTGATCATGCCCGGTCGACAGGCCGACCGTTTGCAGCTTCAGGTCATATTGGTTCGACCAGAACCAGGGCACGGCATGATAGGCGACCTCGCGCCCCATGATCGTGCGCGCCGCCACCGTCGCCTGATCATGGGCGTTCTGCACCGATTCCAGCCGGATGACGGCACCGTCGGCAAAGTCGTTGGCATGGGCCGCGCAATCGCCGACCGCATAGATATGGGGCAGGCTGGTGCGCCCCTGCGCATCGACCGCCACGCCATTATCGCCCGCCGCTCCGGCCGCGATCAGCGGCTGCACCGCGGGCATGATGCCGATGCCGACAATCGCCATCTGGGCGGCCAGCACCGTGCCATCGGCCAGCCGGACGCCGCTGATCCGCTCCTCTCCCTCGATACACGCCACGCTCTCGTTGAGCCGCACCGTCACGCCCTGCGCGCGGTGTTCCGCTTCGTAGAAGCGCGACAGGGCCTCGCCCGCGACGCGCGCGAGCACCCGGTCCTGCGCCTCGACGATAGTGACGGCCTTGCCGAACTTGGTCAGCACGGCGGCGGCCTCCAGGCCGATATAGCCGCCGCCGATCACCACCACCTGCGCCACATCCGGCAGTTCGGCGATCAGCCGGTCGACATCGGCGCGGCTGCGGACTCCGTGCACGCCGGTCAGCTGGTGGCCGTCACAGCTCAGCCGCCGGGCATGGCCACCCGCCGCCCAGATCAGCGTGCCATAGTCGATCACGATGCCCGCCACCGTGGTCAGGCACCGCGCCTCGGCATCGACCGCGACGACCTGCTCGCCCAGCCGCAGCGTGATTGCGCGCTCTTCCCAAAAACGCTCGGGGCGGATCAGGATACGCTCGAACGGCTTGTCCCCGGCCAGATACTCCTTGGACAGCGGCGGGCGCTCATAGGGCGGCCAGTCCTCTTCGCCGATCATCGCGATCGTGCCCTCGAACCCTTCCTGGCGAAGCGCGATGGCAGCCTGCGCCCCCGCATGGCCGGTGCCGACGATAACGATGTCGTAAGAGGGATTGTGCATATCGGTCATGGCCTATCCCCTAGGATGGATCGGCGGCGGCTGCCAATGACCATGACCCAACGACCATGACAAAGCGTTGCAAGTGCGAAAGACCGTCTTCAATCGCGCGACGCTTGTCGCTAGGGGAAAGGGCAAATCCTCAGGAGACACCATGAGCAAGCTGCACCTCGTGTTCGGCGGCCGCGTCAGCGACCCGCAGACCCTTGATTTCGTCGATCCCGCCGGGCTGGAAGTGGTCGGCGTATTTCCCGACTATGCCAGCGCCGAAAAGGCCTGGCGCGCCGCCGCGCAGCGTACCGTCGACGATGCCGAGATGAAGTTCGTGGTGGTGCACCTGCACCGCCTGCTTGAGCCGACGCTCGACTGATTGGGATGGGGGCGGAAGCCTATTCCGCCCTACCTTCCAGAACCCCGTTCGCACTGAGCGAAGTCTAAGTGCACGGGATGGCGCCGATGCTGGGCGAGGTTCAGGCGCGGCCTTCGACTTCGCTCAGGCGGGACCGAGGGTGGGATAAAGTCCCCCCTCGCTTCAGGCGTTGCGATAGCGCCACAGCAGCAACGGCTTGGCAAAGACCAGCCCGGCGATGAACCCGCCGATATGCGCGGCGACTGCGATCGCACCCATTCCCATGCCCGCATAGCCGAGCAGCAGCTGGATACCGATCCATCCGGCCGCCAGCCACAGGACATGGGTCAATTCCGCCGACAGTCCGGCAATGCCCCGGGTCGCGCGCCGCCGTCCGAACAGCAGCGCATAGGCCCCGACAATGGCCGAGATTGCGCCGCTTGCACCGATCATCGGCATGGGCGAAGCGGGATCGGGAAAATATTGCGCCATCGCGGCGGCATAGGCACCCACGACATACAGCACCGCGATGCCTCGCGGCCCGAGCGCGCGCTCGGTCTGCGCACCACAATAGACCAGCATCACCAGATTGAAGGCGATATGCGCGAACCCGCCATGGATCAGCGTCGCGCTGAGCGGGGTCAGCAGCGTCGGCACCGCAAAGCCGAAATCGGGCGGAAGGACCGCGCCCTCGAAACGCAGGGGTATAAACCCGCCCGCCACCGCCGCATCCGGCACCATGTCGGTGACGATGAGGATCAGCGACACGGCCGCCGTGACGACCGCGATGGCCGTCGTGGCCCGTGCCGCTGCCCAGTTCATCGGGTCAGATGAACTCGATCTTGCTGACGACGTAATAACGGTCGCCCGACGGCACCGTCACCTCGACCTCTTCGTCCAGCTTGCGCCCGATCAGCGCACGGCCGAGCGGCGAGTTGTAGCTGATCCGACCGGTCTTGGCGTCAGCCTCGGTCTGGCCGACGATCTGGTACTTAACCGGCTTGTCATCCTCGTCGAGCAGCGTGACGGTCGCACCGAATACGATCTTGTCGCCCGACAGATCCTTCGGGTCGATGATCTGCGCACGGCTCAGCTTGTCCTCGATGTCGGCGATCGTCGCCTCGACCTGACCCTGCCGTTCCTTGGCCGCATGATATTCGGCGTTTTCGGACAGGTCGCCGTGTGCACGCGCTTCCTCGATCGCGTCGACGATCAGCGGCCGCTCTTCTTTCAGACGCCGCAGGTCCTGGGTGAGCTTGTCATAGCCCTCCTGGAGCATCGGCATCTTTTCGACGGTCGCCATATTCCTAGTCCCCAATTCTTACGCATTCCCGGTACGGACCGCCCTCCCAAACCGGGAGAGCGGTCCGCCAGCACATCATGTTCTCATGTCGGGATCAGTTGTGCGAACGCGAATAGTAGGATTGCAGGGGACGTACTTCAAGACCACGGGTCGCCGACGCCGCAATCGCCTTCGCCGCCTCGACGCTGGCGGGCGCCGTGGTGAAGTAGGGAATCTTCTGGCCGAGCGCGGCTTCGCGGATCGGCTTGGAGTCCTTCAGGCTCTGCCACCCCTCGGTCGTGTTGAAGATCAGGGTGATGCCGCCGTCCTTGATCCGGTCGACGATATGCGGCCGCCCTTGCGCCACCTTGTTGATCTTTTCGACCGTGACGCCTGCACGGTCGAGATAATCGGCGGTGCCACCCGTCGCGACGATCGCGAAGCCCGCTTCCGACAGCATCCGGGCGGCGGGAACGATCTGTTCCTTGTCGCCGTCCTTCACGCTGATGAAGACCGCGCCTTCGGTCGGCAGGACGGTGCCCGCCCCCAGCTGCGACTTGGCGAAGGCGGTGGTGAAGTCGGGGTCGATGCCCATGACTTCGCCCGTCGACTTCATTTCGGGCGACAGGACCGGATCGACACCGGGGAAGCGCGCGAAGGGGAAGACCGCTTCCTTGACCGCATAATAATCGATGTGGCGATCGATCTGCGGCAGGTCCGCCAGCTTCTCGCCCGCCATGACGCGTGCGGCGATCTTGGCGATGGGCGTGCCGATCGCCTTGGCGACGAAGGGCACGGTGCGGCTGGCGCGCGGATTGACCTCGATGAGGTAGACCGTGCCGTCCTTCACCGCGAACTGGATGTTCATCAGGCCGCGCACGTTCAGGCCGCGCGCCAGTGCTTCTGCCTGACGCTCGATCTCGGCGATGATTTCGGCCGACAGGCTGTAGGGCGGCAGCGAGCAGGCCGAGTCGCCCGAATGGACGCCCGCTTCCTCGATATGCTGGAGCACGCCCGCCACGACGACCTGGTCGCCGTCGCAGATCGCGTCCACGTCCACCTCGATCGCGTCACGCAGATACTGGTCGATCAACACCGGGGCGTCGCCCGACACCTGCACCGCCGTCTGGATATAATCCTCCAGCTGCTGCGGACCGTCGACGATCTCCATGGCGCGGCCGCCCAGCACGAAGCTGGGGCGCATCAGCACCGGATAGCCGACGCGCTCGGCGACGATCAGCGCTTCCTCGCGGCTGCGCGCGATGCCGTTCTTGGGCTGGTGCAGCTTCAGCTTGTCGACCAGCGCCGCGAACTGCTCGCGGTCCTCGGCCAGGTCGATCGCGTCGGGGCTGGTGCCCAGGATCGGGATACCCGCCGATTCCAGTGCGCGGGCGAGGTTCAGCGGGGTCTGGCCGCCGAACTGCACGATCACGCCGACCAGCTCGCCCTTCGACTTCTCGACATCGAGAATGGCCAGCACGTCCTCGGCGGTCAGCGGCTCGAAATAGAGCCGGTCCGAGGTGTCATAGTCGGTGCTGACCGTTTCCGGGTTGCAGTTGACCATGATCGTCTCATAGCCCGCATCCGCCAGCGCGAAGCAGGCGTGGCAGCAGCAATAGTCGAACTCGATGCCCTGCCCGATCCGGTTCGGACCGCCGCCCAGAATGACGATCTTCTTGCGGTCGCTGGGCACCGCCTCGTCCTCGGGCTCGCCGAAGGTCGGGGCTTCGTAAGTCGAGTACATATAGGGCGTCTTCGCGTCGAACTCGGCCGCGCAGGTGTCGATCCGCTTGAAGACCGGACGCACGCCCAGCTTCTGGCGATGCTCGCGCACCTCCTGTTCGGTCACGCCGCCGGTCATCATCTTGACGACCTCGTGGATCAGGCCTGACCCACGCGCGATGCCGCGATCCATGCCGCGCAGGTTCGCCGATTGCAGCGCCAGATAAGCGAGCCGCTTGTCGGAGAAGCCCATCGCCTTCAGGCGGCGCATCCCCGCCGCATCCTGCGGCAGGCCGTTCTGCATGACTTCGGCTTCGGCCGCGACGATCTCGGCGATCCGCTCCAGGAACCAGGGGTCATATTTCGCGATCGCATGGACCTCGGCGACGGTGAAGCCTTCGCGCAGCGCCTGGGCCGCGACCAGCAGCCGGTCCGGGGTCGCCTTGGCCAGCGCCGCCTCGATCTCGGCACGCGGGGCACCGACGAGATGCTCGACATCGTTGAAGCCGCTGAGACCCGTCTCCAGACCGCGCAGCGCCTTCTGCATCGATTCATGGATGTTGCGGCCGATCGCCATGACCTCGCCGACCGACTTCATCGCGGTCGACAGCACCGGCTCCGAACCCTTGAACTTCTCGAAGGCGAAGCGCGGGATCTTGGTGACGACATAGTCGATCGTCGGCTCGAACGAGGCCGGGGTCGCGCCGGTGATGTCGTTCTCGATCTCGTCCAGCGTATAGCCGACCGCCAGCTTGGCCGCGACCTTCGCGATCGGGAAGCCGGTCGCCTTCGACGCCAGCGCCGACGAACGCGACACGCGCGGGTTCATCTCGATGACGATCAGGCGGCCGTCCTTCGGATTGACCGCGAACTGCACGTTCGAGCCGCCCGTCTCCACGCCGATCTCACGCAGCACCGCCAGGCTGGCGTTGCGCATGATCTGATATTCCTTGTCGGTCAGGGTCAGCGCGGGCGCGACGGTGATCGAGTCGCCGGTATGGACGCCCATCGGATCGATATTCTCGATCGAGCAGATGATGATGGAATTGTCGTTGCGATCACGCACGACCTCCATCTCATATTCCTTCCAACCGAGAAGCGACTCCTCGATCAGCACCTCGGTCGTCGGCGAGGCGTCGAGCCCGGCGCGAACGATCGCGATGAACTCCTCGCGGTTATACGCAACGCCGCCGCCGGTACCGCCCAGCGTGAAGCTGGGGCGGATGATGGCGGGAAGGCCGACCTTCTCTAGCCCCGCCAGCGCTTCCGCCTCGCTATGCGCGATCGCCGAGCGGGCCGATTCCAGCCCGATCTTTTCCATCGCGACCTTGAACTTCTGACGGTCCTCGGCCTTGTCGATCGCCTCGGCATCGGCGCCGATCATCTGGACGCCGAATTTCTCCAGCGTGCCGTCATGGAACAGCGCCAGCGCGGTGTTCAGCGCGGTCTGGCCGCCCATGGTCGGCAGGACCGCATCAGGGCGCTCCTTCTCGATGATCTTGGCGACGACCGCGGGCGTGATCGGCTCGACATAGGTCGCGTCGGCCAGCTCGGGATCGGTCATGATCGTCGCCGGGTTCGAATTGACCAGGACGATGCGATAGCCCTCTTCCTTCAGGGCCTTGATCGCCTGCGTGCCCGAATAGTCGAACTCGCACGCCTGACCGATGACGATCGGACCAGCGCCGATGACGAGGATGGAGGAGATGTCGGTGCGTTTTGGCATTGGGCGATGACCATTTAAAAGGAATGCAGGATAGGGCTGTCGTCACAGTGCTAGGTGTCTGGAAACTGCTCACCCAGGTAATCGTATCGATAGCCGCGAAGTGCGTCCGTCAGGCAGGCTCGGCTTTTTCCGTCATCCGAGCGCACCTCCCCGGCAGGGCCGAGAATTTTATAGGACGCGTAAGGGATCCTGCCCTTCCGCCTGCGGGAAACATGGGTCGTGACGACCCCACATTTCGCAGCGGCACGGGCAAATACCTTTGGGGTAAGAAATGGCATTCCACCTGATTGCCCTGCGCACCCCGCCAGCATGGCAGATGCGATCAGGGCAACGGCGGAAGCCACGAACCTCATTTCCGAAGCGACCCCACGAACCGCTCGAACAGATAGAAGCTGTCCTGCGGCCCCGGCGAGGCTTCGGGGTGGTACTGGACCGAGAAGGCCGGGCGGTCGGTCAGTTCCAGACCCGCATTCGACCCGTCGAACAGCGACACATGCGTCTCGCGCGCGTTCGCGGGCAGCGTCTCGCGCTCGACCGCGAAGCCGTGGTTCATGCTGGTGATCTCGACCAGACCGTCGGACAGGCGCTTGACCGGGTGGTTCGCACCGCGATGCCCCTGGTGCATCTTGGTGGTCTTGGCGCCGACCGCCAGACCCAGAAGCTGGTGGCCCAGGCAGATGCCGAACAGCGGCTTGCCCGTGTCGAGCAGCTGGCGGATCACCGGCACGGTGTATTCGCCCGTCGCGGCCGGATCGCCGGGGCCGTTGGACAGGAAGATGCCGTCCGGGTTCAGCGCCATCACATCCTCGTAGGACGCCGTGGCGGGGACCACCGACACCTTCGCCCCGGCCTGAACCAGGTTGCGGAAGATGTTGTGCTTGCTGCCATAATCGATCGCGACGACGTGCGGGCGATCCTCGCCCTCGGCCCCGGCATAGCCGAAGCCCAGCCGCCACAACCCGCCTTCGCGCGTCTCGCCCCAGCCATAATGCAGCTCGGTCGACACGTCCTTGGCGAGGTCCATGCCCTCCAGCCCCGGCCAGGCCTTCGCCTTTTCGAGGAGCGCGGCGATGTCGAACTCGCCCGAAGCCGAATGCGCGATCACGCCGTTGGGCGCGCCGGCGGCGCGGATGCGGCGGGTCAGCGCGCGGGTGTCGATGCCCGCCAGGCCGATGCGGTTGTGCCGCGCCATCCATCCGGCGAGGTTCTCCATCGCGCGGAAGTTCGACGGGGCGGTCGGATCCTCGCGGACGATCATGCCCAGCGCGTGCGGCGCGTCCGCCTCGATATCGTCGGGGTTCGCGCCCACATTGCCGATATGCGGGAAGGTGAAGGTGATGATCTGCCCGGCGAAGGACGGGTCGGTCATGATCTCCTGATAACCGGTCATCGCGGTGTGGAAACACACCTCTCCGACGGCATCACCCTCGACGCCGAAACCGCGCCCCCATAACACGTCTCCGTTCGCCAGAACGAGAACGCCCGTGGCGCCTTCAGGCTTTTCGGGCATGGCGAATGGCTTGGCGTCGGCCATGATCGGCGGGCACTCCTGCTAAAATGTCTGCAATGTCGCTAAGTGGCGTCCGCTAGGGCCATCGGGCGTTCGCGTCAACCGGTTCACGGAATTGGTTCCATCGGCTAACGTCCCCGCCTTTCAGACAAGACGGAAAAAACATGATTCGCGACGACATCAAGGCCGCGCAGGTGGCCGCCATGAAAGCGGGCGACAAGGAAAGCCGCGCGGCGATCAGCCTGATCCAGGCCGCCATCAAGAACCGCGACATCGAACTCCGTACCGGCGACGCGCCCGCCGACGACGACATGGTCGTGATCGAAGTGCTGCAGAAGATGGTCAAGCAGCGCCGCGAATCGATCGCCATGTACGAACAGGGCGGCCGCCAGGAACTGGCCGACGCCGAAAAGGCCGAGGTCGCGGTAATCGAACGCTTCCTGCCGCAGACGCTAACCGAGGATGAGACCAAGGCCGCGATCGAGGCGATCAAGGCGGAGATCGGGGCGAGCGGCATGAAGGACATGGGCCGGGTGATGGCCGAGCTGAAGGCGCGACATGCGGCGGTGCTGGATATGAGCAAGGCCAGCGGATTGGTGAAGGCTTCGCTGGCGTGATGTGAGGCGGGGAGTCGGGCTGGTGGATCGGATCGATCGCGAGCGGAGTCCCCTCCCCCAGCCCCTCCCGCCTGCGGGAGGGGAGCCTGTTTCGCTTTGTGGAGCGGAATGTCCTCACCCCCAAGCGCATCCCCTCCCGCAGGCGGGAGGGGACCGAGGGGAGGGCCCCCGGCCTTTCCGAGAGAACCGGCCCACGAAACAGGCACGCGAACTGCGCCTGAACCCGACCGATGCGGAGCGACGGTTGTGGCGGGCCTTATCGAGACGCCAGATCGCAGGCGCCCGCTTCAACCGCCAAGTGCCAGTCGGTCCGTACATTGCTGACTTCGCCGCCCGGTCGGAAAAGCTGATTGTCGAGGTCGATGGCGGCCAGCATGGCACGCAAGCCGCTTACGACGAAGCCCGGACCCACTATCTCGAAGCGCAAGGCTGGCGGGTCATCCGCTTCTGGAACACCGACGTTCTGAGTAACTTGGAGGGCGTCGTTGCAACCATCGAGCGCACGCTTGCGGAAAGGCCCTTCCCCAACCCCTCCCGCCTGCGGGAGGGGAGCCCGTAGCGCTCGGGGGAGAGGACTGTCCT
Organism: Sphingomonas sp. SphC10; assembly: GCF_057004845.1. Taxonomy (NCBI): domain Bacteria; kingdom Pseudomonadati; phylum Pseudomonadota; class Alphaproteobacteria; order Sphingomonadales; family Sphingomonadaceae; genus Sphingomonas; species Sphingomonas sp. SphC10. The sequence goes on from NZ_CM168044.1 coordinate 1,659,244, forward strand.
CCACCAAATGCGCTTCCCCTCCCGCAGGCGGGAGGGGATCGAGGGGAGGGCAAACCCGGACCATCCACCCCACCCCGCCCCTTGCCAAAAACCCCATCTCCCGCTACCAATTATAATCACGCGGACGCCATGAGCCTGACCCCGCAATTCCTTGACGAGCTACGCGCTCGGACCAGTCTGTCGGCGCTGATCGGCAAGACGGTGAAGCTGCAAAAGGCGGGCCGGGAATATAAGGGCTGCTGCCCTTTCCATAACGAAAAGACGCCCAGCTTTTACGTCAACGACGACAAGGGCTTTTACCACTGTTTCGGCTGTTCGGCGCATGGCGATGCCATTCGCTGGATGACCGACCAGCGCGGACTGCCCTTTATCGACGCGGTCAAGGAACTGGCGCAGGTCGCCGGGCTCGACATGCCAGCCCAGGACCGCCGCGCCGCGCAGAAGGCGGAGCGGGCCAAGGGCCTGCACGATGTGATGGCCGATGCCGCCGCATGGTTTTCCGAACAGCTGGGCGGGCTGTCGGGCGGTGACGCGCGCGAACTGTTGACCCGCCGCCGGGTCACACCCGACACCGCGCGCGCCTTCGGCCTGGGCTTCGCGCCCGACAGCCGGGGCAAGCTGAAGACCGCGCTCAAGGAGTATGGCGACCCGGCGCTGATCGAGTGCGGGCTGCTGATCAAGGTCGACGGCAAGGACCCATATGACCGGTTCCGCGGCCGGTTGATGATCCCGATCCGCGACGCGCGCGGCCGGGTGATCGCGTTCGGTGGCCGGATCATCGGCGACGGCGAGCCGAAATATCTGAACTCCCCTGATACGCCGCTCTTCGACAAGGGGCGCACGCTCTACAATCTCGACCGCGCGGCACCCGCCGTGCGCAAGTCCGGCCGCGTGCTGGTGGTCGAGGGTTATATGGACGTGATCGCCCTCGCCCAGGCCGGAATCGAGGAAGCCGTCGCGCCGCTGGGCACCGCGCTGACCGAGCATCAGCTGGAACGGCTGTGGCGGATGGTCGACGTGCCGACGCTCTGCTTCGACGGCGATGCGGCGGGCCAGAAGGCCGCGATCCGCGCCGCGCACCGTGCGCTGCCGCTGCTCCAGCCGGGCAAGAGCCTGTCCTTCGTCACCCTGCCGCACGGGCAGGACCCCGACGATCTGGTCCAGGAAAAGGGTGCGGCGGGGTTCGAGGCGGTGCTCACCCGCGCCACGCCGCTCAGCGACCTGCTCTGGCAGTCGGAGATCGCCCAGGCGCAGACCGACACGCCCGAGGGCCGCGCCGCGCTGAAGCAGCGACTGGAGGAACTGGCGCAGCAGATCCCGCACAAGGATCTGGCCTACGAGTACAAGCGCGCGATGATGTCGCGCTATTTCGACATCTTCGGCATCCGGCGGGTCAATGCGGCGGCGGTGCATCAGGCGGTGGCCGAAGCCAATCGCCATGTCGGGCGCGGGGTCGAATACAGCCTGAAGCGCGCGGTCCTGTTGGGTCTGATGCGCTATCCGCATGTCCTGTGCCGCTACATGGACGAGATCAGCCGGTTGGACATGGGCGACCGCTATCTCAACGACTGGCGGCATCACCTGCTCGACGCGGCGGTCAACGATCCTCATCTGTCGCGCAAGGATGCGGCGGAGGCGGAAAGCCTGATCGAACAGATCATGGCGACGACCGACGTCCACCCGATCGATGCGCGCGACTATACCCGCGACCTGGCGTTCAGCTTCTTCAGCAAGGCCAGCGACCCGGCCATTGCGGTCCGCGACCTGGAAAAGATCATCGAGGTCATGCTGGAGGAAAGCGAGACGCGCGCGAACCGCGAACGCGCGGTGCAGGCGTTCCAGACCGACATGACCGAGGATCGCTTCGCCGAGCAGACGCGGTGCCATGCGGCACATGCGCAATCGCGCGACGAACTCTATCGCTGGCTGGAGGCGGCGCACGATCTGGCCGAGAAGCAAGCCGGGGAGGCCGCTTGATACAGCACCTCTCCCGCCCCATATCCGGGGCATATTGGGCGACCTACGCCCGCACTGGAAAATTACGCATGGCCCCCTCACCCGCTTGCATCACCTGCGAGCGGTGTGACAGAGGCCGGGCACGGAACCCTGAGGGCATTTGATGGCGAAGGCGAATATGGCGGCGGATACGACCGATACCACGGAAACGGGCGATGCGCCGCTGATCGACCTGAACGAGGCGTCGATCAAGAAGCTGATCGCGCGCGCCAAGAAGCGCGGCTACATCACGTACGACCAGCTGAACGAAGCGCTGCCGCAGGACCAGATGTCCTCCGATCAGCTCGAGGATATCATGGCCGCCCTGAACGAGATGGGCGTCAATATCGTCGAGAATGAGGAACAGGGCGAGGACGGCGAGTCCGAGGAAGAGGCCGACGACGCCGAGACCACGGACGCCGAATCCGATGGCGGCCCGCAGCCCGAGGCGAAGAAGAAGGAAACCGTCGATCGCACCGACGATCCGGTCCGCATGTACCTGCGCGAGATGGGCGCGGTCGAACTGCTGAGCCGCGAGGGCGAGATCGCCATCGCCAAGCGGATCGAGGCGGGTCGCGACACGATGATCCTGGGGCTGTGCGAAAGCCCGATCACCTTCAACGCGATCATCGACTGGTCGACCGCGCTGAACGAAGGCACGATGCAGCTGCGCGAGATCCTCGACCTCGACGCCATGCTGTCCAAGGACGCCGGCCCGGAAAATCTGGGCGAGGAGGACGAGGACGACAATGGCGAGATCAGCGCCAAGAACGCCGGTCCCCAGTTCAAGGAAGAAGAAGAGCCCGAGGAACCCTCGGTCGATGACGAGGATGGCGAGGGCGGCGAACGTCGCGGGCCCCGCGCCGAGGACGAGGAAGAGGACAACACCCTGTCCCTCGCGCAGATGGAGGAAACGCTCAAGCCGCAGGCGCTGGAGAAGTTCGCCAACATCACCGCGATCTACAAGAAATTCTCGAAGATCCAGCAGCAGCGCCTGGAGTCCATGGCGCTGGGCGGCGAGCTGTCGTCGGCGGAGGAGCGCAAGTACCACAAGCTGCGCGAAGAATTGACCGCCGAGGTCGAGAGCGTCCAGTTCCACAACGCCAAGATCGAATTCCTGGTCGACCAGCTCTACGCCTATAACCGCCGCCTGACCGCGCTGGGCGGCCAGATGCTGCGTCTGGCCGAACGGCACAAGGTCAACCGCAAGGATTTCCTCGACCGCTATCTGGGTCACGAGCTGGACGAGAATTGGCTCGATACCGTGCGCGGCGTCGACAAGAAGTGGGGCAACTTCGCCACCAACGAAGCCGCCACCGTCGACCGCATCCGCAGCGAGATCGCCGACATTTCGCAGCAGACCGGCATGGCGCTGACCGAATTCCGCCGCATCGTGAACATGGTGCAGAAGGGCGAGCGCGAGGCGCGTATCGCCAAGAAGGAAATGGTCGAGGCCAATCTGCGCCTCGTCATCTCCATCGCCAAGAAATACACCAATCGCGGCCTGCAATTCCTGGACCTTATCCAGGAGGGCAATATCGGCCTGATGAAGGCGGTCGATAAGTTCGAATATCGCCGTGGTTACAAATTCTCGACCTATGCGACCTGGTGGATCCGTCAGGCGATCACCCGCTCGATCGCCGACCAGGCGCGGACCATCCGTATCCCGGTCCATATGATCGAGACGATCAACAAGCTGGTCCGTACCAGCCGCCAGTTCCTGCACGAGCAGGGCCGCGAGCCGACCCCGGAAGAGATGGCCGAGCGCCTCTCCATGCCGCTGGAGAAGGTGCGCAAGGTGATGAAGATCGCCAAGGAGCCGATCAGCCTTGAAACGCCGATCGGCGACGAGGAGGATTCGCACCTCGGCGACTTCATCGAGGACAAGAACGCGGTCATCCCGGTGGACGCGGCGATCCAGGCGAACCTCAAGGAAACGGTCACCCGCGTCCTCGCCTCGCTGACCCCGCGCGAAGAGCGCGTGCTGCGCATGCGCTTCGGCATCGGCATGAACACCGATCACACGCTGGAAGAGGTCGGCCAGCAGTTCTCGGTCACGCGCGAACGCATTCGCCAGATCGAGGCGAAGGCGCTCCGCAAGCTGAAGCATCCCAGCCGCAGCCGCAAGATGCGCAGCTTCCTCGACCAGTAAGGTCGGGTCGCGAGGATCACCAAAGGGGTCGCCGGTCGCAGGATCGGCGGCCCTTTTGCTTTTGGATTCTCATGACCCGAAAAGGACCCACCCCTCCCCTTCAGGGGAGGGGCCGGGGGTGGGGCGCTTCCGCAAGCGCGGCGTTCGTGGAAAGGCCCCACCCCAACCCCTCCCCTGAAGGGGAGGGGATCACGTCGACTCCATATAATGTCATCCTGCTCTAAGGGATCGCACGTCAGCCGGGGTTGCGCTGCCGGCGGCGATCGGGCCATCCTCCGACCAGGGGGATATGGGCCATGATGATCGCATTTTTTCTGTCCGCGGCGGCGGTCGTGCAAAGCCCTGCGCCGATCGCGCCAACTGCGCAGGCCTTTGCCGGCGAGGCGACATTCCGCCCGCTATCGCCGACCCATGCGACGGTGACGATCCGCGCATCCAATGGCGAAAGCGTGGTCGATATCGATACTATCGACGACGCCCTTGCCGTGCTGGCCGACCGTCGTCTCGCCGCCATCTGGCCACAGCTGCTGACATGGGCAGGCCCCTCGCTTACCGGCTTGCGCGAGGCCCTGGTTGCGGATGCGAGGGCCGTCTTCGCAAAGGGGCGTACCAAACAGGCGGATAGCGCCATTGCCTCGGTCGTCCGCCCGCGTCTTCGTCCGACTTTCCAATTGGCCGATGCCCTGCTGGCGGCAGGACAGGTCGCGGAGGCGACCCGGTTAATGGAAGACGCCCGCATTGCCGAACCACAACAGGGCAACTCGTTCTGGTCGATCCATTGGGCGGCGATGTCGCAATGGCTGGCCAAGGCCCGGGACGTTCGCGGCGACAGCCAGGGCACGCTGGACGTTCTGGAAGCCGCTATCCCGCCATTGGGGAACGACCGTGTGAAGCTCAACCTCGAGGTCAGCCGGGCATCGGTACTGCTCGACCTGCACCGCCCCGCCGAGGCGCTGACCGCGATCGATGCGGTCGAGGCGCGCTTCCAGGCCCCCGGCGGCATTTTCTCGGGTGACGTTCGGATCAGGGGCAGCGACCGCCAGTTCGCCTGGATACGCGCCTGTGCGCTTCAGCAACTCGGCCGGACGGCAGAGGCCAAGGCTGCCGCCGCCCCGCTCTATCCGATCACCGAGCCACAGGACCGGCGTGTCCGGATCGATCCGACCGTCAAGCTGCGAAAGCAACTGGGGCTTTGCACGCGCGACGTCGCCCTCACCGCACAAAGCTATGCCGAGATGCTGCGCGACGATCCTTATGGCGGAGAGGCGCTGGTGGAGCTGCAACCCGCATTCCGGCGCCGGGGGTATGATGCACGCTTCATGGACGAGGTTCGCGGCCATCCGCTCCTTGCCTCGATCCTCACCGCACGGCTGAGGGCCTTGCCGGACGACCTGGTGCCTGCGCTGAACGGCTGGGGGGCGATGTCGCCAGCGCCGTGATGCAGGGCTTCGGGCAAATGACATCGGCCGTGGCAGTCGCTAGGATGGGCGCCATGAAGTATGCGTTGCCGTTTCTCGCCCTGCTGATCGCAGCCGCCCCCGCCAACCAGAATGTCCCCCGCCCCGGCACCATCCGGGTGCAGCTCAACACGTCGGAAGGGCCGATCGTCGTCGCGCTCGACACGCGCCATGCGCCTGCCACGAGCAGGAACTTCCTCGCCTATGTCGATGACGGCCGGTTCGACGGCACCAGCTTCTACCGCGCGGCACGGGACAAGCGCGACCCGAAAAAGGGCTTTGTACAGGGCGGCATCCGCACCGATGCGCGGCGCATCCTGCCCCCCTTCCCGCTGGAGAAGACGAGCCAGACCGGGATCAAGCATCTCGACGCCACGATCTCGATGGCGCGGGGGACGACGCCGTCCTCGGCGGGCGGCAATTTCTTCATCACCGTCGGGCCGACGCCCGGCATGGACGCGCGACCGGGCTATGACGGCTATGCCGCGTTCGGACGCGTGGTCGCGGGGATGGACACGGTGAAGAAGATCCTCGCCAAGCCCTCGGGCGGTGGGCAGGACGCGATGAAGGGGCAGATGATCTTCAAACCCGTCACCCTGATCAACGCCAAGCGACTGGACGGCAAGCCGCAGCCGACCAAGGAGCCCAAGATGTGGCTGTACAATTTCGGGGGATAACGTCCCATCCTCCGTTCGGCCTGAGCGGAGTCGAAGGTCAAGGGATGACCTATCCAATTAGCGTCCGGCCCGCTCGCGGCTACTGCTGGGGCGTGGCCTTCGACTTCGCTCAGGCTGAACGGAGATTGGGGTAATGCATAGAAAAAGGGCGGCGGCACCGCTTGGTGCCACCGCCCCTTCCCTGTCGAACCGCTGGACGGTCCGTCGCGCCGATTACTCGGCGGCTGCGGTGCCCTTGGCCGGACGCGGATCGCGACGCTCGGCGATACGCGCCGACTTGCCGGTGCGACCACGCAGGTAATAGAGCTTCGCACGACGCACGGCGCCGCGACGAACCACTTCGATCGAGTCGACGTTCGGCGAGTAGAGCGGGAAGACGCGCTCCACGCCCTCACCGAAGGAGATCTTGCGGACCGTGAACGACGAGCCCATGCCCTTGTTCGAGCGGGCGATGCAGACGCCCTCATAGAACTGGACGCGGGTGCGCTCGCCTTCGACGACCTTCACACCGACCTTCAGCGTGTCGCCGGGGCGGAATTCCGGGATCTTCTTCGTCTCGTTGAACTTGGCGATCTGCTCAGCTTCGATCTGCTGGATCACGTTCATGACACTATTCCTCAATCGTCGCCGCGCGCCAGAGGGCGACCGACCCGAACGCCCTCATGACGTTCCCAAAGGTCCGGCCGCCTTGACCGTGTATCCTCGCAAGCCCTGGCATGACGCCATTTTGCGATTTTCGCATGATCCCCCGATCGCAGCACTTCAGGGATCGTGCGCCCTTCCCACTCAGCAGGTCGGGTATATTGCGGATATTCGAGGAGGACGCTTTCGAAGCTTTCCTCGACTCCACTGGAAGCCGCGCCCATTACGCCGGGAAGCAGCCGAACGCAAGCGTCGAGCAGCACCAGCGCCCCCATCTCGCCGCCCGACAGGATATAGTCGCCGATCGACACCTGTTCGATGCCCCGAGCCTCGAACAGGCGTTCGTCGAACCCCTCGAAACGGCCGCACAATATGGTGACGCCCGGCCCCGCCGCGATTTCGCGGACACGCGGCTGGGTGAGCGGACGCCCGCGCGGCGTCATCGCCAGCACGGGCCGGTCGTCCGCCACCGAATCCACCGCCGCCGCCAGCACATCGGCGCGCAACACCATGCCCGCGCCGCCGCCCGCCGGGGTATCGTCGACCGAGCGATGCTTGTCGGTCGCGAAGTCCCGGATCTGGACCGTCTCCAGCCCCCAGCGATCCTCGCGCAGCGCCCGCCCCGCCAGCGAATGGCCCAGCGGGCCGGGAAACATCTCGGGATAGAGCGTCAATATCGTCGCGCGAAAGGTCACAGCGTCCAGTTCTCGATAGTCAGGCCGGGGATGTCGGCGAAGTCGGCTTCGTTATTGGTGACCAGCGTGAGGCCCGTCGCCAGGGCATGGGCCCCGATCAAGCGATCGAACCGCCCCCGCCGGAATGGAATTTTCGCATAGGCCGATGCTGCGCGTCGGTCGAACGGCAATATTGGCACCCGATCGAAAAAATGATCAAAAGCCGCCACGGCCTCTGCACCGTGGTGCTCCAGTCCTCGCATGATCTCGGCATAGGTGATCGCGGAAGCCACTGCGGCGCCCGGCTCGCACGTCGCCAGCCGCCGCGCCGCGCGACCGCTCGCGTCGCGAAGGACATAGATGCAAATATTGGAATCGAGCAGATAGCGGGGCTCAATCACGACCGAGCAGCTTTCCGTCCCAATCCAGCGCGCGCGGCTCCATTTCGAAGTCTTCCCGTTCGATCGGCTTCAGCCACGGCATAGAGCCTGCGATGCCGGTCAGATCGATCGTCTTGGGCGGCGTCTGAACGGGCTCGAACACGTAACGCCCCTGCTCTTCGCGTAGCGTCATCTCCGTCCCCTCTGTCAGCCCCAGCGCAGCAGGCAAGCGCAGTGCGAGCGAATTGCCCGAGCGGAAGACCTTCGCCTGATAATCCTTGCCCATAAAGCCTCCGTATATACATCGCGTATATACATGATGCGCTGCGCGACGCCAAGGAACGTTGCGCCGATTGAGGCTTTGCCCCCGCCATGGACGATTGCATCATCATTGGGGCGGGCCCCGCCGGGCTGACGGCCGCGATCTATCTGGCGCGCTATCACCTGCGCATCCATATGTTCGACAGCGGATCGAGCCGGGCCGCGATGATTCCCTGCACGCACAATCATGCCGGTTTCCCGGAAGGGATCAGCGGCAAGGCCCTGTTGTCACGTATGCACGATCAGGCGCGTCGTTACGGCGCGCATTGCACGCCGCACCGGGTCATGGCCATCCACCCCGAAAATGATCACTTCCGCGTCGTCACCGATAAGGCCGAGTATCGCACCCGAACCGTCCTGCTCGCCACGGGCGTGGTCAATCACCGCCCCCGCAAGCTCCTGCCCGAGGTGCACGACCCTGCGTTGGAGCGTGGGCTGATCCGCTATTGCCCGGTCTGTGACGGCTATGAGGTCACCGACAAGCGGATCGGCGTCATCGGCACCAGCGACCATGGCATGCGCGAGGCGCTGTTCCTGCGCGGCTTTACCAAAGACGTAACGCTGATCGCGCCCGATGCCGCGCATGACCTCGACCCGGCATGTGCCAAAGCGCTGGACGAAGCTGGTGTGGCACGCGTGGACGGCCCCTGCGGCGGCTGGGCGATCGAGGGCGAGCAAATCGCGCTCGACACGGCGAACGGGCGGATGCGCTTCGACAGCGTCTATCCGGCGATGGGCTCGCGTATCCGGTCGGAACTGGCGGTATCGGCAGGCGCGAAGGCGGACCCGAGCGGATGCCTGGAGGTCGACGACCATCAACGGACGTCGGTCCCCGGCCTGTTCGCGGCAGGGGATGTGGTGAAGGGGCTGGATCAGATCAGCCACGCCATGGGCGAGGCCGGGGTCGCGGCCACGACGATCCGCAACCTGCTGAACGAGCAATCGCCGATCAGGCGATGAAGGCGCGTTCCACGATCAGGCGGTCCTGATCCCATTCGGGCACGGCCTGCGCGTTCATCGGCACCATGAACCGGCGGCCATCGGGACGTTCGATCTCGAGAACATCGCCCGCGCCGAAATTCTCGATCAGCGCGACATGGCCCAGTTCCTCGCCATCGCTGGCGATCGCGGGCAGTCCGATAATGTCGGCATGATAATATTCGCCCTCTTCCAGCGGAGGCAGGGCGGAGCGCGGTACCGTCAGTTCCGTGCCGCGAAGCGCCTCGGCGGCGTTGCGGTCGGTGACCTCGGCAAAGCGTGCGATGACGCCGTTCGAACCGTCACGCGCCGACTTCAACGTCAGCGCGCCGTCATTGAACGAGCGATAGTCCGACAGGTCGTTGGCAAAGACCTTGAGCCGAACCTCGCCCGTAATGCCGTGCGCGCCGATGATGACGGCCAGCGTGACGTGCGGCTCACCCGTTGGGCGAGTTGCCGTCCCCGTTGGGGGCGTCGTCTCCGCCTTCGGCGGGGTCTGGCGCGGAGACGCCTTGGTTGGTCGCGTCGTCATGGTCGTCGGGTGCGGTCCGGGGATCGGGTTCGGTCGGCGGGGTCATGCGCATATCTCCTGAAGCCATTGGCTTTGGAAACGCATGACCCCGTATCCGGTGCCTTGCCCTGCCCCGATCGCGATCGACCGAGGCAGCGCAAAGCCGAAAGCCATTAGGCCTCGGCGGTCTCTTCGGCCGGAGCGTTGGCGTCTTCCTGGGCAGCCTTCAGCTTCTCGGCACGCTCTTCGGCGCGCTCGGTGGCCTTTTCGCCCGGCTTCGCCTTGTTCGGGTTGTTGCGAGCGGCGCGCTCACGAACGCCGGCGGCGTCCAGGAAGCGGGCGACGCGGTCGGTCGGCTGCGCGCCATTGGCGAGCCAGTGCTTCGCGCGCTCGGCGTCGAGCTGCACGCGCTGGTCGTTGTCCTTGGCGAGGAGCGGGTTGTAGTTGCCGATCTTCTCGATGAACTTGCCGTCGCGCGGCGCACGGGCGTCGGCCACCACGATGCGGTAGTAAGGGCGCTTCTTGGAGCCACCACGCGACAGACGAATGCTGAGAGCCATTATATAGTCCTTGGAGTTAAACGTTCAAAATTACCGGCCATTCCGTCCGGCGCGGGGGTTATTTCTTCTTCAGAAGATTTTCGAAGCCGGGGGGCAGTTTCGGCATGCCCTCGGGCAGCTTGCCGCCGCCCGCACCCATGCCCCCGATGCCCGGCAGGCCGCTACCGCCACCTGCCTTGTTGAGCATCTCGCCCATCTGCGGACCGCCCAGTGCATTGCCCAGGCCGCCAAGGCCGCCCTTGCCGAGCATGGCCATCATGCCCTTGATGCCGCCCATCTTCTTGATCTTCTTCATCGCCGTGGCCATTTCCTGATGCATCTTCAGGAGCTTGTTCACGTCCTGCACCGTGGTGCCGGAACCCTTGGCGATGCGGATCTTGCGCTTGGCGTTGACCAGCTCGGGCTTGGCCCGCTCCTTGACCGTCATCGACGTGATGATCGCGTCCATGCGGAGCAGGATCTTGTCGCCACCGGCATCGTTGAGCGCGTTCTGCGCCTTCTTCATGCCCGGCATCATGCCCGCCAGCGCACCCAGCCCGCCCATGCGGCGCATCTGAGCCAGCTGGCCGCGCAGGTCGTTCAGATCGAACTGACCCTTGGCCATTTTCATGGCCATGCGCTCGGCATCTTCCTGCTGGATCGTCTCGGCGGCGCGCTCGACCAGCGACACGACGTCGCCCATGCCGAGGATGCGGCCCGCGACACGCTCCGGATGGAAGGCCTCCAGCGCGTCCATCTTTTCGCCGACACCGGCGAACTTGATGGGCTTGCCGGTGACCGCGCGCATCGATAGCGCCGCACCACCGCGTGCGTCGCCGTCCATACGGGTCAGCACCACGCCGGTCAGCGGCACCTGCTCCGAGAAGCTGGTCGCGACGTTCACCGCGTCCTGACCGGTCAGCGAGTCGACGACGAGCAGGATTTCCTGCGGCTGGGCGATCTCCGCCACCGCCTTCATCTCGTCCATCAGCGCCTGGTCGACGTGCAGACGACCGGCGGTGTCGAGCATCAGGACGTCATAGCCCTGCAGCTTGGCGGCCTGGAGCGCGCGGCGTGCGATCTCGACCGGCTGCTGACCCGCGATGATCGGCAGGGTCGACACCTCGACCTGTGTGCCGAGCGTCGCCAGCTGCTCCTGCGCGGCGGGGCGATTGACGTCGAGCGACGCCATCAGCACCTTCTTGCGATCGCGGCCCATCGCCCCGCTCGACAGGCGGCGGGCGATCTTGGCGGTGGTCGTGGTCTTACCCGAGCCCTGGAGACCGACCATCATCACGACGGCGGGCGGCGTGACGTCGAGCAGCAGCTCACTGGCATCGGCGCCCAGCATCGCGACCAGCGCGTCATGGACGATCTTGACGACCTGCTGGCCCGGCGTGATCGAACGAAGGACGTTCTGGCCGATCGCCTGTTCAGTGACCTTATCGACGAAGTCGCGCGCAACGGGCAGCGCCACGTCGGCTTCCAGCAATGCCACGCGCACTTCGCGCATCGCGGTGCGGACATCCGCCTCGGTCAGCGCGCCACGGCCGCGAAGGCGGTCGAATACGCCGCCAAGCCGATCGCTCAAGCTGTCGAACATCGCCTCACCTCGTCAAACCCGAGCCGGAGAGTCCGGCCCAAAAACCCGTGTCGCACCGCCAAACGCAAAAGCGCCGGCGGGCGAAACCTCGCCGGCCAGCGTGCACCCTTGGGCGCTTCACCTTCACATTCCGAAACGGAACTTGGGTGCGCTCTTATGAGAAAATGACGACGGGTGCAAGTCGAACGCAACCAGCCCCGATCCGGCACACGCGTTAACCTATTGTACACTCCTGACATGCGACCGCTATGCCATGTCCGGGTCGCGCCAGCCTGTTGCCAATATCCCTGCTTCTGCGGGCCTTACGGGCGCGGCGGTGGCGATTGGCATCGCGTTGCTGGCGGCGGCGATCGTCCTGATCCAGCTGGGCCTGACCCTTCCAGCGAAACTTTTGCTGTCCGCGACGGCTGTTGCCGCCGTCCTCGTCCATTGGCGCCTTCCCGCGTCTTCGGCCCGCTCGCCTGATGTCGAGCAGATCGACCCGCTGACCGGGCTGACGAATCGCCGCTATTTCCACGATGTCGGGCAGGCGATGATCGAGAATGTGCAGCGCCGCCAGCGCGGCATTGCGCTGATGCTCGTCGATATCGATCGTTTCCGCGCCATAGCCGGGTCGCTGGGCCATGAAGCGGGTGACCTGCTGCTCCGCCATGTCGCCAAGACCATCCGCGACGAAGCGCCGTCCGAGGCGATCGTCGCACGGTTCGAGAGCGATTGCTTCGGCTGCCTCATCCCCTTCGACCCGCGTGGCCGCGACCGGATCGAACGGCTGGCCGAACGGCTGGCGGTGCGACTCGGCCAGCCGGTGAAGCTGGTCGATCAGGAACTGACGCCGCGCGCCGCCATTGCGCTGACCCGCATCGACGACGGGGCCGCGACGGTCGACCGGCTGGTCCGCCAGGCCGATCTGGCGCTGATCGCCGCCAAGGCGCGCAGCGACGGCAAGCCGCTCTGGTTCGCCCCCGCGATGGAAGAGGCGATGGCAGAGCGTAACGCCATCATCACCGACTTGCGCGCTGCCCTGGCGAATGGCGATATCCAGCCCCGGTTCGAGGCGCAGGTCGATCTGGGCACCGCGCGCCTGACCGGGTTCGAGGTGTCGGGTTATTGGGATCATCCCAGCCTGGGCCCGATGACCGCCGAACGCTTCATGCCCGTCGCCGAAGCCTGCGGCCTGTCGGGCGAGGTTTCCTTGTCGCTGATGCGGCAGGCGATGGCCGCCGCGCGGGACTGGGACCCGTCGATCACCCTGTCGATCCCGCTCGCCGCTTCGCAATTCCAGGATGCCTGGCTGGCGCAGAAGGTCATCAAGACGCTGACCGAGTGCGGTTTCCCCGCACACCGGCTGGAGATCGAGATTACCGAAAATGCGCTGTTCGCCAATCTGGCGCTGGCGCAGTCGATCGTCATCAGTCTGAAGAACCAGGGCATCGCCCTGGCGCTCGATGCGTTCGGGCGCGGTTATTCCAGCCTGGCGCATTTGCGCGCCCTGCCCTTCGACCGGGTACGGATCGATCCGAACTTCATCCGCAACATGGCGGCCGACCCGGATTGCTGCGCCATCGTCACCGCGATCGTCCATCTGGGCGACAGCCTGCACCTGCCGATCGCCGCCAAGGGCGTGCGCGACCTGGATATCGAGATGCGGCTGCGCGACATCGGCTGCTCGCACGGGCAGGGCTCGCTCTATGGTCCGCCGCTCGATCTGGCGCAGGTGCGTCAGATGCTGGCGGAAAAGCGGCTGCTCGCGGGCATCTCGCCCTCCTCATTCACCATCCCGCGTCTGGCTGGCTGAGATAGTCGCGTTCCGCCTCGGTGGAGGCCCGACCCAGCGCCGCATTGCGACTGGGATAACGCCCGTAAAGCCGGATGACGTCGCGGTGATCGCGGGCGAAGGAGAGGTTCTCCGCACGTCCCAGTTCGGTGAACTTCGCGACGCTCAGATCCTGCATCGCACGGGACTCGGCATGCATCAGCGGCATATAGACAAAGGCCAGCCGTTCGGGCGGATAGCGATCCTCCCATCCCGCATCGATCGCGCCCAGGCACAGTTCCAGCGCCAGCGGGTCGGCGGCATAGGCCTGCGCCGATCCCCGGTGCAGGTTGCGCGAAAACTGGTCGAGCAGCAGGATAGCCGCCAGCAGCGTGTCGGGATCGTCCCGCCAGCCGATCGCCTCGGTCGCCAGCACCTGATCGCGCAGCACACCGAACCGCTCGGCGATCACCAGGTCGAGCGCATCATCCTTGGCAAAATGCTTTTCGGGTGGCAGGGCGAACCAGAAGTCGATTATGTCCCGCGCCTCCGCGTGGACACGTCGTTCATCCATCCCTAGATCAGCAGCCATGTCGTCCCCATCCGGGCCCGAGATCATCAGTCTGGGCTGTCGCCTCAACATCGCCGAGAGCGAAACGATCCGCGCGCTGGCCGCCGGGCGGGAGGACTTGGTCGTCGTCAATAGCTGCGCCGTGACCAACGAGGCGGTCAAGCAGACCCGCGTCGCCATCCGCCGCGCGGCCAAGGCGCGGCCCGATGCGCAGATCGTCGTGACGGGATGCGCCGCGCAGATCGATCCGGCCAGCTTCGCCGCCATGCCCGAGGTCGCGCGCGTGCTGGGCAATACCGACAAGCTGCGCCCCGAAAGCTGGGCCTCGGCCGAGCCGATGCTGGTCACCGATATGTCGCGCGTGGTCGAGACCGCGCCGCATCTGGTGTCGGCCTTTGCGGGCCATGCACGGGCGTTCGTCGAGGTCCAGAATGGCTGCGACCACGCTTGCACCTTCTGCATCATCCCGACCGGGCGCGGCCCCAGCCGTTCGGTGCCCGCCGGACTGGTGATCGATCGCATCGCGCGCGCGGTCGAACTGGGGCATCGGGAGGTCGTACTCACCGGCGTCGACCTGACCAGCTATGGCCATGACCTGCCGGGCCAGCCGAGTTTGGGTCTGCTGGTCGAGCGTATCCTGACCCATGTCCCTACCCTCCCCCGGCTGCGGCTGTCATCGCTCGACTCGATCGAGATCGACGATCGTTTGTTCGAGCTGGTGACGGGCGAGGCGCGGGTAATGCCGCATCTGCATCTGTCGCTCCAGGCGGGCAACGACCTGATCCTCAAGCGGATGAAGCGCCGCCACAGCCGCGCGCAATCGGTCGCCATCGTCGAGCGGCTGCTGACCGCGCGGCCCGAGATCGCGATCGGTGCGGACCTGATCGCGGGCTTCCCGACCGAGGATGAGGCGATGGCGGCGGACACGCTGGCGCTGATCGACGACGCCCATATCGTCCACGCCCATATCTTTCCCTTTTCGGCGCGCGACGGCACGCCCGCCGCCCGGATGCCGCAGGTGCCGCACCCGCTCCGTCGCGAACGCGCCGCCCGCCTGCGCGATGCCGCCGCGCGTCGCCGCCGCGACTGGCTGGCCACGCAGATCGGTGCGACCCGCGACGTGCTGGTCGAGCGGCCGGGCACGCGCGGCCACGCGCCCGACTTCGCCGACATTCATTTTTCCCCCGCCGCCGAACCGGGCAGCATCGCCCGCGTTCGGGTCACGGCGGCGACCGAAACCCATCTGATCGGACAATTGGCATGAGTTCTTCCTCCTCCTGGCACGACAAGCTGCTCGGCGGTTTCCGTCGCACCTCGGACCGGCTGGTCGGCAATCTGGCGGGCCTGGGCACCGCGCGGCTCGACGAGGGCACGCTGGACGAGATCGAGGAAGCGCTGATCGCCTCCGACCTCGGCCCCGAAACGGCGGGTCATATCCGCACCCGCCTGGCCGAGGGCAGCTTCGAGCGGAACATGGAGGATCTCGGCATCCGCCTGGTCGTCGCCGAGGAAGTCGAGAAGGCACTGGCCAAGGTCGCCACCCCGCTGGAGATCGACGCCTTTCCCCGGCCGCAGGTGATCCTGGTGATCGGTGTCAACGGGTCGGGCAAGACGACGACCATCGCCAAGCTGGCGCATCTGTTCATGGAGCAGGATTACGGCGTGATGCTGGCGGCGGGCGACACCTTCCGCGCCGCCGCCATCGGTCAGCTCGCCACCTGGGCCGAGCGGGTCGGCGTACCGATCGTCTCGGGCAAGGAAGGCGGCGACGCCGCGGGCATCGTCTATGAGGCGGTGAAGCAGGCGACCGCCACCGGCATCGACGTGCTGATCGTCGACACCGCCGGGCGCCTCCAGAACAAGCGCGAGCTGATGGACGAGCTGTCCAAGATCCGCCGCGTGCTCGGCCGCCTGAACCCCGAGGCGCCGCATGACATATTGCTGGTGCTGGACGCCACCACCGGCCAGAACGCGCTGAACCAGATCGAGGTGTTCAAGGACGTGGCGGGCGTCACCGGCCTGGTCATGACCAAGCTGGACGGCACCGCGCGCGGCGGCGTGCTGGTCGCGGCGGCGGAGAAATACGGCCTGCCCATCCACGCCATCGGCGTCGGCGAGGGCATGACCGACCTGCGCCCCTTCGACGCCAATGAAGTCAGCCGGATCATTGCGGGCATCGAGGGGGGCCGCAAATGAGCGTGCCCCAAAAGGAAGCGAGTGCCGGACTGAAGGCGGGCATCGAGTACGGTCCGCTGATCTTGTTCTTTGCGGTCAATTTCCTGGCGCCGATCGGCCCGCTGACCCGCGTGCTGGTCGCAACCGGTGTCTTCATGGCCGCGACCGTGGTGGCGATGATCGTCAGCAAGGTGAAGCTCGGCCGCATCTCCCCGATGCTGTGGCTGTCGGGCGTGCTGGTCGTCGTGTTCGGCGGTCTGACCCTGTATTTCCACGACGAGCGCTTCATCAAGATGAAGCCGACCATCGTCTATGCGATGTTCTCCGCGCTGCTGTTCTTCGGGCTGGCGACCGGGCGGCCCCTGATCCAGATGGTGCTGGGCAATGTCTATCCGGGGCTGACCGAGTTGGGCTGGCGCAAGCTGACGCGCAACTGGGCCTGTTTCTTCGCCTTCATGGCGGTGCTGAACGAAGCGGTGTGGCGCAATTCGACCTGGGATTTCTGGGTCGGCTTCAAGCTGTGGGGCGCGATGCCGCTGACCATCGCCTTTGCGATCGCAAATATCCCGATGCTGTTACGGCATGGGTTGAATGCCGAAGGCGCGAAGGTCGACGAACCACCGGTGGAGTGAACCCCAATTCCCCCCCTCCCCTTGCAGGGGAGGACTAGGAATAAGAAAAGGGCGGCTCCAGTGGAGCCGCCCTTTCCCTTATCCGAAACGGATCGGCGTAGGAATCACGCGACCGCCGCCTCGTACCGGCGACCGGCCTCGTCCCAGTTCACGACGTCCCACCAGGCCTTCAGATAGCCCGGACGGTCGTTCATGTACGTCAGGTAATAGGCGTGCTCCCACACGTCGTTACCCAGGATCGGCGTGCCCTTGTCGGCGACGACGTCCATCAGCGGGTTGTCCTGGTTCGGGGTCGAGGTGACCTTCAGCTTGCCCTCGGCATCCGCGATCACCCAGGCCCAGCCCGAACCGAACTGGCCAGCGCCCTTGGTGTTGAACTCGTCCTTCAACTTGTCGAGACCGCCGAACGCCTCGATCGCCTCGGCCAGCTTGCCCGAAGGCTGGGTCGTGCCGGGCTTGGTCATGATCTTCCAGAAGAAGTCATGGTTCCAGAAACCGCCGCCATTGTTGCGGACGGCGGCCGGGGCCGACGAGATGTTCGCCAGGATGTCCTCGATCGACTTGCCCTGAAGCGACGTGTCGGCTGCCACCGCCTCGTTCAGCTTGTTGGTGTAGGCGGCATGATGCTTGTCATGGTGGAAGGTCATCGTCTCCTTGGAGATGACCGGCTCCAGCGTGTCATAGTCGTACGGAAGGGGCGGCAGTTCGAAAGCCATCGTGATTGCTCCTTTGGGGTTTGCCTGTGGCAACGCCGGGCGCCTCAAATGGCTCCCCGAACGCGGTTACGCAACCGTTCCGATCAGATCGTGACGACGAAGCGCATGACGAAGCTGATCATAGGACAGGCCCAGCGCCTCGGCCGTGGTCCGCTGGTTGAAGCGATTGTCGGCCAGCGCCTTGGTCAGCAATTCCCGCTCGAACCGGGCGACGCGCGACTTGAAGTCGGATGGGCCGACGTCGCAGGCCGCCACCTCGTCGCCGTCGCTCACCGGCTCGGCGGAGGCGGGCGCATTCCCCTGCTCGCTCCGCGCGGCGGCAGGCGACTGGCCCTGCGGGCGATAGGGCGAGCGGAACGGATCGATCTCGATCGCATCGACCGGTCCCTCGCGGTCCCAGCGATAGACGGCACGCTCGACGACGTTGCGCAGTTCGCGGACATTGCCGGGCCAGCGATGCTCCATCAGCGCATCGGTCGCCGCCGCCCCGAAGCCGGGCCACTCGTTCCAGCCGATCTCGGCCGCCATGCGCCGCCCGAAATGATTGGCCAGCACCATGATATCGCTCTTGCGCGCGCGAAGCGGCGGCAGCGTGACCACCTCGAAGCACAGCCGGTCGAGCAGATCGGCGCGAAACTGATGCGCGGCGACCTTGTCGGGCAAATGCTCGTTGGTCGCCGCCACGATGCGCACATCGACCCGCAGGGGCCGTGACGATCCGATCCGCGTCACCTCGCCATATTCCACCGCGCGCAGCAGCCGGTCCTGCGCCGCCATCGACAACGTGCCCAGTTCGTCCAGGAACAGCGTGCCGCCGCTCGCCTCCTCGAACCGCCCCGCCCGCGCCTTGGTCGCGCCGGTGAAGGCGCCCGCCTCATGGCCGAACAGCTCGGCCTCGATCAGTGTCTCGGGAAGCGCGGCGCAGTTCATGATGACCAAAGGCTGGTCCCAGCGTCCGCTCAGCCGGTGGAGGCGCTCGGCGACCAGTTCCTTGCCGGTCCCGCGCTCGCCGATGACCAGCACGGGACGGTCGAGCGCGGCGGCGCGGCTGGCCCGTTCCAGCGCGTCCAGAAAGGCCCCCGATTGGCCGATGACCTGACTCGTTCGCTCCATTCCCAACAGGTGGCGGATTTTCCCAACGCTTGGCAAGAGTGCAATCGTTGTTTCTCCGCAACTATTGCAAAAACCCCTGGATTTCCGCCATTTTTGAAACTGGCACGCCTCCTGCAAAGCATCTGGCATCCCGCCGACGAGCGGACCGAAACAAAAGAATTCAGGGAGTTTCCACCATGTTCGCCACCACCTTCAGCCGCCAGATCGCCGCCATCGCCTGCACCGTCGTGATGAGCGCCACCTGCCTGATGGGCGCCCTCGCCCCCGCGCATGTCGCCACCAGCACGCCCCCGGTTGCGGCGATCGAGGCACCGACCGCATAATCCCCGAATAGCCGCCATCAAGGAGTATCCGATGGGCATTTTCTCCCGCACCCGCGATATCGTCGCCGCCAATTTCGCCGACCTGCTGGACAAGGCGGAAGACCCCGCGAAGATGATCCGGATGATCATCCTCGAAATGGAGGAAACGCTTGTCGAGGTGCGCGCCTCCGCCGCCCGCACGATCGCCGACCAGAAGGAAATCCGCCGCCACATCATGAAGCTGGACCAGCTTCAGGACAGCTGGACCGAAAAGGCCGAGCTGGCGCTGTCGAAGGATCGCGAGGACCTGGCCAAGGCCGCGCTGATCGAGCGTCAGAAGGCCGCCGACATGGCCGACCAGCTGAAGGCCGAAGTCCAGGTGCTCGACGATGCGCTGCGCGCGTCGGAAGAGGACATCGCCAAGCTGCAGAACAAGCTGCGCGAGGCGCGGACCAAGCAGAATGCGGTCCAGACCCGTCTGGAAAGCGCCAACAACCGCTATCGCCTGCGCGAGATGTGGAACGGCCCGAAGACGCACGACGCGTTCAGCCGCTTCGACATGCTGGAGCGCAAGGTGGACGAGGCCGAGGGCCGCGCGGAAGCGCTGGGCCTGGGCGCGAACCCCAAGACGCTCGAGGACGAGATCGCCGAATTGCGCGCCTCGGACCGGGTCGACGCCGAACTCGCCGCGCTCAAGGCGCGCCTGAACAAGGGGGAGTGAGATGGAGGATATCATCACCCCCGGCATCGCGATCACCACGATCTTCATCGCGCTGCCCTGGCTGATCCTGCACTATATGACGAAGTGGAAGCAGGCGCCCAAGATCACCCATGAGGACGAGCAGCTGCTCGACGAGCTTCACCTGCTCGCGCGCCGCCTGGAGGACCGGGTGAACACCGTCGAACGGATCGTCGCCGCCGACAATCCCAACTTCAAACCCGGTCTTCAGTCCGAATGGCGCCCCGAACCGCGCCTGGGCCAGACCGACTACAGCCTCGATCGGAGGAATTGAGATGACCGCCAGCCGCACCAATTTCTACCTCGACAAGCAGAATGCCAAGTTCAAGGGCGTCTGCTCGGGCATCGCCGACTATACCGGCGTCGATGTGATGTGGGTCCGCGTCGCCGCGGTGCTGCTCACCCTGACCGGGGTCGGCATGCCTTGGGTCCCGCTCGCCTATATGCTGATCGCCTGGATGGCGACGGCCAAGCCGATCGGCCTCTACCAGTCGGACGAGGATGCGAAGTTCTGGCAGGGCGTGCGCAGCAATCCGCGCCGCTCGACCGCCGAGGTCCGCTCGAAGTTCCGCGATCTCGACCGTCGCCTTGCCGATATCGAGCTGCACTATACCAGCCGCAACCGCCAGCTGGCCGACGAGATCGACAGCCTGCGCTGATCGCCGGGGCCACATATCAACTATCCTATGGGAGTATGGATTATGTCTTCGGGAGGACCCGGTTTCGTCTTGGCGATCATCTCGATCTCGATGATCGCATGGGTGGTCACCACCTGGATCCGTGCGAAGCACGGCTATAGCCTGGAAAATGAATGGGGCGGCATGACTCACAAGGGCGACCTTGGAGAGAGCCGCAAGGTCGAACTGCTGACCGTCGAGAACCAGAAGCTGGTCGGCCAGGTCTCTCGACTGGAAGAGCGGATCGCGGTGCTGGAGCGCATCGCCACCGACCCCGCCGAGCGGACCGCGCGCGAAATCGACGCGCTGCGCGATCGCTGAGGGAGGGGATTGATGAACAACATCGCTCTTCTGATCCCCATCATGGGCATCAGCTGCGGCCTGGTCGCCATCATCGGCGGCGTCTTTGTCCGGCCCTGGTTCAAGTATCGCGAAAAGCAGCTGGCCACCGAAGCCTCGATGGTCGCGGAAAAGGCGGCGCAATATGCCGCCCAGACCGAACGGCTCGAACAGCGGGTCCGGGTGCTGGAGCGGATCATCACCGATCGCGGCCTGGCCCTGAGCGACGAGATCGACGGCCTGCGCATACCCGGCGAAACGCCCGTCCGCATCGAACACTGACATAAGTATCTAGAGGGGAGTTACCGCTATGTCCGGCGGACAGTTCATGACCGTTCTGATCGTTGCGATCGTCATGGTCGCCAGCATCTTCAAGGCCAAGCATCGCCGTTCGCCCGGCCTCGACATGGTCGAGCATCTGCGCGGCGACGCCTCGCGCGACACCCAGGCGCTGCGTGCCGAGGTGCAGCAGCTCAAGGAGCGTATCCAGGTCCTGGAACGCGTCATCACCGACGAACGCAAGAGCATCGATCTCGACCGCGAGATCGAGCGGCTGCGCGACCGTTAAGCCACCATTGATACGGACAGGGAGCCCGGATCATGACCGACACCAATCTCTACATCGTGATCGCGACGGCCGGCCTGGCGGGCCTGGCGATGATCGTCACCGCAGGCCTGGCTGGCTGGCGCGGCTGGTTGCAGCTGAAGAACCGCGAGTTCGAACGCAGCCACGAAATGCCCTACCCGCCCGCCGCCTCCGCCGCGTCGCGGATCGAGATGGCGGACCTGAAGGAGCGTATCCGCAAGCTCGAAGCCATCGCCGCCGGGGTCGATCTCTGACCATGACGCGTTTTGCGGCCCTTCGCCGATGGACGACCCGGATCGCCTGTGGCGGCGCGGTCGTCGTCGCCGGGGTGCTCCATGTCCCCGCCGCGCTCGCCTTTCCCTATCGCGCCGATTTCGGGCGGACGACGGTCCTGTCCGAACAGCCGATCGATACGGCCGCGATGGGACAGGTGCTCGCCCGTGCCGACGGGTTGCTGGCGGCAAGCCCGCTCTATCGGCCTGGGCTGTCGCGCCAGCTGGTGCTGACCGATGGGGGCTGGCGCTGGGACATATTGTCGATCGGAGCACGGGGGGCGATCGCGTTCCGGCGGCCCTTCGCCCATGCGCTGATCTTCAACCGCCATTCGGTGGCGGCGGACCGGGTGACGAACGGCGCGCCGCTGGGCGGCGTGCGCACCCTGTCGGGCGCCATCGCGCACGAAATGACTCACCGGCTGATCGCTGACCATATCGGCGAATGGGCAGCCCTTCGCCTTCCCGCCTGGAAGCGCGAAGGCTATCCGGATTATGTCGCCCGGGAAACCAGCGTCCACCCGCAGGACGAGGCGCTGATCCGCGCGCGCGATCCGCATGCGCGGGTGCTGACCTATTATGAGGGGCGTCGCCGCGTGGCGGCCGAACTGGCGCGCAACGGCGGATCGGTGGACGCCCTGCTCCGGGACTAAGCACGCAGGGACTGAACAGTTGTCGTGACGCGCCGTTCGCGGTAGCGCGAGCGCCATGTCCGATCTTGCCGAAATCCGCGACGAATATGAGTTTCTCGACGCCGACGATCGCTATCGCCTGCTGATCGATCTCGGCCGCGCGCTGGAGCCGATGCCCGAGGCGTTGAAGACCGATGCGACGCTGGTGCGGGGATGCTCGGCCTCGGTCTGGGTCTATCCGACCAAGGGTGATGCGGAAGGGCTGCACTTTCTGGCGGATTCGAACGCGGCGATCACCAAGGGGATCATCGCCTTGGTGTTGAAGACGGTGCAGGACAAGACGCCTGCGGAAATCCTGGCGACCGATATCGAGGGCGAGTTGGCGCCGTTCGATTTGCGGAACCAGTTGAGCTCGAACCGGACGCAGGGGATTCCGAACATGATCGCGCTGATCCGGGAGACGGCGGGGCGGTATTGAGGTTCTGGGTGCGGGCTCGGTGAACCCCTTGCCCTCCCCCATCCCCTCCCGCTTGCGGGGGGGGGGCGTGCTTCTTGGCTGGCCCGAACCTACTTCAAAAACGTCTGCCCCATCCCTGACGGTCGACAAAGAGAATTGCCCGCGCCTCTAGCCGCTCCCCTCCCGCAGGCGAGTTTCAGGTCGGTCATGCCCCCGGCATGACCTAAACGATGCGGGGCATCGTTTACCTGAAACTGGGATGGGGGAGGGCCAAGGGGTCTCACTGAGACCGCCACCCCCCAAAAAGTCATTCCCGCCCCAACCGCGCCGCGATCACCTCGACATCCTCGTCCGGCGTCACCACCAGCCATTCCCCCGGCCGACGCCCATCCACCAGCGTCACCGCGTTCTTCGGACACAGGCCCAGGCACTTGGTCTCGACCACCCCGACCGACGCCTTGCGCCCCTTGCCGAAAATCCGCTTGAGGGCCTTCGCCAGCGACGTCTTGCCTTTCGGCCCGAACCCGCCGCCGACCTTTTTCGAGCATTTGCCGCAAACCAGAACCGTCGCTTCCCAGTTCGCCTTGGCGCGACGGATCATTCGGGCTTCCAGCTGCGGCGTTCCTCGGCGGCGCGCAGGACTTCATAGGCTGCCTGCACCTGCTGGAACTTGGTCGCCGCTTCCGGATCGTTGGGGCGGATATCGGGATGGTTCGCCTTGGCAAGGCCACGCCAGGTCGCGCGGATCAGGTCGAACTCGGCATCCGGCTCCAGCCCCAGCGCATCCAGCGCGCGCATCTCGTCGCGCGATCGGCTGCCGTCGCCCGGCCCGGCCCAGGCCTGGTGCTTGGACTGGGCATAGCCTGCGCTCGTCTGCCGTTCCGAGGCTTCGCGCGCGGCGGCTTCCTCGGCGCTCAGGCCCTGAAAATAGTCCCAGCCGCGATTATACTCGGCGGCATGCGCCTCGCAGAAATACCAGCGGTCGGGGCTGTTGGGGGATTTGGGGGCCGGGCAATTGCCCGGTTGGTCGCAACCATGCCGGTCACAGATACGCACCGGCTTGGCCTCCCGCGACGCGCCATAGCTGCGCCAGCGGGGGAAGCCCCAGTCGTTGGATCGGGTAGAAGAACGCGCCACGCCGGCCGATTTAAGCGACTTGCGCGCCGGTGCAAGCGTCCGCGCCGCGCTTTGCGGGACAGAGCCTTCAAATGCCCGCTGAATCGCTTGACCGACAATGGTTCCCTCGGTCATGAATTATCCGTCATCATATATTCATGTCCGTACCGGGCATATGCGGACGCCTAGTTTTGACAGGAGCCAGCGTGGCCCAAAGTCGTTCCTTCCTGGCCACCGCAAGAGCGGACATACCGGCCTCCATCGTGGTGGCGCTGGTCGCCCTGCCCCTCTGCCTCGGTGTCGCGGTCGCGTCGGGCGCCCCGCCCTTTGCGGGCATGATCGCGGGGATCGCGGGCGGTCTGGTCGTCGGCTTCCTCTCCAAATCGCCCTTGTCGGTCGCGGGCCCCGCCGCCGGTTTGACCGTCATCGTGTTCGAGGCGATCGAGCGGCTGCCCAGTTTCCAGGTCTTCCTGCTGGCCGTGATGCTGGCGGGCATCCTCCAGCTGGCTTTCTCCTTCACCCGCGCGGGCGTGCTGGCCGAGTTCGTCCCTTCTTCGGTCATCACCGGCATGCTGGCAGCGATCGGCCTGATCCTGATCCTCAAGCAGATCCCCCATGCCATCGGCTATGACGGCGATTTCGAGGGCAGCTTCGAATATGCCAGCCGGGCGGGCGGCAACACCTTCACCGACCTGTGGACCAGCGTCAGCAACGATATCGCGCCGGGCGCGGTGCTGATCGGCGCGGTTTCGCTGGCCTTCCTGTTCTGGTGGGATCACGCCAAGCCCAAGCAGGGCCCGCTGCGGCTGCTGCCCGGGCCGCTGGTCGTCGTCGTCATCGGCGTGGTGGGCAACATGATCCTGGGCGCGACGCGGCCCGACTGGCAGCTGGCGGGCGCGCATCTGGTCCGCGTGCCGGTCGCGGGAAGCGCGTCGCAGTTCCTCGGCCAGTTCCAGCTTCCCGACTTCTCGGCGATCGGCATGGGTGCGGTATGGACCACCGCGATCACACTCGCCATCGTCGCCAGCCTGGAATCGCTGCTGAGCGTCAAGGCGGTCGACGAGCTCGATCCGCGCCGCCGCACCACCGACAAGAACTGGGAGCTGATGGCACAGGGTGGCGGCAATATCGTCTCCGGCCTGCTCGGCGGCCTGCCCGTCACCTCGGTGATCGTGCGATCTTCGGCCAATGTCGATGCGGGCGCGGAGAGCAAGCTGTCGACCATGCTGCATGCCACCTGGCTGCTGATCTCGGTCGCGCTGATCCCGGTCGTGTTGAACCAGATTCCGCTGGCCGCGCTGGCGGCCGTGCTGATCGCCACCGGCTACAAGCTGTGCAAGCCCAAGCTGTTCACCGAGCGGTACAAGCAGGGGTGGAGCCAGTTCATCCCCTTCATCGTCACCATCCTGGCGATCCTGCGCACCGACCTGCTGATCGGCATCCTGGTCGGGCTGGTCGTCGGCTTCGTCTTCGTCGTGGCGCGCAATTTCCGCCCCGCGCTGACCTATGCCTATGACGATGGCGACTGCCTGATCCGGGCGCGGCGCAACCTGTACTTCATCCACAAGTACGAATTGCAGAAGTCGCTCGCCAAGGTGCCGGACGGTGCCAATCTGCTGATCGACCTGTCCTCGACCTCCTATGTCGACCTGGACAATGTCGACATCATCAACGCCTTCATCAAGGGCGCCGACTTCCGGGGCATCAGCGTGATCGTGCGCGGCGACATCGCCGAGCGGACTGCCCCGCTCATCAATGCCCCATCGACGGGAGTGCGCTACGCATGAGGGAATATAAGCAGCTCCTGCTCGCCAATAAGGCATGGGCCACCGAACTCCTCGAGGAGAAGACCGACTTCTTTCAGCGGCAGACGGTGGGTCAGAAGCCCGACTTTCTGTGGATCGGCTGTTCCGACAGCCGGGTGACGCCCGAGCAGATGACCATGACCCCGCCGGGCGGCATGTTCCTGCACCGCAACATCGCCAATCTCGTTCATGACGACGATCTGAACCTGTTGTCGGTCGTGCAATATGCGGTCGACGTGCTGAAGGTCCGCCATGTCATCCTGTGCGGCCATCATGGCTGCGGCGGCGTGCTGGCGACGCTGGAGGGCGGCACGCAGGGACCGGTCGACCAGTGGCTGGGCAATGCCCGCGACGTGCTGCACCGCCACCGGGACGAGATCGACGCCCAGCCGGATCAGGCGTCGAAGGTCAACCGGCTGGTCGAGGTGAACGTGATGGAGCAGCTGCGCCACCTCGCCCGGCTCGACACGATCCAGAAGGCGTTTGCCGAGAAGCGCGAGCTATGGCTTCACGGCTGGGTCTATGACATGCGCGACGGGCATATCAAAACCCTGCTGGAGATCGATGCGGACACCGATCTCGACAGCCTGACCCGGCCCGACAAGGTGTTGGTGTAGGGTCCAATCAATGTTCATCTCGATGCCCCCTCGCCCCTCACAGAGGGGAGAGGGTTGCGCAGACTTGGCCTTTGCGAGAGCAAAGGCTTAGTCGGAGCTGGGTGAGGGGTGAGCGCTCGAAGAGCGCGCGAGCCGAAGGCTCGCTCGACCCCTCACCCAAGCTGCGCTAGCCAGCAGGGCTGGCAAGCTCCGCTAACCCTCTCCCCTGTCCAGGGGAGAGGGATGAAGAAATTACGATCGATAACAGCTTAGCCGAACCGATCACTTCGGCACCTGGAACCGGATGCCGCTCACGCTGGCGCCGCAGCCCAGTCCGCCATCGGGGCGATAGGTCTTTTCATAACGCATCGTCGTGAAGGCCTTCTCGGCCGCCTGCGAGAAGATGAAGGGCGGATAGCTGACCAGCGTCCGGGCATTGGCGACCCGGCCATCGGCGCTGATATCGAACTGGTTGCGCACCCAGCCCTCGAACCCCCAGCGCTGCGCCTCTTGCGGGAAGGCGCTGCTGCCGGGGTAGGTCACGACCTTGGGCATCGCATCCAGCGTCGCGCATTGCGAGGCGGCCAGCCCGCTCTTCTCGAAGGTCTCGCGCGCCAAGGCTAGGTCGCCCTGCCGCTTGGCCGCCGAGGCCAGCCGGATCAGCGCACCCACGCGCAGCGGATCGCGCGGGTCCAGGCCCTTGTCATCCGCCACCTGTTGCAGATAGGGCCCCGCATATTTCTCGCCGGTCCGGTCCGCGATCCACAGACGCAGCGCGGCGCGTGCCTGCGGGTCTTCGGCAAAGGACTTTTGCGCGAGCAGCGGGCTCATGACGGCGGCATAACGCCCTGCCCCGCGCCAGTCGCGGTTGCGCCCCTCCTGTGCCGGAATGGCAAAGACCAGTTGCGCGATGGCGGGCATGTCCGATGCGGCGGCCAGCGGCTGGGCCTTCGCGATCAGGGCGGCGCGGTCATCGCTGCCCAGCGTCGGATTTTCGAGCATCTGCGAGGCGGCGGCCAGGATGGCGGGCGCCTGCCCCTTGGCCTCGGCCGCGGCAAGCGCCGCGCGCTGCCGGGTCAGGGCCTCGGCGCCAACCGAACCGGACTTTGCCGGGGCCGCCACACCTTTCTTCTCCAGCCATTCGGCAAAGCTGGCATTGACCGCATCGCCGATCGCGGGACGGCTATAGGCGGTCGAACAGCGCATTTCCAACCGGACATTGTACCGGAAGAAGGGCGGCAATTCCTTCAACTCCTCGGGCAACCAGAACCATTCCCGGACCGCGCGGGCAAAGGCCAGTCCCTTGGCACCGCCGCTGGAGGAATAGATGGGCTCGACGCCGAACACCGTTCCGTCGTCACCGACGCTGAACTGGATCACGGCGACGTCTTCGGGCTTCAGGTCGGTCTCGCCACCGCATTCGGGCGGGGCCATCATGCTGGCGGCCCTGAAGCTGCCCTTGGTCGAGCGACCCGCGCCCGTATAGGCCATATATTCGCGGGCGCTGTCCTCGTGATGGGTCAGCAGCGCGGCGATGGCGGCATCCGAACGTGCGGCGACGTCGCGGAGGTCGACCTTGTTCAGCGTCATGCCACCCAGCAGCGTCACGATCTTGGGCGCCATCCTGTTGGCTTCGTCCAGCCGCCCGGTATTCATCGCCAGACGCAGACGTGCCTGCTCCAGCGCGGCCTGGTCGCCCTTGCTGAGCGTGAGCTTCGGCGCCAGCGCATCGGCCTGGGCAAGCGTGGCCTGTGCCTCGCTCGGATCGGTGAAGGTCTGGGTGCGTACGGTCGCCAGCAGCGCGGCCATCCGCCCGATATCGTCGGGGGACTCCGCCGCCGCCTTGCGATACTCGGCCGTGGCATCGGCATAGTCGAGCGATGCGGTGGCGATGCCGCCCAGCTTCATGTGTGCGGCGAACCGGTCCTCGGCCAGCGAGGGGTCTTTGGCAGGCAGCACGGCCAGACCGGCGCGAATCGCCGCCGCCGCGTCGTCGATCTGCCCCAGCCGGAACTGCGCGCCGCCCTTGCGGACCATCGCGATCGCCCAGGTCCGGCTGCCCGGCTTGACCTGCGCGACGATGCGGTTCCATGCGGCCAGCGCCGCCGCCGGGTCCTGGCCCGCGTCCAGGGCGGTCGCGGCGTCATATTGCTGCTGCATGGTCTGGGCCGGAGCCGGAGCCGCCTGCTGCGCCGTGGCCGCGGCGCCCGTCGCGACGATCAGTCCCGCCAACGTGGCCGTTACGAAATTCGTGCTAGTCTTCATGTCCCCGCGCCCTCCCAAGCCGAGTTTGGCGGGACGCTGCCCGAATTCGCGGGCGAAAGCCAGAGGGCCTGTAAGCCGGGTTCTGTCCACCGGCCGAAGCCGGATGGGCGACCATTCTTCTAGGACGATGCTTGCACATCGCCTCAAGCAACCAACCCGGATAGCGGGCGGGAACGCGCCCCGACGCCTTGCGGCGCCATGCCATCCCTATTCGGTCTTGCTCCCGGTGGGGTTTGCCATGCCGTTTCCGTTACCGGACCCGCGGTGCGCTTTTACCGCACCCTTTCACCCTGACCTGGCCGAAGCCGTGGCCGTCTGCTCTCTGTGGCACTGTCCCTGGGGTCGCCCCCGCCGGGCGTTACCCGGCACCGTTATTCCGTGGAGCCCGGACTTTCCTCGCCCCCGGTTACCCGAGGCCGCGGCCGCCCGGCCCTCTGACTGGGGGTGCGTGTAGCGGGAATGGGCGGGAGGGCAAGGGGTTTGTGGTTAAGGTCACGGCGTGGCCTTCGACTTCGCTCAGGCGGAACGGAGGTTGGGGATTAGCCCCATTTCCCCGCCCCGTTCGGGCTGAGCGAAGTCGAAGCCCACGCCCCTCCCCCTCAATCGTCCCCCTGCGGACGCGGCAGCAGCAGCGCCAGCAGGATCATCCGGCACTCCGCATCGATCTCGCCATCGATCAACTCGGGCCGGAACCGCCGTTGGAACGCCATGATCGCCGCCATCCGGTCGGTCACGTCATAGCCGAACCGCTCCAGCGCCAGGCAGAAGCCCGCCTCGGTCCACATCGGGTCCATCAGGTTCTTGGTCGGGCGGGGCAGCGCCAGACGCCGCCGGGCCAGCGTCCCCCAGGGGAACAGCTCGCCCGGATCGCGCTTGCGGGCGGGCGCGATGTCGGAATGGCCGACGATGTTGCCGCGCGTGATGCCGTGCCGCTTCTGGATATCGGCGACCAGTTCCATCACCGCCGCGATCTGTTCATCGGGGAACGGACGATAGCCCCAGTCATGGCCGGGATTGACGATCTCGATCCCGATGCTCGCGGAATTCACATCCTCGATCGACCGCCAGTGCGAGCGGCCCGCATGCCAGGCCCGCTCCGCCTCGTCGACCATGCGCAGCACGGTGCCGTCCTCGGCGACGAGATAATGGCATGACACCTTGGCCTCCGGATCGCGCAGTCGGGCGATGGCCGACTCCGCATCCTGCATCCCCGTATAGTGCAATACGATCATGCTGATCGGCAGGCTACGCGCGTCGAAATTGGGTGACGGCGTGTCGACGATCGTCATGCAACCTCCTGAACGACCCCGGTTCGTCCGCCCCTGTTAGCGGGAAGCCCGGCTCAAGGATATGGCTTCATGCACCGATCGGCGGATCCGTTACGTCGCTTTTCTGGTAGACACCGCGCCCGACCGAGGCGAGCTGGAACAGGTCGGTCTGGCCGATCACCGTTTCACCAGCGCCCAGGACCAGCAGGCCGGTGGGCCGCATCGCGGATGCGATGGTGCGAAAGGCGCGCTTCTTCGGCTCGGCCGCGAAATAGAGCATGACGTTGCGGCACAGCACCAGGTCGAACGATCCGCAGGGCGCCGGATCGACCGTCAGGTTCATCTGGCGGAACGAGATGTGGCGCAGCAGCTCCGGCCGTACCACCCATTCGTTGTTCGGACGCCCGTCGAACCAGCGGACCATCTGGCGGATGGGCAGGCCGCGCTGCACCTCGAACTGGGTGTAGCAGCCGCTGCGCGCGCGGGCGATGGCGGCTTCGGATACGTCGGTCGCGATGATCTCGGGCACCGGCGTGCCGTGCGCCTGTTGCCGCTCGGCGAACATCATCGCCAGCGACAAGGGCTCCTGCCCGGTCGAGCAGCCCGCGCTCCAGATGCGGGCGCGGCGCCCGTCGCGCTCCACCTCGGCGACCGTTTCGAGGATATGCTCGAAGACATGCGGATCGCGGAAGAACGAGGTTTCGCCATTTACCAGCGCGTCGATCACGCGGCCCGCCAGCTGGGGATCGCGCCCGTCGAGGACGGCACAGACCAGCTGGTCCAGCGTTTCCATGCGCCGTTCGCGCATCAGGGGCAGGAGTACCGTGTCGACACGGGTCGACCGATGGCTGGCGATCTGCTGGCCGGTCCGGGCCTCCAGCAGCGCACTGAGCACGGCGAGCGACTGGCCCGACATGGGGGACTGCGCCATCGCCATGCTCCCGGGTCGGACGGGGGGCGCAGGCGTCCAGCTTGAGGCCAGGACCATCAGCAGGACCCTCCCGCCGCGATCATCGCGCCGACCGCGTCCGGGGTCATCACCAGATCGGCCAGACCGTCGGTGACGATCGCGCCGGGCATGCCCCAGACGACGGCGCTGTCCCGATCCTGCGCAACGATAGTCCCCCCTGCGGCCTTCAACATCCTGGCTCCCTCCAGTCCGTCACGCCCCATGCCCGTCAGCACGATACCCCAGGCCCGCTCGCCCCATAGCTCGGCCATCGAGGCGAACATCGGATCGACCGAAGGCAGGCAGCCGCTGCGTGCGCGCTCATGCTTCAGCCGGATCGCCGCGCTGCCATCGGTCAGCCGGACGAAGGTGACGTGTGCATCGCCGGGAGCGACGAGGATTTCGCCGGGCCGCACGCGCATCCGGTCCTGCGCCATGATGCACGGACGGTGCGCGACGGCGGTCAGCTGCGCCGCGAAAAAGGGGATGAAGGTGGCGGGCAGATGCTGCGTCACCACGATCGGCACCGTCATCGTTGCCGGAATGGGCGCCAGCAGCTTGGCGAGCGCATGGATACCGCCGGTCGAGGCACCGATGCCGATAATGTCGGGCAAGGACCGCTGGACGGCCGTGCGCGTCCGGCTGCTCAGCGGCGAGACCGGCGTGGGGGCGGCTTGCGCGGGGCGGTCCATCGATTGGGCAAGCCCGTCGAGCTTCTGCAACAGGATGTCGCCGAACTCGGCCAGTCCCTGCGGCCGGGGCTTGTCGAGCGTATCGGCCGCGCCGTGCGCCAGCGCCTGCACCGCCGCCGCACCCCCCGCCGGGGTCGACGCCGAGACGATGATGACGCGGGCGCCCCGCCCCGCCGTGATCAGTCGGGGCAGCGCGGTGATACCGTCGACGCCCGGCATCTCGACATCGAGCAGGATGATATCGGCCGCATGGTCGTTCAGAAAGGTAAGGGCCGCCTCGACATGGGTGACCGCGCCGATCACACGAAACCGCTCATGCGGCTCGATCTGGCGCGCGATCAACGCCCGGGCGACCGCCGAATCGTCGACGATCAGCACCCGCGTCGGCCCATCCTGCCCATGGGTGGACGGCGAGGCCTGAAGGGCAGTCAAGGGATTGGAGCTCATGGCGCGGTCCCAGGCGCAGGTCCTGCCGGATCAGATCATGCCGACGAGCTGGAGCTTGCTTTCCAGCGTGTCGCGGTCGAACGGCTTCATGATATATTCGTCGGCCCCGGCATCGATCGCCGCGCGGATATGGGCCATGCCGTTTTCGGTGGTGCAGAAGACGATCCGTGGCCGCCGCGCCAGATTGGCGTCGCGCAGCGCCCGCAGGAAATCCATGCCGCTCATCACCGGCATGTTCCAGTCGAGCAGGATGACATCGGGAACCTCCTCCAGACACGCCTCCAGCGCCTCGCGGCCGTCCCCCGCCTCGCGAACCTGCAGGTCCAGCGTTTCCAATATGTGACGCGCGACCTTGCGGATCACCTTGGAGTCATCGACGACGAGACAGGTTTTCATTCGGTACGCCCTATTCCTACCCGGATCCCAGCGGGACCTGCCGTCCGAAATAGCCCCGATAAGTAACGGCCGGGTTAACTGGTCAGGCGACCAGCGCGACCGGCTGCGGCACGAGCTTCGCCAGGTCGAGGACCAGCAGAGGCTCTCCGTTGCGATACACCATGCCGTTGGCGGCGCGGGACCAGCGCCCGTCCTTGGGCGCGACATGCGGCATCGGGCGCATGTCGAACGTCTCGATATCCTCCAGCGCGTCGACCAGCATGGCATAATAATGCCCGTCCTGCCGGGTGATGACGGCGCGGCGGACATGCGAAGCGGTCGGCTCCAGCCCCAGCGCCCGGCGGGTATCGACGACGGTGATGACCCGGCTGCGCAGCGCGGTCAGCCCGCGCACCGACGGCTCGGCGCGCGGCACGGCCACGACCTCGCCGATATCGACGACCGAATCGACCTGGTCGGCGTCGAAGACCACGCCCTGCCCGGCGATACAGGCGATCAGGAACAACGGCATCAGCGGCCTCCCCGACGTGCATGACCCGCCAGTGCCGCGATCAGGGCGGAGCGGTCATAACGATAGATGCTGTCGGGATCGGCCAGCCCCTCCCGGTCGCGGCGCAGGCGCACCACGGGCGCCCCCGACGGCACGGCGGCGACGGCATCCTCCTCCATCATCAGGCGGACGGACGGGGTCTCTTCGCCATTGGAACTGAGGGTGCAGCGATAGCCGTGCGCCTCCAGCACGGGGCGCAGGAACCGGTCCATCCACGCCGCGCCCGCACCGTCGAGCAGACAGAGCGGCGCGACCGGGCCGGTGTCCGCGACGCCGGAGTCGAGGAAGAAGACCAGCGGGTCGAGGATCTCCAGCGCGCGGCCTTCCCATACGGCGATGCCCAGCACCGGGCCGCTGGTGGCGGGCGCGATCTCGGCGGGCAGATGGATGATCTCCAGCGCGCCGCCGATCGCATAGGCGCATTCGGTCTCGCCATCGGTCAGGCGCAGCACCTCGACCTCGCCATGCGCCAGTGCGTCGTCGAGCGCCGCCGACTCGACATGATGAAGCGGTATGGTCGCGCCGTCGACGATCAGACGCGTGCGACCGCCCGAGCGGTGGACGGCCTCGGCCGTCGCCTTTTCGACGCGGTCGATCGCGCCCAGCGGGATGGCGCGGCGCGCACCGTCCAGATCGTCGAACAGCAGCGCGGGGTTGGCGGTTTCCTGTGCGGCGGTTTCGTCGGCGGCGATGATATCCCGCTGAAAACGAAGCCCGGCCGCCTGCGCCAGGCCGCCGCTGTCGAGCAGCAGCATCGGCAGGCCGCTGTCGGGCAGCGTCTGTCCGGCATAGAGGCCGGAACCCATCACCGCCGGTGCGGCGGGCTTGACCACCACTTCCTCGGTGTCGAGTACATCGTCGACCCCCAGGGCGTAATCCCCGTCCCGCGTGGATACGATTACCAGCGTCGACGGATCGCCCTGCCCGATCTCCAGGAACGACCCGAGCGGCAGCATCGGCAGGCGGCGGCCGCGAACGGTCGCGACCCGGATGTCACCGACCGGATCGATGCGCACCTGTTCGCCGCGCACCTTGACGATCTCTTCGATCGCCTGGCGGGCGATGGCGAAACGCTGATCCGCGACCGCGACGATCAAGGTCGACATGATCGACAGGGTCAGCGGAACCTGGATGGTGATGACAAGGCCCCGGCCCGGCCGGTTGTCCAGTGCGATGCGGCCACCGACATGCTCGATATTGGCGCGCACTACGTCCATGCCGACGCCGCGTCCCGACACCGCCGACACCGTATCGCGGCTCGACAGGCCGGGCTCGAACACCAGCTTCAGCTTTTCGGCGGGGCTCATGCCGGCGACTTCGGCGACGGAGCGGACGTCGTTCTCGATCGCCTTGGCGGCGATGCGTGCGACATCGATGCCCGCGCCGTCATCCTCGATCTCGATCAGGATCTGGTTGCCCGACTGGCGCGCCGTGACGCAGATCTGTCCGGTCGGCGGCTTGCCCAGGCTGCGGCGCCGGGCGGGTGATTCGATGCCATGGTCGATCGCGTTGCGGATGATGTGGACCAGCGGGTCGCGCATCATCTCGATCATCTCGCGGTCGAGGTCGACGTCCGATCCCTCGATGCGCAGGCTGACCGCCTTGCCCAGCTCGGCCGCCGTGTCGCGAACCATGCGGGGCAGTGCGGAGAACAGCCCGTCGATCTTCTGCATCCGCGTCCGCGTCACCGTGTCGCGCATATCGGCAACCGTCAGCGACAGCTGGTCGAGCGCGGCTTCGACACGCGGATCGAGCACATCGTCGCGCAGCCGCCGGGCCAGCTCGTTGCGGGCCAGCACCATATCGGACATGCCGCTCATCATCCGGTCGAGCAGATCGACGTTCAGCCGGATACTGCGCGGCGCGGCGCGAGGGGCGACCGCGACGCGGGCTGCCGGAGCGGGGACGACCACCTCTTCCACACGGGTCAGCGCGGCGATCAGCGCGTCGTCATCCGAATCATCGACCACGACGTCGGCTGCAATCCCCTCGACCACCGCGCCGATCCGGTCGACGATGGCCAGCACCGCATCGACGAGCGCGGTGTCGGGCATCCGCTTGCCGTCGCGCGCGGCAGCCAGCACATCCTCGGCCGCGTGGCTCAGCTTGGCGAGGCGCGGCAGGTCCAGAAAGCCGCAGCTGCCCTTGACGGTGTGAACGAAGCGAAAAATCGCATCCAGCCGCGCACGGTCGCCGGGCGCCGCTTCCCACGCGACGATCTCGCTGGACAAAGCCTCCAGCGTTTCGCGTGTCTCGGCAATGAATTCCTGTAGCAGGTCGTCCATAAATCCCCGAGGGAGCCCCCAGCTTCTCCGCTGAAGTCCGCTCCCTCTTGCCGCCACAAGATTAAAAGGGTGTTTACCCCGCGCGGATCGCCGCGCCCAGGATCATGGTGTTAGGCGCGGGCTCCGTCACCAGCGTCATGCCGCCCAGCTCGGTGGTCAGGGTGTGGATCAGGAAGGCGGGCGCGGTCCGCGACGCCAGCGGCTCGGTGCCCTGTCCCTCCATCAGGGTGCGGCGGATTTCGGGATCGAGGAGGATGCGCGGCCCCTCGATCCGGATCGCGATCTCGATCGCCTCCCGGCCCGCCTCGGCACCGATGTCGATCGTGCCGCCCCGCGCCAGTGCCTCGGTCGCGATCAGCGCCAGGTTCATCAGGATGCGCACCGCGGGCTTGGGCAGCGCGGGCGATTCGACCAGCCAGCCCAGCGTGGTGCGGCGATTGTCGACCAGCAGCCCCTCGATCGCGGCCTTCGCCTCGCTCATGTCCACCCGGTCGGCAAAGCCGCCGCCCGCGCCGAACGCCAGGCGGAAGAATTTCAGCTTGTTGGCCGAGGCGCGCGCGCTGTCCGCCAGCAATTCCATGCACCGCTCACGCATCGCCGGGTCGGTTTCGTCGGCCAGCAGCTCCAGCCCGTTATTGAGCGCCCCCACCGGCGACAGGAGATCGTGGCACAATCGCGAACACAACAGGCTCGCGAAATCCACCGGGCTGATGGTCATGAAAAATCCCTCGACAAACTAGCCCTTTCTGACGCGGGCGTGCCTTCTGTGCAAGCAAGGCGAAGCGGATCAAAGCGCCCATGACGCTCACCCGCCGCCACCGCGCGCCAGGCGGTGACCGCTCCACCCCCGACGATCAGCCAGATATTGCCGTCGGGCGCGGCGTCGGCGGCGTCGCGCAGCGAGGGTTCGGCAAGCCCCGTGGGATGCGAATGATAATGGCCGATCACCGCCGGACCGCCATTCCGCGCGGCGCGGTGCGCGGCGATCAGCGCGGCGGGATCGATCTCGAAACGATGGCTCGGTTCGGTCGCGACATTGGCGCAGGGGACCGCTTGCGCAACGTGATCGCTCTCCCCCAGCAACAATCCGCACACCTCATAATCGGGTGAAGCGGCCGCGCTTTTGCAAATCAGGTCCAGCGCATCGCTTGAAATCGTTACGGTCATGCCCAATTACCTAAGCTATGGACCGGGGGGTTTCCATCATCGATGCGCGGATCGCGCCCACAGCGGACGGCTGGCGGTTGGACCGCGCGCTGGCCGATGCGGTGCCGACTCTGTCGCGCGAACGGCTGAAGGTGTTGATCGCCAGCGGCGCGGTGACGCGCGACGGCGTGATGGCCCGCGACCCCGCCAAGCGGGCGGCGGGCGGCGATCTGTTCCAGGTTGCCGTGCCCGCCCCCCTGCCCGCCCATAACGAGCCGCAGGATATTCCGCTCGTCATCGCCTATGAGGACGAGCATCTTATCGTGCTCGACAAGCCCGCCGGGCTGGTCGTGCATCCCGCCGCTGGCAATTTCGACGGGACTTTGGTCAACGCGCTGCTCCATCATTGCGGCGGGTCGCTGTCGGGCATCGGCGGCGTCGCGCGGCCGGGGATCGTCCACCGGATCGACAAGGACACGTCGGGCCTGATGGTCGCGGCGAAGACCGACCGCACGCATGAGGGGCTGGCCAAGCAGTTCGCGGCGCACTCGATCGACCGCCGCTACCGCGCCATCACGGGCGGCATCCCGCGCCCTGCCGACGGTACGGTCGACGCGCCGCTCGCGCGCAGCCCGCAGAACCGCAAGAAGGTGGCGATCGTGCAGGGCGGCAAGCGGGCCGTGACGCATTACCGCACCATCCAAAAGTTGAACAACGCCGCCCTGGTCGAATGCCGTCTGGAGACGGGGCGCACGCACCAAGTGCGCGTGCATATGCAATCGCTGGGTCACGCCTTGCTGGGCGACCCGGTTTATGGTAGAACAAAGGGTGCTCAAAAAGCCCTGCTCGATGAACTCGATTTCCGGCGCCAAGCCCTGCACGCGGCGCATCTGGGCTTTATTCATCCCATAAGCGGCAACGCTTTGGCGTTTGAGAGCCCTATGCCGCCCGACATGCAGGAACTGTTCAGTCGGCTTCACGTATAGCAGAAGACCGCCTCGCGCCCGCGATGGGCCGGACGGAATGACGCTCCAGAAAGGGAGATAAGGATCATGGCAAAAGGCAGCAACGTCCCGGCGACGATTCCTGCACTGGGCGGGGAGCAGTCGCTCAACCGCTATCTCGCCGAGATCAAGAAATTCCCGATCCTTGCCCCGGAGCAGGAATATATGCTCGCCAAGCGCTTTCAGGAGCATGGCGACCCCGAGGCGGCGGCCCAGCTCGTCACCTCGCACCTGCGTCTCGTGGCGAAGATCGCGATGGGTTATCGCGGCTATGGCCTGCCCACCTCCGAACTGATCTCGGAGGGCAATATCGGCCTGATGCAGGGCGTGAAGAAGTTCGAGCCGGATCGCGGCTTCCGCCTGGCAACCTATGCGATGTGGTGGATCCGCGCCTCGATCCAGGAATATATCCTGCGCTCGTGGAGCCTGGTGAAGATGGGCACCACCGCGGCCCAGAAGAAGCTGTTCTTCAACCTGCGCCGGATGAAGTCGAAGCTCGACGCGTTCGAGGACGGCGACCTGCGGCCCGAGGACGTGACCAAGATCGCCACCGATCTGGGCGTCAACGAGGACGAGGTCATCAGCATGAACCGCCGCATGGCGATGGGGGGCGACACGTCGCTCAACGTCTCGATGCGCGAGGATGGCGAGGGCCAGTGGCAGGACTGGCTGGCCGACGATGCGCCGCTCCAAGACTCGGTCGTCGCCGAGCAGCAGGAGGCGGATGTCCGCCATGATATGCTGGTCAGCGCGATGGACGATCTGAACGATCGCGAGAAGCACATCCTGACCGAGCGTCGCCTGACCGACGATCCCAAGACGCTGGAAGAGCTGAGCCAGGTTTACGGTGTCAGCCGCGAACGCGTCCGCCAGATCGAGGTGCGCGCGTTCGAGAAGCTGCAAAAGGCGATGATGCGCATTGCCGGTGAAAAGCGGCTGCTGGCGGCCGCCTGAACATGACTGGCCGCACCGTCGTTATCGGCGGCGGCGCGGCCGGGATCGCGGCGGCGCGCACGCTGCATGACGCGGGGCGCGAAGTCCTGCTGATCGAGGCGGCGAACCGGCTGGGTGGGCGGGCGCATAGTGTGCGTTTGCCGACTGGCCATGTCGTCGACCATGGCTGCGGGTGGCTCCACTCGGCAAAGCGCAACCCCTGGACCCGCATCGGCGAGCAAGCGGGCTTTACCATCGATCGCCGCCGACCCAATTGGGACGGCCAATGGCGCGATCTCGGCTTTCCACCGGACGATCAAGAATCCGCCGATGCCGCCTTCGCCGGGTTCGAGACGGCGGCACTGGCGGCGGTTGACGGCCCCGACCGGCCGCTCTCCGATTTCGTGGAGGCGAACAATCACTGGCGACCGATGATCGAGGCGGTTTCCGGCTATGTAAACGGTGCAGCGCTCGACCAAGTGTCGCTGCATGACTGGGCCGCTTACGAACAGACCGCGACCGACGACAATTGGGCCGTGGTCGAGGGTTATGGCACGGTCATCGTGAACCATGCCGCCGGACTGGTCGTGCGCACCGGTATAACGGCGAACCGGATCGATCATCGCGGGGGCGTCCTTCGCATCGACACCTCGGACGGCACGATCGAGTGCGACCATGTCGTCATCGCCGTACCTACGAGTGTCTTGGCGGCGGGTAAGCTGATCTTCGATCCCCCGCTCCCCGCCAAAACGGATGCCGCCGCCGCACTACAGCTTGGTATCGCCGACAAGGTCTTCCTACTGGTCGAGGGACCAGTGCCCTGGCCCGCCCATCAGCATATGACCGGCAACCCTCACGACAGCTGCACTGCCAGCCACCGCCTCTCCCCCTTTGGCTGGCCAATCGTCGAGAGTTTCTTCGGCGGCCCCTGCGCCGAGGCGCTGGAGGAAGACGGCGCGGCGGCGGCCTTTGCCATCGACGAACTGGTGGCGCTGTTGGGCAGCGACTGGCGGCGACGCTTCACGCCACTGGACGCGACACGCTGGCGGCATGTGCCGCTGATCGGCGGCAGCTACAGTCACGCGAGGGTGGGCCACGCCGGAGCGCGGCAAACGCTGGCCGAGCCGATTGACGGCCGCTTGTTTTTCGCGGGCGAGGCGTGCTCGCATGACGATTTTTCGACCGCGCATGGCGCCTATGAAACCGGCGTGAGTGCGGCCCGATTGCTAATGGCCGATCGCTGCCACCACTAATCCCACCAGAAAAACCACCAGTCGGTCCGCATCAACTC
Organism: Sphingomonas sp. SphC10; assembly: GCF_057004845.1. Classification (NCBI taxonomy): domain Bacteria; kingdom Pseudomonadati; phylum Pseudomonadota; class Alphaproteobacteria; order Sphingomonadales; family Sphingomonadaceae; genus Sphingomonas; species Sphingomonas sp. SphC10. The sequence continues at coordinate 1,698,880 of NZ_CM168044.1, forward strand.
GCTGGCGAATGCGGCCATCGATCCCAGCCCCTGATCGACGATATCGGGGCAATAGGCGTGGAGTTCGTGGGCAAGCTGCCAGGCCTGTTCTCGGTCCTTGGGACGGTTCCGGATGCGGACGTTCATGGTGTCGCCGTTGAGCCCCGCCAGTTCCGCGCCGAACCGCTCATGCCAGGATTGGAGTGCCGCGACGTGAAGCTCGGGGGGCGGGCAGGCATTCCAGCCACCCCAGTGGAGATAGGCGGGCACTTCCCAACTCTTGTCGGTCGGCAGGATCAGGATGTGCACCTTTTCCAGCGGTCGCCCCGTCTGCAGCTCTTCCGCTGCCGTCAGCCCTGGTGGGACCTCTTCCGAGGGCACCGGCCAATTGCTCGGAAGCGGTTCACTTTCCGTGGGTGGTGATGTCTCGGCCACCTTGTACAAGTCGGCAGGGAACCGGACCTTCGCCGCCGCCGCCAAAAGCTGCTCGACCGAGCGTGGCACGACCGTGCCCACGGGTGCGCCCGACACTATGGGATCGTCGAAGCTGAACTGATTGGCGATACGCTCCAGATCGGCGTCCCCACCGATCACGACGGGCCATTCCTGCTTCGCGGCCCGCAGCTTTTTCCATTCGGCCAGCGCCTTGGCCCCCGGAACCGTGACTTTCTCATGGCGAAGAAGAGACGCCATCGCCCGGGCGCGCATCGCTTGCACTGCTGCCTGCGGATCGGGATTTGGCGGTGTTGGAACGTCCTGCGGCAGAGGCTCCCCCTTCCAGGTATTTCCGGCCAGACCGACAGCGGCCAGCCCACCGATCAACAATCGCCGCGTCGGCTCCATATCGCGTCTCCTGATGCCCTCGTATCATCATGCCATTGGCTCGGTGACGGGGATATGAAAAAGGCCCCGGCTTTCGCCGAGGCCCTTTTCCATTCCGTATTCCCGCAAACTCACCGGATCGGCGAATTCGGGTCCAGGCGCATGTCCAGATACCGGTCCACCGATCCCATCAGCTCGGGCATTTCATGCTCGAAAAAGTGGTTGGCCTTGGGGATGGTGTCGTGATGGATGGTGATGTGCTTCTGGGTGCGCAGCTTGTCGACCAGCTTCTGAGTCGCCGCCGGGGTCGCGACCTCGTCGGCCTCGCCCTGGATGATGATGCCCGAGGAGGGGCATGGCGCCAGGAAGGTGAAGTCGTACATGTTGGCGGGCGGTGCGACCGAGATGAAGCCACGAATTTCCGGGCGGCGCATCAGCAGCTGCATCCCGATCCAAGCGCCGAAGCTGACGCCCGCGATCCAGGTGGTCGAGGCTTCGGGGTGGAAGCTCTGCACCCAGTCCAGCGCCGAGGCGGCGTCGGACAGTTCGCCGATGCCGTTGTCGAACACGCCCTGGCTCTTGCCCACGCCGCGGAAGTTGAAGCGCAACGTGGCGAAGCCGCGCCGCTGGAAGGTCTTGTAGAGTTCCTGCACGATCCGGTTGTTCATCGTGCCACCCGCGTTCGGGTGCGGGTGCAGGATCATGGCGACGGGCGCGCGCGGACGCGGAGCGGGAGCGAAACGGCCTTCGAGGCGGCCTTCGGGGCCAGGAAAAATGACTTCAGGCATCAAAACTCGCCGATCTGGATCGCGCTGGTGGAGCGCCGGGAACGTTGCGCTATATAGGCCGACACGCCATTTTCGCAATTGTTCGATCATTTCAGCGACGGAACAAGCCCTGCCCCCGCTTATGCAACGCCTCTATCTGGACCACGCCGCCACGACCCCGATGACCGAGGCGGCACGCGCGGCGCTGACCCAGGGTTGCGCGATCTGGGCCAACCCCTCCTCCCCGCATGCCGAGGGGCGCGCCGCCAAGCGCGCGCTGGAGGATGCCCGCACCGCCGTCGCCCGGTCGCTTGGGTGGAGCCACGAGATCCTGTTCACCAGTGGGGCCAGCGAATCGCTGTCTATCGCACTGACCCGCGCCATGGCCGAGCGACGCTTTGTCGGGGCCATCGACCATGACGCGGTGCTGCGCGCGGCACCCGATGCCATCGTCATGCCGGTCGGCCCGGACGGCGTGCTGCGCCTGCCCGATCTGAGCGGCGGCCGCGCGATCGTGACGGTGCAATGGGCTAATAGCGAAACGGGCGTGCGCCAGCCCATCGCGCAACTGGCCGAGGCCATTCATGCCGCCGGGCATATCATGCTGGTCGACGCGGCGCAGATGCCCGTCGGTGTTGACCCGGAGGTGATCGAGCATGCCGATCTGGTCGCCCTGTCGGCGCATAAGCGCGGCGGGCCGCCGGGGATCGGTGCGCTGCTCGTCCGCGATCTCGCACTGCTGGAGCCGACCGGCGGGCAGGAGCGCGGCTATCGCCCCGGTACCGAGAATATGCCGGGCGTGCTCGCCTATGCCGCCGCGCTGGCGGAACCGGAACCGGACCATGAAAAGCTTCGCGCGCATCTGGATGACGCGATCCGCCGCTCGGGCGGGACGGTGGTGGCGGACGAAAGCCGCCGCCACCCGGCCATCGCCAGCTATCACATGCCCGGCAAGCCCTCCGCCGCGCAGCTGATCCAGTTCGATCTTGCACAGATTTCGGTGTCGGCAGGCAGCGCCTGCGCCAGCGGCAGCCTGAAGCCCAGCCATGTGCTGGCCGCGCTCGGCTGGGACGTGGAGGCGGGTCGCGAGGTGGTGCGGGTCAGTTTCGGCCGGACGACGACGCGCGAGGATGTCGACCGCTTCGTCACCGCCTGGCGGGCGATCGCACGGGGGCGGCGGGTCGCATGATCTATCTCGACTATCAGGCGACGACCCCGCTCGCGCCCGAGGCGTTGAAAGCGATGCTCCCCTGGCTGGAGCAGGGCCATGCCAACCCCCATTCCCCCCACCGCGCCGGGCGACAGGCGCGCGCGGCCGTCGAAGTGGCGCGCGATCAGATTGCGGCGCTGCTGCCCTCCGGCGGGCGGGTGGTGTTCACCAGCGGCGCGACCGAAGCGCTGAACTGGGCGATCAAGGGCACCAGGGGCGGCATCGCCACGACCGCGATCGAACACGCCGCCGTGCTCGACACCGCCGCCGCGACGGGGCGACCGCTGACCCTATTGCCGGTCGACGGCGAGGGTCTGGTTGCAGCAGGCCCTGACAACATCGACAAGCCCCTCCCCTTCAGGGGAGGGGTTGGGGTGGGGCCTCGCCACGGGCCGCACGCTTGTGGAGGAGCCCCACCCCCGGCCTCTCCTTTGAAGGGGAGGGGTGAGTCTAGCTCATGTCATCCCGCTACAGATCCTCTCGCAGAAGGCACCCGCCTAATTGCCGCGATGCTGGTCAACAATGAGATCGGCACCGTCCAGCCCATCGCCGCGCTGGCCGAGCAGGCCCATCAAGCAGACGCGCTAATGCTGTGCGATGCGGTGCAGGGTTATGGCCGGCTCGGCATTCCCGATACGGTCGATCTGGTCGCCATCTCGGCCCACAAGATCCACGGCCCCAAGGGCGTGGGCGCGCTGTGGATCCGCGACGGCATCACCCTGCCACCGCTGCTGCATGGCGGCGACCAGGAGGGCGGGCGTTCGGGTACGCTCAGCCCCGCGCTATGCGCCGGGTTCGGGGCGGCGGCGCGACTGATGGCGGTGCGGGCCGAAGAGGATAGCGCGCATGTCGAACGGCTCTGGTCGCTCGCCGTCGAAAGACTGGGTAGCGGATGGTCGATCAACGGATCGGTGGAGCAGCGCTATCACGGCAATCTCAACGTCCGCCGCGAGGGGCTGGACGTCGCGCGGCTGATGTCCGACTGCCGCGACATCGCCTTCTCGGCGGGAAGCGCCTGCGCCAGCGGATCGGGGCGGCCGAGCCATGTGCTCACCGCACTGGGGCTGAGCGACCGCGAAGCCAAATTCTCGATCCGCATCGGCTTCGGCCGCTACACCACCGAGGCGGAACTGGTTGAAGCGATCGACCGGATCAACGCCGCCACCAAGGCGCAGGGCCTATGATGACGCTGACCTTTCAAGCCCCAGACGGCAGCACGACCTTGGCCGACGCACAGCCGGGCGAGACGCTGCTCCGCGTCGGGCAGCGTGCCGGGCAACCGCTGGAAGGCACGTGCGGCGGGCAGATGGCCTGTGCGACCTGCCATGTCCTGATCCCCCCGGAATATCTCGCTCATCTCCCCGCGCCATCGGCGGAAGAGGAAGACATGCTCGACCTCGTCCCCGACGCCACCCGCTCCAGCCGCCTCGCTTGCCAGATCGTCGTGACCGAACAGCTGGCCGATATGGCAGTCCGGCTTCCCTGAACCGTTGATAACAAAGGGGTTCAGGGATCGATCATCGGCGATTCGCCATTCTTCTCCCATGCTCGCCGACAGGCGGGATTACCGGGAGTAAAGCGTTATGAAACTTCTTGCTGTCTTGGGCGCCGGTCTGATCGCTGCATCGGGTGTCGCCGCTGCCGCCCCCGCCGAAGCCGCTCCGCACGATCGCTGGGGCCGGGGCCCAGGTTGGGATCGCGGGCCGGGCTGGCATCATCGCGGTCCGGGTTGGGACCGTGGTCCCGGCTGGCATCGCGGCGGTCCTCGCTGGGATCGTGGTCCCGGCTGGCGCGGTCCGCGTGGCCCCCGTTACGCCTATGGCTATGACCGTCCGCGTGTGACCTGCCGCTGGGTGCGCACTTGGAACGGGCCGCAGCGCCAGTGCTTCAACACCTATCGCTGAACGAAAAGTTCGTCACGGATGGGGCCGGTGGGATAAGGACTTGATCCCCCGGCCCCGTTTCGCCATATGCGCGGCGGGAGTCGGGCGGACGTAGTCGTCGCCAACCCGGTCAGGTCCTGACGGAAGCAGCCGTAACGATTTCGCTGCGGGTCGTTCCGGCTCCCACCCTCCGCACATTTTCGGCTATTCAAGGCACAGCTGGCATGGCCCGCATGTGTGTCGCCTATCACACGATTATACCTGACGCCGCGTGCCCGAGCCCCTATGTTGCTCCGCGATGATTTCCCTCACCCCGACCATCCAGACCCGTCATGGCTGATTCGTTCGATCTGGGCGAACCGCCCCAATCTGGTCAGACGCCCGCCAAGGCCGAAGCCTATCGCGTCCTTGCACGCAAATACCGGCCGCAGACCTTCGAGGCGCTGATCGGGCAGGACGCCATGGTCCAGACGCTGGGCAATGCGATCAAGCGCGATCGGCTGGCCCATGCGTTCCTGATGACCGGCGTGCGCGGGGTCGGCAAGACGTCGACCGCGCGGCTGATCGCCAAAGCGCTGAACTGTATCGGTCCCGACGGCAATGGCGGTCCGACCATCAGCCCGTGCGGGCAATGCGAACCCTGCCGCGCCATCGCGGAAGGCCGCCATATCGACGTGATCGAGATGGACGCCGCCAGCCATACCGGCGTCGACGACGTGCGTGAGATCATCGAGGCGTCGCGCTATGCCGCCGTCTCGGCGCGCTTCAAGATCTACATCGTCGACGAAGTGCACATGCTCTCCAAGAACGCCTTCAACGCGCTGTTGAAGACGCTGGAGGAGCCGCCCGCGCATGTGAAGTTCCTGTTCGCGACCACGGAAGTGAACAAGGTCCCGATCACCGTCCTGTCGCGCTGCCAGCGTTTCGACCTGCGGCGGATCACGGCGGACAAGCTGGCCGCCCATTTCGCCGATATCTGCGTCAAGGAAGGCGTGACCGCCGAGGACGAGGCGCTGATGCTGGTCGCCCGCGCGGCGGAAGGTTCCGCGCGCGACGGCCTTTCGATCCTGGACCAGGCGATCGCCCATGCCGATCTGGAGGGTGGCGGCGTCACCGCAGGCGCGGTGCGCGAGATGCTGGGCCTGTCGGATCGCGGCGCGGTGCGTGACCTGCTCGGCCTGATCCTGAACGGCGATGGCGCGGGGGCGCTGGCCTCGCTGCGGCAGCAATATGATTATGGCGTCGATCCGCAATCGGTGCTCCGCTCGCTCCTGGAAACGGTGCATGGCATCACCCTGACCAAGGTCGGCACGCCGCCTGACGCGGCCCAGCCGCTGGAGGAGCGCGCCGCGCGCGAGGAATGGGCGGGCGCGCTCAGCTTCCCGGCGCTGCACCGGCTGTGGCAGTTGTTTCTGAAGGGCCATGACGAGGTCGCGCGCGCCGCCTTGCCCATCGAGGCGGCCGAAATGGCGCTGCTCCGCGCGATCCATGCCTCTAGCCTGCCCGATCCGGGAGAGCTGGCACGGCAGATCCGCGACGGCGGCGTGTCGGCACCCGGCGCTCCGGCGGTGACGCATCAGGCGGCCCCCATGGCCGCCCCGGTCGCCATCGCCCCGCCCCCTCTGCCCGCCGAGCCCGAACCGCCCAAGCTGCCCGACAGCTTCGTCGCGATGATCGACCGGCTGGACGATATGGGGCAGTTGGCGCTTGCAGCGCGGATGCGCCACGGCGCGCGTCTCGTGCGTTATACCCCACCAGAAATGGTGTTCAGCGGATCGCGCCCGATCGCGGCCGATACGCTGAGCGAGTTGATCGCGGCGTTGAAGACGGCGACGGGCCAGAACTGGCGCGTCACGCTGGAAGACGTCCCCGGCCAGCCGACCCTGCACGAGCAGCAGGTCGCCGCCGAGGAAGCGATCAAGACCGCCGCGTGGGAATCGGACATGGTCCGCGCCGCGCGAGAGGCTTTCCCCGAGGCCGAATTGATGGAATGGCCCGGCAAACGCAGTGTGAACGGAGCATGATGTGAAGAATCTCGACGAAATCCTGGCGATGGCCCAGAACGTCCAGAACGAACTGGAAAAGGCGCAGGCCAATCTCGACACTATCGAGGTCGAAGGCGTCTCGGGCGGCGGCCTGGTCAAGGTGAAGGCGTCGGCTAAGGGCCGGATCATCGGCATCACCATCGACGATTCGCTGATGCAGCCGTCGGAAAAGGGCATGCTGGAAGACCTGCTGGCCGCCGCGATCAACGACGCGCGGACCAAGGCCGATGCCGCCTCGGGCAGTGAAATGTCCAAGATGACCAGCGGCCTGCCGCTGCCGCCGGGCTTCAAGTTGCCCTTCTGATCCGGTCCCGTTCGTTTCGGGAACGGTATGTCGGCTTTGGCGTTGCTTCCTCCATCAAAATAGGAGGGAATGTCATGGCCGACGAACGCGTTACCGAGACTTATGGCAATCAGCAGCCGCACACCACGGTGATCGAGCGCCGCAGCGGTGGCGGCGGCGGCATGGCCATCGCCATCGTCCTGCTGATCGCCGTGCTGGTCGGCGGCTTCTATCTCTTCAGCCGAGGTGGCGCGGAAAACCGTCGCGACGCGGCCGTGACCTCGGCCGCCAAGAGCGTCGGCGACACCGCCAAGAAGGCGGGCGACGCGATTTCCGGCGACGCCAAGTAAGGCGTTACGCTACCGGCCGGGCTGCTTTGGCTCGGCCGGTGGCATTGCTGGCGGATCGATCTCGTCATCCGGATCGGTCAGCCGCTTGAAAATCCTGGACCCAAAGGTCAGGGGGTCGCGTCCGCCGCCATAACCGGCTTCACGCGCCTCGCTATGCGAACAACGCCTCTGGCCCGCGAACATCCCGCAAGGGCCCGCGCCGCCCAGGATCTGCGTACCGCTGAGGCCCGCTCCGGCACCGCCCGTCTGCAATCTTTTTTCCCGAACAGAAGCGGGTATGCGATAATGTTCGTCGGCGTTGCGACGCCCGCGGACGACAACCTCAGTCTGATCGGGCATGCATTCCGTTCGCGGAGTGATACGCGGCAGGGACAGGGTCGATGGCGCAGCTTGCAGGAGCATCAGGAGGCCGATCACTGCGATCATTCATATGTTTCCCCAGAGGTGGACCAGGGGTGCTTTGGGATCGTGGCTTTTGCGGGGCGGTTTGCCGTCAAGTCATGGCGTGGGGCGACCGGCCCTCCCCCATCCCCTCCCGCCTGCGGGAGGGGCGTGTTCCGGGAATCCGATACGCACGACCGCATGCGTTTTTGAGTCTCCGATCCGACTAAAGCACGCCCCTCCCGCAGGCGCGAGGGAAAGGTGTCTCACCGAGACTCCCACCCTTATGAAATACAGCTATCCAGCCCCTGCCGCCGCACCACGCCCACATAACGCGCGATCACATTGCCATGTTTGCGCACGAACCCGGTCGGCGCCACCGCCGCGCGCTTCTTCGGCAGCGGCAGGACGGCGGCGATCCGTGCGGCCTCGGTCGGTGAGAGATGCGAGGCGTCATGCCCGAAATAGCGCATCGCCCCGGCATTGGCGCCGTAGGTCCCGATGCCCGTCTCGGCGATGTTGAGATACACTTCCATGATCCGCCGCTTGCCCCACAGCGTCTCGATCAGGAAGGTGAACCACGCCTCGAACGCCTTGCGGATGTACCCGCCATTCTGGAACAGGAAGGCGTTCTTCGCGGTCTGCTGGCTGATCGTCGAGCCGCCGCGGATGCGACCGCCCTTGGCGTTGCGATAGGCCGCGCTCGCCATCGCCTTGAAGTCGAAGCCGTTATGCGAGCAGAAACGCGCATCCTCGCCCGCGATCGCGGCGCGCGGCATGTCCGGGTCCATCTCGGACAGCGGCATCCAGTCCTTGGTCACGCCATGCCCGCCGATCACGTCCCCCAACATGGTGAAGGTGATCGGCGGCGGCACGAAGCGGTAGATGCCGACCCAGACGACACTGACGATCACAAAGGCGAGCACGGCCTTCAGGGCCCAGCGAGCGATGCGCAACATGGGCGGGGTCCTTAGCGGGGTTTGGCACACGCGTCACTCGCTCCGCACCCCACGCCGGTTCAGGATTTCAGAGTCTGCGCGATCCAGCGGTCGAACAGGTCGGGCCAGAGCCGGGCAGGCGCGCCTTCCGGAGCGCTCATCGCGCCGAAGCCATGGCCGCCCTTCTCGAAGAAATGCGCCTCGACCGGCACCTTGGCCGCCCGCGCCTGGGTCAGCACGTCGATCGACTGGTCGAGCGGAACCAGGCCGTCATCGACGGCGTGGACCAGGAACAGCGGCGGCGTGCTCGCATTGATCCGGCGCGGCGTGTCGTAGCGCGCCTTGGTCGCGGGATCGGGATTGGGGCCGAGCAGATTGTCGCGCGAACCCGGATGGGTGTTCGGCGTCGACAGGCTCGCCACCGGATAGACGAGGCCTGAGAAACGTGGTTTGGCCGACTGTCGATCGGCGGCATCGACCGGCGTATAGACCTTGTCGTCATATCCGACGGTCAGCGACGCGGCGAGGTGCCCGCCCGCCGAAAAGCCGACAATGCCCAGCTTGCCCGCGTCGATACCATAACGCGTGGCATTGGCACGGATCAGCCGCATCGCCCGCTGCGCATCCTGAAGCGGCACATTCGCCTGATCGTCCCACCCTTCCGACGGCAGGCGATAGGAAAGCGCAAAGACGGTGATGCCGTGCGGGTTCAACGTCTTGGCGACGTCGATCCCCTCATTCTGGATCGAGACGAAACCATAGCCGCCGCCCGGGATGGTCAGCACCGCACGGCCATCGGGGCGTTCGGGGCGGAAGACGGCGACGATCGGATTGGCGGTGCCGCGCAGCCACAATTCCTGCCGCCCGGCCGGGCCGTTCATCGACGGATTGGGCTTGGGCAGGGTCGCGCGCGCGCCGGGCGGTCGACCGGGCCAGAGCGGGAAATGCTCGGCGGGGGGCCAGGGCGTCATGGCCTGTGCGGCGGGCGCCGCCTGGGCCTGTGCGGCGGGAGCCGCCTGGGCCGCCACGCGGCTGGCCAGCGGCACGGTGGCCATGGCCCCGATCAAAGAGCGTCGGTCGATCATTGGCATCCCCTCATCCTCCGCGCCTGATAGCGCTATATGGGCATCAGGGTGCCGGGGCCGCACGCGCCGATCAAGTGAAAAGGGCGCAAAGAAAAAGGGGCGGAAAGCTTTCGCCTCCGCCCCCCTGTCTCAATCTCGTCTCAATGACCGTATTTCTTGATCCCCCGCCTGCGCAGCTTTTCGCGCTTGCGCCGACGGCTGTACGGGATCGCGAACGCCAACCCGGCAACCAGAACGATGCCGATGATCACATAGGCCAGCTGTTCGCGTTCAAGAAATTCCAGCATTAGTCGAAAATCGCCCCCCAACGACGCTTAACACGCTCCCGCCAGTGACCGCGATGATAGGCGTCCGACGCGAGCAGCGGCATGACCGAACCCGCTTCCGCGAACACCATCTGTTCGAGCGCGGTATCGACCTTGCCCCAGCTCGCCGCTTCCTTGAGCGTCGAGGACGAGCAGGCACCGTCACGAACATCGGCCACCGTGATCTGCACGGCGTACTTGTGCATTTCGACGTCTTCATGGCCCAGGATCTCGGCGCAAACAACCGTGTCCTGAATGAAATTCTTCGGAACGCCGCCGCCGATCATCAGCAGGCCGGTGGTGCCCGCCTTGATCTTAATGTCGGTCAGTTCGCGGAAGTCGGCAATGGCGTCGAGCACCATGTAGGGCTTGCCTTCCTTGGCGCGCTCGACCTGATGCTTCACCAGACCGAAACCGGCCGACGAATCCACGAACGCCGGGCAGAAGATCGGCACGTCATGCTCATAGGCGAGCTTGACGAGGCTGTTTTCCTTCTTGCCGTGCTCGACCAGATACTTGCCCATCTCGCGGATGAAGGCGCGGCTCGAATAGGGCTTGGGCTCCAGCGAGTCCGCGATCTTGCCGATCGTGTGGTCGCAGTCCTGCAGCTGCTCTTCGTCGATATAGGTGTCGTAGATGCGGTCGATGTACAGCGAACGCAGGACGTTATCGTCGGGGATTTCCAGCGCCTGATAATGCTTGTGACCCAGGCCCTCGAAGAAATCCATGTCGACGATCGACGCGCCGGTGGCGACGATGCCGTCGATCATGTTCGAGCGCAGCAGCTCGGCATAAAGGTCCATGCAGCCGCCCGCCGAGGTCGAACCGGCGATCACCAGGAAGATCGAGCAGTCCTTGTCGGCCAGCATCTGGTTGTAGATGCCGGTCGCGCGCGCCAGGTCGCGGCTGGTGAAGCTCATCTTGCCCATCGAATCGATGATCGGGCGGGCGTCGAACGAAGTGATGTCGATATGCTCGACCACGCTGGAGAGCAGCTCGGCCTTACGGTTGTCGTTGATCGTGTCGGTCATGATGGTTCCATCATCATCGAGAAGCCGTCGTCGTTATTGGGGACGCGGTAACCCGGCTGGCCCGGCTCTGCGCGGGGGCAGTGCCGGTATGCGAAGGGGCCTTATCGCGGTCGAAACCGCAATGCCACCCCATTCCCCTCCCGCCGAAGCGGAAGGGGATAAAGGAGGTGCTAAAGTCGCCGGGTTACAGCTTGACGACGTTCGCCGGACGGGCCTGCTCGACCTCGTCGCGATAGACCGAGAACATCGGCTCGTCGTCGGTCACGACGAACTCGTGACAGGTGAAGCCGTTGAACTGGGTCCGCATGGCCTGGCCGTAGGCGCCCAGCATCCCGATCTCGAAATAATCGCCGGTGTTCGTGTCCGCAGGCAGCGGGAACGGACCCTGCATGAAATCGAGATCGTCGCAGGTCGGGCCCCAGAAGCTGAAGTCCATGTCGCGCGCGTCGGAATCCGGCTCGCGCAGCAGCTGGACCGGATATTTCCAGCCAATATGCGCCGCATCGAACAGCGCGCCGTACGCGCCGTCGTTGATGTACAGCTCGTTGCCCCGGCGACGCTCGACGCGCACCACGACGGAAGAATATTCCGCGCACAGCGCCCGGCCCGGCTCGGCCCAGAGTTCGGCCGAGTAGGACACCGGCAGGCTCTCGAATGCGCGGTGGATCGTCTCGAAGAAACGCTCCAGCGGCGGCGGGGTCATGCCCGGATAGGCCGAGGGGAAGCCGCCGCCCACGTCGATCACGTCGACCGTGACGGCCGCCGCGACGATCGCCGCGCGCACCCGCTCCATCGCCGCCGAATAGGCGTCGGGGGTCATGGTCTGGCTGCCGACATGGAAGCAGATGCCCAGCGCGTCGGCGACCTGACGGGTCGCGATCAGCAGGTCCTTCGACTCCTCCAGGCTGACGCCGAACTTCGACCCCAGGCTGAGCTTGGCGTATTCGGACGACACGCGCATCCGGACGCACAGGGTCAGGTCGGTCGCGCCGTTCGTGGCACGGACGATCTTCTCCAGCTCTTCCATGCTGTCGAGCGAATAGGTGCGGACGCCGTGGGTGAAATAGGCTTCGGCAATCGCCTCTTCCGACTTCACCGGATGCATGAAGCAGCAGACGGCCTGCGGGGCGACCGACTTCACCAGACGAACTTCCGCGATCGAGGCGGTGTCGAAATGGGTGATGCCATTGTCCCACAGGATCTGGATCAGATCCGCAGACGGATTCGCCTTTACCGCGTACATCGAGCGGCCCGGAAACTTCTCGACGAAGAATCGGGCAGCGCGCGCAGCAGCGTGCGGGCGAAGCAGCGTGACCGGATCAGCCGGACGACGCTTGGCGATGTCGATGCCGCGCTCCAGATTGGAGGGGACGGCGGTCGAGTGGGCAGCTAGCCCCAGCGCGCGATGATTCTGGTGCAACTCAAGGGACCTCCAATTGCCGGACGGCATACGGTGACAAAAAGCTGCCTTGCGGTTGGAAGTCCCATGGGGCAGCGGAGGCGCGAAATAGGGTCGGCGTTTTCGAATGTAAAGCGGTAGAAAGCCCGTCGGAGATAAAAAGTGACAATCTTAAGACAACCGACAAAAGCAGGGGTGCGCGACGCCGCAGAGAAGATCGCCCGCATCCTGCCCCCTTCACCAATATTTCCCTTTATGATCAAAGGGAAGACGGTGGTTTTCAAGGCGGAAAACTTGCAACCTGTCGGCGCGTTCAAGCTGCGCGGCGCATGGCACCGGTTAACCGCGTTGGACGCGGATTCGCGGGCGCGAGGCGTCGTCGCCTTCTCGTCCGGCAACCATGCGCAGGGAATCGCCTGGGCCGCGCGGCGGCTGGGGATCGCGGCGACGATCGTGATGCCCGCCGATGCACCCGCGTCGAAGCGCGAAGGCACGTTGGCGCTGGGCGCGGAGATCGTCGATTACGACCGGGCGACCGAAAGCCGCGAGAAGATCGCCCGTCGCCTTGCAGAGGCGCGGGGCGCGACGCTGGTGCCCAGCTTCGACGATCCCTGGGTGATCGAGGGACAGGGCTCGGCGGGCATCGAGGCGGCGGCGCAGATGGCCGCGCTGGGTCTGCCCTTGCCCGTCCATGTCGTATCGCCCTGTGGCGGCGGCGGGCTGGCGGCGGGACTGACGCTGGCCCTGCCCGAGGCGCGGATCACGGTGGTCGAGCCCGAGGGCTGGGACGATATGCGGCGCTCGCTGGAGGCCGGGTGGATCGAGCCGGTCGGCGACAACCCGCCGCCGACCGCGTGCGACTCGCTCCAGACGACGCGCGTCTCGCCGCTGACCTTCGAAGTGCTGGCGCGGCGGGGCGCGGAGGGCGTCGCGGTCAGCGAGGCCGAGGTCGCGGCGGCACAACGTTTCGCGGCCGAGCGGCTAAGACTGGTGGTCGAGCCGGGCGGTGCGGTGGCGCTGGCCGCGCTGCTGGCGGGCAAGGTCGCGCCGGCGGACGGGATGCTGATCCTGCTGTCGGGCGGCAATGTGGATCGTGCGGCCTATGCGCGCGTACTGGCGGGCTGATGGAGGGCATTGCGAACGCCGCGCCGGGGCTGGCGATGATCGCCGCCTTCGCCTGTGTGGCGGGGGGTGCCGTCACCATCCGGCGCGGGGATCGGCGGAAAGGCGTGCTGATGCTGGTGATGGCGGTGGTGCTGGTCGGGAATGTGCTGATCTGGACGATGTGAAGGGCGGCAGAGAAAAGCCCCTCCCCTTCAGGGGAGGGGTTGGGGTGGGGCTTCTCCACAAGCGCGGCATTTGCGGAAGCACCCCACCCCCTGCCCCTCCCCTGAAGGGGAGAGGTGAAACCTTTAAGCGAACAGCCGCGCCAAGCTCCGCTCAAGCATCAGCATCTGCCACAGCGTCCGGCCATGTTCCGCACGCCCCGCGCGGTGATCGGCCGCCAGACGCCCCAGTTCGGCCAGGTCGAACCAGCCGGTCTCGCGCAGCAGCCCGGATTTCTCCAACCGCGCCGCCTCGTCCGCCAGCGCGCCGCGGAACCATGCACTGATCGGCGTCACGAAGCCCATTTTCGGCCGATAGAGGATGTCGCGCGGCAGATAAGGCTCCAGCACCTTCTTCATCAGCCATTTGCCCTGCCCGCCCCGCAGGCGCATCGAGACGGGCAGGCGCGCGGCATATTCGACCAGCCGGTGATCGAGCAGCGGCTCACGTGCTTCCAGTCCGACCGCCATCGACATGCGATCAGTCTTGGCCAGGATATCGCCGGGCAGCCAGATCTTCATATCGGCATATTGCACCCGGTCCATCGCGTCGCGCGCGGGCGCGTCGCGCATCGCGGCGATATAGCGATCCTCCGCCCGGTGCCCGCCAAGCGCCGCCTTCGCCTCGGCGGAGAACAGCCGCGCGCGCGCCTCCGGCCCCGTCACGCCGACCGCGCGGGCATAGGCCTCCGCTCCGTCCATCCCGAGCGCCTGCAACGTCGTCTTGGCGCGCAGGGGACGCGGTGCCCAATCGGCCTTGGGGTAGAGGCGGCCCAGCGTCCCGAACACGCTGCGACGAAATTCCGCCGGGAACAGGCCGCGCACCCGCTCCTCGCCCGCGTGGAAGATGTGGCGGCGATAGCCCATCAGGATTTCGTCCGCGCCGTCCCCCGCCAGCGCCACCGTGACATGCTGCCGCGCCATCTCGCACAGCCGATAGGTGGCCAGTGCCGAGGCATCGGCAAAGGGCTCGTCGAACTGCGCGACCAGCGTGTCGATCAGCGCGAAATCGTCCGGCTGGACGACCCGCTCGGCATGGTCGGTAGCGAAGCGCTGGGCGATGATGCGGGCATGGCTGCGCTCGTCCAGGCCCGCCTCGTCGAAGCCGATGGTGCAGGTGCGCACGGCGCGCGGGGACGCCTCCGCCATCAGCGCGACCACGCCCGAGCTATCGACGCCGCCCGACAGGAACGCGCCCAGCGGCACATCCGCGACCATGCGGCTGACCACACCCTCACGCATCCGGGCCAGCAGCCCCTCGCCCAGTTGCGCCGCCGATCCGCTTTCGCGGTTTGAGAAATCGACGTCCCACCATTGGCGCGGCCGGGGGATGGCGCGGCCACGCTCGATCAGCAGGAAATGACCGGCGGGCAGCTTGTGGACGCCTGCGACCATGCTGGCATCGTCGGGCACATAGCCAAAGGCGAGATAATCCTCGACCGCGCGGATATCGGGGCGGCGGCGGAACAGCGGATGCGCCAGCACCCCCTTCATCTCCGAGGCGAAGGCGACCGCGCCATCGGGCAGTTCGGCCCAGTGGAGCGGCTTCACCCCCAGCCGGTCGCGCGCCAGGAACAGCGCCCCCGCCTTTGCGTCGTGCACGGCAAAGGCGAACATGCCGACCAGCCGGTCGAGCATCGACGGCCCCCAGTGCCGCCAGCCGTGCAACAACACCTCGGTGTCGCCATCGGTGTGGAACACCGCGCCCTTGGCCCGCAATTCCTCGCGCAGTTCGCGGTAATTATAGATTTCGCCGTTGAAGCAGACCGCAACCTCGCCATCCACCATCGGCTGCGGCGATCCCGCCACGTCGATGATCGACAGCCGGGCATGAGCAAAGCCGACGCCGGGCGCGGTCCAGATCCCCTGCCCATCCGGCCCGCGATGCGCCTGCGCGCCGATCATTACCCGCAGACGGGCGGGATCGACCGGCTTGGGCGTGGCGGGATGAAAGAGACCGGCGATACCGCACATGGGGGTTCAGCGCCGCCCCGTCAGGCGGTCGGCAAAACCATCGACCGGGCCCAGCGCGCGGACGAACGCCTCGATCGCGTGCGGGTCGTCGCCCTCGCTCGACACATGCACTGCCACCGCTGTCTGGCGTTGCCCCAACAGCCGGGCCTTCATCGTTTCCAGTTTCACGCGCCGCATATCCGGGGTCAGCCTATCGCCGATCCGGTACCATGTCGCAACGTCGCGCTCGACCGACTGGCCGGTCGGCCCCGTCGTGGTCAGGCGCATGGCGTCGCCGCCCGCGATCCGGTCCAGATCGGCAACGCGGATCCAGCGATCATCCTCGTGCAGCACGCCCGTCCCGAACGCGCCCAGCTTGGCGCCCTCGCGCTGACGGGAAAAGACGCCGACCGCCAGATCGACCTGATGCCCCTGCCCGTCGCGATAGCTGCGCAACAGCACCGCATCGGCGCCCGGATAATGGGGGTTCCATGGTGTCCCCTGCTGCGTAGGGGTCCAGCCGGGCACGTCGGGCAAGGTCATGCTGGCGGGCAGCACCGCCGCGCGCGATCCGGCAACACCGCTCCAGCTGGGAAAGACCGCCGCGATCGCCACCGCCAGCAGCGCGGCAAGCAGCGGGTCGATACGGTGGCGGGGCATGGCCGACAGCCGCGCCGGGTCGAAGGCGGGATCATCGGGCGAACGGTCGAAGAATTGCCACCCGATCGCCAGCACCGCCGCCATGACGATCGCAAAGAACACCCAGCCGAAGATGATATGGTCGACCCCGCCCGCCACCTCGATCGAGGTCCTGTCGGCGGCGAAGATCGTCCCCCAGGCGCGCACGCCATTGGCGAGGACCGGCACGATCAGCGACACGATCATGAAGACCGCCCGCCGCCAGGGCGAGCGGAAACACAGATTGGCGACCAAAGCGGCAAAGGCGACCATGGCCAGGACGAACTTCGACCCCGAACAGGCCTCCGCCACCTCGAACCAATAGCGCCCAGCATGGATCAGCACCCCGTCGGCCGAGGCGGGAATGCCGCTCCAGTCGAGCAGCGGCATCACGATCGACACGGTGATCTGCTGGAGCGGCCTTTCCAGTTCCGCGCCGAACGGCACCAAGAACCACGCATAGGCGAGCGGGAACAGCATGCCCCGCGCGACCATCGGGCCGAGCAGCGTGAGAACCGCGCCCTCCAGCATCGCGACCAACCCCAGCTGGCGGACCAGCGCGACGGTCGCGGACTCGCCCAGCAGCCATAACAGGCCGCCGCCCGCCACCACGAACAGTCCCGGCCACCAGGCGGCCGGGGTCAGTCGCGCCAGTTCGGCGCGCCGCTGCCAGATCAGCCAGCCGACGACCGGCCCGATGAACAGGCAATGGCCATAGGTCGTGCTGGTCCACCAGATATCGACCAGATGCGCGACATCGGCGCGGAACAGCAGCAACAGGGCCAGCGCCGTCCCGGCCAGCAGCGCGAGAGGATAGGTCCAGCGCCCCGGCCTCGCCCGTTCGCCCGCTTTGGCCATGTCCCCGGCGGTCACGTGGCCATGGCCCCCAGCAATCGGTCGAGCGGCGCCAGCCGCGCCGTCCAGTCATAGCGCGCCAGCACCTGCGCGCGCGCCACCGGATTGTCGGCGGGGCCGTTCAGCGCGGCGATGACCCGCTCGGCAAAGTCGCGGTCGTCGCCCGCCACCGCCATCGTGCCGCCATGGTCGATCCCCTCCGCCGCCGCCACGGACGCGACGATCGGCCGGGCCATGGCCATCGCCTCCAGCAGCTTGTTCTGGATGCCGCGCGCCAGATCGAGCGGGGCGACGCAGACGGCGGCGCGGGCCAGCCAGATACGGGTGTCGGGCACTTCGCCGGTGACGATCACCGCCTCGCTCGCCAGCCGCCGCACTGCCGGGGTCGGCGCGCGGCCGACAATGGCGAAACGCGCCGCCGGGCAGGCCGCACGGACCAACGGCAGGATATGTTCGGCGAAACGCGTCACGGCGTCGATATTGGGGCGGTAGTCCATCTGCCCGGTGAAGACGATCAGCGGGCCGTCAGACGCCCCGGCATCGATAGCGGCGGGGTCATAATGGCTGGCGTCGATGCCGTTCTCGACCGCAACGACATTGCCCTGCCCCCCGCCGGAACGGAACAGCGCGGCTTCCGCCTCGCTGACGAACAGGGTAGCGGCGACGGATTGCGCGACTTGGCGTTCGTAGCGGCCGAGCAGACGGCCCTCGCGTTTCAGAACGGACCGCACCCCCGGCTTGGCCGACTTGGCGAGGCTGGCAAACTTGACGGAATCGACATCGACCATGTCCATGATCGTCGGCTCGGCCCCGCGATACTGGGCCATCTGACCGGAGAAGATATAGGTCGCGCCGATGGGGCGGCGCGCCCGTACGTCCGCCACCGCGCGCATCATGCCGGAATGGGTGAAGGCGGTCAGCGAGATGGGTTTGCCCGTCGCCAGCGCCTGCACCGCCGCCACCGGCATCGGCTTGGTCCGGCGCAGGATATGATGGCTGGCAAGTTCGGCGCGCAGTTCGGGCGGCAGTTCCTCTTCCCCCGCCTGCTCGGCAAAGGCGCAGAGATGGACGCGCCAGTCGCGCGCCAGATGGCGCAGCACATGATAGCTGCGGATCTTGTCGCCGCGATCGGGCGGAAAGGGCGCGCGGTGCGCGAGGAACAGCAGGTCCTTCAACCCAGACCCCGCGCGATGGGCGGCCCGACGATCTGCGCGACACGGACCGGCAGGCGCTTCCACACCGCGATCATCAGCGCATATTTGGGGTTGAGCGGGTTGATCGCGCGCGGGCCGTGGACGCTGCGGCTGGCATAGACCAGCGGTTGCCCCTCGAACCCCCAATTCTTCTTGAACGCCGCCGCCCCCGTCCCGACCTTCGACCGGCCGAAGTCGAAGCTGTGGCAGCCGCGCTGCCGGGCGTGGCGCATCAGCGCGAAATACATCAGGTCGTTGGCGCGCAGCCCCCGCGCCGCCTGCGTTCCCCCGCCCCAATAGGGATAGACGGTGCCGCCATGATAGAGGTTGAGCACGCTCGCCACCGCCCGCCCTTCATGGCGCACGGTCAGCACATCGGCGTCGAGCCGCGCCACCGCCTCGCGGAACAGCTTCGCCGGGAAGACGGGCGTGCCGAGATTGCGGACCGACTCGGCATAGACGCGGTAATGCTCGGCGAGCATCCGGGGATCACGGCCGGTGACGACCTCCAGATCCTGCGACAGCGCCTTGCGAAGCTCGGCCCGCTGCTTGCGAGGGATGGCCTTCATCTCGGCCTCGTCATCCGCCGCGATGGGGCGGACGAAACCCAGATAGCTGTCCGCATCCGCCGTCCAGCCGTTGGGCACCGAACCGCCGCGCAGTTCGACCGATTCGATGCCCTTGTCCCCCGCCAAGGCCCAAGCGGCCTCAGCCAACGCCTCGACACCCTTGCCCAGCACGCCGCCATCGACGCCGAAGCCGGTCGACACCATCGCGGCGCCAAACAAGGGCGAGCGGATTTCGCTGAGCGGCAGCACACCGACAATCGCACCGTCAGCCCCTTCGGCCACCAGATAATGCGCCGTCTGGCCGCAGCCCTTCGCCCCCGCCTTCATCCAGCCGGTCAGGTGAAAGGGCGTCCCCTCCGCCTGTGCGCCGACAAAGGCATCGATCCGCGCGCACTCCGCCTCGCTCGCCAGATCGGCGACGCGGATCGTCGGCGGAAGCCCGGTCATGCCAGCCGCGCCGCTTCCTCGGCCGCGACCTGATCGACGCGCCCCCAGTCGTGACGACCAAGCAGTCCGCGCAGCTTGCCCGCCATCGCGCCCAAACGGCTGTAATGACGCACACGCGAGCGCAGCGGCGCATGGGCGACGCGGGGCTGGTCGGGATCGACCTCCCAGGGGTGGAAATAGAAGATCGCGCCGTGGCGGTCGCGATTGACCTGCCCGACCGCGATATCGGTCAGCTTCGCGGGCAGCATCCGGAAAAAGCCGCCGCCGGTCGCCAGCCGCCTGCTGCCCCACTGCGCCACCGTCACCGGCAGCTCGATCAGCCCCGAGTCCGCCAGCGGCCGCCAGGCATAGCGCGGTGACTCCGCCCAGCCATAATGGTCGTGGCGCAGCGGCGCGACGCTGGAGGAATATAGATACCCGGCCTCGGCCAGCACGGGATGCGCCCAGGGCGTACGCGTATCGATCGAAAAGCTCGGCGCGCGATAGCCGGTCACGGCCTGCCCGCCCGCATCCTCGATCGCCGCCTTGGCGCGGGCCAGATCGGCGCGGAACTGGTCGGCGGTCATGGTGAATACGCGCTGATGGTCCCAGCCATGGCTGGCCATCTCATGCCCCGCCGCCACAATGCGGCGGATCAGCCCGGGATGGCGATGCGCCACCCAGCCGAGCGTGAAGAAGGTCGCGCGCGTGCCCGTCTCGGCGAACAGCGACAGGACGGCGTCGGTATTGGCCTCGACCCGGCTGTCCAGCCGGTCCCAGTCGCCCTTGTCGATCGTGCGCTCGAACGCACCGACCTGAAACCATTCCTCGACATCGACCGACATGCCGTTGAGCGGCAGGGATTTTGCCCCAAGCTCAGGCGGCATGGCCCCAGGCTCCCGGTCGGATCGTGGCTCCGGCTTCGCGACGGTCCTCGCCGCGATTGTCGATCTCGGACCAGTCGACCAGCAAGGTCAGGACCCGGCGCAGCGCCGCCTCCTGCTGCTCCAGCCGCGCTTCGAGTTGCGCGATGCGGCTTTCCAGCGCGGCATCGGTCGAGGGCTTGGCCGCGGGCACCGGCTCTTCCGCCGCAACGGGCGGCGGCGCGGCGGGGGTAGGCATCGGCCGCAGGGAAACCGGCTCGGGCGCCGGCGGCGGGGCGACGACGCGGTGCGTGCTGCGCGGGGCCGGCTGGCTTTCGGGCATCACGCGGGTGATCGGATCGGCTCGCGTCGGGGCGACCGTCGCATGACCGTTCAGGCCCAGCCCGGTGCGCAGCGTGCCCGCCGAGAATAGCGGATCGCCCAACCGCGCCGCGCTGTCGAAGATCGGGGCCGCCGGCTCGGGCTCGGGCGCGATCGGCATCGGGGCCTCGCGCCCTGCGCCCATATCGGCGGCCATATCGGCGGCGACGCTCTCGACCGTCTGGCGGCCGATCAGTTCGACACCCTCGATCGCGGCCTGCAGCAGGACACGGCCCGCCAGCACGTTCAACCGGCGCGGAACCCCGCCCGAGGCATCGTACAGCGCGTCGAAGGCGTCGGCGGCGAAATCGGGACGGCCCGTCCAGCCCGCGACCGCCAGGCGATGCGCGATGTAATCGGGGACTTCCTCGGGCTCCATCGGGTCGAGGTGATGGATGGCGATGACGCGCTGGCGCAGCTGCTCGACGGCGGCCGAGCCCAGCAGGCGCTCGCGAAATTCGGGCTGCCCGACCAGCAGGATCTGAAGCAGCGCATGGCCGCCCGCCTGGAAGTTGGACAGCATGCGGAGTTCTTCGAGCGAGGCGAGCGGCAGCGCCTGCGCCTCGTCGACGATCAGCAGGATGCGGCGGCCCTCACGCGCCACGCCGTTCAGCGCGCGTTCGATCGCGGCGAGCAGCGCGGCCTTGGTCAGCCCCTGCGCATCGACGCCCAGTTGCCCGGCCACGACGCGCAACAGGTCCTGCGGCTCGACGGCGGTGGACACGATGTGCAGGACGCGCAGGCGCTTGGTATCCAGCGTTTCGACCAGATGGCCGACCAACGTGGTCTTGCCCGCCCCGACATCGCCGGTGATGACGATAAAGCCCTCACCCTGCGCCAGCCCATAGCCCAGATAGGCCATCGCCTTGCCATGGGTCGCCGTCTGGAACCAGAAACGCGGGTCCGGCGTCAGTTGAAACGGGCGTTCGCCCAGACCGAAATGGGTCTCGTACATCATCGTGCCTTTCGGCCGGTCAGAATTGATACCGTGCGGCGATCAGGGCCTGTGCCGACAGGGCACTGGACAGGTCGCCGACCTGGAAGTGGTACAATCCAACCGACGCGGTTGTTCCGAGCCGACCGAAGTTGCGGTAATAGCTGGCGGTCGACCCCAGCGATACCACGTCCTCGGCCCCCGCCAACCTAGAGACGTAATAGTTAACGAAGCCATTCACGTTAAGCCCCGAATTGGGACCGAAGGCGCGGCCGAGGAAAATCTGGCCGTAATAGCTGTCGTCCTGCACGCCCGAGACGATCAGGCCCGGCGCCCCGTCCGGCGCGAACAGGCGGCGGCTGGTATAGCCGATCCCCGCCCCCAGCGTGGAGCGTCCCCGCTGATAGGACACCGCCATGTCCAGCCCACGCGCGCGATAGACGGCAGTCTGCACCGATTGCAGCGCGTCGTTCAGGCACCCGCCCGGCGACGCCCCCCCGGCCGAGAAGGTGCAGCCGTTGAACTGCTGCGCAAAGACGTCGCGCGTCTCGACGAAATTGGTCGGCAGGTTGGACAGTCCGTTGCGCAGCTGGCGGCCAAAGGTCTGGATGCCGTCATACACCGCCGCCTGGAACACGATATCGCGCGCCGCCTGATAACGCGCCATGCCGGTAACGCTGAGCGAGCCGTAACGCTCGCCGACATGCGCCTCTACCGAGGTACGGCGATCGGGTCGCCAGATCACGCCCGCGTCGTAATAGACGCCGTCCGTACGATAGGCGATCCGACGCGGACCCGTGGGATTGGTAATGAAGCGGCCCTGGCTGTCGACCAGCGGGCGTCCGGCGGCATCCACCTCGGGATCGCGCTGGCTCGACTCGATCCGCTCGTAACCGACACCGGCGGTCAGCGCGACATAGGGCGAAATCGGCTTCAGCACGTCGCCGCGCACGAACCAGCCCTCGTAACGCTGCGAAAGTTGCCCGGCATCATCACGCTCATAGGCGGCGTTCGCGGACAGGCCGACCGGCGCGATCGATCCGGGCCGCGCCGTGGCGCTGACGGTGGCGACGTGGTTCCAGCTGTCGCGGAAATAGTCGAGCCGGGACTGATCGGCCGCCACGCTGCCCAGACCCGGCGTCTCGGCACGGGTATAGCCCAGCCGGTAATTCGCGCCGATCTGCACCGGCCCCGCCCGCGTGGTCAGCGAAGGCCCGGCAAAGACCGAATAGATTTGCGAGATGTTGGCGATATTGCCGACCAGCACGCCGGGCGCCTCGCCGCGAATGTCGGCGCGCGTCCGTGTCGCCAGCGCCCCGGCCTCCAGCCGCAAATCGGGCGTGACGGCATAGGAGCCCCTCGCCAGCCCGCTATGGATATCCCCGCCCACGGTCCGGTCGCCCCAGCCGATGCGGTGTTCGTAGCGATAGCTGACCTGCCCCTGCGCCCGCGCGGTCTGCACCTCGGCATTCACGCCCGCCGCCAGTGTCGTATAGGTGACGGCATCGCCGCGTGTCAGGTCGGCAACCAGGCCCTGCCCGACCTCGACATAGGGGGCCAGCCGTGCGCGGCGACGCTGCGGCACATTGCCACGCGCCCCGCGCCCATTGTCGCCCCGATCGGTGGCGGACGGCTCGGTCAAGCGATTGCCTTGCGCGGTGGAGGCGGTGCTACCCGCGACCGGCACACCCTGAGCCTGCGCGGAAAGCGCGCTGGGCCAGGCGGCCAGCACCCAGACCAGACCGACAAGGGCGGGCCGCGTCACCGTCACGGCGCGCCGTCCTTGCCATATTTGCCGTAATAGCCGAACCGGCGGCTGCCCGGCACGAAAGCGACGCTGTTCAACACCAGCTGGATATGGTCGCACGCATCGAGTAGCGCGATGGCGGCTCCGACTTCGCTTTCGGGCGTACGGTCCGCGCGGACGACCATCATCACCTGCCCGGCCAGCATCGCCAACACCGAGGCGGGGGACGCCGCCAGCACGGGCGGCGAGTCGAAGATCACCAGACGGCGGGGATTGGCCGACAACAGCCGCTGCACGACCGCGCGGGTACGGGCCGAGGCGAGCAACTCGGTATCGTTGGCGGTCCGGGTGCCGCAGGGCAGCACCGCCAGATGCGGCACGTCGGTGCGCATCACCAGCGATTCGACATCGATGCTGCCATCGACCAGCGCATCGAGCAGCCCCGGCCCCTCGTTCAGGCCCAGCCGCCCCAGCACGTCGGGCTTGGCGACATCGGCGTCGATCAGCAACACCTCGGTATCGCGCTCCGCCGCCAGCGACAGGGCGAGGTTCACCGAGCAGAAGGTCTTGCCGTCCTGCGGCCGGGCCGAACAGACCAGCACGACCCGCGCCTTGTCCTCGTCGCCGCCCTCGACCAGCCGCTGGCTGGTGATGATCAACTGCCGCTTGACCAGCCGAAACTCCTCGGCCAGCGGGCCGATCGGCGCACCGGGCACGATCATGCCGTTCTCCGCCAGCATCGCCCGGTCGACCATCGCGACGTCGGAAAAGCCCGGACTATATTCGGTCGCCAGAAACTCGTCGTCGCCCGGCTGCGCCAGAAACTCCGCCGGAATGCCACTCAGCGAGGGATCGAACGGGGCATGATCGACGAAGGGCGGCTCGGGATCGTCATATGCCACCGGGCCGGGCGGCGCAGTGTCGGTCGGCGCGGCCTCGACCGGCGGGGCGGGCGGCGTCCGTTCCGGTTCCTCGGCCAGCGGTGTGGGCGCGGGCGCGTCGGGCACGTCACGCACCTCGGGCACACGCACATAGGACTGGAAATCATAGACGTTCGCCGCGCGTTCGAGCAGCGACGGTTCCCGGCGGGGTCTGGTGGGTTTCACGTTTTCGTTCACGCGGCCATTCCCCGCTGCAATAGCTCGATAACCAGGACCAGCCCATAGGCCGCGCCCAGCGCCGCCGTCCCGCCGAGGAACAGTTTCAGCCGCTGCGCCCGCGCCGTCGCTTGGCCGCGCGTCACGACCTCGCCGATCGCGCCGATCACTGGCATGCCCATCGTCCGCTGAAGCGATTGCGGGGTGGTGAAGGTCTGGCGCAGCTTCGACAGGGCAAAGGCCGATCCCACGCCCAGACCCAGCCCGGCGGCGAAGACCCCGGTCAGGAGCAGCAGGCGATTGGGTGCGCTCGGTGCGCGCGGATAGGTCGGCGGATCGATCACGCTGAACCGCATCGAGTCGGTCTGGTTCTGCGCCTGACCGCGCAGCGCCACCTGCTCACGCTGCCGCAGCAACTGGTCGTAACTGTCTTTCAGAACTTGATAATCGCGATCGATCGCACCTTGCGCAGCGGCCGCCTCGGGATCGGTCGCCAGGCTGGCGTTCAACCGGTCGAGGTCGTTCTGCAACTGGCTCTTGCGGATTTTCAGGCTAGCGAGCTGCGACTGCTTCTCCGCCGCCATCGACTGGAGCGACATGTAGAGCGGGTTGGGCTGCCCCCCCGCCACGCCCCCGGCGGGCTCCGCCTTGGCCGCGGCCTGTGCGGCGGCCAGCTGGTTGCGCAGCGCGATCACGTCCGGATGGTTTTCGGTATAGCCGCGCGCGCGGGCATCGGCGAGCTGGCCCTGAAGCGTCGCCAGTCGCGCCCGCGCCGGGCCGACCGCCGCGCCGCCGCCTTCGCTGACCGTGCGCGGGGTGCCGGCCAGCTGGCCCTGTACCGCCGCGAAGCTGGACTGCGCCGCCGCCAGATCGCTGTCGACCTGCGCCATTTGCGAACGGGCCAGGCCGATCCGATCGGCGACCGATCCGCTGCCCGGCAGCCCGCCCGCGAACTGGTTCAGATACTGGGCGCGCTTGGCCTCGGCGATCTGAAGCTGTTTCTGGCGTTCGCTCAACTGCTTGTCGAGGAAGGTGAGGCTCTGATTGGTGGTGTTGCGATCGCCGAGCAGGTTCGATTCGACGAAGATGTCGATCAGCTTCTGCGCGACCTGCTGCGCCAGCTTGGGGCTGGACTGGGTAACGGTCAGCTGGAAGATGGTGTCCTGCTGGTTCTCGATCTTGATCGACTGCGCCAGCTGGGCGACCCGCGCGGCGACATCGGCGTCGCTCGACACCGTGCTGGCCAGATCGGTGCCACGAACGACCTTTTGCAGGTTGATCGCCGAGATCAGCGTCTGGCGGACCCGGTCGACCGAATCCATCTGGCTGTTCGGCCCGGTCGACATGCCGTCGGGCAGGATTTGCGAATTCTGGACCGCGATGCGCGCGCGGGATTCATATTTGCTGGGAATCTGGGCGACGAACAGCCACCCCAATATGCACACCGCCCATGCCACCGCCAGCGCCAGCCAGCGGCGTATCCATATCGCATGGAGGGCGATCCGGATTTCGTCCTGAATACTCGACACGCGCCCGCTGCCTCAGAACATCGATTCGGGGATGATGATGACGTCGCCCGGCTCCAGCCGGACATTCGCCGTCGAATCCCCCTTGCGGAGCAGATCGTTGATCTGGAGCGCATATTCGCGCTGCTTGCCGGTCTCGCGGTCGGTGCGCACCAGCTTGGCCTTGTTGCCCGCCGCGAACTGGTTCAGCCCGCCCACCGCGATCATCGCGTCGAGCAGCGTCATATTGGCGCGGTAGGGGATGGAGGCGGGCCGCTCGGTCGCGCCGACGATCCGCACCTGCTGGCTGTAGGTGCCCGAGAAATTCTCGACGATCACCGACACGATCGGGTTGGAGACATATTCGGACAGCGCCTTTTTCAGGTCGTCCTGCAACATGGCGGGCGTCTTGCCGACGGCGGGCATGTCGTTGACCAGCGGCGTGGTGATGCGGCCATCGGGGCGCACCTGCACCTTGGTCGACAGGTCCGGATTGCGCCACACGAAGATGTTCAGGGTATCGAGCGGGCCGATGACATATTCCTCGCCCGGCTGTTCCTTGCGCGCGACATAACCGGCCGAGGGTAGCTCGGTCTTGGTCCCGGCCGTCGAACAGGCGGTCAGTGTCGAGGCGCAAAGGCCTGCGATCAAGAGGGGGCGGGCGAACGATGCCATGCGAATGGTACTCCTGAACCCCTCCTCTCCCAGGATACGGAGACGAAAGGCAAATTGCGCAATGTCGCTATGCCACCCAAGAGGTGAACAGAGCGTTATGCCGGTGCGCCGAGCGTCTCAGCAGCGGGGGGATGGCCCAGAAACGCCGAAGGGCTGGCGGTGGCTCCATAGGCCCCGGCCAGAAACACCGCGACGATATCGCCGACCTGCGCCACCGGCAGCGCGACCCGGTCGCCCAGCCGGTCGAGCGGGGTGCAAAGCGGCCCCACGACCGACACCGTCTCCACCGGCTCGGCCCCCATCGCATGGGCGACCGCCAGCGGATAGTTGCGCCGGACCACGGTGCCGAAATTGCCGCTGGCCGCCAGTTGGTGGTGCAGCCCGCCGTCGAGGATCAGGAAGGTCTCCCCCCCGCTGTCCTTGCGATCGATCACCCGCGCCAGATAGACGCCGGACTCGGCGACCAGCCAGCGGCCGAGTTCGATCGCGAAACGGCTGTCGCCCAGAATGGCGGGCCGTTCCGCCAGCGCCTGCTCCAGCGCCGCCCCGACCGTCTCCACCGGCAGCGGCTTGTCCCCCGCGAAATAGGGCACGCCGAACCCGCCGCCCAGATTGACCAGCGGCGGCGGCGCCCCCGCTGCGTCCGCCAGCCGCGCGGCGAGCGCGATGGTCGCCCCTTGCGTGTCGATGATCGCCTGCGGATCGAGCGCCTGGCTGCCCGCATAGATGTGGAAACCGCGCCAGTCGGCTCCCGCCGCGATCAGGTCGCGGACCAGTGGCGGCACCCGCTCGGCATCGATGCCGAAGGGCGAAGGGCGCCCGCCCATCTTCATGCCCGAACCACGCAGTTCGACATCCGGGTTGACCCGGACCGCCAGACGCGGACGCACGCCCAGCCCCTCCGAGATGGCAAGCGCACGCCGCGCCTCGCCCTCCGACTCCAGGTTGATCGTCACGCCCGCGCGGACCGCGGCGGTCAGTTCGGCATCACGCTTGCCGGGGCCTGCGAAACTGACCGGCTTACCGAGCGGCGCGACCTTGGCCAGTTCGCCCGCCGAAGCGACGTCGAAGCCGTCGACCATCGCCGCCATCGCCGCCAGCAACGGCACGAAGGGATTGGCCTTGATCGCGTAGTGAAGGTCGATCGACGGGAATGCCGCGCGAAATCGCGCGACGCGGCTGGCGACGATAGCCAGGTCATAGACGAAGACCGGCCCTTCCCTGCCCTCCATCCACGTCTCGGCGCTCCGCCCGGCGATGGTCAGCGCGCCGGTCTGGGCGGCGAATTCGGGGGGGATCGGCCCCATCGGCTTCATGACGTTCTATCCTTCTCGGCCCAGTCCCGGCGCAGCGCGGCGCGGTCGAGTTTGCCATTGGCGTTGCGGGGCAGCGCGTCGGCCCAGGCGATGTGCGACGGCTGCATGAAATTGGGAAGGTCGCGCTTCAGTCGCGCGCGCAAGCTTGGCTCGTGCACCGGATCACCGGCCAGGATCAGGACGATCGCCTGCCCCTGCGCTTCGTCGGCAATGCCGAAAGCGACCGCCTCATGCGCCTCACCACCGGCCAGCGCGGCTTCCTCCACCTCCTGCGGGCTGATCCGATTGCCGGAAACCTTGATCATCTCGTCATCGCGCCCGACGAAGCGGAGCAGGCCGTCCGCGCCCTCGAC
This sequence comes from Sphingomonas sp. SphC10, assembly GCF_057004845.1. Taxonomy (NCBI): domain Bacteria; kingdom Pseudomonadati; phylum Pseudomonadota; class Alphaproteobacteria; order Sphingomonadales; family Sphingomonadaceae; genus Sphingomonas; species Sphingomonas sp. SphC10. The sequence continues at coordinate 1,727,228 of NZ_CM168044.1, forward strand.
CACCGTATCGCCCGACCAGACCGCGCGCGCATGATCCGGCGTCGGGCGGAAACGCTGCGCCGTCCGCTCGGCATCGCGCCAATAGCCCTGCGCGACGAGCGGCCCGGCATGAACCAGCTCGCCTGGCTCGCCCGGTTCGGCCCGGCTGCCATCGGGGCGCAGCACCATCACCTCGGCAAAGGGAATGGCGCGGCCGATCGCATCGGGGTGCGCATCGATTAATGCGGGTTCGAGATAGGTCGAGCGAAACGCCTCAGTCAGGCCGTACATCGCATAGAGATCCGCCACCGGGAATAAGGCCCGCAGCCCCCGCACCAGTCGAGGCGTCAGTGCCCCGCCCGAATTGGTCAGCCGCCGGATCGAGGCGACCGCTTCCTCGGGCCAGTCGATGCCCAGCAACTGCGTCCAGAGCGGCGGCACCCCCGCCAGCGTCGTCGCGCCGTAACGCACGACAGCCTTCACCACGTCACGCGGGGTCAGATAGTCTAGCGGTGCCACGGCGCCCCCCGCGACCCAGGTTGAGAAAAGCTGGTTCTGGCCATAGTCGAAGCTGAAGGGCAGGACACCGAGCACCCGGTCGTTGGGCGTCAGCTTCAGATACTGGGCGACCGATATCGCGCCATACCAGAGATTGGCATGGCTCAGCATCACCCCCTTGGGTCGCCCGGTCGAGCCGGAGGTATAGAGGATCGCCGCCAGCGAATCCGTCTCCGCCGTCGAACGGGGCAGCGCGTCGCCCTGTCCGGCCTCGGTCATCACCGCCACGCCGCCGGGCACGTCGCCATCCTCCAGCGTCGCGGCGCGGGGGCCATGGGTCAGCAGCATCGCCGCCCCGCTATCGGACAGGATATGCGCGACCTGTGCGCGTTTCAGCAGCGGGTTGATCGGCACATGCACCAGGCCGGCGCGCGGTGCGGCCAGCGGCATCAGCGCGGATTGCCACGTCTTGGGCAGCCACGTCGCCACCCGTGCGCCGGGGGCGAAGCCCTGTGCCACCAGCCATCCGGCCAGACGGGCGACCGCCTCCTCCGCCTCAGCAAAGCTCAGTCCGCCCTCACGGCCGAGCAACGCCGGGGCATCGCCCGCCCCGCGCAAGGCATGGTCGATCGGATACGCGGACGGATCGATGGTCATCGCGCCATCTATCAGTGCGGACAAGGCAAAGTCGAGCGGGCGCCCCGCAGTCGAGGAAACAACCAGCGCCGAGAGCGGAAACCGAGCGCCAGCCCTCCCCCAACCCCCTCCCGCCTGCGGGAGGGGGCTTCGCCTGGCCGTGCGCTTGCCCCACCACCTCTCCCCTCCCGCAGGCGGGAGGGGCCGGGGGAGGGCATGGGTCTCATGCCCTTTCCTCAAATCCCACACCCGAACCGGCCGCAACCAACCAGCGTCAGGACAAAGAAACCGAACGTCTCCCCTCCCCCAACCCCATCCCGCCTGCGGGAGGGGGCTTTGCCTGGCCGTGCGCTTGGCCCCCACCTCTCCCCTCCCGCAGGCGGGAGGGGTTTGGGGGAGGGCATGGATCTCATGCTCTTTCCTAAAGCACCACACCCGAACCGGCCGCAACCAACCAGCGTCAGGACGGGAAACCGAGCGCCTCCCCTCCCCCAACCCCCTCCCGCCTGCGGGAGGGGGCTTTGTCTGGCCGTGCGCTTGCACCCGCCCCTCCCCTCCCGCAGGCGGGAGGGGTCGGGGGAGGGCTTGGGTCTCCGACGCTTGCTCGGACACCAAACGTCACGCCAACACCCGTTGCCCAACGCCCCCCACCGCACTAACGCTGTCGCAAACATTACAAAGAGCAGGGCGACAGGGCTTGGAACTCCAGACAAACAGGCAAGTGGAAGCGGCAGTGCGCGGCGTGCTGGCCGATGTGCTGGGTCTGTCGGCCGAGCGCGTGGACGGTTTCGACGCGGACACGCCGCTGTTCGGTGCGCTGCCCGAGCTGGACTCGATGGCGGTCGCGGGCGTGCTGACCGAGTTGGAGGATCGCCTGGGCATCCTGATCGAGGATGACGAGGTCGACGGCGAGATGCTGGAGACGTTCGGCCAGCTGGTCGCCTTCGCGCAATCCAAGGCGGGCGCTTGATCGACTATTATGACTGGCCCGGCGGGCGCGAGGTGATATTGCGCTTCGGCCCGGCGCAGGGACCGGTCGTGCTGGTTGCATTGCCCTTCTGGGAGGAAGCGAACCGGACGCGCAGCGTGGCGGTCGCGATGCTTCGGCGGCTGGCCGATCATGGCATCGGCGGCGCGCTGCCCGACTGGCCGGGCACGGGCGAGAGCCTGATCCCCACCGAGAATGCCAGCATCCTGCAATGGCGCGACGCGCATCAGGCCGCGGCGGAGTCGCTGGGCGACCGGCCCTGTTACGCCGTGTCGATCCGGGGCGGCGCGCTGGTCGACGGGTTCGCGCTGCTGGCCGGGCGCTGGCACCTGACGCCGATGACCGGCGAAGCGGTGCTGCGCGACGTGATCCGGGTACGCGCGGCGGCGGGGCTGCGCGGCGACGAACATGGCGTGTTCGGCGCGGAGTCGCCGGTCCGGGTCGCGGGCAACCGGGTTTCCCCGCATTTCCTCGCCGGGCTGGCGGGGGCCGAACTCCACGACCAGCCGGGTGTGCCGCGCCGCGTCGTGCGGCTGGGCCATGACCGTGCCCCTGCGGACCGCGTGATCGATGCCGTGCCGCCCTGGCGTCGGGCCGAGCCGCAGGAAGACCCCGCACTCGCCGCCCTGCTGGCCGAGGATATCGCGCAGTGGATCGCGTCATGCGAAGGCTGATCTCCTTCCCCTGCGAGGGGGCGACGCTGATCGGCACGCTGGACGAAGCGGACCGCGACACCGGCCTGATGATCGTCTCCGGCGGCAACGAGCCGCGCATGGGCGCACACCGGGGCCAGGCGATGCTGGCGGCACGGATCGCGGCCCATGGCTATCCGGTATTCCGCTTCGACCGGCGCGGTGTCGGCGACAGCGAGGGTGCCAATGGCGGCTGGACATCGAGCGGCCCCGATATCGCTGCCGCCGTCGACGCCTTTGCCGATGCCGCGAACCTGAGCCGGATCGTCGGCTTCGGCAATTGCGATGCCGCCGCCGCGCTGGCGATGTTCGGCGCGGAGGCCGGGTTCGCCAAGGTCCTGCTCTCCAACCCGTGGTTGTCGGAGGAACCCGACGCGCTGCCCCCCGCCGCCGCGATCCGCCGCCATTATGCGAAGAAGCTGGTCAACCCGGCCGAATGGCTGCGGCTGGCGCGCGGTGCGGTCGATCTGGGCAAGCTGCGCCAAGGGCTGACCAAGATCGCCGCCGCCCCGTCACCCCTCGACGCAACGGCCGCACCGCTGATCAGCGCGATCCATGGCTGGGCCGAGGATGCGGCGATCATCGTGGCGCAGGGCGATGCGACCGGGGTCGCTTTCCGCGCCGCCGCACGCGGGCACGGCTTTGCCATCGAGACGCTGGCAACGGACTCGCACAGCTATGCCGATGCGATGGACGCGTTGGAAAAGGCGATCCTTGCCCATCTGGCGCGGGCCGGATCGGACGGAGCGACGCCTTTGTACGACGGGGACACGGAACTCGAAAATACAGATTAACGCGTTTTAAGATCAGGATTTTTCCGGAACGCCTCCCTGCCCCGCCCATTGGATGGGGCAAGGAGAGACGGTCCATGAACGAACGCCCTACCCCACCCCAGCCCGAACAACAGCAGGACATGCCCGGCCAGACCGAGGCGATGGACCCGCGCCCCGACCATGGCGAACATAGCTATGTCGGCCATGGCAAGCTGACCGACAAGAAGGCGATCATCACGGGCGCGGACAGCGGCATCGGCCGCGCGGTCGCCATCGCCTTTGCCCGCGAGGGCGCGGACGTCGTGATCTCGTACCTTTCCGAAGACGAAGACGCCGCCGAGACCCAGCGGCTGGTCGAACAGGCGGGCCGCAAGGCGCTGCTGATCCCCGGCGATGTCAGCGATCCGGCGCATTGCCGCACCATCGTCGAGCGTGCCGTCCAGACGTTCGGCCGCGTCGACATCCTGGTGAACAATGCCGCGCACCAGGCGAGCTTTCAGGCGGTCGAGGACATCAGCGACGAGGAGTGGGAAATCACCTTCGCCACCAACATCCATGCGATGTTCTATCTGGTGAAGGCCGCGCTGCCGCACATGGGCGAAGGCGCGTCGATCATCAACACGACCTCGATCAACGCCGACAAGCCCAACCAGCAGTTGCTTGCCTATGCGACGACCAAGGGCGCGATCCACAATTTTACCGCCGGGCTGGCCCAGATGCTCGCCGAGCGCAACATCCGGGTCAATGCGGTGGCACCAGGCCCGGTCTGGACCCCGCTGATCCCCTCCACCATGCCGCCCGAGGCGGTGAAGAGCTTCGGCGAGCAGACGCCGATGGGCCGCGCCGCGCAACCCGCCGAACTCGCGCCCCCTTACGTCCTGCTGGCGAGCGGCGAGGCCAGCTACATCAGCGGCGCGACCATCCCCGTGACCGGCGGCACCCCCTTCCTCTGATCCTCAACCCAAGGAGCGATGATCCATGGCTACCCTACCCAATGACGTCGTCGCGGCAGTGTTTGTCGCCGGGCTGAAGAACGCCCATGCCGTCGAGCATCAGGCGCTGGCGCTGATCGACCGGCAACTCGATCACCTGTCCAACTATCCGGATGTCGCCGATCACCTGCGGATGCATCGGGGCGAAACCGAACAGCAGATCGTCAGGCTGGAGGATATTCTCGACGGCTTCGACGAAAGCCGCTCGATGCTGAAGGACGCGGCGCTCAGCTTCTCGGGCAATATGGCAGCGCTGGGCCACACCTTCGCGCCCGACGAGATCCTGAAGAACAGCTTTGCGAACTTCGCCTTCGAGAATTTCGAGGCGGCCAGTTACAAGTCGCTCATCACCATCGCCGATGTCGGCGGCTTCGGCAGCGCCACGCCGCTGCTCACCCAGTCGCTGAACGAAGAACTGTCGATGGCGGCCTGGGTCGACGAGAACAACGCCGCGCTGACCCGCCGCTATCTCGAACGGCGCGCGGCGGGTGAAACCGCCAGCCACTGATTTCCCCCCATCACCGACCCAGCCCCATCTCCGACAAAGCGAGGCCGATCATGTATTATCACGACAAACGCCTGCAATATCCTGTCCGCTGTGAAAGCCCCGACCCCTTGTTCGCGCGTATGCTGCAACAGGCGATCGGCGGCGTGGAGGGCGAGATCCGCGTCTGCATGCAGTATTTCTTCCAGGCCTGGGGCAACCGTGCCCCGACGCCCAAGTACCGCGACATGCTGCTACATACCGCTACCGAGGAGATCGGGCATATCGAGATGCTGGCGACCGCCGTCGCGCTCAATCTCGACAAGGCGCCCGCCTCGCTTCAGGAAGAGGGTGCGGCGGACGGCATCGTCGGCGCGGTCATGGGCGGCGGCAATGCCCGCCACGCGATCGAGGGAACGCTGCACAAGCATATCCTGTCGACCGGACTGGCGGCACATCCATCGGACTCGGACGGCGTGCCGTTCAACATGAGCCACATCTATGCCAGCGGGAACATTGCCGCCGACATGTATTGCAATGTCGCCGCCGAAAGCACCGGCCGCGTGCTGGCGACCCGCCTCTACAATGCCGCGCATGATCAGGGCATGAAGGACATGCTCCACTTCATGATCGCGCGCGACACCATGCACCAGGAGCAATGGCTGGCCGTGATCGAGGAACTGGGCGAACAGGCGTCGCTACCCATCCCCAACTCCTTCCCGCAAGCGAAGGAAAGCCAGGATCACAATTACGACTTCTTCGTCACCTCGGTCGACGGCACCTATCCCGAGGGCCGCTGGACCCAGGGACCGAGCGTCGACGGCAGGGGCGAGTTCACCGTGTTCCGCAACGAACCGATGGGCGAAGAGCCGGTGCTCGGCCCCGCCCGTCCCGACAGCGGCGCCCAGGCCGAACAGATCGGCGAGCGGCCGGTCGCGTAGGCCAGTACATTCCTCCCCTTGCAGGGGAGGAATAGAAGACCGCCCCGAACCGTCCGGTCCGGGGCGGTTTTCGCGTCAGGCCCCGACCGGTATCGTCTTGCCCGTCGTGCGGTCCAATGCCCGTGCGGTCAGCACGTCGAGCGCGGTGGCAAAGGCCACGAACCCGATCGCACCCCAGACCGCCTTCTCGCGCGGCGAACGACGCGCGGACACCGCCAGCGTCCCCAGATCGAGCAGATCGCCCATCACCCGGTTCCACACCCGCGCCGAATGGGCAGGCGCCTGGACCAGCCCGACCCCGGCGACGATCTCGCGCACGCCATAGGCTTTGACGGCTCCCGCCCCTCCCGGCACCGACAAACGCTCGGCGATGCGGCGGGAGGCAAGCAGTTCGGCGGCTCCCAAGGCGAGCGAGAAAAGGCCAAGGCCCAGGCTGACGGATTTGGCGTTCATGATGGTTCCTTCATCGCTGTCATGCGTCAAAGGCCAACGTGAACACGCCAGTGGCGGTCCATAAATCCATCCAGATCAATCAGTTGCCGACACCGATACAGCAGGGCGGAACCGCTTTGCCCGCGAAATCCGGCACTTGCCTGCGCATTGCCACTCGGCCAGTCTGGTGCGATGATCCTCCCGCTTCTGCTCGCCGCCGCCGCGACGCCCGCCGCCGCTCCCTCCCCCGCCCGGCTGAAGGCCGATGTCGAAGCCCTGGTCGGCTTCGGCACGCGCCACACCGCCTCCACCACCACCGATCCCAAGCGTGGCATCGGCGCGGCGCGCGACTGGGCGGCCAGGCAGTTCGAGACGATCGGCCAGGGCTGTAACGGCTGCATCACCGTGGAGCGGATCAATCGCCGCTTTACCGGCCCGCGCGCGCCGAACGGCGTGATGGTCGAGGATGTGCTGGGCATCCAGCGCGGGCGCGACCCGAACCGTGTGGTCATCGTCGGTGCGCATATCGACAGCCGCGTGACCGATGTGATGGACGCGACCTCGGACGCGCCGGGCGCCAATGACGACGCCTCGGGCGTGGCGCTGGTGCTGGAAGCCGCGCGCCATCTGTCCAAGCAGCAGTTCGACGCGACCATCGTCTATGCGGTCTTCTCGGGCGAGGAACAGGGGCTGTGGGGCGCAACGCTGCTCGCCGACACGGCCAAGGCGCGCAACTGGCGCGTCTCGGCGATGCTTAACAATGACATCGTCGGCAACACGCTCGGCCAGGGCGGCGTGCGCGAGGCGCGCTGGGTCCGCGTCTTTTCCGAGGGCATTCGCGCCTCCGAAGACCTGCCGCAGCAGATTCAGCGGCGCGGCAATGGCGGCGAGGATGACGGCCCCAGCCGCGCGCTGGCCAAGGCGATCGACGGGGTGGCCGACAAGCTGGGAGGCCTCGACGTGTTCCTCGACCGGCGGCCCGACCGTTTCGGGCGCGGCGGCGATCACGAACCGTTCCTGAAGCTCGGCTATCCCGCCGTCCGCTTCTCGGTCGCCAACGAGGATTGGGACGCGCAGCACCAGGACCTGCGCAAGGAAGGGGCGGTCGCGTTCGGCGACACCATCGACAAGATGGACTTCCCCTATCTGGCGAAGGTGACCGCCATCAACATCGCCACGCTGGGCCGTCTGGCTGCCGCTCCGGCCGCGCCGGACAAGGTGACGATCAGCGGCGCGCTATCCCGCGATACACAGGTCGAATGGGCGGCGGTGCCCGGCGCGGTGCGTTACCGCGTCCACTGGCGGCGCAACGATACCGCCCAGTGGAGCGAGTCGCGCGACGTGACCGAGACGAAGACGGTGCTGACCCAAGTGCCGGTCGACGACCATTTCGTCGGCGTCTCGGCAGTGGCGGCGGACGGCGCGGAGAGCCTCGTCACCTTTGGCGGCCGCTGAACGGCGATCGGCTAAAATATGAAAAGGATGCCGCCCCGCGGGAGAGTCGGAGCGGCATCCCGTTTTCCAGCCCGGCGTCTCTCGGGCTGAAATCCCCCCTGGGGGAAGGCGTCAGCGACGGACCAGCGTGCTGCGAACGCGCGCGCGTCGCGGGGCAGAACGCACCACTTCGGTCGTGGTGGTGGTCGTCGTGGTAATGACAGGAGCGCCCTGTACCACAATTGTGGTAGCCGTGGGAGCCGGATAATAATAACCGTCCGCATAATAACCCGCCTGCGGAGAGGGCAGCATACCCGTCGTGCCCACCGTGGTCGTGGTGGTGACGGTCGTGCCGTCCCGCGTCACCACGCGCCGTCCCATGGCGGGCGGCGGCGGGGGCGGCGCATACGGGTCCTGATAGCTGTAATCGTCATAGCCCGGCTCCATGCGGCGCCCATGATCCTCGGCCCGGTCGATGGCATAGCCCGCCGCCGCACCGACGCCCGCACCGATCAGCGTGCCGCCCAGGCGATTTCCGCGCCCGGCGATCAGATTGCCCGCCACGCCGCCCGCAGCCGCCCCGATCGCGGCGCCACCCAGCCCGTTATCGCGCCGAACGGGAGGCGGCGGGGGCGCATAGGGTCCGCCTGCATAGTCAGGCATCCCGTCCCAATTCACGCCATACACGCTGTCATAGACCGACCCGCGCTGGTCGATCAGGATCGCATCGTCATAATAACGCGACCAGCGATAGCCGACCGGCGGCTGCGGCAAGGTATAGACCGCCCAATCCTCCACCCCAAAGCGTCGATCGGTCCAATAGGAGGGCACGGTCATGCCACGCACCGGGCGGCGATAGGCGGGCCAGCCGCCGGGCGCGTTGGCCCCGCCCCACCAGCGTCCGCCGACCCGGCTGCCCCAGCGATTTCCCCGCGCGAGCGGTACGCCCACCGAGTCGGTCCGAACGACCGGCGCTGGCTCACGCATCGGCGCGGGCGGCCGCTCGGGGGCGAAACCGGGACGCGGGTAGCTTGCCCCCGCCTGTGCCGAGGCGGGCACGCTGGCGACCATGGAAAGGGTCAGGAGGATCAGGCGCGACGAGCTTCGCATGGCAAAAATATTCCCCTGTTCAATACGGCGACGCCCCCCTCAACGCCGAAATCGAAACAAGGTTTGATATCAGCGCCCTGCCCCCATCGATAGCGGCGCCGAAAGTCCCGAAACGGGTCAGTCTGCCATCGCCGCGAGACGCGGGGCGAGCAGCGCCATCAGCGCCTCGCACCCTGCCTGATCCTCTTCGTCGAATCGGCCGGGCTCGGGGCTGTCCAGGTCGAGCACGCCGATCACCGTGCCGTCGAGCAGGACCGGCACGACCAGCTCGGACCGGCTGGCGGCGTCACAGGCGATATGGCCGGGGAAAGCATGGACATCGGCCACGCGCTGCGTCCGCGCTTCCGCGACGGCCGTGCCGCACACGCCCTTGCCGACCGGAATGCGGATGCACGCCGCCTTGCCCTGAAACGGCCCGAGCACCAGCTCGCCACCGACCATGCGGTAGAACCCGGCCCAGTTGAGATCGGGCAGATATTGCCAGATGAGCGAAGCGGCATTGGCCATGTTGGCGACCGCATCCCCCTCCCCGGCGGTCAACGCGTCGAGCGCGGCGTGGAGGTCCCGGTAAAGCTCCGCCTTGGATCCGGCGGCGATGTCGAACTGGTACATGGTGCGGGATGTAGGACGGTCCGACCTCCGCGTCATCCCCGCGCGATCACTTTCGATTCAGGGTGAAGACAGCTCCTCTCCCCTCCCCTTCGGGGGGAGGGGAGAGGACCGATCAGAGCGCCAGATCGGGATGCCGGTTCGGGCTGACCCGCGTGGCTTCGGGGCGCGGTGCTTCCGTGGTCGAGGGTGCGCTGACCGGCGGCGGGGCGAGTGCGAGTTGCAGCGTCTCGGCGGTCGCCGCCCATTCATGCGCCAGCAGATCGCGATCCTCGTTCAGCGCGGTGCCATAGCTGGGCACGATCTCGCGGATCTTGGCCTGCCAGGCCGGGGTCGCAAGGCGATCGGGGAAGACCTTCTTGAGCAGGTTGAGCATGATCGACGGTGCCGTCGAAGCGCCCGGCGACGCGCCCAGTAGCGCCGCGATCGAGCCGTCTTTCGACGCGACGATTTCGGTGCCCAGCTTCAGCACGCCGCCCTTTTCGGGATCGCGCTTGATGATCTGCACCCGCTGCCCGGCCTGCCACAGCCGCCAGTCGCCGTCCTTGGCGTTGGGGAGATATTCCCGCAGCGCGTTCATCCGGTCTTCCTGGCTCATCATCAGCTGACCCGCCAGATATTCGACCAGCGAGAACTCGTCCCAGCCGACCGACAGCATCGGGCGGAAATTGTCGAGCGTCACCGACTTGGGCAGGTCGAAATAGGACCCTTCCTTCAGGAACTTGGTCGAGAAGGTGGCGAAGGGGCCGAACAACAGCACCTGCTTGCCGTTCAGATAGCGGGTGTCGAGATGCGGCACCGACATGGGCGGCGATCCGGTCGAGGCCTTGCCATAGACCTTCGCCATGTGGCGTTTGGTGATGGCGGGGTTCTCGGTGACCAGGAACGATCCGCCGACCGGGAAACCGGCATAGTCGTCGCCCTCGGGAATGCCCGACTTCTGGAGTATGGGGAGCGCGCCGCCGCCCGCGCCCGCAAAGACGAAGCGTGCGGTGATGATGCGCTTTTCGTCGGTCTTGCGATCGCGCGCGGTCACGCGCCAGCTGCCATCGGCATTGCGCTCGAGCGAGCGGACCTCATGGCCGGTGGTCAGCGTCACGCCCGGCTGCCCCTGAAGCGCGCGGATATATTGGCGCGTCACCTCACCCCATTCGCAATCGGTGCCCAGCACCGATCGGGTTGCCGCGATCTTCTGCCCCGCCTTGCGCCCCTCGATCATCAGCGGCACCCACTGGGCGATCTGGCGCGGATCGGTGGTGAACTCCATGCCCGAGAAAAGCGGGCTGGCGAGCAGCGCGGCATGACGCTTCTGGAGGAAGGCGACATTCTCGTCCCCCCACACCAGGTTCATGTGCGGGGTCGAGTTGATGAAGCTGCGCGGGTTCTTCAGCACGCCGGTACGCAGCTGGTGGCTGAGGAACTGGCGCGTGACCTGGAACTGCTCGTTGATCTCGATCGCCTTCTTGATCTCGACCTTGCCGTCCGCTTCGTTGACCGGCGTATAGTTCAGCTCGCAAAGCGCCGAGTGGCCGGTGCCCGCATTGTTCCAGCCGTTGGAGCTTTCCTCTGCCACCTTGTCCAGACGCTCGACCATCTCGATGGTCCAGCTAGGCTCCAGTTCGCGCAGGAGTACGCCCAGCGTCGCGCTCATGATGCCGCCGCCGATCAGCAGGACGTCGACCTTCTGCTCCGAACCTGCCGCTTCCGCCGCAAAGGGCGCAACCGCCGCCGTAGTCGCGGCCAGCGCGGAGCCCATCATCGCGCGCCGGGAAATGCCGGTCTGCGGGGCTGCTTCGGAAGCGCGCGTCCGGCCGCGCTGGTTTCGATCGTCACTCTGCATGTTCGACGCCTTCTCGATAGGGCTCATCCGTGCTGTCGGCGATCCATGGTCGCGACGAACGGCATGGCCACGATGTCCAAATTCGGGCGCCCCCTTCCGCCAGCCGCGATCGCGCGAGCGGAAAAGCGGCCGCAACCGGCCTTCCGATCCTCATCCTAACGTTCGATTTCATGTACCTGTCACACCGCATAGCCGAGTCTTGCGAGCTGTCCATGTCGGGTCATTTCCCCGCTCACCGGCTTTGTCGGCGCAATCGGAAGGACAGTCGTGGTGCATTGATACCGGTTTATCAATAATGCATCTCAATATATTCAGAGCCGTCAGGATCGTGCTGTTTTCCGCTCACCCCTTCGGACGATTGTTCCGCAAACCGCTCAAAATGCCATAAGTAGCCCGCTTGCACGGCCTGTCATATTGTCCTACAAATCTGCCCAGAAAAATTTCAGGAGAGGGCGTGCCCGCCGTGCCATCAGACGTGACGCCCGCCTATATCGCGATCGATTGGGGTACGACCAACCGGCGCTGCTATGTCATCGCTGCCGACGGCACGATGCTAGACACGGTGCGGGACGATCGCGGCGTGCTGGCGATGAAGGCGGAGGATTATCCGGCTGAGATCGCCGCGATCCGCGCGCGTTTCGGCGAACTGCCGATCATCGCGGCGGGCATGGTGGGTTCGACACGCGGCTGGCGCGAGGCGGCCTATGTCCCCGCCCCCGCCGATCTCGCCAGCCTGGCGCGGGCCGCGACTCGGATCGAGGAAGCGGATGTCACCATCGTCCCCGGCGTCTCGCTGCTGACCGAAACGCGGGCCGACGTCATGCGCGGCGAAGAGGTGCAGATTCTGGGTGCCGTCGCGGCGGGCGTCGCTCCTGCCGATGCGCTGTTCGCGCAGCCCGGCACGCACAACAAATGGGTGCATGTCGCAGGGAGCCGGATCACCGACTTCGCCACCACCATGACCGGCGAGTTGTTCGCACTGGTCAAGGGGCATGGCATCCTGGCCGGGATGCTCGACGGTCCGGTCGCGGACGGCCCGGCCTTTCGCGACGGCCTGGCGCGCGGCAGCGGTGCCTGCGACCTGACCGCGGCGCTGTTCGGCGTGCGGGCCTCGGTGCTGCTCGGCCGGATCGCGGCGGAGGACGCGGCGGCCTATGCCAGCGGGCTGCTCATCGGCAGCGACATCGGCGCGGTGCCCGATATCGAGGGCGGCATCGTCCATCTCTTGTCGAGCGGCCTGCTCGCCGACCTCTACACCATCGGGATCGAGGCGCGCGGCGGCACCGTCGTCGCGCTCGATAGCCATGCCGGTTTCCTTGCCGGACTTCACGCCATTCGGGAGCATTTGTCATGACCGACCCCGCCCAGAGTTTCGCCAAGGCCTTCGCCGCCTGCCCGCTGGTCGCCATCCTGCGCGGCCTGACGCCGGACGAGGCGATCCCGGTCGCCGACGCGCTGGTCGAGGCGGGCTTCACCCTGATCGAAGTGCCGCTCAACTCGCCCCAACCCTATGACAGTATCGCGGCGATCGCAGCGCATGTCGGCGACAAGGCGATCGTCGGCGCAGGGACCGTGCTGACCACCCAACAGGTCGACCGGGTCAAGGCGGCGGGCGGAACCCTGATCGTCTCGCCCAACACCGATGTCGAGGTGATCGCGCATAGCGTCGCGCAAGGGCTGATCTCGCTCCCCGGCTATTTCACCCCGTCCGAGGCATTCGCCGCCTTGAAGGCCGGTGCGCATGGCCTGAAGCTGTTTCCGGCCGAGGGTGCCTCGCCCACCTTCCTCAAGGCGCAGCGCGCCGTCCTGCCGCGCGACGTCGCGGTGCTGGCGGTCGGCGGCATCACCCCCGACAACATGGCCGAATGGCGCGCGCACGGCGCGGACGGGTTCGGCCTGGGCTCCAACCTTTATCGCGCGGGCAAGCCGGCGGCGGATGTCGCCGTGTCGGCGCGCGCTTATGTCGAAAAGGCACGCTGATACCGATGACCGACACGATCCGTCTCGCCCTGGTCGGCATGGGCAAGATCGCCCATGACCAGCATGTCCCCGCCATCGCCGGCAACCCGGCCTTCGAACTGGTCGCGACCGTCAGCCGCTCGCCGGGCGGCGTCGAAGGCGTGCCGCATTTCCACGACATCGCAGAACTCGCGCAAAGCGATGTGAAGGTCGATGCGGTGGCGCTGTGCACCCCGCCCCAGGTCCGCCACGCCATCGCCGCCGCCGCGCTGGCGAACAACTGGCACGTCTTCCTGGAAAAGCCGCCGGGCGCGACGCTGGCCGAAGTGGCGGTGCTGGAGGAACTGGCGGCGAAGGCCAACCTCACCCTGTTCGCCAGCTGGCACTCGCGTTACGCGCTGGGCGTCGAGCCCGCGCGCGAATGGCTGTCGGCTCGCAAGGTGACGTCGGCCGCGATCACCTGGCGCGAGGATGTCCGCCAATGGCATCCGGGCCAGGCCTGGATCTGGGAAGCGGGCGGCTTCGGCGTGTTCGATCCGGGCATCAACGCGCTGTCGATCGCGACGCATATCATGCCGCAGCCCTTCTTCATCGAGCGCGCGACGCTGGATTTCCCCGCCAATCGCGACGCGCCGATCGCCGCCGACGTCGCCTTCCGCACCACGGACGGCACGCCGGTCACGCTCGACCTCGACTGGCGGCAGGAAGGCCATCAGAGCTGGGACATCGTGGTCGAGACGACCGACGGTACGCTCAAGTTGGCCGAGGGCGGCGCGGTGCTGACCCTGCCCGACGGCTCGACCCCGCATCAGGAAGAGGGGCTGCACGGCGAATATCCGGGGCTGTACGCGCGCTTCGCCGAACTGGTGCAGGGCGGCCGCTCGGATGTGGACATCGCCCCGCTGCGCCACGTCGCCGACGCCTTCATGCGCGGCAAGCGGCGTGAGGTGGAAGACTTCGTGGAGTGACCCGGGTTTAGGCCAGTCCCTTGCACTTCGACTTCGCTCAGTGCGAACGGCGGTGGTGGATTGATCCCAACCTCCGTTCAGCCTGAGCGAAGTCGAAGGCCACATGAACGCTTTGCAAAAAATAAGGCCGGTTGTCCGTCAGGACGACCGGCCTTTTCAGTTCAGGGGTTGGCGAGGTGCCGAAACACCTCGCCGGAGGAAGGTCAGAAGGTGATCGTCGTGCCGATCGCGAGCTGGCGGCCCAGCGCGTCGTAACGCTGCGGCGCGGTGTTCGAGCGCGACAGGGCGACCTGGTACGAGTTCGGAATGATCGGCGGCGTCTTGTCGAACAGGTTGTTCGCGATGATCCGGAAAGCGAACTTGCGCGCGATGTTCCAGGTCAGCGCGAGGTCGAAGAAGCTCTGCGGTGCGATGCGGGCGAAGCTGTTCTGGAACCGCTCCGGCGTGCCGCCGATATCCGCATTGCCCGAATTGTTCGCGGTGGTCAGCGAGCCGGTATAGCGCCAGTTGAACGAGGCATTGAACGTCCGGTCCGGCGTCGTCCAGGTGGTGCGCAGCGTGTGCGCCCATTTCGGAACCAGCTGCCCGCACGAGATGCCGTTCGAGAAATAACCGGCGCAGTTATACTGGCTGCGCAGCGGCGAGTCCTGACCACCGGCCAGCGTCGACAGCGAGCCGTTGAAGCCCCAGTCCAGGCGGCCCGCGCCGTTCAGGTCCAGCGAATACTGGCCCTGGAAGTCCCAGCCATTGGCGAGCGTACGGTAATAGTTGGTCGTGCCCTGCCGCACGAAGCCGGTCGAGGGATTGCCCGCCGGTGCATTGCCGATCGAACCCGTCACCGGATCGCGGACGATGCCGTTGCAGAAGAACGGGTCGCCGTTCGACGCCAGACAGCCCTGCAGATAATAATCCGCGCCGTTATAGCCCAGCGAGTTGACGATCCGCACCTGATAGCGGTCGACCGAGAAGACCAGGCCCGGAATGAAGCTGGGCTTCACGACGAGGCCATAGGTCAGGGTATAGGCGGTTTCGGGATCGGCGGTGAATCCGCCCGAACGCGTCGTGCACCCCTCGGTCGGGCAAAGCAGCGAGGCGCTGCCATACAGATTGTCGGCCAGACCGGTCTTGCTGCACAGCTCGCGCGAGGCGAGCGGCGTGGTCGTCACGGTGCCATCGGGCAAGGTGCGCGATACGGGGGCGCAGAAGTCGGCGAGGGTCGTGTTGCGGCCGAAATTGACCTGGGTCGCCTGGCGGATCTCGATCACCGTCGGCGCGCGCTGCGCCTTGTTGTACGAGGCGCGGAAGGTGATGTCGGCAACCGGCGCGTACAGACCTTCGATCTTCCAGGTCGAGAAGCTCTTGGGATTGGAGCTGTACTTCGAGACGCGGAAGCCGCCATTGGTCTGCAACAGATGGGCGAACGGCTTGTTCTGGATCAGCGGCGCCTGAAGCTCGATATTCGACTCCCAGACGTCCTGCGACAGACGGGCGTCCTGATCGCCGAACTGGTCGACAAAGCCCGCATCGGCGGTTGAGATCAGCCGGTCCTTGCGATATTCGGTGCCCAGCGACACGGCCAGGCCATCCTCGGCCCAGGGGCTCTTGATGCCATAGGTGGTCAGGTCGCCGTTCACGACCGCGATCGCGTCGAACAGCTGGGTGATCGTCCGCCGCTGGCCGGTGGCACCGCTGGAGAACAGATAGTTGGTCAGCGCATTGCTGCCCGACCCCGCACGGAACGCGTCGAAGGGGACGCAGGACGGGTCGGTGCCGTTGACCACCGAGCGACAGGTCGGGGTGCCGTTGACGTTGACGACGTCGAGCGCCCGGTTGACCCGGTCGTTCTGCGACGTCGGGCCGAGATACCAATCCTGCTGGTTGCGGGCATAGACGCCGCCCACATCATAGGACCAGGCCTCGCCGATCTTGCCCCGGACGCCGCCGGTCGCACGGAAGCCCATATTGACGAATCGGTCCGCCTGGGCGGGCTGTCCGTCGAAGCGATAGCGCACGTCGAGCGGCACATAGCCGGTCGTGCCGGTGCAGCCCAGCGCACCCGCCTGCCCTGCCGACAGGAAGGGGTTGTCGCAATTCACCTGATAGGGCGTGGTGCCCGCCACGGTGTAGGAATAGACCCGGCGCGGCGTCGGGTTCTCGGAGGTGTCGCGGAACCAGATGCCGTCGCCATAGATCTCGACCTCGGGCGCGATCTTCAGGTTGACGAAGCCGCCCGCCGTGTAGCGCTCATTGGCACGCTGGAAGGACACGTCGTCATAGGGGTTGGCGGCATTGCCCGCCCCCGGGCCCCAGGGCACGAAGCTGCGCGTGCCATCGGGATTGTTCACATATTGCGCGTTGGCGTTGGGGCCAGAGGTGGGCGAGACGAAGCCGCTGCGTGAATAGGTGGACAACGGCGAGCAGGACAGCGCCGAGTCCTTGGTCAGCTGCGCGACCGGGCAGGCGGCGTAGGAGCGCGCGCCGTTCTGGACCAGGTCGGCCTGGCGATAGTTGAAGAAGCCCGAGACGTTCAGCCGGTCGCCGAGCAGCTTCTTGCCCGCCGTCACCGTGATGTCGGAACGCCCGCCGTCATTGGTCAGCCCGCGCGGGCTGCCGAACCCGGCCGCGCTGGCGATCGGGGTGACGATGTTGCTGGTGTTGTTGTGGTTGTAGAAATTATAGTTGCCGTCGAGGCGAAGCCCCTCGAAATCCTTGCGTAGGACGAAGTTGACGACGCCCGCGATCGCGTCCGAGCCATAGACCGACGACGCGCCGCCCGACAGCACGTCGACACGCTCCAGCAGGCTGGCCGGGATGATGCCCGTGTCCTGGCCGTTCTGGGTGCCCAGACGCTTGCCGTCGACCAGTACCAGCGTCCGCTCGAAGCCCAGGCTGCGCAGCTTGATCCGCTGACGACCGTCCGAGTCCGCATAGTTGGACTGCGCGTCGGGGGCGACCTGCGGCAGGCGGTTCAGCACTTCCTCGACGTTCAGCGGGGCCTGGGCCTGGATATCCTGGCGCGTGACCGAGGTGATCGGCGCGGCGGAGGCGAGATTGGGGCGGACGATGCGCGTGCCGGTGACGACGACCTCGCCGCCGCTCGACGCCTGCGGCGTACCGCTGATCGCGGCGGAGCGGGTCTGCGCGGCGTTGGCGCTGATCGAGGCGTCGGTATTATCGTCCTGGGTGGTGCCGTCCTGCGCGGCGGTCGATCCGACCTGCTGCGCGGCGGCGGGTGCGACGAGCATCAGGGAGGCGGCGGAAAGCGCCAACCACGATGCGGACTGCTGGATTCTCATGAGGTCTCCCCTTCATCCCGGCCGATGGGATGCCGGGTAGAAGGAAAGGACAATGTTTTTGGCCCATAGGGTCAATACCTAATGCATACCTATGCATCACCCATCGCTACATTCATGGGCCGGTGTCACCAGAAAGACACAATTTAAAACGATTTCAATGTCTTGGGTTAAGCTCCAGAAATGTTTCGACACAGTGCCGAGATATATTTGCTGAGACGGATCAACGCTCTCTACCATTGATTCGGTCAAGTGGTTCCATATCGGTTGCCCCACCCCTTGCGGCTTTGGCTTTCCCCCCGCAGTATCCGCCTCGAGAAGAGGGTCGAGACGACCCGTCGGGGATGGAGCATATCATGCAGGACGAACGACGCGCTTTTCTGGGCGGGATCGCCTCGTTGGCGGGAATCGGGGCCGGGATCGGGGCGGGGCTCGCCGCGCCGGTACGCGCGCTGGCCAAGACGACGGCGACGGCAGGCACCGGGTCCGATGCCGTCATCGTGTCGACCTGGGACTTCGGCGCCCCCGCCAATGACGCCGCCTTCGCCAAGGGGCGCAGCGGCGGATCGCTGATCGATATGGTCGAGGCAGGCGTGATGGTGCCGGAGGCCGACCCGAACAACCATTCGGTCGGCTATAGCGGCTATCCCGATCGCGACGGGCATGTCACGCTCGACGCGGTCATCATGGACGATGCAGGCGGCGTCGGCGCGGTCGCCGCGCTGGAGGATACGGTCCACGCCATCTCGGTCGCGCGCGCGGTGATGGAACATACCCCCCACACCTTCCTGGTCGGTGAAGGCGCGACGCGCTTCGCCCGCGACCGGGGCTTTCCGCGCGTCAACCTGCTGACCCCGGAAGCGGAAAAGGCGTGGCGCGACTGGCTGAAGACGCAGAATTACAAGCCCGTCGCCAATAGCGAGACCGGCACATACGGCGCGGGGCGACCCGGCACGCCGGGCGGTGCGCTGGACCATGACACGATCGGGATGCTCGCGCGCGATGCCAGTGGGCGGATGGCGGGCGCCTGCACCACGTCCGGAATGGCGTTCAAGATGCGCGGCCGCGTCGGGGACTCGCCGCAGGTCGGCTCGGGCCTCTATGTCGAGCGCGGCGTGGGCGGTGCGACCTCCACCGGGCTGGGCGAGGAAGTCACCCGCACCGTCGGCACCGCGCGCGTCGTCGCCTCGATGCGCCACGGCATGAGCCCGCAGGCGGCATGCGAGGAAGCCGCCAGGCATATCGCCTCGCTGCGCGGCGATGCGATCAAGGGCGTGCAGGTCGGCTTCCTGGCGATGGATACGCGCGGGCGGATCGGGGCCTTCTGTCTGTTGCCGGGCTTTACCTATGCGGTGACGGATGCGGCCGGAAAGACGCGGGTGGAAAAGGCCCCTTCGCTGTTCAAGGCCTGAGCAATCCTCCCCGGCACGGGGAGGTGGCAGCGCAGAGCGCTGACGGAGGGGGGCTTCCGCAAGGGATGGTCTTTGCCGCACGCCCCCTCCACCACCGCTTCGCGGTGTAGGGACGAGATTGTGCCCCCAGCACAATCTTGCCTTGCCGGGGGCAAGGCAAAGTCCCCACACCCCCTCCCCGTGCCGGGGAGGATCAGTTGGCCTCACCCCCATCGGCGATCAGCGCGTTCAGATCGCGCAGCGCCTTGACCAGCCCCAACCCGCGCGGCCCCGCGATATAGCGCGGCGCCCATTCCGGCTGGAACTTCTCCTTATAGGCCCGCAGGCCCCGGAAGCCGTAGAAGCGCTCGCCATGCCGGAACACCAAGGCCGCGATCTTCGCCCAGGTCGGTCCCAGCCGCCGCCCGTCCACACCCGATAGCGGCGCCAGACCCAACGCGAAGCGGCCATAGCCTTGCTGCCGCCCCCACAGCATCAGCTCGACGAACAGATAGTCCATCACCCCGCCGGGGGCGTCCTCGACATGGCGCATCAGGTCGACCGACAGCTCGCGCCGATCCCCGGACTTCCAGATATTGGCAAAGGCGACGATCCGCCCCTCGACCCGCACCACCGCACAATCGGTCAGGGCCAGATAGGCTGGATCGAACCGCCCCAGGCTGAACCCCTTTTCGCCATGCCCCTTTTCCAGCAGCCAGTCGTCGGACACGGCCTTCAGTTCGGGAAGGATCGTTGCCACGTCGGCGGCGGGCAGGATCGCGAAGCTGGCGTTCTCGCGCGTGCGGAACCTGTTGAGCGTCTGGCGAAGACCGCGCATCCGCCCGCCCTCCAGCGCGAAGGTCGAAAGATCGATCAGCGCCTCTTCGCCATATTTGATGATCTGCAACCCCATCTCGATCGCGATCTCCAGGCCGTCGGGGGTGATCTGATAGAGGAGCAGCCTGCCTTGCGCCGCGTCCGCCATCGTCCGCAACTGCCACAACAGATCGGCCCAGGCGGCACGCGGGCCGACGGGATCGCCCATCGCGATCCAGCTGGTGCCACGCACTTGATACATCACAAAGGCATCGCCCTCGGGCGAGAACAGGAAGCGCTTGTCGCCCAGCAGCGCCAGCGCAGCGTCGGTCCGCTCGGCCTGTTTGACCACGCTGAGCACCTGCTCCATCGCCGGATGGTCCGTCTCGCCCGGCGGGGCCGCCAGGAACAGCCGCCACAGCCCGGCTCCTGCCAGCATCACCGCCACGCCCAGCCCCGCGCGCAGGAAACGCGACGCGTCGTCCGACAGCGCGAACCGCCACCAGAGCGCTTCCTGATAATCGACATGCTTATAGGCGAAGAAGCCGATCCACCCGGTTCCGACGATCACCACCGCGACGCTGAGCAGCCAGGCGGGCGACAGCGGCCGCGCGACCAGCGACGTGCGCCGGTAAAAGGCCTTGCGGCTCATCTGGAGGAGGAGCGCGATGCTCAGGCAGACCGCCGCTTCCTCATAATCGATACCCTTGGCCAGCGAGAAGACGGCCCCCGCGACCAGCAGCGCGCGGGCCGCCAGGCTTGCCCCGTCGAGCCGCCGGTAGAGCCCCGGCGCCAGCAGCAACAGGCCGGTGCCGACCAGGCTCGCGGCGAAGTGCGATGCCTCGATAAAGGGCAGCGGTACGATATGGACGAGCTGGTGCACGCGCTGCGGAATGGCGGGCAGCGACCCCGACAGCAGCAGGATCGCCCCGCCGCCGAAACAGGCCGCGCTCAACACGGTCGGCGCGATGCCCAGCAGCACCCGGCGAAGATCGCGCAGCGCCCGGATCGGCCGCCGCCGCACTTCGTCCCAGGCCAGCAGCGCAATACCCAACGCCAGCGGGGCGAGGTAGTAAAGGACGCGATAGGCGATCAGCGCGGCGAAGAGTGCGGTCCGGTCGGCCGGCACCGTCGCCAGCACCACCGCTTCGAACACGCCGATACCACCCGGCACATGGCTGACCAGCGCGACGATGATCGCCAGCGCATAGGCGAGCAGGAAGGCGGGCAGCAGGTCGATCGACGCACCCGGCAGCAGCACGAACAGCGCCGAGCTGGCACAGGCGAGGTCCAGCGAGGCGATCCCGATCTGCGCCACGGCTTGCGCAGGCGTGGGCAGCGGCACGCTCCACGCGCGCCAGCCGATCCGCTGCCCGGGCCGCAGCGCGCACAGCAGGATCAGGCCCAGCGCCCCCGCCACCACCGCACCGCCCAGCCAGCGGACGACGCCTTGGCCCAATACGAAATGCTCGACGGTGAGCGGCCCCTCATGGAACAACAGCCCGAACCCGGTGACGGTAAACACCCCGAACCAGAAGGTCGCGCTGGCGATGGCGATGACCCGCGCGATGTCCGGCCCATCCAGCCCGGCCGCGGCATAGACGCGGTAGCGCGCCGATCCGCCGGTCAGCAGCCCCAGCCCCAGATTGTGGCTGAGCGTATAGCTGGTGAAGGACGCCACCGCCGCCGTCCGCCAGCGCAAAGGCCGCCCGATGACGCGCAGCGCGATCACGTCGTAGAAGGTCAGCGCGATATAGCTTGCGACGGTGAAGCCGACCGACACCATGATCTGGTGCGGGTCGATCGCGTAGAAAGCGGCGCGGACGTCGCTCAGCCGAACCGTCCGGGTCAAATGATGCAGCGCCGACAGGCCGAGCGCGACGAGCAGCAGGACCGCACCCGCCGCCAGATAACCGCGCCGCGCCTTGGCATAGGCAAGGACCCGGTCGACCATCGACGCCAGCTTGGAATGCGTCGTCACCGGGCCGCCCATCTCGCGATCGTCATGATCCGACCGCCTGTCATATCCGCCCCACTCGCGTCCATCTCACTTGCTTTTCGGCCCCCAGATACCCCGGCCGGACAGCGGCATAGAAGCGTTGCCGCCCCCGCCGCCTTACGGGGCCATGACAAGTTCGTCATCCACTCATCCCGCCCTTCATGACAGAAGCGTCATGCTTCGCCCACCCTTCCCTCAGGTGGTGTGGAGTAGGACGGTGACGTGAACGCATCGCCTTTCTCCGTCGCGAAAACAGGGCTGGCCCTCCCCGTGCCGGGGCGGCGCGTGCGCGATCGGGGGCCGCGATGAAAAGCCTGCGGATCGTCGGCTGGAGCGCGGGGATGGCGGCGCTGATCGGCGGAGCGGCCTTTGCGCTGCTGGTCGGGCATATGCCGCTTCATGCCGGGCCGCACCGTCCCTCGACGCTGTACGGCGCGACCTTCGCACCCGTCGCGGAGGGGCGACCCGGCCTGGTCGTTACCAGCCTGCGCAGCGATGTCGACGACGATGCCGCCGCTTTGGTCAAGCCGCCGCTGCATGTCGGCGACATGGTCCTGTCGGTCGACGGCCATCCGGCCACGTCCTTCGCCATGTTGCGCGACGAGGCCGCGCTGGCCAGCGACACGCCCATGCGTCTTCAGGTCGCGCGCGACCATGGCCTCCTCACGATCACGCTGCTAAGGAGCGGCTCGGGAGGACAGCGTGGCCAACAGGATTTTGCTGATCGAAGATGACCGCTCGACGGCGGATTACATCGCCAACGGCTTGCGGGAAGAGGGTTTTCTGATCGACCATGCGGCCAATGGCCGCGACGGCCTGTTCCATGCGACCGACGGCACCTATGACTGCATCATTCTCGACCGGATGCTGCCCGGCATGGACGGCATGTCGGTGCTGGCCGCGATCCGTGCGGCGGGGATCGTATCGCCGGTCCTGATCCTGTCGGCCCTGTCCTCGCCCGAGGACCGGGTGGCGGGCCTGACCTCCGGCTCGGACGACTACCTCACCAAGCCCTTCGTTTTCGCCGAGTTGCTGGCGCGCGTCCGCCTGCTGATCCGGCGCGGCGGGACCACCGGCAATGCGCCCCAGACCAAGCTGGTGTGCGACGACCTGGAGATGGACCTGCTTGCCCACCGCGTCCGTCGCGCGGGCAAGCCGATCGACCTGCAACCGCGCGAATATCGGCTGCTCGAATATCTGCTCCAGCATGTCGACCAGGTCGTGACCCGCACCATGTTGCTGGAGGGGGTGTGGGATTTCCATTTCGACCCCAACACCAACGTCACCGACGTGCATATCAGCCGGTTGCGCAAGAAGATCGACGAAGGCTTTGCCCGCCCGCTGCTCCATACGGTACGCGGGTCGGGCTATAAGCTGGGGGTCGAGAAATAGCACCGGCGGTCCTCCGCTCGACCACGCTGCGGTTCGCGCTGCTGGTCTTCGCGCTGCAACTGATCGGTGCGGGCGCGATGGTGGTCATGGTCCGCCACCTGACCCGCAGCGAGATCACGGCGCAGGCCGAGGATGCCGCCAGCGACCTGCGCGACGAACTGGCGGGCATGTGGCTGTCGGGCGGGCAAAAGGCCGTGCGCGCAGCGGTCGACCGGCGGCTGACCACGGACCGGCTGCCCTTGTCGGTCATCCTGCTGACCGATGCGCAGGGGCGCTTCGTGGCGGGCAACATCGCCGAATGGCCGCCCAACGTTCCTGCGCCGGGTGCCGCGACGATCGAAATCTTCCGCATCGGCCATTCGCTGCCCGAACGGATGCGGGTGATGGCGACCCGCCTGCCCGATGGTTCGCGGATGCTGGCGGGCCATGTCGTCGAGAGCGAGTTGCGCGTCGCGCTGGCGATGGAAGAGGCGATGGCGGTCGGCATGGCGGCGGCGATCGTGCTGGCCGCCCTCGCCGCCTGGATCGCCGCGCGGATGATCGAGCGGCGGCTGGAGGATACGGTCGCCACCGCCCATGCGGTCGCCGCCGGGGACCTGTCGCGCCGTGTCGCGCCCAATGGCGGCGACGATGCGTTCGACGCGCTGGCGCTGGCGGTCAATGCCATGCTCGACCGGATCGCGCTGCTGATGACCGAACTGAAGGTCGCGACCGACGGGCTGGCGCATGACTTGCGCTCGCCGCTGACCCGGTTGCGCGCGACGCTGGACCGCGCACTGGCCGAAAGCCGGGACGAGAATGCGCGGGTCGCGGTCGGTCGCGCGCTGGAGGAAGGCGACCGGCTGCTCGCCATGCTGGATACCGCACTGCGCATCAGCCGGGCCGAGGCGGGGCTGGGCCGCGACGCCTTTGTCGAGGCCGATCTGGGCGCCATGATCCGCGACGTGGCCGACATGTTCGAGCCGCTGGCCGAGGATCGCGGCATGACCATCCGGGCCGAGGGGCCGGAAATGCTGGTGGCGCGCGTGCACCGCGAACTGCTGGGTCAGGCGATCGCCAATCTGATCGACAATGCGCTGAAATATGGCGCGGGCGAGGTGGTCGTCCGGGTCGAGCCGGGGCCGGTGCTGATCGTCGCCGATGACGGCCCGGGTATCCCCGAAGACCGCCGGGACGAGGCGTTGAAGCGGTTCGGGCGGCTGGACGCGGCGCGAACCGAGAGCGGCGCGGGCCTGGGCCTGTCGCTGGCCAGTGCCGTGGCGCATCTGCATGGCGGCAGCGTGGCGCTGGAGGATAACGCGCCGGGGTTGCGGGTGAGGTTGACGCTGGGCTGACTCCATCCTCCCCAAGCTCGCTTGGGGAGGGGGACCATCGCGCCAGCGATGGTGGAGGGGCAAGCCCCCCCCGCCCCTCCACCACCGGGCTTACGCCCGGCGGTCCCCCTCCCCATCGAAGATGGGGAGGATCGAGGGGTTACGCCCCCACATTCCCCGTCCGCTCCAGCTTGCCCCAACCCACGATCCACCCGCCAATTGCCGAACTGATCGCGCGCAGCACGACCCAGTACATGATCTGGCGATAGACCAGCCGCTGCGCGACCAGCAGATGCGCGGGGTAGCGCACCCGGTTGCCGTCCAGGCGATAGGCCAGCCAGCCACACAACACGTCGATCGCGGTGAAGGCCGTCCAATAGGCCGCCATCTGGAACACGTCGGTCTGCGTCTGCGCCCAGCCATGCTGGCCGACGCGCACTGCCGTTCCGATGACCGACAGGATCAGCGCCAGGTCGATCAGCGGCGAGATGGCGGCGAACAGGATCTGGAACAGCCACGCCTGCGGCAGGCCGATCCGCGCCAGCCCGGCGGGCTTGCCGGTGCGCAACACGCTGCGGTGCTTCCACAGGCATTGCAGCGTGCCGAACGCCCAGCGGTAACGCTGCTTGGCGAGCGCGCGGAAGCTCTCGGGCGCTTCGGTCCAGGCGACGGCGCGCGGATCATAGGTCACGCGCCACCCGGCCCGCTGGATCGCGATGGTCAGGTCCTGATCCTCGGCCAGCGTATCCTCCGGATAGCCGCCCACCGCATCCAGTGCGGCGCGACGCCACGCCCCGACCGCACCCGGCACCACCGTCATCGCATCGAATCCGGCCAGCGCGCGGCGCTCCAGATTCTGCGCGGTGATATATTCGACCGCCTGCCAGCGGGTGACCAGATTGACCCGGTTGCCCACCCGCGCATCGCCCGCGACGGCGCCGAGCTTGGGATCGGCGAACCAGCGCGCCAGCTTGGCGATCGTCTCCGGCTCGAACTGGGTATCGGCGTCCAGCGCGATCAGCACTTCGCCGGTCGCGTCCAGCAGCGCCCGGTTCAGCGCCGCCGCCTTGCCGCCATTGACCAGCGTCAGCAGCCGGACGCGCGGTTCGTTCGCGAACGCCTCACGCACCACGGCGCTTGTCCCATCCTTCGACCCGTCATCGGCGACGATGATCTGAAGGCCCGGATAGTCGCTGGCCAGCACCCGCTCGACCGACCGGACGATCACCCGCTCCTCATTATAGGCGGGGATGATGACCGACACGCTGGGGGTAAATACCGGCGGCACCGGCTTGGACTTGCGCCCCTGGAACCAGGCCAGCCCCGCCATCACGACCGCACGCGCAATGCCGAGCGCAATGGCAAGATAGAACAGCCAGGCGAGCGAAGCCGACAAGAAGGCCAGCACCACGAAGATCGCGACGTCGGTGCGCACCGCCAGCAGGTCATGCCCCTCGACCAGCGGCATCGCCTGGTCGCGGCTGACCCCGACCAGCTGCGAAGCGGGGACGAAGCGATAGCCCTCGGCGCGCAGCGTATCGATGATGCGGGGCAGCGCCTCGACCGTCTGTTGGCGGTCGCCGCCGCCATCGTGGAGCAGGACGACATTGGCCGAATTGTCGGGCGTCGCGCCGTGCACCTGATCGATCGTCTGCTGGACAATCGCGTCGGTGCCGGGCCGCTGCCAGTCGTTCGGATCGACATGCAGGCCGACGACCGTATAACCCAGATTCTGCGCGATCAGGGCGGGATCGATCTCGTCCGCCGTCGTCGGCTCGGCGTCGCCGAAATAGGGCGCACGGAACAACGTGGTCGATCGGCCGGTATAGGCCTGGATCAGCCGCTTGGTGGCGTTCAGCTCCAGCTTGATCGTCCGCGCGCCCGTCGTTGCCATGTTGGGATGGGTGTAACTGTGATTGCCCAGTTCGCTGCCGCCCGCGACGATCCGGCGAAGCAGCTGCGGGTGTTGCAGCGCATTCTCGCCGATCACGAAGAAGGTGGCGGGCACATGCTCGCGCTCCAACACGTCCAGGATCTTGGGCGTCCATTCCGGATCGGGCCCGTCGTCGAAGGTCAGCGCGATCGTCTTCGGGACCGCGCCCGCCCGCTGCACGACATAGGGCGTCGGATAGGTGCGATAGACCTCGTTCCGGATCACCCCGTCCTTGTCATATTTCAGTCCGCGCTCGCCCTGGGTCGGCTGGGCGGTGATGCGCAGGATTTCGCCCGCCCCCTCGACATCGACGTTCAGCGGCGAGGCGACGGCACCCAGCCGGGGAATGACGCCCCGCGCGGTGCTGCGGAACGCGGCGAAGTCGGCCCAAAGACCGGGGTCCTCGCTGCCCAGCTGCCAGAAGGCGACATCATCGATACCCAGCCGCTTCAGCGCCTGGAGTTGGTTCCAACTGGTCGCGGCGTCGAGCATCCACACGGTGTGATGCTCGCCATTCTCGTCATAGGCGAAACCGGCATTGCCGCTCGCCTGGTCGAACGTCACCTTTGCCTGGCTGTCATGCGCGATCAGCCATGCTTCTTCGATCGACCGCGCCTCGGCCGGCCCCTTGGCGGGCCAGTCATAGCCATAGCTGCCCAGCGCCACGATCAGCTTGTCGCGCCCGACCTCGCGCAGCGCCTTTTCCGACGCCTGGAGGAACCAGGGCTGCGCCGCGATCGGCCCGGGGGTGCCGGTCTGCCAATGCTGGTCATAGGCCATCAGGATGATACGATCGACGACCTTGGCCAGACGCTGCAACTGCCACGCCTCGTCCTCGGCGGGGACGGTGACGGCCAGCACGGCGCCCTTGGGCAGGTGCGCCTTGATCCGCTGGAGCAGCCGGGGATAGCCCGCCATGGCATTGGCGGGCAAATTCTCGAAATCGACGACCAGGCCCGACTGGCGGTTGGTCGCGATCGACTGGCCGAGCTGGGTCGCCAGCTTTTCGGACGCCGCCGGGCTGGCGATGATCCGCGCGATGGTCTGGCCGTCCCACTCGTCGTCGGACAGGTTCTGCACCATCGGCAACAGGCGCGGCGGCTTGGCCGCGCGCGAAAGCAGGCTGGCGAGCTTGGCATCGTTGTCGATCGTCAGCTGCCCCTTGGGACCCGACACGTTCATCAGGCCGGGGACCAGCCAGTCGATCTGCCCCATATGCGCATGGAGCGACGCCAGCGCGGAATCATTGCCCGGGGTATAGAAGGCGACGGTCAGCGGCGTATGGTTCTGTGCCACCGACTTGCGGGGCAGCCACTCGCCACGCCGCCCCTTCAGCTGCGCGGTCGGCTCCAGCGTCATCGCCTGCCGCCGCGCGAAGGGCAGGGGCAGCACGCCCGAATTCGGCACCGCGACCAGTGTCGTGGCAAAGGCGATGGCGGCGACGATCACCGCCAGGATCGTCACCGCGACGGCGCGCCGTGCCCAGGTGCCCCGACGGCCCGTCGGGTCAAAGAAGATCGGGTTGCTCAACGGTGTCGATCCTTGGTCCAATACGCGAATGCTATGGCGGCCTATTACCCCCGACCGCTTAAGCTCGCGTTTCCATCAGCCAGCCGATGCCAGATCACTGACATAGAGCGCGTGATCACAACATTACAGATTTTTCATGACACCCCCGCTTCTCATTCATCCCATCCGTGACAAGGATTGCCGACGAACATTAGGACACGTCATGGTCGAACTTCTCGCCCGCCTGCGCTCCAGATGGCGCCTTATGCTTGGAGTCGCGCTGGGGCTGCTTGCTGTGATTGCCGCTATCCTTCTCTATTCGGGCAGTTATTTCGACAAGGATCCGTTCATCCGCTTTCCGGCGCAGGGCAGGGTCCAGCCGATCCTGGTGCTGTCGCTGTCGGGCGACATGGGCCTGCGCTATGGCATGGGCGGGGTGATCGCGCGGTCGCTGAGCGCCGACGGGATCGAGGTGATGGGCGTCAACTCGCCGGTGCTGTTCCGCGAGCGCCGCACCGCCGCACAGGTGGATGAAGTGATCGCCGACCTCGTCCGCCGGGCCGAGGCCGAAAGGGGCGAGCGAAAGCTCGTGCTACTCGGCCAATCCTATGGCTCGGACATGCTTCAGACGGGGCTGGCGCATCTGCCCGCCGATCTGCGCAAGGCAATCTCGGCGGTCGTGCTGGTGGTGCCGGGTGAGACGGCCTTTTTCCGCTCCGACCCTTCCGGCCTCGCCTATATGGGCAAGCCCGACAGCCTGGGGATCACGACCGCGCGGCAGATCGACTGGGTGCCGATGACCTGCATCTATGGCGTGCGTGAGCCCGACAGCCTGTGCCCTATGCTGAAACAGCCCAATGTCCGTGTCGTGGCGCTGCCCGGCGACCACTATCTCAACCATGACGACGCCAATCTGGTCGCCCATGTCGAAGCGGCGGTGCGCCGGGCGCCCTCCCCCGCCGATTGACGGGGGAGGAACGCCGGACGATCAGGCGGTGATCGCCTCAATCGGCGTATCCGCGTCTTTGCGTGTCCGCCACACGGCGGCGCAGCCCAGCGCATAGGGCTTGGCCAGCACCGTAGACACCGTCATGTAGCGCGCCGTCGCGGTGTCGCGGGTCAGCGTCAGGTGCAGATACCCCTTGTCGTCCTGATCGCAGAAGCGGACGACCTTCGGATTGGCCGCCGCGATCTCGCGCCCGATACCGGGCATCATGTCGCCCCAGGAGGGGCTGGTGACGGACGTACCCGCGAACTCCGCCGCGACCAGCTTGCCGCTGGCGTCATACAGGTCGTTGGCCCAGGCGGCATGGCTGTCGCCCGACACGACGACCGGCCGCGACCCCGCACGCCGGAACGCGGCGTAAAGCCGCTCGCGCGCCGCCGGATACCCGTCCCAGCTGTCGAAATTCAGCGGCAGGCCCGCGCGATACGAGGCCTGCGCCTCGCCCAGCCGCTGGCGCTCGCCCTCCGACAGGCGTTCGGTCAGCTTGGCATAACCCTGTGGCCCCATCTGCTTTTCCAGGTCGGGACCGTCGATCCGCGCCATCACCACCTGGTTGCCGATCACCTGCCACGGCGTCCCCGCCTTGACCGAGGCGGTCAGCGTCCGCTCGATCCAGCCGAGCTGCCCTGCGCCGAGCAGTTCGCGCTCGGGCCGCGCGCGTTCGGCCATCATCGCGGCATATTCCTCGGGCTGGGGCGCTTCGCCCTTGGCCGCCGCCACCTGCTTCGACCGGGCGAGCAACCGCGTCTCCACCATCACCAGCGTGGCGAGGTCGCCGAAATCGAAGCTGCGGTTGATCGCTTCCCAGGGCTGGCCGGGCCGGGGATCGCGGATCGGCATCCATTCGAAATAGGCCTGCATCGCCGCCGCCTTGCGCTTGCCCCAATCGCCTTCGGTGGCGGGCTGGTGGTTCTCCGCGCCGCCGATCCAGTCGTCATTGGCGACCTCGTGATCGTCCCAGACGCAGATGAACGCCGCGCGGGCATGTGCCGCCTGCATGTCGGGGTCGCGCTTCACCTGAGCATGGCGCTGGCGATAATCGGCGAGCGTCACGATTTCGTGCGCAGGCTCGGGCAGGCGGTTCAGTTCATGCCCGGTCTTCGTGCCGTAACCGTCCGCGCCATATTCATAGATATAGTCGCCCAGATGGACCACCGCGTCGAGCCGCTCGGTCTTCGCAATCGCGTCATAGGCGTTGAACAGGCCGCCAGGATAAAGCTGGCACGACACCACCGCCAGCGCCAGTTCCTCGACCCGCCCGCGCGGCAGGGTGCGGAAACGCCCCTCGGGCGAACGCTGGCCCCCCGCCGTCTCGAACCAATAGCGATAGTCGCGCCCCGGTTGCAGCCCCGCCACCTCGACCTTGGCGGTGAAGTCGCGCGCCGCGCGCGCCGTGACCCGGCCGGTGTGCAGGCCCACCGCATCGCTGCCACCCATCGGCGCGACGTGCCAGGTCAGGGCGATGTCGCCCCCCTGCCCTTCCGCGGGCGTCGCGCGGGTCCACAGGATCGCACCGGCCGCCGAGGGATCGCCGCTGGCCACGCCATGATCGAACCGTACCGCCGGAGCCGCCGCCTCCACCAGGGTCGTCGGCAAGGCCAGGCTGGCCCCGCTCCCCATCAGCGCCATCGCGCGGCGTCGATTCATCATCGTCATCGTATCGGTCCTTTCGGACCGGACGGCTAGGCGCGGTGCGCGACAGTCCGATGGCGGAGCCATGACGGTTTGGCGACAGACGACAACTGTCATCAATTTGCCATATCGTGGACACCGACTGGTAATTCCTCTTGCCTAAGGAACCACAAAACAGGGGCAATACCGGGGGACATCATGAATTCGACGATCGGCCGCGTCAGCGCGGCTGTGCTGCTGGCTGGCCTGTCTCAGGCGGCCTTCATCCAGGCGGCGACGGCACAGGCGATGATCCAGCCGCAGGAGGATGCGCGCGACGCGGATGGCAATCCCGACGTCATCGTCACCGCGCAGAAGCGAGAACAGCGGATCGAGGACGTGCCCGTCACCGTCACCGCCGTCACGGGGGCGCGCATGGCGGACCTGGGCGTCAACGCGCTGTCCGAAGTCGCGCAATATATCCCCGGCCTCCAGATCCAGGAGCAGAGCGCGAACAATCCCGGCTTCGTGATCCGGGGCATCACCTCGGACTCGGGCTCGGCCCAGCAGGGTGCGCGGGTCACGCTCTATTATAACGGCGTCGACATCAGCCGGACGCGCGGCGCCTATCAGGATCTGTACGATATCGAGCGGATCGAGGTGGTGAAGGGGCCGCAGGCGACGCTGTTCGGCACCGCCGCCGCCATCGGCGCGATCAACATCATCTCCGCCAAACCACGCGCCGGGACCGAGGGCGGCATCCTGGTCTCCTATGGCAATTTCGACCGGAGCCAGGTGTCGGGCTATCTGAACGCGGGCAACGACACGCTCGCCGGGCGGATCGCCTTCGCCTACAAATATCGCGACGGCTATGTCCGCAACATCGCGGGCGATCCCAAGGTCGCCAATCAGAATCAGGGCCGGGTCGATCAGGACGATCTGAACGGGCAGGATCAGCGGGGCGTTCGCGGGTCGTTGCGCTGGACGCCCAATTCGTCGCTCACCGCCGATCTGGTGCTGACCTATGACGGACAGCGCAATCCCGGCACCGCGTTCAAGAGCCGCGTCTTCGCCCCCACCGGCGGCCAGACCGGCGACTATGGCTATGCCGAGCTGTCCGGCTCGCCCTTCTCCGCCGAGGTGCTGGGACGGCGCAAGCTGGGGCTGACGCGCAACGTCTATGACGCGAACCTGACGGTCGCGGTCGATGTCGCGCCGGGCATCACCTTCACCACGGTCAACGGCTATCGCCGGTTCGACGCGCTCGAAATCTTCGACGCGGACGGCGGCCCCGCCTGGTATTTGGAGTTCGGCGAGGACGCCAAGGGCGATCAGTGGAGCCATGAAAGCCGCTTCGCCTTTGACGGCGCGCATTACCGCGCCTCCTTCGGTTGGAACGCCTTTTTCGAAAATGGGCAGCAGCGCGTGCCCTTCTCGACCGAGGAAGGCACCTATCTGGCCTGTTCGGTGGCCCGCGACTTCGCGCCGATCCGCCAGATCCTGAACGGTGCCGGACTGCCGACCAGCACCGCCTGCGTCGCGGCCAACGGCACCATCCCGGCGACGCGCGCCACCGCGATCCTGTCGCGCGGGACGGCGACCGTCGTCCCCTACAGCGCCAGCTTCGCCAATTACGGCAATACCGACACCTATTCGGTCTTTGCCGACGCCACCTGGATTCCCACGGACGCGCTGGAACTGACGGCCGGGGCCCGTGTGCTGATCGAGGATCGACAGTCGGGTTACAGCTCGGTCATGCCCGACAGCCGGTTGCTGGCGGGGGCCGGAATCTTCACCAGCCTGCTCGCCGCCGCCAATACCAAGGGGCAGAAATTCACTGCCGAGCGCAGCTATGCCGCGATCCTGCCGCGCTTCAATGCGCTATACCGCCTGAACGACGATGTGAACGTCTATGCCACGGTCAGCAAGGGCCGCCGCTCGCCGGTGGTGCAGCTCGACGCGCAGCGCATCGTGCCCCTGAGCGTCGCCAATTCGGGCGCCATCCCCCGGCTTCAGATCATTCCGGCCGAAAATGTCTGGAATTACGAGGGCGGCATCAAGGGGCGGGTCGGCGCGTTCTCGGGCGCGGCCTCGGTCTTCTACCAGCGGTACAAGGGTTTCCAGGTTTCGGTGTTCGAGAATGGCCTGACCGTGACGCGCAGCGCCGGGTCCGCCGACAACCTTGGCGTCGAGCTGGAGGCCAATGTCGCGGTCCATCGCTGGCTGAGCCTGTTCGGCACCTTCGCCTATATCGATGGCGGCATCGGCAATGATCCGTCGAACGGCGTCTTCGCGGGCAACCGTTTCCGCCTGCAGCCCGACACCACCGCGTCGGGCGGCGCGAACCTGCGCATCCCGCTGGGCACGTCGGCGACCTTCTATGCGACGCCCAGCGCCACCTACCGCTCCAAGGTGTTCTTCGAACTGCCCAA
Source organism: Sphingomonas sp. SphC10 (assembly GCF_057004845.1). NCBI lineage: Bacteria > Pseudomonadati > Pseudomonadota > Alphaproteobacteria > Sphingomonadales > Sphingomonadaceae > Sphingomonas > Sphingomonas sp. SphC10. Next base: position 1,760,258 of record NZ_CM168044.1, read on the forward strand.
CAGCGAGGCGATCTCGCAGGGCGGCTATACGCTGGTCAATCTGCGTGCGGGCGTCGAGTTCGGCGACCAGGGCCGCTTCCATGTCGGCGGCTTCGCGCGCAACCTGACGAACAAGCGCTATCTGATCGATGCGGGCAATACCGGCGGCACGTTCAGCACCCCGACCTATATCGCGGGCGAACCACGCTTCTACGGCGTGGAACTGGGCGCGCGTTTTTAGCAAGTAACGCCCCTTCCCTTCAGGGAAGGGGCTATCCTATGGGCATTTAACCGCTTCCTAACCCCGGACCGCTAGAGGCGATGGCCTGGGCCATGGGTTGGGAAGCGGATATCGTGCTGCGCTGGTTGATGTTGGTGGCGAGCCTGGCGGTTGCCACCTCCTGCACCCCCGTCCGCGAGCGGTCGGCGCATCTGACGCTGGATGTGCCGCCGCCGACCGCGCGGACGCTGCTGCGCCAGCTCGCGCTCGACGTGCCCGACACCGACCTGCCCGAGGCGATCAGCGGCAATACCCCCATCGAAATGGCCGCCGCCCCCGCCTTCAGCGGCGCCGCGCGCACCGCGACCGATGCGGCCCGCGCCGCCGAGTGCCTGACCGCCGCCATCTATTACGAGGCCCGCTCCGAGCCGGTCGACGGCCAGCGCGCGGTGGCGCAGGTCGTGCTCAACCGGGTCCGCGACCGGGCTTTCCCCAAAAGCATCTGCGGCGTCGTCTATCAGGGGTCGGAACGGTCGACCGGTTGCCAGTTCAGCTTCACCTGTGACGGATCGATGCTGCAACCCCGCGACCCCGCCGCCTGGAACCGCGCCGCCGCCGTGGCGCAGGCTGCTCTCGCCGGATTGGTCTATGCGCCGGTCGGGGCCGCGACCTTCTACCATGCCAATTACGTTCTGCCCTGGTGGGCCTCCAGCCTCAGCCGGATCGGCTCGGTCGGCACGCATATCTTCTATCGCTGGCGCGGGGCGCTGGAACGCGACCTGTCCTTCCGCCAGGATTATGCGGGGGTGGAGCCCAACATTCCCCTCCCCGTCACCGTCCAGAATCCCGCCGCCGCGCCGATGGCCGAGGCGATGTACGGCGTGACCATCCACCGTGGCGAGCAACGGGCCGAGGCCATGGCCGGGGTGCCCGATGCGAAGCCCACGCCAGTATCTACGGCGGGCGTCCGCATCCACCGCAACGGCTTTGCCCATGGCGGGGAAGCCACATCCGGCGTGATCGTCAGTGAGGAAAGCGATCCGGGCTGATCGAGGACCTATTCCTCCCCCATAGGAGGGGGACCGCCGGGCGCCAGCCCGGTGGTGGAGGGGTGTACCCGGTCGCAAGGGGGATTCCCTATCTGATGCCGACACCCCTCCGTCAGGCCTTCGGGCCGCCGCCTGCCCTTACAGGGGAGGAAAGATCAACCGATCGTGTCGATCCACGCGGGCAGGTCGCCCAATCGCTCCAGCTGGCGGAAGCGGGGATGGTCGACCGGCGCGTCGCCTGCTTCATGGCTCCATGCCAGCGGTTGCGGGATGAACGCGGCCCAGGCGCCCGCCGCCAGCGCGGGCAATATGTCGGAACGCATCGAGTCCCCGGCCATCACCGCCTGTTCGGGCGCGACACCGTGGCGGGCGAAGATACCGCGAAAGGTATCCGGCGTCTTGTCGCTGACGATCGCCACGTCGTCGAAATGCGAACCGAGCCCGGACGCCGCCAGCTTCGCTTCCTGATGCAGCAGGTCGCCCTTCGTCACCAGCACCAGCTTCCCCCGCTCGCGCAACGCCTCGATCGTGTCGGCGATACCGTCGAGCAGTTCGACCGGATGCGCCAGCAATTGCCGCCCTGCTTCCAGCACGCGCGCGATCAGGTCGGTGGGCAGGGTCGGCCCCGCCAATTCCACCGCCGTCTCGATCATCGACAGGGTGAAACCCTTGGCCCCATAGCCATAGAGCCGCAGATTGCGCGCTTCGCACGCCTCCAGCGTGGCGCGGGCGACGCGCGCCTCGGCAAAGGGGGCGAGCAGGCCGACCAGCGCCTCCTCGGTCGCCGCAAAGTGGCGCATATTGTGCCAGAGCGTGTCATCCGCATCGAGGCAGATCAGCGCGATGGTCATGCCGTGTCTCCCATTTTGCCCCTCGTTCCTGGCCCCACGTTCTTGGCAGGTTTTTTTCCATCACAGCTCGCGGATCAGGCGCAAGCCCAAACGCGGCCGGAACCGCTCGCCACGTGCCTTTTCCGCGCCGACGCCGCCCTGCACCCCCAGCTTGCCGATCGCGCGGTGGACCTGCGGCATCAGCAGCCAATAGGCACCCTGCCCATTCTGCCGGTTCATCTCCAGGCCCAGCACCGTGTCGGGATTCACGTCGTAGAAGGTCGAGTGGTTGATGATCGTCCCCGTCTCGTTGCCCTCGCGTAGGGTCACGTCGCCGACGCCGAGCATCGTCATCGTGCTCCACCGCTCGCCGAAACGATTGCCGAGCAGCCATAACAGGGTCGAGGTCCAGCCGCCCTCCTCTCGGTCGTGCAGCCCCAGATACTGGACGCCGTGCACGCTCCGCCCGCCCCGGAAGCTGCCCAGCCGCTTCTGAAGCCCCATCTTGTATTGGACCACGCGGCTATCGATGAGCGGCAGTTCGAGTTCGACCGCAAAGCCGTCCGCCACCGCCAGTTCGACTTCCGGCGCCCATTCCAGTTCGCCGCGCGGCCCGGTCAGGTCGCGCTGCGCCAGCGTGTTGACCTCGATCTCGCCCGCCTTGGCGGTCAGCGGGCGGATCATGTCGAACACCATCGGCTCCGGGATATCGGGGCCGGTCTGGGCGGCGGCGGGAACGCCGAAGAGCAGAAGGGCCAGGGTGGAAAAAGCCAGGCGGCCGGTCATGAACATCGTGAAACTCCCAGGCATTACGCAGTACCGCGGTGCCGGAGCCATCGCCGCCGGGCGTATCAGGGCGCGTGGGGTTCGTACCGCCGCGCGCCCGCGCCCATCGCCGCCTGTATTCCCGTGACCAGCGCATCCACCGTGAAGGGCTTGGTCAGCAACTGCATGCCCGGCGACAGATGCCCGCTGTTCAGCACCGCATTCTCTGCATAGCCCGTGACGAACATGACATTCAATTCATGTCGCAACTCCCGTGCCGCCTCGGCCAGCTGCCGCCCGTTCATGCCACCGGGCAGGCCGACATCGGTGACGAGCAGGTCGATGCGCTCGGCCGAGCGCAGCACGGCCATCCCCTCGACGCTGTCCGCCGCCTCGATCACCCGGTATCCCATGTCGCGCAGCACGTCGGCGATCATCATCCGCACCGTCGCCTCGTCATCGACGACCAGCACGGTCTCGCCCGCCCCCGATGCGTTGGCGGGGGCACCGGCGGCATTTTCGCCGTCCCGCTCGGCGGGGCCGTGATGGCGCGGCAGATAGAGGAACACCGTCGTGCCCTCGCCCGGCGCCGAACGGATGCGGACCTGACCGCCCGATTGCTGGGCAAAGCCATAGATCATGCTCAGCCCCAGCCCGGTCCCCTGCCCCAGCGGCTTGGTGGTGAAGAAAGGGTCGAACGCCTTTTCCATCACCTCGGGCGTCATGCCCGTGCCGGTATCGGTGACGCACAGCGCCAGATATTCGCCGTCCGGTATATCGGCGAAGCGGGCATTGTCCTGGTCCAGGCGGCGATTGACCATCTCGATCGCGATCCGCCCGCCGCCCGGCATCGCGTCGCGCGCGTTGATGCACAGGTTCAGCAGCGCATTCTCCAGCTGCGGCGCATCGACCAGCACGGTCCACAGATCGTCCGATCCTTGCGTCTCCAGCGCGATGCCCGGCCCCACCGTACGGCGGATCAGGTCGGTCATGCCCGCGACCAGCGCGGCGATATCGGTCGGCTTGGGCGCCAAGGTCTGCCGCCGGGAAAAGGCGAGCAGCCGATGGGTCAGCGCCGCCGCGCGCCGCGTCGCCCCCTGTGCGGCGTCCATATAGCGGTCGACGTCGTTCACCCGCCCCTGCGCCAGCCGGAGCGCCATCAGCTCCAGCGACCCCGAAATCCCGGCGAGCAGATTGTTGAAGTCGTGCGCCAGACCGCCGGTCAGCTGGCCTACCGCCTCCATCTTCTGGCTCTGGCGCAGCGCCTCCTCGGCCCGCATCAGTTCGGCGGTGCGGTCGGCGACACGCTGTTCCAGTTGGTCGGTCAGCGCGCGGAGTTCGGCGATGGCCGTGTCGCGCTCTACTTCCAGCGCACGGCGCAGGCCGACATCGATCAGGACGCCGGGAAACTGGATCGGCATACCCTCAGCCGAGTGATCGACCCGGCCAATGGCTTCCAGCCAATGGTAATGGCCGTCATGGCGGCGGACGCGATATTGGTGCGCATAGGCGCCACCCCGCATGATCGCCTCCTGCACCGCCTCCGACAGACCGGCGCGGTCGTCGGGATGGACCAGTTCGACCACCTGCTCCAGTTGCACCCCTTCATGACCATGGGCGGGATCCAGCCCGAAATGTCGCGCGAACGGCTCGTCGCAGGTGAAGCGGTTGGTCACCAGATCCCAGAACCAGGTGCCGATGATCGCCCCGGCCTCCTGGGCCAGTTGCACCCGCTCGGCATTCAGCCGGGCCCGCGCCTCGCTCTCGCGCAATTGCTGTTCGACGCAGACGCGGTCGGTGATGTCGAAGCTGACGCCCGGAAATCGCACGCAACGCCCATTCTCATCGGCGATGCAGCGGCCCCGCGCCGACACCCAATGAATGGTGCCATCGGCCTGGACCAGCCGATATTCGGAGGCGAAGCGGCCTGCGGCATCATCGGTGCCCGCCCCCAACCCCGCCCCCAGCCCCGCCATCGCCTCCGCGACTTCGCGCTCGACGCGCTCTCGGTCATCAGGGTGAATGCCCTTGAAGAATTCGGCGATCGGCAAGCCCGCCTTGGCCGCCGCCGGATCGACGCCGTACATGGTCGCGAAGCGCGGGTCCGTACGGATCGAATCGTTCACCACGTCCCAATCCCACATGCCAACATGCGCGCCCGAGCTGAGGGCCAGTTCCAGCCGCTCGTCCGCCTCCCGCTGGTGCCGCTCGGCCAACACCCGGGCGGTCGTCTCGCCGGTGACGCAGATCATGCCCGAAATCTGCCCCTGATCGTCAAAGACCGGCGAATAGGAAAAGGACCAATAGGCCTCTTCGGGCTTGCCCTCGCGTGCCAAGTCGAGCCGCATGTCGGTGACCTGCGCGACCTTGCCCGACAGCGCGACGTCGACGAGTGGCGCGATATCGTCCCAGATGCTGCCCCACAGGATACGGAAGGGCGTCCCCATGGCGGTGGCGGCGCGATAGCCCAGCATCGGGCGATAGGCATCGTTGTAGAAGGACACCAGATCCGGCCCCCAGACCAGATACATGGGCGCCGGGCACGCGATCATCGTCGCGATCTGGGCCTTCAGCGCGGCGGGCCATGTGTCGGGGGACCCGAGGCTGGTCGTCGTCCAGTCGAACGCGATCATCTCGTCGACGATACGGCCCGATACGCCGTTGAGAAAAGCAAAGGCGGGGGAGTGCACCATGATGCGACCCTGCAACAGACTGTGGTCCAGCGCCAGCGTTGAGAGCGGGCAAGCCAGGGCATTGTGGCGGATCCGCCTGCATGTCGGCCATTTTGTCCCTGGGTTGATCTGTCCGAGTGACAGTGGCGACCCGCTCGACTACCCCATGCGCCGTGACGGCGATCCGCAGCCTGTTCGCGCAACGCCATCTCGCCGTGCTGATCTGCGCGACGGCGCTGCTGCTCAAGCTGTTGATCCCGGCGGGCTATATGATCGGGCAGGTCGATGGTCGGGCGGCGATCATCCTGTGCCCGGGCAGCGCGCCAGTGCCAGCCCCTGCCCCGGTTCCGATGGCGCATGACGGGGCCATGGCGATGGACCGTGCCGCCATGAGCCATCATCGGAGCGACCACGGTTCGGGCCATTCGGGCCAGGATCACGGCCGCGAGATGCCCTGCGCCTTTGCCGGGCTGACCGCCCCCGGTCTGGCGGCGACCGATCCGATCCAGCTGGCCCTGCTCATCGCCTTCGTCATGGCGGTCGGCTTGGCCATGCCGGTCCTGCCCCGGCCCGCCGTCGCGCCCTATCTGCGGCCGCCCTTGCGGGGACCGCCCGCGCTTTCCTGACCCGTCTCATCCGACGTCGCTGCTTACCGCCCGCGACGTTTCCATGATGCTGCCCCCGTCCCCGGCGAGGGTTGGTCGAAAGCCTTGTCATGCCTTATAATCCTTTCGGAGCCGGACGTGCGTTTGTCCGGCCGAACGCCTCCGCCGCCTTTCACCGGACCATCTGGCGCTGGCATTTCTGGGCCGGGCTGCTCGTCGCGCCGATCCTGCTGATGCTGAGTCTGACCGGGGCCATCTATCTGTTCAACGACGAGTTGAACGATGTCTTCTACCCCGAGCTTCGCTTCGCCGCGCCGCACGACACGAACGTGCCGATGTCACGCATGATCGAGGCCGCGCTCACCGCCTATCCGGGCAGCGCGTCGCGGGTCGACATGCCCGACACCGCCGACCGCTCGGCAGTGGTCTTCGTCCAGCCGACCGAGGGGCCGCCGCGTCGCGTCGCGGTCGATCCCGGCACGGGCCACGTGCTGGGCAGCGTCGTCTATGACCGGACCCTGGTCGGCTGGGCGGATGCCATGCACCGTTCCATATTGATGGGCGTGTTCGGCGAGCGGCTGGTCGAGCTGGCCGTCAGCTGGGCGCTGGTCCTGCTCGTCACCGGCGTCATCCTGTGGTGGCCGCGCGGGCGGTTCACTGCGGCGGGGACGCTCTGGCCGCGAACGAGCGGGCGGGGACGACGCTTCTGGCGGGACCTGCATGGACCGGTCGGGGTCTGGACGGTCGCGTTGATCGGCTTCCTGATCGTCACCGGCCTGCCCTGGGCCGGGGTCAGCGGGCCGTTGATCCACCGGGTCGGCGCGGCGCTGGGCGTGGGTTATCCGCCTTCCTTCCGCCAGTACAACATACCCCATAGCGTGCCGATGAAGGCCGCATTGGGCGATGCGCCCTGGACGCTGGAGGATGCTCCCCTTCCCCGATCCAGGATGCCGCACTCGGCGATGCCCGCCATGAGCGGCGAACATGCCGATCACGGCCCGGAGATGCCCGGCGCTACCCACGACCCCGCCGTCATTCGCGGCACCGATCGGGTGACGGGCATCCTGCGCGCGCATGGCTGGTCGGGCAGCTACCGGCTGTTCCTGCCCAAGGGCGCGGACGGGGTCTATACCGTCTTCACCTATCCCGACCGGCCGGTGGGGCAGAAGACGCTCTATATCGACCGCTACAGCTTCCGGCAGATCGGGCCCGAGGTGCATTACGCCGGATATGGCATCGTCGGCCGCGCGGTGGAATCAGGTGTCCAGCTTCACATGGGCAATTATTTCGGCCGTGCAAACCAGTTGCTGATGCTGATCCCCTGCATCGCCATCTGGGTCCTGACGTTCAGCGGCGTGGCAATGTGGTGGAAACGTCGCCCGGCCGGACGGGTCGGCGCGCCGCCTGCGCTGTCAGGTGCGCGGGTCGGCGGGCTGCTTCTGTCGCTGGTGGTGGCGGGGATCGCCTTGCCGCTGTTCGGTATGTCGCTGGTCGTCATTGGCCTGCTCGACCGGGTCTTGCTGTGGAGCCGCCGCCGCATCGCGATTGAACAGGCTTGAAGGAAAGCCGTTATCCCACCGACCTTCGCAAAGGGATGACGGCCATGAAGAACAAGGGATTATCGCCATTGGTGGCGGGCGGTATCGCGGCGGGTGTGCTCGGACTGAGCGCGCTGGTCGGGCGGCGTAACGCCCCCGATCCGTCGCACCCGCGCATCCGCCGTTGGTATGCGCGGCTCGACAAGCCCGGCTTCACCCCGCCCGATGCGGTGTTCGGCGCGGTCTGGCCGGTGCTGGAGACGCTGGCGGCGGTCGGCGGCTATCGCCTGCTTCGCCAGCCTGCCTCCCCCACCCGCAACGCCTCGGTCGCACTGTGGCTGGGCAACAGCGCGATGATCGGCGGCTGGACCGAGCTGTTCTTCCGCGAACGGCGCACCGGCGCCAGCACCGCCGCCGCCGGCGCCATGGCGATCGGCACCACCGCCCTCGCCGCCACCGCCTGGAAAGTCGATCGCCCCGCTTCGGTCAGCGTGATGCCGCTGGCGGCGTGGCTGGGCTTTGCGACCCTGCTGGCGGGGGAAGTGTGGCGCCGCAACGACAATCGATAGCAGAAATGCACCGAACATGAACTTTAGATGAAGCCGGCATGAACTATTCCGCCAGGGAAACGTTCGGGGGCGATGCGGGGGAAAAGCAGCGCCATCTCGATTCTGACAGCCGGTTTCCTGGCGGGATGCAATACGCATCAATCCACGCTGGCGCCGTTCGGGGCGGATGCGGCCGATATCCGCCATCTTTTCATCATCATGCTGGTCGGCGCGGTGCTGATTGCGGGCGGTGTCGCGCTGCTGATGCGCCATGCCGTCCGGGCGCCCGAGGGATCGATCGACCACCGCAAGGGGATGCGGATCGTCCTGTGGCTGGGCGGGATCATCCCGACCGTCGTGCTGCTCGGGCTGCTCGCCTATTCGCTACCCTATATGAAGCCGCGCCCGGCCTCGCCCGCCGACCTGACCATCGCGGTGGATGGCGAGCAATTCTGGTGGCGCGTCGCCTATGCGCCGCCGGGCCGTCCCCCGATCCTCAGCGCCAATGAAATCCGCATTCCCACCGGACGCACCGTCGCCTTCCGCCTGAGCGGCGGCGATGTGGTGCACAGCTTCTGGATACCAGGGCTGGCGGGCAAAATGGACATGATCCCCGGCCGCATCAACAGCTTGGTCGTGCGCGCCAACAAGCCCGGCCGCTATCGCGGGCAATGCGCCGAATTCTGCGGGCTGTCCCATGCGCTGATGGCGTTCGACGTCATCGCCATGCCGCCCGCCGCCTTCGACGCGTGGCTGGCCGAGCAGGCCCGTCCCGCCCGGCCGGGCGACGCCGCCGGAGCGCGCCTGTTCGCCGAGAATGGATGTGGCGGCTGCCACGGCATCGCGGGCGTCAACGCGCCCAGCCGGATCGGCCCCGACCTCACCCATTTCGGATCGCGCCGGACGCTGGCGGCGGGTATCCTGCCGATGACGGAGGCGAACGTCGCCGCCTTCATCCGCCATCCCGAAAAGACCAAGCCCGGCGTCCGCATGCCATCCTTCCCCCAATTGTCGGATGACGAGGCCATTGCCCTCGCCCGCTATCTTCAGGGCCTGAAATGAGCCTCCACGCGCAGGACGATCCCCAGCTTCGCGCCGAACAGGAAGAGCGGCTGCGCGCGGTGTGGAAACCACCCAGCGGCCTGTTCCTGCGCTGGACCGACACCAACAACAACCGGGTCGGCGTCTGGTACACGCTGACCGCGTTCGGCTTCATGCTGTTCGCGGGCGTGCTGGCGCTGATCATGCGCACCCAGCTGGCGGTGCCCGACAACGACCTCGTCTCGGCGAACACCTTCAACCAGCTGTTCACGCTGCACGGCTCGATGATGATGTTCCTGTTCGCCGTCCCGATGTTCGAGGCGGTGTCGATCATCCTGCTGCCCCAGCTGCTGGGCGCACGCGACCTGCCCTTCCCGCGCCTGTCGGCCTTCGGTTACTGGAGCTTCCTGATCGGCGGCGTGTTCGTCGGCGGCTCGATCTTCTTCAACGCCGCGCCCGATGGCGGCTGGTTCATGTATCCGCCGCTGACCACCCGAACCGACCTCTCGGGACTGGGCGCCGATATCTGGATGCTGGGCCTGTCCTTCATCGAGGTATCGTCGGTGGCCGCCGCGGTCGAGCTGATCGTCGGCGTGCTGAAATGCCGCCCGCCCGGTATGCGGCTGAACCTGATGCCGCTCTATGCCTGGTATATCCTGGTCGTGGCGGTGATGATCCTGTTCGCCTTCCCGCCGCTTATCGCAGGCGACCTTTTGTTCGAGATGGAGCGGCTGCTCAACTGGCCGTTCTTCGACGCGGCGCGGGGCGGCGATCCGCTGCTGTGGCAGCACCTGTTCTGGATCTTCGGCCATCCGGAAGTCTATATCGTCTTCCTGCCCTCCATCGCGCTGTTCGCGATGATGATCCCGACCTTCGCGCAGCGCCATCTGCTCGGCTATCCATGGATCGTGCTGGCTGCCGTCGGCACCGCCTTCCTGTCGTTCGGGCTGTGGGTCCACCACATGTTTGCGACCGGCCTGCCCAAGATCAGCCTCGCCTTCTTCTCTGCCGCCTCCGAAGCCGTCGCCATCCCGACCGGCGTTCAGATCTTCGCCTTCATCGCCACGCTCTGGGCGGGCAAGGTGAAGTGGTCGACACCGCTGCTCTATGCCTCGGGCAGCCTGGCGGTGTTCGTCATCGGCGGCCTGACCGGCGTGATGGTCGCGGTGGCGCCGTTCGACTGGCAGGCGCACGACACCTATTTCGTGGTCGCGCACCTCCACTATGTGCTGATCGGCGGCACGCTGCTGCCGCTGTTCGGCGGGCTTTATTATTACTGGCCGTTGATCACCGGCAAGAAGCTGTCGGACCGGCTGGGGCGCATCGCCTTCTGGATCATGTTCGTCGGCATCAACCTGACCTTCTTCCCGATGCACCTGTCGGGGCTGGAGGGCATGCCGCGTCGTGTCTTCACCTATCCGGAAGAACTGGGCATCGGCTGGCTCAACCTCGCCTCGACCGCCGGTTCTTATATGTTCGCGGCCGGTGTCGCGGTGCTGGTCGTCGACCTCATGCTCTCGCCGACGCGCGCCAAGTCGCCGCGCAACCCATGGAATGCGGGGACGCTGGAATGGCTGGCGCATCCGGATGACGAGGATTGGGGCATCCGCTCGGTGCCGTTGGTCGAAAGCCGCTATCCGATCTGGGACCAGAAGAACTTCGTCGCCAAGGTCGATGAGGGCCGCTTCTTCCTGCCCGATGCCGAGGAAGGTCGCCGCGAGACGATCATCACCTCTGTCCTCGACGCCAAGCCCGTCTCGGTGATCCGGCTGGGCACGCCCAGCGTCAAGCCGATGATGACCGCCGTGGCACTGGGCAGCGTGTTCATCCTGACCACCTATCACCTCTACCTCATCGCCGCGCTGGGCGGTGTGGTCACGCTGGGCTGCATATTGTGGTGGCTGTGGGACACTGCCGAGATTCCGGAAAAGCCGGAAAAGCCGATCGGCCACGGCATGCGCCTGCCGCTCTATATCTCCGGCCCGGCCGCGCCCGGCTGGTGGGCTATGTTCATCACAATGATGGCGGATGCGACCGCCTTTTCGGGGCTGGTCTTCGGCTATTATTTCTACTGGACGATCCATCCCGATTTCGGCGCAGGCTTTGACGGACCGGGCAGCGGCAGGCCGCTGACGGCACTGGCGCTGTCGCTGGCCAGTTGGGCCGCGACGCTGGTCGCGCGCCAGGTTCATCACCGGGGTTCGGTCAATGCCGCACGCGGGCTGCTGGTCGCTGGCGCCGTCACCGTCATCGCCAGCCTGTTCGCCGGGATAGGGTGCCTGGACGGGCTGGACCCGGAGGCCAATGTCTATCCGGCCATCGTCTGGGTGCTGGTCGTCTGGACCGTCGTCCATGCCGCCGTCGCGGTGATCATGCAGCTCTATACGCTGGCGCGCAGCATCGCGGGCAGGATGACGCCGACCCATGACGCCGATATCCGCAACATCACCGTCTATATGCATTTCTTCGCGCTGACCGCGATCGTCACCTATCTGACCATCGGCCTGTTTCCGGAGACGGGGCTATGAAGCGCTGGCTGAAAGGCGCGCACCGGCTGCGCGTCACCCTCTGGACACTGATCGTGCCGCCGACGACGTGGGCGGTGCATTTCCTCTTCTCCTATCTCTGGGTCGCGATCTCGTGCGAGCGGATCGGGAAATGGGCACTGTTCCCTACCGCCTTCGCGATCGGGACGGTCGTCGCGCTGATCGTCATCCTCGCCTCGGGCGTGATCGCGTGGCAGCAGTCGCGCACGCCGGGCGACCCGCCGCCGCATAACGAGGGCACCGATATCGATCGGCTGCGCTTCCTGGCCTATTCGACGATGTTGCTGGCGGGATTGAGCTTCGTCGCGGTGATCTTCACCGCCATGCCCGTCCTGATGCTGGGCGATTGCCGATGAGGCGTAGCTGGTTGATGCTGGGTCTGGCGCTGTTGTCGGTCGGCTGGGCCTTCAGCACCTGGGGCATGACCGGGCATATGGTCGCGCACATGATCGCCGTGGCGGTCGCCGCGCCGCCGATCGCGCTGGGGTTGCAGGGTACACGTTTCGATCCGGCGGTCCACCTGCCCCGGCTCGCCACCCCGCTGGCCGCCGCCATGATCGAGGCGGTCGTGGTATGGGGCTGGCACGTCCCGGCGCTGCGGCGGCTGGCGGACCATGGGTTGCCCTGGCTGATCACCGAGCAGGTCAGCTTCCTGGCGGTCGGCCTGCTGCTCTGGGCCGCCGTGCTCGCGCCGCGTCACCGGGCCGCCGGCGTTGCCGCCCTGCTCGTCACCTCGATGCACATGACCTTGCTGGGCGCGCTGATCGGCCTCGCCCCGCGGCCGCTCTACAGCCATCATGACATGGGGGCGCTGGCGGATCAGCAGATGGCGGGCGTCGTGATGCTGCTGGTCGGCGGCGTCGCCTATCTATGCGGCGGGCTGGCGATGCTCGCGCGCCTGCTCCAGACCAAAGAAGAGGCGCACGCATGACGATCCGCATCACCTGGAAGCGGGCGCTGGCGACGCTGTTGGGCCTAGCGCTGCTCGGCATGGGCTTGGCCTGGTCGGGCGTCATCAACCTGGCCGCCTCCAGCGGGCATTGGGCGATCACCGACTGGTTCCTTCACTGGGCGATGCGCAATTCGGTGCGCACCCATGCCGCCTTCACCGCCCCCAAGGACCCCGCCGACGCAAGCGGGCTGGTGAGCGCGGCCGGGCATTTCGCCAATAGCTGTGCCGTCTGCCACGGAGCCCCAGGCCAGAAGCCCGCCCCCGTGATGCAGGCCGCGACCCCGCCTGCGCCCGACCTGTCGGTCAATGCGCGCGAATGGACCGACAAGCAGCTGTTCTGGATTCTCCAGCACGGCGTCAAATATACCGGTATGCCCGCTTGGGCCGTGCAGGACCGCCAAGACGAAGTGCGCCGCATGGTGGCATTCGTCCGCCGCCTGCCCGACATGACGCCCACCCAATATCGCGCGCTGGTCGCCGAGGCGTCGCCCGCTGTCGATCCCGACAATTGCACCGGATGCCATGGCACCGACGGCCGGGGTCGCGGCGCGCCCGACATTCCGGTTTTGGGCGGCCAGAGCCCCGAATATCTGCTCGCGGCACTCAAGGGCTACGCCAACGGCACCCGGTCAAGCGCGGTGATGCAGCAGGTCGCGATGCGCATGGAGCCCGCCGACATGGAGGCCGCCGCGCGCCGCTTCGCCGCGATGCCGGGGCTGGGCGCGAAGCCTGCGGGCGAACCGGCGGCGGCGCAGATCGTCGAGCGCGGACTGCCCGACAAACAGCTTCCCGCCTGTGTCAGCTGTCACACGCCCGGCAAGCCCTATCCCGTCCTCGCCGGACAGCGGGCCAGCTATATCGCCGCGCGCCTGCGCCATTGGCAGGGCGACAAGAATGTCGTCGATGCGCGCAAGAGCCACGCGACCATGCCCGTCATCGCGCGACGTATCCCGAAGGACATGATCGATCCGATCGCGCGTTATCTGGCGGGGGATGCGGGTTCGGTGCGCTGACGGCTGGCGCCTTCGAAGCGCGGTATGACAAGGCATTCCTCCCGGTAAGGAGAGGAATGCCTAAAACGCTGATGTCCGTGGCTTCAGGCGCTCACTACCCAGGCCAAGTCCTCTGGCAGATGTCCCGGCGGCAAACAGCGGAAGCCGGGTCGTGCGATCAGATAGCCCTGCATGTACCGCACGCCCAGCGCCCGGAGCGCGTCATATTCGTGGATCGTCTCAACGCCCTCGGCGATGATCGCGATGCCCATCTTCTCGGCGATCCGGATCACGCCCTCGACGATCATGCGCCGGGGCATGGTCTGATCGATGCCCCGGATCAGCGCCATGTCGAGCTTGATATAGTCTGTCCTGACCTGCCCCAGCAGGGTCAGCCCGGCATGGCCCGCACCGAAATCGTCGATCGCGGTTCCGAAGCCCATGCAATGATAGGTGTCGAGGATGGTCTTCAGATGCGCGCCGTCGCCGATCTCCGCCTGTTCGGAGAATTCGAAGATCAGCCGCTCATGAGGGACATTTAGCCGTCGCATGGTGTCCAGCGTCGGCTCCAGGCAGGCGAGCGGCGAATAGACGGTGTCGGGAAAAAAGTTGATCGACAGCCGCGCACCGCCGTCGAGCAGCCCCGCCGCCACTGCGCCCTCGATCGCGGCGACCCGGCATTGCTGGTCGAAGTCGTAGCGTTCCTCGGGCCTGATCCGCGTCAGGATATCGCCGGCGCCCTCGCCCTTGCTGCCCCGGACCAGCGCTTCATAGGCGATGGGTCGTCCCGTCTCGACATCCATGATCGGCTGGAACGCCATCGCGATGGCGAAGGCCGGATGATCGGGACAAAAGCTACGATACCCCTGCTGCATGACAGTCTCCTTTGGCCATGAGCATAAGGAGAGGCCGCTAAAGGCACGTTAAATTGTCTAGCAACCGGCATCATATTGCCGAATCTTGCCGAACGGCCGCCGAAAGGGACGGAAAGCCTGGCCGATCAGGCTGATCACCATTCCTTCCGGACCACTAAGTCATTGGAAAGAATGGTGGGCGCGACAGGGATTGAACCTGTGACCCCACCCGTGTGAAGGGTGTGCTCTACCGCTGAGCTACGCGCCCGTAACCGGGAGACGGGCCTTTAGGCGGCGAGTCGCCGCCTGTCCAGCCCAAAATTTCGGATTTAGTTGACCGAGTCCTTCAGCAGCTTGCCCGGCTTGAACTTGGGCTGCGACGAGGCCTTGATGGTCATCGGTTCGCCGGTGCGCGGGTTACGGCCGGTCGAGGCCTTGCGCTTGGAAACCGAGAAAGTGCCGAAGCCAACGAGGCGAACTTCATCACCCTTTTTCAGGGCAGCGGTGATCGATTCAAACACGGCATCGACCGCCTTGACCGCATCGCCGCGGGCCAGGCCCGAGGAGTCGGCGACGGTGGCGATCAGCTCCTGCTTGTTCATTCCATAACCCCCTATGATTTCGACGAATAACCAGACGGACTCGGTGCCGCCCAAATATTAAAGGACCGATAATGACGCGGCAGGCGGTGCTGTCAAACCCCACCCTTATCCCCCATCCTTATCCAAAGCGAAGGATGGCGCAAACAGAAGCGCGTGTCATCCTTATGACATCGTTTGAAAATGGCCGCCGATCCTTCGACCGGCGGCCTCGTCCTTGCGACGATCAGTGGTGACGTTCGCCGCCAACCGCCGGGATCGCGGCAGGCGGCAGCGCCGCCAATTCATCCGCATCGGTCCAGTCGATCGCCTCCAGCGGCTCGACCAGCGCCAGGCGAAGCACCTCGTCGACATGCGCCACCGGCACGATCTTCAGCCCATTCAGGATGTTGGCGGGAATATCCGCCAGATCCTTTTCATTCTCTTGCGGGATGAGCACGGTGGTGATGCCGCCACGCAGCGCCGCCAGCAGCTTTTCCTTCAGGCCACCGATCGGCAGCACGCGGCCGCGGAGCGTGACCTCGCCGGTCATCGCCACATCCTTGCGCACCGCAATGCCGGTCAGCGTCGACACGATCGAGGTGACGAGGCCGATGCCCGCCGACGGACCGTCCTTGGGCACCGCGCCCTCGGGCAGGTGGATATGGATGTCCTTGCGGTGGAACAGCGACGGCTTGATCCCGAAGCTGGGGCTGCGCGCCTGGACGAAGCTGAAGGCGGCCTGGACCGATTCCTTCATCACATCGCCCAGCTTGCCGGTGGTCTTCACCTGGCCCTTGCCCGGCACCGTCACCGATTCGATGGTAAGCAGTTCGCCACCCACCTCGGTCCAGGCGAGGCCCGTGACCGCACCGATCTGGTCCTCCTGTTCGGACAGGCCGTGGCGGTACTTCTGGACGCCTGCGAACTCATGCAGGTTTTCCGGCGTGATCGTCACCGACGTCGCCTTGCCCTCCAAGATCTGGCGCAGCGCCTTGCGGGCGAGGCGCGCAATCTCGCGCTCCAGCGTACGCACGCCCGCCTCGCGGGTGTAACGCTGGATCAGGGCACGCAGGCCCTCCTGGGTCAGGGTGAACTCGCCGCCCTTCAGGCCATGCGTCTCGACCTGCTTGGCGACCAGATGGCGCTCGGCGATCTCGACCTTCTCATCCTCGGTATAGCCCTCCAGACGGATGATCTCCATGCGGTCGAGCAAGGGCTGCGGCAGGTTCAGCGTGTTTGCCGTGCACACGAACATCACGTCCGACAGATCGATATCGATCTCCAGATAGTGGTCGTTGAACTTGGCGTTCTGCTCCGGATCGAGCACTTCCAGCAGCGCCGAGGCGGGATCGCCGCGGAAATCCTGGCCCAGCTTGTCGATCTCGTCGAGCAGGAACAGCGGGTTGCCGGTGCCCGCCTTTTTCAGGTTGGTCACGATCTTGCCCGGCAGCGAGCCGATGTACGTCCGGCGGTGGCCGCGAATCTCGGCCTCGTCGCGCACGCCGCCCAGCGACTGGCGGATGAACTCGCGCCCGCACGCCTTGGCGATCGACTGGCCCAGAGAGGTCTTGCCGACGCCCGGCGGGCCGACGAGGCACAGGATCGGCCCCTTCAGCTTGTTGGTGCGCGCCTGAACGCCGAGATATTCGACGATCCGGTCCTTCACCTTTTCCAGCGCATAATGGTCCTGGTCCAGGATCGCCTGCGCCGCCGCGATGTCCTTCTTCACCTTGGACTTCTTGCCCCAGGGCAGACCCAGCAGCACGTCGAGGTAATTGCGCACGACCGTCGCCTCGGCGCTCATCGGCGCCATGGTCTTCAGCTTTTTCAGTTCGGCGGTCGCCTTGGTGCGCGCTTCCTTCGACAGCTTGAGCGTCGCGATCTTCTGGGTCAGCTCGGCGATCTCGTCGCCGTCGCCGTCCTCGCTCTCATTGCCCAGCTCGCGCTGGATCGCCTTGAGCTGTTCGTTGAGATAATATTCGCGCTGCGTCTTCTCCATCTGGCGCTTGACGCGGCTTTTGATCTTCTTCTCGACCTGAAGGACGCCGAGTTCGCCTTCCATCAGGGCATAGGCCATCTCCAGCCGCTTGGCCGGATCGGTTTCCACCAGCAGCGCCTGTTTGTCGGCGACCTTGACCGAAATGTTCGCGGCGACCGCATCGGCCAGCTGCGACGCATCCTCGATCTCGGCCAGCTGCACGGCCGTTTCGGCGGGCAGCTTGCGATTGAGCTTGGCGTAATTCTCGAACTGGTCGACCACCGAACGCATCAGCGCGGCGACCTGCGCCTTGACGTCATGCTCCTGCTCTTCGAGCGCGGTTTCGTCGCTCTCGACCACGGTCGTGTCGATGGTGGAGGTCAGGTGGGTGCCCGACTCGTCCAGCTCGACCAGGCGGCCGCGCGTCTTGCCCTCTACCAGCACGCGTACCGTGCCGTCGGGCAGCTTCAGCAGTTGCAGGACGCTGGCGGTCACGCCGATCTCGTACAGATCCTCGCGTGAGGGATCGTCCTCGGCGGGATCCAACTGGGCGACCAAAAAAATTTCCTTGTCCGCCGCCATCGCCGCTTCCAGTGCCGCGACCGATTTGTCGCGGCCGACGAACAGGGGCACGATCATGTGCGGGAAGACGACGATGTCACGCAGCGGGAGGACGGGATAGGTCTGGTTCATGCAAACTCCGGTCGGCCCGATCAGGGCCTCTTCGTATCTATATATGGGGAGGGTTGCCGATCCATCAATTCCCGCTGCGACAAGACGCTGCGGCACGGCTTGCCAAGCCGCATCGCTTGGGCGAAACCAGACACCATGAATCGTATACGGAATGCCGCTATCGCGCTGCTCGCCTCCTCGTTTCTTTGCGCCGCCCCGTCCGGTGCCCAGACATCCAAGGCGCTTCCCGCCAAGGGTGAGCCGCCGCTGACCGCGCAGACCATGATCTCCGGCGGCGTCCGTCCACCCGAGCAGCTCGCCGTCCGCTTCGACCGTGCCGACCTGTCGTTCGAGATACTGCCCGATACGCAGGAGTTGAACGGCATTGCGGTGCTGGACTTTACCGCAAAGGCGCCGCTGGCGCGGCTGGTAATCGATCTCGACCGGAATTTGCCGGTCAAGGCGATCGCCATCGATGGAAAGCCCCTCAAGCCCGCCGCGTGGTCCAACCCGGAAGGGCAGCTGGTCGTCACCCTGCCCCGTGCGCTGCGTGCCGGGCAGACGGTCAGCGCGAAGATCACCTATGGCGGCACGCCGCATGTCGCGGTGCGGGCGCCCTGGGATACCGGCGTCGTCTGGGCCAAGACGCCGGACGGGCGGCCCTGGTTCGCCACGACCGATCAGGGCTATGGCTGCGACCTGCTCTGGCCGTGCCTCGACTATCCGATGGGCGAGCCGGGCCTGGTCACGCTGCACATCACGGTGCCCAAGGGGCTGAAGGCCCCATCAAACGGCGTGCTGCTGGGCGTCGATACGCTGCCCGATGGGCGGACCCGGTGGAACTGGCGGACCAAGCATCCCAACACCTATGCCATCGCGCTGAACGTCGGGCCGTACGAGGTGGTCGAGGGGAAATATAAGAGCCGCTTCGGTAACACGATCCCCATGTTCTACTGGTATCTGCCTGGCGAGAAGGAGAAGGCGGAAGGGCTCTTTGCGGAGTTCGCGCCGACGCTGGATTTCTTCGAGTCGACCGTCGGCCCCTTCCCCTTCGGCGACGAAAAGCTGGGCGTAGTCGAGACGCCGCACAAGGGCATGGAGCATCAGACGATCAACGCCTACGGCAATGAATATGCCAAGGCGCCGGAAGGGTTCGACTGGCTGTTCCAGCATGAGTTCAGCCATGAATGGTTCGGCAACCAGCTGACCAATGTCGACTGGGACGATTTCTGGCTGCACGAGGGTTATGGCAGCTATATGCAGCCCAGCTATGGACGCTGGCGTGAGGGCGAGGCGCGCTATGCGGTGATGATGGACGCGCAGCGCGGGCAGATCGCCAACAAGGCCCCCATCGTCCACGACCGAAGCATGACCGAGCAGGATGTCTATGAAGAGGCCAAGGGCGGTCCCGGCCTCGACATCTATATGAAGGGGTCGTGGATGCTGCACACGCTCCACAATCTGATCGGGGACAAGGCGTTCTGGGACGTGACGCGGCTGGCCGTCTATGGCCGGACCGATCCCAGGCCGGGGAATTTCACGCCCCGCTATGGCTCGACCAAGGAATATGAGGGCTTTGTCCGGCAGGTCACGGGCAAGGACTATGGCTGGTTCTTCAACGTCTATCTGCGCCAGGCGGCATTGCCCGAGATCGTCGAGACGCGCCGTGGCGACCAGCTCACCCTGACCTGGAAGGTGCCGGGCGGTGGGCCCTTCCCGATGCCGGTCGATGTCCAGGTCGGCGACCGGGTCGAGACGCTGCCGATGACGGACGGCACCGGCACGCTGACCGTGCCTGCCGATGCGCATGTCGTGGTCGATCCCTGGGCGAAGGTGCTGAAGCGCTCGGTCGCGATCGAGCAGTTCCGGGCGTGGAAGGCGGAACAGGCGGCGAAGAAGAAGTAGGGCCGGTCATCCCCCTGCGCTTCGACTGCGCTTAACGCGAACGGAAACGGGATAGCGCCCCCCCCTTTCGTTCAGCCCGCGCGGAGAAGGCCAAGGGCATAGTTTGAACCCAGCCTGTTCACCGGCGAAGACCGAGGTCCAGTTGCGGCGCCATTGTGGTGGCGCGGTGAATGGGCGTGGGAGGCCGTTGCCACTGATCGCCATGCCCCCCAACGCAATGCCCCTATTCTCTCTCGACTATGGAGACTGGACCCCGGCCTTCGCCGGAGAACACCAAGTGGACCACCCTTGGCCTTCGACTTCGCTCAGGCTGAACGGGCATTGGGGATCAAGGCACGACCGTCACGAACAGATACGCCGCGAAGATCACCAGATGCACCGCGCCGCCCAGCACGGTCGTCCGCCCATTGCCCAGCGTCAGCGTGATGGTGAACAGCGACAGGACCAGCAGGATCATCTGCTTGGCCCCGATCCCCAGCGCCAGCGGCAGGCCCAGCATCAGCGAGACGATCGCCACCGCCGGAATGGTCAGCCCGATGGTCGCCAGCGCCGAGCCCAACGCGAGGTTGAGGCTGGTCTGAAGCCGGTTGCGCTTGGCCGCCCGGTACGCCGCCAGGCTCTCGGGCGCCAGCACCAGCGCCGCGATCACCACACCGACGATGGCAAGCGGCAGGCCCGCTCCCAGGATCGCCGCCTCGACGATGCCCGACAGCCCCTTGGCCAGCAGGACCACCCCGACCAGCGCGACCAGCAACATGCCCAATGCCGCCCAGGCCGCCGCATTGGTCGGCGGCTCGGCATGGGCATCGGCAGGCATGTCCTCGTCGGCGGGCAGGAAATAGTCGCGGTGCCGCACCGTCTGCACCATGACGAAGGTGCCGTAGAGGATGACGCTGACGATCGCGACGAAGACCAGTTGCGAGGTCGCATAGGTCGGCCCCGGCGCGGACGAGACATAATTGGGCAGGACCAGCGACAGCACGACCATCGCAGTCAGCACGTTGAGCGACGAACTCGCGCCCCGCAGCGAAAAGCGCTGTTCGCCATGCTGAAATCCCCCGGCGAGCAGGCACAGGCCGACGATGCCGTTCAGGATGATCATGATCGCCGCGAATACCGTGTCGCGCGCCAGGCTGGACGCATCACCCGCGTCGGACAGCATCAGGCTGACGATCAGCGACACCTCGATCACCGTGACCGCAACCGCCAGGACCAAGGTGCCGAAGGGCTCGCCGACCCGGTGCGCGACGACCTCTGCCTGATGAACCGCCGACAGTACGCAGCCGAACAGGATGATCGCCGCGACGACCACTCCGACCGTCCCCATCTTGTAGAGCGACACTGCGATGGCAAGCAGGCCCAGGATCGGGAACACCAGGGTCCACCAGGGCATCAGCAGACGCTGGAGCAGCGCGCGCTTCTGTCCGGCGGTGACGATGGCGTCGGGTTCGCTCATGGCTGGTCTCTTCTCCTCAACGTGACGGGGATGATGACATCCCTGTCATGCCAATGCGCCAACCGCCCTGTTGGGTCCCGACGCCCGCAAATTCATTGCGATGTCGAAACCATATGTAGCCCCTTCTGGGGCTAAACGCGTATCAAGCTCTGTTTTGGAGCGGCAGTTCACCAGGCGTTGCAAGTCTGAGGGCAGTGGCGCCTCAACCCGCGTCATTCTCCACCCTGTAACGCAACCAGATTTCACCACCCGGCAACACCTCATGATGGGTCAGCGTCAGCCCGGTCAGCGGTGCGGGCATATCCGCATCCTCCTCACCCGAATGAAACAGGCTGGGCGCCCCCGCCGCGCCGTCGATCGCGGGGCAGAGCGCCACGCTGATCTCGTCGATCAACCCGGCGCGCAGAAATTCGCCATTGGCCGTGCCGCCACCCTCGACCAGCAGCGTCTCGACGCCCAATTCCTGGTTCAGGATATCGGGCACGGCGCGCAGGTCGATCATATCCGTTCCGGCAAAGACATAGGACACCCCGTCGCTCCGCAGCCCGGCCAGATGCGAGTCCGGCACCGCCTCGGTCAGCACGACGACGATCGGATCGCCACCAATGTCGCTCCGGCCCCAGACGATCTTGGCCTGTTCGTCCAGCACCACGCCGAACGCGTCGGCCTCACGGGTTGCGAACCAGTTTTCGCGCGGGAAGATCTCGTCCGTATCGGGATAACGGTCGCCCTTGGCGAATTCCTGCCCCGTCACCCGCCCAACGATCCAGGCGTCGCCATCGATCCGGTCGTGCAGATCCTCGAAGAGTTCACCGGGCTTGTAGCTCTCGGGCCGCCAGCGGCTTTGCAGGATGCGCCCGTCCAGGCTGCAAATCATGTGGCAGATCATATGGGGTTTCATCGCGGCATCTCCTGTTCGGAGCGGCAACGCGTGGTAAAGCAGAGGGGTTCGGCATTTGTCCCATTCCTCCCTGTAAGGGGAGGAATGTTTATAGTCCGCCGACCGGCCGGATCATCGACCAGAAGTGCGGGCCGCCCTTGGGCACCGACCATTCCCCGGTCAGTTGGAAGCCCAGCCGCGTATAAAGCCCGACATTGCTCTCGGTCGCCGTCTCCAGATAGGCGGATACGCCGTCGGCATCGCATCGGGCCAGTCCCGCCCGGATCGATGCACCGCCCAGCCCCCGTCCCTGCTGCGCCGGATCGACGCCGGCGATATGGAGATACCAAAAGGGCTCAGCCGGAAAATGCGCCTCGATCGCATCGCCCAGCCGCATAGCGCGGGGAAGCGAGGTGCCCAGCGCGTGCAGCACCGGGATCAGCCGCCGGACAAAGGCCATCGTCGACACATGCGCCTGCCCCGGCGGTCGCCAGAAGGTCGCGGCTTCCTCGCCCTGCGCGACCAGCCGCATCCCCGCCGCATCGCTGTCGAACAGCAGCGCGAACAGGCGCGGCAGGCGCTTCGCCCGT
The DNA here is from genome assembly GCF_057004845.1 of Sphingomonas sp. SphC10. NCBI lineage: Bacteria > Pseudomonadati > Pseudomonadota > Alphaproteobacteria > Sphingomonadales > Sphingomonadaceae > Sphingomonas > Sphingomonas sp. SphC10. Next base: position 1,782,911 of record NZ_CM168044.1, read on the forward strand.
TCGGCCGGATCGGGAAAGATATAGGACATGGCCGGATCGTCGGCAAAGGCGCGGCCCAGCATAGCCGCCACCGCCGCCCGGTCGCCCGTCCCCGCGTCACGGATCGTCACCATCGCATTCCCCATAGGAAAACGGGCGCCTCCCCCAGGGGAAGCGCCCGTCATCCATTCCACTACGTCACGGCCCCGTTCAGGCCGCCGCGCCGTCCGTCTTCTTGGCCTTTTCGGCATAGACGCGGATCGGTTCCTTGCGACCCTCGACCACGTCCTTGTCGACCATCACTTCGTCGACGCCGTCCATGCCGGGCAGGTCGAACATGGTGTCGAGCAGGATGCCCTCCAGGATCGAGCGCAGCCCGCGCGCACCGGTCTTGCGCTCGATCGCCTTCTTAGCGACCGTGGTCAGCGCGTCGTCGGTGAAGTCGAGTTCGACATTCTCCATCTCGAACAGCTTCTGATACTGCTTGACCAGCGCGTTCTTCGGCTCGGACAGGATCTTGACCAGCGCCGCGATGTCGAGGTCTTCGAGCGTGGCGATGACCGGCAGACGGCCGACAAATTCGGGGATCAGGCCGAACTTCAGCAGATCCTCCGGCTCGGTCTGGCGCAGATATTCGCCGGTCCGCTTCTCCTCCGGTGCCGCGACATAGGCGCCGAAGCCGATCGACTTGCCCTGCAGACGGTCGCCGATGATCTTTTCCAGACCCGCGAACGCGCCGCCGCAGATGAACAGGATGTTCGTCGTGTCGACCTGCAGGAATTCCTGCTGCGGATGCTTGCGCCCGCCCTGCGGCGGAACGCTGGCGGTCGTGCCTTCCATCAGCTTGAGCAACGCCTGCTGAACGCCCTCGCCCGACACGTCGCGGGTGATCGAGGGATTCTCGGCCTTGCGGCTGATCTTGTCGATCTCGTCGATATAGACGATGCCGCGCTGCGCCCGCTCGACATTGTAATCCGATGCCTGGAGCAGCTTCAGGATGATGTTCTCGACATCCTCGCCGACATAACCGGCCTCGGTCAGCGTCGTCGCGTCCGCCATGGTGAACGGCACATCGAGAATGCGCGCCAGCGTCTGCGCCAGCAGCGTCTTGCCGCAACCGGTCGGGCCGACGAGCAGGATGTTCGACTTGGCCAGTTCGACATCGGCGCCCTTCGCACCGTGGTTCAGGCGCTTATAGTGGTTGTGCACCGCGACCGACAGGACACGCTTGGCCTGCTTCTGCCCGATGACATAGTCGTCGAGCACGTTGCAGATTTCCTGCGGCGTCGGGACGCCACCATCCTTCTTGGAGACCAGCGCGGACTTGGTCTCCTCACGGATGATGTCGTTGCACAGCTCCACGCACTCATCGCAAATGAAGACGGTCGGCCCCGCGATCAGCTTGCGCACCTCGTGCTGCGACTTACCGCAGAACGAGCAATAGAGGGTGCTTTTCGAGTTGCCACCGCTCACCTTGTCCATCAATCACCTCTCGCACCCATGAAGCGGTGCGCTACCGTTGCCGGGGTGCGCATCGTACCGCACCCCGATAAAGTCACAATCGAAATAAACCGTTCACGCTGAACGACCCGTCTTATGCCGCGGTCGACGCGTCGTCGGCCGGGGTCGGACGCTTGTCGAACACCTGGTCGATCAGGCCGAACTCCTTGGCCTCCTCGGCGCTCATGAACTTGTCACGGTCCATCGCGCGCTCGATCTCTTCCAGCGGCTTGCCGGTGTACTTGGCGTACAGCGTGTTCAGGAAGTGCCGCATGCGCAGGATTTCACGCGCCTGGATCTCGATATCGGCCGCCATGCCCTGCGCCCCGCCCGAAGGCTGGTGGATCATGATGCGGCTGTTCGTGGTCGCCACGCGCATGCCCGGCTCACCGGCCGACAGCAGGAAGCTGCCCATCGAGGCGGCCTGGCCGATGCACAGCGTGCCGACGCGCGGACGGATATACTGCATCGTGTCATGGATCGCCATGCCCGCCGTGACGACACCGCCCGGCGAGTTGATGTACATGTAGATGTCCTTCTTCGGATTTTCCGACTCAAGGAACAGCAGCTGCGCGCAGATCAGCGAGGCCATGCCGTCCTCGACACCGCCGGTGACGAAGATGATGCGCTCGCGGAGCAGGCGGCTGAAGATATCGAACGACCGTTCGCCGCGGTTCGACTGTTCGATGACGATCGGAACCAGCCCGGCCTGCGTCTGCCGCAGCCCGACGCCAGCATGTGCCAGCGGGCTCGCGAAATCGCCGGTCTCGAACGGATTGTGCATGGAAATCTCTCTTATGCCCAGAAGAGCCCCTATGTCGCGTGGTGGCCGCGCATATTCAAGCCCCGGCGGCATCCCGTGATGCTGCCGTGCAGCGTTTATGGCTTTCAGGGGTGAAAATCCGATTAGCGCGGGTTTCCGGGCGCGGGCAGCGCGAGATAGGCCAGCCGCCGAACCTCCTGCCGCCCACGTACCACGGTGTCGAGGATCAGCCCGGTGAAGACGTTCAGCGCGGCGAGCAGCATCAGGCCGGTCGACAGGATCGCGGTCGGGAAGCGCGGCACCTGATGCGTCTGTAGATAGGTCAGGATGATCGGCACGGCGAGCAGGATCGAAAGCGCCGCGAACAGCGCCGCGACCGCGCCGAAGAACCACAGCGGCCGCTCGATCCGGTACAGCTTCAGGATGGTGCGCAGGATGCGCCAGCCGTCCGAATAGGTGGACAGTTTCGACGCCGACCCCTCGGGCCGCGCATAATAGGGCGTGGCGATCTCGGCACAGGGCATTTTCAGCTCCAGGGCGTGAACGCTGATCTCAGTCTCGATCTCGAAGCCGACCGACAGGACCGGGAAGCTCTTGACGAAACGACGCGAGAAGACGCGATAACCCGACAGAATGTCGGTGAAGCTGCGCCCGAACAGCTTGGCGAGCATGCCCGTCAGCATCGCGTTGCCGAAGCGATGCCCGCGACGATAGGCGAGTTCCGCCTCGCTCACCCGCTGGCCGACCACCATGTCGAGCTGTTCCTCGACCATGCGCGCGACCAGGTCGGGTGCCGAAGCCGCATCATAGGTGGCGTCGCCGTCCGCCATGACATAGATGTCGGCGTCGATATCGGCGAACATGCGCCGCACGACCGCGCCCTTGCCCTGGATGCGTTCCGACCGGACCACGGCGCCCGCCGCGCGCGCGACCTCGACCGTACGGTCCTTGCTGTTGTTGTCATAGACATAGATGGTCGCGGTCGGCAGCGCCTCGCGGAAGCCCGCAATCGTCTGGGCGATCGCCGCTTCCTCGTTATAGCATGGCAACAGCACCGCAATGCTTGGCGCGGCCCCCTGATAGTCCATCATTCTTCCCTCGTGCGGCTTTACGGTCAGCCGAAGCGGTGCCCCTTATGGCGGATCGCGAGCTAAAGCGAGACGGCGCCGGTCAGGCTTGCCCCCGGATCGGGCATATCCCTAAGCTGCGCCATGAACGAGTCAAAGCCGGATCGACGGCGTTTCGGAATATCATGGCCGATGGCCGTGGCGACCCTGGCGGGGGCGGCGATCCTGTCCTGGGTCGCGGTCGCCAACGGCTTTCCGTTGGTCTTCGCCGACTCGGGCACCTATTTGCGGATACCGCTCGAACTCTTCTATCCGACCGATCGGCCGCCCGTTTATGGCCTCGCCATCGGATTGCCGCTGTGGATCACGGGGGTCTGGGGAATCGTCGCGGTCCAGGCGATCGGCAGCGTGTTGATGATCGCGATGACGCTCGCCATCGGTGGCGGCCGCCTCCAAGCGCGGGACGTGGTCGCGACCTGTGCCCTTCTGGGTCTGGGAAGCAGCCTGCCCTGGGTCGTCGGACAGATCATGCCCGACATCGCCACCGGCTTCGTTCCGCTGGTCCTGTTCGCGCTGCTCGCCCGCCCCTCCCATACGCCCCTATGGCAGCGCGCCGGGCTGGCGGTGCTGCTGGCCCTGTTGATCGCGGTGCATCTCAGCCATGTGCTGATGGCAGTTGGGCTGCTGGTGCTGGCGGCGGTCGCGATGCTGGTGAGCGGCACCGGGTGGCGGGAGACGATCCAGCGATCCCTGCCCGCCGCACTCGCTATCGCGCTGACGCTGTTGGGTCTGAGCGGCCTGAACCGCGTGGCGGGTTATGAGTTCAGGCCGGCCCTGTCGTCCGACACCTTCCTGCTCGCACGGCTGTTCGACGGGCATGTGGGGCAACCGGTGCTGGCGCGGCTGTGTCGCGAACGCACGCTTGCCCATTGTGCGCTGCGCCCCCTGGTTGACGATCCTTTGGTCGCCAAGCCGGGCCAGGCCTATCTCTGGGATCGGCGTTCGCCGCTCGGTGCGATGCTCCACCGCGACCGGCCAGGCGTGATCGCCGAGCAGCGGACGATCATCCGCGACGTGCTGCACGACGATCCCGGCGGCGTCGCGACATTGGCGTGGCAGGGCTTTGCCGAGCAACTGAGGACCGTCCGCAAGGGCGTATTGCCGCCTTATGCCGCCGATATGCAGATTGCGCGTATCCTGAAGACCCGGCTGCCGGGCGCCTACCAGGCGTTTGCGGTATCGCGGCAGCAGCGCGGGGCGCTCGATCCGCTGAAATTCGCACCCGATGTCGCGGTGGCGGTGGCGGTCGTCCTGCTGCTGCCCCTGATGCTGGTCTGGGCGGTACGCCAGCGGCGGTGGCCGTTGCTGGGACTGACGGGGCTGGTCGTCGCGACGCTGCTGCTCAACGCAGCCATCACCGGCGATCTGTCCGGCCCCGACGATCGGTATCAGAGCCGGGTGCTGTGGCTGCTGCCGCTGCTCGCCGCCTGTTTCGTCATCGGCACCCAGCGGCGCTCGGTTCTTGACCGTGCTGATATTGCCTTGAACTAACGCGAGCCCCTCCCCTTCAGGGGAGGGGTTGGGGTGGGGCTAGCCACAAGCGCGGAATTCGTGGAAGCGCCCCACCCCGGCCCCTCCCCTGAAGGGGAGGGGTGGGTCCATATTATATCGTCTCGTTTTAAAAACGCGGCGGGCCTGAACGCAAAAAGGGCGACCACTTGCGTGGCCGCCCTTTCTATCAACCGGCGGGCCGAAGCCCGCTCAGGCCGTCCTTACTCGGTCGGCGCAGCCTTCTTGGCGCGCGGCTTCTTGGCAGGCGCTTCGGCGGCTTCCGCTTCGCCTTCCGCCGGAGCAGCGGCCTTCTTCGCGCGCGGCTTCTTGGCGGGGGCTTCGTCGGTCGCCTCGGCGGCTTCCGCCTCGCCCTCGGCCGGAGCGGCCTTCTTGGCGCGGGTCGCCTTCGTCGGCGCGTCCGCGGCGTCCTCTTCGGCCGCGTCCTCGGTCACGTCGGCCTTCTTGGCCTTCGCCTTCTTGGCGCCGTGGTCATGATCATGGTCGTGATCATGATTGTGGACGTGCGTGCCGGTCGCGAAGCCGTCTTCGCTCTCGATCGCGGCTTCCAGCTCCTCACGAGTGGTTTCGCGGTCGGTGATCTCGGCCTTGCCGAACAGGAAGTCGACGACCTTGTCCTCATAGAGCGGCGCGCGCAGCTGGGCGGCGGCCATCGGCTCCTGCTGGACATACTGGATGAAACGCTGGCGATCTTCCGGGCCGTACTGCTGCGCGGCCTGCGCGATCAGGCGGTTCATTTCCTGCGCGGTCACTTCGACGCCGTTCGCCTGACCGATCTCCGAGAGGAGCAGGCCCAGACGGACGCGGCGCTCGGCGATCTTCTTATAATCGTCGCGCTCCTTCTCCATCTCGGCCTTGGCGGCCTCGGGATCTTCCTCATGAGTCGCTTCATGCTCGAGCTGCGCCCAGATCTGCGAGAACTCGGCCTCGACCATCGACGGCGGGACTTCGAAGTCATGACCATCGGCCAGCTGGTCGAGCAGCTTGCGCTTCATGTACGTGCGGGTCAGGCCGTTATGCTCCTGCTCGATCTGCCCCTTCAGCAGACCGCGCAGCTGCTCCAGGCTCTCGAGGCCCAGATTCTTGGCCATCTCGTCATCGACCTTGGCTTCGCCAGCGGTCTTCACCGACTTGATCGTCAGGTCGAAGGTCGCGGGCTGACCGGCCAGGTCTTTGGCGGGATAGTCCTCGGGGAAGGTGACCGAGATCTGCTTCTCTTCACCGGCCTTCACGCCGACCAGCTGGTCCTCGAAACCGGGGATCAGGCGACCGCCGCCGATCTCGACGGCCATGTCCTCGCCCGAGCCGCCCTCGAAGGCGACGCCGTCCATGGTCTTGCCGACGAAATCGACGGTGACCTGGTCGCCCTGCTCGGCGGCCTTGTCGCCCGCATCGTCCCAGCGCTTCTGCTGGTCGGCGAACTTCTGGAGCTGCTCGTCAATCGCTTCGTCGGCGACCGGCACGGTCAGACGCTCGAGCTTCAGCGCGTCGATCGCCGGGGTCGGGACCTGCGGCAGGACTTCGAGCGTGACGCTCAGCGTCGCGTCCTGGCCCTGCTCATACTCGCCAACCAGTTCGACCTGGGGCTGCATCGCGGGACGCAGGTTCTGCTCGGCGATCAGCGACTGTACGCCTTCCTGCAGCGCGGTGTTCAGCGCGTCCTGAAGCAGCGCCGGACCGTGCATCTTGCGAACCAGGTTCGTCGGCACCTTGCCGGGGCGGAAGCCGGGCATCTTCATCTGCGGAGCGATCCGCTTCAGCTCGGCATCGACCTTACCCTCGATGTCCTTGGCAGTGATGGTGAGCGTGTAGGCGCGCTTCAGCCCCTCGTTCAGCGTCTCGACAGTCTGCATCTAAAGGCCTTCAATCTGGAGAAATTCCGTGTGGCTGTCGCCCCGTTGTGACCGGGGACTGGTGCGGGCGAAGGGACTCGAACCCCCACATCTTACGATACTGGAACCTAAATCCAGCGCGTCTACCAGTTCCGCCACGCCCGCACGAGGACACCGCCGATGGGCGCGCGTCTATATCACCCTGGGCGGCTTCGGCAAGGGACAACAGGCAACATCGGCGTGTCCGATGCGTTTATGCCCTCCCCAGCCGGAAAAACGGCCACATTTACGGAGAGCGAGAATGGCAACCCAGCCCCCGCCCGAAAGCCCGACGCCGACCCAACCGGCCCAGCCCGATACGCCGCCGCCCGAAATCGTGCCGCCCGGTCCGGACATCGACCAGCCCGCCCCCGGCGTCGGCCCCGGCGATCCCGGTACCGTCCAGCCGCCCCAGATTTGAAAGGAGCCGATCATGGCGACCAATCCCGAAAACGATCCCGACAGCCCGCCCAGCGAGGCGCCCGAGAACAACCCCGACAGCCCGCCGCGCGAGGACCCGCGCAGCGACATCGAACAGGCCGTCGAGGCGCGTTCGGACGCGGTTGCGCGTGGCGAGGGCGGTGAAGAGCCGGTGACGTTTACCGATACCGGCGAGCATGACGGCGTCGGCGGGACCGGCGGCGTGGTGCGGAACCAGGATCTGGATGCGCAGTGATTGAGGGGGTGGGCTCGGTGAGACCCCTTTGCCCTCCCCCGGCCCCTCCCGCCTGCGGGAGGGGAGAGGCTTGCGGTGAGGCGGGAAAATTATTGCAGGCCGCCCGCAAACCCCGAAGTCCCTGACGGCGCACACCGCTCGCCCAAAGCACGCCCCTCCCGCAAGCGGGAGGGGATGGGGGAGGGAAAGCCACGGGCGATAGGCTCTGCGAGGCTCCCTACCCTCCCCCCAACCCCCTCCCGCCTGCGGGAGGGGAGAAGAAGGGGAGTGGCGCTAAAATCACCCCGCCAGCGCCTTCTTCAGCAGGTCATTCACCACCGCCGGGTTCGCCTTGCCGCCCATCGCCTTCATCGTCTGACCGACGAAGAAGCCGAACAGCGCTTCCTTGCCCGCGCGATACTGGCCCAGCTGGTTCGGATTCTTCTCCAGAACCTCGGCGATCACCGCCTCGATCGCGCCGGTGTCGCTGGTCTGCTTGAGGCCACGCTCCTCGACGATCTTGGACGGACCATCGCCCGTCTCCAGCATGATCTCGAACACCTGCTTCGACAGGCTCCCCGACAGCGTGCCGTCGGCGACCAGGGCCAGCAATTCCGCCGCCTGCGCAGGCGAAACCGGGCTCTCGGTGATGTCCTTGCCCAGCCGGTTGAGCGCACCGAACAGCTCGGCCGCGACCCAGTTGGCCGCCTGTGCGGGCTTGGCGCTCGTGCCCTCCAGCGCCTCCAGCAGCCCGTCGAACCAGCGCGCCGTCTCGACCTCGGCGGTCAGCACGCCCGCATTATACGCGGTCAGGCCCAGAGCCTCATAGCGGCGACGCTTGGCGTCGGGCAGTTCGGGCAGGCTGGCACGGCATTCCGCGAGGAATGCGTCGGTCAGTTCCAGAGGCAGCAAGTCGGGATCGGGGAAGTAGCGATAATCATGCGCATCTTCCTTCGACCGCATCGAGCGCGTGGTGCCGCTCTCGACGTTGAAGAGGCGCGTCTCCTGGACGATCTTGCCGCCATCCTCCAGTACCGCGACTTGGCGCTTGGCCTCATATTCGATCGCGGCCATCACGAAGCGGACCGAGTTGACGTTCTTCGTCTCGGTGCGCGTGCCGAACTCGTCACCGACTTTACGGACCGACACGTTCACGTCGGCGCGCATCGAGCCTTCTTCCATATTGCCGTCGCACGACCCGACATAGCGCAGGATCGCGCGCAGCTTGCGGAGATAAGCCCCTGCTTCGGCGGGCGAACGCATGTCGGGACGGCTGACGATCTCCATCAGCGCCACGCCCGAACGGTTGAGGTCGACATAGGAGCGCGTCGGATGCTGGTCGTGCATCAGCTTGCCCGCGTCCTGCTCGACATGGATACGCTCGACGCCGATCGACTTGGTCGGGCCGTCGGGGTTCTTCTCGTCCAGGCTGATCTCGATCGCGCCCTCGCCCACCAGCGGGTGGTAGAGCTGGCTGATCTGATAGCCCTGCGGCAGATCGGCGTAGAAGTAATTCTTTCGGTCGAAGCGCGACCACTTGTTGATCTGCGCATCGATCGCCATGCCGGTGCGCACCGCCTGGCGGATGCACTCCATATTGGGCACGGGCAACATGCCGGGCATCGCGGCGTCGACCAGCGAGACCTGGGTGTTGGGCTCCGCGCCGAACGCGGTCGCCGCGCCGGAGAACAGCTTGGCTTTGGTGGTGACCTGGGCATGGACTTCCAGGCCGATCACGACCTCCCATTCTCCGCTCGCGCCCTGGATGCGATATTCGCTCATGTTCGATCTCGATGATGAAGATAGTTGATCGCCGTCAGGACGGCGTTGCTGCCCAGCAGGGCGACGATCCAGCAGGTCGACAGGATGCGCAGGACGGACGTCTCGAAGCCGAGATTCCGCGCTTCCCGCAACCCAATATAGGCCGCGCCCGCGCCCAGCAGCAGGAACAGGATGCCCAGCCGCACCTCACCGCGCAGGATCACGCTGTTGCCCACGCACAGGCATAGGATGAAGACCGCCACGCCCAGAAAGAAGCGCGCGAGCGTGTGATGGTCGAAGGGCTGGCTTTCCATATGGCTCAGCGACACGCCGACATAGGCGCTGAGGATCGCCCCGAACGCGACGTTCAGGGCGCCCTGCGCCTCCCGCAACACGGCGATGTTGCGGGCCGAAAAGGCTCGGTCGCTTACCACCAAGCCTCAGGCCGCGCGGTGAAGCCCGCGCGCTGCTCGATGGCGAGGCCAGCGTTCAGCACGCCCTGCTCGTCCAGCGGCTTGCCGATGATCTGAAGGCCGAGCGGCAGTCCGTCCTTGTCCAACCCGCCCGGCACCGACATGGCAGGCAGCCCAGCCAGCGAGGCGGGCACCGTGAACACGTCGTTCAGATACATGGCCAGCGGATCGGCCTGCTTCTCGCCCAGCGCGAACGCCGCCGACGGCGCGGTCGGGGTGAGGAGCACGTCGCACTCACCGAACGCGCGCTCGAAATCGCGGGCGATCAGCGTGCGGACCTTCTGCGCCTGGGTATAATAGGCATCGTAGAAGCCCGCCGACAGCACATAGGTGCCGATCAGGATGCGGCGCTTCACCTCATCGCCGAACCCGGCGGCGCGGGTGGCGGCGTACATGTCCTGCAACCCCGCCCCTTCGGGCAGGTCGCGCAGGCCGTAGCGCACGCCGTCATAGCGCGCGAGGTTGGACGACGCCTCGGCCGGCGCGATAATGTAATAGGCGGGCAGCGCGTATTTGGTGTGCGGCAGCGAGACCTCGACGATCTCCGCGCCCGCATCACGCATCCACGCGATGCCCTGCTGCCACAGCGCCTCGATCTCGGCGGGCATACCGTCGACCCGGTATTCCTTGGGCACGCCGACCTTCTTGCCCTTCAGGTCGGTCGACAACGCGGCTTCCCAGTTGGGGACGTCGAGCTTGAGCGAGGTTGCGTCCTTGGCGTCGAAGCCCGCCATCGCCTCCAGCATGATCGCGCAGTCGCGCACGTCGCGCGCCATCGGCCCCGCCTGGTCGAGCGAGGAGGCGAAGGCGATCGTGCCCCAGCGCGAACAGCGGCCATAGGTCGGCTTGATGCCGGAAATGCCGGTAAAGGCGGCGGGCTGGCGGATCGATCCGCCGGTGTCGGTGCCGGTCGCGCCCGGCGCCAGCCCCGCCGACACCGCCGTCGACGAACCGCCCGACGACCCGCCGGGGGCGAGCGGTGCGGTGTCGTTCGGGCGGCGCCAGGGCGAGATCACGTTGCCGAACGCGCTGGTCTCGTTGGACGAGCCCATGGCGAACTGGTCGAGGTTCAGCTTGCCCAGCATCCCCGCGCCCGCATTCCACAGATTCTGCGAAACCGTCGATTCGTACGGCGGCACGAAGCCTTCCAGGATCTTGCTGGCGGCGGTGGTCGCGACGCCCTTGGTCGCGAACAGATCCTTCATGCCGATCGGCACGCCCGCGAGCGGCTTGAGCGTCTCGCCAGCGGCACGCGCCGCGTCGGCCGCATCGGCGGCGGCAAGCGCATGCTCCGGGGTCTTGACCAGGAAGGCGTTGAGCGCGTCGGCCCCCGCAACCTTTGCGTTGAACGCCTCGGCGACTTCGCGCGCCTTGAACTGGCCGTTGCGCACGCCGTCGCGGATCGCGGCGATGCCGAGTGTGGTGAGATCAGTCATTATTCGATCACCTTGGGCACCGTGAAGAAGCCATGTTCGGCCTGCGGCGCATTCTGCATGAGGAGGTCGCGGATGCCGCCGTCATTGACGACGTCGTCGCGCAGGCGAAGCTGGTTCGGGATCACCGCGGTCATCGGCTCGACCCCTTGGGTATCGACCTCGCCCAGTTGCTCGATCCAGCCCAGGATGTTCCCAAGCTCGGGGGCGAGGCGCGTCGCGTCCTCCTCGGTGATCGCGATGCGGGCGAGGCTCGCGATCTTCTTCACGGTTGCGGTATCTACGGACATGGATTTGCGGCTAGCATCGCCGCGCGGCTTCGCGCAACGCTTTTGCCGCCTCGGCGATTGCAATGGGGGCAAGTGGGGCATCATGGATAGCAATTGCGGGCCGTCCGATTTTGTTGCACCGCACAACGGAGTGATGATTTGGCGCGCAAATTCCTCTATGTCGTGGCGGCACTCATCGTGCTGACGATCGCCGCCGCCTTTGCTTACCGCCTGTTCGGCAACCAGCTGCTCCGCTGGTCGACGGTGCCGTCCGAGTCGTTCCAGACCCAAGCGGTGACGCGCGCCGAGGAATATCGCGACCGCAAGATGTGGCTGGCGCGCCCCGACCTGCCGGGCAATCCGGCGCTATGGGTGCCGACCGGCTTTACGCCCGGCCAGCCGGGTCAGGGCGCGGCAATCTTCTTCATCCACCCGACCTCCTATATCAGCAAGGCGCACTGGAACGCGCCGCTCGACGATCCCGAGACCAATGGCCGGGCCGAGCTGTTCCTGCGCGGACAGGCCAGCGCTTTCAACGGAGCCGGTGACATCTGGGCGCCGCGCTATCGCCAGGCGACCTTCGGCGCGTTCCTGACCAGCATGGCGGATGCCGAGCGCGCGCTCGACCTCGCCTATAGGGACGTGGACGCCGCTTTCACCGCCTTCCTGGCCGACGTCGATCCCAAGCGCCCGCTGATCCTGGCGGGGCATAGCCAGGGCGCGCTGCACCTGTCGCGGCTGCTGACCGACCGGGTGGCGAAGACCCCTGCCCTCAAGCGGCGGATCGTTGCGGCCTATGTCGTCGGCTGGCCGATCTCGATGACTGCCGACCTGCCCGCCATGGGATTGCCCGCCTGTGCGACGCCCGACCAGACGGGGTGCATCCTCAGTTGGCAGAGCTTCGGCGAGCCTGCCGATCCGTCGTTGATCCTCGACGTGTTCGACCAGACCAACGGCTATACCGGCGCGCCGCGCAAGGACACCCAGATGCTGTGCACCAACCCGCTGACCGGCACGCCCGGCGTCGCCGCGCCCGCCACCGCCAATCTGGGCACCCTCTATCCGTCCGCCGACCTGAAGACCGCCGCCATCGCCGCAGGCAAGGTCCCCGCCAAGTGCGAGGGGCGCGGCGTCCTGACCATCGGCGAGGGGCCGAGCGTCGGCCCCTATGTGCTGCCGGGCAACAACTACCACGTATACGACTATAGCCTGTTCTGGGCGAATGTCCGCGCCGATGCGGAGCGCCGTTTGAAAGCCTTTCGATGAGCCTGATCACCACCGACCGTAGCGAATTCCGCGCCGCCCTCCCCTCGGGCGGGCGGCTGATCGGGCTGGACGTCGGCACCAAGACGGTCGGCACCGCCTTGTGCGACGCCGGATGGAGCTTCGCCAGCCCCGCCACCCTGATCCGCCGGACCAAGTTCACCAAGGACAAGGAACAGTTGATCGCGATGATCGCCCAGCAGGGCGTGCAGGGCCTGGTCATCGGCCTGCCGCTGAACCTGGACGGCAGCGAGAGCCCGCGTTCGCAGTCGACACGCAGCTTCGCCCGCAACTGCGCCGATCTGGGCCCGATCTTGCTCTGGGACGAACGCTGGTCGACCGTGGCGGTCGAACGGACGATGATCGAACAGGATATGAGCCGCGCCAAGCGCGCCGAGCGGATCGACAACCTGGCCGCCGCGCATATCCTTCAGGCCGCGATCGACGCGTTGGTGATGGCCTGAACACCTGAGGCTGATCGAGATCCAAACTTTCTTCCCTCGCCCCTCATAGAGGGGAGAAGGTTGCGCAGACTTGGTCTTTGCGTGAGCAAAGGCTTAGTCGGAGCTGGGTGAGGGGTGAGCGCGCGGAACGCGCGCGCGAGCCGGAGGCTCGCTCAACCCCTCACCCAAGCTGCGCTAGCCAGCAAGCTGGCAAGCTCCGCTAACCCTCTCCCCTGTCCAGGGGAGAGGGAAGTGGACGTCGATCGACTGACCGCAAAACGACCGGTTTCGGCAGAAATGTCATATATTGGTCTTTAACCAGTCGTTAACCCGTCACGCGAGCCCCCTAGCTGCGCCGCTTCGTACGAAGCCTTGGGGGGCACAGCCGTGAAGCGTTTTTCCGTTCTTTCCCGTTCGATGCTGATGATCGGCGCCGCCGTCGTCGCCATGCCCGCCTGGGCGCAACAGCAGTCGGAACCGTCCTCGCCCGAAGCCGCGACAAACGGCGACCAGATCGTCGTTACCGCGACCCGCACCACCCGCTCCTCGGTGGAGTTGGGCGCGGCGGAGATTCAGAAGGTGCTGCCCGGCGCGAACCCGGTGAAGGCGATCCAGACGCTGCCCGGCGTGCAGTTCGAGACGGCCGATCCCTGGGGCAATAACGAACAGAATATCGCGTTGTTCGTCCACGGCTTCAACCAGAACCAGCTGGGCTTCACGCTCGACGGCGTGCCATTGGGCGACCAGTCCTATGGCAATTACAACGGCCTGAGCCCGCAGCGCGCGGTCATCTCCGAAAACGTCGCGCGCGTCCGCCTGACCGCCGGGGCCGCCGACCTGGGCACCGCCTCGGCCAGCAATCTGGGCGGCGGGATCGAGACCTATTCGAGCGATCCGACCGTGACCATGGGCGTCCGCTTTGCCCAGACGCTGGGCAGCTATGACGCCAGCCGCACCTTCCTGCGCATCGATAGCGGCGAGGTCGACGGGCTGGGCGGCACCAACAGCGGCTATCTCTCGGTCGTCCGGCAAAAGGCGCGCGCCTGGGAATTCAACGCCAAGCAGGGCGGGTGGCAGGGCAATGCCAAGTTCGTCCACAAGGGCGAGAACGGCACGCTGACCGGCTATTTCAATATTTCCGACAAGGCCGAGCCCAACCAGGATTCGGTCGCGCATAATGCGGGCGGCCTGGAGCCCTATTATCGCTCGCTGCTCTATCCGAACTGGCAAGCGGCCCTTGCCTATGTCGACGCAAACGGCGCGCCGCCGTCGAACAACCCGAACAACTATATGAACTATTTCGGCGACGCGCAGCGCACCGACTATCTGGGCTATATCAAATATGAGCATCGCTTCGGCGATGCGGTGACATGGACTAACCAGGTCTATTACCATCATGACGAGGGCCAGGGGCAGATCACTGGGCCGATTGCGGCGGCGGGCCTGCCGGGCCTGTTCCGCATCTATTATCCCGGGCAGAATCTGAAGGCCGTCTTCGGCGGCTCGGGCTATGCGCTGCGCACCACCGAATATGGCATCGACCGGAAAGGCGCGATCTCGACGCTGGCGATCCATGCGGGCGACCATGAGATCGAGCTGGGCGGCTGGTACGAGCATAACCGCAACACGATCTTCCGCCGCTGGTATGCCGCCCCCATCGACAACCCGCCCTCGCCCTATGAATGGGCCGATCCGGCGCTTCGCCGCCTGACCCAATATGCCGCGATCACCAAATATGACCTGATCCAGACGCATATCCAGGATCGCTGGCACGTCACCCCGACGGTGACGGTCGAGGCGGGCTTCAAGTCCAGCCTGCAATTCGCCGATGGCCGCGTTCCGACCCAGCCGCTGCCTGGCGCGCTGCCCGGCACCTCGACCGGCTATCCCGAGGGGCGGCTGAACACGAAGAAGTGGTTCCTGCCCGCGATCGGTGCGATCTGGGACATCACCACAAACGACCAGCTGTTCGGCCATATCCAGAAGAATGTCCGCCAGTTCCAGGCCTCGGTCGCGGCGGGCCTGTCGCCCTTCGCGGTCGGCAGCCAGCAGGCGTTCGACCAGATCAAGGCGAACACCTCGCCCGAGACTTCCTGGACCTATGAGGCGGGCCTGCGCTCACACCACGCGCTCGACCTCGGCCCACTGACCGCGATCGAGGCGCAGGTCAGCGCCTATCATGTCGATTTCGACAACCGCCTGCTCCAGATCAGCGCGACGCCGGTCATCGCCTCGGTCATCGGCGGCGTGTCGATCCTGCAGAATGTCGGCCGCGTGCGCACCAACGGCGTGGATGCGGCGGCGACCTTGCGCTTCGGCCCGCACCTGTCGGTCTATAACGCGCTGTCCTATAACAGCTCGAAATACCGCGACAATTATGTCAGCGGCACCACCACCATCGCGACCGCGGGCAAATATGTGCCCAACACCGCCCGCTGGCTGAACAAGACGGTCGTGTCGATCAATGACGGCCCGTTCGAGATCCAGGCGATCGGCGACTATGTCGGCCCGCGCTTTGCGACCTATACCAACGACCAGGGGATCGGCGGGCGTTACCTGCTGAACCTCCAGGCGGGGTACAGCCTGCCGCAGATGGACGGGTTCGGCGTCAAGGACCTGAAGCTGTCGGTCAACGTCACCAACGTGACCAATCGCAAGGGCATTTACGAGTTGGTCGTCGGTGCGGCGTCCAAGACCTGGAACAGCTATGCCCAGCCGCCGCGCATGGGCTTCATCACCCTCTCGGGCGCGTTCTGATCCAATCCTCCCCAAGCTCGCTTGGAGGGGGACCGCCGCGTAGCGGTGGTGGAGGGGCAAAGCCTGACCCTCTCCACCCCGCCCCTCCACCACGCCCTGCGGGCGCGGTCCCCCTCCCCATCTGACGATGGGGAGGATTGAGGGATGGGAGGATTCACTTGCCCATCGCGCCGCCGCTCGCTACCCGGCGGCTTTAATGCAGACCTCGGATCATCGCCCCGGCACGCTCATTCAGGGTGGCGCCGTTTTCCCGCACCGGCATCTGACCGGAATCGACGGCCTTCAACCGCATGAGATCATGTTCCTGCTCGACGAGGCGGAACATTGGCTCGATCGCGGCGCGACCGATACGCCCGACACGCGGCTGGCGGGCCTGACCCAGATCAACGCCTTTTTCGAGAATTCGACCCGGACGCTGTTGTCCTTCGAGATCGCGGGCAAGCGGCTGGGCGCGGACGTGGTCAACATGCACGCCGCCCAGTCGAGCGTGAAGAAGGGCGAGACGCTGATCGACACGGCGATGACGCTGAATGCGATGCGCGCCGACGTGATCGTGATCCGCCACATGGCGAGCGGTGCGGTGCGCCTGATCGCCGACAAGGTCGACTGCCCCGTCCTGAACGCGGGCGATGGGCGGCATGAGCATCCGACGCAAGCCTTGCTCGACATGCTGACCATCCGCCGCCGTCGCGGCAGCGTCGCGGGGCAGAAGGTCGTCATCTGCGGCGATATCCTGCATAGCCGCGTCGCGCGCTCGGACATTCTCGCGCTGACCGCGCTCGCCGCCGAAGTGCGGGTCTGCGCGCCCTCGACGCTGATGCCCAAGGGGATCGAGCGGATGTTCGTCACCCCCTTCACCGATTTCGACGAAGCGATCGAGGGTGCCGATGTCGTCATGATGCTGCGTGTCCAGAATGAGCGGATGGCGGGCGGATACATCCCCTCCACTCGCGAATACCGGATGCGCTATGGCCTGACCGCCGAACGCCTGAAGCGCGCCAAGCCCGGCGCGCTGGTCATGCACCCCGGCCCGATGAACCGGGGGGTAGAGATCGACTCGGAGGTGGCGGACGGTCCGCAATCGGCGATCACCGAGCAGGTGGCGATGGGCGTCGCGGTGCGCATGGCGTGCCTTGACGTGCTGACCCGCCGCGCCCGCAAGCTGGAGGGCTGGGCATGATCGTCACCGCCTTCACCAACGCCACGCTGATCTGCCCGGTCGGCGGTGAGATCAAGGGCCAGACCCTGCTGGTCGAGGACGGCATCATTACGGGCACCGGCGACGTGCCGGAGGGTGCGACGGTCATCGACTGCGGCGGCAAGATGCTCGCGCCCGGCATCGTCGATCTGGGCGTGTTCAAGGTCGACCGCGCCGCCTGTCGCGCGGGCGGCATCGTGCGCATCGGCCTGATGCCCGATCAGTCGCCGGTGCTCGACGATCCCGGCGTGGTCCAGCGCGCCGCGCTGATCGGGCGGCCCGATTTGTGGATTCACCCCATCGCGGCGGCGACCCGCTCGCTGGCGGGAACCGATCTGGCCGAGATGGCGGTCTGCGTCTCGGCTGGCGCGAAGGCGGTCGGCACCGGGCGGGGCTGGATCGCCGATACGGGCGTGATGCACCGGGTGCTCGCTTATGCGGGCGACCTGGGGCTGACCGTGATTTCCCATGCCGAAGACGGCGGCCTGGCCGCCGATGCGGTCGCGACCGAAGGCGAGACGGCCAGCCGCCTGGGCCTGCCATCGGCGCCCGCCATCGCCGAGTCGCTCGCCATCGCGCGCGACCTGATGCTGGCGGACGAGACGGGCGCGAAGCTGCACATCCGCCAGGTGACGACCGCTTCGGGCTTCGACCTGATCCGCGCGGCCAAGCGGCGCGGGGTCAAGGTGACGTGTGGCATCACGCCCGCGCATCTCCACCTGTCCGACATCGCCGTCACCGATTTCCGCACCTATGCCCGCCTCTCCCCGCCCTTGCGCGACGAGAGCGACCGGCAGGCGGCGCTGGCGGCGGTCGCGGACGGGACGGTCGACATCATCGGATCGGGCCATGACCCGCACGGACCCGAGTCCAAGCGCCTACCCTTCGTCGATGCCGAAGCGGGCATGGCGGGGGCGGAGACGCTGCTACCGCTGGCGCTGATGCTGGTCCGCGACGAGCGGATCACCCTGCCCCGGCTGTTCGCACTGCTGGCCCTCAATCCATCGAAGGTGCTGGGTCTCGACACCGGCACGCTGGAGCCGGGCAAGCCCGCCGACCTGATGCTGTTCGATGCCGACAAGCCCTGGATGGTGTCGGGCGATGCCTTCGCCTCGGCGGGGAATACGCCGTTCGACGGCTTCCCGGTCCAGGGCCGCGCGCTGCGGCTGTGGAAGGCCGGGCGGGAGATCCACTAAAAAATCCTCCCCATCTCCGATGGGGAGGGGGACCGCGCCCGCAGGGCGTGGTGGAGGGGCGGCAACCCCAGCGAGACGCCCCGCCCCTCCACCACCGGGCTGACGCCCGGCGGTCCCCCTCCCCAAGCGAGCTTGGGGAGGAATAAAAAAAGCCCTCCCCGAGACGTCTCGGGGAGGGCTTTTTGCTTACCCGTTATCCGGTTCAGCCGCGACGCGGACCGCGCGGGCCGCCCTGGGTGGGACGCGGCGAGTAGCGGCGCGGGCCGCCGGGGCCGCCGGCGGGGCGGCCGCCCATCGGACGGTTGCCGCCCGGACCGCCACGACGCGCACCGCCATGGCCCGAGCCACCGGCGGGAGGGCCATCGGCCTGCTCGATCGCGATATCGTCCTCGGCATGATCGGCCTCGGTCCGCTTCAGCGCGGCGATGAAGCGCGACGCCAGCGCCGACGGGATTTCGAACAGCGTCTCGTTCGGCTGGATGCGGATCGCACCGATCTCGTTGCGGGTGATGTGCCCGCGACGGCAGATCAGCGGCAGCAGCCAGCGCGGATCGGCATTCTGGCTGCGACCGACGCTCATGCGGAACCAGGCGGTGTCGTCGAACCCTTCGCGACGCTCGCGCGGCGCCGGAGCATCACCCTCGACCAGTTCCTCGGCCTGGGGCAGCGCGGCACGGTGTGCGCGGACCAGCGCGGCGGCGATGTCCTCGGGCGACTTTTCGGCGAGCAGGCGGGTGGCCAGCTCACGATCGCCCTCGTCCACCTCGACCGGCGCCAGAAGCGCCGCCAGCAGACGCTCGCGATCCTGTGCACGGATTTCCTCGAGCGTCGGCGCACGGCGCCATTCGGCGTCGATGCGCGCCCCGCGCAGCATACCCTCGACCCGGCGACGGCGCGGATAGGGAACGATCAGGATCGCGGTGCCCTTGCGACCGGCGCGGCCGGTGCGGCCCGAACGGTGCTGCAACGCCTCGGCATCGCGCGGGATTTCGACGTGGATGACGAGCGTCAGGCCCGGAAGGTCGATGCCGCGTGCCGCCACGTCGGTCGCGACGCAGACGCGCGCGCGGCCGTCACGCAGCGCCTGGAGCGCATGGTTGCGCTCGTTCTGCGAATGCTCGCCCGACAGCGCGACCGCCGAGAAGCCGCGCTCGACCAGGCTGGAATGGAGATGGCGGACATTGTCGCGCGTGGCGCAGAACAGGATCGCGACCTCGGCCTCGTGCAGACGCAGCAGGTTGACCACCGCCGCCTCGATATCGGCAGGCGCCACGGTCACCGCCTGATAGGCGATGTCGGCATGGCCCTTGTCCTCGCTGATCGTCTCGATCCGCTTGGCATTGGTCTGGTAACGCTTGGCGAGCTGCACGATCGGGCGCGGCATGGTCGCCGAGAAGAGGAGCGTGCGGCGCTCGGACGGCGTGCCGTCGAGAATCTGCTCCAGGTCCTCGCGGAAGCCCATGTCGAGCATCTCGTCGGCCTCGTCGAGGACGACGAACTTCAGCGACGACAGGTCGAGCGCGCCGCGCTCCAGATGGTCACGCAGGCGGCCCGGCGTGCCGACGACGATGTGGGTGCCATGGCTGAGCGCGCGACGTTCGCGCGAGGCGTCCATGCCGCCGACGCAAGTCGCAATGCGCGCACGCGCTCCGGCATAAAGCCATTCCAGCTCGCGGCTGACCTGCAGCGCCAGCTCGCGCGTCGGCGCGATGACCAGCGCCATCGGCGCGCCCGGCTGGGGCAGGTGATCGCCGCCGTTCAGCAACTCGCTCGCCATGGCGAGGCCGAAGGCGACGGTCTTGCCCGAACCGGTCTGGGCGGACACGATCAGGTCGCGGCCCTGGGCGTCATCCTCGATGACGGCGGCCTGAACGGGGGTCGGCGCGGTATAGCCACGCGCGGAAAGGGCAGCCGACAATACCGGCGGCAAGGCAGAAAAAGGCATGGGGACTCCAACAGAAAAAGGAGCGCGTACCGCCGAACCAAGGGACCCATCCCTCTCGGTTGGCGGATACACCCATGCGGCACGGGTGATTGTTTGCGTTCCGTGAAAGCGTGGCCCTTTACACCAATTGGCGAGAAACTCAAGCCGTGCTTGCGGTGAACCGAATGGCCCGCCATGGAGCCGTGCCATGACCCTGCGCGTTGATCCCCGATGAGTGTCGCCTTTCGCCGCGAATCCGATGATGAACATCTCGAACCCAAATTCGAGCTGCCCATTCCGCCCGGCCCCAATCTGGTCACGCCGCGTGGGTTGGAGCTGACCCGCGCCAAGGTGGCAGAGGTCGAGGCCGCCGTCGCCGCCGCGACCGACGACGAGGAACGCACCCGTCTCCAGCGCGAACTGCGCTATTGGAACACCCGCGCCGCCACGGCGGAGCTGGCGCCCGCTCCCGCCGAGGATGAAGTGGGAATCGGCAGCATGGTGACGATCCGGCTCAACGGCCAGACCAAGACGCTGACCATCGTCGGCCATGACGAGGCCGATCCCGCACACGACCGCATCGCCTATGCCGCGCCACTGGCGCGCGCGCTGATGGGGGCGATGGCGGGGGAAACGGTCGCGTTCGGCGGCAAGGCCGATGCGGTGGAGGTGGTGGAGGTAAGCTAGTCTCCCCGACCTTCTGTTTCTGCATCCCCTCCCGCAAGCGGGAGGGGACCGAGGGGAGGGAAAGGGGTCTCACCGAGACCATCGCCTGCGGCCCTGCCCTCCCCCATCCCCTCCCGTAAACGGGAGGGGCGTGCCAAGCGGCTACCGTAAACGCTATCTCTAGCACCCGATCCCTTCTAAACCGCCGCCATGCAACACTATGACGCGATCATCCTCGGCGCGGGGGCGGCGGGGCTTATGGCTGCCGCGACCGCCGGGCAGCGGGGGCGGCGGGTGCTGGTCGTCGACCATGCCGATGCGCCGGGCAAGAAGATCCTGATCTCGGGCGGCGGGCGGTGCAACTTCACCAATATCGGCTCCGTGCCCGACCGCTTCCTGTCGGCGAACCCGCATTTCGCCAAGTCCGCGCTGGGCCGCTACACCCCCAACGACTTTCTGGAACTGGTCGAGGCGCATGGCATCGCCTGGCATGAAAAGACGCTGGGCCAGTTGTTCTGCGACGGATCGGCGCGGCAGATCGTGGCGATGCTGCTCGACGAATGCGACCGGGCGGCGCGGTCCGGCGGCGGGGTCGACATCGCGCTCAGCCAGCCGGTCGAGGCGGTCGCGCATGACGGCACGCAGTTCCGCGTGACGCGCGGCGGCCAGACCTTCACCGCCCCCCGCCTGATCGTCGCGACCGGAGGGCCGAGCATCCCGAAGATGGGTGCGACCGGCTATGCCTATGACCTGGCCCGCCAGTTCGGGCTGAAGGTGGTCGAGCCGCGCCCTGCCCTCGTCCCCCTGACGCTGGGCGGCGAGGAGACGCTGTTCCGCTCGCTCTCGGGCGTCGCGTCGGAGGTCGTCGCGCGGGCGGGCAAGACCCGGTTCCGTGAGGCGGCACTGTTCACCCATCGCGGCCTGTCCGGCCCGGCGATCCTGCAAGTGTCGTCCTATTGGCGGCATGGCGAGGCCATAGGCATCGACTTCCTGCCCGACTGCGCGCCCGACTGGCTGGTCGCCTTGAAGCGCAGCGCCCCACGCACCAGCGTACGCCGGGCGCTCGGCCAGCATCTGCCCGACCGGCTGGCCGAGACGCTGGCGGAGCGACTGGCGCTTCCCGCGGAACTGGGCGCGGCGACCGACAAGCTGCTGGCGGCGGCACAGGGACGGCTCGCCGACTGGACCTTCCATCCCAATGGCAGCGAGGGTTATGCCAAGGCGGAGGTGACGGTCGGCGGTGTCTCCACCGCCGGGCTGTCGTCACGGACGATGGAGGCCAAGGCGGTGCCGGGGCTGCATTTCGTAGGCGAGGCGGTGGACGTCACCGGCTGGCTGGGCGGGTACAACTTCCAATGGGCCTGGGCGAGCGGCCGCGCGGCGGGCGAGGCGGTTTGATTTGGAAACTCGCTGAACGCGAGTTTCGGCGGCACCGGCCCGCTCCCCCACCCGACCTCCCATCAAGGATACTCTGTGGGAGGTCGGGTGGGGGAGCGGGCCGGTGCGGAAAAACGTGCCACTGCACGTTTTCAAAAAACGCTCAGAGCGAGGCGATGCCGATCCCCGGCCGCGCCCATTGCGCCATATGGTCGTCGGCCTGACGCCGGACGAAGCAGGCGCCCCCCGCCGCGCGATAGCGATGGCAGAGTGAGTCGGCATCGGCGCGGCTGAGGCCGCCGACCGAAAGGCGGTAAAGCTGCTCGCCCGACAGGCGCACCGTGCCGCTTTGCGGGGCATAGCCCGACAGGCCATCGAAACGGCGGGTCAGTCGATCCCATGCTTTCTGTGCGCCGTCCGCCTTGCCGAAGGCGCCGATCTGGACATTCCAGTCGCCACGACGCCGCGTGACGACGCGCCGTTCTTCGGCCCGGCGAAGCAGGGCGGGCGCGGTGACGGGGCCTGCGGCTATACGTTGAATGCTGGCTTGCGGTTCGTCATCCCGCCGGACCAGCAACAGGCTCGACGGTGCAGTTCGCGCGGTGCGCTCGGCCGTCATGGGCAGCGGCTGGACGATCTCCTGCTGCGCGGCGAAGGTGGTTTGCGCCGCCGCCGGTTCGGCGGCGGCGGGCACGGGCTCTGCGACGACCGGCTGGGGCAGCGCCTGGACCATGTCCTGCATCACCGCCGCCGAGGGAGCGGCGTTCAGCGCCAGCATGATCGGCTGGCCGGTATCGACTGACGGCTTCACGCCCAGCAGGGACGAAACCATGTCGGCCGGGCTGGCAATGGCGAAGTTCGCCCATTCGCGCATCCGCACCTCGACATCCGCCGGAGCCATGTCGGCCGACGCCGCCATGCGTGCCATATCCCACTGGCCCGACAGCGCCAGCGCCAGCGCGAGGTTCTGCCGCGCCTTGACGCTCGCCCCCGGCTCTCGCGTGGCGGCGGTCAGCAGGCGGACGCCCTCACCCGGTGCTCCGGCCAGCGCCAGCGCCAGCCCCAGATCGGCGGTCGGAATGGCGGCGGCATGCTGGTCCAGCAATGCCTTTGCGCCCGCCCCATTGCCGCCTGCGATCATCGCCAACGCCAGGTTCAGCGCGGCGCGGCCATCCGCCGGATCGAGCTGCAACGCGTCGGTAAAGGCCTGCCGCGCCGAGGCGAAACGCCCGGCCTGAAGATAGCTCTGCCCTAAAAGCGAACGATAGCCCGCATCCTTTGGTTCGGCCGCGACCAGCCGCTCGGCCAGCGCCACGGCGGCGTCGCCATCGCGCTGCGCCAGCACCCGGCGGGTCTGGTCGGCGAGCGCGGCGCTCGCCCGTGCCGGGCTGGCCTGCGCGTTCAGCCGCGCGGTGCGCGGGCCGGTCGCGGTGCAGCCCCCCAGAATCAACACGCCAACGCTGCAGGACAGAAGAGTGCGGAACGTGGTCATCTTGGTCATCCGGTTCAGCCCAGGGGGAAGGCGGTCGATACGCCCGGCGCATGACCCGTTTCCCCGATCGGCCGCCACGCTAGCCCCCCAGCCTATAAGGAACGGTTAACCCCTTCATTGAACGCTTTACCCTTGCCCGGCAGCGCGGCATGGATGGCGTGCAACAAGGGCGGAAGGACGAAGGATAATGCGCAGATTCCCGATCGGCGGCATGGTCGCGCCCGCCGCTGTTCTGGCCGCATTTCTGGTCGCCACCCCTGTGCTGGCGGTGCCGGATGTGAAGGCTGGGGTCGATGC
The DNA here is from genome assembly GCF_057004845.1 of Sphingomonas sp. SphC10. Taxonomy (NCBI): domain Bacteria; kingdom Pseudomonadati; phylum Pseudomonadota; class Alphaproteobacteria; order Sphingomonadales; family Sphingomonadaceae; genus Sphingomonas; species Sphingomonas sp. SphC10. The sequence continues at coordinate 1,806,864 of NZ_CM168044.1, forward strand.
CTGGGCACAGGGCGATTACCGCAAGGCGGTCGAGGAATGGCGCGGTCCCGCCGTGGCGGGCGATGCCGACGCGCAGTTCAACCTGGCCCAAGCCTATAAGCTGGGTCGTGGCGTGCCGCTCGATCCCACGCTTGCCGAAAGCTGGTTCCGCAAGGCCGCCGTTCAGGGCCATATCCAGGCCACCGACAATTACGGCCTCGCGCTGTTCCAGTCGGGCAAAAAAGCCGACGCCGCGCCCTGGCTGGAAAAGTCCGTCGCGCATGGCGAACCGCGCGCGCAGCTGGTGCTGGGCACGATGCTGTTCAACGGCGATGGCGTGCCGCGCGACTATCCGCGCGCCTATGCGCTGATGACGCTGGCGTCGCAGGCGGGATTGCAAGCCGCTTCGCAGACGCTGGCGCAGATGGACCAGTATATCACCCCGCCCGACCGCCAGCGCGGCGTCGAGCTGGCCCAGCAATATCGCGCCCGTCTGGCCGCCCTGCCCGCCCCCGCCGCCAGCGGGCCGAAACGGGTGACGGTCGGCTCCGAACCGACGCCGGTCAAGGCGACCGATATTTTGGCCCGTACCGCTGCGCAGACCCGCCCGACGGTACAGCCGGTGCCGGTCACGCCGTCATGCCCGGCGACGTCCGGCTATGGCGCAAGCTATCCAGCGCCCGGCACGCCCGCGAGCCACACGCCGCCGGTCCGCGAGGAGGCGGACGACCTGACCGACCGGCGCAAGCCCGTTGCACCGCCGCCCGCGCCGCGTCCCGCCAAGCCGACACCGGCTCGCGCGACCAGCGGGCCATGGCGTATCCAGCTCGGCGCCTTCCGTGATCGCGGCAATGCCGACGCGCTCTGGCAGCGGGTGCGGGGTCGCCTAAGCGGTGCGCAGCCCTATTTCGTGACGGCAGGCGGTGTCACCCGGCTTCAGGCGGGCGGCTATGCCAATCGCGTCTCCGCGCAAGCCGCGTGCAGCCGCTCGGGCCAGCCTTGCGTGGTGGTCGCGCCGTAAGGCCCAAAGGCCTCCGCGAGTTACGGGGACCTGGCTGCCGAGACCGACCACACTCTCCATCGACCCCGGCGAAGGCCGGGGTCCCGTTTCGGCCCGATCGGCCCGATCGGATGGAAGGGCTGACGCTGGGCAACTGGATCCCGGCCTCCGTCGGGACGGTGCTCGGAATGTCTCGAAGCCCGCCCCTTCCAATGGGATAGGGGAAGCCTCGCGGGACCGTTAACCGACCACCCAATCCGCGCTCGGAATGCCCTGCGCATACAGCAGCGCGGTCAGGTCGCCATGGTCGATCCGCGCCGCCGCCGCGCCCGCGACGATCGGCTTGGCGCGATAGGCGACGCCCAGGCCTGCCCGGCGGATCATCGCCAGATCGTTGGCCCCATCGCCCACCGCCATGCTCTCCGCCGCGCCGATGCCCAATTCGTCGAGCGCAGCGAGCAGCGTCTTTTCCTTGGTGTCCGATCCGACGATGGGTTTGCGCACCGTGCCGGTCAGCTTGCCGTGCGCGATCTCAAGATAATTGGCGATGGCGCGGTCGAAACCGATCTCGGCCGCGACCGGCTCGGCGAAGCGGGTGAAGCCTCCCGACACGAGGATCGCATGGCCGCCGCGTGCCTTCATCGTGCGGACCAGCGCGCGAGCCCCCGCCATCAGCGTGACCCGCTCGGCCAGACATTGTTCGATGACGCTCTCGTCCAACCCTTCGAGCAACGCGACGCGGGCATCGAGTGCCGCGGCGAAGTCCAGTTCGCCGCGCATCGCGCGCTCGGTGACTTCGGCGACCTGCTCCTTAATCCCGGCATAATCGGCCAGTTCGTCGATGCACTCGACGGTGATCATGGTGGAATCCATGTCCGCGACCAGCAGCCGCTTTTCGCGGTGCGCGGCAGGCTGCACGACCACGTCGGTCGCGTCGAACCGGCCCTCCAGCACCTCGCGCGCCACCAACGGATCGCCGGTGAAGTCGAGGTCCGCCGCGATGCCCTCATCAATCCAGCGCGTGGCGGACATGGTGCAGCCCGCCGCCGCCATTTTCTCCTGCGCAACCGACAAATCCGCATCGGCCAGTCGGCCCTTGGCTGCTATCAGCGTGGCGATGAACATGGCGAACTCCTCTGACCGACCCAAGGTCGCGCTCATTGCAGGGCCGACCGCCAGCGGCAAGTCCGCATTGGCGCTCGATCTGGCGAAGGTGACCGGCGGCACGATCATCAATGCCGATTCGGCGCAGGTGTACCGGGACCTGTCGATCCTGACCGCCCGCCCATCGCCCGACGAAGTGGCACAGGCTCCGCACCGGCTGTTCGGCCATGTCGACGGGGCGGACACCGGCTATTCGGCGGCGCGCTGGGCCGTCGAAGCACGCGGGGCGATCGACGACAGCGTGGCGGCGGGATCGCTGCCGATCCTGGTCGGCGGCACCGGCCTTTATATGCGCACCCTGCTCGACGGGATCGCGCCCGTGCCAGAGATCGCCCCCGCCATCCGCGCCGAGGTTCGCGCCCTGCCCGTCGCCGAAGCCCATGAAGTCCTGTCGCGCGAAGACCCCATCGCCGCCGCCCGGCTCAACCCCGCCGACACGACCCGCGTCGCCCGCGCGCTGGAGGTGGTGCGTTCGACCGGCCTGCCGCTACACGAATGGCAGGCCCGCAAGGAAGGCGGCATCGGCGACCGCATCGCCCTGTCCGCCGTGATTCTGCTGCCCGACCGCGACTGGCTGAACGCGCGGATCGACCGGCGTTTCGGCGAGATGCTGGATGAAGGAATGGACGAAGCCGCCGCGCTCCTCGCCCGCCCAGACCTGCCCGCAGATGCCCCCATCCGCCGCGCGATCGGCGTGCCGGAGGCCGCCGCGCTGCTGGCGGGCACCATGACCCGCGCCGAGGCGGAGGCTGCGGGCGCGCTCGCGACAAGGCGTTATGCCAAAAGGCAATTTACCTGGTTCCGCCACCAGCCCGGCCCCGGCTGGACCGTGATTTCCGACACGGCGCCCGATGTGCGTCGCAGCATAATAGAAACTTTATTGCGCAATTGACGGTTGACGCGCACTTTTTAAACTTGTAGCCGCGCCATTCCCGACACGCCCCGTCAGCGGGCACGGATGCAGAAGGACGAAGATGATGACCGAGAAAAGCGGAGCCGATATCCTGGTCGAGGCGCTGTGCGATCTCGGCGTGGAGGTCGTCTTCGGCTATCCGGGTGGTGCGGTGCTGCCGATCTATGACGCCATGTTCCGATCGAAGCGCATCCGCCACATTCTCGTCCGCCACGAACAGGCGGCGACCCATGCGGCGGAGGGCTATGCCCGCTCCACCGGTAAGCCCGGCGTGGTGCTCGTCACCTCCGGTCCCGGCGCGACCAATGCCGTCACCGGCATCACCGATGCGCTGCTCGATTCGATCCCGATGGTGGTCATCACCGGCCAGGTGCCGACCGCGCTGATCGGCACCGACGCGTTCCAGGAGGCCGATACGGTCGGCATCACGCGCCACTGCTCCAAGCACAATTATCTGGTGAAGGACCCCGCACGTCTGGGCGAAGTGGTGCATGAGGCGTTCCACATCGCGACCTCGGGTCGCCCCGGTCCGGTCGTGATCGACATCCCCAAGGACGTGCAGGTCGCCACCGCCCGCTATCAGAAGCCGGGTCCGATCCGTCACAAGACCTATCGCCCGCAGGTGAAGGCCGACCAAGCCCAAGTCGAACAGCTGGTCGACATGCTGGCGGCCGCCGAACGCCCGATCCTCTATACCGGCGGCGGCATCATCAATTCGGGTCCCGCCGCGTCGCAACTGCTGCGCGAACTGGCCCGCATCACCGGCGCGCCCGTGACCTCGACCCTGATGGGCCTGGGCGCCTTCCCGGCCAGCGATCCGCAATGGCTGGGCATGCTGGGGATGCACGGCACCTACGAAGCCAATATGGCGATGAACCAGGCCGACCTCGTGGTCGCGCTGGGCAGCCGGTTCGACGACCGCGTGACGGGCCGTCTGGACGCGTTCAGCCCGAACAGCCGCAAGGTCCATGTCGATATCGACCGGTCGAGCGTGAACAAGAATGTCCGCGTCGATCTCGCCATCATTGCCGATGTCGGCCACGCGCTGGAGGATGCGGTGCGCATCTGGAAGTCGCGCCAGCATCCCAAGCCCGACACCACCGAGTGGCAGCGCCGCATCGCGGGCTGGCGTGCGGTCGGCTGCCTGTCCTTCCCCGAGGCGGGCGACGCGATCATGCCGCAGCGCGCGATCCGCGCGCTCTACGACGCGACCAAGGCGCGCCAGCCCATCATCACCACCGAGGTCGGCCAGCACCAGATGTGGGCCGCGCAGCATTTCGGCTTCGAAAAGCCCAACAAGTGGCTGACGAGCGGTGGCCTGGGCACCATGGGTTACGGCCTGCCCGCCGCGATCGGTGCGCAGCTCGGCAATCCGGGCGCGCTGGTCATCGACATTGCCGGTGAAGCCTCGATCCAGATGAACATCCAGGAACTGGCGACGGCGACGCAATATCGCCTGCCGGTCAAGATCTTCATCCTGAACAACGAATATATGGGTATGGTCCGCCAGTGGCAGGAACTGACCTATGAGAGTCGCTATGCCGAGAGCTATTCGGACTCGCTGCCCGACTTCGTGAAGCTGGGCGAGGCCTATGGCTGGAAGGGCATATTGATCGAGCATCGGCACGAGCTGGAGGACGGCATCGCCGCGATGCTGGACCATGACGGGCCGGTGATCGTCGATTGCCGCGTGGCCAAGCTGGCCAACTGCTTCCCGATGATCCCGAGCGGAGCGGCTCATACCGACATGATCCTGCAGGCCAATGAGGTATCGGGCACCATGGACGACGAGGCCAAGGCGCTGGTTTGACCTTGAAGCTCCTCCCCGGCACGGGGAGGGGGACCGTGACGCGAAGCGGCACGGTGGAGGGGGATCGCCGCGCAGGACAGCATGAGTGGAGAGCCCCCTCCACCATGCTCCGCATGGTCCCAGTGACAGGTCGATCATGCCCCCGGCATGATCTGGATTGCCTGGGAGGCAATCCACCTGCCACTCCGTTCCGGGGAGGAAGAGATTAGAGATGCACATCAAGACCGAACAGGTGGAACGCCACACGCTGGCGGTGATCGTCGACAACGAACCGGGCATTCTCGCGCGGATCGCCGGGCTGTTCACCGCGCGCGGCTATAATATCGAGAGCCTGACCGTGTCGGAGATCACCGCCGACAAGGCCGTCAGCCGCATCACCATCGTCACCAGCGCCTCGCCGCCGGTGATGGAGCAGATCATCGCCCAGCTCGACCGGCTGGTCCCCGTCCACAAGGTCGCCGACCTGACCGTGCTGGGCGACCATGTCGAGCGCGAGCTGGCGCTGGTGAAGGTGTCGGGCACCGGCGACCGCCGGATCGAGGCGCTGCGCCTCGCCGAAGTCTACCGCGCCCGCGTGGTCGACGCGACGATCTCCAGCTTCGTGTTCGAAGTCACCGGCGGCATCGCCAAGATCGACAAGTTCGTCGAGCTGATGGGCGAAGTCGGCCTGGTCGAGGTCGCCCGCACCGGCATCGCCGCCATCTCGCGCGGCGCCGAAGCGGCCTGAGCCACCTCCTAATCTTCAAACTATCATGAGGCCGCAAGCGGCCCAGCCATTTCGAAAGGGAAGTCCAATGCGTGTGTATTACGATCGCGACGCCGATCTGAACCTGATCTCCGAGAAGAACATCGCCATCCTGGGTTACGGGTCGCAGGGCCATGCCCATGCGCAGAACCTGCGCGATTCGGGCGTCAAGAATGTCGCGATCGCGCTGCGCCCCGGTTCGGCCTCGGCCGCCAAGGCGGAAGCGGCGGGCTTCAAGGTCCTGTCGAACAAGGAAGCGGCCGGCTGGGCCGACATCCTGATGATCCTGGCCCCCGACGAGCATCAGGCCGCGATCTACGACGCCGACCTGAAGGGCAATATGAAGCCCGGCGCCGCGCTCGCCTTCGCGCACGGCCTGAACGTGCATTTCGGCCTGATCGAGCCGCCCGCGGACATCGACGTCATCATGATCGCCCCCAAGGGCCCCGGCCACACCGTGCGCAGCGAATATGTGCGCGGCGGCGGCGTGCCCTGCCTGATCGCGATCCACCAGGACGCCAGCGGCAATGCGCATGACGTGGCATTGGCCTATGCGAGCGGGGTCGGCGGCGGCCGTTCGGGCATCATCGAGACGAACTTCCGCGAAGAGTGCGAAACCGATCTGTTCGGCGAGCAGGCCGTGCTGTGCGGCGGCGCGACGGCGCTGGTCCAGGCAGGCTTCGAGACGCTGGTCGAGGCAGGCTACGCCCCCGAAATGGCCTATTTCGAGTGCCTTCACGAACTGAAGCTGATCGTCGACCTGATGTATGAGGGCGGTATCGCCAACATGCGCTACTCGATCTCGAACACCGCCGAGTACGGCGACATCAAGACCGGCCCGCGCATCATCACCGAAGAGACGAAGAAGGAAATGAAGCGCGTGCTCGCCGACATCCAGTCGGGCCGCTTCGTGAAGGACTTCGTGCTCGACAACCGCGCCGGCCAGCCCGAACTGAAGGCCAGCCGCATCGCCGCCAAGCGCCACCCGATCGAGCAGGTCGGCAGCGAACTGCGCGCGATGATGCCGTGGATCGGTGCGAACAAGCTGGTGGACAAGGCGAAGAACTGATTTGTTCTGGGGGTGGGCTCGGTGAGCCACCGTGGCCCTCCCCCACCCCAGTTTCAGGTAAACGATGCCCCGCATCGTTTAGGTCATGCCGGGGGCATGACCGACCTGAAACTCGCAAGCGGGAGGGGCGTGCCAAGCGGACGCCGCAAGCGCTTCAATGGGCCCATAGTTTGCGGAAATGGCCGAACGCCCGCCCAAAACCTCTCCCCTCCCGCAGGCGGGAGGGGCTGGGGGAGGGAAAGGGGCCTCGCAGAGACCAACCTAGAAACGCATCGTTGCGACCTTGGCCTTTGACGTGCGTTCACCGCACGGCCCAGAAAGGCCACCGTTCAACAGGGAGTCTACCCATGCGTTTCGTCCTTCCCGCCGCTCTGGCGCTCGCCACCATCGCCGCGCCCGCCATGGCCCAGACCGGCACGCCCGGTGCCGCCGTCGCCTCGCGCGTCGTCGCGGGCACCTATGCCGTCGACCCCGCGCATACCCAGGTCACCTGGTCGCTGAACCATATGGGCTTTTCGATGCTCGAGGGGCAGTTCGGCGCGTCGGAGGGCACGCTGACCCTCGATCCCGCCAAGCCGCAGGCCGCCAAGGTCGATGTGACCTTCAAGATCGACAATCTGTCGGTCACCGCCGCGCCCTTCGCCAATCACCTGAAGTCGAAGGACTTCTTCGACGCCGCGACCTATCCGACCGCGCGCTTCGTCTCGACGGGCGTGAAGGTCATGGGCAACAAGGCCGTCATCACCGGCAACCTGACCATCAAGGACCAGACCAAGCCGGTGACGCTGAACGCGACCTTCTTCGGTGCGGGCACCAACCCGATGTCGAAGAAGCTGAACATCGGCTTCCGCGCGACGGGCAAGATCAAGCGTTCGGACTTCGGCGTCGGCGCCTATGTGCCCGTCGTCGGTGACGAGGTCGACCTGACGATCAACGCCGCCTTTACCGCCCAGTAAGCGGTCGTGCCCTGCCCCGGTCGCCCGATCCCAGGGGCGGCCGGGGCCGGATCAGAATAACCGCTTCAACCCGGCGAAACTCTCGAACGTCGCGCGCACCTCCGGCGCGGCCGACGCCGCCAGCCTGGCGATCCGCTCGATCAGTGCGGCCTTGTCCTCGCCTTTGACCGCATAGCCCATCGCCCAGTCGCCGAACTCGCGCGTCTCGACATGGCGATCCGACAGAACGACCAGGGCGCGATGCCGCGGGTCCGCCGCGATATGGCGATACAGGCGTTCCACCGCCTCCGCCTCGCCCTCCAGCGCCTGTAGGAAACGTCGCCCGTCGAAATAGAGCAGGCCGGTGACGCCCGCCTGCGCATTGTTGCGGCGTGACGCGATCAGGATCGCCTCGGGATCAATGGCCGCCGCCGAACCCTTCACGCTGCTGATATAGACGAGTTGGCGCAACATCCGTGTATCCCGCTGCCCGGCCCCCCTGCCGGTCTTCGCTGCCGTCGATGGCGGGTGGCGCTTTAACAAAGCGTTCACGCGGTGCGGCGGGATATGGACAAGCCCGCCCCGACGCGGCATGAACCCCTGCATCATGATCGCCGCGCTGCTGCTCCGTTCGCTTCGACTTATCCGCCCTTAGGGGAGGATCGGCGTGGCCATGCGCGACTTCCCTAAGGGCGGAATGAAACGATAAGCCTGTCCCCGCCGCGCCCTGGCCTGACGCGGCCGAGAATGCTGGAAGACCCGATCATGTTGCGCGATCCCTCGACCAAATACCGCCCCTTCCCGACCATCGCCCTGCCCGACCGGCAATGGCCGAACCGCACGATCACGAGCGCGCCGCGCTGGCTGTCGACCGACCTGCGCGACGGCAACCAGGCGCTGATCGACCCGATGGACGCGGAGAAGAAGACGCGGATGTTCGACCTGCTGGTCAAGGTCGGGCTGAAGGAGATCGAGGTCGGCTTCCCGAGCGCCGGCGCGACCGAGTTCGATTTCATCTCCGGCCTGATCCGGGACGACCGCATCCCCGACGACGTGACGATCCAGGTCCTCACCCAGTCGCGCCGCGACCTGATCGAGCGCAGCTTCGAAAGCCTGGAGGGCGCGCGCACCGCCATCGTCCATCTCTACAACGCGGTCAGCCCGGCCTGGCGCAAGATCGTCTTCGGCATGACCCGCGACGAGGTCCGCAAGATTGCGGTCGAGGGCGCCAAGATCCTGCGCGACGAGGCGGCCAAGCGCCCCAACACCGACTGGTTCTTCGAATATAGCCCCGAGACCTTCTCGACCGCCGAGCTGGATTTCTCGGTCGAGGTGTGCGCCGCCGTCATGGACGTGCTGAAGCCGACGCCCGACCATCCGTTGATCCTGAACCTGCCCGCCACGGTCGAATGCGCGACGCCCAACGTCTATGCCGACCAGATCGAGTGGTTCGGGCGCAACATCCCGAACCGCGATTCGGTGGTCATCTCGCTCCATACGCATAACGACCGGGGCACCGGCGTCGCCGCCGCCGAGCTGGGCGTGATGGCGGGCGCGGACCGGGTCGAGGGCTGTCTGCTCGGCAATGGCGAGCGGACGGGCAATTGCGATCTCGTGACCGTCGCGCTCAACATGTACACCCAAGGCGTCGACCCGAAACTCGACCTGTCGGATATCGACGAGGTGGTGAACACGGTCAATTACTGCACCAATCTGCCCGTCCATCCGCGCACCCCCTATGCGGGCGACCTGGTCTTCACCGCCTTTTCGGGCAGCCACCAGGACGCGATCAAGAAGGGCTTTGCGGCGCAATCGGCGCGCAACGACGATCTGTGGGAAGTCCCCTATCTGCCCATCGATCCCGCCGATCTGGGTCGCAGCTACGAAGCGGTCATCCGCGTCAATTCGCAGTCGGGCAAGGGCGGTGTCGCCTGGGTGATCGAGCAGGACAAGGGGCTGAAGCTGCCCAAGCGGCTCCAGGCCGATTTCAGCCGCCATGTCCAGGCGATGGCCGACGCCACCAGCCGCGAACTCAACGCTGCCGACATCTGGGGCGGGTTCGAGGCGACCTATCTGCCGCGCGAAGGCGATCGTTTCGTGCTGCGTGACTATGAGGAAAGCGGCTCGACGGGGCAGCGGACCTTTATCGGCCGCGTGCAGGTGGACGGCGAGGAACGCTCGATCTCGGGCCGCGGCAATGGCCTGATCTCCAGTGTCATCGCGGCGCTTGCCGACACGACCGGCCCGAACCTGGAAGTCATCGACTATAACGAGCACGCCATCGGGCATGGCGCGGACGCGCAGGCGGCTGCCTATGTCGAGGCGCGTACCCCCGATGGGCGGGTCGTCTTCGGCGTCGGCCTCGACACCGACATTGCGACCGCCAGCGTCCGGGCGGTGCTCTCCGCCGCCAACCGGGCCTGATGCGCCCTGCCCTTCTCGGCTAAGACGACGCGCCATGCGGGCCATCGGAGCGTTGTCTTTTCCTCTCCTGCAAGGGGCAGTGGCAGACCAAAGGTCTGACGGAGGCGTGTCCCGGCTCCTGGTGTCTCTATCATGAGCGTCGACGCCCCTCCCTCGCGGTGGTCGTTCATTCCCGAACGCTACCGCGAGAAACTGCGCGAGCGGGGTGCGTCGATCACGCTCACCGTGCTCGCGCATCTGCTGCTGGCCTGGCTGCTGTTCCATCTGGCGCCCAAGCTGATCGACCCGGAGAAATCCTCGGTCCTCAACACCTTCTCCGTCTCGCCCGACGATCAGCAATCGGGCGCGCCGGTGCCCAAGACCCGCACGGCCACGCGCAAGCCTGCCGCGGCGGGCGGGTCCAAGGCACCGGTCACAGAGAAGCAGCCCGACACGCCCAAGCCCCCGACCGAAAAGCCCGTCGACACCTCCACCCCGACGCCGTGGCAATGGGGTGACAAGTCGCTGTTCGCGGCCGGTGATATCGGCGCGCTGCCCAAGGGCGAGGGCAAGGGCGTCGGTTCCAGCAATGGCGACGATCGGGGCGAGGACAGCGCCTCTGCCTATGGCCCGGGCGAAGGGCCGGGCGGTCGGCGGCTCTACAATGCCGAGTGGTTCCCCCGCCGCCCGAGCGATGCGGAATTGAACGGCTATCTGCGCAGCCCGCCGCCGCCGGGCGGCTGGGCACTGATCGCGTGTCGCACCATCCCCGGCTACCGCGTCGAGAATTGCCAGATCCTGGGCGAGTCGCCCGTCGGCTCCGGGCTGGCCCGCTCGATGCGCGAGGCCGCCTGGCAGTTCCGCATCCGTGCGCCGCGCGTCAATGGCAAGGAAATGATTGGCGAATGGGTCCGCATCCGGATCGACTTCACCACCAAGGGCGGTGGTTGACGCGTCGGTTGGTGATGGCGTCGCATTACATCAGAGTCTGCCCCTCCCCTTTAGGGTAGGGGTTGGGGTGGGGCCTCGCCACGAACCCGACGCTTGTGGACGCGCCCCACCCCCGGCCCCTCCCCTGAAGGGGAGGGGTGTGGATGAATTCCTCGTCCAACTCTAATACGTGAATTGCAGCTGGGTCCGGATCAGGTCGCCCGTCGCGCGGCCCGTCCGTCGCGAATCCGCCTCGCGCCGTTCCATCCGGGCATAGGCGATGGTCAATTCCAGCGCCTCGACCAGTTGGATTTCGGTGCCCAGTTCCCACTCGTCGGTTTCCAGCCGGGGCGCGTCGACATTGGCCTTCCACCCGCCGCGATAATGCTGCCACCGGACATAGGGGATGGCGCGGCCGACCGGCGTCTTGCCGACATTCGCCATCAGCTGGACATAGCCGCCACCCAGGCGGCTGGAGCGGATCGCCCCCGATGCGTTGTCATATTGCGGCCCCCAGCCCGTCGTCCATTCGGTCTGGATACCGAAGGGCTGCGGATAGAGGATGGCGTGGACGGCGACGCGATCGTCGCGATAGTCGACCGAACTGACCCCGCCGCTGCGCAGTTCGGGCCGGAAACGGTTGAACATCGCCGAGCCGCCGACCTCCAGCACCTGGTCGCGGAACAACGGCCCCAGCCCGTCGAGCGCGAAGGGCCAGGTCGCCATCGCGACCTTCATCAGATTGTCGGTCCGCTCGGTCCGGTTAGTCCCCTGCCCGTTATAGACGGCCAGACCGAAAGCGCCGTAATTGCCGAACAGCTTCTGCTTGTTTTTGGTAAGCCGGTCCCAGATCGCCTGAACGGGCGCAGGCGTGTAATAGACGTTGATCCCGACATCGCGCTCGCCGGGCACGCCGCTGTTGATCGCATCCGATCGATCGAGCGGCAGGCGGTTGGACGAGGATTGCAGATTCTCCCAGCCGAACGGCACCTTGGACTGGCCGAAGCGCAGGCGCAGGCGACGCTCGGGGTCGAGGAACCAGTCGGCATAGACATCGCGCAACTGACCGAAATTCTCGCGCCGCTCGGTGCTCGACTGGTTGTTCACCGCCGCGCCGAAGTCATGCTGGAAATAGAGTTGCAGCCGGTCGGTGATATCGCCCTGCAGCACCAGCCGGACACGGCGAAGCAGGAAGCCGCCGTCATCGTTGATCGAGGCGTCGTGCACCGAGCGCAGGCGCGAGCCGTTGGTCCCCGGCGCGTTTTCGCTGTCCAGCAGGGCGTTGTAGCGAAGCTGCGTATAGCCGCGCAGACGCATACGCTCGTACCAGGGCGTCCGTGACGATACCGGCTTGGGTGTGCTCGCCACCCGCTGCGGCACAGGGGCCGGAGTAGGCAGGGGTGCGACCGGCACCGCGGCCACGACCGGCGGGCCGGATGCGGCGACGGGGGCAGTCGGAACGGCCGCCGTCGCGCCCTTCTGCGCATCGGTCAACGCCTTGATCTGCGCCTTCAGTTCGTCGATCTGGCGCTGTAATTCCTGCACGGTCTGCGCTGCGGCGGGTGCCGGGCAAATGGCCAGCATCATCGCGGCGGCGATCCCGGTACCGGCCCGCTGGGGTGTCGAGTTGATCGCCATGCTATTCCGCCCTTTTTGCGGCGGCGACTTAGGACGGCTCCGGGCCCTTTCGCAACAGATTGATGACAGTTGCGTGATATTATCGTGACAAGACGTCCGGCGTCAGCGGCTCCGCTCTATCTCGCAGCCTATGCGGGCATCGGGATAGATGTCGGTCTTGGTCGACCGCACCGTCACCGCCGTCACGCGGGGATCGGCAAGACATAGTGCCGCCACCGCCTCGCACAGGCTTTCCTGCAATGCGAAGCCGGGGCCGCGCGCCATCGCCAATATGCCTTCGCGCAGGAAGTCATAGTCCAGCACCTCCTCGATCCGGTCGGCGCTGGGCGCGGCGGGATAGGTGACGGTCATCGCGACCGACAGGCGGACCGGTTGGGGCGCGACCTCATGCGGGTAGATGCCCAGATGCATCGCGACCGTCATTTCGTCGAGCAGGATCCGATAGGTCGCCGTCATGCCCGTCCCTCGAACATCACATCACCGTCGCGGCGGCAGAAACGCTGACCGCAATCGACATACAGGGTCTGTCCGCGAAGCCCCCGCGCACCGAGGAGGAAGGACACCGCCTCCGCCACCGCCCCCGCGCCGATCGGGCGGCCGAGCAGGTTCTTCGTCGCGGCCTCGGCGAACTCGGCATCGCTCTGGTCGCCGCTTTGCAGGGTCAGGCCGGGGGCCACCGCGTTCACCGCGATGCGGGCCCCAAGCGCCTGGGCCAGCATCGTGTTCGCACCCGCCAAGGCGAATTTGGCGCAGCTATAGGCAAAGAAGTCGGGGTTGGGGTTGGCCAGCTTCTGGTCGAGAATGTCGACCACCGCGCCGTCCGCCACGTCATTCTGCCGCGCGAGGGCGGAGGCGAGCAAGGCAGGTGCGACGGCATTAATCGCATAGAGTTTCGCCATCAGGCCCGCATCCGTCTCCGGCGGCCGGTCGAACTCGAAGGCCGAGGCGCTGTTGACCAGCCCGTCGATCGGCCCAGCCGCCGCTTCCCGCGCACGGGCGAACAGGGCATCCATCGCGTCGATCCGTGACAGGTCGCCCTGCACCATCGGTGCCTCCAGTTCCAACGCCAGCGCCGCCGCATCCTCGCCCGAGCCGTTATAATGGATCACCGGCCGATGTCCGTCCGCCGCCAGCCGCCGGGCGATGCTCGCGCCCAGCCGCCTGGCCGCGCCGGTCACCAGCACGGTACGCCTGATCATCCGGCCATGCCCATGAGCGAAAGCACTTCCTTGCGGCTGCGATCGTCGTCGCGGAACACGCCCATCATCCGGCTCGTCACCATCGACACGCCCGGCGTGCGCACCCCGCGCGAGGTCATGCAGCCATGCGTCGCCTCGATCACCACCGCGACGCCCAGCGGCTTGAGATTCTCCCAGATGCAGTCGGCGACCTCGGCGGTCAGCCGCTCCTGCACCTGCAAGCGACGCGCGAAGCCATGCAGCACGCGCGCCAGCTTGGAAATGCCGACGACATGGTTGCGCGGCAGATAGGCGATATGCGCGCGCCCGATGATCGGCGCCATGTGGTGCTCGCAGTGGGACTGGAAGGGAATGTCCTTCAGCAGCACGATCTCGTCATAGCCGCCGACCTCCTCGAACACCCGTGACAGGTGGACGGCGGGGTCGTCACCATAGCCGCCGCAATATTCACGCCACGCCCGCGCGACGCGCTTGGGCGTATCGATCAGCCCCTCGCGCGTGGGATCGTCGCCCGCCCAGGCGATCAGCGTGCGGATGGCATCGGCGACATGATCGGGGACGGCAATCTTGCCGTCCGCGCCCATCAGGTCGCCATCCTCCGGATCGCCATGCGCGCAGCTCATATTCTGTCCTTTACGTCAAAGCCGGTGCGATAGCGTATCGATTGCGCGGGTGCAAAACTCGCGGCGGTGCCCTGCGATCCCTCACACCCGTTCAGCCTGAGCGAAGTCGAAGGCCACGCGACAACGACTGAACCTAAGCGGATTCCCTTGGCCTTCGACTTCGCTCAGGCTGAACGGCGGTTGGGGGATTACCCGCGCAGCCGCTCGGCCGCCCAAGCGACATGGTCGGCCATGAAGGTGGAAATGAAGTTATAGCTGTGGTCGTACCCCGGCTGCATCCGCAGCGTCAGGGCGATCCCCGCCTTGTCACACGCCTCGGCCAGCAATTCGGGACGCAACTGCTCGGTCAGGAACTGATCCGCATCACCCTGATCGACCAGCAGGTCGGGCAGTCGCGCGCCGTCCTCGATCAGTGCGACGGCATCCGCCTGTCGCCATGCGGCGCGGTCCTGCCCCAAATAGCCACCCAGAGCCTTCTCACCCCATGGCACCTGGCCCGGCGCGACGATGGGGGCGAAGGCGGACACGCTGCGGAAGCGATCCGGGTGGCGAAGGCCGATGGTCAGCGCGCCGTGGCCGCCCATCGAGTGGCCGGTGATCGCTTGCGCGCCCATATCGGCGATCGGGAAATGCTCGGCGATCAGCGCTGGCAGTTCCTGCTCGATATAGGTTCGCATCTGGAAATGCGGTGCCCAGGGTTCCTGCGTCGCATCGACGTAGAAACCGGCGCCCTGTCCCATGTCATAGGCGTCGTCATTGGCCACACCTTCCCCACGCGGCGAGGTGTCGGGCGCGATGAAGATCACCCGGTGCTCGGCGCAAGCGGCTCGATACTCGCCCTTGTCGGTGACATTGGCATGGGTGCAGGTCAGCCCCGACAGATACCAGAGCACGGGGAGCTTCTCCCCCTCCTCATGCTCCGGCACGAAGACCGAGAAGGTCATGCGCGTGCCCGTCGCCTCGCTGTCATGCGCGTACACGCCCTGCACGCCGCCATGCGCCTTCGAGGTCGAAATCGTCTCGATCGTCATCGGAACACCACCGTCCGGTTGTCATTGAGGAACACCCGCCGCTCGCCCACCCAGGCGACCGCGCGGGCCAGCACCTGCGCCTCGATATCGCGGCCGATGCGGATCAGGTCGTCGACGCTGGCGCGGTGATCGACCCGCTCGACCGCCTGTTCGATGATCGGCCCCTCGTCCAGGTCCGCCGTCACGAAATGCGCGGTCGCGCCGATCAGCTTTACGCCGCGCGCGTGCGCCCGGTGATAGGGCTGCGCGCCCTTGAAGCCGGGCAGGAAGCTGTGATGGATGTTGATGCACCGCCCCGGAAGGGCCGCGACCAGCCGCTCGCCCAGCACCTGCATATAGCGGGCGAGGACGAGATAATCGGCGCGGCTTTCGTCCATCAGTGCCAGCATCGCCGCTTCCTGTTCGGCGCGATTGCTGTTGTCGACCGGCAGGTAATGCCAGGGCAGGCCGTGCCATTCGACCAACGGCCGCAAGCTGTCATGATTGGATACGACGCCGACGATCTCGACCGGCAGCGTATTGGTCCGCCAGCGATGCAGCAGGTCGTTCAGGCAGTGCGAGCCCTTCGATACCGCAATCAGCATCCGGGGCCGCTCGGTGGCGGGCGCGACATGCCAGTCGAAGCCGAACCGTGCGGCGGGCTCGGCCAGCGCCGCCCGCACCCCCTTGACCGAGGCCGGGAAACGCTCTCCCTGGCCGGTGAAGACGATGCGCAGGAAGAAGCGCCCCGTCTCCAGATCGGCATATTGCTGACTATCGAGGATGAAGCCGTCGATCCCCGCCAGCGCACCCGACACGGCGGCGACGATGCCGACCCGGTCCTGGCACGCCAGCGTCAGGATATAGTCGCTCATGCGGCAGGTGCAGGGGCTGGCAGGCGGCAGCCCAGGCAGAGCTTGTTGCCGTCCGGATCGCGCAGATAGCCGAGATAGGCCGGACCCATCGGTGTCAGACGCTCGCCCACCGGCGCCTCGATCGCGGTGCCGCCATTCGCCACGGCCGCCGCATGCGCGGCGTCGAGCTGTGCCGGATCGGCCGCGCCCAGCCCGATGGTCCCGCCATTGGCAAAGGTCGCGGCCTCTCCGTCGATGGGGCGCGTCACCATGAACGCCGCGCCGTTATGCCGATAGAGCAGGCGTTCGCCCATCTGCATCCCAGGCTGACCACCCAGCGCGGCGAACAACGCGTCGTAAAAGACCTTGGAACGCGCGATGTCGTTCGATCCGACCATGACATGCGTATACATCAGGCCGCCTCCACCAAATGCCGGGCGCACAGCTTGTTGCCGGTCGGATCGCGCAAGTAAGCCAGATAGACCTTGCCGACCGGCACGTTGCGGATGCCGGGCGGGTCTTCGATCGCGGTGCCGCCGTTCGCGAGCCCTGCCGCGAACCAGGCATCGGCCTGCTCCGGCGAGTCCATCGCGAAACCCAGCGTCGCGCCATTGGCATAGGTCGCAGGCTCGCCATTGATCGGCCTGGAGATCAGGAAGCGGCCGCCATTATGGCTGTAGACCAGCCGTCCCGCCGCATCGACCACACCCTCGGCCGCGCCCAGCACGCCCAACGTCGCATCGTAGAAGCGCTTGGCCGCCGCAATGTCATCGGCGCCCAGCATGACATGGCTGAACATCAGAAGATCACCACGCTGCGGATGCTCTCACCCGCGTGCATCAGGTCGAAGCCCTTATTGATCTCCTCCAGCGTCAGGCGGTGGGTGATCATCGGGTCGATCTCGATCATGCCGTTCATATACCAGTCGACGATCTTGGGCGTGTCGGTCCGCCCGCGCGCGCCGCCGAATGCCGTGCCGCGCCAGTTGCGCCCCGTCACCAGTTGGAACGGCCGCGTGCTGATCTCCTTGCCCGCCTCGGCCACACCGATGATGATCGACGTGCCCCAGCCGCGATGGCAGGACTCCAGCGCGGTACGCATCACCTCGGTATTGCCCGTCGCGTCGAAGCTGTAGTCCGCGCCGCCATCGGTCAGCTCGAGCACCTTGGCGATCGTCTCCTCGCGGCTCAGCCCCTTGGAGTTGAGGAAGTGGGTCATGCCGAAGCGGCGGCCCCATTCCTCACGGTCGGGGTTGATGTCGACGCCGATGATCCGCCCGGCGCCCGCCAGCTTCGCGCCCTGAATGACGTTCAGGCCGATGCCGCCCAGGCCGAAGACCACGATATTCTCGCCCGGCTGCACCTTGGCGGTGTTGACCACCGCGCCGACGCCCGTCGTCACGCCGCAGCCGATATAGCAGCTGGTGTCGAACGGCGCGTCCTCGCGAATCTTCGCCACCGCGATCTCGGGCAGGACGGTGAAGTTCGAGAAGGTCGAGCAGCCCATATAATGGAAGATCGGCTGCCCCTTATAGCTGAACCGCGTCGTGCCGTCGGGCATCAGGCCCTTGCCTTGCGTGGCGCGGATCGCAGTGCACAGGTTCGTCTTGCCCGACAGGCACGACTTACACTGGCGGCATTCGGGGGTGTAGAGCGGAATGACATGGTCGCCCGGTACCACGGACGTGACGCCCGCGCCCACCTCGCGCACGATGCCGCAGCCTTCATGGCCCAGCACGCTGGGGAAGATGCCCTCGCTGTCGAACCCGTCGAGCGTATAGGCGTCCGTGTGGCAGATGCCGGTCGCCATGATCTCGACCAGGACCTCACCGGCCTTGGGGCCTTCCAGATCGAGTTCGACGATTTCGAGCGGCTTCTTGGCTTCGAAGGCGACGGCTGCGCGGGTCTTCATGGGGTTCCTGTCTCCTTGGCTGGCCGCCCTGATGCCCCGTGGCGCGCGCCGGTGCAACCAACGAAAGCCTCGAGGGATTGATGCCGATCACAACCCCAGGAGAGCGACGATGACCGAGTTCAAAAAAGGCGATCATGTCGAATGGAACAGCCATGGCGGCACGGCCGAGGGCAAGGTCGTCAAGAAGCAGACCAGCGACACGACCATCAAGGGCCATACCGTCCGTGCGTCGAAGGACGAACCGCAATACATAGTAGAGAGTGACAATGGCGGAAAGGCAGCGCACAAGGCGGACGCGCTGAAGAAAGCGTGATTCACGCGCGTCCCGCCAAAGGGCTGGGACGCTGAAGGATTATAGGAAGGAACATCATGGCCACCGCAACCACGGGCACCGGCATCCACGCCCCGGTCCAGCCGTCCGAGGAACTGGGCGCGATCGTCGGCAACGAGAAGCTGCCGCGCAGCCAGGTCATCAGCAAGGTGTGGGACTATATCAAGGCCAACAACCTGCAGAACCCCGAGAACAAGCGGGAAATCCTGGCCGACGACAAGCTGAAGAAGGTGTTCGGCAAGGACAAGTGCACCATGTTCGAGATGAACAAGTTCATCTCGGCGCACCTGAAGAAGTAAGCCTTCGGCAACGCCCCGGCCACCGCGCCGGGGCGTAACCCCTCACCGCCCGCGCCGCTATCGCAGGTCCAG
Organism: Sphingomonas sp. SphC10; assembly: GCF_057004845.1. Taxonomy (NCBI): domain Bacteria; kingdom Pseudomonadati; phylum Pseudomonadota; class Alphaproteobacteria; order Sphingomonadales; family Sphingomonadaceae; genus Sphingomonas; species Sphingomonas sp. SphC10. Next base: position 1,825,749 of record NZ_CM168044.1, read on the forward strand.
GACCAGCGGCTTGCGCGCGGGCGGTGGCTGGGACGGATTTTGGGCCGCCGCCGGTGCGCGACCCTGGCCACGTGTCGCTGCAGGCGTCGACGTCGCCGCCGGGGCCGGATCGTCCGCCCCCACACGCCCCGCCTCGATCTGGTTCAGCCTCTGCTCGACCAGTTGCGCATCCAGCAGCTTGCGGTCCCCCTGCATCGCCGCCACTTGCGCCTCCAGCGCCGCCACACGCTGTTCCAGCATCTTGACGCGCACCTGATCCTCGGTCTGCGCGACCATGTCCTTCGCGACCTTCTCCTGATGCGCCCGTTCCTGCGCGTCGGCGTCGGCGAGACGATCGTCGGCACGGCTATTCTGCTGGCAAGCGGCCAGCGACAGGGTGAGGATCAACAGGGGAGCGGCACGGCGCATCGGCGGTCTCGAGTCTCAAAAATCCTCCCCGGCACGGGGAGGTGGCAGGCCAAAGGCCTGACGGAGGGGGGCTTCCTTATAGGATAGACCATGTGGCAATCCCCCTCCACCATCCTTCGGATGGTCCCCCTCCCCGTACCGGGAAGGATTTCAGTCGCGCAACTTCACCCAGGTCGGGGCATGGTCGCTCGCCTTTTCCCGGCCGCGATAGCTCTTGTCGACGCCCGCATCGACCAGCCGGTCGGCGGCCTGCGGGCTGAGCAGCAAATGGTCGATACGGAACCCCGCATCACGCTGCCACGACCCGGCCTGATAGTCCCAGAAGGTCCATACCCCGCCCTTGGGCGCGCGCGTCCGTAGCGAGTCCGTCCACCCTTGCGCCAGCAACCGGCGATAGGCCTGACGGCTTTCCGGCTGCATCAGCGCGTCGCTCGCCATGGCGGGGACGGAGAAGGTGTCGTCGTCATGGGGGATGACGTTATAGTCCCCGGCTAGCACGGCGGGCACTTCCTCCGCGAGCAACGCCCGCGCGCGGCTCGCCAGCCGTTCCATCCAGCGCAGCTTGTAATCGAATTTCGGCCCCGGCTGGGGATTGCCATTGGGCAGATAGAGCGAGGCGACGACCAGACCGTTCACCTCGCATTCGAGGTAGCGGCTATGTTCGTCCTCATCCTCGCCCGCCAGCCCGCGCTGCCGCTCGACCGGCTGGGCACCGCGCGCGAGGACCGCGACGCCGTTCCAGCTCTTCTGCCCGTGCCAGACCGCCCCATATCCGGCGGCCTCTATGTCCTTGATCGGAAAGGTCTCATCGCTGGCCTTCAGTTCCTGAAGACAAACGATATCCGCATCCGCTTCGGCCAGATATTCGAGCAGGCGGGGCAGACGGGCCTTGATCCCGTTGACGTTGTAAGTGGTGATCTTCACGTCAGACCGAGAAGCTGGTGCCGCAGCCGCAGCCCGAGGCCGCGTTGGGGTTCTTCACCTGAAACGCCGCGCCGCCCAGCGATTCGACATAATCGACCTGCGCGCCGCGAACCAGATCCAGGCTGATGCTGTCAACGACCAGGGTGACGCCATCGGTCTGCGCCACCGAATCATCCTCGGCGGGCGCATCGGCTAGGCCGAATTTGTACTGGAAGCCCGAACAGCCGCCGCCTTCGACCGACAGACGCAGGATGGCGGGCTTGTTCTGCCGCTCGGCGATCGTCGCGACACGCGCCGCGGCGGCCGGGGTCAGCGCGATTTCGGAAATGCTGGTGGCCATGGAGGTGAGATAGGCGCGAGGGGCGAGTGGGGCAATCCCGATACCATCTTTCCTTCCCTGCAAGGGGAGGTGGCAGACCGAAGGTCTGACGGAGGGGGGCTTCCGCAAAGGGCGCCTTTAGCCGCCATCCCCCTCCACCGTTCTGCGAGCGGTCCCCCTCCCCTTGCAGGGGAGGAATAAACTTCAGTCCTGCGCCGCCGGGCCGTCAGTCGAGACGGGGATCTGGTGGATCGCATGATCCTGCGACGCGGTCAGATAATCGCCGGTGGTCAGGAAGGGGATCGGGTTGACGGCATGGCCGTCCATGCGAACCTCATAATGGAGGTGCGGGCCGGTCGAACGGCCGGTCGAGCCCATCAGCGCGATCAGCTGGCCGCGCGTCACGCGGGCGCCGTCGGCAACCAGTATCTTCGACAGGTGACCATAGCGGGTCGCGATGCCCTTGCCATGATTGACCTCGACCAGATTGCCATAGCCGCCCTGCCAGCCCGCATGATCGACGATGCCGTCGGCGGTGGCATAGATCGGGGTGCCGACCGGACCGGGGATGTCGACCCCGGCATGCATCGCGGCGGTGCCGCGGAACGGGTCGGAGCGGATGCCGAAATTGCTGGTGAACTGGAGCTTTTCGACAGGATGGACCGAGGGGATCGCGATGACGCCGTTCGGGCGGGCGTCCATCTTCTTCCAGGTCTGGAACAGGGTGCGGAACTGTTGGTCGGTACGAAGGTCGGCCGAGGCTTCGGCGCTGTTGGCGGGAATGAACTCGCCCCCAACGGCGGCATTGGCCTTGGCGGCCGGAGCGGCGGGCGCCGAATGAGCCATCGCCATCTGGCCGGACAGACCGCCCGAAAAACCGACGATCAGGGTAGCGAGGAAAACAGAGCGGACGCGCGATGCAATCGATTTACCCGAGAGTGCCAGTTGATTCATCGAACCCCGAACCCTTGTCGCCGAACGATCCCGCAGTCGGAAAAGCCCGGCTTCGTTCATCCTAAGCTGTGTCGCAGCCCCACCGCGTTACAGACGGTCAGCTTGTGCCTTTATGGGTTCCTCGTCCGCAAGAGGCGCATAGAAATCGCGCGTCAAACCGGCTGTATCGCGCGCCGAAACGTTGAACGGTGGCTTAACCGCCCCCCGAAAATGGCGGCGGACCAGCATTCGCCAATGCTCGGCGGGTTCGATGTCATGCCCGGCGGCCAGATAACCGAACCATTTCGCGCCGAATCCGACATGCCGAATCTCGTCGGTATAGATGCGGTTGAGGATGCGCGCCGACGCCTCGTCGCCCCCCGCGCGGAAACGCGCGACCGTCTCCGGCGTGACATCGAGGCCCCTCGCCTCCAGCACCATCGGCACGACGGCCAGCCGCGCCATGGCGTCATGCGCGGTCTCCTCCGCCGCTTCCCAGAGGCCCGCATGGGCAGGCAGTTCGCCGTAACCCGACCCCAAGGTCTTCAACCGGCGATGCAGGACTGCAAAGTGCATCGCCTCATCCGCGCCGACCGAAATCCAGTCGTCGACGAAGGTGCGCGGGAACTGCCCGCCAAACCGGCCCGCTGCGTCGAAGGCCAGGTCGATCGCCGCGAACTCGATATGCGCCAGCGCGTGGAGCAGCGCGATCCGTCCCTTTTCCGAACCACCCCGCCCGCGCTTGGGCATGCGGTTGGGCGGCAGCAATTCGGGCCGGTCGGGTCGCCCCGGCGCATCGGGCATCGCCACGTCGAAGTCGTGCGCCAGAGCGCCGCGACGCCAGCCGCGCGCCACCGCCCGCGCCAGCCGAACCTTGGCCAGCGGATCGCTTTCGCGCAGGACGGCTGCGCAGGCTTGAGCGATCGTCGTCAAAGTACGCGCGCCGCCTCCAGCACGGCCTCGGCATGGCCGGGCACCTTCACCTTGCGCCAGCTCTGGGCGAGCTTGCCGTCACGATCGAATAGGAAGGTCGCCCGCTCGATGCCCATATAGGTCTTGCCGTAGAGCTTCTTCTCGCCCCAGACGCCGAACGCCTCGCAGGCCGTGCCGTCCTCGTCGCTGACCAGTTCGACCGCCAGCGTATATTTTTCGGTGAACTTGCGGTGCTTGGCCGGGCTGTCCTTGGAAATACCGATCACCCGCACGCCCGCGCCCGCGAAATCCCCGGCCAGCGCGGTGAAGTCCTGCGCCTCGCGCGTGCAGCCGCTGGTGTCGTCCTTGGGGTAGAAATAGACGACGAGCGGCCCGGTCAGATCGCCCAGCGCCAGCTTTTCGTCATTCGCGGTGGTGACCGTCACCGCCGGAATCGCGTCACCCTGCTGCATCACCATCTCCATGCCAGACTCGGGCGACCTCCTGCCGTGTCGCCTCCAGCGTGGCAACCACCGTCGCCCAGTCGGGCAGGCCCATGGCGCGCGCGATCAGCGGGCGGGTCGGCTCGGGCGGCTCCTGCCCATCGGGCACCAACAGGCGGAAGGACACCAGCGCGCGGGTCAGCACGTCATGCGCCTGCGCCATGGACGGCGGCATCAGCCCCTGCACCACCAGCGCGCCGATGGCCCGGCCCAGATCGGGATCGAACCCGGTCCGATGGATCAGCTGCGCCCGGTGCACCGCGAACTCCAGGTCGACCAGTCCGCCGGGCAGCAGCTTGATGTCGAGCGGCCCCTGCGGCGGCTTGTGCCGCGCCATTTCGGCGCGCATGTCGCCCGCCTCGGTCGCCACGTCACGGGCGGGGCGGTTGCCGTTCAGCACATCGGCGACGATCGCCGCCACCTCCGCCCGCGCTTCCGCCGAGCCGAAGATCGGCCGGGCGCGGGTCAAGGCCATATGCTCCCAGGTCCAGGCGTCTTCGCGTTGATACCGCGCGAAACTCTCGACCGAGACCACCAGCGGCCCCTGCGTGCCCGATGGGCGCAGCCGCGTGTCGACCGGGTAGAGCGGCCCCGCCTGGGTCGGCACCGACAGCGCCGCCGTCACCCGCTGTGCCAGCCGGTTGTAATAGAGCGTCGCCCCCAGCGGCTTCGGCCCATCGGACTCGCCCGCGAAATCGCCGGTGAACAGATAGACGAGGTCGAGGTCGGAGGCGTGGGTCAGCGCCGCGCCCCCCATCCGCCCGAGCGCCAGGATCACCAATTCGCTGCCCGGCACCCGGCCATGCGCCGCAACGAATTCGTCCACCGTTGCCTGCGCCAGCACGCCGACCGCCGCTTCCGCGACGCGCGCATAGCCACCCGCCACCTCGAGCGGATCGGCCCGCCCCGCAACGATCTGCGCCCCCAACGCGAACCGCAACTCGCCCACGACGCGGCGGACATGGTCGAGGCGATCCTGATAATCCTGCCCGCTCTCGCCGCCGCGCATCGCGCGTTCGAGGAACTTCACGGCGGGCAATGGCTCGAAGGCGGAGGCATCGATCAGCCCATCGAGGAGCGCGGGCCGCCGCGCCAGCTCTGCCGCGAGCGGTGCGGCATGGCTGAGAATCGCGACGGTCAGGCTGGCCAGCCCCGGCCGCGCCTCGAGCAGGCGGAAGATGTTGATCGCGCTCGTCATCCGCTCGAACAGCGAATCGAGCTTCAGGATCGCGGCATCGGGATCGGGGGCCTCGGCGAGTGCCTCAACCAGTGTGGGCAGCACGGCGTCCAGCGCCTCGCGTGCCGCCGGGCTGCGGAGCGCGGGATAGTCGCCGCCACGCCACGCCGCGATCCGCCGCGCCGCCGCCTCGATATCGTGCAGCCCCGCCGCCGCCAGCCGCGCGTTCAGCAGGACCGGGTCATGCGGCAGTCGGGGCCGCTCATCGGCGTCGAGCGCGTCGTAGAAGCACCCGACCCGTTCGGTGACGGGCGCCAGCATGGCGATCAGCGCATCGCCATCCGCCAGTCCGTGGAGTTGCGCGACCCGGCCCAGCCCCTCCCCCAACGGCAGCTGATGGGTCTGGCGGTCGTCGATCATCTGGACCCGGTGCTCGATCGTGCGCAGCAGGACATAGGCGTCGGTCAGCGCCGCCGCCTGCCCCGCATCGATCCGCCCCGCCTCGGCCAGTGTCGCCAGCGCGTCGCGGGTGGCGGGTGCCCGTAGCACGGGGTCGCGGCCGCCATGGATCAGCTGGTGAATCTGCGCGAAGAATTCGATCTCACGGATGCCGCCGCGCCCGCGCTTCAGGTCATAACCCGGCCCCATCGCTTGCCCCTGCGCATCATGGTCGCGGATGCGCCGGGTCAGGTCGCGAATCTCGCCGACCGCGCCGAAATCGAGCGCGCGCCGCCACACGAATGGGCGGATCGCATCCAGGAAACGCTGCCCCAGCGCGAGGTCGCCCGCCGCCGCCCGCGCGCGGATGAACGCCGCCCGTTCCCAAGTCAGCGCCTGGCTTTCATAATAGGCGATCGCCCCCTCCACGGGAATCGCGATCGGCGTCGCTTCGGGCGAGGGCCGCAGCCGCAGGTCCACGCGCAGCACATAGCCCTCGCCGTCGCGCGCCTGGAGCAATTCGACGACCCGCTTGCCGATGCGCACCGCCGCATCCTCCGGTTCCTCGCGCGGGCGACGGGGCAGCGTCTGGGGATCGAAGATTAGGATGGGATCGATATCGGAGGAATAGTTGAGTTCGCGGCTGCCCTGCTTGCCCAGCGCGATGGCGGCGAAACCGACCGGCTCCGCGCCCGGCGTGCGCTCCTCGATCGCGGCGCGGATCGCACGGTCCAGGGACCGGTCGGCGAAATCGGTCAGCCGGTGCGTCACCTCGGCCAGGTCGTACAACCCGGACAGATCGCCCAGCGCGACGGTGAGCGCCAGCGCGCGCCGCTCGCGACGCAGCCGGGTGCCGACCGGCAAGTCCTCCGCCACGACGGGCGGCGGGAGTAACTCCCCCGCCAGGGCCGCCGCCTCGATTTCCGGCTCCCGGTCGAGCAGCATCGCCAGAAAGGACGAATGCCGACGGGCACGGGCCACGGCATCGGGCAAGGCGAACGAGGACATGCTGCTCATGCCCCGCTTCTACCCCGCGGGGTGTGGCGAAAGAAACACTTTCGATCCCGTTAACAAATGCGCATCAGATGATTTGCAACTTGTCAAGCCGCGATCGGTTATGTTGCCATGATGAGCACCGAATCCGGGACCAGCGACATCCGCATCGTCCGCGCGCCGCAGCGCACGGACGATATCGGCTGCGCGCTCCGCTCGGCCTATTCCCGGCCGGTGCGGTTACCGGATCACTGGGTGCGGCTATTGGCGCGGCTGGACCGGCGTTCCTGATCGGTTACGGCCGCTGGCTGGGCGGGCACGGACCATAAATCTTGTCCATTCCCGCTACATAGTCTTTTACCGGTTTCAGGCCAGCGTCCGCACGAAGACGATCGACCGCTTTTTCATCTTCGACCGGCATGGGCTTGCGTAGGCCGTTCACGCACATCGCCTGCGTCGCATAACGCTGCTTACCGGCGATCTTCAGCATCACACGGTCATAGAGATAGGCATAGTCCTTCTTCGACACTTCGCCGCCCGGAACGAGCGGTTCCATGGCACGCAGGACGGTAAGCTGAAACGCAGGATCGGCATCGGCATGCTGAACAAGCAGCCAGGCCTGACGTGCAGCATCGTCCCCGACTTCTGACCGCTTTGGCCAACCCTGCTTTGCGACTATCTGCTTGAGCCATTCGGTATTTTCCCGATCCTCCACCCTTAATGCCGTCATTAGACGCGACAGGATGATGGCCTTTACCGGCTCGGATATTGCGGGCGCGTCGGCCATGTCGCCCGACCCCCAACTGCTGGAGTAACGCAGCATCTGTTCGCCCATCGGGCGCGCCATCAGCAAATCGTGGAGCTTGGGCGTATCAAAGGCGCTGATTTGCTTGGCCGTTTTTACCGCCAGCAAATAGGTGTCCGCAATCGGTCGAGCCGTTTCGAGAGACTGCTGGAACGCGGCGAAACTCGACCAGAGCGAAGTGTCGATGAATGACCCGACCTGAGAGTACAGCAAGCCGCCGACCGGCGCCCCCTTCAATTGCGGATCGGTGACGCCAAGAGCGAGAAGTTCTGCCCGCGTATTGTCGAGGGCCGCCATGTAAGATGCCTTCAACCAATCCCGAACCTGCTTGTCCTGCGCCTTTTCCTCCGGCGTCGCATCCGGGAAGCGCCCCTTCATCCATTTATAATCGCCCGGATCGAAGCGATCGCCCTTGATATACGGTTTGAGGACGTCCGGGATCGGCGGCGTGGCCGCCGTCAGCAGAAAGGCGGAGACGATCAGGGCCAGCATGCGCATGGCCGGATCGGACAAGGTCTTGCGATCGCTGTCAAGCCGACCCGTTCCGACATAAAAAAGCCGCCCCGATCAGAACCGGGACGGCCGTCTATTAAAGCCCGAAAGTAAAGCCGCTTACCGCCCGCCGCTCAACTGGTCGACATCACCCATGATACTGTCCAGCGCGGTCTTGCTGCTGTCGGTTTCATGCAGACGACGTGAGGGCAGCGAACCTTCGGTCAGGATTGCCTCCAGCGCGACTCGCCCACGCGCCACGCGGCTCTTGATCGTGCCGACCGCGACGTTGCAGATTTCGGCCGCTTCCTCATAGGCGAAGCCACCGGCACCGACGAGGATCAGCGCCTCGCGCTGCGGCTGCGGCAGGTGCATCAGCGCACGCTGCATGTCGCCCAGTTCGACATGGCGATCCTGGCTGGCCGGAGCCGCCAGAATGCGATCGGCGACCAGATCGTCCCATTCGCCCTTGAAGCGCGCGCGACGCATCTGCGACAGATACAAGTTGCGCAGGATGATGAAGGTCCAGGCGCGCATGTTGGTGCCCGCCTGGAACCGCTTGCGCGCGGCCCATGCTTTCAACAGCGTTTCCTGCACCAGATCATCGGCCAGATCGCGGCTACCCGAGAGCGAGCGGCCGAAGGCGCGAAGATGGGGGATGACGCGCGCCAGTTCCGCCTTGAACTCAGAGTCGGGGAGCGCGACGTGCTCGACAGGCGCATCGGGTGCGTCGTCCTCGAATTCGTCCCGCGTCATTGGCTGCGTCATGAAAATCCGATCATCGGAAACGGCCGCCCTCGCGACCGTTTCGAAACATAAGGGGCCAACCCTGAAATAGCCAGCCGTCCCAAAGGGCTAATCGCGGAAGCTCGTGTCAGCGCAGCACCAGAAAGGCGAAGATCGCGATCACGAGCACCAGCGAGATGGGCAGGATGTACCGCGTCACATGCGGCGTCGACCCTGCCCTGGCATCCTCTTTGGCGACATGAATGGGTTCATTGGAATCAGCCATGTCCACCTCAACGCCTCTCAACCGTTTTGGGTCCGTAACTGTAGGTCTTTCTTATTCGGCCGGGACGGTGCTCTGGTCGAAGAACAGCGCCTGGCTGATCGCGGCCTTCACGGTCGACCGCTGGAACGGCTTGGTGATCAGGAAGGTCGGCTCCGGACGCTCGCCGGTCAGCAGGCGCTCGGGGAAGGCGGTGATGAAGATCACCGGAACCTCGAACTCGGCCAGGATGTCCTTGACCGCATCGATGCCCGAGCTGTCATCGGCCAGCTGGATGTCGGCCAGCACCAGGCCGGGGCGATCCTCCATGGCCAGCGCCACGGCCTCGTCACGGGTGACGGCGACGCCGGTGACTTCATGGCCCAGGTCGCGGACGATCGTCTCGATATCCATCGCGATGATCGGCTCGTCCTCGATGATCAGCACGCGGGCGCGGGTCTGCTTCTCGATCTCAGCCAGCGCCTCGGACACGAGGTTCTCGACCTCGCTCGGCTCCACGTCGATCAGATAGGCCGCGTCCTCCGGCGTGAAGCCCTCCATCGCGGTCAGCAGCAGCGCCTGACGCGACAGCGGGGTCATCCGGGCAAGGCGGGCGCGGGCCAGCCCTTCATTGCCGTCGGCATCGATGCCGTCATTGTCCAGCTCGTCATAATTGGCCGACGACCAAATGCCCTGGAACATGCGGTACAGGCCAAGGCGCGGATCGACATCGCGCGGAAACTGGTCCGGGGCCGCGACGATCGCCTCCAGCGTGGCGCGGACATATTTGTCGCCGTGCATCTGGCTGCCGGTCAGGGCCCGGCCATAGCGCCGCAGGAAGGGAAGATGGGGCGCAAGCTGCTGTCCAAGCGACATGGGTAATAATCACTCCCTGAGGTATTCGCGGACGCCTGATGTGCTGACCCCCGCGCATGTTTTCAATGCCGTTTCCCGAAATCCCCATCTGACACACCCTATGGACGCGCCCTTTGGTTTTTTCGTATCGCATCGGGAACCAACAAGATCGAATTTGGTTTCATCGCCACATCAACTATGGCCCAGGCATGACGCCAACCGGCAGTGCCCATGGCCGCCATTGCGTCGGTTGCCCCGCTAGTGGGTCGTGCAGGGGGATATTTTGAGTTTGGGCAACAAGACGAAGAACACGCCGTCCGACACGCCCCCGAAGGGCGGTCAGAAAGATGCGGGCTCGGCCCTTCGCCAGGCGTATCAGAAGACGGTGGACGAGCAGGTTCCTGCCGAGATGCTTGACCTTCTCAGCAAGCTGGACTGAACGTCCGGCTGAATGGCCAGCACACCTCCCCAAGACATCGAGGCTCCCGAACGCCTCCGCCCTGCCCCGCCCCGCCTCACGACGGGCGCGAAGCTCGTGCTCGTGCTGGGCGGCACCCTGTTCATCCTGGCGGCCATCGCGATCTTCGCGACGCTCCAGACGACCAGGCTTGCGGATAGCGAGGCGAGCGGCCGGTTGCGTATCGCCGCCAATGAAGACGCGCGCGCCATCGCCACCGAGCTGATGGGCGACATGACGGCGCTGCGTGTCGCCGTGCGCGCCATGGGCCAGGATCCGCTCGATATGCCGAGTTGCGCGCGCGCCCAGGGCGTGTTTGCGCAGCAGTCGATGACCGGCGCGCGTTTCCTCATCACCGACCGCGCGGGCAAGGTCCTGTGCGGCGATCCGCTGCCTGCGGCCTTGCCCACGCCCGTGGACGGTTCGCCGATCGGCGCCGACATCCTTCCCGGCAAGGGATTGGTCCTGTCGGTCGCCAGCCAGGACGGCCGTGCCCAGGCCCGCGCCTTCTTCCCCCTGCCCTTCCTCCAGTCGCTGGTCGACCAGAGCAACCCGACCAGCCCGATCGAGTCGGTGCTGGAACTGGACGGGGAGCTGCTGCCCATCAAGCAGCTTTCCCGCCAGGGTGCGCTGGAGCGGATGAAGTCGATGCGGACCGAGCTGGGCATTGCCGGGCTGGTCCTGCGCACTTCCACGCCCAGTGCGCCGATCACGTCCTCGCTGATCGTGGCGCTCGCGCTGCCGCTGCTGATGTGGCTGGCCGCCGTCGTGCTGGGCTGGTTCATCGTCGACCGACTGCTGATCCGTCCGCTGCGTCGGTTGCGCGCCATCGTCGCGACCTATCAACCGGGTGAAGTTCTCGACATTTCCGGGGTCGAGGCCGCGCCCGCGCAGGAAATCCGCGATCTGGCGGACACGTTCGAGGCGATCACCCGCACCGTCGCCACGCACGAGGCGGGCCTGGCGGAAGGGCTGGTGCGCCAGACCAAGCTGACCCGCGAGGTCCATCACCGGGTCAAGAACAACCTGCAGGTCATCTCCAGCCTCATCAACTTCCATGCGCGCGGCGCGACGGGACCGGAGGCGATGGCCGCCTATTCCTCGATTCAGCGGCGGGTCGATGCGCTGGCGGTGGTCCATCGTCACCATTTTGCCGAGCTGGAGGAAAATCGCGGCCTCAACCTGCGCACGATGATCGGTGAACTCGCCGCCAATATCCGCGCCACCGCGCCGGAAAACGCCGCCGGGATCGGCATCTCGCTCGACGTCGCGCCCCTGCTGGTCAACCAGGACGTAGCGGTCGCCGTCGCCTTCCTCGTCACCGAGACGATCGAGCTGGCGATGAACTGCGATCCGGCCGCGCAAATCCGCGTGGCGATCAAGCCCGCCGAGCAGGAGGGCCGCGCGGTCGTCCGCGTCGTCACCCGCGCGCTGGTCGAGACGGACGAGCTGCGCCACCTGATCGGCAAGCGCTATGGCCGGGTCATGGAGGGGCTGGCACGGCAGCTGCGCGCGCCCTTGCATCACGATCCGCTGGTCGGCGCCTATGAGATCGCCATCCCGATCGTCGGGCGCGACTGACTTTTCGAAAAAAGATCAGCGGTCGTCAAAAAGGCGGGAACCCCTGCCTTGGCAATGTGTTCTGCTCTTCGGATAGCGAACTTATGCCCCCCCGCTCTCGCTGTCCAAGCCATAGGCCTGGAAGCGTCCACCCTCCCCCCCCCGGTGACGCTTCCAGGCCTTAATCTTTTCAGGGCCTTCGCCCCCCTCCACCGATATCTGATGCAGCGTCCGTAACAGAGGCGGAACGATTGCACGCTTGGCGCATTGATCGGCGACGGAATTCATCGAGGAGACTGAGAATGCGTAAGCTCATGGGTCTGGCCATCGTCGCCGGTGCGCTGCTGGTCAGCGCGTGCAACACGGTCGAGGGCGTCGGTCGCGACGTGAGCTCGGCGGGCAACACCGTCGCCAAGACGGCGAACGACGCGAAATAAGCCTTCACCCGGCTGACATTGCGAAAGGGCTCCGGCGGGTTTCCGCTGGGGCCCTTTTCTTCTTGGGGCGGGAGCGGTTCCGTTATTTTCGCCATCAACCGGACGATCTGCTTTCGCCCAATTGCGGACATACAGGCCCTATGTATGGTCAGGCTATGCGGTACGCTCACCCACTACTAGCATCGCTCGCGTTTGCGGCGCTTCCAGCCTGCGGCTCGTACCGAACGACTTTATCACCGTGCTGGCGCGCTGCCGAATTGCAGAAAGGCGAGCGCTTCAGTGGCACGGTCCTGATCTTCGCTGGTTACGAGCAGCGTCCGATGATGTTTCCAGTCGCATGCGACGGCGGGGTCACGGCCGATCTGCCAGACGGTATGGTTCTCCCCGGCTATAAAGGTGCGGACTCCAGCGTGCCTCACGAGCTACTCTTCTATGAGGCTCGTGTCGATGGAGAGGTGGCAGAGACCACGTTTGGAAGGCCAAGCGTGCGCCTGAAGCACGTCACTAAAGCGAGACAAGTCGAGCCGGACTGGTTACGAAAGAATGCCCCCTAACCACACATAGCGGACGGGCCGCTAACGCCCAAAACTCGACATTCCGTTGCGATGCATGGCCGAACGCCGAGGGGGGCGAGCGATAGCTTTCAACGAATCCTTCGTTACCGCAACGTCCGTTTTCGCCGAGAACCGATCGTTCCGCTAACCTTCGCTCGCGGAACTACTCCACCAGCACGCTGACGGGCTTGCCACGTGAAAGCGGTTGCCAACCGGCCTGAATGGCAGCGGTCACGGCGCGATTGAGCAGCGGCGCATCAATCTTCGGGCGCTGACGATAAGGCACGCTGTGACTCGCGGCCTTTGGCATCGGCCACTCGACCAATGCCTCCCGCTGGCCATCGACATGACGAACGGCAAGCACCATCCCACGCCAACCATCGGCAGTGCACCATTGCGGCTCGCGATGCAGGCGCCATGCGAAGTCCTCCCCGTCGACCGAGATCCTCCCGCTTTCCGTTCGCTTGGCATTACGCATAGGGCGGCACGCTACGCCGATCGAAGGCCGGTTTCCACCCATGGCAGACATGACGATTACGGACGCTGGCGCTGCTACCCGTGGCCCTCGACCGCGCTCAAGCTGAACGCAGTGGGGAAAGGGCAAACCCCAACCGCCGTTCAGCCTGAGCGAAGTCGAAGGCCACGCCCGCTCAGCCTAATAAAAAAGGGCCTCGGCTTTCACCGAGACCCTCACACTTCCAAGCTCCAGCCGATCACGCCACCACGTCGGCATCCTCTTCCACGGCCGCCTGCTTCGACCGCGCCCGCTCGGTGAACCAGATGCCGATGATCGCCAGCTCGTAGAGAATGATGAGCGGCACCGCGAGCAGCACTTGCGACATCAGGTCGGGCGGGGTCAGCACCGCCGCCACGGCCGTCGCCGCGACGATCGCATAGCGCCGCGCACCGATCAGCTGCTTGCGGGTGACGATCCCCGCCCGCTCCAGCAGCATCAGCAGCACCGGCAACAGGAAGGCCAAGCCGAAGGCGAACAGGAACTGCATGACGAAGGACAGGTAATTGCCGATCGCAGGCAGCGCCTCGCGCTTCACCCCGCCCACCATGCCGTCGAAACCCAGCAGGAAGTGCAGCGCCATCGGGATGGCGATGTAATAGGCCATCGCCGCCCCCATCAGGAACAGCACGGGTGTCGCCAGCAGGAAGGGCAGCAGCGCCTTCTTTTCCTTGCGGTACAGACCCGGCGCGACGAATTGCCACAACTGGTTGGCGATCACCGGGAAGGAGATCATCATCGCAGCGAAGAACGACACCTTCACCTGGACGAAGAACGCCTCGAAAATCTGGGTATAGACCAGCGTGCCTTGCCCGGCGCGCAGCAGCGGCTTGGCCAGGAAACCGAAGATCGATTCCGAAAAATACATCGACACGCCAAAGGCCAAGCCCACCGCGATGATGCAGTAGAGCAACCGCCGACGCAGCTCGATCAAATGCTCCAGCAGGGGTGCGCGGCTGGCATCGATATCTTCCTGGTCGCTCACGATGCCGCCCCCTCGGTGCCGCGCGAGGGATGCTCGCTGGCGGGTGCGGGCGCGACCACGGGCTTTTCGACCATCACCGGCCGATCGCTGTGATCCGCATGGGCATCGCCATGCGTCGCATCGGGCGCCGTGTGACCGGGCGCCGTGTGATCAGGCAAGGCCGCCGCCGGGCTCGTAGCAGACGACGTCGCTTCGGCATCGACATGCGGAGGCGTGTCGGCGGCATGTTCACGCATGATCCGCTCATTCTCCGCGGCCCAGCGCTTCTCCATTTCCTCCAACTCGGCCTCCCGGACCATATTGTCGAAGCCCTGGCGGAACTGGCGCGTGACGCCGCGCGCCTTGCCCACCCAATAGCCGACGACGCGCATCGCCTTGGGCAGGTCCTTGGGACCGATCACGACGAGCGCGACGATGGCGACCAGCAGGAACTCGCTGGAATCGATGTTGAACATGAAAGTCCGCTGCTGGCTTTAACGGACCGGGATCAGCGATCGTCGCGCACGCGCTCGCCATCGCGATCGAAGGCGGGCTCGGCCGACTTCTGCGCCTCGATACGCGCCGACGGCTTGGCAGGCGTCTCGTCTTCCTCGGCCATGCCCTTCTTGAAGTTCTTCACACCCTTGGCGACATCGCCCATCAGGTTGGAAAAACGCCCGCCGCCGAGCAGAAGGATCGCGACGACTGCGAGGACGAGAAGGTGGATCGGGCTAAAGCTGCCCATGGCACGTCTCCTGGAATTTCTATCTATCTAGGCTTTGGCATCACCAGCGGCAATGGGCCAGCGGCAATGGTCGAGCGATGGCATGGCCCCCGATCGGGGATGCGAGGGCCGTGGCGGAGCATTGTGACGCGGCCATGACGCAAAGGAAAGCGCTCAATCGCGTTCCTCCTCACTCAAATCCGGGGACGCGTCGGGCATATCCTCCTCACCCATCCGCTCCAGCGCCAGATCGACCGGATCGAGCAGCCCGGCGGCACGCAGATCCTCCAGCCCCGGCAGGTCCCGCCTGCTGGTCAGCCCAAAATGTTGGAGAAAGGCGGGCGTCGTCGCATAGATGAGCGGCCGCCCCGGGACCTCGCGTCGTCCGGCGGGACGCACCCAGCCCGCCTCCATCAGCACGTCGAGCGTCCCCTTGGAGATGGCGACGCCGCGTATCGCCTCGATCTCCGCCCGACTGACGGGTTCCTGATAGGCGATGATCGCCAGCGTCTCGATGGCGGCGCGCGACAGGCGGCGGGCTTCCTCGCGGTCGCGGCGGAGCAGATGGGCGAGATCGGGCGCGGTCTGGAAATGCCAGCGGTCGCCGCGCCGGACGAGCATGATGCCGCGCCCGCGATACTGCGCCTCCAACTGCTCCAAGGCCGCACGGATATCGCCGCCGCCCTTGCCCCCACGACTGCCGACGCCGACATGCGCGCGGATCGAATCCACGCTCATCGGCTCGGGCGAGGCGAACAGTACCGCCTCGACGGCGCGCACGATCGGGTCGATCTCGGTCATGGCGCGGGCTGGCGGATCAGCAGCGGCGCGAAGGGCGCGGCCTGGCGGAGTTCGACCTTACCCTGCCGCGCCAGTTCCAACACCGCGAGGAAGCTCGACGCCAGCGCAGACCGCCGCAACCGCTCACTGCCGTCAGGCAGGAAGGTCTCGATCGCCGACCAGTCGATCCGGCTGCCGACCAGCATCGACACCCGCTCCAGCGCCGCCTCCAGCGTCATGACTTGTCGGTCGGCGACGACATGCATGACCGGGCGGGTGCGCGCGTTGATCCGGCCATAGGCGGAAATCAGGTCGTACAGCTCGGCCTGCCACATCGCCTTGCGCTGCACCGCCAGCCCTTCGGGCGCGCCGCGCGGGAAGACGTCGCGACCCAGCCGATCACGCGCCATCAGCCGCGCGCCGCATTCCCGCATCGCCGCCAGCCGCTCCAGCCGGAGTTGCAGGCGCAGCGCCATTTCCTCCGGGTCGGGCTCCTCCTCGGGCTGGCGAGGCAGCAGCAGCGAGGATTTGAGATAGGCGAGCCAGGCGGCCATCACCAGATAATCGGCCGCCAGTTCAAGCTGCATCCGCCCCGCCTTGTCGACGAAGCGCAGATATTGCTCGACCAAGGCCAGGATCGAAATCTGACGCAGGTCGACCTTTTGCGAACGGGCCAGCGACAGCAACAGATCGAGCGGCCCTTCCCACCCGTCCAGATCAAGCGTTAGCTGTTCCCCCGTCATCCCCCATTGCTTAGCGGCGATGATGCGGGATGGCGAGACGGCGCGTGGCGGGTGCCAGACCGATGGAGAGAGAAGATCGGCTCTTTCCAATTCCTCCCCATCTTCGATGGACAGGGGGACCGCGCCCGCAGGGCGTGGTGGAGGGGCTTGGCCGGTTCGTCCCGCCCCTCCACCATCGCTGGCGCGATGGTCCCCCTCCCCAAGCAAGCTTGGGGAGGATTAGGGCGTTACCTATTCCAACGCCGCAAGCGCAAGAAGCGCATCGCGGCGCGCGATCAGCTCCGCAAAGTCGCCCGCGCCCGCGCCGACGCTCGCCATCGCACGGTCCAGCCGCGCCCGCGCCGCTTCGGTGATCGGCGGCACGCGCCCGGCGATCTCGACCATCTCGTCCATCCGCGCCCAGCAGTCGAGGACGAGGTCGCATCCCGCCGCCAAGGCCCCCGCCGCCTTCTCGCCTGCCGTGCCCGACAGCGCCTTCATGTCGATGTCGTCGGTCATCAACAGGCCATCGAAACCGATCCGCCCGCGTATGATCCGCTCGATCACGGTCGGCGACAGGGTGGCGGGGCGCTCGGCGTCCCAGGCCTCGAACACGATATGGCTGGTCATGCCCATCGGCGCGCCCGACAGCGTGATGAAGGGTTCGAGATCGACCTCCAGCGCCGCCTCGTCGGCGGTGACGGTCGGCAGCAAATGGTGCGAGTCGACCAGCGCGCGGCCATGGCCGGGCATATGCTTGACCACGCCGACCACGCCCGCCGCCGCCAGCCCTTCCAGCATGGCGCGGCCCAATGCGGCCACCTGCATCGGTTCGGTGCCATAGGCGCGACAGGCGATCGCCTCGGTGGTGTCGGCTTGCGCCACGTCCAGAAGCGGCGCGCAGTCGACGGTGATCCCGACCTCGCGCAACATCACGCCCAGCGCCTGACTATTGGCGCGCATCGCCTGGATCGCCGACATCGGCGCTTTTTCGTATAGCTTCGCGAAGACCGGCCCGGCGGGGAAAGCGGGCCATTCGGGCGGCCCCATGCGCGCGACACGGCCGCCTTCCTGATCGATCAGGATCGCCAGATCATCCCGCCCCGCCAGCGCGCGCAGATCGTCGGTCAGCGCGCGGACCTGCGCCCGGTCGACGATGTTGCGCTTGAACAGGATATAGCCCGCCGGTTCGACCGAGGCGAAGAATGCCCGCTCGTCGGGGGTCAGCACCGGGCCGGACAGGCCGAAAATGACGGGGATCATGGACGAAACTCCGGCCCCTTCCCCGTACCGGCGGGAAAGGGGCATGGTCGATCAGCTGGCGACGAAGCAGCTCTCGCCCGCCACGCGCAGGCGACCGCAGATATCGGCGGCCTGGTTGGCCGACCCGGCATTCACGCGCAGGCGATACAGGGTCTTGCCGTTCGACGCGACCGGCTGGACCACCTTGCCCAGCGCGGCGACATAGGAAAAGCGCTTCGAGAAACGGTCCCAAGCAGCATTGGCCGAGGACTCGCTGGGATATGCGCCCAGCTGGACCATCGCACCGCCGCTCGGGGCCGCCGCGGGGGCACGCGCCGCCGCCACGGGTGCGGGGGCGACGAGCTTGCCACCCGATTCCGGCACCTGCGCCACGGCATTGCGGCCACCATTGGGCTCGGCAGGCTTCTGTACGACGCGCGTGCCGTTCATCGGCGCTTCGGGCACGGCGCGCAGGTCGATCGCGCCGGTGCCGCCGGGCTTGCCCGCGCTGGTGGCGATGGCGGTGTTGCCCTCGCCTTTGATCTTCAGGCCGCCCGGATCGGCCGGGCGGACCTTATAGTCGCCCTCGGGCGCGGCGATCACCGCGCCGTCGCCGTCCGTCGCTGCACGATGCGCCTGCCACTTGTAGAAGCCGAAGCCGATCGCGGCCAGAATGGCGAGGCCCAGAATGACCAGCGCGATCACCTTGCCGATGCCGACGCCCTCGGGCTCATCGGCCTCGACGGTTTCCAGCCAGGGAAGGCGATCCGCCTCGTCCAGATCCAGGGCGCGGCCGTCCGTTTCGTTCGCCATCACTTCATCTCCGACACGGCTTCGACGCCCATCAGCGCCAGACCATTGCGTATGATCTGCCCGATCCCCTCGCTGAGGAAAAGACGCGCGCGGGTCAGTTCGGCATCTTCCGCGATCAGGAAGCGACGATCGACCCGGTCGTTCCCGACATTCCAGGCCGCGTGGAAGGCGGCGGCCAGGTCATAGAGGTAGAAGGCCACGCGATGCGGCTCACGCGCGGTCGCCGCCGTCTCGACGATGCGCGGGAACTGCGCGGCCAGCTTCACCAGCGCGAGATCCTCGGCGTCGAGCAGCGCCAGGTCGGCCGTACCGTCCTCGATGCCCGCCTCAGCTGCGCGCCGCTTCAGCGAGGCGATGCGCGCATGGGCATATTGGACATAGAAAACCGGATTGTCCTTCGACGCCTCGACCACCTTGGCGAAGTCGAAGTCCATCTGCGCGTCCGCCCGGCGGGTCAGCATGGTGAAGCGCACCACGTCCTTGCCGACCTCACGCACGACATCGGCGAGGGTGACGAAATTGCCCGCGCGCTTCGACATCTTCACCGGCTCGCCGCCGCGCAACAGGCGGACCATCTGGACGAGCTTGACGTCGAACTTGGTCTTGCCGCCGGTCAGCGCCTCGACGGCCGCGACGATGCGCTTGACGGTGCCCGCATGGTCGGCGCCCCAGATGTCGATCAGCTGATCGGCGGATTGCGCTTTCTGATAGTGATAGGCCAGGTCGGCGCCGAAATAGGTCCAGGCGCCGTTCGACTTCTTGATCGGGCGATCCTGATCGTCGCCGAACTGGCTGGAGCGGAACAACGGCAGCTCGACCGGCTCCCAATCCTCGGGGGTTTCGCCCTTGGGCGCTTCCAGCACGCCGTCATAGACGAGGCCACGCGAGCGCAACTCGGCTTCGGCGGCCTCGGGCTTGCCCGCCGCCTGCAGCTCGGCCTCCGACGAGAAGATGTCGTGATGGATGCCCAGCAGTGCCAGATCCTCGCGGATCATCGCCATCATCGCCGCCACCGCACGCGTGCGGAACAGGACCAGCCATTCGCTTTCGGGCGCGTCGACATATTTATCGCCATATTCGGCCGCGAGTTCCGCGCCGATCGGCTTCAGATATTCGCCCGGATACAGCCCCTCGGGGATCTCGATGGTCGCGCCCAGCGCCTCGCGGTAGCGCAGATGCGCCGAGCGGGCGAGGACATCGACCTGGCCGCCCGCATCGTTGACATAATATTCGCGAATGACCTTGTGGCCCGCAAATTCCAGCAGCGTGGCTAGCGCATCGCCCACCACCGCGCCACGGCAATGGCCCATATGCATCGGGCCCGTAGGATTGGCCGAGACATATTCGATATTGACGGTGACGCCATTCCCGCGCGTCGACCGGCCATAATCGCCGCCCGCCGCCGGGATCGCGGCCAGCTCGTCGCGCCAGGCCGCCTCCCTC
Organism: Sphingomonas sp. SphC10; assembly: GCF_057004845.1. Classification (NCBI taxonomy): domain Bacteria; kingdom Pseudomonadati; phylum Pseudomonadota; class Alphaproteobacteria; order Sphingomonadales; family Sphingomonadaceae; genus Sphingomonas; species Sphingomonas sp. SphC10. Next base: position 1,845,706 of record NZ_CM168044.1, read on the forward strand.
AGCCGCATGTTCAGGAAGCCCGGCCCGGCGACCGAGACGCTGTCCACCTCGTCCAGCTTGCCCAGCTCGGCCGCGATCGCCTCCGCCAGCGCGCGCGGGTTGGTGCCTGCGGGCTTGGCCAGCACCATCGCGGCGTTGGTGGCGAGGTCGCCATGGCTAGCATCGCGCGGCGGCTCGACCGTCACGTTGCGGCGATCCAGCCCGCCGGGCAGCGTGCCGGCGGCGACCAGCGTGTCCAGCGCCGCATCGATATGCGCGGCAAAGCGGGTGTAGAGGGTCATCACATCGTCCGATCGGGGTAGCAAAGCGTTGCGCTCTAGCGAAATCGAGCGCCCGCTTCAAATCATGGCGTATGCGGCAGCGGGACGATTGCACCGACTGCAATCAGGCGGAAGTCCTTTGCAGTTGCCGGTCATGCTGCATCGCAATATTTCGGCCGACGAAAGTAGAAGCGCTAACAAGGCGCGAGAGGACCTGATCCGGCTCAACGCAAATGCGGGAGTTTCGATCATGCGCAAGACCATTCTGATCCTGGCCGCCACCGTCGTCGCCGCCGTCCCCACCATCGGTGCGATCGCCGCCGAGGGCGAGCAGCGCTTCGTTCACGAGGGCAGCACCTATGTCTACACCCGTTCGAACGAGAACGGCCATGCGGTGATTCAGGGCCATCGCTATCCGGGCGGCGAGCCGTTCCGCTTCGTCGTGAAGGGCCACCGCGTGACCGGCACGACCGGCAACACCCAGGTCGCCTTCACCACCGACGAAGCCCGCGGCGCGCTGGGCGCCGGCGTTGAGACCAGCGCTCGCTAAAGCTTGCTTCATTCGAGCCAAGAAAGACCTGCCACTTAGCAAAAGTGGCAGGTCTTTTTTATTTGAAAATCAAACGAATATTTTGATACTAAGGTTTCTATGATTTGGCAGTTGCTTCCTGCTCACTGAGCAAGCGGCTGACCACCTGATAGCACTCTTCGACGTGCTGATTGCCGACATACTTCATCATTCCAAACCCCAAGGCTCCCCCGACAGCTGACCCTATGATCGGGACCCAACTTGCTGCAGCCTTCGTGGTAGCGCGAACGCCAACCGCCTTGAGAACAGAGGTTATTAATTCCTTTGTTATTGCCCTACCAATCAACTCCGAACCAATTTTGCTTGCAATAACAATAACCTGTTGACGCATTTGTTCATCCAGTTCGTCGATCTGGTCCGGATCAAGCCCAAATTTTCGGTTAATCTTCGGCAACAGTTCCAGAAGAATAGCAACATCCGCCGCAACACCTGCAACTGCATAAGGCACTGCCGAAGCCGCACCAGCTGCCAAAGCCCGCTTAGTAACCAAGTTTTTACATTCGTCTCGGACAGCCTCAAGCTGTTCGTGTGTCTTAACTCGCATATCCTATCCCCCTCACCCAATGCTGTTCATATGCACTTCTACCTGAACATCTTGAGCTTTGCCTTTTTCAGTACAAGCATGATAATTCACGAAGGAGACAGGAAGAATGTCTCCGTGAGGGATAAAAATTTTCGTCAGAAACCCTCAGGCAGGTCGATATCGCCTACAACCTCACGGTAACACCGGACCGCATAACGGTCCGTCATCCCCGCGATGAAGTCGGCAATATGCCGACTGCGCGCCGGTTCCTGCTCCGGCAACCGCTCGCGCCACTCCTGGGGCAGTTGCGCCGGGTCCGCGCGATAGGCCGCGAACAGGCCCTTCACGATGCCATGCGCCGCGTCCGCCGCCGCCAGCTGGCGCGGGTGGTGGTAGAGATTGGCGTACATGAAACGCTTCAGGTCGCGCTCCTCGATCCGCATCGCGTCCGAAAAGCCGACCAGCGCCTGGCCCGCCGCGCGAACGTCCGCCACGTCCCCCACCCCGCTCTCGGCGATACGGGTCCGGGTTTCGGCGACCAGATCGTTGACCATCACCCCGATCTGCGAGCGGATGAGTTCGCTTGCCAGCCTTTTGGGGGCGACATCGGGGAATTGCGCCCGCGCCGCGTCCCAGCCCCGCGCCACCAGCGGCACGGCCAGCAGCTGGTCGAGCGTCAGCAGCCCGGCGCGCAGGCCGTCGTCGATATCGTGATTGTCATAGGCGATGTCATCCGCCAGCGCCGCGACCTGCGCCTCCAGCGAGGCATGGCTGTCCAGATCGAGCGGAAAGCCCGCATCCGCCTCCCGCAAGGCCCAGCCGGGATGGCGCACCGGACCGTTATGCTTGGCCAGTCCCTCCAGCGTCTCCCAACTGAGGTTCAGGCCGTCCCAGCGGGGATAGGGCCGTTCGATCTCGGTCAGGGTGCGCAGCGTATGGCCGTTATGGTCGAATCCACCCTGCTCGGTCAGCGCAGCCTTCAGCGCATCCTCGCCCGCATGGCCGAAGGGCGGATGGCCGATATCATGCGCCAGGCACAGCGCCTCGGTCAGGTCCTCGTTCAGTCCCAGCGTCCGCGCGATCGTGCGGCCGATCTGCGCAACCTCCAGGCTGTGGGTCAGGCGGACGCGGAAATGGTCGCCGTCGGGCGCCATGAAGACCTGGGTCTTGTGACGCAGCCGCCGGAAGCTGATCGAATGGATGATCCGGTCGCGGTCGCGCTGGAACGCATCGCGCGGCCCGCGCGCCAGGCCCGAGGCCTCGTCGTGACGGCGGCCCCGACTGTGTTCGGGATAGGAAGCCCAGGGGGCGAAGCGGCTCACTTGGCGTCGAGCCGCGTCACCGCCTGCCCTGCATCGCTGGTCACGGGGAAGGCCGAGACCCCCTTCTTGGCGAGCTGGTTGACGAAGGCGCGCGCCTCCGCATCGGTCTTGAACGGGCCGGTCAGGACGCGGTGGGTCGCGCGAATCGGGGTCTTGTAGCCCTTGCGCGCGGCGAACAGCTCGGGCGCCTTCGCCCTGGTCGCGGCCCAGGCCTTGGGCAGGTCGTCCTCGTTCGCGCCGCCCGCCACCTGGACCCAGATACGCTCGGGATTGGCGCGCGCACGCTTCTTTTCCTCGGCCTCTTCCTTGGCGGCGAGCGCCTTCTTCTCGGCCTCGGCCTTTTTGGCGGCGAGAGCCTTCTTCTCGGCGGCGACCTTGGCGGCGGCCGCCTTGCGTTCGGCCGCGGTGGGCGCGCGCGGGGCAGCGTCCGCCACCTCGGCGGCCTTTTCGCGCGCTTCGCGATCGCGCTCGGCCTTGCTGCGCGCCTCGGCGACGACACGCTGCGCGCCGCTGCTCACCGGCGTGTTGGCCGCGATGACGGCGGGACGCTCGGGGCCTTCCACACCGAGTTCGGAGGCGGGGATGGAGAGATTGGCGACGATCCGCGCCAGAACCGAGTCTTCGCGTACCCCACGCGCCGGGGTCGGCGGCGTGCGGCGGGCCGCGACCCGCGTCGGGCGTGGCGCGGGGGCGGGCTCTTCGGCCTGGCTGGGGACCGGCTGGACCATGGCGGTGGCGACCGGCGCGGGCTTGGCGGGCACGGGGTCCGGTGCGGGGATGGCCTGCACCATCTGGAGCGGCGGCGTCGACGGCGTGGCGGTGGGCAGCGGCTGCACCATGGCGGTGGCCGTGGTCGGGCTCGACGTCACCGGGGCGGGCGTCGTTGCGGCGGGCGTCGCGGGCGCCGTGGCCGGTGCGGCGGACAACGGCTGGCTCATCGGCCGCGTGGTGTTCGATGCCATGGCCACCGGTGAACGGGTTTCGGGGGCCGTCGGCAAGGCGCTGGAGAAGCCCGGCTGGGGTTGCGGCTGGGGTTGCGGCTGGGGTTGCGGCTGGGCCTGCGTTTGCGGAACCGTCTGCGGCGTCGGCTGCGGCTGGGGCAAGGGCTGGACCATCCGCATCGGCGCGGCGGCCGCCACGACGCGGGGCGTGATCGTCGACGCCATCTGCACCGGCGCGGGCGTGACCGGCGTCGTATTGGCCGCCATCGCCACACCGCGCGCGTTGCGCCCGCCGCGCCGACGCTCCTCACGAGACGTAATCGGAGCAGGCGTCGTCACCGGCGCGGAGGCCAGCGCCACCGGCGCTTCCGGGGTCAGCGGCGGCAGGTTGGGAGCCAGCTTCGCATCGGCCAGCCGCTCGGGCGTCGGGCGGGTCTCACCGAAATGCACGGCAAAGGCGCGGTCGACGGCGGGCAGGCTGGGCAGCCGCTGAAAAAAGGGTTGCAGCCCCTGCGCCAGTTGCGGCGGCATCATGGTCGAGGCGATCCGCGTCGCCTCAGGCAGTTCACCCCCCATCGCCAGGATGAAGGCCCGTGCCCGCCATGCCGCGCGGTCGGTCTTGCGCAGCAGCGGATCGAGCTGTTCGAGCGCCTGCTCCCGCTGGCCCGAGATACCGAGCGACAGCGCATAGCGGCGGATGATCTCGTCACCCGCGCCATTGGCCAGCGCCAGCCGGTAATCGCGCTGGGCCCGTGCCTGATCGCCGATCAGATCATAGGCCAGGCCGCGATCACCCGCGAACTTCGCCGCGGGCATGCCCGCCGCCTCGGCCTGGGTGAAATAGCGCAACGCCTCGCCGGGGCGTTCCGAACGGACCAGGATCGACGCCATGCCCGCCTTGACCCGGGGATCGCGGGCATCGACCTTCTCCGCGCGCGCCAGCAGCGATGCGGCGCCCGACAGGTCGTCGAGATGGATGGACAGCTCCGCCGCCTCGACCAGCGCATCGACGTTGCGGGGGTTCTGCGCGACGCGGCGCATTACGTCCCCCAGCTTGTCGGCATCGGTGGTGCCGGGAAGCGGCTGAACCACTTCCTGTGCGAGAAGGGGCACGGGCGCGGCGGCGAGGGCCAACGCGAGCGCGAGCGAAGCGCGGGGAAAAAGTGCGAACGTCATGGGACCATCGCCCATAAAGCGTGTTTCGCGGGCGGCGGCAATGGCTAAGGCAAGCGCCACGCGCCCGATTGCTCCGCACGGTCGACCAATAGGGGGAGATGGCGGTCTTGGGATTGCCTCTGACCGCGCAGCTTGCCGCCCTGCCCTCCCCCAGCCCCCCCGCCTGCGGGAGGGGAGCTTTATCGACACTTGAAGGCCAAGTAACGCCCCCGCACCAGAGCTCCCCCTCCCGCAGGCGGGAGGGGGTCGGGGGGGCCAGCCGAGAGCGATGCAGGCAGCCGTAGCTACCCAAAACGAAAAAGGCCCGCGCGATCATCTCGCGCGGGCCCCTACCCTATCCTCGTCCCGGCAAGCCGGGCGGGAGATTACTGGTTATTCTGCCGGTGCAGGAAGCGCGGAATGTCCAGCGACGAGTCCGACCCTTGCGCATTCTCGTCACGCTGCGCACCACGGGCCGCGTTCGACATACGCTCGAACAGCGTGCCACCCAGCTTCACGCGCGGCGCGGGCTGTGCGGGGGCCTCACCGGCTTCGCTGCCCGGGGCCAGCCAGCGGCGGCGAGCCTCGTCGCTGCCCGGCGCGGGCTCGACGGCGGCGGGATGCGACGGCGTGGCGGGAGCGGGAGCCGGAACGATGGTGTCGGCACCCAGCACCAACTCGTCATCCGCCACCGGCGCGGGGGCCGGTGCGGGCGCGGGCTTGGCGACCGGTGCGGCGACGTTCGATGCGACGGGAGCGGCCACCGGGGCCGGTGCGGGAGCCGCGACCGGCTGCTCGACCGGGGCGGCCGGGGCCACGCTGGCCTGCGGCGCAGGGGCGGCGGCGGGCTCGCTCGGGCGATAGCTGGGCGTTTCGTCCGACTTGCGGGCCATGCCGCCCATGCTGAAGCCGCTGCGGTTCGCTTCCGAAGGCGACGGCGCGACCTTCAGGTCGGCATCGATGCCGGTCGCCACGACCGACACGCGGATACGGCCTTCCAGCTCGGGATTGAAGGCCGAGCCCCAGATGATGTTGGCGTCCGGATCGACCAGCTCGCGGATGTGGTTCGCGGCCTCGTCGACCTCGAGCAGGCGCATGTCGTCGCCGCCGGTGATCGAAATGATGACGCCCTTGGCGCCCTGCATCGACACACCGTCGAGCAGCGGGTTGGCGATCGCCTTCTGCGCCGCCTCGATCGCGCGATTGTCGCCGGTGGCTTCACCGGTGCCCATCATCGCCTTGCCCATCTCCTGCATCACCGAGCGGACGTCGGCGAAGTCGAGGTTGATGAGGCCCGGCATGACCATCAGGTCGGTGATGCCGCGCACGCCCTGCTGCAGCACCTCGTCCGCCATCGCGAACGCTTCCTTGAAGGTCGTGTTGGCGTTGGCGATCAGGAACAGGTTCTGGTTGGGGATGACGATGAGCGTATCGACATATTTCTGAAGCTCTTCGATGCCGCCATCGGCCGACTTGGCGCGACGATTGCCCTCAAAGGCGAAGGGCTTGGTCACGACGCCGACGGTCAGGATGCCCATGTCGCGCGCCGCCTTGGCGATGACCGGGGCCGCACCGGTGCCGGTGCCGCCGCCCATGCCGGCGGCGATGAAGCACATGTGGCTGCCCTCGAGCAGACGCGACAGGTCGTCGATCGTCTCTTCGGCGGCCGCACGACCGATCTCGGGACGGCTGCCCGCGCCCAACCCCTGCGTGATCTTCGCGCCCAGCTGGATACGCTGCGGCGCGATCGACTGCTTCAGTGCCTGCGCGTCGGTGTTGGCGACGAGGAAATCCACGCCCTGTACCTCGGCGCGCATCATGTTCGCGATCGCGTTGCCGCCGGCACCGCCGACGCCGATCACCGCGATACGCGGCGTCAGTTCGTCGACCTCGGGTGCGATGAATTCGATGCTCATCCCAATTCTACTCCGCCGTTCCCGGTCGGTACGCAAAGACCGGGCCCATGAATTAACCGTTAGTGCACCAGACCTGGGCCAAGTGCCAACCCAAAAGCGTCAGGCATAAGACGCTTTTCTCTAATAATTTGCCTTGGCCGCCTGAATCAGCCGCCGGAACAGCCCCATGCCGCTGGGCCGGTGCACCGTCTGGTTCACCGCGGGGATGCTGCGCAGGTCGATCGGGTCGGTCGCGGCATAGAAAGCCAGCCCCGCCAGCGTCGCGAAAGCGGGTCCGCCATGCGCATCGGGCAGGCCGGTCAGCCCGCGCGGTCGGCCGATCCGGACCGAGCGGCCCAGCGCCTGCTGCGCGTAGTCGGCAATGCCCTTCAGCTCCGCCCCGCCGCCGGTCAGCACGACCTGGCGCCCGACCGGCCCCTCGAACTTCAGATGCTGGAGCGCCTTGCGGATCTCGCCCATCTGATGCTCCAGCCGCTGGCGGATCACGCCGATCAGCTGCGCCTTGGTGATTTGCATCGTATCGCCGCCGTCCTCGGCCGAGATGGGCGTCACCTGGATCATGTCGTGATTGTCGCGCGGCGACGCATTGGCCGAGCCGTGGAAGCACTTCATCCGTTCCGCCATCTGGCGGCGCGTGCCGAAGGCCGAGGCCACATCATCGGTAATGTCCGCCGCACCCATCGGTAGCGAGCACAGGCCGACCAGCATCCCGCCCGCGAACAGCGAGACATTGGTGATCCCCGCCCCCATCTCGACCAGCGCGACGCCCAGTTCGCGCTCCTCATCTGACAGGCAGGCAAGGCCCGTCGCGACGGGGGCGGCGATGATCGACTTCACCTCCAGATGCGCCGAGCGGACGCACAGGTCGAGGTTGCGCACCGGCGAGCCATCGGCGGCGACGACATGGATGTGCACGCCCAGCCGGTCGGCATGCAGCCCCAGCGGCTTCTTCACCCCCGTCAGCCCATCGAGCGTGTAGAGCGCGGGCTGCGCATGCAGCACCATGCGCCCCTGCGGATCGATCGAGTTGCGCCCGGCCGCCAGCAGCGCGTCGATATCGCCCTGCTCGACCTGATGGCCGCCCAGTTCGAACTCGACCTCGGCCACGTCGGACACCAGGCCACCGGCCGAGAAACCGACCCAGACATTCTCGATGTTCAGCCCGGCGATCCGCTCGGCCTGCTCGACCGCCTCGCGCACTGCCGCCTCGGTCGCGCCCATATCGGCGATATAGCCGCGCTTGACGCCCCGGCTCTCGCGTTGGCCGGTACCCAGCACGATCAGTTCGCCGCCATCGCCCTTGCGCGCGATCAGCGCGGAGACCTTGGACGACCCGATGTCCAGCGCGGTAATCAACCCTTCGGGCGCAATCTTTGCCATGACCTTGCTACCCCTGTACTGCCCCCGGAGCCGCCGCCCCTTCGGATGCCGCCCCACCCGCGTCATTCCCGGACGCCGGATCGCTACCCACATCCCCGGCCTTGGCCGGATCGGCGAGCGCGTGATTCTGATTCAAACCGGGCTTTCGCGCAACCAGCTTTGCGGGGTCGCGCATGTCGAAGCGCAGCCAGCCGCGCCCGAGCAGCGGCCGCGAGCCGTCCATCGCGGCGAACTTCATCAGCGCCGCCCCTGCCCCATCCTCGGGCAGCGCCAGCGTCTCGCCGCTGTCGAAGGTGATGTCCCAGCGGCGATTGCCGATCCAGGTCGCCGCCTTCACGCGCGGCTTCAGCGCGGGTGCGGCGGACAGCAATGCCTGGTAAGCGGGCTCCTGCAAATTCGCGCCCGGCCCGATGATCAGCGGCAGGTCGGGCATCGCCTCAGGCCGTACCGGCTCCAGCAGTACGCCACCCGCGTCGATCAGGGTCAGCTGGCCATTGTCCTGCCAGACCGCCGCCGGGCTGCGTTCCTCGATATCGACGAGCAGCGTGTCGGGCAGACGGCGCGAGACATGCGCGTCCTTGATCCAGCCATAGCGGAGCAGCTTGGCACGCACGTCTTCCAGATTGACCAGCGGCATCGCCCGGCTCTGCTGGTCGAGCGCGACGGCATAGACGGTCATCCGGTCCATGCGCTTCAGGCCCGTCACCTCGATCTGCTGGACACGAAATCCGGCATGGCCCGCCTGTTCGGCGATGGCGGTGCCGATCATGCCGGGCACGCCGACATAGGTCGCGACCGCCAGCACCGCTGCGCCCGCACCACCCAGGATGGTCCAGGTGACGGCCTTCTTGATCGTCTCCTCGCTGACCGGCACTTTGGCCAGCAGGCGCTGCGCCAGCGTGACGCGCTTGACCGGCTGGCGGCGACGCGGCGCCGGACGGCGCGGCGGGGGGCCGCGCTTGATCGTGCGGCTCATCCCGCGCGTTCCTGCACGGTTGGACGGGCCTTGTACCACTGGACCGCCTCATCGACGATCGCCTGGACCAGCGTGTCGTAATCCATGCCGACATGGCGGCCCTGTTCGGGCACCAGGCTGAGCGGAGTCATGCCCGGCTGGGTGTTGACCTCCAGCAGGAACAGGCCGTCGACACCGCGCTCGTCATCCCAGCGGAAGTCGGAGCGCGAGGCACCGCGACAGCCCAGGATGCGATGGGCCTCGAGTGCCAGCGACTTGCACGCCTCGGCGATCTCGTCGGGAATCTGCGCGGGGCAGACATGCTCGGTCAGGCCGTCGGTGTATTTCGCGTCGAAGTCGTACCAGCCATTCTTCGGCTTCAGCTCGGTGACTCCCAGCACGCGGTTGCCCAGCACGGCGGTCGTCAGCTCACGGCCTCGGATATAGGGCTCGGCCAGCAATTCCTCGAACTCGGCCCAGGGACCGGCGGCATCGCGTGCGATGGGCTGGCCATGGTTGCTGGTGTCGGTGACGATCGCGACGCCGACCGAGGACCCCTCGTTGACGGGCTTGAGCACATAGGGGCGCGGCAGCGGATCGGCGGCGAACAGGTCTTCCGACTTCACGATGCGGCCGCCGGGCATGGGGATGCCATGGGGAACCAGTGCCTGCTTGGTCAGCACCTTGTCGATCGCGATGACCGAAGTGGCGAGGCCCGAATGGGTGTAGGGAATGCCCAGCAGGTCGAGCATCCCCTGCACCGTGCCGTCCTCGCCAGGCGAACCATGCAGCGCGTTGAAGACGATATCCGGCTTGGCTTGCGTCAGCTTGGCCGCAAGATCGCGGTCCATGTCGATCCGGGTGACGCGGTGGCCGTTCCGCTCCAGTGCGTCGGCGACGCCTGCGCCGGAAATCAGCGACACCGGCCGCTCCGCCGACCAGCCGCCCATCAGAACCGCGATATGCAGATTGTCGGTCACTTCGCGATTCCCACTCTTTGTATTTCCCATTCGAGGCAAACGCCCGACTGCGCCTTGACCCGGGCGCGTACATCCTCGCCCAGCGCCTCGATCTCCGCCGCCGTGGCGTTGCCGAGGTTGAGCAGGAAATTGCAATGTTTTTCCGACACCTGCGCATCGCCCAGCGTCAGCCCGCGACAGCCCGCCGCATCGACCAGCGCCCAGGCCTTGTGCCCGTCCGGATTCTTGAAGGTCGAGCCACCGGTCTTGGACCGCAGCGGCTGCGACGCCTCACGCGCGGCGGCGATGCGGTCCATCTCGGCCTGGATATCGGCAGGTTCGGCGGCGTGGCCCCGGAAGGTCGCCTCGACCACCACCGTGCCGTCGGTCAGGTTGGAGTGACGATAGGTGTATTCCAGATCGGCGACGCCCAGCGTCTCGACCATGCCGTCGCGACGCACGACCGTGGCGGAGACCAGAACGTCCGCCACTTCGCGGCCATAGGCGCCGCCGTTCATCCTCACGAAGCCGCCGACCGTGCCGGGGATCGAACGCAAAAACTCCAGCCCGCCGATCCCGGCATCGCGCGCGTTGGACGATACGAGAATGCCCGACGTGCCGCCACCACAGGTGATGCGGTGTCCCTCCCCGGCCCGCGCATAGCTGAACGGCTTGCCGAGCCGGATCACGACGCCCGGCACGCCGCCGTCGCGCACGATCAGATTGGAACCGAGCCCCAGCGCCATGACAGGCGTGTCGCCCCCGAGCCCCCTCAGGAAAGCCGACAGGTCGTCGGTGTCCCTGGGCTCCAGCAGATATTCAGCCGGTCCACCCGCCTTGAACCACACGAGCGGCGCCAGCGGCGCGGCGTGCGTCAATCGGCCGGCGGTATCGGGCAGGTTCATCGGCGCGCCTCGATTGCACTCGCCAGACCCGCCGCCCATTTGGTGATGTCGCCCGCGCCCAGGCAGACGATCATGTCATCGGCGCGGATCGAGCCCGCCAGTTCCTCGGCCAGCGCATCGGCGTCGGCGACCGTCGCGGTCGAGCGATGCCCGCGGCGCTTCAGCCCTTCGACCAAGGCGGAGGCGTCCACCCCCTCGATCGGCGGCTCTCCCGCCGCGAAGACCGGCGTCACCAGCACGCGATCAGCATCGTTGAAGGCGGTCTGGAACTCCTCCATCAGATTGCCGAGCCGAGTGAAGCGGTGCGGCTGCACCACCGCGATCACACGACCGCGCGCGCCTTCACGCGCGGCGGCCAGCACCGCGCGAATCTCGACCGGGTGATGGCCGTAATCGTCGATCACGGTCGCCGAGCCGCCATCGACCGCGATCTCGCCGACCTTGGTGAAGCGCCGCTTGACCCCCCCGAACTGGCTGAAGCCCTGTTGGATGGTCGCATCCTCGATGCCCAGCTCCAGCGCTACGCCGATCGCAGCCAGCGCGTTCTGGACATTGTGACGGCCGGGCATGGGCAGCTCGATGCCCTCGATCGAACGGCTGGAGCCGTCGCGGTTGCGGATGATCGCCTCGAACCGGTTGCCGCCGGGAATCGGCGTGACGTTGACGCCGCGCACGTCCGCCTGCGCCGAGAAGCCATAGGTCACGACGCGCCGGTCGCGAACGCGAGGCAGGATATTCTGCACCTCCGGGTGGTCGAGGCAGAGCAAGGCCGCGCCGTAGAAGGGCACATTCTCGACGAATTCGACGAATGCGTCCTTCACCCGGTCGAACGAGCCATAATGGTCGAGATGCTCGGGATCGATATTGGTCACGACCGCGATCGTGCCGTCCAGGCGCAGGAAACTGCCGTCACTCTCGTCCGCCTCGACGACCATCCAGTCGCTGGCGCCCAGGCGCGCGTTCGAGCCATAGCTGTTGATGATGCCGCCATTGATGACGGTCGGGTCCACGCCCCCGGCATCCAGCAGCGCCGCGACCATCGAGGTGGTCGTGGTCTTGCCATGCGTACCCGCCACCGCAACGGTCGACTTCAACCGCATCAGCTCGGCCAGCATCTCGGCGCGGCGCACCACGGGGATGCGACGTTCGAGGGCCGCTTCGACTTCGGGGTTCGACCGGGTGATCGCGGTCGAGGTCACGACCACCGCCGCATCGCCCAGATTGTCCGCCGCGTGCCCGATGGCGACCGGGATACCCTTGTCGCGCAGGCCCTGCACCACATAGCCCTCGGCCACGTCGGAGCCCTGCACCCGGTAGCCGAGATTCTTCATCACCTCGGCAATGCCCGACATGCCGATGCCGCCGATGCCGACGAAATGGATCGTGCCGATATCCGTGGCGACGCCCTTCATGCGCCTGCTCCCGCCAAATTCCGTGTCCTTTGCGATTTGCCCACCGGCAAGACCATGCGCGGCGCGTCGAGGCTTTCGACCAGATCGGCGAGATCGCTTGCCGCCTCGGGCCGTCCGCAAGCGCGGGCACGGCCCGCCGCATTTTCCAGCGCCGCCGGGTCGAGGCCTAGCTTCTGCATCTGCTTGGCGAGTTCCACGGGTGTGAAGTCACCCTGCGCGATGGTCCGCGCCCCGCCCGCCTTCGTCATCTCGCGCGCGTTCACCGTCTGGTGATCGTCGGTCGCCGAGGGCAGCGGCACCAGGATCGCCGGGCGGCCCGCAACCGTCAGCTCGGCCAGCGTCGAGGCGCCCGCCCGCGCGATCACCAGATGCGCCCAGGCGAGCTGCTCGGGCAGGTCAGGCAGATAGGTGGCGAGTTCGGCCGGAATCTCATGCTCGGCATATTTGGCGCGCACCGCGTCGATATCCTCGATCCGCGCCTGATGCGTCACCTGCAAGCGCCGCCGGAAGGTGACGGGCAGCATGGCGAGGCCATCGGGCACGACTTGGGACAGGATGCTCGCGCCCTGACTGCCGCCGGTGACGAGGACGCGGAAGATGCCGTCCTCCTCCAGCAGCGGATAGGGCCGCGCGCGAAGCGCCAGCACCTGGTCGCGCACCGGATTACCGACCAGCCGGGTCTTGTCCCCGTGCTTGGCGCTCAGCCGCTGCGTATCCTCATAGGACAAGGCGATCGCATCGACCTTGCCCGCGACCAGCCGGTTGACCCGGCCCAGCACGGCGTTCTGCTCGTGGATGGCGGTCGGGATCCCTTCCGCAAACGCCGCCAGCAGAGCGGGCATCGCCGGATAGCCGCCGAACCCGATCACCGCCGCCGGACGGAAGGTCTTGTAGAGTTCGCGCGCCATGGCCCGGCCGCGCCACATCTCGCGCAGCGCCTTGGCCCAGCCGACCGGCCCGCCCGAAAAGCGCCCGGCGGGCAGGACATGCGTCTGGATATCCTCAAACAGCCCCGGAAAACGCACGCCGCGCGCGTCGGACACCAAGGCGACGCGGTGGCCGCGCCGGGTCAGCTCCGCCGCCAGCGCGGCGGCGGGAACCATATGGCCGCCGGTACCCCCGGCGGCGAGGACGAAGTGACGGCTCATTGCCCGCTCCACCTGACTACATAGGGGCTGCGCGTCAGGAACGGATTGCGCCGGGTGAATGCCAGCAACAACCCCATCCCGATCGACAGCGCGATCATCGACGAGCCGCCATAGCTGATGAACGGCAGGGTCATCCCCTTGGACGGGGCCAGCCCCGTATTCACCGCCATCGAAATCAGCGCCTGCGCGCCGAACTGCACCGCCAGCCCGGAGGCGGCGTAGAGCTTGAACTCGTCCTGTTCGTCAAGCAGCTTCACGAACACGCGCACCACGATCGCCAGGAAGACCAGCGCGATGATCGAGCAGGCGATCAGCCCGAATTCCTCGCCGATCACCGAAAAGATATAATCGGTATGCGCCTCCGGCAGGCCGAACTTGGCGGTGCCCCCGCCCGGCCCGGTCCCGGTCCAGCCCCCTGCGGTCAGGGTGTTGTGGGCGGCATTGACCTGGAAGTGGTCGGCCGCGCCCTCGCCGTCGACATCGGGGAAGAGGAACGCGTTGATGCGGTTCCGCGCCACGCTGTAGAACATATAGGCTGCGGTCAGCCCGACCGGCACCATGGCGGCGAGCCCCAGCATGATCCGCATCGGGGTTCCGGAGATCATCAGCAACGCCGCCCAGATCACGCAGAAGACGATGGTTTGGCCGAAGTCCGGCTGCATCATCAATAGGCCCGCGACCAGCCCGGTCAGCCCCATGGTGATCAGCGTGGCGGGCAGGTCACGCTCCCGGGCCTTGAGCGACAGGAGCCAGGCGGTCGTCACCACGAACATCGGCTTCAGGAACTCGGACGGCTGGAACTGCGCAAAGCCGAAGCCGATCCAGCGCCGCGCCCCGTTGATCTCCACCCCGATAAAGGGCGTGACCGCCAGGATCGCGATCAGCACGCCTGTCCCCAGCACCGCCATGCGCCGTGCGGTGACGACGGGCAGCATTGAAACGACGAACAGCACGGGCAGCGAGACGCCGACCCACATCACCTGTCGCCAGAAATAATAGAGCGGCGCGAATTTCCTGTGCTCGCCCGAATAGCGCATCGCGGTCGCCGGGCTGGCGGCGGCGACCGCGATCAGGCCGATGGCGATCAGGAAAAGGGTGAGCAGCAGCAGCACCCGGTCGATATCCCAGAACCATGTGCCGAGCGGCGAACGGTCGCCACGCCCGCCCCGGCCCTTCATCGATCCGATCAGGCCGGGGCGCGGGGTCTTGGGTGCGCGATCACTCATGCCAGCGCCTCCACGACGGCGCGGAATGCGTCGCCGCGTGCTTCGTAGTCGCGAAACTGGTCGAAGCTGGCGCAGGCCGGGGACAACAGCACCGTGTCGCCGGGCTGCGCCGCGGCAGCCGCATGGGCGACCGCCGCCTCCAGCGTGCCGGACTGGTCGACCACAGGCACCTTGTCCTTCAACAAGTCGAAGAACAGCGGCGCGGCCTCGCCGATTGTATAGGCCGCGACGACATGACCAAGATGCGGCGTGCAGGCGTCGAGGTCGTCTCCCTTGCGCTTGCCGCCGACGATCCAATGGACGCGGGGGAAGGCCGCCAGTGCGGGCGCGGTGGACTCCGGGTTGGTCGCCTTGGAGTCGTTGACGAAGGCCACGCCGTTCCGGGTCGCGACATGCTGCATCCGGTGCGGCAGGCTGGCATAGGTGCGCAGACCCGCTTCGATAGCGTCCTCGGCTATGCCCAGCGCTCGCGCCACGGCGATGGCGGCCTGGGCGTTCTGCGCATTGTGAGGACCTTGCAGCGCGGGCCAGCGGCTCTGGTCGATACCGCTGGTGGCGATGGTGACGAGATCGTCGGTCCTCCCGGCGAGCCCTTGCGCGATATGGGCCGAGGCCTCATCGCCCGTGCCGACGACCGCGACATGCCCAGCGGACTGCATCGCGAACAGCCGTGCCTTTGACGCAGCATAGCCCGCAAAGCCGTCATAACGGTCGAGATGATCGGGCGTGATGTTCAGCAGCACCGCGACGTCGCAATCCAGGCTCTGCGTCAGGTCGATCTGATAGCTGGACAGCTCCAGCACATAGACGCCACCCTCGGGGAGAGGTGCCTGCCCCAGGATCGGTAGGCCGATATTGCCGCCCATCAGGGTCGGCACGCCCGCCGTCTTCAGGATGTGGTGGACCAGTGCGGTGGTGGTCGACTTGCCGTTGGTGCCGGTGATGCCGACGACCTTATGCGGCGGCAGATTGCGCCGCGCCTGCGCGAACAGCTCGATGTCGCCGATGACCGGCACCCCCGCCGCTCGCGCGGCGGCCGCCAGCGGATGGGTGTTGAGTGGCACGCCCGGCGACACGACCAGTGCGTCGAAGCCCGACAGATCGTCGAGCGGCGCGATGCTCAGCCGGTCATGCGCGGCAAAGGCCTCGCGCTTGGCGGGATCGCTGTCCCATGCCACCACGCTCGCCCCGCCCGCCAGCAGCGCCGAAACGGTCGCGGCGCCGGAGCGTGCGAGCCCCAGCACCGCGTAACGTTTTCCCGCCCAGTCGCGCGAAACGATCATCGCAGCTTCAACGTCGACAGGCCCGCAAGCGCCAGCACGAAGGCGATGATCCAGAAGCGGATCACGACCGTCGGCTCCGACCAGCCGAGCTGTTCGAAATGATGGTGGATCGGCGCCATGCGGAACACCCGCTTGCCGGTCCGCTTGTAGAAGAAGACCTGGATGATGACCGACATCGCCTCGACCACGAACAGGCCGCCGATGATGCCCAGCACGATCTCATGATGCGCGACGACCGCGATGGTGCCGAGCGCGCCGCCCAGCGCCAGGCTGCCGGTGTCGCCCATGAACACCGCCGCCGGAGGCGCGTTGAACCACAGGAACGCCAGCCCTGCGCCGACCACCGCGCCGCAGAAGATGGCCAGCTCGCCCGCCCCCGGCACATGCGGAATGCCCAGATAATCGGCGAACTTCACGTTGCCCGCCAGATACACGATGACCATGAACGCGACGCTGGCGATGATGACCGGCATGGTCGCAAGGCCATCCAGCCCGTCGGTCAGGTTCACCGCATTGCCGAACGCGACGATCGTGAAGGCGGCGAACAGCGGATAGAAATAGCCCAGGTCGATATACATGCGCGAGGTGAAGGGCAGGTACAGATGCGGCCCGTTCTGCCCCATGATGATCCACGCCGCGACGCCCGCAATGGCGAATTCCAGCAGCAGCCGGGTCCTGCCCGATACGCCCGCCGTCGAGGCTTTGCGCACCTTGTCGTAATCGTCGAGGAAACCGATCGCACCGAAGCCGAGCGTCACGAACAGGCACGCCCAGACGAACGGGTTGAACACGTTCATCCAGATCAGGATGGACAGCGTCATGCTGGTCAGGATCATCAGCCCGCCCATGGTCGGCGTGCCGCGCTTGGCGAGGTGGGTTTGCGGCCCGTCGGCGCGGATCGGCTGCCCCTTGCCCTGGCGGACGCGCAGCCAGCCGATGAAGCGCGGCCCGATGATCAGGCCGATGAACAGCGCGGTCGCCACCGTCGCGCCGGTTCGGAACGACTGGTAACGGATGAGGTTGAGAAGCCCCGGAAACCCGAGATGCTCCGCGATCCAGTACAGCATCTAACTCACGCCCCGCCCGTTGGGGTATCGCTGCGCAGGGCCGCCACGACACGCGACAGCCCGACGCCGTTCGACCCCTTGATCAGCACCACGTCATCGGGTGCGATGATATCGGCCAGCGCCTCGCGCGCGGCCTTCGCATCCGGCACATGGACGAAATCGACCCGCCCCTCAAGCGCGGCGGCCAGCGGCGCCATCGATTCGCCGACCAGCAGCGCCCGTTCGACGCGGGCGGCAACGATCGGCTCGGCCAGCCCGGCGTGATAATCGGCCGAGTCCTCGCCCAGCTCGCGCATCTCGCCCAGCACCGCGACATGCCGCCCCGGCTCCTCGGCCAATACGGCCAGCGTCGCGCGCATCGAGGCAGGGTTGGCGTTATAGCTCTCGTCGATGACCAGCGCGCCATTCGCCGCGCGGAACCGCGCGCCCCGCCCTGCCAGGCCACCCAGTTCGGCCAGCGCGAGGCCCGCCAACCCCAGATCGCCGCCCGCCGCATCGACGGCGGCGAGGACTGCCAGTGCATTGGATACCCAATGCCGCCCCGGCTGGGACAAAGTGAAGTTCAGTTCCTTGTCGCTCAGCTTGGCGGTGACGAAGCTGCCCCCGGTCGCGCCGCGCATCGCCTCGACCGCGCGGACATCGGCGGCCGGGTCGAAGCCGAAGGTCACGATCCGGTCGGCATAGGGCTTGGCGGCAGCGATCAGCCGGTCGCGGTGCGGGCTGTCATAGGGGATGATCGCCGTGCCGCCGGATTGAAGGCCCTGGAAAATCTCGCCCTTGGCATCGGCGATGGCGGATTCGTCGGGGAAGAATTCGGTATGCGCGGGCGCGATGGCGGTGACGATCGCGATATGCGGGCGCACCATCGCGGTCAGCGCGGACAGTTCGCCCGCATGGTTCATCCCCATCTCGAACACGCCAGAGCGAACGTCGCGCGGCATCCGCGCAAGGCTCAGCGGCACGCCGGTGTGGTTGTTGTAGCTCTTGACCGAGCGGTGCACCGCGCCGCGCCAGCCCCGTTCGAGCGCGGCATAGAGCGCCTCCTTGGCGCTGGTCTTGCCGACCGATCCGGTAACGCCGATGATCGTCGCCTGCGTCCGCGCCCGGCTGGCACGAGCCAGGTCTTCAAGTGCATGGAAGCTGTCCGCGACCCGGACATGCGGATGGTCGGTCGGGTTGCAGACCAGGGCCCCCGCTGCCCCCTGCCCGAACGCCTGATCGAGAAAGCGATGACCATCAGTCGCCTCGCCCGACATGGCGACGAACAGGTCGCCGGGGCCGACCTCACGGCTGTCGAAGGCAACGCCCGAAACGGCGAAGTCGGCGGAGGCCGTTCCGCCGGTCGCCGCCGCGATCTCCTGCGCGGTCCACAAGCTCATTTGCGCTCCTCAGCCGTCTTGGCCCCATAATGCAGCGACAGCTTGGGCCGCACCCGTGCGGGCGCGTCCGGCTGTGCGGCATCGGCCTTGTCCACCGGGGGCGTCTTGGTCGGAGCCTGCGCCGTCATGCCGCACACTCCCGCGCGACGGTGACATCGTCGAACGGCAGGACGAGATCGCCGACGATCTGGCCCTGCTCATGCCCCTTGCCCGCGATCAGCACGATATCCTGCTCGCCCGCCTCGGCGATGGCGGCGGCAATGGCCTCGCGACGGTCGCCGATCTCGATCGCACCGGTCGCACCGCGCATCACCTGAGCGCGGATCGCGGCGGGGTCTTCGGTGCGGGGATTGTCGTCGGTCACGATCACCCGGTCGGCATGCATCGAGGCGACCTGCCCCATGACCTCCCGCTTGCCCGGATCGCGGTCGCCGCCCGCGCCGATCACGACGATCAGCCGCCCGCCCGCATGGGGTTTGAGCGCGGCGATCGCCGCCTCGATCGCGTCGGGGGTATGGGCATAGTCGACATAGACCGGCGCCCCGCTCCGCGCGATGGCGGCGCGCTCCAGCCGCCCGCGTACCGGCTGCAACCGGGAGAGGTTGGCGATGGTCGTCGTCAGATCGCCGCCGGTCGCCAGCACCAGCCCCGCCGCGACCAGCGCATTGGCGGCCTGATAGGCGCCGATCAGCGGCAGTTGCACCTTGTGCGCCTGCCCATGCTCGTCCTCGATCACCAGCCCCTGGCCCAACAGGGTCGGATGCCGCTCGACCAGTTTCAGCGTCGATCCGCGCGTACCGACCGTCACCAGCTTGTTACCGCGCGCGCGGGCCAGATCGATCACCCGCCCGCTCTCGACATCGTCGGCCCACACGACCGCCGTGCCGTCGAGCGACAGGACTTCGGAAAAAAGCCGCATCTTCGCCGCGAGATAGGCGCCCATGTCGCCATGATAGTCGAGGTGATCGCGCGACAGGTTGGTGAAGGCCGCCGCCGATACCTTCAGCCCCTCGGTCCGATACTGGGTCAGGCCGTGGCTCGACGCCTCGAACGCCAAATGGGTCACGCCCTCGCGCGCGAGCCCGGCGACGTTGGACAGGAAGGTCACGACGTCCGGCGTGGTCAGCCCGGTATAGGTCCGCTCGTCGGCGGTGGTGACGCCCAGCGTCCCGATCGAGGCGGCGTGATGCCCCGCCATGCGCCAGAGCTGGCGCGTCATCTCGACCGTCGAGGTCTTGCCGTTGGTGCCGGTCACCGCCACCGCCGTCGCCGGGAACGGCGCGAAGAACGCCGCCGCCAGCCGCGCAAAGGCCGCGCGCGGTTCGTCGGAGGCGATATGGACCGCTCCCTCGACCGTCACGCCGGGCCGCGCGACGACCGCCACCGCACCGCTGCGCACCGCGTCGGCGATATAGTCCTCGCCATTCACCCGTGCGCCCTGGAACGCGCCGAAGATGGTACCGGGCGCGACCTTGCGGTGATCGATCGCGAAACCGGAGACGAGGGCGTCGCCGCCCTCGCCCTGAATATCGCCCTGCATGTCTGCGGTCAGTTGGTTCAGCTTCATGCCGCGCCCCTTATCGTCCATCCACCGGCGGCGATTTCGGATCCTGCCACAGGGTCGGCAGGATGTCCGACTCGTCGATGTCCTTGGTGGCGTCGGGCACCACGCCCAGCATCGCGCCGACCCGCGTGATCGTCCGTCCGACGACGGGCGCGGCGTTCCAGGCTGCGGTCTTCCACCCTCCGGTCTCCTTCGTCCCCTTTGGCGAATCGAGCATCGCCAGCACCACATAGCGCGGCGCATCCATCGGGAAGGCCGCCGCGAAGGTAGCGACGTTGCGCGACCGATCATAGCCGCCCGCGACCGCCGCCTCGGCGGTGCCGGTCTTGCCGCCCACGCGGTAGCCCGGTGCATCGCCCTTACGCCCCGTGCCGCGCATCACGATCAGGCGCAGCATCTGCCGCATCTTGTAGCTGGTCGTCTCGCTGATGACCCGCCGGCCCGCCGCGGCATGGCCCGGCGCGACCTTCATCAGCGTCGCAGGGCGCCAGATGCCGCCATTGACCAGCGCCGCATAGGCCGAGGCCAGATGCAGCGGCGTCACCGCGATGCCGTGACCATAAGCGGTCGTCATCGTCGTCGTGCGCGCCCAATAGGTGGGCAGCAACGGGCGTCCCTTTTCGCGAAGCTCGATATCGGGCTTGGTATCGAAGCCCAGCTTCTTGAACATGGTCTGCATCCGCTGCGGCCCGATCTCGTCGGCGATGCGCGCGGTGGCGATGTTTGACGAATAGATCAGCGTCTCGGCCATGTTGAGCCAGCGCTTCGGATCGCCCTGTTCATCATGGATGGTATAGCCGCCGACCCTCAGCGGATGGGTTGCATCGAAGCGCCGCTGCATCGAGGTGACGACGCCATTCTCCATCGCGGTCGCCATGGTGATCGGCTTGAAGGTCGAACCCAGCTCGAACACGCTCTGCGTCGTGATGTTGCGCAGTTCTTCGGTACCCGCCATGCCGACCCGGTTGGGGTTGAAGGTGGGCAGCGAGACCATCGCGATCACTTCACCGGTATGCACGTCCAGGATGATGCCGCCGCCGCCCCGCGCGGAAAAGGTGTTCATCGCCCGGCCGAGTTCGCTTTCCAGCGCGGCCTGGGCGCGGGTGTCGATCGACAGGGCGACGGGCTTGCCCGTCTGCGCCGGGTTGAGCAGCCGCTCGTCGAGCACGCGCTCCATGCCGCTCATCCCGTGCCCGTCGGTCGACAGGAAGCCCAGTGCATGGGCGGCGAGCGAGGATTGCGGATACAGACGCTGCGTCTCACGGTCGAAGACCAGGCCGGGTTCGCCGATGGCGTTGACCTGCTCGACCAGCGTGGGGCTGGCGCGACGTTGCAGATAGACGAAATTCGCCTTGCGGGTCAGCTGGCCATAGAACCAGGCCTGATCGCCGCGATCGGGCATCAGCGCGGCGAGCCGCGCGGCGATCTCCATCGGATCGCCGATCAGCTTCTTCGGATGGACCGCGATCGTCCAGCTGTCGATCGTGCGGGCCAGCGGCGCGCCGTTGCGGTCGACGATATCGCCCCGCGCCGCCAGTGTCGCGGTCCGTGCCGCCGCATCGGCGGGTCCGGCGAACACCGCCAGCAACATCAGCCGCCCGATCACGACGACCACCGCCGCGCCGAACAGCATCATCAGCATCATCAGACGCATATGCGTCGTCGCGACCAGCGCGTGGCGCTGGCCGGCGGTACGCTGCGTTCCGGCGGGACGCGCGACCAGAACGCTCAACGCCGCCGCCGCGCTTCGGTCTTGGCGCCCTTCAGAATGTCACCCAGCGTCGTGTCGGACAGCAATTGGCGGTCGAGCATCGCCACGGCTTCCGGCCGGACCTTCGCAACGGCGGCGGCGGTGCGGACGGTCGCGATCGGGGCGGGCTTGGCCTTTTTCGTCGTCACGACATGCTCGGACACGGCCTGGACGATCTGGGGCTTGGGCAGATCGACCTTGGCGAGGCGGACGACGGGGGCGGGCGCGTTGGGCTTGGCCGGGGCGGCAGGCGCGGCGGCGGCGGCTTCCGGCTGGACAACGACAGGCGCGGGTTGCGAGGGGACGAGCAGCGCGGCGGTCTGGGTCGCGCCCTCGGCGGGGCCACGGGTCACGTCGAGCGAGGCCAGCTGCGCCTCGTCACCGACGAACTGGCCCGCGACCGGCGCGGTCAGCGCCAGCGTGTCGCCATTCCACTTTTCCAGCTGGACCAGGTTGGCCCGGGTGTCGAACTCGGTCTCCAGCGCGCGGATGTCACGCTGCGCAGCGGCGATGCGGCCGTTGACGTCGTCGAGCTTCTTGCGCTCCGCCGCCACCTGCAAGGAGACGAGGTAGAATCCCAGGACGACTGCGACGCAGCTCCCGAACCACCCTATCCCCTTCAACCGATACGCCGCCGTCATACGCCAAACTCCTGACTCAACTCGCCCCCCGGCGCCCTGCCCTTATCCGCCGACCAGGCCGGGGATTCCGTACGCGTCGCAAAACGCAGCGTCGCCGAGCGCGCGCGCGGATTGCGAGCCAGTTCCGCTTCGCCCGCGCGCACCGCCTTGCCGACCTGGGCAAAGCTGGGTGCCCGCGCCGCCGCCTGTTCGGGCAGATGGCGCGATCCGCCCGGCATCTGCCCGGCGCGCTCGCGGAAGAAGCGCTTGACCATGCGGTCTTCCAGACTGTGGAAGGTGACCACCGCCAGGCGACCGCCCGGCTTCAACGCGCGTTCGGCCGCCGCCAGCCCCTCGGCCAGTTCGTCCAATTCGCGGTTCACATGGATGCGGATCGCCTGGAAGGTCCGCGTTGCCGGGTCCTTCTTGTCATGCGGGCGATAGCCCAGCGCCCGGCGGACCACGGAAGCAAGCTCACCGGTGCGGGTCAGCGGACGTGCGGCGACGATCGCCTGGGCGACGCGGCGCGAACGCGGCTCCTCGCCATAATGATAAAGGACGTCGGCGATGGCCGCTTCGTCGGCGGTGTTCAGGAAATCGGCCGCCGACTCGCCCGCCTGCGCCATGCGCATGTCGAGCGGGCCATCGCCCTGGAAGGAAAATCCGCGCTCCGCCTGGTCGAGTTGCATCGAGGATACCCCGATATCGAGCACCACGCCATCAACGCGGGCCGACAGTTCTTGATCCAGATTGGAAAATTCCCGGTGGATCAGGGTCAGCCCCGGCTCGGCGGCGACCAGCGCCTGGCCATTGGCGATGGCATCGGGATCGCGGTCGAAGGCGACGACCTTCGCCCCCCGACCCAGCATCGCGCGGGTATAGCCGCCCGCGCCGAACGTGCCGTCGACATGCGTCTCGCCGGGGGCGATGGCGAGCGCGTCGAGGACCTCGTCGAGCATGACGGGGATGTGCGGGGCGTCGGCCGTGCTCACAGCGCGATCCCCTTTTCCTGACAGTGGAAACGCGCGGCCGAGATCATCTTGGGCGGCAGGCCCGGCGTCTCGACCAGGGTCTTGGGGTCCCAGATTTCGATATAATCGAACGTGCCCCAGAAAAAGGCATGGCCGGTGATCCCGGCATGAAAACGCGGGAAGCCCGGCATGATGAAACGGCCCGACCCGTCAAAGGGCACGGCCTCGCCATTCGCCAGGTCGCGCTTGATGTTATAGTCGATGCGGCCGTCGGGCCCGCGCGACATCTCTGTCCGCGCGTCCAGCTCCCTCTTCAGCACGGCAACATAACCCGGGTCATACGCGATCAGGCAGCGCTCTGTTTCATGGACAGCGATGATGATGGTCCCGCCATCTTTTCCGTCGGGGCGCGGCGCATTCTGAGCCAGGGTGGACCGGAGGGCATTGGGGATGGCAACGCGGCCCTTGTCATCGACAAGGCCAATGCCACTACCCTGATACAAACCCCTTTCGGACACGCCAACCTCGCACATGGCGCGCACGGCCTCGCTGCTTCGAAACGCGACCATCGCCGCATTCCGACCATTTCTGGATCACAGTGAGCCTGCCCCTCTGTTGCTTTTCGGTTTACCTATAGCGGAACCGGGAGGCAACGGGATTTTTGGGGAGAAACGGGGAAATCGGGTCTGAAACCGGGGTTATGCGACCAACGGCTGGTCGTTTGGCGGGAAGGCCTCCATGCCCCCTGTTTAGAAAAATGCCGGATTTCCGCCGATCGGGCGCGTTTTCCCCGGATTTCCCCGAACCCGGTGACGCACGAAACCGATCACGGTCGACTTAACTTTTATTAAGTAAAAAGCCCGATACGGCCGTGAACGCTTCACGGCGCCGTTGATCGTCAGTCGGACAAAATCACGCCCGTCAGGCTGGGCGCAACCGGCGATCAGCGTGCCGGGTCGGCCGAAGCCTGGGTGTTCGCGGGCGCGGGCGCGACGCCCAATTCGGCCAGTGGCTCGCTGGACGACGGAGTGGCGGTGTTTGCCATCGCCATGTCGGCGACCATGTTCGACTGCGCTGCACCGGCGACGGCCGCAGGCGGCTCGTCACGATTCAGCGAGCCCAGGATCGTGCTGGCGATCGCGATCAGCAGGATGACGGCGGCCAGGCCGATCATGCCGACTTTCACGCGCTGCATGATATGATGATGGTCGGGTGACTTCATGGAACTCGGTGACACTATCTCGCGCGCCGCCTCATGTCGACCTCTGGCGCACGCCGTCGGGCGCAAAGGGGCGGCGACTATAGCCCCTTCTCAGCCCGCCACGCCGGATTGTGCAGCGTGGAGAGGTAGCGAAACCCGGTATCGCACAAAATGGTTGCGATCCGCTTATCGGGCCCCAAGGCCCTGGCCAGCGCCACCGCGCCGGCGACATTGATGCCCGACGACAGGCCCAGGCACAGCCCCTCCTCGCTCAACAACCGCTGTACCCAATACCAGCCTTCCGCATCGGAAAGACGAAACTGGGTATCGATCGGCGCGCCTTCAAGATTGGCGGTGATCCGCCCCTGCCCGATCCCCTCGGCGACCGACGAGCCTTCCGACTTCAGCTCGCCATGCGCGTAATAGTCGTACAAGGCCGCGCCATGCGGATCGCTGAGCGCGATGGTCACCGATTCGTCATGCGCCTTCAACCCCAGGCCGACACCGGCCAGCGTGCCCCCGGTTCCCGCCGCGCAGGTGAAGCCGTCGATCCGGCCATCCATCTGGTTCCAGATCTCCTCGGCGGTGCCCACGATATGCGCGCGGCGATTGGCGATATTGTCGAACTGGTTGGCCCAGACGGCATTGTCCGTCTCCTCGGCGATACGGCGCGAGGTGTGGACGAAATGACAGGGGCTGGAATAGGGGGCGGCGGGCACGAGGACGAGCTCGGCCCCCAGCGCGCGCAGCGTGTCCATCTTCTCGCGGCTCTGCGTCTCGGGCATCACGATGATCGTGCGATAGCCCTTTGCATTGGCGACCAGCGCCAGGCCGATGCCTGTATTGCCCGCCGTCCCCTCGACGATGGTGCCGCCGGGGCGCAGCAGGCCCCGCGCCTCGGCATCCTCGACGATGAACAGCGCCGCGCGGTCCTTCACGCTGGCGCCCGGATTGGCGAATTCGCACTTGCCGTAAATGTCGCAGCCCGTGGCCTCGCTCGGCCCCTTCAGGCGGACGAGCGGGGTGTTGCCGATCAGAGCCAGCATATCGGAGATCACTTCCATGCCGCCTAGATGGCCCCTGCCCCGCCATCGGGCAAGCCAAGCCTTGCTTGGCCCCCGCCAAGCATAAGGTGGGAGCGCTCACGGTCGATCGGCAAAATGTTGGTCGTTGAGGCAGGTTGACGCACAGGTCATGCTTGACGCCGGGTTGCTGCATTTGCGAAGCACCGCCCCGCTATGAAGAGCCTCCTCCCCCTCATCGTCGCCGCACCGCTGCTCGCTTTGGCCGCGTGCAATTCCAAGCCCAGCCAGCCCGAGGTCGTCGACACCAATCCCGACCCGATGGCCAACGTGCTCGCCAACCGCGCCCCGGTCGAGCTGCCGCCCGCGATCAAGGCGGACAAGACCTTCCGCTGCAAGGACAACAGCCTCGTCTACGTCACCTTCTTCCAGGGCGACAAGCAGGCCAATGTCCGTCTGAAGGAAGGCGAAACCCCCGTCGTGCTGAAGGCGCCCGCCGCCGGTGAGCCGCTGACCGCCGAAGGCGGCTGGAAGATGACCGGCGACGAAAAGGCCGTCACCCTGACCACGCCGAAGAAGGCCGCGCTGGTCTGCCACATCTGATTCGCGTTCAATCCGTCCCTGGCGTCGCTTGATCGACGATAAGGACTTGATCGAAAACCGGCCGGCGGGGATATCTCCGTCGGCCTTTTCTTTGGGCCGTGTCGGGAGGTCGGAGAGAAAAGCCGTGGCCGCGATCGCGATCTACAGCCTGAAGGGGGGCGTCGGAAAGACCAGCATGGCGGTCAATCTGGCCTGGTGCGCCGCCAACCTGTGCGCGCGTCGCACCTTGTTATGGGATCTCGACCCGCAGGCCGCCTCGACCTGGCTGCTAGGCGGCCCCGCGCGCGGCGACCGGGCTCAGGCCGTATTCTCCCGCGACATCTCCGCCGAGCGACTGGTCCGCCAGACCGACATTCCCCGGCTGTCGCTGATCGGCGCCGATGATTCGCTGCGCGGCCTGGACCATCTGTTCCATACGATCGAGAAGAAGAAGCGGCTCGGCAAGCTGATCGACGGGCTGGACGATTATGACAGCGTGATCCTGGATTGCCCGCCGGGCCTGACCGAGACGACCGAGCAGGTGCTGCGCGCCGTCGACCTGATCGTCGTGCCGGTCGTGCCCTCCGCGCTCTCTATCCGCGCGCTGGAGGTGGTGGACGGCCATGTCCGGGGCCGCGTGCCCCTGCTGCCCGTGCATGTCATGGTCGACCGCCGCCGCCGCCTTCATGCCGAGGCACTGGCTGCGCACCCCGACTGGCCGATCATCCCGATGGCCAGCCTGGTCGAGGCGATGGGCGAGCATCGCGCGCCCCTGGGGGCCTTTGCTCCGCGCAGCAGCGCCGCCCAGGCCTATGCCGATCTGTGGCGCAGCGTCGAGCGGCGACTGGCGGGGGGATGAGCCGCCGCGACGATCCCGGCCCGCCCGAACGGCTGACGCCGCATCTGGTGCTGGGGGCCTATGCAGTCGGGGTGTTCCCGATGGCGGACACGCGCGACACCGATCATGTCTATTGGGTCGAGCCGCGCAAGCGTGCCGTCCTGCCGCTCGATGGCTTTCACCTGTCGCGCTCGCTGCGCAAGACGGTGGCGAAGGACCGGTTCCGCGTCACCGCCGACACCGCCTTCGAATCGATCATCCGCCTCTGTGCCGAAAGCGTCCCGGACCGACCCGAGACCTGGATCAACTATGCGATCGAGCGGGTGTTCATCGACCTGTTCGACATGGGCTTTGCCCATTCGATCGAATGCTGGGACGGCGATGAGCTGGTCGGCGGGCTTTACGGGCTGGCGCTGGGCCGGGCTTTTTTCGGCGAGTCGATGGTCAGCCGCCGGACCGATGCGTCCAAGGTGGCGATGGTCTGGTTGGTCGCGCGGTTGCGGGCGGGGGGATACAGCCTGCTCGACTGCCAGTTCCAGACCAGCCATTTGTCGACCATGGGCGCGATCGAGATCGGGCGCGAGGATTATGTCGCGCTGCTGTCCGACGCATTGGCGGGGGTCGTGGCACCGGGCGCTTCCGCCGCCGGGGTATCGGCATCGGGCGACTTCGCGGCGCTCGACCGCTTGGGGGTGGTGCCGGGCAGCGAGGCCGGGACCGTCTCGGGCCCCGTTTCGGGCCAGGACATCGTGCAGCTCTTGGCCCAGACGTCATAGACCGGGTGAAGCACAACGTTGAGCGCAGGCCGCTCCTTGTAGAGCCAGCCTGAAAAGACACGCTGCCACCGCTGATTGGCACCACGCACGTCCAGCTGGACGAATGCGCCGGTCAGCTGCTCCGCCTCCCACGATGCCGTCTTCTCGCAGGCGCGCAGGCGCACCACGACATCGCCGACGCGCACCGCCTGGCCGGGCTTCAACGTCAGGTCTCGCGAAACGCCGTTGCGCTTGTTGAGCAGGCCGATCACCGCGACGCGCTCGGCCATCGGGGTGCCGCCGCTCGGCAGCGTCGCCTGCGCGCCGTCGACCGATTCGATCCCCGACGCGGCGCCGGGGCTGTCGGGCAGGATCTGGCTGACCGACGATTCGGCGGTGTCGCCGCCGCGATCGGTCAGCGCCTGATAGCCGAACCAACCGCCGACCCCCAGCAAGGCGACCAGCGCACCGCTGGCCAGCCAGCGCGACCTCTTCACCCCTCGGGGGTCCAGGCTTCGTAGTCGCCGGTCGCGGCCTGACGCTGACCGCCCTTTTCGAGCGCGCCCGAGGGGCGATAGGCCATGGCGGTGCCGGTCATGTTCGGGATTGCCGGCTTCTGCCACGCGCGACGCGGCGGCAGCGAGCGGTCGGGCACATCGTCGACCTGATGATGCAGCCAGCTGAACCATTCCGCCGGAACCCGGCTGGCATCGTTCGAGCCGTTATAGATCACCCAGCGGCGCGCGCGGCCGGCGGTGTCGGTGCCGCCCTCATAATAGACGTTGCCATGCGCATCCTCGCCAACCTGCGCCTTGCCGCGCAGACCGAACCAGGTGCCGATGGTGGCGCCGTTCCACCAGGTGAAGGGATTGAGGTTGATGCCCATGACGCGCCGTGTAGCCCGGCTGTCGCCGCCCTTCAACCGCGTTCGTGTCTGGTGGAGGGGAGGGCTTGGTTCATTCCTGTGCTTGAGGCCCCCGTCTTTCGGACGAAAGACGGGGGCCGGGGCGCGCATGGCGGCAAGTGACAAGCTCGGTGAGACACCTTGCCCTCCCCCAGCCCAGTTTCAGGTAAACGATGCCCCGCATCGTTTAGGTCATGCCGGGGGCATGACCGACCTGAAACTCGCCTGCGGGAGGGGAGAAGTGCGGGGCAAGGCACCGTCGCATAAGCCCCCATCTGCGAGAAGGCAGCGGCTTGGTTAAAACGATCTACCTCAGGCGATCACTTGGGCCAGGAAACCGAATCACCCTCCGAAATCCCCAATTCCGCCGAGCGCCCGCCGACCAGCTCCAATATAGCGGCAATCGGCTCGCCCGAGGGGATCTGCGCCTCGCTGAACGGCACGGTATTTTCCGCGATCCGCGCGATGGTGCCGTCGGCGCGGATGAACAGGATGTCGAGCGGCGTCGGCGTGTTCTTCATCCAGAAGCTCGCCTCACGCGCGGGCCCACCCTCTGGCGGATAGGGGGCGAACAACATGCCGCCATCGGGCTTCAGGTCGGTGCGGTACATCAGCCCCTGCGCCTGCTCGGCAGAGGTGCGCGCAGCCTCAACATGGAATCGGTGCTGGCCCTGCGCCGTCCTGATGGTGACGGGCACGGTCGCGATCTGGCGCCCCGACTGTTCCGCCGCTTCGGAAGACGATTTCTCCGCCGAACACCCCGCCAACCCGGCACCGACCAAGGCCAGCGCCATCACACTCATCCGTATCATCCGGCTCCTCTCGGCGTCACGACGACCGCCAGGGGGCCTTTCGGCCCCTCGACCACGCGCGCCGCCAGCGGCTGACCGGGTTCGACATCCAGGATCCCGCCGCGACGCAGCGTCTCCATATGGACAAATATGTCCGCCCCGTCACGATCCCGCAGCAGGAAACCATAGCCTTTCAGCCGGTTGAACCATTTGACCGCGACCTGCTCCGGATCGCCCGCCTCGTCGACCAGCGCAACCGGATCGATCCGGTCGGGCGAGCGGGGCCGCTTGGGAGCCTCCGGCACCGCATGGGTCAGGTCGATGGTCAGCACTTCGCGCGCCTGATAGCCCCGCCCGCCGCGCGCGCCCAGCAACTCGACGCGCGCGCCCTCGGGCAGGCTGCGTCGCCCATGCGCCTGCAGCACGGAGAAGTGTACCAGCACATCCCCATAGATCGGATCGTCCGCCACGACGAAGCCGAAACCCCGCGTCACGTCGAACCATTTTACGACCCCCGCCAGCCTTACGGCCGTTTCCGCCGTTTCGCTGTCGATGCCGCCCCCTTGAATTGGCGTTTCTTCCAGCATCATCGCACCCTTGTGCCCCGAGGCTAGCATCATTGTTCGCACTCGCAATGCAATGACGTTCGCTTTTTTGCTGGTCCGGAGTGGGACGACGGCGCAAAAAGTTAGGGCTAGCGGCGTATATTCTTGCGCGGGATCAGAAATCCTCGTCGTCGATGATCTCGCCGGGCGCGGCAGAAACGATACGCCGCGACAGATTTGTCCCGTGTCCGGCGCGCATCATCGCCGCAAACTGCTTCTCGCGCACCGCGCGGTCCGCCTCGCCATCGCCGAAAGGCCCGATTCGCCGCCGCCGGGCAAAGGCCAGGGCGGCCTCGCGCGCCGCCTCCGCCACTTGCGGTGCGATCGCCTCGTGATCCTCCGCCCCGACGCGTGCGGCGTGCAAGGCCTGCGCCACGCGGCGTGCGCCCATGCCCCGCCGGGCGAGCGAGGCGGCCTTGGCCTCCGCATAGGCACGATCGTCGATATAGCCGAGTTCGACCATCCGCGCCGCCAGCTTGCGCGGGTCTGGAGGTGCCTCCCCCACCCACCCCCTTTCGCGCAGCTTGCGAGTCAGGTAATCGACCAGCTTGCCTTCGGTCGTGGCAAATCGCTCGACATACCGTAGCGCGAGAGTTTCCAGCGTTTTGGGATCAAGGGGTTTGGGGGGGCGACGATCGGCGGACACGCCTTGTTTGTGCCACACTGACACCGGATTTAGAACGCGGGAAGCCGCCATTTGATGGTGGAAAAGAATCACTCGTACCCGCGCGATCACTTTGCGGGGACGCAAAAGCATAAGGAACGAAGGCAAGGCCATGACGATCGAGCACCATCAGGACGACGCGCGCGCCATCATCGCGACGCCGACCGAGGATGCGCTGCCGCGCCGCTTCGCCGACTTCGACACGCTGGGCGAAGCGCTGGACTATGCTGCCTCGGGTATGCGCGGCCTGAACTTCCACGACGCGCGCGGCGCCCTGTCGCGGCCCTATCCCTTCGCCGAACTGCGCAAGGATGCGCTGACCTGCGCCCGCCGCCTGATCGCCAGCGGCGTGAAGCCCGAGGATCGCATCGCGCTGGTCGCCGAGACGGGGCCGGAATTCGCCGCTTTGTTCTTCGGCGTGGTCTATGCGGGCGCCTGGCCGGTGCCGCTGCCGCTGCCGACCTCGTTCGGCGGCCGGGACAGCTAT
Source organism: Sphingomonas sp. SphC10 (assembly GCF_057004845.1). Lineage (NCBI taxonomy): Bacteria > Pseudomonadati > Pseudomonadota > Alphaproteobacteria > Sphingomonadales > Sphingomonadaceae > Sphingomonas > Sphingomonas sp. SphC10. The sequence continues at coordinate 1,876,880 of NZ_CM168044.1, forward strand.
ATCGAGCAGTTGCGCGTCCAGCTCGCCAGCTGCGACCCCAAGATGCTGATCTTCCCCCCCGAACTGGCCCAGATGGCGGGTGCCGCAGCCGAGGCCGCGGGCTGCGAAGGGATCGACTGGGACAGCTTCGCCACGCGCGCCGCCCCCGAGACCGAACTGCCCAAGGCCAATCCGGAAGCGATCGCCTATCTCCAATATTCCAGCGGCTCGACCCGCTTCCCGCATGGCGTGGCGATCACCCATCATGCGCTGCTCAACAATCTGGCGGCGCACAGCCATGGCATGAAGATTCAGGAGAGCGATCGCTGCATCTCCTGGCTGCCCTGGTATCACGACATGGGTCTGGTCGGCTGCTTCCTGTCACCCATCGCCAACCAGGTCTCGACCGATTATCTGAAGACCGAGGATTTCGCGCGGCGTCCGCTCGCGTGGCTGGACATGATCAGCCGCAATCCGGGTACGTCGGTCAGCTATTCGCCGACCTTCGGCTATGACATTTGCGCGCGCCGCATCTCGTCGCAGACCAAGGCGTCGGACCGGTTCGACCTGTCGCGCTGGCGGATCGCGGGCAATGGCGCGGACATGATCCGTCCCGACGTCATGCAGTCCTTCGTCGACGCCTTTGCCGATGCGGGCTTCCCCGCCACCGCCTTCCTGCCGTCCTATGGCCTGGCCGAAGCAACGCTGGCCGTGTCGATCATGCCGCCGGGCGAAGGCATCCGCGTCGAACTGGTCGAGGAAACCCAGCTGTCGGGCAGCGCGCAAGGCACCGACCGGCCGCAGCGTTTCCGCGCCATCGTCAATTGCGGCAAGCCCGCGCGCGACATGGTGATCGAGATTCGAGAGGAGGACGGCACCCCCCTGCCCGATGGTGCGATCGGCAAGGTCTGGTGCAAGGGCCCGTCGGTCATGGTCGGCTATTTCCGCGACCAGGCCGCGACCGATGCCTGCCTGGTCGATGGCTGGCTCGACACCGGCGACATGGGTTACATGTCGAAGGGCTATATCTACATCGTCGGCCGCGCCAAGGACATGATCATCGTCAACGGCCGCAACCACTGGCCGCAGGACATCGAATGGGCGGTCGAGCAGCTGCCGGGCTTCAAGGCAGGCGACATCGCCGCCTTCGCCATCACCACCCCGGGCGGCGAGGAAACCCCCGCCGTGCTGGTCCAGTGCCGCAGCTCGGACGATGAGGAGCGCCTGCGCCTGCGCGACGAGATCCGCGAGCGCGTGCGCGCGGTGACGGGCATGAACTGCGTGATCGAACTGATCCCGCCGCGCACCCTGCCCCGCACCAGCTCGGGCAAGCTGAGCCGCGCCAAGGCCCGCAACCTGTATCTGGCGGGTGAGATCAAGCCGTACGACGTCGCGGCCTAATTTTCCTGGGATTTGAGGAAGGGGCTCGGTCGAAAGACCGGGCCCCTTTTCCATGCCCTATTCCCCACTTCCGTTCAGCCTGAGCGAAGTCGAAGGCCACGTACCGCCCACGCCTCACCCCCCACCCCGGCGGAGGCCGGGGTCCAGTATCCACCAAGCCCGAGTCACCCTCGCTGGTCCATACCAACTGGACCCCGGCCTTCGCCGGGGTGGTACGTCTGCTGGGGCAGTCGGGTGATCTTGGCCTTCGACTTCGCTCAGGCTGAACGGTGGTCGGGGCGCAGAACGCGGGAAGAGTGGGCCTCTCAATCCTTCAATGGATCATGCCCCCAGTTCATCAGCGAATAGCGCCACGGCGAATGCTCGACATCCTTGTCCGGCCCGCCCTGCTTCAGATGCCGGTGCACATAGCCGACCACCTTCTTCATGTGTGCATAGTCCTCGTCGGTCAGATCGGCCTTCTTCTTGCGCTTGATCTCGACGATCCGGCGGCCCGACTCATGACCGACGCTTTCGCCCGATCCACCCTTCTTCTGGCCGACGTCCTGCGATTCATCGGAGTCCAGAAACTTCTCCAACTCGCCCGGGGCCATGTTCACGGCCTCCTTGAAATCGGCGTAAACCTGTTCGTGATCGTCGGCCATGCGCGGCTCCTTTCGGGGCGGTCAACGCCGCCCACGGGCTTTGGGGTTCAGATCAGCATCGCGTCATAGCTTTGCGGCGGCAGCGGCAGGGTCATGCGCGCAATCCCGCCGACGATCAGGACCGCCGCCAGCACCGCCCCCGTCGCCCACACGATCCGCCGGTCGCCCCGCCACGGCTTGGCCAAGATCATCCCCAGCGCGCACGCCACGATCGGCCAGAGATGATAGCGGAAGTCCGAAGCCACGCTGATGACCAGGAAGCTGGCCTCCAGCCCCAACGCCGAGCCGAACAGCGCCCCCGCAAAGCCGTGGCCGCGCGTCACCGCCAGTCCCCCGGCGGCAAGCACCAGCCAGACGATCGGCCACATGATCGGCACATCGACCCAGAGCCCCGCCATCTTCTGCCACGCCAGCGCGGTTCGGCCCGGCTGCCCGAGATGATAGTCGTTCGGCTCGCTCCCCTGCGGCGGGGCGGCATTGATCCAGCGCGCGGGCACCCAGAAGCGCCAGGTCGAATTGACATGCGCCAGCCGTTGCGCGGCATAGGCGAGCGGATGATGCAGGATCGCCGGCGCGAGCTTGGCGTAGATCTGTCCCGGCGAGGTCGTCTCGAACCGCTGGAGCCGGGTGCCGCAGCGGGCAGGCTCGCCCAGCGGGTCCCAGAAGAAGGGCTTCACACAGTGTTTGGCGCGGATGTCCGCCACTTCGGCGGGGGACAGGCCCAGCCGGGGATCATAAGGCACGCGCACGGCGATCCCCGCCAGATCGTACAGCGCCTGGGTCCGCGCCACGCCGCTGTCCGCCGCGCCGAGCAACCGGTGGTTGACGAAAGGCGCCGCCGCCAGGGTCGCGAGCGTCAGCGCCACGGTGATCGCGATCCGGCGCGGCCAGCGCTCCGTGACCAGCAACGCGACGAGCGGCGCGATCGCGAAGATCGCATTGGCGCGGACCAGCGCGGCATAGGCCAGCAACAGCCCCGCTACGGCCCAGGCTCCGCGCGGCACCGCCCGCCCCCGCAGCCGCCACCATCCGATGATCCCGACCGCGCCCAGCGTGGCGCCGGTCATCTGCGCATCCTTCAGGATCGCGACCTGCCAGCCGAGCCATGGCGGCACCAGCCCGACCGCCAGCACCAGAAGCGCGCCGCGCGGTCGCCGGTCGACGATCGCCGCCGCCAATGCTCCCAGCCCCAGCCACCATCCGGCCAGTTGCAGCACCAGCATTGGCGCAGCGCCCCGGGCCACAAACAACGACCAGAGCCGCGCCATGATCGGCGGGTGCCAGTCGTCATAGTCCCCGGTCAGCGCCTGGGCATATTGGCCGACACTGTCATATTGAACGAAGCCCGGCGCAAAGACGATGACGCTCAGCCCGAACAGGATCAGGGCCGCGACGACGATGCGCAGGCGGTGGCTATGGGTTCGGGTCATGACGGATATGACCGATGCGGCCAAAGCCGGATGTTTCGCAAGCGGAATGCGCCATGTCGTCGCAGTGGCACGGGGATAGGCGCATCACCTTCGCACGCGTAAGTGGGACTTGGGCATCAATCGGGGGCACGCGGATGGATAGCAAGACGGCACTGGTCATCATCGACATGCAGATGGAGATGCAGCACCGGATCGAGGCGGGGCGGCCCCATATCCATCCTGATGCGCCTGCGACGATAGCAACGCTCGCAGACGCTTTTCGGCGCAACCAGCGCCCGGTGATCCACATTCGCCATGCAGCCGCCGATCCCGCTTCACCTTTGCATCCCGATGCCCCCGGCTATCCGCCCATGGCCTGTGCAGTGGAACGGCCCGGCGAAGCGGTGTTCGTGAAGCGCAGTTCGTCGGCCTTTGCGACGACCGAACTGGAGGCCCATCTGCGCGAGCAGGGGATCACCCATATCCATGTCGTGGGGGCGGTGGCGGGGTTCTGCGTCAATTCGACGGTGCGCGCGGCGGCGGACCTGGGATTTGGCGTGACGGTGGTGCGCGACGCGGTGATCGGGTTCGACCTGGCCTCCGCCGGGTTGGAGGCGGGGGTGATCTTCGACGTCACCATGGGCTTGCTGGCGGCGGATTTCGCCGAGGTGGTGGAGAGTGAGGCGGTATTGGCTCGGTTGTGAGGGTTCACTTCGCTCAGCCTGAACGGCTGTTTGGCTGATCCCCTCACCCCGTTCGGCCTGAGCGAAGTCGAAGGCCACGCTACCCCCAACGCAAAAGGGGCCCGCCACAGCAAGCCCCTTTCCATGATCGAATCCGCAAAAATCAGATGTGGATCGCGCGCCCGTAAGCGGCGAGCACCGACTCGTGCATCGATTCCGAGATGGTCGGATGCGCGAACACCGTTTCCATCAGCTCGGCCTCGGTCGTCTCCAGCTGGCGGGCGACGACATAGCCCTGGATCATCTCGGTCACTTCCGCGCCGACCATGTGCGCACCCAGCAGTTCGCCGGTCTTGGCGTCGAACACGGTCTTCACGAAACCCTCGGCCTCGCCCAGCGCGATCGCCTTGCCGTTACCGATGAAGGGGAACTTGCCGACCTTCACCTGATAACCGGCTTCCTTGGCCTTCGCCTCGGTGAAGCCGACCGACGCGACCTGCGGACGCGAATAGGTGCAGCCCGGAATGTTGCTCTTGTCCATCGCGTGCGGGTGGACGTCCTTGTTGCCCAGCGCCTGAGCGATGGCCTCTGCCGCGATCACGCCCTCATGGCTCGCCTTGTGCGCCAGCCACGGTGCGCCGGTCACATCGCCGATCGCCCAGATGCCGTCGACATTGGTGCGGCCATAGCCGTCGGTCTTGATGTGACCGCGATCGGTGGCGATGCCAAGCTTTTCCAGACCGATATTTTCGGTGTTGGGGACGATGCCGATGGCGACGATCGCGTGGCTGAACTCGGCGGTCTCGACCTTGCCGTCCGGGCCCTTCATCGCGGCCTTCACGCCCGAGGCCGTGGCTTCCAGCTTCTCAAGGCCGGTCTTGGTCTTGATGGTCATGCCGAACTTGGTCAGCTGCTTGGTCATGAAGTCGCTGACTTCGGCGTCCTCGACCGGCATGATCCGGTCGAGCATCTCGACGATGGTCACTTCGGCGCCCATGTCGTTGTAGAAGCTGGCGAACTCGACGCCGATCGCGCCCGATCCGATGACCAGCAGCTTGGTCGGCATGGCGGGCGGCACCATCGCATGGCGATAGGTCCAGATGCGCTCGCCATCCGCCTTGGCGAAGGGCAGGTCGCGGGCGCGCGCGCCGGTGGCGACGATGATGTGCTTGGCGGTCAGCTCGGTGGTCTTGTCGCCCTGGACGACCGATAGCTTGCCCCCATTTTTATCGGCGCCGGTGATCGTGCCGACGCCCTCGACGACCGTCACCTTGTTCTTCTTCATCAGGCCCTTGACGCCCGCGTTGAGCTGGCCCGCCACCTTGCGGCTGCGATCGACCACCTTATCGAGGCTGAACGAGGGCTTCTCGACCGACAGCCCGTACTGCGCGGCATGGGTCATGTAGTGATAGACCTCCGCCGAGCGCAGCAGTGCCTTGGTCGGGATGCAGCCCCAGTTGAGGCAGATGCCGCCCAGCCGCTCGCGCTCGACGATCGCGACCTTCAGGCCAAGCTGGCTCGCGCGGATCGCCGCGACATAACCGCCGGGACCCGAGCCGAGGACGATAAGGTCGTAAGTGTCAGCCACTTTGCTCTTCCTTCTGAACACGCACCATCAGGATGCGCGGGGGACTATCCCCGAGTAGATTTCAGTCTCGCGCCGGGGCCATCGGCGGAACGGTGCGCGGCTTGCGGTCCTGGTCGGTCGCGACGAACACGAAGCGCGCCTGGGTGACCTTGGTCGCGTCCTCCATGTGGCGGGCGCGCCGCCAGGCTTCGACCTCGATGGTCATCGACGTGTTGCCGACGCGGACGAGGGTGGCATAGACCGACACCTCGTCGCCGACGAGCACGGGGGCGTGGAACTTCATGCCCTCCGCCGCGATCGTGACCGCGCGGCCGCCGGAGTGGCGCGAGGCCACCGAACCCGCCGCCAAATCCATCTGGCCCATCAGCCAGCCGCCGAAGATGTCGCCATACGGATTGGCGTCCGACGGCATGGCGGTGACGCGGATGGTGGGGTGCTGATCGGGCAGCGTGCTCATTGTTCGCTATGCCTCCGGGCCATGCGGTCGGCGATGCGGGCGCGGTGGAGCGGGCCGATGCCCATCGCCACCGTCGCAAGCGCCGCCCCCGCCCCGCACCACCAGATTTCGGTGCGCGCGAGCGGATAGGCCCAGGCGGCGGCCCAGGTCATGACGAGCGCCGCCACCAGCCCCAGGCCGATATAGAACAGCTCGATCCCGACCCGCATGGCCCCCGCCCTGTCCTATCAGGCCAGCATGGCGAGCGGGCGCTCGACCAGTTCCTTGAACACCTTCATCAGCTCGGCGCCATCGGCCCCGTCGATGGCGCGGTGATCGAAGCTGCCGGTCGCCGACATGACGGTCGCCACGCCCAGCTGGTCGTCGACGATGTATGGACGCTTCTCGCCCGCGCCGATCGCCAGGATCATGCCCTGCGGCGGGTTGATGACCGCCTCGAACTGCTTGATGCCGAACATGCCCATGTTCGAGATCGACGCCGTGCCGCCCTGGAATTCATGCGGCTGCAACTTGTTGTCGCGGGCGCGGGCCGCCAGGTCCTTCATCGTGGTCGAGATGGACGACAGCGAGCGCGTATCGGCCTCCGACACGATCGGGGTGATCAAGCCCGCCGGGGTCGACACCGCTACCGAGATGTCGGCGCGCTTGAAGCTGATCAGCTGGTCCGGGGTGAACATGACGTTGCACTTCGGCACCGCCATCAGCGAGACACCCAGCGCCTTGATCAGCATGTCGTTGACCGACAGCTTGACGCCGCGCGATTCGAGACCGGCGTTCAATTCGCCACGCAGCTTCAGCAGCGCGTCGAGACGGATGTCCACCGTCAGATAGATGTGCGGCACCTGCTGCTTCGATTCGGTCAGGCGACGCGCGATCGTCTTGCGCATGTTCGACAGCTTCGACGCTTCGTGCGGGATGTCCGGCACCTGGGCGGGCTTGGGCGCCGCGGCCGGGGTGGCAGCGGTTTCCGCCGGGGCCGAGGTCGACGCGGCGGGAGCGGCGGCCTTGGCCTGGCCCGGCTGCGCGTTCTCGACGTCGGCCTTCACGATGCGGCCGTTCGGACCCGAGCCGGTCAGCGCCGACAGGTCAAGGCCCTTTTGCGAGGCGATGCGGCGCGCCAGCGGACTGGCGATCGCGCGGCCACCGTTGCTGGCCGGCTTGCCCGAATCGGCGGGCTTGCCGTGATCCTCGGCCTGCTCGAGCGTGCGCTCGGCGGGCTTGGCTTCGCTGCCGGTCTTGTTGGGATCGGTCGGGTCGGTCGGCATGGGGTTGGCCGGAGCCGGGGTTTCCGACTTCGAAGGCGCCTGGACCGACGAGGCATCCTCGCCCTCTTCGGCCAGGATCGCGATGACGGTGCCGACCTTCACATTGTCGGAGCCCTCGGAGACGAGGATCTTGGCGATGACGCCTTCGTCCACCGCCTCGAATTCCATGGTGGCCTTGTCGGTTTCAATCTCGGCCATGATATCGCCGGACTTCACCGTGTCCCCTTCCTTCACCAGCCATTTGGCCAGCGTGCCTTCCTCCATGGTCGGCGACAGCGCGGGCATCTTAATCTCGATCGACATGGAGGTCCTCTCGGGGAAAACGAATTCCGTAGCGGCCCGTCTCTTGCGCCCGAATTGCGCTCGGTCAAGTCATGGCCTTGCACGAAATACTAAGTAACGGCATCCGTGGTACACAATTTGGGGGCCGCCATGCGTATCTATCTGGTCGTGATCGACGACAGTCCGGAATCGAAAATCGCATTGCGCTTCGCCGCCCGGCGTGCGGTGAAGACCGGCGGGGGCATCGAAATCCTGACCGTGTTGCCGCCGCAGGAGTTCATCGCGTTCGGCGGCGTCCAGGCGACGATCGAGGACGAGGCGCGCCAGCAGGCCGAGGCGCTGCTCGCCGGCGCGGCGGGAACGATCCTGGACGAATCGGGCCTGCGCCCCTCGATCACGGTGCGCGAAGGCGACGGTCCGAAGGTGATCCGCGAGATCATCGCGGCCAATCCGGACATCGCCGCGCTGGTGCTGGGCGCAGCGGCCAGCGGCGCGCCGGGCAAGCTGGTCAGCCACTTTTCCGGCACCGACGCGGGCGCGCTGCCCGTGCCGGTGATGATGATCCCGGGGTCGCTGACGCCCGAGGCGATCGACCGGTTGAGTTGAAAATAGATTCCTCCCCTGCAAGGGGAGGTGGCAGTCCGCAGGACTGACGGAGGGGTGTCCACGCTAATGGTGACACCCCTCCACCAACGCTTCGCGGCGGTCCCCAGTGGCAGGTCGATCATGCCCCCGGCATGATCTGGATTGCCTGGGAGGCAATCCACCTGCCACTCCTTGCAGGGGAGGAACGCGCGCAGTTACTCCGCCGCCTTGGCCATGTCCTCGAACTCGGCCGCCGCCAGGAAACGCTCGGCGTCCAGCGCGGCCATGCAGCCGGTACCCGCCGCCGTCACCGCCTGACGATAGACCTTGTCCGCCACGTCGCCGCACGCAAACACGCCCGGCACGCTGGTCCGGGTCGATCCCGTCTCGACCGCGATATAGCCGTCCGAATCCAGCTCGAGATGCCCCCGGAACAGCTCGGTCGCCGGGTGATGGCCGATCGCGACGAAGCCGCCCTCGACGTCCAGACGGCTATGCTCGCCGGTCACCGTGTCGAGCAGGTCGAGCGCGACCAGGCCCGCATTGCCGCCGCCGTCGACGAACTCGCGAACTTCCTTGTTCCACAGCACCTTGACGTTCGGATGCGCGAACAGCCGCTCCTGCAGGATCCGCTCGGCGCGCAAGCTGTCGCGGCGGTGGATCAGCGTCACGTCGTCGGAATGGTTGGTCAGGTACAGTGCCTCTTCGACCGCGGTATTGCCGCCGCCGATCACCGCGACCTTCTTGCCGCGATAGAAGAAGCCGTCGCAGGTCGCGCAGGCGGACACGCCCTTGCCCTTCATCGCGTCCTCGCTGTCCAGGCCCAGCCACTTGGCCTGCGCGCCGGTGGCGATGACCAGCACCTCGCCCTCATAGACATCGCCGCCGTCGCCGATCAGGCGGAACGGACGGTTGGTCAGGTCGACCTCCGTGATCGTGTCCCACATCATCCGCGCACCGACATGCTCGGCCTGCTTCTGCATCTGCTCCATCAGCCAGGGGCCCTGGATGACGTCGGCGAAACCGGGATAATTCTCGACATCGGTGGTGGTCGTCAGCTGGCCGCCCGGCTGGATGCCCTGCACCACGATCGGCTGCATCCCCGCACGCGCGCCGTAAATGGCGGCGGAAAGCCCGGCGGGGCCCGAGCCGAGGATGAGCATACGCGTGGTGTGGGTGGTCATGTCCGAATCCTGTGAAACGATTTGCCTCCAGATAGGCGCTGCTCGTCCAAAAATGAACCGCTTCTCATGCGGCCAATCCGCGCCTGCTTCGTTGCGCATTACGAGTGGAGATTTGCCCGATGCGCGACGACGACGATGTGAAGATCACCGAATACACCGCCCCCGCCGGCGGTTGGGGCTCGATGAAGGGCATGGCAAAGATCCTCCCCAAGGAAGGCCTGGGCCCGGAGACGCTCGATACGCTGCGTCGCCAGAACAAGCCCGGCGGGGTGATGTGCGTCAGCTGCGCCTGGGGCAAACCGGCCAAGCCGCACATCGCGGAGTTCTGCGAGAACGGCGCCAAGGCGACCGCGTGGGAACTCAGCAGCTTGCGCGTCACGCCGGATTTCTTCGCCAAGCATAGTGTCAAGGAACTGGAGGCCTGGCCCGACCATGACCTGGAGCAAGCGGGGCGCCTGACCCATCCGATGCGGTACGACCGCGCGTCGGACAAATATGTCGCGGTCAGCTGGGACGAGGCATTCGCCGCGATCGGCGCGAAGTTGAAGAGCTGCGATCCGACCAAGGTGGTGCTCTATGCCTCGGGCCGCGCGAGCCTCGAAACCTCGTTCATGTATTCGCTGTTCGCGCGGATGTGGGGGCAGCAGAACCTGCCCGACAGCTCGAACATGTGCCACGAGACGACCTCGGTCGGCCTGAAGTCCGCCATTGGATCGCCCGTCGCGACGATCCAGATGGAGGATTACGACAAGTGCGACGCGATCTTCTCCTTCGGGCAGAATGTCGCGACCAACGCACCGCGTATGCTCCACAACCTGCAAGCCTGCGCCAAGCGGGGCGTGGAGATCGTGACCTTCAATCCGCTGCGCGAGCGCGGTTGGGAGCGTTTCGCCTCACCGCAGAACCCCGTGCAGATGCTGACCGGCAGCTCGACCGACATCTCGACCCAATATCATCAGGTGAAGGCGGGCGGCGACATCGCCGCGCTGACCGGCATCTGCAAGCTGGTGATCGAAGAGGATGACCGCGCCATCGCCAAGGGTGGCAAGCGCATCCTCGACCATCACTTCATCGAGCAGCACACCACGCGGTTCGAGGATTTCGCCAATTACTGCCGCAATGCCGCATGGAGCGACATCGTCCGCGATTCGGGCCTGACCCGCGATGCGCTGGAACAGTCGGCGCGCGTCTATATGCGGGCCGAGCGGGTGATCGCGGTGTACGGCATGGGCATCACCCAGCATCGCTATGGCATCGACGCGCTGCACATGATCGTGAATTTGCTCCTGCTGCGCGGCAATATCGGGCGCGAGGGGGCCGGGCCGGGCCCGGTGCGTGGGCACAGCAACGTGCAGGGCCAGCGCACGGTCGGCATCACCGAGAAGACCGAACTCGCCCCCGTCGAGCGGCTGAAGGATCTGTTCGAGTTCGAGCCGCCGACCGAAAAGGGCTGGGACACGGTCGAGGCGTGCCGCCAGATCATCGCGGGGACCGCGCAAGGCTTCGTCCAGCTGGGCGGCAATTTCCTGCGCGCCACGCCCGAGCACGCCAAGATGAAAGCGGCGTGGGCGAAGCTCCCTATTACCGTCCATATCGCCACCAAGCTCAACAAGAGCCATTTGGTGCCCGGCGAAGAGAGCTATATCCTCCCCTGCCTCGGCCGGTTGGAGACGGACATGCAGAAGGGCGGTCGCCAGGCCGTATCGATGGAGGATTCGTTCAGCCATATCTATGGCTCGGTCGGCAAGGCGACGCCCGCCGCCGATACGCTGCTGTCCGAACCCGCCATCGTCGCCGGGATCGCCAAGGCGGTGCTGGAACCCAACCCGAACGTGCCGTGGGACGCGTGGGTCGGCGACTATGGCCTGGTCCGCGACGCGATCGAAAATGTCTATCCGGACAAGTTCGCCAACTTCAACGAACGCCTGTTCGAGCCGGGTGGCTTCTGGAAGGGCAATCCCGCCTCGCACCGCCAATGGGAGACGGAGAGCGGCAAGGCCGAGTTCAACGTGCCCCGCGCCATGGATGCCTCGGGCATCACCCCCGCCGAGGGTCGGATGCGGCTGATCACGCTGCGCTCCAACGACCAATTCAACACGACCATCTATGGCTATGACGATCGCTTCCGGGGGATCAGCGGCACGCGGATGGTCGCGATGATGAACAAGGCCGATATCGCGCGGCTGGGCCTGACCGACGGCCAGACCATTGCGCTGGAGGGCGATGCCGATGACGGCGAGGAGCGCGTGGTCGAAGGGCTGCGCGTGGTCGAGTACAACATCCCCGAAGGATGCATCGGCGGCTATTATCCCGAGCTCAACTATCTGATCCCGCTGGAGCATCATGCGCTGGAAAGCCATGTGCCCGCAGGCAAGTCGGTGCCGGTGAAGGTGCGCGCCCAGGCATGAGCATGACGTCATGAGTATATTGGGTGCGGTCCTGACCGGCGGGCGCTCGTCGCGCTTCGGATCGAACAAGGCGATCGCGATGCTGGGCGATCGGACGCTGGTGGCACATGCCCGTGCGACCATCGCCCCGCATTGCGCGCGGGTGGTACAGGTCGGCGGCGTGGACGGGGTGCCCGACATGCCCGCCCCCGGCCTGGGCCCGCTCGGCGGGATTGCGGGCGCGCTGGATTATGCCGCGAGCCATGGCTTTCGCTGCGTGCTGACCATCGGATGCGACATGCCGCGCCTGCCCGAGGGGCTGATCGAGGCGATCCTGCGACGCGAGCCGAGTTATTGCCAGGATGCGCCGGTGCTGGGACTGTGGCCCGCCGCGCTGGGCGCGCATCTGATGGCGCATCTCTCGCTCGGGCGGGATCGTTCGGTGCGCGGCTGGGTACGCGCGATCGGGGCGATCCCCATCGCCTCGCCCGAGCCGATCGCCAATGTGAACACCCCCGCCGATCTCGCCGCGCTGTGAGATGGAAGCGAAGATTCTTGACTGCTTTCCTCCCCTTACAGGGGAGGTGGCAGGGCGAAGCCCTGACGGAGGGGTGTCGCGGCCGGAGAGGCAGAACTTCCCTCGTCACCGGGGACACCCCTCCACCATGCTTCGCATCGTCCCCAGTGGCAGGTCGATCATGCCCCCGGCATGATCTGGATTGCCTGGGAGGCAATCCACCTGTCACTCCTTGCAGGGGAGGAATGGTGTGGAGCGCGACAGAATCGGGTCTTGTTCGTTGAACGCCAACCATGATCCTGCTCGTCCGCTGACGCTGATTCGCCTGTCCCAGGACGGCGCGATAGGTTCGATCGAGCGCGATATTGCCGTCGAATGCCCGGTCGCGATCGAGGTGGACGGCTTCGGCTATGCGGTGATGATGATGACGCCCGAGCGGCTGGAGGACTTCGCCACCGGCTTCCTCCTGACCGAAAGGCTGGTCGACGCACCCGGCGACATTCTCGGCATCGAGCCCTTCGCAGCCGAAAGCGGCTGGATCGTCCGGGTGACGCTGGCGGAGCATCTGCGCGGACGGATGCAGGACCGGGTTCGCCACCGAACCAGCGATACCAGTTGCGGGCTGTGCGGCCTGTCGGGGCTCGAACAGATCGCCCGCCCGGTCACCGGACGCCCCCCCGCGCCCGAGGTGGACGTGGAAACGCTGTTCGCCACGCTCGGCGCCCTGCGCACGCACCAGCCACTCAACGCGCAGACGGGGGCGGTCCATGCCGCCATCGCCTGTGACGCGGCGGGCAAGATTGTCGCAGCGGCGGAGGATGTCGGGCGGCACAATGCGCTCGACAAGCTGGTCGGGATATTGGCGCGCGATACGGTATGGCGCCCCGACTTCCTCCTGGTGACCTCGCGGATCAGCTATGAGATGGTCGACAAGGCGCTGGTGGCCGGGGTCGGTCTGCTGGTCGGGATATCCGCGCCGACCAGCCTGGCGATCGACCATGCCCGCGAGCATGGCCTGACGCTGATCGCGCTGGCCCGGCCCGATGCGATGCTGGTCGCGCACGATCCGCACGGCCGCTTCGCCTGACCGGTCAGCCCGCCGCGAGCCTCCGCATTTCCACCCAGCCAGGCTTAGGAGCGAGATTGGAAGTATCCTGCAAAATCCGGTCGCGCCCGGCCCGCTTGGCGCGGTAAGCCAGCAGGTCTGCTCGAGCAATCAGGCCATCCAGCGTCTCGCCCGCCTGATACCGAACGATCCCACCGCTGACCGTCAGTTCAGGTATGCCCTGCCTGGCAAAGGGCTTCAGCGCGTCGCGAATCGCATCGCCCAACTGCGTCGCCCGATTGTCCGAACCATGGGTGTCGGCATCGGGGATCAGGATGGCAAATTCCTCACCCCCCATACGCACGGTCAGCATGTCCGGCGCGGCCAGCGCCTGCAACACCTGCGCAAAGGCGACCAGCACCGTGTCGCCGGTCGCATGGCCGTGGCGGTCGTTGATCGCCTTGAAATGATCGAGGTCGAGAACCAGGGCATGGAGCCCCTCCCCACGCATCGCCGCTTCCACCAGCATGCGGGGACCGGCCCGGTACAGGCCGCGTCGGTTGGTCAGGCCGGTGAGCGGATCGGTCTCGGCATCGAGGATCGTTTCTTCCAACGCCTTCTGGATCACCAGCAGCATCAGACACAGCCCCGCCGCCACCAGCAGCACGCCGGTGGAGATTTGCGAGATCGCCGCATAGACGGTGCTCAGATAGGATTTCGGCGTAGGCCCCGAGCCGAGCGTGAGCACCAGCCAGGGCTTCAGCAGGAAATGCGCGCCGATCACACCGAAAATACCGATCAGCATGGCCCGGATCGGCCCACCCTGCCCGATCTGACGCGCTGTCAGCATGACGACGAACGACGCGATGGCGAAGGGAAGCTGGAACATCAGCTCATAGGGCAAGGTGTTGCGCGGTCCGTCCGCTATCGCCAGCCGCAGCGCCAGTCCGGCCACCCATAGCAACAGGGTCAGTCGCCATTGCGGACGATGCCCGACAAAGGCCTGTACTCCCGTCGCCATCGTCAGGATGCCGCCGAGGAACACGCCGTAACCCAAGATCGAAAACAGCGCGACCTGATCGGTGTAGAGGACCAGCAGATGGCAGATCGGCGTGAAAAAGCCGAGCAGATAGCTGACCATGAACCAGGCCGCCGCCCGCTGCCGCGAATAGGACAGCGCGATCACGCCGTAGGTCACGACGAAAAGCGCCGCCATGCAGCTATTGGCTATCAAGGCATAGACAGCGGCATTCACGACCTAAGATCCGAAGCTCCTGAAGGACATCGTGACGCAGACCTATTCGGCAGAGGAAAAGGAGAGGTTAAGGCGCACAACAGCACCTGGCCCTCGGGCCCTTTTCCTCTCCAGATGACAGCTACGATATAACAGTCGGGGGCGATATGCCATGCCAGGCAGGTCGTAAATCCGGCAAATTCCCCGATCCAGGTGAGTTATTTCCAACAAAAACGTTATCAGCCGCCGCCAACGCCAGACTTGCCGCACTGGACGGCAAACGTCCGCAAGACTGTTACAGTAGGCAGCGACATGAACCACGGGGCGTGGTCATCGTCGTGAATGCTGAGGGAAATACACCGGGTGGTAGCGAAGGAGGGACTTGAACCCCCGACACGCGGATTATGATTCCGCTGCTCTAACCAGCTGAGCTACTTCGCCATGCTAGGCGTTCCACCCGGTGGAGGCGCGCCTATAGACAGGCTGTTTTCGGGCGTCAAGCGAATAAATGACGTGAAAGCATTTCCCATGGACCGCCGCGATACCACCAGGTGCCCAGACCGATCAGTTCCACGGCACGTGGCCGGAAATCCCGCTCCATCTGCTGGAGAAGCAGCTTGGCGGTGGCGGGCGTCACCTTATTCTGGATCGTCACATGCGCGCGCCATCCGCCCGCGTCCTGCGGGGTCAGCATTCCGGCAAAGGCGTCGACCAGTTCATGGCGTATCGCAACGAGACCGGGCGAATCGATCCGAATCGCCACGCCCCGGCCCAGCGACATCAGCCCGCTCGCCCGCGCATCGGGGGCTCGCACCCCGCGCGTCAGCCCGGTCAGGCGATGCTTCAACTCCGCTTCGGCCGAGGGCGGCAAATGGTGGAACAGCGTGCAATGCGCGTCGAGGACGTTGCGCTCGGGCGGGAAATGCTGGCGGCGCAAGGCATCGAACGTCCCCTGATCGGCGCGGCCGAACAGGGCGGTGACGATAATCGGGGCTGGCGGCTGGTTCAGATTTCCACCTGACTGCCCAGCTCGACCACGCGGTTGGTCGGCAGGCGGAAAAACTCCATCGCGCTCTCGGCGTTGCGCAGCATCCAGGAGAACAGTTTTTCACGCCACATCGACATGCCCGGACGCTCGGCGGCGAGCAGGGTCTGGCGCGACAGGAAGAAGCTGGTGTCCATCATCTTGAACGCGCCGCCCTCCATCTCGACCCGCTTCAGCGCGGCGGGGACGTCGGCTTCCTCCATGAAGCCGAAACGCAGGACGAGGCGGTGGAACCCATGCCCCAGATCGTCGAGCTTCGCGCGATCGCCTTCGGCCCAATAGGGCTGGCTCATGATCTTGACGGTCAGCAGGATGATCCGTTCGTGCAGCACCTTGTTGTGCTTCAGATTGTGGAGCAGCGCATGCGGCACCCCCTCGGGCGAGGAGGTCATGAAGATCGCGGTGCCCGAGACCCGGCTGGCCGCGCCCGCCGCCGAATCGATGAAGATGTGGATCGGCATCGTGCCTTCGCGCAGCCGCTGGATCATCAGCTTGCGACCCGTCGACCAGGTGGTCAGGAAGGTGAAGATGATGAAGCCGATCAGCAACGGCACCCAGCCGCCCGAGGGCACCTTGGTCAGGTTGGCGAGGAAATAGGCGCCATCGACCAGGAAGAACAATCCCAGCAGGGGCAGAGCGGCGTAGAGCGGCCACTTCCAGAGCCGGGTCAGCGCCACGCCCAGCAGGCAGGTGTCGATCAGCATCGCCCCCGTCACCGCGATCCCGTATGCCGAGGTCAGGTTGGACGACGAGCGGAAGAACAGGACCAGCAGGATCACCATCACCATCAACATCCAGTTGATGAGCGGGATGTAGATTTGCCCGGCGGTCGCCGCCGACGTATGCTCGATGCGCAGGCGCGGCATGAAGCCCAGCTGGATGGCCTGCTGCGTGACCGAGAAAGCGCCGGTGATGACCGCCTGGCTGGCGATGACGGCAGCGGCGGTCGCCAGGATCACCAGCGGCAGCTGCAACCCCTCCGGCGCCAGCATGTAGAACGGGCTTTCCAGCGCGGCGGCGCCTTCGCGGAACAGCAGTGCGCCCTGCCCCATATAGTTCAGCATCAGCGCCGGCAGCACGAAGACAAGCCAGGACAGGCCGATCGGCCGCCGTCCGAAATGGCCCATATCGGCATAGAGCGCCTCGGCCCCCGTCACCGCCAGCACGACCGAGCCCAGCGCCAGGAAGCCACGCAGCGGATCGATGAAGAAGAAGCGGACGGCGTGGTGCGGCGACAGCGCCTGCAACACCTCGGGCGTCTGGACGAAGCTCATGACGCCCAGCACCGCGATCACGGTGAAATAGACGAGCATCACGGGGCCGAAGAACAGGCCGACCCGCTCGGTGCCCGAACGCTGGATCTTGAACAGCACGATCAGGATGGTGATCGCGATCGGCAGCACGAAGCCACCGAATGCGGGTGCGGCCACCGCCAGGCCCTCGACCGCGCTCAGGACGGTGACGGCGGGGGTGATCATGCTGTCGCCGTAGAACAGCGCCGTGGCGAACACGCCGAGCAATATGATGCCGCGCGTCCAGCGCCGCGTCTTGGTCTGCCCCGACACGAGCGCGAGCAGCGCCAGGCTGCCCCCCTCGCCCTTATTGTCGGCGCGCATGATGATCGCGACATATTTTACCGACACGACGATCATCATCGACCAGAAGATCAGGCTGATGACGCCCAGGATGTGCGCATTGTCGAGCGGCAGGGGATGGTGCGGATTGGCGAAGGTTTCGCGAAACGCATAGAGCGGACTGGTACCGATATCCCCGAACACGACACCGATCGCCCCCAGCGCGAGGCGGCCCATGCCTTGCGGCGGGTGAGGATAGCTATCCTTGTTCGCGGTGCTGGCGATCCCGGTGGGCGAGACGCTCATGACTGGAGGATCGTGCCGGTGATGGAGAGGATCATCGGCGACATCCGTGGCAACCCTGTGATCATCGCGCCGCCCTAGCATGGCCCCAAAAGGCCAGCAACGCAGGGCCTGGGCGCTTGTTGCATTCGCGCACGATTTCGCGCGGTCGGCGATGCCGCAATGCAACAGTAAGAATTTTGCGGCGGCGCACATCGGCCATCCGGAGCACGCCCCTCCCGCAGGCGGGAGGGGATGGGGAAGGAAAGCTACATGGGCCAGGCTCGGTGAGACCCTTTGCCCTCCCCCGGCCCCTCCCGCCTGCGGGAGGGGAGATAAGCAGTGCCACCCGAAACGGTTCACCTCCCGCCTCCGATCGGCTACGGCACAATCATGGTTAGTCGCACCGCCGTTCAGGCCGCTTCGGAAATCCCGTCCCCGATCGTCACCATCGACGATGTTCGTGCCGCCCATGCGCGCATTTCGGACCGGATCATCCGTACGCCGACGCTGATCAGCCGGACGCTGTCGCAACTGACCGGGGCGACCGTGTATCTGAAGTTCGAGAACCTGCAATTCACCGCCGCCTATAAGGAACGCGGCGCGCTCAACACCCTGCTGCAACTCTCCGATGAAGCCCGCGCCAAGGGCGTCATCGCCGCCTCGGCGGGCAATCATGCGCAGGGTCTCGCCTATCACGCCAACCGGCTGGGCATTCCCGCGACCATCGTGATGCCGCGCACCACGCCGATCGTGAAGGTCGTCCAGACCGAGGGTCACGGCGCGACCGTGGTGCTGGAGGGCGACAATTTCGACGCCGCCTATGCCCATGCCCGCGAGCTGGAGGCCGAGCGCGGCTATACCTTCGTCCATCCGTTCGACGATGCACGGGTGATCGCAGGCCAGGGCACGGTGGCGCTGGAAATGCTGGAGGACGCGCCCGATATCGACACGCTGATCGTGCCGATCGGCGGCGGTGGCCTGATCTCTGGCATCGCGACGGTCGCGGCGGCGGCGGACAGGCCGGTCGAGGTGGTTGGCGTCCAGGCCGAGCTGTTCCCCAGCATGTACAACAAGCTGAACGGCACCGATCTTCCTTGCGCGGGCGATACGCTGGCCGAGGGTATCGCGGTCAAGGTGCCGGGCGGCCTGACCTCGCAGATGGTGGCGCAACTGGTGCGGGAGATCGTGCTGGTCGACGAACGCCATCTGGAGGAATCGGTCAGTGCGCTGCTCCAGATCGAGAAGACCGTGGTCGAGGGCGCAGGCGCGGCGGGCCTCGCGGCGCTGATGTCGCACCCGGAACGCTTCCGGGGGAAGACGGTCGGCATCGTGCTGTGCGGCGGCAATATCGACACCCGCCTGCTCGCCAACGTCCTGCTGCGCGACCTTGCCCGCTCGGGCCGCCTGGCGCGCCTGCGCATCCGGTTGCAGGACCAGCCGGGCGCACTGTTCAACGTCGCGCGCATCTTCGACCGCGAGCGGGTGAACATCATCGAGGTCTATCACCAGCGCGTCTTCACCACCCTGCCCGCCAAGGGGCTGATCACCGATATCGAGTGCGAGACGCGCGACGCGCTTCACCTGCACCGGCTGATCGAGGCACTGCGTGCGGCGGGGTATGAGACGACCCAGGTCGAACTCGCCTGACCGACCTGACCAGGGCGCCGTTTTTTTTGCGATTCGTCCCGTTTCCGAACGATGCTGCCCCATCGCTTCGGACGGGAAGATCGTTAAAGAGGGTTATCGTCTCCCACTCGAAGGAACTGCCCGGCGGTGACCGCGCCTTTTCGTTTCCCGCGCTTCTTCGTCACCAGCCCCGCCCCCTGCCCCTATTTGCCGGGGCGCGACGAGCGCAAGGTGTTCACCGAGCTGAGCGGCGACCATGCCGATGAACTGAACGAAGCGCTGAGCCGCATCGGCTTTCGCCGCAGCCAGGGGGTCGCCTATCGCCCCTCCTGCGCGGGGTGCAGCGCCTGCGTGTCGGTGCGCGTCGTCGCGGGCGGCTTTCGCCCCAACGGGTCACAGCGCAAGCTGCTGCGCCGTCACGCCGATCTGGAAGTCACCGCCTGCCAGCCCTGGGCGACCGCCGAGCAGTTCGCGCTGCTCCGCCGCTATCTGGGCGAACGACATCCGGGCGGCGGCATGGCGGCGATGGACGAGAGCGACTATGCCGACATGGTCGAGCTGTCGCCCGTCCAGTCGGTGCTGGTCGAATATCGCGAGCCGACGGCGGCGGACGGAACGCGCGGGCGACTGGTCGGCTGCTGCCTGACCGACCGGCAGGGCGACGGCCTGTCGATGATCTACAGCTTTTTCGAGACCCAGGATGAAAGCCGACCCGGCCTCGGCAACTTCATCATCATGGATCATATCCTACGCGCCCGCGCGGCCGAGCTGCCCTTCGTCTATCTCGGCTATTGGGTGAAGGGGTCGCCGCGCATGGCGTACAAGACCCGCTATCAGCCGCTGGAGGCGCTGACCGTGCGTGGCTGGGCCCCCTTCACCGGCGACAGCCCCACCCCCATCGCGCCGCCGCCGGTCGAAACCGCGATCGAGGCCGGGGAAGCCTGACCGAGGATTGATGCTTTCCCATTCCTCCCCTGTAAGGGGAGGTGGCAGGGCGAAGCCCTGACGGAGGGGTGTCGCGCTATCGAGAGGGGTGACACCCCTCCGACGCGCTTCGCGCGCCACCTCCCCTTGCAGGGGAGGAAGGAGGGACGTCACCCATACCGGGTCTACTGCACCGCCACGTCCGCCAACGCCACATCCCGCCACGCCTCGCCCGACACCGCCGTCGCTCCGGCAGCATCCAATGCGACGGCGACCCGGACGTGGCGCTCCTGTGGGCTGAGGCCGATGCTGGGATCGAAGCCGATCCAGCCCAGCCCCTCGACATAGGCCTCCGCCCAGCAATGCGCCGTGGCGGTCGCCGCATCATGCAGCGCCGCAAAGCCCGAGACGAACCGCGCAGGGACGCCCAGCGACCGCGCCGCCACGCAGAAGATATGCGCGAGATCGCACGCGCCCACCGCCTCCGAAGCAAAAGCCGCCGCCGCGTCGGTTGCGGAGCTTCGCGCGTCACTGGCAAAACGGCGGTGGAGCGCGGCATTCACCGCATGGAGCGCCGCCAGGCTGCTGTCCGCGCCGCTTATCGCCTCTTCGGCAAAGGCCGCGATCGCCGCATCGGCGGGCGTCGCCGGGGTCGCGCGCAGGAAAAGCGCGGGCGGCAGCGTCTCGGTGGTCCCGCGCACCAGGCCATGCGCGTCGCTGGTCAGCACTTCGCCGGTCGCGGTGATCGTCACCGTCTCGGGCGCGTCCTGGATGTAGAGCATGGTGACGGCATTGCCGAACCCGTCCTGCCCGCGCCGCAGCCGCGCGTCGCAGTCCACATCGATATGCCAGTTGGCCACCGTCTGATCGTCGTAATTCTCCGGCGTCAGGCGCAGCATCTGGACCATCGTCGGCCGACCCGGCTTCGGGCGGTGGACGATCTGGTGCTCGATCGCGATGCGCATCAGGCGAACTTGAACTGACGGCCGATGGCGCCGTGCAGCTGGGCATTCTCCTGGATAAAGGCTTCGAGGAACTGGTGAAGCCCGCCTGCGATCACATCCCCCGACCGCGTCTTCGTCATCCGGTTTGCCCGCAATCTCGCCATGCGATCCGCCTCCCCATGCTGCCCCGTTCGCCGGGCAAGCTGCCCCAGCACGTCCACCGTTTCCTCGACCGACGCCGCCAGACTGCGCGGCAATTCGGTGCGCGCGATCAGCAGGTCGATGACGTTGGCGGGCTTCAGCCCGTCGGAATAAAGCCAGCGATAGGCGGTGACGGCGGACACGGTCTGGAGGATCGTCGTCCACTGGTCGCGATCGACGACGCCGCCGATCCGCTCGCCCGCTGGCAGCAGGATGTGATATTTCACGTCGAGCAGCCGCGCAGTATTGTCCGCGCGCTCGACCGCCTGGCCCAGCCGGATGAACCAGGTCGTCTGGTTGCGCAGCATCCGGTGGACGGCGCCCTCGAAACCGCGTGTCTCGTTCTTCACCGCCTCGACCAGGCCCAGGACAGCGGTCGGATCGTCGGCGGCGGGCTTGGCCTCGAAATGCAGCCAGGCGCGATTGATCGCGCTCCACGCCTCGCGGGTCAGCGCGGTGCGCACGGCACGGGCGTTGGTCCGCGCCATGTCGACACAGCGCACGATCGAGCCGGGGTGGCAGGTCTCGACCGTCAGGAAGCGCGCGACCTCGCGACGGCGCAACTCGCGCCCGCCCTCGGCAAAGGCGCTGGCGGTATCGGTGACGGCGAGAGCCGAGCCCCAAGCGGCCAGCCCCGCCGAGCGCGGCGACAGCACGTCGAGCCGAACGGTCGCCTCGACCAGCCGGGCGATGAAATCGGCCCGCTCGAAATAGCGGCCCAGCCAATAGAGCGAGGATGCGGTCCGCGAGAGCATCAGCGCACTCCCTGCGTCTGGATCTGAGACTGTTGGCCCTGCACCTGTACCCAGCTTTCGGGTTCGGGATGAAGCAGGACGAAACTGTCCTTGGTGCCGCCACCCTGGCTGGAATTGACGACCAGCGAGCCCTCACGCAGCGCGACGCGGGTCAGGCCGCCGGGGGTCACTTCCACGCCGTTGCGGCCCGTCAGAACGAAGGGGCGAAAATCGACATGGCGCGGCGCGACGCCGCTTTCGACCAGGGTCGGCACGGTGGACAGCGCCAGCGTCGGCTGAGCGATATAACGATGCGGCTCGGCGATCAGCGCGGCACGAAAATGCTCGATCTGGGCCTTGGTCGCGGTCGGGCCGACCAACATGCCATAGCCCCCCGACCCGTCGACCAGCTTGACCACCAGTTCGTCCAGATGGTCGAGTACATAGGCCAGCGCCTCGGGCTCGCGGCAGCGCCAGGTCTCGACATTCTTCAGCTTGGGTTCGGCACCCGAATAATAGCGGACGATATCGGGCATATAGCTGTAGATCGCCTTGTCGTCGGCGATGCCGTTGCCCGGCGCGTTGAGGATGGCGACATTGCCCGCCGCATAGGCCGCGATCAGGCCGGGCACGCCCAGCATCGAATCGGGGCGGAAGACCAAGGGATCGAGGAAATCGTCATCGACCCGGCGATAGATGACATCGACCTTCACCCGGCCCGCGATGGTCCGCATCCAGACGATGTCGTCGTCGACCACCAGATCGGCCGCCTCGACCAGCTCGATCCCCATCGAATCCGCCAGGAAGCTGTGTTCGTAATAGGCGGAGTTGAAATGGCCCGGCGTCAGCACGACGCAGGTCGGCTCGGCCACGCCATGCGGCGCAACCGACTTCATCGTGGCGAGCAGCCGGTCGGGATAGCTGTCGACCGCCGCCACCCGGAACTGGCGGAACAGTTCGGGGCAAAGGCGCAGCATCGCCTCGCGGTTCTCCAGCATATAGCTGACGCCCGAGGGCGTGCGGGCATTGTCCTCCAGCACGAAGAAATCGTCCGGGCCGGTGCGGACCAGATCGATGCCGCAGATATGCGCCCACACGCCATGAGGGGGTCGCATCCCGGCAATCTCGGGCCGGAACTGCGGATTGCCGAAGATCAGGTCGGGCGGCAGGATGCCGTCGCGCAGGATCTTTCGCTCACCGTAAATGTCGTCGAGAAAGGCATTGATCGCCTCGACCCGCTGCACCAGCCCTTCGGACAGGCGCGCCCACTCGTCGGGCAGGAAGACGCGCGGCACGATATCGAACGGAATGATCCGCTCGGCCGCGTCGCTTTCGCCATAGACGGCGAAGGTAATGCCCAGCTGGCGAAAGGTCGCCTCGGCCGACTGCTGGCGGCGGCGGAGTTCGCTATCGGGGGTGTGATCGAGCCAACGTTGAAGCGCGGATAATTCGGGGCGCGGCATATCCTTGCCAGCGGCCCCCATGATTTCGTCGAACGCGGCAATAGTCCCCATCCGGTCGTTACGCTCCCCCCAGTGTTCCGGTTCCATGCTGCACCGCAGGAAGGGGGTGCGCAAGGGGGAAACACGATCCTCCCCGGCACGGGGAGGGGGACCGCCGCGAAGCGGGGGTGGAGGGGGATTGCCACGCATGACTCGCTGTGTGGATAGCCCCCTCCACCAGCTTCGCTGGTCCCCCTCCCCGTGCCGGGGAGGATTTTACGCCCCCAGCTTCTCCAGCATCGACGGGGTCAGCACCTGCGGCAGGACCTGCGGCGCTTTCGCCCCCGGCGCGTAATAGAGGTATAGCGGCACCCCGGCGCGGTTATGCCGCTCGATAAAGCGTCCCAAAACCGGATCGCCATCGGTCCAGTCGCCGACCAGCACCGCCACCTTGTTGTGCGCGAACGCGTCGCGCACCGAGGACCGCTCGATCGCGGCGGCCTCATTGACCTTGCAGCTCAGGCACCAGTCGGCGGTGAAATAGGCGAAGACCGGGCGGTTCTGTTTGCGCAGATCCTCGAGCTTCGCCTCGGTGAAGGCGGTATCGGCGCTTGTCTTGGCCACCGCAGCGGCGGGCTTGACCGTCACGACGATTGCCACCGCCAGCACCAGCGCCACGACAGCGGGCCAGCCCGCCCGT
Organism: Sphingomonas sp. SphC10; assembly: GCF_057004845.1. Taxonomy (NCBI): domain Bacteria; kingdom Pseudomonadati; phylum Pseudomonadota; class Alphaproteobacteria; order Sphingomonadales; family Sphingomonadaceae; genus Sphingomonas; species Sphingomonas sp. SphC10. The sequence goes on from NZ_CM168044.1 coordinate 1,901,015, forward strand.
CCCTTGCCGCCATGCTGGCGAAGGCCCGTCCACCAGAAGCCCAGCGAGGCGATCAGTGCGGCGGCAAGGCCCAGCGTCATGCCGGTCACCCCCGCCTCCTGCCCCAGGATCCACGCCAGCGCGAGCGCGGTCAGGAACATCGGCACCGACAGGATATGACGAAGCCACACCATCCACATGCCCGGCTTGGGCAGACGTCGCCGCAGGGCCGGCACGAAACCGATCGCGAGGAAGGGCAAGGCGATGCCGATGCCCAGTCCCGCAAACACCGCCAGCGCGGCGGCGGCGGGCAGGACCAATGCCGCCCCCAGCGCCCCGGCCATGAACGGCCCCGAACAGGGTGTCGCGACGAACGCCGCCAGCGCACCGGTCGCGAACGATCCCATCGCCCCCGAGCGTCCGGCGAAAGCAGGGGTCGGCAGCTCGAACAGCCCGGCCAGGTTAAACGCGATGCCCGCGACCAGCAGCAGAAGGATGCCGATCACGCGCGGGTCCTGAAGCTGGAATGCCCAGCCCGCGCTCTGCCCGCCCGCGCGCAACGCCAGCAGCACGACGCCCAAGCCGACGCACACCAGCACGACGCCCGCCGTATAGGCCAGCGCCTCGGTCCGGGCGTGCCGCTCGTCCCCGCCGCCCTTGGCGAGGCTCAGCGCCTTCAGGCTCAGGATCGGGAAGACACAGGGCATGATGTTGAGCAACAGCCCGCCCAGCACCGCGCCCAGAAACGCCAGCACAATTGCGCCGAAACCGCGATCCGTCCCGCCGCTTCCCGTTCCGGCGATGGCGCCCGGCTTGGCGGCAAACGACAGCCCCTGCCCCTCGCCAATGGACAGTACGCCCGACACCGGGCCCGGCGTCGGCACGGCGGCGACGGGCATGGTCAGGATCAGCTGGTCGCCGCTGCGCGTCATCACCTGCGGCGCGGCATGGTCGATGATGCCGCTGCGTTCAGGGTAGAAATAGGCGTCCTTGACCGCGACCGACGCGGGCAAGGGCACCGCGATCCGCACCTGCTTGCCTTGCGTCTCGATCACCCCGTCGCCGCCAAGCGGCTTGGGCAGGGCGGCGCGCCACCGGTCGAACTCGGTGCGCGTGGCGGGGTCGATTGCGCCGTCACCGACCGTCAGCTTCGTCGACAGCGTCTGGCTCTCGGGAACGCAGATGGTGTCGGTGCAGACCAGATAGTCGAGCTTCACCGTGATCGGCAGCGGCGTACCCTTCGCCATTCCGGCGGGGACCGACAGATCGACGAGCAGCGTGAAGGGCCGCTCATAGACATAGTTCATCAGCCCGGCGATCTTTAGTCGTCCGGGCACCGGATAGCGCAACTCCCCCGCGCCCGCGCCGCCGGGCAGCGTCCAGTGCGCCTCGGTCGGCAGGCCCGCATCGCCGCCATTCTTCCAATATCCGTGCCAGCCCTTGTCCGGCGTCGCGACGATGGCCAGCGTGGTGCGACCGCCCGCCGCCGGGGTTTCGCTTTCGGCGACCAGCCGCATCGCCAGGTGGATGGCACCGGGCGCAGGCGCGCTCTCCGCCATGCCGGGGCCTGTCGCCACCAGCATGAACAGAGCCGTCATCAGGATGTAAAACCAACCGCGCATCGACCTTGCCCTAACCCGCTTTCGCGTTCCATAGCGCCCCTGTCCCTGCTTTGCACCAAGGTTGCCCATGAACTCCCTGACTGCCGCGCTCCTGGCCTCCGCCGCCCTGATTTCCAGCTCAGCGTTCGCCGCGCCCGCCGCCCATGCCCAGACCGCCAGCCCCGCCCCCGGTGCCGCGCCTGCGCCGGTCGTCACGCTGCCGGGCACGCCGCAGCCACCCTTTCCCGCGACGCCGCCCAAGCTGATCGTGGCGATCTCGGTCGACCAGTTCTCGGCCGACCTGTTCCAGCAATATCGCAACCACTTCACCGGCGGCATGGCGCGCCTGCTGACCGGCGCGGTCTTCCCCTCGGGCTATCAGAGCCATGCCGCGACCGAGACCTGCCCCGGCCACTCGACCATCCTGACCGGCTATCGTCCCGCGCACACCGGGATCATCGCCAACAACTGGGTCGACCAGTCAGTGAACCGCCCGGACAAGATCGTCTATTGCTCGGAGGACGAAAGCGTCGCGGGCATGGACCACAACAACTATATCGTCTCGGACAAGCATCTGAAGGTCCCCACGCTGGGCGAGCGGATGAAGACCGCCGATCCCCGCGTGCGCACCGTCTCGGTCGCGGGGAAGGACCGCGCCGCCGTGATGATGGGCGGCCACAAGATGGACGAGATCTGGTGGTGGGACGGAAAGACCTATGTCTCCTATGCAGGACGCGCCGTACCGCCGGTCGTCGAACGCACCCGCAAGGCGGTGGCCGACCTGATCGCCCGGCCGCAGGACGCCATGCCGCTGCCCGGTTTCTGCAAGCCGCTCGACCGGCCGATCACCGTCGGCAGTCAGACGCTGGGCACCGGCCGGTTCCAGCGCGCGGCGGGCGACCTGAAGGCGTTCCGCGTCTCGCCCGCCGCCGATGCGGCGGTGCTGGCGATGGCGGCGGGCTTCGTCCAGGACATGAAGCTGGGCCAGGGGCCGCAGACCGACATCCTGTCGGTTGGCCTGTCGGCGACCGACTATATCGGCCACGCGCTGGGCACCCAGGGCGCCGAGATGTGCATCCAGATGGCCGAGTTGGACCGTTCGCTGGCGGGCTTCTTCGACGTGCTCGACGCGACTGGCGTGGATTATGAGGTGATGCTGACCGCCGATCACGGCGCGCACGACATGACCGAGCGCCAGCAGATCCGCGCCATGCCGATGGAAAGCCATATCGCGCCCGAGGCCAAGACCAAGGCGATGTCGGCCGCGATTGCCAAGGCGATGGGCCTGCCCAATGATCCGCCGCTCATGATGAGCGCCGAGGGCGACATCTATATCAACGCCGCCCTGCCCGCCGCGACCCGCGCCAAGGTGCTGGCGGAGGCCAAGCGCCGCTACGAAGCGCTGCCGCAGGTCGCCGCCGCGCTGACCCGCGACGAGATCGCGGCGACGCCCTGGCCGACCACACCGCCGGAGACCTGGACGCTGAAGGAAAAGGCGCGTTCCTCCTATGACCCGGCCCGCTCGGGCGACCTGCTGATCCTGCTGCGCCCCCGTGTTACCACGATCGAAGAACCGGCCCCCGGCTATGTCGAGACGCATGGCTCGCCCTGGGACTATGACCGCCGCGTGCCGATCCTGTTCTGGCGCAAGGGCATGGCCGGGTTCGAGCAGCCGCTGTCGGTGGAGACGGTCGACATCGCCCCGACGCTGGCGGCGACGATCGGATTGCCGATGCCGGGCGTGGACGGACGTTGCCTGGACCTCGATCCGGGCGCGGCGGATACGTGTAAGCGGTAAGTATCTATTCCTCCCCTTGCAGGGGAGGAATTCGTTAGGCGCGCTCGACCCTATACTCGATCGGCTTGAAGCTCCCCCCATTGGACGCGGGTGCCGAGCATGCCGTCAGCCCGATCACCAGGTCCATGTGCGCCACGAAGCGGATATGGTCCCCCGCCTTGCTCAAAGGGGGCAGCACCTCCAGCTTGCCGGTCGTCCCATCGATCGGCACGTTCATGAAGCAGTTGAAGGCCACCGGGATCCGGTCAGGCGTGACGCCATAAGGCTCCAGCGCCGCCGCCAGATTGCCGAAGCACCCGCGATGGCGCGGCAGGTCGGGATAGAAATGGTCGAACGTATCGACCGAGCAGGGCGTCAGCAGGAAGTCATGCATCCCGACCTGATCCTCGACGATCTCCAGCATCACCCGCGACCGGTTGGAATAGAGCTTGTGCCCCGTCGTCAGCCGGATCGTCTCGGCATAGTCGAGCGTGCGACCCGATGAGATCACCTCGTCCAGGTCATCGGCATTGAAGGCGAGCAGATCAGCCACCTGCCGCCCGCGCGGATCGATCACGGTCAGGCTGTCGCCCTTGGCCATGCGGAACGCGTCGCCGCTGCGCGGGGGGATTTCCACGGTCCGGCTGCTCATGGCTTGGCCTCGCTCGCACCGCCCGCATAATGGAAGGGACAGCGCCAGCCTTCCTCGACCACGCGGCCGCTATACTGGCGGGCTTCGCTCAACTCGCCATGGCGGGCGAGCATCGGATTGCGCGAACCCGCCAGTGCCTCGTCGCGCATCAGGATCTTCTCGCGCATCGTCTCGTACTTCCCCTGCGCACGCAGGATTTCGAACTGGTCGTGCAGATTGAAGATCATGGCCGGGCGCGGGAAGCGGCGCGCGGGGCGGCTGGCATTCGGGTGTAGTCCCACGACGAAAAACGCCTCGCCACCAAAGGACAGCGAGAAATGCGGATCGTCGGGATCGGCGCTGACTCGCCTGTCCCAATCCTGGCCCAGCCAGACATCCTTGTCCGACAGCGACTGGATACGCGACCAGACCGCCCGCTCGAACGCGGCTTCGTCGAGCGTTTCCGGCCCGGCAAAGACCACGGCGAGGCTGCGGAAGAGCTGCGGCTCGGCCCGGTAACGCTCGGCGAAACGGCGCAGGCAGTCGTGAATGCGCAGATCGTCCCAGGCGCTGGCGATGTCACGCGCGCCCAGGATTTCGAGCGTCCCGCGCGCCATCGCCGCCTTTGCGCCGACGCAAGGGAAATCGGCCTGCGCAATATGGGCGCGAAGCATGGCGGAGGATTCCGGCTCGCTGGGGTCTTGAGCGGGAAAGAGGCTGCTGATCGTATCTGACATGGGATGACTCAACGCCGCGCTGAAACGGGACGTTCCGAAAGGTGACGTAATCCCAATAAATTGCAGATCATTTCTCAGTGATATTGATAGGGATCAATCGTATAGTTGATCGAGGTTGCTCAACCTCTGCCAGCCACGATCCGCGCCACCGGCTCAGCCTGTTCGGTGCCGCGTCGGGCGGCGGAAGGGCGGCCGTGATAATAACCCTGCTGCCACACCGCGCCGCTGACATAGGCGAGGTCGGCCATGGTCTGGGTTTCGACACCCTCGACGATCACTGTGCCCCCCAGTTCGCGGATCAGGCCGACCAGATGCGGCAGGCTGTGACAGGGTTCGCGATCGCGCACCGCCCGTTGCAGGAACAGGCCGTCGACCTTCACCAGCGCGGGCACCAGATCCATCAACTGGCGGATCGAGGTGAAGCCCGCCCCGAAATCGTCCAGGGCCAGCGTCGCCCCCATCGCGCGCAGCGCGCGGGCGAAGGCGATCGCGTCATGGATATGCGTGATCGGCTCGGTTTCGGTGATCTCGACGACCAGCCGTGCGGCAAGGTCGGGCTGCGCGGCCAGCATGGTCAGGACACCGCGCCACCAGCCGTTCAGATGTGCCGAGTTGGCCGAAATATTGACCGCCAGCACCGCGTCGGGATGCGCCCGCAGTTCATCCAGCACATGGCGCACCATCACCCGGTCGAAGGTCGAGGCGATCCCCGTCCGCTCCAGCGCCGGAAAGAGCGTCGATGGGGACAGCCCCGCGCCGGGATCGTCGAAGCGGACCAGCCCCTCGTGATAGAGGATTCGCGACGGGTCGGCATGATGACGGACCGGCTGCCAATGCGCCGCCATCCGCCCTTCGGCCGCGCAGCGAAAGGCCCGGGCAATCAGGTGCATGTCGTTCCTGTAAAGCGACAATCCGTCGTCGCCATGATCGCGCCGCACGTCGCGCGGGCCGCGATACCGGGGCGGCTCGTCATTCTGCCAGATCATTACCGCATGGACACCCGCACCGGGTTCGCCGGTCATCGCCTCGATATCGATCGGTTCGGCGGTCAGGCGATAGGACAGATCGGCCAGGCGCTCCTCAGGCACAGGCCCGTCATGCGCTACGTCGCCCAAGACTCGAAAGCGCCGGTGCGCCGTATCCTGCTCGATCCGCAACCCGAATTCGCACAGCCGGGTCGCGATACGGTGTGCGACATGCTCCGCCACGCCCGGCCCCCAACATGCCGCAATCAACTCGAAATTGCTGATCTCGATCTCAAACGCCCTGCTCGGCACCTAACCCCCGTCCCCCGCCAACGGGAACGCCGCCTTGGCGACACTCCCGGTCAAGCGTCAAGGGTAGCGAGCATGCCTACACTTGCAAGCGTACAGAACAGTTCGATCAGTCATGAAATGGCGATTAGTTAGGAAGTTAGACGCAATAAAAGCAAAGATTATCAATCCAGATTAGGCCGTAACCAACGTGTGGCCTGCGCCACATCGACGCCGCGCCGCACGGCATAGTCCGCCACCTGATCCTCACCGATCCGCGCCACGCCAAAATATTCCGCCTGGGCGTGCCCGAAATAGAAGCCGCTGACCGCCGCCGTCGGCAGCATCGCGAAGCTGTCGGTCAGTTCCAACCCGACCGCCTGTTCCGCGCCCAGCAGGTCGAACAGCGTCCGCTTGATGCTGTGTTCGGGGCAGGCGGGATAGCCCGGCGCGGGGCGGATGCCGCGATACTGCTCGCGGATCAGCGCCTCGTTGGTCAGCTGCTCGCCCGCCGCATAGCCCCACAGGTCGGTGCGGACATGGGCGTGCAGCCGCTCGGCAAAGGCTTCGGCCAGACGGTCGGCCAGCGCCTTGAGCAGGATGTCGTTATAATCGTCATGCCCGCGGCGGAAGCGTTCGATATGCGCGTCGATGCCGTGGATGCCTACCGCAAAGCCGCCGATCCAGTCGCCCGCCGGATCGATGAAGTCGGCCAGGCACATATTGGCGCGCCCCTCGCGCTTGGCGATCTGCTGGCGGAGGAACGGGATGCGGGTTTCCTCGCCCCCGCCCGTCAGGATCACGTCGTCGCCATCGCGGCGGCACGGCCACAGCGCAGCGACGCCGCGCGCGGTCAGCCACTTTTCAGCAATGATCGTGTCGAGCATGGCCTGCGCATCGGCATACAGCCCGCTGGCGCTCTCGCCGACCACTTCATCGGTCAGGATGGCGGGGAAATTGCCCGCCAGTTCCCAGGCGCGAAAGAACGGCGTCCAGTCGATATAGTCGCGCAGGTCGGACAGGTCCCAGTCTTGATAGACATGCACGCCCGGCTGCTGGGGCTCGCCCGCCTTCAACGCCATGTCCGCGACGAAGCCGCGCGCACGGGCTTCCTCCAGCGGCAGGAGCGCATTGGCCCCCTTGCCTTCGCGCGCCTTGCGGACGGCTTCGTAATCGGCCGCGACCTGCGCGACATAAGGGTCGCGCTGGGTATCGGACACCAGCGTCGTCGCCACGCCGACCGCGCGGCTGGCGTCGAGGACGTGGACCACCGGCCCCTCATAGGCGGGCGCGATGCGCAGCGCGGTGTGAACCTTCGAGGTCGTCGCGCCGCCGATCAGCAGCGGCATGGTCATGCCCGCGCGCTGCATCTCCTCGCCCACCGTCACCATCTCGTCGAGACTGGGGGTGATCAGGCCCGACAGGCCGATCATGTCGGCATCATGCTCGACTGCCGAGGCGATGATCTTCGACCACGGCACCATGACGCCCAGATCGACCACCTCGAAGCCGTTGCACTGGAGCACGACGCCGACGATGTTCTTGCCGATATCGTGCACGTCGCCCTTCACGGTCGCGAGCACGATCTTGCCCTTGCCCTTGGCACCGGGTTCCTTCGCCGCCTCGATGAAGGGCAGCAGGTGCGCCACCGCCTTCTTCATGACGCGGGCCGACTTCACCACCTGCGGCAGGAACATCTTGCCCGAGCCGAACAGGTCGCCGACGACGTTCATGCCGTCCATCAGCGGCCCTTCGATCACCTCGATCGGGCGGGCGAAGGCCTGGCGGCACTCCTCGGTATCGTCGACGACATGCGCGTCGATACCCTTGACCAGCGCATATTCCAGCCGCTTGGTGACGGGCAGGCTGCGCCATTCGGCGGCCTGCTTCTCCGCCACCGCATCGGTGCCGCGATAGCGCTCGGCCAGCGCGACCAGGCGTTCGCCCGCTTCGGGATCGCGGTTGAGCACGACATCCTCGCAGGCCGTGCGCAGCTCGGGATCGATCGTGTCGTACACGTCGAGCTGACCCGCATTGACGATCGCCATGTCCATGCCCGCCGGGATGGCGTGGTAGAGGAATACCGAGTGCATCGCGCGGCGGACCGGCTCGTTGCCGCGGAAGCTGAACGACAGGTTCGACAGGCCGCCCGAGATATGGACGTGGGGGCAGCGCGCCTTGATCTCGCGGCACGCCTCGATGAAGTCGACGCCGTAATTGTTATGTTCTTCGATGCCGGTCGCGACCGCAAAGACATTGGGGTCGAAGATGATGTCCTCAGGGGGAAAGCCGATCCCCATCAGCAGGTCGTAGGCGCGCGCGCAAATCTCGACCTTGCGGTCCTTGGTGTCGGCCTGACCGACTTCGTCGAACGCCATGACGACCACCGCCGCGCCGTACGCCATGCAGCGGCGGGCATAATGGAGGAACGCCTCCTCGCCTTCCTTCATGCTGATCGAGTTGACGATCGGCTTGCCGGACACGCACTTCAGCCCCGCCTCGATCACGCTCCATTTCGAGCTGTCGATCATGATCGGCACGCGCGCGATGTCGGGCTCGGCGGCGATCAGCTTGAGGAAGGTGGTCATGGCATATTCGGCGTCGAGCAGCCCTTCGTCCATGTTGACGTCGACCACCTGCGCGCCATTCTCGACCTGGCTGCGCGCCACCTCCACCGCGCGGGTATAGTCGCCCGCCAGGATCATCTTCTTGAACGCCGCCGAGCCGGTGACATTGGTCCGCTCGCCGACATTGACGAAATTGGTGGAGGAGGCGGTCTGGGTCATTTTTCGATCTCTATTCCTCCCCTTGCAGGGGAGGTGGCAGGGCGGAGCCCTGACGGAGGGGTGTCACGCTATCGAGAGGGGGGACACCCCTCCACCAGCTTCGCTGGTCCCCCTCCCCTTACAGGGGAGGAATTTCATGGTCATGCCGCCATGGTGAACGGCTCCAGCCCCGCCAGGCGGGTGACGACCGGCGGGGTCGGGATGGTGCGGGGCTTCATGCCGCGCACCTTGTCGGCGATCGCCTTGATATGCGCAGGCGTCGAGCCGCAGCAGCCGCCCAGCACATTGACCTGCCCCTCGACCGCCCATTCGCCGACCAGTCCGGCGGTGGTGACGGGCGCTTCGTCATAGGCGCCCAGTTCGTTGGGCAGCCCGGCATTGGGGTAGATCATGATCAGCGTGTCGCAGATTTCGCTCAGCGTCTTCACATGCGGGCGCAGCTGCTCCGCGCCGAACGAGCAGTTCAGCCCGATCGTCACCGGCCGGGCATGGCGAACCGCGTGCCAGAAGGCCTCGACCGTATGGCCCGACAGGTTGCGGCCCGACAGATCGGTCAGCGTCATCGACAGCATGATCGGAATCTCGCGGCCCAGCGCCTCGCCCGCCTCGATCACCGCCATGATCCCGGCCTTGGCGTTCAGCGTATCGAACACCGTCTCGATCAGGATGAAGTCCGCCCCGCCCTCGACCAGCGCATCGATCTGTTCGCGGTAGACGTCCTTGAGGTAATCGAAGTCGATCTCGCGATAACCCGGATCGTTGACGTCCGGCGACAGCGACAACGTCTTGTTGGTCGGCCCGATCGCGCCCGCGACGAAGCGGGGGCGGCCATCCCTGACGTGATATTCGTCGGCCAGACGGCGAGCGAGCTTCGCGCTCTCGACATTGATCTCGCGCACCAGATGTTCGGCGCCGTAATCGGCCTGGCTGATCCGGTTGGCGGAGAAGGTATTGGTCTCGGCGATATCCGCCCCCGCCTCGAAATAGGCGCGGTGGATCGCCTCGGGCACCTCCGGCTTGGTCAACGCCAGGATGTCGTTATTGCCCTTCTGGTCATGGGTCAGGCCCAGCGTGCCCGCATAGGCCGCCTCGTCCAGCTTCCAGTTCTGGATTTCCGTACCGAACGCGCCGTCGGTGATCAGGATGCGCTTGGCGGCTTCGGCCAGGAAGGTGTCGCGGGTCGTCATCGTCTTGCTCCTGCTCTGGCGAGCGTTCTTTTCATCCGGGTGGTGAGCCTCGGGCGGTTTGCCCGTGGCCTTCCCTCCCCCATCCCCTCCCGCCTGCGGGAGGGGCGTGCCTGGATCGTGGGTTATGCGCTGTCGCAGACCCCGACCCTCGAATTCATCTCTCCCCTCCCGCAGGCGGGAGGGGCCGGGGGAGGGCGAAGCCGCATGCGACGCAGCTTGCCGAACGCCCCTCCCCCAACCCCCTCCCGCCTGCGGGAGGGGGCTAATCGTCACGCCGCCGCGACCGCCTCGGCCTTCTTCCCCCGCACGCCCAGCAAATGGCTGATCGCATAGGCGAGTTCGGCGCGGTTCAAGGTATAGAAGTGGAACCCCTTCACCCCGCCCGCATAGAGGCGGCGGCACATCTCGGCCGAGATGGTCGCGGCGACCAGCTGGCGCGCGCCGGGATGGTCGTCCAGCCCTTCGAACAGCCGGTCCATCCAGTCGGGAATGCACGCCCCGCACATGGCGGCGAACTTGCGGGTCTGGGCCACGTTCGACACCGGCAGGATGCCCGGCACGATCTCGGCCGTGATCCCCGCCGCCGCCGCCGCATCGCGGAAGCGGAAATAGGCCTCGGGCGAGAAGAAGAATTGCGTGATCGCGCGGGTCGCGCCCGCATCGATCTTGCGCTTCAGATTGTCGATATCGGCCTGCTTGTCCACCGAGTCCGGATGGCATTCGGGATAAGCCGCGACCGAAATCTCGAACGGGTGCAGCTTCTTGAGGCCCGCGACCAGATCGGCCGCATTCTCATAGCCACCCGGATGGCTGACGAAACGCGCCCCCTCGGCGGGCGGATCGCCGCGCAGCGCCACGATATGCCGCACGCCCGCCGCCCAATATTCCTGCGCGACCTGATCGATCTCCTCGCGGGTTGCCTCGACACAGGTCAGGTGCGCGGCGGCGTCCATCGTCGTCTCGCGCTGGATGCGCGCGACGGTCGCATGGGTACGTTCGCGGGTCGAGCCGCCCGCACCATAGGTCACCGAGACGAAGCGCGGGTCCAGCGGCTCCAGCGTGCGGATCGCGTCCCAGAGCTGCGCATCCATCTTCTCCGTCTTGGGCGGGAAGAATTCGAAGCTGACCGCAATATCGCCGCCGACATCGGCGAACAGCGGTTCGTCATGCGCCAGCGCCGCTTCGGCCTGGGTCAGGATCGTGTTCGTCATGCCGCCTTCACCCTATTCGTCTCGACGGGCCGAAGCCCCTTCTTCACACCCAGCCAGAGCTTGACGGTCAGTTCGCCGCCCTCCAGCGTCCTCGTCTCGGCCAGTGTCAGCCCGGCGGGGCCGAACCAGCTGGCCATCTGTTCGTCGGCAAAGCCCAGGCGGCTATGCGCCGCCTTTTGCCGCAATTCCTCGCGGTCGTGCGGCGCGAAGTCGGCGATCAGCAACCGCCCGCCCGGCCCCAGCACCCGCGCCGCCTCGGCAATCGCCGCGCCGGGCTGCTGGGCGAAGTGCAGGACATGGTGCAGGATCGCGATGTCCGCCGCGCCGTCGCCCATGGGGAGCGCATAAAGGTCCGCCTGCCGCAGCTCGGTATTGGCGCGGCCGTGCAGCTTGGCGCGGGCCAGCCGCAGCATCTCCGACGAGCGGTCGATGCCCAGCGCGCTCTCGGCCCGGTCGCCGAACAGCTCGAGCATCCGCCCGGTGCCGGTGCCGATGTCGATCAGCGCGCCCAGATCGCCCTGGCCGATCAGGCCCGCCATCGCCTCCTCGATCTCGCTGTCCGCGACATGGAGCGAACGGATCGCGTCCCACTCGCCCGCATGATCCTCGAACCAGGCCGCCGCACTCGCCGCCCGGTCGGCGCGCACCGCTGCCAGTCGCGCAATGTCCGCCACCATCCAGGGGTCGGGCGTCTCCGCCGTCCAGCGATCGAGCGCCGCGGTCATCGGCTCCACCGCCTCCCGGTCGCCCAGCGCCACGAAGACCCAACTGCCTTCCTTGCGCCGCTCGGCCAGTTCGGCATCGACCAGGATCTTCACATGGCGGCTGACGCGCGGCTGGCTCTGGCCCAGCACCTGCGCCAGTTCGCCCACCGACAGCTCCATCGAGCGGAGCAGCGCCAGGATGCGCAGCCGCGTCGGATCGCTGAGGGCGCGAAAGATTTCGAGCGCGTTGGCCATGGATCACGATATAAAGATATCTTTATATGCGGTCAACGGAGCGAATTCATGAAGAACAGCTCGGACCCGAAACGGTTGATCTGCGTTGGCACGCCGATCATATGTTCGAAACGGGAGTGTTTGCCATGAAGAAGGCCCTTATCCTCGCCCTGACCGGTGCCGCCGCGATCTCGCTGGCCGCGTGCAGCGAAAACAGCCAGCAGCAGACCAAGCAGGCCGCCGACGCGATCGGTTCGGACGTCAAGGCGACGACGCAGAACGCGTCCGACGATGTCGAGGCCGCGACCGCCAAGGCGCTGAACTCGGCCGAGAACGCCATGGACAAGGCGGGCGACAAGCTGGACCGCGCCGGAGACCGCGCCGCCGCGCAGGCCGATCGTGCGGGTGACAATATCGACCGTGGCCTGGACCGCGCCGGCGACAAGATCGAGAACGGTGCGGCCAATGCCCGCCAGGCGACCGGCAACGCGCTGGTCCGTGCGGGCGAGGACGTCCGCCGCTAAGGGCTTTATCCTTCGGGGTATGGAAGCGGGTCGGCGAGGATCGTCGACCCGTTTTTTGTTGGCGCTCGGTTTTCCCTTGGCCTTCGACTTCGCTCAGGCTGAACGGATTGAGGATCTTTTGGCCCCATATCCCAACCTCCGTTCAGCCTGAGCGTAGTCGAAGGCCACGCCCAAACGCCCCCAAAGGTCAGTCGAACCGGACCTTCCCCCGCCCCGCCTTCACCTGGGCCCGCCCCTTCTTGGCATCCACCCGCCGCGTCTGCGACGCCCGCGTCGGCTTGGTCGGTCGCCGCTTCTTCGGCACGATCGTCGCCTCGCGGATCAGCTCGATCAGCCGTTCGCGCACCTCGCGCCGGTTCATTTCCTGCGAGCGGCTGGCATCGGCGCGCAGGGTCAGCACGCCGTCCTTGCTCAGCCGCTGTCCGGCCAGCACCGCAAGGCGCATCTTCACCGCCTCGGGCAGGCTGGGCGAGCCGCCCACGTCGAAACGCAGCAGCACCGCACTGTCGGTCGTGTTGACATGCTGCCCGCCCGGCCCGGAGGCGCGGGTGAAGCTCTCGGCGATCTCGCGCTCGTCGATCGCGATGGCGCGGGTGACGGGGATCAGCGCCATCGCATGTCCGCCTAGTTCTGGAAGATGCCGAAGCGTTCCGGGACCGGCGCCTCGGCGATGATCGGATCCTTCTCGCCGCGCGGCACGGTCAGGCTGGCGGCGTGGAGCAGCATGCCCCCCGGCTCGCCCGCGCCATAGACCGGATCGCCGACGACCGGAGCACCCAGGCCGGTGGCGGCATGGACGCGAATCTGGTGCGTGCGACCGGTCTCGGGCCGGAACTCGACCAGCGTGCGGCCATCCTCATGACGCAGCGCGCGCCAGCCGGTCCGCGCGGACTTGCCCGACGGGTCGCCGACCATCCGCCAGCCTTCTTCCATGGTCGACACCTTGGCGAGCGGAAGGTCGATCATCCCTTCCCCCTCGACCAGGCCGTTCAGCACCGCGAGGTAGCGCTTCTCGACCAGCCCGCCCTCAAACGCCTGTTGGAAACGGGCATGGGCCTTGGGGTTGCGCGACAGGAGCAGGCAGCCGCTGGTGTCACGGTCCAGCCGATGGACCGCATGGGGCCAGCGCTTGAAGCCGAACTTCAGCGATTCCAGATGGTTTTCGAGGCTGATCGACCCGTTGCGGGGCCGATCCACGGGCAAGCCCGCCGGTTTGTCGATTACCAGCGCTTCGCCGTCGATGAAAAGAACGCGATCTCCGTGCATCGCGCTCCCTTGCCACCGTGCGCGCCGACATGCCAGAGCCGCGCGCGTCATGCCGACCGCTCCTGCCGCTCTCCTGCGTTTTCTGGCGCTGCTGATCTTCGCCGCGCTGCCCGTCGCGGTGCAGGCGCAATCCTGCGACGGCACGCTGCCGCCGCCGGGACCTGACGGGCGGGTTGCGGGGCATTTCCCCTATGGCGACGCATCGGCACAGGACATCGTGCCCGCCCCCGCCGGGTTCGGGCTGAAGCCCTATTGCAAGGTCCACCGTGCGATGCTGGCGGACCTGCAACGGCTGCTCGATGCGGCCAGGGCCGATCCGGCGGTCGGCGGCGAATTGCGCGGCCTGTCCTGCCACCGCGAGGTCGCCCGCCAGCGCAACGTCTTCTGCCGCGACCGCAGCGTGTCCGCCGCCGAGCGCGCCATCTCGGTCGCACCGGCGGGTTATAGCGAACATGCGACCGGCTATGCGATCGACTTCGCGGTGCGGCCAGCCCGTGGCTGCCCCGATGCAGAGGCGTGCATGGCCGCGTCTCCGGCGGCGCGCTGGCTGATCGCCAATGCGCGGCGCTTCGGCTTCGAGATGAGCTTTCCGGCGGGCAACAGGCAGCGGGTGAAGTGGGAGCCGTGGCATTGGCGCTGGGTCGGGACCAGTCCCGGTGAGCCGGGGGCGGTGCAGGCGCGGGCGGTCTTCGCCAAAGCGCGCGCGCAGTTTCCGGCCGATCCGGGGATACGCGATCCGTTGAAGGTCGTGGTGAAAAGCCAGCCGCCGGTGCCGATGGTTCCGGTAGCAGCGCCCCCTGCGCCGGTGAGGAAGAAGGGGCGGCGGCGATAGGGTTTCCCTTGGCCTTCGACTTCGCTCAGGCTGAACGGTTGTTGGGTGCGATTCCAATCCCCAAACGCCGTTCAGCCTGAGCGAAGTCGAAGGCCACGCCCGACGCTAATCAAATAGGAAAAACGGGGGCGCCCATCGGCACCCCCGTCCTCCGATCATCCGAACAGCTTGGCGGCCGTCTCGGCGATGCGCTTGCCCTGATAGCGTGCCCCGTCCAGATCGACCTGGCTCGGCTGGCGGCTGCCGTCGCCATCGGCCAGCGTCGATGCGCCATAGGGCGTACCGCCATGCACTTCCTTGACGCCCATCTGGCCCTGGAAGCCGTAATCCAGCCCGACGATGGTCATGCCGTGATGGATCAGGTTGGTCAGGACCGAGAACAGGGTGGTTTCCTGCCCGCCATGCTGGCTGGCGGTCGAGGTGAAGGCACCGCCGACCTTGCCGACCAGACCCCCCTTCATCCAGACGCCACCGGTGGTGTCCCAGAAGGCCGCCATCTGGCTCGCCATCCGGCCATAGCGGGTCGGGGTGCCGACGATGATCGCGTCATACTGGGTCAGCGCGTCGGGGCCCTCGATCTCGGGATGCGCGGTGTCGGTCTTGAAGTGCGCGGCGGCGACCACCTCGGCGGGCGCGGTTTCGGCGACGCGGCGGATGTCCACCTCGGCACCACCGGCACGCGCGCCCTCGGCGACGGCGTCGGCCATCTGCTCGATATGGCCGTAAGACGAATAATAAAGCACCAGAACCTTGGCCATGTCAGTAACTCCCTTCGAAAAAAACGAACTTATTCCGAATCGACCAGAACGATCTCGGCATCCTCGATCGCGGTGATCGTCACGGTCCGGCCACCCAAAAGGGCCGCACCGTCCCGAGCCGCGAACGGCACACCGTCGATTTCGATCCGCCCGGTGGCGGGCACGAGATAGGCGTGACGCCCCTCGCCCACGCTGTGCTCCAGGCTCTCCCCGGCGCGCAGCGTCGCGCCCAGCACGCGGGCGTCGGCCCGAATGCGCAGCGTATCGCCATCCTCGTCGTACCCGCTGGCCAGCGTCACGAACTTGCCCGAACGCTCGCCCTTCGGGAACGGCTTGGCGCCCCAGCTCGGCTGGCCGCCCCGGCTGCGCGGCTCGATCCAGATCTGGAACAGCGTCGTCGGCTCGGCCTCGAGATTATATTCGGCATGGCGCACGCCCGAGCCTGCGCTCATCACCTGCACGTCGCCCGCCGCGGTGCGGCCGACATTGCCCATCGAGTCCTGATGCGTGATCGCACCCGTGCGGACATAGGTGATGATCTCCATGTCGGCATGGGGATGCGGCGGAAAGCCCGCATTCGGCGCGATGACGTCGTCGTTCCACACCCGGATCGCGCCCCAGCCCATGCGGGCGGGATCATAGTAATTGGCGAACGAGAAATGGTGCCGGGCGTCCAGCCAGCCATGGTTCGCATGGCCCAGGCTTTCGAAGCTGCGGCGGTCGATGGCCTTTTCGGCGGTAATGGCAGTCATGGAATTTCTCCCTTGGTTGCCCACAAGATAGGGCCGATTATGATCGCGTAAACGGAAACGCTGGAAACCGATCGTTTCCACGTTCATTGTAGCGCGAAGCCGAGCCATTGCCGGGTCGCGCGAGAGGCATGAGGGGTGTCGATGCGTCTGCCGGATCTGGAAGCCTGGGCGATTTTCGCCGCCGTGGTCGAGCATCGATCGTTCAGCGCCGCCGCCGATGCGATCGGCCTGTCCAAGGCCACCGTGTCCAAGGCGATCACCCGGCTGGAGGCGCAACTCAACCAGTCGCTGTTCCACCGCACCTCGCGCCGCCTGGCCCTGACCGAGGCGGGAAAGCCGCTCGCCGAGCATGCCGCGCGCATCCTGGCCGAAGCCCGCGCCGCCGAGGAAGCCGCACGCGACGCCGCCAGCGCGCCCGCAGGCCGCATCCGGCTGGCCGCACCCATGTCGTTCGGCGTCACCAATATCGCGCCCGTCATCGCCGACTTCCTAGCCGCGCATCCCGGCATCGAAATCGAACTCAGCCTGTCCGACGCGCGGGTCGATATCGTCGCCGAAGGCTATGACATCGCGCTACGCATCGCCGACCTGCCCGACAGCTCGCTACGCGCGCGGCGGCTCTGCGGGATTTCCACCCATGTCATCGCTTCGCCCGCCTATCTGGCCGAGCATGGCACACCCAGCCATCCCAATGAACTCGGCGAGCACCGGCTGCTGGGCTATGCCAATATCACCGGCCCCTGGCGTTTCCGCCATCCCGGCGGCGCGGAAGTGTCGGTGCGGCCGCAGGGACCGCTGACCGCCAATAGCGGCGATGCACTGGTGCCCGCCGTCCTGGCGGGGCTGGGCATCGCGCGACTGCCGGGCTTCATCATCGGACCGCATCTGGCCTCGGGCCGTGCGGTCGCGATCCTGGAGGAGTGGACGCCGCCGCCGATCGGGCTCCACCTGCTCACCCCGCCCAGCCCCTTGCGCCCCGCGCGGGTCGAGGCGCTGATCGCCTGGCTGGCCGACCGGGTGCGCGATCCGTGCATCGCCGCGCAAAGCACGGAGAGTCTGCGATGAACCGGCTTCGCCCCGACGAAGGCGATGCGCGCTTCATCCGCCGCATCGTCCTGACCCTGCTGATCCTGGCGGTGACCGCCGCGCTGTTCCGCGCGGGCGACCTGTTGATCCTGGCCTTCGGGTCGATCCTGGGCGCGATCGTCATCCATGCCATTGCCGACCTCTATGCCGATCACCTGCCAATCGGACCCAAGCGTTCGCTGACCCTGTCGATCGCGACGGTGCTGGCGGTGCTGGGTTTCCTCGCCTGGCTGTTCGGCGTCGCCTTTCGCCAGCAGTTGAACACGCTGGTCACGCAATTGCCGCTGCTGATCGACCAGCTTGCCGCCTGGGCGTCGCAATCGCCGGTCGGGGCCAAGGTGGTCGACGCGGTGCGTGCCGCCTTTGCGGGCAGCCGCGTAGCGCGCGACATCGGCGGCCTCGTTTCCGGGGCGGGCGAGTTCGTGCTCAACTGCCTGTTGCTGCTGGTCGGCGCGCTGTTCTTCGCCGCCGATCCGAAAATCTATGAGCGCGGTTTCCTGCTGCTGATTCCCCGTTCGATGCGCCCCGCCATGGAGGATGCGCTGTTCGATACCGGATCGACCCTGCGGCTGTGGTTGCGTGCGCAGCTGATCCAGATGACGACGATGGGCGTACTGGTAGGCGTCGGCCTGGCGATTGCGGGCGTGCCCTCGGCTGCCGCGCTGGGGCTGTTGACGGGGCTCAGCGAGTTCGTCCCCTATGTCGGGCCGATCGCCGCGATGCTGCCCGCCCTGGGGCTGGCGGCGCAGGGCGGCAACGGCGCGATCATCGGCACGCTCATCACCTTTGCGGTCGTCCGGCTGGTCCAGACCAACGCGATCACCCCCTTCGTCACCAGCCGAGTCGTCGCGATCCCGCCCGCCGTCACCCTGTTCGCGATCATCGGCATCGGTACAATTTTCGGGCTGTTCGGGCTGTTCTTTTCCGCCGCGCTGCTGATCGTCGCCTTCACGCTGATCCGCAGCCTGTATCTGCGCGAAGTTCTGGGCGAGAATATTCCGGCCGTCGAGCATCACAGCCTGCTTGGCCCCGGAGCCCGGGTGAGACAAGATAATGATAATGCAGGTTAGGGACGAATTAACCTTTTACGTTCACATCCACGTTGGTTAATGATTGGAGCGTCAGGTCGCCGGGGCAAGGGGGGCGATCACTCGCAAATGGGGACTGTCGATGCGCGTATTGCTGATCGAAGACGAACCGACGACCGCCAAGGCGATCGAGCTGATGCTCGGCAGCGAAGGTTTCAACGTCTATACGACCGACCTGGGCGAGGAAGGCCTCGATCTCGGCAAGCTGTATGATTACGACATCATCCTGCTCGACCTGAACCTGCCCGACATGCACGGCTATGACGTGCTGAAGCGTCTGCGCGTCGCGCGCGTCTCGACGCCGGTGCTGATCCTGTCGGGCATCAACGAGATGGATTCGAAGGTGCGCAGCTTCGGCTTCGGCGCCGATGATTACGTCACCAAGCCCTTCCACCGCGAAGAACTGATCGCGCGCATCCACGCCGTGGTCCGCCGGTCCAAGGGCCATTCGCAGTCGATCATCCGCACCGGCAAGCTGGCCGTCAATCTCGACGCCAAGACGGTCGAGGTCGACAATGCCCGCGTCCACCTGACCGGCAAGGAATATGCGATGCTGGAGCTGCTCTCGCTCCGCAAGGGCACTACGCTGACTAAGGAAATGTTCCTGAACCACCTTTATGGCGGGATGGACGAGCCGGAGCTGAAGATCATCGACGTCTTCATCTGCAAGCTGCGCAAGAAGCTCAGCCTGGCCTGCGACGGCGAGAATTATATCGAGACGGTGTGGGGCCGCGGCTATGTGCTGCGCGAGCCCGACGATGTGGAGCAGGCGGAGGTCGCCTGATCTTCCTGTCCGTTATGAAGAAGGCCGGTTCGCGGGAGGCGCGGACCGGCCTTTTTATGGGGGTTTCCCACGTCCCTCCCTACCCCATCAGACTGGGGCTCGCCGCCGCCGAAGCGCCAGGACGAGCAACGCCAATCCCCCGGCCATCAACACCATGCTGGCCGGTTCCGGCACCGGCGCCGGGCTTCCTCCGCTGCTCCCGGTCCCGCCCGAACTGCTCGGCGGATTGGACGTGCCCGGCACATAGGTGCCGATATAGGTCCCCAAATGGAACTCGCCATTCTGGATCAGGCTGCCGAACACGGCCGAGCCCTCGATATAATTGCCGGTGGTCGCCGCCGCCTTGGGCGCGAGGATCGATCCCTTCCAGGCAGTGGTCAATTCCAGGCTGGTCGCGTCGGGGAAGTTCCAGATGACATGCTGACCCAGGCCGGTCGCGCCGTTCAGGAAATTGTCATCCAGCCGCACCGTGCTGCCATGCACATTGACGATGACCGTATCGGCACCGTTCGGATTGAATGCGATCTCGCCGAACCGCGTCAGGTCGGCCGCGTTCAGGTTGAACACGCCGACGCCATTCGCCCCCGCCACGATGTTGAACGTCGCGCGGTTGCCGCTGATCGATACCTGCGCCGTGGCGGACAGGGCGGCATAGCTGTTCGACAGGTCGGTCATGCTGCTGGTCAGCAGCGACTTTTGCTGGTTCAGCCCCGTGACGAAGCCGGGATCGCTCACGCCCAGACCCGACAGGACGATATTCTGATTGATGTTGGTGTTGGACAGCAGACCGCCGACCTTCACCGTCTGGATCCCACCGTTCAAGTTGAACCCGCTCGCCACGTTGCCGCCGATCAGTGCGCCCGAACCGTTGTTGAGGTTCTTCGTGCCGCCCAAGACATTCCCAACCACGGTCAGGCCGGGCACCGCATAGGTCGAACTGGGCACCGAGGCGATCTGGTAATTGGATGAGTTGCCGCTCAGATTACCGCCGACAAAGGTCCGCCCCTCCACCTCCGAACTGGAGGTCAGGTCCCCCAGCACGATGAGGTTCCATTCCTTGAGAGCATCTATGCCGACCACGGGCGACGCGACGGCCAGCGAAGGGATGGCGGCCGCGATCAGGCCGATGGCGAGGAGACGGTTATTCATGTTCCCAGATTACGGGGGCAAGTCCTGCCAAATTATTAGCTTCTCGGCCGCCGGGTCATCCGATTCGGAGGGTTTTTACGGCCGATCTGGACACTTGCGTCAGCGGCGCTCCCACACCTTCTGCCCGCCGATCCAGGTTTCCTCGACCTGGGTGGCGCGCAATTCGCTGGGGTTGATGTCCAGCGGGTTGCGGTCGACGATGATGAAGTCCGCCTGCTGCCCCTGCCCCAGTCGCCCGAACAGGTCTTCGGCAAACCCGGCATAGGCGCCGTCCATGGTGAAGGCGCGCCATGCCGCCTCGCGCCCGACGATCTCCTGCGGCTGCCACCCGCCATAGGGCTGGCCGTCCGGGCCTTGCCGGGTGATCGCCGCCGCCCAGCCCGCAAAGGGGTCGGGCCGCTCGACCGGATAGTCCGAACCGAACACCAGGGTCGCGCCGTTCTTCAGCATGGTGTTCCAGGCATAGGCGCCCGTCAGCCGCGCCGGGCCCAGCCGCGCCTCGGCCATCTGGCGGTCGCTGGTTTCGTGCACCGGCTGCATCGAGGCGACGATGCCATGCTTGCCGAAGCGCGGCAGGTCCGCCGGATCGACGATCTGCGCATGTTCGATCCGCCAGCGCCGATCGCCCTTATAGGTCTCGGCCAGTTCGTCGATCGCGTCGAGCACCTGCGCATTGGTGCGGTCGCCGATCGCGTGGACGGCGATCTGATACTTGTCCATCGCCGCGCGGCTCATCAAGTTGCGGATCACGTCATCCGACATGAATCCCAGCCCGGTCTGGCCCGGCGCATCGGCATAGGGCTGCTTCAGCCACGCGCCGCGCGAACCCAGTGCGCCGTCGCCGTACAGCTTCACGCCGACCAGCCGAAGCCTGTTGTTGTACAGCCAGGGCGTCGGCCCGGTGCCGCCGATCCGCACCGTATCGTCGACGCCGCCGCCATAGCTCATGATCCGCACGCGCAGGTTTCCGGCATCGCCCATCCGGCGATAGGTCATCCACTCGTCCAGCGTCGTGCCCATATCGGCGGTCGCGGTGATGCCGTGGCTCAGCAAGTCGTTCTGCGCCTTCAGGAAGGCGGCGTTTCGATCCTTGGCCAGCGGCTGCGGAATGGCCTTCTGGATCAACGCCATGGCGGCATCGACGAACACGCCGGAGGGCTGGCCGCCGACCTTCTCGATCCGGCCGCCAGCGGGCGAGACGGTCTTGGCGGTGATCCCCGCCGCCTTCATCGCCGCGCTGTTGGCCCAGAGCGCATGGCCATCGGCGCGCTCCATGACTACCGGACGGTCGGCGACGGCGGTGTCCATATCGGCGGCGGTGGGGAAGCGACCCAAGGCCCAGCTTTCCTGGTTCCAGCCGCCGCCCAATATCCATTTCCGCTCAGGGTTGGCGGCGACATAGGCGGCGATCCGCGCCTTCGCCTCGTCCAGCGACTTGGTGGTCGCCAGGTCCAGCTCGATCTGACGGAAGCCCAGCGCCATGACATGCCCATGCGAATCGACGAAGCCGGGCAGCATCACCCGCCCCTTCATGTCCGCCCGCCAGTCGAGTTTTTCGGGGCGCTTGTCCTTGGCGCCCAGCAGCTTCACGACCTTGCCGTCCGGGGTCAGCAACAGGCCGGTGAAGCGCACGACCTTGCCGTCCTTGTCGAGCGTCAGGCCCGTGACATTGTCGACCAGCGCATCGGCAAAGGCCGCAGCCGGGGTCAGCGCGATCGCCAGCGCGGTCAGCGTGGCGCGGAGGATGCGGGAGGGGGAAGCCTGCTTTACCATGGGCCGATCCCTATCGGGTGAAGGCGAAGGTGGGAAGCGGGGGCCGTCATCATTCCTCCCCTGCGAGGGGAGGAAGTTTCTCCATCCTTCACGACCGCCGCACCACCTCGCGAATCACGAAGTGCGAGGCCAGCCGCGTCACCCCCGGCAGGCGCGCCAGCGTTTCGCGGTGGATACGCTCGTAACTGTCGTCGCGGCGGACCTCGACCTGGATCATATAGTCCGCCTCGCCGCTCATCAGAAAGCATTCGACGATCTCGGGACAGCGCAGGATTTCGCGCTCGAACGCCGCCATGGTATCCTGCCGCTGGTCCTTCAGCGTGACGTTGACCATCACGATCGAGGGCCGCCCGCGCGCCTCATGGCTCAGGATCGCGCGATATCCGGCGATGACCCCGCTTTCGCGAAGCTGCGCCACGCGGCGATGCGCGGCACTGGCGGACAGGCCGACCTTCTCGCCCAGCGCGGCGCTGGTCAGGTCGGAATCGCGGGCCAGCTGGGCCAGGATGCGGCGGTCGATCGCGTCGGACATTTCATCCCGATACACAGGCCGAAGACGCACGAATATCCCAAATTATACGATGCCACGGGACCGCTTTGCACACCTCTCCCACCCCATCGGCGCTATTATCGGGGCAACGCTTTTTCAGGAGAGTTCATCATGCGCGTCGGTGTTCCCAAGGAAATCAAGAACCACGAATATCGCGTCGGCCTGACCCCGCCATCGGTCGCCGAGCTGGTCGCCGCCGGTCACGAGGTGATCGTCGAGACCAAGGCCGGCACCGGCATCGATTTCGAGGACCAGGACTATGTCGACGCGGGCGCGCGCATCGTTGCCAGCGCCGCCGAGGTGTTCGAGCAGGCCGAGATGATCGTGAAGGTCAAGGAGCCGCAGGCGGTCGAGGTCGCGATGCTGCGCCCGCACCATGTGCTGTTCACCTATCTCCACCTCGCCGCCGACAAGCCGCAGGCCGAGGGCCTGATGAAGTCGGGCGCGACCTGCATCGCCTATGAAACCGTCACCAGCCCCCGCGGCGGCGTGCCGCTCCTGAAGCCGATGTCGGAAGTCGCGGGCCGCATGGCGGTGCAGGTCGGCGCGCATTATCTCGAAAAGCAGCAGGGCGGCCGTGGCATCCTGCTTGGCGGCGTGCCGGGCGTGGCACCGGCCAAGGTCGCGATCCTAGGCGGCGGCGTCTCGGGCGTGAACGCGGCGCAGATGGCCGTGGGCCTGCGCGCCGACGTCACCATCTATGACATCAACAACGATCGTCTGGCCGAGCTGGACATGTTCTTCTCCAGCCAGATCAAGACCGCCTATGCGTCGAAGGCGGCGATCGCGGCAGCGGTGAAGAACGCGCACCTCGTCATCGGCGCGGTACTGGTGCCCGGCGCGGCGGCGCCGAAGCTGGTCACCCGCGACATGCTGAAGACGATGAAGCGCGGCTCGGTGATGGTCGACATCGCGATCGACCAGGGCGGCTGCTTCGAGACCAGCCATGCCACCACCCACCAGGACCCGGTGTTCGAGGTCGACGGCGTCATCCATTACTGCGTCGCCAACATGCCCGGCGCGGTCGCCCGCACCTCGACCTTCGCGCTGAACAACGCGACGCTGCCCTTCGCGGTGAAGCTGGCGAACATGGGCGCCGAGGCCGCGATGAAGGCCGACGCGCATCTGGCGAATGGCCTGAACGTCTCGGGCGGCAAGATCCGCCACGCGGCGGTCGCCGAAGCGCTCGACCTGCCGTTCGAGGCCTGGGCAGGCTAAACCGCTCCTGCCGTTCGCACTGAGCGAAGTCGATCCGGGCCATGGCCGCAAGGCTGCCCGTGGCCTTCGACTTCGCTCAGGCTGAACGGGCTTGGGGGCTAGCGACCGCTCCGTTCACGCTGAGCGAGGTCGAAGCGCACGCCCTTCCCTACGCCACGAGGGCCCGAATGAGTTCGCGCGGAGACGCGGAGGCGCGGAGATGGCGTATCCAGCCGCCAGGCTGGCCTGCCATCTCAAAGGTGTGGCAAAGCCTCCGGCGGAACGGACTCCCACCGCCGACCCCATCCCGAACCTCTCTGCGCCTCCGCGCCTCCGCGCGAACCAAACAAAGAAACAAAACTGGAACATCGCCGTTGATCCCCCCGAAAGGATCATCCGATGACAGACAACCCCAAGACCGAACCCTTCTCCAACGCCGAGAAGGACCCCGATGACTGGACCACCGGCGACGAAAAGATGACCGGCGCACAGGCCAGTTATCTGAAGACCCTGTCCGAAGAGGCGGGCGAACCGTTCGACGATACGCTGACCAAGGCCGACGCCTCGAAGCGGATCGACGCGCTTCAGGAAAAGACCGGCCGGGGCCAGTAAGTCCCTATTCCCCCATCATCCGAATGGCCTGATCGAGCAGCATCACCCGCTGCTCGATAGCCGGACGATAGGGCGCATTGGCGGGCGACAGCGCCAGGGCACGGTTCCAGAACACGCGTGCCTTACGGAAGTCGCCCGCCCGCATCCAAGCCAGCCCCTCGAAGAAGAATGGCGCGGGATCGCGAGGTCCCAGCGTCCGCGCGCGACGAAAGGCGAAGCGGGCGGCGGGCGACATCTGATAACCGTCATGCGCGAACAGGACATTGCCCAGCTCGGTCCAATAGGGAACGCTGGTCCGGTCGCCGCCCACCGCGCCCAGCATGATCTGCACCGCCGTGCGCTTGTTGCCCGAGCGCGACAGGGCATCGGCGGCGGTGAACATCGCCGCCTCGCCGCCATAACGGCCGATCAGCTGCCCGCGCAGCTCGGAAATCGCGTCATTGTCGAGCAGCGCATCGGGGCGCGGTGCGGGCGCGCTCGCCGCCAGGGTCGGCCGCCCCTGCCACGCATAGCCCACGCCCCCCAGCGCCAGCGCCGCCCCGAGCATCGTCCAGAGCGGTCTCGGAAAACGCAGCCACAGCGCCGCGCCCAAGGCTCCGGCGGCGATCAGCAGCAGGATCAGCCAGCCCATCAGCGACGCTTTCGAAAGCTGGATCGCGCGATCCATGCGCCGACCGCCAGCAACAGGATCGGCGTCGCCCAGAGCAACGCGGTGGCACCCGACAAGGGCGGATCATAGCTGACATAATCGCCGTACCGCTCAATCAGCCAGGCGCGGATCGCCTCCGGGCTTTCGCCGCGCGCGATCCGCTGGCGAACCAGGGCGCGCATATCGGCGGCCATGTCGGCATCGCTGTCCGCGATCGACTGGCCCTGGCACACGACGCAGCGCAGCTCGCCCATCAGGGCCCGCGCCTGCGCCTCGGCCTGACGGTCGGGCAGTTGGGTGTTACCGTAATCGGGCGTGGTCGTGGCGACCGCCAGCAACAGGGCGAGCGACAGGCTCATCGCGCGGCGGCCATGTCGCGGATGATCTGGTCGACCTGATCGGCGCGGATGTCGCCGATATATTGCCGCACGATCCGCCCGCGCCCGTCGATCAGGAAGGTCTCCGGCACGCCCGACGAGCCGAGCGCCATCTGCACACGGCTGCGGCTGTCATCGCCGATCGCGGCATAAGGGTCGCCGTTGCGGCGCAGGAAGGCGGCGATGGCGGGGCCCTTGTCATGGATGGCGATGGCGTCGATCGGCACGCCGCGCGCCTTCAGCGCCATCAGCTGCGGCGCTTCGGCGATGCAGGGGATGCACCAGCTGGCAAAGACGTTGAGCAGGCGCGGCTTGCCGCCCTTGAAGTCGCCGCTGGCCAGGCCCGGCTTGCCCGGCACCATCGGCTCCAGCTTGAAGACCGGCAGCGGCTTGTCGACCAGCGTCGAATGCACCGTCGTGTCGGCGGGGCGCATCAGCCCGGCCGCGACCACCGCGAAGAACACTCCGAACAGCCCCAGCGGCAACCAGATCAGCGCGCGCTTCATCCCCACAGAGCCTCCCGCCGTCGTTGCTGCCATGCCTTGAACCACCGCCCGACCAGCGCCAGCACCCCGCCCAAGGCGATCAGCGCACCGCCCAGCCAGATCAAGGTCACGAACGGCTTCCACCACAGCCGCAACTGCCAGCGGCCGGTCGCGGCATCCTGCTGCCCCAGAACGGTATAAAGCTGCCCGTCCCAGCGGGTCGCGATGGCGCTCTCGCTGGTCGTGGTGGGCGGATCGGTGAAGAAGCGCTGCTGCGGACGCAGGGTGGCCCCGTCCCCCTCGCGGGTCGCGGTCAGCCGCGCCTCCAGCGCCGACCAGTTCGCGCCGATATTGGGATAGATGCGGTTCAGCTCCACCCGCCACGGGCCGACGATGGTCGCCTGCCCCGGATAGAGCGCGACCAGCCGCTCGGCGGTGAAGGCGCTGTCGCAGGCCATGCCGATCATGCTGACGCCCAGCCCGACATGCGCGACGACCATGCCCCAGATGGGCAAGGGCGTGCGCCGCCAGTTGCGGCGGGTGACCGGCAGCACGCTGGCGACGATCAGCCCCACGCCGAAGGACAGGCCGAGCAGCGACAACACGCCCATGCCGCCGGTCAGGGTCAGCATCAGTGCAAAGGTCCCCGCCGCCGCGACCATCGGCCACAGCATCCGGATCAGCACCGCCTCCGCGTCATCGCTGCGCCAGCGCAAGGCTGGCCCGACCGCCATCACCGCGACCAGCGCCAGCGCGATCGGCCCCGCGGCGGCGTGGAAGAAAGGCGGCCCGACCGACAGCCGCACGCCGAACCCGGCGGCGACCAACGGATAGAGCGTGCCGATCAGCACGATGCCGAGAATCACCGACAGCAGCAGGTTGTTGACGACCAGCCCGCCCTCGCGGCTGACGAAGGTGAAGCTTCGCCCCGCCCGCACCTGCCCGATCCGCGCGCCGAACAGCGCCAGCGCGCCACCGATATAGATGCCCAGTAGCGCCAGGATGAACGCCCCGCGCCGGGGATCGACGGCAAAGGCATGGACGCTGGTCAAAATGCCCGACCGCACCAGGAAGGTGCCGATCATCGACATGGAGAAAGCGACCACCGCCAGCATGACGGTCCACGCCCGCAAGCCGTCCCGCGCCGCCAGCACATTGACCGAATGGAGCAGCGCCGTCGCCGCCAGCCACGGCATCAGCGAGGCATTCTCGACCGGGTCCCAGAACCACCAGCCGCCCCAGCCCAGCTCATAATAGGCCCAATAGGAGCCCGCCGTGATGCCGATGGTCAGCAGCACCCAGGCGCCCAGCACCCAAGGCCGCATCGCGCGCGCAAAGGCCGGACCGACCTGCCCCGTCACCAGCGCACCGACCGCGACGGAAAAGGCGACCGACAGCCCGACATAGCCTGCGTAAAGCGTCGGCGGGTGGAAGGCCAAACCGGGGTCCTGCAACAATGGATTGAGCCCCTGCCCTTCGATCGGCGCGGGGTTCAGCCGCGCGAACGGGTTGGAGGCAAACAGCAGGAAGGCATAGAAGCCCAGTGCGATCGCACCCTGGGCGGCCAGCGTCGCGACATGGGTCGCCCGGTCGAGCGTCCGCTCCTTCCACGCGACCAGCGCGCCGCCCGCGCCCAGGATCGTGACCCAGAGCAGCATCGAGCCTTCGTGATTGCCCCAGGCTCCGGCGAATTTGTAGATCCAGGGCTTGGCCGAATGGCTGTTCTCGGCGACCAGCTTGACCGACAGATCGGTGTTCAGGAACACCGCGATCAACGCACCCATGGCGATGGCGACCAGCGCGCCCTGTAGAATCGCGACCGGCCCGATCGCCGCCATCGCCTGCTCGCCCGCCACATCCCTGCGCCGGAGCGCGAGCACGCCGAGCAGCAGTTGCAACCCCGCCAGCATCGCGGCGAACCACAGAGCGGCCAAGCCCGCTTCGGCGATCACGGCTCCAGGCTCCGGCTCTCATGCATATTGCCCGCCATTTCGGGGGGCATATATTTCTCGTCATGCTTGGCGAGCAGGTTGGTCGCGACGAAGCGGCCATCGGGCTGGAACTGCCCCTCGGCCACCACGCCCGATTTCTCGCGGAACAGGTCGGGGGTGATCCCGGCAAAGGTCACGGGTGTCGTCGCCTTGCCGTCGGTGACGACGAAGCGCACCGTCACCCCGTCGGGCGCGCGGTGGACCGATCCGGCCTCGACCATTCCGCCCAGCCGCACCGCCTTGCCCAGCGGCAGGCCCTGCGCTCTTGCATCGGACGGCGTGTAGAAGAACGCCGCCTGGTCCTTCATCGCCGACATGGCGAGCAGGACCGCCGCGACGATCGCGGCCAGCGCCAGCAGCGCCAGCGTCAGACGTTGGGATTTGGGCGTCATTTCTCGGCGCGCTTCATCGCCAGATAGCTGATGAGGGTCAACGCGCCCGCGCCCCCCAGCATGACCGCATAGGCCGCTGCCACGAAATCCATCTGGTTCATGCGCGCGCCATCCGTCGCATCCGTGCTTCGGCCTTGGCCTGCGCCAGCAGGGTGCGCATCCGCATCAGCACGATGGCGGCGAACAGAAAGGTGAAGCCGCCCAGCGCGATGGGCAAAGGCCAGAGCAGGGATGTGTCGATGCTGGAGCCGGTCAGTCCGATCGACTGGCCCTGGTGCAGCGTGTTCCACCACACCACCGAGTAACGGATGACCGGCAGCAACGCCGTGCCCGCCAGCCCGTACAGCGCCGGGATCCGCCCGTCCCCGCCGCGATCCGCATCGGCACGGGCGAGCGCGATATAGCCCAGATAGACGAACAGCAGCAGCAGCATCGAGGTCAGCCGCCCATCCCACTGCCACCATGTCCCCCAGGTCGGCCGTCCCCAGATCGATCCGGTGGCGAGGCAGAGTGCCGTGAAGACTGCACCCGGCCACGCGATCGCGCGCCCCGCGACCTGCGCCAGCGGATGCCGCCAGACGATCAGCGACAGGCTGGCGATGGCGATGCCGCTCCATCCCCCCATGCCCAGCCAGGCGGCGGGGACATGGATATAGAGGATGCGCACCGTCTCGCCCTGAAGATAATCGGGCGGCGTCATCACCAGCCCCGCCCAGACCGCGACCGCGATCAGCACGATGCCGAGACCCAGGAAAATCCCGGTCAGCGGACGAGCGATCTTCAGGAAACGCGCGGGGTTCGCAAGGATGTGTAGACTGGCCACGATGACAGGACTGTAAGGCGGTTTTTCAGGCGCGTCATCCGCCTTCTCCCACCTTCTTTAAGCCCCTCCCGCAAGCGGGAGGGGTTTGGGGAGGGCATGGTGTCTCACCGAGACCATCGCTTGTGGCCTGCCCTCCCCCATCCCCTCCCGTTTACGGGAGGGGCGTGAAATCCATTGAGGGCGGGACCTGTTCATATCCTGATTCGTCTTACCCTCCTGACATCCCTATCAGGGGAGCAAAGGGGACCATCACATCATCATGCCTGCACTTCACCGCCTGCCTCTGCTCGCCCTCGCGCTCGCGCCAGCCACGCTTTCCGCACAAACCACCGAACCCGAAACCGTGATCGTCACCGGCCGGGGCCTGGCCGACCAGCCGGGCGACAGCGCACTGGACATCGTGACCATCGACCGCGACCGGATCACGCAGAACGCCTCGCAACGGCTGGAAAACGTCCTCGCCGATGTCGCGGGGCTCCAGCAGTTCCGCCGCTCGGACAGCCGCTCGGCGCATCCGACGTCGCAGGGAATCACCCTGCGCGGGCTGGGCGGCAATGCGTCGAGCCGCGCGCTGCTGGTGCTGGACGGCGTGCCGCAGGCCGATCCGTTCGGCGGCTGGGTCGTCTTTCCCGCCTATGCGACCGGACGGCTGGGGCGAATCCGGGTGACGCGCGGCGGCGGATCGGGTTTCTGGGGGCCGGGCGCGCTGGCGGGCACGATCGAGATGGACAGTGCGACGCCCGACCAGCTGTCCCCGCTGGACCTCGCTTTGTCCTATGGCAGCCGCGATTCGGTGGATGCGCAAGGGTCGGCGTCGCTGGTGCGGGATGGCGGCTTTCTGACGGTGTCCGGCGCCTATGCGCGCGGCGACGGCTTCATTCCGGTCGTCGAGGGCCAGCGAGGCCCCGCCGATCGGTCTGCGCCTTACGAACAATATTCGGGCGCGGCGCGCGGTGTCGTCGGGATCGCGCCCGCCACCGAGTTGCAGATGACGCTCGCCGCCTTTCACGACGCGCGCGACCGGGGGACCGACTTTACCGACAATCGCTCGGACGGCGCGGATGCGAGCGTCCGGCTGGTCGGGCGAGGAGCCTGGGGCTGGTCGGCGCTGGCCTATGTCCAGACGCGGCAATTCGCGTCGCGCTATGCCAGCGTGAATGCGGCGCGAACGGCGGCCACGCTGACGCTCGACCAGTATAATGTCCCCGCCACCGGACGGGGTGGACGGGTCGAGGTGTCGCCGCCGCTGGGCGATACGGTGAAGCTGCGGCTGGGCGGAGACATTCGCGATACCAGCGGACGGACGCAGGAACGCTATACCTATGTCGCGGGACTACCCACACGACGGCGCGAGGCGGGCGGCGCGACGCGGACCATGGGGCTGTTCGCCGATGGCAGCGTCGAGGCGGGCGCGCTGACCGTCACCGC
Organism: Sphingomonas sp. SphC10; assembly: GCF_057004845.1. NCBI lineage: Bacteria > Pseudomonadati > Pseudomonadota > Alphaproteobacteria > Sphingomonadales > Sphingomonadaceae > Sphingomonas > Sphingomonas sp. SphC10. Next base: position 1,931,631 of record NZ_CM168044.1, read on the forward strand.
CGCCGCGCGGGTGGATGACTGGCGCATCCGCAACGGACGGCTGGATGAGGGCGTGCTGGCGACCGGCGCCGTGCTGACCGATACCGATTTCCCCGATCGCTCGGGGCAGGAGTTTACCGGGCGCCTGGGGGCGGCGATGCGGATCGTGCAGCCCTTGACCCTGCGCGCGGCGGCCTATCGCGGGTGGCGACTGCCGACGCTCAACGAACTTTACCGGCCGTTCCGCGCCGGAGCGGACGCCACCGCCGCCAATGCCGCGCTGAACCCCGAACATGTCGGGGGTATCGAGGGCGGGTTCGACCTGACACCGGCGGCGGGCTTAAGGCTGTCGGGCACCTATTTCCTCAACCGGCTGACCGATGCGATCGCCAATGTGACCCTGGGGCGTGGACCGGGGACATTTCCGGGCGTCGGCTTCGTCGCGGCGAACGGCGTGTACCGGATGCGGCGAAATCTCGACGCGATCCGATCCCAGGGTTTCGAGCTGGAGGCGAACTGGACCTATGGTCCGCTCAGCGCGCGTGGGTCCTGGTCGCATGTCGATGCGCGGGTGGAAGCATCGGGCACTGCCGCCCCGCTCGACGGCCTGCGCCCGGCCCAGACACCACGCGACCAGTTTTCGGGGACCCTGGCGGTCGAGCGTCGCGGCGCGGTGCTGAGCGGGACGCTGCGCCATGTCGGGCGACAGTATGAGGACGACCAGAATAACCGCTCGCTGGCGCCCGCGACGACGGTCGATGCCTATGCGGCGGTGCCGGTGGTGCGCGGCTGGCTGATCGAAGCGCGGGCCGAGAACCTCGCCGATGCGCGGGTCGAGGCGGCGTATAGCGGCGCGGGGCTGATCGAGCGGGCGACGCCGCGAACTTTGTGGATCGGAGTTCGGACGCGATTATAATCCCTTGATCTTCGACTTCGCTCGGGCTGAGCGAAACTGGGTACTGGCCCCCGTTCGCACTGAGCGAAGTCGAAGGGCGCGCTACCCTCGCTTCTTCACCAACGCCGTCCTCAAGCACCGGCACACCACCTCGCCCCGCTGGTTCAGCGCCTCGTGCCGGAACGTCACCAGCCCCGCCTCCGGCCGCGATTTGCTCTCGCGCAGGCCCGTCACCTCGCTGGTCGCGCGCAGCGTGTCGCCTAGGAAGACCGGCGCAGGCATGACCAGTTCATCGTAACCGAGATTGGCGACCAGCGTCCCCAGCGTCGTCTCCCCCACCGACAGCCCGACCATCAACGAAAAGGTGAAGGTGCCGTTGACGAGGATCTGGCCGAATTCGCTCGCCTTCGCCGCCTCGGCGTCGATGTGCAGCGGCTGCGGGTTGTGGGTCATGGTCGAGAACAGGAGGTTGTCCGTCTCGGTCACGGTGCGGCGGATGGGGTGTTCGATCCGGTCGCCGATCGCCCAGTCGTCGAAGAAGCGCCCGCTCATGCCGCGTCCTCCGCAACGATACGGACCAGCGCGACGCCCTCGGCCACCTGACCGCCGGTTTCAGCCTTCAGGTCGGTAACCACGCCGTCGAACGGCGCGGTCAAGACATGCTCCATCTTCATCGCCTCCAGCGTGACGAGCGGCTGGCCTGCGCTCACTGCCTGCCCCTCGGTCACGGCGACGGCGATGATCCGGCCGGGCATGGGCGACAGGATCGCCCCGTCCCCCGCCCCGCCCGCCGCCAGCCCATCGGCGCGCCAGCGGGTGAAGGACCAGCTCTGGCCGCCCTCCGAAATCAGCACCTCGTCGGTCGGCGCCGGGGGGACGTCGCCCGCGTGCGCAAAATCGACGGTGATCGGCCGCCCATCGAGCAGGAAGCGCGCGGTGCGCCGGGGCGCTGCGTTCAGGCGGAAGCCCGACAGCGCGTCCTGCCCGATCAGCGCGGCGGCGGCCTCGGCCAGGGCCTCTTCGGACGGCTCGGTCGGCGGCATCAGCGCCTCCCCCTCGCGCGCGATCAGACCGGTATCGACTTGGCCGCTCGCGAAATCGGGATGGTCGAGCGCCTGCACCAGAAAGCCCGCATTGGTGCGCACCGGCCAGATCACCGCCTCGTCCAGCGCATCCGCCAACGCCTCGCGCGCTTCGTCGCGGGTGTCGCCATGCGCGATGACCTTGGCGATCATCGGATCGTACCAGGGCGTGATCTCGGCCCCTTCCTCGACTCCGGTATCGATGCGGATCGCGGTATCGTCGCCAAGGTCGAACACCTCCAGCGTGCCGATCGCGGGCAGGAAACCCTTGGCCGGGTCCTCGGCATAAAGCCTTGCCTCGATCGCATGGCCGTGGATCAACAGATCGGCTTGCGCCATCGGCAAGGGCTCACCCGCCGCGACGCGCAGCTGCCACTCGACCAGATCGACGCCGGTGATCGCCTCGGTCACGGGATGCTCGACCTGGAGACGGGTGTTCATCTCCATGAACCAGACGCGGTCGGCACGAAGTCCTTCGGAGGCGTCGGCGATGAACTCGATGGTCCCCGCGCCGACATAGTCCACCGCCTGCGCCGCACGGACCGCGGCACCGCAGACCGCTTCCCGCGTCGCGTCGTCCATGCCGGGTGCGGGGGCTTCCTCGATCACCTTCTGGTGGCGACGTTGCAGCGAGCAATCGCGCTCGAAGAGATGGACGACCCGCCCATGGCGGTCGCCGAAGACCTGCACCTCGATATGGCGGGGGGAGAGGATGTATTTCTCGATCAGCACCCGGTCGTCGCCGAACGACGCCGCCGCCTCGCGACGGCAGGATGCCAGCGCCTCGGCAAAGGCGGCGGGCTCGTCGACGCGGCGCATCCCCTTGCCGCCGCCGCCCGCCACCGCCTTGATCAGTACGGGATAGCCGACCGCATCCGCCTCGGCGGCAAGGCGGTCGGGCGACTGGTCCTCGCCCAGATAGCCGGGCGTGACGGGTACCCCGGCGGCGATCATCCGCGCCTTGGCGGCATCCTTCAGCCCCATGGCGCGGATACTGTCGGGGTTGGGGCCGACCCAGACCAGCCCGGCGGCGATCACGCTTTCCGCAAACTCGGCATTCTCGGAGAGGAAACCATAGCCGGGATGGATCGCCTCCGCCCCGCTTTCGCGCGCGGCCGCGAGGATGCGATTGGCGTCCAGATAGCTTTCACGTGCCGGGGCCGGGCCGATCAGCATGGCCTCGTCCGCAAGCCGCACATGCAGCGCCTGCGCATCGGCCTCGGAATAGACGGCGATAGTGCGCAGGCCCATCTCGCGCGCGGTGCGGATGATGCGGCAGGCGATCTCGCCCCGATTGGCGATGAGGAGGCTCTTCATCATCAGGATTCCAGCTTCAACGTGATGGCACCCGGTCGTTCGGCGATGGCATCGAAGATCACGGTCAGAATACGATCGAACCGCTCGCCGATCACCGTGCGCGCAGCGGCAGCATTGGTGAGGGTCAGCATGATGGGCGGCTCGACGACCGCAATCAGCAGGTCGAACAGCGCATCCAGACTACCGCCATACCATTCGACGCCAGAGGCTTCGCGGATACGGTCATGGAAATCGGCCTCGTCCGCGACGGTCGCACCGTCGATGGTCAGGTCCATCGCCATCACATGCGGAACACCCCGAACCGGGGCGCCTCCGCGATCGGCGCATTCAAACACGCATCCAGCGCCAGGCCCAACACATCGCGCGTCTGCGCCGGATCGACGATGCCGTCGTCCCACAGCCGCGCGGTCGCGTACCAGGGATTACCTTCATCCTCATAACGCTGGCGGATGGGGGCCTTGAACGCCTCCGCCTCGTCCGGCGTCCAGCTATCGGCGTCGCGGTGGACCGTCGCCAGCACGCTCGCCGCCTGTTCGCCGCCCATCACGCTGATCCGCGCATTGGGCCAGGTGAACAGGAAGCGAGGACTATAGGCGCGCCCGCACATGCCGTAATTGCCCGCGCCGAAGCTGCCGCCGATCAGCACGGTGATCTTGGGCACCTGCGCCGTCGCCACCGCCGTCACCAGCTTGGCGCCATGCTTGGCGATCCCCTCGGCCTCATAACGACCGCCGACCATGAAGCCGGAAATATTCTGCAGGAACAGCAGCGGGATACGTCGCTGACAGGCCAGCTCGATGAAATGCGCGCCCTTCTGCGCGCTCTCGGAAAACAACACGCCGTTGTTCGCCAGGATCGCGACCGGCTTGCCATGGATATGCGCGAAACCGCAGACCAGCGACGCGCCGTACAGCGCCTTGAATTCGTGGAAGCGCGATCCGTCGACCAACCGGGCGATCACCTCATGCACGTCATAGGGCGCGCGCACGTCCTGCGGGATCAGGCCATAAAGTTCTTCCGCCGGATAGAGCGGTTCGTCCGCCTCGGCGAGGTTGACATCGGGCATGGCCTGCGGCGGCAGGGTTTCCACAATGTCGCGGACGATCGACAGCGCATGATCGTCATCCTGCGCGACATGATCGACCACACCGGACTTGCGGCCATGGGTGTCCGCGCCGCCCAGTTCCTCGGCCGAGATGACCTCGCCCGTCGCGGCCTTCACCAGCGGCGGCCCGGCGAGAAAGATCGTCCCCTGCCCGCGCACGATCACCGTCTCGTCCGACATGGCGGGGACGTAAGCGCCGCCCGCCGTGCAGCTGCCCATCACGCAGGCGATCTGCGGAATGCCCGCCGCCGACATCTGCGCCTGGTTGAAGAAGATGCGGCCGAAATGATCGCGGTCGGGAAACACCTCCGCCTGATGCGGCAGGTTCGCGCCGCCGCTGTCGACCAGATAGATGCAGGGCAGCCGGTTTTCCAGCGCGATCTCCTGCGCGCGGAGGTGCTTCTTGACGGTCAGCGGGTAATAGGTGCCGCCCTTCACCGTCGCGTCATTGGCGACGATCATCACCTGGCGGCCGTGCACACGGCCGATCCCGGCGATCACCCCGGCACCCGGCACGGCATCGTCATACAGGCCGTTGGCCGCCAACTGACCGATTTCGAGGAGAGGCGAACCGGCATCGAGCAGCTGCTCCACCCGGTCACGGGGGAGCAGCTTGCCGCGCGACACATGGCGCTCGCGCGAAGCCTCGTTACCGCCGAGCCCGGCCTTTGCAACATCGGCGCGCAGCCGCTCGGCCAGCGCCCGGTTGTGATCGGCGTTGGTGCGAAACGTCGCGTCATCGCGCGCGATCCGGGAGGAAATCACCGCACCCATCACTTCACCCCGAGGCTCATTGTGCCACCTTTTCGAGCTTGCCGATCAACTCGCGGCCGATCAGCATCCGGCGAATCTCGTTGGTCCCCGCCCCGATGTCGAGCAGCTTGGCGTCGCGCGCGAAACGTTCGACCGGCCAGTCCTTCGTATAGCCCGCCCCGCCCAGCGCCTGGATCGCCTCCAGCGAGACCTTCACCGCATTCTCGCTCGCCAGCAGGATCGCGCCTGCCGCGTCGAACCGGGTCGTACGGCCTGCGTCACAGGAACGCGCCACTGCATAGACATAGGCCCGCGCCGAATTGAGCGCGACATACATGTCGGCGATCTTGGCCTGGATCAGCTGGAACTCGCCGATCGCGCGGCCGAACTGCCGCCGCTCGCGGACGTAAGGAACCACCACATCGAGGCACGCCTGCATGATCCCCAGCTGGATGCCCGCCAGCACCGCACGCTCATAATCGAGCCCGCTCATCAGCACGCCGACACCGCCATTCACCGGCCCCATCACCTGCGCGTCGCCGACGAAACAGTCGTTGAACACCAGCTCGGCGGTCGGGCTGCCGCGCATGCCCATCTTGTCGATCTTCTGGCCGACGACGAAGCCCGCCATGTCCTTCTCGATCAGGAAGGCGGTGATGCCCCGGCTCCCCTCGCCCGTCTTGGCATAGACGACGAGCGTCTCTGCATAGGCCGCATTGGTGATCCAGAATTTGGTGCCGTTCAGCACCCAACCGCCGTCCGCCTTCACCGCGCGCAGCTTCATCGACACCACGTCCGAGCCCGCCGACACCTCCGACATGGCCAGACTGCCGACATGTTCGCCGGAGATCAGTCCGGGAAGATATTTCGCCTTCTGTTCCGCATTGCCCCAACGGCTGATCTGATTGACGCAAAGATTGGAATGCGCGCCGTAGGACAGGCCCAGCGAGGCCGAAGCCCGCGACACTTCCTCGATCGCGACGACATGTTCCAGATAACCTAGCCCCAGGCCGCCATCGGCTTCGGCGACGGTGATGCCGTGCAGGCCCAGCGCGCCCATTTCGGGCCAAATGTCACGGGGAAACCAGTCTTCCGCATCCATTCGTACGGCGAGCGGCGCGATCCGGTCGGTCGCGAAACGGCGCGTCGCCTCACGGATCATGTCCGCACTTTCGCCGAGCGCGAAGTCGAAATCGTCGATCATGTCCTCTCCAAGCGGCTCTTTGAGTCCGTCGGCTCGCTTTAACCGTATATTACTCAAACGCGCAATCTTCGTTGCGTCCCCTCAAATTACCCCTTTGCCGTCGATCCCATATCGGATCGATTGCAGGGTTCAGGGATTTGCAACCCCGTATGAAACGCGCCATGTGACGGATTGAGAGGAATTTTTTGCCCGATGGCTACTCGCTCCGTCGCCACTGATCCCAACCTGGACATTACCGCTTGCGATCGGGAGCCTATCCATATTCCCGGTGCCGTTCAGCCGCATGGGCTGTTGCTGGTGGTCGACGCAACGACGCTGGAGGTGATCGCGGGCGCCGGGCCGATCGAGGAGCGATTGGCCGCCGACTGGCTAGGCCGACCCTTGACCGCCTTGCTGGGCGACGAGGTTGCGCAGATGGTCTCCGACATGCCGATCGGCCCTGGCACGACCGTCGCCGCCGTGCCGGTCGAGGGTATCTCGGAACGCTTTTCGGTTACCGCGCACCGCGTCGCGGGCGAACGTGTGCTGATCGAGCTCGAAGCCGGGAGCATCGACGCACCCTGGGGCAAGGGCAGCCCGCTCAACTGGCTGGACGCCGCCGTCACCAGTTTCGAGCGGACCGCCGACCTGCCCATGTTGTTCGAACGGGCCGCTACCACCTTCCAGATGCTGACCGGGTTCAATCGGGTCATGCTCTATCGCTTTCTGGACGAGGATGCGGGCCGCGTCGTCGCCGAGGCACGGTCGGCCGGACTGCAATCCTTCCTCCATCATCATTTCCCGGCCTCCGACATCCCGAAACAGGCGCGTGCGCTCTATGTCCGCAACCGGACGCGCAGCATCCCGGATGTCGATTACGTCCCCGCCCCGATCCGGCCCGAGGGTTTCCAGACGCTGGACCTCAGCGATGTCGGCCTGCGCAGCGTGTCGCCGATCCATGTCCGCTATCTGAAAAATATGGGCGTGGCGGCCTCGGCGTCGATCTCGATCGTCAAGGACGGCGTGCTGTGGGGCATGATCGCCTGCCACCATTATACGCCCCGTCGCCTGTCGCCCGACCTGCGCGCGGCCGCCGCCGGGCTGGCCAGCGCGCTGGCGCGGCAGATCCGGGCGAAGGAAGAGGCCGAGCTGTATCGCGAGCGCCTGCGCCTGCGCGCCGCGGAGGACAGCCTGTTGCCGCGCATCATCGGCATGGGCGATCTGGTCCCCGCCATGCGCCGCCTGATGCCCGAGATGATGGCGATGATGGGCGCGACCGGCTTCGCCGTCGTCGATCAGGGCAAGGTGTATCGCCACGGCACCTGCCCGCATGATCTCGCGATCCCCGATATCGCCGGCTGGGCCTTGATCCGGGGCGCGGGCGACGTGTTCTTCACCCATGAATTGCCCGCTCAGATGCCCGATGCCGCACCGCTGGCGACGACGGCGGCAGGTGTGCTGGCGCTGCCGCTGGTCGATGGCGGCGTCACCCTGCTCTGGTTCCGGGCCGAGCATGTCGAAGAGGTCGAATGGGCGGGCAACCCGCACAAGTCGGTCGCGCTGACGCCCGATGCGACGCTCAACCCGCGCACCTCGTTCGAAAGCTGGCGCGAGACGGTGCGCGGCCGCTCGCGCCGGTGGACGATGGAAGAGGTCGAGGCGGGGCACCGCCTGCGCCGGGCGCTGCACGATGCCGCGCAGAATTACCGGCTGCGCGGGCTGAACACCGCATTGCAGCGCACGCTCGACGACAAGGAGGCGCTGCTCCTGCAGAAGGACGTCCTGATGAAGGAGGTGGACCACCGGGTCCAGAACAGCCTCCAACTCGTCTCGTCCTTCCTGTCGCTCCAGGCCAAGGCGGCGGACGACCCCCGCGTGCGCGAGCAGTTGGCCGAGGCGCAGGCACGGCTGTCGGCCGTGGCGCTGGTCCATCGCCGCCTGTACCGCGACGATCAGATTCAGACGGTCGATCTGGCGCGCTATCTGGAGGATCTGGTCGGCGACATGAAACAATCGCTGGGTCAGGACTGGGCGGCGATGATGCGGCTGGATCTGGCGCCGGTGCTGATGCCGACCGACCGGGCGATCAATCTGGGGCTGGTGACGACGGAGTTGATCATCAACGCCACCAAATATGCCTATGGCGGCGCGGTGGGCCCGGTGACGATCACCTTGGAGCAATATGGCAACCGCCTGCGCCTGATCGTTGCGGATCAGGGTCGCGGCAAGGGCGACGAAGAGCCCGGTCAGGGTCGCGGATTCGGCAGCCGGATGATGGCGGCGATGATGCAGCGGCTGTCTGGCTCGATCGAATATGACGACAACCAGCCGGGCCTGCGCGCCATCGTGGTCGCGCCGATCGCGGATTGAGGGCTGGACTGTGACAGTCTGAAATAGCCTCACCCCTCCCCTTCAGGGGAGGGGCCGGGGGTGGGGCGCTTCCGCAAGCGTGGCGTTCGTGGAAAGGCTCCACCTCACCCCCTCCCCTGAAGGGGAGGGGCTAGGATGCCACCCTGCTCTAAGCGGCCCTACGATATAGTCCAAAGACCTGCTCAGCCGCCACAACAGCGCGGTCGACCCATGCTTCATCGCCAGCCGCAGCATCAAGGGCGTGGCGAAAATCCCGCCACTCCCCCGCCCCGAAACCGGATTCCAGATAGGCACGGGGAAGCCCCTCCCCGACCTGCCGGGCCAGCATCACGCCGCCCAGCCGCGAGCCCTCGGTCACGTAGAGCGCACCCCAGCGCGCCGCCTCGTCATCGGCCGGATCGAACGGCAAGGGCTCGGGCATCTCCCGCCCGAGAGCGGCCAGATCCGCCGCCAGCGCCGCGCGTCGCGATCGCCACGGAAAAGCGATGCTTCGCTCCGCCAGCCACACCTCTACCGCGGGCAGTGCGCGGGCATGGGCGATCAGGAACGCCGTATAGCTTTCGCGATCGTCCAGCCGATAGGCTCCATAAGCCGCGTCCACCGCCTCATGCGCGGGACCCGTACGGGCCCGCAGGGCGGCGGACGCGCTGTCGCTTACTTCAGGCAGGCGACGATCCCGGCGATGACCGCCAGCGTCTCTTCCGGATCGCGTACGCGCACCGTGTCGAGGCCCAGTTCCTTGGCGGGATAGTCGTTGCCGCCCGGGAAGATCGCGTCGCCGATGAACATCATCGCGTCGAGCGGGATGCCGCTGGCGTCGCGCAGCTTCTTCAGGCCGTATGCCTTGTCGACACCCTCACGGGTGATGTCGATCGAGGTCGCGCCGCCCATGTTGATCGATAGGCCTGGCAGGCGCTGCTTGAGATCCGCCTGGATCACCTTGCGCTTCTCGAACTTGGGGTCCCAATGTTCCTTGGCGTCGATCGGCGCCTGCTGGCCGAGCGCGGAGAAAGTGATCTGGCTGCCGCGATCCTCGATCCGCTCGCCCCAGGTCTGCTCGGGCACGAAACCAGTCGCCTCCAGCGAGGCGTCGAACGCCTCCAGGATCTTGGCCTTGGTCGCATCGTCGAACAGCTCGGCATAGACCGGGGTCCAACTGCCGTCTTTGTACGTGTAGAGCTTGGTGCCGGTGGTCGGCATCAGCCACAGCTTGGTGCGATCGGCGCGCACGGGCAGGCGGCTGGCGACCTGCTTGTCGAATTGCGGCCAGTCACCGCCCGAGATCACTGCGACATGCGCGACGTCGAGCAGGTCGGCCAGCGCCTCCCCCATCGGCTCGCCCAGGGGCTGCTTGCTTTCGGCCAGCGTACCGTCGAGGTCGAACGCAACCAGTTGCTTCATGAAGGCACTCCGATTCTGGGCAGGATGATGGTGTCGATGGCATAGGCTACGCCATCCTCGGCATTGGAACGGGTGTGTACCGAGATCTGTTCCCTAACCGCGTCCGGCGCATTCGCCATCACGATCGGCAGCCCGGCGCGGGTCAGCATGGGAAGGTCGTTGGCCTGGTCGCCCAGCACCGCCACTTCCTCCAGCGAGACGCCGAACGCCTTGGCCAAGGTCGCCACGCCATCGCCCTTGTTGGCCTTCAAAGCGGTCACGTCGAGATAATAGGTCTGCGACTGGGCGATGGTCGCCGCTTCCCCATGCGCCGCATTCGCCTTGTCATGCAGGCCGCGCAGCAGATCGGCATCGTCGCTGACCAAGGTGATCTTGTCGACCTTGTCGACCAGCGCGGCGAAGTCCTGCGTTACCACCGGCTCCTGTGCGGACGCCTTGCGCTCGTGATCGACATGGGTGCCCTTACCGCTGCTGGCGTACCAGCGATCGTCGGCGAAGACCCAGATGGCGACGGGGTTGTCCGCCGCCATCGCCAGCACGGCGTGGACGACATCGACCGGCACGCGGAATTGCGCATCGACCGAGCCGTCGCGGCGGAACACCGTCCCGCCGTTGAACGCCCCGATCGGCGCGTCGATGGACAGCTCGTCCGCCAGCCAGCCCAGCCCCGAACGCGGCCGGGCGCTGATGATGGTGAAGCCGACGCCCGCCGCCTCCAGCCGCTTGACGGCGGCGATGGTGGCGGCGCGCAGCGTCTTGTCGGGGTCGACGAGCGTGCCGTCGACGTCCGACACGACAAGCCGGATCGGCCCCGAAACCGGATCGCTCATTGCGGGATTTCGGTGTGGCCGCCAAAGCCGAAGCGCATCGCCGACAGCACCTTGTCGCCATAGGTATGCTCGACCCGGCTGCGATAGCGCGCGAACAGCGAGGCGGTCAGGACGTTGGCCGGGACCTTCTCCTCCATCGCCGCGTCGATCGTCCACTGGCCCTCGCCCGAATCGGCGACATGGCCCGAGAACTGCTCGAGCATCTCGTCCTTGGCCAGTGCGATGGCGGTCAGGTCGAGCAGCCAGGACGAGATCACGCTGCCGCGACGCCAGACTTCGGCGATGTCGGTCAGGTTCAGGTCGAAGCGTTCGTCCTCGGGCAGTTTGTCGCTGTTCTTCGACTTTAGGATATCGAAGCCCTCGGCATAGGCCTGCATCAGGCCGTACTCGATGCCGTTGTGGATCATCTTGACGAAGTGACCCGCGCCCGCGGGCCCGGCATGGATATAGCCCTTCTCGGCGCGCTGATCGACCTTGTCGGCGATGCGGCCCGGCGTCCGCTCGATCGTGCCCAGCCCCGGTGCCAGCGCGTCGAAGATTGGATCGAGATGGTCGACGGTTTCCGTATCGCCGCCGATCATCATGCAATAGCCGCGCTCCAGGCCCCAGACGCCGCCCGAGGTGCCGACATCGACATAATGGATGCCCTGTTCGGCCAGCATCTTGGCGCGGCGAATGTCGTCCTTGTAGAAGCTGTTACCGCCGTCGATGATGACGTCGCCGTCCTTGGCGAGCTTGGCGATTTCCGCGATCGTGTCCTCGGTCGGGCCGCCGGCGGGCAGCATAACCCACCAGATCGCCTTATCGGCCAGCTTCGCCGCCATGTCCGCCAGCCCGGTGGCCGCCTCCGCGCCGTCCTTGGCGAGCGTCTGCACCGCCTCGTCGCTGCGATCCCAGGCTACCACCTGATGCCCAGCCTGCATCAGGCGGCGTGCGATATTGCCACCCATGCGGCCAAGGCCGACCAGACCGATCTTCATGCGGGAACTCCATTAACTGACATGAGAAATGAAAAGGCCCCCTCCCCGCTGGGGGAGGGGGCCGCCGGGGCCTCAGGCTGCCGGCTGCTTTTGCCCGATCGCGCCGAGCAGATCGTCGAACGCCTTGACGAAGGAGGCGACCCCCTCGGCCACCAGCGTGTCGGTCACGCCGTTCAGGTCCAGGCCCAGCCGCTCGGCCTCGGCCAGGACGTGCTTGGCTTCGTCGATATCGGCGGTCAGCGTTTCGGCCACCGTGCCATGGTCGCGGAAGGCGTCCATGGTCTTGGGCGGCATGGTGTTGACCGTGTCCGGCCCGATCAGCGTGTCGATGTAGAGCGTGTCGGGGAAGGACGGGTCCTTGGTCCCCGTCGAGGCCCAGAGCAGCCGCTGCGGCTGCGCGCCCTTGGCGGCCAGCGCCTGCCAGCGGTCGGACTTTAGAAAGTCCAGATACCATTGATAGGCCATCTTGGCGTTGGCGATGGCGACCTTGCCGCGCACGGCCTTCAGCGCATCCGCCTCCGCATCACCGGCGGCGACGCGCTCGTCGATCTTCTTGTCGATCGCCGAGTCGATGCGGCTGATGAAGAAGCTGGCGACGCTGGCGATCCGGTCGATCGGCTGCCCGGCCTTCACCCGCTCTTCCAGACCCGCCGCATAAGCCTCGGCCACCTTGATATAGGCGTCGACCGAGAAGAGCAGCGTCACATTAACGTTGATCCCCTTGGCGATGGTTGCCGAGATCGCCGGGGCGCCCGCATCGGTGCCCGGAATCTTGATCATCAGGTTCGGGCGGTCGACCGCGTGCCACAGCTTTTCAGCCTCGGCGATGGTCGCGTCGGTGTCGTCGGCGATATAGGGCGACACCTCCAGGCTGACATAGCCGTCCTTGGCATCGAGCTTGTCATAGACCGGCTTCAGCGTTTCCGCCGCCGCCTTGATGTCCTGGATCGCCAGATGCTCGTAACGGTCGATGGTCGCCGCGCCGGGATTTTCCTTGTCGAAGGCGGCGAGCGTGGCGTCATAGGCGTCGCCATGCCCCATCGCCTTTTCGAAGATCGACGGATTGGAGGTGACGCCGGTCAGCCCGTCCTCGGCGACGAGCTTTTCCAGCCCCTTCGCCTCCAGGAACTTGCGATCGACGAAATCGAGCCAGGGGGCGCAGCCCTTGGCGCCCAGTTCCGACAGCTTGCTCATCACTTGGTCTCCAGCATTTCGCGGGCCACCTTCACGACATTGTCGTGGGTGAAGCCATACTTGTCCTGCAACTTGGCGAGCGGCGCGGAGGCCCCGAAGGTCGACATGGTGATCGTGCGACCATCGAAGCCGACATAGCGGTCCCATCCGATCGAACCGGCCTGCTCGACCGCCAGACGCTTGGTGACGGTCTTCGGCAGCACGCTGTCCTTGTACGCCGCATCCTGCAGTTCGAAACGATACCAGCTGGGCAGCGAGACGACGCGTGCCTTGATGCCATCGGCCTTCAACGTCTCATAGGCGTCGGTCACCAACGACAGTTCCGACCCCGTTGCAATGAGGATGATGTCGGGTGTGCCGTCGCAATCCGCAAGGACATAGCCGCCCTTCTTCACGCCCGAGGCCGGTGCGTACTTGCTGCGATCCAAGGTCGGCAGCGCCTGACGCGAGAAGATGAGCGCGGTCGGGTGGCTGGCCGACTCGACGGCGCAGCGCCAAGCCTCGGCCACTTCGTTCGCATCGCCGGGGCGGATCGTGTCGAGGCCGGGGATCGCACGCAGCGTCGCCAGATGCTCGATCGGCTGGTGGGTCGGGCCGTCCTCGCCGACGCCGATCGAGTCGTGCGTGAAGACGAAGGTCGCGCCCAGCTCCATGATCGCGGCGAGGCGGATCGGCGCGCGCATATAGTCGGAGAAGACCAGGAAGGTCGCGCCGTAGGAGCGCAGGTGCGACAGCGCCATGCCGTCGACGATCGCGCCCATCGAATGTTCACGCACGCCGAAGTGCATGTTGCGGCCTTCATAGCTGCCCGCCTGGAACGAGCCGCCGTCCTTGATCAGCGTCTTGGTCGAGGGCGCGAGGTCGGCCGAGCCGCCGATCAGCCACGGCACCTTGGCGGCGATGGCGTTCTGCACCTTGCCGCCCGAGTCGCGGCTGGCGACGCCCTTGGCATCCGCCTCGAACACCGGGATATCGGCATCCCAGCCCTCGGGCAGCTTATCCGCCAGCATCGCATCCAGCTCGGCGGCGAGTTCGGGATATTCGGCGCGGTACTTGTCGACCATCGCAACCCATTCGTCGCGCAGCGGCTTGCCGCGCGCTTCGATGGCACCCTGGAAGGCTTCGCGCACGCCGTCGGGCACCAGGAACTTGGCATCCTCGGGCCAGCCATAGGCCTTCTTGGTGGCGCGGATCGCGTCGTCGCCCAGCGGTTCGCCATGCGCCTTTTCGCTGCCCGCCTTGGGGCTGCCATAGCCGATGACCGACTTCACGACGATGAAGGTCGGCTTGTCGGTCGTCGCCTTGAAATTGTCGAGCGCGGCGGTCAGCGCGCCGATGTCATTGGCGTCGTCGACGTGCAGGACATTCCAGCCATAGGCCTCGAACCGCTTGGCGACGTCTTCGTCGAACGCGATGTCAGTGCCGCCCTCGATCGAGATCTGGTTCGAATCATAGATCCAGCACAGGTTCGACAGTTTGAGGTGTCCGGCGGTCGAGGCGGCTTCCGACGCGACGCCCTCCATCATGTCACCGTCACCGCACACGACATAGACGTCATGGTCGAAGATCGGGAAACCCTCGCGGTTGAAATGCGCGGCCAGCCAGCGCTCGGCGATCGCCATGCCGACCGAATTGCCGCACCCCGCGCCCAGCGGACCGGTCGTCGTCTCGACGCCGGTGGTGTGGCGATATTCGGGGTGGCCCGGCGTCTTGGAGTTCAGCTGGCGGAAGCCCTTCAGGTCTTCCAGGCTCAGCGCGGGGTTGCCCGACTTGTTGCCGTCCGCGTCAATCTCCTCGATGCCCGCCAGGTGGATCAGCGAGTAGAGCAGCATCGAGGCGTGGCCGACCGACAGCACGAAGCGGTCGCGATTGGGCCAATCGGCATGGGCGGGATCGTAGCGGAGGAACTTGGACCAGATGGTGTGACCGACCGGGGCGAGCGCCATGGGCGTGCCGGGGTGGCCCGAATTGGCCTGCTGCACCGCATCCATCGACAGGGTGCGGATGGTGTCGATGGTCAGGCGCTCGATCGACCCGTCCTCGTGGAGATGGCTGTCGGCCACGGCGGTGGTGGTGGCATCGGTCATGAAACTGGCCTCATCCTCTTTATGTGCGATCGAACGCCTCCGCGCTCGCTCTGGTTGCCATGCAGGGTCGCCTTAGCGCGGGTTCCGTCCCCGTTCCAGCCGGGTAACGACCCCATTGTCGGCGATATAGGCGGCGTCGATCTCGGATAGGAACAGGCCGTGCCCGACGACGCCCGGAATTGCCGCCAGCGCCTCCGCCAGCCCCGGCAGGTCGGCATCGTTCCAGCCATGGCCATCGACCACGATGTTGCCATTGTCGGTCAGATAACCGGTTCGTTCGTCAAGCCGCTCAAAAAGCCCGGAAAGCCGTTCCACCGCAAAGGCGCGGGCGAAGGGCAGGATCTCGATCGGCAGCTTGGCGCCTTGCAGCCGCTCGACCCGCTTGGAGCCGTCGGCAATGACGATCATCCGGTCGGCGGCGGCCGCGACGATCTTTTCCCGCAGCATGGCCCCGCCAGCGCCCTTCACGGCGGACAAGTCGGCGTCGATGGCGTCCGCGCCGTCGATCGCCAGGTCGACCCGCGCCACCGCGTCGAATAGCCGGACCTTCAACCCCAATCGCTCGGCCAGCTCCGCGCTGGCCCGGGAGGTGGCGACCGTCTCGATAGTCAGGCCCCGTTCGGCAAGCAGCGCGATGACATGGGCGGCCGTCGACCCGGTGCCCAGCCCGACGAGCATATTGTCGCATACCTCATCCACCGCGGCGGCGGCGGCCATGCGCTTATCGGCATCACGATCGGTCATGTACGTTGAAAATGCTTCGGAAACCCAAAGGCTCCCGCCGCCCGCGCTTTTGCCGCACCGCGACAAATTGCGACAATTAAGACGGACGGTTTAGGCCATGATCACTTGCCTTTTCGAACCCCGTTCGTGCAATTTGACACAGGTCAGCAACGTTCCGCCGTCTCGCGCATTAAGGCGCGGGCCGGCTCCGCGGCACAATTCAGGCAGGTGAACGAATTGAACTTTGCAGGTTTTCGCGGTCGCCCGGCGCTTGCCGGGACGGCCATGGCTCTCGCGCTGGTCAGTTTGTCGGCCTGTGGCGGCGGAGACAAGGGCAAGGCAAAGGGCGGAGCCGGCGGACAGCAGCAGACCCCGACCGTCGGTTACGTGACCGTCCAGCCGACCGACGCGCCGATCGTGACCGAACTCGCCGCACGCACCACCGCCTTTGAAAGCTCGGACGTGCGGCCCCAGGTGACCGGCGTGATCCGCCGCCGCTTCTTCACCGAAGGCACGCTGGTGAAGCGCGGCCAGCCGCTCTACGAAATCGATCCCCGCCTGTATCGCGCCTCGGTCAACCAGGCCGCCGCCAATCTGCAAAGCGCGCAGGCCAATGCCGAGGCGACGCGGACGCTCGCCGAACGCTATCGCCCGCTGGCGCAGATCGAGGCGATCTCGAAGCAGGACTATACCAACGCCCAGGCCAGCGCCCGCCAGGCCGCCGCGCAGGTGGCGCAGACCCGTGCCGCGCTGGAGACGGCGCGCGTGAACCTGCAATTCACCACCGTCCCCGCCCCCATTACGGGGCGCATCGGCCGATCGCTGTTCACCGTCGGCGCACTGGTCAGCGCGGGCCAGACCGATCCGCTGGCACAGATCCAGCGGCTCGACCCGATCTTCGTCGATATCCAGCAGTCGGCGACCGACCTGTTGTCGCTGCGCCGCAGCCTGTCGGCACGCGACGGCCTGATCCCCGCCAGTGCCAATGTGACGCTGCGGCTGGAGGACGGCACCGATTACGGCCAGACCGGCCGGGTGGAGTTCGCCGAAGCCGTCGTCGACCAGCAGACCGGCACCGTGACGCTGCGCGCGCGCTTCCCGAATCCGCAAGGCTTGCTGCTGCCCGGCATGTTCGTCCGTGCCCGCTTTGCCCAGGCGATCGACACCAGCGCCTTCCTGGTCCCGCAACAGGCGATCGCGCGTGATCCGAAGGGCAATGCGACGCTGTTCGTCGTCGGCCCGAATGACAAGGTGCAGCAGAAGACGGTCAAGGCCGAGCGGACGCAAGGGGCCTTCTGGGTGGTCACCGACGGCCTGAAGCCCGGTGACAAGATCGTGACCCAGGGCCTGAACAATCTGCGCCCCAACCAGAGCGTGCGCGCGGTGCCCGCCAACAGCCCGCAAAAGGTCCAGCCCCCCTCGCCCGAACAGTTGAAGAAGATGCAGGCCGCCAAGGGCAAGGCGGGCTGACCGGATCATGCTCAGCCGCGTCTTCATCGATCGTCCCATCTTCGCCTGGGTCCTTGCCATCATCGTCATGCTGGCGGGCGTCGGCGCGATCATGGGCCTGCCCATCGCGCAATATCCCGACGTCGCGCCGCCCCAGGTGTCGATCCGCGCCACCTTCCCCGGTGCCTCCGCCCAGACGCTGCAGAACTCGGTCACCCAGGTCATCGAACAGCAGCTGACCGGCATTGACGGGCTGCTTTATTTCCAGTCATCCTCGTCCAGCCGTGGCTCGGTGACGATCACCGCCACCTTCGCCAAGGGCACCGACCCCGACATCGCGCAGGTGCAGGTCCAGAACCAGGTCCAGCAATCGGTCGCGCGACTGCCGCAGCAGGTGCAGCAACAGGGTCTGGTCGTCCGCAAGTCGAACCCCGACTTCCTGTTGATCGCGGGCGTCTATGACGAGACGAACCGGATGACGAACCAGGACGTCGCCGATTACCTCGTCTCCAATCTCCAGGACCCGCTGGGCCGCATCCAGGGCGTCGGCGACACGAACGTCTTCGGTTCGCAATATGCGATGCGCATCTGGCTGAACCCGCAAAAGCTGGCCTCCTACCAGTTGATGCCCTCGGACGTGACGACCGCGATCCAGAACCAGAATACCGAGGTCGCGGCGGGCGAGGTCGGCGGTACGCCCTCGGCAACGACCCAGATGCTGAATGCCACCGTGACCTCGCAGTCGCGGCTCCAGACGCCCGAGCAGTTCCGCGAGATCATCGTCAAGACGCTGAACAACGGCGCGACCGTCAAGCTGTCCGACGTGGCGCGTATCGAGCTGGGCGCCGAAAGCTATGCCGCGGTCAGCCGGATCAACCAGCATCCGGGTGCCGGTATCGCCGTCCTGATGGCACCGGGCGCCGACGCGCTGAAGACCGCCGAGCTGGTCAAGGCCGAGATCACCCGCGTCGCCAAGGGCTTTCCGCAAGGGTTGAAGATCGCCTACGCCAACGACACGACCGCCTTCATCAAGCTGTCGATCGACGAGGTGGTCAAGACGCTGATCGAGGCGATCATCCTGGTCGTCATCGTCATGTCCGTCTTCCTGCAAAGCTGGCGTGCGACGCTGATCCCGACGATCGCGGTGCCGGTCGTGCTGCTGGGCACCTTCGCCATCTTCTATCTGGCCGGGTTCTCGATCAACACGCTGACCCTGTTCGGGCTGGTGCTGGCGATCGGCCTGCTGGTCGACGATGCGATCGTGGTCGTGGAGAATGTCGAGCGTCTGCTCGAGGAAAATCCCGACATGACTCCGCGCGAGGCGACGATCGAGTCGATGAACGAGATCACCGTCGCGCTCGTCGCCATCGCGCTCGTCCTGTCGGCGGTGTTCCTGCCGATGGCGTTCTTCGGCGGGTCGACCGGCGTCATCTATCGCCAGTTCTCGATCACCATCGTCTCGGCGATGATCCTGTCGGTCGCGGTCGCGATCATCCTGTCGCCCGCCCTCACCGCCAGCCTGCTCAAGCAAAAGGCCAAGGAGCATGAGGAAGGCGCGTGGCTGGAGCGAAAGGCGCCCCGCGTGGCGCAAGTCCTCCAGCGGGCGAAGGACGGGTTCAACACCCGCTTCGATTGGATGGTCGGCAAATATGTCTCGGGCGTGCGTACCGTCGTCGACCGCAAATGGCTGTTCCTGCTGATCTATGCGGGCGTCGTCGCGCTGCTGGCGGTGCTGTTCCTGCGCCTGCCGACCGGCTTCCTGCCGACCGAGGACCAGGGATCGGCCATCGTCCAGTTCCGCCTGCCCGCCGGTGCGACCCAGGGCCGCACCATGGAGGTGCAGCGGCAGGTCGAGCAGTATTTCGCCCAGCATGAGGGCAAGAACGTCAAGGTCCTGTTCTCGGTCGCGGGTGGCGGCGGGGGCGGCACCAGCGGCCAGAATACCGGCCAGGGCTTCATCAACTTCGTCGACTGGGCCGACCGCAAGGGCAAGGAAAACAGCGCCGACGCCATTACCGGCCGCGCCTCCGCCGCATTCCGCGGGCTTCGCGACGCGCAGGTGTTCGCCCTCGTTCCCCCCGCCATTCGCGGCCTCGGCCAGTCGGACGGCTTCACCATGGAGTTGCAGAATATCTCCGGCATGCCGCTGGAGAAGTTCGAGGCGGTGCGCGACCAGTTGCTTGCCAAGGCCAATGCCGACCCGATGCTGGCTTCGGTCCGCCTGACCGAGCTTCCCGACATCGCCACGCTGCGCGTCGATCTGGATCAGCAGAAGCTGTCCACGCTGGGCCTGACGCAGCAGCAGGTGAACTCGACCCTGTCGACCGCCTGGGGCGGGCAATATGTGAACGACTTCATCGATCGTGGCCGCGTGAAGCGCGTCTTCGTCCAGGGCGACGCGCCCTATCGCTCCGAGCCGGAGGACCTGAAGCAATGGTTCGTGCGCGGGTCGAGCGGCCAGATGGCGCCTTTCTCGTCCTTCTCGACGATCAACTGGGGCGTGGCGCCGACCACCCTGTCGCGGTTCAACGGCATTCCGTCCTATGAATTCCAGGGCTCGGCCGCGTCCGGCTATAGCTCGGGCGACGCGATGAAGCGGATGACCGAGCTGGCGGCGGAAATCCCCGGCACCTCGATCGCCTGGGCGGGCCTGTCCTATCAGGAACGGCTGTCGGGCGGACAGGCGCCGATCCTGTACGGGCTGTCGATCCTGGTCGTCTTCCTGTGCCTGGCCGCGCTCTATGAAAGCTGGTCGATCCCCTTCGCGGTGTTGCTGGTCATTCCGCTGGGCCTGATCGGCGCGGTGGCCTTCGTGACCCTGCGCGGGCTGACCAACGACGTCTATCTCCAGATCGGTCTGCTGACGACCATGGGGCTGGCGGCGAAGAACGCGATCCTGATGATCGAGTTTGCCGAGCAGGCGGAGAAACAGGGCAAGCGCGTCATCGACGCCGCGCTGGAAGCCGCCAAGATCCGTCTGCGGCCGATCCTGATGACCAGCTTCGCCTTCATCTTCGGCGTGCTGCCGCTCGCCATCTCGACCGGCGCGGGCGCGAACAGCCGTATTGCTATCGGCACCGCCGTGATCGGGGGCATGCTGACCGCGACGGTGCTGGCGATCTTCTACATCCCGTTGTTCTTCGTGCTGGTCCGCCGGTCGGTCCGCAACGGTCTGGCCCGGTTGCGGGGCAAGCCGATGAGCGAGCATGGCGCGGGGCATCGTCCCGCCCCTGAAGGCGGAGCGGAGAAGGCCTGATGCGTATCCTGTCCCCCCTCCCTGCCCTGCTGCTCGCCGCCACCGCGCTGTCGGGCTGCTCGCTGGCCCCGAAATATGAGCGGCCCGCGACGCCGGTGCCGCCCTCCTGGCCGGTCGGCGATGCCTATCTCCGCCAGTCGGAGGCCGCCCTGCCCACGGTGCGCTACAGCGACATCTTTCGTGACGCGCGGTTGCAGCAGTTGATCACCCAGGCACTGGCCAATAATCGCGACCTGCGTGTCGCGGCGGCGAACATCGCCTCGACCCGTGCACAATACCGCATCCAGCGCGGCAGCCTGTTCCCCGCCGTCAGCGCGACGGGCCGATACAGCTATACGGATCGCGGGTCGGGCGGCGCGGGATCGAGCGCGGTTGGCGGCGGCAGCACGGGTGGCGGTACCGGCAACACCGGAGGAACGGGCACCGGGACCGGCAACGGCACCGTCGATGGCGGCACGGGGGCCGGCGTCGGCAATGGCGGCGTCGATACGGGCGGGACCGGCGGCATCGTCACCGGCGCGAATGGCAGCGGTAGCGCGTGGTCGGTGAATCTGGGCGTCAACGCCTTCGAACTCGATCTGTTCGGTCGCATCCGCTCGCTGACCGGCGCCGCGCTCGACCGTTATTTCGCGACCGAGGCGGCGGCGCGCGCGACCCGGCTGACGCTGGTCGGAGACATTGCCGATGCCTGGCTGAATTACGGCGCGGACCAGAGCCTGCTCGCCATCGCGCAGCAGACCGCCGCCAGCGCCGAGCGCAGCGTCACCCTGACCCGTGCCCGGCTTCAGGGCGGCATCTCGCCACGCACCGACCTGCGCCAGGCCGAACAGGTGCTGGCGACCGCGCAGGCGGACCTTGCGCTTCAGAAGACCGCCGTGGCGCAGGACGTCAACGCGCTGCAACTGCTGGTCGGCGCGCCGATCGACACCACGCTCCTGCCCCGCTCGATCGAAGAGGCCGCGCCGACCGTCGGGACGCTGCCCGCCGGACTGGACTCGGGCATCCTGCTGCGCCGTCCGGACGTGGTGCAGGCCGAATATCTGCTGCGCGCCACCAATGGCCAGATCGGCGCGGCGCGGGCGGCCCTGTTCCCGCGCATCTCGCTGACCGGGCTGGTCGGTTTTGCCAGCACCGCGCTGACCTCGCTCTTCTCGGGCGGCAGCTTCAACTATTCGGTCGCGCCCTCGGTCAGCTACCCGATCTTCCAGGCGGGCGCCGGCGTGGCGAACGTCCAATATTCGCAGGCCCAGCGCGATGCCGCGCTCGCGACCTATGAAAAGGCGATCCAGACCGCTTTTCAGGAAACAGCCGATGCACTGGCGCGGCAGGGGACGATCGACGACCAGCTGGGCGCCAACCGCCGCTTCCTGAACGCCGCGAGCGACACCTATCGCCTGACCGAGGCGAGCTATCGCGGCGGGGTGACGCCGTTCCTGAATACGCTGGATGCACAGCGCTCGCTCTATTCGGCGCAGCGGACGGTGATCGCGACGCAGCTGACGGCGGCAAGCAATCGGGTGACGCTGTACCGGGTGCTCGGCGGGGACTCGCTGCTGGAGGCGACCGCCAATGGACCGGTGGCGCTCAGCCCCGGCAATTAAGCGACAGAGCGACCCTCACCCTTCCCACTTACCTGGAAGGGTGAGGGTTTGCGCTTCAGTCCTGCTTCGGCCCGCGCGCCGCGCCGACCGCGTCGCGACCGAACTGGACGATCATCTCGCCAATCTCACGCGCCTGCGACATGGAGCGGTTGCCCTGCTCGCGGAGGAACTCGGTCTGGATGCGCATCACATCGCCAAGATCCTTGGCCGACGCCGCCGAGCGCATCGCGGCGAAGGCCTCGCGCGTGTTCGTCTCGGCCTGTTCGAGCATCTTGAGCGTGACCTGCGAGCCGCCCTCGGCCATCTTCTGACCCGTCGCCTGCATCGCCTCGCCCGCACCCTTCATCCGGTCGGTGAAGGCGCCCGCGCCCATATCGCCACCGATCGCACCCGCGCCGCCGCCCGTTCCGATATCCTCGGCCATGTCCGTCTTCTCCTGTGGTTATGCCCGTGTCGGTTGAACCCGCAGAGGGTTCAGGAGTTGCACGGCGTTTCCGCCGTGACATGAAAGTTCACGATCGGCCCGACCGCGGCTCAAAGGCGCGTAAAATAGCCGTTCAAGATGGTGACCATCTTCTCGGTCGCGTGCAGATGGCCGTCGTCGTGCCGCTCGACCCACCCGCGCGCCAGCAGCAGCTTGATCCAGCGTTCGCCGACCTGACCGCTCGGCGACAGCCCCGCCATTTCCAGTAGCGCGGCGTCATTCTCCTGCCCTTCGGCGTGAAAGACGGCGAGCGCGATCTCCCATGCCGGATCGCCGAACATATCGGCATCGCCCCCGGCGATCACGCGGACATCGTGGCGGTGCTTCAGGATCATCGCGGCGCATTCGCGCGGCGTCGGCACGCGCGGCGGGCGCGGCACCGGAACGCCGCTCGCCTCGCCGGAAATGGCCTGGATGCGCGCCTGCACATCCGCCATCACGGCGGTGAAGCGCCCGAAGCTCGCCCGGTCCTCGGCGGGCCAGTGCAGCAGTCGCAAATCACTATTCATCGGATACCACGCCAAGGCAGCGACCAGTCGGGGTCCGTGCCGTATCGCGCCAGCCTGATCCGGTGCCGCAGCACCCCGGCCGCCAGCAATACGAGCATGGGATAGGCCAGCTTGCCGCCCGCCTGGGCATACATCCACGGCATCAGCGCGGTGTCGAACCCCTTGACCCCATGAATCCCGACCGCCAGCAGATGCAGCGCGGCCAGCCAGAGCGGCCAGAATCGATTGGCGAGCAACGCGACCGCCATCAATCCGCCCATCAGTGCCACGTCGATGACGAGTTCCAGCGTCTCGACGCTGCGGAAACTTGTGGAGGGATCGAAGGGCAGCACGATGGTCGCCACCGAGGCGCAAAGCAGGATGACCGCCGTCGCCCGCTCCGGCCAGCCGCCCAGCGTCAGCGCATAGAGGCAGACCAGCGCCTGAAGGATGTTGAAGACATAGATGTGCGTCACGGCGTGCCCCGCTGGCCAGGATGGGAGAAGGACACGCCGCGCCGCGCCGGGATCAGGCGGCCGCGCGCAACGGCAGGGCCTCGACGATGCCGGTCGTCTGGGGCGGCTTGGGACGGTTGTCGCCATATTCGTCCGCATCGAAGCCGATGGTCTGGCCGACCTTTTCCAGAATCCGGTGGCTCTGAACCGCATGGCCCCGGGCCTGGCCGATGGCCATCATCGCCTGGCCCAGCATTTCGAAGGCGTGCTGGCCGACCACCGCCGACAGCCGCGCCTCGGCGCGCGCACGGGGCAGCGCCATCGCCAGTTCGCCCGCCGTGGCGAACGCCGTGTCGAGTTCGTTTTCCAGCTTCCACAGGAGCTGGGTCACCTGAAGAGCCGCTTCATGTTCCGTCGTCATCGCCTGTGCCCCCTGATCTGGTCCATGCGCCCCTGGGCGACATGGAGGATGGTCATCCGGCAAGATGCGTCAAACGTCCGATCACCCGGGTCATCACATCGAGTCCCGTCGCCAGCATGCCGAAGCCGATGGCGAGTGCGACGGCGATCGTGGGAACCCAGAGCAGCCTTTCGGCCATGCTCATATCGTTGCGTGTCTGCCCTTGCCGCCGGACGGGAAGGGACAAGCGGGGCGATGCGTGGACATGGCCGTCCTGCACCGCCCCACCGACCGTACTCCCATCCGGTGCCATCGGAAGTGGCATGGTCGGCGGTTCGGGAACTAGCCCCGTAAAATCGGGTATGATTTTATGCGGGGTAGCTTCTTCTTGTTCTTCAATAGCTTGGTCATTCGACTGGGCGTCTGCCTGGGCCTCATATTCGTCCAGCGCCATCGCCGCCTCGCGCCGATTGCGCGCGCCGAGCAACCGCACCGCCTCGGCCAGATAGCTGTCGACGGTCGACTTTCCCAAGCCGAGTTCGGTGGCGATTTCCTTCGAGCCCTTGAGCGCCTTGACCCCGCGAAGACATTCGCGGTGGCGGCGGGTGAGCAGGGCGAAGCGTTCGGGCGTCATCTCATTTTCCGGTCGCGCCGGATAATCGGTCCAGCCATGACGCTGCCCTAGCCGGACGGACGGGGGCTCGCCAAGCGGTTCCGTCTCCGATGCGGGGGAGATGAACCATTAATAATCAAGGTTAATCGCTCTTGGCGCTTATTCCAGGTCGGTCAGTCCTTCCGATGCGGCACATGAATCGCCTCGATCGAATCGAGCGCCTGAAGCAGGTCGTCAAAGGCCGTGTCCTCCTCGACCGGAAAAGACCGGCGAAATCCCGACCCCAGAACGTCCAGATCGCGCTGGGTCAGCAGGCCGACGGCGACGATCGGATCGGGGCGGCGGACATCCTTGCGCGGCGGGTTCCCGGTCATTTCCGCCACCGCCGGCACTGAACGGCGAACGCATGCCCATCGGCCGATCCCGTGCGTCCCGCAGGACCATATAAGGTGATCGACCGATCATTCTTCAGGGCACGCATTGTCCGAACTCCATCCATGACCATCTGAACCCGCTATCGACCATGGCTGTTCCACGCATTTTCACGCTTGCGACCAGTCGTCCGCCGCGGGCCGTGCCGGGCCAGGACGCGGTTCGCTACAGGCCGAAGTTGCGAATGGCTTTCACTGCGCTGCACCCTTCCCTGTCGGGCAACCCCTTGCTAAGGCCGCTGGCGTCAACCGGAGATTTCCCCGGCGCGCCTGCTCGCGGCTGCATGCTGCCGTGTCCCACTGGGCGTGCCCGGCTCGACCATGAAGGGACGCCCATGACTGCGATAGGCCAGGACAGCCTGAACACCCGCTCGACCCTCGACGTCGACGGCAAGAGCTATGATTATTACAGCCTCGCCAAGGCTTCCGAGCAGCTCGGCGACATCAGCCGCCTGCCCTTCTCGATGAAGGTGCTGCTGGAGAACCTGCTGCGCTTCGAGGACGGCAAGACCGTCACGCGCGAGGATATCCAGGCGATCGTCGACTGGCAGAAGACCCAGCGTTCGGACCGCGAGATCCAGTATCGCCCGGCCCGCGTGTTGATGCAGGACTTCACCGGCGTACCTTGCGTGGTCGACCTCGCCGCGATGCGCGACGCGATCACCAAGCTGGGCGGCGACGCGGCCAAGATCAATCCGCAGGTCCCCGTCCACCTCGTCATCGACCACTCGGTCATGGTCGACGAGTTCGGCACGCCGCAGGCGTTCGAGGACAATGTCGACCTCGAATATCAGCGCAACATGGAACGCTATGAGTTCCTGAAGTGGGGCTCCAAGGCGCTCGACAATTTTTCGGTCGTTCCGCCGGGCACCGGCATCTGCCACCAGGTGAACCTGGAATATATCGGCCAGGCCATCTGGTCCTCGACCGAGAGCGGCGAGCATGCCAAGGGCGGCGCGACGATCGCCTATCCGGACACGCTGGTCGGCACCGACAGCCACACCACGATGATCAACGGCCTGGGCGTGCTCGGCTGGGGCGTCGGCGGGATCGAGGCGGAAGCCGCGATGCTGGGCCAGCCCGTGTCGATGCTGATCCCCGAAGTCGTCGGCTTCAAGCTGACCGGCAAGCTTCAGGAAGGCATCACCGCCACCGACCTGGTGCTGACCATCACCCAGATGCTGCGCGCCAAGGGCGTGGTCGGCCGCTTCGTCGAGTTCTACGGCCCCGGCCTGTCGTCGATGACGCTCGCCGACCGTGCGACGATCGCCAACATGGCGCCCGAGTACGGCGCGACCTGCGGCTTCTTCCCGATCGACGACAAGACGCTCGACTATATGCGCCTGACCGCGCGTTCGGACGACAATGTCGCCCTGGTCGAGGCCTATGCCAAGGCGAACGGTTTCTGGCGTCATGACGATGCCGCCGACCCCGTCTTCACCGACACGCTGGAACTCGACATGTCGACGGTCGTGCCGTCGCTGGCGGGTCCGAAGCGTCCGCAGGACAAGGTCGTCCTCACCGAAGTCGACGACGTGTTCAACGCCGACCTCGCCAAGGTGTACAAGAAGGACGCCCCCGCGCGCGTCTCGGTCGATGACCGTGGCCATGACATCGGCGACGGCGACGTCGTGATCGCCGCGATCACCAGCTGCACCAACACCTCGAACCCGAGCGTGCTGGTCGCCGCCGGCCTGGTCGCCCGCAAGGCGAACGCGCTGGGCCTGAAGCCCAAGCCCTGGGTCAAGACCTCGCTCGCCCCCGGTTCGCAGGTCGTCACCGATTACCTCGACAAGGCGGGCCTGACCGCGGATCTCGACGCGATCGGCTTCAACCTGGTCGGCTATGGTTGCACCACCTGCATCGGCAATTCGGGTCCGCTCGCCGAGCCGATCTCGAAGGCGATTAACGGGAACGACATCGTCGCGGCCTCGGTCCTGTCGGGCAACCGCAACTTCGAGGGCCGCGTGTCGCCCGACGTGCGCGCCAACTTCCTCGCCTCGCCGCCGCTCGTCGTCGCCTATGCGCTGAAGGGCACGGTCACGCAGGACATGCGTGAGACGCCGATCGGCCAGGGCAAGGAAGGCCAGGACGTCTACCTCAAGGACATCTGGCCCTCGAACGACGAAGTCCGCAGCCTGATGGATGCGAACATCGACGACGAGATGTTCCGCTCGCGCTACGGCAACGTCTATGCGGGCGACGCCAAGTGGTCGGCGATCGAAGTGACCGGCTCGGATACCTATGCTTGGCCGACCGGCTCGACCTATGTCGCCAACCCGCCCTATTTCGAGGGCATGGAGATGACGCCGAAGCCCGTCACCGACATCATCGAGGCCAAGCCGCTCGCCATCCTGGGCGACTCGATCACCACCGACCACATCAGCCCGGCCGGTTCGATCAAGGCCGACAGCCCCGCAGGCACCTTCCTGCAGGAGCATCAGGTCGCCAAGAAGGACTTCAACTCCTATGGCGCGCGTCGCGGCAACCATGACGTGATGATGCGCGGCACCTTCGCCAACATCCGCATCAAGAACGAGATGGTGCCCGGCGTCGAAGGCGGCATGACCCAGTATGACGGCGAAGTGATGCCGATCTATGATGCCGCCATGCGTCACAAGGCGGACGGCACGCCGCTCGTCATCATCGCGGGCAAGGAATATGGCACGGGTTCGTCGCGCGACTGGGCGGCGAAGGGCACCAACCTGCTCGGCGTGCGGGCGGTCATCACCGAGAGCTTCGAGCGTATCCACCGTTCGAACCTGGTCGGCATGGGCGTCCTGCCGCTTCAGTTCGCTGAGGGCGTGACCCGCGAGACGCTGAAGCTGGACGGCTCCGAGAGCTTCACCATCCAGAACGTCGCAGGCCTGCGCCCGCGTCAGGATGTCGAAGTGATCCTGGCCCGCAAGGACGGCTCGACCGAGACCTTCCTGACCAAGTGCCGCATCGATACCGTCAACGAGCTGGAATATTTCCTGAACGGCGGCATCCTGCAATACGTGCTGCGCAACCTGGCGGCGTAAGTCGCCCATGGGGGCGGGCCGAAAGGTCCGCCTTCGCGGTTACGAAAAAAGGCCCGTCCGGAGCAATCCGGGCGGGCCTTTTTTATGGATAATGGCTTGCCCCTCCACCACCCGGCTGCGCCGGGCGGTCCCCCTCCCCGTGCTTCGCAAGGGGAGGAATAAGGATGCACCAAATCCTCCCCAAGCTATGCTTGGGGAGGGGGACCGCCGCAAGCGGTGGTGGAGGGGCAAGCCCCCTCCCGTCAAATCTTGCGCTGCTGCGCCTTGCGAAGGGCCGTCTCACGCTCCAGCCGGTCGAGCATCGTCTCGATCGATTCATCCTGTCGATCGGGCAGCGGCAGGGCGGCACCCCGTTCCTCCGGCGCGGGCTCGCGCATCGGCGGGATCGGCATGGGTTCGGCCGGAGCCTGGCGCATGGGCTCGCGCGGTGTCGACAGGATCGCCTCCGGATCATAGGCCGAAAGCGGCTGGTCCAGATCGGCGGGCAGCGTCCGCTCGACAATGTCCTCCTCGAGCGGCGGCGGCGGAGCGCCCAGTTCGGCGGCGTTCAGCGGACGGCGCGGCGGTGCGTCCGGGTGGCGGTCGGAACGGCGTACGGCGGGCACATAATCCTCGTCATCGTCGTCGCGCACCGGCTTGGCACGGCGCGCGAGCAGACCGCCCGGTCCCCAGAGCAGATAGACGACCGCCCAGGTCACCGCCCCCGCCCCCAGCCCCGCGACCAGCGCGAGCAGCATCCGCGCCTTCATGCCCAGCGGGGGCCGGGCGGCGGACAGGATATCGCCGAGGCTCAGGCTCGAGACCAGCGACTCGAGCCGCCAGTCGGGCACGATCATGACGAGCAGGATCGCGAACAGTCCGACGGCCCCGCCGATCCAGGCAGGTCCGAAGCGTCGTTGAGGGGGCATGGCGGTGAAGGTCATGATCTTACGTCTTCGCCCCGTCTAACAATCGTTGGTAAACAGGTTCGTAACGCCGGATATTCGACGCCCAATTGCGTTCCCTTTCGACGAACGCCCGGCCCGCCGCGCGCCGCGCGTCCCAGCCGCCGCGATCGGCCAGCAGGGCGGCCAGCGCATCGGCGATCGCCGCCGGATCGTCGGGCGCGAACAACGTACCCGTCCGCCCATCCTCGATCAGCTCGCGATGCCCCCCGACATCGGATGCGGCGACCAGCTTGCCCTGCGCCATGGCCTCCAACGGTTTCAGCGGCGTGACGAGATCGGTCAGCCGCATCTTCTTGCGCGGATAGGCCAGGATATCGACCATGCTGTAATAACGCTCGACCTGCTGGTGCGGCACCCGTCCGACGAAGCGGATCGCCGCCGCCACGGGCGAACGGTCCGCCTGCGCCCGCAGCGCCGCCTCCATCGGCCCGCCGCCGACCAGCAGCAGCCGCGCCTTGGGTCGTGCGGCCACGAGTCGCGGCATGGCGGCGATCAGGTCGTCCAGCCCTTCATAATCATAGAAGCTGCCGATGAAGCCGATCACCTCGGCATCGGCCAGTCCCAGTTCCTCGGCCAGCGCCTCATCGCGGGCGAGCGGCTGGCCGAACAGCCCCAGATCGACGCCATTGGGCGAAACGATGATCTTGTCCCGCGGCAGCCCCCGCGCGACCAGGTCGCCGCGCAAGCCTTCGCAGATCACCGCAATCGCATCGGCGCGCCGACAGGCCCAGCTTTCCAGCGCGCGGGTCACGCGGTAGCGGGCGCTTCCGGCCGTGCCGGTGCCGTTGCCGACCGCGGCATCCTCCCAAAAGGCGCGAATCTCATAGACCAGCGGCAATCGCCGCCGCCGCGCGACAGCCAGTCCGGCCAGCGCGTCGAGGACGGGCGAATGGGCGTGAAGAATGTCGGGCTGGAAGGCCTCCACCGCCCGGTCGATCGCCCGGACATGCGCGGCCAGTCCGGCGGCCTCGCCCACCAGCCCCCCGCGCATCGCACCCGGCGTGCGATAGAAGGTCAGGCCGTCGAGCGTCTCGACGGCGGCGTCCCCCGCCCCCTGCCGAACGCCCGTCACCGCCGCGACGTCGTGCCCCGCCCCCTCCTGCGCCTTCAGAATGGCACGGGTGCGAAAGGTATAGCCACTTTGCAGCGGCAGCCCATGGTCTAGGATATGCAGGATACGCATCAGCTTACGACCTGTCATGCCAGCCCTTAACGCCGCGTCAACCGCCGGTTTATAAGCAGGTCCCGGAAGTAGCGTTAAGGGTTTGAGGAAACGGGCGATGATCGACAGCTTTGCCCTTCTCCTGACCCATGGCCTGATGCTGATCGCGGCATGGCGGCTGGTCGGACGGCGCGACCTGGACCAGGAGGGCGATACCGGCCCCGCCGCGAGCAGAAATGGCCGGAAGCCCATGGCCAAGCGGCGTCTCGACGATGCGTGACCTGTTCCTGATCGGATTTCTGTTCAGCCTCTTTGCACTGGGGCTGCGGCGGCCGTTCCTGATGGTGCTGGCCTATATCTATATCGACATCGTCTCGCCGCAGCGGCTGACCTATTATCTGCTCAACACCGTGCCCATCTCGTTGATGGCGGTGATCGCGGCGGTGGGCGGCTGGGCTATGTTCGACGACAAGCGCGACAGCCGGTTCACCGTGCGGCAGGGGGCGATCCTGCTGCTGCTGGCCTATTGCGCCCTCACCACCTTTTTCGGCGCCGACTTCCCCACCGAGGCGAAGGAGAAATGGGACTGGGTGTGGAAGGCGCTGGCCTTTGCCGTCTTCCTGCCGCTGACCCTGCGCACCCGGCTCAGGATCGAGGCGCTGCTGCTGTTCATGATGCTGTCGGTCGCGTCGATCGTGATCGTCGGGGGCATCAAGACGCTGTTTTCTGGCGGCGGCTATGGCGAGCTGAACCTGATGGTCAGCAACAATGCCGGGCTGTACGAGGGCAGCATCATCTCGACCGCCGCGATCGCGGTCATCCCGATCATCCTGTGGTTCATGCGCTACGGCACGGTCTATCCGCCCGACCTGCGGGTACGGGCGTTCGGGATCGGGCTGATCTTCGCCTGCCTGCTCATCCCGGTCGGCACCTCGGCGCGGACGGGGCTGCTCTGTATCGGGCTGCTCGCCATCCTGATGCTGCGCGATGTGAAGCGGCGGCTGCTCTATATCGGCATGCTGGCGGTGGCGGGCATGGCGGTCGTGCCGCTGCTCCCCTCTTCCTATACCGAGCGGATGAACACGATCCGCAGCTATCAGGGGGACGAGTCCGCCTCGACCCGGCTGGCGGTGTGGAAATGGACCCTGGGCTATGCCGCCTCCAACCCGTTCGGCGGCGGGTTCGACGCCTATCTTCAGAACAGCTTCCGCTACGACCTGACCGTCGTCGAGGGTTCCGCGCATGACAGCAAGGTCCAGCGAAAGGTCACGACCGACCGCGCCCGCGCCTATCACTCCAGCTATTTCGAGATGCTGGGCGAACAGGGCTGGCCGGGGCTGTTCCTGTGGCTGGGCATCAACATCGCGGGGCTGTTGCGGATGGAGGCGTTGCGGCGGCGTTATCGCAGCGCCGACGACCCGCTGCACTGGGGCGGCGAGCTGGCGGGCGCGCTCCAGCACGGGCATATGATCTATCTGCTCGGCGCGGCCTTTGTCGGGATCGCGTACAACCCCTTCCTCTATCAACTGATCGCCGCGCAGATCGGGCTGGATACCTATCTGACCCGCAAGTCCCGCGAGGCGCGGGTGAAGCAGGTGCCCGGTCGTCTCATGCCTGGCCGACCTTCAGCGGCAGCATAATCCGATTTCCCCCGAGAAGAGCGACAAACGAAGCCAGATCCCCCCCTAGGTTCGCCGACCGCCGGACCGGGGATGCATCCATATCCGACATGATTGATGTGGACATGCCTTCATGTCCGCCCTGCCCTTGGGGCAACTTTCCGTTTTTCGGATCAATCCATGGCGTCGAAGTCGGACTCTATTCCCCTTGCCGATTGACCGGCCCAGAAATGACCGTATCGTCATGATGGTTAACAGGGGAGGTAAACTTGGTTCACGACAATCTGTACGGCTATGGCTTGTTCGCAAAGGATGACTTTTACAGATTTTCGTCGACCGATGTCATGTCAGGCAACATCCTGAATAATGATCGCGAAGGTGATAATGGGGAAAAAGCGCTTCGCTTCTTCGGCGGCAGCCGCGTCAGCCTGACCGATTCCGGGACAACCGAAGTAGCGGGAAGATATGGCACATTCCGGATCAAGGCCGATGGCAGCTTTACTTATGCACTGAATGAAAGCGTCAAGACCGCCACGGCCGGCGGCACGGTCCTGACCGAGAATATTCCCTACAAGATCAGCGACAAGAAGGGGAAGACCGACTTCGCCTATCTCACCATGGACATCAATGTCGGCAAGACGAGCCAGGTCCGCGAAACCGTCTACACCTTCGACAAGAACCCGACGCTCGACATCCTGTCGTTCGGCACCACATATGACGGCGACCAGATGATGTTCGGCAGCGAAAACGGCAACGGGCACTGGCAAGCCGACCCATGGGGCCTCGGATTCTTCTCGAGCACGGGCACCGACTTCGTGCTGACCGACATGACGGTCGCAACCGGCAATTCCTCGCCCGTCACGGCAGTTGTCGTATTTCAGGGATATCGCGACGGCAGACTGGTGGGCTCCAAGACGGTCAATCTCGATGCGACCACCATCTCGGACCAACAGCATGTCTCGCTTGCGGAAATGGGCAAGATCGACCGCGTCTCCTATTATATTCCGAATGTCGTGGAGGGTGAATTCGACGGGATGCCGACCTTGTTGTTCGACGACATCCACCTGCTGATTTGACACTGTCGGGCCTGTGGCGACACGTTTGCGACAGGCCCGCGAGGAGACCGGGCGGGTCGATGGTCCTCATCGCTATCCTCTCCCGGGGCGGGGGCGCGGAAAGGGGCGTATTTGGATGTCGATCTGCCTTAGACTGCGATGACTTGAAATGCCCCCCCTTCAGGGGAGGGGCCGGGGGTGGGGCTCTTCCGCAAGCGCGGCGTTCGTGGAAAGGCCCCACCCCAACCCCTCCCCTGAAGGGGAGGGGCTCACATTGACTCGATATAACGTCGATCCGCCCTAGAACCGCCGAGCAATCGGCGTGATGCCGGCGCCCAGGATATTGCCCCGGATTACCAGCGGCTCGCCCGACCAGTTGCCGACGAAGACCGGCTTAAAATCGACGCCGGGGGCCAGGCGGGCGCGGTTGTTCTCGATCACCAAGCCCGACGAGTCGTTCTTGGCTCCCTCCGGCGCGACGGTGATCAGCGTCGAGTGATTGTCCTTGTCGCGGCCGAAGACGAACTCGTTCCCCGCGATCCGCCCCTTCGCGCCGTTGGACAGGTCGATCATATAATTGGTCGAGTGACCCTTGCTGTCGTCGAAGCTGCTGTCGAGCACCTCGACATAAGGCGCCCGGCTCTTGACGTAATGGCCTCCCTGCCCGTGCTCGAAGCGGCAGGCGGTGACGCGTAGGGACTTGTAGCGGCCCATATAGATGCCGTGCGCGCCGTTGCCGGTCGGGTCGTTGCCCAAGCCGGAAAAGGTCGAGTGGTCGACGGTGACGGTGCCATTGGGGTCCTGGGCCGACAGGATGCCCGACTGGCTGTCGAGGAACATCGCGTTGCTGACGGCCAGCGGCCCCTTTTCGATGCGGATGCCCGCGCCATTGCCGTCGCCGACCTCGATATGGCTGAAGACGATGCCCTGCACCGAAGCACCACGCCCGCGCAGGACCAGCGCCGCCTTCCCCTCGCAGGCGATGCGGGTGAAGATCACCTTGCCCGGTTCGGTCGCGACATAGCTGATCCGCCCCGCCCCCTGGATCGCGCATTCGCGGTAGGTGCCCGGCGCGATGCGGATCGTGCCCTCACCATCGCCGATCGCCGTGACCGCTGCTTGCAACGTGGCGAAGCCGCGCCCGCCGACCATGAAGGGCTGCCCGCCGCCCTGCGCAAGCGCGGCCACCGACGTCATACCGAGGATTAGGAGCGGAACCAGACGCATGGGGTCATCCTGAAAAAGCGAACGGGCGCCGCATCCTGCCACGCATGGGAACAGGATGCGACGCCCGTGATCGTCCCGCGAAGGGAACACGATCCCATTCCTCCCTGAGCTTGCTCGGGGCGGGGGACCGCGACCGCAGGGCGTGGTGGAGGGGCATGGCCGGTCCATCTTGCCCCTCCACCATCGCTGACGCGATGGCCCCCCTCCCCAAGCATAGCTTGGGGAGAATTGGGATTTATGCCTCTTCGGTTTCGTCCTCGTCGGCCAGTTCTTCCTCCAGCGCGGTCAGGATCGCCTGGTTGAAGGCGGGGATGTCGTCGGGCTTGCGGCTGGTGATCAGGTTGCCGTCGACCACGACCTCCTCGTCCACCACGTCCGCGCCCGCATTGGACAGGTCGGTGCGGATCGAGGGATAGCTGGTCAGGCGACGCCCATCGATCACGTCCGCCTCGGCCAGCAGCCAGGGGCCGTGGCAGATGGCGGCAACGATCTTGTCGTCTTCCATGAATTCGGTGACGATCTCGACCGCGCGCTCGTTGAGACGCAGCTTGTCGGGGTTGCAGGTGCCGCCCGGGATGACCAGCGCATCGTAATCATCGGTATCGACCTCATCGACGGTCAGGTCCGGCGTCGCGGTTTCGGCCTTGTTGATATCGCCTTCCATGCCCTGGATCGGATCGGACTTGAGCGAGGCGAGCGTCACCTTCGCGCCCGCTTCCTCCAGCGCCTGGCGGGGCTTGAACAGCTCGACGGTCTCGAAACCGTCGGCGGCGAGCATCAGGACGCGTGCCTGGGAAAGATCGGCCATGATGGAAAACTCCTGTCGGGGAAATGGCTTGGGGGAGCCAGCACCAGAACCCGCGACCGCATCGGCCGTTCCGGAACGAAGCGACCGGCGGCGCATTTGCAGAGATGACCCGAGAGAGAGCGATGGCCACCCGTCTAGTCTATTGCGATGACAGCAAACCCGGCATCACCCGGACCAAGGTTCGCGGCAAATGGGCCTATTGGAGCCCGAAGGGCGAACGCATCACCGATCGCGACGAAATCGACCGGCTGAACCGCATCGGCCTGCCCCCCGCCTATCAGGATGCCTGGTTCTGCCCGCGCGCCAATGGCCATATCCAGGCGATCGGCTGGGACGAGAAAGGCCGCAAGCAATATCGCTACCACCCCGATTTCCGCGAGGCGCAGGAAGCGGCCAAATATGAACGCTGCGCCGCCTTCGGCCACGCCCTCCCCACACTCCGCAAGCGCGTGGAGGCGGATTTGAAGAAGCGCGGGCTGTGCAAGGAACGCGCGGTCGCCGCCGTCATCCGGCTGCTCGACAACGGCCATATCCGCGTCGGCAACGAAGCCTATGCCGCCACCAACAAGAGTTTCGGCGCGACGACGCTACGCAAGCGCCATGGCCAGGTGAAGGGCACCACGCTGCGGCTGCGCTATCGCGGCAAGTCGGGCAAGATGCGCGACATGACCCTGACCGATCGGTCGCTCGCCAGCTTCGTCAAGCGGTGCCAGGATCTGGACGAACAGCATTTGTTCGCCTGGGTCGATGAAGAGGGCGAGGCAAATCCCGTCACCTCGTCGGACGTGAACGCCTATATCCGCGAGGCGACCGGCTGCGACTTCACCGCCAAGCATTTCCGCACCTGGGCCGCCAGCGTCGCCGCGTTCGAGGCACTGGCGCTGGCCGAAGCGGACCTCAGCCTGAAGGCGATGCTGGAGCCGGTGGTCGAAAAGCTCGGCAACACCCCCGCCATCGCGCGCAAATCCTATGTCCACCCCTCGCTGATCGCGCTGGTGAAGGAGGGGCAGGCTGCGTTCCGCCAGTCGCTCCGCCTGCCACGCGCCCGTGCCGGGCTGTCCCGCGTCGAATGCGGGCTGATCGCGTTTCTCGAAGCCGGAACCCCGGCCAGCAAGGCGGCCTGACCGCCCATCATTTCAGGAGTCCCCATGGCGACGAGCAATACCTCGCCCAAGGCGCCGATCTTCGACGGCTCACGCATACCCGATCAGGTCGAGGGCATTCTCGACGCGACCTATAACTGGGTACAGGATTATTGGCTGAAGGTGCTGATCGCGATCGGCATCGGCGCGGTCATCGTGCTGGCGCTGCTCTGGGTGCGCAAGCTGGGCGACAAATTGTGCAGCCGCCCCGGTTTCGCCGGTGGCTGGGGCGTGATCCTGGGCCATGCGATCGCGCGGACCAACATGTTCTTCATCGTCACGCTCGCCGCGCAACTCGTCGCGGGCTATTCTGGCGCGCCGGGAGAGGTCGCCAAGACGATCAGCTTCCTGTTCACCGTTGCCAGCGTGTTCCAGGCCGCGATCTGGGCGCGCGAACTGATCCTCGGCACGATCGAGCATCGTACCCAGTCCGAACATTATTCGGGCGAGGCGTTGTTGTCGGCGATGGGGCTGATCCGCCTCCTCGTGACGGTGGTGCTGTTCGCCATCGCGCTGGTCGTGGTGCTCGACAATCTGGGCGTCAACGTCACCGGCCTGGTCGCGGGTCTGGGCGTCGGCGGTATCGCCATCGGTCTGGCCGCGCAGGGGATCTTCGGCGATCTGTTCGCCGCGCTCGCCATCATCTTCGACCGGCCGTTCCGGCGCGGTGACAAGATCAGCTATGACAGTACCAATGGCGTGATCGAGTCGATCGGCCTGAAGTCGACCCGCATCCGCGCCTTCACCGGCGAACTGCGCATCATTTCCAACCGCCAGCTGCTCGACAAGGAAATCCAGAACACGACCGTGCGCGACCATGTCCGCCTGTCGTTCATGATCGGCGTCGCCTATGAAACCCCGCCCGAGACGCTGGCGCGCATCCCGGCCCTGCTGACCGAGATCGTCGAAGGCGAAGGCGGCAAGGTCGCCCGCGCCGGGTTCGAGAATTTCGGCGCGTCGAGCCTGGACTTCGCCCTGCAGTTCGACGTGCCCGGCGACGACTGGGCCACCGCGCACGACCTGCGCAACCGGGTGCTGGTGACGCTGATGAAGCGGTTCGCGGCAGAGGGGATCGTGATCCCCTACCCGACCCAGACGACCTATACCGCCGCGCCGGACGGGACGCTGGTGATGCCCTATCCCCAGGTCCAGCCGGTCGAGGTGCACCGGGCTTGAACGAACACCCTCACCCTTCCCACCCGCTATCGCGGGCGGGCCCCTTCCCTCTCCCATTGGGAGAGGGAGGGAGGCGCGAAGCGCCGGAAGGGTGAGGGTGTGGTGGCACTCAAATCCCGCCTTCGTCCAGCGACAACAGCGTGGCGTTGCCGCCTGCGGAGGTCGTGTCGACCGACACCGCCCGCTCCGCGCAGAAGCGGTACAGGTAATGCGGCCCGCCCGCCTTCGGCCCGGTGCCCGACAGGCCCTCGCCGCCGAAAGGCTGGCTGCCGACCACCGCGCCGATCATCGAGCGGTTGATGTACAGGTTGCCGACTGCTGCTTCCGCCTCGATCACCTCACCAGCGCGGGCGATGCGGCTGTGCAGGCCCATGGTCAGGCCGTAACCCTTGGCGTTCACCTTTGCGATCGTCTCGGACAGCGTGCCCGCTTCCCAGGTCGCGACGTGCAGGATCGGTCCGAACCATTCCTGGGTCAGGTCCTCGACCCGGTCGAGCCGGATCAGCGTCGGCGGGACGAACAGGCCTTCGGCGGGCGCATCGAGCGTCTTGATCGTCTGCGTCACCATCGCCGCGCGGTACGCCATCAGCTTGTCATAGGCGGCCTGGTCGATAACCGGACCGACATCGGTCGCCGGATTGCCGGTCGCGCCGAGCACCAGCGTCTCCATCGCGCCCTTGAGCATTTCGATGACATTGTCGGCGACATCCGCCTGCACCAGCAACAGCCGCAACGCCGAGCAACGCTGCCCCGCCGAGCGGAAGGACGAGGTGATGACGTCCGCCACCACCTGCTCGGGCAGCGCGGTCGAGTCGACGATCATCGCGTTGATACCGCCGGTCTCGGCGATCAGCGGCACGATCGGGCGATCGTCGTCCGCTACCAGCGTCCGCGCGATACGCTTGGCGGTGGCGGTCGAGCCGGTGAAGGCGACGCCCGCGATGCGATGATCCTCGGTCAGCGTCTGGCCCACATCCGGCCCACCGACCGCGAGCAGCAGCGCGTCGCGCGGCACGCCCGCACGGTAGGCCAGCTCAACGGCGGCCTGTGCGATGGCGGGCGTCTGCGGCGCGGGCTTGGCGACCACGGTGTTGCCGGTGACGAGCGCCGCCACCGTCTGGCCCAGGAAGATCGCCAGCGGGAAGTTCCACGGCGCGACCGTCGCCCAGACCCCGCGCCCTTCCAGGTGCAGCGTGTTGCGCTCACCCGTCGGCCCGGGCAGCTCGACCGAACCGAGCCGCGCCCGCGCCTGCTGCGCATAGTAACGACAGAAATCGGCGGCCTCGCGAACCTCGCCGATCGCGTCGGGGATCGTCTTGAACGCCTCCTGCACCAGGATCGCCATCAGCCGTTCGCGATCCTGTTCCAGCAGATCGGCCAGCTTCTCCAGCACGCTCGCGCGGGTATCGAGCGGCGTCGCGTTCCAGGTCGGGAAGGCCGCATGGGCGCGCGATACCAGCGATGCGACATCGGCGGTGGCGGCGACCGGCGTCACGGCAGGGGCGTTGACCGCCTTCATCGTGGCGTCCAGCGTTGCGATGTCGCTCAGGTCGATGCCAGTCGAGTTGCGATGGCCCGGCGCGAACAGGTCGATGGGCAGCGGGATGCTCGGGTGACGCGCGCCGCCGACGGCCGCAATCTTGGCGACCGGGTCGGCCAGGATCTCCGCCTCGGTCAGCCGCGCATCGGCGAGCTGGTGCACGAAGCTGGAATTCGCGCCATTCTCCAGCAAGCGGCGGACCAGATAGGCCAGCAGGTCGCGATGCCCGCCGACCGGCGCATAGATGCGGCACTTGTGACCATGTTCGCGCACCAGCCGCTCGTACAGACCGTCGCCCATGCCGTGCAGCCGCTGGAACTCGAAGTCGTGGCTGTTGCCCGCCCATTCGAGAATGGTCGCGACGGTCAGCGCATTGTGGCTGGCAAAGGCGGGGCGGATATTCTCGGCCGCCAGCATGTCCTTGGCGACCGCCAGATAGGAGACGTCAGTCGCCGCCTTGCGGGTGAAGAGCGGATAGTCGGCCAGCCCCTCGACCTGGGTGCGCTTGATCTCGCTGTCCCAATACGCGCCCTTGACCAGCCGTACGTTCATGACCCGATCGAGGCCGTTGGCCCAGCCGATGACCGCGCGCGCACGCTTGCCATAAGCCTGCACCGCCATGCCGAACCCGTCCCAGCCCTTGAGCGCCGGGAGCGCCGCGACGCCGCCGATGATGTCCAAGCTCATCTCCAGCCGCTCGGACTCTTCGGCATCGACAGTGAGGGCAATGCCCTTGTCCGCCGCCTGCCGCGCCAGCTGCGCCAGCATGTCGGTGAGCGCGGGGACGCACTCATAGGCGCGCGGCAGTTCGTAGCGCGGGTGGAGCGCCGACAGCTTGACCGAGATCGAATGGCCCGCCGCCGGGTCCGACCCCACCGCGTCGATCGCCTTCACATAGGCCTGGAAATAACGCTCGGCATCCTCATGCGTCCGCGCCGCCTCGCCCAGCATGTCGAAGCTGGCAGTGAACCCCTTGTTCTCGGGCTTCTTCATGCGGCGCATCGCTTCCTCGATGGTGCGGCCCATCACGAAAATCTCGCCCATCATCCGCATCGCGGCGCCGACCGCCTGACGCACGAACGGCTCGCCCGCGCGCGACAGCAAGCGCTTCAGCGGCCCCGCCTCGCCCTCACCGACCAGCGCGCGGCCGACGACCAGGCCCCAGGTGGCGGAGTTGACCAGCTTCGACGCCGACCGCCCGGTATGCGCGCGCCAGTCCGCCTCGCCCAGCTTGTCGGCGATCAACAGGTCGGCGGTCTCGGGATCGGGCACGCGCAGGAACGCCTCGGCGAGACTCAGCAGCGCCACGCCCTCGGACGAGTTGAGGCGATATTCCTGGAGGAACTGGTTTACCCAGCCGCGATTCTGCGCGGCACGCAGGTCGGCGAGCAGGCCCGAGGCATGGCCCATGATCCGCTCGCGCATCTCCGGCGTCGCGGCGGCG
The DNA here is from genome assembly GCF_057004845.1 of Sphingomonas sp. SphC10. Taxonomy (NCBI): domain Bacteria; kingdom Pseudomonadati; phylum Pseudomonadota; class Alphaproteobacteria; order Sphingomonadales; family Sphingomonadaceae; genus Sphingomonas; species Sphingomonas sp. SphC10. Next base: position 1,971,850 of record NZ_CM168044.1, read on the forward strand.
CGGTCGAGCAGCGGCTTCAGGACATCGGGTTCGGGCGCACGATACAGCGATTTCATGGTCTTGCGCGCATCGGCGGTAACGGCAGAGGTCATAGGTCTTCGTCCGGTCGGGCGGCCCGGCATGCGGCTGAGCGCTTGGCGGGTCGCATGGCTATGCTGTGATGGACCAGCGCTTAGCGGGAAATATGGGGATTGGGTATCGTTTGATACGAGATGAAGCGCGCTTCGCGACTGCCATCAGAATTGAAATTTTGACGTCGTTGGCGTATATGACTCGCAGGCGAGGACATCCGCCTTTCTGTAGAGCCCCGGTCGCTGCTACGGCCGGGGCTCAAATCCTTTGGGGCTCAGGCTGCTACCCGAGCCCCGCCGGGCACCTTACCTGTTGCGAACGTCGATAATCTTCACGACCAAGGTCGCGAAGGCGATGACGACGCCCAGGATCAGGCACAGATCGGCTACGGACATCCGTGGTCCTTTCTGTGATTAACGGCGGAATTGCCGTCGAGCGATCACTAACTCGAACGGCCATACAAGATCATGTCAAATCGGCGTTCGATTACGTGAGATCTTATTCGCAACCATCCCCGCCCCCGCATCGTTCTCCCGCCAAACCCCTGAAAGGAGAGCCACGATGGCCGACGACAGCCCCCAGGAAATCGCCGCCAAGTTCCTCGACAAGCTGAAGAGCAGCCCGTTCGTCATGATCGGCCTTAACGACGGCCAGCATTCCGAACCGATGACCGCACAGATCGATGACGATCAGCCGAACACGCTGTTCTTCTTCGCCGGTCGCGACAACCGCATCGCGGGCGGTGGCGAGGCGATGGCACAGTTCGTCGGCAAGGGTCATGACTTCTTCGCCTGCCTGGCGGGCCGTGTGTCGAAGGACAATGATCCGGCGCAGATCGACAAGCTGTGGAGCAATCAGGTCGAGGCTTGGTTCCCGGAAGGCAAGTCGGACCCCAACCTGACGCTGCTGCGCTTCGACATCAGCTCGGCCGAGCTGTGGAAAACCGACATCTCGCTGTCGGGCCGGGTGAAGATGCTGTTCGGCGGCACGATTCACTCGGACGAGTCGTCCAGCCATGCGGTGGTCGGCTCGGTCGCGTAATCCGCAATTGCTGGAAGGCGAAACGCCCGGAGGCCATGCTTCCGGGCGTTTTTCTATTTCCCCTATCCCCCGCCCCGTTCCGCCTGAGCGAAGTCGAAGGCCAAGGGAAACGGCTCGCCAAACGCTTCTGGTCAGTGGACCCCGTGGCCTTCGACTTCGCTCAGGCTGGACGGAAGAGGTAGTGGGCGGTCAGGCGTTGGCCTTGATCCACTCCTCGACCACCGGCGCGATGCGGTTGCGCCATTTCGAGCCGTTGAAGATGCCGTAATGGCCGACCTTCTCGGCCATGTAATAGCGCTTCTTTTCCTCCGGCAGATTGGTCGCCAGCGTCAGTGCGGCGCGCGTCTGGCCCAGCCCGGAGATATCGTCCCGCTCGCCCTCGATCGCCAATATGCCGATATCGGTGATCGCGCCCGGATCGACGCGCTTGCCATGGTGCAGCATCTCGCCCTTGGGCAGCGCGTGACGCTGGAACACCAACTCGACGGTCTGGAGATAGAATTCCGCCGTCATGTCGCAGACCGCGCGATATTCGTCATAGAATCGCTTGGTGGAGTCGGCGCTTTCGCCGTCGCCCTGGACCAGATGCTTGAACATCTCCCAATGCGAAATCATGTGGTTGCCCAGGTTCATCGACATGAATCCGGCAAGTTGCAGAAAGCCCGGATAGACCCGCCGCCCGGCACCTGGATAGGTCATGGGCACGGTGGCGATCGCATTCTGCTCGAACCAGGCGTGCGGGCGATCGGTCGCCAGCAGATTGACCGCCGTCGGCGCCTCGCGCGTGTCGACCGGCCCGCCCATCAGCGTCAGGGTGCGCGGGGTGCAGGGATGCTTGTCCGCGCTCATCACCGCCGCGGCAACATAGGACGGCACCGAAGGCTGGCACACCGCCAGCGCATGAGCGCCCGGCCCGATCTCGGTCAGGAAGTCGATGATGTAATCGACATAATCGTCGAAATCGAACCGCCCGTCCGACAGCGGCACCAGCTTCGCGTCGCGCCAGTCCGTGATGTACACCTCGCAGGTCGGCAGCATCCGCTGCACCGTGCCGCGCAGGAGCGTCGCATAATGGCCCGACATCGGCGCGACGATCAACAGCTTGGGGCTGTCCTCCACGCCTTCGCGGCGGAAGCGCTTCAGCTGGCCGAAGGGCTTGCGCAGCACGATCTCTTCGTGGACGACCACCTCGCGCCCGTCGATCTCGGTCTTGGTCAGGCCGAAAGCGGGCTTGCCGCGCGGCGCGGCGGCATGGGCGAACACCTCCAGCGCAGATCCCATGATCGCGCCGCCGCCCAGATACGCGAAGGGATTGGCAGGATTCTGGAGCAGCCCCGCACCGAAATTGGCCAGCGCGCTTGCGCCCGCCAGCATCGAGCGCTGCATTTCATAGGCGTCGTACAACATCGTCGATTCCCCTGCGCTCCGCCGGACGGAGCCGTGATTGGCATTTGTCTATCACGAAACCGTTTGCGCATGATGACCAGAATATGGCCGATCGGTCATAGTGCCGAACCGATGACAGGTTCATGATCTCCATCACATCCCCTGAACGCACCAAAGCGCCCAAACGATGCGTCGAGCCCATAGCCCGGCGTTGAGCCGATGCGCCCACGCTGCTAGGTCCCCGGCATGGCCAGATCCGCCGCGTCCCGCAAATCCGCCGAGCCCCCCGTCCCGGCCAGCCGCCGCCTGAGCAACCTGAAAATGGTCTGGCGCTATACGCTGCGCTATCCGGGGCATCTGGCCGCCGCCACCGTGTCGCTGGCGGTCGCGGCACTGGCCACGCTGTTCATCCCGCGCACCTTCCAGAAGGTGATCGACCACGGCTTCGGCAACATCGCCGACACCGGCGATATCGCGCCCTATTTCCAGGGGCTGCTGGCGGTCGTCGTGGTGCTGGCGATCGCCACCGCGTTCCGATTCTATTTCGTGTCGTGGCTGGGCGAGCGGACGGTCGCCGATATCCGCATCGCGGTGCAGGCCAACCTCCTGCACCTGGCACCCCGTTACTTCGAGGAAAACCGCCCGTCCGAGATCGCCAGCCGGTTGACCGCCGACACCGCGATCATCGAGCAGGTCGTCGGTTCGACCGTGTCGATCGCGCTGCGCAACACGGTGATCGGGATCGGGGGCACCATCTATCTGTTCGCGCTGTCGCCCAAGCTGACCCTGTCGCTGCTGGTGTGCATCCCGCTGATCGTCCTGCCCATCGTCGTACTGGGCAAGAAGGTGCGCAGCTATTCGCGCGACAGCCAGGACCGGCTGGCCGATATCGGCGCGACCGCCGTGGAGACGCTGGGCGCGATGAAGGTCGTCCAGGCGTTCGGCCAGGAACGCCGCGAGGCCGAGCGATTCGAGCTGGCGGTCAGCAACGGCTTCGCCACCTCGCGCAAGCGCTTCCTGCTGCGTGCGGTGATGACCGCGATGGTGATCGGCCTGTTCTTCGGCGGCCTGACGCTGCTGCTGTGGGAGGCGGTTGCCGATGTCGCCAGCGGGCGGCTGTCGGGCGGGTCGCTGACCGCGTTCGTCGTGACGGGCATGCTCGTCGCGGGCTCGTTCCAGGCGCTGACCGAGGTGTGGGGCGACATATTGCGCGCATCGGGCGCGGCGCAGCGTCTGGCCGAGCTGCTGGCCGAGGAACCCGAGATCGCGCCGCCCCCCGCCCCCGCCGTCCTGCCGGTCATCCCGATGGGGGCACTGCGTTTCGAGAATGTCGTGTTCCACTATCCGACCCGGCCCGAAGTCGCGGCGCTGAACGACTTCTCGCTCGACATTCGCCCCGGCGAGACGGTGGCGGTGGTCGGTCCCTCGGGCGCGGGCAAGTCTACTCTGTTCCAGCTGGCCGAGCGATTCTACGATCCGCAGGGCGGCAATATCTCGCTCGACGGCGTGTCCCTGCGTGATGCCGATCCGGCAGCGATCCGCGCGCGCATCGCGATGGTGCCACAGGAGACGGTGATCTTCGGCGCCTCGGCGCGCGACAATCTTCGCTATGGCCGGTGGGAGGCGAGCGACGACGAACTCTGGGCCGCCGCCGAGGCCGCCAATGCCGCCGACTTCCTGCGCGCGCTGCCGCAGGGGTTGGATACCTTCCTGGGCGAAGGCGGTGCCCGGCTGTCGGGCGGGCAGCGCCAGCGGATCACCATCGCCCGCGCGCTACTGCGTGATGCGCCGATCCTGTTGCTGGACGAGGCGACGAGCGCTTTGGATGCCGAGAGCGAGCAACTGGTCCAGCAGGCGCTGGAGCGGTTGATGGCCAACCGGACGACGCTGGTCATTGCGCACCGGCTGGCGACGGTCCGTGCGGCGGAGCGAATCGTGGTGATGGACGGCGGGCGGATCGTCGAACAGGGGCGGCATGGAGAGCTGATCGCGGGCGGCGGGCTCTATGCCCGGTTGGCAAGCCTGCAATTTCACGATTGATGGGGCCGGTCTAATACCACTTGGCGAGGGGATTCCCTTGGCCTTCGACCTCGCTCAGGCTGAACGGGGGTTTGGCAGGACCCTACTTCCCCGCTCCGTTCAGCCTGAGCCAAGTCGAAGGCAACGCCCCAACCCCTTGAAATCCAACCCGCAATCGCGCTTGCAGCCCGCCCCCCACTCCCCTAGGCTCCGACAATACCAGTTCAATACCGGAGATTGAGGATGACGCGGGCGGCAAACAGAGCAATGGGGGCGGCCCTGGCGGCGATCGCACTGGCGACGCTGACCCCGGCGGCTCAAGCGAGCCCCGCCACCCTGCCCGCGATCTTCCCCGCCCCCGCCGTGATGACGCTGGGCGATGGCACGGTGACGCTGGGTCGCGCGGTCACGCTGATCGTCGCACCCGGCACCGAGCCGGAGACCGCCGCGCTGGTGCGCGACCTGCTGGCAAAGGCCGGTGTCACCGAGATCGCCACGGCCACGCGCTTGCCCGCCTCACCCGACCGCCCGACCATCGTGATCGGCCCGGACAGCGCCGCCCTGGTCCGTGAGGCCCTGTCGCGCAGCGACGCCAGCCCCGACGACGCCCGCGAAGGCTATACGTTGACCGTCCTCGCCGCCGGTCGCAGCGGGCTCATCACGCTGGCCGGGCATGACGCGGACGGACTGTTCCACGCCGCCCAGACGCTGCGCCAGTTGCTGGCCCGCCAGACCATCCCGGCGCTGACCATCCGCGATCATCCCGCCATGCCGATCCGCGGCACGATCGAAGGTTTCTACGGCAAGCCCTGGTCGATGACCGACCGGACCAAGCATCTCGACTTCCTCGGTCAGATGAAGGCCAACACCTATGTCTACAGCCCAAAGGACGATCCCTTCGCGCGCGACAAGTGGCGCGATCCCTATCCCGCCGCGACGCTGAGCGCGCTGGGTACGCTCGCCGCGCGCGCCAGGGCGAACCATGTCGATTTCGTCTATGCCATCTCGCCGGGGCCAAGCATCTGCTTCTCCGACCCGGCGGACGAGCAGGCGCTGCTGCGCAAGTTCGCGGCGCTGCGCGGGATCGGCGTACACAGCTTCTATGTCGCGCTGGACGATATCGAATATCAGAAGTGGAATTGCGAGGCGGACAAGACGGCGTTCGGCCCCTCGGGCGCGCAGGCGGCGGGTGTCGCCCAGTCCAAGCTGTTGAACGCGGTCCAGGCCGATCTGCTGAAACAGGACCCCGCCTCGCGCCCGCTGATCATGGTGCCGACCGAATATTATGATGCGAAGGAAAGCCCGTACAAGGCGGCCCTCCGCGCCAATCTGAATCCGCGCATCGTCGTGCAGTGGACCGGCACCGATGTCGTGCCGCCCGCCATCTCCATCCCCGATGCAAAGGCCGCGACCAAGGCGTTCGGGCGCAAGACGCTGCTGTGGGACAATTATCCGGTCAACGACTATGCGAGTTCGGCCGGGCGCCTGCTTCTCGCGCCCTATGCAAAGCGTGAGGCCGGGCTGTCGTCCGAGCTGACCGGTATTCTCTCCAACCCGATGAACCAGGAAGCGCCAAGCCGGGTCGCGGTGACGGGGGTGCTGGCGTTCGGGTGGAACGACAGGGGCTATGAAGCCGACCGCACCTGGCATTACGCCGCGCGCGATCTGGCTGGGGGAGATGCCCGCGCAACGGCGGCACTGCTGGAGTTGTTCGACACCCAGCATCTCGCCCCCACCTTCGGCAGCCAGCCCTGGCAGGAACAGGCGCCCAAGCTGAAGGCGCTGCTCGACCATGTTCGCGAGGCGCTGGCGAACGGTGACGAGGGCGAACGCCGTGCGGCACTGGCCGAACTCCATGCCAAGGCGAATGCGCTGGCCGGTGCGCCCGACACGATCCGCGCGGGGCTGGTCGACCCGGCCTTTGCCGAACAGGCCGCCCCCTGGCTGGAGGCGATGCAGCTCTGGGGTCGCGCGCTGGGGCAGACGGCCGCCGGGCTGGACGCCGCCGAACAGGGCAATGCGGCGGCGACCCGCTACTTCGCCGATGCCAAGCGGATCGCCGCTCAGGCCGCCGCCGTGCAGAGCATCAAGGGCGCGGTGCGCTTCGACGGGCCGATCAAGATCGCCGACGGCGTGCTCGACCGCTTCATTGCCGATGCGCCCAGCCTGATCGCGGTTACGGCAAAACCGTAACCGTCCGGCTGGCGCGGCGGCCATCGGGGGTACGGGTGCGAAGCTCGACCGCCCCCGTCACCGCCACCGGCCCGTTATAGCGGGTCCAGGCCGAGCCGCCGATGCGATACTCGATCGGCGTTCCGGCGAACTCGGTGTTCGCCTCCAGCCTGCCGTTCGCGATCCGCGCGCCCGGCGGGGCAAGGCGATAGGTCACGCCCGCCCGGTCGAGCAGTCGCATCTGCGCACCCATCCGGCCCGCAAAATCCCGCCACCCGGCCAGCAGCTTCGTCCGGTCCACGCGGGGGTCGTTCGGCTGATAGCCGGTGCCAGCGACATAAGCGGGCTCCCAATCCGGCTTGCTCCACGCCCGCTCGGCCAGCGCCAGCAGGCGGGGGAAGAGCATGTAATCCACCTGGCTGTCGCGGCGCACCGTCTCGCTCCACAACTGCGCCTGGAGCCCGGCGATGCTGCGGCCCGGCTGGAGCGGCACGGTGTCGGCAATCGCCTTGGGCTGGGCCAGGATATTGGGGATCAGCGCGGCGTTGGCGGCCAGATTGCCCGGCATGAAACCGAATACCTGAAAGCTATCCACCCCGCGCGACGCCCAGTCATAGCCGGTCTCGTTCGGATCGGCGGCATAGGGCATGTCGAAATAGCCGAGATCGGGGATCGACAGCACCGTCTTCCACCCGCGATTGGCCTGGCCATGCGCCTCGGCCACACCGCCCGCGTGCAGGTTGCTCCAGATGTTGGTCTGGACCTTGGGCGGCATCTTGGCAGGGTCGGTGTGGCCCAGGCCATCGCTCCATCCGGCGGCCGCGATGCCGCGCTTTGCGAGGTCGGCAGAAATGCGTTCGATGAAATAGGCGCCCAACTGCTTGGGCTGCAGGCCCGTCTGGCCCATCATCACCTTGCAGGCAGGTGACTCGACCCAGGCCCCCGCCGTCTCGTCCGCGCCGATATGATAGGTGGTCAGCGGCACCCCCGCCGCCTTGTGCAGGGCGGCGATATCGTCGATCACCGTCTCGATGAAGCGATAGGTGCTGGAAATACAGACGTTCAGCGTATTGTCGTCATAATGCTGGACGCTGGAATAGCGGGTGGTGTCGCCCGGCTCGACCAGCCGGAAACGCTCGGCCCCGGCGCGGTCGCCCTTGGCCATCAGCCGCTGATAGCGCACCTCCATCGACCGGATCGCCGCGCGCGAATGGCCGGGCATGTCGAAGGACGGGATAACGTCGATCTGCCGCGCGGCGGCGGCACGCAGGATTTCGGCATAGTCGGCGGCAGTCAGATAGCCGTTGGTGGCCGCATCCCTGCCCGGGTCTGCCCCCAGTTGCGGCGACAGGCAGCTCTTCTCCGACAGGTCGGTGCAGCGATACGCCCCCACCTCGGTCAGTTCGGGCAGGCCTGCGATCTGCAAGCGCCAGCCCTCGTCATCGCCGAGATGCAGGTGCAGCGCGTTCAGCTTGTACACCGCCATCTGCTCGATCAGCTTCAGGATCTCGGCCTTGCTGTGGAAGTTGCGCGCCAGATCGATATGCAGCCCGCGAAAGCCGTAGCGCGGCGCATCCTCGATAATCAGCGGGCGGAGCGTCGTCCCCTCCACCGCCATCTGCTGCGCCAGCGAGCGAAGCGCATAGGACGCCCCCGCCGCATCCGCCGCCGCGACAGTGATACCGCCCTGTGCCACGGTCAGGCGATAACCCTCGGCGGCGATCCCCGCCTGCTTGCGGATGGTCAACGGCACCGTTCCCACCGGCAATCCGGCCAGCGCGGGCGCGATGGCAGCGCCGGTGAAACCTTGCGTCGTGACGCGCAATCCCTTGGACAGATCGACCGGCGCACCGGCTGGGCGCGTGACCTTCGCAGGCCTGGGCAGGATCGCGACATCGACCGGCGTCGCCGCCCCCCGCTCGGCAAAAAGAGCAAAGGCGCGCTCCGGGGTCCGCCAGACCGTCTGGTCGTCGGGGGCGCTGCGGGCGAGCGCGGCCTCATCGGTCATCGGGGCGACGAAAGGCAGGGTCTCCAGCCCCGTCTCGGCATCGGTCCCCGTCCGGGTCGCGGCGATCACACGCGGGGCAAGGCCCTCGGCCGCCAGCATCGCGTTGGGCATCATGTGATTGCGCGAGAAGAAGGCGCCCAGGCCGGTCAGCTTCACATGATAGGTCCGGCCCGGCTTCAACTGCTGGCCGGGCTTCAGCGTCAGGACGTTCAGATCGCCGTTGATCGTGCGGTTGTCGAAGGTGTCGCTGTCGATCTTCAGCACCGGGTTGACCAGGCTGTAGCGGATTTCGACCGGCAGGCTCGGCGCACCCTCGGGCACGGTGATGGCGATATCCGCCTCGAAACAGCGCGGCGTGCCGGTCGGGCAGGATGCGGGACGGTTGGTCAGGATGGTGTAGCGATAGCCGAGCGTCGCCGCCAACCGGTCCAAATCGCCCTGCGCTGCGGGAGCCGCCGCCAGGATCGCGGCCGAAGCCCATAATGTCATCATATTCGTCGGTCCCGCTACGCCATACTGGTATTACATTGGATCATGTCGTTATTAATCCTCCCCTGCAAGGGGAGGGGGACCATGCGAAGCATGGTGGAGGGGGCGTTCCAGCAAACGAACCCTATGTGGCGAACCCCCTCCACCACCGCTTCGCGGCGGTCCCCCTCCCCGTGCCGGGGAGGATCAGCTTCGGGGGTGACGCCGCCTCCCCTACCCCCTATCTCCATCTCATGAAAAAACCCCAACCGGGTCTGCCGACCCGTGAGCAAATCCTCGCCTTTATCGAACAGTCGGACCAGCCCGCTGGCAAGCGCGAGATCGCACGCGCTTTCGGTCTCTCCGCGCAGGAGAAGATCGGGCTGAAGGCATTGCTCAAGGACATGGCCGATGAAGGGCTGATCGACAGCGCGCCGGGCCGCGCCTTTCACAAGATGGGCGGACTGCCCAAGGTGACGGTGCTGCGTGTCGTCGATGTCGATGACGGCGGCAATGTCTGGGGCCAGCCCGAGCGTTGGGAAGCGGACGGCGTCCCCATTCCTCGCCTGCGCATCCGCGAGCGCAAGCGCGGGAGCCTCGGCATCGGCCAGCGGGTGCTGGCGCGTACCGAGGAAGCGGGCGGCGGCTGGATCGCGCATGTCATGAAGACGATCGCCCCCGCCTCCGAACAGGTGCTGGGCGTGCTGCGCGAGGAGGCGGGGCGCTTCTGGCTGACCAGCGTCGACAAGAAGGACCGGCGCGAGATGATGGTGTCGGACACCGGCGGCGCGGAAGCGGGCGACCTGGTGCTCGCCGAAAAGGCGGGCCGTCCGCCGCGCATCACCGCAAAGGTGGTGGAGCGGCTGGGCGATCCCTTCGCCCCGCGCAGCTTCTCGCTGATCGCGATCCACAAGTTCGAGATTCCCGACCGCTTCCAGCCCGAGACGTTGGACGAAGCCGAACGCGTTGCGCGCCAGCCGCTGGGCGACGACCGCGAGGATCTGCGCGACCTGCCTATCGTCGCGATCGATCCGGTCGATGCGCGCGACCATGACGATGCGGTCTGGGCTGCCCCCGACGACGATCCAGCGAACCCCGAGGGCTGGCGCGCCATCGTCGCGATCGCCGATGTCAGCTTCTACGTCCGTCCCGGCTCGGCGATCGACAAGGATGCACGGCGGCGGGGCAACTCGGTCTATTTCCCCGACCGGGTGGTGCCGATGCTGCCCGAGATCCTGTCGGCCGATGTCTGTTCGCTGAAGGAGGGCGAGGACCGCGCCGCGCTCGCCTGTCATCTTCAGGTGACGAAGGACGGCAAGCTCAAGGGCTTCCGCTTCACCCGCGCGGTCGTACGGCTGGCGGCGAATATCGCGTATGAGGATGCGCAGGCCGCAATCGACGGCGAACTGTCGCATCCGCTGACCGAAACGGCCCTCCGGCCGCTTTGGGACTGCTGGGCCGCGCTGGCCAAGGCGCGCGACGATCGCGAGCCGCTCGACCTCGACCTGCCCGAACGGCGCGTGGTGCTCGATCAGAATGGCCGCATCCTGTCGGTCGCGCCACGTGCGCGGCTGGACGCGCACCGGCTGATCGAGGATTACATGATCGCCGCCAACGTCGCCGCCGCCAAGGCGCTGGAGGCCAAGAGGGCCCCCGTCATGTACCGCGTGCACGAGGTGCCCAGCCGCACCAAGCTGGTCGCGCTGAAGGAGTATCTGGAAACCTTCGACATTCCATTTGCGATGGGACAGGTGATCCGCCCGGCGACCTTCAACCGGATCATCGACAAGATCGGCGACGCGGACTTCAAGCCGCAGGTGATGGAGCAGATCCTGCGCTCGCAGACCCAGGCCTATTATGCCCCGGTCAATCAGGGGCATTTCGGCCTGTCCCTAGGCTCCTACGCGCATTTCACCTCGCCGATCCGGCGCTATGCCGACCTCGTCGTGCACCGGGCGCTGGTCGGAGCGTATAAGCTGGGTGACGGCGGGTTGCTGCCGGAGGGCGAGGAGATGGAGCGGCTCGGCACCTCGATCAGCCAATATGAACGCCGCGCGATGGAGGCGGAGCGCGAGACGATCGACCGCTATGTCGCGGCCTATCTGTCCGAACATGTCGGCCAGGTGGTCGAGACGCGGATCACCGGCGTCACCAATTTCGGCTTCTTCGCCACCGTTGACGGCGTGGGCGGAGACGGGCTGATGCCGATCCGCGACCTGGGCGGCGACTATTTCCATTACGACGAGTCGTCGCAGCAGCTGCTCGGCGAGAAGAGCCGCGAAATCTACAAACTGGGCCAGCGCCTGCCGCTGCGCCTGGCCGAGGCGAACCCGGTATCGGGCGCGCTGCGCTTCGAGCTGCCCGACGGCAAGGGCGCGGCACCCGAACCGCGCCGGGTGCTGAAACGGCGTGGGCGGCCCGCCAACATCCGCCACAACGGCAAACGGCGCTAATCCTCCCCGGCACGGGGAGGGGGACCAGCGAAGCTGGTGGAGGGGGATCGCCACATGGGCCGCCCCGTGAGGAAGTCCCCCTCCACCACCGCTTCGCGGCGGTCCCCCTCCCCGTGCCGGGGAGGATTGGGATCGCTCCCCCGCCCCATGCGTACCCTTCCCAGAGGAGACACACGCATGGGCAATATGGTGGACGGCGTCTGGCACGCCGACGGACTGTTCAAATCGGACGAGAAGGGCAGCTTCAAACGCCCGGACTCCGGTTTTCGCGACTGGGTGACGGCGGACGGCCAGCCTGGCCCCGATGGCCAGACCGGCCACCGCGCGGAGGCGGGGCGCTATCACCTCTATGTCTCCTATGCCTGCCCCTGGGCGCATCGCACGATGATCGTCCGCGCGCTGAAGGGGCTGGAGAACATGATCGGCCTGTCGGTGGTCGATCCGCTGATGCGCGAAAATGGCTGGACCTTCGCCACCGAGCGCGGCGGCACCGGCGACCCGCTCCACGGCGCGGACTATCTGTGGCAGCTCTATGCCCGAGCCCGCGACGGCTACAGCGGCAAGGTCACGGTGCCGGTCCTGTGGGACAAGCAGCGCGATACGATCGTCAGCAACGAGTCGGCCGAGATCATCCGCATGTTCAACACCGCGTTCGACGGGCTGGGCGCGCGGGAGGGGAATTACTACCCCGCGGACCTTCGGGACGAGATCGATGCGGTCAACGCTACCGTCTATGACCGGGTGAACAACGGCGTCTACAAATGCGGCTTCGCCAAGACCCAAGCGGCCTATGACGAAGCGGTAGGCCCACTATTTGCCGAACTGGATTCGCTGGAAGCGCGGCTGACGGGGCGCGAATGGCTGGTCGGCGATCGGATGACCGAGGCGGACATTCGGCTGTTCACCACGCTGGTCCGCTTCGATGCGGTCTATCACGGGCATTTCAAATGCAATGTCCGGCGGGTGCAGGACTATCCGGCGCTGAAAGCTTTGCTGGAACGGATGCTGGCGATCCCGGAGATCGCGGCGACGGTGCATCTCGATCACATCAAGACGCATTATTATGCCAGCCATTTGGAGCTGAACCCGACCGGGATCGTGCCTGCGGGGCCGGACTTGCCGTGGGCGGGGTTGGTGAGCGGGTAAGCCCCCTCTTCCCCTCCCCTCCCGCAGGCGGGAGGGGCCGGGGGAGGGAAACGCCACGAGCGATGGTCTCGGTGAGACCTCCGGCCCTCCCCCCCAACCCCCTCCCGCCTGCGGGAGGGGGAGTTCCGTTAGTAAGCCCGGCCGATCAGCACGCGCTCCACCGCCTCGCGGCCGGTGAAGATGCAGGGACCGTCATCGCAACCCGTCTGGCCCATCGGCGCGTTGCGGATGGTCAGCTTCAGCCCCTTCAGCTTCTCGACCACCTGCTCCAGTTCCGCCCCCGTGGGCTTGGCCCAGCGAACATCGACCCAGCCGGGGTTCTTCACGCCGTCCGCGAAATGCGCCTCGACGCCTGCCCAGTCGTCGACGGGCACGATCTGCGCCTTCAACCGCTCGGCCGACTGGCGGTGGAGTTCGCCCTGGATGTCGGCCAGCAGATCGGCGACGCCGCTCACGAAATCGCCACGCGGCTGCACGACCGAGTCGAGCTTGCCGTCCTCGCGGTACAGCCGGTCGCGGCGGATGACCGAAACGTTGCCGCCCGCCATGTCGCGACCGCCGACCTCGATGATGACCGGCGCGCCCTTCTTGACCCAGCCCCAGCGCTTGTTGGCGGCCTTTTGCGCGCGGGCATCGACCATCGCGCGGATCGGCTCGCCCAGCGCGGACTGACCGACCAGTTCCTTTTGCAGGTCGCGGCAATAGCTCAGCAGCGCCTCGTCCTCGGGCTGGTCGCGCAGCATCGGCACGATCACCACCTGCCACGGCGCGACCTTGGGCGGCACGCGCATGCCGTCATCGTCGCCATGGACCATGATCATCGCGCCGATCGTGCGCGTGGTCATGCCCCAGCTGGTCGTCTGCGCGTAATCCAACCCGCCCTCGGCATTCTGGTAGCGGATATTCTGCGCCTTGGCGAAGTTGTCGCCCAGGAAGTGGCTCGTCGCGGTCTGCAGCGCCTTGCCGTCCTGCATCATCGCCTCGATCGAATAGGTCGAGACGGCGCCGGGGAAGCGCTCATTCTCGGGCTTCTCGCCCGCGATCACATGGACGCCCAGGCAGTCCTCAGCGAAGCTGCGATAGACTTCGAGCATCTGGAGCGTCTCGGCGCGCGCCTCGTCCACCGTGGCATGGGCGGTATGCCCTTCCTGCCACAGGAACTCGGCGGTGCGCAGGAACATGCGGGTGCGCATTTCCCAGCGGACGACATTGGCCCACTGGTTGATCAGCACCGGCAGGTCGCGCCACGACTGGACCCAGCGGGCAAAGGCGGTGCCGATCACCGTCTCCGACGTCGGCCGCACGACCAGCGGCTCTTCCAGCTTGGCCTCGGGATCGGGGACCAGCCCGCCCTTGCCATCGGCGATCAACCGGTGATGCGTGACGACCGCCATTTCCTTGGCAAAGCCGTCGACATGCTCGGCTTCCTTCTCGAAATAGCTGAGCGGGATGAACAGCGGGAAATAGCAATTCTCATGCCCCGTCGCCTTGATGCGATCGTCGAGCAGGCGCTGGATGCGCTCCCAGATGCCATAGCCCCAGGGGCGGATGACCATGCAGCCACGGACGCCCGATTCCTCGGCCAGGTCGCCCTCGGCGATGACGGACTGATACCAGGCGGAGAAATCCGCGTCGCGGGTGACGGACAGAGCATGCTTCATGCCCGCCCGATAGCGGCAAAGACCCGGTTTCGCCAAGAGGGCGGACGCTTGCGGCCTTTCGCCATAGTCGCACAGCGGCTAGGAGGCGTCCCATGTCCCCCAAGTCCGACGACCGCGTGCTGAAAGGCATCGGCCTGCGCCTGATCGCCATCTTCTTCCTGTCGACCATGTCGGCCCTTGTGAAGCTGGCCGAGTCGCGCGGGGCGACCTTGTCCGAGACCATGTTCTTTCGCCAGCTTTGTGCGCTGCCGGTCGTGCTCGCCTTCGTCCTGGCGGGGCCGGGCCTGGCGTCGCTGCGCACCGAGCGGCTCAAGGGACATGCCAAGCGGGCGATGGTCGGGCTGGTCGGTATGGTCTTCACCTTCGGCGCGGTGATGCTGTTGCCGCTGGCCGAGGCGACGACGTTCCAGTTCACCGTGCCGATCTTCGCGACATTGCTCGGCGCGCTGGTGCTGGGCGAGAAGACGGGCTTGCAGCGCTGGAGCGCGGTGCTGGTCGGTTTCGCAGGCGTGCTGCTCGTCGTGCGGCCGGGGGCGAGCGATATGTCGCCCTTCGGGGCGGGCGTCGGGCTGATGGCGGCGATGTTCGTTGCGATCGTCGCCATCGTCCTGCGCCAGCTGCGCGACGAGCCCGCGACCACGACCGTCTTCTACTTTACCGTCCTGACCCTGCCCTTCATCGCCGTGCCCTATGCCTTCCACCTGAAGATGCATGATTTGCTGACCTGGGTGGTGCTGGTCTCGATCGGACTGGCGGGCGGCCTGGGGCAGCTGGCGCTGACCGGCGCATCGCGGCTGGCGCCGGTCGCGGCCGTCGTGCCGATGGATTATTCGGGGCTGATCTGGGCGACCGTCTATGGCTGGCTGATCTTCGGGGTGCTGCCGACGGCGGGAACCTGGGCAGGCGCGCCGGTGATCATCGCCAGCGGGTTGTTCATCGTCTGGCGCGAGCAGAGGCTGGGCAAGCAGCAGACCAGTTCGGCCGCCGCGGAGGATTGATCCTCCCCCGCAAGGGGAGAAAGTTTGTTACCGCGCCTCCCAGCGGGTCGGCGCATTCTCCTGCCACCCGGCCCGGTGGAGCAGCGGCGTGTCGTCGTCCCATTCGGCATGGCCGAGACACAGATACGCCGTGAAGGCCCAGTCCTCCGGCACCGCGAAAAGCCGCTCCATCGCGCCCGGATCGAGGATCGACACCATCCCCATCCCCAGATTGGCCGCGCGCGCCGCCAGCCACAGCGTGTGGATCGCCATCGCGGTCGACTGGCGCAACGTCTCCGGCATGGTGCGACGGCCCAGGCCGTGGCCCGCCGCCGGATCGATATGGGTGAAGACCGCCAGTTGCACCGGCGCGGCATCCAGCCCGGCCAGCTTGAGCGCGCGGTACGCAGTCGCCTGTTCACCGGCATAGTCCGCCGCCGCCGCTTGGTCGCATCGCTGGAAATCGGCGCGGACGGCGGCGCGCAAACCAGGGTCCTCGGCCCGGATCACCCGCCAGGGTCGGGCATTGCCGACCGAGGGGGCCAGCGCCATCACCTCGGCCAGTTGGGCCAGCAGGGCTTCGTCGACAGGATCCCGCCGGAAGTGCCGGACATCGCGCCGCCAGCGCAGGATCGACTCCAGCGTCGCGGCCTGCATTTCGTCAAAGCGCATCGCCCTGCCCCCCGATGGCCGGAACATCCCATGCCGCTCGCGCGTCCGCTTCGGTGGAGTTCAATCGATTTACCAAAGGGGACCAACTACCTGTGAGCGAACGGAAATTGATGCTGCTCGGCTGGATCGCCACGGCGACGGCGGTGGCGATGTACCTGTCCTATATCGACCAGATACAGCTGAATCTGGCGGGACAGAAGGGTTCGGTGATTCAACCGCTGGCGACGATGGTGAACTGCTCGCTCTGGGTCGCGTACGGGTTTCTGCGCGAGAAGCGGGACTGGCCCATCGTGTTCGCCAATGCGCCCGGGGTGATCCTGGGCGGGATTTGCCTGTTCACGGCGCTTTGATCGGCAAGCCGCCCTCACCCTTCCCACCCGCTATCGCGGGCGGGCCCAGTGCCGGGTGAACAGCGCCCCGCGCTGTTTAGTCCATGCCGGGGGCATGAACGACCCGTCACTCCTCTCCCGATGGGAGAGGGAGGGAGGCGCGAAGCGCCGGAAGGGTGAGGGTGTGATCAGCTGATCAGGCCGCCTTGTCCTTCCACACCAGCACCGGCTTGCGCGCGGCCAGCGTTTCGTCGAGGCGCGCACGCGGCGCGAAGTGCGGCGCGGTCTTGAGCGAGGGATCGCCCGCCTTGGCCCGCTCCGCCACCGATGCCAGCGCACCGATGAACTGATCGAGTGCGGCCTTCGACTCGGTTTCGGTCGGCTCGACCAGCATCGCGCCGTGGACGACCAGCGGGAAATACATGGTCATCGGGTGGAAACCCTCGTCGATCAGCGCCTTGGCGACGTCGATCGTCGAGAAGCCTTCGGCCAGCCCTTCGTCCGAGAAAATGGCTTCGTGCATGCACGGGCCGCTCTTGGCGAAGGGGGCGTCCAGCGTGTTCTCCAGCGAGCGCAGGACATAGTTGGCGTTGAGCACCGCATCCTCGGCGACCTGGCGCAGGCCGTCGGCGCCGTGGCTGAGGATATAGGTCAGCGCGCGGGTGAACATGCCCATCTGGCCGTGGAAGGCGACCATGCGGCCGAAGCTGTCGGCGTGATGGTCGTCGGCATTTTCCTCCTCGACCAGGCGGAAGCCCTCGCCCGTCTTCTCGACGAAGGGCAAAGGCGCGAACGGCGTCAGTGCCTCCGAGAACACCACCGGCCCAGAACCCGGCCCGCCGCCGCCATGCGGGGTCGAGAAGGTCTTGTGCAGGTTGATGTGCATCGCATCGACGCCAAGGTCACCCGGACGCACGCGCCCGACGATGGCGTTGAAGTTCGCGCCGTCGCAATAGACATAGCCGCCCGCCGCATGGACCGCGTCGGAAATGTCCTTCAGGTCGCGCTCGAACAGGCCGCAGGTGTTCGGGTTGGTGATCATCACACCCGCCACGTCCGGCCCCAGCCGCGCCTTCAGCGCCGCCGTGTCGACACGGCCGTCCGCAGTCGCGGGGATGTCCTCGACCGAGAAGCCCGCAAACGCTGCCGTCGCCGGATTGGTGCCGTGCGCCGATTCGGGGACCAGGATCACTTTGCGATGGCCCTCGCCGCGCTTCTCCAGCGCCGCCTTGATCGCCAGGATACCGCACAGCTCGCCATGCGCGCCCGCCTTGGGGCTCATCGCGACCGAGGTCATGCCGGTCAGCGTGACCAGCCAGTGCGCCAGCTGGTGAATGACCTCCAGCGCGCCCTGCACCGTGTCGACGGGAGCCAGCGGGTGAACGTCGCTGAAGCCCGGCAGACGCGCCATCTTTTCGTTCAGGCGCGGATTGTGCTTCATCGTGCACGAACCGAGCGGGAACAGCCCCAGGTCGATCGCGTAGTTCTGCCGCGACAGACGGGTATAGTGGCGCACCGTCTCCGGCTCCGACAGACCGGGCAGGCCGATCGGGTCCTTGCGGGACAGGTCGCCCAGACGCGAGCCTGCGACATCGCCCTCGGCAAAGTCGACGCCGGTCGTCTCGCTGTCGCCGATCTCGAAGATCAGCTTTTCTTCCAGCATCAGCGCGCGATTGCCGGTGAAGGTCGCCGGGACCGACGCTTCGTTGGCTTCGGGGCTCGTCGGCTTCCAGCCGCTCTGGTTGATCGTCATGCCAGCACCTCCTCGAGAGCCTTGGCAAGCGTCTCGATATCCTCCGCCGTCACCGTCTCGGTGACCGCCACAACCAGTCCGTTCGCAAGCGCGTCCTCACCCGGATAGAGCCGCCCGAGCGACACGCCCGCCAGCACGCCGCGCTCGGCGAGCGTCCGCACGACCGGGCGCGCCTCGCGGCCCAGGTCGAGCGTGAACTCGTTGAAGAACACGTCGTTGACCAGCTTCACGCCGGGCACCTTCGCCAGACGATCCGCCGCGCGGCAGGCATTGGCGTGGTTGATCCCCGCCATGCGGCGCAGACCCGCCTCGCCCAGCAGCGTCATGTGGATCGAGAAGGCGAGCGCGCACAGACCCGAATTGGTGCAGATGTTCGACGTCGCCTTTTCACGGCGGATATGCTGCTCGCGGGTCGACAGCGTCAGCACGAAGCCGCGCTTGCCGTCCGCGTCCACCGTCTCGCCACAGAAGCGGCCCGGCATCTGGCGGATATATTTGTCCTTGCAGCCCATCAGACCGACATAGGGCCCGCCGAACTGAAGCCCGACGCCCAGCGACTGGCCTTCGCCCACGACGATATCGGCGTCCATCTCGCCCGGGCTACGGACAGCGCCGAGCGCGACCGGCTCGGTCACGACCGCGATCAGCAGCGCCTTCTTGGCGTGGCACGCCTCGGCCAGCGGAGTCAGGTCGGCGATGCGGCCGAGAATATCCGGATACTGGACGACGACGCAGGACGTGTCGGCATCGATCGCCGCGATCATCTGATCGAGGTCGGTCTCGGCGGTCAGGACGGGCGTGCCGGTCTCCAGCGTGTCGCCGGTATACTTCGCCATGGTCTTGGCGACCGAGACATAGTGCGGGTGCAGGCCAGACGACAGGATCGCCTTCGACTTCTTGGTGATGCGCCGCGCCATGCCGATCGCTTCCCAGCAGGCGGTCGAGCCGTCATACATGGAGGCGTTGGCGACATCGGTGCCGAGCAGACGCGCGACCTGCGTCTGGAACTCGAACAGCATCTGTAGCGTGCCCTGCGCGATTTCGGGCTGATAAGGCGTGTAGGCGGTCAGGAACTCGCCGCGCTGGATCAGGTGATCGACGCTGGCGGGGACATGATGGCGATACGCGCCGCAGCCCAGGAAGAAGGGCACGTCGCCCGCGACCATGTTCTTGCGCGCGAGCGCGGTCATGTGCCGCTCGACCGCCAGTTCGGACGCGTGGTTGGGCAGCCCCTCGATGGGGCCGGACAGGCGGGCGGATTCGGGCACGTCGACGAACAGGTCGTCGACCGATCCGGCACCGATGACCGAGAGCATCTCGGCCCGATCGGAAGAGGTAAGGGGCAGGTAGCGCATGCGTTCCATTTCTCCGCCCCTCACCCCGAAAACCTCGCGGATCGAGGGGTCATCGCCCTTCCCCTTCTTCTCCCCTCCCGCAGGCGGGAGGGGTCGGGGGAGGGCAGTCGGCTTCAACAAGCCTGATGGTCCGGGGGAGAACGAGTCCCCTCCCCCAGCCCCTCCCGCCTGCGGGAGGGGAGTAAGAAGATCAGAGTTTTGCGACGAACGCGGCGTAGGCGGCTTCGTCCATCAACGCGTCCAGCTCCGAGGCATCCGACAGCGTGATCTTGAAGAACCAGCCCTCGCCTTCCGGATCGCTGTTCACCAGCGCGGGCTCGTCGGCCAGCTGGGCGTTGCCCTCGACCACGGTACCCGAGACGGGCGCATAGACGTCCGAGGCGGCCTTGACCGACTCGACCACCGCAGCCTCGTCGCCCTTGCTCAGCTCGCGGCCTTCCTCGGGGACGTCGACGAACACGATGTCGCCTAGGGCTCCTTGCGCATAATCGGAGATGCCGACCGTGCCGACATCACCGTCGACGTCGATCCACTCATGATCTTCGGTGAAATAGCGGCTCATGGTCACTTGGCTCCTGAACGAACGTAACGATGGGGGACGAACGGCATCGCCGTGACGGTGGCGTCATGGGTCTTGCCGCGCTGAAGCAGTTTGAGGGCCGTGCCGGGCGTCGCCAGCGCGGTCGGGACATAGGCCATCGCGATCGGCGCGCCCATCGAGGGGGCAAAGCCGCCGCTGGTCACGCGACCGATGACCGAGCCGTCCTCGGCCACCACCGACGCGCCTTCGCGCACCGGCTGGCGACCCGCGACGGTCAGGCCGACGCGCTTGACGGCCGGACCGTTCTCGCGCTCGGAGAGAATACGCTCGGCACCCAGGAAGTCGGCCGCCTCGCGACGCTTCTTGGCGAGCGCGAAGCCCAGATCGGCCATCACCGGCGTCGTCTCGGGGTCGAGGTCATGGCCGTAGAGCGGCAACCCCGCCTCCAGACGCAGCGAGTCGCGCGCGCCCAGGCCGATCGGCTTCACTTCCGCCTGCTCGCACAGGCGGTCGGCGAAGGCAGCGGCATGCTCGGCCGGGATCGAGATTTCGTAACCGTCCTCGCCGGTATAGCCCGAGCGGCTGATCCACAGCGGCACGTCGTTCCACACGAAGTCGGCGGCGGTCATGAACACCAAGGCCTCGACGCCCGGCACGATCCGCGACAACGCGTCGACCGCCTTCGGCCCCTGGAGCGCCAGCAGCGCCTGCTCGTCGAGCAGGTTCAGCGTCGCATCGTCGGGGATGAAGTCGAGCAGATAGGCGATGTCGTCATACTTCGTCGCGCCGTTGACGACCATGTAGAGCTCTTCCGCGCCGTCGAGGGTGCGCTTGGTCACCATCAGGTCGTCGAGGATGCCGCCCTCTTCGTTGAGCAGCAGCGAATAGCGGTTCTTGGCAGAGCCCAGGCCGGTGATGTCGCCCGGCAGGACCTTTTCCAGCGCGGTGATGACCGGGGCCAGACCATTGTCGCCGGTGAAGACCACCTGGCCCATATGGCTGACGTCGAACAGGCCGGCCGACTCGCGGGTCCAGAGATGCTCGGCCATGATGCCTTCATACTGGACCGGCATTTCATAGCCCGCGAACGGGACCATCCGGCCGCCGCGCGCACGATGCCATGCGTCCAGCGGCAACGTCTGGATGACCTCCTGACCCTCGGGGGCGTCTTCTACGTTCAGGTCTGCGGTGTCGCTCACGGGGCCGGTCTCCGTCAAAAGGGTGTCGGCTAGGGACGCAAATGTCCTTACCCGATCCGATCCCCCTCTGTCACGGAACCTGAGAGCTTTCGCCGGAAATTCCGGCTTACCCCTTCGGTGGCACGACGGCGTGAGCCGAAGCGCGCTTTCCAGAGTGTCGATGGCGATCGCGCGGTCCCATTTGCCTGAGAGATTCCGGGGTGGTTGCTCCTTCGGCGGCCGGGTTTTCGTCACCTGAAAGGCGAACCCGGCGCTCTCCCGCGCGCGCCTATGTCGGACATGTCCGACATCGACGCCGCGCCCTCTGCCGACAGGGTTGTCCCAAGTCAATCGGGAACGGCGGTGGGCGCGATCAATCTTGTGGATTGTGGGGTCGAGCGGGATGCGAGATCGACGCCCTTCTTCGTTCCCCGGCGAAGGCCGGGGCCCAGGCGCAACGCGATCGAGGCGCGCTGGTCCATCGCGTAAGAGGCAGACGCCGGCGCTAGCTTGGAGCCCCGCGCCAAGGCATGGCGCGCCACAAGCCTTACAGTAACTGGGCCCCGGCCTCCGCCGGGGCACATCCAATTACCGAGTCGCGTTGTACCGCAACTGTGCGTCGGTCAGCTGGAACCCGACCAGCGCCTCGAAGCTGGCGCTGGCCACCGCCTGGCGCACCTCCGGGTTGGTCAGCGGATCGACCGCCGCATCCTCGTCCCCGGCCTTACGGCGACGGGTCAGCTTTTCGCGAACATCGTCGGGCAAGGTCGCTGCCGCCCGCGAGATGGTGGTCGAGGCCTCGCCCGCCACCTGGCCGCGCGCCTGGCCCGCATCGAAATGCACGTTCACCCGGCCGACGCGCTTGGCGACGACGTTGGTCCCGCCGCGCACGATCGCGATATAGTAAGGCAGCACCACATCCCGCGCCGCCGCCGTGTCGGTACGCCGCGCCTCGACGTCGAAATTGACCGTCGTCACGATGTCCGAACCCGCATCGGCGCAGTTGCCGCGTACGTTGGTCAGGTTGGCGATCAGGTCGATCGAGCCCTGGTCGGTCGCGCCCGGCGTCTTGAACAGCGTGATGTCGCCGGTCCCCGCCGCGACGCCGACGATCGGGCAAGCCGAGCGGACGGCGGTGATGCCGCCCGACGCATCGATCTCACCCGTACGGGCGCAACCGCCGAGAACGAGCGCAAGGGCGACGGGAGCGAGAAACGATGCTTTCACAGGTCGAAATGCCTATTCTGGATGCCGAAGCAGGATGCCGGTTTGGCCGCCAGCATAGGAACCGGGTTGGACGCGCGCAAGCAATGGCGTAGAGCCGTCCCCATGACCCCATCCATGACCGACGCCACGAAGCCGCCGCTCGACCTGTTGATCGCCGCCCCGCGCGGTTTCTGCGCCGGCGTCGACCGCGCCATCCGCATCGTCGAGCTGGCGCTCGAGAAGCATGGCGCGCCGGTCTATGTCCGGCACGAGATCGTCCACAACAAGTTCGTCGTGGACAGCCTGAAGGCCAAGGGCGCGATCTTCGTCGAGGAACTGGACGAGGTGCCGCCCAACGCACATGTCGTCTTCTCCGCGCATGGGGTGCCGAAGTCGGTGCCCGCCGATGCGGAGAACCGGGGCCTGGCCTATTTCGACGCGACCTGCCCGCTGGTGTCGAAGGTGCATCGCCAGGCCGAGCGGCTGGTCGAGATGGGCCGCCACATCGTCTTCATCGGCCATGCCGGGCACCCCGAGGTCATCGGCACCTTCGGCCAAGTGCCGCAAGGTTCGATGTCGCTGGTCGAGACGGTTGCGGATGTCGAGGCGTTCGCACCCGCCGATCCCGACAATCTCGCCTTCCTGACCCAGACCACCTTGTCGGTCGACGACACCGCCGCGACGATCGAGGCGTTGCAGCGCCGCTTCCCCACGATCCAGGGGCCGCGCGGCGAGGATATCTGCTATGCCACCTCAAACCGCCAGGCCGCCGTCAAGGCGATCGCCGCAGAGTGCGACGCAGTGCTGGTGATCGGTGCGCCCAATTCCTCCAACTCGCTGCGTCTGGTCGAAGTGGCCGAGCGGGCGGGCAAGCGTGCGATGCTGATCCAGCGTGCCGCCGATCTCGACTGGGCGTTTCTGGACGGCGTGAAGACGCTGGGCCTGACCGCCGGGGCCTCCGCGCCCGAGCTGCTGGTGCGCGAACTGGTCGATCGCCTGTCGGAACGCTTCATCGTTTCCGAGCGCGAGGAAGAGACGACGCGCGAGACCATCGCCTTCAAGCTGCCCCGCGGGCTGGAAACGGCCGCCTGAACCATGGCCGTCTATACGCAGGTTTCGGCCGAGGCGCTGTCGGCGTTTCTGGCACGCTATGACGTGGGCGACCTGATCTCCGCCAAGGGGATCGCCGAGGGCGTCGAGAACAGCAATTACCTGGTCGACACCACGACCGCGCGGTTCATCCTGACGCTGTACGAAAAGCGCGTGGCGGCGGGCGACCTGCCCTTCTTCCTGGCGCTGCTCGACCATCTGGCGGCCAAGGGCCTGCCGGTGCCGCCCGCGATCAAGGACCGGGACGGCGTGGAGATTCAGGAATTGGCGGGCCGCCCGGCGTGCCTGATCCAGTTCCTGACCGGCGTGTCGCTGTCGCACCCCACCCCGGCCCAGGCGCTGGCGGCGGCGGATGCGATGGGGGCGATGCACCGGGCGGTGCAGGACTTCCCGCAGACCCGCGCCAATTCGATGGGTCATGCCAGCTGGCGGCCGCTGTTCGCGCAATGCGGGCACGATCTCGACCGGATCGAGCCGGGTCTGCACGACGCGATGGGCGAGGCGCTCGACGCCGTGCTAGGCGGCTGGGAGGCGCAGGGCCTCGATACCTGCGTCATCCATGCCGACCTGTTCCCCGACAATGTCCTGGTGCTGGGCGACAAGGTCACCGGGCTGATCGACTTCTATTTCGCCTGCACCGATTTCCGCGTCTACGACCTGGCCGTAATGCACTCCGCCTGGAGTTTCGACGCCAGCGGTGAAGTCTACGCGCCCGATATCGGCGAGGCGCTGGTTGAGGGATATGAACGCCACTTCCCGCTGACCGAGGCGGAGCGCGCGGCGTTCGCGAAGCTGGCGATGGGGGCATGCCTGCGCTTTGCCCTGTCGCGGGCTTGGGACTGGCTCAACACCCCCGCCGACGCGCTGGTGACGCGCAAGGACCCGCTGGCCTATTGGCGGCGCTACATCGCCTATCGCGACGGAAAGGCCGGACTGTGACCCCCGTCGAGATCGCCACCGACGGCGCGTGCAAGGGAAATCCCGGCCCCGGCGGCTGGGGCGCGCTGATCCGCGCGGGCACGCATGAAAAGGAATTGTCCGGCGGCGAGGCTCTGACGACCAACAATCGCATGGAGCTGATGGCCGCGATCGAGGCGCTGAACGCGCTCAAGCGCCCCTGCGCCGTCACGCTGTCGACCGACAGCCGTTACGTGATGGACGGCCTGACCAAGTGGATCCACGGCTGGAAGCGCAATGGCTGGCGCACGGCGGACAAGAAGCCGGTCAAGAATGCCGAACTCTGGCAGGCCCTGCTCGCGGCGGCCGAACGCCACCAGATCGAGTGGAAATGGGTGAAGGGCCATGCCGGCCACCCCGACAACGAGCGCGCCGACAAGCTGGCCAGCGACGCGGCGGAGACGTTTCGGAAATAATCCAACGCCTGCCGCGTCCTTTGCCCCGAAGCGCAGATCACTCCGGTTCGTGGATCGGCGCGTTCGGTCCGTTCTTCAGGACGGATTCGATGGCGTTTCGGGCTCCGGCCTTGCTGGCATAGCCTTCGGTCCACCAGATCAGTTCGCTGTTGTAGCGGAACTTGGCGACATACTCGCCCGCCTTGTTCTTCTCGATCGCAAAGCTGTGTGCCATGATGATCTCTCCGGAAAAGAAGCGATCATCCCTTAGCAGAAAATCGGCCTGCGCCATAGCGTTGGGGTTCGATCCCCTCGGGCACAGGCCCCTCGCCCAGCAGCAACGCCGCCGCCAGCGCCGAGGCGGCGGGGGCGGTCTGGATGCCGAAGCCGCCCTGCCCCGCGCACCAGAAAAAACCCGGTATGCGTGCATCGAAGCCGTATACCGGCGCGCGGTCGGGGGCGAAACTGCGCAGCCCTGCCCAGCGGCGCTCGACCGCCTCGACGCGCCAGTCGACGACCTTTTCCAGCCGGTCGATGGCGACCGCGACGTCCCATTCCTCGGGCGCGATGTCGCAGGGCACGCTCGGCGTCTCGTCATGCGGGGTCAGCCAGAGCCGCCCGCCCACCTCAGGCTTGAAGTAGAAACGACCCGCTATGTCGACGACATGGGGGAGGCCTTCCGGCACAGGCGGATCGGTGCGCAGTTGCACCATGGTCCGGCGATAGGGGGTGATGCCGATCGGCGCGACGCCCGCAAGCTTCGCCACGTCATCGGCCCAGGCACCGGCTGCATTGACCAGCACTTTGGCCGAAAACGATCCCGCGCGGGTTTCCAGATGCCAGACGCCATCGCGCCGCTCGGCCGCCAGCAAAGCCGCGTCGGTCCGGATTTCCGTACCCGCAGCCTTCGCCGCCGCCAGACAGTCCGCGTGGAGCGCGGCGACGTCGATATAGGCGCAGCTCGGCTCCCAGACGCCGTGCACCCATTCGGGGCGAAGGCCGGGG
Source organism: Sphingomonas sp. SphC10 (assembly GCF_057004845.1). NCBI lineage: Bacteria > Pseudomonadati > Pseudomonadota > Alphaproteobacteria > Sphingomonadales > Sphingomonadaceae > Sphingomonas > Sphingomonas sp. SphC10. Next base: position 1,997,754 of record NZ_CM168044.1, read on the forward strand.
ATACGGGCCGCCGGATCGACGCGTGAGAGCGCCACCCCGCTCCCGTCGAAATCCGTGAGCAGCCGCTCGACCCGCGCCTCGTCCTCCGCGCGGCCGACATGCAGCGAACCGAGCGGCGTCAGATATCCCCCGTCGCGCAGGGCAGGGCCCGAGGCGGTGGTCAGCGGCTGCACCGCCGGGCCGCCATAGGTTTCCGACCAGAAGGCCGCCGAACGCCCCGTCGCATGGCGGCCGGGCATGTCCTCCGCCTCCAGCAGAAGGACGCGCGCGCGCGATCCGATCGCGGCGGCCAGCCCTGCCCCGGCCATGCCCGCGCCTATGATCGCGACGTCGTGGATCACGCCGCCACCCCGTCCAGAAAAGCATCGATCGCCGCTAGCGCGCGCAGCCGCACCGGATCGATCTCGCGCAGCAATTCATGCGCCGCCTCCGGCCCGAACCGCTCGACCCGCGCGCCGATCCGGGCGGCGATGGCGGTGGCTGCCTTGGGATCGACCAGACGGTCAGCTTCGGCGATCAGCATCAGCGAGCGCACGCTCACCCGGTCCAGCCGGGGATCGCGCCCCAGCGCCCGGATCGAGCGCAGCGCGGCGGCCAGCCAGCCCCAGCTTGGCGGCCCCAGCGCAAGATCGGGCTGTCGGGCGTACCAATAGCCCTCATCCTCGAACCGCTCGACATCATGGGTCAGGTTGCGCTGCCGCGTATGATGGCCGGGACCTTCCTTGGCCTCCCAGATGCCGCGCTCGGCCCGGCCCAGCGCGTTCATCAGGCGGATGATTCCCGCCCCCAGCAGCGCACCGGTCGGCAGGCGCAGGCCCAGCATCGGCGCGACGAGGATCAGGGCTTGCGGATCGACCGCCCCCTCGACCACCGCCCGCAACGCCAGATGCCCGCCCATCGAATGCCCCAGAAGCACATGCGGCAGTTCGCCTGCGGAGTCCTCGGCCCGCCATGCCCCCCAAAAGGCCCGCAAATCCTCGACCAGTATGGAGAAATTGCCGCCATGCCCGACATGGCGATCGACCAGCAACCGCCCCGATCCCCCCTGCCCGCGCCAGTCGAAGGCAGTGACGCTCCATCCCCGCCCGACCAGATGGGCGAAGACCTCCAGATATTTCTCGATCACATCGGCACGGCCGGTCTGGAACAACAGCCGTCCGCGCGGCGCGCGCGCCGCCCAGTCGAAGCGCCGATGCTCCCACCCGTCGGGCGCGTGCCAGCGCGACAGCGTGGCGGCAGCCGGGAAGCTGCGGCGAAGGGACAGGGTGTCGGTCATCCGTATCCCGGTTACGGTTTTGAAAGCCCCGCCGTCTAGGGCTTCATGCCATGGAATGGAGCATAATGCGTATCGCGCTGCTGGTGGCGCTCATCCTGCTGCTGGTGTCGGCGGGGATCGAGGATGCGCGCACCCGCGAGATCGCCGACCGCAAGAATATCGCCATCGCGCTGCTCGCCCCGCTGTGGTGGTGGGCGAGCGGCGTTTCCGTCTGGCCCGGCATGGCGGTGCAGCTCGGCGTCGGCATCGCGATGTTCCTGCTGTTCGCCCAGGCGTTTCGCATCGGCATGATGGGCGGCGGCGATGTGAAGATGATCGCGGCCGTAGCCCTGTGGCTGCCCCTGCCGTCGCTGTTCCGCATGTTGCTGGTCATGTCGCTTGCGGGCGGCGCGGTCACGATCGCGATGCTGGTCGACCACCGCCTGCGCGTCCGAAGGCTGGGCGACGCCGCTCCGGCGATCGAGGTTCCCTACGGCGTGGCCATCGCGGTGGCCGCGCTCGTCGTCCTTCAGGAACCGTTATTTAACCCCTTTCCGTCCATTTAACCAACCAATCGAACCGAGCATCGGGCTCGGCCAAGGCCGAAGAACGCAGGATGGACAGTCGAAAAGTGTTACTGCTGGTCGGGGCCCTGCTAGTGGCAGGGATCACGGCCCTATTCGCCCGGACCGTCACCGCCGGTAGCAGCGTTCCCCAGGCCCAGGCCGTCACGGTCGCCGCTCCCGTCGAACCGCAGGCCGAGGTCCTGGTGGCCACCCGCACCTTGCCGGTCGGCACGATCATCGACCCCACCGCCCTGAAGTTCCAGCCCTGGCCCAAGGACATGCTGGCCGGGGCCTATTATGTGCGCGGCAAGGCCGACATCGCCAAATTGCAGGGCACCGTGCTGCGCTACGCGATCACCGCCGGTCAGCCGCTGACCCAGGGCGCGCTCGTCAGTCCGGGCGATCGCGGCTTCCTGGCTGCCGCGCTCACGCCCGGCATGCGCGCCGTCACCGTGCCCGTGTCGGCGCAGACCGCGGTCGCGGGCTTCGTGTTTCCGGGCGACCGGATCGACATGGTCCTGACCCAGGATGTCGCAGGCGGTGGCGATGGCCCGCCGCTCAAGGTGTCGGAGACGATCCTGCGCAACATCCGCGTGTTGGCGACCGACCAGCGCACCGACAATCAGGCGGCCGAGGACGGCAAGACCCAGGTCCACACCTTCACCACCGTCACCGTCGAGACGACGCCCAAAATGGCCGAGCAATTGGCAGTCGCCCAGACGGTCGGCACGCTGTCGCTGTCGCTGCGCGCGCTGGCCGAGCGGCCTGCCGACCTGGCGGCGGGCGGCGATCCGAGTGCGGTCGCCCAGCCGATGGTCGACCGGGCGTCCTATGTCACCGGAGCGGACGTGTCGCGCTATCAGCGCCGCACCATACCCGGCCGCAACACCGACTCCACGCCCAGCCACGGCGCGATCGCCATGGCCAACGACAATTCCGCCATCAACCCTGCGGCCCCTGCCATCGGTGAGGCACGCGGCAGGTCCGAAAGCGCTGGCGTGCGTGTGGCTCGGGGCCGCTCGGTTGCCGCGTCATCCGGCGCCGCGCCGATGGGGGATGGAAATTGACCATGTCGCTTCGTTCGCTGCTCTTGCGCGCGCCGCGCACCTCGGCCTTCGTGCTGATGCTGGCTCCGCTGCTTCTCGCCCCGTCGCCCGCGCGGTCGGCGCCGTCCGGGCCGGGTGATTCGACCCCGGCCAGCGACGGTTCGGGCGCGTTGGAGATCAACACCGGCCGGGCGCGGCTGATCACCCTGCCCCGTCCGATGACCGACCTGTTCGTCGCCGACGACAGCATCGCCGATGTGCAGGTCCGCTCGCCGACCCAGCTCTATATCTTCGGCAAGAAGCCCGGCGAGACCACCGTCTCCGCCACAGGGCGCGGCGGTGCGGTCGTCTATGCGGCAACCGTCCGTATCGGCAACAATCTCGATTCGATCGGCCGGATGCTGAAGCTGGCCATGCCCGAGGCCCAGATCGTCGCCACGCCGATGAACGGCCTGATCCTGCTGACCGGCACCATCGCCGCGCCCGACGACGCCGCCGAGGCCGAGCGGCTGGTCCAGGCCTATGTCGGCAAGGACACGCGAATCATCAGCCGGTTGAAGACGGCGACCCCGCTCCAGGTCAACCTTCAGGTCCGCATCGCCGAAGTGAATCGCAGCTTCGTCAAGCAGATCGGCGTCAACCTGCTGAACCGTGACGCCAATTCCAGCGGCTTCGTGTTCGGCATCGCGTCGGGCCGCAATGCGGGCAGCATCGACAAGCTGACCGATGCGGCGGGTCTTCCGGCCGGCACCCGATATACGTTCAACCCCGGCACGCAGCGCACGACGCTGGGCCTGGGCGGACGCGTGTTGGGCATGGACCTGCTCAGCGCGATCGACCTGGGCGAGTCGCTGGGTCAGGTGGCGACGCTGGCCAACCCCAATCTGACCGCCCTGTCGGGGGAGACCGCGACCTTCCTGGCGGGTGGCGAGATTCCCATTCCGCTGGCCAGCGGCTTCGGCGCGGTGTCGGTCGAGTATAAGCAATATGGCGTCAGCCTGTCCTACACGCCGACGGTGCTGTCCGACGGGCGCATCTCGCTGCGCGTCCGGCCGGAGGTGTCGCAGCTTTCGTCGGTGGGCTCGGTCACGATCAGCGGAACCTCGATCCCCGCGCTGACCACTAGGCGGGCCGAGACCACGCTGGAGCTGGGGTCGGGCCAAAGCATGATGATCGGCGGCCTGCTGTCCAACTCGCGCGACAATTCGATCGAGAAGACGCCGTGGCTGGGCGACCTGCCGCTGATCGGTTCGCTGTTCCGCTCCAACGCGTTCAAGCGCAACGAGACCGAGCTGGTCATCATCATCACCCCCTATCTGGTGAAGCCGGTCAACTCGCCCTCCGAGATCGCGCTGCCGACCGACGGGATGCGTCCGGCCAATGACGCCGAACGCGTGCTGCTGGGCCGGATGGGCGGCGGCGGCGATACGTCGACGCCGCGCCCGGTGCCGACCATGACCCCGCCGGTTCAGGGTCGACCGATGGCAGCCGAGGTCGCGCCCGTGCCGCATGGCGCCGCAACCACACTGCCCGCGAGAAAGAAGAATATGCCGACTCCGGGCTTTTCCGAATGACCGCCTGCCCAAGGATAATGCGCCCCATGCGTCGCTCGCCCCTCCTTCTGATGCCGCTCGGCCTGGTGCTGATGACTGGCGGCTGCATGGGTGCCGGTCAGCCGGATCTGGAAACCCGGCATCAGCCGGTCGTGTCGCAGACCGACTATGCGCTCGACCTGGCGCTGTCCGGCGGACGGCTGGCGGCGGACGAGGATCGGCGGCTCGACGGCTGGGCGCGCAACCTGCATCTCGGCTATGGCGACCGCGTCGTGGTGGAGGACCCGGCGGGTGAAGGCCCCGGCGCCTATCGCGAAGTCGCGGGCGTGATCGGCCGCTATGGCCTGCTGCTCGGTCAGGCATCGCCGATCACGCGCAGCCCGGTCGCCCCCGCCACGATCCGCGTGGTCGTGACTCGCGCCCGTGCCACCGTGCCGGGCTGCCCCGACCTGCGCAGCGACACCGCGCTCGACTGGGATGGCAAGACCTCGTCCAACCATGGCTGTGCGATCAATCGCAACCTTGCCGCGATGGTCGCCAACCCTACCGACCTGGCACAGGGCGTGCCCGGTGCCGCCACCAGCGATACCGAAACCGGCACCCGCGGGGTCAAGGCCCTGCGCGCCGCGCCGCCGACGGGGCGTGGCGGCACCACGCTGCGCGATCCCAATAGCAGCCAGGGCGGCGGTGGCGGCGGCGCTTCCGCAGGAGGCGCACAGTGAACGCCCCCTGGAAACCCGCCATGCTGACCGTCCGCGACCCGTTCCTCGCCTTTGTCAGCGACGACTGGACGGTCGAGGCGATCCGCCCGCTCGTCGCCGAACAGGGATGGTCGGTCGACAAGGTCATGAAAGGCGGCCTGTCCGCGGCGATCCAGTCGCTGTCGGTATTGGCCAGCCCGCAGATCCTGCTGGTCGACCTGACCGATACCGACGATCCCGCCAGCGAGATCGGCAATCTGGCCGAAGTCTGCGAACCCGGCACGATCGTGATCGCGGTCGGATCGGTCAACGACGTCCGGCTGTACCGCTCGCTGATCGCCAGCGGTCTGCACGACTATCTGTTGAAGCCGATCAACGCCGACCAGCTGCGCGAGACGATCGCGCAGGCCCGCACCATCCTGCACGCCCCCCGCGCCATGGAGATGGCCCCCGAAAAGGCGACGTGCAGCGTCGCGGTGGTCGGCGTGCGTGGCGGCGTGGGCGCCTCGACCGTTGCCACCTCGCTCGGCTGGCTGATGGCGGAGCGGCTCGACCGGACGACGGCGCTGCTCGACCTGGACGTGCATTTCGGCACCGCCGCGCTAGCGCTGGACCTGGAGCCGGGACGCGGGCTGGTCGATGCGATCGACAATCCCAGCCGCATTGACGGGCTGTTCCTGGAACGCGCCATGGTCAAGGCATCGGAAAAGCTGGCGATCCTGTCGGCCGAAGCGCCGATCAGCGCGCCGATCCTGACCGATGGCCAGGCCTTTGCCCAGTTGCAGGACGAGATGCGCCTGAACTTCGAGACGACCATCGTCGATCTGCCGCGCGGGATGATGATCCAACAGCCGATGCTGGTCGGATCGGCGCAGACCATCGTGCTCGTCACCGAGCTGACCCTGGCCGCCGCGCGCGACACGATCCGCCTGCTGTCCTGGGCCAAGACACATGCGCCGCAGGCGACGGTGCTAACCATCGCCAACCGGGTCCAGCCGCCCGGCCAGTGCGAGATCGCGCAGAGCGATTTCGAGGGGTCGATCGAGCGCCCGATCGATTTCGTCATGCCCTATGACCCCAAGGTGGTCGTCCAGGCGGCCAAGGTCGGCAAGCCCATCGCCGAACTCGGCCGCACCTCGCGCACCATCGCGCCGCTGATCGAGCTGACCCAGCGGCTGTGCGCCTCGGCCGAGGGCATTGTCGACATGTCGGCCAAGCGCGGGCTGCTCGACCGGTTCGACCTGAAGTCGCTGCTCGGCAAGCGGGCCCGGGCCGACTGACGACCATGTCGATGACGGCGACCCTGATCCTGGCCATGGGCGTCTTCCTGACGCTGGTATTGGCCATGGCGGCCTTTGCCGCGCCTGCCCGCTCGCGCAGCCAGACGCGACGGCTGGCGGGGCTTCGCAGTCGCGTCGCGCTCGACCTCGGCAAGCCGCTGGAGGCCGTCGCCGCCTCGCGCGGGATCGCGCTGGCCGGTGACACGCGGATGGACAAGGCGTTCGGCCGCCTGCTCCCCAATCCCGCCAAGCTGGCCACCCGGCTGGACAGTACCGGACGCGACTGGACCGTCGGCCAATATGGCATGGCGAGTGCGGGACTGTCGTTCGGGATGCTGATCCTGCTGATGGTCTTCGGCCTGCCCTTCTTCGGCGCGCTGCTGCTCGGCATCACCCTCGGCCTCTGGGTGCCGCATCTGGTCGTCGGCCGCATGATCGTGAAGCGACGCAACAAGTTCGTCGTCCGCTTTCCCGACGCCATCGAACTGCTGGTCCGCGGCCTGCGTTCGGGCCTGCCGATCAGCGAGACGATGGCGGTCGTCGCGCTCGAACTGCCGGGTCCGATTGGCGAGGAGTTCCGCGCCGTCACCGACCGGATGCGCATCGGCCGCAGCATGGACGCCGCGCTTCAGGAAACCGCCGACCGGCTCGACATTCCCGAATTCCGCTTCTTCGTCATCGCCATCGCCATCCAGCGCGAAACCGGCGGCAACCTGGCCGAGACGCTGTCCAACCTGGCCGAGGTGCTGCGCAAGCGTGCGCAGATGAAGCTGAAGATCAAGGCGATGTCGTCCGAATCCAAGGCGTCGGCCTATATCATCGGTTTCCTCCCCTTTGCCGTGTTCGGCATGATCTGGATGATCAACCAGCCCTATATGGCCCGCTTCTTCATCGATCCGCGCCTGATGCTGGTCGGGGCGGCGGGCTTCGTCTGGATGGGCCTGGGCGCCTTCATCATGTCCCGCATGATCAGTTTCGAGATCTGAATGACCAGTCCCGCGCCCGCCATTCTCGGCCTCGACCCCGCATCGCTCAGCGCGCTGCTTTGGGGCGTCTGCGTCTTTGCGCTGCTGGTCGCGGGCTATGCCCTGATCGGCAGTCGCGACCCGATGACGAAGCGGGTGCGCGCCTTGAACGAACGGCGCGAGCTGCTGAAGGCCGGGATCGACAATGCTCCGAAGCGCCGTGCGCAACTGATCGACCGCGCCACGTTGCTGGAGCGGATGCGCACCGTCCTGGACGCGCTCAAGATGCTGCAGGACGAACAGGTCAAGGCGATCCAGCTGCGCCTGCTCCAAGCGGGCATCCGCTCGAAGGAGATGGCGTTCGCGGTCATCTTCGGACGGCTGGCCCTGCCGATCGTCCTGGGCGGCGGCATGGCCCTGTGGGTCTATGGCACCGAGGACTTTGCCGATTGGAGCGGCTTCAGCTGCTACATGATCGTCGCGGGCATGCTCCTGCTGGCCTATAAGGCTCCGGACCTGGCGCTCAAGAACCAGGTCGACAAGCGCACTGCCGCGATCCGCAAGGGCCTGCCCGATGCGCTCGACCTGATGGTCATCTGCGCCGAGGCAGGGCTCACCGTCGATGCCGCCTTTGCCCGCGTGTCGCGCGAGTTGCGCCGCGCCTATCCCGAACTGGGCGACGAATTTCAGCTGACCTCGGTCGAACTCGGCTTCCTGACCGACCGGCGTCAGGCGCTGGAAAACCTGGCCATGCGGGTCAATCTCGATTCGCTGCGCGGCGTCGTCACCACGATGATCCAGACCGAGAAATACGGCACGCCTCTGGCCAGCGCGCTGCGCGTCCTGTCGGCCGAATTCCGTCACGAACGCATGATGCGCGCCGAGGAAAAGGCCGCGCGCCTGCCCGCGATCATGACCGTGCCGCTGATCCTGTTCATCCTGCCGGTGCTGTTCGTCGTCATCCTCGGCCCCGCCGCCTGTTCGATCAAGGACACGCTGATCGCCGGACAATAGGGACAGCAGGGCAATAAGCCCGCCGCTCGCAACCAGCGCCCCCGCCAGTCGTTGACCGGTCGTAACAGACCAAAATCAACAGGATGGGATCGACGCGATGCTGTTCACTTCGACGACGCAGTTCGCCGTGCTGGGGCTGGTCCTCATCGCGGGTTGGCTCTTCGGGCTGGCGAGCCATCCGGGCGGCCGCAAATGGCGCACCCGCTACGCCACCGAACGGGATGCCCATGCCGCACAGGTAAAGGATACCGAGGCCAAGCTGACGGCGGCACAGGCCCGCATCGCCGAGCTGGAAAAGGAAAACCGCCGCTTGGCGAGTGCCCAGCCGGTCGCGGCTGCGCCGGTGGTGGAGCGGACCGCCCCGGCGTCGACCTATCGCCCGGTCGCGGCGAGCGCAGCGCGTCCGGCCTATCCGGCGGGTGAGCGTCGCGGGTGGTTCGACTTCGGGAACCGGGTTACGACGCGCGGGTGATTGGTTTCGTGGGGTTAGGGCTCGGTGAGACACCCGGCCCTCCCCCATCCCCTCCCGCTTGCGGGAGGGGTGTGCCCAGCGGAAACGTCCAGCGCTTCAACTAGGCTATAGCTTCTGAGATCAGCAAAACGGTTGCCCAACGGCGCACCCCTCCCGCAAGCGGGAGGGGATGGGGGAGGGAAGGTTCCGGGCGACAAACCCGCCGAAACCACCCCTCCCCAACATCACCGCGCCTTCAACGCCGCCTGTGCCGCCGCCAGCCGTGCGATCGGCACGCGGTATGGGCTGGCCGAGACATAATCCAAGCCAACCGCCTCGCAGAAAGCGATCGATGCAGGATCGCCGCCATGCTCGCCGCAAATGCCGAGCTTGATCCCCGGCCGCGTCGCGCGACCGCGCTCGGCGGCCAGGCTGACCAGTTCGCCCACACCCTCGACATCCAGGCTGACGAACGGGTCCTTGGCGTAGATGCCCTTTTCGACATAGGCGCTCAGGAAGCGCGCCGCGTCGTCGCGGCTGACGCCCAGCGTCGTTTGGGTCAGGTCGTTGGTGCCGAAGGAGAAGAACTCGCCGACCTCGGCGATCTCGCCCGCCTTCAGCGCGGCGCGCGGCAGCTCGATCATGGTGCCGACCAGATATTCGACCGTCTTGCCGCGTTCGGCGAAGACCGCCTGCGCGGCCTTGTCGACCACCGTCTTCATCAGTTCCAGCTCGCGGCGCGTGGCGACCAGCGGGATCATGACCTCGGGGATCGGGGCCTCACCCGACTTTTCCGCCACGTCCAGCGCCGCCTCGAAGATGGCCCGCGCCTGGATCTCGTAGATTTCCGGATAGGTCACGCCCAGGCGGCAGCCGCGATGGCCGAGCATCGGGTTGAACTCATGGAGTTCGGTGGCCCGGCGCTTCAGCGTATCGACGTCGACGCCCGCCGCCGTCGCGACCTCGGCGAACTCGGCCTCCTGCTGCGGCAGGAATTCGTGCAGCGGCGGGTCGAGCAGGCGCACCGTCACCGGCAGGCCCGCCATCACCTCGAAGATCGCGGTGAAGTCGGCGCGCTGTTCGGGCAGCAGCTTGGCGAGTGCGGCGCGGCGGCCCGCTTCGTCCGAGGCCAGGATCATCTGGCGCACCGCCGTGATCCGCGCGGCGTCGAAGAACATATGCTCGGTGCGGCACAACCCGACGCCCTCCGCGCCGAACTCGCGCGCGGTGCGGCAGTCGAGCGGGGTTTCCGCATTGGCGCGGACCTTCAGGCGGCGGACCTGATCGGCCCATTCCATCAGCGTGCCGAAGTCGCCCGCCAGTTCGGGCTGGACGGTCGCCACCGCGCCGACCATCACCTCGCCGGTCGAACCGTCGAGCGTCAGGATGTCGCCCTCGCGCACCTCACGCGAACCGACGCGCAGCAGCTTGGCCTTATTGTCGATCGACAGGCTGCCCGCACCCGAGACGCAAGGCCGCCCCATGCCGCGCGCCACGACCGCCGCATGGCTGGTCATGCCGCCGCGCGCGGTCAGGATGCCCTTGGCCGCGTGCATGCCGTGAATATCCTCCGGCGAGGTTTCGACACGGACGAGGATCACCGCCTCGCCCGCCGCCGCCGCACGCTCGGCGGCATCGGCGTCGAACACCACCTTGCCCGAGGCCGCACCCGGCGAGGCAGGAAGCCCCTTGGTCAGCACGTCGCGCTTGGCATCGGGATCGAGCGTCGGGTGGAGCAGCTGGTCGAGCGCCGCCGGATCGACCCGCGCGATCGCTTCCTCGCGGGTGATGAGGCCCTCATTGGCCATGTCGACCGCGATCTTCAGCGCCGCCTTGGCGGTGCGCTTGCCCGAACGGGTCTGGAGCATCCAGAGCTTGGCCTGTTCGACCGTGAACTCGATGTCCTGCATGTCGCGGTAATGCGTCTCGAGTTGGTCGAAGACGGCGGCCAGCTCGGCATAGACCTCGGGCATCGCCTCTTCCATCGAGGCGGGCTTGGCGTTCGCTTCCTCGCGCGCGGCCTTGGTCAAGTACTGCGGCGTGCGGATGCCCGCGACCACATCCTCGCCCTGCGCGTTGATCAGGAACTCGCCATAATAGGCGCGGTCGCCCTTGGACGGGTCGCGCGTGAAGGCCACGCCGGTCGCCGAGGTGTCGCCCATATTGCCGAAGACCATCGCCTGGACATTGACGGCGGTGCCCCAGTCGGCGGGAATGTCGTTCAGGCGGCGATAGACCTTCGCCCGCTCCGACTGCCACGACCCGAACACCGCGCCGACCGCGCCCCAGAGCTGGTCGTGCACGTCCTGCGGGAAAGGCTTGCCCCATTGCTCCTCGACCAGGCCCTTATAAGTGGTGACCAGCGCCTTCCAGTCCTCGGCGGACATTTCGGTGTCGAGGGTGAAGCCGTTGTCTTCCTTGGCGATCTCCAGCGCTTCCTCGAAAGCACCGTGATCCAGTTCCAGGACGACATCGGCATACATCTGGATGAAGCGGCGATAGCTGTCCCAGGCGAAACGCTCGTCGCCCGCCTTCTTGGCCAGCCCCTCGACGGTTTCGTCGTTGAGGCCCAGGTTCAGCACCGTGTCCATCATGCCCGGCATCGACACCCGCGCGCCCGAGCGGACCGAGACCAGCAGCGGGTTTTCCGGATCGCCGAAGCGCTTCTCCGTCACCGCCTCGATATGCGCGATGCCGTCGGCCACCTCGTCGCGCAGTTCCTGCGGGAACTGCTCGCCATCCTCGTAATAGCGGGTGCACATCGCGGTCGAGATGGTGAAGCCCGGCGGCACCGGCAGGCCGATCGAGGCCATCTCGGCCAGGTTCGCGCCCTTGCCGCCAAGCAGGTTCTTGTCCCCCTTACCGCCGTCCGAAACGCCGCCGCCGAAACGGTACACATAGGTCATCGGTTCGATCCTTTACTGGTCGTCACGTCCGACGCCCTGGGGACACAGGCGTCGGTGTTAATAAGGCGATATTGCCGGAGGGGAAGACAGGAACGTTTGCCCCCGTCTCCCGATCCGGCTCAACTCATCCCTCGATCCTCGAGAAATCCGCCACCGTATGCACGGCGGCCCGGACCCGCGCGAGCAACGCAAGACGCGCAGTCCGCTTGGCCGGATCGGCATCGTTGACGGTCACATCGTCGAAGAACCGGTCGATCGGCGCGCGAAGCGAGGCGAGCGCGGCCATGGCGGCCTCGAAATCCTCGGCCTGCACCGCTTGCGCAGCCTTGGGCTCGGCCGCGTCGAGCGCGGCGATCAGATCGGCCTCGGCGGGTTCGAGCGTATAGGTCGGCGCGGTCCAGGCCTGGTCGCCCTCGACGCCTTCCTTCTTCAGGATGTTCGCGGCGCGCTTATACCCGGCGAGCAGGTTGGTGCCGTCATCGGTGGTGACGAAGGCTTGCAACGCGCGGACGCGGGCGAGCAGGCGGACGAGGTCGTCCTCGCCGCCGAGTGCGAACACCGCGTCGATCAGGTCGTGACGGACGCCCGCTTCGCGTTGCTGGACCTTCAGGCGGTCGATGATGAAGTCCATCATTTCCGTCGATCCGTGGTCGACATTGCCCATGGCCCGGATGCTCGCCGCGTAGAAGGGCAAGCGCAGGCCGTTCTGCTGGATGGTGCTGGCGATACCCAACGCCGCCCGGCGCAAAGCGAACGGATCTTTCGAACCGCTGGGCTTCAACCCGACCATGAAGAACTGTGCGACGCTATCCAGCTTATCCGCCAGCGCCACGGCCACCGTCACCGGCGCGGTAGGGACATCATCGCCCTGTCCGACCGGCTTGTAGTGATCGCGAACCGCCTCGGCGACGCGCGGGTCTTCGCCCTGCGCGGCGGCGTAATAACCGCCCATCAGGCCCTGCAATTCGGGGAACTCGCCGACCATGCCGGTGACGAGATCGGCCTTCGCCAGATACGCGGCGCGCTCCGCCAGATCGGCGAGCTCGCCCCCTCCGCTTGCGAGTTTCAGGTCGGTCATGCCCCCGGCATGACCTGAACGATGCGGGGCATCGTTCACCTGAAACTGGGATGGGGGGGGGACCTCTGCACCAGCGACGTCGCTTGGGGCACTGCCCTCCCCTAGCCCCTCCCGCCTGCGGGAGGGGGATTCGGTGACGATACCCTCTTCGACCAGCCAGCGGGCGAGCTTTGCCACCCGCTCGACCTTGTCGGCGACGGTGCCGAGCTTTTCGTGGAAGACGATCTTTTCCAGCTTGGGCCGCAACTCGTCGAGCCTGGTCTTCAGGTCAGTCTCGTAGAAGAAGCGCGCGTCGGACAGGCGGGCGGCGAGCACCTTGCCATTGCCCTCGACGATCTTCGCACCGCCGTCGGTCGCCTCGATATTGGCGGTGCAGACGAACGCGTTCGCCAGCTTGCCGTCACCCGAACGGCAGACGAAATACTTCTGGTTCACCCGCGCGGTCAGCTGGATGACTTCGGGCGGCACGTCGAGATAGGCTTCGTCGAAGCGCCCTAGCAGGGGCACCGGCCATTCGGTCAGCCCGGCATTCTCGGCCACCAGCCCTTCGTCTTCGACCAGCTCCAGCCCGGCCTCGGCGGCAAGCGCGGAGGCGCGCTCACGGATGATCGCGGCGCGCTCGTCCTGGTCGACCAGCACCTTGGCGCCGCGCAGTTGCTCGACATAGGTGTCGGCGCCGGTCAGCACGATCTCGGCGGGCGCGTGGAAGCGGTGGCCTCGCGTCGTATTGCCGCTGGTGATCCCGGCGATTGCGAACGGCACCACCTCAGCCCCAAACAGCGCGACGATGGCGTGCAGCGGACGGACCCAGCGCATCGACTCGGTCGAGGCGGACTCGGCGCCCCAGCGCATCGACTTTGGCCAGGGGAAGGCGCGGACGATGGCGGGGATCGCCTCGGCCAGCACTTGCGCCGTCGCGCGGCCGGGCTTTTCGGTGATCGCGAACAGCACCCCGTCGCGCTCGGTCAGCTGCTCGCGCGACAGCCCGGTCTTGCGCAGGAAGCCCTCCAGCGCCTGCGGCGGGGCGGAGGCACGCGGCCCCTTCACTTCCTCGGACACGGCCTCGGTCGCGGCAGGCAGCCCGCGCGCGATCAGTGCGAGGCGACGCGGCCCCGCATAGGTGACGATCTCACCCGCCGACAGCCCCGCCTTGGCGAGTTCGGCGGTAAAGAGCTTGGCGAGGTTCTCCCGCGCCCCCGCCTGCATCCGGGCGGGGATTTCTTCGGAGCGGAGTTCGAGCAGAAAATCAGTCATCACGCGGCCCAGCCGTTCTTGTCCATCCAGGCGCCGCACGCGCCCTTCGCCAGATCGCGGACGCGGCCCATATAGGCCTGGCGCTCCGCCACCGAGATCACGCCGCGCGCCTGCAGCAGGTTGAAGGTGTGGCTGGCCTTGATCGCCTGTTCATAGGCGGGGATGGGCAGCTTGGCCTCCAGACAGCGCTCGCACTCGGCCGCCGCCTTTTTGAAGGCGTCGAACAGCGTGTCGGTGTCGGCGACCTCGAAATTCCAAGTCGACATCTGCTTCTCGTTTTCGAGAAACACGTCGCCGTAACTCACGCCCGCATCGTTGAAGCGCAGGTCGTACACATTGTCGACGTCCTGGATGTACATGGCCAGCCGTTCGAGCCCATAGGTCAGCTCACCCGCGACGGGCTTCATGTCGTATCCGCCCATCTGCTGGAAATAGGTGAACTGCGTCACCTCCATCCCGTCGCACCAGACTTCCCAGCCCAGGCCCCAGGCACCCAAAGTCGGGCTTTCCCAATCGTCCTCGACAAAGCGGATGTCATGCTTCGTCATGTCGACGCCGATCGCGGCCAGGCTGCCCAGATACAGGTCCTGCAGATCGGCGGGCGAAGGCTTCAGGATCACCTGATACTGGTAATAATGCTGAAGCCGGTTGGGGTTCTCGCCATAGCGGCCGTCGGTCGGGCGACGGCACGGCTGGACGAAGGCGGCGTTCCAGCTGTCCGGCCCCAGCGCGCGCAGCGTGGTCGCGGGGTGAAAGGTGCCCGCCCCCATCTCCATGTCATAGGGTTGCAGGATCACGCATCCCCGCTCGCTCCAATAGTCATGGAGGGTGAGGATCATGCGCTGGAAGGAAAGTGGTCCTTCCGGGGGGCCGTTTCGGGTCTGCATAATGGGGCAGGCTTTGGCGGATGGCCCTTGTGCGGTCAAGGCGAGCGGGCTTTTCGTAACCGCACCGGCCCGCTCTCCCACCCGACCGCCTGTTCAGAATACGCTGTGGGCGGTCGGGTGGGGGAGCGGGTCGGCGCGGGATCCGCGTGAGCGGATCAAGCACAAAGTCAGCCAGACGTGATATTTTGTCAGGTCTTATTGACAGTGTCGCGACTCACTGTCACTTTGTCACGGTCACCTGACATTACGTCATGCACGGGTGACAAAGGGAGGTTGGCCATGCAAGAGGAGGTGGACATGAAAAATCGCCTCAAGGTGCTGCGCGCCGAACGCAACTGGAGCCAGGCGGAACTCGCCGGGCGGCTGGATGTGTCGCGCCAGGCCGTCAACGCCATCGAGACGGGGAAATACGACCCCTCGCTACCGCTCGCCTTCCGCATCGGACGGCTGTTCGAGATGCCCATCGAGGAGATTTTCGATGATGAACATGACGGCGAGTGAACGCGACGCCCATTGGGGCGAGAGCCGCGAGGCGGGGCGCGTGCTAAGGAAGAAACGGCGGCGCAGAGAGTTTTTGATCGTGACGATGCTGGGCTTGATAAGCGCCCCATTGGCCATCGACGCCGCGAATAGAAACTTACCGCTTTCCTCTCCCGTCACACCTGGGCTCTTCGGCCAAGTTGCCGCTCTCGCAATCCTGGTTTTCGGAAGCCTCGTCGTGTGGCGTAATTGGCGCGAGACCGACGAAATGCACCGGCGGCTGTCTATCGAGACCTGGGCCGTGATCGGGTTGACGAACTTCGTCCTGCATCCGGTGCTGACCATTATCGGTACGCAACTGCACAAGACCGATTTCGAAGGTCATAATTGGGGCATTGCGCTCGTTATCGGCCTGACCTTCTACCTTATCCGCCGGGTGCGGTCATGAGCCGCCTTCTGACCCGCACGGCCATCGGTACCGGTATCGCGCTGTCGTTGCTCGGCTGGGGTGTCGGACGGGTGGGCAAGGTCACGCTCGATACGCTTCGCCCAACCATACGGACTGCCAGCATCGCCGACCACAAGCTCGCAATCCCAAAGTTTTCCGTCCATCTGTCCATCGAGGTGCGACCATGATCAACCTATCCAAGCGCGACACCCGTGGCCCCAGCGAGCGCGCCAATCGTCGACTGGTCGCCATTTCGGGGGCGCTGGGCGGCGTGATCGGCGCTGCGATGGCAATCATGTCCGTCGTCCAACTGCCCCACGGGGCCAAGCCCGGTCCGCTCGATATGTGGACATCCCCGCTGCCGCTATGGTTCGCGATCATCATGGCGCTGGTGTGGGGCGTCTTCCTGCCGATCATCTCCTGGCGCTGGCATCGGGTCGTCGACGAGCATGAGAGCCGCGCATATCGCGACGGCGCGCTGGCGGCCTTTTACGTCGTGGGCCTGGGCGCCCCCGTCTGGTGGTTCCTGTGGCGCGGCGGCGTGCTGCCGCCCCTTCAGGTCGAATGGGTGTACGGCGCGCTGATGGCGAGCTGCGGCATCGTCTGGATGTGGCGCAAATATGCCTGACCTCTCCCTTCTCCCATCCGGCCCCTTCCTTTTCCGAAAGTCTGATCCCATGAAGACGATCATGAAAGCCGCCCTCACCTCGCTCGCGCTGATGCTGGCGCTGCCCGCCTGCGCCCAGAGCAAGCCCGAGCCGAACCCCAATGACGCGGATCCCGCTTTGTGGGTGGTCAAGGATGCCGACACCACCATCTATCTGTTCGGCACCATCCATGTGCTGAAGCCCGGCCTGAGCTGGTTCGACGAGGCGGTGAAGACCGCCTTCGACAAGTCGGACCAGCTGATGCTGGAGATGGTGCAGCCCGATCCGGCGACGATGCAGCAGATCGTGATGAAGAACGGCTTCGTCACCACCGGCCCGACCCTGACCGAGCAGCTGCCCGCCGACAAGCGCGGCGCCTATCTGAAGGCGGTGACCGATCTGGGGGCCGATCCGCGCAACTTCGACCGGATGAAGCCGTGGCTGGTGGGAGTCACCCTGTCGCTCGCGCCGATCCAGAAGCTGGGTTACGATCCCAAGAACGGGCCGGAAACCGTGCTGGCCGACGCGGCCAAGGCGGCGAACAAGCCGGTCGCCGGGCTGGAAACCGCCGAGCAGCAGATCGGCTTTTTTAACGGCCTGTCGCAAAAGGCGCAGATCGATTTCCTGACCTCGACGGTCGACGACCTGCCCAAAGCGGGCGAGGAAATGGCCGAGATGGTCGACGAATGGGCCAAGGGCGACCCCGACGCGCTGGCCAAGACGATGAACGAAAGCCTGAAGGACTCGCCCGAGGTCGCCAAGACCTTGCTGACCGACCGCAACGCCCGCTGGGCGACGTGGATCAAGGAGCGCATGGCCAAGCCCGGCACCATCTTCATCGCGGTCGGCGCGGGGCATCTGGCGGGTAACGACAGCGTCCAGGCGCAGCTCGCCAAGCAGGGGATCAAGGCCGAACGCATCGCCTATTGATCCCCGTCACGGGGTCCGGTCCGGGCGACGGCATCGTCATCGCCCGGACGCAAAAGCCTGTTCTACCGACAGTCTGGCCCGGACGGCCGATGAAGGGGCGGGGCGACGATGCGGCGATGCTGGTTGGTGACGAATGCCGGGTCCGGCTCGACCGCTGCCGACGGCATCGCGCAGATCGAGACACGGCTGGCCGCGCAAGGCCGGACCCTGGTCGGGCGGACCGGCTTTCCCGATCAGGCCATCCCCTCCCCCATGGATCTCGATGCGGCGGGCGCGACGCTGGTCGTGCTGCTGGCGGGAGACGGCACCGTCAACGCCGCACTCACCGCACTCGATGGCTGGGCGGGATCGGTACTGATCCTGCCCGGCGGCACGATGAACCTGCTGGCCAAGCAGCTGCACGGCGATGTTTCGGCCGAAACGATCCTGGAAGGGCTGGAGCAGAGGCCGCCGCCCCGCCGGATCGCGCTTCCTTATGTCACCGGCGACGGACACCGCGCCTATGCCGGGCTGATCCTCGGCCCCGCCACCCGCTGGGTTCATGCCCGTGAAGCCGCGCGCGCCGGGCGACCCAGGCGACTGCTCCGCGCGATCGGTCAGGCATGGCGCCGGACCTTCGGCCGGGGCCTGCGGTTGCAGGATATGCCGGAACTGCCCCGTGCCTATCAGGCGGTGTTCGTCCAGCCGGGCGAGGCGGCGATGGTGCTGACGGCGGTGGATGCGCGGCACTGGCGACGGATGATGGAACTGGGCTGGGCCGCGATGCGGGGCAATTGGGCCGAGGCGAAGGGCGTGACGCGCGCCACCGCCTCGTCATTCCGACTGGCCAGCCGCAAAGCCGATCTGGCGCTGTTCGACGGCGAGCCCCGGATGCTGGGTCCTTGCTGTACGATCACCACCGGTCGGACCAGTGCCCTCGTGCTGGCGACCGATCAGGTGCCATCCTCGGCGGTCAGGTCGTCGTCGGAGGGCTCGTAACCCAATATGTCCCCCGGCTCGCAGTCGAGATAACGGCAGATGGCCGCCAGGGTGGAAAAGCGCACCCCCTTCACCTTGCCCGACTTCAGCAGCGACAGATTCGATTCGGTGATCCCGATCGCACGGGCGAGTTCGTTCGACTTCACCTTGCGGCGCACCAGCATCATATCGAGATGGACGGTCACGGGCATCAGACGATCTCGGCCAGATCGCCCCGCGCGCGCAACCCCGCCGCCAGCGCCCAGGTCGCGGCCCAGGCCGCACAGGCGAGCAGCAGTCGCTCGATAATCAGGGTAAATTCAACCGAATAGGAAAAGGCCCCGACATCCGTCATCGCCCCCAGAAAGACGGCATCCCGCAACACTTGCGCCAGGGGTTCGGCGATCGCCATGGCAATGCCGGCGGCGGTCGCCCGCTGCAACCAGCGCATTCCGCTCCAATCGCGATGCTCCTGCCGATTGCCGAAACGCCATAGCGCCATGCCGACCGAGAAGAACAATAGCGTGAAGGGCAAGGCATCCAGCATCTGGATGCCCAACAATCGCCACCACCAATAGGGTTCCGCCATGGCAGCGGTCATGCGTTCCGAGGCCTTGGGCAGATTGGCGATGACATGCCGGACCTCCGGCGACAATTGATCGAGCGGCTGGGGCTTGGCGCGGCATCCGTCGTCGCAGTCGATCATGAAGGCCTGCCACTGCGGCCCCACCAGCATCGTGGGCAGCGTCGCGACCCCCGCCCCCGCAATCAGGAAGCACAACACCGCGAACGCCCGCACCGCCCGAGCCCGCCCCCGGCTCATGAAATATCTGCCCGCCATCATCATCTTTCTGTTTTACAGAAATTCATAACTATCATACATCAATATTCATAGGGAATCGATGGGGAGCCCTATGACCGATCGAAGGACGTTCTCGATGCGCATCCTGTTCGCCGCCATACTGCTGACCTGCCTGCCCGCCACTGCCTTCGCGCAGGAAAAGCCCGTATTTGCGGGGCCTTATGCAGGGCCCGAAGCCGGGGTCGTGATCCACGGCTTAACGCTGGACAACGGCAATGGCGATAACGACATGACCTATCGAACGACCGGGCTAGCAGGCGGCGGCTTTGCCGGATGGATGGCGCCTGTGGGGAAGCGGCTGCGACTTGGCGGCGAAGTCGCGGTCCATGGCGGCGGCGGGACCGCGCGCAGCCAGCAGGTCTTCGCCTATGCCGAACAAAAGGCGACATGGGGATACAGCCTGACCGCCCGCGCGGGCTATGTCCTGGGCCGCGACACCATGATCGTCGCCGAGGCGGGCTATGGCGGCTATCGCTTCGACACGCGGCTCTCGTCGAACGTCCTGTCGAACGGCTCGCTCGATGAAACCAGCGGACTGGTCGCCGGCCTGGGTATCGAGCAACGGCTGAACCGCAACCTCTCGCTCCGCGTGCGGGGACAGGCCGGCGAGTCCCATGGCCGCATCATGGTCGGCCTGCCGATCCGGTTCTAAGCGAGAACGGGGGCGGCGTCCGTCCCCGCCTTGCCATCCTATTTCGATGCGACGTCGTAACGCGTCAGATCCTGCCGCTCGACCGAAACCTGTCCCACCGCCTGTTTGATGAAAGATCCCGTCGGCACGATCAGTCTAGCCCGCCGGGTCAACCGCTCCAGCCGATAAAGGCCGGGTCGACCGTCGGTCAGTGTGATGGGCAGGTAGCGACGGCTGGCGATCTGCGCGACATAGGGTGCCGCCCAGCCGCGATCCCCGTTTCCGCGCAGGATTTCGGCATCGGTCACGCGCCCATCGGGTTGGACCATATAGCTGACGTCCACCCACTGGATAGGCTCGCCACCGCCAGCCCCCGATCGGTTGACCGACAGATCGGCCATGCGCCGCGTCTCGTCCGGCGCATTTCGGGCGTCGTCTTTGAGCGGAGCCTCCTGCGCTACGATCGGCGGCTGCGAGACATCGGTCCGCAATGTCTCCACCAACCGATCCACCTCGCCGTCATGGCCGGATGCCTTGGCGATGCGCGCCGCCAGGACGGCACGAATCGGTGCGACGACGCTGTCCTGGCTCACCGATGCCTCGGAAATCTCGGACAAGGCTCGCCGAGCCCCCGCGACATCGTCCCGCGCCAGCATCACCGATACCCGCCGCAAGCCGGCCAGCGACGCGAGACGGGCATCCCCCGCCCGAACATATTGCCGTTGAGCATCGCTATAGAGGGTCAAAGCCTGCCGCCATTGTCCTCGATCCATCCAGCTGTCACCCAGGGTCAGGGGCAGCATCCGCCGCTGGAGGTCATTCTCGTCGACATTCTCGCGGAGCAGCCTGGTCTGCCCGATCACCGCGCTGCGATAGCCTTCCATATCGCCGATATGCCGATTGATCGTCGCGGTCGCCTCGTACAGTGCCGAAATCTGGCGGGGATAAACCGCCGTTTCGGCTTTGGTGCGCTCTATCCCCTGTGCGAGGGTTGCGCGGGCGATACGATACTGCCCCTGGCCAAATTGCGCCTCGGCAAGGGCCATGGTCAATCGAACGTCGTCGGGGACATTGCATCCCCGCTTCAGACAATTCGCCAGCGCGCGATCGGCCCGCTGGCCGCGTACGATGATGTCCGCCGTATCGCCGACGGGCTGCGCCACCTGCAGCAGCATCGCCGCCGCCATCCAACCGAACATGGCATTCTCCCTTGCCTTGATCGCTCGGGGTGCAGGATGCCTTTCGCCCGAAAGCGATGCAAGCGCCCGATATTGCCTTTTGGCCCCATTGCCGCTATGCGCCGCCGCTTCCGGTCATGGTCATCCCTGGAGGCGTGGTCGGAAGCCTATATCCATTTTGTTTCGGAGTTACTGGAATGAGCGACACCCTTACGCTCGCCGCCGAGACGCGCGATCAGGTTGGCAAGGGAGCCTCCCGTTCGCTGCGTCGTGAAGGCCGCGTCCCCGCCGTGATCTATGGCCAGAACAAGGCCGCCGCGTCGATCCATCTCGAAGAGAAGGCCCTCGTCAAGGCGCTGATGACCGGTCATTTCTTCACCTCGGTCATCATGGTGGACGGCCAGCGCACGCTGGCGAAGGACGTCGCGTTCCATCCCGTCACCGATCGCCCGCTGCACGTCGACTTCGTGCGCATCGGCGAGCATGAGACCGTCACGGTCGCCGTGCCCGTCGTGTTCACCGACGAAGACGAGAGCGGCGTGAAGCTGGGCGGCGTCCTGAACGTCACCCGCCACGAGATCGAGCTGGTCGTCGACGCCGCCAACATCCCGACCGAAATCAGCGTCTCGCTGAAGGGTGTGGCGATCGGCGACTCGATCCACATCTCGGACGTGAAGCTGCCCAAGGGCGCCGAGCCCGCCATCGACGACCGCGACTTCGCGATCGCCACCATCGTTGCCCCGACGGTCCTGACCGCCGAGGACGAGGCGATCGACGCCGACGCGCAGGCCGAAGGTTCGGAAGAGGCCTGATCCGGCCTCGCTTTCCTTTCGAGGTCAGCGAACGAAAAGAAGGGCAGGTGGCGGCGACGCCCCTGCCCTTTTTCGTACCGCGTCACATTGCTCCCCATCTTGCGATGGGAAGGATCGGGATGGCCCAACGCAAAGGGCCGCCGAACCCGAAGGTCCGACGGCCCCGCTCATCCCCGCTCGGGGAATCGTCGGAACGGAGGGGGGTGTTCCGGTCTTAGCCCTGACCCTGGCTCAGAAAGCCGGTCAGCTCGGTCTTGGACACCGTCTTGTCCTTGTCGGTATCCGCCTGGGCAAAGGCGCTGCCGACCCACTTCTTCGTCGCGGGCGCCTCGGCCTTGGTCGACGGGTCGGTCTGCGACTTCAGCGCGACCATCCACTGGGCGAATTCCGCCTTGTTCAGCTTGCCGTCACCGTCCTTGTCATAGGTCGGGAACTGCGTGTCGACGACCTGGGCGATCTGGCTGCCGTTCGCCTGCACCTGACCCTGGGTGGATACGGATACATCAGCGGTAGGTTGCGCAGTCTGCGCCGGGTCGGACGTGGTTGCCGGAGCAGCTTGCGGTGTAGCCGGAGTGGTCTGGGCCGGCGCAGGCGTGACCTGGGCCAGAACGGGGGCAGACACCATCATCGCGGCGCCAAGAAAAGCATATTTCATCATCTCGTCTCTCCCTTACGTTGGTCGATCGATGACTGTGAAGACCAGGAACGCATCTTCATCTTTAGTGATACGATCCTAAACTCCATTATACCAGATGGGGATCCGTCCTTGGGATTTGAAGGCTCGGCTCGTCCCTGCTAACGGCACGGTACGCCGTGATTCCGAAAGGGAGTGCACGGTGAGCCGTGCCGTTTCCACGACCTGAAGGTGCCCCGATGATTCCGCGCTATTCCCGTGCCCCCATGACCCGGATCTGGGACCCCCAGACCCGTTTCCGCATCTGGTTCGAGATCGAGGCCCATGCCACCGACGCGCTCGCCGAGCTGGGCGTCGTGCCCAAGGAGGCCGCCGCGCGCATCTGGGAAGCCGACAAGGCCGCGGGCGACTTCGACATCGACCGCATCGATTCGATCGAGGCCGAGACCAAGCACGACGTCATCGCCTTCCTGACCCATGTCGCCGAGCGCACCGGGCCGGAAGCGCGCTTCCTGCACCAGGGCATGACCTCGTCCGACGTGCTCGACACCTGTCTGGCGGTGCAGCTCGCCCGCGCCTCGGACATCCTGATCGAGGATCTGGACGCGCTGCTGGCCGTCATCAAGCGTCGCGCCTATGAGCATAAGCTGACCCCGACCATCGGGCGCAGCCATGGCATCCATGCCGAGCCGGTCACCTTCGGCCTGAAGCTGGCCCAGGCCTATGCCGAGTTCGACCGCAACCGCGCCCGCCTGGTCGCGGCGCGTGCCGACATCGCCACCTGCGCGATCTCGGGCGCGGTCGGCACCTTCGCCAATATCGACCCCAGCGTGGAGGCGCATGTCGCCGAGAAGATGGGCCTGACCGTCGAGCCCGTCTCGACCCAGGTCATCCCGCGCGATCGCCATGCGATGTTCTTCGCGACGCTGGGCGTCATCGCCAGCTCGATCGAGCGTCTCGCGACCGAAGTCCGCCACCTGCAGCGCACCGAGGTTCTGGAGGCCGAGGAATATTTCTCGCCCGGCCAGAAGGGTTCGTCGGCGATGCCGCACAAGCGCAACCCGGTGCTGACCGAGAACCTGACGGGTCTCGCCCGCATGGTGCGCGGTTACGTGACGCCCGCGCTGGAGAATGTCGCCTTGTGGCATGAGCGCGACATCAGCCACTCCTCGGTCGAGCGCTATATCGGCCCCGACGCGACCATCACCTTGGACTTCGCGTTGGCCCGTTTGACCGGCGTGATCGACAAGTTGGTCGTCTATCCGGCGCGGATGGAGAAGAACCTCAACAAGATGGGCGGCCTCGTCCATTCGCAGCGCGTGCTGCTGGCGCTGACCCAGGCGGGCGTGAGTCGCGAGGACAGCTATCGCCTCGTCCAGCGCAACGCGATGAAGGTCTGGGAGTCGGATGGCGAGCTGTCGCTGATGGAACTGCTCAAGGCCGATGCCGACGTGACCGCCGCGCTGTCGGTCGAGGAGATCGAGGCGCGGTTCGACCTCGATTATCACTATAAGAATGTCGACACGATCTTCGCGCGGGTGTTCGGCGAGTAACTGTCGGAGGAGTCCCATTGGCGCGGTAAATGCCGACAGGGACTCCCCTCCCCCGGCCCCTCCCGCCTGCGGGAGGGGAGTAGCTTGGGGAAATGCGAACCCTCTTTTCTCTCCCCTCCCGCAAGCGGGAGGGGCTGGGGGAGGGAACACCGTCAGCCGGAAATCAACCGGCCTATGGGTCTATCCCACCCAACCCGCCAGCCAGTCCGCCACCGCCTGCGGCGTCATCGCCCGCGCATCGGCCAGCGCGGTTTCGCGTCCTGCATTGATTAGCTTGTTGGTCTTGGGATCGACGATCAGCACTGCGGGCACGCCCTGAAGCCGTCCCTTGATCCCATAAGACGCCGGAATATCCATATTCTGGTCGAAGCGGCCGACATCGACCGTCACCACCTCGAAATGCTTCGCGACGAAGGGACGCATCTGCGGCGTTTCCATCACCCCCGCCAGCAACCGGCAGTCGAGACACCAATTGCCGCCCAGATCGATCAGCACCCGCTTATGCGCCTTCGCCGCCCGCACCCGCGCCGCCGCGATCGCCGCTTTGGCATCACCCGCATGATAGGGCAGCGGCAGCGGCTTGGGCAGCGCCTCGAAACTGGCGATCCCGACGCGCGGGGCCGATACCGGCGCAGCAGCGGGGAGCAGCGCGCACGCGGCGAGCAGGGGCAAGGCGGCTTTCCACGGCGACATGACAATCTCCCTCATTCGATGCGCCATTGGAGCGCGCCCGTCGACGCAATGCAATATGACTTTGCTTGGGGGCGATGCCGTGTCGGCTATACCCCCCGCTCGGGAATCAAGGTCGGGACGTTACGGGCCGCCAAAACCCAACGATAAAAGGCGTCTATCAGATAGACCCGCAGGGTCGTCGGCTCGATGCTGAGCTTTTTCACCCCCTCGAGGCATTCGGGCGAGTTGACGATGATCGCCTGCTCCAATCCCCGAACAAGATCGCTGCCCTGTTGTGCGTGAAACAGCCGTGTGGTCAGGACCGGCTGGGTCTGTACCAGACAGGCCGCCACGACGAAGCCGGACAGCTCGGGATTCTGCCGATACCGATTTTGCTGCGTTTCGACCTTGCGAAATCGTGCGCGGACCGCAGGGTCGAAGGTCTGCGAGGCGTCCAGCGCAACGTCAGGCACAAATTGACGCAATGTTCGCTCGATCAGGATACCACGAGCTAGAAAATCGGTGCCTATCATAGCCGGGTTCAAAGGCGGACTGTCACCTGGCGGCGGATAACAACCCCAGTTCGTCGAGATGACCATGCCCTGTGCATATTGCGTGCCGGTGAAATTCGGAGGCCCTTCCACCGCCTTGCGCAACCATTCGCGGCTGGCTTTGGCAAAAGCACATGCCAGGAACATATCAGCGCGTTCGTAGGCGATATTGATCTGCGTATTGTCGACGGGCGCCCAACCGACATTGACGGGGAGTTTATCACGCGGAAGGCTAAGCGCCTTTACGACGATCTCGTCAGACGAACCGCCGTCAGGCAAAACGCTTTGTTCAACCTTGCGTGACTTCGTGTCTTGCGCCGACGCAGGACTAGCTAGAATCACACCCAGGGCGATCAAACATCCGAATAGCTGACGCATCGCAAGACCTTCTCCCAAAAGCCGCGATGCAATCATGACTCTGATGATAGTCACGAGTCAATGCGGCCGGAGCAAATACACGCTCCGGCCTTTGACGTTCGTTATCAGAAGAAGAGAAAAAGGTCGGCTTATTCGCCCGCGAAGACACTCTTCAGCTTGGCGAAAAAGCCCTGACTTTCAGGGCATTCGTCGCCTGTTTCCGTTTCACGGAAGAGTTCGAGCAGTTCGCGCTGGCGGGTGGAGAGCTTGGTCGGCGTTTCGACTTCGATCTGGATGACCAGATCGCCGGTGCCGCGGCCTTGCAGCACGGGCATGCCCGCCCCGCGCTGGCGGAGTTGCTTGCCCGACTGGATGCCCGCCGGGATCTTGATTTCATGGCTACGGCCATCGAGGCCGGGAATGGACAGCGAGCCGCCCAGCGCCGCCGTGGTGAAGCTGATCGGCGCACGCGCGAACAGGGTCGTGCCCTCACGTTCGAACAGGGCGTGCCGCTTGACGTGAAGAAAGATGTAGAGGTCACCCGCCGGGGCCCCGCGCGCGCCCGCCTCGCCTTCGCCGGTCAGGCGGATGCGGGTGCCTTCATCGACGCCCGCCGGGATGTTGACGGCCAGCGTCTTGGTCTTTTCGACACGGCCATCGCCGCGACAATCGGGACAGGGATCGGCGATGATCTGGCCTGCGCCCTGACAGACCGGACAGGTCCGCTCGACCACGAAGAAGCCCTGCTGCGCGCGGACCTTGCCGTGGCCGCCGCACTGCTGACAGGTCTTGGCACTGGTCCCGGCCTTCGCACCCGTGCCGTCACAGGTATCGCACGCCGCCGAGACATCGACCGTGATCTCGGTCTGCTTGCCGTGGAACGCCTCTTCGAGGGAGATTTCCATGTCGTAGCGCAGGTCCGCGCCGCGACGCGGCTGTTGCCGCCCGCCGCCACGTCCGCCGCCCATGAACTCGCCGAAGACGCTTTCGAAAATGTCCGAAAAGGCGCCGAAATCCTGCGCGCCGCCGCCACCGCCGCCCATACCCTGCTGGAACGCGGCATGGCCATAGCGATCGTACGCCGCCCGTTTCTGGGGGTCCTTCAGACAGTCATAGGCTTCGCTGATCGCCTTGAACTTGGCCTCCGAGTCCTTGCACCCCGCATTGCGGTCCGGATGGTATTGCATGGCCAGCTTGCGGTAGCGCGACTTGATCGTCGCATCGTCCGCCGTGCGCTCGCATTCGAGCAGTTCATAATAGTCGATCGTCGTGCTCATGCCCGGTCTCGCCCCTGCGCTGGTGGATGGTGCGGCCGCCGACCGTGCCGTCAGGCCGGACGGAGCGACCGCCCAAGCGCTTCGCCACTTCATGCCCCGACAAATCGGTCGGGGCGGTATTCGCAAATTCTGGACCGAAGGCCCGGCCCCACCGACAGGGGGACCGGGCCGACCGTCTTACTTGGTGTCGTCGACTTCCGAGAATTCGGCGTCGACCACATCGTCCTGCTTGGCCTGACCGGCATCAGCGGCGGGCGAAGCCTCGCCCTGCTGCTGCTTTTCATAGATGGCCTGGCCCATCTTCATCGCGACCTGAGCGAGGGCCTGCGCCTTCTCGTTCATGGTGTCGGGATTGCCACCCTCGACCGCCGTCTTGGTCTCGGCGATGGCCGCCTCGATTTCCGACTTCAGCGACGCGTCGATCTTGTCGCCATTGTCGGCCAGCTGACGCTCGGTGGTGTGGATCAGCGACTCGGCGTTGTTCTTGGCCTCGGCCTCGGCACGACGCTTCTTGTCCTCTTCCGCGAACTTCTCCGCGTCACGGACCATCTGGTCGATGTCGTTGTCCGACAGACCGCCCGATGCCTGGATGCGGATCTGCTGCTCCTTGCCGGTGCCCTTGTCCTTGGCCGAAACGTTGACGATGCCGTTGGCGTCGATGTCGAACGTGACCTCGATCTGCGGCACGCCGCGCGGCGCAGGGGGAATGCCGACCAGATCGAACTGGCCCAGCATCTTGTTGTCCTGCGCCATCTCGCGCTCGCCCTGGAAGACCCGGATCGTCACCGCGTTCTGGTTGTCGTCGGCGGTCGAGTAGACCTGGCTCTTCTTGGTGGGGATCGTCGTGTTGCGGTCGATCATCTTGGTCATGATGCCGCCCAGCGTCTCGATACCCAGCGACAGCGGGGTCACGTCGAGCAGCAGCACGTCCTTGACGTCGCCCTGCAGCACGCCCGCCTGGATCGCCGCACCCATGGCGACGACTTCGTCGGGGTTCACACCGGTGTGCGGGTCCTTGCCGAAGAAGTTCTTCACGACCTCACGGACGCGCGGCATGCGGGTCATGCCGCCCACGAGCACCACGTCGGCGATCTCGTCGGCCTTCATGCCCGCATCGGCCAGCGCCTTCTTGCAGGGCTCCAGCGTGCGCTGGATCAGGTCCTCGACCAGACGCTCCAGATCGGCGCGCGTGATCGACTTGACCAGGTGCTTCGGGCCGTTCTGGTCGGCGGTGATGAAGGGCAGGTTGACCTCGGTCGACTGGGCCGAGGACAGCTCGATCTTCGCCTTTTCGGCCGCTTCCTTCAGACGCTGAAGCGCCAGCTTGTCCTTGGTGAGGTCGATGCCCTCTTCCTTCTGGAAGCCCGATGCCAGGAAATCGACGATCTTGTTGTCGAAGTCCTCGCCGCCCAGGAAGGTGTCGCCGTTGGTCGCCTTCACCTCGAACACGCCGTCGCCGATCTCGAGGATCGAGATGTCGAAGGTGCCGCCGCCAAGGTCATAGACCGCGATCGTCTTGCCGTCCTGCTTCTCCAGGCCATAGGCCAGAGCAGCCGCGGTCGGCTCGTTGATGATGCGCAGCACTTCGAGGCCGGCGATCTGGCCGGCGTCCTTGGTCGCCTGGCGCTGGGCGTCGTTGAAATAGGCGGGAACCGTGATGACCGCCTGGGTCACCGTCTCACCGAGGTAGGATTCGGCGGTTTCCTTCATCTTCTGCAGCGTGAAGGCCGAGATCTGCGACGGGCTGTAATCCTTGCCGCCCGCATTCACCCACGCATCGCCGTTCGGACCGCGCGCGATCGCGTACGGGACCAGCTCGGTGTCCTTCTTGGTGACGGGGTCGTCGAAGCGACGGCCGATCAGGCGCTTCACCGCGAAGATGGTGTTGTCGGGGTTGGTCACCGCCTGGCGCTTGGCAGGCTGGCCGATCAGGCGCTCGCCATCCTTGGCGAAGGCGACGATCGACGGCGTGGTGCGCGCGCCTTCTGCGTTTTCGATAACCTTGGGCTTGCCGCCCTCCATGACAGCGACACAGCTGTTGGTGGTGCCGAGGTCGATGCCGATCACTTTTGCCATAAGTCTCTAAATGCCCCTCAAGAACATAGTCTGGAAGTTCGATGCCGGGGCCGTCCGGTCCCGAAAGCGGCAACCGAAAACCCCGTTCACGAAGGCGGATATAGGTGGGCGATCCGTTGCCGCAAGATTGGATGGAACCTAGTGTCGCTTCGGGATTTGCCGAAACGGGAGGGTTTGTCATGCGTCGCGCCACTTTTCTGGGCCTCTGGGCCATCGCGGGGGCGGTGGGACTGGGGGCGCTTGGCGGATGTTCGACCAAGCCCGAGCTTTATGCCGAGGAAGGCTGGGTCCGCCTGGCCGCCGTGCCGGGGCGCCCCGCAGCGGCCTATTTCATCGTGCATGGCGGCCCGAAGCCGCTGAACCTGATCGGCGTCAGCAGCGACGTCGCGATCACCAGCGAGATGCACGAGGGCGGCATGGCGATGAAGAAGGTCGATTCCGTGCCCATCCCGGCCGGGGCCACCATCGCCTTCGAACCGGGCGGGCGGCATGTGATGCTTTACGACATGAACCAGGGCGTCAAGCCGGGACGCATCCTGTCGTTGCTGCTGACCTTTTCGGACGGCACCCGCCTGCGCCAGGGCGCGCGGGTAATCGCGGCGGGCGATCCTGCCCCGGGGCAATAACGGTTTTCGAACGCCAATCGACATTCGCGATGCGTCTTTCCAGCCCCCCTCGACGAAAGACGATTGGAGCGAGAGGACATGAGATGAACGCACCCCTCCCCTTCAGGGGAGGGGCTGGGGGTGGGGCGCTTCCGCAAGCGTGCCGCCTGTGGCGAGGCTCCACCCCAACCCCGCTCCTGAGGGGGGGGCTCGTGTTAGTTAAACGCAACTGCATCACGGCCTAGGAGGCAGGAATATAGCTGCCGGATAGATGACGGGATATTTTGCGCTTTTTTCACGTCAGACCAAAATCGGTAATATTTCGGTCCCTCATGTGTCAAAGTCGCGCCATACAGCGCCCCCCGCTTGCTCGATGGAGCGAAAAGTGGGGGAATTTTGACCATGTCCGATACAAACGAAACCCGGTTCACCTTGCGGCGGATCGCCGATCGGCGGCAGTTGCTGCGCGGGGCCGCGAGTCTGTCGATGCTGCCGCTGACGGGGGCGCTGGCGGCGTGCGACGACGATGCGCTGCTCAACGCCAAGCCGACGACCGCCACGGGAACGGCCGCCGCCGCGCCGGTCGGCACCACCAGCTTCTCGATCGCGGTGCTGCCCGACACGCAATTCTATTCGCGCTACGCGACCGTCGACGAGAACCGCCAGTTCCAGCGCAAATATGGCTCGGAGCCGTTCGCGGCGCAGACCCAGTGGATCGTCGACAACGCCCAGGCCTATGCGATCCCCTTCGTGATCCATCTGGGCGACGTGGTGGACCAGGTGCGCAAGCCCGCGCAATGGGCGGTGGCCGATGCCGCAATGAAGCGGCTGGAGACGGCGCGTATCCCCTATTCGATCTTGGCGGGCAATCACGACGTCCTGTACGATGTCGATTACCACGTCCCGGCCGACCAGCAGGCAGGCACCGACAGCCAGCGCACCTTGTCGTCCGAGCCCTATCTGACCTGGTTCCCGACCTCACGCGCGCAGAACCAGTCGACCTTCCGCGAGCGTGACCGCACCGGCTTCCACGAATATCACATCTTCGAGATGTACGGCGTCAAGTTCATGGTGCTATCGCTATCCTGGCGCATCTCGGACGCAGGGATTTTGTGGGCGCGGGACGCGATCCGTCGCAACCCGACCCTGCCGGTGATCTTGGCCAACCACCAGCTGCTCAACATCGATAAGGACGGCAAGAGCCCGCTGGAGACCGATTACGGCCTGATGTTGTGGAACAGTCTGATCCGCGACAACGACCAGATCTTCATGACGCTGAACGGCCATCACCATGGTGCCGCACTGCTGACCAAGACCAACGACTTCGGCAATCCGGTCCATGAGATGGTCGTCGATTACCAGATGGCCTATCAGGGCGGCAACGCGCTGATGCGGCTCTACGAGATCGATTTCTCGGCCAACAAGATCGACGTCATGAGCTTCTCGCCCTGGGTCGTGCAGAAGCCCAAGGAAACGCTGAACCAGTTCGACCGCGCGGTGCTGGAGGATGCGAACAACCGCTTCACCATCAACATCGACTTTAAGAAGCGCTTCGCCCGCTTCCTGCCGAGTTTCGCCTATACCGAGATGACGGCGGGCGTGCCGATCCTGCCGCGCGTTCGTACCGCGCTGCTGTCGGGCTATACCGAACCCGCCGCCCCGGCCGAGGTGCTGCCGCGCGACGCCGACGACTATCCCAAGATCGCCGAGACCGCCGCGCACTGGCGCGTGGCCAGCGGCATCGTCGACGGCAAGATCGTCCAGGTCGGCGAGACGCTGCCCGATGCGACCGGCCGCAACCCGATGACCCGCGTGCCGCTGTCGGGCCCGGCGATGGTCGAGGACGTGGTCTGGTCGACCGACCGCCACCGCCTGTCTTCCGCACCGGGCAGCGTGCGCTTCCGCAACACCGACAAGGTGACCGCGCGCAGCAGCGCCTTCGCGACCGCCACCAACGCGCCGATCAACGCGGCGACCTTCGGCGCAGGCTATACGGTCGAGGCGTTCATCAAGATCGACGCGAACTGGACGGTGACCAACCACCGCTGGGGCAATATCCTGACCCGCAACGGCAATCGCGGCAAGCTGCCCGGCTTTGCGGGCGGCGACAGGGAAGCGCCGCCGATCCTGTTCGCCATCTCGTCGCTGCGCGAAGTCCAGTGGGAGGTCGTGCCCGCCTCCAACACCGCCTATCCGCAGGCCAACTGGTCGGGCGAGGTGATGGTCGACACCTGGTATCATATCGCGATCGTCAACGATCCGGTGGCGAACGAAACCATCCTCTATGTCGATGGCGCGCCCGTGCTGCGCAACAGCGCGGGCCAGGTCGGCATCGCGACGCTGGCCGCCGACATGCCTTGGGTGCTGGGCGCCGCCTGGTGGGACGGCGCGCGCAAGGACGGCTATTTCGGCCATATCGGCGAGGTCCGTATCGTCTCCAAGCCGCTGGCCAACACCCAGTGGCTGACCGCCCGGCGGAGCTGATGAACGGGGGCGGGCCGTGAGACTGGCCCGCCCCTTTCCTACCCACGCCATGCGCCCCATCTGGGTGCCATGACCAAGCGCCCCCTCACCCCGGCGGAAGAAACGCTGGCCCGGTCCGTCTTCGGCGATGCGATCGACTATATGCAGGTTCGCCTGTCGCCGACCAAATGGGCGTTTTTCCAGCCGCGCGACACGGTGATGGCACCGACAGGCTGCATCCATTTCCACCCCAAGGGCGATCTGTGGCGCGAGGATTTCGGCGCCTGTCCGCTGCATGAGCAGGGACTGTTCATCCATGAGATGGTGCATATCTGGCAGCATCAGCGGGGCATATTCCTGCCGCTGAAACGCCATCCCTTTTGCCGCTATAGCTATTGCCTGAAGCCGGGGCAGCGCTTCGATCGCTATGGACTCGAGCAGCAGGCGGAGATCGTCCGCCATGCCTTTCTGCTGAAGCGCGGGGCGGTGGTCGCGGGGGCGCCGCCGTTGGCGCAGTATCGGACCTTGGTGCCGTTTCGGGGCACCGACTGAGGGGGGTTTCGTTCGGGGCAAGTGCCCTCCCCCATCCCCTCCCGCCTGCGGGAGGGGAGCGATACTGGGTGAGCTTCGGGACCAACGTCGCGGCGGCGCATGCTATCGCCCCGGGCCCGCCCCTCCCGCAGGCGGGAGGGGATGGGGGAGGGAAAGTCCCGAACCCCGGAAATCTCACGGTCACCCGCTAATATCCGGGAAAAGCCCGGATTGTTCGATCATGGTTAATTTCGTCAACCATTTTTCTCGCGCGCGGGGCCTCCCGCGCTCGTCAGGGGATGGGAGTTACCATGACGGTCATCAACACGAACGGCGCCGCGCTTCGAGCGATGGCGGCCACGCAGCGCGCCAATACCGATCTGGCCCAGTCCATGGCGCGGCTATCCTCGGGCCAGCGGATCAATTCGGCCAAAGACGATGCGGCGGGGCTGGCGATCAGCAGTTCCATGACGGCGCAGATCCGCGGCATGACGCAGGGCATCCGCAACGCCATGGACGGCGTCTCGCTGGTCCAGACCGCCGACGGTGCGCTGACCGAAGTGTCCAACATGCTGCAACGGGTCCGCGAACTGGCGGTGCAGGCGGGGTCGGGCACCTACAGCATGAGCGACCGCGCCGCACTCCAGCTGGAAGTGACCGCCGTGTCGACGCAGATCGACCAGACGCTTCGCAATGCCTCGTTCAACGGGGTGGCGTTGTTCAACAACAATCCGCCCGTGTACGACAGCAATAATCAACTGGTCGATGCCAGCGTAAAGCTGAACGTTCAGGCGGGGCCCAATATCAGCGACACGATTCCTATATCTGTACCGCCTATCCCCACAGCCTATGTTCGGAATATAGACGGCTATTGGTACAATGATTACCAAGCTCGCCTTACACAACCTCAAACTCTGAACAGCCTAGACACCACAAAATCTCATTTGGTGACGTTCGACGACTATATGGCGAAGGGAAAAATCGCAGGAGACGATATCACGCGGGACGATATCGGCCGCATCGTCTATCAGCGCGTCGGAGATCAGTGGTATGATCGCAACGGCTCGACCTACAGTGCAGGTTATAGCTATGATGAATTTATCCAGCGTCGCCAATTTTCGCTGACCGACGAACTGAACGTTACCAACCGCTATCGCACCGATAATACGCTGAAGCGCCTAGATGAACTGCTCGGCACGGTGGCGAGCGTCCAGGGACAATTGGGCGCAACGGCTAACCGACTACAATCGGCGGTCAGCACGCTGACCAGCGGCACGACCAACCTGTCGGAAGCCCGCTCGCGGATCGCCGATACCGATTATTCCGAAGAGTCGGTGAAGCTCGCCCGCGCGCAGATCCTCGCTCAGGCTTCGACCGCGATGCTCGCCCAGGCCAATCAGAGCCAGAAGGACGTGCTGAAGCTGCTCGGCCAATAACGAAAAAGGGCGGCCCCGAAGGACCGCCCTTTCCCCATCCATTCGGAAAGCCCGATCAGTCGGGCTTCTTGGCCACCGCGACCAGCGCGGGGCGCAGCAGGCGGTCCTTGATCATATAGCCCGACTGCATCTCCTGCACGATCGTGCCCGGCTCCTGGTCGGAGGGCATTTCGATCATCGCCTGATGCTTGTTGGGGTCGAGCGGCTGGCCCATCGCTTCGATCTTGGTGATGCCGTGGCGACCAAGAACGCTGTCCAGTTCCCGGCCCGTGGCGTCGAGACCGGTCACCAGCCCCTTCCACTTGTCGTCGGTGCGCAGGTCGGCCGGAATCGCCTGAAGCGCGCGCTGGAGATTGTCGGCGACCGACAGGACGTCGCGCGCGAACGCGGTCGCGGCATAGTTGCGCGCGTCGACCGCTTCCTTCTCGGCGCGGCGGCGGACATTCTGGTTCTCGGCCTGGGCATAGAGATATTGCTGCTTGGCCTCGGCCAGCTGGTTCTCCAGCTCGGCGACGCGGTCCTGCACGGCCACTTCGGGCGCGGCCTCGGCCGTCTCTTCGCGCAGGTCGTTCTGGGTCTCGTTGGTCGTGTTATCGCTCATCATAATCCCTGTTCAGCCCATCATCCGGGCGAGCGTTGCCGCCGTGAAATCCACCATGGGCACGACGCGGGCATAGTTCAACCGCGTGGGCCCGATTACGCCGACCACACCGACCACTTGGCCGTCCAGTCCGCGAAAAGGCCGGGCGATCACCGAAGATCCCGACAGCGCGAACAACTTGTTCTCCGCGCCGATGAAGATACGCGTCGAATCCCCGGCGCGCGCCGAATCGAGCAGGCTGGCGATTTCCTGCTTGCCCTCCAGATCGTCGAGCAGGTCGCGGACCCGCTCCAGATCGGCGGCGGCGGCGGCGTCGATCAACCGCCCCTGCCCGCGCACGATCAGGATCGGACGCCGCGCGCCATCCTCGCTCCAGATGATCAGCCCCTGTTCGACCAGCGCCCGCGCCGCCCCGTCCAGCGCCGCGCGCCCCGCCGCCAGTTCGCGCTCCAGCCGGTCGCGCGCCTGACCCAGCGTGAGGCCCGCCAGCGTGGCGGACAGGTAATTGCCCGCCTCGACCAGCGCCGACGGCGTCATGCCGGCGGGTAGTTCCAGTACCCGGTTCTCGACCGCGCCATCCTCCGCGACCAGCACGGCCAGCGCCTGGGTCGGCGACAGCGGCACGAAGCCGATCGAGCGCAGCTTCATCTCGCGCTTGGGCACCATGACCAGGCCCGCACAGGCCGACAGCCCCGACAGCACCGCCGTCGTCGCCGCCAGCGCCTCCTCGACCGGGCCGGAGCGGGCGGCGCGCGCCTCGATCGCGGCGCGTTCCTCGATGCTGGGCTCCATGGCATGCATCATGCCGTCGACGAACAGCCGCAAACCGATATCGGTCGGCATCCGCCCCGCGCTGGTATGCGGTGCCGCCAGCAATCCGCGCTCCTCCAGTTCCTGAAGGACGTTGCGGATCGAGGCGGGCGACAGGTTGATCCCCGAGAGCGCGATCGTCTTCGACCCCACGGGCTGGCCGCTCGTCAGATAGCTGTCGACCACCACGCGAAAAATATCGCGCGCGCGGTCGGTCAACTCGGTGATCGGTGGGGTGACCATGCCGCGAATGTAGGCATCGCCCCGCACCGGCTCAAGCGATCGGGAGACACCCCCCTTCTTCTCCGCGTCCTCTGCGCCTCTGCGCGAAATTTTCTCACGCGGAGACGCGGAGACGCGGAGATTGTTTCGCTCATCCTCCGCGTCTCCGCGCCTCCGCGTGAACCATTCTTCTTTTTTGCGCGCAGAGGCGCAGAGGACGCAGAGAGAAGAAGCGAGTGTCTTCCGATCGCCACCTTGGTCTCTGGCGCATCGCGCAGGGGCCGTTTAGGGCTGTCTTCAAGGAACAAGGAGAAGACTATGCGCCCGTCCGGCCGGATGCCCGACCAGATGCGTCCCATCACGATCGAGCCGAATTTCACCCGCCACGCCGAAGGATCGGTGCTGATCGGGTTCGGCGATACCAAGGTGCTCGTCACCGCCAGCGTCGAAGAGCGCGTGCCCCCCTTCCTGCGCGGCAAGGGCGAAGGCTGGGTCACGGCCGAGTATGGCATGCTCCCCCGTGCCACCCATACGCGCGGCAGCCGAGAGGCGGCCAAGGGCAAGCAGTCGGGCCGCACCCAGGAAATCCAGCGGCTGATCGGCCGTTCCCTGCGCGCCGTCTGCGACCTCAAGGCGCTGGGCGAGCGGCAGATCACCATCGACTGCGACGTGATCCAGGCCGATGGCGGCACCCGCACCGCCGCCATTTCAGGCGCCTGGGTCGCGCTGCGCATGGCGGTCAACAAGCTGATGGCCGAGGGCAAGCTGGCCAGCGACCCGATCCGCAACAAGGTCGCCGCCGTCTCCTGCGGCATCCATCAGGGCACGCCGGTCCTCGACCTCGACTATATCGAGGATTCGAACGCCGATGCCGACGCCAATTTCGTGCTGATCGAGAACGGCCACATCGCCGAGGTTCAGGCGACCGCCGAGCACGCCACCTATGACGAAGAGGCGCTGCTGCGTCTGCTCCGCCTGGCGCGCATGGGCTGCACCGAGATTTTCGCGGCGCAGGACCGGGCGATCCGCGCATGAGCGGCGAAGGAAACGGCCGCCAGGCGATCCGCAAGCTGACGCCGGGCAAGCTGGTCCTGGCCAGCCACAACAAGGGCAAGATCGTGGAATTCCGCGAACTCCTCGCGCCCTATGGCATGGAGGTGATCGCGGCCGGTGACCTGGACCTGCCCGAGCCCGAGGAAACCGGCACGACCTTCGTCGCCAATGCCGAATTGAAGGCGCTCGCTGCCGCCGACCTGTCGGGCCTGCCCGCCCTGTCGGACGACAGCGGACTGTGCGTCGAGGCCCTGGGCGGCGATCCGGGGCTGTTCTCGGCGCGCTGGGCGGGGCCGGAAAAGGACTTCGGCATGGCGATGCGTGCGGTCGAGGATCGGCTGAACGAGGAACCGGACATGAGCCGCGCCGCGCATTTCATCTGCGCGCTAGCGGTCGGCTGGCCCGACGGCCATGTCGAATGGTTCGAGGGCCGTGTCGACGGCACGATCGTCTGGCCGCCGCGCGGGGACAAGGGTCATGGCTATGACCCGATCTTCCAGCCAATCGGCGGCACCGAGACCTTCGCCGAGATGGACCAGGACGAAAAGAACCGCATCAGCCACCGCGCCGACGCATTCGGCCAGCTGGTGAAGGCGGTGTTCTGACCGTTTATTCCTCCCCAAGCACAGCTTGGGGAGGAATGCGCTTACCCTTTCGCCAGCCGCTTCTGGTTGGCCGTCACCGTTCGGTGCACCGGCGCCATCGCCTGGACCGGCATCGACGCGCCGATCAGCATCGCGCGCGCCATCGACTCCCAGGCATGCAGCATCCCGCCCTGCGGATTGTGCCGCGACAGTTTCGACAGGGCCGCCTGATCGCGGTTCCAGACCTTCGCCGACTGGTCGAAGGCCTTGACCTTCTCACTGACCATCAGCGTCATTTCCGCTGCCGAGGACGTACCCGTCGCCATCGCCCCCATGCGCGAGGCCATGACGCTCTGCGCGCTCAGCATCGCCTCGCCTGCCATCACCGCGAATCGAGCGGGTGCGGTCCAGAAGGTGATCCACGCCATCGGATCATAAGGGTTCGCCATCGCGTCAGTACCTTCCCGTCATGCCCGGCCGAGTCAGAAGGCCCGCTCGCCAAAGACGTTGCCGGTCGGGCTATAGCGGCAAACGAGGAAATCGTCGCGCGCATTGCTCGCCATCGCACAACCGACCGCCGTGGAACGGGCCCAGACGATCTGGGTATAGTGGCCGACATCGCCGAACTGGCCCGTGCGGCTGGACTGCGGCACGGGCAGATTCACGAAATTGCGCCGCTCGGCCAGCCAATGGCCCATCATCTCGTCATAGCGATAGGCGCCGCGCGTGCCGGTCCACAGATTTTCACCCTGCCGCGTCGGTCCCTGCGGCTGTTCGGCATGCTGGAACCGACCGGTCCGCGCCAGTTCCTGCGCATAGGCCAGCGCGCTCGCCGCCAGCCCCTCGTCCCATGTGAGCGGCGACAGGCCCACATCCGCCCGCGCGGTCTGGTGGCCGTCGAGCATCGCCTGACGCAGCAATCCTGTCCCACGCGACGCGGGCGCGTCCGAAGTCCGCTGCTCGACGATCCGGGGCGGCGGCCGTTCCATCCCGCCGGTCTGCGAAGGGATCACCGGTCCACAAGCCGCCAGCAGCAGCACGGCGGGGACGGAAGATAAGAGATAGCGAAGCGTGCGCATCGCCGCCATATCGTCGCACATCATGTCCTCCGCAATATCGCCCGCACCCAGCCCGCTCGCGCTCTACGTCCATTGGCCCTTCTGCGTCTCCAAATGTCCCTATTGCGACTTCAACAGCCATGTCCGCGAGTCGGTGGACCAGGCGGCCTGGGCCGAGGCGCTGCTCGCCGATCTGGCGCATGAAGCGGCCATGCTGCCGGGGCGGCGGCTGACCTCGATCTTTTTCGGCGGCGGTACGCCCTCGCTGATGCCGCCCGCCACGGTTGCTGCAATCCTGAACGCGGCAGAGCGCCATTGGGGCTTTGCCGAGGGTATCGAGATCACGCTGGAGGCCAACCCTTCTTCGGTCGAGGCGGCGCGCTTCGCCGACCTCGCCGCCGCCGGGGTCAATCGCGCCTCGCTGGGCGTGCAGGCGCTGGATGACGAGGCACTCCACTTCCTGGGTCGCGCGCATGGCGTGGACGAGGCGCTGCGCGCGCTCCAGACCGCGCAGGAGCAGTTCGGCCGGGTCAGCTTCGACCTGATCTACGCCCGCCCCGGCCAGCCGGCGGAGAATTGGGAAGCCGAGCTGACCCGCGCCATCGGCTTTGGCACCGAGCATCTGTCGCTCTACCAGCTGACCATCGAACCGGGTACGCGCTTCCATACCGAAGCGGCGGCCGGGCGGCTGGTCATTCCGGACGGCGATGCCGCCGCCGACCTGTTCGAGGCGACACGCGCGATCACCGCCGCCGCAGGCCTGCCCGCCTATGAAACCTCCAACCACGCCCGGATCGGCGCGGAGAGCCGCCATAACCTGACCTATTGGCGATACGGCGATTATGCCGGGATCGGCCCCGGCGCGCATGGCCGCCGTGAAGGCGTCGCCACCGCCCGTCGCAAGAAGCCGGAAAACTGGATGAGCGCCGTCGACCGCAACGGCCACGGCATCGAGCTGGAGGAAACCCTCCCCCCGACCACCCGCGCGACCGAGGCACTGGTCATGGGCCTGCGTCTGGCGGAGGGCGTCGACCTGTCCCGCGTCACCGCGCTGGCCGAGGGACGCGAGATGGTGAACCGCGCCGCCGTTACCACGCTGACCCAACAGGGTCTGGTCCGACTGGACGGCGAACGGTTGATCGTCACCGAAGCGGGAGCGCTCCTGCTCGACGCGATCCTGCGGGAAGTCGTACTTTAGCAGGCACTTCTTGGCACGACGGCACATGGACAGCTACCGACGGCTTGCAGCACGAAAAGCTCCCATTCCGCAATATCGGCATAGCCCAGGCGGCATTGTTGCAGCAATGCAACATCTGAACCGAAAATGAACGTAATTTCCGATTACATTTAGTCAATTTTGTTACCATGCTCACATAGGTTAGGTTTTTCGTTGAAAAGCAGCAACTTGACCGGTGACATAGATCAGTAATACAATAAATTATACTATATTGACCCTCGTTTTACGCTCTGCCTAAGTTGTGTCCGAGGCTGCACCAATGATTTTGGCGCCTCGCCAGATGCCACGTTCGATAGCGTGCGGGCATATGAGGGGGAATATTACCGATGAGCATGATAACAATGCGGCGTCGCCGCAAAGGCATACTCTTGTCCGCTGCGGCAGCGATCGTCGCGGCTTCTGGGATGACCATGATTGCGGCACCGGCTGCCGCCCAAGGCTATGTCAACGTCATCGCCGGAGGCTCGGTTACCGATGCCGATGGCAAGCCGATCGCGGGGGCAACGGTTACGGTGACATCGGATGCGCAGGGCTTCACCCGCAGCGCGACCACCGACAAGGACGGCAGCTACCAGATCCCCGAACTGCCGCCGGGCAGCTACAGCTTCACGATCAACGCGCCGGGCTATGCCACTTACCGCGAAGACGAAGTCTCGTTGCGCGCCGGTTCAGCGTCCAACCGCTTTGCCTTGGGTGCCGAAAGCACATCGGGTGAAATCACGGTTTCGGGCCGCCGCATCCGCACCTCTGATTTCGATAGCACGACGACGGGCGCCGTCATCGACGTGTCGGACATCGCAACCCGCCTGCCCGTCGGCCGCGACCTGCAGTCGGTTATCCTGCTGGCGCCGGGCGCCAACGCAGGTGCAGGCGCGTTCGGCGGTCTGCCGTCGATCAACGGCTCGGCGGTTTCGGAAAACGCCTTCTTCGTGAACGGCCTGAACATCACCGACTTCCGCAAGAGCCTGTATGCGGTCACGGTGCCTTTCGACTTCTATCAGACCGTCGATGTCAAGACCGGCGGGTACGCGGCCGAATTCGGCCGTTCGACCGGCGGCTTCATCAACGCGACGACCAAGTCGGGTTCGAATGAATTCCATGGCGGCATCCTGTTCAACTGGAACCCCGATTCACTCGTTACCCGCACCAAGGACACGATTTATTCGGCCAACAAGTTCACCCGCAGTGAATCCGCCAGCATGACAGCCGAATTGTCCGGACCGTTGTGGAAGGATCACCTTTTCTTCTACGGCCTGTACCAGTCGCGCAACGTTGCTTCCACCGGGGCGGGACGTCAATTCTTTCCGGCAACAAACACCTTCCTGGGCACCTCACGCAGCTTCTATCGCACGACGTCGC
This sequence comes from Sphingomonas sp. SphC10, assembly GCF_057004845.1. Taxonomy (NCBI): domain Bacteria; kingdom Pseudomonadati; phylum Pseudomonadota; class Alphaproteobacteria; order Sphingomonadales; family Sphingomonadaceae; genus Sphingomonas; species Sphingomonas sp. SphC10. Next base: position 2,038,734 of record NZ_CM168044.1, read on the forward strand.
CGTTCTTCGGTGGCAAGATTGATGCGGTGATCACCAACGGCCAGCGCCTGGAATTCACCTATTTCAATACGTCGGGTGAGGAAACGACGCGTCGATATGGCAATACCAGTTCGCTCGCCAATCGCTTCAATCTGACGACCGGGCAGGATGGCCCCTACCAGGGCTATACCTATGGCAAGTACGGCGGCTCGAATTATGTCGGTCGCTATACCGGTGTGATGAGCAACTGGCTGACCGTCTCGGCTGCTTATGGGCGCAACGAGAACATCTCGTTCGGCCAGTCAATCAATTCCGCAAACTCGACCCTGCCGCCCGTCACCGACTCGCGCACCGATCAGTCGGTCAGCCTGACCAATCCGGGTGGTGCGATCAATTCGGCGCAAGACGTTCGCAAATTCTATCGGGGCGACGTCGACGTCTACTTCAAGCTGCTCGGCGCGCATCACGTCCGCTTTGGCTATGACCGCGAGGATTTGTCTTCGGTCGTACAGAACCTCGGCAATGGCAACGGCATCAGCTACACGGTTCTGAAGAGCCGTCCGGGTGATCAGTTCGGCGTCCCGGTCGGAACCGATTATGTCCGCCAGGGCACGTATCAGGTCGGGGGCGGCTTTTCGTCGCGCAACGATGCATTCTACGTTCAGGACAGTTGGTCGCTGATGGAGAACCGGCTGAACCTCAACGCCGGCCTGCGTCTCGACCGGTTCGAGAACAAGAACGGTGACGGCAACACCTTCTACAAGTCGGGCAATCAATGGGGTCCGCGTCTGGGCTTCACCTTTGACCCGATCGGCAACCAGACCGACAAATTCTATGGCAGCTACAGCCGTTTGTACGTTCCGGTGCCCGCAAATACCAATATCCGGCTGGCTGGCGGCGAAACCTACTACACCCGCACCAACCTGCTGGCAGGTTTCAGCGCGAACAATGTGCCGATCCTGGGTTCGCCGGTCCTCTATTCCGGAGCAGCCAACTGCCCCGATACCGGGATCGCCAATTGCGACGTGACCGGCACCGGTAAGGCACCCGATACGCGTTCCGTGGTGGCGAAGGGCCTGAAGCCGCAATCGGCGGACGAATTGATCCTCGGCTATGAAAAGCGGATCGACCGCTGGCGTTTCCAGACCTTCCTGACGGTCACGCGCCTCAACGAAGTGCTGGAGGACGCCGCGATCGACCTTGCCGTCAACAACTACTGCACGGCGCAGAAGATCGCAGGGTGCGACCAGATCTGGAACGGCTTCCACCAGTATGTCCTGATCAATCCGGGTTCTCCAGCAGCGATAACCCTTTCCGACCCGGTCAATGGGGAAACCTCGCTGCGGACCGTCAACTTCACGGCGGCCGAACTCGGCTACCCGAAGGCGCAGCGCTTCCACCGTTCGATGACCTTCCGCGCGTGGCGTGAGTTCGACGGCGTGTGGAGCATCGAAGGCTCATATGTCTACGGCAAGACCTATGGCAATTACGAAGGCGGCGTGAAGAGCGACAACGGCCAGAGTGACACCGGCCTGACCCAGGATTTCGACCAGCCGGGTCTGACGCGCGGGATGTACGGCTATTCGCCGAATGATCGCCGTCACGTCTTCAAGCTGTTCGGCAGCTATCAGCTGGGCATTTTCAACATCGGCGGCGTCTTCTCGGCCGTCGCTCCACGCAAATATGGCTGTATCGGTACGGTGCCGCGCTCGGTCGATCCCTATGCCCGCGCTTATGGGGCGGCGGGTGCCTATTGCCAGGTACGGCCGGACGGCTCGATCAACACCGATCCGACGGTGGCCTTCCCGGTCCAGCTGGTCCGGCGCGGTACGTCGTTCAACGGTCGCTGGCTCTTCACCGACGATATCGACATCTCGACGAAGATTCCGATTGGCCGTTCGACCGCCACGCTGCGCCTGTCGGTGTTCAACGTCCTGAACCTTCAGACCCCGAACAATTTCAGCGAATTCGGCACGACCGGCAATGGCACCGCGTCGATCTTCTATCGCCAGATTCAGGGCTATCAGGCCGCGCGTCGTGCTCGGATCCAGTTCCAGTACGCCTTCTGATCCTTACCCCCAAGGGTTGCCCGGACCAATCGCCCGAGCAACCCTGGACCTGGGGCCGGACCGCACAATCGGTCCGGCCCCATTTTTATTTCAGGGTCGCTTTACGGGCGTCGTCGCTCACCCCCCGAACCCGGTCGGTGCGGGGCTGACGGTCACGGCGGTGCCGTCGCGCAGTTCCTGCACCTCCAGCGCGCGTTCGGCCACGCCGTCGCGGCCGAAGCGGAAGGCGCCGTCGATGCCGGCAAAGCCGTCCGACGCACGCAGCCGTGTCTCGGGGAAGGGTGCGTTCATCTTCCAGTCGCGCGCGATCCGCACGGTCAGCAGGACCGCGTCATAGCCCAGGCTCGACAGGCGATAGGGCGCGGCGCGGAAGCGGGCGCGGTACTTGGTCGCATATTGGCGGTAGAGCGTGTTGGAAACGCTGGCGAACCACGCGCCGTTCAACCCTGCCCGCGACGCGATGCCCGATTCGGAATTCCACAATTCGGTGCCCAGCAACCGCGTATTCGCGCCCGATCCACGCTTCAGGATCGGCGCCGCCGCCGCCGCCGTCGCGCCGCCATCGGCGATCAGCACGGCGTCATATGGGGCCTTGGCGTTCAGCCGCTGCGCCGCCGCGCCGATGCCGCCCGCGACCCGGCCATAAGGCTGGAGCGAGACGACCTGCCCCCCCGCCCCTTCGACCGCGCGCAGAAAGGCGGTGGAGGCCCGTTCGCCATAGAGTCCGTTGGGCACCAGCCCCGCAAAGGTCGTGACGCCGCGCCCGCGCGCATAGGTAACGACCCGGTCGATCGACTGGGCGGGCGTATAGCCCATCAGATATGTGCCGTTCCCGGCCACGCCCACGTCGTTGGAAAAGCTGATGACCGGCACCCGCGCGGCGCGTGCCACGGGAGCGACGGCGCGAACATCCTCGGACAAGAGCGGCCCCAGGATCAGCTGCGCGCCCTCGGCAATCGCCTTATGCGCCGCTGCGGCTGCACCGGTCGTGGTGTCGTAATTGGTGATGCGGATCGTGTCGGCCTGCGCGTCGAGCAGCGCCATCATCGTCGCATTGGCGATCGACTGGCCGACCCCGGCATTGCTGCCCGACAAGGGCACCAGCAGTGCGATGCGATGGCGCGCGGTGTCGCGCGGCAGCCCTGCTTCCGGCTCGGTCGAGGGGCGCGGGGTGGTCGGCACCGGCCGCGTTTCGGGCTGGTCGACGGGGCCGCGCGGCACGATCGTCTGGCAGGCGGCCAGCGCCAGCGTCGTCGCCAGCGCAACCGCGCGGCCGATCCGCCCGGCGCCATAGGAACGGAAGCGGCCCCGAATGACGGCCCCCGGTTGTACGAACAGCCCTGCCTCTGTCATGACGATCCCCGTGACCCAAACCGAAAACACTCTCGAACCCGGCCTGTACATCGTCGCGACCCCCATCGGCAATCTCGGCGATCTGTCTCCGCGTGCGGCCAACATTCTGACAAACGCCGATATCATCGCGGTCGAGGACAGTCGCGTGACAGCCGGGCTGCTCCGCCATATCGGGGTGAAGCGGCCCATGCAGCCCTATCACGACCACAATGCCGAGCATGTCCGCCCCGGCCTGATCGCGCGTATGGCGACCCAGGCGGTGGCGCTGGTGTCCGATGCCGGGACACCCTTGATCTCGGACCCCGGCTACAAGCTGGTGCGTGACGCGCGCGCGGCGGGCCATGCGGTGGTGACGATCCCCGGCCCCTGCGCCGCGATCGCCGCGCTGACGCTGGCCGGGCTGCCGACCGATCGCTTCCTGTTCGCAGGCTTCCTGCCGCCCAAGGAAAAGGCGCGGGCCGACGCCATTGCCGAGATCGCCGGCATTCGCGCGACGTTGGTCCTCTACGAATCGGGGCCGCGCCTGGCGGCGACGCTGACCGCGCTGGCCCAGGGACTGGGCGACCGCGAGGCGGCGGTGACGCGCGAGATCACCAAGAAGTTCGAGGAGGCCGTGACCGGCACCCTCTCCACCCTCGCCGCGCGCTATGCCGAGGGCGGGCCGAAGGGCGAGATCGCGATCGTCGTCGCGCCGCCCGGCGAAGCCCCGCCCGCCACCGAACAGGATGCCGACGCCGCGCTGGCCGAAGCGCTCACCCGCCTGCCCGTCGGCCGTGCGGCGAGCGAGGTCGCCAAGGCGCTCGGGCTCGACCGCAAGACACTCTATGCCCGCGCATTGGCGATGAAGGACGGCGATTCGACCGATTAAGATCCCGCATTAGCAATTCCGCAAGGATCGACGGCGCAGGGGGGAAGCTGGGGATCACCATGTACGCCTTTCAGTTTCGCCGCGACATCAACCTGCTGGACATCCAATGGACCGGGCATTTCACGACCGAGGTCGCGAACCGCTATGCCCAGGAACTGGTCGAGGCGTTCCGGCGCAGCGGCTTTCGCCCCGGCTATCGCCTGCGGATCGACATGTCGGCGATCAACGTCCAGCCGAAGGACGCGATCATGACGGTCCATGAGGCACTGCGCGACTTCCCCCGCGCCAGCCGCATCGCGATGATCAACGGCAGCGCGATCGGGCGGCAGCAAATCCGTCGGCTGATGACCCAGCCCTATTTGCGCGTCTTCGATCCTGCCGAGGACAGCCTGGCCTGGCTGACCGCGCCGGAGTAACCGCTCGCCCGCGCCGTTATCCTTGGATAGCATGGGTCCATGCCACTGCCCTCCGCCCGCCCCCGCCGTGATCGTCGTGCCGCCGAAGAAGCAGGCCGTCGCGGCGAGCGGCTGGCCGCCTGGTGGCTTCGGCTGAAGGGCTGGACCATCCTCGACCGCCGCGTCCGCACGCCTGCTGGCGAGGTCGATCTGGTCGCGCGGCGCGGGTCGCTGGTGGCCTTTGTCGAGGTGAAGACGCGCAAGACCGCCGCCGAACTGGATTTCGCGATCGACGCGCGGCGGCTGGCGCGGGTGGCCGCCGCCGCCGAGGTGCTGATGGCGACCTATGCCGGGCCGGGCGATGACATCCGGGTCGATGTGATCCTGCTCGCGCCGGGTAGCCGTCCGCGTCACATCGAAAATGCATGGTGTGGGTGACAGGCGCGCGGGCAGCGATTACCTCCCGTCCGCAACACCCCAAGGAAGGAAGCCCCCATGTCCCAGCCGCTGACCGTCGCCGTCCAGATGGACCCGATGGACCAGATCAATGTCGCGGGGGACTCGACCTTCGCGCTGATGCTGTCGGCCCAGGCCCGTGGGCATCAGCTGTTCCACTATGACGCGGGCGATCTCAACTGGTCGGACGGGCACCTCTGGACAAGTGCGCATCCCGTCACCGTGCAGCGCGTCGCGGGCGACCATTACCGCTTCGGCGAGCCGGTCAAGCTGGATTTGGGCGACGAGGCCGATGTCGTGCTGATGCGGCAGGATCCGCCCTTCGACCTGGGCTATATCACCGCCACGCATCTGCTGGAGCGGGTCGCCGAAAAGACGCTGGTCGTGAACAATCCGCGCAGCGTGCGCAATGCGCCGGAAAAGGTCTTCGTCCTCGACTATCCGCAGTTCATGCCGCCGACGCTCGTCACCCGTTCGCTGGATGAGGCGCGGGCATTCCTGGCGCAACATGGCGAGATCGTGATCAAGCCGCTGCACGGCAATGGCGGCAAGGCGATCTTCAAGGTCGGGCGCGACGGCGCGAACCTGTCGGCGCTGATCGAGGTGTTCAACACCGCGTACCGCGAACCACATATGGTGCAGGCCTTCCTTCCGGCCGTGGCCAAGGGCGACAAGCGCATCGTGTTGATCGACGGCGAGGTCGCGGGCGCGATCAACCGCCTGCCGGGCGAGGGCGAGATCCGCTCCAACCTGGCGGTCGGCGGTTCGGCGCAGAAGACCGAATTGACGGAGCGCGAGCGCGAAATCTGCGCGGTGCTCGGACCGGAACTGAAGCGGCGTGGGCTGCTGTTCGTCGGCATCGACGTGATCGGCGGCGAGTGGCTGACCGAGATCAACGTCACCTCGCCGACGGGCATCGTCGCGATCGAGGCGTTCGACGGGACGGATGTCGCAGGCCTGATCTGGGACGCGATCGAAGCGAAGGTCGCAGGTAGGGGCTGAACTTCATCCTCCCCGGCACGGGGAGGTGGCAGGCCTGACGGAGGGGGCGTGCCGCAAGGGACATACCATGCGGCGATCCCCCTCCACCATGCTGCGCATGGTCCCCCTCCCCGTGCCGGGGAGGATTTGCCCCCCAAGGAACCCATCCCCCGTCCCATGCTTTGTTCGCCTTTAGCAACGAAAGGCATAGGCAATGGGTGCAACGACCATCGGCGCCATGGTGGGCGCCGCCATCGACGGCATGTCGGGTGACGACGGCGTCGCGGACGGCGCAGTCATCGGTGCGGTCACCGCCAATGTTCTGAAAGTCGTGCTGCCGCTCGCCATCACCTATGCGGTGGGCTGGGCGGTGCTGCGCGGCGTGGGTGAGATCAAGGACCGGGTTTTCGGAGAAGCAGCATGATCGGACGTATTATCGGCGCGCTCGTCGGGCGTGAAATTGGTCGCCGCGAAGGAAATGACGGCTTCAAGGGCGCGGCTCTGGGCGCGCTGGCCGTCGGCGGCATGCGCCGCCTGGGGCCGCTCGGCCTGCTGCTCGGCGGCGGCTATGCGGCCAAGAAAGCCTATGACCGTCGCAAGGCGGGCAAGGCCGTAGGCAACCGCTACTGAGCGACGCTCGAAAGCCAAAGCGATACCGCAGCGCGTCAAGCATCTCTTGACGCGCTGCAACCGCGTGCGTCAAAGGCGGATATGCCCAATTCGCCCGCCCATCTCGACGATCCCCACAAGCTGAAGCGCCGCGGCATGTTGTTCGTGCTGTCTTCGCCCTCGGGCGCGGGCAAGTCGACGATCGCGCGCAAGCTGCTTGCCGACGACGATGGCCTCCAAATGTCGGTGTCGGCGACGACGCGCGGCATCCGGCCGGGCGAAGAGGACGGCCGAGACTATCACTTCGTCGATCTCGAGGAATTTCGCCGCATGGTGGCGAATGACGAATTCCTCGAATGGGCGCATGTCTTCGACAACCGTTACGGCACGCCGCGCGCGCAGGTCGAGGCGATGCTGGCGGCCGGCAAGGACGTGCTGTTCGATATCGACTGGCAGGGCGCGCAGCAGCTGTTCCAGATCGCGGGCGGCGACGTGGTCCGTGTGTTCATCTTCCCCCCCTCGATGGAGGAACTCCGCCAGCGACTTGAGCGCCGCGCGACCGATTCGGTCGAGGTGATCGACGCCCGCATGGCGCGTGCGACCAACGAGGTCAGCCACTGGGACGGCTATGACTATGTTCTGGTCAATGACGATGTGGAGCAGTGTTTCCAGGGGGTGAAGACGATCCTCCAGGCCGAACGACTGAAGCGCTCGCGCCAGACGGGGTTGATCGGGTTCATCCGGAAGCTGACGACGAAGTAAGCGCGGGGCCGGGCATGCACTTCGACTTCGCTCCGTGCGAACGGAGGGTGGCGTAGCGGCAACCGAAACTGGGGACCCTGTCCACATCCCCCCTCCGTTCAGGCTGAGCGTAGTCGAAGCCCAAGGGAAAGCCTGGCCGCACGCGCATCGCGTACACTTCGACTTCGCTCAGTGTGAACGGAGTATAGGGTAGGCGGGAACCCGCGCGGGGCGACCGGCAGCGCCCCCAACCCCGTTCGGGCTGAGCGCAGTCAAAGCCTACGCCCTGCCCTCGAAACACACTTACCCCAGCGCCTTCAAGAACCGCACCGCCGCGTCGAACTCGCGCCGCTTGGCCTCCCGGGCCTCGACGGCGAGGTAATCCTCACCCCATTGCTCCGCCTGGAAATCCTCGTCGACATGTGCGGCGGTCCAGATCGTGTCGACATCCGCCGCATCCTCCAGCAACGCCAGCGCCAGCACCAACGACCCCGTGATCGTCACCACCGGCGACAGCGCGGCCAACCGGAAGGGATCGAGCGCCGCCACCGCGTGCGCCAGTCGTTCGACGGTCGCGGATGGCTGGGGCCGGTGCATGATCCCCGTCACCAGCGTGAAATGCACGTCGTAGCGGTCGCGCGCCCAGTCGAGCAGCGGGTTCCACACCGCATCTTGCCGCGCCACCAGTTCGGGCGGCGAGTCGGCGCGGTAACAAAGCAGGTCGCTCTCCGCATAGCGCGCCAGCCCTTCGGCAAAGGGCGCCGGGTCCGCGCCGATCCGATCGATCGCCGCATTGGCGAGGCCCGTCAGCGGCATGGCGCGCGGATCGACTATTTCCTCGACACCGCGCCACTCGCCCGCGACCGCCTCGGCCAGTGCAGGCGTCGGCAGCGCCAGCGGCACCCGCCCCGGCGTGCGCACCGGCCGGTCGTCCAGCCGCACCACCTGCTCGGCATCGACCGAGACGTCCTTCCAGAATCGCTTCATTCGCCTCCGCTCCGCCAGCGATGCGCCAGACCGGCGGGCACGATCGCGATCATCGCCAGCGCCGACAGGATGATGGCGACGCCCAACGCCTTGTGCGGCCATGCCACTCCGCGTGAGGCAAGCACCACGCCGAACAGCGCGCCCGCCACGCCGATCAGGCGCACCCCCATGATGATGAACCAGTGCCGCCGCGCGCGCGTGTCGCCGCTCATGGCCGCACCAGCAGGGCGGGCAGATCCGCGACCTCTTGCGCCACGACCTCGGCGCCTGCGTTCACCAACTCTTTCACGTCATGATATCCCCAGGCGACGCCGACCGCGAAGGCGCCCGCCGCCTTGCCCATCGCCATGTCGAAGCTCGTATCGCCGATCATCGCGACATCCTGTGCCGCCACGCCGGTCTCGGCCATGGCGGCGAGCACCATCGACGGGTCGGGTTTGGAGGGATGCCGGTCGGCGGTTTGCAGCGTGACGAAATGATGGGCCAGGCCATGTTCGGCCAATACCCGTGTCAGCCCGCGATCCGACTTGCCCGTCGCCACGCCCATCAGCCAGCCCTCCCCCGCCAGATGCTCGAGCAGCGCCGGGATGCCGTCGAACAGCGGCTCGGGCTCCATCGCGCCCGCCGTGCGCAGGCGGAAGAAGGCGTCCTTATAGTCGCTGGCCAACTGGTGGTGCATCGTGTCGGCTTGGTCGGGGGCGAGCACGCGCATCGCCTCGACCAGGCTCAACCCGACGATCCGGCGAATCCCAGGGGCGGGCGGCGGCGTAAGGTCCGCCATGGTGAACGCCTCGACGGCGGCGAGACAGATATTGGCCTGGCTATCGACCAGAGTGCCGTCACAATCGAACAGGGCAAGGCGCGGGCGCGTCATCGCTCCCTCCTATCGGCAAGCCCGGCGCGGGGGAAGCATGACGTTTCGGATGAACAACAGCTAACAACCGCATTCAGCATTGGAACATGGCGAATCACCCATAAGGGCTTCAACGACGACGGGAATCACCCCGCCGCCGCCGGTTTGAAGATCAAGGGAGATCGTGATGTTCAAGAAGCTTTCGCTCGCTGCCGCCGCCCTTGCCGTCGGCGCAACGGCCATGGTTCCGACCGCCGCTTCGGCACAGCGTTACTACGACCGTTATGACCGCGCCTATGGCGACGCCTATTCGGACGGTTACAATCGCGGCCCGCGCTATGATCGCGGCTATTACGACCGTGGCGGGTACAATCGCGGCTATTACAATCGTGGCCCGCAGCGCTGCAACAACGGCACCACGGGCACCATCGTCGGCGCGATCGCGGGTGGCCTGCTGGGTCGCACGATCGACACGCGGGGCGACCGTACGCTCGGCACGATCCTGGGTGGTGGCGCCGGCGCGCTGGCCGGTAACGCGATCGAAAAGTCGAACAACCCCGGCTATTGCCGTCGCTAACGGGACGGGGGCGCAAGCCCCCTCCCCTGACATCAAAGGCCCCGTCGACCCCGGTCGGCGGGGCCTTTCCGTTTGCTCGTCAAAGCACCTTGCATAGCAAGGTATGATGCATTATTTTTCTTGTATGGATATCGGAAGCTGGCAATCGCAGTTGCGCAAAGGGGCCGCAGAGCTGGTGCTGCTGTCGGTCCTGACTCGCGGCGAAGCCTATGGCCTGGAAATCCTTGGCCGCATCCGGGCGGGGGGCGATTTGGTCAGCGAGGGCAGCCTGTATCCGCTTCTCGCCCGGCTGGAGAAAGCGGGCCGCATCGCCGGCCGTTGGGAATTGCCAGCCGAGGGCGGCAACCCGCGCAAATATTACAGCCTCACCCCGGAGGGCGCGGCGCTGGCCGAAGCGATGCGCGCGGCCTGGGTCGATTTCCGAACCACCATCACCAGCCTAGTCGAGGATCAGCCATGACCGAGCCTGCCCGCCTCATCGCCGATTATGTCCGCCGTCTGCGCTGGTCGTTGCAGGTGATCCCGGCCGAGGATCGCGACGGCCTCGTCCGCGAAATAGAAAGCCATCTGACCGACAGCCTGGCGGCGGGACACGATTCGCTCGAAGCCACGATCGCGGCGATGGGACCGCCTCATGCGATGGCCGCGCGCTATATTCAGGAGTTTCGGCTGGCCGGGGCGCTGGGTGACGATCGCCCTGCCCCGCTGATCCACGCGCTGTTGATACGGTCGGGACGCAGCGTGGCGGCGTTCGGCGGGGTGCTGGCCGCCATGCTGCTCTATCTGTTCGCGCTGTGCTTCGCGGCGGTCGCGATCGTGAAGCCGCTCTTTCCCAGCCATGTCGGGCTTTGGTCACTGCCGCAAGGATCGGCCTTCGGCATTCTCACCGATCCCCCCGCAGCGCCGGAAATGATGGGGCTGTGGATTCTGCCGCTCACTCTCGCCGGGGCGCTCGCCTGCTACGCACTGGCGACGCTGGTCCTGCGCGGCACGGGCGGCATGTGTTGCGCGCATCCCACTGATCCTCCCCGGCACGGGGAGGGGGCAGGGCGACAGCCCTGACGGAGGGGGGCGTACGGCAATGCATGTCCCTTGCCGTACGCCCCCTCCACCATGCTGCGCATGGTCCCCCTCCCCTTGAAGGGGAGGAAAAGACGGATCAGCGCGCCCCTCGTCCCCGCCGTTCGCCGCGGCGTTCCTTGCGATACTGTTTGGCATGGGCCTTGGCGAGCTGCTTCAGGACTTCCTTGGGCGGCGGGCCACGATCCTCGTCCTGGGGCAGGACATCGCCGCGAATCTCGTCGAAGCCCAGCTGGTTCATCGATTCAGCGAAGTGGCTGGGCAGTTCTGCAGTCTGGTCGATGCGGCCGCCATCGGGATGGTCCACGCGGATGCGCCGGGCGTGGAGATGCATCTTGCGGCTGATCCCGCCGGTCAGGAACGCCGCCGCGCCGCCATATTTACCGTCGCCGACAATGGGATGCCCAATCGCCGCCATGTGCACGCGCAACTGGTGGGTGCGGCCGGTGAAGGGCTGCAACTCGACCCAGCAACAGCTGTTGCCCGCCCGTTCGATCACCCGGTAGCGCGAGCGCGCCGACTGGCCGTTTTCCTCGTCGACATGCATCTTCTCGCCGCCGGTGCCCGGCTGCTTGGCGATAGGCAGCTCGATCGTGCCATCGTCGATCGAGGGCACGCCGACGACCAGTGCCCAGTAGATCTTCTTGGCGGTGCGCCCCGAAAAGGCCTTGGCGAAAAACGCCGCCGCGCGAGCATTGCGCGCGACCAGCAGCGCGCCCGACGTATCCTTGTCCAACCGGTGGACCAGCTTGGGCCGCCCCTCCGCCTCGAACTGCAATGCGTCGAGCAGGCCATCGACATGGGTGGTCGTCTTGGTCCCGCCCTGCGTCGCCAGACCCGGCGGCTTGTTGAGGACCAGCGCGTCGCGATCCTTGTGGATCACCATCTCGCGCGCGAACGACTCCTCGTCTTCGGACAGGATATGGCGCGGGCGCATCGTCGGCTTGCTGCTCTCGGCCAGCGCGGGCTCGGCGGGGGGCACCCGCAGCACCTGGCCCGCCGCGATCCGGTCGCCCGGCGTCGCGCGCAGCCCGTCGACGCGCAACTGGCCGGTGCGCGCCCATTTGGCGACGGTGGTGAAGCTGGTGTCGGGCATATGCCGCTTGAACCAGCGGTCCAGCCGGATGCCGTCATCGTCATAGCCGACCGTGAATTGGCGGACAGAGTCCGTCATGCGAAAATCCTTGTTATCGAAAGTCCGGCCCAAAGCGCGGCCAGCGAACCCAGCAACGACAAGGCGACATAACCGAGCGCGACCGTGATCTGGCCGCGTTCGATCAGGGTGATGGTATCGAGCGAGAAGGAGGAGAAGGTGGTGAACCCTCCCAAAATCCCGACGCCGATGAACAGCCGCCACCCCTCCGTGCCGCCGGTCCGGGCGAGAACGCCGGCCAGCAATCCCATCAGCAGACCACCGACCCAGTTGACGGTCAGCGTGCCATAGGGAAAGTCCGGGCCGAACGCATCGAGCATCTGGCGGCCGGTCCAATACCGGGCCCCCGAACCCAATGCGCCGCCCAGCATCACGAGAAAAAGCGGTGACATGATCGCCGTCCCTTAGCGCAACCCCGTCACCCGCGCAAAGGACAAGCGTAAGGGTGCGGTTCAGCCGCCTCGGACGACCAGATCGACATCGGTGCCGCCGTCTGGGCTGGTCGTCGCATAGACCATATAGGCCGCCGCCCCTCGCGTGCCGCCCAGGACATGCTGCGCGCCGTCCAGCTTGTGTTCGGCGCTATAGCCCGCTCCGCTGGCGCGGGTGTAATAATAATCGACGACCTTGGCGGCGGGGGCTGCGGTGCGCAGGCTGACGATACGGAAGGCGCAGCCATTCGCGTCATTGCCCGCCGCCTCCGCGATACGCGAGCCCGGATAGGGGGCGAAGGCCTGCGGCATCCGGTTCGCCCATGTCGCCGAATAGCGCAGGCTCGACAGGCAGGCCGCATTGACCGCCTGCTGCCCCGCCTTGGCCGCCAGCGTGAAGGCCCCGGCCGCGGCACGGCATTCGGGGCAGTCACGTGCGGCGACCGGTGCGGACTTGAGCGTACGGGCATCGACCGGATCGGCGGGCGGCGGCATTGAGGGCAGCTGATCGCTGGCGGGCCGGTTGGGCGGGCGCACCGCGTTGGCGTTCGCGCTTTGGGTGAGGCCGGGGTCGACCATGATCTGCCCGGCCAGCGCCTCGCGCAGTTGCGGGTCGCGCGTCGGGCTGCCGTCGTTCATCGACGCCAGTTCATTGTCGAGCGCGTTCAGCTGCGCATCGTCATCGGACCGGCCGCCGCATGCCGCCAGCAACAGGCAGCCCAGCGGGATCAGGATATAGTGCGACTTCGCCATCATGGGGGACCGTCTAGCATGGGGAGGCGATGCGATCCTTAACGATCGTCACCAATGGGGCCATCCTTAACAGAACCCGCCTGCCCATCCCGGCGAAGGCCGGGATCCAGTTGGGTGAGCGCTTGTGAGTTTCTCCAATTGTCCGCAACTGGACCCCGGCCCTCGCCGGGGTGGTGCTTTGGGAAGCGCATGGCCAACTTTTTACCACCATACCCCATCATGACAGGATATGGACGGCCGCGCTTGTAGACCGGGCCCCTCCACGCCATCTTCCAACCCATGCTGAACCTGTTCTCGATCGTCATCGGCCTGGTCGCGCTTCTGCTCGGGATCGTGCCCTTCCTGCCCTTTTTCGCCTGGGGTTACTGGTTCGTGATCCCCATCGCGATCGTCGGCGCGGCCCTGGGGGCGCTGTCGTCGCGCAATACGGGGCGCAATCTGAACCTGATCCTCATCCTGATCTTCGGTCTTCGCCTGATGCTGGGCGGCGGCTTCATCTGAACGACGAACGGCCCGGCAGGTCTCCCCGCCGGGCCGTCCTTTACGCCGTCCGCCGGTTAGCGGCAGCGAACCTGGCCGCGGTCGATCTGCTGGCCGAGTAGTGCGCCGCCGCCAGCCCCGATCACCGTGCCCAGCAGGCGCGAACCGCCGCCCGCGATCACATTGCCCAGCGCGCCACCCGCCAGGCCACCGATGACCAGACCGGTCGTGCCGTCATTGCGGCGGCAGTAATAGCGACCGTTCATGCCGCGATAGATGCGGTCGTTGCGGCCGAGCGCGCGCGGCTGGTAATAGCGGCCGTCGCGATAATAGCGTTCGGGATAGTAACCGCGCTGGCCCGGCTCGAAGCGGTTATAGTCGTAGTTGCGCCAGCGGACGTTGCGCATGTCGCGGCGGTAATCCTTGCGGGCATCGCGGATATCCTCGCGATATTCACGGCGCGCTTCGCGGACGTCGCGCGGCGAATCGGCGCGGCGGACATCGCGATTATAGTCGCGGCGGGCATCGCGCACGTCTTCGCGATATTCCTGACGGGCTTCCCAGCCGTTCCGCTGCGCCTCGGCAGGGATGGCGGAAAAGGCGGTGGCGGCTATCGTCGCCGTCAACAGAGCAATACGCATACTCGAACTCCCGTTGATGATGGGAGGAAGAACCCGCACTTATCCCGCTTGTTGCGTGAACCGAAAACTACTTGGCGTTCACTATCGAGACAGAATCATCTGTTTGATTTTTCAAACAAAAAAGGGCGCCACCCGAAGGTGACGCCCCCTGTTTTCCCGCCAGGGGGAAAGCCGGTTCAGCGGCAGCGGCGGTTGCTCGTGCCGCGCTCGATCTCGCGACCGGCGAGCGCGCCGACGGCGGCACCGCCCAGCGTACCCAGCGTGCGGTCGCCGCGCGTATCGATCGTGCGGCCCAGCAGCGCACCCGCGACGCCACCGACGACCAGACCCGTCGTGCCGTCCGGCTTGCGGCAGCGGACGCGGCCACGGTCATCGCGCCATTCGCGATACTTGTAGCGGCGCTGCGCGTCGGCGGCGGTCACCGGCAGGACCAGCGTGGGGACGACCATCGCGGTGCAACCCAGGGCAAGCATCAATTTCCGCATCACAAATTTCCTTTCAAATTGATCTGACGCCGTAACGTCCCACTTCTACCGTCCGTTGCATGAACGGGAGATAACGTCACGTTCATCCTCGCGCCGCCCTTTCCCCCCGCGAAGGGCCGCTCTAGGGTCGCCCGCGATGCTGCCTCAACCCACCGCCATGCTGCCCGCCGTGATGCCCTGGCTCGACCTGGCGGGGCTGGCCGTGTTCGCCGTGTCGGGCGCGCTGGTCGCGGCCAAGCACCGCCAGACGATGGTCACGCTGGTCTTCTTTGCGCTGATCACCGGGGTCGGCGGGGGGACGCTGCGCGACCTGCTGATCGATGCGCCGGTCTTCTGGGTGCACGACGCCCGCGTGCCGCTCGTCTGCCTGATCGCGGCGGTCGCGGTCTGGGCGACACCTGCGCGCTGGTGGCGGGGCAGCGCGCTCGACTGGTTCGACGCGGTGGGGCTGGCGGCCTATGCCGTGTACGGCGCGGCCAAGGCGAGCGGCTATGGTATCACCCCCATCCCGGCGGCGATGCTGGGCGTGGTGTCGGCCTGTGTCGGCGGCATCATCCGCGACGTGATCGCGGGCGAACCGTCGATCCTGATGCGGCCGGAGCTGTACGTGACGGCGGCGGCGCTGTCCTCGACCAGCTATGTGATCCTGATGCAATTGGGAGTGCCGGGCGCCGGGCCGATCGCGGCGCTGGCGGGGTTCGTGCTGCGCGGAGCGGCGATCCGGTATCGGATCGCCTTGCCTGCCTATCCGGCCAAAGGGTGGGATCGGGGGTAGGCGCTGGGGCGTGGCCTTCGACTTCGCTCAGGCTGAACGGATGTTTATATCCCGTCCCAACCGCCGTTCAGGCTGAGCGAAGTCGAAGCCCAAGGGAATCCCTCACCGCCCCAGCATCAACTCCGGCCGCACAACCCGATCGAAGGTCGCCTCGTCGACCAGCCCCAGTTCCAGCCCGGCCTCCTTCAGCGTCTGCCCCTTCTGATGCGCGTGCTTGGCGATCTTGGCGGCATTGTCGTAACCGATCTCGGGCGCCAGCGCCGTCACCAGCATCAGCGAACGGTCGAGCAACTCGGTGATCCGGTCGCGATTGACCGTCATCCCCTCGACCGTCCGCTCGGCGAAACTCTCCATCCCGACCGACAGCAAGTGGATCGAGCGCAGCACGTTCGCCCCGATCAGCGGCTTGAAGACGTTCAGCTCCAGATGCCCCTGAAGCCCGCCGACCGTGACGGCGGCATTGTTGCCGATCACCTGCGCGGCGACCATGGTCAGCATCTCGCACTGGGTCGGATTGACCTTGCCCGGCATGATCGAGCTGCCCGGCTCGTTGGCGGGCAGTTCCAGCTCGCCCAGCCCCGAGCGCGGGCCGGAGCCTAGCAAACGGATGTCGTTGGCGATCTTGGTCAGCGCCACGGCCAGGACATTCAGCGTCCCATGCAGGTCGACCAGCCCGTCATTGCTGGCCAGCGCCTCGAACTTGTTGGGCGCGGTCACGAAGTCGAGACCGGTCACCTCGGCGATCTCCGCTGCGATCGCCTCGGCAAAGCCGTTCGGCGCGTTCAGCCCGGTGCCGACCGCCGTCCCTCCCTGCGCGAGCGGCAGGATGTTGCGGTGGAGCGTCCCCTCGATCCGGTCGCGGGCATTGGCGAGTTGCTGCACATAGCCCGAAAATTCCTGGCCCAGGGTCAGCGGGGTCGCGTCCTGCAAATGGGTGCGGCCGATCTTGACGATCGAATCCCATTCCTTCGCCTTGGCCTCCAGCGCCGCATGGAGCCGGTCGAGGGCGGGAAAAAGCTGCCTCGTCACGGCAATCGCGGCGGCGACGTGGAGTGCGGTCGGAAAAGTGTCGTTGGACGACTGGCCGCGATTCACATCGTCATTGGGGTGGACCGGCGACTTGCCGCCGCGCTTGGCCGTCAGCATCTCGTTGGCGCGGCCCGCAATCACCTCGTTTGCGTTCATGTTGGACTGGGTGCCGGAGCCGGTCTGCCAGATGACGAGCGGGAACTGCTCGTCATGGCGCCCGTCGATCACCTCCTGCGCCGCCGCCTCGATCGCATCGGCCTTGTCCGCCGCCAGGCCATGGGCGCGATTGATCCGCGCCGCCGCCTTCTTCACGATGGCGAGGGCATGGACGATACCGATCGGCATCTGCTCGCGCGCGCCGAAGGGAAAATTCTCCAGGCTGCGCTCGGTCTGCGCGCCCCAATAGGCGCTGGCGGGAACTTCGATGGGGCCGATCGAATCGGTTTCGGTGCGGGTGGTGGCGTTCTGGGTCATGCGACAGGGACTCACCGATGGGGTCAGGGGTTCCACCCATATAGTCACCGCGACGCCGACGGACGAGGGCACGACGCTTGCCACCCGGCCCCTGCCCGCCTATCGCCGCCCTCGCGACAGGTTCCTCGAAAGAGGATGAAAAGGGAATGGGGTGCGACACCCCGGCTGCCCCTGCAACTGTAAGCGGCGAGCCGCCCGCCACGACGCCATTGGGCTAATCCCCGAGAAGGCGGCGGACCGGCCCCGACCCGCGAGCCAGGAGACCTGCCCGTCGTGGTCGTCCTTCGGCTGGTCAGGGTGTACCGGACGGAACGGGGCTTTCCCCTCGCGCGGCGACAGCGCCTTTGGAGACTTGCCCGATGTACGAGCCCTTTTCATGCTGAAGCCCGCCGCGAACGGCCCCGCCGTGGTCGCCTGCAACACCTGCCGCCTGTCCGACGAGGCGCGCGAAAACGACCAGGGCCAGCGCGGCGGCGCGCTGCTGGTCGAGGCGTTGCGCCGGGTGCAGGCGTCCGACCCTGCTTATGCCGAGGTCGCGGTCGAGGAGATGCCCTGTCTCTTCGCCTGCCAGTCCTTCTGCACCGTCCATCTGCGCTGCCCCGGCAAGGTCGGATACGTCATGGGCAAGTTCACCCCCGATGACGACGCCGCGCGCGCCATATTGGACTATGCCCGCGCCTATGCCGACAGCGACTGGGGACAGGTGCCCTACAAGCAATGGCCGCAAGGGGTGAAAGGCCATTTCCTCACCCGCACGCCCCCCGAAGGATATGTCGTCGAATGACCGCTTTCCCCGACATCGCCGCGTTCGAGACGGCACTCGCCACCCTGCCCCGGCCCGACGACCAGGCCCGCGCCGCCGCAAGCGCGAGACAGGGCCAGTTGACCAAGCCGCCGGGTTCGCTGGGCCGCCTGGAGGACATCGCGATCTTCCTCGCCGGATGGCAGGGCGTCGAGCGGCCCCGGATCGAGCGCGGCCGCGTGGTCATCTTCGCGGGCAATCACGGCGTCACCGCGCGCGGGGTCAGCGCCTTTCCGGCCGAGGTGACGGAACTGATGGTCGCCAATTTCGCCGCCGGAGGGGCCGCGATCAACGCGCTGGCGGCGGCGGCAGGGCTGGAACTGGCCGTGGTACCGCTCGACCTCGACCGACCGACCGCCGACTTCACGACCGCTCCCGCGATGACCAAGGAAGAGTGCCTGAGCGCGCTGTCCGCCGGGGCCGAGGCGGTGGGCGAGGCCGACCTTCTCGTGCTGGGCGAGATGGGGATCGGCAACAGCACCGCCGCCGCCGCGCTCGCCGCCGCCAGTTTCGGGGGCGGCCCGGCCCTGTGGGTCGGGCCGGGCACGGGGGTCGATGCGCAGGGCGTTCAGCGCAAGGCGGCGGTGGTGGCCGAGGGCCTCGCACTGCACCGCGAACATCTGACCAGCGCCTTCGAAATCCTGCGCCGCCTGGGCGGGCGCGAGATCGCGGCGATGGCGGGCGCAGTGCTGGCCGCGCGGCACAAGCGGATTCCGGTCGTGCTCGACGGCTTTATCGGCACCGCCGCCGTCGCGCCGCTGGCCCATGCCAATCCGGCGATCAGCGCACATTGCCTGTCGGGCCATTGTTCGGCCGAGCCGGGCCATGTCCTGCTGCTCGCCCGGCTGGGGCTGGAGCCGATCCTGTCGCTGGGCATGCGGCTGGGCGAGGCGAGTGGCGCGGCGGTCGCGGTGCAGGTCATCCGTTCCGCGATCGCGGCGCATGACGGCATCGCGACCTTTGCCGAGGCGGGCATCGCGGGCGCGTGACCGGCTTTCGCCTGCATCTGCTCCGTCACGGCGAGCCCGAGCTGACGGGGCGGATGCTGGGCCGCACCGACAGCCCGGCCACGGCCGGGGGCATCGCGGCCTGTGTCGCGCGGGCGGATGGGCTGGACGTCACCCGCCGCATCGCCTCCGACCTGTCGCGCGCGCGCGCCTGTGCCGAGGCGATCGGTCCGGCCGAGATCGATCCGCGCTGGCGGGAACTGGATTTCGGGGACTGGGACGGGCTGGCGGCGGGGGACATCGAGCCGGAGGCGCTGGCCCGCTTCTGGGACGATCCCGATGCCGCCCCGCCACCGGGTGGCGAGCGTTGGTCCGATCTGGTCGCCCGTGTGCGAAGCGCCATCGCCGATCTGTCCCCCGAGCCGACCCTGGTCGTCACCCATGGCGGCGCGATCCGCGCAGCGCTGCATGTCCTGTGCGGGTTCAACCTGCGCGCGACATGGTCGTTCGCGCTGCCCTATGCCGCGCTGGTCACGCTGGAGGTGTGGGACGGCACGCCGCGCAGCGCGCAGGTGACGGGGCTGGCGACGGCATGAAGGCACTGATCGTCGCGCTGGGCTTCCTGACCCGCTTGCCCATGCCGCGCGTCGAGGCGGACGAAGCGGATTTCGCACGCGCCATCCGGCTCTACCCGGTGGCGGGGCTGGTCATCGGAATCATCGTCGCGGGCGCAGGCTGGCTGGGCGCGCGCATCGATCCGTGGACGGGCGCGCTGGCGGCACTGATTGCCTGGGTCTGGGCGACGGGGGCGCTGCATCTGGATGGGCTGGCCGACCTGTCCGACGGGCTGGGCGCGGCGCATGGCGATCGTTCGCGCTTGCTGGCGGTAATGGCCGATCCGCATATCGGCAGCTTCGGCGTAGTCGCGCTGGCGATGCAGTTGATCGCCAAGTTGGTGCTGCTCCACGCCCTGCCGCTCGGCGCATGGCCGATGGTCGCGCTGATCCCGGCGGCGGCGCGGGTCGGGCCGCTGGTCTGGGCGCGACTGTTGACCCCGCTTCGTCCCGGAGGGCTGGGCGCGATGGTCGCCCGCGCGGTGCGGCCGGTCGACATGATCGGCTGGATACTCGCAGGCCTAGCGCTGGGCCTGTTCTATCCGCCGCTGGCGACCGCACCGCTCGTCATCCTGGCGCTGTCGCTCTGGTTCCGGCGCAAGCTGGGCGGGGTGACGGGCGACGTACATGGCGCAGGGATAGAGCTGACCGAAACCGCGCTGCTCCTCGCCGCCGTCCTTTACGTCCTGCCCTGAGCGATCCGCAGCAGCGCGTCGCAATCGACATGCGCCTCCAGCACGGCGGCGATGGTGTCGAGCGCAGCATCAACATCGGCGCGGTGATCCGGCCCCTGCCCCGCCACGCCGATCCGCGCCAGCCACGCGGCGCGCTGCCCCGCCTGCCCAAGCAGGCCATGGACATAGCTGCCCGCCACCAGCCCATCGGCGCGGATCGCCCCCTCCACGCGGCCATCGGCGAGATGGCCGACCGGACGCGCCGTATCGGGGCCGCTGGTGCGCCCGAGATGGATTTCATAACCCGAGAAGGACGCGCCCAGCGCCTCGCCCGTGACCCGCCGCACGGTCTTCTCGCCGGTGAGCACGGTCTCCACGTCGAGCAGCCCCAGCCCTTCGACACGTCCTGCAGGCCCTTCGATCCCGTCCGGGTCGGCGACCGAGCGGCCCAGCATCTGATATCCGCCGCACAAGCCCAGCACCGGCCGCCCGCGCCGGACATGCGCGGCGATGTCGATGTCCCAGCCCTGCTCGCGGATAAAGGCCAGGTCGGCGATGGTCGCCTTCGACCCCGCCAGTACGATCATCGCGGCGTCGGGGATCGGCTCGCCGGGGCGGACCATGACCAGATCGACCTGCGGCTCCAGGCGCAGCGGATCGAGATCGTCGAAATTGGCGATGCGCGGCGTGATCGGACAGGCGATGACCACCCGTCCCCCGGCGCCCGTACGGCTCCGCTCCAGAACGACCGCATCCTCGCTGGGCAGTCGCGCGGCGTCCGCCAGCCAGGGGATCAAGCCCAGCGAGTGCCAGCCGGTATGCTCGGCGATCACGCCCATGCCATCGGCAAACAGCGCCGGATCGCCGCGAAACTTGTTGACCAGAAAGCCCCGGATCATCGCGGCATCCTCAGGCGCGATCACCGCCTTGGTCCCGACCAGGGACGCGATCACCCCGCCCCGATCGATATCGCCCGCCAGCACCACCGGCACATTCGCCGCGCGCGCAAAGCCCATATTGGCGATGTCGCCGCTGCGCAGGTTGACCTCGGCGGGCGACCCGGCGCCCTCGACGATCACGAGATCGCACTGCGCCTCCAAACGGCGATAGCAGTCGACCACCTCGGGAAGCAGCCCGATCCGCCCCTCGCGCCACTTCGATGCTGGCAGCATCCCCCGCACCTGCCCGCGCACGATCAATTGCGAGGTGCGGTCGCCCTGCGGCTTCAGCAGCACCGGGTTCATGTCGACATGGGCGAGCACCCGCGCCGCCATCGCCTGGGTCGCCTGCGCCCGCCCGATCTCGCCGCCATCGGGCGTGGCGGCGGCGTTGTTGCTCATATTCTGCGGCTTGAAGGGACGAACGCGCAGCCCGCGATTGGCGAAGGCGCGGCACAGCCCCGCTACCAGCACCGACTTGCCCACGTCCGAGCCGGTGCCCTGGATCATCACGCCAGCCATGCGACACTCCCCGCGAGCACCCAGAGCAGCAAGCAGGCGCGTGCATAGATTTGCAGGGCGGTCACGATGTCCTTCGGCGAAGCGGCCCGCCCTTCGCGTCCGATCCACGGCTTGATCTGGGTCACGCCGTCATAGGCGACGGGCCCGGCCAGCGCGACGCCCAGCGCCCCGGCCATCCCCGCCTCGGGCCAGCCCGCATTGGGCGAGGCATGGGCGCGCGCGTCGCGCTTCATCACCGCCCAGCCGCCCGCGCCCGCCAGGCAGACCAGCAACCCGGCGATCCGCGCAGGCACCCAGTTCGCCCCGTCGTCGATCCGCGCCGCCGCCCAGCCGAACGCCCGCCAGCGCGGTTCCTTGTGCCCGATGATGCTGTCGGCGGTGTTGATCGCCTTGTACATCCACACCCCCGGCAGCCCGAGCAGCAGCAGCCAGAAGAGCGGCGCGACGATGCCGTCGCAAAAGCTCTCGGCCAGCGTCTCGATCGCGGCGCGCGACACGCCCGCCTGGTCCAGCCGCCCGGTATCGCGTCCTACCACCCGCGCGACCAGTGCTCGGGCGGCCAGCAGGTCACCGCGCAGCAACGCGTCGGCCACGGGCCGGACATGCACGTACAGGCTACGCTGCGCGAGGGCGGGCCAGGCTAGCACGGCGCTGGCGATCCAGCCCCAGCGGCCGAGCAGAAGATGCGATTCCCGGTCGATCCCCCATGCTATTCCACCGGTCAGAGCGATCAGGAGGATCATGGTCACGACACCCAGGCCCCGCCGAACGCCCTCGGACCGCCTGGGCGAATTGCCCAGGCGCTCGGCCAGATTCAGGAACCGTGCAAACGCCCCCACCGGATGGCCGACACGTGCGTAAAGCCGGTCCGGCCAGCCGATCGTTGCGTCGAGCGCCAGCGCCACCAGCGCCACCGGATCAGCCATGCCGCAACGCCTCATCCAATCGTTCGAGATCCACGGCCACAGCGGGCACGCCGAAGCGCAGTCGTTCCGGCGCATCGGCAAAGGGCCGGATCAATATGCCCGCCGCTGCCAATCGCTGGAAGATGACGGCCGCCTCCGGTGTCTCGACCATGCGGAACAGCGGACAGGCTCCGCGCGCGATCAGGCCATGACGCGCCAGCACCGCATCCAACGCCGCCGCCCGTTCGACCAAAGCGATCCGGGTCGCCGCGATCCATGCGCGATCGGCATAGGCCGCGCTGCCCCAGCTGATCGCATGGGCCGATACCGGCCAGTCCCCCAGCAGGTCGCGCAGCCGCGCCAATATCTGCGGCGCGGCCATGACGAAGCCCAGCCGCACCCCGGCCAGCCCGAAGAACTTGCCGAACGACCGCAGCACCACGACCTGGTCGCCGCCGTCGAAGCCGCTTCCCGGCATCGCATCGGCAAAGGCCTCGTCCAGGATCAGCCAGCCCCCCGCCCGCGCTTGCGCCGCCGCCAGCCGGGCCAGTCGCTCGGGCGAGCGATAGACGCCATCGGGATTGTTGGGATTGGCGATCAGCAGGCTGCCCGCCTGCCCCGCCCAATCGTCCAGCGCGGACTGATCGACCCGCGCGAAAGCCACCGCGCCGTGGGTGCCATAGCTCGGGCGAACCCCGACGATCGGCTGCGGCACGCCCAGCAGCGGCAACAGGCGAAGCGCCATCTCGCTGCCCGGCACCGCCGCCACCCGCTCCGCCGCGATACCAAAATGCGCCGCCGCCTGTGCTTCCAGACGGGCCAACGCGCTGCGATCCGGCAAGGGGGCGGGATCGACCTCCAGCCCCTCGGGCGGGGTCCAGGGCACCGGGTTGATCCCTGTCGACAGATCCAGCCACGGGCCGGGCGCGTTCGGGAACAGCGCTCTGGCCGCATCGATCCGGCCGCCATGATGGGTCAGCGCCGCCATTTGGGCTTGCGTCATCGGCCCGCTCCCGCGATGCGGACCGGCATGACGAAGCCCCGCACCCTGTTGGTCCTCGGCGGCGCCCGGTCGGGCAAGAGCCGCCATGCGCAGGCACTGGCCGAAGCGATGACGCCCACCGGCTGCTTCATCGCGACCGCGCAGGCCTGGGACGACGAGATGCGCGACCGGATCGCCCGGCACCAGGCCGATCGCGACGAACGCTGGACGACCGTCGAAGCGCCCATGGCCCTGCCGGAAGCGGTCGCCCAGCATAGCCGGGCCGACCGGGTGCTGCTGGTCGACTGCCTGACGCTCTGGCTGACCAACCTGCTGCACGGCGAAGAAGACCTGGCGGCGGCGGGCGACGCGCTGGTCGCGGCGCTGGCAAACGCACCCGGCCCGGTGGTGCTGGTCAGCAACGAGGTCGGCTTCGGCATCGTCCCCGACAATGCGCTCGCCCGTCGCTTCCGCGATGCGCAAGGCACGCTCAACCAGCGGCTGGCGCGGGTGTGCGATGCGACCGATCTGGTGGTGGCGGGGCTTCCCTTGCGGCTTTCAGGAGAGAAATGATGCGAACCGACGCCGAACATGCCGAGCGCATGGCCAAGAAAAAGGCCGCGCAGGACAGCAAGGTCGCCGCCCGCGACGCCGAAAAGGGCCTGATCATCGTCCATACCGGCAAGGGCAAGGGCAAGACGACCGCCGCGCTCGGCATGGTGATGCGCGCGGTCGGCCACGGCATGCGCGTCGGCATGGTCCAGTTCGTGAAGGGCGCGATGACCACCGGCGAGGCGGCGGTGCTGGCGCGCTTTCCCGAGGTGGATTTCCACGCGATGGGCGAAGGCTTCACCTGGAACACCCAGGACCGCAGTCGCGACATCGCCACCGCGCGCACCGCGTGGGAAGAGGTCAAGCGCATGATCGCCGACCCGTCCTACGACCTGATCGTCGCGGACGAGCTGAACATCGTACTTCGCTACGACTATCTGCCGGTGGACGAGGTGCTGGAGGTGCTGAGCACCAAGGGCGCGATGACGCATGTCGTCATTACCGGGCGGAATGCGCCGGACGCGCTGATCGAGGCGGCGGATCTGGTGACGGACATGACGCAGGTGAAGCATCCCTTCCGCGAACAGGGCGTGAAGGCACAGAAAGGGATCGAGTTCTAAGCCCCTCCTCCCGGCAGGGGGGAGGGGTTTGGGGTGGGGGCTCAGCCACGGGCGACACGGCTTGGGGCGAGGCCCTCCCCCAGCCCAGTTGCGGGTGAACGATGCCCCGCATCGTTCAGGCCATGCCGGGGGCATGGCCGACCCGCAACTCGCCTGCGGGAGGGGAGCGGTGCGTGGCAGAAGGACGGGCTCTATCACGCCTCCTCCCCCACCAAATCCCCACTCCGCCGCAGCAGATACACATCCATGATCCACCCATGGACCCGCCGCAGTTCCGCCCGGCGCGCCACGATCCGATCCGCCACATCCGCCAGCAGCCCGGCCTCGACCGCCTCCTGCGCCATGCCCAGATACGCCCCCCACCAGATCACCGCATCCGGCTGGTCCAGCGTGGTGAACGCACAGCCCCCGTCGAGCATCACCGCCACGCTGTCCGCCCCCTCGGGCCAGCCGCCCTCGCGCAGGCGCCGCCCGGTCGTCACCATCACCGGCGCGCCGACCGCGTTGAACGGAATGGCGTGCGCGGCGCAGAGCAGTTGCAGGCTGGTGATCCCCGGCACCACCGTGACCCGCTCCACCGCGACCAGTCGCCGCGCGATGCGGATCGTGCTGTCGTAAAGCGACGGATCGCCCCAGACGAGCAGCGCCACCCGCCCGCCGCGCGGCAGATGCGCCGCGATCTCCGCCGCCCAGCGTTCGGCGATCGCATCATGCCAAAGCTCGACCGTATCGAGATAAGCGCCCTCGGCGGCGCGTACCGGCAGGTCGAACTCGACCACCTGCACGCTTGTACCCGCCAGCACCTGCGCACAGATGTCGCGGCGCAGGTCGATCAGCTCGGCCTTGTCTTCCTTGCGCGGCAGCAGGATCAGGTCGGCGTTCCGCATCGCCGTCTCCGCCGCGCGGATCAGGTGATCGGGATTACCCGTGCCGATGCCGATCAGGTCGAGATGGATCACAGATCCTCCATCAGCGGGCCGTAGAGGATCAGCGCGGCCTTGTCCGACACCCCTTGCGCCAACTGCGCGGCCAGCGCACCGATCGTCGCGCGGGTCAGCCGCTGGTCGGGGCAGCCGACATGCTCGGCCATCAGCGCGGGGGTTTCCGGCGACAGGCCATGCGCGACCAGCGCCTCGACCAGCGCAGGGAATGTCCGCTTCGGCATGAACACCACGGTCGTCGCGCCCGCATCCGCCAGCGCCGCCATGTTGCGGTCGGCGGGCAGCGCGCCGGTGACGTCATGGCCGGTCACGAACTGCACCCGCCGCGCCTCGGACCGCCGGGTCAGCGGCAGGCCCGCCGCCGCCGCCGCCGCGCTCGCCGTGCTGACGCCGGGGACGATCTCGAAGGGAATGGCGGCGGCCTTTAAGGCGATGATCTCTTCCTCCAGCCGCCCGAAGATACCCGGATCGCCGGACTTCAGCCGGACGACGCGCTTGCCGCTCAGCGCATGATCGACCAGCAGCCGGTCGATCTCGCCCTGCTTGGGCGAGGCACGGCCCGCACGCTTGCCGACCGCGATCAGTTCGGCGTCGGCGCGGCAATGGCTCAGCATCGGCCCGGCGGCGAGATCGTCGAACAACACGACATCGGCCGCGCCCAGACAGCGCACCGCCTTCAGCGTCAGCAGTTCCGGATCGCCCGGCCCTGCGCCGACAAGGGAGACGAACCCGCTCACCACCCCACTCACCACCCCAATCACCACCAACGCGCCACCAGATGGAAGAAAGTGCCGGTCACGCCCCCCCGCCGCGATCCGGTTTCGGGCACCGCCTCGCCTTGCGCGTCCACGACATGGGCAAGGGCTGCATCGGGCTGTTCGAGCACGGTTGAGTAATGAAATTCATGCCCGCCCAGCACCGCCCCCTCGGGCATCCCGGCCACCTCACCCAGCAGGGTCGCGCGGCGATAGCCGAGATGCATCTTGCGCTTGGCATAGCTGGTCACGAGGCCCAGCAGACCGGCCATGCGGTGGCTGACACCCTCCGCATCGATCAGCGCCTCGCCCAGCGCCATATAGCCACCGCACTCGCCATGGATCGGCTTGCTCGCGGCATGGGCGGCGAGACCGGCGCGAAACGTCTCCGCCGCCGCCAGCCGTCCGGCATGAAGCTCGGGATAGCCGCCGGGCAGCCAGACCAGATCGGCCGCGGCATCGGGGGCCTCATCGGCGAGCGGCGAGAAGGGCAATATCTCCGCCCCGCCCGCGCGCCAGCCCTCCAGCATATGCGGATAGACAAAGGAAAAGGCCGCATCCTGCGCCAGTGCGATCCGCTGCGCGGGCGGTGGCGGCAGGGTGCCGGACGCGGGCGTGACGGGCTTGGCATAGGCCGCCGCGCGGACCGCCTCCAGATCGACATGCGCTGCCAGAAACGCCGCATAGTCGCCGATCAGCCGGTCGAGTTCGGGATGTTCGACCGCCTGCACCAGCCCCAGATGCCGCTCGGGCAGGACCAGATCGCCGCGCCGGGGCAGCGCGCCGAAGACCGGCAGGCCGATTTCCTCGAAACCCAGCTTGGCCAGCCGCTCGTGACGCGGGCTCGCCACCCGGTTGAGGATGACGCCCGCCACCCGCAATTCGGGATCGTAGCGCGCGAAGCCCAGCGCGGTCGCCGCCGCCGATTGCGCCTGTCCGGATACGTCGATGACCAGGATCACCGGCCAGCCCATGCGCCTGGCCGTCTCGGCACTGCTGCCCATGCCGGTCGCACCGGGTCTGGCGACGCCGTCGAACAGGCCCATCGAACCTTCCGCCAGCACCAGCTCGGCATCCGCCCCGCGCTGTCCCAACGTATCGAGCAGCGTCGCCGGCATCGCCCAGCCGTCGAGGTTGAACGATGCCCGCCCGCAGGCCGCACGGTGGAAGGCGGGGTCGATATAGTCGGGGCCGCTCTTGAATGGCTGCACGGCCAGCCCCGCGTCACGAAACGCGCGGAGCAGGCCCAGCATCACCGTCGTCTTGCCGGTGCCCGAGGCGGGCGCGGCGATCATCAGACCCGGCGTCATTCTACGCTGTTCCCAGGACGATAGCGGCGGTCATAGCCCTCCGCATATAAGCGGCTCTCGGCAAAATCGCTCTGATCGAGCACCCGGCCGACCAGGATCAGCGCGGTCCGCTCCGGCCCATCGGCGGCGGCCTCCGCGATGGTCGATAGCGTCGCGCGGACGATACGCTGCTCGGGCCAGCTGGCGCGCCAGACGATCGCGACCGGGCAGTCGGCACCATAATGCGGGGTCAGGTCGGCGACGACCTTGTCCAGATTGTGGATCGACAAATGGATGGCCAGCGTCGCGCCGGTCGCGGCGAAGGCGGTCAGCGACTCGCCCTCCGGCATGGCGCTGGCGCGGCCGGGGGTGCGGGTCAGGATCACCGATTGCGCGATGCCGGGCAGGGTCAGTTCGCTCTCCAGCACCGCAGCCGCCGCTGCGAAGGACGGCACGCCCGGCGTCACCGAGACGGGGATGCCCAGTTCGCGCAAACGCCGCACCTGCTCACCCATCGCCGACCAGACCGACAGGTCGCCGGAATGGAGCCGGGCCACGTCCTGGCCCTTGGCATGGGCGTCCGCAATCTCGGCCATGATCTCATCGAGCGTCATCGGCGCGGTGTTCACGATTTTCGCATCCGGCGGGCAATGCGCCAGTACCGCCTCCGGCACCAGCGATCCGGCATAAAGGCAGACCGGGCAGGCGGCGATCAGATCGCGGCCCCGCAGGGTCAGCAGATCGGGAGCGCCGGGTCCGGCGCCGATGAAGTGAACGGTCATCTCAATGTCCCTGGGCGATGGCGCAGGTCGCCATGCGGTCGGAGGAAATTACACGCAGGCCGACGATCCGCGCGCCCGGCCCGGCGGCGGCCAGCGCGACGGCTTCGGCGACGCTGCCGACCCCGCGCGCGGCCAAACTGACGGTCGAGCGGGTCGGGGTGTCGATGCCTGACAGCAGATCGGCGGCGACGGGGTGGACGGCCAGCCCCTCCGCCTCGGCAAAGGGCGCGATCACCCCGGCCCGGTCAGCGGGCACGGCCAGCGCATCGGGGCGCATGCCGGTGGCGGCCAGCGCGCTGCGGAAGGACTCGGAGGTCGCCTCCGCCCGGCATCCGAACCCGGCGATCACCATGCGACCCGCCACTGCACGATGGGATAGCTCGCCTTCCACCCCCGCTTGGTGCCGAGCGGTCGTGCGCGCGCCAGTTCGATGCGCAGCAGCTCCCCGCCATAACGGGCATGGCATTCGGCCAGCAGCGCCTCGGTCTCCAGCGTGACGGCGTGCGCGACCAGGCGACAGCGCGGCAGTGCCCGCAGCGCCTCGACCAACGGTCGCGACAAACCGCCGCCGACGAACACCGCATCGGGGTGCGGACGCTCGGCCAGCTCCGAAACCGCATCGCCTTCGATCAGGTCCAGCCGGGTCAGACCCAGCCGCGCGGCATTGTCGGCGGCGCGGGCGAGGCGTGCGGGATCCCGCTCGAAACCGATGGCGCGGGTGGTCGGGTCGCTCAGCAGCCATTCGATCGCCACCGATCCCGATCCGGTGCCGATGTCCCACAGCAACTCGCCCGATCGCGGGGCGAGCGCCGAGAGCGCCAGCGCGCGGACGGGGCGCTTGGTGATCTGTCCGTCATGCGCGAACCAGTCATCGTCCAGGCCACTCGCACGCGGCAGGACACGGCCCGACCCGGCAGGCTCAATCGCCACCGCGACCGGGTGGGCGATCTCGGTCCAGTCGAGCGCGTCCGCCGTGCAGGCCCGCACCCGCTCGCGCGGACCGCCCAGCGCCTCCAGCACGGTCAGTGCGCTGTCGCCGAAGCCCTGCTCGGCCAGCCAGGCGGCCAGCCCCGTCACCGAAGCGCCGTCGCGCATCAGCGCCAGGATACGCTGCCCTGGCGTCAGAAGCGGACGCAGCGTCTCGACGGGCCGCGCGTGAAGGCCGACGCTGTGGATCGTCTCGACCGGCCAGCCCAGCCGCGCCGCCGCCAGCGACAGGGTGGACGGGGCCGGATAGGCGACCCACTCGCCGGGCTCCAGATGGCGGGTCACGACCGATCCCGCCCCGAACCAGAAGGGATCGCCCGAGGCGAGCATCACCACCCGCTCGCCCCGGCGTTCGAGCAGCATGGGAACGCCATCGGCAAAGGGGACGGGCCAGACGATCCGCTCGGCCCGGCCCTGCTCGGCCAGCAGCGACAGGTGACGGGGCGCGCCCATCACGCTATCGGCCGCCAGGATCGCGGCGCGCGCGGGGGCGGTCAGGCCGTTCCAGCCATCCTCGCCGATCCCGACGATCGTCAGCCACGCCTGGGAGTCAGCCATGCGCCACATCCTTCTGCTCGGCGGCACGACCGAGGCGAGCGCCCTGGCCACTGCGTTGGCGACGCGCGGCGAGCGCGCGGTGCTGAGCTATGCGGGTCGAACCGAGGCTCCGCGCGCCCAGGCAATCCCGACGCGGGTCGGCGGGTTCGGCGGTATCGAGGGGCTGGCCGACCATATGCGCCGCGGAGGCGTGACCCATCTGGTAGACGCCACCCATCCCTTTGCCGCGCGGATCAGTGCCAATGCGATTGCGGCGGCGGAGTTGGCGGGCGTGCCCCTTCTCGCGCTGACCCGGTCCGAATGGGTGGAGACGCCCGGCGACCGCTGGACCCACGTGGCGGATACCGAACAGGCGGTAGGCGCGCTCGGCTCCGATCCCGCGCGCGTCTTCCTGGCGCTCGGACGCCAAACCATCGGCGACTTCGCCAGCGCGGCGCAGCATTTCTACCTGCTGCGCTTCGTCGATGCCGCCGCACCGCCAGCGCTGCCCCGCCACCATCTGGTCGTGGATCGCGGTCCCTTCACGCTGGCGGGCGAACTGGCTCTGCTGCGTGAACATCGGATTCAGGTAGTCGTCGCCAAGAATGCTGGCGGCTCCGGTGCGCGGGCGAAGCTCGATGCGGCACGAGAACTCGGGTTGCCGGTCGTCATGATCGACCGGCCCTTCATTCCGCCCCGCCCGCAGGTCGGCAGCGTCGCGGCCGTGCTGGACTGGCTGGATCACGGCGTCGTCCGGGGGGTGTAGAGGATCGGGCGCCCCGCGTGCGGGATCATCCGCGTGCGGCTGGAGCCGATGATGACGATGGTGCGCATATCGGCCATCTCGCCGCGCGCTTCCGGCAGGGGTACGATGCGCAAGACTTCCTCGGACGTCGAGACGGCGCGGGCGAACAGCACCGGGCGGTCGTCCCCGCATGTCTCACGCAGCAGCGCAAAGGCCGCATCCAGCGCGTCGGGCCGCGCTTTGGACCGGGGATTGTAGAGCGCGATGGCGAAATCCGCCTCCGCCGCCAGCGCCAGCCGCCGCTCGATCAGTGCCTGCGGCTTGAGATTGTCGGAGAGGTTGATCGCGCAGAAATCATGGCCCAGCGGCGCGCCCACCCGCGCGCTCGCCGCCAGCATCGCGGTGATGCCGGGCAGCACGCGGATGTCGAGATCGTGCCAGCGCGCAGGATCTTCCTCGACCCGCTCGAAGATCGCCGCCGCCATCGCGAACACCCCCGGATCGCCCGAGGATACGACGACGACGCGGCGGCCCGCCTCCGCCATCTCCAGCGCGTGGAGCGCGCGGTCGCGCTCGACCCGGTTGTCGCTGGCATGGCGGGTCAGGCCGGGCCGCTCGGGGACGCGCGCGACATAGGGGATATAGCCGACGACATCGGTCGCCTCGGCGAGCGCCGCCGATACCTCTGGCGTGACCATCGCCTCCGCGCCCGGCCCGAGCCCGACAACGATCAGCCAG
This sequence comes from Sphingomonas sp. SphC10, assembly GCF_057004845.1. NCBI lineage: Bacteria > Pseudomonadati > Pseudomonadota > Alphaproteobacteria > Sphingomonadales > Sphingomonadaceae > Sphingomonas > Sphingomonas sp. SphC10. The sequence continues at coordinate 2,070,233 of NZ_CM168044.1, forward strand.
CCGCTCATGGCCGCCGCCCCTGTCCGTGGATCAGCGCGATCGAGAAATAGGGAACAGGCGCGTCCTCCACGTCCGCCAGTCGGCGGACCCGCTCCCCGGCCTGGGCGGCATGTTCGACCAGCCAAGCCTGATCCGACCGCCCCGCCGCCGCGATCGCGCGGCGCAGTTTGGGCAAGTGGCGGCCGATCTTCATGACGACCAGCGCGTCGGTCTCGGCGATGCGGCGGGTCAGTTCCGGCTCCGGCAGGGTCGCCATCGCGACGGTCAGCACATCGTCGCCCCAGGTGATCGGCGCGCCGCTGGCGGTCCAGGCGCCCGACATACCGGTGATGCCGGGCACCACCGCGACGGGCACATGATCCTTCAACCGGCTGTGCAAGTGCATGAACGATCCGTAGAAGAACGGATCGCCCTCGCACAGCACCACCACATCCTCGCCGCCCTGAACCAGCGACAGGATATGTGCGGTGCACTGCGCGTAGAAGGCCGACAGGCACTCATTATAGCGCGGGTCGGTGAACAGGATCTCGGTCGTGACCGGATAGTCCATTGGATATTCGACCACATCGTCGCGGAGCATGCCCTCGACGATGGTGCGTGCATGACCGCGCCGTCCGGCCTTGCGGAAATAGGCGACATGCCGCGCCCCGCGCACGAGGCGATCGGCGCGCACGCTCATCAGATCCGCCGCGCCCGGCCCCAAGCCCACGCCGTGAACGGTCCCCGTCATTCGGCGCGGCTCGCCAGCGCGTTGATCGCCGCCACCGTGATCGCGCTGCCGCCGGGGCGGCCCTTCACGATGGCGCACGGCACGGGCTGCGCTTCCCAGAGCGCGTCCTTCGACTCCATCGCGCCGACGAAACCGACCGGACAGCCGATGATCGCCGCCGGGCGCGGGCAGCCGGGGTCTTCCAGCATGGTCAGCAGATGGAAGAGCGCGGTCGGCGCATTGCCGATCGCCACCAGCGCACCCGCCAGATGCGGCCGCCACAGCTCTAGCGCAGCGGCGGAACGGGTCGTGCCCATTTCCGTGGCCAGCGCGGGCACGGCAGGGTCGCGCAGCGTACAGATCACCGGATTGTCGGCAGGCAGCCGGGCGCGCGTGACCCCCTCGCTGACCATATGCGCGTCGCACAGGATCGACGCGCCGTTCGCCAGCGCCTGCCGCCCCGCCACCGCGAAACCGGCCGAGAAATGGATCGACGGCGCCAGTTCGACCAGCCCGGCGGCATGGATCATGCGCACCGCGACCGGCTCTTCCTCCGCATCGAAGCGCGCCAGCTCCGCCTCGGCGCGGATGATGGCGAAGGACTGGCGATAGATCGCCGCGCCATCGGTTTCGTAAGTGTACGGCATCAACAGGCTCCGAGAAGCGCGACCGCCCGCTCGGGCGTCAATCCGGTGTGAAGGGGCGCGGCCCCGGCGCGGGCGTGTCTGGCCAGATCGAAAGCCCCCTCCCGCCCGGTCAGCACCCAGTCCGCTGTCCGTGCCCGCGCGCAGCCCTTCGCGCAACCCGAGACGTGCAGGCGGCCGTCGATCAGCGGTGCTAGCCGGACGGCCAACCCACGCGTTTCGACACTCGCCTGCGGACAGGCGGGCGCGCCGACACAGGCATCGACGCGCAGAATGGGACTGTCGGCCAGCAGCATTCCGGCGGCGGGGGTCGGTGCGATGCCTTCCGCGATCAGCAACCGCCAAGGGGTGAGGCGAAGGACGCAACCATGCGAACGAACAAACGCCGCCAGCGAGGCGGCGTCGATCCGGCCGAAGGGCAGCCCATAGACCGCACCGATCGGATGCGCGCCTGGCTGCATCGCTTTGCCGGGTGCGGGTACGGCGTCGCCTTCGGCCCAGTCGGGCAGGGCCACCTTGTGACGCGCCATTCGCCCGGCCGCGTGTCCGCCGCTTTCGCTGAACCAATGCGCCAGCCGAATCAGGGCGTCGACCGCGTTGGACCGCGTCACGGCGACACCGGTCGACCGCCCATCCCCGCGCAGCGCCAGGGTGCCAGTGGCGGTTCTCTCGATACGGAAATCCCCGGGCGCGTCCGTTACTATCGGCGACGGCCCCGCATCGATGATAAAGCCCACCTTGCCCGGCAGTTCGGGCAGTTCGGCCAGGCGCGCCCGCAACTCGCTGGCGATGGCATGGGTATCGTCACCCTCACGCCAATCAGGGTTGATAAGGATCGCCCCCCGCCCCTCCGACACCGGATCGGCATCGACCAGCCCCAACGCCTGCAACTCCGCCAGCAGCGTGGACCAGTTCGCCTCGGCCACACCCCGGATTTGCAGGTTCGCACGCACCGTCAGGTCGATCTGGCCATTGCCGTGGCGGATCGCGCCCGCGCACAACCCTTCGGCTTGTTCCGCCGTCAACCGTCCCAGCGGCGGACGAACGCGAACGAGCAGCCCGTCGCCCGCCATCATCGGCCGGAACGCGTCGGGGCACCAGCCCTTGACCACGAAACCGCTCATGCCGCGCCGTCCAGCATCGCGAGCACCGAATTGCGCCGCGTCCGCCACAACCCCGCGGCATGAAGTGCCGCAAAGCGCGCCTCCATCGCCTTCAACGCCGCCGGGTTCGCCTGCGCCATGAAGTCGCGCACCGCGTCCTGCGCCAAGGTCGCATCCCAATACAGGTCGATCAGCGCGGCGGGCACGGCCTCCGCCAGATGCGCAAAGCTGCCCAGATGGTCGAGCGTCGCGGCGATCTCCGCCGCACCCCGGAAACCATGCGCCATCATCCCCGCCACCCAGCGCGGATTGGCGGCGCGGGCATGGACGGTGCGCGCGATCTCCTCGGCCAGCGTCCGCGCCTTGGGGCTGGCGGGGTTGCGGGTGTCGAGATGATAGAGCGCCGCCGCCCCCTCCCCCAGCGCCACGCGCGCCGCCGCGAAACCCGCCTGATGCGCGGCATAATCGGCGGCGAGCAGCAAATCGCTTTCGGGCAGGTCGTGGAGATGGACGAACGCCTGCGCCGCCGCCACCCGCGCCGCGATCCCCTCCGCATCGCGCCGGTCGCCATCGTCCAGCGCGGTCGACGAGGCGGCGAGCCAGCTCTGCCCCGCCTCGATCCGTGCCGCCTCGTCATAGCCCGCATTCGGGTCCAGCCCGATGCCATAGCGTCCCGGCGCGGGGCCGTAGACGCGCGGGCTCCCCTGTCCGACGAACGAATTCCATTCGGCCGTTTCGTCCCGCTGGCCGAGCGCACGCACCGCCTGCCCGAACAGCGCGACCAGATGCGGGAAGGCGTCGCGGAACAGCCCCGAGACGCGCAACGTCACATCGACACGCGGCCGGTCGAAGCGCATCAGCGGCATCACCTCGAACCCCGTCACCCGCTCGGAACGATGGTCCCAGACCGGCTCGACCCCGATCAGGTGCAGCGCCATGGCGAATTCCTCGCCCGCCGTGCGCATCGTCGCCGAGCCCCAGAGATCGACGATCAGGGTGCGCAGGTGATCGCCCTCCTCCTGCATATGGCGGCGGATCAATTCCTCGGCGAGCTTGACGCCCTGGAGATGCGCGGCCCGGCTTGGCACCGCGCGCGGGTCGATGGCGTAAAGGTTGCGCCCCGTGGGCAGCACATCGGCGCGCCCGCGATAGGGCGAACCCGAAGGCCCCGCCGGAACGCGCTTTCCATCCAGCCCGGCGAGCAACCCGGCCCGCTCCGCCGCGCCCTGTTCACCGCGCCCGAAGACGTGAAGCCCCTCGCCGAACTGGCTGTCCTTCACATCGCAGACGAATGCGTCGATCCGGGCAAGCGGATCCTCCGCCCCCGCCAGCCCCAGCGCCTCGCCCAGGCCGACGCTGTCCGCCTCCTCGGCAATGCTGGCGCGCAGCCGGTCGCGGCGGGCGGGGTCGAGGCCATCGGCATTGGCATATTCGTCGAGCAACGCCTCCAGCCGTCCCAGCCCCGCGCCGGTCTCCGCCTGGACCAGCGCCGGGGGGACATGGCCGATCGTCACCGCGCCCAGCCGCCGCTTGGCCTGCGCCGCCTCGCCCGGATCGTTGACGATGAAGGGATAGAGGACCGGCCAGTCGCGGGTCAGCGCCTCGGGCCAACAGGCGCCGGACAGCGCGACCGCCTTGCCGGGCAGCCACTCCAGCGTGCCATGCGCGCCGACATGGACCAGCGCATCGATCCCCTGCGCACGCAGCCAGAGATAGAAGGCGACATAGGAATGGCGCGGGCAGCGCGAGAGGTCGTGATACTCGTCCGCCCGAGCCTCGCGTCGCCCGCGCTCGGGCTGGAGCGCGACGATCGCCTTGCCGAGCATGAGGGCGGGGAATTGGAACTGGTCGCCCTGGACCAGCGGATCCTCTTCCGCCGCGCCCCAGCTTTCGGCAAGGTCGGTGCGCAGACTTTCGGGCAGAGCGGCCAGCGCCTCATGATAGGCGGCGAGCGGCCAGGTGACTCGGTTGCCGAGCAGCGCGGCGGGCAGATCGGGCTGCGGTTCCACATCATGACCCGCCTCGCGCAGATCGGAGAGGATTGCCGCCGTCGAGGCGAAGCCGTCCAGTCCGACCGCGTGCGCCGCCTGCCAGTCCTTGCCCGGATAGGTCGACAGCAGGATGGCCAGCCGCCGTTCCGCCGCCGGGGTCGTCGCCAGCCTCGCCCAGCCCGCCACCTTGTCCGCCACCGCCGCGATGCGCTCGGGCTCGGCGCGGTGGAGGCGCAGCGCGATATCGAAGTCGGGGTCGCGCTCTCCCGGCTGCTTGAAGCTGACCACGCCCGCGAACAGGCGTCCGTCGATCTCGGGCAGGACGACATGCATGGCGAGGTCGGCGGGCGACAGGCCGCGCGCGGCACCCTCCCAGCCCGCCCGGTCGCTGGTGGCGAGCGCGACCTGGAACACCGGCACGCCCGCGCCGTCGAGCGGGGTGGCGTCGTCCTCACCGCGTGCCGAGAAGGCGGTGGCGTTGACGATCGCGGCGGGGGTGAGAGCCTTGACCCAGCGCGCGACCCAGGGGCCTGCGCCCTCGGCCTTCAGCGAGGGGATGAATAGGGCGACGGGGTCGAAGCCGCGTTCGGCCAGGGCTGCGTGGAGGGCGGCGATGGGTTCGAGGTCGGCGGCGGCGAGATAGGCGCGGTAGAAGGTGATGAGGATGCGGGGGCGAGTTGTGGTCAGCAGGGTGGCGGCCGGGCAGGCCGGGCCGTTCGGGGACCAACCTCCGAGGGGGGCCAGTTGAAAGCCCCTATCCCGGCAGGGGGAGGGGTTGGGGAGGGGCAAGGCCACGAGCGACGCCACTTGTGGAGACGGCCCTCCCCCATCCCCTCCCGCCTGCGGGAGGGGCGTGCTCGGGGCAGTCGTGCCGAGCAAAAGCCCCTCTCCCGGCAGGGGGAGGGGTTGGGGAGGGGTAAGGGCCGCAGGCGACAACGCTACGATTTCGCGCAAAGCCAGAGCAGCCGCATCCGCCCCGCCCGCATCGCACAGCGCGGTCAACCGCCGCACCACCGCCTCCCCCACGGTCGACGCCGCCACCAACCGCCGGTCCTCACGCCCATCCGCTGCCAGCACGGCCAGCGCGATACCCCGCTCGCGTGCCAGCCGCTCGACCTCGCGCAGGCCGTATTCCCAGTACGCCGCGCCGCCGATCAGCCGGATCAGGATCGCCTTCGCATGCGCCAAGGTCTGCTCGACATAGGTGTCGACCGACAGCGGATGGACCAAGGCCGCCAGATTGGCGAGCCGCAGCGACCAGGAAAATCCCCCCGCCCGCCAGCCCGCCGCAAAGGCGCTGAGGTCGCTGTCGGAGAAGGACAGCACGACCACGTCACCGGGGCGCTGCCCCAGATCCTGTGGAACGGCCTGTTCCTCCAGCCCATGGCTCTCGCGAAAGACGAGATGCACGTGTTCAGCCCTTCAGCACGGCCTCGATCGAAGGCCGGTCGATGCGGTCATGCTCGGCGATGACGACCAGTTGCGTGCCGCGCGGCTCGCCCGCGCCCCAGGGGCGGTCATAGCTGGTGCGCACCCGGCGACCGACCGCCTGGACCAGCAGCCGCATCGGCTTGCCCGCGACCGCCGCATAGCCCTTCACGCGCAGGATGTCCTGCTGCTCGGCCAGCGTCACGATCCGCGCGGCGATCGCCTCGGGGCTCTCCACCTCGCCCAGCATCACCGAAATGCTGTCGAAATCGTCATGCTCGTGATCGTCCGCGCCGTCATGGTGAGAGGGGCGCGCCGCGATGTCGTCCTCGGCGGCGGCTTCCAGCCCCAGCACGATCTCGGCGGAGACGATGCCGTCGACCGCCTCAACCATCGGCAGCGGGCGCGGCGCCTCGGCGGCGATGATTTCGCGCGCCTTGGCGACACCCTCCGGCCCGGCAAGGTCCGCCTTGGTCAGCAGGACGATATCGGCGCAAGCCAGCTGGTCCTCGAACACCTCCGACAGTGGCGTTTCATGATCGAGGCTGGGGTCGGCGGCGCGCTGCGCCTCGACCGCGTCGAGATCGGGGGCGAAGCGGCCCGCCGCGACGGCCTCGGCATCGGCCAGCGCCACCACGCCGTCGACGGTAATGCGCGAGCGGATGGCGGGCCAGTCAAAGGCCTTCAGCAGCGGCTTGGGGAGCGCCAGACCCGAGGTCTCGATCAGGATGTGATCGGGGCGCGGCTCCATCGCGAGCAGCTTCTCGACCGTGGGGATGAAGTCGTCGGCGACGGTGCAGCAGATGCAGCCGTTCGCCAGCTCGACGATATTCTCCGCCGGGCAATCGGGGATCGCGCAAGATTGAAGGATGTCGCCGTCGACGCCCAAAGTGCCGAATTCGTTGACCACCACCGCCAGGCGACGGCCGCCCGCATGGCGGATCAGATGGCTGATAAGCGTGGTCTTGCCCGCGCCCAGAAAGCCGGTGACGATGGTGACGGGGACCTTGGAAAGGTCACGCATGGTAATTCTCCGACGCGCCGGACGAGCGAGCGCGGACGCGGGGCCGATCGCCGGAGCGGTGACGGACGGGCGCGCGACATGCGTCCACCCCGCTGAACCGGCGACCGATGCGGCCCCGGCCGCATGGCTTCGTCGCTCCCCGACGGAGAACCGTGCCCCGACCACCCCCTGGGTCCAGGCAAGAGCGACCATGACGCCGGCAGGTCTCCTGGCTCGCGGGTCGAAGCAAAAGGATGCGCCTTCCCGGATCACTCCAGTGGCCGTGCCCTCATAGGAGCACCAGCATCGCTCGCTCACCGCTTACAGTTGCAGGGACAGCCGGGGATTTGCACCCCATTCCCGTTTAAAGCCCTTGCGGGCACCGGCGCGATCTTCGGACGGCTTATCACCCTCCGATCAGCGGCATTTATCCCGCCGCGCCGGGCTTGGCAATTCGCGCCTCCATCGCCGCGAACCCGCGCCAGCGATAGAGGAGGAAGCTCGCGCCCCAGCACAGGACGAACAGCCCGACGATGGCGAAACCCAGCACGTTGAAATGCTCGGCCAGCGCACCCGCATAACGGAACGGCCCGGCCGTCCAGCCGAACCGCTCGGCGAGCAGCGCGGTCGCCTGGATGCCGCCGATCACCAGCGCGACCAGCGCCGAGACCAGAGTGATCGTCATGTTGTAGTAGAGCTTGCGCAGCGGATGGACGAACGCCCACTCATAGGCACCCAGCATCACCAGCCCGTCGGCGGTGTCGATCAACGCCATGCCGACCGCGAACAGCACCGGGAATACCAGGATCGTCGCCAGCGACACGCCGTCCGCCGCGTGCGAACCCGACAGGCCGAGGATCGCCACCTCGGTCGCGGTGTCGAAGCCCAGCCCGAACAGGAACCCCAGCGGCGCCATGTGCCAGCTCCGCCGGATCAGCCGGAACAGCGGCCCGAACAGACGCGACAAAGGCCCCTGCCCCGAAAACATCATGTCGGCATCGGCTTCCGCCATCGGTTCGCCCCGCGCGACACGGCGGAAACGGGTCCAGACATCGCGCAGGATGATCAGGTTCATGATCGCGATGGCGAACAGGAAACTCGCCGAGACGATGGTAGCGATGGTCCCGCCGCTCTGGCCGAACGCCTCGAAGTCGGACAGGGTGCTGGCGGCCAGCGCCACGGTGGTCGCCGCGATCAGGACGATGGCGGAATGGCCGAGAGCGAACCACAGGCCGACCGCGATCGGCCGCTGGCCGTCCTGCATCAGCTTGCGCGTGACATTGTCGATGGCGGCGATGTGATCGGCATCGACCGCATGGCGCAGCCCCAGGCTATAGGCGAGCAAAGCCGTGCCGAGCATCAGGCTGTTGCCCGCAAAGACGCTCAGCGCCCAACCCCAGACGGCGATATTCACGACGATCAGCGCGCCCATCAGCAGGGTGACGCGACGCTTCAACGATGGTCGGGCGGAAACTTCGGACATGGGCGGATCATGCCTTAACGGCGCCGTTGCGACTCAGGCCGACCTTCCGCTGTCGCGGTCGTCCCCCACCTTCGACGGGCGCACGCCGGGCCGGGTTCCAATTCAGGTCGCCCTATGGCGTCGCTCGCATGATACAATATATCCTGGCCATGACCATCCCCTGGATCGCGGCAAGAGCGACTCGCATCGGCAGGTCTCCTGGCTTGCGGGTCGAAGCGTCGGCAATGCGGCCTTCCCGGATCACTCCAGTGGCTGTTCCCTGTTGCAGGAACCGGCATCACGCGCTCACCGCTTACAGTTGCAGGGACAGCTATGGATTTGCACCATATTCCCGTTTGAAGCCCCGAGGGGCACCGATGCGATAGTCCGGCGGCGTGGCTGAAAGCCGCTGCCGGTCGGCACGGGGATAGTCTGCGCCGAACGGACACGCAAACGGCTTTATACCACCGCGCCGTAAGCCTAATCGACAGGCTATGGTGGTTTGGAAAGCGATGCGCCGATGGACACCGGCGGCGGCCTGCCTGGTCGCGGCCTGTTCGGGTGGCAATTACCGGCCGGTCAGCGATTTTCCGGTGCGGATCGGCAAGCCCTATACGGTGCGGGGCATCACCTATGTCCCCGCCGAGGACACGACCTATGACATGCTCGGCTATGCCAGCTGGTATGGCGGCGAATCAGGCAAGCGCACCGCCAACGGCGAACGTTTCCGTCCCGGCTGGGCGACGGCGGCGCACACCACCCTGCCCCTGCCCAGCTATGTCGAGGTGACGGCGCTCGACACCGGGCGGCGGATCATCGTGCGGGTCAACGATCGCGGGCCGTTCGCGGGATCGTCGCGGATCATCGACCTGTCGCGCGGCGCCGCCGAACAACTCGGCCTGCGCGCGGTCGGCAAGGCGGCGGTGCGGGTACGCGTCGTCGAGCCGGACGAAAAGGACCGCGAACGCCTGCGCCACGGCAAGGCGGCGCGGCCATTGCCTCCGGTTTCGGATGCGGTACGAGCGAATTTGCTGTCGCAAATCGCGGTGGCGGGAATGGCAGTTCGGTAGAGGCGGCGGCTTTCGCCCAATAGCGGACATCGGCTGCGACGTCTGTTTCGCCTGATTGCGGAAGGTACATATCCCTCTTAGCGTACGAGCATGGACAGGCGGCTCTTCGCAGCTTCTTTAGCAATTGCCGGCTTGCTCGGCGGGTGTTCGGCATCGGCCGAGCGGCAATTAGAGGGGCGGGTCTTTGACATTCCCGAGGCAAACGCCATTTTGGAAAACGATGCGCCGTTCTTCCTTCCAGCACTCGATCCACGCGACGGGTTCTCGTTTTATCTTAATCCCGGAGCGCTCCTACCTGACCTGAACCTAGTGGGGGTGGCGAGCAAGCAGCGTATGTGTGCCCGTGCGGCGGGAACGGCGGCGCGCATCAACTCGACCGTTTGCGCAACTAGTCCGCTTTCGTGGCGTGGCCAGCCGCTGCGCAGAGTAAGTGATGGCGTTTTCTGGACGTATGATTTGCCAGCCGAGACTGGTCAGAAGCCCCCTCGGTCGCTGGCGAGTTGCTTCACGATGGAAAACTCGCAGGCGGGGCTCTGCACGGCCAGTTTGCCGTATGGTGACCTCGTGCTCACAATCCATTTTCGGGACAATCAGATCGCCTCGCTTCAGGACCTGTACGATCAATCGGCTGCAAGCTTATGGAAGTGGGAGCGCTGAAAGCGATCGGTAGGTTCTGCGTCGCCACGCTCCAAAGCTGCCGGACCGGGTTCCACCTATAGCCGCCATTTAGCTTGGATCGCTTTGATCCGCCGTGAAGCCAAACCTCCCGCGCTTCACTCCACGGTGAAAGCAGAAAACGCCAGAAACGAAAAAAGCGGGCTTTCGCCCGCTTCGTCCTCGTCCACCGATGTCAGTAGAAGATTGGTCGGGGCGACAGGATTCGAACCTGCGACCCCCACACCCCCAGTGTGATGCGCTACCAGGCTGCGCTACGCCCCGACCGAGCGGCGGCCTCTAGGCGGGTTTTCTCCGCGATGCAAGCCTTGATGTTGCGATACTGCCGACACCACATCCGCCTCTCCATTGCGCCTGTCCGCCTGCGATGGTAGCGGGCAGGCTATCCGACATGGGGGCTTGTCGATCGTCAACGGTCGGCCGGTACCCGTGCCCATTCAGCATAGACGGGTCCGAATGTTCATTCCCATCACCGCCCCAGTCGCCGCGATGGCAGCCGCATCCGGCGCCGCCGCATCGAGCGGAGCCGCCTCGTTCCTCAGCCTCGCGCCGCTGCTCCTCGTCTTCGTCGTCTTCTATTTCCTGATGATCCGCCCGCAGCAGCGCCGGATGAAGACGCTGCAGGCGTCGATCGAGGCGGTCAAGAAGGGCGATCAGGTCACCACGGCGGGCGGCATCGTCGGCAAGGTGACCCGCGTCGAGGAGCAACTGGTCGAGGTCGAGATCGCGCCCAACGTCCGCGTCCGCGTGGTCAAGGCGACGCTGACCGACGTGCTCGATCCCACCGCCAAGCCCGCGAACGACTGATCCGATGCTGGATTTCCCCCGCTGGAAGGTCGCTTCCATCGTCGCATTGCTGGCCGCTTTGTGCCTGCTGGCGATCCCGAGCTTTCTGCCTGAGAGCGTCACGAACAGCTGGGGGGCGATCCCGCATCCCCGCGTGAACAAGGGCCTCGATCTGGCGGGCGGCAGCTATCTGCTGCTGGAGGCGGACACCGGCGATCTGGCCAATACCCGGCTGGAGACGATGCGCGACCAGGTCGCGGCCGAGATGCGGCGCGGCAATCCGCGGATCGATATCGGTGACATCTCGGTGCGCGGCGGACAGCTCAGCTTCATGCTGCGCGATCCGGCCCAGGTCGACGCGGCGCGCGAGCGGCTGCTGTCGATTACCGGCGGCGGGGCGGGCATGACCGGCCAGCGCGAATGGGATATCCAGGTCGTCGACACCTCGCGCTTCGTGCTGAAGCCGACCCAGGCGGGCCTGACCCAGGCGGTCGATACCGCCATGAAGACCGCGACCGAGGTCGTCCGGCGTCGTATCGACGCGCTGGGCACCAAGGAACCGACGATCCTGCAACAGGGCAGCAACCGCATCGTGGTGCAGGTGCCCGGCCTGCAGGATCCGCAACAGCTCAAGGACCTGATCGGCAAGACCGCCAAGCTGGAATTCAAGCTGGTCGACACCACGGCCAACCCGGTCGAGGTGGCCAAGGGCAATGCGCCCGCAGGCAGCCAGGTCCTGCCCTATCCGGGCAATCCGCTGGGTGCGCCGGTGATCGCGGTCAAGCGGCCGGTCATCATCTCGGGCGACCAGCTGATCGACGCGCAGCAGGCCTTCGACCAGCAGACCAACGCGCCGCAGGTGGCGATCACCTTCGACGCACAGGGCGGCCGCAAGTTCGCGCGGATCACCCAGGAGAACACCGGCAAGCCCTTCGCCATCATCCTCGACGGTCAGGTGCTGTCGGCCCCCAACATCAACGAACCGATCCTGGGTGGTCGTGCCCAGATCATGGGCAACTTCACGGTCGAAAGCGCCAACCAGCTGGCGATCTCGCTGCGCTCGGGCAAGCTGCCGATCGACCTGAAGGTCGTCGAGGAACGCACCGTCGGTCCCGACCTGGGTGCCGATTCGATCCGCAAGGGTATCCTGGCGTCGGCGATCGCCGCAGTCGCGGTGATCGTGTTCATGGCGGTCACCTATGGCCGGTTCGGCATCTATGCGAACATCGCCGTCGTCATCAACGTGTTGGTCATCCTGGCCGTCATGGCGATGCTGAACGCGACGCTGACTCTGCCGGGTATCGCGGGCTTCATCCTGACCATCGGCACCGCCGTCGACGCCAACGTGCTGATCAACGAGCGAATCCGCGAGGAACGACGGCGCGGACGCAATGTCGTCCAGTCGGTCGAGCTGGGTTATAAGGAAGCCAGCCGCACGATCTTCGAGGCGAACGTGACCCACGCGATCTCGGGCGTCATCATGCTCGTGCTCGGCTCGGGCCCGGTGAAGGGCTTCGCGGTCGTGCTGCTGATCGGCATCGTGACCAGCGTGTTTACCGCCGTTACCTTCACGCGGATGCTCGTGGCGCTCTGGTTGCGCCGCGAAAAGCCCAAGACCATCACCATTTGAGGCAGGAGAACAGATCATGCGCCTCCTGAAACTCGTCCCCGACAATACGAACATCGACTTTGTCCGCCTGCGCGGCTGGGCGTTCGGGCTGACGCTCGCGCTCACCCTGCTGGCGGTCGGCGTGACGTTCGCCAAGGGCCTCAATCTGGGCGTCGACTTTGTCGGCGGTCTGATGATCGAGGAGAAATTCCCCTCCCCGCCTTCGGCCGACCGGGTCCGCTCGGTCGTCGACGGGCTGGGCGTGGGCGAAGCCAATATCCAGGCGGTCGGCGACGGCCGCACCATCAGCATCCGCCTGCCGGTCCCGAAATCCAATGACGAAGGCGCGACCAACGCCGTCGTCCGCAAGGTGGAAGCCGCGCTGGGCCAGCAATTCCCCGGCGCGACCTTCAGCCGTTACGACACGGTGTCGGGCAAGGTGTCGGGTGAACTGATCAAGCACGGCGTGCTGGCGGTCGTCTTGGCGATCCTGGGCATCGGCCTGTTCGCCATCTTCCGGTTCGAATGGCAGTTCGGCGTGTCGACCATCGTCGCCATCGTCCACGACCTTCTTGTCACGCTGGGCTTCTTCGCGATCACCCAGTTCGAGCTGGACCTGACCATCATCGCGGCGTTCCTGACCATCATCGGCTATTCGATCAACGACAAGATCGTCATCGACGACCGCATCCGCGAGAATATGCGCCGCTATCGCAAGATGGACATGCGCGAGATCATCAACCTGTCGGTGAACGAGACGCTGCCGCGCACGGTCATGACCTCGGTCACGATCCTGCTGGCGCTGGTCGCGCTGCTGTTGCTGGGCGGCCATGTGCTGCGCGGCTTCACTGCCGCGATGATCCTGGGCATCGTGGTCGGCACCTATTCGTCGATCTACGTCTCGTCCTCGCTGCTGATCACGCTGGGCCTGCGCGCCGAGCCGAACCGCGAAAAGCCGGGCACCACCGACAAGCGCAAGGTGACCGACGCCGAGCGCATCACCCCGCGCGAGAGCTGAGCAGGCGGGAATGAGCGATTCGATCCGCATCACGCGCGATCCGACCGCGCCCGGCCCGATCGTCCGTGGCTTTGCCGCCACGGGCTTTCGGGTGGGCGAGATCGCTTACCCTGCGCTGCTCCTCTCGCCGGACTGGCACGAGCCCTGGAGCCCGCCGCCCTTCGAAGCGCTGACGCCGGAAGCGGTCGCCGCGCTGGTCGATGAAGGGCCGGAATTCCTGTTGCTCGGCACCGGCGCGAACCTGCGCCGGGCGCCCGCCGCGTTCGTCGCCGCGCTGGAAGCGCGTGGGGTCGGCGTCGAGATCATGGACAGCCGCGCCGCCGCCCGTGCCTGGGGCGTGTTGCGCAGCGAAGGCCGCAAGATCTGCGCGGCCCTCTACCCGCTCGACGCCTGATCCCCATATATTCCTCCCCTGCAAGGGGAGGCGGCAGGGCGAAGCCCTGACGGAGGGGTGTCACGGCCAGCGGGGACACCCCTCCACCAGCTTCGCTGGTCCCCCTTCCCTTGCAGGGGAGGAATTGTTGTCCCTACCGCCCCCGCGCGACCAGCTCCGCCAGATGCGAATGCAACCCGGCGGCATTGGCGGGCCAGGTAAAGTCCCGCACCGCCGCGCGCACCGCCCAGGGGTCCGCCGCCTGCTCCAGCACGTCACGGATCGCGGCGGCGAACTCGCCCGGATCGGCCTGGGCGATCCGCCCCGCCACCCGGCTCGTCACGACATCCCCCGCCCCGCCCGCCGGCGTGATGACCACCGGCGTCCCGCAGGCCAGCGACTCGACCCAGGCATTGGCCAGCCCCTCCGACGCAGAGGCCAGCGCCATGACATCCGCTGCCCCCAGCAAGGGCGGCAGTTCGGCATGCGGTATGGCTCCGATCAACCGCACCCGGTCGGCGACCCCCGCCCGCTCGGCCCGTGCGGTCAGGGCGGCGCGCTCCGCCCCCTCCCCCACGATCATCAGCGTGACGCCGGGCAGTCGCGCCACGGCATCGATCACCACGCCATGGCCCTTTCGCGGGATCAGCGCGCCCAGCGACACGACCAGCGGCCCGGTCACGCCCCGCGCCTGTTTGGCGGCTTCACGGTCGATCGGCTGGAAGCGGCTCTGGTCGACGCCGGTATGGTGGACGCGGATCCGGTGACGCGACACGCCGAGCGTCGCCACGTCGTCGGCCATCGCATCGCTGACCGCCAGCAGGCCATCGGCGCGCATTGCCGCGCGCGCGACCTGGTGCCGCGTGGCGGGGGCGTGCCCCCAAAGGTGGATATCTGCCCCCCGCGCCTTGATCGAGACGGGCACGCCGTAACGCCGCCCCAGCGCGACCGCCGCCGGGCCATCCGGGAAGAAAAAGGACGCGTCGATCACGTCGAACCGCGCCTCGTCCCGCAGCCGGTCGAGCACCGGGGTCAGCGCGCGTACCAGGGCAGGCACATGGAAGCGTCCGGCGGTGCCGGGGATCGTCAGGAAGCGCGGGCGGCTGACATCCAGCCCGCCCCATTCCTCACGCAAGGGCAGCGCCGCCTGCGCCCGAAACCGCGCCGAGCGCGCCAGCGGCCAGACCGGCAGGCCGATCGGCGCGACCACCCGGACGGCGATACCGGGCCGCATCGCCAGCGCGGCGGTCTGGCGTTCGACGAAGATTCCGAAATTCGGCCGCGTCGCATCGGGAAACAGGCTCGACAGGGTCAGCACGTTCAGCATGAGACCTCATACTCCTGTCGAGGCAATAAGACGCCGCCTATCGGTATTTTGTCGCCGACGTCATCCGCCTGAACCACGGCTTCGGTTTACAAGATCATAAATATGACCGCCACGATACAGGCCATTCATCAACCCGACAGATCGATCCTGACACAATTGTGATGATAAGCTATCCCCTTGATAGCTTTTGCGGGTGGGGGTTACGATGAGCCGATTCGGACGTTTGGGTACGCTGCTGGCTCTGGCAGCGACCTTGGCGGGTTGTGGCGATGGCGGCGGTGGCAGCAGCAGCACGATCGGATCGAATAGCGGGGGCTCGGGCGGCGGGACGGCGACCGGCACGGTGGACAGCAGCTGTTCGCTGCGCAACCGACAGAACTGGGTCTCGGCCCAGATAAACGAATGGTATCTGTTCCCGGATACCCTGCCCGCCTCGCTCGATCCGACGCCTTATACAACGGTCAGCGACTATATCGACGCACTGACCGCGACCGCGCGGGCGCAGCGCAAGGATCGTTACTTCACCTACATCACGTCGATCAAAGAGGAGAATGCGTATTACAGCTCGGGTGCTTCGGCAGGCTTCGGCTTTCGTCTGACCGCGGACTCGACCCAGTCCAAGCTGATGATCGCCGAGTCGTTCGAAAGCGGCGCGGCCCTCGCCGCCGGGATCGATCGCGGCACCACGATCCTGGGCATCGGCACGACCGCCTCGAACATCCAGTCGATCCAAGATATCGTCCGCGTCGATCCCAATAACGGATTGTCCAACGCGCTGGGTCCCGACACTGCGGGCACGACGCGCTTCTTCAACGTGGCGGACCCGTCGGGTGCGACACGCACCGTATCGCTGACCAAGTCGGCCTATACGCTTCAGCCGGTGTCGCCCAATTACGGAACGCAGATCATCACCGACAACGGCCAGCGCTATGGCTATGTCAATCTGCGCACCTTCATCAACACCGCCGACCCGCAGCTGCGCGCCGCCTTCGCCTCGTTCAAGCAGCAGGGCATCACCCAGGTCGTCGTCGACCTGCGCTATAATGGCGGCGGCAGCATCGATATCGCCGACCTGTTCAACAATTTGCTGGGCGGCAATCGCCAGACATCCGACGTGATGGGCTATATCGCCTTCCGCCCCAGCAAGTCGTCGAACGACGAGACGACCTATTTCGCACCGCAGCCCGAATCGATCGTGCCCACCCGCCTCGCCTTTATCGGTACCGGCGGGACGGCCTCGGCCAGCGAACTCGTCCTGAACCGCACCCTGCCCTATATGGGTAGCAATACCGGGCTGATCGGTGCCAACACCTATGGCAAGCCGGTGGGCCAGATCGCGCGCGACAATGCGCAGTGCGACGACCGGCTGCGCGTCATCGCCCTGTCCATCCAGAACGCGAACCGGCAGGGCGATTATTACAACGGCCTAGCCAGCGTCGTGCCCGCCAGCTGCCGCGCCAGCGACGACCTGACCCGCAAGATGGGCGACCCGCAGGAGGCCTCGACCCGCGCCGCGCTCGACTTCCTGCAGGGCAAGAGCTGCACCCCGATCAGTGCGACCGCGAGTGCGCAAGCGGCGGGCGACGGCCCGCGCAAGCTGCTCCAGCCCGAGCGGCCCTCGGTCGCCCAGCGCGACGTGCCTGGGTTGTTTTGACGCAGTTCAGAAAGTCAGAATACCAAATTTTCCTCTCCCCTCACTGAGGGGAGAGGGTTGCGCAGACTTGGTCTTTGGAACAGCAAAGGCCTAGTCGGAGCTGGGTGAGGGGTGTTGCGCTCGCTATGCGAGCGCGCGAGCCGAAGGCTCGCTCAACCCCTAACCCAAGCTGCGCTAGCCAGCATGCTGGCAAGCTCCGCTAACCCTCTCCCCTGTCCAGGGGAGAGGGAAGGCCTTCTTACAACCGCGTCGTACCCGCATAGGCGAACAGCGCGTCGCCGTCGGCCGACAGCGTAACCGTCTCCGCGCCGGTTACGGTCAGGCACTGGCCCGCCTGGAACGCGACGCCTGCGACTTCGCCCGATCCGGTGATCGGGATCAGCCACGCGGTCCGCCCCTCGGGCAGGGCCACCGCATGCTCGCCCGCCGCCCAGCGTTCGAGCACGAATTTCGGCCCCTCGACCAGGATCTCACGCCCCTCGCCCGCCGGTCCCGGCGAGACGATCGGCTGATACGGGGTCAAGTGCGCGACATCGACACCGTCCTCCAGATGCAGTTCACGGTCGCTGCCATAGTCATAGAGGCGATAGGTGGTTTCGCTGTTCTGCTGCACCTCGATCACGGTCAGCCCGGCCCCGATCGCGTGGATGGTGCCCGAGGGAGCATAGTAGAAGTCGCCTTCCTTCACCGGCACCCAGTCCAGATCCGCCTCGACCGAGCCGTCGCGGGCGTCGGCGCGTAGCTGTTCCTTGGTCATCGGCGCCTTGGGACCCAGCGCGATGGTCGAATCGGGTTCGGCGGTCAGGATGGTCCAGCATTCGTCCTTGCCGCGCGGCAGGCCACGGGCCTGAGCCTGTTCGTCGTCCGGATGAACCTGCACCGACAGCTTCTCGCTGGTGAACAGATATTTGATGAGCAGGTCGGGCGAGGTGTCGCCCGGCTCCTGGAACCACACCTCGCCGATGGGGGCGCCATCGGCCGGAGCGTCCTCGAACCCGGGATAGAGCGTGTGGCGGCCCCAGGGCTTTTCGACGCGGTGGGTGTGGAGCATCGTGGCGGGCATGGTCGTTCGATTCCTTCCGATCGGGCGACGGCAAAACCGTCGGGGCCATGGGGGCGTTCCCTGCCGCCCGGCCCGTCAAAGCCCCATGCCGCGAGCGCTATCAGGATGGCAAGTCGTCTCTCGTTTCCGCCTATCGTCGGGCGGCGTGCGGGAGGGACTGTTCCCCGCCCCAATGCTGCGCTAAGGACATGCGCGATGCGTTACCCCCGTTCCCGTGCGCTGTCGCTGGCGCTGATCGCCGCCATGGCCCTTCCGATCGCGGGTTGCGCCCGCAACCGTGCCCGCACCGACCTGCCTTATGTCGCGCGCGACGTCGGCACGCTGTACACGGCCGCCAAGAACCGGCTGGACCAGCATCGCTACAAGGAGGCGGCGCTGCTGTTCGACGAGGTGGAGCGTCAGCACCCCTATTCGATCTGGGCCCGTCGCGCACAGTTGATGAGCGCGTTCAGCTATTATCTGGGTCGCGACTATACCCAGTCGATCCAGTCGGCGCAGCGTTTCATCTCGGTCCATCCGGGCAACCGCGATGCGCCCTATGCCTATTATCTGATCGCGCTCGGCTATTACGAGCAGATCCAGGACGTGACCCGCGACCAGAAGATCACCCGCCAGGCGCTGGACGCGCTGGGTGAGCTGATGCGCCGCTATCCCAATTCCCGCTATGCCGCCGATGCGCGGTTGAAGGTCGATCTGGTCAACGATCACCTGGCGGGCAAGGAGATGGAGATCGGCCGCTTCTACGAGGACCGCCACCAGTGGTTGGCCGCGTCGATGCGTTTCCGTACCGTCGTCGACAAGTACCAGACCACCAGCCACACGCCCGAGGCGCTGATGCGCCTGGTCGAGGCCTATCTGGCGCTGGGTGTACGCCCGGAGGCCGAGCGCTCCGCCGCCGTGCTGGGCGCCAATTATCCGGGCAGCGACTGGTATAACCGCGCCTATAAGCTGATGCGCGAATATCCGGTGCAGCCGATCGCCCCGATCCAGCCCGGCCAGCCCGTGGTGCCGACCGGCACGCCGGGTTCGGTCAATATCGGCCTGCCCGGCGGCGGCGGCAGCACCGCCACGCCGAGCGCGGCGGCGCCGGGGCGTCCGACCCCGACGGGCAACAACAGCTCGCCGACGGGGTGAGTTTTCCATGAATTTCCCCTCTCCCCTGGATAGGGGAGAGGGTTAGCGAAGCTTGCCAGCCTGCTGGCTAGCGCAGCTTGGGTGAGGGGTTGAGCGAGCCTTCGGCTCGCGCGCTCTTCGAGCGCTTCACCCCTCACCCAGCTCCGACTAGGCCTTTGCTTTCGCAAAGACCAAGTCTGCGCAACCCTCTCCCCTCGATGAGGGGCGAGGGAAGGAATGTAGACGCTCCGAACAAATCGGGATCATTTTTCCCCGCGGGGGGATAACATCCGCCCCCGTTTCGCTTTATATCGCGCGCCATGCTGACCGCGCTGTCCATTCGTGATGTCGTCCTGATCGAGGCTCTGGACCTGGATTTCGGCCGGGGCCTGGGCGTCCTGACCGGTGAGACCGGGGCGGGCAAGTCGATCCTGCTCGACGCGCTGGGCCTGGCGCTGGGCGGGCGTGGTGACAGCGGGCTGGTCCGTCATGGCGCAGGCCAGGCCATCGTCACCGCCAGCTTCGAGCCCCCTGCCCCCGACAGCCGCCTCGCCACCATTCTCGACGAGGCCGGGATCGATATCGAACCGGGCGAGCCGTTGATCGTCCGCCGTCAGGTGAAGGCCGATGGCGGCAGCCGGGGCTTCGTCAACAGCCAGCCCGCCTCGGCCGCCCTGCTCCGCGAGATCGCGCCCTATCTGGTCGAAATCCACGGCCAGCATGACGATCGCGGCCTGCTGAATCCGCGCGGCCACCGGACGATGCTCGACAGCTTCGGACGGATCGATACGAGTGCGGTCGCCGCCGCCTGGGCACGCTATCGCGAGGCCGAAGCCGCGCTGGCCGCCGCACGCGAAGAGATCGAAACGGCAGCGCGCGACCGCGAATGGCTGGAACACACGGTCGCCGAACTGACCAAGCTCGCCCCCGAACCCGGCGAGGAAGAGGCGCTGGCCGACCGTCGCCGCACCATGCAGCGGTCGGAAAAGATTGCGGGCGAACTGGGCGCGATCGACGAGCATCTGCAAGGCTCTGACGGCGCGCTGGCGGGCCTTCGTCAGGCCGCGCGCGTATTGGAGCGGATCGGCGAGGATCACCCCGCCCTCGCCGAAGCACTGGCCGCGATCGATCGTGCGGTGATCGAGGCGTCGCTGGCCGAGGAGCGGCTGATCGAGGCGCAGCGCGAACTCGCCTATGATCCGCGGGCGCTGGAAGAGGACGAGGCTCGGCTGTTCGAGTTGCGCGGCATGGCGCGCAAGCACCGCGTCCAGCCCGACGACCTCGCCGACCTGACCGAGCAGTTGCGCGGGCGGCTGGAGCGGCTGGACGCGGGCGAGGAAGGCATAGGCCGACTGGAAGCGGCGGTCGCGACCGCGCGCGCCGCTTATGACAAGGCCGCCGCCAAGGTCACGGCCGCCCGCACGGCCGCCGCCGAACGGTTGGATCAGGCTGTGAAGAG
This sequence comes from Sphingomonas sp. SphC10, assembly GCF_057004845.1. Lineage (NCBI taxonomy): Bacteria > Pseudomonadati > Pseudomonadota > Alphaproteobacteria > Sphingomonadales > Sphingomonadaceae > Sphingomonas > Sphingomonas sp. SphC10. The sequence continues at coordinate 2,090,720 of NZ_CM168044.1, forward strand.
CGAGCTGGCCCCGCTGAAACTGGACGCCGCGCGGTTCCGCACCATCGTCGCGGCCCTCGAACCCTCGGGCTGGTCGGCGGCGGGCAAGGACCGGGTGGAATTCGAGATTTCGACCAACCCCGGCGCGCCCTTTGCCCCGCTCATGAAGATCGCCAGCGGCGGCGAATTGTCGCGCTTCATCCTGGCACTGAAGGTCGCACTGGCCGAGGAAGGCGGCGCGACGACGATGATCTTCGACGAAATCGATCGCGGCGTCGGCGGCGCGGTGGCGTCTGCCATTGGCGACCGGCTTCACCGGCTGGCGGGACGCACCCAGTTGCTGGTCGTCACCCACAGCCCGCAGGTGGCAGCGCGCGGTGCCGCGCATCTGCTGATCGCCAAGAGCCATGACGGCACCGTTACCCGAACCGGGGTTCGTGCCCTGAGCGACGCGGAACGCCGCGAGGAAATCGCCCGGATGCTGTCCGGCGCCACCATTACCGACGAAGCGCGCGCGCAGGCCGATCGGTTGCTGGAATCCTGACAGAATTTTCTAGGAAGTTATTTCATATCTGATATGCTCTATCACCAACGAGGATGTTGGGCTGTCCCCGGATTGTGATGGATCTATCGGATGTCGAATAATTTCGCCTCTGCCGCTCCGATTGCCGATACAAACGATATGACCGTGCTCGTCGGCCATCTTCATTCTTGTCTCGCGCTGGCGGACAAGCTCGACCTGCCGATGGTGGCGATCCACATCGAACAGGCGCGCAGCCTGATGACGGATCAGGCTCGGGGACCTGAAAACGAGCGCGCGGCGGACGCGCTTTCCTGACTTGCGTGGAACGGGTCGGCCGCTACGGCTTGATCCCGCCGTCACCGCTGGACTAGCACGGGTGGCGTGACCGCACCTCAGACCCTGCCCCAGACCGATCTCGAAGCCGCCGCCGAGCTGAACAGCCTCGCCCGCGAGATCGCCCATCACAACCACCTCTATCACACCGAGGACGCGCCCGAGATTTCGGATGCGGATTATGACGCGCTGGTCCGCCGCAACACCGCGATCGAGGCCGCCTTCCCGCATCTGATCCGCAGCGATTCGCCCAATAGCCAGGTCGGCGCCGCCCCCGCCGCGCATCTCGCCAAGGTGCCGCACGCCCGGCCGATGACCAGCCTGGACAATGCCTTTAGTGACGAGGAGGTCGAGGAATTCGTCGGTCGCGTCCGCCGCTATCTGAAGCTGCCCGAGGACGCGCCCGTCACCCTGACCGCCGAGCCCAAGATCGACGGCCTCTCCTGCTCGCTACGCTATGTCGACGGGCGGCTGGTCCAGGCGCTGACCCGCGGCGATGGCGCGATCGGCGAGGACGTGACCGAGAATGTCCGCACCATCGCCGATATTCCCCAAGCACTGCCCGACGACGCGCCGCAGGTCTTCGAGGTGCGCGGCGAGGTCTATATGAGCAAGGCCGATTTCGCCGCGCTCAACGCCCGTCTGGCGCAGGAAGCCGCCGAGACGGGCAAGGAAGCCCGCCAGTTCGCCAATCCGCGCAACGCCGCCGCCGGATCGCTGCGCCAGAAGAACCCGGCGATCACCGCCGGGCGCCCGTTGCGCTTCCTGGCGCATGGCTGGGGCGAAGCGAGCGACGTGCCGGTCGAGACCCAGTTCGACATGGTCGAGGCCTGGCGCCGCTGGGGCTTTCCCATCGCCGACGCCTTTGCCCGCGTGCCCGATGCCGGTGCCGCGCTGGCCATCTATCGCACCATCGAGGCGCAGCGCGCCGACCTGCCCTTCGACATCGACGGCGTGGTCTACAAGGTCGACCGGCTCGACTGGCAGGCGCGACTGGGGATCGTCGGGCGCACCCCGCGCTGGGCGATCGCGCACAAATTCCCGGCCGAGCGGGCCCAGACCACGCTGGAAAAGATCGATATCCAGGTCGGCCGCACCGGCGCGCTGACCCCCGTCGCACGGCTGGAGCCCGTGACGGTCGGTGGTGTCGTCGTGACCAACGCCACGCTGCACAATGCCGACGAGATCGAGCGGCTGGGCGTCCGCCCCGGCGACCGCGTGGTCCTGCAACGCGCCGGCGACGTCATTCCGCAGATCGTCGAGAACCTGACCCGCGAGACGCCGCGCGAACCCTTCATCTTTCCCGACCATTGCCCCGAATGCGGCAGCCTGGCGACGCGCGAGGAGGGCGAGGTCGTCATCCGCTGCACCGGCGGGCTGATCTGCCCGGCGCAGCGCGTGGAACGCCTGATCCACTTCGTCTCGCGTCACGCCTTCGACATCACCGGGTTGGGGCTGGTGCGCGTCGAGGAATTCTTCCGCGATGGCCTGATCGCCTCCCCCGCCGATATCTTCCGCCTCCACCAGCATCGCGAAGCGCTGATCCAACGCGAGCGTATGTCCGAACTGGTCGTCGACAAGCTGCTCGCCGCCATCGACGCGCGGCGCGACATATCGCTCGACCGCTTCCTCTTCGCGCTGGGCATCCGCCATGTCGGTGAGATCACCGCACGCGACCTGGCCCGCCGCTTCGTCTCGATGGCGGGCTTCCGCGCGATGATCGACGCCGCGCTTCAGGTGCGTGCCGAGACCGTCCCCGCGCTGGGCGAACCCGACCGCAAGTTCGAGCTTCGCCGCCAGCGCGCCATCGTGGCCGCCATCGACACACCCCAGATCGGCCCCGAAGTCGCCGACGCACTGCTCGACTTCTTTGCCGAAGCGCATAACCGCGACGTCGTCGACGACCTCCTGAGCGAGGTCACGCCCGCCGACACCGTCCACCAGACCCGCGAGTCGGAGGTCACCGGCAAGACCCTGGTCTTCACCGGCACGCTCGAAACCCTGTCGCGCGACGAGGCCAAGGCGCAGGCCGAAGCGCTGGGCGCGCGCGTATCGGGATCGGTCTCCGCCAAGACCGACCTCGTCATCGCCGGGCCGGGCGCCGGATCGAAGCTGAAAAAGGCGCAGGATCTGGGCATCCGGGTGATCGACGAAGCCGCCTGGAACGATCTGGTCGCCGCAAGCTGAGCATGGTGGAATCGTGACCGAGACGTCACGATTCCGGTCTTGCCCGATACGCTCCGGCGGGGTTCACGGTTCCGCCCGACGCCACCGAACCACGCAAGCGATGCAAGAATTTCGACGTCGAATGAAGGCTATACGGCTGTTACCGCTCCCATAACCGTTGCCAAACTGCAACGCCTGCCAACGGAGTGAAAGCCCCCCTGTCCCCGCCCCGTTCTTTGTAACATAACGGCAATGTTCGTAGCGCAGGGCACGCTCAACCGAGCCGCACAAGCGGCCGGAACGCGCCGCTTCGCGCGCGAAAAGGGGACCTTTAATTTATGCGTAATTCGCTTTTCCTGGGCGCGGCCGTCGTCGCGCTCGCCATTCCGGCGGCGGCTGCCGCACAGGAAACGACGTCGTCGATCCGCGGCAACGTGACCGCCAACGGCGCGCCGGTCGCAGGCGCGACGATCACCATCGTCAACGTTCCCTCGGGCACCACGACCTCGACGGTTTCGGGTGCGGACGGTTCGTTCTCGTCGACCGGCCTGCGCGTCGGCGGGCCTTTCACCGTCACCGTCTCGGCTCCCGGCTACCCGGAAACCCGCGTCACGGACATCTTCACCGTGACCAGCCTTCCCTATGAACTGCCGGTCGAGCTGGCCGCTGAGGGACAGACGGGCGGCGACATCGTTGTGACGGCTTCGTCGATCGCGGGTGCGGGCAGCAAGAGCCTGGGTCCGGTTACCGTGCTGACCGCCGCCGACATCGCCAAGGTGGCCAGCGTCAATCGCGACATCCGCGATCTGATGCGCCGCGATCCCTTCGCACGCCTCGACTATGCCTCGGGTTCGGGCCGCGCCGTCTCGTTCGCCGGTCAGAATGCGCGCTTCAACCGCTTCTCGGTGGACGGCGTGCCGATCACCGACAATTTCGGCCTGAACCCCGACGGCCTGCCGACCCGCCGCAGCCCCGTGCCGCTGGATGCCATCGGCCAGTTCCAGACCAAGGTCGCGCCCTATGACGTGCGCGAAGGCAATTTCCAGGGCGGCGCGATCAATGCCATCCTGAAGTCCGGTACCAACAGCTTCCACGGCACCGGCTTCTACTCCTATTCGTCGAACAAGCTGACCGGCAACGAAACCAAGGCGGGTCCTGGCGTTCCCGACGGCCGCGTCACGCTGCCCCCCTTCAAGATCCAGAATTTCGGCGCCGAACTGTCGGGTCCGATCATCAAGGACAAGCTGTTCTTCATGGTCGCCGGTGAGCGCATCCGCGCTGGCACCCCGATCGTCGAGGGCACGGCCGAGAACAATGCGGGCACGGTCATCCCGAATATCGGTGGCGCCAATGGCCTGCTGACCAATGCCGTCGTCGATCAGATTTCGGCGATCGCGAAGTCGCGCTATAACTATAACACCGGCGGCATCCTGAACAATTCGCAGGACAGCGACGACCGTCTGACCGCACGTATCGACGCCAACCTGTCCGACACGCAGCGCGCGTCGCTGACCTATCTCTACACCAAGGACTCGATCCGCTATAATCAGAACACCACGGTCACCGGGCCGGGTCTGGGCCTGGAATCGAACGGCTATACTGGCAGCAATCGCCTGCATACCGGCGTGTTCCAGCTGAACAGCGACTGGTCGGACGAATTCTCGACCGAATTCCGCGCTTTCTACAAGGACTATAAGCGCGGCCAGGATCCGGTTCTGGGTCGCGGCTTCGCCCAGTTCCAGGTTTGCGCGGCACCGGATTCGGATCGTTCCAACCCCGGATCGGCGGGGTCGAATGCGTCGACCACCTGCGCGCCCGGCTATGCCTCGATCTATTTCGGCCCGGACATCTCGCGCCAGTCGAACGCGCTGACCAGCCGCACCTATGGCGGCTTGCTCCAGGGTCGCCTGAACCGCGACAATCATGACCTGCGTATCTTTGCCGATTTCCAGGACACGAAGATCGTCAACGTCTTCCTGCAGCGTTCGGCGGGCGACTATTATTTCGACTCGATTGCCGATTTCCAGGCGGGCAATGCCCAGCGCCTGCGCTATCAGAATGCGGTTCCCAGCCTGAACCCGATCGATGCGGCAGCCCGTTTCCGTTATCAGTCCTATGCCTTTGGTATTCAGGACAATTGGCGGATCACCGACTGGTTCAGCCTGGATTACGGCATCCGCTATGACGTCTATGGCGGCCACAGCCGTCCGGCGTTCAACCAGACGTTCTTTAACCGCCTCGGCTATGCGAACACCGCCTATATCAGTGGTCGCGGCATCGCCCAACCGCGTATCGGCTTCGAACTGCGTCCTACCAAGGATCTGTCGGTTCGCGGCGGCGTCGGCATCTTCTCGGGCGGCTCGCCGGACGTCTATGTCTCGAACAGCTTCTCGAACACCGGCTTCCTGTCGAACACCATCGACATTCGTCAGAACAATGACGGCAGCTATGCGGGCACCGGCCTGCCGGCTGGGGTCGGTGCAGCGGCACTGACCAACGTCAACGGCACCCAGATCCCAGGCGTCGTGAACAACTATCTGAACGCAGGCACGATCTCGTCGACCTCGCCGACCAATGCGCTGAGCCCCAACTTCAAGCTGCCGTCGCAGTGGCGTTCGACCCTGTCGTTCGACTATGCGCCGGAAGTGCTGGGCGGGTTCAACTTCGGTGCCGACTTCTTCTACTCCAAGGTACGCAACCAGGTGTTCTTCACCGATGCGCGCGTCGTGCCGACTGCGTTGCGTACGCCCGATGGCCGCGTCCGCTATGCGTCGTTGACCTCGTTCGGCGACACCAACTCGGACATCATCCTGACCAACACCACCCGTGGCCGCAGCTACATCGCGGTGGCGCGTGTCGATAAGACCTTCGATCTGGGCCTGAACCTGGGTGCCAGCTTCACCTATCAGGACATCAAGGATCAGGCCCCGGCCACCTCGTCGACCGCCAATTCTAACTACAGCAACGGCGCGTTCCTGGATCCGAACGGTGCGGCCTATGGCATCTCGAACGAGCAGGTGAAGTACAACATCAAGTACAACCTGACCTTCGAGCGCGCCTTCTTCGGCGACTACAAGACCACCTTTGCGCTGTTCGGTGAAACCCGCATCGGCCGTCCGTACAGCTGGACCATGCAGGACGCCTCGAACCAGCGCAGCCCGGTCTTCGGGACGATCGGTTCGTCCAGCCGTTATCTGCTGTACGTACCGACCGGTCTGGACGATGCGCGCGTGTCGTATGACAGCCCTGAAACGCGTGACACTTTCAACGCGCTGGTCAATTCGACGGGTCTATCGAAGTATCGTGGCCAGATCGCGCCGCGCAACGCGTTCAATTCCAAGTGGTTCACCAAGATCGATCTGCACTTGGCGCAGGAAGTCCCGACGGGTCTGGGCGCATCGCGCATCCAGGTCTTCATGGACATCGAGAACTTCGCGAACCTGCTCAACAAGAAATGGGGTCAGCTGCGTCAGTACAGCTTCCCGTATACGCAGGCGGCGGTGCGCGTGCAGTGTCTGACCGCACCGGTCGCCACGGGCGTAACAAACAACGCAGCGGTCGCCACCAACTCGGGCCAAGCCTGCGCCCAGTATCGCTATCTGGCACCGAACACGACGCCCACCGACACCATTTCGTCGCAGGAGTCGCTCTACCAGATCCGCATCGGCGCGCGCTTCACCTTCTAAGGCGAAGCGCGGCGGCCTTCGGGCTGCGGGGCCGTCCCTCCTTCGGGAGGGGCGGCCCTTCTTTTTTGCCCTTCCCCCACAGGCCGTGTAGATGTCGCCCGGCCATGGCCAGTCATTCGCCCGCCGCGACGTCCCCCGCTTCGCCCCCCGCCTCCGATCCCCTGTCGGTGCGACCGTTTTTCGAGAACAAGGCGCGTGCCTTCTGGACGCTGCAGGCGGCCGGGTGGTCGGGCTATCTGGTGCTGCGATCGGTGGTCGGCATCTCCAACGGCTTTTCGCTGGAGAAGATCATCCCCGTGATCATCGAGGCGATCCTGGGCTATTGCATCACCCTGCTGCTCTCGACGCTGTACGGCTATTACCGGCGCATTCCCCGTATCATGGGGGTGTTCCTGACGCTGGCGACGCTGGCGGCGGCGACGTTCCTGTACGCCGCGCTCAATGCCTTTTCCTTTTCGTTCATCACCACGACCCAGCCGGGCGTCACCGTCACCCTGCTGATCGGCAATCTGTTCATCACCTTCGTGGTGCTGGCGGGATGGTCGGCGCTGTATTTCGCGATCAACTATTATCTGATCGTCGAGAGCCAGATCGACGAGATGCGCGCCTTGGAGCTCCAGGCCTCGACCGCGCAGCTGGCGATGCTGCGCTATCAGCTGAACCCGCATTTCCTGTTCAACACGCTGAACTCGATCTCGACTTTGGTGCTGCTGAAACAGACCGAGCGCGCCAATGCGATGTTAAGCCGGCTGTCAGCCTTCCTCCGCTACACCCTGGCCAATGAGCCGACCGCGCATGTCACCGTGGCGCAAGAGGTTGAAACGCTGAAACTCTATCTCGAAATCGAAAAGATGCGCTTCGAAGACCGCCTGCGTCCCAGTTTCGAGATCGACCCGCGGGCGGAGCGCGCGCGCCTGCCCTCGCTGCTGCTGCAACCGCTGGTCGAGAATGCCATCAAATACGCCGTCACGCCGCAGGAGGAGGGCGCGGAAATCCGCGTCGATGTGCGACTGGTCGGGCAACGGGTGCGGATCGCCGTATCCGACACCGGCCCCGGCTTGCACGAGATCCGTCATTCCTCAAGCGTTTCGACCGGCGTTGGACTGTCCAATATCCGCGAACGGCTGGCCCAGGCTTATGGCCCGGACCATCGTTTCGAATCCCGCTCCGCGCCGGCTGGCGGATTCTCGGTGGAGATCGAGATCCCCTTCCAGCTTGAGAATGTGAACAGAGAGGCCGCATGACCATCCGTACCATCCTCGTCGACGACGAGCCCCTGGCGATCCAGGGCATGGAGCTTCGGCTCCAGGCGCACGACGACGTCGAGATCATCGAGCGTTGCTCGAACGGGCGCGAGGCGATCCGCGCGATCAAGACGCACAAACCCGACCTCGTTTTTCTCGACATCCAAATGCCCGGTTTCGACGGCTTTTCGGTGGTCCAGGGCCTGATGGAGGTCGAGCCGCCGCTGTTCGTCTTCGTCACCGCCTATTCCGACCACGCCCTGCGTGCGTTCGAGGCGCAGGCGGTCGACTATCTGATGAAGCCGGTCGAGGAGGCGCGTCTCGCCGATACGCTCGACCGGGTTCGCCAGCGCCTGAACGAGAAGCGCGGCGCGGGTGAGGTCGAGAAGCTGAAGGAAGTGCTCGCCGAACACGCCCCCGACGCGGTGACCGACCTGAGCGAGGGCGGCGAAGTGGCGTCGAGCCGGTTCGAAAAGCTCATCAACATCAAGGATCGCGGCCAAATCTTCCGCGTCGATGTCGACACGATCGAAATGATCGAGGCGGCGGGCGACTACATGGTCATCAACACCGGCGACAATTCGCTGGTCCTGCGCGAGACGATGAAGGACCTAGAAAAGCGACTCGATCCGCGCCGTTTCCAGCGGGTGCACCGCTCGACCATCGTGAACCTGGACCTGGTGAAGCAGGTGAAGCCGCACACCAATGGCGAATGCTTCCTGCTGCTCGAATCGGGCGCGCAGGTGAAGGTGTCACGCAGCTACCGCGACGTGGTGGCGCGGTTCGTTCACTGATAACCGATTCCTCCCCTGCAAGGGGAGGTGGCAGGCCAAAGGCCTGACGGAGGGGTGTCCCGCTATCGAGGGCGGGGATACCCCTCCCCCATGCTACGCATGGTCCCCCTCCCCTTACAGGGGAGGAATGAGGATTACCGCAACCCCAGCATCTTGTGGGTTTGCAGCGTCAGCCGCCAGCGCGGCCGTTCCATCACCATCGCAATGCACGCCTCGCGATTTGCATCCGCCTGCGGATCGTCGAGCGGCTGGAGCAGGTGGTTCGCGAAGTCCCATCCCTCGACCTCGGCCGGGTCGGTTCCCGCCTGTGGCCAGACGAGCTTCAATTCCTGCCCCGAACGCTGGACGACGTCAGACCCCGCCTTGGGACTGATGCACACCCAGTCGATGCCCGGATGCGCTGCGATCGTCCCGTTGCTCTCGATCGCGATGAAGAAGCCCGCCGCGTGCAGGCTGTCGACCAACGCATCGTCGACCTGGAGCATCGGCTCGCCCCCGGTCAGCACGACGAAGCGCTCGCCCCGCGACTCGCCCCAGAAAGCCTCGACCGCTGCGACCAGCGCCGCCGCGTCCGCAAAGCGCCCGCCGCCCAGACCATCGACCCCGACGAAATCGGTGTCGCAGAAGCGGCAGATCGCGCTCGCCCGGTCCTGCTCGCGACCGGACCACAGATTGCAACCGGCAAAGCGCACGAACACCGCGCGCCGCCCGGCCTGCACGCCCTCGCCCTGGAGCGTCAGGAACATTTCCTTGACGGCATAGCTCATCGGCTCAGCCCTGCGGTTTGACCGCATAGGCGGTGGGATCGGGGATGCCCGCTTCCTCGAAACCGCGCGAACGCAGACGGCAGCTGTCGCATTCGCCGCAATGCAGCCCCTCGGGCGTCGGGTCGTAACAGGACCAGCTGATCCCCATATCGACGCCCAACCGCGTGCCTTCGCGCACGATATCCGCCTTGGTCATGTGCTGGAGCGGCGCATGGATCTTGAACGGCTGGCCCTCGACGCCGGCCTTGGTCGCGATCTCGGCCAGCCCCTCGAACGCGGCGATGAATTCGGGACGGCAATCGGGATAGCCCGAATAGTCGAGCGCGTTCACGCCGATGAACAGGTCGCGCGCGCCCGCCGCCTCGGCCCAGCCGAGTGCGAGGCTGAGGAAGATCGTATTGCGCGCAGGCACATAGGTGACGGGGATACCCGGCTGAACGCCGTCCTTGGGCACGTCGATATCGGCGGTCAGCGCAGAGCCGCCAAAAGCCGACAGATCGAGCGGCAGGACGATGTGGTGCTCGGCACCCAGCGCCTCGGCGACTCGCGCGGCGGCGGCCAGTTCGACCTTGTGGCGCTGGTTATAGTCCACCGAAAGCGCGAGCACGCGATAGCCGGCGGCCTTGGCCGAAGCAGCGGAAATCATCGAGTCCAGCCCGCCCGAAACGAGCACGACCGCCATGGGAGCAGAAGATGTCATGATGGGGCCGATCGCTACGCCCATTGGCGCGCGGTTGCAATGGTGCGTTGGGGCCGAGCTTCAGGGCGGCAAGAAAGGGCGGGACCGAAAGATCAGTCCCGCCAAGGACCTGACCGGGCATGCTGGAACCCGGGCGAGGGAGAATTCCGCTACTGAAGCAGAACCTCCGTTTAGCATCCCGATGGTTAAAAAACCGAAAAGCCGATCCGTTTCAGTTCTTCAATTTCCAGCCCTTGCGCAGCAGGACGTAGCACAGGACCGCCATTACGATGTCGATGCCGAGCACGACGAACCCGCCCAGCGTCACCGGCGAGTCGGCAAGACCCAGGAAACCATAGCGGAAGCCCGAGATGACGTAGAAGAACGGGTTGGCATGGCTGATCGCGCGGAACGCCGGGGCGAGGCCATCGACCGAATAAAAGGTGCCGGACAACAGCGACAGCGGCACGACGACGAAATTGGTCACGGCCGCCGCATGGTCGAACTTCTCCGCCCAGATCGAGGTCAGCACGCCCAGCAGCGCCAGGAAGACCGAGCCCAGCAGGCCGAACCACAGCACCGCGAACAGCGCGTGCGGCGTGACATGCACCCCCGGCCAGATCGCCATCGCGGCCCACACCGTCACCCCGACCAGCACGGCGCGCGTCACCGCGCCGCCGACCAGGGCGGCCAGCAGCTCGGCGGTGGAGAGCGGCGGCATCAGATAATCGACGATCGTGCCCTGGATCTTGCCGACCAGCAGCGAGAAGCTGGCATTGGCGAAGGCATTGTTCATCATGCCCATCACGATCAGGCCCGGCGCGATGAAATCGGCGAACGGCACCTGCATCCCCGCGACCGGCACGGCGTGGCGACCGCCCAGGGCGGTGGTGAAAATGATGAGGTAAAGCAGCGTCGTGACCGACGGCGCCCAGATCGTCTGGAGCTGCACCTTGAAGAAACGGCGCACCTCCTTGATATAGAGGGTTCTGAGGCCGCCCCAGTTGATGTTCCGAATGACGGGCTCACCGGGGGCGGCACGCACCGCCGAGTGGATTTCACCGAGGGGGGGCTGGCTGCTCATCGCCATAGCGCGTAACGGTTGCCGTGGCCGCCCGCAACCCGGTACGATGACTGGCGGTTGCGATGATGAAGTGAGGAAAGGTTTCGAATGTCGTGGACCGATGAGCGGATCGATACGCTCAGGACGATGTGGGAGGCGGGACAGACCGCCAGCCAGATCGCCGAAGCACTGGGCGGGGTCAGCCGCAACGCGGTGATCGGCAAGGCGCACCGCCTGGGCCTGCAGGCGCGCCCGTCGCCGGTGAAGGCCAATGAGCCCGCCGCGGCTCCTGCCCCCGAGCCGGTGGTCGCGGCCGCTCCGCCGCCGCCCCCGCCCGCGCCGGAACCCGAGCCCGAGCCTTCGCCCTTCGTGGCCGAGGAGGAACCGGACGCAGAGGTCGAAGCCGAACCCGCCAAGGCGCGCGAGCCGCAGCCGATCCTGCGGTCGGTCGGCCCCGGCGGCTTCGTCCGTCAGTCGCCCGGCGAGCAGCAGCCCCCGCCCTCGCCCGCGCCGCCGCGCCGTCTGGTGCCCGCCAAGCCGAGCCCCGAAATGGCGGGCAAGACCTCGCTGCTCGACCTGAACGACCGCATCTGCAAATGGCCGATCGGCCATCCGGGTGAGCCGGACTTCCACTTCTGCGGCGACAAGGTGAATCCGGGCTTCCCATATTGCGTCGCGCATTGCGGCCATGCCTATCAGGCGCAGCTGCCCCGCCGCGACCGCCGCCCGCCGCCGCCTTTGCCCTTTGGCGGCCCGCGCGTCCGCTGATTCGGGTCTGACAAGAAAAGCCCGCCGGTTTCACGACTGGCGGGCTTTTTCGTGGCTCGTGCAGTCCCGTCGGCTTCGCTCGGCCTGAATGGAATTTGGGGAAAATTCCCCTAAGCCGTTCGCACCGAGCGAAGTCGAGGTGCACGCCCCGCCACTTTCTTCAAGCGACAGAGCGCGCCCCTCACATCAGAACCGGAACGCCGCCGTCGCGCGCAGCGAGTGCCAGCGGAATTTGTCGTCCGACCGCCGGATATCCGTGCCGCTGGTGTTCGGTGCCAGCACGAACGGATTGGTCGCAGGCGCCGACCCTTGCGTCACCCGGACGCGCGTGTCGTCGTCGCGATACTGGTGGTACATATATTCCATGCCGATCGAGAAGTTGCGCCCGATCTTCTGCTCGATACCGCCGCCGCCGAGGAAGCCGAACTGGTTGCGCTTGCCGCTGAGGGCAAAGGCGTTGGATCCGTTCGAGGTCGCGAACTCGCGGTTGATCCGGGCATAGCCGCCGCCGAACGTGCCGTAGAACAGCGTGTTGTTCGCGGCATAACCCGCGCGACCGCGGACCGAGGCTTCCCAGTCGATGCTGCGCGTAAACGTGTACCAGGCCGGGGTCGTCGAGAAGGCCGAAACGCTGTCGGTGATTTCCGACTTACCGAACTCGCCGACCACGCCGTACACGATGTTGCCAACCTGATGGTCGGCACCGACGCGGCCATAATAGGCGATGCCGTCCTTGTCGTTGTCGCACCCGGTGGCGGCATTTTGCGGCGACAGAACGCTGCGCGCGCGGCCGTTGCAGAAACCCGGCGAGAAGGCATTGGCGCCGGTCGAGGTCGTCACGACATCGCCGAATCGCCCGTCCAAATTGCGGTCGAACAGGAAGCGCGAGCCGACATCATTGGGCTGCACGTCATAACCGAAGCTGCCGCCGACATAGACGCCGGAGAAGGGCGCATCGTCCTCACCCGCATAGGTGCCGTCCTGCGCCATGGCCGGCGCGGCGATCAGCGCCGAGGCCATGGCCCCCGCCATCCAGAATTTCATCATTATCACTCCCGTACCCTTGGCATAAAGGTAACGGGCTAACGGTCCGGCCCCGTGGAAATATCCCACGTTAGAATATCGGCAAAGCTTTGTTGCATTTGCGCAACGCGCCACGAAGCTGGCGCAAGCGCTCCGGAAGCCCTATAGTTCCCGTTATGTCCAATGATCTGTTCGCGGGCGGCGCCCGCTCCCAGCCCGCTTATGACGCCTCCTCGATCGAGGTGCTCGAGGGGCTGGAGCCGGTTCGTCGTCGCCCGGGCATGTATATCGGCGGCACCGACGAGCGCGCGCTGCATCACCTGGCGGCCGAAGTCCTCGACAATGCGATGGACGAGGCGGTGGCGGGCCACGCCACCCGGATCGAGGTGAAGCTGGAACCGGGCAACCGCCTGACCATCGTCGACAATGGGCGCGGCATTCCGGTCGATCCGCATCCCAAATTCCCCGACAAGTCGGCATTGGAGGTGATCCTTTCGACGCTCCACTCGGGCGGCAAGTTCACCGGCAAGGCCTATGCGACCTCGGGCGGTCTGCACGGCGTCGGCATCTCGGTGGTCAACGCCCTGTCGTCCGACACGGTGGTCGAGGTGGCACGCGAGCGTGTCCTCTATCGCCAGCGTTTTGCGAAAGGCGCGACGCTGGGTCCGCTGGAGACCGTAGGCGCCGCCCCCAACCGGCGCGGCACCAGCGTCGCCTTCACGCCGGATACCGAGATTTTCGGGCCCGAACTGCACTTCAAACCCGCGCGGCTGCACAAGCTGGTCCGGTCCAAGGCCTATCTGTTCGCGGGCGTCGAAATACGCTGGCACTGCGCGGCCGAATTGATCACCGACGACACCCCCGCCGATGCGGTCTTCCAGTTCCCCGGCGGTCTGGCCGATCATCTCAAGGAGCAGATCGGCGGACGCGAATGCGCGACGGCCGATTTCTTTTCGGGCAATCAGGACTTCCCGGCCGAACAGGGTCGCGTCGAATGGGCGGTCGCCTGGCCGCTCTGGAGCGACGGCAGCTATAGCTGGTATTGCAACACCATCCCGACCCCCGATGGCGGCACGCACGAACAGGGCCTGCGCCAGGCGCTGGTCCGGGGCCTTCGCGCGTTCGGCGAGCTGGTGAATCAGAAAAAGGCCAAGGACATCACAGCCGACGACGTGATGGTCGGCTCCGAACTGATGCTCTCGGTCTTTATCCGCGAACCGCAATTCCAGAGCCAGACCAAGGACCGCCTGACCAGCCCGGAAGCCGCCGGACTGGTCGAAAAGGCGGTGCGCGACCATTTCGACCATTATCTGTCGGCGAACATGGATCGCGGCAAGGCGCTGCTCGGCTATGTGCTCGACCGGATGGACGAGCGGCTGCGCCGCAAGGCCGAGCGCGAGGTCAAGCGCAAGACCGCGACGTCGGCCCGCAAGCTGCGCCTACCCGGCAAGCTGACCGACTGTTCGGCCGACAGCCCCGAGGGCACCGAGCTGTTCATCGTCGAGGGCGACTCGGCAGGCGGCTCGGCGAAGCAGGCGCGCGACCGCAAGACGCAGGCGATCCTGCCGATCCGTGGCAAGATCCTCAACGTCGCCAGCGCCACCTCGACCAAGATCCTGCAAAATCAGGAAATCGCCGACCTGACGCTGGCCATGGGCTGCGGCACCCGCAAGGATTGCGACCCGACCCAGCTGCGCTACGAAAAGATCGTCATCATGACCGACGCCGACGTGGACGGCGCGCATATCGCCACGCTGTTGATGACCTTCTTCTTCCAGGAAATGCCCGATCTGGTGCGGCGCGGACATCTCTACCTCGCCCAGCCGCCGCTCTATCGCCTGACGGTCGGCGCGAAGTCGCTCTACGCCCGCGACGACGCCCACCGCGCCGAGCTGGAGCGCACCGCGTTCAAGGGCAAGAAGGTCGACGTCGCGCGCTTCAAGGGCCTGGGCGAGATGAACCCCGGCCAGCTGCGCGAAACCACGATGGACCCCGCGACCCGCAGCCTGATCCGCATCACCCTGCCCCAGGAATATGAGGAACGCGCGGGCGTAAAGGACCTGGTCGACCGGCTGATGGGCAACAACCCGGCACACCGCTTCGCCTTTATCCAGGAAAATGCGGCAAGGTTGGACGAAGAGGTTATCGACGCCTGAGGATTGGTGCCCCGATCCACAATTTGTAACTTGCACGACCGGCGATATCGGTACGAATATTCTTCTCCCATCCGGCGTTTATCATTCGGCCGACCCGCGTCGGCACGCTGGGAGAAGGAATTCGTCCGATGATCCTGCTGACGCTGCTTCTGCAATCACAGTTTAGCCTGCCCATTCCGGTCGACAATGGACCGACCGTCGTCGTGACGGCGGACAGCCTGTCGGCGACCAAAAAGGCGCTCGCGGATTGCCTGGCCCAACGATGCCCGCCCAAGGAGGATATCGCCCGGTCGCTCGCCTATGCCGAGATGCAGTTTCTGACCGGTGATTATGAGGCCAGCTACCGAACGTTGCTGTCGTCGCGCGGTCGCAACAGCCGTTATGACTCGGAGCTTCCCAAGGAGGTTGCCGATCTCCACCGCGCCACCAGCCGCCTGGCCCGGCTGAACGGCGTTCCGATCAACCCCCGGGTCAACGCCGCCGACGCGGTCTATGCCCTTCGTGCAGGGCTGCCCGCGAACGACCCCGCCATCCTGGCCCAACGTCTGGAGGTGGGTGACGAACTGGCCCGCGAAGGGCGTGCGGAAGGGGCGTTCCAGCATTATGACTGGGTGGCACGCGAGGCGGAGAAGATTGGCGATTTCAATCTGGTAGGGCAGTCCTACCTCCGCTCGGCGGTACTTCAGAGCGCACTGGGTTCGCTCTATCCCGAATATCGGACGCGCGCACGGGACATGGCGGAGCGTATTCTGAACCGCCGCGAGCCCGAAATGCTGCCCTATCGCAATGCCGCTCGGGCGATCCAGATTCAGCTGGCCGATGAGAAGGATCGCGCGGCCTTGGCCGACCGGGTGATCGCGGAAATGGAACCGGGGCAGACCGGTCGTCAGATACTGGTCTTCTCTCCATCGATCCGGCAGGAAGAATTGCATGTCGGCTCCGCCCCGGGGCAGGAGAAAGCCAGCTTCATCGATTTCCGCTATCGGATCACGCCGGACGGGCATGTCGTGGACATCGCCCCCCAGAATATCAGCGACAAGCTGCCCGCTCAGTGGATCAAGGTGGTCGGCGAGAAACTGGCACTACGCCGCTATACGCCGCGCAGCGACGCCGACCCTGAAAAGGGCCAACGACTCGAGCGTTTCAGCATCGTGGCGCCCCAGGCCGCCTATAAGGGCTCCCGGATGCGCAGCCGGGCATCGACCTGGGAACTGAACACCTTCGATCTGACGGCCGACACCGCGAGCTGACGTCCCCGATGCGTTGACGCAAGGACGCAATAGCTCGTATGATCGGACTGGGCGGCCACCTGTGCCGCCCTTTGCTGTTTGAAGGAGACGTCCCGTGACCATCACCGCCCTGATGCCCGTTTACCCACGGTGCGGGGTGCGTCCGGTCCGAGGCGAGGGCGTCTATCTCTATGGCGAGGACGGCGAGCAGTATCTGGACTTCGCCGCCGGTATCGCGGTGAACGCGCTGGGCCATGGCCATCCGAAACTGGTCGACGCGATCGCCAAACAGGCCGCGACGCTGATGCATGTGTCGAACCTGTACGGCAGCCCGCAGGGTGAGCATTTCGCCCAGCGGTTGGTCGATTCGACCTTTGCCGACACGGTGTTCTTCACCAATTCGGGCGCCGAAGCCGTCGAGTGCGCGATCAAGACCGCGCGCCGCTATCACTTCGCCAATGGCAATCCGCAGCGTCATACGCTGATCACGTTCAACAACGCGTTCCATGGCCGGACGCTGGGCGCGATCTCGGCGACCAACCAGTCCAAGATGCGCGACGGGTTCGAGCCCCTGCTGCCGGGCTTTGCTTACGCGCCGTTCGACGATCTGGAAGCGGCGCTGGCGCTGATCGACGAGAACACCGCCGGTTTCCTGGTCGAGCCGATCCAGGGCGAAGGCGGCCTGCGTCCCGCCAGCATGGAGTTCCTCCAGGGCCTGCGCAAGGCGTGCGACGAGCATGGCCTGCTGCTGGTGCTGGACGAGGTGCAGTGCGGTTACGGCCGCACCGGCAAGTTCTTCGCGCATGAGCTGTACGGCGTGAAGCCTGACATCATGGCGGTCGCCAAGGGGATCGGCGGCGGCTTCCCGCTGGGTGCGTGCCTGGCGACCGAGGAAGCGGCCAAGGGCATGGTCGCGGGCACCCATGGCTCGACCTATGGCGGCAACCCGCTTGCCATGGCGGCCGGTGAAGCGGTGCTGGACGTGATCCAGGAGCCGGGCTTCCTCGAGCATGTCGAGGCGATGGGCCAGCGGCTGCGTTCGACGCTCGAGCAGATGATCCCGAACTTCGACCATCTGTTCGAGGAGGTTCGCGGTCACGGCCTGATGCAGGGTCTGAAGATGAAGAGCGACAGCCGCCGTTTCGTCGCGCATTGCCGCGACAACCACGGGCTGCTGCTGGTGGCGGCGGGCGAGAATGTCATCCGCATCCTGCCGCCGCTGGTCATCGACGAGAGCCACATCACCGAGTTCGCGACGAAGCTGTCGGACGCCGCGCGTGTCTACGTCCCCGCCGCCGACGATTGATGATCCCTGCCACCCCGGCGGCGGCAAACCGCCGGGGGACGGAGTATAGACCCATGACGATCCGCCACTTCCTGAACCTCGCTGACGCCGGTCCCGAGGGTGTGACCGCCATTCTGACCGATGCGCAGGCCCGCAAGGCCGCGCGTGCCGGTTTCACCAAGGGCCGCGTCGATGCCGATGCGCCGTTGACGGGCCATGTGCTCGCCATGGTGTTTGAGAAGAACTCGACCCGCACCCGCGTCAGCTTCGACATGGCGATCCGCCAGCTTGGCGGCACCTCGATCGTGCTCGATGCGGGCACGATGCAACTGGGGCGCGGCGAGACGATCGCCGACACCGCGCGCATCCTGTCGGGCTATACCGACGCGATCATGATCCGCACCGACGACCATGCCAAGGTCGAGGAAATGGCGCATTATGCATCCGTGCCGGTCATCAACGGCCTGACCGACCTGTCGCATCCGTGCCAGATCATGGCCGACCTGCTGACCGTGATCGAGGCGGGCAAGACTCTGTCGGGCATGAAGGTCGCCTGGCTGGGCGACGGCAACAACGTGCTGCACTCGATCGTCGAGGCGGGCGGGCTGCTCGGCTTCGACGTGGTTGCCGCCTGCCCCAACGGCTATCACCCCGAGCCCGGCACGCTAGAGCTGGGCAAGGGTCGCGCGACCTGCACCACTGATCCGCGCGCGGCGGTCGAGGGCGCGGACATCGTCGTCACCGACACCTGGATCTCGATGGGCCAGGCCCATGCCGAGGAAAAGCTGGCTGCGATGATGCCGTTCCAGGTCAATGCCGACCTCATGGCGCTGGCCAAGCCGGACGCCAAGTTCCTCCACTGCCTGCCTGCGCATCGCGACGAGGAAGTGACGTCGGACGTGATCGACGGCCCGCAGTCGTTGATCTGGCCGGAAGCGGAAAACCGACTCCATGCGCAGAAATCGGTGCTGCGCTGGTGCTTTGGTCAAGTGGGGGGCCAGATCGGTTGATCGCAGGCCGGGCCATACTATCTATGGAAAGGCCGGCGGGTTCGTCGGCCTTTTCTCTTTTCCCTGCCGCACTGGCATCATAGCGCCCGGCCTCCTCCGGAGCGTAAAGGCACGAGCATGACCGACATCACCCTGCCCGACCTCGACCGCGCGATCGGTTTCATCATTCCGGAGCATCATGCGCGCGGGCGGCTGGTACGGCTGGGCCCGGTGCTGGACGAGATTCTGGCGGCGCACGCCTATCCGCCCGCGATCGAGCGGCTGCTGGCCGAGGCGCTGACCCTGACCGCGCTGATGGGCGCGACGCTGAAGGACACCAGCGGTCAGTTGACCATCCAGACGCGCAGCGACAGCGGCGTGATCCGCCTGCTGGTGTGCGATTATCGCGGTGGCGAGCTGCGCGGCTATGTCCAGTATGACGAGGACCGGCTGGCCGAACTGCCCGCCGAACCGACGCTGTTCGCGCTGTTCGGTCAGGGTTATCTGGCGATTACCTTCGACCTGGCGATGACCGACGAACGCTATCAGGGCATCGTGCCGCTGGACGGCGATACCCTGTCGAGCGCCGCCGAGAGCTATTTCATCCAGTCGGAGCAGATCCCCAGCCTGCTGCGCGTCGGGATCAGCAAGGGGCCGGACGGGCGGACGGTCGCGGGCGGCCTGTTCCTCCAGCACCTGCCCGAGGGCGAGGAAGGGCGCGAGCGGCTGCACGTCAAGCTCGACCACCCGGAATGGGAGCATGTCCAGGCGCTGGGCCAGACGATGCAGGTCGAGGAACTGGCCGACGCCGCGCTGCCGCTGGAGACTTTGGTGTGGCGGCTGTTCAACGAGGAGCAGAATGTCCGCGTGTCGGAAAGCCCCGCCATCGTGCGCGGCTGCCGCTGCTCGGCGGAGTATATCGCCAGCGTCATCACGAAGTTCTCGGTCGAGGAACGGCGCGAGATGGCGGATGCCGATGGCCTGATCCAGGTCGACTGCGCCTTCTGCGCAAAGAAATTCCCGGTGCCCTTCGACGCCGCACCGGCGGCCTGAACCCTTATTCCTCCCCAAGCCATGCTTGGGGAGGGGGACCATGCGCAGCATGGTGGAGGGGCATTCCGTCCGGTGAAGCCCCTATATTTGCGATGGGAACCGGCCCCTCCACCACCAGCCTGCGGCTGGCGGTCCCCCTCCCCATCGGAGATGGGGAGGATTGGATCAGCCGCCCAGCGCCTCGACCAGCGCCTTGACCTTCTGCTGGCGCCATTGCGGCAGCGGGGCGACGAGCCAGTATCCCATGCGCGAGGGCACGGCCTCGCCGGTGGCGACCACCCGGCCCTCGGCCAGATCGCGTTCGGCGAGCAGTTGCGGCACGATCGCCCGCCCCAGCCCCGCCGCGACCGCGTCGATCGCCAGGCCTGCATCGGTGACGCGGACCAGCGGCGCGCCTTCTTCGGGCGCACCCGGCCAGGCGATCAGCGGCGCGTCCGCCGGACCGATGGGAATCATCCCGTCCGACTCGATCGCCTCGCCCTCCAGTCCGCCGGGTCCATCGCCCCAGCGGATGGCGAGGTCCAGATTGGCCTCGGTGAAGTCCAGCCCCTCGTCCGACGCGATCAGCGAGAAACGCAGGTCCGGGTCGCTTGCGGCAATGGCGGCGAGGCGCGGCATCAGCCACTTCTCCGTCACGTCGCGCGGGGCGGCGATGGTCAGCGACTTGGACGACTGGCCCGCCTGCATGGCGCGCACGGCATCCTCAAATTGCAGGAAACCGGCCCGCAGCGGCGCGAGGCCGGCCTCGGCTTCGGGGGTCAGTTCCAGCCCGCGTGTCGTGCGGCGGAACAGGACGACGCCCAGCGTATCCTCCAGCGCGCGGATCTGCTGCCCGACCGCCGCCGGGGTCACGGCCAGTTCGTCGGCGGCGCGGGTGAAGCTCAAATGGCGCGCGGCAGCGTCCAGCACGCGCAGGCCGTTGAGCGGCAGGTGTGTCCGCTTCATGTCTCCACCGCCGGGGCGATGAGCGCGAAATGCGGGATGGCCACGTCGAAGGTCACGCCGTCCGCACCGACCATGCGGTAACTGCCCTGCATCGCGCCGCTGGTCGTCGCGAGCGGGCAACCCGAGACATAGTCATAGGACGCGCCCGGCTGGATCACAGGCTGTTCGCCGACTACGCCCTCACCCTCGACCGAATGCCGCGCACCCCGCGCGTCGGTGATGATCCAGCGCCGGGTGAGAAGCTGCACCGGCTGGTCGCCCTCATTCTCGATGCGGACATGATAGGCCCAGAACCAGCGCCCGCGCTGCGGCTCGGACTGTTCGGGCAGATAGCTGACCGACACGCGGACCGTCACCGGCCCGGTGGTCAGCGCATGGGGGAAAAGCGCCTTCACAGACCCACGACGCGCAGCGCCTGGTCGAGATCGTCGATCAGGTCGTCCGCATCCTCCAGCCCGACATTCAGACGCAACATGCCCTCGCCGATGCCCATCTCGATCCGCTTGTCCTCGGCGACACCCGCATGGGTGGTCGAGGCGGGATGAGTCATCAGCGAGCGCGAGTCGCCGATATTGTTCGAGATGTCGATCAACTCCAGCGCGTCGAGCAGGCCATGCGCCTGTTCGCGGCCGCCATCGACTTCCAGCGCGAAGATGCTGCCGCCCGCCTTCATCTGGCGCATGGCGAGCTCGTGCTGCGGATGGCTGGGCAGCGCGGGGCACAGGACGCGCGGCACGCGGCCCTCCAGGAAGGTCGCGACCTTCAACGCCGATTCCGACTGGCGGTGGATACGCAGGTCCAGCGTCTCCAGCCCCTTCAGCACCACCCAGGCGTTGAACGCCGACAGGGTCGGGCCGGTGTTGCGGGTGAAGGGCAGCAGGGTGTTGGTGATGAAGTCCTCGGTCCCGCACACCGCGCCCGCCAGCACGCGCCCCTGCCCGTCCATCATCTTGGTGGCGGAATAGGCGGTCACGTCCGCACCGAAATCCATCGGCCGCTGGAGCGCCGGGGTCGCGAACGCATTGTCGACCACCGTGGTGATGCCGCGCTCGCGCGCGATGTCGCAGATCGCCTGAAGATCGGCCACGTCCATGGTCGGATTGGCGGGCGTCTCGAAGAAGAAGACCTTGGTCTCGGGCCGCACCGCATCCAGGAACGCCTGCGGGTCGCGCGCATCGACGACGGTGGTGGCGATGCCGAACTTCGGCAGCAGCGTGTCGGTCAGCCAGCGGCACGACCCGAACGCCGCACGCCCGCCGACCAGATGGTCGCCCGCCTGCAACTGGCAGAGCAGCACCGCGGTCATCGCCGCCATGCCCGACGCCATGGTGCGGCACGCCTCGGCACCTTCGAGCAGGGCGATGCGCTGTTCCAGCATCTCGACGGTCGGGTTCTGCAGGCGGGAATAGGTCATCCCCTCCTGCTCGCCCGCGAACCGGGCCGCCGCGTCCCCTGCCCGGTCGTAGCAATAGCCCGAGGTCAGGAAGAGCGCCTCGGAGGTTTCGCCATATTCCGACCGCGCGGTGCCGCCGCGCACGGCCTGCGTCGCGGGGCGCCATTGGGAGGTGATCGAACGGTCCTGGCCAGTCTTGCGCTTCATGCCCGTCCATTTGCCGGTCCGGGGGGCGGGGTTCAAGGATATTCGATCGCGCACCCGATATGTCAGCGTTACGCCAGCGGAACGGAAAACTGCCCGATCCGGTTGTTCCCCCCGATCCAAACAGGGAGAATGAGCATGAAGATCCGCATCGGCCTGCTGATGGCCGCCAGCCTGGTGTCGCTGTCCGCCTGCAACGGCAAAGGCACCGACAAGCTCGCCGAGAATGTCGAAAAAGCTGCCGACAACCGCGCCGACGGCATGGAAGACCAGGCCGACGCGCTGCGCAACCAGGCCAAGATGCTCGACAAGCAGGCCGAAAAGACCCGCGACTATGGCGAGGACCGCGCCGACGCGATCAAGGCCGCCGACGTCAATGCCGCCGCGATGAGCCCCGAGCAGCGCGAGGCGGTCATCGACAACCAGGCGGCTGCGGTGCGCTGAGGCGGACGGAGTCCGGCCCCTCCACCATCGCTATCGCGATGGTCCCCCTCCCCAAGCACAGCTTGGGGAGGAATGGGATGCACAAATCCTCCCCATCTTCGATGGGGAGGGGGACCGCCGGGCGTAGCCCGGTGGTGGAGGGGCAAGCCGCCGGTTACTGCGCCTCGCGGTGGTTCGTCACCTTACCGTAGATCGGCTTGGCCACCGTCGTCAGCCTGTCGCTCGCATCCCCGGTCAGATCGAAGAACAGAATCCGGTTCGCTCCCGCCTTCAGCCACGGTGCGGGCGTGTAGAGCGTGTGGACCGGCCCGATGCTCCAGAAACGACCGAGATTATGGTCGTTCAGCCACAACTGCCCCTTATGCGCGCCCCGCATGTCGAGATAGGTGTCGCCGGGCTGTGAAACGGTCATTTCCGCCTCGTAGAAGCAGGGACCGCTGCACGGCTTGGCCGACAATTTCAGCGACGCCAGATTGTCCATCGGCAGGCGGAACATCTGCCAGTCGGTGAGCGGCTGCCCCGCCAGCGTCACCGCGCCGGTCAGGCCCGCCTGCTCGGTGCGGATCGCGTGCGAATAATTCACCCGGCCGGTATTCTCGACCAGGATATCCAGCGTCGCGGGCTTGGCGCGCGCGGGCAGTTCGACCGTCTCCTGATCCAGACGCCGGTCCAGCGTGCCGACCAGCGCCTTGTTCAGATAGACCTGCGCATAGCTGTGCATGCCCTTGAGGGTCAGCGTCTGCGCAGGGCCCGCCGGGACGGCGACGCGGTAGAGGACATAGCCGAAATTCTGGTCGAGTTCCTCGAACGTCTTCGGCTGAGCGGCCCGCACCGGCGCGGGCAGATTGTCCCAAAGCGACGCGCTGCGCCGCACGGGCGATACCGGGAAGGTCGTCGCGACTGTCGGCGCAGGGGTTGGTGCGGCGGGCTTGCCCGTCACCTCGGCGATGGCCGCGGCGATCAGGCCATATTTGTAGCGCGGATTGCCAGCCTCATCGATCGGCGCGTCATAGTCATAGCTGGTGGTGTCGGGGTGATAATCCTTGCCGGTGTGCGAGTCCGCCCCGTTCATCCAGCCGAAAGTGGTGCCGCCATGCACCATGTAGAGCGAGATCGAATAGCCGCGCTTGAGCATATAGGCCATTTCCTCGGCCTCTTTCTTGCCGTCCGTCTCATGGTGCTCCTCACCCCATTTGTCGAACCAGCCCGCCCAATATTCGCCTACCATGCGCAGCCCATCGGGGCGGTACGCCTCCAGCTTCGCGACCGAGCTTTGCGCGCCGCCCGAACCGAAATTGACGACCGACGGCAGGTTGGGCAGCGACCCCTTGGCCAGATCGCCGCCCTGGTTGCTGGTGAACAGGATGCCATCGGCAAACCCCGCGCGCTTGTAGCTCGCCTCCAGCCCGCGCAAATAGGCCTGGTCGCTGCCGAACGCGCCATATTCATTCTCAAGCTGCACCGCGACGATCGGCCCGCCATTCTTAAGCAGCAGCGGCTTCACCTCCTGCCCCAGCCGCATCAGCCAGCGGTCGACGGCGGCGGTATATTGCGGATCGGTCGAACGCAGCACGAGCTTGCGGTCCTTCAGCAGCCAGGACGGATAACCGCCCAGTTCCCATTCCGCACAGACATAGGGGCCGGGACGCAGGATCACGTCCAGCCCCTCGGCCTGCGCATCGCGAATGAAGGCGACGATGTCGTTCTGGCCGCTGAAATCATAGACGCCCGGACGCGGCTCATGCGCGTTCCAGAAGGAATAGGTGGTGATGGTGTTCAGCCCCATCGCCTTGGCCTTGCGCAACCGGTCGCGCCAATAGGCGCGCGGGATGCGGGTATAGTGCATCTCGCCCGAGATCACCTGATGCGGCTGGCCGTTGCGCAGGAAGCCCTTGCCCTTCACCTCGAAGGTCTTAGCCGGGCCGTCATTCGACAGGGGGCCTTGCGCCGACATATTTTGCGCCGCCACGGGCGAAAGCGCGGTCGCCGCCAGAATTGCGCACAAGGTCGATCGAACCGCTCGTGTCACGTCACTCTCCCGTTCATTCCGTCGCATTCGCGCAGACGGGATTCGGGACATGCCGTGTCACCCGCCCGCGCTTCGGCATCCTGGGTGCCATGCGGGACAGGGGTTCGTCAAATTGTCTGACGAATTATGCCGAGTCATTCCTCCCCTGCAAGGGGAGGAATAAGGGGTTACGCCGCTTTCCACATCGGCTGCGCCATCGCGGGGGATTGGCTGCCCAGGCGGAAGCGACCGACCTGATCGGTCATCGCGCTCGCCTCGTTGACCATTTCGCGGGCGGCGGCGGAGGCTTCCTCGACCATCGCCGCATTCTGTTGCGTCACCGAGTCGAGATCACCGATCGCGATCGTGATCTGCGACGCGCTGCTCGCCTGTTGCTGGGATGCGTTGGCGATGTCGCCGATCAGGGTGGCCATCTCGCTGACCTGCGCGGCGATGCGCTGTAGCGTCGATCCGGCCGCGTCGACCTCCTGCACGCCCGAGCGAATCTGCGCGTCCGATGCGCCGATGCGGCTCTTCACATCCTTGGCGGCATCGGCCGAACGCTGCGCCAGCGCACGGACTTCGGATGCGACGACCGCAAAGCCCTTGCCCGCGTCACCCGCGCGCGCCGCCTCGACGCCCGCGTTCAGCGCCAGCAAATTGGTCTGGAACGCGATGCCGTCGATCACGCCGATGATCTCGGAGATTTCGTTCGAGGTACGCTCGATCCCGCCCATCGCGTCCATCGCGCGCTGCACCACGACGCCGCTCTGCGCCGCATTTTCCTGCGCCGAGGCGGCGACCTGCGCGGCCTTGTTGCCGAACTGCGCGGTTTCCTGGATCGCCGTCGTCACCTGGCGCATCGCCGCGGCCGTTTCCTCCAACGAGGCGGCCTGATGTTCGGTACGCCGCGACAGGTCGCCGGCCGCCTTGCCGATTTCGAGCGCCGCACTGTGCACCCGGCGCGAGGACGAGTCGATCGACTGGATCGATCCGCCCAGCATCTGCGCCGCCTCGTTGAAGTGAAGCCGGAGCGGTTCGTAATCGTCGCGGAACGGCTTGGCGATGCGGTGCGACAGATCGCCGTTGGAGATGCGCGACAGCCCGTCGCCGAGCTGGTTCACCATCTCCATGGTTTCGCCCATATCCTGGATCAGGACCAGCACATCCTGCGGCGTGACGACCTGCGCGGGGATCAGGGTAACGAGAAGGCGCTCCACCTGTCCCTTGGGGTCTTGGTTGAGCCATTCGAACCGGGCAAAGCCGTCCCGCAACGCCTGGGCGACCCGCTCCCCGATATGCATGTCTGTCGGGCGGCCATCCGCCTGGCAGGGGGCGGAGAAATCCAGCGGGTTATGGCCCAGCACCTCGGACAGGCGGCGATGATAGATCCGCTCGACGGCGGCGTTGCCTGCGATGAACTTACTGTCGGACAACAGGAGCATGGCATCGGGCGAATGCTCGAACACCGCCAGCGCCAGCCGATTCCCCAGGCTCACATCCTTCTTGCCGAACAAACCCATCGCAGCCATCCGCCCATTGTCTCTCGCGGTCCGGAGTCGAAGGCGTATCGCCCATCAATTCCGGCCATGACGTGCTGACCTAACGAACAAGTCTGAAGGATCGGTTAGGGATGTTTTGTATTGGTACCGCTTACCGAAAAAGCAATTGTCCGTCTTGGTCGGGTCGGCCATGAGCACCACATGCGTCGCCTGCTTGCTCCGCTTCGTCGTCCCGTTCCGGCGCTATTGTCACTGTTGATCGCGGCACAGGCGTTGTTCTGCTGGCGGCTGACCATGCCGCCGACGCTGGTCTTCGACGAAGTTCATTACGTTCCCGCCGCGCGCACGTTGCTGGCGCTGGAGGGGCCGGTGAATATCGAGCATCCGCTGCTCGGCAAGATGTTGATCGCGGCGGGCATGCTGATGTTCGGCGACAATGCGCTGGGCTGGCGCGCGCTGTCCACGGTGGCGGGGACGGCGATCGTCGGCGGCGTGTTCGGCATCGTCTGGCTGATGACCCGGCGGACACGCGCGGCAGCAATCGGGGCGCTGCTGACCATGTTGAACTTCATGGTGCTGGTGCAGGCGCGGATCGCGATGCTCGACGGATTCATGGCCGCGTTCGTCGTTCTCGCCGTCGCGTCAATGGCCTGGGCGATGCGCGGGAACGCCGTGCAGAGTCGTTGGCGCTGGATGCTGGGTGCGGTGCTGCTGGGCCTCGCGGTTGGGGTGAAATGGGCCGCGGTGCCCTATCTGGGCTATGCGGCGATCGGCTTTATCCTGTTGAAGCGGCAGGACCCCAGCCGCTGGCCGGGCCTGCGCTGGTGGTCCGCCTGGGGGCTTCTCGGTCTGGATGCGGGGCTGGCCTATGCGGCGACCTTTGCGCCGGCCCTTTTCTATACGCGCGAGCCGATGACGGTGGCGAACCTCCTGCCGTTTCAGTTGGAGATGTATGCACGCCAGACCCAGATCCTGCCGCCGCATCATTACCAGTCGACCTGGTGGAGTTGGCCCGTGATCGGGCGGCCCATCTGGTATTTCTACGAAATGGCCGTGGGCGCGCAGCGGGGCATCTTCCTGCTCGGCAATCCGGCGGTGATGTGGGGCGGGCTGGTCGCGGTGGCGGCGTGTGCGCTAGGATGGCTGCGGACGCGGGAGGCAAGGCTGGGCGTCGCGGCGGCGCTCTGGATCGGCGGCTTCGCGGTCTGGGCGATCATCCCCAAGTCGCTGGGATTTTACTATTACTACTTCCTGCCCGCGATCTGGCTGTCGGTCGCGCTGGCGGTGGCGATCGATCGCTGGCGGACGTGGTTGCGCGACTGGGACGAGGCCTATCTGGTCGCGGTGGCGTGTCTGTTCGTGTATTTCTACCCGATCCTGACAGCGGGGGCACTGGCGGGGCCGAAGTCCTTTGCGCGCTTTGCTTGGTTCATCGATTGGCGGTGAGGGCCACGCCCCCACCCTCAGCCCAAATTCAGTACCGCCCCCAGACGAACCGCGACGACAGCGCATAATTCCACACCGCGCCGACCAGCACCCCGATCAGCGCCGATACCGCCCACTCGTTCGCCCGCGCATCGTGCAGGAAAGCCGCCACTCCGACATTGGCGATCGCCCCCACGGCGCAGACCAGACAGAAGGACACCCAGCCGTCGAGCAGCGGCTTGAACCCGGTCAGACGCCGGTCGCGATAGGTCAGTGCATTGTTCAGGAAGAAGTTGAACGTCATCGCGGCCGCCACCGCGACAATCTGGCTGGCCAGGAAGCTCGCGCCCAGCAGGACGAAGAACAGGCTGAGCGCCGCCATATGCACGCCCACGCCCAGCACCCCGATCGCCGAGAACATCGCGAAGCGCACCGGCACCACCTTGCCGAAGCGGCGGTCGTACAGCGCGATCAGATATTCCATCGCCACGACATGATCGAGCTTCGACTCGCCCTCGGTCCGCAGCCGGAAGACATAGGGCATTTCGGCGGCGCGAAGCGGGCGCGGCGACGCGCTCATGATGTCGAGCAGGATCTTGAAGCCGATCCCCGACAGATGCGGCACGGTGTCGCGCGCCACCTGGGTGCGGACCATGAAGAAGCCGCTCATCGGGTCGGACAGGTTCACGTTTAGCACCCGCTGCGACAGCTTCGTCGCAAAGGCCGACTTGGCCACCCGGTCGCGGTCCCAGTCCCCCGTCCCGCCGCCATCGACGAAGCGCGAGCCGACGACGATGTCGAGATCGCCTTCCGCCTGCAACCGGTCGAGCATCTTTGGCAGCAGCGTTTCGTCATGCTGCAAATCGCCGTCGATCACCGCGACCACAGGCGCGGCGGTGGCGCACATCCCCTCGATACAGGCGGACGACAGCCCCCGCCGCCCGATCCGCTGGATCACCCGGACGCGGCTGTCGACGCGGCCCAGTTCCCGCGCGGCCTCGGCGGTCCCATCGGGGCTGTTGTCGTCGACGAAGATCGCCTCCCACCGCCGCCCGGCCAGCGCCTGGTCGAGCTTGGCGATGAGCACGGGCACATTGGCGCGCTCGTTGAAGGTCGGGATGACGACCGCGAGTTCGAGGAGCGCGCTCATGGGCGTCAGAGGCGTTCGAGGATCGCGTCGGCCATGGCGCGGGTCGACAGGCTGCCGCCCAGATCGCCGGTCCGCGCGCCCTGGCGGATCGCGCCCGCCACCGCCGCGTCGATCCGGTCGGCCGCCTCGGTCAGGCCCAGCGAGTGACGCAGCATCATCGCCGACGACAGGATCGCCGCGCATGGATTGGCCTTGCCCTGCCCCGCGATATCCGGTGCCGAGCCATGGATCGGCTCGTACAGCCCCTTGCCCGTCGCCCCCAGTGCGGCGGAGGGCAGCATCCCGATCGAGCCTGCGCACATCGACGCTTGATCCGACAGGATGTCGCCGAACAGATTGCCGGTCAGGATGACGTCGAACTGGCCCGGATCGCGCACCAACTGCATCGCGCAATTGTCGACATACATATGGTCGAGCGCGACGTCCGGATAGTCCTTCGCCACCTCGATCACCACGTCGCGCCACAATTGCGAGGTTTCCAGCACATTGGCCTTGTCCACCGACAGCAATCGGCGGCGGCGGCGCATCGCGGTTTCGAAGCCGACGCGGGCGATGCGCGCCACTTCCTCCTCATCATAGCGCATCAGGTCATGGCCTTCGCGCAAGCCCGCCTCGGTGGTGCCGCGGCCCTTCGCACCGAAATAGACGTCGCCGGTCAGCTCGCGCACGATCACCATGTCGATGCGCCGCGCAATGTCGGGGCGAAGCGAGCTGGCATCCTCCAGCCCCTCGAACAGCCGTGCGGGCCGCAGGTTCGCGAACAGGCCGAACGCCTTGCGCAAACCCAGGATCGCCTGTTCGGGCCGATGCGCGCGCTCCAGATTGTCGAAGCGCGGATCGCCGACCGCGCCGAACAGTAGCGCATCGGCGCGGCCCGCCACCTCCAGCGTCTCGGGCGGCAGCGGATGGCCCGCCGCCTCATAGGCCGCTCCGCCGACCTTGGCCTCCTCGAAGGTCAGGCCCAGGTCCAGCGCCTCCAGCACGCGCCGCGCTTCCGCCGTCACTTCCGGGCCGATGCCGTCACCGGCGAGGATCGCGATCAATGCCATGGCTGGCCCCTTGTCCTGTCTATGTTCGGAGCGCCCTTTGCCTTAGCGGACGGTCCTCACGCAACCGCCCTTTTGAACCGATCGAACAGCCGCACGCGGGCGGGCATCGGATCGTTGCGCAAGCCCACCAGGATATCGCGCGCCAGGAAATGCGCGGTGATCCGCCCGGCGGCGAAGATATCGGGCCAGTCCGCCGCCCCGCCCTCCCCCAGAAAGGCCGGCAAAGGAAACAGTCGCGCCTCATAGCCGAACGCCGCCCCCACCGACACGGCTGCCCCGCTCTTGGGGCTGACATAGGCCAGATCTTCGGTGACGCCGGTGACGGTGCACCGCTCCAGATCGAGCCCGAAACCCAACTGCCCCAGCAGCAGCAGTTCGTAGCGCACCAGCGCCCCCGCCCAGCCCCGCGCCGAGGGTGCCGACTCGATCGCGGTCAGCACCGCATCCAGCGCATCGTAGAGGACGGGATAAGGCTGCTCCTCGGGCAGGGTGGCAGCGGTCAGCGCGCACAGCCACTCGATCCCGGCGGCGGCCAGCGGCTCGCCATGCAGCCCCGCGCGGCTATGCCCCGGCTCGATGGTCAGCGCGGCAAGCTGCTCGGCGGTCCGCGCCCGCCACTCGCCGATAATGCCGTTCCCCGGTTGCAGGACGGGCCTGAGCGCTCGCGACCGCCCGCCCCGCACATAGCCCGGCTGCACCCCATCCTCACGGGTCAACGCCCGCACGATCGCCCCATGCTCGCCATGCGGCCGAACCGACAGGATGATGGCGGGGGCGACCCTGTGCATGGGTACGGATGTAGGGGGGAATGGGGTGGGATGCTATGCGATAGAGGGTTCTCCCCGACCACGCAAACACCCTTTCCGGCTCTCTGAAGTTCAACTTTTCCCGTAAGGGATCCGATAGCGAGACTCTTGATGCTGTCCCGAACCGATTATGGGACACTCGTTCATGACCGCTTCTATGATGCTGCCATCACGTTGGTAGCAGCGGCTTCCTGCAGGACCTCGCGAGACGAGTAAGGCAGATGGATGCGCTACAAGGTATTGGGCCGCACCGGATTGTTCCTATCGGAAAGTTGGGAGCAGTACGATCTTCTGGGACCTTGCCTTCCTCGTGTCGAGCCGCCTTTAAGGGGCGGCTATAGCTGTCGCCGACATTCGAGCGGCTAAACGAACATATTTAGGTGCGCGACAATGCAGAGAATTTGCGTATTTTCGGGATCAAGCTCGGGACGCATCAGCGAATATCGGGATAGCGCGGTCCAGCTAGGAACCCTGCTTGCCGAGCGTAATATCGGGCTAGTCTATGGCGGCGCTGCCGTTGGCCTTATGGGTGCGGTCGCCGATGCGACGATCGCTGCTGGCGGCAGTGTCACGGGTGTGATCCCGCAAGCATTGGTCGAACGGGAAGTCGCGCACACCGGTCTGTCCGACCTGCGCGTCGTTGGGTCGATGCATGAGCGAAAGGCATTGATGGCTGAATTGTCGGATGCGTTTATCGCGCTTCCCGGCGGTATAGGGACGTTCGAGGAGATCTTCGAGGTATGGACATGGACTCAGTTGGGCAATCATGCAAAGCCGTGTGCCGTGCTCAACGTGCACGGCTTCTATGACCAGCTTCTCGGATTCCTCGATCACGTCGTCGATGAAGCGTTCTTAAAACCCGTGCACCGAGGAATGCTGTTGGCGTCGGCTGATCCCGCCGCGCTTCTCGATCAGATCGCCGACTATCAAGTGCCTGCCGAAACCAAATGGATCGCTCGCGATGAGCGCTGAACCTGTTTGGCCCCGCGTCGGCTGTGGCGCCGCAATTTTGGAGGATGGTAGGCTCCTGCTCGTGCGGAGACGCCGGGACCCCGAAGCAGGATGCTGGGGATTGCCGGGCGGCAAGGTCGATCCGTTCGAACCGGTCGCCGACGCGACCGCCCGCGAAATACACGAAGAACTCGGCATCATCATCAAACCGCGAGCATTGCTTTGCCTTATTGATCAGATCGATCGGACGGCAGGTCACCACTGGATCGCGCCGGTATTCCGCGTCGAGCATTATGAGGGCACGCCGGCAATTATGGAGCCTGAAGCGCTTTCGGAGCTGGGATGGTTCAGCCTAGAAACTTTGCCTGCGGAACTGACTGAGGCGACCCGGCAGGCCGTTGTCGCTATGAAGCACACCACCAACTGACCGCTTGGGCGCTCTCACGCACGTGCTTGCCGCTGGCGTATCGATGAAGCGGAGGACCTTTGCGGAAAGGCGGTGACTGCTCGGGCAGGCAACGCCACTCTGCTATGTGGCAAACAGGGGTAGCGCTCAGAACCATGTTCCCGATCGGGAACGGCTAGCGAGAATGCCCCAAATCGACCGTGCGGCAGAACCCGAGAGGCAGAGGATTTCCCAAAATACGTTACCGATTGCTCTTTCTCGAAACGACCCTGTGTCGATGGACAAATGGGAATGACGCATCCGGTCAATGGACCATCGGAACACCGCCCCCTCACCGGCTATGATAAAAGTCGTACACCTGCTGCGCCACGGCCTGACTGACCCCCGGCGCTTTACGTAAATCCTCCAGACTCGCATTGCGCACCGCGCGCCCCGTGCCGAAGTGCATCAGCAGGGCCTTCTTCCGCGCCGGGCCGATGCCGGGCACTTCATCCAGCGGGCTCGCGCCCATCGCCTTGGCGCGCTTGTCGCGGTGGGCGCCGATCACGAAGCGGTGGACCTCGTCGCGTAGTCGCTGGAGGTAGAAAAGCAGCGGCGCGTTGACCGGCAGCATCCGTTCGCTGCCGTCCATCATGTGAAAGACCTCGCGCCCCTCGCGGCCATGATGCGGGCCCTTGGCGACGCCGACCAGGCAGACATCCTCGATGCCCAGATCCTCCAGCACCGCCTTGGCCGCGTTGAGCTGGCCGCGCCCGCCATCGATCAGCACTAGGTCCGGCCAGGTCGCATCGTCGCGATCCGGGTTCTCCTCAAGCTGGCGGACGAAGCGGCGGCGGAAGACTTCGCGCATCATGCCGAAATCGTCGTTGGTTGCCGCCTCGTTCCCCTTGATGTTGAACTTGCGATACTGGCCCTTCTGGAAACCCTCCGGCCCCGCCACGACCATCGCGCCCAGCGCGTTGGTACCCTGGATATGGCTGTTATCGTACACCTCGATCCGCTGCGGCGGTTCGGACAGGTCGAAGAAGTCGGCCACTTCGCGCAGTAGCTTGGCCTGCGTCGTCGACTCGGCCAGGCGCCGCTCAAGCGCTTCGACCGCGTTGCGCTTGGCCTGGTCGAGCAGGCGGCGGCGGTCGCCGCGCTGCGGCACGGTGAGCTGTACCTTATACCCGGCCCGCTCGCCCAGCGCCTCGGTCAGCAACTCGCCCTCGGGCAGGTCGCGGTCGAGCAGAATGGTCTTCGCGGGCGGCACTTCCTCGTAGAATTGCGTGAGGAAGCTGGTCAACACCTCCTCCTCGGGCACGTCATTGGTGTGCGCGGGGAAGAAGCTGCGATGCCCCCAATTCTGGCCGCCACGGATGAAGAAGGCCTGGATGCCCATCACCCCCTCGCGATTGGCGAGCGCGAAGATATCGGCGTCGCCCACGCCCTCGGCATTGATCGCCTGCGTGCCCTGGATGAAGGTCAGCGCCTTCAGCCGGTCGCGCAGGATCGCGGCCAGTTCGAAGTCCATCGCCTCGGCCGCCGCCTGCATCTGCGTGCCCAGCTTGGCCTGGACCTGGGTCGACTTGCCGCCAAGGAAGTTCTTCGCGTCGGCGACCAGTTCGGCATAGGCGGCCTCGTCGATCCGGCCGACGCACGGCGCCGAGCAGCGCTTGATCTGGTAGAGCAGGCACGGCCGGTCGCGCCCCTTGAAGAAGCTGTCGGTGCAGGAGCGGAGCAGGAACAGCTTTTGCAGCGCGTTCAGCGTGTTGTTGACGCTGCCCGCACTGGCAAAGGGGCCGTAGTAATTGCCGACCGCACGCCGCGCGCCGCGATGCTTCTGGATGCGCGGGAAGTCGTGGTCGTTGCGCAGCAGGATGAAGGGAAAGCTCTTATCGTCGCGCAGCAGGACGTTGAAGGCCGGGCGATAGCGCTTGATCAGCTGCGCCTCGAGCAGCAGCGCCTCGGCCTCGTTGTTGGTCGTGACGATGGTCATCGACCGGGTCTGCGCGACCATGCGTTGCAGGCGCTTCGGCAAGCGGTCGACCTGGGTATAGTTGGCGACGCGGTTCTTCAACGCGCGCGCCTTGCCGATGTACAGCACGTCACCACGCGCATCCTGCATCCGGTAGACGCCCGGCCGCAGCGGCAGCGTGGCCAGCACGTTGCGGATCGCCGCCACCCCCGCCTTCAGATCGGGCGCATCGGCACCGCGCAGGGTGAAGGTGGATTTCTCTTCGTTGAAGCGGTCGACGGGAGGTTCGGACATTGAGTGCGATTTAGGTGTGCGATCGGCAGATCGCTACCCTGTGAGGTTGCTTTGGTTCACGCGAAGCCGCGAGGACGGGAAGGTTTATTGTTCGCGCAGAGGCGCGGAGGACGCAGAGGCGTTGTAAAAGTTGGCGGGCGGAAGACCTTCTTCTTCCTCCGCGCTCTCTGCGCCTCTGCGCGAACCGATCCCTTCGCGCCTTCGCGGCTTCGTGAGACCTACTACTTACCCCTGCGCGAACAGCTTGGTGCCCATCACGCCGATGACGGTCAGCACCATGAAGCCCGCCTGGATCGGCGCGATCTTGTCGCCGAACACGATGGCCCCGCCGATCACGACGCCCACCGCGCCCAGCCCGGTCCACACCGCATAGGCGGTCCCGGCCGGAAGCCCGCGCATCGCCAGCGCCAACAGGCCCATATTCACGAAGCTGAGGAGGATCGGCACGCTCGACGCCTGCCAGGTGGCGACGGTCGCCGCCCATTTCAGGCTGAGCGCCCAGCAAATCTCGGTAATCACGGCAATGCCCAGAATGACCCATGCCATCGGAGCGTCTCCTTTGTCACGGGCTCGGGGATATGGGCATCGTCGCCGGAAACCCGAAAGAGACGGCGATGCGGCCCCGTGGGGACGGGGGTATGTGGTGTGGGGAGCTGCCCCTCCACCACCGGACTGACGCCCGGCGGTCCCCCTCCCCAAGCCGAGCTTGGGGAGGAATGCGTTTTCCCACCCTCCGTTCAGGCTGATCGAGGTCGAAGCCTAAGGGAATCCCTCTCTTCCGCGCGGGGATAGGGCAGGACGTGGGCTTCGACTTCGCTCAGCCTGAACGGAGGTGGTGGTCTTTTGGCTTTCCGAAACGACCGAACCGCGCCTCGGGCCAACCCGAAGCGCGGTCCTGTCTCCGGCCGTGAAGCCGATCAGTTCGGGCGACCGAGCCCCGAAATGGTGCGGTCGATCATCGCCCGGTCCGCATCGGCCGAGTGATGCTCGGCGATCAGCAGACCGGCAGCCTTGGCGGCAGCCTCGGCGGCGCGGGCGCGGACTTCGGCGATCGCGGTGCGCTCGGCAGCGGCGATCTTGTCCTCGGCCATCTTGGCGCGACGCTCCATCAGCGCCTCGGCATCGGCCTTGGCCTTGCTGAGCAGCTGACCCGCTTCATGCTGAGCCTGAGCGCGCATCGCCTCGGCATCGGCATGGGCGGCCTTCGCCTTGGCCTCATATTCGGCCTTCAGCGTTTCGGCTTCCTGACGCAGCTTATTGGCTTCGTCGAGCTGGGCGCGGATCCCGGCAATCTTTTGGTCGAGCGAACGACCGATCATCGACGGGACCTTCTTCACCAGCATCCCGATCAGCACGACCAGAGCAGCAAGCGCCACCCAACCGGTCGAATCGAAACCCAGCGCGGTCGGGCTGACGGCGTGATGCTCGGCTTCGGCGGGCGCGACCGTGTTGCCGGTCAGACCGTCGCCTTCGCGGATCGGCTTCTGCGTCATGCCTTCGGCGGACGCCGCATCGGCCAGGTTCTGCGCGACCAGCGCATCGCCATTGGCCAGAACGCCGTTTGCGGAATGATTAGCCATGCGCGCTCACCTTTCGCACCGCGTCGGCCGCCGCATCCTCGCCCACCTGGACGCCGGACAGCTTGGCGACGAGATCGCGCGCGGCCTCGGCCGCCACGGTCTGAAGATTGGCCATCGCCTCGACCTTGGCATTGGCGATCGCCAGGTCATGATGACCCAGACGCTCGGCCAGCTCGGCATCGGCGGCCTTCACCTGCGCCTCGAAAGCGTGGGTGGCCCGCGCCTTGGCAGCGTTGGTTTCGGCCATCGCGGCGACACGGGCGGCGTCCATTTCGGCCCGCCATGCCGCCTCGACCCGGTCGGCCTCGGCACGCGCGGCCTCCGCCGCCGCCAGATCGCCGGCGATACGGCCTTCGCGAGCGTCGACGGTCGCCTGAATCTTGGGCACCATCCCACGACCGACCACAAAATACAGCAGGCCGAACGTGATCAGGAGCCAGAAGATCTGCGACGCATAGGTCGCACTGATCTGTGCTATCTGGGGCATGGAGTCCTCGTTGCCATATCAACCGGGCGCATCGTCAGCGACACGCCCGGCCGATCCGAATGATTAGGCGACGAACACCAGGATGATCATCGTCACGAAGGCGAGCAGGCCCAGAAGCTCGGCACCGGCGAAACCGATGAAGAGGCGGCCCTGCTGGCTGTCCGCCGCACCCGGATTGCGCAGCGCGCCTTCGAGGAACTTGGCGAACACGTTGCCCACGCCGAGCGAGGCGATGCCCATGCCGATAGCGGCCAGACCGGCACCGATCAGCTTCGCGGCTTCTGCGTCCATTTCAATCACTCCAGTTCAAAAAGGGTCGTTTGGGTATTCAAGTCGGCGGCGCGCCCGCCCGCCCGATCCGGCCGTACCGGATCAGTGCAGGTTGACGGCGTCGTTCAGATAGACCGAGGTCAGCAGCGCGAAGACATAGGCCTGGATCGCGGCGACCAGCAGTTCGAGAAGCGTGATGCCGATCATCAGCAGGAAGCTCGGCAGGGTGATGAGCGCGGCGTAACCGGGGCCCATGTTGATGCCGTTGATGACGAAGGCGGCAAGAACCTTCAGCAGGATATGCCCCGCGGTCATCGCGACGAACAGTCGCAGACCCAGCGAGAAGGGGCGCACCAGGAAGCTCATCAGCTCGACCACGAAGATCAGCGGAATCATCAGCTTGGGCGTGCCGTGCGGCACGAACAGCGCGAAGAAGTGGAAGCCGTGGCGGCCGAAGCCGACGATCAGCACGATCGCGAACGAGATCAGCGCGAGCACGCCGGTCACGGTCACATGGCTGGTCACGGTGAAGGGATGGACACCCGGCACCACGCCGAAGGGCAGCAGACCCAGCACGTTGGCGAACAGGATGAACATGAACAGCGAGAAGACGTAAGGAAGGAAGCGCTTGCCTTCCGGCCCGATATTCGACGTCAGCATCGAATTCACGAAGCCGGTGAAGCCTTCGACCGCAGCCTGCCAGCGCCCGGGGACCAGATCGCGCTTCATGCCGCCGATCATGAACACCCACAGCGCGACCAGCGTCGCCACCATCCACAGAGCGGAATTGGTGAAGGAAAGGTCGTAGCCGCCGACCACCCAGTGCTGACCGAGCACCGGCTCGATCAGGAACTGGTGCATCGGATCAATCTTGCCGCCCGATTCTGCCGCCACGCTGCTTCGTTCCCACATATGACGAACGCCCGGTTACTCCGGGCGTTCGCCAGAAATCCGAATAATCTGCCTGAACGCCACGCCGATCCCCAGGAACAGCATCACGATCAGGGCCCAGGGTGCGGTGCCGAACCAGCGGTCGAATAGCCAGCCGATCAACGCACTGCCGACAAGACTTCCGATCAGCGCGGAGATCACGCGGCTGCCTTGGGAATAACCCCTGTCGGCGTCCACCTTCACCCCCTGCCGCGCTGCGCCGTCCGCTCTCGCCTTGGCCAATCGCTGATCCAGCGCGGCCAGACGCGGATCGTCCGCATCGCCAAAGTCCTGTCCGGGTTCCTTCTCCGCCACGCAGCCACCCTCACCTGATTTCGTCACCGAAGGGGAGAATGCGCGCGAACGGCGAGCGACCCCGCCAAGGCGAGGCCCGTTTAGAAAGCCCCTCCCCCCAAGTCAACCGCCTGGGGGTGGGCTTGTGACAGATGTGTTAAGCATTGTTGCCGGGGAGTGACAGGATGGTGCCCCTCCCTCTGATTCTTCTCCCCTCCCGCAGGCGGGAGGGGTCGGGGGAGGGCTGGCGCTGTCCGCGAGGGATGAAGTCGGGTTTAGACAATTCAGGCGCGCCCCAAACCCGCTCGCTCTATCACCGCCGAAGTCCCCTCCCCCAGCCCCTCCCGCCTGCGGGAGGGGAGTTAGAAGGAATTACACGCAGGCGGGCGCGCGTTCCGGTGCGGCGCCGGTGCGGGTCTTCCACACGCCCTCGGGCGTCTTGTACTTCTCGCCGCTGGCCGTCTGCGCGATCAGATTGCAGCCGCTGGTGAAGGCCATCTGCTCGACCGTCGCGCCACTGGCCTGCGCCTTTTGGGTATAGGCCGCCTTGCGCTGGATGTTGATGCTGTTGACCAACGTGCGCAGCGCGGGCGTCGCACTGCCGACGATGCCCAGATAGCCATCGGGCTGTTCGCCCACGAGACCCTCGGCGCGCGCGGCGGCATAGGCCGGGTCGCGCTGCGCCATCGCCATGCCCGATACGCCCAGCAGCGCCACCGCGCCGAGCGCCAGGATCACCGTCTTTGCCTTCATGATTAGAATATCCCCGGATTCTGCTGGATCAGCGATTTGGCCTCGCCATCCAGGCGATATACCACTTCCTGCGTCACATTGATGTTCAGATTGATCTCGATCGGCTTCTCCGGCGCGGAGATGTTAACGCATCCTCCGCCCAGCAGGGTCAGCGCGACCGGCATCCATCGTGTCGCATCCAAGATCGGCATCCTTCCCAGCATTTTCAATCCTGTTACGGTCATGGCACGGTCTCGCTTGCGGATGGCTGAATGGAGGTGGCGGCGGGATTCGCAGGCGGCGCGGCGCGCTTGTTCTGTTCTTCCAGCAGCGCGGGCAGATTGCGCTGAATCAGGCGGCGCGGATCGTAGAAGGACTGCGCCGAATCGAGCAGCCCGCGAAAGGGCGCCTTGATCCGCACGTTGAAGATGAAGGGCAGGCGCTGGAGCCGCCGGATGATGAAGTTGGACTTGGCGCCCTTGCCCTGGCTGATCCCGGCGAAGCGCACATCGGTCACCATCTCGCCCGCCAGCGGCCCATTCATGTCGATCCGCAAGGACCGATAGTTGAGCGAGCGCAGCGCCCCGAACGCCAGATTGCCCCAGACGCCCAGATCCTTCTGACTCAATTCGCCAAGATAGGCGATGCTGCCGCCGCCGGAGCGCACGGCCAGCCGACCGCCCTCGATCCGCCCGCCCCGCTCGTCGAAGATCATCGGCAGGGTGCCGTCGAAGACGCCGGTGGCGTTCAGATTCTTGAAGTCGAACTGGAGCAGGAACTGGTCCGCCGCAGCCCCCTCGACATGGAAGGTCATGCGACGTTCGACCGGCTGCGAGAAGTCGAGCAGCGTCGGGTCCAGGGTCAGCATGCCGCCCGCGAACGGCCAGCGCCCGCTCTCTACCCTCACCCGCGCGCCCGACAGGGTCTGATAGCGGATGACGCCGTTCGTCACCTGAATGCCCGGATTGATCGTCTTGACGGTCGCCACCTGTCCCGGTGCGCTCTCCAGCGCCAGCAGGTCGGTGAAGTCGATCGTGCCCGCTATGCCACTGACCGGGCCGAGCGCGGCGGCCAGGTCGATCCCGTCGGTACCGAATCGTCCGGTCGACCGCACGCCGTTCGCATCCCAGACGATGCGCCCGCGCCCGTTGATCGGCCCGCGCACATCTTCGATCACGCCTTTTGTCACCGGGGTCAGCAATTCGGGCTGGAAGTCCTTGGTGAAGGTGATGCCCGGCACGCTCAGGTCCGCCGCGCCCGCGCCCTTGTCGAGCGCATGGGTGATGGCGACGTCGGCGACCTTCACCGACTTGGTCGGCTCGAACAACGTGCCCCTGGCGTCGATCCGGCTGCCCGCCAGCGTCAGCGTGACGTCACGCGCCGCCATGGGCAGGAAGCGTGGCGAATCGGCCCGTGCGTCGCGCACCTGAAGCGCGCCGTTGAGCGTCAGCACGCCGCCCGCCAGCCGCCAGTCGCCGCCCGCCTCGCCCAGCAGCAACGGCACCTGCCCCACCTGCCCCGCGCCGCCGGTGAACTGGCCCGCAAGGCCTTCCGACGTCATCCGGCCGTTCAATTCGGCCGCGTCGATCCGGGTCGGCGATTCGGGGCGGCCGATGACGGTCTGCACGCCGGTCAGGGTGAAGCTGCGGTCGGCCAGCGCAAAGCGAGTGGTCGCCGCCGCCAGGGTCAGCGGGCTGCTGCCGATCTGCCCGACCAGCCTGGTCGCCCCCAGCTGCGCACCACCGCTCAGGCGCGTGCCGTCCAGACGCACCAGCGCGCCGTCCAGCGGACACAGCCGCGTGGCCACCTTCGCCAGCCTCAGCCCCGACAGCGCCAGCCGGCCGATCGCCAGCGGCTGGCATTCGGGATTGATCAGCAACCGCCGCGCCCCGTCCCATCGCGCGGCGATGGGCAGGACCAGCCCGTCGATCCGCCCGCCGCTGATCGGCCCGGACAGCGCGACACGGGTCGTCACCTGGGTTTCGCCATTGGCGGCGGAGCGGAACACCATCCGGTCGAAGGCCAGGGCCGCCCCGCCTGCCTCGTAACGCGCCAGTTCGGCGGTGCCGCGCATCGGCTGTTTGGGTCCATCCTGCTGCAGCGTCGCCCGCAGGCTCGGCAGACCACCGCCGCCCATCGCCGCCCGCGTATCGATCCGCAGCCCCCGCGCATCATAGGCGAGGCCATAGCCGCCCGCGAAGGCGAGCCGCCCGCCGCTGGCCGACGCGACCGTCAGGCGCGGCACACGCACCGCAAAGCCCGGCCCACGTGGCCCCCGGTCGCTGTCGATCGCCAGCGCCATATCGGCGGCGAAGCGACGCCCTGCCCGTCCGACCGCCTGGGTCATGGCGCGCAGCACCGGCCCGACCGGCGTGCCCGCCGCCGCCTCGCCCGCCTTCAAGACGGGGGCCAGCGCGGCGGCCGACGCCTGCGCACCGCCCAGTTGCGCCTGTCCATCGAAGCGGGTGGCAGCACCGATCAGATAGCGACCCGCGACCATCGC
The DNA here is from genome assembly GCF_057004845.1 of Sphingomonas sp. SphC10. Taxonomy (NCBI): domain Bacteria; kingdom Pseudomonadati; phylum Pseudomonadota; class Alphaproteobacteria; order Sphingomonadales; family Sphingomonadaceae; genus Sphingomonas; species Sphingomonas sp. SphC10. The sequence continues at coordinate 2,131,787 of NZ_CM168044.1, forward strand.
CCGCTCGGCGCGACCGACGCGGGCGACGACGTTGCGCGCGGCGACTTCCATGCGCCCTTGCGTACCCTTGGGCGTGCCGGAAAAGTCGATCTGTCCATCGATCGCCGCAGCGGCCAGAACCGGATGGCGGATCGCTCCACTGCCGAGCGAAGCCCGCCCCTGCCAGCGATCGAGCGCCGCGCCGAAGGTCACATCGACTCGCGCCGCCAGATCGGCGACCGCCACCTCACCACAACGCAGGTTGCCGAGTTGCAGCGGCCCGGTCAGCGTCGGTTGTTCTCGCACCACCCGGACACGCAGGGGGGCAGCCAGCCCGGTGGCGACGCAATCGCCCATCACGAGCCTGGGCGCGACCGCCGCCAGCCGCCCGGTAAAGCCGTCGCTCAGCACCCCCTGCCCCGAGAGGCTCAGGCCGACGACCCCGTGCGGCGTTTCGAGCCGGATGCCGCCATTCTGCACCGCCACGTCGAGCTTGGGCAGCTGGAACGGCTTGCCTGATGTGTCGGGCGGCCCCATCAGCCTGTCGAGCGTGCCCAGGCTGATCCGTCCGTCGATCAACCGCCCACGCAGGCGGACCCGCCCGGCGCGCACGCCCGTCACGACCGGCCCCGACAGGGTCATGCGGGTCCGCGTCTCCAGCCAGTCGGCGACGAGGTCGGGGCGCTGCGGGTCGCCCAGCACGACGTTGGTCAGCCGCTGGCGACCGAAACCCAGATCGGAAATCCTGTAGCGCGCCGGCACGCCGCGCCTTGCCAGTTCGCGGTCCAGCACCTGCCCCGCCAGCGGCTTGCGTTCGATCCAGAGCGCGATCAACGCGGCCAGGATGACCAGCGCGATGGCGATCAGGGTCAGCTGAAGGCGACGGAAACGGCGGGCGGGGCTCGCGACCGGGGTCACGCGCGTCTCGCTCTCCTCGCTCGCGCCCTCCACCCCGATGCCACTCCCTTAATCTTGACCCACGTCATAAACACCGGACCCCGCGCCACGCAATCGCGCGAAGCCCGGCGACAGTTCCCGCTGCCCGCCTTATGATGCCCCGCCACGGGGGACGGGACATGCGCGATACCAGCGAAATCGAGGCGAACGATCATGCCGGACACCGCGCGCGGCTGCGCGACCGATTGCTGGGCGGTGGCGGATTGCTCGATCATGAACTGATCGAATATCTCTTGATGACGGCCATTCCGCGCCGCGATACCAAGCCGATGGCCAAGGCGCTGCTGCGCGAGTTCCACGATATCGGCGGCGTCCTAACCGCCGACCCCATCGCACTCCAGCGGGTCGACGGCATAGGCGAGACGGCGGCGGCGACGATCAAGATCGCCCAGGCCTGCGCGCTGCGGCTGGTCCAGGCGGAGGCGATGAAGCGCCCGGTCCTGTCCAACTGGCAGGCGCTGCTCGATTATCTCCACGCCGACATGGCGCATCACGGGGTCGAGCGGGTACGGGTGCTGCATCTGAACACCCGCAACATGCTGATCCGCGACGAATTGATGGGACAGGGTTCGATCGACCAGGCGCCGGTCTATGTCCGCGAAGTGATCCGGCGCGCCATCGATTTCGGTTCGGCCGCGCTGATCCTGGTCCACAACCACCCCAGCGGCGACCCCTCCCCCAGCCGCGCCGATATCGACGTGACCCGCGCCATTGCAGAGGCGGGAAAGAGGCTGGGTATCACGGTGCATGACCATATCATCATCGGCACCTCGGGGCATGTCAGCCTGCGGGCACAGGGGCTGATCTGACGTCGCCGTCGAAGCGTATCATTATGACCAGGCGGGGGGCGTGACTGGCTTGTCATCGCCGGCGCGCTGCCGCATCCCCTTATGATGACGTCGTCCGCCCGTCCCCACCGGCTTTTATGCAAGGTCTTTGACCGGACTATGCGCCGGGCGCGGATGCACCTTCACCTGCATGCCGCGCGGCGGATTCTGGCGACGCCGCCGATAATACCCCGCGACGATGGTTTGATCATCCTGTCGATGATCGGCACCCGCACGCTGATCCCCTATCTGGTCGCGATCAAATCCTTCCACCAGCAACTGGCCATGGGCCGGATCGTCCTGATCGACGACGGCAGCCTGACGGAGGCGGACCGGCGCACCCTGGCACGGCATTGCGGCACGCCCCGGATCATTCCGATCGCGGGGATCGATACCGGCGCGTGTCCGCGCGGCGGCACCTGGGAAAGATTGCTGGTACTGCTCGACCTGCGCGCCGATCACTATGTCGTCCAGCTGGATTCTGACACCGTGACGCTGGGCGACGTGCCCGAGGTTCGCGCGGCGATCACCGGGAATCGGGGCTTCATGCTGTTGGGCGGCCCCGACAGCCAGGCCTTGGGCATCCAGACGCTGCCGGAGTTCGTCCGACGCAAATATCCCGACGGCCCGGTGTCGGCTCCGGCGCACATGCAGGCGCTGATCGAATCCCGTTATGCCGCCTATCCCGAGGCGGAATGCCATTCCTACGTCCGGGCGTCGTCAGGATTTGCGGGCTTCGCTCGCGGTGGACCCAGCGACCGCAAAGCAGCGGCGACCTTTTCGCGCAGGGCCGAGAATCTGGTCGGCACCACGACCTGGGCCGAATGGGGCAGCGAACAGGTGACGTCGAACTTCCTGCTCTCCAACGAGCCCGGCACCCTCACCCTGCCCTATAGCCACTATTATAACTACTGGCGCACGCCGGTCACCGGCGATGAGCGACTGGTCCATTTCGTCGGCACGCACCGCTATTCGGACGGCGTCTATCGTCACATGACCGAGCGCGCGATCGACCGGCTGACGGGGCCCGGCCCCGAATAGCGGCTTTGGCGTCCCGACACCCGATGCTAGGGGCCTCATCCGTAACGTGAATGAGGAATGGGACATGCAGGTCTGGACCGGGCTGGGCAATCCGGGCGCGCAATATGCGATGCACCGCCACAATGTCGGCTTCATGGCGATGGACGCCATTGCCGAGGTGCATGATTTCGGCCCGGTGAAGAAGCAATTCCAGGGCTGGACCCAGGAAGGCCGGATCGGCGGGCAGAAGATCCTGCTGCTGAAGCCCGCCACCTTCATGAACGAGAGCGGGCGGAGCGTCGGCGACGCGCTGCGCTTCTACAAGCTGGGCGTCGAGGCACTGACCGTCTTCCACGACGAGCTCGACATCGCGCCTTTCCGGGTCAAGGTGAAGACCGGCGGCGGCACGGCGGGGCATAACGGCCTGCGCTCGATCGACCAGCATCTAGGGCCGGACTTTCGCCGCGTGCGCCTTGGCATCGGCCATCCGGGACACAAGGACCGCGTGACCGGCCATGTGCTGGGCAATTACGCCAAGTCCGAGATCGAGCCGCTGTCCGACCTGCTAGGCGCGCTGGCGGCGGAGGCGCACTGGCTGGCGGAGGGCGACGATGTGCGCTTCGTCAACGATATCGCCCTCCGGCTGGGGGATGCGGCATGAGCGTGCGGCGCCTCTTCGCCTCGCTGCTCTATGAGGGCCAGCTGGACGATGCCGATCTGCTGGCGGACATCGAACAAAGCTGCTGGGCGCTCGCCGAGGACGACCGGGCCGGGCGGCGCTGGAGCAAGGAGCATGGCTATCGCGGCTATACCAGCTACGCCTCGCTCAACGACCTGCCGATCCGCGATCCGGTGTTTGCCGACCTCAAGAAGAAGCTCGACCGTCATGTCGCGCGCTTTGCCGAGGAATGCGCCTTCGATCTGGGCGGGCGCAAGCTGAAGCTCGACAGCCTGTGGGTCAATGTCCTGAAGCCGGGCGGCCATCACTCGGCGCATATCCACCCGCATTCGGTGGTGTCGGGCACCCTCTATGTCGCCATGCCCAAGGGCTCGGGCGCGCTGAAGCTGGAGGATCCGCGCCTGCCGATGCTGATGGCCGCGCCGCCACGTCGCCCCGATGCGCCGGACGATCTGGCCACCTTCGCCACCGCCACGCCCGAACCGGGCACGGTGCTGCTCTGGGAAAGCTGGTTGCGGCATGAGGTCGTGCCCAACGGTGCCAAGGGCGAACGGATCAGCGTCAGCTTCAATTATCGCTGATCCGACCGGAACGGGGGCGACGACATGCGCCGCACCCGCGGTCAGACGAAAAGTTCCCTCGACTCGTCGTCGATATGGGGCGGCTGATCGCGGCGATATCGTGCCGTTAACCTGTATTGGGTAAGGAGGATGGCGATCGCACCTCCTTATTTGCGGACCTGTCCTCGATGCTCGAATTCGCTGTCTTCACCTTTGGTATGTTGGCCAGCTTCGTGCTGTCGGGCCTGGGCCGGAACAAGAAGGCGCAGCGCGCCAATCCGCCGATCCTGCGCTATATGGGTCTGGTGCTGATGGGCTTTTCGGGCGCGATGGGCGTCATGCTGCTCGGCTATGCCGCCGTGCTCGCGGTCGGCGCCGCCTGACGGACCGGGCATTCCCCGCCTCCGCTCAGGCTGAACGGAGGTTGGGGCAGATGCCCCCTCGGCCGCCCGCACCCATCGGTTGAGAAATTCCCCCATCCTCGCTAGAGGGACGCTTTCCCCTTTCCTGTAGGATAAGCGACGCATGGGTTTCCGCTGCGGCATCGTCGGCCTGCCGAATGTCGGCAAGTCCACCCTTTTCAACGCGCTGACCGAAACGGCGGCGGCGCAGGCCGCCAATTATCCGTTCTGCACGATCGAGCCCAATGTCGGCAACGTCGCGGTGCCCGATCCGCGCCTGTACCAGCTCGCCGAAGTCGCCGGCTCGGCCAAGATCATCGAGACGCAGCTGGCATTCGTCGACATTGCGGGGCTGGTGCGCGGCGCATCCAAGGGCGAGGGGCTGGGCAACCAGTTCCTGGGCAACATCCGTGAAGTCGACGCGATCGTCCACGTCCTGCGCTGCTTCGAGGACGGTGACGTCACGCATGTCGAGGGCAAGGTCGATCCGATCGCCGACGCCGAGACGGTCGAGACCGAACTGATGCTCTCCGACCTGGAAAGCCTGGAAAAGCGCGTCCCCGCCTTCATCAAGAAGGGTCAGCAGGGCGACAAGGAAGCCAAGATCGCCGCCTCGGTGCTGGGCCAGACGCTGGAGCTGCTGCGCGACGGCAAGCCTGCGCGGCTGACCGTGCCCAAGGACGAGGAGGAAGCCCGCGTCTTTTCGCAGGCGCAGCTGCTGACCGCCAAGCCCGTCCTCTATGTCTGCAATGTCGAGGAATCGAACGCGGCGAACGGCAATGCCCATTCGCAGCGCGTCTTCGAAAAGGCCGCCGCCGAGGGTGCACAGGCCGTCGTCGTCTCCGCCGCCATCGAGGCCGAGATCGCGACCATGCCTGCCGAGGATCGCGGCGAGTTCCTGTCGGAGCTGGGCCTATCGGAAACCGGCCTCGCCCGTGTGATCCGTGCGGGTTATGCGCTGCTCGATCTGCTGACCTTCTTCACCGTCGGCCCGAAGGAAGCGCGCGCCTGGACCGTTCATCGCGGCGCCAAGGCCCCGAACGCGGCGGGCGAAATCCATAGCGATTTCGAGCGCGGCTTCATCCGCGCCGAGACGATCGCCTATCCCGACTATATCGCCTTCAAGGGCGAAGCGGGCGCACGCGATGCGGGCAAGCTGCGTGCGGAGGGCAAGGAATATGTCGTCCAGGACGGCGACGTGATGCTGTTCCGGTTCAACGTCTGATCCCCATTGCGCCGGTCGGGTTCGCTCGACCGGCGCCCTGACCTGCATATTGCCGCTTTGCAGAAGCGGTTCGGCCCGCTACGCACGAAATATGATCCATGTTAGTGCGTTTCGCCGTGTCATCTACACCAGCCGCGCCGTCGGCGATGACGAACGCGCCGACCACCAGGCCATTCTGTCCGCCTCGCGCCGCAACAACGGCATGGACGGCATCTCCGGCCTCTTGTGGATCGGCGACGGCGAATATCGCCAGCTGCTCGAAGGGCCTGCGGACAGCGTGCGTGAAACGCTGTCCCGCATCATGCGCGATCCCCGTCACGCGGACATCCGTATCCTCGACGACCGGATGACCGACGGCCTCGAATTCGGCGAATGGGCGATGGCCGGACTGCCCGGCGACCAACCCGCAGAAGCTGCCGAACGGCTCCGCCTGTTGCTCCGCAATGCCGACCCGACCATCCGCCAGTTTTTCCCGGTCGACTGACCCTGCACAGGGCGGCAGCTTCCACTCGCCAGTGTCATAATGCGGCGCTATCGGGCTGATCCGAAAGGACTGTCCCTCCCGTGATCCGACTCCCCCTCGCCGCCGTTGCGCTCGCCCTGCTGGGCGGTTGCGCCTATCCCTACAACCCGCCCGCCCTGCCCCCGGTGACGAACGCAGCACCCGCCGCCATGACGGGTGCTGCGCCCGCTGCCCCGATGCAGGACGAACGCGCACCGGTCACGATCCTGGTATCGATCGACGGGTTCCGTGCCGATTATCTGCAACGGGGTATCACCCCCAATCTGTCGCGGCTGGCGGCGGGCGGCGTGAGCGCACCGATGCGGCCGTCCTTTCCGTCCAAGACCTTTCCCAACCATTGGACGCTGGTGACGGGGCTGGTTCCCGATCGCCATGGCATCGTCTCCAACAGCTTCACCGATCCGACGCATCCGGGCGAACGCTTCACCATGTCGTCGGAGCAGCCCTATTGGTGGAACGCCGCCGAGCCGATCTGGGTCACGGCGGAAAAGGCGGGCATCCCCACCGCCACCATGTTCTGGCCAGGTTCCACCGTCGGCTGGGGCGGTGTTCTTCACGACGACATCCATCACACCGTTACAGGCGGCCTCCGCCCGCATGACTGGCAGGCGTACAACTCGGCCGTGTCCGACCGTCAGCGGGTCGATGCGCTCATCGACTGGCTGCGCCGCCCGGCCGCCACGCGTCCCCGCTTCCTCACCCTCTATATCGACGAGGTGGATATTGCCGGGCATGAGGTCGGCCCCGACGCGCCGGGCGTGAACGCCGCCATCGCCAAGGCCGATGTGGCGATCGGACAGCTGGTGGCGGGCCTTGCCGAATTGCACCAGCCCGCCAACCTGCTGGTCGTGGCCGATCACGGCATGGCCGCGACGTCGAGCGACCGGGTGATCGCCCTCGACCAGTTGCTGGACCCGGCCGATTACGATCTTAGCGACGACGGCCCCTTCGCCTCGATCACCGCCAAGCCGGGACGCGAAGCCGCGCTGGAGGCACGTCTGCTCGGTCGGCGCGGCCACATGACCTGCTGGCGCAAGAGCGAGATTCCGGCGCGTTTCCATTATGGCCGCAATCCCCGCATCGCGCCCTATTTCTGTCTCGCCGATGCCGGGTGGATGATCGAGCCGAAGGCGCCGGACAAGCCCTTTGTCGGGGGAATGCACGGCTATGACCATGAAGATCCGACCATGGTCGCGCTGTTCATCGCCAATGGCCCGGCCTTCCGGTCGGGGGTGCGGCTGGCACCATTCGCCAATGTCGACGTTGCACCCTTGCTGCGCGACCTGATCGGCCTGCCGCCGGGCCAGGGGCTGGACGGCAACGACGCGCCGTTCCGCCGCGCGTTCCGACGTTAAGGAGACAAGAGGATGATCTGGCTGGAGGATGTCGCGGTCGGCGACGTATCGCGGTTCGGCGCGTACAAGGTGGAGCGGGACGAGGTCATCGCCTTTGCCCAGCGTTACGATCCCCAGCCTTTTCACCTGTCCGACGAAGCCGCCGCCGCCACCCATTTCAGGCGGTTGTCGGCCAGCGGCTGGCACACCGCGTCGATGGCGATGGCGATGATCGTCGAGCATTTCCGCGACACCGGCTTCCAGAGCATCGGCTCGCCCGGTGTCGACGAGCTGCGCTGGACGAGGCCCGTCTTTCCCGGCGACACGCTCCATTGCGAAGCGGAGGTGCTGGAGACGCGGGCGTCGGCCAGCCGCCCCGAAATGGGCTTCGTCATCAGCCGCTGGACCGTGCTCAATCAGGACGATGTCCCGGTCATGACGATGCGCCCCACCGTCATGATCCGCACCCGCCCGCAGGCCGCTTAACGCGGACCGCGCCCGCCGCGTCCTCCCGGTCGGCCGCCACGCCAGCCGCCGGGACGCGGCGCGGACGGGGTCGGGCGAACGCCCTCGCCGCCGCGCCACCGGCCGGGATTGCCGCGCCAGCCGCCGGGCGCAGGAGCCACTCCGGGCATCGGTCCACGCCAGCCGCCCCGGCCCCAGCCGCGCCACTGATCCCGGATCGCCCCGCCGCGCCACGCATCGCGGCGCCCTTCCCAATAGGCGCGCTGGCCGTCATTCCAACGGAACGGACGGCGATAACGGTCGTAAACATAGACACCGGTGCCCGGATAATAGAAATCGTCATACCAGCCGAAATAGGACGGGGCGTAACCGTAACCGCCATAGCCGCCATAATAGCCCGGCGCATAACCGCCATAACCCGCGCCCACCGACACGCCGCTATAGCCATAGCCGTCGGCGCATCCGCCAAGCGCCAGCAGACCAGCCGCGAGGGCCGTGGCCCAGCCCATCTTTTTCAGGGTCATCATCCTCTCCATGCCCCTGATCCAGGCTGAGCGGGTGCGGCAGGGGTCCGTCATCCGTGGCGATCAGCGGTCAACCCCGCAGCGCGAAAGGTGGTTCCTGCGCCCTGCCGCCTGCACGGCTACTGAACGGTCGGGCGCCATCTGGCCAAAGGGGATTGGCAAAGCCGGTCAAGCAAGGCTAACCTGACGCACCGTTCATCAAGGACGGGCTTGGGACAGGCGGCGCATGACCGGGGGCAATCCGGCACGACCGTCGAAAGCGTATCGTGTCGAACGCGAGCGAAGGTGGAGGGACAGGACGAATGGCGATGACGGAGAACACCGTACCCCCCGGCGAGGCGCCGGAGCCATTCCACGAAGAGGTCCATGATCCCCGTCGCCGCGACTTCATCAATGTCGCCGCCGTATCCTTTGCGGGCGTGGGCGCGCTGGCGATCGTCCTGCCGCTCATCAACCAGATGAACCCTTCGGCCGACGTTCTCGCCCAGTCCACCACCGAGATCGACCTGTCCAAGATCGCCCCCGGACAGGCGATCAAGGCCAGCTTCCGCAAGCAGCCGCTGTTCGTCCGCAACCTGACGCCCAAGGAAATCGCCGAGGCCAACGCCGTGCCGCTGTCCGAACTGCGCGATCCGCAGACGCTGGCGGAGCGGACCAAGCCGGGCAAGACGAACTGGCTGATCACGCTGGGCGTCTGCACCCATCTGGGCTGCGTGCCGCTGGGTGCTGGCGAGGGCGAGAACAAGGGGCCTTATGGCGGCTATTTCTGCCCCTGCCACGGCTCGGCCTATGACACCGCCGCGCGCATCCGGAAGGGCCCGGCGCCGCTGAACCTGCTGGTTCCCGAATATAAATTCGACACCGACACGACCGTCACGGTCGGCGTGGCCGCATAAGGGAGACCCGAGAGATGAGCTTTCCCTGGGCCAAACATTATCAGCCGAAGCAGCCGGTCATGCGCTGGCTGGACGAGAAGCTGCCGCTGCCGCGCCTCGTCTACAACGCCGTGGGCGCGGGCTATCCGGTGCCGCGCAACCTGAATTACTTCTGGAATTTCGGCGTGCTGGCGGGTGCCGCGCTCGCCATCCAGATCATCACCGGCGTGGTGCTGGCGATGCACTATGCCGCCAATGCGGGCGTCGCCTTCGACTCGGTCGAAAGCATCATGCGCGACGTCAATGCGGGCTGGTTCCTGCGCTATGCCCACGCCAACGGCGCGTCGATGTTCTTCATCGTGGTCTACACCCATATCTTCCGCGGCCTCTATTACGGGTCCTACAAGGCCCCGCGCGAGATGGTGTGGCTGCTGGGCGTGGTCATCTTCCTCCTGATGATGGCGACCGCCTTCATGGGCTATGTGCTCCCCTGGGGGCAGATGAGCTTCTGGGGCGCGCAGGTCATCACGGGCTTCTTCTCGGCGATCCCGGTGGTTGGCGATACCATCCGCATCTGGCTGCTGGGCGGGTTCGCGCCGGACAATGCGGCGCTCAACCGCTTCTTCTCGCTCCACTATCTGCTGCCCTTCGTGATTGCGGGCGTCATCATCCTGCACATCTGGGCCCTGCACATTCCCGGCTCGAACAACCCGACCGGCGTGGACGTCAAGGGCGAGCAGGATACCGTGCCCTTCCACCCCTATTACACCGCCAAGGATGCGGTCGGGCTGGGCGTCTTCCTGCTGGTCTTCGCGGGGCTGCTGTTCTTCTTCCCCAATTATCTGGGCCATCCGGACAATTACATCCCGGCCAATCCGCTCTCGACGCCGGCGCATATCGTGCCCGAATGGTATTTCTGGCCCTTCTACGCGATCCTGCGCGCCTTCACCGCCGACTTCATCCTGCCCGCCAAGCTGTGGGGAGTGCTGGCGATGTTCGGGTCGATCCTGCTGCTGTTCTTCCTCCCCTGGCTGGACAGCTCACCGGTGCGGTCGAACAATTTCCGGCCCAAGGCGCGGGTCGCCTTCTGGGTGCTGGTGGTCGACGTGCTGCTGCTCGGCTGGTGCGGCGGTTCGCCCGCGACGCCCTTCTTCATCATCCTCAGCCAGATCACGGCGGCCTATTATTTCCTCCACTTCCTGGTGATCCTGCCCTGGATCGCCCGGACGGAGCGCCCCGCGCCGCTGCCCAACTCGATCACCGAAGCCGTGCTGTCCAAGCATGGCGGGACCGCACCCACCAAGTCGGCCCTGGCCTGACCCGAACCGAAAGAGGATAGCTGAACATGGTTCGTGGCATCGCATTCCTGGTCGGGGCGGCCTTCACCTTCGTCCTCGCCATCGCGCTGTGGGGCAGCGTCTCGGGGCTCATCTCCGAGCCGCCAGCCCCCACCGCCGAGGAGGAGTTCCACCTTCACCCCAAGCCCGCACATCTGGCGTCGGACGGCATTTTCGGCCGCTTCGACCGCCGCCAGCTCCAGCGCGGGTTTCAGGTCTATAAGGAGGTCTGCGCGGCCTGCCACTCGCTGAGGCTGGTGGCGTTCCGCGACCTGAAGGATTTGGGCTATAACGAGCCCGAACTGAAGGCGATCGCCAACCAGTGGGTGATCGAACAGCCGAGCATCAATCCGGAGACGGGCGAGGCGACGACGCGCAAGAACGTCCCCGCCGACCGTTTCCCCTCGCCCTTCGCCAACGAGGTGGCGGCGCGCGCGGCGAACAACAACGCGCTGCCGCCCGATCTGTCGCTGATGGCCAAGGCGCGGCATGACGGCGGCAACTATATCTACTCGCTGATCGGCCCCGACGCCTATCGCCCGCAGCCCGCAGAGCTGCTGCGCAAGTTCCCCGACGCCAAGACGCCGACCGGGCTGCACTACAACCCCTATTTCGCAAACCTGAACATTGCGATGCCGCCGCCGCTGACGCAGGACGGGCAGGTCCAATATGCCGATGGCACGCTGGCCAGCCGCGACCAGATGGCCAAGGACGTCGCCGCCTTCCTGACCTGGACCGCCGAGCCCAAGCTGGAATCGCGTCACGCGGCCGGAATCGGGGCGTTCGTCTTCATCCTGATCTTCTGCTTCCTCGCCTGGGGCGCGTATCAGAATGTCTGGCGCGACGTGAAACACTGAGATCGGGAAAGCCCGATGTGAGAGAACTGGGGCGGTTTCCGACGAGGGAACCGCCCGTTTTATTGGGCCTTTCCGTCCCGCCCCCCCGGCAATCTTAACCCCCGTTCGGGCTGAGCGAAGTCGAAGCCCACGCCCTGCCCTCTCCACCTCGCCTGGCAACGGGATTCCCTTGGCCTTCGACTTCGCTCAGGCTGAACGGAAGTGGTGGAGTTCGGGCATCCCCCTTTACCCCCGCGCCCCACAAGCCCATGACGCCCTCATGAGCGCCCATGACGACCTGAAATCCCTGATCCGCACCATCCCGGATTTCCCCAAGCCCGGCATCCAGTTCCGCGACATCACCACCTTGCTGCTAGACCCCAAGGGTTTCGCGCAGACGGTCGAACGGATGGCCGCCGCCACACGCGGGACCGTCGATCTGGTCGCCGGGATCGAGGCGCGCGGCTTCATCTTCGCCGCCGCGCTCGCGGTGCCGCTGAACGCGGGCGTGCTGCTGATCCGCAAAGACGGCAAGCTGCCCGGCGCGACCATCGCCGAGGATTATGCGTTGGAATACGGACAGGATCGCATCGCCATCCATGAGGATGCGCTGGTCCCCGGCGCTCGCGTGCTGCTGGTCGACGACCTGATCGCCACCGGCGGCACCGCGCGCGCCGCCGTCCGGCTGATCCGCAAGGCGGGCGGTATGGTCGAGCAGGCCCAGTTCCTGGTCGACCTGCCCGATCTCGGCGGGGCCGATGCCCTGCGCAAGGAGGACATCGCGGTCGATGCGCTGCTGTCCTTCCCCGGCCACTGATGCGCCTGGCGCTGCACGAGCCCGATATCGCGGGCAATGTCGGCACGCTGATCCGCACCGCGACCTGTTTCGGCGTCGCGGTCGACCTGATCGAGCCGATGGGCTTTCCCTATTCCGACCGCGCGCTTGCCCGGTCGGCGATGGATTATGCCGCCATGGCCGAGGTTATCCGCCATGCCGATTGGGATGCCTTCCGCGCCGCGACACGCGGGCGGATCGTGCTGGCGACGACGCTGGGTGCGATCCCGCTGCCCGAGATGGTGTTCCATCCCGACGATGTGATCCTGCTCGGCTCCGAGGGCGCGGGCGTACCGGAGGCGGTGCACGACGCCGCCGATATCCGGGTGCGCGTGCCGATGCGCAGCCGCGTCCGCTCGCTCAACGTCGCGATCACCGGCGGAATTCTGCTGGCCGAGGCGCGGCGCCAGACCGGTTGGGACCAAATGCCCGGTTGACCCTGGCCCCCGCCCCCGCCCAGAACGCCGCGCGATGAACAGCCGTACTCCCGACATCGCGCTCGACGCCGAGCAGGACGCCGCCCGCCTCTGGTTCGAATCCCTGCGGGATCGGATCTGCGCCGAGTTCGAAGCGATCGAGCGTGAGGCGGGATCGGACGCCGCCTTCCAATACACCGCCTGGGACCGTGCCGACCCGAGCGGCGAGCCCGGCGGCGGCGGCGTGCGCGGGGTGATGAAGGGCCGCGTCTTCGAAAAGGTCGGCGTCAACGTCTCCACGGTCGGCGGCACCTTCGAGGGGCCGTTCGCCAAGACCATTCACGGCGCGGGCGACGATCCGCGCTTCGTGGCGACCGGGATCAGCCTGGTCGCGCATATGGCCAATCCGCATGTGCCAGCGGTCCATATGAACACCCGGTTCCTGACCACGACCAAGCGCTGGTTCGGTGGCGGCGCAGACCTCAATCCGCCGCTGCCCATCGCGGAAGACACCGCCGACTTCCACGCCCGGTTGAAGGCCGCGTGCGACGCGCATGACCCAGAGCATTATCCCCGGTTCAAGGCCTGGGCCGACGACTATTTCTACATCCCGCATCGCCAGGTGCATCGGGGCGTGGGCGGCATCTTCTACGACCATCTGGAGGGCGATTTCGACGGTCATTTCGCCTTCACCCGCGATGTCGGCGAGGCGTTTCTGGACGTCTTCCCCCGCATCGTCCGGCGGCGCATGGGCCTGCCCTCGACCGAGGCCGACCGTGCGCAGATGCTGGCATGGCGCGGTCGCTATGCCGAGTTCAACCTCGTCTATGACCGGGGCACGTTGTTCGGGCTGAAGACCGGCGGCAATATCGATGCGATCCTGATGAGCCTGCCGCCGCTGGCGACGTGGGAGTAAGCCCATGGCGCTGATCCCCGTCGACCCCGCCGAGATCGCCACCATCGTCACCACGCTGGAGATGCACGAACGGCCAAGGCCGCGCCCCATGCCCGGCTCGCCGCTGCAACTGGTCGCCTGGGCCAGGCCCGATCCGGCCAAGTATCGCACGCTGTTCGCGCGCGTCGGCGCGCCCTGGCTGTGGTTCTCGCGGCTGGTGATGGACGATGCGACGCTGACCGCGATCATTCACGACCCCGCCGTCTCGGTCTTCGCCGTCGTCGACCGGGCGGGGATCGAGGTCGGGCTGCTCGAACTCGACCATCGCGTCGCGGGGGCGTGCGAGATCGGCTATTTCGGGCTGGTCCCCGAACTGGCGGGGCAAGGCCATGGCCGTTGGCTGATGGCGCAGGCGCTGATGCGTGCCTGGACCGCGAAGGTCGAGCGGGTATGGGTGCATACCTGCACGCTCGACCACCCGTCCGCGCTCAATTTCTATCGCAGGCAGGGCTTCGTGGCCGTGTCGCGCGCGATCGAGACGTTTATCGACCCACGGGCGCTGGGCGTCCTGCCCGAGGACGCCGCACCGCAAATCCCCCGGCTCAGCCCGCGCGATTGACCAGTCGGCGATAGGCCGCGACCGACACCAGCGCCTGGCCGAGCCCCGCCGCCATCGCCACCGCCGCCGATCCGGCCTGGAGCAGCGCGACCGCGACCGGATTGCCCGCGCCGTCGCTCTGCACCACGTCGATCAGCGCGAGGAAGGGCTGGGCCGCGATCATGCCGCCCAGATAGGTGCAGGACGCCAGCGCCGCCAGCGACAGGCCCGCACCGCGCGTCAGCGACACCGAACGGGCCAGCGCCGCCATGGCGGGCATCCGCCGCTCGGCGAACAGCACCGGGCCGACCAGCAGCAACCGCCCGGCCACATACAGCCCCGGCAAGATGTAGAGCAGCATCCCCGCCCCCACCGGCAGCGCGACCAGGATCATCGCCAACAGGAAGCGCGGCGCCATCCTGAGCGCGCGGCCCAGCGCCTCGCCGACCGTCACCGGCCCGCCGAGCGTCAGCGCCAGGATCGCCGCCGTCCCGATCATGCCGACCGCATAGCTGGCGAAATACCAGCCGCCATAATGGCCTGCCCAGGTCCCGACCGAATCGACCCAGGCCATGGCCCGCGCGGTCGCCTCTCCGCCCTCGGTCTCGGGCAGCGGGGGCGCGGGCACCAGCAGCCCCAGCGCAAAGGCAGGCCAGAACAGAAAGGGCGCGGACAGCCGGATCAGCAGCGCGCGATCGCGGCGGAACAGGGCCCAGGCATCCCGCAGGGTGGCGACGACATCCAGCTTCATCAAAAGGCTCGTTTCATCACAGGGAGGGCGAACCGACCTCTTCACGATGCGCCTGCTCGCCCGCCGTCGCGACGTACAGCCGCGCGATGAAGACATAGGCCAGCGTCATGAATCCGGCGTTGACCACCGATCCCAGCAGCGCCGCCAGCCGGACAGCCGTCAGCGCCCGATCCGCGCCCAGTGCCAGACGGAGGGCCGCGCCGGTGACGCCCTGCACCGCCAGCATCGCGACCAGCAGGACGATCCCGAACAGCAGGGACACGCCGATCAGCCGCCAGGTCATCCCCCGCGTCAACGCGATGGAGCGACGGATCGCCCCCAGCCCGCGTCGCTCGTTCAGCACCACGGCATAGATCAGCATCAACCGCGCGACGATCCACAGCGACGCCACCATGACGGTCAGACCGTAAAGAACCAGGAACAGCGCCGCGCCGCCGCTCATCGGCGGGAATTTGGACGGATCGCCATTGGCGGCCATCGCGGCGGCGAAGTCGAAATGGGACAGTCCCAGCACGACGATCATCACCAGTAGGACCAGCGCAAAGGCGAAACCGACCACCAGCGCGACGCCCAGCACTGGCCACATCCGGCGAAGGCCCGCCCGCGATGCATCGCCGCTGGTCGTGGCCGGATGGGTCGCCAGCGCCATGATCGCCAGCTGCGCCCAGATGCCCAGCAGCATGGACAAGATCATCAGCCCCAGACCCGTCGGTCCCATGGACGACTGGCCGGGCGAGGACGGCAGCAGCAGGATCTGCAACAGGCCGGGCAGGACGAAGCCGATCAGGGCGAATGGAGCCATCATCCCGGCCCTGCCCGCCAGCACCTGTTGCGTGCTGTCCCACACCGTTCCGATCCTGACGGTCATGCTACCTCCCTTGGCGGCCCACCCCGTCCGCCTGTTCGCGTCTGCCTAGACGATTGCCGGATGCAAAGCCATCGCGCCGCGCTGACCTACGACGCTTGCATCGGCGGCGGGCCGGGCGCAAGGACGGCGGATCGTGACCCATATCCCCGACATGCCCGATATCGAATGGCGGATCAGTCCGGGCCTGACCCCCTATGACCAGTCGCTCGCCGAGATGGAGGCGCGTGCCGCCGCCGTCGTGGCGGGCGAGGCGCGCGAGCTCGTCTGGCTGCTCGAACATCCGCCCGTCTATACCGCCGGGACCAGCGCCGATCCGGTCGAACTGGTCGATCCCCGTTTCCCGGTGTTCCAGACCGGGCGTGGCGGCAAATATACTTATCACGGCCCCGGACAGCGGACCGGCTATCTGGTCCTGGATCTGAACAAGCGCGGGCGCGACGTGCGGCATTTCGTCCATACGCTGGAGGATTGGTTGATCGCCGCGCTGGGGCGGCTGGGGGTCAACGCCTTCCGCGCCGAGGGGCGGGTCGGCATCTGGACCCGCGACGGCGGCTCGGAGGCCAAGGTCGGCGCGATCGGCGTCCGCGTGCGTCGCTGGGTGACGCTGCACGGCTTTGCCATCAATGTCGCGCCCGATCTTTCGCATTTCGGCGGGATCGTGCCCTGCGGCCTTCCGGAATTCCCGGTGACCAGTCTTTTTGCGTTAAACGGCGTCAAGTCGCTGGAAACCTTTGACGAGGCGCTTGCGTTCAGCTTTCCGGCTTTCCTCAACGATCTCGGTGCGGTCCGACAAAACGAGGCTTGAGGACCAGACGGTATCCGATTAATGTCCACCCCGATTTGGGTAATAGGGCCAGCAAGCCGTTCCAAATCCATAATATCAAGGGAGCTTCCAATGCGTGCAATCATCTCCAAGGTCCTGACGGGCTCGATCATCGCCGGCGCGGCGCTCGCGGTTTCGGCTTGCGGCTCGAAGACCGAGAACACCACCGACGCGAACATGACCACCGAAATGAACGCTTCGGAAGGCATGGACACCGCCACCGACAACATGACCGCCGTCGACGGCACCATGAACGGTGGCATGATGGCCAACGACACCACCATGTCGAACGACATGATGATGGCCAACGACACGATGATGACCAACGCGACCAACGCGATGTAATCATCGTTGGGGTCATCCCAACGAAAGGGGCCGTCCGGGCGACCGGGCGGCCCCTTTTTCATGGGCCCTTCCCCCAGCGTCGGCAGTGACGTAACCAGCTGTGCAAATCCCGGATTTCGCTAAGTTTCCGTAACGACCGGCCCGGCATCAACGATTGCCGTACGGGCGTAATTCCGTTTGGGAAAAAAGCCGGAAAGCGTTATGTTTCGGGACGCTCGAAGGCCCTACGGGGGAAGGATCGGAACACAATGAAAGTGGTGCGTACCGCGCTGGTTGCTGGCGTGGCGTTTTGGGGGATGGGTGCTGCCGCACCCGCATCGGCGCAATTCTTCCTGCAGCCCTATAATTTCCAGGGAAAGCCCGTCCAGGGCGACGAACCCGGCATCGGCCAGCCGTTGCCCGGTGCGACCCCGGCGGAATTGCGCGCGGGGCTGCTGTGGAACATGCGCGCCGCGCTCAACGTCGCCGCGCTGCAATGCCAGTTCGAACCGATGCTGACGACCGTCTCCAACTATAACGCGACGCTCAAGGATCACGAAGTCGAGCTGAAGGGCGCGTTCGACACGCTGGGCGCCTATTTCAAGCGGCAGAACAAGACCGTGAAGGCCGGGCAGGACGCGCTCGACCAATATGGCACGCGCACCTATGCCAGCTTCTCGTCCGTGTCGGGGCAGCTGGGTTTCTGCACCACGGCGGCGTCGATCCTGCATCAGGCGGTATTCACCCCGCGCGGCCATCTGGGCGAACTGGCGGTCGACCGGATGCGCGAGCTGCGCAACAGCCTGGTTCCGTACGGCGAACAGCGTTTCCCGCGCTATATCGGCCGCGAGCAGCATATTGCCGCCACCATGCCGCGTCTGGATGCGCTGTGCTGGAACAAGAAGGCGGAATGGGTCGTCAAGAAGTGCGGTGTCCAGAACTGGCCGCCCGCAGGCGCGACCGCGATCGCGGCACGCTGAAGCCAAATCCTCCCCGGCACGGGGAGGTGGCAGCGCGAATGCGCTGACGGGAGGGGGATTTCCGCTAGGACTGCCCTTTGCGGAAGGCCCCCTCCACCATCCTTCGGATGGTCCCCCTCCCCGTACCGGGGAGGATAAAAGCCCCCTCTCCCCATCCGCGCCGAAATTTGCTAGGCGCGCGCCATGCTCAATCTGAACAGCATCACCGTGCGCCTGGGCGGCCGCACGATCCTCGACGGTGCATCCGCCGCACTCCCCCCCGGCAGCCGGGTCGGCCTGATCGGTCGTAACGGCGCTGGCAAGTCCACGCTCGTCCGCGTGATCGCGGGCCAGTTGGAGGCCGATGACGGCGCCTGCGAGATGCCCAAGGGCGCCAAGCTCGGCTATATCGCGCAGGAAGCGCCCGACGGCACCGCCACCCCGTTCGAGACGGTGCTCGCGGCCGATGTCGAGCGCGCCGAATTGATGGAGCGTAGCGAGACCGAGAGCGATCCGGAAAAGCTGGGCGACATCTACGAACGGCTGATCGCGATCGACGCCTATACCGCGCCCGCCCGCGCCTCCAGCATCCTTCAGGGCCTGGGCTTTGACGAGGCGATGCAGGGACGCCCGCTGTCCAGCTATTCGGGCGGGTGGAAGATGCGCGTCGCGCTCGCCGCGCTGCTGTTCTCGGCGCCCGACGTGCTGCTGCTCGACGAACCGTCGAACCACCTCGACCTCGAAGCGGTGATGTGGCTGGAGGATTTCCTCAAATCCTATCGCGCGACGATCCTGCTGGTCAGCCATGAGCGCGACTTCCTGAACAATGTCGTCGACCATATCCTGCACCTTCAGGGCGGCAAGGTGACGCTTTATCCGGGCGGCTATGATTCGTTCGAGCGCCAGCGTGCCGAGCGGATGGCGCAACTCGCCGCCGCCAAGGCGAATCAGGAGGCGCAGCGCGCCAAGTTGCAGGACTATATCGCGCGCAACTCGGCCCGCGCCTCGACCGCCAAGCAGGCGCAGAGCCGCGCGAAGATGCTGTCCAAGATGCAGCCGATCGCCGAGATGGCGAACGATCCGTCGCTGTCCTTCGACTTCCCCGATCCCGACCAGCTGCGCCCGCCGCTGATCACGCTGGACCTGGCGAGCGTGGGCTATGCCGAGACGCCGATTCTGAAGCGGCTGAACCTGCGCATCGACCCGGACGATCGGATCGCGTTGCTGGGCCGCAACGGCAACGGCAAGACGACGCTGGCCCGCCTGCTCGCCGCGCAGCTTACGCCGATGGAAGGCGATATGAATTCGTCGGGCAAGATGCGGGTGGGCTATTTCACCCAGTATCAGGTCGAGGAACTCGACACCGACGATACGCCGCTGGAGCATATGACGCGTATCATGCGCGGCGCGACCCCGGCGGCGGTGCGCGGGCAGCTCGGCCGGTTCGGCTTTTCGGGCGACAAGGCGACGACCAAGGTCGGCAAGCTGTCGGGCGGCGAACGCGCGCGTCTGGCATTGGCGCTGATCACCCGCGACGCGCCGCACATGCTGATCCTCGACGAGCCGACCAACCACCTTGACGTCGACGCGCGCGAGGCGCTGGTCCAGGCGCTCAACATGTACAAGGGCACGGTCGTGCTGGTCAGCCATGATCGCCACATGCTGGAGATGACGGCGGATCGGCTGGTGCTGGTCGATAACGGGACCGCCAAGGAGTTTGACGGGTCGCTGGACGATTATATCGCCTTCGTCCTGAAGGGCGATGCGGGTCAGGGCGACGCCGCGTCCAAGGCGGACCGCGCGGCCAACAAAAAGGCCTCGGCCGAGCAGCGCGAACGCTTTAACGCGATGAAGAAGACGCTGCGCGGCATCGAGGACGAAATGGCCAAGCTGACCCGCGAGCGCGACGCGCTGGACAAGGCGATGAACGACCCGGCCGCCGCCGAACCGCGCCATGCCAAGCTGTCGATGGGCGAGTTAAACAAGCGCCGCGCGGAGGTGGTCGACAAGCTGGCCGAAGCCGAGACGCGCTGGATGGAAGCGGGCGAGGCGATGGAGGCGGCGTGATCCGCCGCCTCTGGGCGAAGTCGGAGCGGGGCGAGCTTATCCCTCAAAACCCACGTGTTCCCCGGCGAAGGCCGGGGTCCAGTTTCTATAACGCAGGCGGTGCGCTAACCACCGCGTGGCAGGCCATCGCCCGCACCCCGCACCTGGACCCCGGCCTTCGCCGGGGTACGCACGATATTTAGGCTTCGGTCTCTTCCGAACCCTCTGCGGCTTCCTCGCCATCGGCCAGCTTCTCGATCCAGGCCTCGACCTCGCCGTTCAGCTTCAGGGTCAGCGGGCGGCCATGGCGGTCGACCTTCTTGCCCAGCGCGACGCGGATCCAGCCTTCGGAAATGCAATATTCCTCGACGTCGCGGCGCTCATTGCCCTTGAAGCGGATGCCGACCCCACGCGAGAGGAGGTCCTGGTCGAAATAGGGGCTGTCCGGGTTGGTGGACAGGCGATCGGGAACGGTATCGGTCATGCTCCTGGCCTTAACGCCGACTCAGGGGCGCTGCCAAGCAGGGGCTCCAAGAAAAACGGCGCCGGGATCGCTCCCGACGCCGCCAGGGGTCTTAGTTACAGACCCGCACCTGCACATTGCGGCCCCAATACGGGTCCCAGCGCCAGTCGGTCCAGCAGCGCGGCGCATAGCTGCGATACTCATATTGATACACCGGCGGTGGGGGCGGCGGCGCGTAATAGGGGTCATAGCCCCGGTTGTAATAATAGCCGCGATCGACATAGCGCGGCTGGTTGCTGCTCGCGATGGCCGCGCCGATGCCCAGGCCGACGATGCCGCCGATCAGCGCGCCTGCGGCCGCATCGCCGCGATCGCGGTGATAATAGCCGCCATAGCCGCCACCCCAGCCACGGCCCCAACGCTGCGCCTCGGCCGGAGCCGCCGCCGTCAGTGCGGTGGCGCCCAAGGCGAGGCCCAGTCCCAGTTTCTTCCAAACTCCGTTCATACCGAACCTCCGATACTGATACGCCCGGTCCGCTGATCGCAAAACGCGCAGGCGGCGTCCGTGTTGCCTTCCCTGCCACTATCGGGCTGAATGGACACGGAATGTGGCGTTTAGGCGCGGTTCAGGAGGAAAAGCGGAGATGGCATACTGGCTGCTGAAGTCGGAGCCGGAAAGCTATGGCTGGGACGATCTGGTCCGCGACGGGCGGACCGAATGGGACGGCGTGCGCAACGCCGCCGCCGCCGGGCATTTGCGGGCGATGCGGCCGGGGGACTCGGCGCTTCTCTATCACAGCGGCAAGGACAAGGCGGCGATGGGCATCGCGACGATCTCCCGCGCCGCCAGGGCCGATGGCGATGACGGGCGCTGGGTCTCAGTCGAGATCGCCCCCGACCGTCCGCTGCCCCGCCCCGTCACACTGGCCGCGATGAAGGCCGAGGCGAGGCTCGCCGCGCTGCCGATGCTCCGCCAATCGCGGCTGTCGGTGTCGCCGGTCGGCGAAGCGGAATGGGCGGTGTTGATGGGGATGGCAGGACTCTGAAAATCCTCCCCGGTACGGGAAGGTGGCAGCGCGCAGCGCTGACGGAGGGGGGCTTCCACGAAGGACACCCCCTACGGCACGCCCCCTCCACCATCCTGCGGATGGTCCCCCTCCCCGTCCCGGGGAGGATCACCCCATGCGATAGGCGTAATCCGCCGCTTCCTGCACCTGCTCGGGCGTGGGGCGGACGCCGGTATAGAGCACGAACTGCTCGAGCGCCTGGATGGTCGCCACCTGGGTGCCGGTGATCACCCGCTTGCCCAGCCCCCGCGCGGTGGACAGGAAGCGCGTCTCGGGCGGATATTGCACCACGTCGAAGGCGATCTCCGCCTGCGCGATCATCGCCTCGGGGAAGGCGAGCTGGTCCTCATTGCCCCCGGTCATACCGATCGGCGTGACGTTGATCAGCAGCGGCGCACCCGAATCCAGTTCCGCCGACCAGCCGAACCCGTAAAGCCCCGCCAATTGGCGTCCCAGCGGTTCGTTGCGCGCGACGATGGTGCCCTTGGCAAACCCTGAATCGCGCAAGGCCGCCGCCACCGCCTTTGCCATCCCGCCCGATCCGCGCAGGACGAAGGGCGTGGCGGGGTCGATATCGGCGATCAGCTCGGCCACGGCGGCATAGTCGGTGTTGTAGCCGGTCAGCCGCCCGTCATCATTGACGATGGTGTTCACGCTGTCGATCGCCGCCGCCGATCCGGCCAGCCCGTCGAGCATCGGGATCACCGCTTCCTTGAATGGCATCGAAATGGCGCAGCCGCGAATGTTGAGCGCCCGGATACCGCCCACCGCTCCGGCCAAATCGGTCGTGCTGAACGACTTGTAAACATAGTCGAGGCCGGTCAGCTCATAGAGCCGGTTGTGGAAGCGCGAACCGAAATTACCGGGACGAGCCGACAACGACATGCACAGCCGCGTATCGCGACCGATGGGGGGCTTGGTGGTCATGGGCCATGGTTTAGCGGAGTGTGGTGGTGAACGCATCCCTTGGCCTTCGACGTCGCTCAGGCTGAACGGGGTTAGAGGATTGCGCAAAACCTCCGTTCAGGCTGAGCCAAGTCGAAGCCCACGCTCCCCCCTACCCGCGCATCTCTCCGGCAATCGTACGAACCAGTTCCCCTGCTGGCATCGAACGGGCCAGCGGGGCCCCCTGCCCCGCCCATTGGGCGCCGTAACCGCCCTCACCCCGCGCCTTCGCGGCGGCGTTCAAGGCCTTCCCCGCATCATAAGCGATCGGATAATCAGGCACCGCCGCCGTCAGACTTTCCCCCAGCGCGGTGAACCGATTGGGCAGACACCGCGCCGGACGCCCCGAAATCACGCGGGTCATCACCGTATGCGCAGCCCCCTCGCCCATCAGCGCCGCGCGGTAGGCATCGTCCGCCGTGCTCTCGGGACAGGCGACGAACGCCGTCCCCAGTTGCGCCGCCACCGCCCCCAGCGCGAGGACAGCCGACACCCCCGCCCCGTCCATCACCCCGCCCGCCGCAATCACCGGCAGCCGCGTCCGCAGCGCCAGCAATCGGGTCAGCGCCAGCGTCCCCAACCGGTCGTCCGCCGCATCCGGATCGAAAACCCCGCGATGCCCGCCCGCCTCATAGCCTTGTGCGACCAGCATATCGATCCCGGCACGCTCGGCGGCCCGAGCCTCGGCCAGCGAGGTCACGCTCGCCAGCAACAGGCATCCCGCCTGTTTCAGCGCGGCGATGCGCGGACCGTCGGGCAGGCCGAAATGAAAGCTGACCACCGCCGGTCTCGTCTCGACCAGCAGCGCCAGCATCGCATCGTCCTGCGCGAAGTTCTGATAGATGGTGCGCAGCGCGGTGGGCGGCTCCGCGTCGAACGCGGCGAAGGCGGGACGAAGCGCCTCGCACCAGGCCGCATCGCGCGCCGGATCGGGCGCGGGCGGGGCATGGACGAAGAGGTTGACGTTGAACGGCCGCTCGGTCCGCTCGCGCGTTTCGGCGATCATCCGGGCGGCCGCATCGGCGTCACCCGCACCCAGTGCGATTCCGCCCAGACCGCCGCCCGCATTCACCGCCGCCGCCATGGCGGGAGTCGACACTCCCGCCATCGGCGCCTGCAGGATCGGAACGTCGAGGGTCAGCCGATCCCGCGCATCGGCATCAGCGCGGGGCCTTGGCACCTTCCACCGCGGCTTGCGGATCGACCGAGGGCGCGCCACTGGCGGGCGTGCCGGTATTGGCGATCGATCCGGTGTCGGCGCGCGGATCCTCTTCGACCTTGTTGACCGCCGCGTCCGCGCCATTGGCCGGGGCATCGCCCGCCGCCGGTTCCGCGTTGGCGGCCGGGGCCGCCGGGAGCGGCAGGTTCGATCCCTGCTGGTTGAGGTACAGGATCACGTTCGCGCGGTCCTGCGGATTGGAAAGCCCGGCAAAGGTCATCTTGGTGCCGGGCGCGAACTTGCGCGGCGACGTCAGCCACGCGTTCATCTTGTCCCAGTCCCATTTGCCGCCGACCGCCTTCAACGCGTCGGAGAAGGCGAAGCCCGCCTTACCCTGTGCAATCGCTTCGCCCATGGTGGCATAGAGATTGGGGCCGATGCCGTTCGCGCCACCCTGGTTGATGGTGTGGCACGCGGCGCATTTCTTGAAGACTTCGGCGCCCTTGGCCGCGTCGGCGGTGGGCAGCAACGAGGCGATAGGCACCTCGGCGGCACCGCCGCCCGCGCCTTCGGCCTCCACGCCCTCGATCGCATAGCCCATTTTTTCGGGGCGCTCTTCGTGGAAGATCATGCCGCCGACGATCGAAAGGCCCAATGCCGTGCCTGCCGCACCCAGCACCCATCCCGCGATCGTATTGGTCTTTAGGTCCATCGCGTTTCGCTGCCCCGCCAATATCTCTCCTGAACGCGGACCTTAGGTGCGGCTTTCGCGAACGGCAAGTTCTGCTTCCCTTGTCGCCCGCCTTGATCGTGCCGCGTGCCCGCTCTACGCCGCTGCGCCATGGAGAATTACGCCGCCCCCGCCCGCCCCATCGTCGCGGGCATGACCGCCGCCGCCTTGGCCGAGCCGGCCCGTGCCGTCGCCTTTCAGGGCGCGCCGGGCGCCAACAGCCATGTCGCCGCGACCGAGGTGTTTCCGGACGGCCTGCCGCTCCCCTGTTTCGATTTCGCCGACGCGCTGGACGCGGTGAAGAGCGGCAAGGCCGACCGCGCGATCATTCCCATCGAGAATTCGCTGCACGGGCGGGTGGCCGACATCCATTTCCTGCTGCCCGAATCCGGGTTGGTCATCGTGGGTGAGCATTTCCTGTCGATCCGCCACGCGCTGATGGCGACGGGCGGGCGCGACGGGCTGGTCGAGGCGATGAGCCATCCGCAGGCGCTGGGCCAGTGCCGCCACTGGCTGCGCGCGCACGGTATCCGCCCGATCGCCTATGCCGATACGGCGGGCGCGGCGGCGCGGGTGGCGGAGATGAACGACCCCCGCGTCGCCGCCCTCGCCCCGCCCCGCGCCGCCGAACTCTATGGCCTGAACCTGCTGGCCGAGGATATTTCGGACGCCGACAGCAACATGACCCGCTTCGTCGTGCTCGCCCGTGGCGGCCAGCCGCCGGTCGGGGATGGGCCGTGGATGACCAGCCTGATCTTCGAGGTGAAGAATATTCCCGCTGCTTTGTACAAGGCGATGGGCGGTTTCGCGACCAACGGCGTCAACATGACCAAGCTGGAAAGCTACCAGCGCGGCGGCAGCTTTGCCGCGACGGAATTCTATTGCGACGTGGTCGGGCGGCCGGGCGAAGCCGCGTTCGACCGCGCGATCGAGGAACTGGGGTTCCACAGCAAATGGGTGCGGATGCTGGGCACCTACGCCCAGGCGCGGGAGAGGGGATGATATCCTCCCCGGCACGGGGAGGTGGCAGGCCGCAGGCCTGACGGAGGGGGGCTTCCACAAAGGGCGTCCCCTGAGGCACGCCCCCTCCACCAGCTTCGCTGGTCCCCCTCCCCGTACCGGGGAGGATTACTTTGCCCAAGCCTCCAGCAGCGTATGCGCGATCGCGTAAGACGGCGGCACGCCGAACCGCGATCCGTCCCCGGCCAGCGCCGCGCGCACCTCGTCACGCGAAACCCAGATCGCGTCCTCCAGCTCGGTCGTATCGATGGTCAGCCGGTCATCCACCGCCTCCGCGACGCAGGCGATCATCAGCGACGACGGGAACGGCCAGGGCTGGCTGGCGATATAGCGGACGTGTCGAACCCGCACGCCTGCCTCCTCGAACAACTCGCGCGCCACCGCTTCCTCGATCGATTCGCCCGGCTCCAGAAACCCCGCCAGCGCCGAATAGCGCCCCGGCGGAAAGGCCGGCTGTCGACCCAGCAGTGCACGGCCGTCATGCTCGGCGATCATGATGACGACCGGGTCGACGCGCGGGAAATGCTCGGTCCCGCATGCGGGGCAATGCCGCCCCCAGCCAGCCCGGAACGGCGCGGTCGCCGCCCCGCATTTCGCGCAAAAGCCGTGCCGCGCATGCCAGTCGAGCACCGAGCGCGCCGCCGCATAGGTCGCCGCCTCGCCCGCCTCCAGCGCATGGAGCGCCGCGATCATCTCGAACGACCGGCCGACCGCCGCTTCACCGGTCAACCGGGCGAAATGCGGCACCCCGTCCTCGATGCCGAGCAGCACATGGTCCTCGGGGGCCGCATCCGCATCGATGGCGGTCCAGCCCAGCCGTCCGCCGTCCATCACCGGCTGATAGTCGTTCAGCACCAGCAGCCGCGCCGCCGGGTCGGCCAGCGCCGCCGCGAAACCCGCCGGATCGTGGCGCAGCGGGTCGGCACGATCCAGCCGCCCGCCGGTAAATCCCAGGGTCGTCACTTCGCCATCCGCCCCAGATCCTTGTAAAGCGCCGTCGCCAGATCGCTGCGCAAAGGATAGCGGTCGGCGGGGAAGTAATTGACCATCACCGTGCCCCGCACATGCCGGGTCGGATCAACATAGGCGATGGTGCCCGCCGCCCCGCCCCAGCCATAGGTGCCCTTGCCCGGCCCGCCCGGCGTATCGGCCAGCGTCACCGATCCGCCCGCGCCATAACCCGTCGGCACCTCGCCCCCGCTGCCGCCGCTCGCGCCCGTCACCGAGCCATAGGTGACGCCTGCGGGCAGCAGGTTGGACATGGCGAGCTTCACCGTCTCGGGCTTCATCACCCGGACGCCGTCGACCTGCCCCTCATTCTGGAGCATCTGGAGGAAGCGATCATAGTCGCGCGCCGACATGACCAGCCCCGCGCCGCCATAGGGAAAGCTGGGGGCCAAGCGAAAGACCGAGGTCGCCGCCGGATCGACCGGCACCATCCGGTCGCCCAGGAAGGTATAGTTGGTGACCAGCCGGTTCGCCGCCGAAGCGGGCACCTGCCAATAGCTGCTGTTCATCTTCAAGGGCGTGAAGAGACGGGTCTGGACGAACCGCTCGAACGGCATGCCCGACACCTTCTCGACCACCGCCGCCAGCACGTCCAGGCCCATCGAATAGCTCCAGCGCGTACCCGGCTCTGCGATCAGCGGCGCGGTGGCCGCGCGCTCGGCGAATTGCTGGAGGGTCGCGGGGCGGGTCGGGCGAACCTTGGCCTCGACCTGCGCATTGGCGGCAAAGGGCACCAGACCCAGCCGTTCATATTCGCGGAGCAACGGCCCCTTGGCGGTGAAGCTGTACCCCAGCCCCGCCGTATGGGTCATCAGTTCGCGGATGGTGATCGGCTTGGTCGCCGGACGGCTGTCGAGTGAGGCCTGCGGATTGGTCAGCACCCGCATAGTCTTATAGGCCGGATAGATATCAGACAGCGGCTGGTCGAGCTTCAGTCTGCCCTCCTCGACCAGGATCATCGCGGCCATGGCGGTGATCGGCTTGGTCATCGAATAGACCCGCCACAGCGTATCGGGGGTGGCGGCGGGCGCGTTCGGCTCGATCGCGGTCCGGCCTGCCGCTACGAACATCGGCGGCCGTCCCGGCAGCCCGATCGCGGCCACGATGCCGGGCATCTTGCCCGACCGGACATAGGTGTCGAACAGTGCTTGGGTAGCGGGCAGCGCGTTCGTGGCTTGCGCCCTCGGGGTCTGCGCCACCTGCGCGGGGGCGGCGGCACCCAGCAAGGCCAGCATTGCCCCGCTTGTCATCATCACTCGACGAATCATTGATATCAGACCCTTTTCAACAGATCGGCTGCCCGCGCGAACAAGGTGGGCAGCCCTGCGGTTCCCAGATCGGCGATCAGCCACCATTCGCCCATGCTCGAATCGTCCGGCTCGCCATCGGTGCGGGCCAGCGCCAGTTCGAGTTCGAAATGGGTGAAGCCATGTACGACCGTCTCGTTCAGCATCGTCCATGGCCCCTGCCCCGGCGCATCGGCCAGCCCCGGCCGCTCATCGACCCAGAGCCCGGTCGGCAACGCGCGCATGCCGCCCAGCATCCCCTTGTCCGGGCGGCGGACCAGCCAGACGCGGCCCTCATGCTCGATCCAGAAGACGGTGCCGTGACGATAGGGCCGCGCTTTCTTCGGCGCCTTGGCGGGCAGCGTCTCGGCAATCCCTTCCGCCCTCGCCCTACAATCCACCGCGATCGGGCAGAGCAGGCATTGCGGCTTCTTCACCGTGCAGACGGAAGAACCCAGATCCATCATTGCCTGCGCGAAATCGCCCGCGCGTGCGTCGGGCGTAATCCGGTCGGTGGCCTCGCGAATCGCGGGCCGCGCGGCGGGCAGCGGGGTCGTGATGGCGAACAGCCGGGCGACGACCCGCTCGACATTGGCGTCGACGACCACCGCCCGCTCGCCGAACGCGATCGCCGCCACCGCCGCCGCCGTATAGGCGCCCAGCCCCGGCAGCGCGCGTAAGCCCGCCTCGGTCTGCGGAAAGCGCCCGCCATGCTCGGCGACCACCGCCCGCGCGGCCTTCACCAGATTGCGGGCGCGGGCATAATAGCCCAGCCCCGCCCAGGCGGCCATGATGTCCTCGTCGGACGCCGCCGCCAGGCTGGCGACATCGGGCCAGCGCGCCACCCAGGCGGTGAAGCGGGGCGTGACCGCCGCCACCGTCGTCTGTTGCAGCATCACCTCGGACAGCCAGACGCGATAGGGGTCGGGCACCTCCCCCGGACGGCTGCGCCAAGGCAGTTCGCGGGCGTACCGGTCATACCAGGCGAGCAGCCGGGCGGCGGGATTGTCGGGCGATGATGAATGCTTGGCGTCCACCCGCCCGCTATGGCATGGGGACGGATATGAGCAAGCGCGTCCGCGCCCCCCAGGAGCCGCCCCCCCGTTCCAACCGCCCCCGCGCGGTGTCCGAACTGCTGCCCGCCATCGGCGGCGCGGCCTTTCGCCGCTTCGGTTTCGTCCAGAGCGCGATCGTCAGCCGCTGGCCCGATATTGTCGGCCCGCGCCTGTCCACCGCCAGCGCCCCCGAATCGATTCGCTTTCCGCAAGGCGAGAAGCAGAACGGCGTGCTGACGCTGGTCGTGCGCGGTGCCCACGCACCGATGATGCAGCATATCGCACCCGAGATCATCGAGCGGGTGAATCGCTTCTTCGGCTATCCGGCGGTCGCCCGGCTTCAAATCCGCCAGGGCGAACTGCCCATGGCAGCCCCCCGCCGCGCCGCGCCACCCAAGCCGCAGCCGGTGCCGCCGGAGATGGGCGACGGCTTGCGCCAGATCGCCGATCCGGAGCTTCGCGCCGTGCTCGAATCGCTTGCCGCGGGCGTCGCTGCGACGCGCGGCCTTCCCAAGGTGTCGTGATGCGTCTTTTCCTGTCGCTGGCCGCGCTCGGCCTCGCTGTCTCCGCCGGTTCGGCTCAGGCCGCCCAGGCCCAGCGCAAGGGCGTGAACTGGGCGAGCCATGTCACCCAGACACCCGCCGGGGCCTATGTGATCGGCAATCTGGCGGCGCGGGTGAAGCTGGTCGAATATGTCAGCTATACCTGTCCGCATTGCGCCGTCTTCACCACCGAATCGGCGCCGGTGCTGAAAGGACAGATGGTCCGGTCCGGATCGACCAGCATCGAGATCCGCCATTTCATCCGCGACCGGCTGGACCTGGCCGCTGCCCTCATCGCGCGCTGCGGCGGGGCGGCCAGGTTCGCCGGACTGAGCGACACGATCTTTGCGCAGCAGCGCGACTGGTTGAAGCGCGGCATGGAGTTCGACCAGGCCAATGGCCAGCGGATCGCCGCCTATCCCGCCGCCGCGCAGATGCGGGCGGAAGCGGACGGATCGGGGCTGACCGCGATCGGCAAGAGCGCCGGGCTGAGCGATGCGCAGATCACCGCCTGCCTGTCGGACCGCGCCGCCACCGATCGGATCGTCGCGATGACCACCGCCGCCCCCGACTCGATCGAGGGCACGCCGGGCTTCTTCATCAACGGCAAACAGGCCATGGGCGTGTTTTCCTGGGACAAGCTGCTGCCGCTGTTGCGCGCAGGCGGCGCCCGCTAAATCCTTCTTTTCCTTCGGAGCATATGTCGATGAAGTCTCGCCTCCTCCTCCTCACCCTTCCGCTGGCGCTGGCTGCCTGCGGTGGCGGCAATGGCGACGCCAACGGCAGCGCCCCGGCCGCGTCGCCGCTGCCCGCGGTCGCTGCGCCTGCGGGCCAGGACTGGACCCAGGTCGTCAGCAAGACCGCCGAGGGTTATGTGATGGGCAACCCCAATGCGCCCATCAAGCTGGTCGAATATGGCTCGCGCCTGTGCCCGGCCTGCGGCGCGTTCGCGCGGGAGGGCTATGACCCGCTGACGAATAATTACGTCAAGTCGGGCAAGGTCAGCTGGGAATTCCGCGAGTTCCTGATCCACGGCGCGCCCGATCTTCCCCCGGCGCTGCTCGGCATCTGCGCGGGCGAGGCGACCTTCTTCCCGGTGCTGGAACAGATGTACCAGTCGCAGCAGGGCTTCAACGACAAGCTCCAGGCGATGAGCCCGGCGATGCAGCAGCAGTTGCAGACCGCCAAGCCGGTCGACGTCATCAAGGCGCTGGCCGACCAGATGGACCTGGTCAACTTCGTCAAGCAGCGCGGCATCCCCGAAGCCAAGGCGCGCCAGTGCCTGAGCGACATGACGCAGATCGACCGCCTGACCAAGCAGACCCAGGATCGCGGCGCCGACGGGACCGTGACGGGCACCCCGACCTTCATCCTGAACGGCAAGCCGCTGAAGGGCGCGGTCAGCTGGTCGGACGTGCAGGCGGCACTGAAGAACGCGGGCGCGTAAGCGGCTCGGGTTTTCGGGTTACGGGAAAGGCGGTCGGGCGAAGGTCCGGCCGCCTTTTTCTATGCCCCTGCCGTTCCCCGGCGAAGGCCGGGGCCCAGTTGCGGTGTGGCCGATGGCGCGCGCGGCGATGCGGGGAGGCAACAACGAAGCGGGTCAAACTGCCTCCCACGCGCTGTTCTACTCCCCCTCAAGAGAATTGAAACTGGACCCCGGCCTTCGCCGGGGTACGGGACCTCCCCTCATCCGTTCGCACTGAGCGAAGTCGAAGTGCATGCCCCGCCTGCAACCCCGAGCGAGTCCCATGGCCTTCGACTTCGCTCAGGCTGAAAGGGGGTGGCATGCAGGGCGCATGGAAAAAGGCCCGGGGATCGCTCCCCGGGCCTTTCTTTGGCATTGCCGCAAGGACAAGGCCGGTCCGGTTCCCGGCGGGCAAGCCCCGCCGGTCCCCGATCCGACTTAGAAGTCCATGCCGCCCATGCCGCCCATGCCGCCACCGGCGGGCATGGCGGGCTTGTCTTCGGGCAGCTCGGCCACGGTGGCTTCCGTGGTGATCAGCAGGCCCGCGACCGACGCCGCGTTCTGGAGCGCGGTGCGGACGACCTTGGTCGGGTCGATCACGCCGGCGGCCACCAGGTTCTCATAGGTGTCGGTCGACGCGTTGAAGCCGAACGAGGTGTCGTCCTGGTCGAGCAGCTTGCCCGACACGACCGCACCGTCATGACCGGCGTTCTGAGCGATCTGGCGAACCAGCGCGGTCAGCGACTTGCGAACGATGTCGATACCACGGGTCTGGTCGTCATTGACGCCCTTGACGCCGTCCAGCGCCTTGGTCGCGTACAGCAGCGCCGTACCACCGCCCGGGACGATGCCCTCTTCGACGGCCGCGCGGGTCGCGTGCAGCGCGTCGTCGACGCGGTCCTTGCGCTCCTTGACCTCGACTTCGGTCGCACCACCGACCTTGATCACGGCCACGCCGCCAGCGAGCTTGGCCAGACGCTCCTGGAGCTTCTCGCGGTCGTAATCGCTGGTGGTGTTCTCGATCTGCGCACGGATCGCCTCGGTGCGGCCCTTGATCGCGTCGGCTTCACCCGCACCATCGACGATGGTGGTGTTGTCCTTGTCGATCGTGACGCGCTTGGCGGTGCCCAGCATGCCGACGGTGACGGTCTCGAGCTTGATGCCCAGGTCTTCCGAGATCAGCTCGCCCGCGGTCAGGATGGCGATGTCTTCCAGCATCGCCTTGCGACGATCGCCGAAGCCCGGTGCCTTGACCGCTGCGACCTTCAGGCCACCGCGCAGCTTGTTGACGACGAGCGTGGCCAGAGCCTCGCCCTCGATGTCCTCGGCGATGATCAGGAGCGGACGGCCCGACTGGACGACGGCTTCCAGGATCGGGAGCATCGCCTGCAGGTTCGACAGCTTCTTCTCGTGGATCAGGATGTACGGGTCGTTCAGTTCGACC
Organism: Sphingomonas sp. SphC10; assembly: GCF_057004845.1. Taxonomy (NCBI): domain Bacteria; kingdom Pseudomonadati; phylum Pseudomonadota; class Alphaproteobacteria; order Sphingomonadales; family Sphingomonadaceae; genus Sphingomonas; species Sphingomonas sp. SphC10. The sequence goes on from NZ_CM168044.1 coordinate 2,164,028, forward strand.
GTCATCTTTTCCGGGTTGGTGATGAAGTAGGGCGAGAGATAGCCGCGGTCGAACTGCATGCCCTCGACGACGTCGAGCTCGAAATCGAGACCCTTCGCTTCCTCGACGGTGATCACGCCTTCCTTGCCGACCTTTTCCATGGCTTCGGCGATCTTCTCGCCGACTTCACGGTCGCCATTGGCCGAGATGATGCCGACCTGCGCCACTTCCGACGAACCCGACACGGGCTTCGAACGCGACTTGATGTCCTCGGTCACCTTGGCGACGGCGATGTCGATGCCGCGCTTCAGGTCCATCGGGTTCATGCCGGCCGCAACCGACTTCATGCCCTCGCGGACGATCGCCTGGGCCAGGACGGTCGCGGTGGTGGTGCCGTCACCGGCGATGTCGTTGGTCTTCGACGCCACTTCGCGCACCATCTGGGCGCCCATGTTCTCGAACTTGTCCTTCAGTTCGATTTCCTTGGCGACCGAAACGCCGTCCTTGGTGATGCGCGGGGCACCGAACGACTTGTCGATCACGACGTTGCGGCCCTTCGGACCCAGCGTGACCTTGACGGCATCGGCGAGGATGTCGACGCCCTTCAGAATGCGCTCACGCGCGTCGCGCGAAAACTTGACTTCCTTGGCTGCCATGGTGGCTACCCTTTCAATAGAATGTCAGAAAAAACGGGAGGAAAACCGGTCGCTCAGCCGATGATGCCGAGGATATCCGATTCCTTCATGATGAGCAGGTCTTCACCGTTCACCTTGACCTCGGTGCCCGACCACTTGCCGAACAGAATGCGGTCGCCCGCCTTCACGTCGAGCGGCGTGACCTTGCCGTCTTCGGCCTTGGCACCGGTGCCGGCAGCGACGACCTCGCCCTCCTGGGGCTTTTCCTTGGCGGTATCCGGGATGATGATCCCGCCAGCCGTCTTTTCCTCGGCCTCGACGCGACGGACGAGAACGCGGTCGTGCAACGGACGAAAGTTCATTGCCATGTCCCTTTAATCTGGCGTGTTACACTTTTCTGGCACTCGAGCCATGCGAGTGCCAACGCGACCGGATATGTGAACGGGCATTCAGGCCGTCAACGCCCGCCGGCAAAAAATTTCGACGGGCCGTGGCAGGCGCGGGAACAAATTCCGGCGGCCTTGCTGCGTATTGGCCCGGTAATACGGACCATTGCCGAGCATCCCCCGCTGGGGTAGCGATAGGGGATGACCGACGCCCGCGCCGACGCAATTCCCCCCGCCTCCCCGCTCGACCAGGATTTCAGCCGACCAGGGCGCAAGCCCGGACGGCGTAGCGGCTGGCGGCTGGTACGCGGTGCCTGGCGGCTGCTGGTCGGCATCAAGGATTTCCTGGTGCTGGCCGCGATGCTGTTGTTCTTCGGCCTGATCTTCGCCGCGCTCAACGCCCGGCCGGGGACCAAGGCGATCACCGACGGCGCGCTGCTGCTGAAGCTGGACGGCCCGATCGTCGAACAGCCCGAAACGGTCGCGCCGCTCGCCATGCTGTCGGGGCGCAGCGTCCCGCACGAATATCGCCTGCGCGATCTGGTCCGCGCGATCGATACCGCCAAGGACGATGGCCGGGTCAAGGTGCTGGTCCTCGATCTGGACGCGTTCGGCGGGGCCTATCCGGCGACCCTTCAGGAGGTCGGCGACGCGATCCAGCGTTTTCGCAAGGGCGGCAAGCCGGTGCTCGCCTATGCCACCGCCTATACCGACGGCGCCTATCGCCTGGCCGCCAACGCCAGCGAGGTCTGGGTCAATCCGCTGGGCGGCACGCTGTTCACCGGGCCGGGCGGCAACCAGCTCTATTACAAGGGCCTGATCGACAAGCTGGGCGTCACCACCCATGTCTACCGCGTCGGCAAGTTCAAATCCTTCGTCGAACCCTATATCCGCAGCGACCAGAGCCCCGATGCGCGCGCCGCGTCGCAGGCGCTGTACGGCACGCTGTTCGCCCAGTGGCGCGAAGCCGTGGCCAAGGCGCGGCCCAAGGCGCAGATCGACGCCTTCCTGACCCAGCCCGACCGCGCCGTGCTGGCGTCCAACGGCAGCATCGCCGACGCCAATTTGAAGGCCGGGCTGGTCGACAAGCTGGGCGACAAGCTGGCCTTCGGCAAGCGCGTGGCCCAGATCGCAGGGGCCGAGGCGAACAAGCCCGCAGGCTCGTTCCGCACCATCTCCTACGCCTCCTGGGTGCGCGCCAATCCGTTGCCGACCAAGGGCGATGCGATCGGCGTGCTGACCATCGCGGGCAATATCGTCGATGGCGAGGCCGGTCCCGGCACCGCCGCGGGCGAGACGGTGTCCAAGGCGCTGCTCGACGGCCTGGCCAAGAAGAACCTGAAGGCGCTGGTCGTGCGCGTCGATTCGCCGGGCGGCTCGGTGCTGGCGTCCGAGCAGATTCGCCAGGCGATCCTGGAGGCCAAGCGGCAGAAGCTGCCCGTCATCGTCTCGATGGGCGGCCTGGCGGCGTCGGGCGGTTACTGGGTTTCGACCTCGGCCGACCTGATCTTCGCCGAGCCCGGCACGATCACCGGGTCGATCGGCATTTTCGGCATCATCCCGACCTTCGAGAATACGCTGGCCAAGATCGGCGTGACCACCGACGGGGTGAAGACCACGCCGCTGACCGGCCAGCCCGACGTGCTGGGCGGCACGACGCCGATGCTCGACACCATCCTGCAGGCTGGGATCGAGAATGGCTATCGCCAGTTCCTGACCCGCGTCGCTGAGGCGCGTCACATGACGCCGGAAAAGGTCGACACCATCGCGCAGGGTCGGGTGTGGGACGGCGGCACCGCGCGCCAGATCGGGCTGGTCGACCGCTTCGGCAACCTGTCCGATGCCATTGCCGAGGCCGCGCGCCGCGCCAAGCTGGACCCGGCCAAGGTCTATCCGGAATATCTGGAGAAGAAGCCGGGCTTTGCGGCGGTACTGGCCGAAGGGTTCGACAGCGACGATGACGGCCAGCAGGGCGGCGACGTCTTCGCCATCGCGGCGGCCGAGCGCCGCGCCGTCGCGGCCCGCGCACTGGGCGATGTCGCGCGGCTGGCGCGGGGCGGGTCGGTGCAGGCGAAGTGCCTGGAATGCGGCGCGCTGGGGCCCATAGGCTCAGCCAGCGACGAGCGGCTGCTCGACCTGCTGATCGCGCGCTTGGGGCTCTGAGCGGATCCCCCCCCCCGTTCAGCCTGAGCGAAGTCGAAGGCCAAGGGATTCCCCGGGGAGGATAGCACGGGACGTGCACTTCGACTTCGCTCAGTGCGAACGGAGGGGGGATTGTGTCGCGAAAGGGTGCAGGACGTTGGCCCCTTCCGAACCGCACATCCCCGCGCTACGCAGGCCCATCGCTTCAGGAGACGCTACCCCCATGATCGCCATCCGCGCCGCCCGCCCCGATGACGCCGCCGCCATCGCCGCCATCTATGCGCCGCATGTGCTGGCGGGCGTCGTCTCCTTCGAGACCCAGGCCCCCGACGCCGACACGATGCGCGCGCGGATGGAGGGGGCGGACGGCCTCTATCCCTGGATCGTCGCGACGCTGGCCGATGAAGAGGGCCGCGAAGATGCGGTGATCGGCTATGCCTATGCCGCGCGCTTCCGCGAGCGCGAGGCCTATCGTTGGGTGGTGGAGACGACCATCTATGTCGCCGACGTGTCGCAGCGGTCGGGCATCGGGCGGCTGTTGTACGAGGCGCTGGTCGACACGCTGACCGCGCAAGGCTTCACCCAGGCGATGGGTGTCATCGCGCTGCCCAATGACGGCTCGATCAAGCTGCACGAAGCCGTCGGCTTCCGCCGCGCGGGCGTCTTCCGCGAGGTCGGCCACAAGCATAGCCGCTGGATCGACGTGGGCTATTGGCAGCGCGAACTGGCCGAACCGGCGGCGCATCCCGCCGAACCGAAGCGCTTCGCCGATGTCGGCGTGGTCCGCGATCCGGTGGCGGTAAAGCATCGGTAGGGCCGACCCACGCCTGCGCGGAAGTTGACAGGATGACGGACTTTTCGCCACGTATCCCGGAATATTGGCAGGCGCAGTTCGCAGGCGATGCGCTGGGTCCGGACAGCTGTACGGTTAATCCTTCCCTGTCGCACAAGCGGCCTGCCATGATCCTGACAAGGGACGGTGCCCCCTCGCGGATGACGGTCCGCCCCGAACTCGCAGCGTGTCTTGGACAACTCACGCCGCCGTCCCCGTCGATCGAAGACCGGAGAGCAGCGCTGATTGAGTCCGGCATCGCCTTCCACGATCCCGACCATCTGTTCTACCTGCCCGAGGACGGCCCCATCCCCACGCCCGCGCGGTCGGCACGCAAGCTGACGCCGGGCGACCGCAGCGCCTTCGACATCTTTCATCATGAAGCGCCCGAGGCTGACCGCGAGGATGCGTTCGTCGAATGGGATCATTGGGCCGTCTTCGGCTGCTTCGATGGCGATCGGCTGATCAGCGCGGCCAGTGCAATGCTGTGGGAGAACAGCCCGTTTGCCGATCTGGGTGTCCTGACCCTGCCCGATGCGCGAGGCAAAGGCGCCGCCCGCGCCGTCGTTCTGGCGATGCTCGACTTTGTACGAGGTCAGGGCCTCGAACCGCAATATCGCTGCCAGATCAACAATATCGCGTCCGTCGCGCTGGCGAAGGCGTGCGGCCTGCGCCTCTATGGGCAATGGATCGTCGCCGCCGAACCGCCCTCTCCGTGCCATAGTTGAGCGGCCCGCCACACAATACCAATCTAAGGCTTGGCTTTGCGCACCCGCTTTGGCTAACGCCGTAAGGGAAGCCCCCCGGGGCATGCGCAAGGAAGGAACAGGCATCATGGCTGCCGACTGGTCGACGATCGAATCGCTCCCGCAGACCCCGCTTCTCGATCTTTTCGCGAATGATCCCAACCGGCTGGCCTCGCTCAGCCTGGATGTGGCGGGTATCCATTTCGACTGGTCCAAGACCCATCTGACCCGCGAGGCCGTCGCCGCCTTCGCCGAGCTCGCCAAGGCGAGCGGGCTGGCCGCCAAGCGTGACGCGCTGTTCGGGGGCGAGGTCGTCAACGTCACCGAAGGCCGCGCGGTCGAGCACACCGCCGAGCGTGGCGAGGGCAATCCCGAAAGCGTCGCCGTGGCGCGCCAGTCGCACGCCCGGATGCGCGCGCTGATCGACGCGATCGAGGCGGAAGCGCTGGGGCCGATCCGCCATGTCCTGCACATCGGCATCGGCGGCTCGGCGCTGGGCCCCGACCTGCTGGTCGACGCGCTGGGCCGTGACAGCGACCGTTATGACGTGGCGATCGTGTCGAACGTCGACGGCGTCGCGCTGGAGGAGGTGTTCAAGCGCTTCGACCCCGCCGCCACGCTGCTGGTCGTCGCATCCAAGACCTTCACCACCACCGAGACGATGCTGAACGCCACCTCGGCGCTTCAGTGGATGACCGAGAGCGGCGTCGAGGACCCTTATGGCAAGGTCATCGCGCTGACCGCCAATCCCGAAAAGGCGGTCGAATGGGGCGTCGACGAGACGCGCATCCTGCCGTTCGCCGAATCGGTCGGCGGCCGTTATTCGCTCTGGTCGACGATCGGCTTCCCGGCGGCGCTGGGCCTGGGCTGGGACGCGTTCGAGGAACTGCTGGAAGGCGCGGCCGAAATGGACCGCCATTTCCGCCTGACCGACCTGGCGCAGAACGCCCCCGCGCTCGCCGCCTTTGCCGACTTGTACTACACCCAGGTCCGCCATGCCGAGACGCGCGCGCCCTTCGCCTATGACGAGCGCCTGCGCCTGCTCCCCTCCTATCTCCAGCAGCTGGAGATGGAGTCGAACGGCAAGGGCGTGACCGTCGACGGCCAGCCCGTCGGACGGCCGACCGCCGCGATCACCTGGGGCGGCGTCGGCACCGATGCGCAGCATGCGGTGTTCCAGCTGCTCCACCAGGGCACGCACCTCGTCCCCGTGGAGTTCATCGCGGTCATCGAGCCGGGCGATGTGCTGAGCGACGATCATCACCGCCAGCTGCTGCTCAACGCCTTTGCGCAGGGTGCGGCACTGATGAAGGGCAAGACGGTCGATGACCCCGCGCGCAGCTATTCGGGCGATCGTCCGTCCTCGACCATCCTGCTCGACACGCTCGACCCGCGCACGCTGGGCGCGCTGATCGCCTTTTACGAGCATCGCGTGTTCGTGAACGGCGTGCTGCTGGGCATCAACAGCTTCGACCAGTTCGGCGTCGAGTTGGGCAAGGAAATGGCCAAGGCCGCCGACCAGGGCGGGCAGGATTTCGATCCCTCGACCGAGGATCTGATCAAGCGGGCGTTCGGGGAGTAACGATCCTCCCCTGCAAGGGGAGGCGGCATCGCGTAGCGATGACGGAGGGGTGTCACCGCCAGCGAGCGTTCCAGCCCCTCCACCACGCCCTGCGGGCGCGGTCCCTCTCCCCAAGCTGTGCTTGGGGAGGAATTTTGAATTTCCGATCACTGTCAGGGGGACGCTGAACTTGGCTCGGCGTCCCCCGTTGTGCTTTTAGGCGGGCTGCACACCCGCGCTTTCTGACTTCCCGGAGAAACCGATCCCATGGCTGACTATGACTATGACCTGTTCGTCATCGGGGCGGGTTCGGGCGGCACGCGCGCCTCGCGGGTCGCGGCGGCGCATGGTGCGCGCGTGGCGGTGGCCGAGGAATATCGCGTCGGCGGCACCTGCGTCATTCGCGGCTGTGTCCCGAAGAAGCTGCTCGTCTATGGCGCGCATTTCGCCGAGGATCTGAAGGACGCCCGCCGCTTCGGCTGGCAGGTGCCGAGCGACTGCGAATTTTCGTGGGAAACGCTGCGCGACAATGTCCTGTCGGAGGTCGACCGGCTGAACGGTGCGTACAAGAAGACGCTGGAAAGCCACAATGTCGAGATCATCGACCAGCGTGCCGTCGTCACCGGCCCGAACAGCGTCCGCCTGGCCGACGGGACCGAGAAGACCGCCGAGCGTATCCTGATCGCGGTCGGCGCGCATCCGGCCGTCCCCTCCTGCCCCGGCCATGAGCATGGCATCACCTCCAACGAGGCGTTCCATCTCGACGCGATTCCCAAACGCGTGCTGATCGCGGGTGCGGGCTATATCGCCAATGAATTTGCGGGCGTCTTCCACCAGTTCGGCGCGCACGTCACGCTGATCAACCGCAGCAAGGATATCCTGCGCGGCTATGACCTGACGATCCGCGACCGGCTGCTCCAGATTTCGATGATGAAGGGCATTGAGTTCCGCTTCGACGCGACGTTCGAAGGGATTGAGAAGATGGACGATGGCTGCCTGAAGGTATCCATGTCCAACCACGAGCCGATGATCGTCGACCTGGTGATGTTCGCGACCGGCCGCCTGCCCAATACCCATGGCCTGGGGCTGGAGACGGCGGGCGTCGAGCTCGACGATCATGGCGCGATCAAGGTAGACGAGGACAATTGCTCGACCTGCCCCAGCATCTATGCGGTGGGCGACGTGACCAACCGAGTCCAGCTGACCCCCGTCGCGATCCGTGAGGGACAGGCCTTTGCCGATACGGTGTTCGGCAATAAGCCGACCCGCGTCGACTATGACTGCATCCCGGCCGCCGTGTTCAGCCATCCGCCGATGGCGGGCGTCGGCATGACCGAGGCACAGGCGAAGCAGACGCTGGGATCGGTGCAGGTCTACACCTCCGACTTCCGCCCGATGAAGAATGTGCTGGCAGGCCGCGAGGAACGCGCGCTCTACAAGATGGTGTGCGACGGCGACACCGGCCGCGTGGTCGGGCTGCACATGATCGGTCCCGACGTGCCCGAAATTCTCCAGGCCGCCGCCATCGCGGTGAAGGCCGGCCTGACCAAGGCACAGTTCGACGCCACCGTCGCGCTGCATCCGACCATGTCGGAGGAACTGGTGCTGATGCGCTGAAGGCTCGGTTGCCCCCCGGTGTCCCACCGGGGGGCAGTCCAGAGGCAGACCATCCTTATTTGCATATCGCGCTAAATGTTATTGCGGTTTAGGATATGTTCACGTCGAGTCGCTAGGACGTTGGAACAGAGGCGTTGCGGTGGAAATGGAACCGAAGATGAGTGAGCATGGCGTTACTTTCGAGCAGGTCATCGCCTTCGCAAAGGCCGCGATGGACGGTGCGGATGCGTTGAACCAGCCGCTGGCGGGCAACCACATCGCCGCCGGGCTCGAAATGCTGCGCAACGCCCATCAGCAGGCGGGAGCCGCCTCTTCGGTCTGATCGTCAGGCGTCTTCCGCGCTTTTGCCATCGTCCAGCGCGGTGGCACGCCGATGCGCGGGACGATCCTGCAAGCGACCGATATAGGCCATGATCGCATCGGTCTTCGGGATCAGCCCGAACTGGGTGAACCACATCAACTGTGATCCCAGATAGACATCCGCCGCCGTGAAGCGCTCGCCGGTGATATAGGGATGCTCGGCCACCGCTGCGCCGACGACGCCCACGGCCCGTTCGAAATCGCCATAGCCCGCCATACGCTGCTGCTCGACGGTTGGCTCCACGCCCATCGCGCGATTGGTGATCGCGGCCTCCAGCGGCCCTGCTGCGAAGAACAGCCAGCGATAATAACGCGCCTGCTCCTGCGGCAAGGGCGACAGTTCGGCATCGGGATAAGCTTCCGCCAGATAGGCGCAGATCGCCGCCGTCTCCGTCACCACCTGGCCGCGATGGACGATGGCGGGAACCTTCATCATCGGATTGATCGCGCGATAGTCGGGCGCGATCATCGTCGTCCCGTAATCCAGCACGACCGTGTCATAGATCGCCCCCGTCTCCTCAAGCATCCAGCGGGCGATGCGGCCCCGCGACTGGGGGTTGGTGTACAACGTCAGGTCGGCGGTCATCAGGCTCTCCAAGGCGATGTGAGGGACAAAGTCAGGCGCGGTCGAGATGGCGGTGCAGAAAGGCGATGGTCCGCGACCAGGCCTGGGCTGCCGCCGCCGCATTATAGCGCTCGGCGGAGCTGTCGTTGTTGAAGGCATGGTCGACGCCCTGATAGGTAAAGGCCTCGACCGGCCGCCCCGCCGCCTTCAACGCCGCGACCCAAGGCTCGCCGGTCGCATTCACGCGCGCATCCTTGCCCGCATAATGCAGCATCAGCGGCGACCGGACCTTCGCCGCCTCGCCGGGAATCGGTGCGGGGCCGTAATAGGCCACGCCCGTGGACAGCGCCGGGCCTGCCGCCACCGCCAGCCGGTTGACGAACGCCCCGCCCCAGCAAAAGCCGACCGCGCCGACGCGGCCGGTGCCCGTCTTGTCGGTGGCGGCATGTCCCATCATCGCCCGCGCCTGGGCCAGCGCCAGATCATAGTCGAGCGTGCCGATCAGCGTTCGCGCGCGATCCTCATCCGCCGGTGTACCGCCCTGCGGGGCTAACAGATCGGGCGCGATCGCATGGAACCCGGCTAACGCGATGCGCCGCGCGACATCCTCGATATGCGGGGTAAGGCCGCGATTCTCATGGATGACCAGCACCGTGCCGAGCCGCTTTCTCATGCCCTTGGGGCTGGCGAGATAGGCCGCCGAGCGCGCGCCCGCCTCCATCCCCTCGCGACGGTCGATGCGCAGCCGGGTATCATGGGGGTCGGTCTGCGCGGCGGCGGCGGGACTGGCGGAGATACCCAGGATCAGCGCCTCGGCGGCGGCGGCCGATCCGGCCAGCGCGGTCATCTGGCGCAAGAGGGTGCGGCGGTCGTGATGCTCATGGGTGAAGGCGTCATAGATACGCACCGCGCGGTCGCGCACGGATTCAGTCGGGGGGATATCGGTCATGCGGGCATCCTCCACTACGGTCACAGGTCCGGCATAGGTGCCGGTATCCTCGCGATTGTGAGGAGAGCTTAGTGGTGTGGGGTGACGGGGGCCAGGGTTGATTGCGCGGGGGGCGGCTGGGCGTGGCCTTCCATTGCACTCAGGCGGAATGGAGTGGGAGGATGCGCACCCGGCGTTTCGTGAAGATAGCGCCGAGATTCTACTGGTCCGAGATGGTTCCACCCCTCCCCTTCAGGGGAGGGGCCGCGGGTGGGGCGCTTCCGCAAGCCCGGCGTTCGTGGAGAGGCCCCACCCCAACCCCTCCCCTGAAGGGGAGGGGCTCGCATCGACTTAATAGGTTGCCGCCTGCTTTCGCCTCCGTTCGGGCTGAGCGAAGTCGAAGGCCACGGGGCAACACCAAAACAAAAAGGCCGCCCCCTCATCGGGGACGGCCCTTTCGTCAGCCTAGCGGGAAGATTACGCCCCCAGCGGGCTCGGCGAACCGAACGGCCCGCTGCCGCGCCGCGTCTTCGGGATCGAGGTCCCCGCCTTGGCGATCGGCGTCGCCTTGGCCTTGGGGTCGTCGCGACCGATATCGTCGCCCGCGATCAGCTTCTTGATTTCGTCACCCGACAGCGTTTCATATTCGAGCAGCGCACCGGCCAGCAGATGGAGCTGGTCGACATGCTCGGTCAGCACGTGCTTGGCGCGATGCAGACCGCCCTCGACGATCGACTTGATCTCGTCGTCGATCAGCTGCGCGGTCTGGTTGGACATACGCACCGGCTGGCTGGACGAATAGCCCAGGAAGCTCTCGCCTTCCGGCTGGGCATATTCGACCGGGCCGACCTTGTCGGACATGCCCCACTTCGTGACCATGTCGCGGGCCAGACCCGTGGCGTACTGGATGTCGCCGCTCGCGCCGCTCGACACCTTGTCATAACCGAAGATGATCTCCTCGGCGACACGACCGCCCATGGCCACCGCCAGGTTCGCGTACATCTTGTCGCGGTGATAGCTGTACGAATCGCGTTCCGGCAGGCGCATCACCATGCCCAGCGCACGACCGCGCGGGATGATCGTCGCCTTGTGGATCGGGTCCGACGCCGGTTCATGCAGCGCGATGACCGCATGGCCCGCCTCGTGATAAGCGGTCATCCGCTTCTCGTCCTCGGTCATGACCATGGAGCGGCGTTCCGCGCCCATCATGACCTTGTCCTTGGCTTCCTCGAACTCGGCATTGGCGACCAGGCGCTTGCCCTTGCGCGCCGCCATCAGCGCGGCCTCGTTGACGAGGTTGGCCAGATCCGCGCCCGAGAAGCCCGGCGTACCGCGCGCGATGACGCGGGCGTCGACGTCGGGGGCCAGCGGCACCTTCTTCATATGGACTTCGAGGATCTTCACGCGGCCGTCGATATCCGGGCGGGGCACGACGACCTGGCGATCGAAGCGACCGGGGCGCAGCAGCGCGGGGTCGAGCACGTCGGGGCGGTTGGTCGCAGCGATGATGATGATGCCTTCATTGGCCTCGAAACCATCCATCTCGACCAGCAGCTGGTTCAGCGTCTGCTCGCGCTCGTCATTGCCATTGCCCAGGCCCGCACCGCGATGACGGCCGACCGCATCGATCTCGTCGATGAAGACGATGCACGGCGCCGACTTCTTGGCCTGTTCGAACATGTCGCGCACGCGGCTGGCACCGACGCCGACGAACATCTCGACGAAATCCGAACCCGAAATGGTGAAGAAGGGCACGCCCGCCTCACCCGCGATGGCGCGGGCGAGCAGCGTCTTGCCGGTGCCCGGCGAGCCGACCAGCAGCGCGCCCTTCGGGATCTTGCCGCCCAGACGGGCGAACTTCGACGGGTCTTTCAGGAACTCGACGATTTCCTGCAGCTCTTCGCGCGCTTCGTCGATGCCGGCCACATCGTCGAACGTTACCTTGCCTTCCTTCTGGGTCAGCATGCGGGCGCGGCTCTTGCCGAAGCCCATCGCGCCGCTGGCACCGCCGCCCTTCTGCATCTGGCGCAGAACGAAGAAGGCGATACCGATGAACAGCAGGAACGGCAGCGAATTATAGAGCATCAGCATCCAGATGGACGGCCCTTCCTCGGTCTTCGCCGTGAAGGTCACGCCCTTCTCGCGCAGACGCGGGATCAGCTGCGAGTCGGGCACCGGGGTGGTGCGGAACTTCTCGCCCGAGGACAGCGTGCCGGTGATCGACTCGCGCGAGATGGTCGCGGTCTTCACTGTGCCCTCGTCGACCTTGTCCAGGAAGGTCGAATATTCGATCTGGTTGCCGCTCTGCGCCGACGAACCCGCGCCCGACAGGCTGACGAACAGGGCGAGCGCCATCAGGATGCCCACCCAGATCAACAGGCTCTTCATCCAGGGGTTGCCGCCCCCATTGGGATCGGGGCTCTGCTGCTTGTCGTTGTCGTTCATCGGTGCCGGATACCTTTCAGTGCCAAGATAGGCATGACGAGGTTAATGGCAATGGAACAAGACCGATCAATGTGATCGGGCTGGAAGCAATCCTCCCCAAGCTCTGCTTGGGGAGGGGGACCATGCGCAGCATGGTGGAGGGGCGGAGCGACCCAGGCCCCTCCACCACCGCTTCGCGGCGGTCCCCCTCCCCGCGCTTCGCGCAGGGAGGATCGTAAAACGTCAGCCCGTCTTCCTCGGGGGAGCCGGCCGGAAGCGCCAGATGCCGGAGCGGACGCTGGCGATCACTCCGGCCTGGGTCGCGCGGCTGCCCTGCGACAGCGCTTCGAGCAGCTTTTCGATGTTGCTGCCTTCGCTCCACGCCGGGCTTTCGATCCCGGCGGCGGTGCGGACCGTGCCGATCGCGCGCCGGGCCAGACGGCGGCCCAGCTCGCGCGGCAGGTCGGCGGCCTGAATCCGGACATTGTCGCCGTCGATCTGCACCCGATCCTGCCACAGCCAGTCGACCGTCGCGCGAAGATCGGTATCCGCCTCGGCCAATTGCGCCGCCGCACGGGCCAACTGTGCCACGCCCAGCCACTCATGGCCGTCGAGCAATTGCCGAAAGCGCGTGCGGTCATGGCGCGGGTCGTGATTGGCGGGGTCGTCGACGAACGGGGCCTCGGCGCGGCGAACGATCCGGCGCAGCTCGGCACGCCGCCAATCGAGCAGCGGGCGCAGCACGACCGCATCGGCGATCACCGTCCGCGCCCGCACGCCCGACAGGCCCGACAGCCCGGCCCCGCGCGCCGCGCGCATCAGGAAGGTTTCGGCCTGGTCGTCGGCATGATGCGCGGTCAGGATGGCCGCTGCCCCGATCGCACGCGCCTGTGCGGCGAGCAGGGCATAGCGCACGTCGCGCGCCTGGGACTGGATGCTCGCCCCGGCGATCGGCGTTTCCGGGCGCAGGGCGTGATGCGGGACACCCAATTGGGCGCAATGATCGGCGACCATCCGCACCTCGTCCGCCGCTTCGGGCCGCAGTCCATGATCGACCGTCGCGACCGCGATACGCCCCGGAAAGGCCGCCGCCGCCAGCGTCAGCATCGCCATGCTGTCGGGCCCGCCGGACACCGCCAGCAACAGTGGCGCCGCATCGGCATGGGGATCGTGAAGAAGCGTCAGATCGGCGACAAAGCGCGCAATCTGATCGTCGGCCGTGGCATCGGTGGCCATGATGCTCTCAAAACTGGTCAGGGATGCGCGCGCTCTGGCCCTTCCGCCGCACCAGTGCAAGAGGTTTCGTGGCTCTGCGCATTCCTCGGCGAGAGCGGAATCATATGAGATGGACCCACCCCTCCCCTTCAGGGGAGGGGCCGGGGGTGGGGCGTATCGGCAAGCGCGGCGCTCGTGGAAAAGCCCCTCCCCTGAAGGGGAGGGGCTTGCGATGATTCAAGACAATGTCGTTCTCCCCCTCAAAAGGGGAGGAATACATTTATACTACTGGCACTTCGCCGCGCTGCGGCCGCTGGCGATTTGGCTCTTCATCGCGGCGGACAGCTTGGCGCCGTACACGTCGCTCAGTTCGTCATAAACCTTGCAGGCATCGGCCGCCTTGTTGAGCTTGGTCAGCGCCTGGCCGAGGTAAAGCAGGCTGTCGGGCGCCCGCTCGCCGTCCGGGTATTTCTTGTAATTCTCATAAAAGGCCATCGACGCCAGGCTGGGCTTGCCGGAGTCGAGATAGGTACGCCCCAACAGGTTCTGGGCGAAGCTGGCGCGGCGGCTCTTGGGATAGTCGGCGACCACCTTCTTCAGCGCGGCTTCCGCTTCCGGATAGCGCTTGGCCTGCCACAGGCGATAGCCATAGAGATAGGCGTCCTCCGCCGGATCGCCGGTCGACGGCTTGTCGACCGCCGCCGCCGGGGTCGAGGTCGCGGTATCGCCGGTGACCACCGAGGCCGCCGCCGGGGTCTTGGTCGGGCGCGTCGATCCGCTGACGGGAGCAGGCGTGTCGAGCGGGACGCTCTGCCCGGCCGGGGCGATCGGCGCAGGGCCGGATTCCAATGCCTTCAAGCGCGTTTCGGTGGCGCGCTTATAGGCGTCGAACTGATCCTGAAGCTGGCGGGTGCGATACCCGTTTTGCTCGATCTGGCCGGTCAGTCCGGCCATCTGCTCCTCCAGCGAGGTCACGCGGGAGGTCAGGTCCGACAGCGCGCTGGAGGCGGGAACGCCCGGTGCCTGGGCCTGGGTCTGCGGCGCGGTGATCTCGGGCTGGACATAGCCGCCCGCGCCGTTCGGGAATACCTTGCGCTGGACCGCACGCATCTCGCTTTCCAGCTTGCCGACCCGGCCCTCGACATTGGATTGGGCGATGGCGGCGGTCGGCAGGATCATCACGGCCGCGACCCCGGCCAGCAACAGGTTACGCATCGGTTTCACCCCCCGGTGGGCTGATTATGAAAGGGACAGGACCACCCTGCCCTGCCCCGGCTGTCTCCAGCCTGAAGATTTCCGCTTCTTACAGGTCCGCCGGTGCGGTGGTGGCGGGCGAAGGCGAGGGCGCGGGCGCCGTCAGGGCGTTGCCGCCGGTCTCGCCGCTCGCAGCACGCGTCGAACGGCGTTCCGTCCGCTCACGCAGCGGGGTCCGCACGGTCGGCGTCGGCGCGGCAGCAGCGGCCGGAGCACCCGACAGCCGCGCGCCGATCGCCTCCGGATCGAGCCGCACGTCCTTGATCGCGCGCGAGCCATCGCCCAGCGGTGGGATGGGCTTGCCGTCCAGGGTCACGCTCAACTTGTCGGGGCGACCGACATTCAGCAGCGGCCCCTTGGCGGTGGCGGGCACCTCATAGCTTTCGCCGGGCTTCAGCGTGCCGATCTTCAGCGTGACATTGTCGGCGTCGTAGACGCGCAGCCACACCTCGCCATTGGCGGTCAGCACCACCTTGCCCGTCGTCACCGGCGTCGGGCTGGGGGCTGGCGTGGGTGCGGGCGCGGACGCATTGGTCAGCGGGGTCGCGGCGGGCACCTCCTGCGCGGTGCGGTCGCGGCGGAACAGATCGGTTCCATACCACAGTCCCGCGATGACGAGCAGCGCCAGCGCCAGGCCGACACCGACGATCGCCAGCCCGCGCGACGGCACGCGCGCCGGATCGGCGATATCCTGGGGTACATATTCGGTGACGCGGCGGCCCAGCCTGTCGACATCGGCGCGCACGGCTTGCGCGATGGCGACCTCGTCCGCGCCGACCGCCCGGGCATAGGCCTTGGCGAAGCCGACCGCATAGGTGGCCGACGGCAGGCTCTGATAATCGGATGCCTCGATCGCCGCGAGATGGCGGCTGGGGATGCGCGTGCGCGCACCGATATCGCCCAGCGATAGCCCCTGCGCCTCGCGCGCTGTGCGCAGGACGTCACCGGCGCGGGCAGGTGCCGCCGGCGCGGCATCGTGGCCGGGATTGACCTCGTCCATTCTCAACTCCGAAGCGACCATGGCCCACCCCATGATCGCGGTCGTTCTTTCAGACGGCTGGGATCAAGTCAACGCGAACCCCTGACCTGGATCAGGCCAATTCCACACCGTTCGTCGCAGCCCAGGCACCAAGCGCCCCGCGCATGTCACGCACGGGATGCGCGAGCAGCCGGGCCATCTCGGCGGTGATCGCGTCCCGGTCGAGCGAGCGGATCATCGCCTTCACCGGGCCGACCGCCGCCGGGGTGATCGACAGCCGGTCGATGCCCAGTCCGATCAGCGCCATCGCCTCCAGCGGACGCCCGCCCATCTCGCCGCAGACGCCGACCGGCACGCCCGCCTCACGCGCGGGTCCGACCACCCGGCGCAGGAAGCGCAGGATCGAGGGGCTGAGCCAATCATAGCGCTCGGCCAGCTTGGGGTTCGCGCGATCGGCGGCGAACAGGAATTGGGTCAGGTCATTGGTGCCGATCGACAGGAAGTCGACATTGGGCAGGATCAGGTCGAGCTGTTCCGCCAGCGCGGGCACTTCCAGCATCGCGCCGTAACGCACGTCGAGCGGCAGACGACGCCCGCGCGAGCCGAGCCAGGCCCGCTGCGCCTCGAACAGCGCCTTGGCCTCGTCGAACTCCCAGGCTTCGGACACCATCGGGAACATGACGTTCAGGGTGCGCCCCGCCCCCGCCTCGATCAGCGCGCGGGCCTGCGCCTTCATCAGGCCGTCACGCTCCAGCGCCAGGCGCAGCGCTCGCCAGCCCATGGCCGGGTTCTCCTCGTCGCCCGGATCGGTGTTGAGATAAGGGAGCGCCTTGTCGCCGCCGATATCGATGGTGCGGAACACGACCGGCCGGTCGCCCGCCGCCTCCATCACGTCGCGGTACAGGCGCTGCTGCCGCTCGCGCTGCGGCAGGGTGGCGGAGACCAGGAACTGAAACTCGGTGCGGAACAGGCCGATGCCGTCCGCCCCCGTCGTGTCGAGCGCGGCGGCGTCGTCGCGAAGCCCGGCATTGACCATCAGGGTGACACGGTGGCCGTCCTTGGTCACCGGCGGCACGTCGCGCAGCGCCGCAAAGGCCGCGCGGCGCTTCTGCCGCAGCTCCAGCTTGGCGTCGAACGCCTCCTCCATCGCCGACGAGGGTCGGACGAGCACGCTGCCCTCCGATACGTCGAGCAGCAGCTGGTCGCCGTCCGCGATCTGGCGGCGCACGTCGCTGACCCGCCCCAGCACCGGCACGCCCATGGCGCGCGCGACGATGATGACATGCGCGGTCAGCGATCCTTCCTCCAGGATCACGCCCTTCAGCCGCCGCCGGTCATATTCCAGCAGCTCGGCCGGCCCCAGGTTGCGCGCGATCAGGATCGTGTCCTGGCGCAGGCCCAGCTGCGCCGCCGTGCCCATCTGGCCCGACACGATGCGTAGCAGCCGGTTGGACAGGTCCTCCAGATCGTGCATTCGATCGGCCAGCAACGGATCGTCGATCTGGCGCATCCGCTGGCGCGTGCGCTGCTGCACCCGTTCGATCGCCGCCTCGGCGGTCAGGCCGCTATCGATCGCCTCGTTGATGCGGCGCGCCCAGCCCTCGTCATAGGCGAACATCTTGTAGGTCTCGATGACCTCGACATGCTCGCCCGCGACGCCGAACTCGGCCTCGCGCGCCATGCGGTCGATCTGTTCGCGCATCTTGTCGAACGCGGCATAGACGCGGCGGCGCTCGGCATCGATGTCCTCGGCGACCGTGTGTTCGACGACGATGCGCGGCTGGTGATAGACGGCAAAGCCGCTGCCCATGCCCTCGACCAGCTTCTGGCCCGACAGGCGGATCGTCGCGGTCATCTGCGGCCGCGTGCCCGCCGCGCCCGCCGCGTCGATCAGCCCGGCATTGGCGATCAGCTCGGACAACACCATCGCGACGGTCTGCAGCGCCTCGATCTCGACATCGGCATATTTGCGCGGTTCGCTATGCTGGACCGCCAGCACGCCCACCGCCCGCTCGCGCCGGATGATCGGCACGCCCGCAAAGCTGTGGAAACGGTCCTCGCCGGTTTCGGGCTTGTAGGCGAAGTCGGGATGGCTCGCCGCTTCGTCCAGGTTCAGCACCTCGACATCCTCGGCGATGGTGCCGACCAGCCCCTCGCCCATCGCCAGCTTGGTGACGTGGACCGCCTCCTCGGCCAGGCCACGCGTCGCGAACAGTTCCAGTACCCCTTCGCGCAGCAGATAGATCGAGCAGACCTCGCTGCCGATCGCCTCGCCGATGATCTGGACCACCTGATTCAGCTTGGCTTGGGCGGGGGTGCGCGACGCCATCACGTCGTGCAGACGAACGAGGATCTCGCGGGCGGATGCGGCGGCCGAAACGGGCATGGGCATAGGGCTAACAGACGGAATGCGGCGGTGTCATGCGCTAATATTGCACAGGCGTGCCTTTTGGTGGCGCAAGCGCCCGGACCAACACGCTAATCTGCATTATAGATCAATTATTTATGGGGAACAGCGGACCAAATGGCAGGTTGGCTCCCACGTTCGTCACGGGAGAGCATCATGCCCAAATTCTTATCCATCGCCCTTGTCCTGGGAATGGCCGCCGCGCCGGTCGCTGCACAGACTCCGCCGCCCCCGCCTCCGGCCGCCGCCAAGGCGCAAGCGGCCGCCTATGTGAAGGCGGCAGGCATGAGCGACCTGTACGAAATCACCTCCAGCAAATTGGCGCTGCAAAAGTCGCGCAACGACGACGTCCGGCGATTCGCACAGATGATGATCGACCATCACACCCAGACGACCGCCGCCACGGTCCGTGCCGCCCGGCAGGACGGCCTGCCCCCGACCCCGCCCCGGCTCGGCGGAGCGCAAGCCTCGATCGGCGAGTTGCGCCGC
The DNA here is from genome assembly GCF_057004845.1 of Sphingomonas sp. SphC10. Lineage (NCBI taxonomy): Bacteria > Pseudomonadati > Pseudomonadota > Alphaproteobacteria > Sphingomonadales > Sphingomonadaceae > Sphingomonas > Sphingomonas sp. SphC10. The sequence goes on from NZ_CM168044.1 coordinate 2,182,547, forward strand.
GCCTCGGCCGACGCATTCGACCGGCTGTATATCGGCCAGCAGCTGCCCGCACATCAGGCCGCGCTCGATCTGCATCAGAGCTTCGCCGCGAATGGCGACCGCCCGGCGCTGAAGGCCAGCGCGCAGGCCGCGGTGCCCATCGTCCAGCAGCATATCCAGATGCTGGAACAGATGCCGCGCTAAACCGACCTGCCAGCTGGGGAAAGGTTGCGAGGCGTAGGCACTGACGGAGGGATGTCGCCATCAACACTGACGCCCCTCCGTCGAGCTGCCGCCCGCCATGGCGCATGCCGCCCCGACGACACACACCCATACCGCTATCGTTCGACCTGCAACAGCCAAGCAGTCGAGAGATCGAAGCATCGAAAATATGAGAGGATGGCGCACCCGACAGGATTCGAACCTGTGGCCTCTGCCTTCGGAGGGCAGCGCTCTATCCAGCTGAGCTACGGGTGCGTGGGCTGGCCGACTAGCATCGCGGGGCACCCCGCGCCAGCCCTTTTTATGCGGCGGCCGCTTTTCCGATCTTGGCGGCTGGCGCCGGGGTCTTGGGGCGATAGGCGCAGAGGTCCTCGACCGGGCAGCGCCAGCATTCGGGCCGCCGGGCCTTGCAGATATAACGGCCGTGCAGGATCAGCCAGTGATGCGCGTGGAGCCGGAACGGCGCGGGCGTGGCCTTGTCCAGCTTCATTTCGACCGCCAGCACCGTCTTGCCCTTGGCCAGGCCAGTGCGGTTGCAGACACGGAAGATATGGGTGTCGACCGCGAAGGTCTCGTGCCCGAAGGCGGTGTTGAGCACGACATTGGCGGTCTTGCGCCCGACACCGGGCAGCCGCTCCAGCGCCGCGCGATCCTCGGGCACCTCTCCGCCATGATCGTCGACCAGCATCCGCGACAGGGCGATGACGTTCTTCGCCTTGGTGTTGAACAGGCCGATCGTCTTGATGTGCTGCTTCAGCCCTTCCTCGCCCAGGTCGAGCATCTTCTGCGGCGTGTCGACCTCGGCGAACAGGGCACGTGTCGCCTTGTTGACGCCGATATCGGTGGCCTGCGCCGACAGGGCCACCGCGACGACCAGCGTATAGGGGTTGCGATATTCCAGCTCGGTCTCGGGATGCGGGTTCGCCTCCGCCAGCCGGTGGTAGAATTGGACGACGTCCGCCTTCTTCATGGCGCTTACAGCCCCAGCACGTCGCCCATGCGATAACGCCCCGGCGCCTGCCCCGCGAGCCACAGCGCCGCGCGCACGGCCCCGCGCGCGAAAATGGTGCGGTCCTGGGCGAAATGGCCCAGCGTCACCCGCTCGCCCTCGCCTGCGAAGATCACCTCATGGTCGCCGATCACCGAGCCGCCGCGCAAAGCCGCCAGGCCGATCGTCCCCTCGGTCCGCGCGCCGACCAGTCCGGCGCGGCCGTCGACGCGCAACTCGGACAGCGGATGCCCCCGCCCCGCCGCCGCCGCCTCGCCCAGCAGCAGCGCGGTGCCCGACGGCGCGTCGACCTTGTGCCGATGGTGCATCTCGGTGATCTCGATATCCCAGTCGCTGCCCAGCCGCGCCGCCGCCTCGCGCACCAGATTGGCGAGCAGCGTGATACCCAGCGAGGTGTTGCCGGTCTGAAGCACCGCGATCTCGGTCGCCGCGGCGTCGATCGCGGCGTGCTGCGCAGGGGAAAGGCCCGTGGTGCCGATCACGATGGGGGTGCGCGCCGCACGGGCGGCCGCCAGATGCACGTCCAGCGCCCCCGCGATCGAGAAGTCGACCAGCACATCGGCGGACTTGGCCAGCGCGTCCGGGTCGTCACGCGAATCGCAGCCACCCGCCAGCGTTGCGCCCTCGCCCTCGATCAGGTCCGCGATCGCCCGGCCCATGCGCCCGGCGCTGCCATAGATACCGATGGTGGTCATGCGGGGGCCTTGGGCGAAAGGGGGATATGGGTCGTCATGCGGCTTCCTTTGCACAGGTTGTGGCCGAGGGAAACCGGCCATGATCCGGGCCTGTCAACGACCGACGAGGGGCTCTGGGCCATCGCTGTGCTACATGCCGAGTGCTCCGCCCCTGGCAATTCCACCGCGGCCTTTGCCGCACGTCGCTATCGCCCGGAGGCTGAAGTTGTCCGACGTTGCTCCCTGGATCGGAAGCGGACATGCTGCCACCATTCCAATGTCGGGAGATGACGGATGATCGAGGTGCGAGAGGGGGATTTGTCCAATGACCAAACGCGAGAATTGCTGGCGATCCATCTCGCCGGGATGCACGCGAACTCGCCACCGGGCCATGTCTTCGCGCTCGATCTTTCCGGTTTACAGACGCCGGATGTGACCGTGTGGACGGCTTGGTCCGGGGAGCGGGTGGCAGCGATCGGTGCCTTGAAGATGGTATCGAAAGATACGGCCGAGATTAAGTCGATGCGGACGCATCCGGATTTTCTGCGGATGGGTGCCGGGTCCGCAATTCTGGAGACGATCATTGCGGCGGCGGCGGCCAGGGGCGTGCGCCGGATCAGTTTGGAAACGGGAACCGGCTCATCCTTCGAACCGGCGTTAGCGCTCTACCGACAACGGGGATTCTCCAACGGGCCTGCGTTCGGAGGGTACGAACCCAGCGACTTCAACCAATTCCTGCATTTGTCTCTCGCCTGACACGGCACCGACGCGACGGGTTTGCGGACCAGAACGACCAGTCCACATTGCGCCGATTACAGACGAAGATCACACAACCCATCTTGGCTCCATGACCGACCTCCAGAACATCGTCATCCTCACCGGCGCAGGCCTGTCCGCCGAGTCCGGCATCGCCACCTTTCGCGGGCCCGGCGGGCTGTGGGAGGGGCACCGGGTCGAGGATGTCTGCACGCCCGAGGCGCTTGCCGCCGATCCCGAGCTTGTCCACCGCTTCTACGACCTGCGGCGGGCGGGGTTGGCCAGCGTCGAGCCCAATGCAGCACATGCGGCGCTGGCCCGGCTGGATCGGGAGTGGTCGGGCGCGTTGCTGATCGTCACGCAGAATGTCGACGATCTGCACGAGCGGGCGGGGGCGAAGCGGATGCTGCATATGCATGGTGCGCTGAAGCAGTCCCTCTGTGCGGCATGTGGCGAGCGGTTCGACTGGGCGGACGACCTGCCGCCCGGCACATCCTGTCCCGCCTGTGCCGCACCGCGCCTGCGGCCCGACATCGTGTTCTTCGGCGAGATACCCTACCATATGGACCGGATCGAGGCGGCTTTGGCGCAGGCCGATCTGTTCGTGTCGATCGGCACCTCGGGCGCGGTCTATCCGGCCGCCGGGTTCGTTCGGCTGGCGAGCGCCTATGGCGCGGCCACGCTGGAGCTCAATCTCGAACGGTCGGAGGGCAGCGGCTGGTTCGAGGAAAGTCGCCTGGGGCCCGCCAGTCAGCTGGTACCCGAATGGGTGGAGCAGATGCTCAGCCGGTGACCGGCACGATGACCTCGCGGGCGCGCGGAGCCAGCTGCTCGACCGCCGGGTCTAGAAGGCCGCGCGCCGTCACCAGTACGCCAAAGGCGCGCGGGTCGGGCTTGTTGAAGAGCAGGGGCTGGCCCAGCGCATCCGCCACCCCTGCCCCCGCCTCGGAGGCAATCAGCGCGGCGGCGGCGATGTCCCACTCATTGCCCCAGCGCAGCGTCGCGACCAGATCGGCCTCGTCGGCGGCGACCATGGCGATTCGCAACGCGATCGAATTGGGCTTGAACACCGCCACCAGATCGCGGTCGGCCTTGGGCAGCGCATCGACGGGCACGCGTGCGCCGGGCATCTGGTGGCAATAGCCCGCGCTCAACGCGCTGCCGTTGCGGGTCGCGCCGTGCCCCGCCTGGGCCAGCCACAGCTCGCCGCGCGCGGGCGCAGCCAGCACGCCGATCACCGGCACGCCGTCCTCGACCAGCGCGACCGAGACCGCCCAGCCCTCGCGCCCCCGGATATAGTCGCGCGTGCCGTCGATCGGGTCGACCACCCAGACCCGCCGCGCCGCCAGCCGGTCGGGCTTGTCCGCCGTCTCCTCCGACAGCCAGCCCGCATCGGGGATCAGCGCGTGGAGCCGGGCATAGAGCATCCGGTCGACGTCCAGATCGACCTCGCACACCGGGCTGCCCGGCGTCTTCTCCCATTGGCGGAAATCGGTGCGCCAACGGGCGAGCGCCATCGCCGCCGCCTCGCGCGCCGCCGCGACGACAGCGGGGACCAGCTCAGCTGCTGGCAACCGTCATTCCATCGATGCGCAGGGTGGGCACATTGACGCCGTAGCGGAACTCCAGATCGTTGGCCGGGGTCATGCCGAGGAACATATCCTTCAGATTGCCTGCCACCGTGAACTCCGCAACCGGCTCGGCGATCCGCCCGTTCACGATGCGAAAGCCCGCCGCGCCCCGGCTATAGTCGCCGGTGACGGGGTTCACGCCGCTGCCGATCAGTTCGGTGACATAGACGCCGTCGGCGATGTCGGCGATCAGCGTGCCCACCGGCACGCGGCCCGGCACCATGAACAGGTTGCTGGTCGACACGCCCGGCCCGCCGCCGGTGCCGCGCGCGGCATGGCCGGTCGGCTCCAGCCCGAGCTGCCGGGCCGAGGCAGAATCGAGCAGCCAGGTTTCCAGCACCCCGTCCTCGACGATGGCGGTCGGCGACACCGCCAGCCCTTCGCCATCGAAGGGACGCGAGCGCAGGCCGTGCGGGCGGTGGGGATCGTCCTCGATCCGGATACCCGCCGCCATCACCCGCTCGCCCAGTCCATCGAGCAGGAAGCTGGTGCGTCGCGTGATCGCCGCCCCCGCGATCGCCGAGACGAGATGCCCGACCAATGACGATCCGACGCGCGGGTCATAGACGACCGGCATCGCGCCGCTGGCCAGCTTGCCGGGATTGAGCCGCGCCACGGTCCGCTCGCCCGCGCGGATGCCGATCGCCTCGGGGCCTTCGAGCAGGCGGCGCAGGCGCGCGCCATGATGGGCATAGTCGCGCTGCATGTTCGCGCCCTCGCCCGCCACCACGCTGACCGACAGGCCGTAACCGGTGGCGGCATAGCCCGCCGCGAAGCCGTGGCTGGTCGCCAGCGCCGAGACGACCCGCGAGGCCGACGCCCCCGCCCCTTCCGAATTGGTCACGCCCGCCACCGCGCGCGCGGCCTCCTCGGCCTCCAGCGCGGCGGCGCGCAGGGCCTCGGGCGCGACCTCGCCGCCATCGTCCAGGTCGAGCATCGGCGGCGCGCCGTGCAACAGCCGCTCTTCGGGCGCGAGCCCGGCCCAGCGATCCTCGGGCGCCTCGCGCGCCATGGCGACGGCGCGCTCGACCGCGAGAGTCATCGCATCGCCCGACAGGTCCGAGGTCGAGACGCTGGCCGAGCGCCGCCCGACGAACACGCGCAGGCCCAGTTCCTCGCTCTCCGACCGACCGACATCCTCCAGCGCGCCGAGGCGCACCGAGACTTCCAATGCGGCATCGGCGGCAAAGACCGCGTCGGCGGCGTCGGCTCCGGCGGCGCGGGCACGGGCAACGATATCGGCGGCCCGGTCGCGGGCCTGTTCGGGGGTCAGCATGGGTCAGGACTTAAGGACGCTTGATCGGGGATGCCAGTGTTTGTCGCATCGCCGTGCGAGTTCCGGGTCCTTGCCTTCGCTTCGGCCCGCCGCGAGCCTTCGCTGAACCGTCCGGCGATCGGGACGTTGATACGCCATGTCCCCGCCGCCCCATCGACGCCCCGTTTGCCAGAAGGGAACGCTGCGCCTGTCCGCCGGACGCGCGGTCGACCTGCGGCTAAAGCTGAACCTCACCAGCGGCGGACTGCTGGCCATCGGCGGGCTCGTCTCGTCGATCCTGCTGTCGACGGCCGTGCTTGTCGGGGTCGCGACACGGCATCTGCCCCGCCGCGACCGCCCATAGGCGCAATCGAGCGGGCTTACGCCTTGCTGAGCATCTTTTCGGCGCTGGTCTTCACGAATTCGCCGATCGGCCCGGCCATCATCGACAGCATCATCGGGATCGCCACCGTGCCGCGAAGCGCGGTGTCGGCGATTTCCATATCGGCCTTCACCGTCTGGCCCATGGCGATGATGGTCAGGATCAGGCGATCCTCGGCGGGCCATTCCGACGACACCTGGCCGCCACCGGGAATTTTCGCTTCCAGCTTGGGGAGCCCCTGCTCGATCCGGCGCCTTGCTTCGGCATGACCCAGAGAATGGGGGATGTCGAAATTGACCGATGCCATCGAGCAAAACTCTCTTTCATTCGTGAAATGACAATCGAGTGGCGTGGTTTGCCATGGCGGTCAAGCACTATGCGGTGAAATAATATATCACACGCACTTACCGAATATGTCGGGGATTGGAGCGGGTAACGGGAATCGAACCCGTGTATTCAGCTTGGAAGGCTGCTGCACTACCATTGTGCTATACCCGCTCAAGTCCAGCGCCACTGATCGACCCTAGCCGATTGGCGGGGATGGTGGAAGGGACTGGATTCGAACCAGTGTACGCTCACGCGGGCAGATTTACAGTCTGCTGCCTTTAACCACTCGGCCACCCTTCCGGGGCGTCACTCCATCGGAGCGAGGCGCGCCCAATGCCGAAGCTCGGCCGACCTGTCAACGCCGATTTGTACGATTTTCGTCAGCCATGCCTGATCGGGTTGCTTGCATGTCGCGCAATCGGGACATAGCCTTTGACCCATTCAAGAGACACCGGGGAAAATATCATGATGCGCCCATCCTTGCTCGCCGCCGTCGCGGCGGCCGCGCTGTTGCCCGCCGCGATGGCGGGGGCGCAGGATCGTAATGCCGCCAACCGGCTGATCGATGAGGGCATGAACCACAGCCAGGTCATGCAGACCGCACAGCATCTGACCGACGTGATCGGCCCGCGCATGACCAACAGCCCGGCGATGCGCACCGCCGAGGGCTGGACCGCAGACCAGTTCGCCAAATGGGGATTGAAGAACGTTCATAAGGAGGGCTTCGCCTTCGGGCGCGGCTGGTCGATCGAGCGGGCCAGCGTACGTATGGTGTCGCCCCGCCCGCTGCAGCTGACCGCGATCCCCATTGCCTGGACGCCCGGCACCAACGGCGCGGTGACCGCCCCCGTCATCGTCGCGCCGATGAAGCGCGAGCGCGATTTCGACAAGTGGCGCGGCCAGCTGCGCGGCAAGATCGTCATGGTGACGATGCCCGGCACCGGCGACGAGCAGACCAGCGCCCCCTTCCGTCGCCTGACCGGCGAGGACATCGCCAAGCTCGACGTATACGTCCAGCCCGAGCACGACCCCGAAACCGCCGACCGCCGGTTGAAGCGGCTGGACTTCGCACAGAAGCTCGATGCGTTCCTGAAGGCCGAGGGCGCGGTCGCCTATGTCACGCAAAGCTACCGCGACGGCAAGCTGGTGCACGGCGAAGGCTATCTGTTCGGACGCGGCGAGACGCCCGCCGTTCCCGGCATCGAACTGGCTGCCGAGGATTATCGCCGCCTCGCGCGTCTGACCAAGATCGGCCCGGCCCCGACGATCGAGGTGCTGAGCGACGTCCGCTACGACGACAGCGACGTGAACGCCTACAACATCATCGCCGAAATCCCCGGCACCGACCCCAAGGCGGGCTATGTGATGGCGGGTGCGCATCTCGACAGCTGGGTCGCTGGCGACGGCGCTTCCGACAATGCGGCGGGCAGCGCGATGATCATGGAGGCCGCGCGTATCCTGGCCGCCACCGGCCAGCGCCCGAAGCGCACCATCCGCTTCGCGCTGTGGTCGGGCGAGGAGCAGGGCATCCTCGGCTCCATGGCCTATGTCGAACAGCATCTGGCGTCGCGCGGCCGGCCCGACGATGCGCCGCAATCGGGCCTGAAGCGCTATTATGGCTGGACCAATCGCTGGCCGATCACGCCCAAGCCGGGCTACGGCGACCTGGCGGCCTATTTCAACATCGACAATGGCTCGGGCAAGCTGCGCGGCCTTTATGCCGAGAACAACCCGGCGGCGGTGCCGCTGTTGAAGGAATGGCTGTCGCCCTATGCGTCGTTGGGCGCGGGCAATGTCGTGCAGCGGACGACCGGCGGTACCGACCATGTCTTCATGCAGGCGGTCGGGGTGCAGGGCTTCCAGTTCATCCAGGACCCGCTGGATTATGGCAGCCGCACGCATCACAGCTCGGCCGATACCTTCGACCATCTGAAGGCGGATGACATGCGCCAAGCCTCGGTCGTGCTTGCCGGGGTCTTGCTCGCGGCGGCGAATGCGGACAAGGCGTTGCCGCGCCCGCCGGTGCCGACGCAACCGGCGACGACCAGACCCTTTGATTTTACGGACAACGACGACTGATGGCACGCCGAGGACATCGCCCCAGCCAGGCTTCATCCAACCGCCCCCGCTTCTGGGGACGGCATGCGGTGACGGCGGCGCTCGCCAACCCCAACCGGACGGTGCGCAAGATCTGGGGCACGCGCGAGGCGCTGGCCGCGCTCGACCTGCCGCCGGTCCTGCCGGTCACCTTTGCCGATGTCGCCGATCTGGGCCGCCTGGTCCCCGCCGACGCGCCGCATCAGGGGCTGGTGGCCGAGGTCGATCCGCTGGAGGATATCTGGCTGGGCGACCTGCTGCACGAGGCGCAGGACAATCAGCGGCCGCTCGTCGTGCTGGACCAGGTGACCGACCCGCACAATGTCGGCGCGATCCTGCGCTCGGCCGCCGCTTTCGACGCGGTGGGCATCGTGACCCAGGACCGGCACGCGCCGCCCGAATCGGGCACGGTCGCCCGTTCGGCCAGCGGCGCGCTGGAGACGGTGCCGTGGGTCCGCGTGGTGAACCTGGCGCGCGCGCTGGAGGAGATCGCGGAAGCGGGCTTCTGGCGTATCGGCCTGACCGGCCATGCGAACCAGACGCTGGCGCAGGCAATGGGCACGCAGCGCATCTGCATCGTGCTGGGCGCCGAGGGCGAAGGCATGCGCCAGAATACCGAGGCGCATTGCGACGAACTCGCCAAGCTGCCGATCAGCCCGAAGGTGGAAAGCCTGAACGTCTCCAACGCGGCGGCGATCGCCCTGTATGCGGTGGCGGCACGGTGATTTGCGGGGCGGCGGGGTTGGGCCCTGCCGCCTTTTTTTGCGCGCAGAAAGTGTGAGCGGCGAGCGCCGGACGTGCGCTTCGACTTCGCTCAGCGTGAACGGCTTTCGGTTCGCGTGGCCACCATTCCCTTCCTCCGTTCAGCCTGAGCGAAGTCGAAGGCCACGGGATTAAGGTTCGCGCGGAGGCGCGGAGACGCGGAGATGGTGTATCTGGCCGCAAGGCCCCTCCATCCTCGCCAGCCGCCGCAAAAGTCTGCCGGTCGTGATAGCGGGCTCCGCTTGCCCCGCGCCGGACATCTCCGCGCCTCCGCGTCTCCGCGCGAACACAATCTCTGGGATAGCCGGAACGCCGCCCGACAAGACGCCACCTCTGCGCCCTCCGCGCCTCTGCGCGCAAAAAAAGAGGCGGGGCCGAAACCCCGCCTCCGACGTTCCGACGCGATGCGCCGTCAGTCTTCCGCCGCGATCCTAACCCGCATCCCGTCCTGCGCCGCGCCGAAGGGCAGCTGGCACGACAGGCGCGAGGTCGCGTCCCGGTCGCTGGTCGAATCGAGCAGATCATCTTCGTCCGGGCCGAGCGCGGGCAGCGTGTCGGCAAAGGCCGGGTCGACATGCACATGGCAGGTCGCGCAGCTGCAACAGCCGCCGCACAGCGCCAGCAATTCGTCGACACCCGCATCGCGGATGACTTCCATCACCGACAGACCGGCCTCGCCGTCGATTTCGCGTTCTTCCCCGTCGCGGGTCACGACGATAAGCTTGGGCATGTCCATTCTCCTTGTCGGCCCTGATGTTAAAAGCGCCTCTGCCGGGCCTGAACGCACGGATCAAGCATCATGGGCCTGAGCGCCGAACAGATTCGCGAAAGCATGGATGCGCTCGCCGCCGCCGAGCCCGCCATCGCCGCCGCGCTGACCCGGATCGGCTACCCCGCGCCGCGCATCCGGGCGCGCGGTTACGCCACATTGGTCCGCACCATATTGGGGCAGCAGGTGTCGGTCGCCTCGGCCGATGCGCATTGGCGGCGACTGAACGAGCTGCTCGGCGATGCGAGCGATCCGACGCGGCTTCACGGCGTCACCGACAAGGAACTGCGCGGCGCTGGCATATCGCGGCAAAAGGCAGGCTATCTCCGCAGCCTGGGCGAGGAGGTGACGAGCGGTCGGCTGAACCTGTCCGCCCTGCCCGAGGATGACGAGGAAGCGATCGCCAAGCTGGTCGCGGTCAAGGGCATCGGTCGCTGGTCGGCGGAGGTCTATCTGCTGTTCGCGGAGGGGCGCACCGATATCTGGCCCGCAGGCGACCTGGCCGTGCAGATCGAGATGGGCCGCATCCTGGGCCATGACGCACGACCGTCCGAAAAGCTGGTCCGCGAACTGGCGGAGGCCTTTCGCCCGCACCGCAGCGCGCTCGCGATCTTCACCTGGCACCATTACGGCGCCGGAGCCGACGCCGCGCCGGTGTGATCCTCCCCGGTACGGGGAGGTGGCAGGCCGCAGGCCTGACGGAAGGGGGGCTTCGGCAAGATATTCGCTCCGCCGCACACCCCCTCCACCACCCTGCGGGTGGTCCACCTCCCCGTGCCGGGAAGGATCATTGTACCCCACTTCCCACTTGCCCCGCCCGGCCCGACACGCCACCATTTCCGGCGATGCCCACCCTGCCCGCCGTCGCCACCATCGCCCAGACCATTCAGCTGTCGCTGGCCCCCGTCTTCCTGCTCGCCGCGATCGGGCAGTTGCTGAACGTGCTCGCCGGAAGGCTGGCACGAGTGATCGACCGGGCGCGCGGGCTGGAGATGATGATCCACAAGATCGACGACGGCCCCGAACTGGCGCGCCACAAATGGGAGCTGCGACTGCTCGACCGCCGCATGTCGATCATCAACGCCGCTCTGTTCCTGTCGGTGTCGAGCGCGGTGATGGCCTGCATCGTCATCGCTGTGCTGTTCATCGCCAATATCGGCAAATTCCATATCGGCACCTGGATCGCGCTGGCCTTCATCCTGTCGGTCTGCCTGCTGACCGCATGCCTGATCGCCTTCATGGTCGAGGTCCGCATCTCGCTGCGCGCCATTCATGTCCGCAAGGAAATCCTGGATTGAGCGTCACCCCGATCGAGCGGCGCGCCCTGCAGGCCGTGGTCGCCATCGCCTGTCTGGTGCCGCTGACCATCGGCGGGATCAGCATCGTGCGTGGCCCCGGTTGGCTGGGCCATGCGCCCACGATCCCGACCGATCTGGACAGCCAGTTCCGCTATGTCTCGGGCATCTTCTTCGCCCTTGGGCTGGCCTTTACGACCTGCGTGCCGGGCATCGAGCGCAAGGGCGCGCGGTTTCGCCTGCTCGGCCTGTTGGTGGTGGCGGGCGGACTGGCACGACTCCTGTCCTGGGCGACGGTCGGCGCCCCCTCCCCCGGGCATCGGCTGGGGCTGGCGATGGAACTGGGAGTCGTGCCGCTTCTTATGCTCTGGCAGGCCCGCATCGCGCGCGGTCGCTGACCGTCGGGAGCTTTGCGTTGCACTTTTCGAACCGGGCTTGCTCATGACCATCGTCCGTCCGATCGCCAAGGGGCTGGCGCTGATCCTGATCCTCATCGGCCTGGCCGCGACGATCGTGCCGCACTATCTCGACCGGCTCTATTATGAAGGGCCGGAGACCGGCCATTATGACGGCGAGCGTTTCTTCAATCCCGATGGCGATGCCGACACCATGCAGATGCCGACACGCGGCGGACGTGGCGGTTTCCTGTGGCGCCAGCTGACCGGCGATGACGGCCGCCCCGCCTGGCCCGAGACGGTGGCGGTCCAGCCCTCCCGCCCCGAGGCGCGTGTCGCGGGGCAGCGCATGGTCGCGACCTGGATCGGTCATGCGACCGTACTGGTCCAGACCCAGGGGCTGAACATCCTGACCGACCCCGTCTATGCCGAGCGCGCAGGCCCCTTCGGCTTCGGCCCGAGGCGGGTGGCGCGGCCGGGCGTGGCGCTGGACGGTTTGCCCCGGATCGACCTGATCCTGATCAGCCACAATCATTACGACCATCTGGACCAAGAAACGCTGCGCAAGCTCTGGCAGCGCGATCGGCCGCTGGTCGTCACCAGCCTGGGCAATGACAGCGTGATCGGCCAGGTCGGCGTGCCCGCCACCGCGCTCGACTGGGGCCGGGAAAGGATCATCCGACCGGGCGTCTCGGTCGCCGTCACGCGCAACCATCACTGGGGCAGCCGCTGGTTCGCCGACCGCAACCGGGCGCTATGGTCCAGCTTTGTGGTAAAGCTGCCCGGCGGCAATATCTTCTTTGCGGGCGATACCGGCATGGGCGACGGGCGCTGGCCCGAGGAGGCGGCGAAACTCGGCCCGGTGCGCCTCGCGCTGCTGCCGATCGGGGCGTTCCGCTTCGCGCCCGGGCAGATGGCGTCGGGCAGCCATGTCGGCCCACCGCAAGCGGTGCAGATCTTCGAGCGGCTGGGCGCGGCGACAGCGATCCCCATCCATTGGGGCACGTTCCGCCTGTCCTATGAGGGCTATGACACGCCGCCCAAGCTGCTGGATGCCGCCATGCGGTGTTCGGGCGCGCGGGGTCGGTTTGCCCCGGTTCGACTGGGGCAGCCGGTGGAGGTCGGTCCGTTCCGGGATGGCGGTGTGGCACGAACCAGCGATGTGATGATGCGGGCCTGTCTCGACACGCCAGAGGTTCGAGCTTTGCAATAAAGCGGGCCTCCTTGGCCTTCGACTGTGCTCAGGCTGAACGGAAGTCGGGAATGGGGCTGGATACGAAAACCCGTTCAGGCTGAGCGAAGTCGAAGCCCACGCCCCGCCCTCGCCGCCCAAACATCGCAACCACTGGAACAAAAGCGCAACTGGACCCATATTCCCTTTCATGGCGATCCAGATCCGCACCACCCTAGACGAGCCCGAAACCGGGGTCAGCTTCATCCCCCACCGCCCGTCGCGTCCCGAAAAGGCGGAAGGCGGCAAGCGCTTCGAACTCGTCACCGAATATACCGCCAGCGGCGATCAGCCCGCCGCAATCCAGGAACTGACGGCGGCGGCCCGCGCGGGCGACAAGGATCAGGTGCTGCTGGGCGTCACCGGATCGGGCAAGACCTTCACCATGGCCAAGGTTATCGAGGAATTGCAGCGGCCCGCGCTCATCCTCGCGCCCAACAAGATCCTGGCGGCGCAGCTGTACGGGGAGTTCAAGAACTTCTTCCCCAACAATGCGGTCGAATATTTCGTCAGCTATTACGACTATTACCAGCCAGAGGCCTATGTGCCCCGGTCCGACACGTACATCGAGAAGGAAAGCTCGATCAACGAGTCGATCGACCGGATGCGCCACTCCGCGACGCGCGCGCTGCTGGAGCGCGACGACGTCATCATCGTCGCCTCGGTATCGTGCCTTTATGGTATCGGCTCGGTCGAAACCTATTCGGCGATGATCTTCGACCTGAAAAAGGGCCAGAGCGTCGACCAGCGCGAGATCATCCGCAAGCTCGTCGCGCTCCAGTACAAGCGCAACGACGCTGCCTTCATGCGCGGCAATTTCCGAGTGCGCGGCGACAATCTGGAAATTTTCCCGTCGCACTATGAGGACTCCGCCTGGCGCGTGTCCTTCTTCGGCGACGAGATCGAGGAGATCGTCGAGTTCGATCCGCTGACCGGCAAGAAGGTCGCCAGCCTCAACTCGGTGCGCATCTACGCCAACAGCCACTATGTGACCCCTGGCCCGACGATGAAACAGGCGGTCGAGGCGATCAAGTTCGAGCTGACCGAGCGGCTGAAGGAGTTGGAGATCGAGGGCAAGCTGCTCGAGCGACAGCGGCTGGAGCAGCGCACCAATTTCGACCTAGAGATGATCGCGGCCACCGGCAGCTGCAACGGCATCGAGAATTACAGCCGCTTCCTGACGGGCCGTCTCCCCGGCGAGCCGCCGCCCACGCTTTTCGAGTATCTGCCCGAAAACGCCGTGCTGTTCGTCGACGAGAGCCATGTCACCATCGGCCAGATCAACGGCATGTCGCGCGGCGACCATCGTCGCAAGATCACGCTGGCCGAGTACGGCTTCCGCCTGCCCTCGGCGATCGACAACCGGCCGCTGCGCTTCAACGAATGGGACGCGATGCGCCCGCAGACGGTCAGCGTCTCGGCCACGCCCGGCAATTGGGAGATGGAGCAGACCGGCGGCGTCTTCGTCGAACAGGTCATCCGCCCCACAGGCCTGATCGACCCGCCGGTCGAAATCAAGCCGGTCGAGGAGCAGGTCCAAGACCTGATCATCGAGGCACGCAAGACGACCGAGCTTGGCTACCGCACCCTCGTCACCACGCTGACCAAGCGCATGGCGGAGGACCTGACCGAATATATGCACGAGGCGGGGATCAAGGTCCGTTACATGCACTCCGACGTCGAGACGCTGGAGCGTATCGAACTGATCCGCGACCTGCGGCTAGGCGTATATGACGTGCTGATCGGCATCAACCTGCTGCGCGAGGGATTGGACATTCCCGAATGCGGGCTGGTCGCGATCCTCGACGCCGACAAGGAAGGGTTTTTGCGCTCCGAAACCTCGCTGATCCAGACGATCGGGCGGGCGGCGCGCAATGTCGACGGCCGCGTGATCCTGTACGCCGACCGGATCACCGGATCGATGGAACGCGCCATGCTGGAAACCTCGCGGCGTCGCGAGAAGCAGATGGCGTACAACACCGAACACGGCATCACGCCCCAGACGATCCGCCGCCAGATCGGCGACATCATCGCGCATGTGGCGTCGGGCGATCAGGTCACCGTGCCCATCGACGAAGACCGTCCGCACATGGTCGGCCACAATCTGCGCGCCTATATCGAGGAACTCGAGAAGAAGATGCGCAAGGCTGCGGCCGACCTCGAATTCGAGGAAGCGGGCCGGTTGCGGGATGAGATTCGCCAATTGGAGAATGAGGAACTGGGCCTGCCGGTACACGAGCAGAAGGCGCCGATCATGGGGCGCTCCAACGAGGGCAAGCCGGGCACGCGCAAGACGCGGTTCGGTAAGAGCAAGAAATTCGCCAGCGGGCGGAAGGCGAATTGATTATCGGGGGGTTCGGGCTGCTTGGCGGTGGCCCTCCCCCATCCCCTCCCGCCTGCGGGAGGGGTGCGTGACTTGGCGAGCGTCAAAGCGCTACGTCTGAGGATTTCCTATCGCTTTAACGGGCACGCCCCTCCCGCAGGCGGGAGGGGATGGGGGAGGGCATCGCCCCAAAGACCACCCCCGAAACCTCAACCCAAATCCAAATTCTCCGTCCCCACCCCATAATAGCCCGCAACCCGATCGGCATAAGCCTGATCGAACACCGGCGCATTGTTCGACCAGCTCGGCCCGCCCTCCAGCAAACGGCGATCGACCGTAATGACATACTGATCGCCCACCGGATCGAACTGGAGCAGGCTGAACGGTACGGGATAGAAGCTCTTGCCCATGCCCAGGAACCCGCCCAGCGCCAGCACGGCATGGGTCGCGCGGCCCGAGCGCTTGTGGACCATGAAGGAATAGACGCTGCCGATCGCATCGCCATCGCGGCTTTCGAGCTTCAGCGTGCCCGAGACGGTGGACTGAACCAGGATCAGGGTCGGCGTGTCGTGTTCGGCCATATTAACCTCCGTTTAGCCGGATGAACCGCCGGAGCCGGACCCGGTTCCGATCTCGGTTCCGATGCCCGCCGCATCGGCACGTCCCGTCGCAGCACGGGGTTGAGCATCCGGGGCCCCTCCCGCATAGGCTGGATGCGATGCGTCGCCTGTCCCTTGCTTCCCTCGCCCCGATTATCGGGGCCGCCGCCCTGTCGGGCTGTATCCCCGCCGCCCCGCGCCCCGAGGCCGCGCCGCCGGTGCGTCAGGCCGCCCGCCCTGCCCCGCCCGCGCCGCGCCCGGTGCTGGGGAGTGACTGGCGCGACTGGCCGCTGACGCCCGGCGACTGGCGGTATCAGCGCGCCGCGCAGGGATCGGTCGCGATATTCGGCACGGCCGGCGTCACGCGCCTGACCCTGGCCTGCGATCCGCGCACCCGCCAGATCCGCCTCGGCCGCCCCGCCTCGGTCGCGGGTGCGGTCACGATCCGCACCTCCAGCACGACGCGCAGCCTGACCGCCCATGCGGTCGCGGGCGGCGCGGAGCTGTCGCTGCCGGTCGCCGATCCGCTGCTGGATGCGATGGCGTTCAGCCGGGGCCGGTTCACCATCGAGCAGAGCGGCCAGGTGCCGCTGGTCATCCCCGCCTATGCGGAGATCGGACGCGTGATCGAGGATTGCCGGGGCTGAGTCCCGCGATTTGGCGGGCGCAGGATGCTCGGCCAAACATCATCGCATTACAAGTCTTGTTTATTGGCGTTCGCCTACGCACATTGGCGTTGCGCACTTTGAAAGGGCGCATTGGCTTTAACTAGCGAAAGGAGGTGATCCGATGTCTCATGGTTCAGCAAGGGGGTCGGTTCAGTTCGTTCGGGGGGCCGGTCTCTGATATCGATAGGCGCGGTTCGGGGGGTATTTTCCCCCAATCAACGGTCGCGCCTGATGTCTTGAGGCCCGCATGGTCTCCCGGGCTGGAGCTCTCCGGCCGCTGACCATGTTTAGGGGTTGCCGGGGCCGTCGCGATGACGTCCCGGCAGCCCTTTTCATTTGGGGGATAAGGCTGTTCGGCGCGAGTGCCAGAGGTCATAAACCCGTTCCTCCCCTGCAAGGGGAGGTGGTAGGCCATAGGCCTGACGGAGGGGTGTCACCGCCGCTACGGGGCGCCCCCTCTCCATCGGTTACCCCCTCCACCATGCTGCGCATGGTCCCCCTCCCCTGCACGGGGAAGAAAGCCGGGTCAGGGTGTGGTGGATGCCGGGTCCTGCATCGCCAGCCGCAGGGGCTTGTCGCCGGGCACCAGCAGGACGGGAACGTCCTTGCCCGCCTGGACCAGCACCTGATCGACCGGGATCGCATCGTCGCTTTCACTCGCGATGAATGCCTGCACCAGCCGTTCGCCCTTTTGCGGCACGAAGCCCGCCGGGATCGCCATCGACTTGCGCCCCATCGCCGCCAGCCAGTCGGGGCGGCCCTTCACCATGCGCGTGGTCGGATGATAGACCTGCAGATCGATCGCACCGGCATATTGGCCGACCGTCATAGGACGGTCGCCGTCGAACAGTACGACCGAGCGGCCGGATGCCTTGGCCGCCAAAACCCGGCGCGACAGGCCATTATAGCCGCTGGCGCTCTGCCCCAGCGTGACCTGGTCGATGGTCAGCGGGTCGATGCCAGTCTTGGCCTTCAGCAGAGCCGCCATCCAGCTTTGCTTGGCGTTGCCGGAGCCGTCGATCGGCTCCTCGGCGACGTGGCTGTGGCCGACATAGACGAACATCTTGGCCTTGGGATCGGCGGCCAGCACCTTGGCCAGGCTGCTGGACTGCGCCTCCTCGCGCCGGGCGATGCTCTCGGCGCGGCTCAGGCCTTCGCCGCTTTGCATCTCTTCATAGGCCACGGGGCGATAGCCCATGGCTAGCGACTGCCGGACGAAGTCACCGAACACCGGGTCCTGGGTATAATGCCCCGAGCTGTGGACTGGAAAGCCATCCTTCGCCAACCGAGCCATCGGCGCCTGATCGTCCGTGTTCCAGAAGGTTTCCGCCGCGAGCAGCGAATAGCCCAGCGGACGCAAGGCCCGCGCAACTTTCAGCGCAAAGGCGCGATCGCGCGGCAGGCCATGATTTTCGTTGAGGATCACCACGCGAGTCTTGGCCGCCCGCGCGACGATCTCCGCGATCGCATCGCGCGGCGTGGCGGCGACCATACGCTCGGCGGCCGCCTTGGCCTCGGGTCCGTCCGACGGTTGGGGCTCGGGACCTGCGGGCTCGGCCGTCATGCGCGTCTGCGCCTCTCGCCACTGGCTATAGAAGATACCGGGCTTGGGCTTGCCTGCCGCGTCAAAGGCCAGCGACCGCAATATGTCCGCCGCGTCGAGATAGCGGCCGTCCTTCAGCTGCTTCAGCGATACGTTGATCGCGTCCCAGTCCGCCTTGCTCGGCCCGTCCTGTGCCATCGCGGCGGTGGAGAGCATCATCGTCACCACCACCGCCGCGCTCCGCATCAGTCCGCCCTTTCCTCGCGATATTTCATTTCCAGAAATCGCCCGCGGGTCGACAGGCTGTCAAGATCGGCCTGGGCCAGCCGCTGGGTCATGTCGCCG
Organism: Sphingomonas sp. SphC10; assembly: GCF_057004845.1. Classification (NCBI taxonomy): domain Bacteria; kingdom Pseudomonadati; phylum Pseudomonadota; class Alphaproteobacteria; order Sphingomonadales; family Sphingomonadaceae; genus Sphingomonas; species Sphingomonas sp. SphC10. The sequence continues at coordinate 2,200,809 of NZ_CM168044.1, forward strand.
ATTTCCTGCTCGATCAGCTTGAGGCCGTCGACCAACTGCGCATCCGGCGTCCGTCCGTTACGTTCGACCCGGCGCAGCGGCTCGGGCACGCGTTCGTAATCGCGCAGAAAGGCGGGGAGCTGCTCGCCGATCAGGCGGCGGACCTCCATCGCCTCGGGCGTCTCGTTGTCGACACCCGCCAACTGCGGCGAGAGCGTGTCGAGCCGCCGCCCGATCCGGTCGACCAACTGCACGGCGGGCGCGGGCAGCAGCGGGCGCTGCGCCTCCAGCCAGCGTTCGGTCTGGGCGGGCAGCGCCTTGATATCGACCTGCGCCAGCTTGGCGGGCGTCGGCGCGCGCGGGGCGGGCGCGAGCGCGATGGCCAGCGTCGCCGCCAGCATCAGCATCATCGCCGCCAGCGCGCCGAAAATGCCGATCCCGCCGGGCAGGATCAGGCCCGTCACCATTGCCGCGATCAGGATGACCGCGTTGGCGATGGCGATCAGGATCAGCCGCTGCAATGCCGAGCGCGTCTTGCGCCGGGCGCGCTTGATCGTCGCTTGCGCAGACCCACGATAATCCTGCGAGATGCGCGCCATCACTTCGCGCGCACGCTCGATCTGGGCATCGACCTCGTTCGAGCGGGGGGTGGTCACGGGATTACAGCGCCTCCAGCTTGAACGACGACGCCGACGACCCGCCGGTCAGCTGCGGATTCTGCGCGCCCTCGGCGCGGGCGATATAGCCCTTCGACTTCTCGACCTCGTTGCCCAGCGTCGTGACCGTCGTCTTCATCGAATCGAGCGCCTTCAGCTTGAAGCTGTCGATCGCATCCATCGTGTCATAGATATTCTGGAAGGCGCGTTGCAGCGTCTCCAGCGGAATGGTCGAGGCCGCCGCCTGCTCGTGAATCTGCGCGGTCTGGCTGCGCAGCAACTTTCCGGTCGAATCGATGATGTTGGCGGTGGTGGTGTTGAGCGCGGTGATCTGGTCGAGCACCAGCTTCTGATTGGCCAGCGCCTGCGCCACGGTGACGGCGGTACGCAGCGCCGAGACGGTGGTGGTCGAGGCGCGGTCGACGCCCTTCACCAGCTCGACATTGTTCTTCTTGACCAGATCGAGCGCCAGATAGCCCTGCACCGTGACCGCCATCTGGGTCAGCAGGTCCTGGGTCCGCTGACGGGTATAGAACAGCGCGGTCTCACGGATCGCCTTGGCCTTGGCGGGATCGGTATGATCCAGCTCGTTGGCCGTATCTTCCAGCTTGGCGTCCATCGTCTTGGACAGATGGATCATCTGCTCCAGCCGCCCCATCGCCGACCACAGATTCGCGCGCTCGGTATCGATGGCGGCATTGTCCATCAGCAGTTCGTCGCGGCCCGAGGAAAGGCTCTTCAGGATCGCCGCGATATGCGTCTGCGACGAGCGATAGCCGTCGAAATAGTCGCGCATCTTGTTCCCGAAGGGCAGGATGCCGAGCAGCTTGCGCGGGGCGGAGAGATTGCCCTGGCGACCGGGATCGAGGCTTTCGACGACGCGGCGCAGCTCGGTCAGGTCCTTGCCCACACCCGTCTCGCCATCCATCGCCTTGACCGGGCGATCGAGGAAGCGGTTGGACTGGCTGGCCGCCTCGCGAATTTCCTTCTGCCCCATCGCCGTGATCGCATCGACGCGGCGGCCGAATTCGGGGCTGTTCACGTCCTGCGCGATCAGCTCGGCGACGAAGCCGTCGACCTTCTGCTCCAGCTGGGTGCGCGTCTTGTCGTCGACGGGCACCAGTCCGGCGGCCTGGGCGGGCGCCACCGTCGGCACGGGATCGGGCGGCGTCAGCGTCAGCCCCTTTTCCTGGGTCACGGTATCGGCGGTCGTGGCCATTCTCAAACTCTCCAAATACGCATGCATAGTGTGGAGGGGATGGTCGCCGGGTTCAAGTGTATTATCGGGGTAATACTATCAGGCCATTATCGGTCATTCCTCCCCTACAAGGGGAGGAATAGATTGGAAATTGATCGCCCTTCGCGCGCAACCGAAGCCAAAGGGGTTCGTTACCCCGGCTCGGCCTTGCCTCCCCGGACGGTTCGATCATCCCCAAAGCCCGTAGCTCAGCGCTTTTGCATGATGAGTCATAGGGTTGCGCGGTCGTGATTGCCACCGAACGAGATGCCGGGCCGAACGCAGCATAGAGAGACACCCACCTGGCCCCTATCGGTCGTTCGACCGGCGGGGGTCCGTTTTCGACGCGATACCCGTCCCCGTTTAGCCTGAGCGAAATCGAAGGCCACTGGTTCCGCGCGAGTGATGCACCGGGTTGCTTTGGCTACCGGTTCCGCTTGGCCTTCGACTTCGCTCAGGCTGAACGGAGATGGGATGCAATCTCAGCGATTTACAGCCTCCGCCCGCTCAGGCGTCGAACAGTCCGTCCTGCGATCCGACCGGCGGGTTCAGCCCCAGATGCTTCCACCCGCCCGGATTGAGGATACGCCCCCGCGCGGTGCGGGCGAGCAGGCCGAGCTGGATCAGGAACGGCTCGATCACCTCCTCGATCGTGTCGCGCGGCTCGGACAGGCCGGCGGCGAGTGTCTCGACGCCGACAGGCCCGCCGCGATAGACGTCGGCGATCATCGTTAGATAACGACGGTCCATCGCGTCGAGGCCCAGTGCGTCGACCTCCAATCGGTTGAGCGCCTGGTCGGCGGCGGCGGCGTGGACGATCTCATGCCCCGCCACGCTGGCGAAGTCGCGCACCCGGCGCAGCAGCCGCCCGGCGATACGCGGCGTCCCGCGCGAGCGGCGCGCGACCTCGACCGCGCCGTCCTCGGCGATGGGCAGGTCGAGCAGCCGCGCGGCGCGGGTGACGACGCGGGTCAGTTCCTCAACCGTGTAGAATTGCAGGCGGACCGGAATACCGAAACGATCACGCAAGGGCGTGGTCAGCAATCCCTGGCGCGTCGTCGCACCGACCAGCGTGAAGCGCGGCAGGTCGATCCGCACCGAACGCGCCGACGGTCCCTCGCCGATCATCAGGTCGAGGACCCGGTCCTCCATCGCGGGATACAGGACCTCCTCGACCGCCGGTTGCAGGCGGTGGATTTCGTCGATGAACAGGACGTCGCCGTCCTCCAAATTGGTCAGCAGCGCGGCCAAGTCGCCCGACTTGGCGATCACCGGGCCGGAGGTCGCGCGGAAACCCACGCCCATCTCACGCGCGATGATCTGCGCCAGTGTCGTCTTGCCCAGACCCGGCGGGCCGAAGAACAGCACATGGTCCAGCGCATCGCCGCGCCCCCGCGCCGCCTGGATGAAGACGCGTAAATTGTCGCGCGCCGCCTGCTGCCCGACGAATTCGTCCAGGCTTTTGGGACGTAGCGCGGCGTCGACATCCTCGGGACGGCGGCTGGCGGATAACAGGCGGTCTTGGTCGGTCACGAGGTCAGCCCTAGCGGCTGGGGGGCATGGCTGTCGAGAAGCTCCGCGAACATTGCACGAACATAGCAGGCTATGCGCGGCCGGGACAATCACCCGTGCGGTGGCTTAACCCCGGATAGCGGACTCACGGACGGAAACGCGCTACATCAGGGTCATGCCGCACGATCTCTTTTTGGCTACCGCCGTTTCGCCCGCCCTGGAGCTGCTGCTCGCCGAACGCTTCACGCTGCACCGCGATGCGCCGCCGCCGACCACCAGAGCGATCGTCGGCGGTGGGCAGATGACGGTCGACGCCGCCCTGCTGGACCGGCTGCCGGAACTGGAAATCATCGCGATCCACGGCGTCGGCCATGACGGGATCGATCATGACGCGGTCGCGGCGCGTGGTATCCGCATCGCGATCACCGCCGACATATTGACCGAGGATGTCGCCGATCAGGCAATCGCCTTGTGGCTGGCCGTCGACCGGCGGATCGCGGCGAACGACCGGGCGATGCGGATGGGCAACTGGACCGTGCCGCTGGGTCGGCGCGCCAGCGGACGGCGGATCGGGATTTTCGGCTTGGGCCGGATCGGACAGGCGATTGCCAAGAGGGCGGAGCCGTTCGGTGGCGAGATCCTCTACACCGCGCGGTCGGAGAAGCCGGTGGCCTGGCGCTTCATGCCCGATCTGGCGACGCTGGCGGCGGAAAGCGACGTGCTGTTCCTCGCTGCGCCGGGCGGGGACGAGACCCGGCGGGTGGTCGAGGCCGGTGTGCTGGATCGGCTGGGGGCGGACGGCGTGCTGGTCAATGTCGCGCGCGGCAGCCTGGTCGATGAGGATGCGCTGATCGCGGCATTGGAGTCGCATCGTATCGCGGGGGCGGGGCTGGACGTGTTCGCCGACGAACCCGACGTGCCCTATGCGCTGCGCCGGATGAACCATGTCGTCCTCGCCCCGCATCAGGGGAGCGCGACGCGGGAGGGGCGTGCGGCGATGGCGGCAATGGTGGTGGAGAACCTGGAGGCGCATTTTGCGGGGCGTGAGGTGCCGGGGCTGTTGGCGTGATGGCTTCCCTTGGCCTTTGCCTTCGACTTCGCTCAGGCTGAACGGGGTTTGGGGGTGGGTCGGATTTACAACAACCGTTCAGGCTGAGCGAAATCGAAGGCCACGGGACACCCCCCGCCCCGCGCTACTTCGCCGCCTTGCGCAAGGCCAACCGCACCAGCGCATCCAGCGACGCCCCCGCCCCCAACTCCTCTTCCGCCGCCGCCACGGCCGCATTGGCCTCGGCGGGCCGGAAGCCCAGGTTGAGCAGCGCCGACACCGCATCCGCGCCAGCCCCGGCCGACGCGGCCACCCCGCCGCCCGAACCGGGCGCGAGCACGATGCCGCCGACCTTGTCCTTCAATTCCATCACGATCCGCTGGGCGAGCTTCGGCCCCACGCCGTTTGCCCGCGCAACCATCGCCTTGTCGCCGCTGGCGATCGCCCGCATCAGGTCGGCGGGCTCCAGCGCGGACAGGATCGCCAGCGCCACGCGCGAACCCACCCCCTGCACGCCCGTCAGCAACCGGAACCAGTCACGCTCATCCGCGCTGGCGAACCCGACCAACCGAATCGAGTCCTCGGACACCAGCATCTCGGTATGCAGCATCGCCGCCTCGCCCACCGGCCCGATGGACGACAGGGTGCGCGCCGAAGCGCCGACCAGATAGCCGACCCCGCCGACATCGATCACCGCATGGTCGATGCCGGTGGAGTCCAAACGTCCCTTGAGATGCGCAATCATGCCCCTTCGTTAGAAGAACTCTCCGTCGTCGTCATCCCGTCTTGCGCGCCACCCGCGCCGGAAGGCCCTGCATTGGGCAGATAGGTCCAGGCGCGACCGGGCAGATTGTCACGGCAGACCGGCGCCTGCTGGAACAGGCTGCGATAGGTGGCGAGGTCTCCGATACCCGTGGCTACGGCCCATAGCCCGATCTGCGAGTCCAGGCGCGACAGGCCAGCCGCGTAGAGCCGATCGAAAATCGCCGAGCAAAATTGATCGGCAGCGCGAACCGTGTCGTCCGCCTGGGATTTGGCGGGCGGCGCATTCTTGTCGCTTTCGAACGTCCCTTCGGCCTGTTGCACATCCTCGTCCTTGATGAGGATGAGTTGCTTGGACAGCGCCAGGAACCACTCCTGCTCGCTCAGATACTGGCGCACATTCTTGCCGACGCCCAATCGGAAATTCAGAACCTGACTGGGACTGACGCGCTCAGCCAGTTGATCGACCGCATATTTATATTGATCGCTCTGGAAACCCGGACGGCCATGCAATTTCTTGAAGTCCGTCCGATAGATCAACGCTTTCAGATTGTCAGGGGCGGGTATTGTTTCACTTCTCGCGCCACCCTTCTGGCAGGCGTTCATCACGTCGAAGACCGACACGCGCGGGCAGGTCATGCTGATCCGAAACACCATCCGGCGGTTGCTGCCAGTCTGATTCTCCGAAAACGTCGCTATTCCCCAGCGTGAAGCACGAATTTTTTCGGGGAGATACACGATGACGGCGATCGACGCGCCAGGATACCATTCGCTCATCAACCGCCCGGCCGAGACGGTCTCGGTAATCGATGTGGAAAGCAGGCGGGAAAGGGCGACGTCATAGGCCGACGACACGCGCTGCACCTGTTCGCGATTGATGGCGGTCAACAGCGAACCTCCCGGCGCGGCGATCGCAAGCGAATCGCGAAGCGTCGACAGGACGATTCCGGTCGGCTGGATGTCCACCTCGTCGGCGATGCGCCCCGTGGCCTCGATCGTGACGCTGGAATTAGCGGACAAGCGGACATCGGGAAGCGCCATATCCGACCCGGTCAGCGTGGTGACGAAAGCCTCGCCCTGACGACCGCGCCCGTTATAATCGACCGCGACCAACGGCACGTTGAACTCGATATCGGGGTCGCGCATCCGGATGCGTACCGACATGACCACCCCGCGCGACCGTCCCATGAAGAAGCGACTGAACGCGCTGTGCCGCTCTCGCTTATAATCGCGAACATACCCGCCATCGTCGACCAGTTCGACAACCCAGCGGCCGTAAAGGTCGTTGAGGTGGTAGAAGCTCCTGTTATCGACCTTCGCCTGCCAGCATTCATGAACCCCGATCACTTCGCTCAGCCGGCGACCGTCCGGAATTTGGTCAAGCCCTTGACCTCCCTTGTCGCCGCCGCTGCAATTGAAGGGCCGGTCGTCGTCACCATCGTCTTGCTCGGTCTGTACAGCGGTTCCCGAGGTCCCGGATATGATCACCGCTTCGGCAGGCATGGGCATCGTGACGAACGCAAGAATCGCGGATGTGGTGAATAGGCGGCGCTTCATGGCTTGGCTCCCCGTCGAACAGACAAACGCAACGCCACGACAGGCCCGCCCCCTTAGGAGCGAGCGTCATCGATGATGCCGTGAGAAGATCGTCAGCGTAAGCGGGGCGCAGGCATATCCGGTCCGTTTCGGACCCACTCGCAGATCAGACCCCGCCGCTACGCCGCTGCATCGCCCGCGCGCTCGCCAGATGGTGCGCGTGGGTGATCGCTACCGCCAGCGCGTCCGCCGCATCCGGGCCGGTCAGCTTCACGCCGGGCAGCAAATGTCCGACCATGGCCTGGACCTGTTTCTTGTCCGCGCCGCCGGTGCCGACGGTCGCCTTCTTGACGATGCTGGGATGATATTCGCCGACGATCAGCCCGGCCTGCGCCGCCGACAGCAGGACGATACCACGCGCTTGGCCCAGCTTCAGCGTGGACTGCGCATTGCTGTTGCCCAGCACCTCTTCCACCGCCGCGCCGTCGGGCTGTTGCTGGCGGATCACGTCGTAGAGCGCGGCGTGCAGGTTCGCGAGGCGCCGGGGGAGCGGCATCGACGGCTCGGTCTTGATCTGGCCGTTGGCGACGTGGCGCAGCCGGTTGCCCTCCACCGCGATCACCCCCCAGCCGGTGGTGCCGAGGCCTGGGTCGAGCCCGAGGATGATGGCGGGGGGTGGGGTCATTTGGGGCTTTCCGGAGGGGTCAGTGTACGCCGTCTTTGCCCCTCCGCCACCGGGCTTCGCCCGGCGGTCCCCCTCCCCAAGCCAATCTTGGGGAGGATTTGGGATCAGGCCAGCTTTTCCATCACTTCGTCGGAGACTTCGTAATTGCCCCAGACGGTCTGGACGTCGTCGTCGTCGTCCAGCGTGTCGATCAGCTTGAACAATGTCGCCGCCGCCGCTTCGTCGACCGAAACCATGGTCTGCGGACGCCAGGCGAGCTTGGCGCCTTCGGCCTCGCCCAGCACCGGCTCCAGCGCCTTGGCGACTTCGTGCAGATCGCCCTGCGCGGTCCAGATCTCGTGGCCGTCCTCGGACGAGGTCACGTCCTCGGCACCGGCTTCCAGCGCGGCCTCGAACACCTTCTCGGCGTCACCAGCGCTGGCGGGATAGTTGATCAGGCCCATCCGGTCGAAGCCGTGGCTGACCGAGCCGCCAGCGCCCAGATTGCCGCCATTCTTCGACACCGCGGTGCGCACGTTCGTCGCGGTGCGGTTGCGATTGTCGGTCAGCGCCTCGATGATCAGGCTGACGCCGCCGGGGCCGAAGCCCTCATAGCGGACCTCTTCGTAATTCTCCCCGTCGCCGCGCGAGGCCTTGTCGATCGCGCGCGCGATATTGTCCTTGGGCATCGAGGCCGCCTTGGCCGCGTTGACGGCGGCGCGCAGACGCGGGTTCATGTCCGGGTCGGGCGTGCCCATCTTCGCCGCCACGGTGATTTCGCGGGAAAGCTTGGAAAATGCTGCCGAGCGCTTCTTATCCTGCGCGCCCTTGCGGTGCATGATGTTCTTGAATTTGCTGTGGCCTGCCATCGGTGCCTCTTGAGATGATCGGGCTCTTTACGACTGCCCAAGGGCCTTTGCCAACCCGTCGATCTTCGCCTCCAGCGTATCGAGCCGTTCGGTGACGGCGTTGTCCAGCTTGTGGTGCAGCCGCAATATGTCGATCTCGGCCCGCAAATTGGTGCGATAGTCGAGGCTGGCGGCCAGCCGGTCCTTCGCCGATTGCCGGTTCTGACTCATCATGATGACCGGCGCCTGGATCGCCGCCAGCGTCGAGAGCATCAGGTTCAGGAAGATATACGGGTACGGATCGAACGCCATGCCGAAATGGCTGAGCACGTCCGAGTTGAGCAGCATCCACCCCAGCAGGATCACCGAGAAGGCGATGATGAAGCCCCAGCTTCCCCCGACCGCCGCCACCCGGTCCGCCAGCTTCTCGCCCCAGGTCGAGGTTTCGTCCGCGACATCGGCGGCATCGCGTGCGCTGAGCTGGCCCGACTCGATGTCGGCGATGACCTGAGCTTCCTCCTCGTCCAGTTCGTGCGCAGGCTTGCCCAGCGTGCGGCGGGCGATTTCGGCAGCGGTCGACAGGGCCATGGGCTTGGCGCTCCTCGTAAGGAATCAAATGCCTTGCTCCTTGGGGCGTTGATCGGCCAAACGCCAGTCATGACGGTACGCGTGGATATGGGAACCGATGAGCGCGGCTCGTCGGTGCCGATCGATCTTGAGGAACTGCTGGCGACCCGCCTGCTGGTGCAGGGCAATTCGGGGTCGGGAAAGTCGCATCTGCTGCGCCGCCTGCTGGAAAAGTCGGCGGGTCAGGTGCAACAGGTGGTCATCGATCCCGAGGGTGATTTCGTCACCCTGTCCAAGGCTTATGGCCATGTCGTGATCGAGGCGGGCGACTATGCCGAGCGCGAGGTCGGGCGCTTCGCCTCGCGGATTCGCGAACACCGCGCCTCGGTGGTCCTCAGTCTGGAAGGGCTGGAGATCGAAGGCCAGATGCGCTGCGCCGCGACCTTCCTGAACGCCCTGTTCGATGCGCCGCGTGAGCATTGGTATCCCGCACTCGTCGTCGTCGACGAGGCGCAGCTCTTTGCCCCCACCACCGGCGGCGAAGTGACCGAGGAGGTTCGTCGCGCATCCCTGTCCGCCATGACCAACCTGATGTGTCGCGGGCGTAAGCGCGGGCTGGCGGGAGTGATCGCGACCCAGCGACTCGCCAAGCTCGCCAAGAACGTCGCGGCGGAGGCGTCCAACTTCCTGATGGGCCGCACCTTCCTCGACATCGACATGGCGCGCGCCGCCGATCTGCTCGGCATGGAGCGGCGGCAGGCCGACTCGATCCGCGATCTGGCGCGCGGCACCTTCCTGGCGCTCGGCCCCGCCGTTTCGCGGCGACCGATCACGGTGAAGATCGGCGCGGTCGAGACCTCGGCCCGTTCGGGCAGTCCCAAGCTGACCCCCCTGCCCGACGCGCCGCCGCCCGACTTGCAGGAACTGCTCTTCGCCCCGGTCGAGGAGGCGCCGACCCTGCCGATGACCTTCGACCCGCGCCCGCGCCGGGTGCCCGCCGAGGAGCTGATGGCCGATCTCGGCCGCCCGCCGCTGCCGACCACCGCCGCGCCGCCCGCGCCCGAGATGGACGAGGTCGAGGTCGAGGCGATCTACGAACAAGTGCTGCGCGCCATCGTCGAGGACCCCGAATCGACCTTCCGCCCCGCCTCTGTCCTGTTCCAGGATTTCCAGGTGCGCTGCCGCATGGCAGGGCTGGCCCGGCCGCCGCTCGACCTGAACGGCTTTGCCCGTCGTCTGTCCTGCGCGCGGGCGGGGATTTTCGACGTCAACGATCCCGACTGGCAGGAGGCGCTGGCGCTGGCCGCGATGCTGCCCGACGACATGCTGGGGGCGTTCCTGCTGGTCGCGCGCGCGGCGCGGGAGGGCCTGCCCTGCCCGCCGGATACCAAGATCGCCGAGACCTATGGCACCAGTTCGCTAGGCCGGGTGAAGCGGCTGATCGCCTATATCGAGAGCCGGGATTTGTTCGTGTGCCGGACGGATTTGACGGGCAAGCGGTCGATCACGATTCCCCGGTTGGGGTGGACGACCCAGGCGGCGGAGATGGGGTGAGGGTTTCCCTTGGCCTTCGACGTCGCTCAGGCGGAACGGAAGTTAAGGCTGAATATTTTGCCAGGCCAACCTCCCACGCTCCGTTCAGCCTGAGCGAAGTCGAAGGCTACGCCCCACCGCCCGCCACAAACAAAAAGGGCGACGGAGCCACCAGCCCCGCCGCCCTTCGCATATCCAAACCCGAAACCGGGATCAGATCATGCCCAGCGCCTTCATATACACTTCGAGGATGGCTTCCTCTTCCTGATATTCTTCGCGCTTCTTCTTGCGGATCGCCATGATCTTCTTGATCGCCTTCGGATCATAGCCGCGCGCCTTGGCTTCGGCGAAGACATCCTTGATGTCGTCCGAAATGCCCTTCTTTTCTTCTTCCAGCCGCTCGGCCCGCTCGATCAGCAGGCGCAGTTCGTCGGCCGTCACATTGCCGCTGCTGTCGAAATTCTCGTCCGCCATGGTCTTCTAACCTTCTTGAAATCCTGTCCGCTCCCAGGAATCCGCCGCCACGACACGGGCCCCGCCCATGGGCAAGGTCGGTCCGGCGCGGATGTCGGGATCGGGGGCGGTCTAGGCGCTTCCGCGCCGTCGCTCAAGCGGGGGTTAACGGTTCTTCTTCACACTCTCGGCCATGCGTGCCAGCTGCTCCGGCGTCGCCTCGGCCTGATGCTCGGCCTTCCACTGGTCATAGGGCATGCCGTAGATCGCGGCCCGCGCGGTCGCCTTGTCCACCCCGGCGGCCTCGCCCACCCAGTCGGACAGGCAGTTGCGGCAAAAGCCCGCCAGCCCCATCAGGTCGACATTCTGCGCATCGGTACGGTGGCGCAAATGCATCACCAGCCGACGAAACGCCGCCGCAGCCGCCGCGTCATCGATTGCATTCAACGCATCCAGCGTATCGCTCATATTCGTCGCTCCTAGGTTGATCGTAACGCATTAGGCTTTAGGACACTGGCCGCAAAGAAGCAGGATGTGAACATGACCAAGGCCCTCCCACCTCGTTCGCGCAAAGTCCGCGTCCTCGCCACGCTCGGCCCGGCCAGCAGCGATCCCGAGACGATCGCCACCCTGTTTCAGGCTGGCGCCGACGCCTTCCGAATCAATATGAGCCATGGCGATCAGCAGTCGAAGATCCCCCTGATCCAGGCGATCCGTGGCCTGGAGGAGCGGTTCGGCCGCCCGACCACCATCCTGGCCGATCTTCAGGGCCCGAAGCTGCGCGTCGGCAAGTTCGCCGAGGGCAAGGTCATGCTGGAGACCGGCAGCACCTTCATCCTCGATCGCGATCCGACGCCGGGCGACGCGACCCGTGTCGAGCTGCCGCACAAGGAAATCTTCGCCGCGATCGAGCCGGGTGCGCGCCTGCTGCTCGACGACGGCAAGCTGGTGCTGCGCGTCGCCTTCCATGACGCGGACAAGATCACCACGCTGGTCGAGGTCGGCGGTGCGCTGTCGAACAACAAGGGGCTGAACGTCCCCGACGTCGTGCTGCCCATGGCCGCGCTGACCGAGAAGGATCGTTCGGACCTGGCCTTTGCGGTCGAGCAGGGCGTGGACTGGATCGCCTTGTCCTTCGTGCAGCGCCCCGAGGACCTGATGGAGGCGCGCGGCCTGATCAAGGGACGCGCCGCGCTCCTCGCCAAGATCGAGAAGCCGCAGGCGATCGACCGCCTGGAGGAGATTGTCGAGCAGTGCGACGGCGTGATGGTCGCGCGCGGCGACCTGGGCGTCGAACTGCCGCCCCAGGCCGTCCCGCCGCTCCAGAAGCGCATCGTCGAGGTGTCGCGCCGCATGGGCCGCCCGGTGGTCGTGGCGACGCAGATGCTCGAATCGATGATCCAGAGCCCCTCGCCCACCCGCGCCGAAGTGTCGGACGTGGCGACCGCCATCTATGACGGCGCCGACGCGATCATGCTGTCGGCCGAGTCGGCGGCAGGGTCCTGGCCGGTCGAGTCGGTCGCGATGATGAACGCGATCGGCGTGTCGGTGGAAAACGACCCCGGCCATGGCGACCGCGTCCACTTCACCGCGATGACCCCCGATCCGACCACCGCCGACGCACTGGCCGAGGCGGCGGCCCGGATCACCGACACCGTGTCGGCCAAGGCGATCATCTGCTTCACCACCAGCGGCTCGACCGCGCGCCGCATCGCGCGCGAGCGTCCCTCGGTGCCGCTGCTGGTGCTGACGCCGCAGCTGGAGACGGCCCGTCGTCTGGGCCTGCTCTGGGGCGCCCACGCAGTCCACACCCGCGACGTCGAATCCTTCGAGGAAATGGTCGCCAAGTCCAAGCGCATGGCGCTGCGCCACGGCATCGCCGAGGCGGGCAACCAGGTCGTGCTGATGGCGGGCGTCCCGTTCCGCACGCCGGGGTCGACCAACGTGCTGCACGTCACCCGCATCATGGGCGACGAACTGGCCAATTACGGGGACCGCAGCGAGGCGTAAGCGTCTCGTCCAGAACAGGAGGGGCGGCGGCGCGAAAGCGTTGGCCGCCTTTTTTGTGTGCTGCGCCGATGCCATGAACTTTCAGTAGGCGAGATCATGATCCCCCATCTCGATAGCCGCCCCGACCTTGCCACCCCCCGCCTGTCACTGCGGCGTCCGGCCGAGCGTGATGGGGAGGCGATCGTTTCCATCGTCGGGGACTGGGACGTCGCACGCCGTCTAGCCCGCGTGCCGCACCCTTATGGGCCGGATGATGTGCGCTTCTTTCTGGAGCGGGTCGTGCCCGCCGAATGGGTATGGGCGATCACGCTGCGGGGCGAGGACCGGCTGATCGGCGCGGTCGGCGTGACCCCGGAGGAGGAGACGGCGGAGCTGGGCTATTGGCTGTCCCCGGCCCATTGGGGGCGGGGAATAGCGACCGAAGCAGCGCGGGTGGTCGTGGATTTTGGATTCGAGCATGTTGGGCTTGCTCGCCTGACCTCCGGCTATTTCGAGGACAATCCCGCGTCGGGCCGGGTGCTTGCCAAGCTCGGTTTTGTCGAGGCCGGTCGCGTCATGCGCCCCTGCGTCGCCGTCGGCGGCGAAGTTCCGTCCGTGCGGATGAGCCTGAAGCCCTTTTCCTCCCCTGCAAGGGGAGGTGGCAGGCCGAAGGCCTGACGGAGGGGTGTCGCGCTATCGATAGCGCGACACCCCTCCACCATGCTGCGCATGGTCCCCCTCCCCTTGCAGGGGAGGAATTCGAAAGGCCCATGACAAAAGGGGCGAGCACCTCGCGATGCCCGCCCCCTTCGTTCGGCCGGCGACAGCCGATCAGATGTGGATCGGCTTGCCCTGTACCGCCATGGCGGCTTCCTTGAGCGCCTCGGCATGGGTCGGGTGGGCGTGGCAGGTATAGGCGATGTCTTCCGACGTCGCGCCGAACTCCATCGCCTGCGCGGCCTGGGCGATCATCGTGCCCGCGAGCGACGAGATGATCCACACGCCCAGCACGCGGTCGGTCTTGGCGTCGGCGATGACCTTCACAAAGCCGTCGGTGTCGCGGTTGGTCTTGGCGCGGCTGTTCGCCATGAACGGGAACTTGCCGACCTTGACCTCGCCACGCTCCTTGGCGGCTTCTTCCGACAGGCCGACACCGGCGATCTCGGGCATGGTGTAGACGACGCTGGGGATGACGTCGTGGTTCACGATGCCGGTCTGGCCCGCGATATTCTCGGCCACCGCGACGCCTTCGTCCTCGGCCTTGTGCGCGAGCATCAGGCCCGGTGCCACGTCGCCGATCGCCCAGACGCCGTCGACATTGGTCGCGAAGTCATGGTCGATCTCGACCTGGCCACGGCCGTTCAGCTTCACGCCGGCGGCTTCCAGGTTCAGCCCGTCGGTGTTGGGCTTGCGGCCGATCGCGACCAGCACGGCGTCGGCCGACAGCGTTTCCGCCGCACCGCCAGCCGCCGGTTCGACCGACACGGTCGCGCGGTCGCCCTCGACGGTGACGCCGGTCACCTTGGTCGAGGTCTTCAGCTCCATGCCCTGCTTCTTGAACAGCTTGGCCGATTCCTTGCGGACCTCGCCATCGAAGCCGGGCAGGATTTGGTCGAGATATTCGACCACCGTGACCTTGGCCCCCAGACGACGCCAGACCGAGCCCAGCTCCAGCCCGATCACGCCGCCGCCGATGACGACCAGATGTTCCGGCACCTTGGGCAGCGCCAGCGCGCCGGTCGAGTCGACCACGACCTTCTGGTCGATTGCGACGCCCGGCAACGGGGTGACGACCGAGCCGGTCGCGATCACGATGTCGCGCGCGGTGACGGTCTGGTCGCCGACCTTGACCGTGCTCGAATCCTGGAACGCGGCCTTGCCCTTCAGCCAGGTGACCTTGTTCTTCTTAAACAGATATTCGATGCCGCCGGTCAGCTCGCCGACCGCCTTGGCCTTTTCGGCGTGCATCTGGTCGAGGTTGAGCTTGGCGCCCTCGATCTCGACACCGAACTTGGCGAGGGCACCGTGCGATGCTTCCTCGAACAGCTCGGACGCGTGGAGCAGCGCCTTGGACGGGATGCAGCCGACATTGAGGCAGGTGCCGCCCAGCGTCTCGCGCGCTTCGGCGCATGCGGTCTTCAGGCCCAGCTGCGCCGCGCGGATAGCCGCGACATAGCCGCCGGGGCCGGCGCCGATCACCAGGACGTCATAGTCATACTCAGCCATTTGTCTCTCCCGTTCCCCGGCTCTCGGGGTCCAGCCTGCGGGCGCACCCGCCTGTCACAGCAAGGACGGACCCTCGACCGTTCGAGGGCCCGTATAGATCACAAAGCGATCAGAGGTCGATCAGGATGCGGGTCGGATCCTGGATCGCGTTCTTCAGCGCGACGAGGAAGGTCACTGCCTCGCGACCGTCGATGATGCGGTGGTCATAGGACAGCGCCAGGTACATCATCGGGCGGATGACGATCTGGCCGTCGACGACGACCGGACGCTCCTCGATACGGTGGAGGCCCAGCACCGCCGACTGGGGCGGGTTGATGATCGGGGTCGACATCAGCGAGCCGAACACGCCGCCGTTCGAGATGGTGAAGGTACCGCCCTTCATCTCGTCCATCTTGAGCGTGCCGTCCTTGGCGCGCTTGCCGAAGTCGCCGATCGTCTTCTCGATGCCCGCGACCGTCAGGTCCTGCGCATCGCGGATGACCGGCACGACCAGGCCGTTCGGGGCCGAGACGGCGACCGAGATGTCGGCATAATCGTGATAGACGATCTCATCGCCCTCGATCGAAGCGTTGACCGACGGAATGTCCTTCAGCGCCATGGTCGCGGCCTTCACGAAGAAGCCCATGAAGCCCAGGCGGACGCCGTGCTTCTTTTCGAACAGGTCCTTATACTTGGCACGCGCCTCGATCACGGCGGTCATGTCGACGTCGTTGAACGTCGTCAGCATCGCGGCGGTGTTCTGCGCTTCCTTCAGGCGCTTGGCGATCGTCTGACGCAGGCGCGTCATCTTCACGCGCTCTTCCTTGCGCGCCGAACCGGCGGGGACAGCGGCCGGAGCAGCGGCGGCCGGAGCCGGTGCGCTCGACTTGTTGGCGGCGGCGGCGGCGACATCTTCCTTGGTAATGCGGCCGTCCTTACCGGTGCCCTTGATCGTCGCGGGGTCGAGGCCGTGCTCGAGCACCGCACGACGCACCGACGGCGACAGCGCGGCGGGCGAGTCGCTCGACTCGTCAGCGGCGGCCGGGGCTGCGGCAGGAGCCGGAGCAGCCGCCGGGGCTGCGGTCACGGCGGGGGTCGTCGCTTCGGTCTTGGCCGGGGCCGAGCCACCGGCTTCGACGGTCGCCAGCAGCGCGCCGACCTGCACCGTGTCGCCGACCTTCACGGCATGCTCGCCCATGACACCCGCCACCGGCGAGGGCACTTCGACCGAGACCTTGTCGGTCTCCAGGCTCGCGATCGGCTCGTCGACCGCCACCGCGTCACCCGGCTGCTTCAGCCATTCGCCCAGCGTCGCCTCGGAGATCGATTCGCCCAGTACCGGGACCAGAACTTCAGTCGCCATTTCCATTTCCTCCGCCCGGTCCATCGACCGGGGCTCTTACGCGGGCGGGCAAAACGCCCGCGCCAGATTTCATCCCTCCCCGGCTCGGTCACGAACCGGGGAACTCGGTAAGTCAGTCCACAGCCGCCGTGGTCGGCTTGGCGGTGGTGTTGCTGCCCTCGGCGCGCGTCCGGCGGATTTCCTCGCGGACATTATGGCCCAGCGCATCGGCGACCAGCGCGCCCTGCTCGGCGGTGTGGCGCTTCATCAGGCCGGTGGCGGGCGAAGCCGCCGCCGCACGACCCGCATAACGCGCCCGCTTCACGCTCGCACCGGCAGCCGCCAGCGACTCCTCGATCAGCGGCTCGACGAAGAACCAGTAACCGTTGTTCTTCGGCTCTTCCTGCGCCCAGACCACGTCCTGCAGGTTCGGCATGCGCGCGATCCGCTTGGCGAGCGCGTCGCTCGGGAACGGATAGAGCTGCTCGACGCGCACGATCTGGGTCGTGGTGTCGCCTGCTGCGTCGCGTGCCTCGATCAGGTCATAGGCGACCTTGCCGGTGCACAGGACCAGCCGCGTCGTGGCCTCGTCGGCGGCACCATTAGTGTCCGACAGCAGGCGACGGAAGTGGCTCTCGCCCTGGAAGTCCTCGGCCTTCGACACCGCCAGCTTGTGACGCAGCAGCGACTTGGGCGTCATCACGATCAGGGGCTTGCGGAAATTGCGGTGCATCTGGCGGCGCAACAGGTGGAAATAGTTGGCCGGGGTGGTGCAGTTCGCAACCTGGATATTATCGTTGGCGCAGGACTGGAGGAAGCGCTCGGGACGGGCCGACGAGTGCTCCGGACCCTGCCCTTCATAGCCGTGCGGCAGCAGCATCACCAGGCCGTTGGCACGCAGCCACTTGGACTCGCCCGACGTGATGAACTGGTCGATCATGATCTGCGCGCCGTTGACGAAGTCGCCGAACTGCGCCTCCCACATGACCAGCGTCTTCGGGTCGGCCAGTGCATAGCCATACTCGAAGCCGAGCACGCCATATTCGGACAGCGGGCTGTCCAGCACTTCGAAGCTGCCATGCTCGACGGTCTTCAGCGGCACATACTTATGCTCGTCGGTCTGGTCGACCCAGACCGCGTGACGCTGCGAGAAGGTGCCGCGACCCGAATCCTGGCCCGACAGGCGGACGCCGTAACCTTCCGACAGCAGCGAACCGAAGGCCAAGGCCTCGCCGGTCGCCCAGTCGAAATTCTCGCCGGTGGCGAACATCTGGCGCTTGGCGTCGAGCACGCGGTTCAGCGTCTTGTGGACCAGAAGCCCCTCGGGGATCGTGGTCAGCGTGCGGCCGATCGCGTCGAACAGCTTCTTGTCGAGACCGGTCTCCACGTTGCGGCGACCCTGATCGGTCTCCTTCGGCGCCGACAGGCCCGACCAGCGACCGGCGAACCAGTCGGCCTTGTTGGGCTTGTAGCTCTGGCCCGCCTCGAACTCGCCTTCGCAGCGCGTGGTGTACTGCTTGATGTTCTCGTCGACCCAGGCCTGATCGACCACACCCTCGGCGACAAGACGCTTCGCATAGGTCTCGGCGACACCGGGGTGCGAGCGAATCTTGTTGTACATCAGCGGCTGGGTGAAGCCCGGCTCGTCACCTTCGTTGTGACCGAAGCGGCGATAGCACCACATGTCGATCACGATGTCGCGGTGGAACTTCTGGCGGAACTCGATCGCCATCTTGGTGGCGAAGGTCACCGCCTCGGGATCGTCGCCATTGACGTGGAAGACCGGCGCCTGGACGCCCTTGGCCACGTCCGACGGATAGGGCGAGGAGCGCGCGAACTGCGGCGAGGTGGTGAAGCCCACCTGGTTGTTGATGATGAAGTGGACGCAGCCGCCGGTGTTGTAGCCACGGATGCCGGAGAAGCCGAGGCACTCCCAGACGATGCCCTGGCCCGCAAAGGCGGCGTCGCCGTGGATGAGCACCGGCACCGACGCCGAGTGATCGGTCAGGTCGTCGGCGATCGTCTGGATCGCGCGGGTCTTGCCCAGCACGACCGGGTTCACCGCCTCGAGGTGCGAGGGATTGGCGACCAGCGACATATGGACCTTGTGGCCGTCGAACTCGCGGTCGGTCGAGGTGCCGAGGTGATACTTCACGTCGCCCGAACCGCCAATATCATCGGGGTTGGCCGAACCACCGGCGAATTCGTGGAAGATCACGCGCAGCGGCTTGGCCATCACATTGGCCAGCACGTTCAGGCGGCCGCGATGCGCCATGCCGAACACGATCTCGCGCACGCCCATCTGGCCACCATATTTGATGACCGACTCGAGCGCGGGGATCATCGACTCGCCGCCGTCCAGGCCGAAGCGCTTGGTGCCGACATATTTCTTGCCGAGGAACTTTTCCCATTGCTCGGCCTCGATGACCTTGTTCAGGATCGCCCTCTTGCCATCGACAGTGAAGTCGATCGCCTTATCCTGACCTTCCATCCGGTCTTGGAGGAAGCGGCGCTCCTCCACATCCGCGATGTGCATATATTCAAGGCCGATATTGCCGCAGTAATTCTTGCGCAGCGTGTCGACCAGCTCGCGAACGGTCGCCCATTCGAAGCCCATCGTGCCGCCGAGGTAAACCTTGCGATCGATATCGGCGTCGGTGAAGCCGTGATATTCGGTCTTCAGATCTTCCGGCAACTCGCGCAGGCCTGACAGGCCCAGCGGGTCGAGGTTCGCCGCAAGGTGGCCGCGCACGCGATAGGTGCGGATCAGCAGCTGGGCGCGGATCGCGTCGCCCGCCGCCTTGACGATGTCGGCGGTCGAGGGGGCCGCTGTGGCGGCTGCCGGAGCGGGCTTGCCACCCTTGGCAGGCTTGGGGGCCGGTTCCATCTGGGTCGGGTCGAGACCCGCCGTCAGATCGTCGGTCGAGGTCAGCGGCCAGCGCTTGTTCTGCCAGCTCGGGGCGCCCACGCCCTGCTCCAGACCCTCGAAGAAGGTCCGCCAGCCCGCATCGACCGACGACTGGTCGGCCTGATACTTGGCGTAGAGCGTTTCGATGAAGGCGGGGCTGACGCCCGCCGCGATGTCGCTGAATTCCTGGCCTTCGTAGCCCATGAGACGCTTCCTCGACCGCCCGTCTTCTTCATGATCGCCACCCCGGCACATCCGCCTGGGGTCCGCAGCCGCGAGCGGCCCGCCTGCCGCCACGGACCCCGGCGGTTGTGCCGGGGTGACGCGATACGCCTTACTTGTTCAGCACCGACAGCAGCGTCGAGCCGAGCTCCGACGGGCTGGCCGCGACCTTGATCCCGGCCGCTTCCATCGCCGCGATCTTGTCCTCGGCGCCGCCCTGGCCGCCCGACACGATCGCACCGGCATGGCCCATGCGACGGCCCGGAGGCGCGGTGCGGCCCGCGATGAAGCCGGCCATCGGCTTCGAACGACCGCGCTTGGCTTCGTCACGCAGGAACTGCGCGGCTTCTTCTTCCGCCGAGCCGCCGATCTCGCCGATCATGATGATCGACTGGGTTTCGTCATCGGCCAGGAACAGCTCCAGCACGTCGATGAAGTTGGTGCCGTTGACGGGATCGCCGCCGATGCCGACCGCGGTCGTCTGACCCAGGCCGGCGTTCGAGGTCTGGAACACCGCCTCATAGGTCAGCGTGCCCGAGCGCGAGACGACGCCGACCGAGCCCTTCTTGAAGATCGAACCCGGCATGATGCCGATCTTGCACTCGCCCGGCGTCAGCACGCCCGGGCAGTTCGGACCGATCAGGCGCGACTTCGAACCCGACAGGGCGCGCTTCACCTTGACCATGTCGAGGACCGGAATGCCCTCGGTGATCGCGACGATCAGCGGGATCTCGGCGTCGATCGCTTCCAGGATCGAGTCGGCAGCGAAGGGCGGCGGCACATAGATGACCGACGCGTCGGCGCCCGTCTTCGACTTGGCTTCGGCGACGGTGTTGAAGACCGGCAGACCGATATGCTCGGTGCCGCCCTTGCCCGGCGTGACGCCGCCGACCATCTGCGTGCCGTACGCCAGCGCCTGCTGGGTGTGGAACGTGCCGGTTTCACCCGTCATGCCCTGGGTGATGACCTTGGTGTTCTTGTTGACGAGGATGCTCATCTAACTTCTCTTCCTCTTGTTCCCCGGCGAAGGCCGGGGCCCAGTTGGGGAAACGGTCATGGCAGTGCGATCCGGTCGTAAAGATCATCCCAGTCGGGATTGAGCCCTTCGATTTCCCGCAGCTTCCAGGCCCGCTTCCATTCCTTCATCCGCAGCTCGCGCTGCCGTGCTGATTCGATGCTCTCATGCGCCTCGAACCAGACGAGGCGATGACAGCGATGCTTTCGCGTGAACCCGGCGACCACCCCGTCGCGATGCTGAAGCACGCGCCGGGCGAGGTTGCTGGTCACACCGAGATAGAGCGTCCCGTTGCGATCGCTGGCCATGATATAGACATAGCCCGGTCGCTCCATCTCGAATGCCTTCCCAACTGGGCCCCGGCCTCCGCCGGGGCACAATGGAATGGATCAGGCCAGCGACTCGTCGATACCCTTGCAGGCGACGAGCAGTTCCTTGACCGCATCGACCGAGACCTGAAGGTTGGCCTTCGCCTCGTCCGACAGCTTGACCTCGACGACCTTCTCGACGCCGTTCGCGCCGATCACGACGGGCACGCCGACATAGAGGTTGTCGATGCCATATTCACCCGACAGGTGCGCCGCGGCAGGCAGGATGCGCTTCTGGTCATAGAGATACGCCTCGGCCATCGCGATGCCGCTCGTGGCGGGCGCATAGTAAGCCGAGCCGGTCTTGAGCAGCGCGACGATCTCGCCGCCGCCGCCGCGCGTGCGCTTGATGATCTCGTCGACCTTTTCCTTGGTCGAGAAGCCCATCTCGATCAGGTCGCTGACCGGGATGCCGCTGACGGTCGAATATTCCAGGACCGGGACCATCGTGTCGCCGTGGCCGCCGAGCACGAAGGTGTTCACGTCCTTCACCGACACGCCGAACTCCTCGGCGAGGAAGTGCGAGAAGCGCGCCGAGTCGAGCACGCCCGCCATGCCGACGACCTTGTTCGCGGGCAGGCCCGAGAATTCGCGCAGCGCCCAGACCATCGCGTCGAGCGGGTTGGTGATGCAGATCACGAAGGCATCGGGCGCGTTGGCGGCGATACCCTCGCCGACCGCCTTCATCACCTTCAGGTTGATGCCGAGCAGATCGTCACGGCTCATGCCGGGCTTGCGCGCGACACCGGCGGTGACGATGATCACATCGGCGCCCGCGATATCGGCGTAGTCGTTGGAACCCTTGATATTCGCGTCGAAGCCTTCGACCGGGCCGCACTGCGACAGGTCGAGCGCCTTGCCCTGCGGAACACCCTCAACGACGTCGAACAGGACGATATCGCCCAGCCCCTTGAGCGCGGCGAGGTGCGCCAGCGTGCCGCCGATATTACCGGCGCCGATCAGCGCGATCTTCTTGCGAGCCATTCCAATCCTACTCCGTAGTGGACGTACGTGATTGGTCACGCGGCCTACGCCTATTGCGGCGTCGGGGCAACCGTTATTCCACAGAGTTTAAGATTTTAAACGATAATGGTTCGCAAGTGCATTAAGGCTTAATTAAGCCCCTTCCGAGCCATGGCCCTGGGCCAGATACTCCTCGGACCGCATCTCTTCCAACCGGCTAATCGTACGCTCGAACTCGAACCGGCCATCGCCGGTTTCATAGAGTTCGGCGGGCTGGGCGTCCGCTGCGGCGAGCAGCTTGACCTTGTGTTCGTAGAGCGCG
The DNA here is from genome assembly GCF_057004845.1 of Sphingomonas sp. SphC10. Taxonomy (NCBI): domain Bacteria; kingdom Pseudomonadati; phylum Pseudomonadota; class Alphaproteobacteria; order Sphingomonadales; family Sphingomonadaceae; genus Sphingomonas; species Sphingomonas sp. SphC10. Next base: position 2,222,938 of record NZ_CM168044.1, read on the forward strand.
TCGATCAGCTGGACGAAGCGCGCCGCCTCGTTGCGGTTCTCCGGCCCCAGCTTGGGGATGCCGACCAGGATGACGGTGTGGAAACGACGCGCGACCGCCAGATAGTCCGCCGCCCCCCGCGCCTCGCCGCACAGCCGCTTGAACGAGAAGACCGCGACGCCCTTCAGCGCCTTGGGGACATGCAGGACGCGTCCGCCGACCTTCAGGTCTTCACTGGGCACATGCGCGGCATCCTCGACCGGATAGTCGGTCAGGCGGAAGAAGGCCGCCGACAGCGTCATCGTCGCCTTCGGCCCATTGGGCACCAGCCAGGTGTCCAGCCGCCCCAGCCGGTCGCGCCGATAGTCGGTAGGGCCATTCAGCGCCAGCACGTCCAGTCGCGCCTCGATCAGCGCGATGAAGGGCAGGAAATGCTCACGATTAAGCCCGTTCTTGTAGAGGTCCCTGGGCGGCCGGTTGGAGGTAGTGACGATCGTCACCCCGGCCTCGATCAGCGCGGTGAACAGCCGCGACAGGATCATCGCGTCGGGGCTGTTGGTCACCATCATCTCGTCGAACGCCAGCAGCCGCACTTCCTCGGCAAGGGCTGCGGCGACGGGGGCGATCGGGTCGCCCGCCTGCTTGGCGCGTTCGGTGGCGATGCGGGCGTGCACCTCCAGCATGAACTCGGCGAAATGGACGCGGCGCTTGGCCTCGACCGCGACATGGTCGAAGAACAGGTCCATCAGCATCGACTTGCCGCGCCCGACATCGCCCCAGAGATAGACGCCCTTGGGGGCAGGCGCCCCCTTGCCCGTCAGGCGGGCAAAAAGGCCGGTCTTGCGCGGAGTTTCCAGTTCGGTCGCAAGCTGTTCGAGTCGCGCGGCGGCGGCCGCCTGTTCGGGATCTGGGCGAAGCTCTTCGGCGGAGACCAGGCGGCGATAGGCGTTGAGGATGTCGGGCATGTTGGGGGGCGATGTCTGCCCTGGGGTGGCTGGCGTCAACCCCTCTCCACCCTCACCCTTCCCACCCGCTTGCAGCGGGCGGGCCGCTTCCTTCTCCCATCGGGAGAGGGAGGGAGGCGCGTCAGCGCCGGAAGGGTGAGGGTGGTTGGCGGACCAGATAGAATTGAAAAAGGGGGCCGTCTCCGACCCCCCTTTCCGTTTCCATCAAGCCAACCGGATCAGATGACCCGCTCGGCTTCCATCTTCTTGATCTCGGCGATCGCCTTGGCCGGGTTCAGACCCTTGGGGCAGACATTCGCGCAGTTCATGATCGTGTGGCAGCGATACAGGCGGAAGGGATCCTCCAGCTCGTCCAGACGCTCGCCGGTCATCTCGTCGCGGCTGTCGGCCAGCCAGCGATAGGCCTGGAGCAGGATCGCCGGGCCGAGGAACTTGTCGCTGTTCCACCAATAGCTGGGGCACGAGGTCGAGCAGCAGGCGCAGAGGATGCACTCATACAGACCGTCCAGCTTGGCGCGGTCGTCCGGCGACTGGAGCCGCTCCTTGCCCGACGGGGCAGGCGACACGGTCTGCAGCCACGGCTTGATCGAGGCGTACTGCGCATAGAAATGCGTGAAGTCGGGAACCAGATCCTTGACCACGTCCATATGCGGCAAGGGCGTGATCTGGACCGTGCCCTTCACATCCTCGATCGCGGTGGTGCAGGCCAGGCCGTTGCGCCCATCGATGTTCATCGCGCACGATCCACAAATACCCTCGCGGCACGAACGGCGGAAAGTCAGCGAGCTGTCCTGCTCGGCCTTCATCTTGATCAGCGCGTCGAGCACCATCGGGCCGCACTCGTCCAGGTCGACCTCGAACGTGTCGTAGCGCGGGTTCTGACCCGAATCGGGGTCGTAGCGATAGACCTTGAACTTTTTCAGGCGGCCGCCGGTGGTCGCCTGATGCGTTTCGCCCTTCTTGATGACGCTGTTCTTCGGCAGGGCAAATTCGGCCATGGTCTCTAACCCGCTGGATGGGCCGGTCCCGGGACCGGCAAAGGATTAGCAGAGCCGATACATGACAGGGCCGGTTGTCGCAAATGTCTTCACGCGATTTAGGCGCGGAGTCAGATCACATCAAGGACCAGCCCCAGGTCGCGCGCTTCCTCGGCGTCGATATACCAGTTGCTGGTCGCCTTTTCGCGCAACGTCTCGAACGACACCTGCGAACCGTTGACAATGGCGCGGAAGCCCTCTTCCTGGATCAGGACCGACTGCTCGATCTCATGCAGCTTGGCCTTCAGGATCGCGGGCAGGCTGGTGAGCGGGCCGGTCAGGTCGATCGAACCCGACATCTGCCGTTCGTGGAGCATCAGGCGGGTGCCGCGCGTCAGGAACCGCGTCTCGACCGGAAAGGCCGACATGAAGGTCGCCCCGGCCGAATAGACCGCGACCTTGCCCAGGAACAACGTCTCGCGCCCGGTATAGTCGCGCAGCAGCCGGATCGAGTCGCCCATGGCCCGCGCCATTTCCGGATCGCCGCCCAGCGTGGTGATCGACACGACCAGCGGTCCCTCGGTCGGTGCGGCGGCAAGCTGGTCCTTGAAACCGGCATACATCGCCTCGTCCACCGTGCCGTAAAGCTGGACATGGGGCTGGGCAAGCAACGGGTATTTCACCGCTCTGTTGGGTTCGTCGTGCATGATGGGCGAACCGGGGTTGCCGGATAAGGTTCCGAAGGTCCGGGCGTGGCCTTCGACTTCGCTCAGGCTGAACGGAAGTTTGTATCCAGCCGCTTTTCCTACCCCCCGTTCAGGCTGAGCGAAGTCGAAGCCCAAGGGAATCCCTATCCGCCCTTCGCCCGGGCATAATCCTGCGTCCCCCGCGTCATCACCTCGTCCCCGTCGACGATCGCCGCCACGGGAATATCGGGCAACGCCTTGATTGCCTCATAAAGCGGCGCGAAGTCCGTCTCCAGCGTCGTGCGCAGCAATTCCTCGTAACTCGGGATCACGAAATAATTCTGCTGGAAATCGTCGATCCGATATTCCGTCCGCATGACGCGGGCAAGGTCGAAGCCGATCCGGTTCGGGCTCGGGTCCTCCAGCGCGAAGCGGCTTTCCGAATAGCTCGACACGATCCCCGCGCCGTAGATTCGCAGGTCGCCGTCCTCGCGCACCAGCCCGAACTCGACGGTGTACCAATAGAGCCGCCCCAGATACTTCAGCGCGTCCATGCCGAGCGCCCGCTGCCCGCCGCGCCCATAGGCGGCGAGATAATCGGCGAAGACCGGGTCGGCGAGCATCGGCACATGCCCGAAAACGTCATGAAAGACGTCCGGCTCTTGCAGATAGTCGAGCTGCTCGGGCCGCCGGATGAAATTGCCCGCGACGAAGCGGCGATTGGCCATATGGTCGAAGAACACGTCGTCGGGCACAAGCCCCGGCACCGCCACGACCTGCCACCCGGTGAGCTTCATCAGCCGTTCGGACAGTTCCTCGAAATCGGGAATGCCCGGCCGCGACAGCTTGAGCACGTCGAGACCGCGCAGATAGGCCTCCGACGCACGGCCCGGCAGCAGCCTGGACTGGCGCGCAAACAGCGTGTCCCAGGTCGCATGTTCCTCTGCGGTGTAATGCTCCCACCCCTGTGGGATGGTCCAGTCTGCGGAGGCTCCCTCGGGCGGGGCGGCGAGAACATGGGTATCCTGTGCCATTCGCGGAGCCTATCATGATGATGGTGACAAATGAAACCATATCGTGGCGACGGCTGGGGCGCGTTGCAAGGGGGGCGCTGGCCGCTATCGGCCTGATCCTGCTGGCCTATCTGGGCATGGGGCTGGCGCTGGGGGCGATCCCGCGGACGACCGCGCCGATGCCCGAGGCGGGTGCGGATGCCATCACCATCTTCGTCGAGTCGAGCGCGATCCACACCGCGATCATCGTACCCAAACAGGCGGCGGGAATGGACTGGCGCGACTGGGCAAGGCCGCAGGACCTGCGCGACCCGCGCTATGCCGGTTTTCCCTTCCTGGCCATCGGCTGGGGCGAGGCGGGCTTTTTTCGCGAGACGCCGCGCTGGCGTGACGTGAAGCCGGGCACGATCCTGCACGCCGCGCTGGGCAGCGACCGGACGCTGATCCATGTCGACCATCTGCCGCTGCCCCATGCGAATGGCGACGATGTGCGGGCGATCCGCCTGTCGCCCGAGGCCTATCGCCACCTGATCGCCTTCATCCAGGCGAGTTGGCGGCGCGGTGGCCCGCACTATCCCGGCTATGACGTGTATGACGCTTTTTATGAGGCGAGCGGGCGCTACAGCGCGGTCCATACCTGCAACAGCTGGACCGGCGATGCACTGGCGGCGGCGGGGGTGCGGATGGGGTGGTGGACGCCCTTTCCCTGGACGGTGACGTGGTGGCTGTGATCCCGCCGCCGTCCAAGACGCTCTGGGCCGCCGAATTGCCGCGCGCGCTGTGGATGGGCGCGACCTGGTGGCGGCACCGCGCCTCGCTGACCGCCGCGCCGGAGGGAGACGGGCGGACGGTGATGGTGCTGCCCGGCCTGTTCAACACCGATGGATCGAATATCGTGCTGCGCCGCTACCTGGCCGCCAAGGGCTACCGCGTTCATGGCTGGGGGCTGGGCCGCAACCGTGGGGTGCGCAGCGTCGGGGCGGAGGCCGAACGGCTGATCGCCCGCATCGAGTCATTATCGGATCAGGGGCCGGTGACGCTGATCGGTATCAGCCTGGGCGGGATCATGGCGCGGATGGCGGCGCAAGCCCGCCCCGATCTGGTCGCGGGCGTCATCGCCATCGCCTCGCCCTATGCCGGGCCACCCCGCGCGACCAATGTCTGGCGGGCGTTCGAGCGGCTGACCGGCGAGCGGGTGGATGACCCGACGGTGATCGCGCGCTCGGCGGCGATTGCGGGTCCGCTGCCCTGCCCTTCCGCTGCGATCTGGAGCCGGAACGACGGGCTGGTCGCAGGCACGATCTGCCGCGACGACACGACCCCGGCGGTCGAGGTCACGTCCAGCCATTTATGGGTTCAGCACCGGCCGCAGGTGCTGGTGGCGGTGGCGACCATCCTCGCCGGATGGCCGCCGCCCGTCAGCGATCAATCGTTGGCGGCGCGATAGCCGTCATAGCCCTGCTGACCCTGCTGGCATTGCTCCGGGTGCTTGCGGCACTGCTTCTCATATTCGCGGCGTTCGCGGCCTTCGCGCGCTTCCTTCTTGCGCATCTTGCGGCCGTAATTGCGGTCGGCCTCGTCCTGGCTCGTCGTCGTCCAGTCGACCACCTGCCCCGCCGCCTGGAAGGGGGCCTTCACCACGCTGGCGACCGTCTTGACGCAGCCTCCGGTGGCCAGCGGCAGGGTTAGGACGGCGAGTTTCAGGACGAGGTTACGCATGGTCTTGGGATCTTTCAGCGGGCGCGTAGATAAGCGTTGCGGGTTTCTACCCCGATTTGCGGGAAATCGGTGAAGAAACCGTCGATGCCCTGGCCCAGCGCGGCGCGCATTTCGCCTGCGACATCGCCATGCGCCTTGGGATCGGCGCCCATGCGAAAGCCGGCCCGCACGAACTGGTTTTCCGCGCGATAGGTCCAGGGGTGGACGCGAAGGCCCGCCGCATGGGCGTCGGCGACCAGGGACGAAGGCGCATCGCCGTTCCACAGCATCGCCTTGTCCGGCCCGATCCCCCAGGCATAGGTCGCGACCTGCTTCATGCCCTCGGGCGTCATCATCGCGGCATAGCTGGGCGCGGCATTGTCCGCCGGACCGCCCTCGCCCGCGACCAGCTGGATCAGGCGGATGCCGGTCATGGTCTTGAGGTGCTTGAGGTTGTTCACCTCGAACGACTGGATGAAGACCGGCGCATCGGCCGTCTTCCAGCCCGCCTTGTCCAGCGCGGCGACCAGCCGGGCGTCGGTGCCCTTGCCGATTCCGGCGAAATAGGTCGGATGCTTGGTTTCGGGATAGATGGCGATGGTGCGACCGGTCTCCCTCGACCGGGTCTTCGCCAGCGCGATGATCTCCTCCAGCGTCGGGATCTCGAACTGCCCGTCATAGGCGGTCGAGCGCAGTTGCGGCAGGCGTTCGCGGGCGCGGAGCGTCTTCAGCTCGGCGAGCGTGAAGTCCTCGGTGAACCAGCCGGTCTCGGCCTGGCCGTCGATCGTCTTGGTCGTCTTGCGATCGGCGAACTCCGGGTGGGCGGCGACATCGGTCGTGCCCGAAATCTCGTTCTCGTGCCGCGCGACGAGATGACCGTCCTTGGTCGGCACCAGATCGGGCTCGATCACGTCCGCGCCCTCGCGGATCGCAAGATCATAAGCGGCCAGCGTATGTTCGGGGCGCTCCCCGCTGGCCCCGCGATGCGCGATGACGATCGGGGACGAAAGGCGGGGCGAGGAAAGCGGCTTGGGGGCGTCGGCGGACATGGCCTCACCCTGCCCCATGACGAGCGCGGCGGCAATGAGAGTGGTTCGCAACGGGAAACGCAGGGAAATCATGGCGTTTGTTCATCCATTCCTAATCCCAAAGGGGATGCGCCCGTGCATTTCACAATCAATGGTCAATCGCATGACATCGAGGTCGATGTCCGAACCTCCCTCCTCGATCTGTGTCGCGAGCATCTGGGCCTGACCGGCTCGAAAAAGGGCTGCGACCATGGCCAGTGCGGCGCGTGCACGATGCTGGTCAACGGACGCCGCGTGAACAGCTGCCTGACGCTGGCCGTGATGCATCAGGATGACGAGATCACCACCATCGAGGGATTGGGCCAGCCGGGCAACCTCCATCCGCTTCAGGACGCCTTTGTCCGCCACGACGGTTTCCAGTGCGGATATTGCACGCCGGGCCAGATCTGCTCGGCGGTCGGCATGATGGACGAGGTGAAGAAGGGCTGGCCCAGCCACGTCACCGAGGATTTGGGCGCGGCCGAGCTGACGGTGGAGGAAATCTCCGAGCGGATGAGCGGCAATTTGTGCCGCTGCGCTGCCTATCCCAATATCGTCGATGCGATCCGCGACGTGGCGGGTCTGGGCGACCGCAATCCCAACGAGGACGTCGGTAAGGAGGTCGCGGCATGAAGCTGTTCGACTATGCCCGCGCCGACTCGGTCGCGACCGCCACCCGTGACGGGGCGGTGCCCGGCGCACGCTTCATCGCCGGGGGCACCAACCTGCTCGACCTGATGAAATTGCAGGTCGAGACGCCCGAGACGTTGGTCGACATCAGCCGCCTGGCCCTGACGGAGATCGAGGAGCGCGAGGATGGCGGCCTGACCATCGGTGCGCTGGTGCCCAATAGCGACCTTGCCGCCGATGCCCGCGTGATCGAGCGCTATCCGGTGCTGTCGCGCGCCTTGCTGGCCGGGGCTTCGGGGCAATTGCGCAACAAGGCATCGACCGGCGGCAACCTGCTCCAGCGCACGCGCTGCTATTATTTCTACGACCCCGCCACCCCGTGCAACAAGCGCGAGCCCGGCAGCGGCTGTTCGGCGATCGGCGGCGAGAACCGCATCCTGGCGATCCTTGGCACTTCGGACCAGTGCATCGCGACGCACCCCAGCGACATGGCCGTCGCCATGCGCGCGCTGGAGGCGGTGATCGTCACGCAAAAGCCCGACGGCGACCGCCGCCGGATCGCGATCGGTGACTTTTATCGCCTGCCGGGAGCCACGCCCGAGATCGAGAATGTCCTGGAGCCGGGCGAGCTGATCACCCATGTCGAACTGCCCCCCGCGCCTGCAGGTCGTCAGACCTATCGCAAGGTGCGCGACCGGGCGTCCTATGCCTTTGCGCTGGTCTCGGTCGCCGGAATCGTCGCGGTCGAGGGCGGCCGGATCACCTCGGCGCGCCTCGCCTTTGGCGGGCTCGGCCCGATGCCGTGGCGCGACGAGGCGGTGGAGGCCGCGCTGGTTGGACAGGAGCCGACCGACGCCGCCTTCCACGCCGCCGCCGACGCGCTGCTGGCGGACGCCAGGGGCTATGGCTCGAACGACTTCAAGATTCCGCTGACGCGTCGCACCCTGATCGCGACGCTCCGTGAACTGACGCAGGAGGGCTGATCCCATGTTCGGATTCGGCAAGGACGACACGAACGCGCTGACCATGAATCAGCCGCATCCCGACAGCCTGCTCGACACGGGCGTGCAGGGGGTGATTTCCAAACCGCTCGACCGGGTGGACGGCCCGAAAAAGGTGACGGGCACCGCCACCTATGCGGCCGAGTACGCCATCGAAAATGTCGCGCATGGCGTGCTGGTCAGTGCGACCAAGGGCCATGCCAAGATCAAGGCGATCGACGCCGATGCGGTCAAGGCCATGCCCGGCGTCATCGACGTCATCACCGACTACGACACCTTCATCCGCAATTCGCAGCAGGGCGGCGAGACGAGCGCACCGACTCAAGGCGTGCGCACCATCGACTATTTCGGCGAGATCATCGCGATCGTCGTCGCCGAGAGCTTCGAAGTGGCGCGTGACGCGGCCAAGCAACTGAAGGTCGACTATGAACCGCTCGACGGCACGTTCGACTATGAGGCAAACAAGGGCGAAGCCGAGCCTGCGCCCGACGGCCTGATCAAGGGCCATTACGATCAGGGCGATTTCGACAAGGCGTTCGAGAATGCGCCCGTCAAGGTCGACGTCACCTATACCACCCCCAGCCAGAACTCGGCGGCAATGGAGCCCCATGCCTCGATCGCGGTATGGGAAGACGGCGCGCTGACGCTCTACGGCGCGTACCAGATGCCGACCTCCGACGCGCAGCAGCTGGCCAAGGCGCTGGGCGTCGCGCAGTCCAAGGTGCGGATCATCTCGCGCTATATCGGCGGCGGGTTCGGGTCGAAGCTGGGCATCGCGCCCGAAAGCGTCGCCGTCGCCATCGCCGCCAAGCAGCTTGGCCGCCCGGTCAAGGCGGTGATGCTGCGCCAGCAGGTGTTCGACGCCACCATCCGCCGTTCCAATACCGAACAGCGGATGCGGCTGGGTGCCGAGGCGGGCGGCCGGATCGTGGCGCTGGGCCATGAATCCATCACCTCCAACCTGCCCGACGAAGATTTCTTCGAACCCGTCGGGATCGGTACGCACTTCCTCTATGGCGGTGAGAATCGGCGGATCAATCATGACGTGGTCCGGCTGAACTGGACGCTGTCGGGCTCGATGCGCGCGCCCGGCGAGGCGGTCGGCATGGTCGGCATGGAATGCGCCATGGACGAGCTGGCCGAAGCCATCGGCATGGACCCCATCGCCCTGCGCAAGGTCAACGACCCCCAGCAGGACCCGGAATTGAAGGTCCCCTATTCCTCGCGCAACCTGACGCGTTCGCTGGAGGAAGGCGCGAAGCATTTCGGCTGGGACCAGCGCCAGGCACCGGGCCAGCGGCGCGAGGGCGACTGGCTGATCGGCATGGGCGTCGCCGCCGCCTGCCGCTCGAACCAGTTGCAACAGTCCGCCGCCAAGGTCGAACTGCACCCGGACGGCAGTGCGACGGTATCCTCGGCGATGACCGATATCGGTACGGGCAGCTATACCATCATGGCGCAGATCGCCGCCGAGATACTGGGCCTGCCGGTTGAGAAGGTGACCATGTCGCTGGGCGACACCAACGATCCCCCCGCCGCCGGTTCGGGCGGGTCCTGGGGTGCGGCGTCGGCTGGTTCGGCGGTGTATCTCGCGGCCGAGCGCGTGCGCGAGAGGCTGGCCAAGGCGATGGGCGTGAAGCCCGAGGACCTGACGCTCAAGGACGGCATGGCGATCGGCGACAATCGCTCGGTGCCGCTGGCCGAACTGGTCGGCAAGGACGGCCTGTCCGCCATCGGCGAGATCAAGCCGGGCCAGCAGGAAAAACAGTTCAACCAGGCGAGCTACGGAGCGCATTTCGCCGAGGTCGGCGTGAACGTCGTCACCGGCGAGGTCCGCGTCCGGCGGATGCTGGGCGTGTTCGCGGCGGGGCGCGTGCTCAACGCCAAGACGGCGCGCTCGCAATGCCTGGGCGGCATGACCTTCGGCATCGGCACCGCGCTGACCGAGGATCTGATCCACGATCCGCGCACCGGCAAGCTGGTCAACCACGACCTAGCGGAATATCATGTGCCGGTGAACGCCGATGTGCCCCAGCTGGAAGTCCATTTCCTCGACGAGCGGGACATCCATGCCAATCCGATCCATGCCAAGGGGATCGGCGAGCTGGGCATTTCCGGCGCGGCCCCGGCCGTGGTCAACGCCATCTACAACGCCACCGGCGTGCGGGTGCGTGAAATGCCGGTAACGCTCGACAAGCTGCTCGATCATCTTCCGGCGCTTTGATGAGCGACCATGACAGCGTCCTCGCCGCCGCCAGGGAATGGCGGGGCGAGCCGATGGCGATCGCGACGGTGGTGTCGACCTGGGGGTCGGCACCACGCCCGCGCGGCAGCCATATGCTGGTCCATGCCGATGGCCGGTTCGAGGGATCGGTGTCGGGCGGCTGCGTCGAGAACGACATTCTTCACACCGCCGCCGAAGTCATCGCGGGCGCGCCGTTCCAGGTGAAGCGCTACGGCGTGGCGGACGCCTCGGCCTGGGAAGTCGGCCTGCCCTGTGGCGGCGAGATCGCCGTGATGGTGCAGCCGGTGTCGGCGGACGGCTTCGACCCCGAACTCTTCGACCGGATCGCCGAGGCGCGCGAGCGGGGCCAAGCGCTGACCGTCACCACCGACCTGACCAGCGGCCATTCGGACCTGCGCCCGATCGAGACGGGGGAGGTCTTCGCCAATCGCTACGATCCGCCGCGCCGGTTGCTGATCGTCGGCGCGGTGCAGATCGCCCAGTCTCTTGCGCAACTCGCGCAGACTTTGGGCATCGCCACGGTCGTCATCGACCCGCGCGCCCGCTTCCTGACCGAGGAACGCTTTCCCGGCGTCACGCTGGACGACCGCTGGCCCGACGAGGCGGTGGCGGCCTATGCCCCCGGCCCCGCGACCGCCGTGGTGACGCTGAGCCACGATACCAAGATCGACGACCCCGCATTGGTCGCCGCGCTCGCCAGCGACACTGCCTATGTCGGTGCTTTGGGAAGTCGGCGCAGCCATGCCGCACGACGCGAGCGGCTGGCGGCGATGGGTGTCGCCGCAGAAGCGATCGACCGGATCGACGGTCCGGTCGGGCTGGATATCGGCGCGATCGGCCCTTCCGAAATTGCCTTGTCGATCGCAGCCGCCATGATCGGAGCCTTTCATGATCGCCCCTGAGAATGTCGCCCTGGTCCTGCTGGCGGCGGGCCGGTCGAGCCGGTTCGGCATGGAGAACAAGCTGGAAGCCAAGTTTCTCGGCAAGCCGGTCGGCTTTCACGTCACCACCGCGTTGGAGAGCATCCCCTTTGCCGAGCGGATCGTGGTGACGGACGGATGCCAGCTCGACTTCGCGTCACGCGGCTATCGCGTCATCCACAACGCCGAGGTCGGTCGGGGCATGTCCCACTCGCTGCATCTGGGCGTGCGCGAGGCGATGACGGCGTCGCCTCGGGCGATCCTGATCGCCCTGGCCGATATGCCGCGCGTGACGGCGGCGCACATCTATCGCCTGTTCGATGCGTTCGAGGGGCCGGAATCGGTGGTGGTGTCGAGCAATGGCGAGCACCCCACTCCGCCGGGCATCTTCGGTGCGGGCCGGTTCGACGCGTTGCTGACTCTGCAAGGCGACGAGGGCGGCCGCAGGCTGGTCGCGGGCGGACGGCATGTCGTGACCACGCCTGCCGAGCTGATCGACATCGACACGCCCGAGGATCTGGAACGCCTGCGCCAGCTCGTCCACGCCCCCGAGCGGACGATCACTCGTGGCGAAGCGCGTCGATCGGATTGAGCGCCGCCGCCCGCCGCGCCGGGAAATAGCCGAACACCACCCCGATCACCGCCGAAATGGCAAAGGCGATGATGTTGATCTGCGGATCGAAGGTCCAGGGCACCTGCATCACCGGCACCAGCAGAGCGATGATCGCCTGGGCCAGGATCAGGCCGATGATCCCGCCCAGGCAGGACAGCACCACCGCCTCGACCAGGAACTGCATCAACACCTCGCGCGCGACCGCACCGATGGCCAGGCGGATGCCTATCTCACGCGTCCGCTCGGTCACGGACACCAGCATGATGTTCATAATGCCGATGCCGCCGACGACCAGGCTGATCGCCGCCACCGCCGCGACGATGCGGGTCAGCATGGTCGTCGTGCTGGTCAGCGTATCGCTGATCTGCTTGGTGTCGAAGATGTTGAAGTCGTCGTCCTTGCCGCCGCTGATGTTGCGCCGTTCGCGAAGCAGATCGGTGAGCGACGATTGCACGGCCGAGGTCGAATAGGCCTGATCGACACCGACCAGCATCAGGCGAATGTCGCGGCTGCCGGTGAAGCGGCGCTGGACCGCCTTGATCGGCATCAGCACCACGTCGTCCTGATCGCCGAAGCCCCCCTGCCCGCGTGTCGTCAGCACGCCGATCACGTCGCAGCTGATCGCCCCGATACGGAAGCGCTTGCCGACCGCATCGGTGCTGCGGAACAGGTTCTGGCGGACGGTATTGCCGATGATGCACACCGCCTTGCCCGCTGCCTGCTCGGCCGGGGTCCAGGTGCGGCCCGAGGCCAGCGGCCAGGGCTGGACGGTGAAATAGGCCAGCGTCGTACCGGTGACGGTCGTCGACCAGTTCGCGCCTTCGTAGATGGCGGTCGCCGTCGTCTGCGCCTGCGGCGCCACCGCCGTGACGCCCGCGATCTGGTCGGCGATCGCCTCGACGTCCTCGGGCTTGAAGTCGGGCGGACGCGGGCCGCCGCCGCCGCGTCCGAAGCCCTGGCCGGGGCGGACCTGAAGGATGTTGGTGCCCAGCGACGAGATCGACTGCTGCACGGCCGCCGTCGTCGCCTTGCCCAGCGTCACCATGGTCACGACCGCGCCGACGCCGATGATGATGCCCAACGTCGTCAGGAACGAGCGCAGCACATGCCGCCGGATCGAGCGGATGGCGAGGATGAGCGTGGTGCCGAACATCAGTTCCCATTCCTGTCGAACGGGGCCATGTCCGGCACGACGCCCGGCCGGTGCTGCGCCTCGATCCGATCGACCAGCCCATCCTTGAAGTGGATGACCGTGTGCGCGAACGCCGCCATGTCCGGTTCGTGCGTGACCATCAGCACGGTGATGTTGCTGTCCCGGTTGAGCCCGGTCAGCAACTCCATGATCTCGACCGAGCGTTCGGAATCGAGATTGCCGGTCGGCTCGTCGGCGAGAAGGACGTCGGGGCTGGTGACGATGGCGCGCGCGATCGCCACGCGCTGCTGCTGCCCGCCCGACAGCTCGGCGGGCGTATGGTCCCACCATTTGTCGAGGCCGACCTTCTCCAGCGCCGCCATGCCCATCTCGCGCCGGGTCCGTTTGTCCTCACCGCGATAGAGCAGCGGCAGCTCGACATTCTCCAGCGCGGTGGTGCGCGACAACAGGTTGAAGCCCTGGAACACGAAGCCCAGATAGCGCCGCCGCAGCATCGCGCGCTGGTCGCGGTCCAGCGTCTCGACATGATGGCCGCGGAACAGGAAGTTTCCGCCGCTCGGCACGTCGAGACATCCCAATATGTTCATCGTGGTCGACTTGCCCGACCCCGAAGGCCCCATCACGGCGACGAAATCACCCGCTGCGATGTCCAGGTCGACGCCCTTCAGCGCCTGGAACTGGGTCGCTCCCATGCCATAGGTCTTGGTGACGCCGCGAAGCTGGATGAGCGGGGCGTCAGCGGCCACCACCGCCCCCGCCCTGCTGGCCGCCGCCCTGACGCCGCTGGCCACCGCCACGGGGCGCGGCGCTCTCGCCACCCGCAAGCTGCCCGGTGATGACCTGCATGCCGGGCTTCAGGCCGCCCGACAGCACCTCGGTCATCGAACCGTTGGTGTCGCCGGTGACGATCTGGATCGGCTGCGGCTTGCCGTCGTCGCCCCGGACATAGACGGTCTGGGTCGCGCCGCGCTGAACCGTGGCGGTGCGCGCGGCGCGGTCCCGGCGCGGGCGGAAGGTCAGCGAGCCCGCAATGCCGCCGCCGCCCGCTTGCGCGCCGTCGGACGGCTTGAAGCGCAGCGCCGCGTTGGGGATCAGCATGACGTTCTTCTTGTCCGACGTCACGATATCGGCGGTCGCGGTCATGCCGGGGCGCAGTTGCAGGTCGGGATTGCCGACCGTCAGGTCGGCGGCATAGCTGACCACCTGCCCCGTGGTCGAGGCGGCGCTGGTGGTCGAGGAGGCGGACGAGGTCGCCGCGCTGACCGTCAGGTTCGACCCCAGATCGACGCGGGTGATCGTCGCGGGGAAAGTCCGCCCCGGAAAGGCGTCGACGGTGAAATTGGCCTTCTGTCCGACCTTCACCTCGCCGACATCGGCCTCGTCGATCGCGACCTCCAGCTTCATCTTGGTCAAGTCTTCGGCGATGACGAACAGGGTCGGCGTGTTGAACGACGCCGCGACCGTCTGGCCCGGATCGACCTGGCGCGCCAGCACCACGCCGGACACGGGCGAGCGGATGATCGCGCGCTGGCGCTGGGTCTGCGACTGGGCCAGCTGGGCGCGGGCGGCGGTGACATTGGCCTCCGCGACGCGCAGCGCGGCGACCGCGCGCTGGGCATCGGCACGCCCCGCCTGAAGTTCGGTGGCCGAGGGCACACGGCCGTTCGACAGCTTGTACACCTGTTCCAGTCGCGCCAGCTGCGCCTGCGATTCCGACACGGTCGCGCGCGCCTGCGCCACCTGCGCGACATTGGCGGCCAGCGTCGCCTGGGCGGCGCGGATCTGGTCGTCGATCTGTTCGGGATCGATCAGCGCCAGCGCCTCGCCCGCCTTCACCCGGTCGTTCACATCGACCACGACCTTCGTCACCAGACCCGACAGCTGCGAGCCGACCGTCACCTGGTTGGTCGGCGCCAGCTTGCCGGTGGCCGAGACGGTCACGGTCAGGTCGCCGCGCGTGACCGGGGCGGTCGCGAAGCCCGCTTCCTTCGATCCGCCGAAACAGCTTTTCAGCAACAGCGCGAGCAGCACCACGCCGACGACCACCACGCCCCACTGCACCCATTTGCGCCAGCGCGGCTGTGGCTTCACGCCCAGGAAATCGTCGAGAGTCTGGTCGGCCATCAGCGGTTGTCCGGGGTTGTGGCGAGGCGCGGCGGCGCTTCGGGGGTGGTCGTGTCGTCCCATCCGCCGCCCAGCGCGGCGAACAGCGCGACTTGCGCGGTCGCGGCGTCGGACCGGGCCTGAACCAGCCCGTTCTGTGCGTTCAGGAACGCCGCCTCCTGTTGCGACAGGGTGGTGAAATCGGTGAGGCCCGAGCGATATTGGCTGCGCGCCAGGATCGCCGAGTTGCGCGCGGCGTCGAGTTGAATGGCGAATTGCCGTTCCCGCTCGCGCGCGGTGTTGAGCGCGACGATCGCGTTCTCGACATCCTCCAGCGCGAGCAGGACGGTGCCCTGATAGGCGGCATAGCTCTGATCGGCGAGCGCCTGGGCATTGCGCACTTGGCTGCGCAGTCGTCCGCCGTTGAAGATCGCCTGGGTCAGGCCTGCAAACAGGCTGCCGGTGATCGCGTCACCCAGCGAACCGATGCTGGTCGCCGCCGTATTGATGTTCCCGGAAATGGCGAGCGCCGGATAGAGCGCGGCCTGCGCCACGCCGATCCGCGCGGTGGCGGCGGCCAGATTGCGCTCGGCCGCGCGGACATCGGGGCGGCGGCGCAGGATATCGGCGGGAATGCCGGTGCCGATCACGGCGGGGCCGGTGGGGATCGGCCTCACCGCCGCCAGCCGCGCCTTGACCGCGCCGGGTGCCTGGCCGGTCAGCACGCCCAGCCGCGACACGGCGGCATTATATTGCTGTTCGATCGAGGGGATGGTCGCGGCGGTCTGGGCCCGCTGGCCACGCGCCTGTTCGGCGTCCAACGAGGAAACGAGGCCCGCCTGCACCCGGAATCCGGCAATCTCCAGATTGTCGTCCTGCAGCGACAGGCTGGCCCGCGCATTGGCCAGCTGTGCCTGATAGGCCCGCGCCAGCATGTAGTTGCGCGCCAGCTCGCTCTCGACGGTCAGCAGCGTGGCGGCATAGCTGAACCCTGCGCCCTCATAGGTCGCCTGGGTCGCCTCCACCGTGCGGCGGACTTCGCCGAACAGGCCGACCTGATAGCTGGCCGACAGTCCCACGGTGAAGCTGTTGCTGCCGCCCCCGCCGGTATCGACGACGGTACCGTCGGGCAGCGTGAAGCTGCGACCGCCGCCGCGCAGATTCTCGTTGCGCTGATAGCCGGTCGAGCCGGAGACATTGGGCAGCAGCGACGCGCGGCTCTGGATCAGGCTTTCGCGCGCCTGCCGCAGCCGGGCGATCGCCTGCACCACGTCGGTGTTGGCGACCACCGCCTGCTCGACCAGTTCAGCGAGCAGCGGATCGTCGAACGACCGCCACCACCGGGTCAGGTCCTGCGCCTGCGCATTGGCGGCGGGCACCGACCAGATGGCGGGCACCCCCAGCGCTTGCGGAGCGGCGGGGCGGTAATCGGGGCCGACCGTACAGCCGGACAAGGCGGCTGTGGCCAGGAGAAGGACGCGGGCGCGAGGCTTCATGGCCCGGAACGTGCCGTGCCGTTACGGCCCCGTCCAGTGTGTTTATGTCGCAAATTGTGACGGATGCGGCAGATTGCCGTCATCCCGTGCGACACGTTTCCGCAGAGTGAAAGTTCCGCTGAAATTCAAAAATCCTCCCCGGTACGGGGAGGTGGCAGGGCGCAAGCCCTGACGGAGGGGGGCTTCCACAAAGGTCATCCCTCGCGGCGATCCCCCTCCACCATGCTACGCACGGTCCCCCTCCCCGCTAGCGGGAAGGATCAGCTCTTACCGCCCTACCCAATCGGATATCTGCTGGGCGACCTGGTTCGCCGCCTGGTTCAGCGCCGGGCCGACACTCTCATTATCGATCTTGCCGACCGGCACCCGCGCCTCGAAGCGACGCTTTTCGATATTCGTCTGGCCGTCGCGTTGCAGCGTGGCGTCGAACACCACCGCCGCATCGCGACGGGTGGCGTCCATGCCGAACTGGCGCAGCTCACCGCCCAGACGGTCGCCCGGATCGCCGATGGAGTCGCGCGGCGACAGGACGATGCGCCCGGCCCGCGCGGTCAGCGTGTCGGCCATCAGCCGGGCGAACAGCCGCGTCGGCGGCTCGGCCCATTGCGCGTCCTTCACATAGGCGATGCTGGTCGCATTTTCCTGCACCGGCACGCGCGCGGTCGCCAGTTCCTGTGGCGAGGACGGCACCTGGATGGTGATCGACTTGCCGGGTCCGGAATCCTGCGTCTGCCCCACGCTCGGCGCCGACTGCGCCTGGAGCGTCAGCAGCGAGGGCGGCGGCTTGGCGCCGAAGCTGATGCAGCCGGCGAGCGGAAGCGATGCGAGCATCACGATCAGCGGAGTCTTCATGACGGTCCTCATCGGCATCCTCACTTGCCCTTATAGTCCGGCAGCTTCTGCTGCCCGATCAGCGACCCTGCGCCCTGCTGGTCGACCTTTTCGGCGACCGCCGATAGCGACTGGGTCATCACGCGCAGGTCCTTCACCAGACGATCCACCTCGGGCACGGTCTGCTTCGAGAAGGTCTGCAGGCCCGGCCGCGCATCGCCGATCGCCGAGTTCAGCGTGTCGGCGCTCTTCTGCGCCGAGGCGATGGTGCGGTTCAGATTGGCGATGGTCGGCTTCACATCCTCGGCCAGGATGCCGTTGGTGGTCGCCGCCAGTTGGCCGATCGACTGCGCCGCATCCCCCGCCTGCTGGATCGCCACGCGGGTCTGGGCCAGCGTCGCCGCGATCTCCGGCCCGCGATCGGCGAGCGCATCGGTCAGGCGGTTGGTATTGTCCAATATGCCCGCGATCGACGCCTGGTTGCGATCCGACAACAGGCCGGTCAGCCGCTCGGTCAGCGTCGACAGCCGCTCCAGCAGCTGCGGCGCGGAGTTCAAGATCGCGCCGATGCCGCCCTGCTTGGTCGGAATGACCGGCACGCCATAGGGGCAGATGGTCTTGTTTTCCGGCTGCGGACAGGTGATCGGCGGCGCGCCCTTACGGGCACCGTCCAGCGAGATGGTGCTGGTACCGGTGAAGCTGGCCGAGATCGACGCGGTCGTCCCCTGCAGGATCGGCGTCTGTTCGTTGACCGCGACGCGGACCCGCACGAATTGCGGATCGGGACGCCAAAGCGCGATTTCCTTCACCTGACCCGAAGGCACGCCCGAATAGGTGACCGCCGACCCCTTGGCCAGGCCGTCCACCGACTGGCGGAAGAAGATGTCATATTCCTTCTCCGACGTGCCGCCCAGACGGGCGATCCAGACGGTGAAGATGGCCAGCACTGCGAGCAGGATCAGCACGACAGAGCCGACAAGGACGTGGTTCGAACGGGTTTCCATCAGCGTGTCCCTGCTTCGCCTCTCGCATGGGCATCGGCCGCATTACCCTGGGAATGCTGTCCCGTGGCATGGGCGTCGACTTCGGTGGGGTGGCGCGCGGCGTCGGCCTCGGCCGAACGGGGGCGGATGTCCGCCACCTCGTCCTTGGCGGCGACGGCGGCGCGGCCGCGCGGTCCCTTGAAATATTCCTCGATCCAAGGATGGTCGAGCGCGATCAGCTCGTCGATCGTACCGACGGCGATCACCTTCTTGTCGGCCAGCACCGCCACCCGGTCGCAGATCGCATAAAGCGTATCGAGATCATGGGTGATGAGGAAGACGGTCAGCCCCAGCGTCTTCTGGAGCGACGCGATCAGCTGGTCGAACGCCGCCGCACCGATCGGGTCGAGACCCGCCGTCGGCTCGTCGAGAAACAGGAGTTCGGGGTCGAGCGCCAGCGCACGCGCCAGCCCTGCCCGCTTCTTCATGCCGCCCGACAGCTCGGCCGGATATTTCGGCCCGGCGTCGGCGGGCAGGCCGGTCATCACGACCTTGTAGGACGCGATCTCGTCCATCAGCGCCGGGGGCACGTCGCGGTAGAATTCGCGAAGCGGCACCGCGACATTCTCGGCCACGGTCAGCGTCGAGAACAGCGCGCCGCCCTGGAACAGCACGCCCCAGCGCTTGCGCACATCGACCGCCTCGGTCGCCTCGCGGCCGATGGTCGGCTCGCCGAACACAGTGATCTCGCCCTCATCGGGGGTCTGGAGACCGATGATCGTGCGCATCAGCACCGACTTGCCGGTGCCCGACCCGCCGACCACGCCCAGAATCTCGCCCTTGCGCACGTCGAGATCGAGGCCGTCATGGATGACCTGCTCGCCAAAGCTGTTGCGCAGGCCCCGGACCTGGATCAGATGTTCGTCCTGCTCGGCCATCAATCCCATCCGATCCAGGTGAAGAAGACCGCGAAAAAGGCGTCGAGCACGATCACCAGGAAGATCGCCTGCACCACCGCGGCGGTGGTGCGCAGGCCGACCTGCTCGGCATCCGATTTGACCTGCATCCCCTGGAAACAGCCCGCGATCGCGATGATCGCGCCGAACACCGGGGCCTTGATCAGGCCGACATACAGGTCGGTGATCGGCACGACTTCGCGGATGCGCGCGATGAAGGTGACGGGCGGAATGCCCAGCGACACCGCCGCGAGAAAACAACCGCCGATCATCGCGATCAACGACGAATAGAAACCGAGCAGCGGCATCAGCGTGACCGCCGCGATGGTGCGCGGCACGACCAGCGCCTCCATCGGCGACACACCGATGACGCGCATCGCGTCGATCTCTTCGGTCAGCTTCATCGTGCCCAGCTGTGCGGCAAAGGCCGAGCCGGAGCGACCGGCGACCATGATCGCGGTCATCAGCACGCCCAGTTCGCGAAGCGTCAGGCGGCCGACTAGGTTGATCGTGAACACTTCGGCACCGAACTGACGCAACTGCACCGCGCCCTGTTGCGCGATGACGATGCCGATCAGGAAGCTCATCAGGCCGATGATCGCCAGTGCCGAGACGCCGACCGTCTCGAACTCATGCACCACCGCGTTGAAGCGGAAGCGGCGTGGATGGCGGATCACCGCCAGCCCGGCGAGCACCGTTGCGCCCATGAAGCCGAGCAGGCCGTACAGAGTCTGGAAGGCGGCGACCACCGCATCGCCGACCTCGCCCGCCACGCGCGCGAAGGGGCTGACCGGCTTGGGGCGCATTGCGACCGGCTGATCCGCCTCGGTCACCTTGGCGAACAGGTGGCGCTGGTCGTCGTCCAGACCGTCGATGGCGGCATCGTTGCGCGCGGCGAAGCGGTGGATCAGCCAGGCACCGACCGTGTCGATCCGGTCCACCTGCGACAGGTCGATACGCCGGACCGCCGAATCCTCGCGATCCAGCCGCTCGGGCAGGTCGCCCAGGGTCGCCAGCGAAAGGCTGCCGGTGAAGCGAAGCGCTCCTCCGTCGGCCGGGTCATGTTGATAATCGGCCTTGGCGTTCATCAACTGCCTCTTTGCGGGAAAGCGGGTGTATCGACAAGGCGCTTCGTTCCCACGACGAATCGACTGGCGGCAGTAATTATACGACGGCGTGACGTTTTCATAGGAGGCGATCCAGCAGATGCAGGATCAGGCCGACACTGCCGCCCACCAATGTCCCGTTGATGCGGATATATTGCAGGTCGCGGCCCACCGCATTTTCCAGCCGTGAGGTGACGGTGTCGGCATCCCAGCCGCGCACCGTCTCCGACACCAGACGGACGATACCGTCACCATAATCGGCCGCGATGCCCGCCGTCGCACGGCGCACGAAGCGGTTGATCGTCGCCGCCAGCCGGGGATTGTCCTGCAACGTCTGGCCCAGCTGGCGCATCGCATCGCCCAGCCGCCCGGCGGTGACCGCCTGCGGATCGCGCGCCATGCGCAACAGGGCCTCGCGCGCCTGCTCCCACAAGCCGTCCAGCCAGCGCTGCATCGCCGGATTGGCGATCAGCTCGGCCTTCATCGCCTCCACCTTAGCGCGCATGTCGGGATCATATTGCAGGTCCCAGGCGAGGCGATCGAGCCCTTCCTCGATCTTCTGGCGCAGCGGATGCTCGCGATCCTCGGCGACGTCGTGGAGCAGCTTGTGCAGCCCGTCGATCAGCTTGTCGGCCAGCGTCTCGTCCAACCCGGTCCAGCGCAGGATCGCACCCGCCCGCTCATGCACCATCGCCCGGACGATCGCTTCGTTGGCGTCCAGCGCGGAGGCGGCCCAGCGCAGCACGGAATCGAGCAGAGGCAGATGCCGCCCTTCGGCGATGCTGGCCTTCAGCAACTGGCCCAGGATCGGCGCGACCTCGGTCGCGCGAAGCCGCGACCCGATCCCCGCCTTGACCATGCCGCCCAGTCGCTGCGGGTCGAAGGCGGTCAGCATTTCGGCGAACAGGCGCGACGCCCCGCGCCGGATACGCCCGCCCTCCTGCGGCGGTTGCGCCAGCCAGCGCCCCGCCGCGCCCGCAACGTCGAGCCGCACCATGCGCCGCGCGACGACGCGCGGGACCAGGAAATTGGTGCGCAGGAAATTGGCGAGCGTGTCGCCGATCCGATCCTTGTTGCGCGGCACGATCGCGGTGTGCGGGATGGGCAGGCCCAGCGGATGGCGGAACAGAGCGGTCACGGCGAACCAGTCCGCCAGCCCGCCGACCATCGCCGCTTCGGCAAAGGCGCGGACATAGCCCCAGGCGGGATGCACCGGCTGCAGCCCACGCGACACCAGATACAGCGCCGCCATGCCGACCAGCAGTCCGGTGGCCAAGACCCGCATCTTCCGCAGGGCGGCTGGAACGGTCTGGCTACCCCCCGATCGCATTGCGAGTTCCATCAATCAGGACAATTCGCGAAGCGCGGCTTTGTTCAAGAGGAATCTTTCCCGAGCGTAACGAAAGCGGGGCAAAGGCAATCCCCCCGGCACGGGGAGGTGGCAGGCCGAAGGCCTGACGGAGGGGGGGCTTCCACGCAGGGTGTCCTTTGTAGCGATCCCCCTCCACCATGCTACGCATGGTGCCCCTCCCCGTACCGGGGAGGATAATTTCACTCCGCCGGATCGTAACCGAGCTTGCCCGTCGCGGGCGGCAGCGCGGGACCGCCCGCAGGCCCTTCGATCACCGGCCCGCCGCCCAGTTCGTCGCCGGGCTTGTAGGTCAGCAGGCGTCGGCCCAGGCGCGGCCCGATCCAGCGTTCGACACCGACCGAAAGGCTGAAGGCGGCGGGGACGATCAGCAGGGTGAGGATCGTCGACAGCGCAAGGCCGCCGATCACCGTCACGCCCATCGGACTGCGCCACGATCCGTCTCCGCCCAGCGACAGCGCGGTCGGGACCATGCCCGCGACCATCGCGACCGTGGTCATCACGATCGGCTGGGCGCGCTTGTGCCCGGCATCGACCACCGCCTCATAGATGGGAACGCCCTTGGCGATCTCCTCCAGCGCGAAGTCGATCAGCAGGATCGAGTTCTTCGCGACGATGCCCAGCAGCATCAGCAGGCCGATATAGACCGGCAGCGATAGCGGATTGCCGCTGAAATACAGCGCCAGCAAGCCGCCCAGCGGGGCGAGCAGCAGCGATGCCATGTTAACGAAGGGCGGCAGGAAGCGGCGATAGAGCAGCACCAGCACGGCGAAGACCAGGAACACCGCCGAGATGATGGCGGTGAAGAAGTTGGCCATCATCTCCGCCTGCATCTTGGCCTGGCCCAGCACCATCTCGCCGACCCCCATGGGCATGTTCTTCATGATGGGCAGGTCGTGGACCTTCTTCATCGCGTCGCCGCTGATCAGGCCCTTGGCGAGGTCGGCACCGACCGTCACCTGACGCCGCTGGTTCACGCGGTCGATCTGGGTCGGCCCTGCGCCCAGACCGATATCGGCGACGACGCTCAAGGGCACCGAGCCGCCGGTCTGGGTCTGCACCGGCAGGTTCTGGATGGTCGACAGGCGCGCGCGCGCATTCTGGTCCAGCGCGACGCGGATCGGCACCTGGCGATCGGACAGCGAGAAGCGGGCCGAATTCTGGTCGATATCGCCCAAGGTCGCGATACGGATCGCGCTCGACAGCGCCTGCGTCGTCACGCCCAGATTGGCCGCGAGGTCGAGGCGCGGGCGGATGACGATTTCCGGCCGGTCGACATTGCCGACGATACGCGGCGCGACGAGGCCGGGAATGGTGCCCATCTGCTCGACGATCTTGTTCGCCGTATCGCGCAGCACGGCGGGGTCGTCGCCGCCCAGCGTGATGGTCAGGTCACGCCCGCTCGAACCCCAGCCGAATTGCGACTGGAACGACACGCGCGCATCGGGGATCGCGGCCAGTTCGGGGGCCAGCGAGCGTTCAAAGTCGGTGCTCTTCATCGAGCGATCCTCCTTCAACGTCGCGACCACGCGCCCATTGCCGACATTGGTGCGGGCATAGACCGACTCCACGTCGGGCTGCTTGCTCAGGAAGTTCGCGACCCGCTTCACCACCGCATCGGTCTGGGCCAGCGTCGTGCCGGGCACCATCTCGATCTTGGCGACCGCCCGGTCATTGTCCTGCGGCGGCTGGAAGGTCTTGGGGATGATGGCGAACATCGCGATGGTCAGCGCAAAGGCGCCGAAGCCGATGCCGATCACCCACAGGCGATGGTCGCGGAACCGCCCCAGCAGGCGACGCAGACGCCCGCGCTTCACGCCATCGGTCGGCCGGTCATAGCGAAGCGACCAGCGCAGCGTCGCCATATAGGCGTCCATCAGCCTGCCCTCGCCATGGCTGGCATGGCCGGCGGACTTGAGGAAATAGGCCGCGATCATCGGCGTAATCAGGCGCGCGACCGCGAGGCTCATCAGCACCGAGACGACGACGGTCAGGCCGAAATTCTTGAAATACTGGCCCGGAACGCCGGGCATCAGCGCGACCGGCAGGAACACCGCGACGATCGCCATGGTGGTTGCCAGCACGGCGAGGCCGATCTCGTCCGCCGCGTCGATCGACGCCTGATAGGCGGATTTGCCCATGCGCATGTGGCGGACGATATTCTCGATCTCCACGATCGCGTCGTCGACCAGCACACCCGCCACCAGGCTGAGCGCCAGCAGCGTCATCTGGTTCAGCGTGAAGCCCAGCAGGTCCATGAACCAGAAGGCCGGGATTGCCGACAGCGGAATGGCCAGCGCCGAGATCACCGTCGCGCGCCAGTCGCGCAGGAAGATGAAGACGACAATGACGGCCAGCACCGCGCCCTCGATCATCGCATGGATGGCGCTTTCATATTGCGCCTCGGTGTATTTCACGCTGTTCGAGCGGAGGACGAACTTGACCTCCGGGTTGCGCTTTTCAAGATCCTTCAGCTTCTGGACGGCGCCGTTGAAGACGCTGACGTCCGAGGCGCCCTTGGCCCGCTGGAAG
Source organism: Sphingomonas sp. SphC10 (assembly GCF_057004845.1). Taxonomy (NCBI): domain Bacteria; kingdom Pseudomonadati; phylum Pseudomonadota; class Alphaproteobacteria; order Sphingomonadales; family Sphingomonadaceae; genus Sphingomonas; species Sphingomonas sp. SphC10. The sequence continues at coordinate 2,247,261 of NZ_CM168044.1, forward strand.
TCGAAGCTGATGACCTGCCGCCCGTCGACCGCCGCCTGCGAACGCTGTTCGGCGTAAAGGTCGCGCACGGTGGCAATGTCGGCGAGGCGCACGGTGCGGCCGCCGCGCACATTGATCTGGGTCTGGCCCAGGTCATAGGCATTGCGCGCATTGCCCAGCACGCGGACCGCCTGTTCGGTGCCCGCAATCTCGGCGCGGCCACCGGCGGCGTTCAAGTTGGTCATGCGCAGCTGGGCATTGACCTCGCTGGCGGTCAGGCCCTGCGCCTGCAACTTCAATGGATCGAGGATGACGCGAATCTCGCGCGTCACACCGCCGTTGCGGATGACCTTGGAGAGGCCCGGAACCGACAACAGCTCCTTGGTGACGTTGTTGTCGATATACCAGCTGAGCTGCTCGGGCGTCATGTTGGACGCCACCGCCGAATAGCTGGCGAGGTCGTTATCGGTCGAATCGACGCGGATGACCTGCGGCTCGAGAATGCCGTCGGGCAGCATCGAGCGGATCTGGGTGATCGCATCGCGCGCATCGCTGACCGCGCGGTCGATCGGCGTGCCGATGTCGAGCTGGACCAAAGTCTGCGACGTGCCCTCGGTCACGGTCGAGGTGATCTGGTCGACGCCTTGCAGGTTCCGCAACGCCGCCTCGACCCGCTGGGTGACCTGTGTCTCCAGTTCGGTCGGTGCCGCACCCGGCTGGTTCACGACGACCACGACGATCGGGAAATCGATATCGGGATCGTTGTTCACGTCCATCCGCATGAAGCTGACGATCCCCGCCAGCGTCAGCGCGACGAACAGGACGATCGGTGGAACGGGGTTCCGGATCGCCCAGGCCGAGATGTTGCGGAAACTCATCTTACTTGGCCTCCTGGCCTGCAAGGATCGGGCGGACCAGCTGCCCGGCCGCCAGGAAGCCACCCGCCGAACGCACCACCCGCTCAGTCCCGTTCAGGCCCGAGGCGATGGTCACGCCATCGTCCGACACCTGACCGATCTTGACGTCACGGCGCGCGACCTTGTTGTCGGCTCCGACGATATACACGAAACTGCCCTTGTCGTCGCTCTGGATCGCCGAGTCCGGTAGGACCGGGGCATGGCCCGCACCGCCGCGGATCGTCGCCGCGGCGAATCCGCCGGGCCGCAGCGCCGGGTCATAGGACAAAGCGACGCGCGCGACACCCTGACGCGTCTGCGGGTCGATGACCGGAGACACCTGCCACACTTCGCCCTTGAAGCTCTTGTCGCCGCCGACCGGGGTCACGGTGGCGGGCGCGCCGACCGACAGGCCGACCAGATCCGCCTCGGCCAGCTGTGCGCGCAGCTCCATCTGCCCGCCCATCGCCATGCGGAACAGCACGCCCGAGCCCGAGCTGACGATCTGGCCCGGCTCGGCGGCGCGGGTCAGGATCAGGCCCTCGGCGGGCGCGCGGATGTCGAGGCGGCCGTTGCGCGCCTGCGCCTCGCGGAAGGTCGCCTGCGCCGCGCGGACGCGGGCGGCGGCGGCATCGCGGGTCGCGGTGCGGCGTTGGAGATCGGCCTTGGAGATGAAGCCGCGATCGACCAGCTGCTGGGCACGGTCGAGTTCGGCCTGCGCGATCTGCTGGTCCGACTGCGCGACCGACACCTGCGCGTTCAGCGCCGAGGCGGTCTGGGTCTGGACCGAGCGGTCGACGGTGGCCAGCACCTGCCCCGTACGGACCCACTGGCCCGGCTCGACCAGGACGCGGGTGATCATGCCGCCCTCGCCCGCGACGCCGACCGGCATTTCGCGGCGCGCGGCCAGCGTGCCGGTGGCCGAGATCACGCGGCTGACCGCCTGCTGACCGGGAACGACGACGGTGATGTTGGGCACCTGCGTCCCCGCACCGGCACCCTGGTCCGCCTCATGCTTCTTGGGCGCGAACAGCAACCAGCCCGCCAGCGCCAGCACGATGACCGCCACGACGATCCAGATCCAACGCCTGCGCGGCGTGGATACCGGCCCCTCCAGCTCCAAATGCCGGCCGCCACCGATCGCCCCCGTCTCGTAATTCATGTTCGTCATCGATCCCCGAACCGCATCCATCGTGCGCGCATTGCCGTGCAGGATGCGCCCATCCCCGCTGTGTTATAGAAATATAGCACACCACTCAAGTGTCTTTTGGTACGCCGGAATTGCGGCGGCTCCAAGGTGGACGCCATGCGTTCATCGCCTGTTTTGCCATGAGGCGTCAAAGCCTTGGCCCATAGTCGTGAGACGATCATCACAAGGGAGATGTCGATGAGGAAATACCTGCTTCTGGCCGCGATGGCCCCCGTCGCGCTGGCGCCTCTGGCCGCCGCCGCGCAGACCCAGTCCGCCCCCACCACGGTCGAACCGCTGGTGCCCGCCGCCGGGACGGTGCTGGACGTGTCGGCGGAGGGGCGCACGACCCGTGTGCCGGACCTGGCCACTATTCGGGCCGGAGTGGTCAGCCAGGGTGCGACCGCCGCTGCCGCCCTGTCCGACAATGCGCAGCGCATGGCGCGGGTGCTGGCCGCCGTGAAGCGCGCCGGGATCGCCGACCGCGATATCCAGACCGCGACCGTGCAGCTCCAGCCGCAATATCGTTATGGCGACAATGTGCCGCCGGCCATCACCGGCTATCAGGCGACCAACACGCTGAGCGTCCGGTTCCGCGACGTCGCCAGGTCGGGCAGCGTGCTCGATGCGCTGGTGGCGCAAGGGGCGAACCAGATCGACGGCCCCAATCTGTCGATCGACAAGCCCGACGCCGCGCTGGACGAAGCGCGGGCCGACGCGATCCAGCGTGCCCGCGCCCGCGCCGAGCTTTACGCCAAGGCGGCGGGGCTGCGCGTCGCGCGGATCGTCTCGATCACGGAAAATGGCGCGGATGCGGGCGGCCCTCAGCCGCCGATGATGCTCCGCGCTTCGGCGATGCGTTCGGACGCCATGGAAAAGACCAGCATCGCGCCGGGTGAGCGCGACGTGACCGTCAATGTCTCGGTCCGTTTCCTGCTGAACTGACCGATCACGCCCCCATCGCCTTCATGGCATGGGGGCAAACTTTCCGGCGGGCAGATAGCGGCCCGCACCATACCCGGCATACGAAAAGAGCCGCCCGGTTTCCCGGACGGCCCTTTCTGGCTCAACGAGCGAATGCGTGGTTTAACGCACCCGACCGCGACGAACAAGGTTCACGATCGCCAGCAGGACGACAGCGCCCAGCAGCGAAACGAGGAACGAGGTCAGCGTCAGACCGGCGTTGTTGATCGAACCGCCTGCGAAGATCAGGCCGCCGATGAACGCGCCGACGACACCGACGACGATATTCAGGAAGATGCCCTGCTGGGCATCGGTACGCATGATGATGCTGGCCAGCCAGCCAATGACACCACCGACGATAAGCCACAGGATAATACCCATTGTCTTTCCCTCCGTTGGGCCCGCGAGCGGGACACGGGGAAAAGACGTGCGAATGTGGCTATTGTTCCGTGGCCGTACCGGCAATTCGACGAAGCGTTTTTGAAAATGTCAACGATGCGATCGTTTTTATTCCGCCCGGGGTGTCGGGGCTCAGTATTTCTGCTGGCGCTCGTAGAGCGAGCGGTAATGCTGGATGCGCGTGACGCGCAGGCCCGGCATTCCCGAGCGATCGATGGCCCGCTGCCACCCGGCGAATTCCTCGACGGTCAGGCCATAACGGTCGCAGACCTCGTCCACCGAAAGCAGCCCGCCATTGACGGCCGCGACCACCTCCGCCTTGCGACGGACGACCCAGCGCGTGGTGCTGGGCGGCGGCAGGTTGTCGAGCGTCAGCGGTTCGCCGAGCGGCCCGATTACCTTGGCAGGGCGGATCTTCTGGTTCTCGATCATCATCAAACCTCGTCGGGGCTCCCTACCCCATGTCGTCTGCAGGGCCGCTCTACCATGTGCCCTTGAACATCGCCTAAAATCGAAAGGTTAACGGATCATTCATTCCTGTTCCATCCGACGATGGCCCGCGCCATCGGCCCGTTGAACGCCCCGTCCAGCGGGGCGAACAGCATCGGATCGGGGGACACGCGGGCGAAACCGGCCTGCACCGCCGCGGTCGGGCTGGCCGCCTGCCGCGCCGTCGCACCGACCATCAGCACGGCCAGGTCCGGCGGCAGCACCGTCAGTTCGGTATCCCGATCGAAACGGTTGAAACTCAGGTCCAAAAGCGCGGTCCAATCCCGGTGGGTGAGTGGCCTTGTTATCGACGGGATATGAAAGCCGGGTAAAGGCCCAAAACTATTCTCCCTATTTTACGACGCTTGCCCCTTCTTTAATCGGGAGGACGCTCCGCTTTTTTGCATGACGCGCGCGAAAGGCGTATGGGGGCGACCATGGAGCAGATGGTGGACTTTCAGCTTGGGGGCGATCCCCGGGCCAAGCGGATCGTGGTCGCGATGTCGGGTGGCGTCGACAGTTCGGTCGTGGCCGCGCTCGCCCATGCCACGGGGGCCGAGACGATCGGCGTCACCCTGCAACTCTACGACCATGGCGAGGCGGTGGGCCGTGCGGGCGCCTGCTGTGCAGGCCGCGATATCCGCGACGCGCGCGCGGTGTGCGATCGCCTGGGCATCGCGCATTATGTCTTCGATCACGAAGATAGTTTCCGCACCCAGGTGGTTGATCGCTTCGCCGACGAATATCTGGCCGGGCGCACGCCCATCCCCTGCGTCCAGTGCAATATGGGGCCGAAATTCACCGACCTGCTGAAGCTGGCGCGCGACCTGGGCGCGGACTGTCTGGCGACCGGTCATTATGTCCGTCGGGTCGAGGGGGTGAACGGCGCGGAGCTGCATCGTGGCGCCGATCCCGCCCGCGATCAAAGCTATTTCCTGTTTGCTACGACGCAGGATCAGCTGAACTTCCTGCGCTTCCCGCTGGGTGCGCTGCCAAAGTCGCGGGTGCGCGAGATTGCCGCCGAACTGGGGCTGGGCGTCGCGGCCAAGCCGGACAGCCAGGACATCTGCTTCGTGCCCGATGGCGACTATGCCGGACTGGTCAAGAAATTGCGTCCGGAATCGGATACACGCGGCGATATCGTCGATCTGTCGGGCGCCAAGCTCGGCGAGCATCGCGGCCTCATCCACTATACGGTCGGCCAGCGGCGCGGGCTGGAGATCGGCGGCAGCCCCGAGCCGCTCTATGTCGTCCGGCTGGAGCCGGAGACCAAGCGCGTCGTCGTCGGCCCGCGCGTCGCGCTGGCGGTGGAGGCGGCGCGGCTTACGGCCATGAACGTGCTGGGACCGCTCGACGGCCCGCTATTCGCCAAGGTCCGCTCCATGGCCAAGCCGGTGCCTGCCCGCATGGTCGACGACCGGCTGGTGTTCGATGCGCCCGAATATGGCGTGTCACCGGGCCAAGCGGCGGTGCTCTATGACGGCGACCGCGTGCTGGGCGGCGGCTGGATCGCCGAGACCGAGGCGGCACGCATCGCCGCCTGAGGCGTTGGTCCGGGCATGACCGCCCCGACCCTCGAAGAACTGCGCCGCCAGATGGAAGCGGCCGCCGAACGCCTCGACTTCGAGGAGGCACGGGCCCTGCGCGACCGGATCAACCTGTTGCGCGGCGGCGCGGAGGATGTCGCGGTCGACACTAGCGGCCTGACCCGCCAACAACCCGGCGCCATGGGCCTGGGCACCAGCCAGTCGCGCCCCGAACGCCCCGAAGGCTGGATGCCGCCGAAAAAGCCCGATCCGATGACCAAGGGACGCGGGCGGCGTCAGGGGTGATCAGTTTCCAGTGAGCCCTCGGGAACGAACCGGAGTACGCCAACGCGCCTTGCCGGTTTGAAGGTATCGCTCGGATGATTGACGCCGTCATGGACCGGCACTTCATCAAGATCGAAAGGCGATACCCCGTCCAGGCAGGCGATGTTGACGCCATACTGGTTCTGGTTCGAGCGCCGCTGGTGGTGGGTATAGATACCGCAGATCGAGCAGAAAAAATGTTGGGCTTTCCCCGTGTTGAACCGATAACTGGTCAGATGCTCCTGCCCCCGCACGATCGTTATCCCGCCCATATCGGCGGAAACCGCCACCGCGCCGCGCATCCGGCAATAGGAGCAGGTACATCGGCGCGCCGTGCTGAAACCGTCACTGAGCTTCGCCTCGAAACGAACCGCGCCACAATGGCACTGGCCCATCCAGCAATTCTTAGTGTCCGTCATGGAAGCTTTCCTGGCTCCTGATGTCACGCAGGGATCATAGAAAGCAGCAAACTCTGGACGCCAGTGATCTGGACAGAACTGCTCACCCCCGCACCGCAAACGCCCCGCGATATTCCGGCTTCACCGTCCCCAGGATCGCCTGCGTCACCGGCAGCGTGACCTCATAGGCCCCCTCGGCATAGGAGCCCGCGACATAAGGGTCGGCGATCAGCCCGATCCGGTCAATCGCGCGGCCATTGGTCGAGCCCAGCAGCATGGTCAGGTCCTTCAACGGCGGGCAGGCGTTCATCGACGATAGATCGCCTTGATTACGCTTCACCTGCTCAGCCTTGAGCCTTGCGCAATAGTCGGTGCGGATCGCAGTTTGGAGCGCGGGCAGCGACGTGAACACCGCCTTCGGGTCCAGCCGCCGCCCCACCGCCTTGTCCCAGACCAATTCATGGGAGGCGGGAGAGCCATGCGCGCCGCCGGTGAAATCATAGCTGTCCGCCGACAGGCTCAGGAAGCGCGGCGTGTCCGTCACGACCTTCCACGTCTTGTCGAATGAGTAACGGTGATAGGGATAGCCCGACTGGCGCGCGTCGCGACGACCGGCGGCCCCGTCGCGCGCCGCCTTCGCCTGGATGCGTGCGCGGTCGGCGTCGAGCCATGCCTTCAGCCCACCGATCCGCGCCGCGGCCGCCGGATAGGCATAGCTGAATTCATAGTCGGCGGTCTTGGCCTCGCGTGTCACGACCTGCGCCACGGCCGGGCTGGCGGCGCCGATCAAAGCCAGCGCGATCATCACCTTACGCATCTTTTATCTCCCCTCGACGCCACCAATCTGGATCAGACGGGCTGTACGGCCGATGACTGGCGGCGTGCCGCTTGTCCCGCCGCATGGGCGAACATATATCGAACACATGGCGCAACTCGACACCCGTGAAAAGCTGGCGATCCTGGCCGATGCCGCGAAATATGATGCGTCCTGCGCGTCGTCGGGCACGTCGAAACGCAACAGCCGCGACGGCAAGGGGATCGGTTCGACCGAGGGCATGGGCATCTGCCACGCCTATGCGCCCGATGGCCGCTGTATCTCTCTCCTGAAAATCCTGCTGACCAACAGCTGCATTTTCGACTGCCATTATTGCATCAACCGCAAGTCCTCGAACGTCCGCCGCGCGCGCTTCACCGCGCAGGAGGTGGTGAACCTGACGCTGGCCTTCTACCGGCGCAATTATATCGAGGGGCTGTTCCTCTCGTCGGGCATCATCAAGTCGTCCAACTATACGATGGAGCAGATCGTCGAGGTCGCGCGGTCCCTGCGTGAGGATCATGGCTTTCGCGGCTATATCCATCTGAAGACGATCCCGGATGCCGATCCCGAGCTGGTGCGGCTGGCCGGGGTTCATGCCGACCGCGTGTCGATCAATGTCGAGCTGCCCACGGTGGGCGGCCTCCGCCGCCTCGCGCCCGAAAAGGATGCAGGCCGGATCGAAGGCGCGATGGCCGACGTGAAGACCGCGATCGAGGATCGCACCGATGCGGCGAAGAAGTACAAATCCGCCCCCGGCTTCGCCCCCGCAGGCCAGTCGACCCAGATGATCGTCGGCGCGGATGCCGCGACCGACCGCGATATCGTCGGTCGTGCCGCGACCCTGTACGACCGCTTCTCCTTACGTCGCGTCTATTATTCGGCGTTCAGCCCGATCCCCGACGCCTCCGCCGTGCTGCCGCTGCAACGGCCGCCGCTGATGCGCGAGCATCGGCTGTACCAGTCCGACTGGCTGATGCGCTTCTACGACTATCAGCCGAACGAAGTCGCGGCGGCGGCGGACGAGGCGACGGGGATGTTGCCGCTCGACATCGATCCCAAGCTCGCCTGGGCGTTGAAATTCCGCCAGAACTTTCCCGTCGACGTGAACCGTGCTCCGCGCGAGATGCTGCTGCGCGTGCCGGGACTGGGCGTAAAGGCGGTGGACCGGATCATCGCCACCCGCAAATGGCGCAAGCTGCGGCTGGAGGATGTCGGGCGGCTGACCGTCTCGATCGCCAAGCTGCGCCCCTTCCTGATCGCCGAGGACTGGCGCCCGGTGGCGCTGGCCGAGCGGGCGGACCTGAAACCGCTGGTCAAGCCTAGCGCCAAGCAGCTTGAACTGTTCGGCTGAGTACACCTGATTCCATGAGAGTGATTCGCGGGTGAAACGCGCGTCATGTTGCGCCGTTGGGCCATGCGAAGGAGACGATCATGGCCACCGCCGAAATCTATGCCGATCTGAAGCGCGATCACGACAAGCAGCGCGAGATGCTGAAGGAACTCGCCGAGCTTAAGGGCGACGGCGCCAAGCGCAAGAAGCTGTTCGAAGCGTTCCGCATCGAGATCCAGAGCCACGCCGCCGCCGAGGAAGAGTCGCTCTACGCCACCATGCTGGGCGAGCCCGAATTGCGCGACGATGCGCGCCACTCGGTGTCCGAGCATAAGGAGATCGACGATCTGCTGGGCGAGATGATGGACCTCGACTTTGCGTCGGACGAGTGGGAATCGAAGTTCTTCCACATGCGCCATCGCTACGAGCATCATATCGACGAGGAAGAAGAAGAGATGTTCCCCGCCGCCGAGAAGGAACTCGACGACGCCACCGAGCAGAAGCTCGCCGAAATCTACGAAACCCGCAAACCCATCGAGGCGAAGGAAGCCAAGGCCAACCCGCCCGGCGGAGACGAGCGGGATTGATTTTGAAGAACGCTTTCAAAGTAGGAAGGTGTCCGCTCACTGCTCCCCTCCCCTTCAGGGGAGGGGGCGGGGGTGGGGCGCTTCCACAAAGGCGACGCTTGCGGGGACGCCCCACCCCAACCCCTCCCCTGAAGGAGAGGGGCTGAAGCGTGCGCATCATAACCCTGCCCGCCCCCGACGACTTCGACGCTTGGCGCGACGCCGCGCGGGGGTTGATCGCCGACAGCGTGCCGCCCGATCAGGTCGTGTGGCAGGTCGGCGAGCAGCCCGCCGATCTGTTCGGCGCGGTCGCCGAGGACAATCCGGCCACCACCGCCCCCCGCTTCAACGTATCGCGCGGCTTTATCGACCTTGCGCGCAGCGTCATCCTGTCCAACGACCCGGAGCGTTTCGCTCTGCTCCACACCGCGCTCGACCGATTGCGCCGCCAGCCCCGGCTGATCGAGGATCAGGCCGATCCGCTGATCCGCCGCCTCGACCGACTGGCCAAGGCGGTGCGGCGCGACATCCACAAGATGCGCGCCTTTCTGCGCTTTCGCGAGACGGAGGATGACGATGGCCCGCGCTATGTCGCCTGGTTCGAGCCCGAGCATCATATCGTGCGTGCCAATGCGGCGTTCTTCGTCAACCGTTTCACCACGATGCGCTGGTCGATCCTGACGCCCGAGGTGTCGCTCCACTGGGACGGCAAGACGCTCACCGAAGGTCCCGGCGCGAGCAGGGCGGACGCACCCGAGGGCGATCCCACCGAGGCGGTGTGGAAGACCTATTATGCCAGCATCTTTAATCCCGCCCGCGTGAAGATCGGCGCGATGCTCAAGGAGATGCCGCGCAAATACTGGAAAAACATGCCGGAAACCGCGTTGGTCTCGGAATTGATCGCGGGCGCGCAGGCGCGGGAGACGGGTATGATCGCAACGGCCAAGACGGATGTGCGGACCGGACGCGGCGGCAATGCGCAGGCGGCCTGGGCGGCGCTCAGGGACGAGGCGATGACCTGCACCCGTTGCCCGCTCCATGCACCCGCGACCCAGACGGTGTTCGGCGAGGGTCCGGTCGATGCCGCGCTGATGTTCGTCGGCGAACAGCCCGGCGACCAGGAGGATCTGGCGGGCCACCCCTTTGTCGGCCCGGCCGGACAGGTGTTCGACCGCGCGGTGGCGGAGGCCGGGATCGACCGGGCGACGGCCTATGTCACCAACGCGGTCAAGCATTTCAAATTCGAGCCGCGCGGCAAGCGCCGTATCCACAGCTCACCCAATGCCGGCGAAATCCAGGCGTGCCGCTGGTGGGTCGAACAGGAACGTCTGCTGATCCAGCCGAAAGTGACGGTGGCCTTGGGCGCGACGGCGGCGCGATCGCTGTTCGGCAAGGTCATGACGATCGGGCGTGAACGAGGCAAGGCTCTGACGCTGCCCGATGGCGGCACGGCCTTCATCACGGTGCATCCGAGTTATCTGCTCCGCCTGCCCGATCCGGCGGCGAAGGAGGTCGAATATGCGCGGTTCGTAGAGGATTTGAAGCTGGCGGCGGCGGCGCTATCGTGAAGCGGCGGCCAGCGCTTCATTGTTGATCATCAGGGGGCCGGGCGCGATCAGCACCCGGCCCTCGAAGACGATCAGCCGTGGCAGGTGCAACCGGCATGGTCGCAACCCGTGCCGCCCTCATGATGCTGGGCACAGGCGTCGCTGCAGAAGCTGCGACCTTCGGCTTCGATGGCATTGTTGACGCTGACGATGCAGACGCAATCGGCGCAGGCGCACTTCACTTGATCGACGGTGACGGCCATTCGACTTACTCCTCGTCTAGGGAATCGGGTTCGAGCACATGGTCCATCATGTTGGTCAGCATGGTGCGGATGTGACAGTCGGGCAGTTCGTAAAGGACGTTGCGCCCCTGCCGACTCTGCTTGAGCAAGCGCCCGGCGCGCAACAGCCGTAGATGTTGCGAAACCAGGCTCTGGCTCACGCCGACCTCCTGCGTCAGCTCGCTGACGGTGCGCGGCCCATCCAGACACGCGACCACCAACCGCAGCCGATTGGGCTCGCCCAAAAGGCGAAACACATCGGCCAGTAACGCGCCCTCATCCGGTGTCATGCATATACCAACATATGAACACATTCTAATATGTTCATATCGATCTTGATGTCAATCAGGATTCGTGGGTTTGCATGCCGGCGAGGCGTGATGCGACCCGTTACATCACTCTCGGGTCCGGGCCGATCCGCCCGTCCGCATCATCCAGCGCATCGATCGCCGCCATATCCTCTTCGTCCAGCGAGAGCTCGGTCGCCGCGAAATTATCCGCCATATGTGCCGCATCGGCCGCCTTGGGGATCACTGACAGCCCGTGCGCCAGATGCCAGGCCAGCACGACCTGTGCGGTCGATCGGCCATGTTTCTCCGCGATGGCCGCGATCTCGGGCGTTTTCAGCAATTCACCGCCCTGCCCCAACGGGCTCCAGCTCTGGGTCACGATACCTTTGGCTTCGTGATAGGCCCGCGCCTCGCGCTGCTGGAAGCGGGGGTGGAGTTCGATCTGGTTGACGGCGGGCACCACGCCGGTCGCGTCGATGATCCGGTCGAGATGCTCGGGCAGGAAGTTCGACACGCCGATCGAAATCGCCTTGTCCGCCTCGCGAAGCGCGATCAGGCTTTGCCATGCCTCGACATAGGCGTCCTCGGCGGGCACCGGCCAGTGGATCAGATACAGGTCGACCGCCTCGACACCCAGCAGCGCGAGGCTCTCGTCCAGAGCGGCTTCGGCATCGCGGTGACGGTCATTCCACAGCTTGGTGGTCAGGAAGGCGTCGGCGTCGCGAAGCCCGTCGCCCACGCCGCGCTCATTGCCGTATATGGCGGCGGTGTCGACCAGGCCGTATCCGGTGTCGAGGCCACGCCGCACCACCAGCGCCGCCTGCGAATCCGGGATCTGATAGGTGCCCAGCCCCAGCTGGGGCATGGAACGGCCGTCGTTCAGGGTCAGTGTCTTCATGCCGTCCCAAACCGGCCGCCCCCTCATGCGGTTCCGATTGACCCCCGCCCCCCGATCGCGCAAGTCGCTGCCCCCATGGTCGAGCATATTCTTTCCGCGCTGGCGAGCTTCGCCATCTGGGTCATTTCCACCGGTGGCTATCTGGGCATCATGCTGCTGATGGCGATCGAGAGCGCGTGCATTCCGCTGCCCTCCGAGATCATCATGCCGTTCGCGGGCTATCTGGTGTCGACCGGGCAGTTCAACCTGTACCTCGCCGCGACGGCAGGCGCGCTGGGCTGCAATCTGGGCTCGATCGTCGCCTATGAGATCGGCAAGCGCGGCGGACGGCCGGTCGCCGAGCGCTGGGGCAAGTACCTGCTGATCGGGCCGGGCGAGCTGGACGCTGCCGACCGCTTCTTTGCGCGCTATGGTTCGATCGCGGTGCTGATCGGGCGATTGCTGCCGGTGATCCGCACCTTCATCGCCTTTCCGGCGGGTGTGGCGCGGATGAAGCTCGTCCCCTTCCACCTCTACACCTTTCTGGGCAGCTGGCCCTTCTGCCTGGTGCTGGCCATCGTCGGGCGCGAGCTGGGCGAGAAGTGGGATTCGGACCCGCGCGTCAAGGCGTTCTTCCACCGCGCCGACCTGGCGATCGGGATCGTGCTGGTCGTGCTGATCGGCCTTTACATCTGGCACCGGGTACGCGGGCTGAAGCGCGCGCAACACTGAGCCAGCCACAAAGCGAGCGGGATCGCCACCGCCGCCCAGAGGTACAGGCCGTGCCAGCTCGTCCATCCCCACCATTCGGAGGGGATGGTGCGCAGGTCGCCGAACAGGAAGCGCTGCTGCATCACCGCCTGCCACCAGGCCCAGCGGAAGGTCGGCGGCGCGAAGATCTCGGCCGAAGCGATGGTCAGGTTGATCGCCATCGATCCCGTCAGCACCAGCGCGAGCAAGCCGCGCATCCAGAGCCGCCGCGCCATCGTCCAGAGCGGCGCCAGCCCCAGCGCCATCACGCCCGCCAGCGGCATGGCATGACGCGGGCCGGTGGCGTTGCCGCCATCCCAATAGACATAGGCCGCATTGACCAGCAGCGCGACCAGCGTGACCCCGGCGGCGGTCAGCGCCAGCCCGCGCGTCGCCCGATCCTCGCCCAGCCTCCACAGCCCGATCGGAGCCAGCACAAGCACCGGCGCGACCCAGATGATCCCGCGCATCGGGCCGGTCAGGATTTCGCGAAGCACCGCGATCCGGGGAAAGGTCAGCCCGAACAACCCCTGGTTCATCCCCTCGAACCCGACCACGCCCGAATAGCCGATGCGGAACGGCGTCCCGAAGGCGAAGATATTATAGGCGAACAGCGGCAGCAGCCCGACCACGCCCGCCGCCAGCAACGGTAGCAGCGGCTTCGGGTCCGCCCGGTGCCGCCATAGCGCCCAGAGCCCGATGACCGACCCGGCCAGGACCGCCTGATACTCGACCACCACCGCCCAGCCGAGCGCCAGCCCCGCCACCGCCAGCCAGCGTCCACCGCCCCGCGCCACCCCGACCAGCGCGATGACGAACAGCGCCGCCACGCTCGCATGGCCGAGCAGGGTTGTGGAATAGCCCCAGATCGGCGTCCCCAGCGCATAGCCGAGCGCGGCGAACAGCCCCGCCCCTGCGCGCCCGCTCAGGCCCAGCGCCAAGTCGAACAGCAGAACGGCCGCGATCGCGGTCAGTATCGCAGATCCCGTGGCGGCGGCGACGCGGGTGCGCAGCTTCAGATAGTCGACGAACCCCGGATCGGCCGTGGACAGGACATGATGCTCGGCCCGGTCGCCCGTGACCAGATCGGTCAGCGCCACGGCGGGCAGCGCCATCAGCGTCATGCCCGGCGCCTTGTCGAGATAGGCATGCACCCCGAACTGCGCCTTGTCGATGGTCAGCGGCGCAAACGGGTCGATGGTCGCGCTGCCGTTCTCGACCATGCGGATCGCGGCGAACAGGCGGGTCGCGTTGTTGGGATTCCACTCCCATGATCCGAACCAGGCGCAGGAGAACCAGACCAACAGGAACAGCCCCGCCCGAATGCCGCCCAAGCCCTGCCACCGCGTCATCGGATCATCCCCCGGTTCACGGGCTCCGGCGCTACCCGCCCTGCCGGTTGCGGACAAGCGCGGCTTGGCGAGGATTGAATCGCCTCCCTCTCCTTTTGTTCATCACCACCCCCTATGAAGGCCTGATGCACAGCCGTTTCGAATCCCTGCCCAACCGCCGCGCCATCGTCGATCGCCGGGCGCTCGCCGAACAGATCGCCGCCCTGGGCATCACGGGGCCGGAAGGCCGCACGCTCGTTACCCCCGTCCTGCGCGCCGCGCTCGATGCCGGGCGGCAGGAAGTGGCGCGACGGCTGTCGCTCCATCCCTCGCGCGGGTTGGAGGCGGCGGCGGCGCAGGCCTATCTGACCGATCAGGTGCTGAAGGTGCTGTTCGAGTTCACCACCGACACGCTCTACCCCTTGAGCAACCCCACGGCGGGCGAGCGGCTGACCCTGATCGCGGTCGGCGGCTATGGCCGGGGCGAGATGGCGCCCTATTCGGACGTCGATATCGGCTTCCTCACCCCCTTCAAGCAGACCCCGCATGCCGAACAGGTCATCGAATCGATGCTCTATTCGATCTGGGACCTGGGGCTGAAGGTCGGCCATTCCAGCCGCTCGATCGACGAGATGATCCGCCAGGCGAAGGGCGATGTCACCGTCCGCACCGCCCTGCTGGAGGGGCGTTTTCTGTGCGGCGACCAGGCGCTGTATGACGAGGCATCGCGCCGCTTCAAGGCCGAGATCCAGACCGATTCGCACCGTCAGTTCATCGCCGACAAGCTGGCCGAGCGCGACCTGCGCCACCGCAAGATGGGCGACACCCGCTACGTCGTCGAACCGAATGTCAAGGAAGGCAAGGGCGGCCTGCGCGACCTGCACGCACTCTTCTGGATCGGCAAGTACGTCTATGACGTCGACCGTGCGGCCGACCTGATCGACCGGGGCCTGTTCACCCGCGAGGAATATCGGCAGTTCCACCGCGCCGACAATTTCCTGTGGGCGGTGCGCTGTCACCTCCACACCATCACCGGCCGTGCCGAAGACCGGCTGACCTTCGACGTGCAGCGCCAGATCGCCGAGCGGATGCGCTTCTCCGACCGGCCCGGCAAGGCCAAGGTCGAGCGGTTCATGCAGCTCTATTTCCTGCAGGTGAAGACGGTCGGCGCGCTGACCGGTGCGTTCCTGGCGCATCTGGACGAGCGGTTCGCGGCGCGCGGCCATCGTTTCGGCCTGCCCACCATCCGCAGGCGCCCGCGCCGGTTGAACGGCTTCGTGCTCGATCGCGGGCGGCTTGCCCTGCCGCGCGACAGCTTTTTTCAGGAAGACCCGGTCCGGCTGATCGAGATCTTCCAGCTTGCCGACCGTTACGAGCTGGAGGTCCATCCGCTGGCGGTGCGTGCGGCGTCGCGCGATGCCAAGCTGGCCGACGATATCCGTAACGATCCGCGCGCCAACGCCCTGTTCCTCGACGTGCTGACCAGCCGCCACGACCCCGAACTGGTGCTGCGCTGGATGAACGAGGCGGGTGTCTTCGGCCGCTTCATGCCCGATTTCGGGCGTGTCGTGGCACAGATGCAGTTCGACATGTACCACCATTATACGGTCGACGAGCACACCATCCGCGCGCTGGGCCTGCTGGCGAAGATCGAACGGCAGGAACTGGTCGAGGAACATCCCGTCGCCTCGGCGATCATCGACCAGATCGTGTCGCGGCGCGTCCTCTATGTCGCGGTCCTCCTCCACGACATCGCCAAGGGGCGTGGCGGCGACCATTCAATCCTGGGCGCGGAAGTGGCCGAGCGGCTTTGCCCGCGCCTGGGCCTGAGCGAGGCCGAAACCGAAACGGTGGCGTGGCTGGTCCGCTGGCACCTGCTGATGTCCGCCACGGCGTTCAAGCGCGACCTGTCGGACTTCAAGACGATCCTCGACTTTTGCGAGACGGTCCAGAGCCCCGAACGGCTCCGCCTGCTCCTCCTGCTGACCATCGTAGACATTCGCGCGGTCGGGCCGGGGACATGGAACGGCTGGAAGCGCCAGCTGCTCGCCGACCTGTACGACGCCGCCGAGGAGGTGCTGCGCCTGGGTCACAAGCAGCGTGGCCGGACCGAGCGGATCGCCGCGAAGCAGGCGCGGCTGGCGGAGATACTGGGCTGGCCGGAGGCGCAGTTCGCCGCGCTGGTCCGTCGCCTGCCCGAAGCATATTGGATCGCCGAGCCCGAGGATGTTCTGGCTCATAATGCCCGCCAGATGGCGGCGGCTGGCGATGCGCAGCTGTCGATCGATGCACAGGTCTATGGCGAGCGCGGCGCGACCTTGGTGTCCATCTATGCCGCCGACCATCCAGGCCTGTTCTATCGCATAGCGGGCGCGATCCATGTCGCGGGCGGCAACATCATCGATGCGCGCATCCACACCACGCGCGACGGCATGGCGATCGACAATTTCCTGGTGCAGGACCCGCTGGGTCGCCCGTTCGACGATCCCGGCCAGCTGTCCCGCCTGCGTCGCGCGATCGAGGATGCGCTGGCCAATCGCAGCAAGCTGGCCGACCGGCTGGTCGCCAAGCCCAATGCACGGCCGCGCGCCGATGCCTTCCACATCGCGCCCAACGTCCTGATCGACAACCGCGCGTCCAACCGCTTCACGGTGGTCGAGGTCCATGCCCGCGACCGCCCCGCGCTGCTGAATCAGCTGGCCCATGCGCTGTTCCAGTCGAAGGTGACGATCCACTCCGCCCATGTCGCAACCTATGGCGAACGCGCGGTCGACGTCTTCTACCTGACCGACCTGACCGGGGATCAGATCACCAATAGCAGCCGGTTGAAGACGCTGGAGAAGAGGCTGCTCGGCGCGGCGGCGGGCGAAGCCCTGGAGATCGCGGCGTAGGGCAAGATGGCATGAGATGGACTCACCCCTCCCCTTCAGGGGAGGGGCCGGGGGTGGGGCGTCTCCGCAAGCATGAAGTGTGTGGCGAGGCCCCACCCCAACCCCTCCCCTGAAGGGGAGGGGCTCATGTTGTTTCTATGAAACGTCATCTCGATCTAAACACTCACAGATCACCGCACCTTGCAGGTGAGCAAGATTCCGATGCTTGGGTGTGTCGTCCCGGCATGATACCGCCCCCGCATGGCCGACCAAAACGACATTCCCGCCCTGATCGCCGATATGGGCCAACGCGCCCGCAGCGCCGCCGTCACGCTGGCGCAGATGCCGACCGAGGCGAAGGCCGACGCCCTGCGCGCCGCCGCCGCCGCGATCCGCGAGGCGACCCCGGCGGTGCTGGAGGCCAATGCGCGCGACGTGGCGGCGGGCGCGGCGAACGGGCTGTCCCCTGCCATGCTGGACCGGCTGACGCTGGACGAGGCGCGGATCGCGGGCATCGTCGCGGGCGTGGAGGCGGTGGCCGCTCTTCCCGATCCCGTGGGCGAGCGGATCGACGAGCGCACCCGGCCCAACGGCCTGAACCTGTCGCGCGTCCGCGTGCCGGTGGGGGTGATCGGCATCGTTTATGAAAGCCGCCCCAACGTCACGGTCGACGCCGCGGCCCTCTGCGCCATGGCGGGCAATGCCGCGATCCTGCGCGGCGGGTCGGAAGCGGTGCACAGCAACCGCGCGCTGCACGCCGCTTTCGTCCGAGGCTGGACGGCGGCGGGGGGACCTGCGGATGCGGTGCAGCTGGTGCCGACCACCGACCGCGCCGCCGTGGGCGCAATGCTGGCCGCCGACGGCCTGATCGATCTGCTGATCCCGCGCGGCGGCAAGAGCCTGGTCGCGCGGGTACAGGCCGAGGCGAAGGTGCCCGTGCTCGCGCATCTCGACGGGATCAACCATGTCTATGTCGACGGCTCGGCCGATCATGACATGGCGCGGCGGATCGTGCGCGATGCCAAGATGCGCCGCACCGGCATCTGCGGGGCGATGGAGACGCTGCTGATCGACCGCGCCTATTGCCACCCCGCCGAGCTGGTCGCCGCGCTGGTCGACGCAGGCTGCACGGTGCGCGGGGATGCCGACATCCGCGAGATCGTGCCCGGACTGGACGTCGCCACGGCCGAGGACTGGGATACCGAATATCTCGACGCCATCGCCAGCGTCGCGCTGGTCGACGGCCTGGAGGGAGCGATGGCCCATATCGCCGCGCATGGATCGCACCATACCGATGCGATCGTCGCCGAGGACACGGCTGTTGCCGAGCGCTTCCTGGCCCAGGTCGACAGCGCCATCGTGCTGTGGAACGCATCGACCCAGTTCGCGGACGGCGGCGAGTTCGGACTGGGCGCAGAGATCGGCATCGCCACCGGGCGGCTGCACGCGCGCGGCCCCGTCGCGCTGGAGGGGCTGACCACCTATAAGTGGATCGGGCGCGGTACGGGGCAGATCAGAGGGTGAGGATCGGTCTGCTCGGCGGGTCGTTCAATCCCGCCCATAAGGGGCATCGCCGCATCACACTGGACGCGATGCGCGCGCTGAACCTCGACGAAGTGTGGTGGCTGGTGTCGCCGGGCAATCCGCTGAAGGACGGTGCCAGCGACATGGCCCCCTTCGCCGCGCGGTTCGCCTCGGCCCGGAAAATGGCGCGCCGCGCGCCGATCCGGGCCAGCGCGATCGAACAGGAACTGCACACCCGCTACACGCTCGACACGGTGCGGAAAGTCCAGCGCCGCTACCCCGGCCACACGTTTATCTGGCTGATGGGCGAGGACAATCTGGAGCAATTTCATCGCTGGCGCGGGTGGCGTGATATTGCCCGCGCGATCCCGATTGCGGTTATCGGCCGTCCGGGGTACAATGCCGCCGCCCACGCGACACCCGCGCTGGGCTGGTTCAGGCGTTTCCAGAGGCGTCCGGGCCAGGCGAAGAACTGGACGATGTGGAGTTTGCCGGCCTTCGTGCTGTTGCGCTTCCGCCCCGACCCGACTTCCGCCACGGGCCTTCGGGCCCGCGATCCGGACTGGTTTCGGCATATGGGCCGGAACGTCCCCTGAACAGGAGCTCACTTGGCCACTTCCCCGCAATCGCCGCGTCCGTCCGATCCCGCCGAGGTGGAGGCGCTGCATCGCCTGATCCTCGCGTCGCTGGATGACGACCAGGCGGTGGAGACGATCTCGATCCCGCTCGCGGGCAAATCGTCGATTGCCGATTTCATGGTGATCGCCAGCGGTCGCTCGACCCGGCAGGTCGCCTCGATGGCGATGAAACTCGCCGAGAAGATCAAGGCCGAGTTCGGCCGCTCGGTCCGGATCGAGGGTCTGCCGACCGCCGACTGGGTGCTGATCGACGCGAACGACGTCATCGTCCACCTGTTCCGGCCCGAGGTCCGCAGCTTCTACAATCTGGAGCGCATGTGGGCGTTCGGCGACGCGCCGACTCCCCCGGCCAGCCCGGCCGACCGTAACCCCTGATTCACGCCAAGGTCCGCCCGTGCTGCTGCATATCGTCGCGCGCGGGCGGATCGGCCGTTCGCCCGAGGCCGAGCTGGTCGACCGCTATATCAAGCGGATCGGCTGGCCGACCAAGGTCACCGAACTCCCCGACACCGGCGGCAAGGTCCCGCCGCTGGAGGGACAGGCGCGTCTGGTCCTGATGGACGAGAAGGGCGAGAACTTGTCCTCGATGGATTTCGCGCGTCGGCTGGAGCGCTGGCGTGACGATGGCGTGCGCGAGTGCCGCTTCATGATCGGCGCGGCGGACGGGTTCGAAAATGCCGACCGGGCGCGCGCCGACCTGCTCATCTCCTATGGCCGGGCGACCTGGCCGCACATGATGGCGCGCGCGATGCTGGCCGAACAGCTGTTCCGTGCGACCAGCATCCTCGCCAATCACCCCTATCACCGCGAAGGCTGAACGCGTGAGGCGGCGGCATGGCGTGCTGGCGCTGGCGGCCCTGGCGCTGCTCGGCGCGACCGACATCGCCGCCGACCAGCGACGGCTGGCCGATGCGCGAGCGGGTGCGGCGGCGGCAAAGGCGCGTGCCCAGGCGCTGGAGCAACAGGCCGGAGCCGAACGCAACGCCGCCGCCATCGCCCAGGCGAAAGAGCGCGCGATGGCCGCCCGGGTCGCGGCGGCCGAGGCCGAGGTGACGGCGGCGCGGGCACGGGTCGATCTGGTGGCCGGGTTGCTGGAGCAGCAACAGGCGAAGCTGGCCAAGGCGCAGGCGCCGCTCGCCCATCTGTTGGCCGCGATGCAGAGCATGGCCGCGCGCCCGCCGGTGGCGGCTGTGGCGCAGCCCGGCTCGGTCGCCGATCTGGCGCATGTCCGCGCGGTCTTCGCGACCATCGCCCCCGTCATCGCCCAGCGTTCCGCGACCGTCCGCGCCGAATTGGCCGCCACCCGCCGCGTCCGTGCGCAGGTGACGGTCGCGGCACGCGCGCTGGCGGCGACCACCACCAAGCTGGAAAGCGAACGCCAGGCGCTCGCCAAGCTGGAGGCGAACCATCGCGGTCGGGCCGAGGCGCTGGGGCAGGTGGCGATCGACGAATCCAACCGCGCGCTGGCGCTGGGCGAAGCGGCGCGCGACATCGTCGACCGCATGGCCGAACGCGGCGAGGCCCAGGCCATGGCGGGCGAATTGCTCGCGCTCCCCGGCCCCGTCTCGCGCCCGCTCGGGGCAGGCATCATGGGCCCGGTGATCCCCCCGGACACCTATCGCCTGCCGGTGAAAGGACGGGTCACCGGCGGCTTCGGTGAAATTTCCGATTCGGGCGTGCGGGCGCGCGGCATCACTTTGTCGACCGTCCCTTATGCGCCGGTCCTCGCCCCCGCAGGCGGCGAGGTCCGCTATGCGGGCGCGTTCCGGGGCTATGGCGGGATCGTCATCCTGAATCACGGCACCGGCTGGACCAGCCTGGTAACCGGCCTGGGCGGCATCGCGGTCAAACCCGGCGACCATGTCGCGGCGGGGGCGGTCCTAGGCCGTGCGGGACGAGGACGAGGCGGTGTCGAGCCGCGCGTGACGGTCGAATTGCGCCGCGACGGGCGCCCGATGGATATTGCCGCGATATTGGGATGAGGCGAACGAAGGGAACGGATCAACCGCCCGTCTTGATGATCCGGTTCGGCACCGCACACATACCATAGGCCTCTTTGTAGGACTTGTCCCAGCACCGGGCAAAGCCGTCGAGTACGTTCAAGTTCATCGGCCAGGCGATGGCAATCGGCTTTCCATCGGGGCCGCGCGGATCGAAACCTTCCGGCTTGGGTAATGCCGCCAGTGCAGCATGCCATTTGTCAAACGCCGGGCGATTACGCTGAAGAAATGCGATGCTGCTGTCGACATAGAGGTTCCAACCCATGCCATGGTCGTCTTCAACGCTCTTGCGCGACCGTTCGAACAGGGTGATCGCCGCGGCGCGTTGGCCCAGATTGGCGCGTAGCTGGCCCTCGTGCCAGTAAAGAATGCTCGCATGGCGTTCGGGCTTGTTCTTCTCGCGCCAGTCTCGAATGAGATCCGCCGCCTCCGCCTCGCAACCACGCATAGACAGGCTTCGCCAACCGCCGAGCTCCTGATCGAACGCCTGTTGAGGCAAGGCCATCATGGCAGCGCGATCATAGGTGCAGTCGGGCGCGGCGGCAGCGAACAGAAGGGCGATCAGCATGGGGCTTTGTCGCTCAGGAGCAGGCCAGTTGGCAAGCGCGCTGCCCCTGCAAAGGATCAGTCGCGCTCACCCCCCGTTCAGCACGGTTGCGCTTTGATTGCGTCCGGCTTCCCGCTACACAGGCGGTCTGCTTATCTGGTCCAGGACCCTCGATGCCCCGCCCGCTTTTCAGACTTCCGCTGCCGAACCGTCCGCTTCTGACTGCTACTGCCCTTGTCGGCGCGCTGGCCATGGTGCCGATCACGACCTCCGCGATGGCGGCGGTGGACAGTTCGACCGTCCGCCAGTTCGACCGGTTCCTCGACGTCTACAACCGGATCAAGGCCGATTATGTCGACAAGGTCGACGACGACACGCTGATCAAGGGTGCGATCCAGGGGATGCTGGCGGCGCTCGATCCGCATAGCAGCTATGTCGACGCGCTCGACTTCGACAACCTCAAGATCCAGACCGAGGGCAATTATGGCGGGCTGGGCCTGACCGTCTCGATGGAGGATGGCGCGATCAAGGTCATCGCGCCGCAGGAGGATACCCCGGCGGGCCGCGCGGGCGTGAAGTCGGGCGATTACATCACCCATATCGACGGCAAGCTGATCTATGGCCAGTCGCTGGACGAGGCGATCGGCCAGATGCGGGGCAAGCCCGGCACCAAGATCAAGCTGACCGTCGTGCGCCCCGGCCGCGACAAGCCGATCGAGCTGACCCTGACCCGCGAAGTCATCGTCCAGCGTCCGGTGAAGTGGGAGGTGAAGGGCGATGTCGGCTATATCAACATCAACACCTTCTCCGAAAACACCGGCGCCGACACGCGCGCGGCGATCATGGCGATCGACAAGGCGCTGGGGCATCGGCCGCTGGGCTATGTGGTCGATCTGCGCGACAATGGCGGCGGCCTGCTGACCCAGGCGATCGCGGTCAGCGACGCGTTCCTCGACCATGGCGAGATCGTGTCGCAGCGCGGCCGCGAAAAGTCGGATATCGAGCGTTATTACGCCAAGCCCGGCGACGACGCGCATGGCCTGCCGGTGATCGTGCTGACCAACTCCGGCACCGCCTCGGCCTCCGAGATCGTCGCGGGCGCGCTGCAGGATCATCACCGCGCGCTGGTGATGGGTGAGCGCAGCTTCGGCAAGGGATCGGTCCAGACGCTGCTGCCGCTGGGGCCGGAGACGGCGCTCCGCCTGACGACCGCGCGCTACTACACCCCGTCGGGCCGCTCGGTGCAGGAGGGCGGGATCGAGCCCGACATCAAGGTGCCGCAGATTTCCGATCCCGATTACAAGACGCGCCCCGTCTTCCGCGAGGCCGATCTGCGCCGCCACCTGATCAACGAGGTGAAGGCGGACAATTCGATCTTGGAAGAAGATACCAAGGCCGATCCGCGCTTCGCCGCCACGCCCGAGGTACTGAAGAAACAGGGGATCGAGGACTTCCAGCTCTATTATGCGCTGAAGACCGTCGCGCGTCTGGGCGGCCCGACCCAGGTCGCCGCCGCCACCAAGCCGCCGGTGAAGTGATCATGGCCGTCGCCCGCACCCGCAACGAGAGACTGGCGAACATCATCGCCTTCGCCCTGCCCGCCGCGCTGCTGGCGGGAGCCTGGGGCAGCCAGCTGATCGGCGGGCTGTACCCGTGCGAGATGTGCCATTGGCAACGCTGGCCGCATTATGCCGCGCTGGTGCCCGCCTTCCTCGCCTTCTTCGTGCCCCAGCGCAGCATCCGGGGATCGCTTGTCGTGCTCGCCGCGTTGTTGATCGCGGTGTCGGGGGCGATCGGTGTCGCCCATGCCGGGGTCGAATATGGCTGGTGGCAGGGCTTTACCGCTTGCACCTCGACGGTGGATTTCACGGGCGGGAGCGCCGCCGACCGGCTGAACGCGATTTTGAAGGCGCCGGTCATCCGTTGCGATGTGGCGCAATGGACCTTGGGCGGGATTTCGCTCGCCGGGTTCAACGCGATCTTCTCGCTGGGCGGTGCGGTGGCGATCCTGCTGTTGATGAGGAAGGCGCGATGAGCCAGCTTCGCTGGATGCCGGGCGACCGGCGCGAATCGACGAAGGCGATGGTCCGGGTGGACCAGGCCGGGGAATATGGCGCGACCCGCATCTATGCCGGGCAGCTGGCGGTGCTGGGCGACCGGCATCCCTTTGCACGCGCGATCCACCACATGGCCGAGCAGGAAGAGCGCCACCGCGCCTTTTTCGACCGGATGATCGCCGAGCGCCGGGTGCGCCCGACCCTGTTTCAGCCCTTCTGGGACAAGGCCGGTTTCGCGCTGGGCGCGATCACCGCGGCGATCGGGCCCAAGGCGGCCATGGCCTGCACCGCGGCGGTCGAGACCGAAATCGACAAGCATTACCAGGAACAGCGCGACCAGCTGGGCGATAGCGACCTCGAATTGTCGGAGGCCATCGCCGATTTCCAGGCCGAGGAACTGGAGCATCGCGACCATGCACTGGGCGCGGGCGCGGAAGAGGCGATCGCCTATCCGGTGATGTACGGACTGATCCGGGCGGGGTGTAAGGTCGCGATCGCGGCGGCCAAGCGCCTCTGAACGATATTGCGGGAGAGAGAGGATGACGAACCGGTCCCGGGCCGCCGGCATGTTGGCCATGATGACGATCGCAGGCATCGGCGCTGCCCCCGCGACGGCGCAGCAGGTCGCCGCCCCCGGCGCGCTTCCGCCCAAGAAGATCGAGGCCCCCGGCGAGGTATCCCGCAATGCGCCGGTCAACGGCGTGCTGACCCTGTTCGGCAACGAACGCTGCCCGACGGACAATCAGGGCAACGAGATCGTGGTCTGCGTCCGGCGTGGCGCGGAGGAACAGTTCCGCGTGCCCAAGGAACTGCGCGACCTGCAGGTCACGCCCGAGAATGAGAGCTGGGCGGCGCGGGCGACGGGCACGCTGAACGAGGGTGCGGGCGTCAACAGCATCGGCAGCTGCTCGGCGGTCGGCGCAGGCGGCGCGACCGGCTGCTTCGTCCAGCGCGCGCGAGAGAACCGCGCGATCAACGCCCAGCGCAGGCGTGACGAGGAACCGCGGAATCCGTGATTTTCTCGTGGCGGAGTAACCCTTGCCCGCTCGTTCGCACAATTTCCGCGAAGGCCGGGATCGAGGTGGGAAAGCGCGGGCGGGGACTTCGATCGGACCGCAGCTGAACCCTGGCCTTCGCCGGGGTGGCACGCTGCAAAACGCCAGCCTTTCGCCTTGGACGAGGCTGAAGCGCGATCCGGATGTCTTGGCGATGTCGGTCCTTGGCCTTCGACTTCGCTCAGGCCGAACGGGGATGAGAAAATAGACCGATAATGGTCAGGGCAGACCTGCCCCCTCGCCCCGCCACCATTCCCAACCTCCGTTCACGCTGAGCCAAGTCGAAGCACACGCCAGACTCCGGCGGCTGGGCCGATGCCGGACCTGCCACCCATCAGACTGCAACGGATAAGCCCCATCGTCCCTCAGGCCGCCACGGCCTGCACACGCGGCACCTGCGCGATCCGTTCCAGCGCTATCGCACGCGCGGCCTCGTCCGGCGTGATGCTGTTCTGCTCGGCAAGCGCCAGCACCGCTCCCATCTTCCGCCCGACGGCCAGGACCCGCCGCCGCACCTCGGTCGTGCGCCAGCCCAGATATTCGCCCGCCACATTGATGATCCCGCCCGCATTCGCCAGGAAGTCCGGAGCATAGAGGATGTCACGCGCGGCCAGCCGTTCGGCCATGTCCTCGCTCGCCAGCTGGTTGTTGGCCGCCCCGCACACCACGCTCGCGCGCAGTTGGGCGATCGTATCAGCGTCCAGCACCGCGCCCAATGCGCAGGGCGCGAGCACGTCGACGCGCGCCGACAGCAGCGCCCGGCTGCTCATGACCATCGCGCCGAACCGGTCGGCCGCGCGCGCCGCCACCTCGCTGCGCGGTTCCGCCACGATCAGCTTGGCCCCCTGTTCGTGGAGCAGTTCGCACAGCGCATAGCCGACATGGCCCAGCCCCTGAACGCCGACCGTCACGTCGGACAGCTCCGCGCCCAGCCGCTGGCGCACCGCCACACGCATGGCCTGAACCACACCCAGCGCCGTCCAGGGTGAGGGATCGCCACCGGGCTTCTGCCCGGAAACCGGAAGCCCGGCGACATGGCGGGTGCGCGTGGCGACCTCTGCCATATCCGCCACGCTGGTCCCGACATCTTCGGCGGTAACATAGCGACCCTTCAGTTCGGCGACCTGACGCCCGAAGGCGCGGAACATCGCGGCGCGGTCGAACGGTCCCTGGGGCAGGCGGATGACCGCCTTGCCGCCGCCAAAGGGCAGATCGGCCAGCGCATTCTTCAACGCCATGCCCTCGGCCAGCCGCAGCGCATCGACCGTCGCGCTGCGATCGTCGGCATAATGCCACAACCGGCACCCGCCCGCCGCCGGGCCGAGCGTGGTCGAGTGAAGCACGATGACGCCGCTCGCGCCGCTGTCCTTGTCGTGGAACGTCACCACCTCTTCGGGCGGCAGGCTCTGGCGGTCTTGGGCTGGGTGCAGCATCGTTCGTATCCCTGAACTTTCTCTGACATGGAGATAGCCCAGCGCGAGAGGCGAAACTGATCCGATTGGTTAGGCGAATGTCGATTTATCGGTTAATATGACCCCATAATATCCAATTAGAGGATGAAATGTCTCACTATCTCGACATCTGGGAACGACGCATCCTTGCTCTGCTGCAAGAGGATGCCAGCCTGTCAACGGCCGCCATCGCCGAAGCCGTCGGCCTGTCGGCGTCGCCTTGCTGGCGGCGGATCGACCGATTGGAGCGTGACGGGATCATCAAGCGCCGGGTCGCACTGGTCGATCGCGCCAAGGTGGGGCTGAAGGCGCAGATCTTTGCGCAGGTGAAGCTCAACGCCCATGGCCGCGCCAATCTCGACGAGTTCACCGCCGCCATCCGCGAGGTGCCGGAGGTGATGGAATGCCATGTGTTGATGGGCTCGGTCGACTTCATGCTGCGCATCGTGGCGGCGGATATCGAATCCTATGAGCGGCTGTTCTTTGAAAAACTGTCGAACCTGCCCGGGGTGCAGGAAATCAACTCGACGGTGGCATTGTCGGAGATCAAATCGACCACGTCGCTGCCGATTGCCGGGTGAGGCCCTCCCCTTGTCATTGAGGCCTGTCACACGGCCCCCGCACCGTTCGCACTGAGCGTAGTCGAAGTGCACGCCCCGCGCTGGAACCGACCAACCGTCCAGGCTCTTCCGCTAACCCTGCTGGCTAGCGCAGCTTGGGTAGGGGTTGAGCGAGCCTTCGGCTCGCGCGCTCGCGGATGCGAGCGCAGCACCCCTCACCCAGCTCCGACTAAGCCTTGCTTCGCAAAGGCCAAGTCTGCGCAACCCTCTCCCCTCTATGAGGGGCGAGGGGCGAGGGGAGAAGGGCATGGCTGAATGTCGATCCGCTCTAGATCGAGACTGTTGATGCCATTTCCTGAAGCGCGAAGTTTTCAGGCATAAATTACATGAAATGCCCCCTCCCCTTCAGGGGAGGGGTCGGGGGTGGGGCGCTTCCGCAAGCGCGACGTTCGGGGAACGGCCCCACCCCAACCCCTCCCCTAAAGGGGAGGGGCTCACGTTGATTCAAGGCATTGTCGTCAGGCTCGAACCTTCGTCGCTCAGGCTGAGCGGAGGTCCAGATTCGACATTCTCCACGCACGCCCAAAACAAAAACCCCCGGCAGCCCGTCGGGCCACCGGGGGTTTTCAAAAGCATCGCGCGACCTGGGAAGCCCCCGAGTCGCCGCGCATCACTTCGGGGCCAGCACCATCAGCATCTGGCGGCCTTCCATGCGCGGATAGGCTTCGACCTTGGCGACCTCGGCCACCTGCTCGGCGACGCGCTGGAGCACGTTCATGCCCAGCTGGCCGTGGCTCAGCTCGCGACCGCGGAAGCGCATGGTGACCTTCACCTTGTCACCCTCGCCGATGAATTCGACCACCTTCTTCATCTTGGTGTCGTAATCATGGTCGTCGATGTTCGGACGCATCTTGATCTCCTTGATCTCCTGCGTCTTCTGCGACTTGCGGGCGAGGTTCGCCTTCTTCTGCGCCTCGTACTTATATTTGCCGACGTCGAGGAACTTGGCAACGGGCGGGTCAGCGTTCGGCGACACTTCGACCAGGTCGAGGCCGAGCTCCTGGGCCTGGGCCATCGCCTCGCGCGTGTACATCACGCCGAGATTCTCGCCCTCATGGTCGATCACGCGAACCTTGGGGCTTTGAATCCACTCGTTGAACCGAGGACCGTTCATCGGCGGCGCCTGCATCGGACGGCGCATCATGGGAGGACGTATGGGTATTTCTCCTGTGGCAATTACGATTTCAATATAAGCGATCGGGCCCGAATTTGAAAGGGCGAGACAAACGTCCCGCCCTTGTCGTTACTTCGCGCGGATTCAGCCGCGCAGATCGGGCGGGGTCGCCTCTTCGCGCAGCATGGCGATGGCTTCGTCCAGCGTCATGATCTCCTGCGCCTGGCTGCCCAGACGACGGACGGCGACCTTGCCTTCCTCGGCCTCGCGCTTGCCGACGACCAGCAGCACGGGGACCTTGGCGACCGAGTGCTCGCGCACCTTGTAGTTGATCTTCTCGTTGCGCAGATCCGTCTCGACGCGGATGCCCGCCGCCGCCAGCTTGGCCGCCGCGTCCTCCGCATAGCCATCGGCGTCCGACACGATGGTCGCGACCACCGCCTGCACCGGCGCCAGCCAGACGGGGAAGCGGCCCGCATAATGTTCGATCAGGATGCCGATGAACCGCTCGTACGAGCCGAAGATCGCGCGGTGGAGCATGATCGGGCGATGCCGCTCGCCATCCTCGCCGATATAGGACGCATCAAGTCGCTCGGGCAGAACCCGGTCCGACTGGATGGTGCCGACCTGCCAGGTGCGGCCGATCGCGTCGGTCAGATGCCACTCCAGCTTGGGCGCATAAAAGGCGCCCTCGCCCGGCAGCTCTTCCCAGCCATATTGCTCGGTCGCGAGCCCCGCGCGCACGACCGCGTCGCGCAGCTCGGTCTCGGCCATGTCCCACATCTCTTCGGTGCCGAAGCGCTTTTCGGGACGCAGCGCCAGCTTGATCGAATAGGTGAAGCCGAAATCCTTGTAGATCCGGTCCGCCAGTTCGCAAAAGGCGCGAACCTCCTCGACGATCTGGTCCTCGCGGCAGAAGATGTGCGCGTCGTCCTGGGTGAACTGGCGCACGCGCATCAGACCGTGC
This sequence comes from Sphingomonas sp. SphC10, assembly GCF_057004845.1. NCBI lineage: Bacteria > Pseudomonadati > Pseudomonadota > Alphaproteobacteria > Sphingomonadales > Sphingomonadaceae > Sphingomonas > Sphingomonas sp. SphC10. The sequence goes on from NZ_CM168044.1 coordinate 2,276,056, forward strand.
AGCGCGCCATGCGGCTCGTTGCGGTGGCAGCAGCCATTCTCATAGAAGCGCAGCGGCAGATCGCGATAGGACTTGATCCCCTGGCGGAAGATCAGGACGTGCGCCGGGCAGTTCATCGGCTTCAGCGCCATCCACTGCGCATCGTCCGACACCAGCGGGCCTTCGTCCTCGACGTTCGGCACCTCGTCGGGGATCACGAACATGTTCTCGCGATACTTGCCCCAATGGCCCGACTGCTCCCACTGGCGCGCGTCCATGACCTGCGGGGTCTTCACCTCGCGATAGCCGCCCGCGTCGATCGCGCGGCGCATATAGGCCTCCAGCTCGCGCCAGATGCGATAGCCCTTGGGGTGCCAGAAGACCGAGCCATGCGCCTCCTGCTGGAGGTGGAACAGGTCCATCTCGTTGCCCAGCTTGCGATGGTCGCGCTTGGCGGCTTCTTCCAGGCGGGTCAGATGCTCGGCGAGCTGCTTCTTGTTGAGCCAGCCGGTGCCGTAGATGCGGCTGAGCATCGCGTTCTTCTGGTCGCCGCGCCAATAGGCACCCGACACGCGGGTCAGCTTGAAGGCATTGGGGTCGAGCTTGCCGGTCGAGGCGAGGTGCGGCCCGCGGCACATATCGAGCCAGGCATCCTCGCCCTTGCCCGCACGGTAGACGGTCAGTTCCTCGTCATCGGGCAGCTCGGCGGCCCATTCGGCCTTGAAGCTCTCGCCCTGCGCCGTCCAGCGCTCGATCAGCTGCTCGCGGGTCCAGACCTCGCGGATCAGCGGCTCGTCCTTGGCGATGATCTTGCGCATCTCGGCCTCGATCGCGGGCAGGTCCTCCTCGGTGAAGGGGCGATCCTTGGGCGCGAAATCGTAGTAGAAGCCGTCATCGGTCGCGGGACCGAAGGTGATCTGCGTGCCGGGGAACAGCGCCTGCACCGCCTCGGCGAGGACATGCGCATAGTCGTGGCGGGCGAGTTCGAGCGCGTCGGCTTCGTCCTTCGCGGTCACCAGCGCCAGCGCGGAGTCGCCCTCGAACGGGCGCATGATGTCGCGCAGTTCGCCATCGACGCGCGCGGCGATCGCCGCCTTGGCCAGGCCCGGACCGATCGCGGCGGCGATGTCCGCGGGAGTAGTTCCGGGCGCGACCTCACGGACGGAACCGTCGGGCAGCGTGATACGGAACATCGCGGACATGGATACTCTCTTCGATTAGGGCTGGTGATGCGCCAGCGGAACCCGGCGCGAGGGGCTCTATAGGGAAGAATCCCGATTAGGTATATGGGCAGGTATATGGGGTGGCGCTCAGCCCTGCGCCCGGATCTCCGGCAGTACCTCCAGCGCGGGCCGGGCATACCAGTAACCCTGGTGATAGCGCACGCCAAGATCGCGCAGCGTCGCGGCCTCGGCCGCCGTCTCGATCCCCTCGGCGATCAGCAGCGTGTCGAGTTCGGCGCACATGCCGACCACCCCGCGCACGATGGCGCGGCGGCGGGGATCGGTGTCGATGTCGCGGACCAGTTCCATGTCCAGCTTCACCTCGTCGGGGGCGAAGCGCATGAACCGGTCGAGCCCCGAATGGCCCGCGCCGAAATCGTCGATCGCGACCGAAAAGCCGATCTGCTTGTAGGAATCGATGATGCTCGCGACATGTTCGGGCGATCCCATCTCCTCGTTCTCGGTGAACTCGAAGATCAGCCGATCGACGGGCAGCCCCTGCGCCCGGGCGGTGCGCAGGGTCAGCTGGATACAGGCCATTGGCGAATAGACGGCATTGGGCAGGAAGTTGATCGACAGCCGCGCATCGCCGTCCATGATTCCCGCCGCCATCGCTGTTTCGATCGCCTTCACCCGGCACGCCTGGTCGAAGGAATAGCGGTTCGCCTCGTTCACCTGCGACAGCACGCTATACGCGCCCTCGCCCCCCAGGCCCCGGATCAGCGCCTCATAGGCAAAGGGACGACCGGTCATGGTGTCGACGATCGGCTGGAATGCCATCGTGAACGGAATCTCGAAATCGACACCGTCGCGGCATCCACTGCAAATTTTGCGCATTTCCATGCCCCCCGGCTAGTTGGAATTGGTTAACGCCTTGCTTCACCGGATTTTTCCGGTGCAAGGCGCTTGCCCGGAAAAAGGGCGGCGGTGGTCCGTATCCACCGCCGCCGCAAGGTTCAGGACCTGGGCGTCAACCTTGCTGGCCGCCGCCGTGACTGGCCTGTCCGCCCTTTGCCCCGGCCTCGGCCGCGCGTTCGGGGTCGTTCTTGAAATTGCCGCCGCTTTCCTGACCACCCTTGCGTCCTGCTTCGGATGCCTTTTCGCGGTCGTTGGCGAAGTTGCCCGGATTGTTCTCGCGGCCGCCGCCGCCATTGCTATTGGCCATCTTGTCTCTCCTACTGCCCCCGCAGCGCAAAGACGAAGCGGCGGACCCTCAAGTTTCGGAAATCCGCGCAACAATTATATTCTGCATAAGTGGCAGATCATGATCTGTTTAATGGAGCGAAGCGGTACGAACTTCAACAATCCTGACCCATATCATTATCAGCCACAGGGGCGAAGCCCAAAATAACGGGGCGAACCACATCATTGTCTTCGCCAATATCGCGCGGCGCAGCCGGTCCCTATTGATCGATTGGGCAGGCCGCCATTGCCGTGACCTTGCCGCCGATGGGCACAGGTGACAGGTCGATACGAACCGGCGGTGCGGTGGCGGAGACCGGGATTCACGAGGGCGGGTTTGTCTGCGCCATCGCGGTCCGTGCGATGCATGGGCCAAGCGCCATGCCTTTATCGCCTTCCCTCACGCGATCCCGAACGGCACCAGATGATTGTCCTGCGTATGACCGATCCGCGCCCGCCCCAGATAGGGCACGCCCATCTCGGTGCACCAGCGCTGGATCATGAACTCCAGCGTCTCGCCCCATTCGGGCTCGTTGGCCTGGACGTTGCTGACCGCGCCCAGCCGGACGCCCGCCACGCCCTTCAGCTGGGTGGCGTTGGCCATGGTGAACAGCATCCGGTCGACGGCATAGAGATGCTCCGACACTTCCTCGATCATCAGAACATGGTCGGTCAGGTCGGGCAGCCAGGGCGTGCCGATCAGCGCATGGAGGATCGACAGGTTGAACGCCGCCGCCGGGCGGCCGTCGAGGCCCGGCTCCAGCCCCTGCCGGTCGCCGCTCACCAGCCAGCCGAGCGAGCGCGCCACCGTCGCGTCGCCATGCTGGCGGCGAATATCGCTTGCCATCGGACCATGGACCGGCCGTCCGATCCGCCGCGCGTAAAGCGCCGCCAGTACGAAGCCGAGGTCGGAATAGCCGATATAGGTCTTGTGCCCCGCCGCCGCGTTCAGATTCGGCATGACCCGCGACAGGATGCGGTTCGATCCATAGCCGCCGCGCAAGAACCAGATCGCGTCGATGCCGGGGTCATTGGCGAACTCCAGAAAGGCCGAGGCGCGGCGTTCGTCGGACCCGGCGAAATGGCCGTCCTGCTCATAGCATTGCGGGTGGAAGATCAGGTCGACATCCGGATAGGCGATCGCGGCGAAGGCACTGACCGGGGCTTCGGCGGCGGGGTTGCCGATGCTGGCGGGGGCGAGGATTCCGATCTTCATTCTGGCGTACCCCCTTGGCTGCCGATCCGGCGGGGCATTGCCCTGTGCCGCATTACCGCCGATAGCGTGGCGCCATGACCAACGGCAATTCCTGTTTTCTGGTGGGTATCGGCGGATCGGGCATGATGCCGCTGGCGATGATCCTGCGCGCGCGCGGCTGGACGGTGGCGGGCTCCGACCGGGGACTGGATCAGGGGCGCGTCGCCGCCAAGTTCGACGCGCTGCGCGCCGCCGGGATCGCGCTGTTCCCACAGGACGGATCGGGCGTGACCTCGGCCGACCAGCTCGTCATCGCCTCGGCCGCCGTCGAGGAGACGGTGCCCGACATCGTTGCCGCCAATCGGCTGGGCTGCGCCCGCGCCACCCGCGCGCAGATGCTCGCAAGCCTGTTCAACGAGAGCGCGCTGCCCATCGGCGTCGCGGGGACCAGCGGCAAGTCGACCGTCACCGGCATGATCGCCTTCATCCTACACGAAACGGGGCGCGATCCGACCGCGATGAACGGCGCGGTGATGAAGGATTTCGTCTCGCCCGACAGCCCCTTTGCCAGCGCGCTGGTCGGCGGCGGCGAGGCGTTCGTCAGCGAGGTGGACGAAAGCGACGGCTCGATCGCACTCTATAATCCAGCCATCGCGGTGCTGAACAATGTCAGCCTGGACCATAAGTCGCTGGAGGAATTGCGCGACCTGTTCGGCGGATTCGCGGCGCGCGCGCGCCATGTCGTGGCGAATGCGGGCGATGCCGAGACGGCGGCCTTGCTGGCCGACATCCCCAACCTCACCACCTTTGCGGTGGAGGGGGCAGCCGATCTGGTCGCCGAGGCGTTGAAGCCCGAACCCTTCGCGATTCAATTCGACCTGATCACCGGGGGGGCGGGCTATCATGTCCGGCTATCGGTGCCGGGCCGCCACAATGTCTCCAACGCGCTGGCCGCCATTGGGGCGAGCGTGGCGGCGGGGGTGCCGCTGATCGATGCGATCCGCGCGGTCGAGCGCTTCACCGGCCTGAAACGCCGGTTCGAGAAGGTCGGCGAGGCGAAGGGCGTCACCGTCATCGACGATTTCGGCCACAACCCCGACAAGATCGCCGCGACGCTCGACACGCTCCACGCCTTTGCCGGTCGGTTGCTGATCCTGTTCCAACCGCACGGTTATGGCCCGCTCAAGGTCATGCGGACCGAATTGGTCGACAGCATCGCCGCGCGGATGAAGCCCGACGACGTGCTGGCGATTCCCGATCCGGCCTATTTCGGCGGCACCGTCGCACGCGAGGTGACCAGCGCCGACATCGTCGCCGACCTGCGCGCGCATGGGCTGGATGCCCGTCACATCGCCGACCGTGCCGAGGCGGCGGCGGCGCTGGTGGCCGAAGCGCAGGAAGGCGACCGTATCGTGGTGATGGGCGCGCGTGACGACACGCTCAGCCTGCTGGCGCAGGACATGGTGGAGCAGCTGGCAGCGACGTAAAGGACGCTTGACGTAAAGCAAACTTTCCATGTAAAGCCTCCTTCACATACGAGGGAGGTTCGTGATGCGCCTGCAACCTGAAATGAAGCGATATACCCGCCGCCTGCTGGTGACGATGACGCTCTATGCCGTCGCTCTGATCGGCGCGAATATGTGGTTCCGTCATGCGCCTCCCTCAGGCCCGCTGGCCTATCTGGTCGCCATCCTGCCCGCGCTGCCGATCATGGGCGTCTTCGTCGTGATCGGCCGGTTGCTGGTGGAGATGCGCGACGAATATGTCCGGATGCTTCTCGTGCGACAGTCGCTCATCGCAACCGGCTTTGCCCTGTCCGTTTCGACGGCATGGGGGTTTCTGGAGGGCTTCGGTCTTGTGGAGCACACCCAAGGTTACTGGACGACCGTCCTTTGGTTTGGTGGCTTCGGGCTGGGCGGCTGTGTCAACGCATTGACGGAATGGCGGGCGCGCACGTGAACAACCACCTCCGCACCCTGCGCGCCGAACGCAGCTGGAGCCAGCAGGACCTGGCCGAGCGGCTGGAGGTCAGCCGCCAGAGCGTCAACGCGATCGAAACGGGGCGCTACGATCCCTCGCTCCCCCTCGCCTTCAAGATCGCCGAGCTGTTCGGTTGCGCGATCGAGGACATCTTCGTCAGCCCGTCCAAAGGCTGATTTGGCCCATTCCCATCGCCATGATAGGATCGACGCCAACGGCCATAGGAGAACGCCCGTCATGTTCCGTCGCCTGTTTACCGAACATCCCGAAAGCGTCGGCGAAAGCTATGTCGAGCATTTCGGTGTCGCAGCACGGTTCGGGGGGATCATGATCCTGGGCGGGCTGGGCGCGATCGTCCATGCGGTGGTGCCGGGACTGTGCACCACGACGGGCAGCGACACGGTTGCCCGGCTCCATGCCGAGATGGTGGCCAAGCGGCGCAAGAAACAGGCCGCGCAGGCGCAGATGAAGAGTGTCGAATATGTGATCTGAGGGGGGTGCCCCTTCACCCCTCGCTGACGCGAGCGGTCCCTCTCCCCAAGCGAGCTTGGGGAGGAATGGGGTGGGTTCAAGCCGCTTGCCGTTGGCACCAGCCAAGCCTAATTCCGTCAGGCGTCGCGTGTGACACGGTGAATCTGGCTGCCGTAGGACCGAAGACTTTCGGGATCGCTTGCGAGGGACTGGCAGTCCTCGCCGCGCGGCGCACTCCTCCACATCCGTTCGGCCTGAGCGCAGTCGAAGGCCAAGGGATGCCCTCTCTCCACGGGGTTGCTTGGCAATGCCATGGAGTGGCCTTCGACTTCGCTCAGGCTGAACGGAGGTTAGGACTGATGAGGGAGATCGAAGCGTCCGCTTTGCAATCCCTCCCTCGCATCTTAAATCCGGTGGCATGACCGACACGCCCACACCCCGCCCCAAGCTCGCCCATCACTGGACGCCGGGGACCGGCCCCGCGATCGTGTTCCTGCCCGGCTATGCCTCGGACATGCAGGGGTCGAAGGCGCTGGCGCTGGAGGCATGGGCCCAGGCGAACGGCCGGGCCTTCCTGCGCTTCGACTATGGCGGCTGCGGCGAGTCGGAGGGCGCGTTCGAGGATCAGGCGCTGGTCGACTGGCGGGACGACGTGGTCGCGATGCTCGACGATGTGGTGAAGGGACCCGCCATATTGGTCGGATCGTCGATGGGCGGCTGGTTGATGCTGCTCGCCGCCAAGGCACGCCCCGAACAAGTCCAGGCGCTGGTCGGCATCGCGCCTGCGCCCGACTTCACCGACTGGGGCTTTTCCGAAGAGGAGAAGATGACGATCCTCCAGACCGGGCGGCTGGAGCGGCCCAATCCTTACGGCCCCGCCCCCACCATCTATACCCGCCGTTTCTGGTCGTCGGGCGAGGCCAATCGCCTCACGTTCGGCTCCATCGCGTTCGACGGGCCGGTCCGCCTGCTTCAGGGCATGGCCGACTCCGATGTGCCCTGGCAGCGGACCACCCATCTGGCGCAGCTGTTCCGTTCAGCCGATGTGCAGACTGTCTTGATCAAGGACGGGGACCACCGGCTGTCGCGCGATGCCGATATCGCGCTGCTGATCCGGGCCGTCGAGGACGTGTTGCACCGCCTATGATCCTGCTCTCCCTGGCGCTGGCCGCCGCCGTACAGTCCGCCCCCGCCAAGACGCCGCCCCTGCCGACCGACCCGCGCGAGGCGCGCTATCAGCGCTGCGTGACGCTGGCCGACACCAATCCCGCGGCGGCCAAGGTCGAGGCGGGCAAATGGCGCCTGGCGGGCGGCGACTATTTTGCGCAGCAATGCCTGGGCCTTGCCTTTGCGGCCGAGCGCAGCTGGAGCGCCGCCGCCAGCGCCTTCGAACAGGCCGCCCGCGCCGCCGAGACCGCGCATGACGTGCGCGCCGCCAATTACTGGGCGCAGGCGGGCAATGCCTTTCTGGCTGCCGGGGACGCCACCCATGCCCGCGCCGCGCTGGATGCTGCACTGGCGGCAGGCGAGTTGAGCGGCTTCGCGCTGGGCGAGGCGCAGCTCGACCGGGCGCGGGCCTCGGTGGCGGGCGGGCAGATGGCCGCCGCGCGTACCGATCTGGACGCCGCGTTGACCAACGCGCCTGCCGATCCGCTCGCCTGGCTGCTCTCGGCGACGCTGGCGCGGCGGATGAAGGACCTGCCCCGTGCGCAAAAGGATATCGCCCAAGCGCTGGCCCGATCCGCCGACGATCCCAGCGTCCAGCTGGAGGCGGGCAACATCGCCGCCGTTGCGGGCGACGAGGCGGGCGCCCGCAAGGCGTGGAGCGAGGCCGCCCGCCTCGCCCCGCCCGACAGCCCGATCCGCGCCGAGACGGCCAAGGCGCTTTCGCAATTCCCGTCCCGCTAATCCCTTATCGCACGTAAAGGTCATGCTTTCCCGTTCGGGATAGCATGGCTGTCCCGCCCGAGCGGCCCCGTTGAACAGGCAGAACCACCGATGCGCTATCTCCACACCATGATCCGGGTCAGCGATCTCGACGCCAGCATCCGCTTTTTCGAGCTGCTGGGCCTGAAGGAAGTCCGCCGCGTGGACAATGAACGCGGCCGTTTCTCGCTGATCTTCCTGGCCGCGCCGGGCGACGAAGGCCGGGCCGAGGTCGAGCTGACCCACAATTGGGATCCCGAAATCTATACCGGCGGTCGCAATTTCGGGCACCTCGCCTACCGCGTCGACGATATCTACGCGACGTGCCAGCGGCTGATGGATGCCGGGATCATCATCAACCGCCCCCCGCGCGACGGGCATATGGCCTTCGTCAAGACGCCCGACGGCATCTCGATCGAACTGTTGCAGGACGGTGCGCTGCCTCCGGCCGAACCCTGGGTCTCGATGCCCAATGTCGGAAGCTGGTAAGAGGCTTTCGATGGAAATCGTTCGAGTCCCCGTCCTTTCCGACAATTATGCCTGGCTGATCCATGACGCCGGGCAGACCGTCGCGCTCGACCCCGGCGAGGCCGCGCCCGTCGCGGCGGCGGCGGCCGCGCGTGGCTGGACGATCGATCAGGTCTGGCTGACCCATTGGCATCCCGATCATGTCGGCGGTGCCGCCGCGTTGAAGGCGCAAGGGGCCCGCGTCGCGGGTCCGGCGGCGGAGGCGGCGAAGATCGACGGGCTCGACGCGTTGCTGGACGAAGGCGACACCATCGCGGTCGGTGATGCGGTGGCGACCATCTGGTCGGTGCCGGGCCATACGGCGGGCCATATCGCCTTTCACATCGCCGACCGGGCGACGATCTTCACCGGCGACACGCTGTTCGCCATGGGATGCGGGCGGCTGTTCGAGGGCACGGCGGCGCAGATGCACGCCAATATGCGCCGGTTCGCGGGGCTGCCGGGCGACACGCGCGTCTATTGCGGCCACGAATACACCCTGTCCAACGCCCGCTTCGCCGCCGCCGTCGAGCCCGACAATGACGCCATCGCCGAGCGGCTGGCCGATGTCGTCGCGATGCGCGAACAGGGCGAGCCGACCATTCCGACGACGATCGCGCTGGAGCGGGCCACCAACCCCTTTCTCCGCTCGGTCGACGCGGACGAACTGGCGCAGCGCCGTGCAGCCAAGGACGCGTTCAAGGGTTAAGCCATTGCTACAGGGGCGTTTAGACGGAGACGGAATGATGCGTATCGTGACGTTGTTACCTGTTCTGATCCCCATGGCGGGCTTGAGCGCCTGTACGCTCACCCCGGCGCAAAAGGCACAGGTCGAGCAGCGCGCCCAGACCGAGCGTGCCGATCTCGATAAAGCGCTTCGCGGCCTGACGCCGGGCGCGCCGACCCAGTGCATCAGCCAGTACCGGACGCAGCAGGTACGGTCGTATGGCCCGACCATCGTCTATACCGTGTCGCCGCGTCTGAAATATGTCAGCCGGACGGCGGGCGGGTGCAGCGATGTCGGCGGGTCGGGCAACAACATCTTCGTGACCCGCACGACCACGGGTCAGCTCTGTTCGGGCGACATCGCGCAGACGGTCGACCGCACCTCCGGCTTCTTTACCGGCAGTTGCAGTTTCAATGAGTTCATCCCCTATCGGAAGCAGGGCTGATGCGCGGCAAGGCCGCCATCGCCGCCGCGCTGGGCCTGACCTTGACCCTGTCGGCGGCCAAGTCCGACCCGTTTGCCGGGCGCGTGGCCGGGCCACCGTCGCAATGCGTCGACACCAGCACGACCATGTCGGGGCCGGTGATCGCGGAAAAGGACGTGATCGTCATCAATGCAGGGCGTCGCGTCTGGCGGGCCAAGGTCCGCGGCCAGTGCTTTGGTATTCAGCCGTTCAACACGCTGTTGATCGACCGCTGGGGATCGCAGGTCTGTCGGAACGACCGGTTCCGCGTGTTGCAGCAGGGGCTGTCGATCCCGTCGGCATGGTGTTTCTTCGACGGGTTCGTGCCGTATGATCGGGTGGAGAAATAAGCGTTTTTGCTTGGGGCCTGCCCTCCCCCATCCCCTCCCGCTTGCGGGAGGGGAGCGGCAAGACCAAATGTTGCGACTCAACGCATACGCCACGGCCTGGGCACGCCCCTCCCGCAGGCGGGAGGGGATGGGGGAGGGCTCGGTGTCTCACCGAGCCCTCCCCCGGATCACAGAACGAACCGGCTCAGATCCGTATTCCGCGCCACCGCCGACAGTTGCTTGTCGACATAGGCCGCATCCACGGTCAGCGTCGAACCCTGACGATCCTCCGCCTCGAAGCTGATCTCCTCCAACAGCTTTTCCATCACCGTCTGGAGCCGCCGCGCGCCGATATTCTCGACCTGGCCGTTCACTTCCGCCGCGATCCGCGCGATCGCGGCGATGCCGTCTTCGGTGAACGAAATCTCCACCCCCTCGGTACCGATCAGCGCCTTGTACTGGGCAGGCAGCGACGCCTTGGTGTCCGACAGGATCGCGACGAAGTCGCTCTCCGTCAGCGCCTTCAGCTCGACCCGGATCGGCAGACGGCCCTGAAGTTCGGGCAGCAGATCGGATGGTTTGGCGACATGAAAGGCGCCGGACGCGATGAACAGGATATGGTCCGTCTTCATCGGGCCATATTTGGTCGCAACCGTCGTCCCCTCGATCAGCGGCAGCAAGTCGCGCTGCACGCCCTCACGGCTGACCGATCCGCCGCGTACGTCGCTGACCGCGATCTTGTCGATCTCGTCGAGGAAGACGATCCCGTTCGCCTCGGCATCGGCTAGCGCGGCGCGGCTGACCTCGTCCTGGTCGAGGCGCTTGTCGGCCTCTTCCTCGACCAGCTTGGTCCAGGCGGCGGAGACGGTCAGCTTGCGGCGCTTGAGCGGCTGGCCGCCGAACGCCTTGCCCATCATTTCCGACAGGTTGATCATCTGCGGCGCGGCACCGGGGATCTCGAACGGCGTCGCCTGCGCCTGCTCCAATTCGATCTCGATCTCGGTCTGGTCGAGATGGCCGTCGCGGAAGCGCTGACGAAAGGCCTCGCGCGTCGCCTGACTGGAATCCTTGCCGACCAAAGCATCGAGCAGGCGGTTCATCGCCGCCTCTTCCGCCTTGTCCTTCACCGCGACGCGGCGGCGTTCCTTTTCGAGCCGGATCGCCTCCTCGACCAGGTCGCGTGCGATCTGCTCGACATCCCGGCCGACATAGCCGACCTCGGTGAACTTGGTCGCCTCGACCTTCACGAAGGGTGCATCGGCGAGCTTCGCCAGACGGCGGCTGATCTCGGTCTTGCCGCAGCCCGTCGGGCCGATCATCAGGATATTCTTGGGCGTTACCTCGTCGCGCAAATCTGCGCCCAATCGCTGGCGACGCCAGCGGTTGCGCATGGCCACGGCGACGGCGCGCTTGGCGTCGGCCTGGCCGATGATGTGCGCGTCGAGCGCGGCGACGATCGCCTTAGGGGTCAGCTGGTCGTTCATGGGAGCTTTCGGATTAGTTCGCGCCGTCGATGGCTTCGAGCGTGACGCGGTCATTGGTGTAGACGCAGACATCGGCGGCGATCGCCATCGCCTTGCGCGCGATCGTCTCTGCATCCTGTTCATAGTCGACGAGCGCGCGGGCCGCCGCGAGCGCGTAGTTGCCGCCCGATCCGATCGCACAGATGCCGTTCTCCGGCTCCAGCACGTCGCCATTGCCGGTCAGGATCAGCGTCACGTCCTTGTCGGCGACGATCATCATCGCCTCCAGGTTGCGCAGGAACTTGTCGGTCCGCCAGTCCTTGGCCAGTTCGACCGCCGCGCGCAGCAACTGGCCGTTATGCCGCTCCAGCTTGGCCTCCAGCCGCTCGAACAGGGTGAAGGCATCCGCCGTCGCGCCCGCAAAGCCGCCGATGACCGAGCCATCGCCCAGCCGCCGGACCTTGCGCGCATTGGGCTTCATGACCGTTTGGCCCATCGAAACCTGACCGTCCCCGGCCACCACCACCCGGCCGCCACGGCGCACCGAGCAAATCGTCGTGCCATGCCAGGTGGGCATGGCGTGTTCATTCCCGCTCATGCGCGGCGATATGGAGTCGGTTGGGCATGGGTTCAATATTGCCCGGCGTGTCATGCTAAGCTAACCCGTGAACCGCGTCGCGCGTGACACGGTGAATCTGCCGGCCGTAGGACGGGGAAACCCGGATCGCGTTGTGGGGGCCGGCAGTTCCCACCGCCCGACGCACCCATCCCCGTTTCGCCTGAATTAGGTCGAAGGCCATGCCCTTCTTCCCTCGCCCCTCACGGAGGGGAGAGGGTTGCGCAGACTTGGTCTTTGCGGGAGCAAAGGCCTAGTCGGAGCTGGGTGAGGGGTGAAGCGCTCGGAGAGCGCGCGAGCCTTTAGGCTCGCTCAACCCCTCACCCAAGCTGCGCTAGCCAGCACGCTGGCAAGCTCCGCTAACCCTCTCCCCTGTCCAGGGGAGAGGGAAGAAGAAGGGAGCCTGAACGGAGGCTCGGGGCTATTCCCCCAGCTTCTCGATCTTGTCCTTCAGCGCGGCGAGCTCCGCCTTCAGAGCGGCCATTTCGGCGTCCTTGCTGGCGGCGGGCGCTGCCGGGGTCGGCGCGGGCGCCGCCGCACCAGGCTTGAACCCTTGCGTCGCGGCCTCGAACATCGCGAGGTTGCGCTTGGCCATGTCGGCGAAGGGCGTGTTCGCGAACGCGCCCTCGACCGCAGACTTGAACTGTTCCTGGTTGCGGCGGAAGCTGTCCATCGACGCCTCCAGATAGCCCGGCACCATCGCCTGCATCGAATCGCCGTACATCGAGATCAGCTGGCGCAGGAAATTCACCGGCAGCATGGTTTCGCCCCGGCTTTCCTCTTCCATGATGATCTGGGTCAGGACATTATGGGTGATGTCCTCGTCGGTCTTGGCGTCGACGACCTTAAAATCGCGACCCGCGCGGATCATGCCCGCCAGATGGTCGAGCGTGATGTAGGAGGAGGTTTCGGTGTTGTAGAGCCGCCGGTTCGCGTATTTCTTGACGATCACGACGCCGTCCGATGCCTGCTTCTTCATGGACCCCCGCCTTTCATGGTTTTGTCGCAGCCTAACGCCTTGGATTTCGCATCGCAACATGGTCCGCGACCCTTGCCGCTGTTCCTGGCGATGTTGCGCAGCGAAGCTGCGGAAAATCCCGAGCTGGTACAGGCCGCGCTGGCGGGACTGCGCCGGTTTCAGGAGGCGAAGCGCGAGCGGCCGATGCGCGCTCTGCCCGTCCGGCGACGGCGCGGCCGGGTGAAATTGCGCGATGCGGGAGGCGAAGGACGGCCGGTGCTGTTCATCCCCTCGCTGATCAACCCGCCTTCCATCCTCGACATGTCCCGCGACCGCTCGCTGATCCGCTGGCTACGCGGGCGGGGTTTCCATCCCTGGCTGGTCGATTGGGGGACGCCGGGCGTGAAGGACCGCGACATCGACGTTGCGGGCCATGTCGAACGCTTCCTGCTCCCCCTGATTGCGTGCCTGCCACAGCCACCGGTCCTGGTCGGCTATTGCCTGGGCGGCACGCTCGCCATGGCCGCGGCGGCGCGCAGCAAGGTCGCCGGGCTGGCCGCGATCGCCGCACCATGGCATTTCACCGGCTATGGCGACGAAGCGCGCGCCGCGATGGCCGCGCAATGGGCCGGGATCAAGCCGACCTCCGAAGCGCTCGGCCTCGTTCCCATGGAGGCGTTGCAGGCGGGCTTCTGGCGGCTCGATCCGGCGCGCACCATCGCCAAATATGCGGCCTTCGCCGAACTCGATCCGCGCAGCGATGCCGCTCGCCGCTTCGTCCGGTTGGAGGACTGGGCCAACCAGGGTGCCCCCCTGCCCCACTCATTCGGCCGCGAGCTGTTCGAGGAACTGATCGCCGAGGATCGTCCCGGCCAGGGACGATGGCACGTCGCCGGGGCGACCGTCACGCCATCGCAATGCGACGCCCCTAGCGTCGAATTCATCGCTACCGCCGACCGGATCGTTCCCGCCGCCACCGCCATCGGCCTGTCCGACCGGCGAGCGGGGGGCACGGGCCATGTCGGCATGGTCGTCGGCGGCCGTGCGGAGCAACAGCTCTGGCAGCCGCTCGCCGACTGGATCACCGCCCTCCCAACACCTAGATAGATCCGAACCTAAAGGAGCCTTCATGACCGAGATCGTCATTACCGCCGCCAAGCGTACCCCCGTGGGCAGCTTCCTGGGCGCCTTTGCCGCCACGCCCGCGCACGAACTCGGCCGGGTGGCGATCACCGCCGCGCTGGAACAGGCGGGCATTAAGGGCGAAGACGTGTCCGAGGTGATCCTCGGCCAGGTGCTGACCGCCGCGCAGGGCCAGAACCCGGCGCGCCAGGCGTCGATGGCCGCGGGTATTCCCAAGGAGGTCCCCGCCTATGGCGTCAATCAGGTCTGCGGCTCGGGCCTGCGCGCCGTGGCGCTGGGGATGCAGGCGATCGCCAACGGCGATGCGACCATCGTGGTCGCGGGCGGTCAGGAATCGATGTCGCTCTCGCCCCATGCCCAGACGATGCGCGGCGGCACCAAGATGGGTCCGCTGACCATGGTCGACACCATGGTACATGACGGCCTGACCGACGCCTTTGCCGGTTATCACATGGGCATCACCGCCGAGAACCTCGCTGAGCAGTATCAGGTGACCCGCGACCAGCAGGACCAGTTCGCGGTCCGCTCGCAGAATCTGGCCGAGAAGGCGCGCGGCGAGGGCCGCTTCAAGGACGAGATCGCGCCCGTCACCATCAAGGGCCGCAAGGGCGATACGGTCGTCGCCGACGACGAATATATCCGCGCCGGTGCGACCATCGAGAGCGTGTCGGGCGTCCGCCCTGCCTTCAAAAAGGACGGCACGGTCACGGCCGCCAATGCCTCGGGCCTGAACGACGGCGCCGCCGCCATCGTTCTGATGAGCCGCGAGGAAGCCGAGAAGCGGGGTACGCCGATCCTCGCCACGATCAAGAGCTGGGCTTCCGCGGGCGTCGATCCGTCGGTCATGGGCATCGGCCCCGTCCCCGCCACCAAGCGCGCGTTGGAAAAGGCGGGCTGGACCATCGGCGACCTCGACCTGATCGAAGCCAATGAGGCCTTTGCCGCACAGGCTCTGTCGGTCGGCAAGGAATTGGGCCTCGATCCCGAGAAGGTCAACGTCAATGGCGGCGCGATCGCGCTGGGCCACCCGATCGGCGCCAGCGGCGCGCGTGTGCTGACGACGTTGATCTACGAAATGCAGAAGCGTGACGCCAAGAAGGGTCTGGCCACGCTGTGCATCGGCGGCGGCATGGGCATCGCCATGTGCCTCGAACGATAAACGTGTGTTGAGCGATAAACACGCCACTTTTCGAAAATTTCGCGTTTAACCGTTAGATTGCAGGGATGTGTCGAAGCTGTCACATCCCTGCAACTATGGTGACGCAATTTTCGGAAAGCGTTGCGTCAGCGCTTGTTTTCCCGTCGGAAATTTCTTTCCCTGCGATGAACGGACATGAACGATCCGTCATATTGGGGGTAAAGAATGAATATGCGTACCCTGCTGGGCGCCTCTGCGCTGGCCAGCACCCTGGTCCTGATACCGGTCGCCGCATTCGCGCAGACCGCCACCTCGGGCACCACCGCGGCGCAGCCGCAAGAGGATGCCGCGACCGATCCCAACGTCGCCGAGCGTAGCGAACAGGCTGCGGGCGACGTCATCGTCACCGGCTCGCGTCTGGCTCGTCCGAACCTAGACTCGCCGACCCCCGTCACGTCGGTCACCGCCGAACTGCTGACCTCGACCGGCAACCTGAACCTGGGTGACTCGCTCAACCAGCTGCCGGCGCTGCGTACGACCTACAGCCAGGCGAACTCGACCCGCTTCATCGGCACCTCGGGCCTGAACCTGCTCGACCTTCGTGGTCTGGGCACGCAGCGCACCCTGGTGGTCGTCAACGGTCGCCGCCACGTGACCGCGCAGCCGGGCAGCTTCGTGATCGACACGAACACCATCCCGACCGACCTGCTCGAGCGCGTCGACGTCGTGACCGGCGGCAGCTCGGCCGTATACGGCTCGGACGCCATGGCGGGCGTCGTCAACTTCGTCTTGAAGCGCGACTTCGAGGGCCTTCGCGCCACCGGCCAGAGCGGCATTTCCAGCCACGGGACGCGCGGCTCCTATTTCGGCGCACTGACCGCCGGTAAGAACTTCGCCGAGGGTCGCGGCAACATCGCCGCGTCGGCCGAATATTCCTTCTCGGACGTCGTCTATTTCACCGATCGCGACGACATCACCGGCGCCTTTTCGGGCCGTCGCCAGTTCAACGCGGTGCAGAACACCGGCCCGCAGTTGAACCCGAACGGCGGCGTGATCCGCACCGGCGGCGAGCCGTCGACCGGTGACGGCATCCCCGACACCAACTTCCTGACCGGCGTGCGCAACGGCACCATCTCGGAAGGTGGCGTGTTCGCATCCTCGTGCCCGACGGTCGCGGCCACGGGCGAGTCGGCGGCGGCCTTCGCCGCGCGTCGTGCGTTCACCTGCACGGGCATCGCCAATGTCGGCAGCGCCAATCCGCTGTCGCAATATGGCCGGAACTTCCTGTTCAACCCGGACGGTACGCTGACCGCCAACAACTGCGTCGCCGATCTGCGTCCCGCCTCGACCAACTGCGTCGGCGGCCGTGGCTCGACGCTGCGTCTGCTGGGCATGTTGCAGCCGCGCATGGAACGCGCTTCGGGCAACCTGCTGGCGCACTTCGATATCTCGGACGCCTTCAAGCCGTTCATCGAAGCCAAGTATGTCCGCATCAAGTCGTTGCAGGAAGGTCAGCCGACCTTCGCCAACAACACCTTCAGCATCAACAACCCGTATCTGACCGACCAGGCCCGCTCGACGCTGCAACAGGCGCTGGCACCGGGCGCCACGACCTTCGTGGCGCAGCGCTTCAACGTCGACTTCGGCGGTCGCGGCGAAGACCATACGCGCGAGACCTTCCGCATCGTCGGCGGCGTCGAGGGCGATTTCGGCCAGGGCTGGCATTACGAAGTGTCGGCGAACTATGGCCGCCTCGACACCTTCTACCGGACGGCAGGCAACTACGTTACGCAGAAGTACAACAATTCGATCAACGCCGTGCGCAACGCCGCCGGTCAGATCGTGTGCGGTATCAATGCCGACGCCTCGACCGCCAATGACGACGCGGCCTGCGTGCCCATCAACCTGTTCGGCCAGGGCCAGGTCAGCCAGGCCGCGCTGAACTATTTCTCGGTCACCTCGACGCGCAAGCAGAAGGCCGAGCAGTTCGACCTGCTGGGCTTCATCAACGGCAAGTTGTTCCGCCTGCCGGGCGGCGACGTCACCTTCTCGCTGGGCGGTGAATATCGTCGCGAGACGGCATACTCGAAGTATGACGATCTGACCGCCAGCGGGGCGACGTTCCTGAACGCCATCCCGACCTTCGCGCCGCCCGCCTATGACATCAAGGAAGCGTTCGGCGAACTCAGCGTGCCGTTGCTGGCCGATCGTCCGTTCTTCCACGAACTGACGCTGACCGGTGCTGCCCGCGTGTCGCACTACAATGTCGGCAATGCCGGAACGCCCTGGACGTACAATCTGAACGCGATCTGGTCGCCGATCCGCGACATCACGATCCGTGGCGGCTATGCCCGTTCGGTCCGTGCGCCGTCATTGGGCGAACTGTTCACGGCCAACAACCAGACCTTCGCCCAGCCGTCGGATCCGTGCAGCCAGAACAACATCAACAACAACCCCAACCGCGCCCGGAACTGCGCGGCAGCGGGTGTGCCGACGACCCAGACGTTCAACGGCACGACCGAACCGTTCACCAACGGCACGGCGGCCAGCATCGCGGGCGTCAATCGCGGCAACCCGAACCTGAACGCCGAAAAGAGCAACAGCTTCACCATCGGTGCGGTGTTCCAGCCGCAGGCGATCCGTGGCCTGTCGTTCACGGTCGATTACTACAACATCACGATCAAGGACGCGATCGTCTCGCTGGCGGCTCAGACGCTGATCAACCAGTGCTATGACAATCCCAGCGGCATCAACAACCAGTATTGCGCCGCGGTCATCCGCAATCCGAACGGTACGTTCGCCGGTCAGTCGAGCGTCATCCATGGCGGCACCACCGTTCCGCTGACTCCGACGGGTCCGTCGTTCTTCTCGCAGGGCTTCAACTTCGCCAAGCTGGAAACCTCGGGCATCGACTTCGACCTGTCGTACCGTACGAAGATCAGCGACACCGGCACCCTGAGCCTTCGTGTCCTGGCCAGCTATGTGGCGCAGAACAACGGCTATACCGATGTGGGCGATCCGACCTTCCGCGATCGGTACAAGAGCGAGCTGGGCTATTCCGCATGGCGCGGCCAGTTCGTCGGCAACCTGAACTTCGAAACCTTCGATCTTCAGTATCGCCTGCGTTACGAAGGCAAGTCGACCATCGGCGAATGGGAAACGCAGAACAGCTATGACGGCCGTCCGGCGCGCAATCCCGACGCCTATCCGGTCGTCTATTATCCCGAGGCGTTCTACCACTCGGTCCAGGTCGGCTTTAACGCCACCGAGCGGTTCCGCTTCTATGTCGGCGTGGACAACCTGACCGACGTGAAGCCGCCCTACGATCTGATCGGTACGGCGTCGGGCGATCCGTACGACAATATCGGCCGGTTCTTCTATGCCGGGTTCAAGGCCAACTTCTGATCCCAGCGGATCGAAGTTGATCGGGGCCTTCCTTCGGGAAGGCCCCTTTTTTATGCCCGTGCAAAACGCTGGGCGAGGCCGGTCAGCAACTCATATTGCGACACGCCCGACGCGGCGGAGGCGGCGGCGAGGTCATAGTCCATGGCCAGCCAGTCGCCTTCGGCCAGGTCGGGGCGCGTGGTCACGTCGACCGCCAGCAGGTCCATCGACACCCGGCCCAGCACGCGCAGCCTTTCCCCATCGGCCACCGCCGCCCCAAGGTCGGACAGCGCGCGGCGATAGCCGTCGGCATAGCCCAGATTGAGGATCGCCACCTCGGTATCGGCGGGCGCGGTCCAGGTGGCGTTATAGCCGACCGTCTCGCCCGCAGGCACAAGACGGCGCTGAAGGATCTGTGCTTCGGGCCAGGCGACCTGGCGGAGGTGCCCCGCCATGTCGCGGCGCGGCAGGCCGCCGTACAGGGCCAGTCCCGGCCGGGTCAGATCGAAATGATAATCCGCGCCCAGCCCGATTCCGGCCGAATTGGCGAGGCTCATGCGTCGCGCGCCGGTGCGGCCCTTCAGGCCGGCAAAGGCCTCGCGCTGCTGCCCGTTCATCGCGACATCCTCGTCGGCGCAGGCGAGATGGCTGATAAGCGTCTCGATCGTCAGTCCGTCGAGCAGGCCGTCCCGCACCGCCTGCACCGACACGCCGAGCCGGTTCATGCCGGTATCGACCATCACGTCGCACACGCCACCGCCGCTGTCGCGCCAACGGGCGATCTGATCCGGCGTGCTCAGCACCGGGCGGGCGAACCCGGCTTTCGCGGCGGGCAGGTCCTCAGCGCGCAAGCCGTGCAGGACCGACAGCGTGACGCCCAGCGAGGCCAAGCCTTGCGCCTCGGCCCAGTTGGCGACGAAGAAATCGCGGCATCCGGCCTTGGCCAGCGTTTCGGCGACCAGCCCCGCGCCCAGGCCATAACCGTTGGCCTTCACCGCCGCGCCGCACGCCGCCGTCCCGCTCAACCGGTCGAGCGCCTGCCAGTTGGAAACGAGCGCATCGCGGTCGACACGCAGGCGGAGGGGAGCGGGTATTTCCATCACCCTCCGGGCTTTAGGCCGCATTGGTCAGGGGGAAAAGGCGCGATGGGCTTTTCCTTGGCCCCAGCCCATTCAGCCTGAACGAGGATGGGGCTTAGCGGAGGGTGCGGATGATCCCCGAAAAGTCCACCGGCGGCTGCCCCTCTCCCACGAACGCTGCGTAAAGTTCTGCCGCCCGCTTGCCCATCGGCGTGGTCGCGCCCGCATCCTGGGCCGCCTGCATCGCCAAATTCAGGTCCTTCAGCATCAGCGCCGCCGCGAAGCCCCCCTGATAGTCATGATCGGCGGGCGTCTCCGGGCCGACCCCGGGGACGGGGCAATATCTGGTCATCGACCAGCTCTGCCCCGACGAGACCGAGGCGATGTCGTAAAAGGTCTGCGCCTCCAGCCCCAGCTTCTCGGCCAGCACGAACGCCTCGCAGGTCGCGATCATCGTCGCGCCGAGGAGCATGTTGTTGCAGATCTTGGCCGCCTGGCCCGCGCCGTTGCCGCCTGCATGGATCACCGCCTGGCCCATGGCGGACAGGAACGGTTCGGCGCGGGCAAAGGCCTGTTCCGAACCACCGACCATGAAGGTCAGCGTCCCCGCCTTGGCCGCCGCAATCCCGCCCGACACGGGCGCGTCGACGGCCATCATGCCCTTGCCCTGTGCCGCCTCCGCGACGCGGCGCGCGGTGGCGACGTCGATGGTCGAACAATCGATCAGGATCGCGGACGGAGGTGCGGCGGCGAAGACGGCGTCGGCATAGACGCGCTCGACATGGGTCCCGGCGGGCAGCATGGTCACGACCGCCTCGACGCCCTCCATCGCCGCGAGGGCGCTGTCGACCGGCAGGCACCCGGCCGCCCTGGCCGCCGCCAGCGCCTCCGCCGACAGGTCGAAGGCACGGACGTCATGCCCCGCCTTCGCGAGGTTCGCGGCCATCCCGCCGCCCATATTGCCCAGGCCGATAAAAGCGATCCGCGCCATGATGCTCTCCTAATTTATTATTTTTCTTCTGCTCCCCTCCCGCAGGCGGGAGGGGTTTGGGGAGGGCAAGGCCGCGAGCGATGGTCTCGGTGAGACTCCCTGCCCTCCCCCATCCCCTCCCGCCTGCGGGAGGGGCGTGAGACTCATTATTGGTTGGTCCAGTTGGGGCTGCGCTTCTCGACGAAGGCGGCCATGCCTTCCTTCTGGTCGGCCGAGCCGAACAGGCCGTGGAACAAGCGCCGTTCGAACTGCACACCCTGCGCCAGCCCCATATCGAAGGCGGCGTTGACCATTTCCTTGTTGGCCTTGACCGCGATCGGGGCCATGCCCGCGATCGTCGCGGCGGTCCTCAGCGCCTCCTCCACCAGATCGGCGGCGGGGACGATGCGCGCGACGAGGCCCGAACGCTCGGCTTCCTCGGCGTCCATCATCCGGCCCGTCAGGCACATCTCCATCGCCTTGGCCTTGCCGACCGCATGGGCCAGCCGCTGAGAGCCGCCCATGCCCGGCGTCACGCCCAGCTTGATCTCGGGCTGGCCGAACTTGGCGGTGTCGGCGGCGAGGATGAAGTCGCACATCATCGCCAGCTCGCAGCCGCCGCCCAGCGCATAGCCCGCAACCGCCGCGATGATGGGCTTGCGCGTGCGGGTGAAGTCGTCCCAGCCGGTGAAATGATTGCCGCCATACATGGCGGCGAAGTCCATCTCCTGCATCTCCTTGATGTCCGCGCCCGCCGCAAAGGCCTTGGGGCTGCCGGTGATGACGGCGCAGCGCTGCTCGGGATCGGCGTCATAGCCGCGCATCACGTCGAGCAGTTCGGACAGCAGCTCGCCATTGAGCGCGTTCAGCGCCTGCGGCCGGTTGAGCGTCACCAAGGTCACCGCCTCGCGGCGCTCGACGATCAGGGTGTTGTATTCGGTCATGCAGGCGTCCTTCTCAGCGGTCGTCGGGTGTCCAGGCCTGCCCTTCGGGCATGGGTGCGAAGATATGGTCGATCATCGTGTCGGTCACGCCCTCGGGCGTGGCGGGGTCCCAGCGCGGCGCATTGTCCTTGTCGACGATCAGCGCGCGGACGCCCTCGACGAAATCGGGGCGTTGCACCACGCGGGAGGCGATGCCGTATTCCCGGCGCATCTCGTCGGCGAAGTCGGTGGTCAGCCTCCCCTCACGCAGCAGACGGAGCGACACCTTGCAGGCTTGCGGCGATTTGGTGCGCAGCACGGCGAGCTGCTGCGCCGCCCATTCGCCGCCGTCCGCTTCCAGCGCGGCGATGATCTCTTCCAGCGTATCGGCGGCGAAGAGACGGTCTATTTCGGCGGCATGCGCCATGATCTTCGGCTCCGGCGCAGGCATCGACAGCCGGTCGAGCGTCGCGGCAATCTCCTGTGGCGCGGCGATGATCTCAGCCTTGGCCTCGTCCAGCGTGGAGGACGACAGATAATGGGTGGCCAGCCCCAAGGCGTACGCCTCCGCCCCGTCGAGCCGGTGGCCGGTCAGTGCGAGGAACTCGCCCATCCGGCCCGGCAGGCGCGAGAGATACCAGCCGCCGCCGACATCGGGGAACAGGCCGATGCCCGTCTCGGGCATGGCAAAGCGCGTATTCTCGGTCGCGACGCGGAAGCCGGCCGGCGTGGAAATGCCTACGCCGCCACCCATGGTGATGCCGTCCATGAAGGCGACGATCGGCTTGGCATAGGTGAACAGCCGGTGGTTCATCCGGTATTCGCTATGGAAGAAGCCCCGCGCCGCCTCGCCGTCGCCCGCACCGCTTTCCGCCAGCAGGCGAATGTCACCGCCCGCGCAAAAGCCGCGCCCCTCGGCATGGTCGATGATCACCGCCTCCACCGACAGATCGCCGCGCCAGTCTTCCAGCGCGGCCAGCACGCCTTCGCACATCTCGCGGGTCAGCGCGTGGATCGCCTTGGGCCGGTTGAGCCGCAGCCGCCCCACCGGGCCTTCGCGAGTGACGATCAGATCCTGGGTCATGCCCGTCCTTCTATCTTCTTCGACCCCGGCGGAGGCCGGGGCCCAGATGCCGTGCGTTACGTGGCGCGCCACCGGCCGGTTGGCAACTGGACCCCGGCCTTCGCCGGGGTGGTGCCAATGTGACGGCTCAGTCTTTCAGCAAATCCCGCCCGACGATCATCCGCATCACCTGGTTGGTGCCCTCCAGGATCGAATGCACGCGCAGGTCGCGCCAGAAGCGCTCGATCGGATAGTCCATCAGATAGCCATAGCCGCCATGCAGCTGAAGCGCCCGGTCGACCACCGACGATCCGGTATCGGTCGCCAGCCGCTTGGCCATCGCCGCAAAGCGCGTCTTGTCCGGCGCATTGTCCGTCACCTTTGCGGCGGCCAGATAGAGCAGCGCGCGCGCCGCCTCCAGCTCGGTCGCCATGTCGGCAAGGGTGAACTGGGTGTTCTGGAACTCGGCGATCGCCTTGCCGAACTGGCGGCGGTCCTTCACGTAAGCGACCGCCTCGTCCAGGCAGCGCTGCGCGCCCCCCAGCGAGCAGGCGCCGATGTTCAGCCGCCCGCCGTCCAGCCCCATCATCGCGATGCGGAAGCCCTCGCCCTCCGCGCCCAGCCGGTTGGCGACCGGCACGCGGACATTGTCGAACATCACCTGCCGCGTCGGCTGCGAATGCCAGCCCAGCTTGCGCTCGTTCGCGCCGAAGGAGACGCCGGGTGTGTCCTTGTCGATCACCAGGCAGGAAATGCCCTTCGGTCCGTCCTCTCCGGTGCGGACCATGGTGACATAGACCTCGTTCTCGCCGCCGCCCGAGATGAACTGCTTCGAGCCGGAGACGACATAATGGTCGCCGTCGCGCACCGCGCGGGTCTTCAGCGCGGCGGCGTCGGAGCCCGAACCCGGCTCGGTCAGGCAATAGCTCGCCATCCGCTCCATAGTGACGAGGTCGGTCAGGTAACGGCCCTTCACATCCGCATCGCCGAACCGATCGATCATCCACGACGCCATGTTATGGATCGAGATGAAGGCGCTGGTCGAGGGACAGCCATAGGCCATCGCCTCCATGATCAGCGCCGCCTCCAGCCGCCCGAGCGCGATGCCGCCGGACTCTTCGGACACGTAGATGGCGGCGAAGCCGAGTTCGGCGGCTTCCTTGATCGTGTCGCGGGGAAAGATGTGCTTCTCGTCCCACTCGCCCGCATACGGCGTGATGCGATCGGCGGTGAAGCGGCGCGCCAGTTCCTGGATCTCGCGCTGCTCGTCGGTGAGGTCGAATTGGGTCATTTTGCTTCCACTTCTGAAGCCCCTCCCGCAGGCGGGAGGGGTTTGGGGAGGGCAAGGAGTCTCACCGAGACCGCCGCCTGTGGCTTTCCCTCCTCCAGCCCCTCCCGTAAACGGGAGGGGCGTGCTGTTACGCCATGGTCGGGATTACGAAGGCATTGCCGCCATCGGGCGAGCCATCCGGCCAGCGCTGCGTCACCGTCTTCACCTTGGTCCAGAAGCGGACCCCCTCCATGCCGTGCTGGTTCACGTCGCCGAACGCCGAGCGCTTCCACCCGCCGAAGCTGTGATACGCCACCGGCACCGGGATCGGCACGTTGATGCCGACCATGCCCACCTCGACGCGCGCCGCGAACTCGCGCGCGGCGTGGCCGTTTCGGGTGAAGATGGCGACGCCGTTGCCGTATTGATGCTCGCTGGGCAGGCGGACCGCCGTCTCGAAATCGGGCGCGCGGACGATCTGGAGCACGGGGCCGAAGATTTCCTCCTTGTAGCTCTGCATGGCGGGCGTCACCCGGTCGAACAGTGACGGGCCGATGAAGAAGCCTTCCTCATAACCCTGCAACTGGAAGCCGCGGCCATCGACGACCAGCTCCGCACCCTCGTCGACGCCGGTCTGGATCCAGTCCTCGACACGGCGCTTGTGCGCGGCGTTCACCACCGGGCCGTAATGCGCCTGCTCATCGGTCGAGACGCCGACCCGCAAAGCGTCGATCGCCGGGATCAGCTTCTCGCGCAGTGCATCCGCCGTCTTGTCACCGACCGGCACCACGACCGGCAGCGCCATGCATCGCTCGCCCGCCGAGCCGAAGGCCGCGCCCGACAGGTCGGCGACCACCTGGTCCAGATCGGCGTCGGGCATGACGATGCCGTGGTTCTTGGCGCCGCCCATCGCCTGAACGCGCTTGCCCGCCTCGACGCCGCGCCGGTACACGTAATGCGCGATGTCGGACGAGCCCACGAAGCTGACCGCGCTGATCGCCGGATGGTCGAGGATCGCATCGACTATCGCCTTGTCGCCGTGCACGACCTGAAGGATGCCCTCGGGCGCGCCCGCTTCGCGCATCAGTTCGGCCAGGCGGACGGGGACCGAGGGATCGCGCTCGGACGGTTTCAGGATGAAGGCGTTGCCGCAGGCGATGGCGACGCCGAACATCCACATCGGGATCATCGCGGGGAAGTTGAACGGGGTGATGCCCGCCCCGATGCCCAGCGGCATGCGCATCGAATAGACGTCGATGCCCGGCCCTGCGCCTTGCGTATATTCGCCCTTCAGCGCGTGGGGGATACCGCAGGCGAACTCGATCACCTCCAGCCCGCGCTGGATGTCGCCCTTGGCGTCGGCGATCACCTTGCCATGTTCGGAGGAAAGCAGATGCGCCAGCGCATCCATATTCTGCTCGACCAGTTCCTTGAACCGGAACATCACCCGCGCCCGGCGCTGCGGATTGGTTGCGGCCCAGCCCGGCTGCGCGGCTTGCGCGGCGGCCACGGCGCGTTCGAGCAGCGCGGCATCGCCAAGCATCACGCGGGCCTGAACCTGGCCGCTATTGGGGTCGAAGACATCACCCAAACGACCCTCGGGCCGGGTTACGGTGGCGTCGGTTGCGGCTTGGCCGCCGGCAACCAGATGGTCGATCACGCGCATAAGCTCTCCTGTTTCGGGGCTGATGCCCGACTCTTACCCTTGTAATTATATTGCTCTCGCGTGAAATCCAAGATGGGTCGACCAAAAAGGCGGCGAGCCCGTTTGCGCGTGCGTCAGGCCGCCGGACAGAGCCGCCAGGCCGCTCCCGCCGCGATCAGCGCGCCCACCACCGCCGCCGCCAGCGAGGCCAGTCCCCAGAGCGGATAGGCCAGCGCCCCCAGCCCCGCCCCGACCAGAAACCCGCTCCAGAGCAGCAGATAGGGCAGCCACCCCCAACGCTCCCGCCCCGCGACGGTGTGCGCCAGATGCTGGCCGATCTTGACCAGCGTGCCGGTCATATAGGTGACGCCGATGCTGACCTCTCCGTCGCGCTCGAAGGTAGCATTGGCCGCGCCCATCGCCAGTACCATGGCGGGCGCGGTCCATCCGCCCAGTAGCGCGACGCCGCCCAGCAGCAAGGCGACCAGCAGCAGCACCGCGACCTGCCCGATGCGCGGCAGCGCCAGCCGGATCAGCGTACCGACCAGCACGCCCGCGACGAACAGCGCCAGCAGCATCGCCAATATCGCGACCGCTCCCGCCAAGGGTCCGTGCGGTGCGGCCAGTTGGACTGCCAGCATCGTGCCGTTGCCGCTCATGAAGGAAACGAAATAGCCGCCAAGCTGCTGAAATCCGATCGCATCGACATAACCGGACAGCAGGGCCAGCCAGATGGCCAGCGGCCAGGATCGGCGATCGGATCGGATCATGGCGGGCAGCTATATCGCAGCGGTCGGGGCGGGACCAAAGGATATTGCGGCGCGTGAAGGGATCGGATCGGGGGCAGGCGCGTTGGCGCGGTTCGGAGCAGGGGCAGACGGCATGGCGGGTGCGCTGGTGGAAATCTGGTTGACCGTGTCGGCGCTGTCTTCGCTGGTCATCATCATGATGGCGCTGGGTCATAGCGACATGCGTCGCGAAAAGCGTCTGCGCCCACGGGTCATTCCCCGTCGTCGCGCCCGTCATACCTCCCCCTGACGCACGCGACGCAAATCGATCAGAACATGTGAAGCAGCCGGTCGAGCAGGCCGGGCTTGCGGGTACGCATCGCCATGTACCTGGCGCGATCCTCGGCCGCACGACGATAGAGCGCGTCCAGACGCTGCTCGCGCGGCATGTCGGAAATCCGTGGCGGCGGCATGTGACTGGCCATCTTATACCCTCCCTTATGTCGAGCCGTTCGTTTTCAACGACGAACCGTGACTTTTGTTCCTGACGGGTGACAAGGCGGTCATATCGACAAGCCTCCGGCCAACATCTTGGAATCAGGCGTTTCGGGCAATTTCCGTGGATTTTCGGACGATCCGGCCGCGCCCGATCATGAACGTCTCGTAAGGAACCCGTAAGGGCCGGGTCAGGGGGCGGCCCCTATCGGCCGGGCTAATATCCGTCTTCTTGCGCCGAAAGAGCCCGATGCACGTCAACCCCGCCGACGCAACGCTACCCGAGACCCGCCGCCTGTCCTCTGCGCAGCAATGGCGCTGGGTCGGCATCGCCGCCGCCGTCCTGATCGGGGCGCTGGTCCTGTTCACGGTCATCGGCAAGCTGACGCACAAGGAAGAGACGCCCCCCGCCCCGCCGCCGCCGGGCACGCTGCGCCTGTCAAAGGACCAGCTGGCGGCGATGCCGACGATGCGCGTCGGACTGGGCGCGTCGGGCGACCAGACGACGGCGACCGGCGCGATCACCGTCGATGCGACCCGCTCGACCCCGGTGCTGATGCCCTATGCCGGTCAGGTGGTGCGCGTGCTGGCCGATGCGGGCCAGACGGTGCGCCAGGGCCAGCCGCTATTGCTGATCAAGACCAGTGATTTCGTCGATGCCCGCTCGGGCCTGTTCTCGGCGCGCGCGGCCTACCAGAATGCGCAGGCGCAACTGGTCGCGGCGCAGCGCAACGCCGACCGCCAGCAGCAAATCTATGAGACCGCCGGTGGCGCGCTGAAGGATTATCAGCAGGCCAAGGCCGACCTCGCCGCCGCGCAGGCGACCGCGCGCACCGCCGCCGCCTCGCTGGGTGCTGCGCGTGACAAGCTGGCGATCCTCGGCAAGTCGCAGGGCGAGATCAACCGGCTGGAGAATGCGGGCCAGGGCTCGGGCATTCACGACATCACCACGCTGGTCGCGCCGATCAGCGGCGTCGTCGCCTCGCGCGATGTCGCGCCGGGCCAATATGTCTCGCAGGGCGGCGACAAGCCGGTGATGACCATCACCGACCCCTCGCGCGTCTGGCTGATCGCGCAGGTGGCCGAGAGCGATGCGGAGAATGTCTGCGTCGGCGATCCGGTCGAAGTGACGACGCCCGCCGTGCCCGGCCGCGTCTTCCACGCCACCATCGATCTGGTCGGTGCCGCATTGGACCCGCAGACCCACCGCCTGCCCGTCCGCGCCTCGATCCCCAACCCGGACAAGGCGCTGAAGCCGCAGATGTTCGCCAGCTTCGCGATCAAGCATCTGAACGCGGGCGAGGCGATCCGCGTGCCCGCCGCCGCCGTCATCCATGAGGGCGACAATGCCCGTGTCTGGATCATGCGGCCCGACGGCCTGCTGGTCGCGCGCGACGTGACGACCGGCGACTCGGCGAACGGCCTGGTCACCATCACCTCCGGCCTGAAGCCGGGTGAGAAGATCGTCACCTCGGGCGCGCTGTTCGTCAACGAAGCGGGGATCGGCGAATAATGAACCGCATCGTCGACTTTGCGCTGCGTCAGCGACTGCTGATCGTCGGCCTGTTCTTCGCGATGATCGTCGCTGGCGTCACCGGCTTCATCAACCTCAACATCGAGGCCTATCCCGACCCGGTTCCACCGATGGTCGAGGTCATCACCCAGACCCAAGGCCTGTCGGCCGAGGAGATGGAGCGTAACGTCACCATCCCGATCGAGGTCCAGATGGCGGGCATCCCACATCTGACCGCGATCCGCGCGATCAGCCTGTTCGGCCTGTCGGACATCAAGATCCAGTTCACCTACGACTATACCAACGAGCAGGCGCGCCAGCAGGTCATCAACCGCCTGTCGCAGCTGCCGCCGCTGGCCGGTGGCGCGCAGCCGACGCTGTCGCCGACCTCGCCGGTGGGCGAAATCTATCGCTACCGCATCGCCGCGCCCAAGGGCTATTCGGTGATGGACCTGAAGACGCTGCAGGACTGGGTGCTCCAGCGCCGGTTCAAGCGGATTCCGGGCGTGATCGACGTGACGGGCTGGGGCGGCAAGCTGCGCGCCTATGACGTGGTGATCGACCAGAACCGGCTGAACGCCCATGGCGTCACCGTGGCGCAGGTGCTGGCGGCGCTGTCCAAGAGCGATGGCAATGTCGGCGGCCAGACGATCAACTTCGGCGAACAGGCCGCGATCGTGCGCGGCATCGGCCTGATCCAGTCGCCCGACGCGATCCAGAACGTGCTGGTCGGCGAGGCGGGCGGCGCGCCCGTGCTGATCAAGGACGTGGCGACCGTCAAGGTCGGCAACGCGCCGCGCATGGGCATCGCCGGGTACAATAACGACGACGACATCGTGCAGGGCATCGTCCTGATGCAGCGCGGCGCCCAGTCGATGCCGACGATCAA
Source organism: Sphingomonas sp. SphC10 (assembly GCF_057004845.1). Classification (NCBI taxonomy): domain Bacteria; kingdom Pseudomonadati; phylum Pseudomonadota; class Alphaproteobacteria; order Sphingomonadales; family Sphingomonadaceae; genus Sphingomonas; species Sphingomonas sp. SphC10. Next base: position 2,305,315 of record NZ_CM168044.1, read on the forward strand.
GGCCGTGCAGGCCGAGGTCGCCAACATCAACGACAGCGGCGTCCTGCCCCCCGGCGTCCATCTGGAGCGGATCTACGACCGTTCCGACCTGATCAACCTGACCATCCATACCGTCATGGAAAACATGGTGGTCGGCATCCTCCTGATCTTCGCGCTCCAGTGGCTGTTCCTCGGCAATCTGCGCTCGGCGATCATCGTGGCGGCGACCATCCCCTTCGCGCTGGCCTTCGCGATCCTGATCCTGGTGTTGCAGGGGGAAAGTGCGAACCTGCTGTCGGTGGGTGCGCTGGACTTCGGCCTCGTCGTCGATGCCTGCGTCATCATGGTGGAGAATATCTTCCGCCACATGGTCGAACGCTCCGCCGCCGTGGAGAATGGTCAGGGCCGCTACACCCTGGCCAGCCGCTTCGGCGCGGTGCTGGGTGCCTCGTCCGAGGTCAGCCGCGGCATCTTCTTTGCCGCCGCGATCATCATCGCCAGCTTCCTGCCGCTGTTCACCCTGACCGGGGTGGAAGGCCACATCTTCGGCCCGATGGCCAAGACCTATGCCTATGCGATCAGCGGCGGCCTGCTGGCGACCTTCACCGTCGCGCCGGTGCTCTCGACGCTGCTGCTGCCGGACAAGCTGGCCGAAACCGAAACCTTCATCGTCGGCAAGCTGCGTGCGGTCTACGAACCCGCCGCATCCTTCGCGCTGCGCAACAAGGTGGTGACGCTCGGTGGCGCGGCGCTGATGATGGTCCTGGCGGTCGTCGGCGTGCGCTCGCTGGGCATCGAGTTCCTGCCGCACCTCGAAGAAGGAAACATGTACATCCGCGCCACCCTCCCCTCCTCGATCAGCCTGGAGGCGGGCGAGAAGGTGACCAACGAGGTGCGCAAGATCATCGCCAGCTATCCGGAGACCACGGCGGTCCTGTCCGCCCATGGCCGCCCGGACGACGGCACCGACGCGACCGGCTTCTTCAACGTCGAGTTCTTCGTGCCGCTCAAGCCCTTCGACACCTGGCCGAGCGGCATGACCAAGGAGAAGCTGATCGACGAACTGTCGACCCGGCTCGCCAAGAAATATCCCGGCGTCGACTTCTCCTTCTCGCAGATCATCGAGGACAACGTCGAGGAAGCCGCCTCGGGCGTGAAGGGCGCCAATTCGATCAAGCTGTTCGGCCCCGATCTGGTCACGCTGGAAAAGCTGGCCAACCAGATCAAGGCGCAGATGGCCAAGGTGAAGGGCATCGAGGATCTCGGCGTGTTCGAGATTCTGGGCCAGCCGACCGTGCGGATCGACGTCGATCGCGCCAAGGCTGCCCGTTATGGCCTGACGCCCGACGACATCAACCAGACGGTGGCCGCCGCCATCGGTGGCCAGTCGTCCGCCGACCTGTACGAACCCGGCACCGACCGCCACTTCCCGATCATCGTGCGGTTGCAGCCGACCCAGCGCGACTCGCTGGAATCGGTGCGCAACATCACCATCGGCGCGCCGTCTCCCGACGGCAACGGGACCATCCAGGTGCCGCTGTCCGAGGTCGCCAACGTCAAGCTGACCAGCGGCGCCTCGTTCATCTATCGCGAGCATCAGGAGCGCTACGTGCCGATCAAATTCTCGGTGCGTGGCCGCGATCTGGGCGGCGCGGTCGAGGAAGCGCGCGCGCGGATCAACCAGAATGTCCAGCTGCCGCCGGGCTATCATCTGGAATGGGCGGGCGAGCTCGACAATCTGAAGAACGCGATCGCCCGGCTGGAGATCGTGGTGCCGATCAGCCTCGTGCTCATCCTGCTGCTGCTCTATGCGAATTTCGGCTCGATGCGCGACAGCCTGCTCGCCTTCTCGGCGATCCCGATGGCGGTCGTGGGCGGTGTGCTGGCGCTGGCCCTGACCGGCACGGCGTTCAGCATCTCGGCGGCGATCGGCTTCGTGGCCTTGTTCGGCATCGCGGTGATGGACGGCATCCTGGTCGTCACCACCTTCAACAACGCCATCGACGAGGGCGCCCCGCGTGAGAATGCGCTGGCCACCACCGTCAAGAACAGCCTGCGCCCCGTCGTCATGACCTGTCTGGTCGCCGCCATCGGCCTGCTGCCCGCCGCCCTGTCGCACGGGATCGGCAGCCAGGTGCAGAAGCCCCTCGCGCTGGTCGTGGTGGGCGGCATGACGCTGGCCCCGGTACTGATCCTGCTGGTCCTGCCGGTGCTGATCAGCCGCTATTCGACCCGCTTGCCCTTGTCGCAGCGCAAGAAGAAGCATGATCCGATGGTCGACGACCAGGACGATACCACCACTCCTGAATCCGGGGTTCCGGCATGAAGCGTTTCCTGACCCTGCCGCTGCTCGCCTGCGTCTCGGCCTGTGCAGTCGGCCCACATGATCTGGACGCCCATGCCAGCCTGCCGCCCATGGCTCCCGCGCCGGTGATTGCCCCGGCGACCGGCCCGGCGCAGACCGTGTCGGCGAGCATCGCGCCCGAATGGTGGCACGCCTTCGGCAATGCCCAGCTCGACGCGCTGGTCGCCGAGGCGCTGGCGCATAACAACGATGTGGGGGTCGCCGAAGCGTCTTTGCGGCAGGCACGGGAACAGGCGCGGGCGACGCGTGGCTCGCTGCTGTTTCCGCAGGGTAGTCTGAGCTATCAGGCGCAACGCAATCGCGTGTCGGACTCGCTGTCTTCGGCGGTCGCGGATGAGAACCAGCTTCTCTACACGCTGCATACCGCGCAGGTCAGCGTCTCCTATGACGTCGATGCGTTTGGCGGGAACCGGGCGCAGGTCCGCTCGGCCGTGGCGCGGGCCGAGGTCGAGCGGCATCAGCTGGACGCGGCGCGGATGACGGTCGCGGCGAACCTCGTCACCGCCCTGATCGAGCGGGCGAGCCTGGCCGAACAGGTCGCCGCCGCGCAGACTGCGGTCAAGGTCAACCGCGACATCCTGTCCGCGCTGCAACAGCGTCAGCGGCTGGGCGCGGTCGGTGCCTCAGACGTGGCAACGCAGCAGGCCGCGCTCGCCACCGCCGAGGGGGCCCTGCCCCCGCTGGTCCGCGCCGAAGCCGCGCAGCGCACCGTCATCGCGACCCTGATCGGCCGCCCGGCGGGTTCGGCGCTGCCGCCGCTGCCCGAGCTGTCGCAACTGACCCTGCCGACCGAACTGCCCGCGATCGTGCCGTCCGAGCTGGTCCATCGCCGCCCCGACGTGCTCGCCGCCGAAGCGCAGTTGCAGGGTGCGGGTGCCGATGTCGGCGCCGCCATCGCCGCCCGCCTGCCCAGCATTCAGCTGTCGGCCAATGCCGGTGGCTCGGCGCAGAATTTCGGCGACATGTTCAAGAGCGGCAATCCCTTCTGGGCGCTGCTTGGCGGCATTACCCAGCCGTTGTTCCACGCCAACGCGCTGCGCCACCAGCAAAAGGCGGCGGAGGCGGCGCTGGACGGCGCCAAGGCGCAATATCGCCAGGCGGTGCTCCAGGCGTTCGGCAATGTCGCGGACTCGCTGACCGGCCTGTCCACCGATGCTCAGGCGCTGGATGCGGCCCAACGGGCGAGCAATGCGGCGGGCCAGGCGCTGACCTTCGCGCGGCGGCAGCTGGCGCTTGGCGATGTGGGGACGCTGCAACTGCTGAATGCGACCGCGACGGACGCCCAGGCCCGGTCGCAGCTGATCCAGGCCAAGGCGGCGCGGATGACCGACACGGTCGCCCTGTTCCAGGCCGCCGGGGGGCCGGTTACGGGATCGTGAGGGTTGGGGGGGTGGGCTGATCGAGGCCCGCCCTCCACGTCCGTTCAGCCTCAGCCAAGTCGAAGGCCAAGGAATTTCGGTTCGCGCAGAGGCGCTGAGGACGCAGAGGTTACGCTCCCCGCACCCCATTTAAACACTCACCTGTTCCCCGGCGAAGGCCGGGGCCCAGTTGCCATGCTGTTGAAAGTGTACGGCGCGGTTGCGTGGGAGGCCATGGCGGCCCGCTCTCGACGGCGCACCGCAACTGGCCCCCGGCCTTCGCCGGGGTGGTCGTTCTGGCTTTGGGGCTGGGCCTTACCGCCGCCTTCGACTTCGCTCAGGCTGAACGAAGCAAGGTATAAGAAAAAAGGGGAGGACCTTCGCCCTCCCCTTGATCAGAATAACCGGGTCAGCAGATAGAACCCCGCCCCCATCACGGCGGAGGCCGGAATGGTGATGATCCAGGCGATCACCACATTTCCCGCCACGCCCCAGCGCACCGCCGAGGCGCGCCGCGCCACGCCCGCGCCGATGATCGAGCCGGTGATGGTGTGCGTCGTCGACACCGGAATACCCAGTGCCGATGCGCAGAAGATCACGATCGAGCCCGCCGTCGAGGCGCTGAACCCCTGATGCTGCGACAGCTTGGTGATGCGGCTGCCCATCGTCTCGATGATCTTCCAGCCGCCGGTCATCGTGCCCAGCGCCATGGCGACATAGCAGGAGATGGCGACCCAGTGCGGCACCTCGAACGGGCCGGTCAGGCGGCCGGTCGAATAGAGGAGGACGGTGATGATCCCCATCGTCTTCTGCGCATCGTTCAGGCCGTGGCTGAGCGAATAGGCGGCCGACGAGACGAGGTGCAGGGCGCGGAAGCTGCGCTCCGCCCCGCCCGCCGTCGAGCGGCGTAAGCCCCAGCTGCTCAGCAGCATGACCAGCATCGCCAGCATCATGCCGAGCAGCGGCGACAGCACGATGGCGAGCAGCGTCTTGTTGAGCCCGGCCCACTGGACCGCACCCATGCCCGCATGGGCGACGCCCGCACCGACCAGCCCACCGACCAGCGCATGGCTGCTCGACGACGGAATGCCGCGCAGCCAGGTGATGACGTTCCACGCCATCGCCCCGCCCAGCGCGCCGAAGATGACGGCGGGCGTCACCACGTCCTGGGCGATCAGGCCCTTGCCGACCGTCTCCGCCACCTTGTGCAGGCTGGGGAAGGCGACGGTCAGGAAATAGGCGGCGAAGTTGAAGAACGCCGCGAACACGACCGCCGCGACCGGCGACAACAGCCGCGTCGCCACCACGGTCGCGATCGAATTGGCCGCGTCATGCAGGCCGTTGAGATAATCGAAGGCCAGCGCGACCAGGATCAGGCCGGCCAGCAGCGGAAAGGCGAGTTCGTGCATGATCCGCGCCTCAGGCGTGATCGATGACGATGCCGTCGATCTCGTCGGCGACATCCTCGAACGCGTCGAGGATGCGCTCCAGATGCTTGTACACTTCCTTTTCGATGACGAAGCGCAGCGTGTCGCGCTCGCCGCATTCGTCCAGCGTACGCTTCAGGCCTGCCGCATGGATCTCGTCGGCGCGACCTTCCAGCCGGACCAGCTCCTCGGTCAGCGCATGGAGGCGGTCGCCGTTGCGCGCGACGTCGCGCATCAGCGGCATCGCCTCGACGGTCAGCCGGGCCGCCTCGACCGCGACCGCCGCCATCTCGCGCATCTCGGGCGCGAAGTTGGTCAGCCGGTACAGGCCGATCGCGGTGGCCGCCGCGTTCATTTCGTCGATCGTATCGTCCAGCGAGCCGATCAGCGAGGTGATCGAGGCACGGTCGAACGGCGTCAGGAAGGTCGAGCGGACCGAGGTCAGCACCTGTCGCGTGATCTCGTCGGCGTCATGCTCGCGCGCGGCGACGACGGCGATCTCGTCGGCGGTGTGGCCCTGACTGTCGAACAGCCGAACAGTGGCTTCGGCCCCCGCAAGGATAGTGGCGGCTTGCGCCTCGAACAGCTCGAAGAAATTTCCCGTCTTCGGCAGGAGGCGTTGGAACCAGGCGAACATCAGTCGGTAAACCCCGATAGTGATCCGATAACGTGCACGTCTTCAGGCCATGACCGATCGGGCCACGACGAAACGCCGGACCGTGAAAGGGTCAAGAACCGAGGATGGCACGAACGCCGCCCCCCTGACCAGACGCAGGCCCCCCGTCAAGCAAAACCGGGTTACAACTCTGTGACAACAGGGTCCAGAGCGGCCGTGCCATGGCGGTCGGGCCCTGGCCGTGGCCGATCGTAAATTCATGAGCCATTGTGGTTTTTCCGCACCACCTCTGTCACGCGAGCGCCATAATGCGCCTCTAACCGCCCGTCCTACCGGGAGAATCTAATCAGTCGGGCGGCATGAACCGCCCGCCGGAGCGTGGGGACTATATGAAATCGGTTATCAAGACCGCGGCGCTGCTGGGCGCTGCGTGGGGAACGCTGGCGGCCGCACCGGCCATCGCACAGACCGCCGCCGACCAGGGCGCCGCCACCACCGCCGCGACCGACGAGCAGCAGGGCCTGGGCGACGTCGTCGTCACCGCCGAGCGCCGTTCGGAAAGCCTGAACCGCGTGCCGGTGTCGGTCGGCGTGGTCAGCGGGTCGAACCTGCGCACCTTCCAGCAGGGCGGTGAGGACATACTGGCGCTGTCGGGCCGCGTGCCCGGCCTGTATGCCGAGACGACCACCGGCCGCATCTTCCCGCGCTTCTATATTCGCGGCCTCGGCAATATCGACTTCTATCTGGGCGCGTCGCAGCCCGTGTCGATCATCCAGGACGACGTGGTCCTGGAGCATGTCGTGCTGAAGTCGAACCCCATCTTCGACGTCGATCAGGTCGAGGTGCTGCGCGGGCCGCAGGGTTCGCTGTTCGGTCGCAACACGACCGCGGGCATCATCAAGTTCGACACGATCAAGCCGACACAGAGCTTCCAGAGCCGCGCCACCGCCTCGATCGGCAGCTACAACACGATCAGCATGGATGCCGGTGTCGGCGGCCCGCTGATCCGCGACGTGCTGGCCTTCCGCCTGTCGGCGCTGGTGCAGCACCGCGACAACTGGGTCGACAACACCTATGCGGGCACCAGCCTGGACGGCACGCTGACCCCGAAGAACAACGCCATGGGCGGCTTTACCGAGCGCGACGTGCGCCTTCAGCTGCTCCTGACGCCGACCGACACGCTGTCGTTCAACCTGTCGGGCCATGCCCGCTGGTATGACGGCACCTCGACGCTGTTCCATCGCGGTGCGTTGAAGAAGGGTTCGCGCGACGTGTCGGCCGAGCCGCGCGACCGCGTGGCCTATGACGAGGGTCAGGGCAATCCGCAGTCCTATGATACGCAAGGCGCCTCGCTGCGCGCCGCCTGGGATTTGGGGCCGGCCGAGCTGACCTCGATCACCGCCTATGAAACCACGGCCGGTTTCAGCAAGGGCGACACCGATGGCGGCGCGGCCGCGAACTTCCCGTTCAATGGCCAGCCCAACGGCTATGGCCTGAGCCAGGGGCAGGTCCGGGGTCTCGACCAGTGGACGCAGGAAGTCCGCCTGGCTTCGACCGGGACCGGCGCGTTCAAGTGGCAGGTCGGCGGCATCTATTTCGACAGCCGCGACGTCACCGATTTCTACCAGCGCCGCTTCTTCCTGCTGCCCGCCTATAATCCAGCGGCACCGGGCAATCCGAACACCAACAACCCGGACAACTGGGTCCGCCTGCACAACGTCAACACCTCCTGGGGCGTGTTCGGGCAGGTCAGCTATCAGGCGACCGACCGCCTGACCCTGACCGCCGGTGGCCGGATCAGCGAAGACACCAAGCGCACCCAGCTGCTCAAGGCGCCGGGTCGGCCCGATGGCGGCGTGGTCTATCGCGGCCGCCGCGACGTGCGCCTGTCGGACACCCAGCCCAGCTGGGACCTGTCGGCCATGTATGAAGTCAATCCGAACCTGAACGTCTATGTCCGCGCGGCACAGGGCTTCCGTGGCCCGACCATTCAGGGTCGCTCGGCGGTGTTCAATTCGGACTTCACCACCGCGAACTCGGAAACCAACCTGTCGTTCGAGACCGGTTTCAAGTCGAAGCTGTTCGACAATACGCTGCGCCTGAACGCCGCCGCCTTTGCCTACCGCGTGAAGGGCATCCAGCTGAACGGCAATGATTCGGACGGCAATGGCGTCCTCTTCAACGCCGACAAGGCGGTCGCCTACGGCATGGAAGCCGATGCGCAGTGGTTGCCGGTGCGCAACCTGGCGCTGTCGGCGGGTGTCAGCCTGCTGCACTCGGAAATCCGCGACAAGCGCGTGTTCGCCCAGACCTGCGGTCTGAATGGCGTGCAGGTCTGCACCGTGCTCGACCCATATGTCACCCGCACGGTGTTCGGCGCCCCCGCCTTCTTCGCGCAGATCGACGGCAACCCGCTGCCCAACGCGCCCGAGTATAACGTCAATCTGGCGGCCAAGTATGACATGCCGCTGGCGGATGGCGGCAAGGCGTTCATCGCGACCGACTGGAACCTGCAAGGGTACACGAACTTCGTCCTGTACCGGACCAAGGAGTTCACCTCGAACGGCAATTTCGAGGGCGGCCTGAGCATCGGCTATTCCGCGCCGAACGACGACTGGAGCCTGTCGGTCTTCGCCCGCAACATCACGAACGAGAAGAACCTCAAGGGCGTGATCGAGAATTATATGGCGGCCGTGTTCAACGAACCGCGCATCATCGGCGTGTCGTTCACCGGCAAGTATCGCTGATCGCCTCGATCATGTGATGGGAAAGGCCCGCCCCTCAGGCTGAGGGGCGGGCTTTTTCATGTGTGGCATGAGCCCAGCCGCCGGGTCCGGGCGTGCGCTTCGACTTCGCTCAGCGTGAACGGATGCTGGGCCTTGATCCCCCCTCCGTCCAGCCTGAGCGAAGTCGAAGGCCACGCCCGTCACCCGCCATGTGCATTCCTACCCCTCGCCCGCGCATGGCGTTCGGCATGGGCGAGCAGCATGTCCAAATCCTCGCGCGCGATGTCGAAGCTCTCGTGCATGTCCTCCAGCGCAGCGTCGATATCCTCCGCCCGGATGCGCGAGGCGTCGCCGACCGGCGGGACGAGCGCGGGTTCGTGCGGATAGCTGCGCCCCGTCGCCCGGTGGAAGAACATGCCGAGCGCCACCAGCGCGATCGAGTTGATCGCGACCGGCGCGAAGGCGAAGGAAAAGCCCGCCGCATGAATGCCCTGGCTCCCGATCACGGCGGTCAGCGCCGCCGCGCCGCCCGGCGGATGCAGGCAGCGCGCCAGCGACATGACCAGGATCGCACCCCCGACCGCACACCCGGCCGCCAAGGGCAGCGACGGGATCGCCTGAAACATCGCTACCCCGACCAGCGTCGACAGGACATTGCCCCCGACCACCGACCAAGGCTGGGCCAGCGGACTGGCGGGCACGGCGAAGACGAGCACCGCCGAGGCCCCCAAGGGCGCGACGATGATCGGCAGGTCGGGACCGAGCGGCGGCAGGCCGCCACAGACGATGATGGTCAGCGCGATCCCGATGACCGCCCCGACACAGGCGAGCAGACGGCCGGACAGGGTTGCTCCGGCGAGCAAGGGTTGGAAAAAGCGCATGAAATCTTCGGCTGTTTCGGATGGAAAGGTTCGGGATTAGCTGCGAGTCGCACGCCTGGCCACCGTCAACAACGTAATGCGATACCCGCGAAACCTGGCGCAAAGCCCCTCCTCCCGGCAGGGGAGTTTCAGGTCGGTCATGCCCCCGGCATGACCGACCTGAAACTGGGTTTGGGGTGGGGGCTGAGCCGCAAGCGATGGTCTCGGTGAGACACATTACCCTCCACCATCCCCTCCCGTTTACGGGAGGGGAGCGGACGGTCGTGAGGTCCAGGCGTGTCAGACCTCGGCCAGGAACACCACGCCCGGAATGGCGATGCTCCGGCCGGTCGCGGTCAGGTGGCCGTCCCGACCGATGCGGAAGGCGTTGACCGTGCCCGAACGCTCGTTCGCCACCAGCATCTCCCCCCGCCCCTCGCGCAGCAGGAAGAAGCGTGGCCAGTTCCCGCCGGTCGGGACGTGCTGCACCGGCCGGGGCTCGCCCTTCGCATCCAGCGCGAAGACGGTGATAGTGTTCGCGCCGCGATTGGACACATAGAGCGTCCGCCCCGCCCGATCGATCGCGATATGCGCGGCATAGGACGGCTCCTTCATACCATCGGGGAGCAGCGCGTGCTCGCCTGCGTCACGAAAACGCCCATCGGGCAGCGTGTCGAGGACGAACAGCTTCGGCGTCAGCTCACAGGCAAGATAGGCGCGCGGCAGGGTCGGATGGCAGACCATGTGGCGCGGGCCTGCCCCGGCGGGCGCGGACCATGCGACCACCGGCTCGGCCAGCGTTCGCGCGGCGGGGTCGAAGCGATAGGCGAAGATCGCATCCGCCCCCAGATCGACCGCATGCAGCCAGCGCCGGTCGGGGCTGAACCCCACCCAATGCGCGTGCGGCCCGGCCTGACGCTCGGTGTTGGGGCCGTGACCATGATGCTGGAAGACCTGGGCCGGGCCGGTCGCGCCGGTTCGACGGTCGAGCCGATAGAAGGCGACCGAGCCGCTGGAATAATTGGCGACGGCCAGGCAGGCCGAAGCCCGGTCGATCGCGACATGACACGGGTCCGCCCCGCCGGTCGACGCCCCGCCCCGGACCTTCCAGCCGGGGCCATAGCCGGTCACTTGCCCCTCGGCCTGTTCGCGCAGAAGATAAAAGGGACCGCCCGGCCCATTGCCGACGCCGTAAGAGGCGTTGACGATCCTCGTTACCGGCGCGCCGACCCGGCCATCGACGATCGGATAGAGCCCCTTGCCACCCTCATTGGCATAGGTGCCCGCGATCAGCCCGTCGCGCCCCGGCACCCGGGCCACGGCCGGGACAGCCGCGCCCAGCCCCATCACCGCTGCGCCAACCACCACCTCGCGCCGTGTCGTCGTCATGCCCATTCCTTTCAAGAGCAGCGTTGAACGGCAAAGGGGGCGGGAAGGCAATGACCTTCCCGCCCCCTCCGGGCTCACGATGCGACCAAGTCGCGTCGGCAATCGATCAGATCGCGACCACGCCGCCGTCATTCTTGGTGATGACGATGGTGGCCGAGCGCGGGCGGATGGTGGCCGAGGCCGAACCACCCTGGCTGTCCGGCCAGTTGCTGGTCGGCGCGGACGGGGTGCTGGCGTCCTCGCCCGGATGCTGGATGTTGACGAACACCGAGGTACCGTCCGGCGTCGAGTGGATGCCGGTGATCTCGCACTGCTTCGGGCCGACCAGGAAGCGCTTCAGCGTCACGCCGGGCGCCTTGCCGATCCGCGTGGTGACGGTCGCGCTCGATCCGCCCGCGTTGCTCGTCACCGAGCGGGTGCCGCCATCGCCGACCCGGCCGGGGATCGCGGCCAGCATCATGCAGTTGGTGACGTCGGTGAAGGCGCCGTCATCGGTCTGGATCCACATCACCGGCGTCGCTTGCCCGGCGACATTGCTCGGCAGGCTGAACCACAGGCCGTCGGGCGACGAGAAGTCGTTGGTCGCGTCCAGCCCCGACAGGTTGATGTTGGTCGGATCCAGGTCCGCCCCCGCACCGAAGGCATAGACGTCCCAGGTGAAGCTGGTCGCCTCGGTCGTGTCGTTGGCCTCGCGGATGCGGATAATATGGCCGTTGCGGTTGCCGACCGAGGTCGAAGGCGCATCGACATAGGAGCGCGGGTTGGCCGCATCGACGCCGGTCTGATTGCCCGAGGCCACCGGCTTGCGCGAGGCGTTGTTGGTCAGCGTGCAGTACATCTCGCCGGTCGCCGGATTGACGGCGGTCCATTCCGGCCGGTCCATCTTGGTGGCGCCCAGCACGTCGGCGGCCAGACGGGTGTTGATCAGGACATCGGCCTGATCCGCGAAGGGATAGACGCTGTTCGAGGCGTTCAGCCCGTTCTGGCCGAAGACCAGCGGCATCCACTGGCCGGTGCCGTCCGCGTTGAATTTCGCGACGTAGAGCGTGCCGTTGTCCAGATACTTGTCACCCACCGCCAGGCGATCGCTGGCGCTGGCATCCGAGGCATTCCACGGCGTCGTCGAGACGAACTTGTAGATATATTCGTTCTGCGCGTCGTCGCCCATGTAGAAGGCCGGACGGACACCGGCGATCATCCGGCCGCTCTGGCAGCCTTCGTGATTCATGCGGCCCAGCGCGGTGCGCTTGCGCGGGGTCGAATTCGGGTTGAACGGATCGATCTCGACCACCCAGCCGAACTGGAACGGCTCGTGCCGGAAGTCGGCGGTGCCATCGGCGGCCAGCGCGGCATTGGCGGTCGCGTTCCAACGGCGGAAGACGGTGCTCGACGCATCCGACGGCGTGACCGTGGTCCAGCCATAATTGCCCGAGCGCCCCTCGCTGATGCCATAGCGGGCCAGCGAGACATTCTGCCTGGCCGTGGTCGCGGTGCGGACCGCCGCGTCACCGGCGGTGCGGCGGAAATAACCCGCCCAATTCTCTTCGTTGGTCAGGTACGTGTTCCACGCCATCGTGCCGTTGGCGCAGTTGTTGATCGTGCCGCGACCCATGGTGCCGTCGGCCGAATAGGCGGTCTTCAGCCAGGCATTGCCCTTGACCGGGCCACTGAACGCCATCGGCGTGTTGGGCGTGATGCGGCGGTTCAGCGACGAACTCTGGACATAGGTCCAGGCGCCGTTGGCGCGGGTGACCTCGACCACCGAGACGCCGTGGCACTCGATCTCCTTGATCGCCTCGGATTCGGGACGCGGGCTGGGGGTCGGGCCGTTGGCGTGGAGATAGAGCTGGGTGATGTTCTCGTGATTCAGGACCAGCAGGCCGCGCGTGCTGCTGTTCGGGTCCGGATTGGCGCCCGACGAGGACAGGCCGAAATAGCTCATGCCGTCATGATGGTCGCCCGCGCGCTGTGCGAAATTGGTGTCGTTGCCGTTATTGGCATAGGCCGGGACGGCGCTGCTGATCGGATCGCCCAGGCGATAGAGCACGGTCACGCTATAGCCCGAGGGGACGGTCACGATATCGGCCAGGCTGTGCGGCACGGCGGTGAAGTCGAGCGTGATCGGCGTGACGGTGACCGTCACCGTGTTGTTGGTGACCAGGCCGTCGCGGCTGGTGATCTCCAGCTTGAACGCCAGCTGCGTCGCGGTCGCCACGGCGGGTGCGCGGAACGAGGCGACCAGCTGGTTGGCGTTGGTCAGCGTGACCGACGGTCCTGCCGTCTGGCTCCAGTTCACATTGGCGACCTGGCCGCTGCCGACGGTGCCGGTCAGCGTGACGGGACGGCCCGCGGCGACGCTGGCGGTGCTGCCCGCCGCCGTCGCGGTGACCGCCTGCGGATTCTCGTCGTCGCAACCGGCCAGCAGCGCGCCGCCGAACAGCGCGGTGGTCATCGCCGACACACCATGGCGCAGCGTCTGGCGGCGCGACAGGCGGGTGGCGATCAGGTCGCTCATATGCGCGTTGGCGGAGCGGTTGGTATCGATGTCGCCATCGTCATAGGCGACCATGTTGTTGATATCCGACATGGAATTTCCCCCGGTACCGCGCGGGAAGCGCTGCGGTAAGCAGGGGCGCTTTGCCGCCGAACCAAGTCATGCACGCTTCATTTCGGCGTCATGTCGGTGACCAATACATGACTATAACATGACACGGACGTCATGCGACGGGATTGCTTGACTCGCGTCTTCGATCCTCGTAGGGGCAGCCCCGCATCCGGATGGGCTTGCCCGTTCGGATTCCGTCCAAGACAGCAGGTGCCGGGGAATATGCCCTGGCTTAATCTCCTGCCGAGACGGGGAAAAGGATTTTGCCGGTCGTGCCACTCGCTGGTCCCGCCCGGTCTGCCCCGCGTTTCTCACGCGTCGGTTGCCCATTCCCCATCGCTGGACACCCCGAGGGGTGGTTTCACCCCCCGGTCAAGCAACCGGGATGACCGTTCGCGGTCGTTCCAACCATGGAGAATGGCATGGATCGCGATCAAAAGAGCCAGGCCGTCGCCGAACTGAACCGCAACTTCAACGAGGTTGGCGTGGTGGTCATCACCCGCAACCACGGCATGACCGTCGCCCAGTCGACGGCCCTGCGCACGAAGATGCGGGAAGCCGGCGCGACCTACAAGGTCTCGAAGAACCGGCTTGCCAAGATCGCAGCCCAGGGCACCGACTATGCCGGTGTCGCTGACATGCTGACGGGTCCCGTCGGCATTGCCAGCTCGATCGATCCCGTGGCCGCCGCCAAGGTGGCCGTGGACTTCGCCAAGACGACCGACAAGTTCGAGATCGTCGGCGGATCGATGGGTGCGAACGTCCTTGATGTCGCAGGCGTGCAGGCGCTGGCGACTCTGCCCTCGCTGGACGAGCTCCGGGCGAAGCTGGTTGGTCTTATCGTCGCTCCGGCGACCAAGCTGGCCACCATCACCCAGGCTCCCGCGGCGCAGATCGCCCGCGTCCTCGCGGCTTATGCCGACAAGGACAAGGAAGCCGCCTGATCTTCGGGCGAACACGATTGAACTGACACACTCGGGCCACTTCATCCGGCCCGTATTGGAGATAAGAACATGGCAGACCTGAACGCGCTGGTTGACCAGCTGAGCGAGCTGACCGTCCTCGAGGCCGCTGAGCTCTCGAAGATGCTCGAAGAGAAGTGGGGCGTCTCGGCCGCCGCTGCTGTTGCCGCGGCTCCTGCTGCCGGCGGCGCTGCTGCTCCGGCCGCTGAAGAGAAGACCGAATTCGACGTGATCCTCACCGGCGACGGTGGCAAGAAGATCAACGTCATCAAGGAAGTCCGCGCGATCACCGGCCTGGGCCTGACCGAAGCCAAGGCGCTGGTCGAAGGCGCTCCGAAGCCCGTCAAGGAAGGCATTGCCAAGGACGAGGCCGAGAAGATCAAGAAGCAGCTCGAAGAAGCCGGCGCGACCGTCGAGCTCAAGTAATCGGACTGCGAAAGGGCAACCTTTCGCACCCGTTCGCTTGGCGAGCTAAAGTTAAGGGCGGCCCCTTCGAGGGTCGCCCTTTTCTTTTGGTGCCGAACCGCAGCGCCCCTTCAACAGGATGGCGGATCGATCGTCAGCACGAGGCGACGTCCGGCATTGGCCGAAATCGGCGGCGCGCGGCGAACGATGAGCGGTGGGTCCAGCAGATCGCGGCCCTTCCATACGGCCACCGCGCCGGTCGGCACCTCCCAAATGGCATCCCGTCCATCCGCGCAGCACCATTGCTCTCCGGCACCGACATAGGTGCATGACAGACGCAGGGTGCTACAATGCGCACCGAAGCACGTGTCCGAACCGGCACCGACCACTCCCAGTCCGACCTGCAATCGATCCTCCCCGGTCAGCGCCGCATGACGCCGGACGAGCAGATCGATATCCTCCGCCAGTGGGGCCAGCACCGTTCGCGGATATCCCGCCCCGCGCAAGGCCCCCTCCAGCGAGTGACCGGCTTCGACCGTGACGGAAAGATCCTCGACGGTGGCCAGGTCGAGCTTGGCGAGAAGCGATCGAAGCGGTTCGGGAACGCCGCGCCGTATCGCACCCCCATGGGTCGCCTTCAGGATCAGGGCTGATAGGGAAGCGACGACTGATGCAGGATGATCCGCACCTTGCCGTCCGAGCATTGCTTGAACACGAAGCTCTTGTTCACGAAAATATGACTATCATCGCCGCCGATGAAATGGACGTTGCATTGCACGATCGCCAGATCGCCATGAAGGATATAGTCCAGCTTGTTATACCACACCTTCACCCAAGGCTTGAGCTTAAAACCCTTGTCGTCGGGAAACTCGTCATTCCCGCCGACGAAATAGGATAAAGCACCTTCCTTGGTGGGTCGAAAGGTCTGCGCGCCATAGGTCAGCGTCGGTTTGAAGAGGACTTGCCCCCTGTCGTAATCGTAATTGTCGGTCAGGACCTGGGTCGCAAAGGCCTGGACATCACCGCCCTCGGCATGGACCTGGCCGACCGCCACCACATTGTCGCACCAGGTCTGAAGCGCCTTGTGCACCATGTCGTCCGTAAACATTCTGCCTTCCTTTCCTGTCCGCCAAAGACGCCTCGAGCTTTGCGGCGCGGGCGCGCGGCCCGCGACACGCAGGACAGGATATAATAGACATGTTATTACATCACATATATGTTATGTAATGAAACTTTGCTGCGTACGTCACGCGCCGGATGTACCCCCAAGCCGTGCCCAGGGCCGAGCCCGTCGCACATCCAGCCCACAGACGTCGCGTAGCCCGTGCCGTCGCGCATAGGCTGCCACCCGCGCATCATAATCCGCCGCCAGTGGATCACCGAAGCGCCAGTCGGGCGGATTGAAGGTCGAGAAGCCGTTGATCGTCGGCACCCGCCACAGCTCGGCCAGGAACATGCCGTCGACATTGTGGGGATAGAGCTTGTGCAGTTCCTCGCTGATATAGAGTGGCTCGGTCACCCGCGACGCGGTGACGTAGAACACGCGGCAGTCGCGCGGCGGCCGCGGGATCGCGGACAGGGCGGCACGATGCACGGCACGGCTGAGTTGGGCGGGCGTCTCGGCGCTGAGATTCTCGGCGACCAGCAATGCGACGATCGCCGCCGCCCAGGCCGGGCGCTCCGCCCGCAACCGCGCCGCCTGCGCCCGCCAGCCCGCCACGATGATGAGCAGGAACGGCAGCGTCAGCCACAGCTGATAGCGAGAGACGGTGCGCAACCCCTTGGCACCCGGCACCAGCTCGAACACGAGCAGCCAGGGCGAGGCGTACCAGAATTGCAGGGTCAGGACCCAGGCGACCATCATGGCCAAAGTGAAGGCGCGCAACGTCACCGGCGCCTCGGCCTGGCCCACCCGTTTCCGTACGACGATCCGCCAGGCCGCGACCAGCAACAGCGCGACCATCAGCAGCGGAAACCCCGCCTCATGCTCGCCGCCCAGCACCCGGCGCGGCAGGTCGGGATCGTCAGGCAGCAGATGATGGACCAGCGCATGGAGCGGCGCGAACAGCCAGCCCCATATATAATTGCCCGGGCCCACATTCACCATGTCGATGACCGGCGTGACGAGGTAGCCGAGCATGTCCTCCAGCCCCTCGCCCCCCGTCTCGCGCATCTTGGGCAGATAGACGATCAGGAAGGGCAGGATCAGGACGGCAAAGGCCGCAACGCCGACCGTGATCGTCCCGACATGACGGCGAACCAGTCCGAAGGCGGCGGCGGGCCGTGCCTGACCGGTCATCACGCCCCAGCACAGCAGGAACAGGCAGGCCGAGAAGATGGTGAACCAGGCCATATAGTAAGAGGTCATCAGCCACGCCGCCATCAGCGCGGCCAGGCCCACCGCCCGCACCCGCGCCGCACCATGCCGCCCCGCGCCTTCCGCCCGGACGCAAGCCATCGCCAGCATCATCGCAAGGGGTAGCAGCGCGACACTCTGCAACTGGGCATGGACCGCTTGCAGATGGATGTTGCTGGCGATCGTCCAGAGCAGCGCGACTAGGACCGCCGCCCCCTGCCCCCAGCGCAGGGGGCGCGCGACCAAGGCATAGGCGGCAAAGAAGCCGATCGTCTTGAAGGTCAGGATGTTCAGCGTGTCGGCGTGAAAGGGGTCGGCGACCAGCCGCCACAGGCTGTAGACGATGCCATAGAGGAAATAGCCGTCATTATAGCCCAGCGTCCCGCCATAGGGGTGGAAGTAGAAGCCGCTGTTCCATGACGACACCCCCGACCAGACATTGCGCCAATGTTCGAGGATGGTCATCTCGATCAGCGCATCGCCGCGCTCCCCGAACCCCAGGTCGAAGCCGCTGGCGATCGGCACACGGAAAAAGATCAGCATCGCCAGCAGATAGGCCAGTGCAATGACGAAAACGTCATGCCGGGCAATCTTGCGACGACGGCGAATGGGGGCTGGACTCATGACGTCCGCCTATGTCGCCGATACGCTTCTGTCGAGCAGGGATAAGTTCACCGTGCTGGTGTATAATCTCATTTCGCCAGACAAACGAATATGTTGAAGCGGCCAAATATTTTAACGAACCGCCGCCCTATCCCAATATTGGACAGTGATCCATCGCTGCTTCAATTCGAGACTCATGGGACTGTTCGGCACCGTCGACCTTCGGCAACTATGATTGCAAGCGTCGTGAACACACCATAGCCCTCGCCCCGTCATACGGCCCACAGGGGGGTCAGGGGAGAAACGATCATGACGGACTTTACGGTTTCCAGAAACTGGTATGCCCCGCTTTTCGTCTATGGCGGCGAAACGGACACCGTCAGCGCGCGGGGCAGGCTCACGCCGGTGACCTCCACGGCCGTGTATTTCAAGCTGATTGGTTCGTCGAACGACGCGACGCTGAACAACAGGGGCGAGATTGCGGCGCGCGACGTGGCGATCGATACCTTCTGGTCCCCCGCCCATAGCTTCCTGACCAGCGCCGACCAGAATATCGTGGTCTGCAATTCGGGTACGATCACGGCCGGGGACGACATCTTCCGGGTCCGCACCACGCTGAAGGGCGGCTCGGCGACGGTCGACAATTGCGGCACGATGAGCACCACCGGTGGTCGCGGCGTGAACATCCAGGAATATTGCGACCTGTCCCAATTCACGCTGACCAATGCGCAGGGCGGCATCATCAAGAGCCAGGGCGACACCATCCGCCTGACCTCCGCGAACAGCGGCACCATCTTCACCGGCGTGATCGCGATCACCAACAATGGTCGGCTTGAAACGACCGGCACCGGCGGCCGGAACGGTCAGGCGATCGATCTGGGCGATGTGCGCGTCACCGAAGCGGGCCATGTCCAGATCACCAACGGCAAGACCGGCGTGATCCAGTCCGCCGACGCCGATGCCATCCGCACCAGCGCCTTTACACAGATCGCCAATTCCGGCGTGATCGAAGCACGCAACGGTACCAGCGGCTCCTCGGGCAATGACGGCATCGATGCCCAGTCCAACATCGGCGTGACGGTGGACAATTATGCGGGCGGCACGATCATCGGCGCGCGCCATGGCATCACCGGCACGGAGTCGATCGGCATCACCAATGACGGCACGATCCTGGGCAAGCAGGGCTCGGGCATCAATCTGGACACCGCGTCCTCGACCGTCACCAAGATCGTCAACACCGCCCATGGCGTGATTACGGGCACCGCGACCGCCACCAAGGACGGCGACGGGATCGACGTCGACGGCCTGCTCGACCTGACCAATGCGGGCACGATCCAGGCGGTCGGCAAATATCTGGGCGGCGACGGCTTCAACGAAGCACTGGCGATCGGTGGCGGCACCGTCGTCAGCAGCGGCCAGATCGTCAGCGAGCAACGCGCGATCTCCGTCGACAATGGCCATGGCGGCGCGGCCTTCGCGGCGCTGGCCCTGACCAACGAAGCCGGTGGTTCGATCGTCGCGGGCAATGGCGCAGCGGCGATCACCATCATCGGCGACAAGGCCGACACGATCACGAACAAGGGCAGCATCGTCGGCAACGTCTCGACCGACGCGGGCAATGACGTGCTGAACAACGCCGGATCGATCAAGGGCGATGTCAGCCTGGGGGCCGGTGACGATATTGCGAACTGGACCGGCGACCTGACCAGCGCCCAGCGCGTCGATGGCGGCGCGGGCACGGATGCGCTGAACTTCGATGTGGTGATGAGCGGCACGGTAAAGGCCAGCTTCGTCAATTTCGAAACCGCGTCGGGTCAGATCCTGGGCCAGGGAGGCAATGACGTCATCGACCTGTCGAGCCTGAAGGCCACCGGGTCGCTGAAGCTGGCGGGTGGCGACGGCAACGACATCATACTGGGCGGCACCACTGACGACCTGCTGATCGGCGGGCGCGGCAACGACGTGCTCAACGGCGGCGCGGGCAAGAACGTGCTGATCGGTGGCGAAGGCGCCGACACCTTCATCCTGTCGACCATCAAGCCGGACGGCGGGCACGATCAGATCAAGGATTTCGAGACCGGCATCGATACGCTGCAGATCGACACCAAGGTCTTCACCGCGCTGGCCCAATATGGCCTGGGCCGCCTGGACTTCAGCGAGCTGACCTTCGGGGCCGCCGCGACGACGGCGGACCAGCATCTGATCTACAACGCCAAGAAGGGCCATCTGCTGTACGATCCCGATGGCGTCGGCGGCCAGGAAGCCTTCGTGATTCTCGCGGCGCTGTCCAACCATGTCGATCTGGCGGCGAGCGACATCGTCCTGATCTGATCGGGACGGCCATCGTCCAAGGACGGAAAGGCGGGTCGGAAACGGCCCGCCTTTTTCGCCTGGGGTGCCGGTTCGCATGGCTGCCCGGTGCGAAGAGTTCCTCGTCATTCCTCCCCTGCAAGGGGAGGTGGCAGCGCGAAGCGCTGACGGAGGGGTGTCCCGCTGTCGATAGGGTTACACCCCTCCACCAGCTTCGCTGGTCCCCCTCCCCTTGCAGGGGAGGAATGAGACGACCTGCGTGTGGGCGTCAAAACACACGTCACACCATCCCGGAAGGCTGGGATTCAGTCCGGGAAGCGTGGGTGATTTCTTCCAGCCGTCTTGCAACTGGGCCTCGGCCTTCGCCGGGTATGAGCAGATGGGGGGGCGGAAAAGGCGTTCTCGCAAGTTCGTGAAAGGCCATGGCGCTCCCTGCGACCGTGCCAATTTCGCCAGCAAGCGGCACCTCGCCGCCCATAGCAAAACCGCCCCGACCGGGAGCGGTCGAGGCGGCTGTCATTTCCTCAAATCTCAGGTCTTACCGTCGTTGGCTTACTCCGCCGCCTCGACCGCCGCGTTCGCATCCGGCTGGCTGTAAACTCGGTCGAGATAGTGGTTGGCGATAATGTAATGCGCTCGAACCGCAGCGGGGTGGGTCGCCTTCTGGGCCAGTTCGAGTTCGGTTTCGGCACGCTGATAGAAATAGTCTTCGTCAATCTCAGGCGACGTCATTTCAGGTCTCCAGGGTCCCGGCAATGCACCAATAACCCGCGCATCTCCGGGATCTTCTCCAATATTCGTATATGGTTGGGAGGGCCTTTCGGTTCCTGCATCCGGCCTCACGCGCCCTCCATTCGGCGCAAAACCGTCGTTTTTCCTGTTACAAATTATGGCCGGGAACCGGGGGCCTGCTTCAAATTACATATCCATGTCACTGGCGGTAAAAAGCCGCCGCCCGGTTGCCCGGACAGCGGCCCTTTGTTTCCAATCCGTTAGTCGGATCAGTCGTTCAGATACTCACCGGCATCGGCGTCCGTGCCGTGGCCCGAGGGGGCAACCTCGGCCAGCGGATCGTTGCCCGTGCCGACGTCTTCCCGCGGGGAGCGGGCGTTTTCCGCCGCCCGCTGCTCGGCCGCGCTGACCGGCGCGACGATCGCCTCGGCCAGCTTGCGCTGCTGCGCCCGGAGCGCTGCGTCGCGGCTGGAGGCCGCCACGCGCAGGCGGTTCATGCCCGCACCGGTACCCGCCGGGATCAGGCGGCCGACGATGACGTTTTCCTTCAGGCCCATCAGCGTGTCCTGCTTGCCCTGGACCGCCGCCTCGGTGAGGACGCGGGTGGTCTCCTGGAACGACGCCGCCGAGATGAAGCTACGGGTCTGCAGCGACGCCTTGGTGATGCCGAGCAGGACGGGCTTGCCCTGCGCGCGGACCTGGTTGGCGTCGAGCTTGTCGTTGATCGCGTCCATTTCCTCGCGATCGACCTGCTCGCCCTTCAGCAGCGTGGTGTCGCCGCCGTCGGTGATCTCGACCTTCTGCAGCATCTGACGAACGATCGTCTCGATGTGCTTGTCGTTGATCTTCACGCCCTGGAGTCGATAGACTTCCTGGATTTCGCTGACCAGATATTCGGCCAGCGGCTCCACGCCCATCGTTTCCAGAATGTCGTGCGGATCAGGCGAACCGCCGATCAGGTTGTCGCCACGCTTGACGTAGTCGCCTTCCTGAACGTCGATCACCTTCGACTTCGGCACCAGATACTCGACGACCTCGCCGCCATCCTCGGGCTGGATGCCGATCTTGCGCTTCGCCTTGTAATCCTTGCCGAACACGACACGGCCCGAGACCTTGGCGATGATCGCCGAGTCCTTGGGAACACGCGCTTCGAACAGCTCGGCGACGCGCGGCAGACCGCCGGTGATGTCGCGGGTCTTGGCCGATTCGCGCGCGACACGGGCCAGAACGTCACCGCCCTGCACCTGCGCCCCGTCCTCGACCGAGAGCGTCGCACCCGGCGCCAGCATGTAGCGACCGGCCTCGCCCGAATTGTCGTCGAGCAGGGTCATGCGCGGACGCAGATCCTCCTTCGACTTGGTCGAGGCGCGATATTCGGTGACGACGCGCTGGGCGATACCCGTGGCTTCGTCGACCTGCTCGGTCAGGGTCTTGCCCTCGATAAGGTCCTGGAACTTCACCGTACCGGGGTTTTCCGTGATCACCGGCATGGTGAACGGATCCCACTCGGCCATGCGGTCGCCCTTCGACACGATGTGACCATCGTCGAACAGGACGTACGCACCGTAAGGGATACGGTCGACCGAGAGCTCGCGGCCGTCCATGTCCACGATCGCGATCTCACCCGAACGGCTGAGAACCACGCGGCGGCCACGCTGGTCGGTGATCAGGCGCAGGTCGCGGAACTGGACGACACCGTCCACCGCCGCTTCCAGGTTCGACTGCTCGTTCAGCTGCGCCGCACCACCGATGTGGAAGGTACGCATGGTCAGCTGCGTGCCCGGCTCACCGATCGACTGCGCCGCGATGACGCCGACCGCTTCACCGATGTTCACCGGCGTACCGCGAGCAAGGTCACGGCCATAGCATTTGCCGCAGACACCGACCTTCGATTCGCAGACCAGCGGGCTGCGGATCTTGACCGACTGGGTGTTCGCCGCCTCGATCCGTGCCACCATCGGCTCGTCGAGCAGGACGCCCGACGGGATGATGACTTCGCCGGTCTTGGCGTTGACGATGTCCTCGGCCGTGGTGCGGCCCAGGATACGCTCGCCGAGCGAGGCGATGGTCGAACC
Source organism: Sphingomonas sp. SphC10 (assembly GCF_057004845.1). NCBI lineage: Bacteria > Pseudomonadati > Pseudomonadota > Alphaproteobacteria > Sphingomonadales > Sphingomonadaceae > Sphingomonas > Sphingomonas sp. SphC10. Next base: position 2,328,083 of record NZ_CM168044.1, read on the forward strand.
GCCCTGCACGATCGCCTTCATCTCCAGGGCGCGGGTCGTGCCGCAATCCTCTTCGATGATGACGCAGTCCTGCGACACGTCCACCAGACGGCGGGTCAGGTAACCCGAGTTCGCCGTCTTCAGTGCCGTGTCGGCCAGGCCCTTACGCGCGCCGTGGGTCGAGTTGAAGTATTCAAGAACGGTCAGACCTTCCTTGAAGTTCGAGATGATCGGCGTTTCGATGATCTCGCCCGACGGCTTGGCCATCAGGCCGCGCATGCCCGCCAGCTGCTTGATCTGGGCGGGGCTACCACGGGCACCCGAGTGGGCCATCATGTAGATCGAGTTGATCGGCTTCTCACGGCCTTCCATCGGGCCGTCCTCGTAATGCCGGACCGCCTTGATCTCGTTCATCATCGAGTTCGCGACCTGGTCGCCGCAACGGCTCCAGGCGTCGATCACCTTGTTGTACTTCTCCTGCTGCGTGATCAGGCCGTCCTGATACTGCTGCTCGAAGTCCTTCACCTGCTCGCGCGTCTCATCGACCAGACGATCCTTGTCCGGCGCGATGATCATGTCGTCCTTGCCGAACGAGATGCCCGCACGGAACGCGTGACGGAAGCCCAGCGCCATGATCGCGTCGGCGAACAGCACGGTCTCCTTCTGGCCGGTGTGACGATAGACCTCGTCGATCACCTCGCCGACGTCCTTCTTGGTCAGGACGCGGTTGACGATGTCGAAGGGCACCTTGTGGCTCTTCGGCAGCGTCTCGCCCAGCAGCATGCGGCCCGGCGTCGTCTCGAAGCGCTTGAGATACTGCTCGCCATTCTCATCGGTCTGCGGAACGCGGCTGATGATCTTGGTGTGCAGCGTGACGGCACCGGCGAAGAGGGCCTGGTGGACCTCCTCCATGTCCGCCAGCATCATGCCCTCGCCCGGTTCCTTCTGCTTTTCGAGCGACAGGTAATACAGGCCCAGCACCATGTCCTGCGACGGAACGATGATCGGCTTGCCGTTGGCGGGCGACAGGATGTTGTTGGTCGACATCATCAGGACGCGCGCTTCCAGCTGCGCTTCCAGCGACAGCGGAACGTGCACGGCCATCTGGTCGCCGTCGAAGTCGGCGTTGAACGCCGAGCAGACCAGCGGGTGAAGCTGGATCGCCTTGCCCTCGATCAACACCGGCTCGAACGCCTGGATGCCCAGACGGTGAAGCGTCGGCGCGCGGTTCAGCATGACCGGGTGCTCGCGGATCACCTCGTCCAGGATGTCCCAGACTTCCTTGCGCTCCTTCTCGACCCACTTCTTGGCCTGCTTCAGGGTCATCGACAGACCCTTGGCGTCCAGACGGGCGTAGATGAACGGCTTGAACAGCTCGAGCGCCATCTTCTTCGGCAGGCCGCACTGGTGCAGCTTCAGCTCCGGGCCGGTCACGATGACCGAACGACCCGAATAGTCGACGCGCTTACCCAGAAGGTTCTGACGGAAGCGGCCCTGCTTGCCCTTCAGCATGTCGGACAGCGACTTCAGCGGACGCTTGTTGGCGCCCGTGATCGTGCGGCCGCGACGGCCATTGTCGAACAGTGCGTCGACCGCTTCCTGCAACATGCGCTTTTCGTTGCGGACGATGATGTCCGGCGCACGCAGCTCCATCAGGCGCTTGAGGCGGTTGTTGCGGTTGATGACGCGGCGATACAGGTCGTTCAGGTCCGAGGTCGCGAAACGACCGCCGTCCAGCGGCACCAGCGGGCGCAGCTCGGGCGGGATGACCGGAATGACTTCGAGGATCATCCATTCGGGACGGTTGCCCGATTCCAGGAAGCTCTCGACGACCTTCAGGCGCTTGATGATCTTCTTGGGCTTCAGCTCCGACTTGGTCGTCGCCAGCTCTTCGAGCAGCGCGACCTTCTCGCCTTCCAGGTCGAGATTCTCGAGCATGATGCGGACCGCCTCGGCACCGATCCCGGCGGAGAAGGCGTCCTCGCCATATTCATCCTGCGCGTCGAGCAGTTCGTCCTCGGTGAGAAGCTGATACTTCTCCAGCGGGGTCAGGCCCGGCTCGATGACGATATAGGCTTCGAAGTACAGCACGCGCTCGAGCTGCTTGAGCTGCATGTCGAGCAGCAGGCCGATGCGCGACGGCAGCGACTTCAGGAACCAGATGTGCGCGACGGGGGCGGCCAGTTCGATATGGCCCATCCGCTCGCGGCGGACCTTCGACACCGTGACTTCGACACCGCACTTTTCGCAGACGATGCCCTTATACTTCATGCGCTTGTACTTGCCGCACAAGCATTCGTAATCCTTGATCGGACCGAAGATGCGCGCGCAGAACAGGCCGTCACGTTCCGGCTTGAACGTGCGGTAGTTGATCGTCTCGGGCTTCTTGATCTCGCCGAACGACCAGGAACGGATCTTGTCGGGCGACGCGATACCGATCTGAATCTGGTCGAAGGTTTCCGGCTTGGCCACCGGATTGGCGAAGTTGGTCAGTTCGTTCATCTTGCTTTCCTCACAGGGAGGGAAAATTCATCAGGCGAAATTCTGAGCAGTTGCCGGTGGCTGGGGATCGAACCCGCACCCCTTTCGGGGACCACTGAGGTGGTACGTCTACCTATTCCGTCACACCGGCTTCTGTTCGTTACTCCGCCGCCTCGGCCAGACCGTCGTCCTGAGCGTCTTCCATCGACTTGAGGTCGACGTTGAGACCCAGCGAGCGCATTTCCTTGACCAGCACGTTGAAGCTCTCCGGGATGCCCGCCTCGAAGGTATCGTCGCCCTTGACGATCGCTTCGTAGACCTTGGTGCGGCCGACCACGTCGTCCGACTTCACCGTCAGCATTTCCTGGAGCGTGTACGCCGCGCCATAAGCCTGCAGCGCCCACACTTCCATCTCACCGAAGCGCTGGCCACCGAACTGCGCCTTACCACCCAGCGGCTGCTGGGTAACGAGCGAGTACGGCCCGATCGAACGCGCGTGGATCTTGTCGTCGACCAGGTGGTGCAGCTTCAGCATGTAGATGATGCCGACGGTCACCTTGCGGTCGAACTGATCGCCGGTGCGCCCGTCGAACAGGTCCGACTGGCCCGAGGTGTGCAGACCCGCCAGCTCCAGCATCTCCGAAACGTCGCTTTCGCGCGCGCCGTCGAACACCGGGGTCCCCATCGGCACGCCGGTGCGGATGTTCTGGACCAGCTCGGCCACTTCCTCATCGTCCCGGTTCTGGATGTCGTCGGCATAGTGATCGCCGTAGATTTCCACGAGCCGCGACTTCACCGCTTCCGGCACCGCGCCCGGCTTGGCGTCGGGGTTGGCTTCACGCCAATCCTCGAGCTGCGCCGCGACCTGCATACCCAGGTTGCGCGCCGCCCAGCCCAGATGCGTCTCGAAGATCTGACCGACGTTCATGCGCGACGGCACGCCCAGCGGGTTCAGCACGAGATCGACCGGCGTACCGTCCGCGAGGAAGGGCATATCCTCCTGCGGCAGGATGCGGCTGATGACGCCCTTGTTGCCGTGACGGCCGGCCATCTTGTCGCCCGGCTGCAGCTTGCGCTTCACCGCGACGAAGACCTTGACCATCTTCAGCACGCCCGGCGGCAGCTCGTCACCACGCTCCAGCTTGTCGCGACGGTCATGGAACTTGTCCGTGATCCGCTTGGCGGCTTCGTCATACTGCGCCTTGACCGCTTCCAGATCGCTCTGGCGCGCGTCGTCGGCAACGGCGAACTTCCACCATTCGTGACGATCGACCGATTCCAGCACCTCGGCATCGATGACGATGCCCTTCTTCACGCCCTTGGGCGCAGCGGTGGCGGTCTGGTCGAGCAGCATCTCGCGCAGGCGGCTCCAGGTCGCCCGGTTGAGGATCGTGCGCTCGTCGTCGGCGTCCTTCTTCAGACGCTCGATCTCCTCGCGCTCGATCGCCATCGCGCGCTCGTCCTTGTCGATGCCGTGACGATTGAAGACGCGAACGTCGACAATCGTACCGGCCACGCCCGGCGGCAGACGCAGCGAGGTGTCGCGCACGTCGCTGGCCTTTTCACCGAAGATCGCGCGGAGGAGCTTTTCCTCCGGCGTCATCGGCGATTCGCCCTTCGGCGTGATCTTGCCGACCAGGATGTCGCCCGGCTCCACCTCGGCCCCGACATAGACGATGCCCGCCTCGTCGAGGTTGCGCAGCGCCTCTTCACCCACGTTCGGGATGTCGCGGGTGATGTCTTCCGGCCCGAGCTTGGTATCGCGCGCCATGACTTCGAACTCGTCGATATGGATCGACGTGAACACGTCGTCCTTCACGATCCGCTCGGAGATGAGGATCGAGTCCTCATAGTTGTAGCCGTTCCAGGGCATGAACGCGACGAGCGCGTTGCGGCCCAGCGCCAGCTCGCCGAACTCGGTCGAGGGGCCGTCGGCGATCACGTCGCCCGCCTTCACGACGTCGCCCACCTTCACCAGCGGACGCTGGTTGATGCAGGTCGACTGGTTCGAACGCTGGAACTTCATCAGCGTGTAGATGTCGACGCCCGACTTGCCCGCATCGACCTCACCGGTCGCGCGAACCACGATGCGGCTGGCATCGACCTGGTCGACGATACCGGCGCGCTTCGCCGCGATCGCCGCACCCGAGTCGCGGGCCACGGTCTCTTCCATGCCGGTGCCGACGAAAGGCGCTTCCGCCTTCACCAGCGGCACGGCCTGACGCTGCATGTTCGAGCCCATGAGCGCGCGGTTGGCGTCGTCGTTTTCCAGGAACGGAATGAGCGAGGCGGCGACCGAGACGAGCTGCTTTGGCGACACGTCCATCAGGGTGATCTGATCGGGCAGCGCCATCAGGAATTCACCCGCCTGACGTGCCGAGACCAGATCCTCGGTGAAGCGGTTGTCGGCATCCGTCGCGGCCGAAGCCTGGGCGACCGTGTGCTTCTGCTCTTCCATCGCCGACAGGTACACGACCTCGTCGGTAACGCGGCCGTCGATCACCTTGCGGTACGGCGTCTCGATGAAGCCGTACTTGTTGACGCGGGCGAAGGTCGACAGCGAGTTGATCAGACCGATGTTCGGGCCTTCCGGCGTTTCGATCGGGCAGATACGACCATAGTGAGTCGGGTGAACGTCGCGGACTTCGAAGCCCGCACGCTCACGCGTCAGACCGCCCGGCCCGAGCGCCGAGACGCGACGCTTGTGCGTCACTTCGGAGAGCGGATTGGTCTGGTCCATGAACTGCGACAGCTGCGACGAACCGAAGAACTCGCGCACCGCGGCGACCGCAGGCTTGGCGTTGATCAGGTCGTTCGGCATCACGGTCGACACGTCGACCGACGACATGCGCTCCTTGACCGCACGCTCCATGCGCAGCAGGCCGACGCGGTACTGGTTCTCCAGCAGCTCGCCCACCGAACGCACACGACGGTTGCCGAGATTGTCAATATCGTCGATCTCGCCCTTGCCGTCCTTCAGGTCGACCAGCGTCTTGACGACCGCCAGAATGTCCTCGGTGCGCAGCGTCGTCACCGTGTCCGGGCAGTCGAGGTCGAGGCGCATGTTCAGCTTGACGCGACCCACGGCCGACAGGTCGTAGCGATCGGGATCGAAGAACAGCCCGGCAAACAGCGACTCCGCCGTCTCCAGCGTCGGCGGCTCGCCGGGGCGCATCACGCGGTAGATGTCGGACAGCGCCTGCTCGCGCTCTTCGGCCTTGTCGGCCTTCAGCGTGTTGCGGATCCACGGGCCGGTCGCGACATGGTCGATGTCGAGCAGTTCGATCGTGTCGACGCCCGCCTTGTCCAGCGCTTCGAGATTCTCGGCGCTGATCTCGTCACCGGCTTCGACGTAGATTTCGCCGGTCTGCTCGTTGATGAGGTCATACGCCGAATAGCGACCGAAGATTTCCTCGGTCGGGATCAGCAGCTGCGACAGGCCGTCCTTGGCTGCCTTGTTGGCGGCGCGGGGCGAAATCTTCTGACCGGCCGGGAACACGACCTCGCCCGAGCTGGCGTCGACGATGTCGAACATCGGCTTGGCACCGCGCCAGTTCTCGGCCTGGAACGGGATCTTCCAGCCGCCATCGCCGCGAACGAAGGTCAGGCGGTTGTAGAAATAGTTGAGGATCTCTTCCGAGTTCATGCCCAGCGCATAGAGCAGCGCCGTCACCGGCAGCTTGCGCTTGCGGTCGATACGGACGTTGACGATGTCCTTGGCGTCGAACTCGAAGTCCAGCCACGAGCCGCGATACGGGATCACGCGCGCGGCGAAGAGATACTTGCCCGAGGCATGGGTCTTGCCGCGGTCATGGTCGAACAGCACGCCCGGCGAACGGTGCATCTGGCTGACGATGACGCGCTCGGTGCCGTTTATGAAGAAGGTGCCGTTCTCCGTCATCAGGGGCATGTCGCCCATGTAGACGTCCTGCTCCTTGATATCGATGACCGACTTGGCTTCGGTATCGGGATCGACCTCGAACGCGGTCAGGCGCAGCGTGACGCGCATCGGCGCGGCATAGGTGATGCCCCGCTGGCGGCATTCCTCGACGTCGAATTTCGGGTCCTCAAGGACGTAATCGTCGAAGTCGAGATAGGCGGTGCCGGCGAAATCCTGGATCGGGAAGACGCTGCGCAGCGTCTTTTCCAGCCCCGAGACATGGCCCGTGGACTTGTCCGAGCGCAGGAACTGCTCGTAGCTTTCGCGCTGAACCTCGATCAGGTTCGGCATCTGCACCACTTCGTGGATGTCGCCGAACACCTTGCGGATACGCCGCTTGGCGGTGCCGCCATCGCCCTTGCGCGGGGCGGAGCCGCTGTCGATCGCCTTGGTTGCCATGGGTCTGTCTGCCTCGTCAGCCGTAAATCACTGCCCGGATGCCTCCGGGCGAGACGCAACGACAGACGCCGAAAGGCCGCTCGCAAATAACTGCGGCGGCATCCGGCGTCCGTTGAACCAGCGACCTTCCATTCGACCGACACGCTGCGCGAAGGCGCGTCATTTCCCGAAGATCGTGGTGAGTGATGGCGATATAGGCGCTGCACCCCCGGGTGTCAAACCGACGCACGCGCAGGCCGGGGCAAAGTTCCCGCTGGCGCGGGGCTTGCCACATATTGGCCGCATATGCGGTTACTATATGGGGTTGCATCCGCCGGGCCTCCGGGGCACGGCTGGTGCGGCCGGGTCTGGGACCCGGACGGCGGTTGAAGATTGTAGTTACCACGAGGAATGCATTTCATGACATCGTCCGGGCCGCGCCGCGCCGCGCGCCTTCTTGCCCTGACGCTGGTGCCGGTGCTTGCCCCGCTGCCCGCCGCTGCCGTCCCGTTCCAGACCACGTCGCAGGACAATGACGCCGCGCGCCCAGGCACCGGCGGACTGGAAAGCTTCAGCCTGAGCCCGCGCCTTTCGACGCCGCAGGCCAATCCCTCGGCCGTGCCGACCCCGCCGACGCCGCGCCTGGTCCTGCCCAGCCAGACCACGCCGCAGGCCGCCCCGGCCACGACGCCGACGCCGCGCGCCACCCCGACGCCCCGGCCCACCCCGCGCGCGACACCGACGCCGACGCCCAGCCCGACCCCGGTCGAGGTGCCCGTACCGGCGCCCTCGCCCGAGCCGCCCGCCACGCGCCTGCCCGACCGCGAGGCCCAGCCGGTCGGCGGGACCGAGCCGAGCGTGGACGGCATGACCATCGCCAACGAACAGGCCCCCGCCATCGCCGCGCCGGGCACCGTCGCCCCCGAGCAACAGAATGACTCGGATCGCGGCCTGCCCTTCTGGCCGATGCTGATCGGCACGGGCCTCGCCGCGCTGGCCATCGGCATCTGGCTGGGTCGCCGCAGCCGTAAGGCTCCGGCGCTCCCGGCGCCCGCCCCGCGCGCCGCCGCCGATCCGGTCGAGCGCACACCTGCGCCGGTGCCCGACACGGCTCCGCGTGCCGAGCCGACGCCGCCTCCGCCCGCCGCTCCGGCGCTACCGCCCGAGCCCAGCTTCCTGGCGGTCGAGGCCCGTCCGGTGCGGGTCGGCCTCAACATGCTGTCGGCGACGATCGAGGCTGAGGTGACGGTGCATAACAGCGGTGCGACGCCGATCGGCCGGGTTGCGGTCGATCTGCGTCTGCTCAGCGCCCATGCCGGGCTCGACGGACAGTTGATCGAGCTGGCGCATCAGCCGCAGGGCCGCCCGATCGTTCCGCCCTTCGCGCTGGCACCGGGCGAAAGCCGCACCGTGCGCGGCGTTACCGCCCTGCCGCGCGAGGCGATCCATGTGATCGACGCGGCGGGCCGCCCGATGTTCGTGCCGATCCTCGCCGCCGCCGCGCATACCGACTGGGGCATGGCGCGCTGCGCCTATGCGGTCGGGCTGGAGCGGACGGATTCCAGCAAGCTGTCGCCGATCTGGCTCGACCAGCCGGGGCGGATGTACGATCAGGTCGCGGCGCGGCCGCATGTGATGCGGGGATGATCCGGGGTCTGAGCGTGGCCTTCGACTTCGCTCAGGCTGAACGGAGGTTGGAGACCAGTCTTACACAAACAACCGTTCAGGCTGAGCGCAGTCGAAGCCCACGCCCTGCCCCCTCCCATCACCCCGCCCGCATATCCTCAGTAATCACATGCGGCGCGGTCTCGCCGAAACTGCGGACCAGCGTCTCGAACCCCAGCCCCTCCACCCGCAGTTCGTTGAACGCGGGGGGAGTCTTGCGCGTCCGCTTGGACAGGGTGCCCGCTCCGATCATGCGGATGATCCGGCCATCGCGGTCGATCGGCACGTCGAACGGGTCGTGGACATGGCCCGACAGCACCGCATGCGCCCCCGCCGCCGCCAGCTGGGTCAGCGCTTCGTCGCCGTTGCGGGTCTTCGCCGTGCCCTTGGTCGGCCCCTCGATCAGCGGATGATGCGCGGCGACCAGGATCAGATGATCCTTCGGCGCCTGCTCGATCAGCGCCAGTGCGCGGCGGAGCGAGCTGCGGCTCACCCGCCCCTTGGACCAGTTCCACCGCCACTGCGCGCGCGCGGTGGTCTTCAGCGGCACGACGGTCACGCCGGGCAGGTCGAGCGGCTTTTCGATCATCCGCTCGATCGCGGCGTAACGCTGATAGGGGGCGAACAGCCGCCGGAACGGGTCCCAATAATAGGGGATATCGTGATTGCCGACCTCGACCGTCACCGGCACGCCCAGCGATTGCAGCCATGCGCCGCCCGCCTGGAATTCGCGCTTGGTCGCGCGCATGGTCAGGTCGCCGGTCATGATGACCGCATGCGGCTTTTCCGCCGCGACCCGTTCTGCGAACCAGGCGAGCGCGGCGGGGTCTTCGGCACCGAAATGCACGTCGCTGACATGAAACAGACGGATCATGCCGCCCATCCTAGCCGCTGCCGCCGCGTCACGGCAACTCGGCCATGGCGCGCGGCTCGTGCATCGGGCACCCATTCACCCGGCCGCGATAGTCGGCCGAAAAACGATAGGTGTCCTTGCGCGCCCGGTTGATATTGCCCAGCGGCCGGTGCGCAGCCAGCCCGTGCCAGATGCTGTAGGACAGCGCATCGTCGATCGCGTTGGTCTGACCGTCCTGCCAGCTGATCTGCGGTTCCGCCGTGAAGGTCGCGACGGTGATGTACGGGCTGTCCTCCTCGCTCCACTCGGCGGTGGCATCCTCAATCGGCATCGCGTCGAGATCGCGGTTGAGCTGGACGCGAAGCTCCCACTCGCCGCCCTGCTCGATCATCACCTCGCGCACGACTTCACGAAGGGCATCGGGGCGGTCGTGCGTATTCACCGTATCGCCGGTCAGCTGGGTCAGCGCGGGGCTGACCGGGAACAGGCCGAACTTGGCGATATGGTCGCCATAGCGGAACGGCGTCTGGCTGTAATAGGTTTCGCCCAGCGGGTGTACCTGCTTGGCCCCGCCCAGCGTCTGGAGCGTCGCGCTCTCCAGGCCGACCGTCTCCAGCGTCGCCTCGATCCCGCGCAATATGCCCGACAGCAGCTTCTTGCCGCCCTCGAACTTGTCGGTGGTGGAGGCCAGCATCTTCAAATTCTTGGCAAAGGCATCCGCCGTCGGCGCGGTGAAGACCGGCGCATTGGCCATGACGAAGTCCTGCGTGGCATCGCCCTCCGAACCCGGCAGCCGCTCACCCTCGACCCCGATGACCTTCAGCGCGAGCCCACGCGGCAGGCCGATGGCGTCATCCAATATGTCGCCCGGATTGGTCGAGATGCGCGCGACCGCCTCATACTCGCCCGGCCCGGCGAAGAGCCCCTGCGCCAGTTCGGGCGGGAGGTTGTCGCGGACCTTCAGCTTGCCCCGGATGATGCCATGCGCCTTGGCATGGACGGCGCGGACGCCGTGGCCATAATCCTTCGACGTGGTGTCGAGGATATGCTCGAACGACTGGTTCATCTGGTCGACGGTTTCGCCTTCCTTGGGGCTAACGTCTTCGACCTGGGGGGTGAATGCGACGGGGGTCTTCATCGGGGCTCTCCCTGTGGGTCCCCACCAACCCATGTTGGGTAATAGCGTTCCTTCTGGAGATAACGCCCAACCGCTGATCTGGGCACGCCCCTCCCGCAAGCGGGAGGGGATGGGGGAGGGAAAAGCCACAGGCGAAGGTCTCTGCGAGGCTCCCTGCCCTCCCCCGACCCCTCCCGTCTACGGGAGGGGAGAAGATAGGGGACAACCGCCTTCTTCCCCCTCCCACCGCAATCCGCTAACCGGGCCGACATGGCCTTTTATCACCCGCTCCTCTTCGCACTCGATGCCGAACGCGCCCATGGTCTGACGGTCGCGATGCTGTCGCGCTGGGGCGCATTGGGCGCACCGATGGGGGTCGATCCGGCGCGCTATCCCCGCCTTGCGACCAAGGTAGCGGGGATCGACTTCGCCAACCCGCTGGGGCTGGCGGCAGGCGTCGACAAGAATGGCGAGGCGATCGACGGCTTCTTCGGCCTGGGCTTCGGCATGGTCGAGATCGGGACGCTGACCCCCAAGCCCCAGCCCGGCAATCCCAAGCCCCGCCTGTTCCGGCTGGTCGAGGATCAGGGGGTGGTCAACCGCTATGGCTTCAACAATGGCGGGCTGGATGCGGGACTGGCGCGCGCGAAGGTCGCGAAGCGCAAGGGCGTGCTGGGCATCAATGTCGGCGCGAACAAGGACGCCGCCGACCGCATCGCCGATTATCGGTATGGCGTAGCCTGCGCGGCGCCGATCGCCGATTACGTCACGATCAACATCTCCAGTCCCAACACGCCGGGCCTGCGCGACCTTCAGCATGGCGCGGCACTTGCCGAACTGCTCGCCGCGTCGCGCGAGGCGGCAGGCACGGTCCCGCTGTTCCTGAAGGTCGCCCCCGATCTCGACCCCGCCCAGATCGACGAGATCGCGCGCGCCGCGATCGACAACCGGCTGGACGCGATCATCATCGGCAACACCACTATCACCCGGCCGGACGTGAAGAGCCCCAACGCCGCCGAGACCGGCGGGCTGTCGGGCCGTCCGCTCGCCCCGCTCGCCCGCGCGCGGCTCGTGGATTTCCGCAAGGCCACCGGGGCGGCGATGACGCTGATCGCAGCGGGCGGCATCGACTCCGGCGCAGAGGCCTATGCCCGCATCCGGGCTGGAGCCAGCCTGGTCCAGCTGTATTCGGCACTGGTCTATGAGGGGCCGGGGCTGGCCGCCCGCATCCTGACCGATCTCGATGCGCTGCTCGCCCGCGACGGGTTCGCCAGCGTGAGCGAGGCCGTCGGCACCTGACGTTACGGCTTGGCGTAGGGAGAGCCTTGCCGCTAGGGTTGGCCGCATGAAGCACTGGCTCCTCTCCATGGCGGCGCTGACGCTGCCGCTCGCCGCGCCCGCCGAAGCACGCCAGCCCGCCAAGGCCCCTGCCGAAGGGATGGTCAGCGCCGCCGACCCCCGCGCCGCCGCCGCCGGGGTCGAGATATTACGGGCGGGCGGCAGTGCGACCGACGCCGCCATCGCGACGATGCTGGCGTTGAACGTGGTCGAGCCGCAAAGCTCCGGCATCGGCGGCGGCAGCTATTGGGTGCGTCATGATGCGCGCGGCACCAACACCATCGACGCGCGCGAAACCGCGCCGATGGCCGCGACGCCCGACTGGTTCTACGGCACCGATGGCCGCCCGCTCAGCCATGCCGATGCCGTCCCCGGCGGACGCAGCGTCGGTGTGCCCGGCGCATTGCGCGGCATGGCGCTGGCCCATGCCCAAGGCGGCAAGCTGCCCTGGGCGCGGCTGTTCCAGCCCGCCATCCGGCTGGCGCGCGACGGGTTCCAGCTGACCCCGCGTCTCCAGACCGCGCTGACCCGCTATGGCGGCCATGTCGATGCCGCCACCCGCGCCCGGCTGACCGGCCCGGACGGACAGGTCCTCCCGCTTGGCAGCACAATCCGCAATCCCGAACAGGCCGCTCTTTTGGAGCGGATCGCCAGGCTCGGTCCTGACAGCTTCTATGTGGGGCCACAGGCGCAGAAGCTGGTGACGACGGTCAACACCGCGACTCGCAATCCGTCGAAGATGACGACCGGCGACCTGGCCAGCTACGCCGCAAAGCCGCGCCCGCCGCTCTGCGCCACCTATCGTGGGTACAGGGTGTGCAGCATGGGGCCGTCCTCGGGCGGCGGTTCGACCATGTTGTCGATCCTGAAGCTGCTCGAACGCTTCGACATGGCCAGGCTGGGCAAGGACTCGCCTGTCGCCTGGCATCTGTTCGCCGAGGCCTCGAGGCTCGCCTATGCGGACCGCGACATGTATCTGGGCGATCCCGATTATGTCCGCGTGCCGATCAAGGGCCTATTCGACACGGCCTATATAGCCAGCCGCTCGGCGCTAATCTCGCCCGACCGCACCATGGCGTCGGTGTCGCCCGGCACCCCGCCCGGCGCCCCGCCTCGTGTCCGCGCGCCGGTCAGCGAGGTGCCCGGCACCACCGATCTCGTCACGGTCGATGCCGCCGGTAACGTCGCCGAGGTGACGACCACCGTCGAGGGCTCGTTCGGCTCGGGCCTGTCGGTCGACGGGACGATGCTGAACAATGAGCTGACCGATTTCGACATCGTGCCGGTCAAGGACGGCGATCTGGTCGCCAACCGGGTTCAGGGCGGCAAGCGCCCGCGCAGTTCGATGTCGCCGACCATCGTCTATGGCCCCGACGGCAAGGTCCGCCTGGCGGTCGGCGCGGCGGGCGGATCGACCATCATCGCGCAGGTCGCCAAGGCGATCATCGGTGTCATCGACTGGAAGCTGAGCGCGCAGGATGCGATCGCGCAAGGACTGCTCTTCGCGCCGTACAAGGTCGCAACGGTCGAACAGGGCACATCGCTGGAGGCACTCGTCCCCGGCCTTCAGGCGCTGGGCGAGACGGTGGTCGTCGCGCCGATGGGGCTGAAGGCCAATGCCATCGAGCGGGTCGGCGGCCGCTGGGTCGGTGCCGCCGATCCGCGCAGCGAGGGTGCGGCGATCGACGTGACCGGTCGGACGACCGCGATCCGACGCGTCGGCGACAAGCCGGGTCGTCCGGCGGAATAAGCAAACAAAGAGCCCGATCGCGCGTTACGCCGTGCGATACGGGCCGGTGGGAGAGGCACCATGCGTACGCTCGAATTTTTCCCCAATCTGATCACCATGTTCTTCACGCGCGCCGCCGAAAAGGGTGACGCGCCGTTCCTCTGGCGCAAGGAAGCCGGGGCCTGGCAGTCGATCAGCTGGGCCGAGGCGGCGCGCCAAGTCGCCAGCCTGTCGGCGGGGTTGAAGGCCACCGGGCTGCAACGCGGCGACCGGGTGATGCTGGTATCGGAGAACCGCCCCGAATGGTGCATCGCCGACCTCGCCATCATGGCGGTGGGCGGCGTGACCGTGCCGACCTACACCACCAATACCGAGCGCGACCACGCGCATATCATCGAGAATTCGGGCGCGCGCGCGATCATCGTGTCGACGCAGAAGCTGGCGACGACGCTGATGCCCGCCGCGCTCCGCTCCAACCACATCCAGACGGTGATCGGGATCGAGCCGCTGAAGCTGGGGCCGAGCCAGATCGAGTGCCGTCAATATGACGCGATGCTCTCGGAGCATCCCGCCGACCCGGTGGTGGTGGCCGCGCAAGCCGATTTCACCCGCGAGGATCTGGCCTGTATCATCTACACCTCCGGCACCGGCGGCGCGCCGCGCGGGGTGATGCAGCATCACGGCGCGATCCTGCACAATTGCGCCGGATGCAGCGCGGTGATCGCCGAGGATTTCGGCTGGGACGACGAGGTGTTCCTGTCCTTCCTCCCCCTCTCCCACGCCTATGAGCATACCGGGGGGCAGCATTTCCCCATCTCGCTGGGCGGACAGATCTATTATGCCGAGGGTCTCGACAAGCTGGCGGCTAATATCGAGGAGGTGCGCCCGACGATCATGTTCGTCGTGCCCCGCCTGTTCGAGGTGCTGCACACCCGCATCGCCAAGGCGATCGAGAAGAAGGGCGGGCTGGGCGCACGGCTGCTCGACCAAGCGCTGGTGCTGGGGGCCAAGAGCTATGACGGCCGCTTGCGGCTGATCGATCGCCCTGCGCAGCTGGCGGTCAACACGCTGTTCAAGCCCAAGATCGCCAGGAAGTTTGGCGGCCGGTTGAAGGCGATGGTGTCGGGCGGCGCGCCGCTCAACCCCGAGATCGGGCTGTTCTTCCATTCGATCGGCCTCACCCTGCTGCAAGGCTATGGCCAGACCGAGGCCGCGCCGGTCATCGCCTGCAACCGGCCCAAGGCCGGCGTGCGCATGGACACGGTCGGCCCGCCACTCGACAAGACCGAGGTGCGGATCGCCGAGGATGGCGAGATATTGGTGCGCGGCGAACTGGTCATGCACGGATACTGGCGCAACCCGACCGAGACGGACCGCGTGCTCAAGGACGGCTGGCTCCACACGGGCGACATCGGCGAGATCGATGCGGCGGGCCGCCTGCGCATCACCGACCGCAAGAAGGACCTGATCATCAACGACAAGGGCGAGAATGTCGCCCCCCAGAAGGTCGAGGGGATGCTGACCCTGCAGCCCGAGATCGGCCAGGCGATGATCGCGGGCGATCGGCGCCCCTATATGGTCGCGCTGATCGTGCCCGATGCCGAATGGACCGCCGAATGGTGCGCCAAGTCGGGCACCGGCTGCAACCGCGCCGCGCTGGACGACGATCTCGATTTCCGGGGCGCGATTTCGGCCGCGATCGACCGGGTGAACCGCGACCTGTCGGTGACCGAGCGTATCCGCCGCTTCATCATCGCCGACGAACCCTTCGCCATCGAGAACGAGCAGCTGACCCCCTCGCTGAAGATCCGCCGCCACGTCCTGCGCGAGGTGTATGGCGACCGTCTGGACGCGCTGTACAGGAATTGACGGAGAAAATTCCTCCCCTGCAAGGGGAGGGGGACCGTGCGCAGCATGGTGGAGGGGTGTCCCGCTATCGAGAGGGCGACACCCCTCCGTCAGGCCTTCAGCCTGCCACCTCCCCTTAAAGAGGAGGAATATGACCTTGTAGGCAGCGAAAACGAATCGTTGTGTAAAGACAACAATTCATATAGCTTGCCTGTATGCACAACCGCATCGCCCTGTTCCGGAACGACCTCAACGTATCGCGGCGCGAGCTGGCGGAGGCGGTCGGTGTCAATCCGCAGACCATCGGCTATCTCGAGCGCGGCGACTATAAGCCCAGCCTCGAACTGGGCCTGAAGATTGCCGCCTATTTCGACGCGCCGGTCGAGCTGATCTTCTCCCTCACCCCCTTTCCCTCGCTGACCGACGCGCTGCGTCGGGATGGAGACGCCTGATGCGCTATGACAGCCGCCGCTGGACCGGCCGCACGACGGTCGACGAGCTAGGCGCGCGTGGCGACCGCCCCTCCCGCTACCGCGCTGTGCGATGGATGCTGGCGTTCGTGTTCGGCATGTCGCTGATCGTGGCCATCGCGCAGGTCGTAGTGCCGAGCGGCGATCGTCAGGATGCGCTGACCCATCTGGCGATATTGTTTTCCGCCTTTGGTACCGCGTCGGGCTGTTCGTCCTTCGCGCGCAGGCGGTGCCGGGACTATGACGAGTTCGAACGGACCGTCATCATGCAGGCCCATCGTCGCGCCTATCGCCTCATCGTCGCACTTGTCGCGCTCCCCTTCATCTGGTGCGCGGTGGCCACGGCGCAGGCCTGGCCGATGCCCCGCCATCCGCTCGATTGGCTGGTCTGGGCCGTCTCTCTGCTCGTCATCGCCAGCAACCTGCCGGTGATGCTCGCCGAATTCGCCATTTCCTTTCCCGAACAGGAGGACGCAGCATGAGGCTCGATCGGCCCGTCGGCGGAGTATGCCGCCATGCGCTATGACGCGCGCTTCGATGTCGTGGAGCCGCCCGCCCCGATGATCCGGCGGCGCAAATGGGTCCGCTGGGCGCTCGGGCTCGGAACGATCTGGCCGGTCGTCACCGCGCTGGCCGTGACGTTAGCGGGCGCAGAGCCGGACGACGGCCTGCTGGCGCTGAGTGCCCTTAACATCACCAACGCCTTTGGCCTGTCGCCTTTTGCCCGCACGCCATTATTCCTGCCCGGGCGCGGGCAATAGGACGAGTTCGAGATGGCATCACTGGGGGTCGCGACCGCGCGGGCGCACGCCGTGATCGCGGTCCTGTTGGTCGCACTGACCCTGGCCGCCGCCTGGGCGAGCCGGGCAGGCATGCCGGTCGCGCTCGGCGCACGGGCCTGGCTGCTCTGGGCGATGGCGATGGCGTCGTTGTTCACCACGCTGCCCGCGCTCTTCGCCGAAATCGCCATCCCCCTCCCCGATCAGGAGCGCGACGCATGAGCGGCTATCGCGACGACGGATATGACGCCAACGAATGGGCCGCCAACGCGATGAAGCACCGGCCGCGTCGCTATTGGGTGCGGTGGGGGCTGGTCGGTGGCTTGGCCTTCGTCGCCGCCATTCCCGTCTTCGAGATGCTGACGCCGGGCCACGCGGATGGCGTGTTTCCCAATGTCATGCCGTTGAGCGTGTTGCTGATCACCACCAGTGTTTCCTCGCCTTTCGCACGGCAATCCTGGCTTACGAAGCACGGTTTCGAGCGGTATGACGAATATGAGCGCGACGCCCTGCTGGCCGCCGCCCGGCGGGCCTATCTCGTCAATCTGATCGTCATTGGCCTGCTTTTCCTCTGGCTGACCTTCGCCGCGCGGGCGGGCTGGCCGATGCCGCAGACATCTCGGCAATGGGGTGCTGTCGGATATGCGACGGTCATGATGATGCTGAGCCTGCCCATCATGTTGGCCGAGTTCATGGTCCCCTTGCCCGATGCCGAGGACGAGCCCCTGTGACGAATCAACGCCTTTTCGAACGGCTCGATGCCATGGTGCGCTGGACCGGTGTTCCAGCGCTGACCGAGCAGCCGCCGCGCCGCCGCCCGATGCGCTGGCCGTCGGGGATCGCGCTGGCGCTGGCCTTTGGCGGCTATGGCGTTTCGCTTGCCCAAGACCTGAGCGGATCGGGCACCTATCTCGGTTACGGCATCGGGATGATCGGCTTCGCGGTCGGTACGTTCGTGCGAATTCTGGGACCAATCAAATCATCCGGCAGCTTAGTGGAGATGATCGACGAATGGGACCGTGCAATCCAAGTGCGGGCCTATCTGATGGCGTTCAAGGTCTTTGCGGTCACGACGATGGTCGCACTGTGCCTGCTGATGGGAGGGCTCGCCTTCGACGTTCCGAAGGCCATGATTATGCAGGGCGCCATCCAGACCATATTCCTGCTCTTCACGATCATAAACGCCGTGCCCGCCGCCTATGTCAGCTGGGCGGTGCGGTGGGAGGACGCGGAATAGGACGAAGAGTGGTGGTCTCATCGCTGGTGTTGCCTGCCCCTCCACCACCGCTGTCGCCCGGCGGTCCCCCTCCCCAAGCCAAGCTTGGGGAGGAATTGGGAGTGTTTCGCGCCGTTCGGCCTTACCCAATCCTTCTCATCCGCGATGGGGAGGATTGAGCCTTACGCCGGGGTCAGCAGGCCTTCCTTGGCGATCTTGTCGCGCCATACCAGCGGGGCCAGGGTGTGGACGTTCTGGCCTTCGGAATCGACCGCGACGGTGACGGGGAAGTTCTCCACGTCGAATTCGTAGATCGCCTCCATGCCCAGGTCTTCGAAGCCGACGACCTTGGATCCCTTGATCGCGCGGGCGACGAGATAGGCGGCGCCGCCGACCGCCATCAGATAGGCGGACTGGTGTTCGCGGATCGCGTCGGTGGCGGCCGGGCCGCGCTCGGCCTTGCCGACCATCGCCAGCAGGCCCTGGTCGAGCATCATGCGGGTGAACTTGTCCATACGGGTCGCGGTCGTCGGGCCCGCCGGGCCGACCACTTCCTCGCCGACCGGATCTACGGGTCCGACATAATAGATCACCCGGCCCTTGAACTCGACCGGCAGTTCCTCGCCGCGATCGAGCATGTCCTTGATCCGCTTGTGCGCGGCGTCGCGCCCCGTCAGCATCTTGCCGTTCAAGAGCAGCCGGTCGCCATGCTTCCAGCTCTTCACCTCTTGGGGCGTCAGCGTGTTCAGGTCGACGCGCTTGGCCGCCTGAAGGTCCGGCTTCCAGTCGACCTTGGGCCATTCCTCCAGCTTGGGGGCTTCGAGATAGACCGGGCCCGAGCCGTCCAGCGTGAAATGCGCGTGGCGGGTCGCGGCGCAATTGGGGATCATCGCGACGGGCTTGGACGCCGCATGGGTCGGCCAGTCCATGATCTTGACGTCGAGGATGGTGGACAGGCCGCCCAGCCCCTGCGCACCGATGCCCAGCGCATTGACCTTGTCGAACAGCTCGATGCGCAGCGCCTCGATATCGTTACGCGGTCCACGCTCCTTGAGCTGGCCCATGTCGATCGCGCCCATCAGCGATTCCTTGGCGAGCAGCACCGCCTTTTCCGCCGTGCCGCCGATGCCGATGCCGAGCATGCCGGGCGGGCACCAGCCCGCGCCCATTTGCGGCACCATTTCCAGCACCCAGTCGACGATCGAGTCGGACGGGTTCATCATCTTGAACTTCGACTTGTTCTCCGAGCCGCCGCCCTTGGCCGCGACATCGACGGTGACCTTGTTGCCCGGCACCATCTCGACATGGAGGACCGAGGGCGTGTTGTCCTTGGTATTGCGGCGGGTGAAGGCGGGGTCGGCGAGGATCGAGGCGCGCAGCTTGTTCTCGGGATGGAGATAGGCGCGGCGCACGCCCTCATCGACGACCTCCTGGAGCGAACGGTCGCCCGACAGGCGGCAGTCCTGGCCCCATTTCACGAAGACCGTAACGATGCCGGTGTCCTGGCAGATCGGGCGATGCCCCTCCGCGCACATCCGGCTGTTGGTCAGGATCTGCGCGATGGCATCCTTGGCCGCCGGGCTCTTCTCAGCCTCATAGGCCTTACCCAGCGCACGGATATAATCCATCGGGTGGTAATAGCTGATGAACTGGAGCGCGTCGGCCACGCTCTCGATCAGGTCGGTGTCGCGGATCAGGGTCGTCATGCATCCGTCCTTAGCGAAAGGGGCGCGGCCGGCGCAATGGAGGGCGCCGGTTTCAAGCTATCTTAACCAGCATTAGCGCAGGGTGGCGCGACATTATTGGAAACCCGCACCCCGCATGTCGCCAGCCTCCTCCAAGACCCTGTCCTTCCTCGCCCTGATGGGGCTGGCCGAGGATAATGACGAGTTGCTGGTGTCGCTCCACCTGGGGCGTCTGAAGACGCTGTGCCGTACCTGGCCGCTGGCCGTCCTGCAGAATCTGGTGGCCGTGGCAACCATCTTGGGGGTCGATTCGCTGGGCGAGCCGTCGTCCCAACGGATCGAAAGGGCAGTGGCGGGCGGCCTGATGGTGGCGGCCACGCTGGTCTTCGGTTTCGTGCTGTGGCGCGGCGTCGCTCGGCAATGGCCCTTCTACCGGCTGAAACAGTGGCTGAGCGTCATGGGCCTGCTGGTCGCGCTGGCCACCGGGCCGATGCTGCTGATCGTGGCGAATGCGCATCACGGCACCAGCGGATGGGTGGCCGTGCTGACGCTCGCCTGCACCATGTGGGCGACCGCATCGATGCTGAACGCGGTGCGCGGCGCGCTGCTGGGCTATTCCTTCGGCTTCGCGTTTCTGGCGCCGGTCACGGCGCTGGCCTGGGGCGTGTCGGTGCTGCCGGTCCTGGTAGCGGTCCTCCCGCCGCTGATCTTCCTGATCCTCAAGGCGCGCGCCGTCGGGCAGCTCGATTATGACGGCGCCCGCGACCGCGCCCAGGCCTTTGGCCAAGGGCAGCAGGCGGTGAAGATGATCGCCGAGTTCGAGGAGCATGGCACCGGCTGGTTCTGGGAAACCGATCGGCATGGGCGGCTCACCTATCTGTCGGACAAGGTCGCACGCGATCTGGCCGCCTCGGGTCTCGACAGCCGTGGGCAAGTGCTGACCGAACTGTTCCAGATGGATCCCTCCGCACCCGGCACCGAACGGACCCTGTCCTTCCACCTGTCGTCGCGCACCGGCTTTTCCGATTACACCGTCTGCGCGGTGGCCGAGGGGGGAGCGGTGTCGGAACGCTGGTGGTCGATCTCCGGCCGACCGATCCTGGACAGTATCGGCCGGTTTCGCGGCTTTATCGGTTCGGGCTCCGACCTGACCGAGAAGCGCCGGTCGGAGGCGGAGATCACCCGCCTGGCGCTGTTCGACAGCCTGACCGGGCTGGCCAATCGCCAGCGCATGACCCTGTCGCTCGACAAGACGCTGAAACAGTCGATCCACCCCTGGCGCCCCAATGCGCTGTTCCTGATGGACCTCGACCGGTTCAAGGCGGTCAACGACACGCTGGGCCATCAGGCAGGGGACCTGTTGCTGCAACAGGTCGCGCGGCGGCTGGAGGAGGTGGTCGGCGATGTCGGGCTGGTCGGACGACTGGGCGGCGACGAGTTCCAGATCCTGCTGCCCGGCATCGATGCGCGGGATCGGCTGGCCATGCTGGCGGACCGGATCATTGCCGCGCTGTCGCGCCCCTATGACATTCTGGGCAACGAGGTCACGATCGGCTGTTCGATCGGCATCGCCATCGCGCCCTATGACGGCGAGGATTCGCAGACGCTGATCCGCAACGCCGATCTGGGCCTGTACGCGGCCAAGGGCGACGGGCGCGGCGTGCACCGTTTCTATGCCGAGGCGATGCTGGAAGGCGCGCGCAGCCGCAAGCGGATGGAGGAAGACCTGCGCATCGCCGTCGCGCAGGGGCAGTTCCGCCTGGTCTATCAGCCGGTCGTATCCACCCGCGATGCCATGATCGTCGGTTATGAAGCCCTGCTGCGCTGGCACCACCCCGAACAGGGCAACATCCCGCCGTCGCAGTTCATTCCGGTCGCCGAGGATTGCGGCCTGATCGAACAGATCGGCGAATGGGTGATGCGCACCGCCTGTGCCGAGGCGGCGGGCTGGCCGCGGGAGGCGCGCGTCGCGGTCAACGTGTCGTCGATCCAGTTCGCCAAGCCGCATCTGCCCGCGCTGGTCGCGCAGGCACTGGCGCAATCGGGCCTCGCGGCGGCGCGGCTGGAGCTGGAGATCACCGAGAGCGTCTTCCTGAACGACAATCAGGAATCGCATCGCCAGTTCGCCGCGTTGAAGGCGCTGGGCATCCGGCTGGCGCTCGACGATTTCGGCACGGGCTATTCCTCGCTCGGCTATCTGCGTCACGCGCCGTTCGACAAGATCAAGATCGACCAGTCCTTCGTGCGCGGCGCGAGCAGCCAGGGCAGCCGCAATGCCGCGATCATCCGCGCGATCGTGACCATGGCCGACACGCTGGGCATGGAGACGACCGCCGAAGGCGTCGAGATCCAGGACGAGATCGAGATGATCCGCAGCCTGGGGTGTAGCCATATCCAGGGCTTCGTCTATGGCAAGCCGATGGAAGCGCCCGACGTCCCCCAGTCGATGCGCGAGCATGGCGGCCATGCCGAACCGGTCGGCCTGAAATCGCTCCGTCGCCCTCGGGTGAAGATCCTGCGCATCGCCCAGATCCTGTCGGGGGATGCGACGATCGATGTCCGCATCCGCGACCTGTCGACCACCGGCACCATGATCGAGGGGCTTCCCCCCGCCTATATCGTGGGCGGGGCGGCAGTCGGCATCCGCCTCGGCGGCGACGCCCCCGTTCGCGGCTATATCCGATGGGAGCGCGAAGGACGGGTGGGCCTAGCCTTCGCCACGCCGCTGCCCGAGGATCATCCATGGCTGGACAAGGCGCAGGAGGAGGGGGACGCGCGGCTTCGATCCGCCTGATCGGTGCCGCCCGCACGGGCGGCGGCATCGGGGCGGGATAGGAACGCCGCGCCGCACGTTCGCGCCGTCATGACCCCGACCACTCCCAATCCGGGCCTCAATCCGGCCCCCACCCCCGCCCCCACGCCGGAGGGCGCATCGCGCCGGATCCCCTTGCTCAGCCTGGTCTTCGGCTATGGTCCGGTACTGGTGCTGCCCCTCACCGCGCTGGCCGCCTGGGCGGGTATGCCGCTGGCCCTGCTCATCGGACAGATTTGGGGGGCGGCGATCCTGATCTTCCTGGCGGGCGTCGCGCGCGGCCTGAGCTTCTTCACGCCGGGCGGTACTCATGTCTCGCAGATGGCGACGATGATCCTGCGCTTCTCGCTGGGGCTGCTGGCCTTGATCGCGGGGCCGTCGACCGGCTTCGGATTGTTGATCCTGGGCTATGCGTCGATCGCGCTGACCGATCCCTGGCTGGCCAGTTGGGGCGGCGCGCCGGGGCATTTCGCGCGGCTGCGACCACCCCAGATGGCGGTGGCGATTCTCGGCCTCATCGCGCTCTTCCTGCTCGTCCCGCGCTGATCCCGGCGGCCAAAAAATATTTTTAGGGACTTGCGCTTCCCGAACCCCGCAGACATCCGTGCGTCGCGGCTTTTGGGCGGCCCGGACGCGCCCGCCATTCGTCGCAACCAACCCCCGTCCCGCGCTTTAACCTCTTGCGGTGCTGCTCGGGATTTTCCACTAAGGATTGTGGAAGAGGTCGGGAAGGGCCCCAAGCACTGGTAGGATGAGGTCATGCCGAAATGCATGGCCGGATGCGGAGAAAGCCCCGGAATCGGGGATTGTACCTCCCTTCCCATCCTGATCGCGACGCGCCTGGCGCGCGGTGCTAGGGGCTGGATGCCGACTCGAACGGAACAAGAACAAAGGAGCGGCATCGATGATGGATTTCAGGGATAGCCGGGATAGCGACATGACCACTGATATGCTTGAAAAGATGGCGGCGGATACGGCCCAGAACGCGGCACCCGCCCCCACCCCGGCGGACACCAAGTCGGTGCGCCCGCAACCCTATCCGGTCGAGGTCGACCATGCGCGCGACGCGCTGCTGACCGACTTCGGCAAGGAAACGCTGAACGACCGCTATCTCCTGCCCGGCGAAAGCTATCAGGACCTGTTCGTGCGCGTGGCCTCGGCCTATGCCGACAATGCCGAACATGCCCAGCGGCTGTACGACTATATCTCGAAGCTGTGGTTCATGCCCGCCACGCCGGTGCTGTCGAACGGCGGCACCGGTCGCGGCCTGCCGATCAGCTGCTACCTTAATTCGGTGCCCGACAGCCTGGACGGCATCGTCACTACCTGGAACGAGAATGTCTGGCTCGCCTCGCGCGGCGGCGGCATCGGCACCTATTGGGGCCAGGTGCGCGGCATCGGCGAGCCGGTTGGCCTGAACGGCAAGACCAGCGGTATCATCCCCTTCGTCCGCGTGATGGATTCGCTGACGCTCGCCATCAGCCAGGGTTCGCTGCGTCGCGGTTCGGCCGCCTGCTATCTCGATATCTCGCACCCCGAGATCGAGGAGTTCCTGGAGATCCGCAAGCCCAGCGGCGACTTCAACCGCAAGGCGCTGAACCTGCACCACGGCGTGCTGATCCCCGACGCCTTCATGGAAGCGGTGCGCGACGGCGCCGAATGGCAGCTGAAGAGCCCGAAGACCGGCGAGGTCCGCGCGACCGTCGACGCGCGCGCGCTGTTCCAGAAGCTGGTCGAGACCCGTCTGGCGACCGGCGAACCGTACATCGTGTTCGCCGATCATGTGAATAAGAACATGCCCAAGCACCATCGCGAGCTGGGGCTGAAGGTGTCGACGTCGAACCTGTGTTCGGAAATCACCCTGCCGACCGGCATCGACCATAAGGGCAAGGATCGCACCGCCGTCTGCTGCCTGTCGTCGCTCAACCTGGAAACCTGGGACGAGTGGAAGGACGATAAGCAGTTCATCGAGGACGTGATGCGTTTTCTCGACAATGTGCTTCAGGACTATATCGAGCGGCACGAGCCGGGCATGGAGCGCGCCGCCTATTCGGCCGGGCGCGAGCGCTCGGTCGGCCTGGGCGTGATGGGCTTCCACAGCTTCCTCCAGGCGCGCGGGCTTCCCTTCGAGGGCGCGATGGCCAAGTCGTGGAACCTGCGCATGTTCAAGCACATCAATGCGCAGGTGAACCAGGCGTCGATGACCCTGGCGGTCGAGCGCGGGCCGTGCCCCGACGCGGCGGATGTCGGCGTGATGGAGCGTTTCAGCTGCAAGATGGCGATCGCGCCGACCGCGTCGATCAGCATCATCTGCGGCGGCACCAGCGCGTGTATCGAGCCGATCCCCGCGAACATCTATACCCACAAGACGCTGTCCGGGTCGTTCGCGGTCAAGAACGCCTATCTGGAGAAGATCCTGATCGCGAAGTCGAAGAATTCGGACGCGGTCTGGAACTCGATCCTCGAGCATGGCGGCTCGGTCCAGCATCTCGACTTCCTGTCGCCGGAAGAGAAGGACACGTTCAAGACCTCGTTCGAGATCGACCAGCGCTGGCTGCTCGAACTGGCGGGTGATCGGACGCCCTATATCGACCAGGCGCAGTCGCTGAACCTGTTCATCCCGGCCGATGTGGAAAAGTGGGACCTGCTGATGCTCCACTTCCGCGCCTGGGAGCTGGGCATCAAGTCGCTCTATTACCTCCGCTCGAAGTCGGTGCAGCGCGCCGGTTTCGCTGGGAGCGGCGGCGTCGAGGCGGACAACACGATCAGCGCGCCCAAGTTCGAGATTGGTGAGACGACCGATTATGACGAATGCCTGGCATGTCAGTGAGGTGATGGCCTAACGGGAAGGTCGAGCCATGACCTCGCATTCCGCCAACCCTCCCTCTCCCCTTGTGGGAGAGGGAAGGGGCCCGCGGCCAAAGGCCGTGGGAAGGGTGAGGGGCAATGCCCAAGGCCTGACCAAACGCCAACTCCTTCCCGCCACCACCGTCGACCGATCGCGTGCGCTGCGCCAGAATGCCGGCGAACCCGAACGTCGGCTATGGCGAGCCCTGCGCGACGCGCTGCCGGGCATGAAGTTTCGCCGACAGGTTCCGATGGGTCCGTACCACGCCGATTTCTGCTCGCACGCAACACGGCTGATCGTCGAACTCGATGGCGACGATCACGCGTTGAAGCGGGATAGCGATGTCAACCGCACCCGCTTCCTTAAACATGAAGGCTATGACGTGATCCGCTTTGCCAACGCCGATGTCATGACCAATCTCGACGGCGTCGTAATGGCTATCGGCGCGTGGGCGGCGAATAAGCAAAAGGGCCGCCCGTGATGGATGGCCCCCTCACCCTCCCACGGCCTGCGGCCGCGGGCCCCTCCCTCTCCCACAAGGGGAGAGGGGTTAGAAGCTCACTCGGCCTCTTCGAACTGGTCGACGGCGTTCTGGCCGGTGGCCGACAGGCGGACGGTGTCGCCCTCGACCTCGGCGACCAGGCCGAGCGGCAGGTAATGGTGCTTGGCGCCCTGCCCGTCCTCGGTCTGCGGGCTGTCGTTCTTGGTCAGCTTGATGCGGTCGCCATCGACATGATCGACCGTGCCGACATGGACGCCGTCCGCGCCGACGACTTCGGCATGTTCCTTGATCTGGCTGACATCGACCATCTTACGTCTCCTGTGTTGGGTTCGGGTTCGGAACGCGCAACGCTGGAAATGGTCGCATGACGGGGGCGGCGATCATGTACGGCGTTGCCGCCCTGTTAACCGGGATCGGCGCAACGCTGTTGCTGCAACTCCGCACCCCCCGTTCGGAGCAGGGCCGTTACGCCCGGCTGATCGCGGGCACCATGTTCGCCATGGGCGGAATCATTCTCGCCGGTTTCGCCACCGCTCTGCGCTCCTGGGCGAGCAGCGGCTGAACCGGCCTTCACCTATCACCTCATTTGATTTGTATCCGGAGTAACCCCGATGCCTCTCCTCCAAGCCTCCAAGCAGTATAAGCCCTTCGAATATCCTTGGGCGTTCGAGTTCTGGAAGCGCCAGCAACAGCTCCACTGGCTGCCCGAAGAGGTGCCGCTGGGCGAGGATTGCCGCGACTGGGCGCAGAAGCTGACCGATCACGAACGCAACCTGCTGACCCAGATCTTCCGCTTCTTCACCCAGGCCGACGTCGAGGTGCAGGACTGCTATCACGAGAAATACGGCCGGGTGTTCAAGCCGACCGAGGTCAAGATGATGCTGACCGCCTTCTCCAACATGGAGACGGTGCACATCGCCGCCTACAGCCATCTGCTCGACACGATCGGCATGCCCGAAAGCGAATATGGCGCCTTCCTCGAATATGCCGAGATGAAGGACAAGCATGATTACATGCAGAATTTCGGCGTCGACAGCGACGAGGACATCGCGCGTACGCTGGCCATGTTCGGCGGCTTCACCGAGGGCGTGCAGTTGTTCGCGTCCTTCGCGATGCTGATGAACTTCCCGCGCTTCAACAAGATGAAGGGCATGGGCCAGATCGTCAGCTGGTCGGTGCGCGACGAGAGCCTGCACTGCGAAGGCATCATCCGCATGTTCCACGCCTTCTGCCAGGAGCGCCAGTGCCTGACCAAGGCGGTCAAGGACGACATCGCCGATGTGTGCCAGACGACGATCCGCCTGGAGGACAATTTCATCGACCTCGCCTTTGAAATGGGCCCGGTCGAGGGGATGAAGCCCAAGGAGATCAAGAAGTATATCCGCTACATCGCCGACTGGCGCCTCAGCCAGCTGGGCCTGAAGCCGATCTACATGATCGACGAGCATCCCCTGCCCTGGCTGACCCCGCTGCTGAACGGCGTGGAGCATGCCAACTTCTTCGAAACGCGCGCCACGGAATATTCCAAGGCGGCGACGCGCGGCCAGTGGAACGACGTCTGGGACGCGTTCGACACCCGCCAAAAGGCCAAGACCGCCAAGGCGGCGAACGAGGAGCCGAGCGAAACCGGCGACATGTTCTCGGCAGCGGGCGTCGCGGCGGAGTGATCTAAGAGAGGGCGGGCTTCGGTCCGCCCTTTTTTTCGTTCACGCGAAGGCGCGATGGCGCGAAGAAGGTTGGTTCGCGCAGAGGCGCGGAGGGCGCGGAGGAAAAAAGGCAGGAGGAGGATCTCCTCACATCCGTTCAGCCTGAGCGTAGTCGAAGGCCACGGGATAACGCCTACCACACTATGAAATTTCAAGTTTGGCCTGCGGCCGTAAGGGCTGCGGGGAGAGGGTTTCCCTTGGCCTTCGACTATGCTCAGGCTGAACGGAGATTGGGGAGCTGGCCGCGCGCCCAAATGATCTCTGAACCCTCCGCGCCTCTGCGCGAACCAACCTCCTTCGCGCCCTCGCGTCTTTGCGCGAACCCAAACTACCGCGCCGCCCGCGTCGGCGCATGAAAGTCCGCCGGTTTCCCTGCAATCCACCGTAGGAACCGCGCCATCTCGGGATGCGCCCGCAACACCGCGAAGTCCGCGAACCCCCGCGCCAGTTCCCCATTGGAAAAGGTCGCATGGATGGTGCGATGGCAGATGGGATGGACGGGCACCGTCTCGCGGCCGCCTTCGCTCTTGGGAACGGGATGGTGCCATTCCACCTTCACCCCCAGCGGCCGATCGCACAGCGCGCAGGATCGCGCCGCGGGTTGCTGCTCGATCCGTTCGGCGGCGGCCACCAGCCCCGCCTTTCGCTTCACCCGTCCGACCATGCGCCCGATATGGGAAGAGTCACCCCATAAGAAAACGGGGTCCGGCATTGCTGCCGAACCCCGTCCTTTACGCCAACTGGATCCGAGAGGGATCAGAAGTGTGCGACAACACCCGCCATCGGACGGAAGGAGTGCGCGTTGTCGAAGGTCGAAACTTCCATACGCAGACGCAGACCCGAATTGCCGGTCAGGCCGCCCAGACCGATGTCCTTCGGGCCGACTTCGGCGCCGACGCCGTACACGGTCGCGTGATAGTCCCGCTTCAGGTCGCCAGCGACGCCTGGAGCGAAGTTGTGGAAGTTGTTCCAGCGATAGCCGACCTTGCCGTAGAACAGGCCGCTCTCACCTGCGCGGAAGCCCGCGCGGCCATAGGCGCCATACTGCCAGTCGATGTCACCCGACACACCCTTGGCGACCGCGCCTTCGGCACCGACGAACACCGGGCCCAGCGGCACATTGAAGCCAACGATACCCTCGACCAGCGCGCCGTCCAGGTTGTAGCCCTTGGGCTGCGTCGGGATGCCGGCAACCGTCTGGCGATCGAACTGCTCCCAACCACCCATGATCGCGACGTACGGCTCGATACCGAAGGCACGGGTGCCGTCGGGAGCGGTCGCGGTGTCGGCCGGGGCCGGAGCCGCGGTCGTCGTGTCGGTGGTGTTCATGTCCTGAGCCATGGCAGGCACGGCAACGAACGCGGCCGCCGCAGCGGCGACGAGGGAAAGCTTACGCATGTGAGATACCCTTCTCTTATTCTATGTGGGGCGGCGGATCGAACCGCTCAGCCCAGGCCCGCTTAACCGGCTAGACGCCCATGGGTTGCACGACATTTCAGATTTTTGATCGCCTTATCGCAACCTGTGGCACCAGGGACACAGTTCCTGTCACCTAGATGAACCAAATGCGGGCGGAATGGGGCAATGGCAGATTTCCGCCACTTTTCAGCCCGGTTTCCGCCAGCCATCATCAACGCTGAGCCAAGCAGCGTACGGAATCACCGGTGGGGCGTGTCAAAACAACCTCACCCCCCTTGCCGCGCAGGTCGTGACCGAATCCGGCATAGTGGATGCCGGACGCGGCGCGCTGCCCCTCCAGCCGCATCTCCAGATCGTCGCCGAAGCGCACCAACGCGCTGTCGTCGCGATTGTCGAAGCGCACCCAGAAACGGCTGCCATTCTCGCATTGGAAGGTCGTCGAGACCATCGGCGGCAGCGTCGAGGCAGCACGCGGATCGGGCATGGTCGAACAGCCGACCAGCACGATGCCGCCCGCCGCCAGCGCGACGGGAAGCCGGTTCATGGCCGCAGGGCGGTGTCGTCGGCGTCGTCGATATCGCCGTCGGCCACCGTGTCGTCCTCGAAATCCTCCTGAAGATCGTCTTCGTCGATATCCTCGGCATCCATGTCGACCGAGGCATCGCTGGTCCCGACCTCTTCGGAGTCCATGTCGAGTTCGTCGATCGGCTCGTCCTCGACGCTGTCGTCCCCCAGATCGGGTTCGATATCGGTCAGCAGCACGCCGTCGCTGGGGCCGTCGCGCGTTACCTCCAGGATTTCGGCACGCTGGCTCTCGTCATAGCCTTCTTCGTCCCAGCCATCGTCGCCGGGTCCCTGGCTCGGAACCTGATGTCCGCCCATCACTGCCTCCTCTTGAACTGTGGAGGGGGAACACGGGGGCGGGCCGGGCGGTTCCCGCGACCCGCGTCAGACACCCGTCAGGCGGGGCGGAACATCCGCCCGCGCTCGGTCGCGAAGACGAAGGCAAAGGCCGCGCATCCAGCGATCAGGAAACCCAGGGTCAGCGGCTGCGTCGTCCCGTCATAGGCCTGGCCGATGCCTGCGCCGATCAGCGAGCCGATGGTGACGCTGGTAAAGCCCTGCACGCTCGATGCGGTCCCGGCGATCCGCCCCATATTCTCCATCGCCATGGACGAGAAGTTGGAGGTCGCCAGACCGAAACACGCCATGGTGATCGCCTGGAGCACTGCGAAGACGATCAGCGACTCACCCCCGAAATGCGCGATGGCCAAGTGAATCGCCGACACGATGATCAGGATCGTGACCGAGCTGTGGCTGATCAGCCGCGTGCCCAGCCGCATGACGATCCGCGAGTTGAGCAGGTTCGCCGCTGCCATCGTGACCGAGGTCGTTGCGAAGATCAGCGCCAGCAGCTTCTCGCGACCGAAGGTCTGCGCCATGATCGGCTGCACCGAGTTCAGATAGCCATAGAGCGCCGCCATCAGCGCGGTCGCCGCCAGCGTATAGCCCAGCGACAGCCGGTCCCCAATCGTCTCGCGCCAGCCCCCGACGATGCGCGTCAGCGAGATGGGCAGCTGCGCCTCCACCGCCAGCGTCTCGGGCATCCGAAGCGAAAACCAGGCCAGGACCAGCGTGGCGAGGCCCGCGATCGTCCAGAAGATCAGTCGCCAATTGCCGAACAGCAGCACCAGCTCACCAAAGGCCGGCGCCAGGATCGGTACGATCATGAACACCATGAAGGCGATCGACATGACCTGCGCCATCGCGCGCCCGTGATAGCAGTCGCGGACCAGCGCCACCGTCGCCACCCGCGTCGCCGCGATCGCCGCCCCGGCACAGACCCGCGCGACCAGCAACAGGGTGAAGCTGCCCGCCACCGCCGACGCGCCATTGGCGATGATGTAGATGATGAGCGCGACGATCAGCACCCGCCGCCGCCCATAACGATCGGCCAGCGGCCCATGCACCAGCTGCGCCACACCGAAGCCGATCAGAAAGGCGGTAACGACGAACGCCCGCGCCGCGGGCGACGCGCCCAGCGACTCCCCGATGGCAGGCAGTGCGGGCAGCATCGAATCGATGCCCAGCGCCGTCAGCGCCATCAGCGCCGCGATCAGCAGGACGAACTCGACAAAGCCGATGGGCGCGCCGGGAGGCTCGGCGGTGACAGGCGTCACCGGATCAGCGGAACGGGATTCGGACATGATGCTTGTCCCATAGGGTGGATGGACGGAGAGGGGAACCGGGAAAGCGGCTCCGTTACCCTGCAAGATCTTTCCGACACAGCCATTCAGCCCCTCGACAGCTTGCGGGGGTCAGACCTGCACCCCAACTGTATTGATGCAACAGGACGCGTAAGGAGTTTACCGCCATGTCCATCCTGTCCCGCTCCCCCATCGCCCTCCCGCTGCTGGCGGCATTGGCGTTGTCGGCCTGCGATCGCCCGAACCAGGGTACGTCGATCACGGTGAACGGCTCGGATGGCGAAACGCTGGCGTCCGTCGACGGCAAGTCGGGGGAGGTGAAGCTGGCGCTGCCCGGCTTTTCCGGCGCGTTCAAGCTGCCCAAGGTGTCGATGGAGGCCGATAATTTCGAGCTGAACGGCGTGCATCTCTATCCCGGCTCGACGATCCGCAACGTCGATGTCGGCAATGGCCGCGACAAGGCGTTCACGATGACCTTCGACAGTCCGGCCGATCCGGCGACCGTGCGCGACTGGTTCCGCGACAAGATGGGCGAAGCCGACTTCACCCTCACCGATCAGGGCGGCGCGCTGGTCGGCAAGACGGCGGAGGAGAAATCCTTTCGCCTGGACCTGCGCCCCTCGGGCGGCGACCGATCGACGGGGACGATCACTTTAGGCGGTTGACTTACCCTGTTCGGGGATGACGGGCGCGTTATATAGGGGCCAGCCTATTCGATTTTATGGACATTTCGCCATGACCGACACCCGCTCCGCCGAGGTTCCGACGCTCAGCCTCGCCGACCAGGACCGTGACCCGGAGGGCTTTGCCGCCGCCTTGGGCGAATCGTTCGAGCGGTTCGGTTTCGCCATCGTCGCCGATCATGGCGTGCCCCCCGAACTGATCGACCGCGCCTGGGCGCAGACCAAGGCGCTGTTCGACCTGCCCGAGGAGGAGAAGCGCGGCTATCACGTCCCCGGCGGCGGCGGCGCGCGCGGCTATACCCCGTTCAAGACCGAGATCGCCAAGGACGCCAAGGTCGTCGACCTCAAGGAATTCTGGCATGTCGGCCGCGAACTGCCCGAGGGCCATGCTTATGCCGACCGGATGCCCGCCAATATCTGGCCCGACCGCCCGGAAGGGTTCCGCGCGGATTTCGTCGAACTGTTCTCGGCCTTCGATCGCGCGGGCGACCGGCTGCTGTCGGCCATTGCGCGACATCTGGAGCTGGACCCGAACTGGTTCGATTCCGCCGTAAAGGACGGCAATTCGGTCCTGCGCCTGCTCCACTATCCGCCGATCCCCGCCGATGCCGAGGGCGTGCGGGCGGGCGCGCATGAGGACATCAACCTCATCACCCTGCTGCTCGGGGCGGAGGAAGCGGGCCTCGAACTGCTCGACCGCGATTCGGGCGAGTGGCTGGCGATCCGCCCGCCCGAGGGCGCGATGGTGGTCAATGTCGGCGATATGTTGCAGCGGCTGACCAACCATGTCCTGCCTTCGACCACGCACCGGGTGGTCAACCCGCCGGTCGAGCGGCGCGGCTTCTCTCGCTATTCGATGCCCTTCTTCCTGCACCCGGCGCCGGACTTCCTGATCAAGACGCTGCCCGGCACGATCGGCGAAGGGCATCCGGATCGCTATCCGGAGCCGATCACGGCGCATGACTATCTGTTCGAGCGGCTGGTCGAGATCGGGTTGATCAAGAGGTAATTCAGGCGGATCGCCTGGGGCTTGCCCTCCCCCATCCCCTCCTGCCTGCGGGAGGGGAGCGGCTAGAACAGCGGTTTGAATTTAAATTGCCCCCCTCCCGCAAGCGGGAGGGGTTGGGGGAGGGCAAGGTGCCTCGCAGAGACCTTAACCCCCAACAATCACCCCAGAATATGCATCAGCAACGGCTGCCCGACCAAACTCTGGCTCCCGCGCAACCGCTCCAGCGCCTGCGCCACCGCGCGCTCCGGCCCCTCATGCGTCACGATCGCGATCATCACTCCGCCATCGGCCGCCTCGCCGCGCTGGATCAGGCTTTCGATCGACACCCCCGCATCGCGCATCGCGGCGGCGATCTCGGCCAGCACGCCAACCTTGTCCTGCACCGTGAACCGCAAGTAAGCCCGGCCGCGCCGCTCGCCGCTATCGGCCTTGGGCGCCGGGATCAGCTCATGCGCGGGCATGGCGAAGGATGCGCCATATTCGCCGCGCGCGATGTCGATCAGGTCGGCGACGACCGCGCTGGCGGTCGGGCCGTCGCCCGCACCCGCGCCCTGGAACAGCAACCGGCCGACGAAATTTCCCTCGGCCACGACTGCGTTGGTCGAGCCGGTGACATGCGCCAGCGGATGGTCGAGCGGCACCAGATGCGGATGCACCCGCTGGAACAGGCCGTTCGCTCCTTCCTCCGCCACGCCGACCAGGCGGACACGATAGCCAAGCGACGCCGCCTGCGCGATATCGGCGGCCAGTACATGGCGCACGCCGCCGATCGCGACGTCGCCGAACGCAGGCTGGGTGCCGAAAGCGATGGCGGCCAAGATCGACAGCTTGTGCGCCGCATCGACGCCATCGATGTCGAAGCTGGGGTCCGCCTCGGCATAACCCAGCGCCTGCGCTTCCGCCAAAACCTCGGCGAAGTCACGGCCTTCGGCTTCCATCTTCGACAGGATGAAATTGCAGGTGCCGTTGAGGATGCCATAGACGCGCGCGATGGCGTTGGCCGCCGCGCCCTCGCGAAGCCCCTTGATGACCGGGATGCCGCCCGCCACCGCCGCCTCGAATTTTAGCGCGGCGTTGGATTCCTCCGCCTTCTGCGCCAGTTCCAGCCCGTGATGCGCCAGCATCGCCTTGTTGGCGGTGACGAAGCCGCGCCCCGCCCCCAGCGCGGTGCGCGCCAGCGTCAGCGCGGGGCCGTCCGAACCGCCTATCAGTTCCACCACCACATCGGCATCCGGATGCGAGGCCAGCGCGGCGGTATCGTCCACCCATTCGAAGCGCGACAGGTCGACGCCACGATCCTTGGTCCGGTCACGCGCGGAGACGGCGACGATCTCGATCGGGCGACCGGCGCGCCGGGTAATCAGGTCACGGTTCGCATCGAGCAGGCGAATGACGCCGCCCCCCACCGTGCCCAGTCCCGCCAAAGCCACTCGCAAAGCATCGCCCATCGTCCAAATCCTGTATCCGGAGCGTTTGTTGAGTGCAGGCGGGTAGCGGATAGAAATGGTCGCTGTCGAGCCGGTCAGCGACCTTTTATTGCTCGATTGGCACCAAGTCGCTAAAGGCCGTCCATGATTTCCCCCGATTTCGTGGTCATCGACGTCGAAACCGCCTGTTCGCGGACCAGCAGCATCTGTCAGATCGGCATCGTCGGCTATGCCGCGGGCGTCGAAGTGCTGGCCTATGAGACGCTGGTCGATCCGTGCGACGAATTCAGCGCGTTCAACATCAATATCCACGGCATCACCGCCGATCATGTGCTGGGCAAGCCGACCTTCGCCGCGCTGCATCCCGAACTGGCCGGGCATCTGGCGGGACGGGTGACGGTGGCGCATTCGGGCTTCGACAAGGGCGCGCTGGGCCGCGCCTGCGAGCGCGACGCCCTGCCCCCGATCGCGGCGCGCTGGCTGGACAGCGTGACCATCGCCCGGCGGGCCTGGCCGGAATTGCCCAATCACAAGCTCAATACGCTGGCGGCCTTCCTGGAACTGGAGCACCGGCATCACGATGCGCTCAGCGATGCGCGCGCGGCGGGGCAGGTGGTGCTGCGCGCGATGGCCGCGACGGGCATGACTCTGGCCGACTGGTTCCTCCCGCCGCCGTCCGCGCGCTCTCGGCGGCAGGTCCGGCGCTGACCGGGAGTTGGTCAAGTCCTGAAGCGGACAGCTCCCCTCACCTTCAGGGGAGGGGTTTCGAGAGGGCGTCAGGGCTCCAGATGCCCCTGAGGCCCTGGTCCATCGAGCGCTATGGGGATGCGCTGACTCTTGTCGCGCTGCTTGTCGACCAGCTTGCTGATCCCGATCCGCACCTCGTTGGCGAGCATCAGCACGGGCGTAACCAGATCGAACCCCACCTGACATCCGCCTTGCCGCGCCGGACACGGGGTGGACGAGGCGGCCAGAGCCCCTGCCCCCGTCAGTTCGGGATTGGACGGCACTGGCCCGGTCGGCGGCTCATCGCCGAGTTGCGGAGCCCGGTCATCGGCCTGACGCCGCCCGCAGACGATGATGTCGGCCGCCGTCCCGCTCGAAGCCGGACAGGGATCGCGCGCCAGGATCGAGAAACGGCCGCCCTCGGGTGGCGGCGGGGGCACGGCGGGCGTCGCCTGCAAAGCGATCAGCAGCAGCGGGATCATAGCCTGTCTCCGGCCGTCATGGCGCGGGTTTGCGCAGGGTCGTGGTGCCGCCGCTGCCCCGGGCATTGGTGTCCATCGTCACCCCGGCAAAGCCGCCGCCGACCTGGAAGGGCGACAAATCCTTGACCGGCGTGCTCCGCGCAAGCAGCCGCGTCCGCTCCTCCATCACCCCTTCATGACGGGGATCGCCGGGCTCGGGCGATATCTCGAAGGGAATGCGGAAGCGGTCGGCATTGCGGCGGCCGCAGACGGTGATGTCGGTGGCGTTGGGATCATAGACGCAGCGCGTCTCGACACTGGTCAACCGGCGGGTCTTGGCCACGATGGTGTCGACCGAAGGTGGCGGCGCGTCTTCGCCCTGTGCCGACAGTCCCGCCATCACCATGACCAACATCGTCGCAAGCATGACGCTCTCCCGGCATCGCCAGCCCCTCTGCCTAAAGGCGGGGCCGGGTGCGATCATGCCGGATTTTCCAACCGACCGCCAGCGTCAGGTCCGATCGATATTCATGACCTGCCCACTTTTCTTCCCTCTCCCCTGGATAGGGGAGAGGGTTAGCGAAGCTTGCCAGCGTGCTGGCTAGCGCAGCTTGGGTGAGGGGTCGAGCGAGCCTCCGGCTCGCGCGCTCGCTTTCGCGAGCGCACACCCCTCACCCAGCTCCGACTAAGCCTTTGCTTTCGCAAAGACCAAGTCTGCGCAACCCTCTCCCCTCTGTGAGGGGCGAGGGAGGGATAGGCATAACCGAAAGGTCGATCTGCCGTAGCAGCACCCCGCTCCAGTCAGGGTTCGAGATGCCCCTGCGGCCCCGGCCCGTCGAGCGCGATCGGCACGCGCTGGCTCTTGTCGCGCCTCTTGTCGAACAGTTTGCTGATACCGATCCGCGCCTCGTTGGCGAGCATCAGCGCGGGCGTAACGACGTCGACCGGGGCGGCGCACCCCCTTTGGCTGGCCGCACAGGGCGTACCCTCGGCGCGTAACGCTCCGATGGCGGTCATTTCGGGATTGGAGGGGATCGCATGATCGGACGGCCCGCCCCGCAGCTCGGGTGCCCGGTCGCTTCCCGGTCGACGGCCACAGACCAGGATGTCCTGCCTTGCGTCCGCAGAAGTCGGGCAATCGGGCAGGAGGATCGAGACGCGCTCCCTTCCTTCCGACGGGGCGGCGGGGACCGCCTGCAGGGCGATCAGCAACAGGGGCAGCATCGGCGATCCTCCTCGGTCCGGCGATCCTAGCGCCTGCCGCTCCGGCTAATCAATTGCGGTGCGGAACAGCGTGCGCGGCTTGCTGGTGCAATATTTGTCGCCGACCACCGCGCAATAGGTGCCGTCATTGGCGAAAGCGCGCGCCTTGGAATCGATCGGCACGACATGGCTCGGCGCCAGGCGATAGGGCGAGGGACGCTTGCCGCCATGGCAGGTGGACAGGGTACAGGTCGGGGTCAGGCGCGGCAGGGTCATCCGCTGCTCCCCTTCGGCAACCGGAGCGGCCCATAGCAACAATAGCGGCACCATCGTCTTTCTCCCCTTTTGTACGCTGTCGATATTTGCCCTTCTTCTCAGTCCTGCCCGATCGGCGCGACGCCCAGGCGCGGAAGCTCGATGGCGGGGCAACGGTTCATCACGACCTTCAGCCCGGCAGCCTCGGCGCGCGCAGCGGCGGCCTCGTTGACGACGCCCAGTTGCAGCCAGACCGCCTTGGCCCCGATCGCGATCGCCTCGTCCACCACGTCGCCCGCTGCCTCGGACCGGCGGAAGATGTCGACGATATCGATGGGGTCGCCCAGCTGGCCCAGTTCGCGAAAGACGAATTCGCCGTGGACATGCTCGCCGGTGATTTGCGGATTGACCGGGATCACGCGATAGCCATGATCCTGCAGCCGCTTCATCACGCCGTAGGAGGGGCGGTCGGGCCGGTCCGACGCGCCGACCAGCGCGATGGTCCGCGCATTCGCCAGCAGGTCGCGAATATCGTCATCGGCGGTCAACGGCATCGGCTATCCCCTATTCGCCGCCGACCTTTCGACTAACGTTCGAAAAAGCGGCGGGTTATCGCGCCTTAACGCCCCGCCATGCTGCCGGTTTCATCACTGGCCGTCCAGCCAGTCCGCCACCCGCTCGGCCAGCGGCGCGAAGACCGTATCATCCTCGCCCGCCGCCGGAGGCTGCCCCGCATCGGAGGCGGTGCGGATCGCGATGGTCAGGGGCACCCGGCCCAGGAACGGGATGCCCAGCTCGACCGCCGCCGCCTCTGCCCCGCCCGATCCGAACGGGTCGGAGATGCCGCCGCAATGGGGGCAGCAATAGCCCGCCATATTCTCGACCAGACCGATGATCGGCACCCCCGCCTTGGTGAACAGGTCGATGGCGCGCCGCGCATCGATCAGCGCCAGGTCCTGCGGCGTCGAGACGATCACCGCGCCTGCCGGGCGATGCTTCTGCACCATGGTCAGCTGCACGTCGCCGGTGCCGGGCGGGAGGTCGAGGACCAGCAATTCCGTCGCGCCCCAATCGCCATCGACCAACTGGCTGAGCGCACCCGCCGCCATCGGCCCGCGCCATGCGATCGCCTTGTCCGGCTCGACCAGCTGGCCCATCGACAGCAGCGAGACGCCATACGGGGTCGGCACGGGTTGCAGCTTGCCGTCCTGCGCCACCGGCTTCACGCCCTCGGCCGCCATCAGGCGCGGTTGCGAGGGGCCATAGATATCGGCGTCGACCAGCCCGGTCTTGCGGCCAGCCCGCGCCAGCGCGATGGCGAGATTGGCCGACAGGGTGGACTTGCCCACCCCGCCCTTGCCGCTGGCGACCGCGATGATGCGACGCTCGCGCTTCTCGGCGGTCAGGACGACGCGGACATCCTCCGCCCCCGACTGGATCGCGGCGGCCTTCACCTCTTCCTCCAGCGCCTGGCGCCCCGCTCCGTCCAGGCCGGTGGCGTCGAGCACGACGCCGGCCCGCGCACCCTCCATCCGCACATTCGCGCGCTTGCCCGCCACTGCGGCGACCGCCGCCTTTACCGTCTCGATGATGCTCATGCGCGGCAGATAGGATGCGAAGCGCGGCTTGGCACTGTTTTTGTCGGCGAACCGTTCCTATAACGATGAACATGAGAAAGCTGACGGGCCGGTTTCAACGCCCCCCCATCCTAGCCGCCAACACGCCAAAGGGCCCCTGGGGCGGGTCCGGCGACGATCCCGATGGTGGTCCCCGCAATCCCTGGGCCGTTCCGCCGGGTGGCCGCAAGGCACCGGGCAAGCCCACCGCGCTGGATGAATTCATCCGCAAGGCGCGCGGATCGGGCGGGGGCGACCCCGGCGAGGGTCCGGGCGGCGGTTTCGGCGGCCTTCCCGGTGCGCCGGGCGGTCGCACGCTCTGGGCGATCGGCGCGGCGATCCTGATCGTCATCTGGCTGCTCTACACCTCGATCCACCCGATCGGCCCGCAGCAGCGCGGCGTCGTCACCTATTTCGGTCGCTATACCGGCATCCTCGAGCCGGGTATCCAGATCACCGCCCCCGCCCCGATCGCCAGCGTCCGGGTGCTGGACGTGCAGAAGATCCGTACCGAGAATTTCCCCGAAGGCTCGGGTGAGAATCTGGTGCTGACCAGCGACCAGAACATCATCGACCTGACCTATTCGGTGCGCTGGGACATCGCCAATCCGCGCGACTATGCCTTCCGTCTGGCCCAGCCGCAGGAAACCGTGCGCGCGGCGGCCGAAAGCGCGATGCGGGCGGTGATCGCCGACACCTCGCTCGACCAGGCGCTGGGTTCAGGGCGTACCGGCATCGAACAGCGGGTGCAGGAACTGACCCAGTCGATCCTGAACGAATATCGCGCGGGCGTGCGGATCCAGGGCGTCGCCATCAAGCAGGCCGCCCCGCCGCAGCAGATCGTCGACGACTTCAACAAGGTGACGGTGGCGCAGCAGCGCGCGGTCGCCGACGTCAACCAGGCGCGTTCCTATGCGCAGCAGGTGGTGGCCCGTGCGCAGGGCGAGGCGGCGCAGTTCGACAAGGTGTACGAACAATATCGCCTGGCCCCCGAAGTGACCCGCCGCCGCATGTATTACGAGACCATGGAGGCCGTGCTGGCCAAGTCGGACAAGACCATCGTCGAGACGCCGGGCGTCGTGCCCTATCTGCCGCTGTCCAAGGGCCAGGCCAGGCCGCTGCCGCCCGAGATCACCGCGACGGCTCCGGCCACGCCGCCTGCCGCTTCTGCGCAGGCCGGTTCGGAACAGGGAGGCGGCCAGTGAACGGCCTGACCGCACGCAACCCGATCGTGCTGGGCGTCGCCCTGCTGATCGCGGTCATCATCGCCGCCTCGACCTTCTCGATCGTGCCGGAAACCCGGCAGGCGGTCGTCTATCGGTTCGAGCAGCCGCGCCGGGTGGTCAATGGCTATCGGCCCGGCGAGGAACTGGGCGACAGCGGCGCAGGCCTGATCGCGCGCATTCCCTTCGTCGACCGCATCGTCTGGGTCGACAAGCGCGTGCTCGACCTCGACCTGGAAAAGACCCAGGTGCTGTCGACCGATCAGCTGCGCATGAATGTCGATGCCTTTGCCCGCTTCCGCGTGATCGACCCGCGCCGCATGCTGGCGACGGCGGGCAGCGTCGACGGCGTCATCAACCAGCTCCGCCCGATCTTCGGCTCGGCGCTGCGCAACGAACTGGGCAAGCGGCGTTCGTCCGAGCTGCTCAGCCCCGAGCGCGGCCAGGTGATGGACGCGATCCAGGTCCGCCTCGACCGCATCGCGCGCCAATATGGCGTCCAAATCGTCGATGTGCGCATCAAGGAGGCCGAGCTGCCGCCAGGCACGCCGCTGCAAAGCGCGCTCGCCCGGATGCAGACCGCGCGCCAGCAGGAGGCGATCACCATCGCCGCGCAAGGGCAGAAGCAGGCACAGATCGTCCGCGCCGATGCCGACGCCCAGGCCGCGCAAATCTATGCCCAGGCGTTCGGCAAGGATGCCAATTTCTACGATTTCTATCGGGCCATGCAGTCCTATCGCCATACCTTCGGCGCGGACGGCTCGAACCAGGAACGTGGGGCCACGCAGATCATTCTGTCGCCCGAGAACAGCTATTTGAAGGAATTCACCGCGCCGGGCCGATAGGTGGACAATCCACCTTTCCGCTCGTTCATATTCAAGCGTCGTTCAGCCAAACCGTGGCAAATAGGTCACGGTCAAACTGAATTTTCTTTGAGAGGACCCTAGCCCAGTGCGCTACGCCTACGCCATTACCAGTGCGCTCCTCCTCGGTGGTGCGACCGCGACCCTGGCCCTTCAGCCCGGCACCGCCCAAGTCGCGCAGAACGAACCCGGCGCGATCCAGGCGGTCGCCCCGCGCGCCGGCGCGCCGATGAGCTTTGCCGACATGGTCGCCAAGCTCCAGCCCGCCGTCGTCAACATCTCGACCAAGCAGTCGATCACCGTGAAGCAACAGGCGAACCCGTTTGCCGGTACGCCGTTTGAGGGCTTTTTCGGCCAGTTCGGCGGCCAGGCCGGGCCGCAGCCGCAGAAGCGTGAAGGCGCCTCGCTGGGTTCGGGCTTCCTGATCTCGCCCGACGGCTATATCGTCACCAACAACCACGTCATCGCGCCGGGCGCACAGGGTGCGTCGGTCGATTCGATCACCGTCACGCTGAGCGACCGCAAGGAATATACCGCCAAGGTCGTCGGCCGCGACGAGACCTCCGACCTCGCGGTTCTGAAGATCGACGGCAAGAGCCTGCCCTTCGTCCGCTTCGGCGACTCGGCGCGGGCGCGGCCGGGCGACTGGGTGCTGGCCATCGGCCAGCCCTTCGGCCTGTCGAGCACCGTGACCGCGGGCATCATCTCGGCGATCCACCGCGTAACTGGCCTGGGCTCCAACGATCGCTTCATCCAGACCGATGCCGCGATCAATCAGGGCAATTCGGGCGGCCCGATGTTCGACATG
The DNA here is from genome assembly GCF_057004845.1 of Sphingomonas sp. SphC10. Taxonomy (NCBI): domain Bacteria; kingdom Pseudomonadati; phylum Pseudomonadota; class Alphaproteobacteria; order Sphingomonadales; family Sphingomonadaceae; genus Sphingomonas; species Sphingomonas sp. SphC10. The sequence goes on from NZ_CM168044.1 coordinate 2,369,329, forward strand.
AACGGCAATGTGATTGGCATCAACAGCCAGATCTATTCGCAGTCGGGCGGCAATATCGGCATCGGCTTCGCCATCCCGGCGGAGGACGCCAAGCCGATCGTCGAGCGCCTGATGAAGGGCCAGAAGATCGAGCGCGGCTATCTGGGCGTGCAGATTGGCGGGCCGGTCAATGACGACGTCGCCGCCTCGCTGGGCGTGCCCAAGGGCCAGGGCGAGATCATCGCCAAGGTCGAGCCGAACGGCCCCGCCGCCAAGGCCGGTCTGAAGGCGTTCGACGTCGTGACCAAGGTCAACGGCCAGTCGGTGACGCCCGAGCAGACCCTGTCCTATCTGATCGCGAACGTGCCGCCGGGCGGCCGCGTCCAGCTGGAAGTGCTGCGCGGCGGCAAGCCCGTATCGGTGACCGCGACCGCCGCGACCCGTCCATCGAACGACGAACTGCGCTCGACCATGGGTGACGGCTCCGACGCCTTCCCCGACGATGACGATGATGCGCAGACCACGCCGGCGGCCGGTGGCGGCCTGGGCCTGTCGGTCCAGGTGCTGACCCCCGCGATCGCGCGGGCGATCAATGTCGACCCGACGACCCAAGGCGTGGTGATCGCAGCGGTCGATCCGTCGAGCGATGCCGCCGCCAAGCTGAAGCGCGGCGATGTCATCACGGCAGTCAACGGTGCGCCGGTGCGCAGCGCCGCCGATCTCCAGCAGATCGTCGCCGCCGCCAAAGCCGCGGGCCGTCCGCAGGTGCTGGCGCAGATCACCCGCGGTAAGATCGCTGGCGCGCTGATCCCGCTGCGGATCAAGTAATCCGTCAGCCTTGACGGGCCGGTAAAAAAGGCCGTCGCATCCCAAGGATGTGGCGGCCTTTTGCTATTCCCGTCCCCGTTCACGGCGATACAATGCGTGCCATGGATGGCATCTTCATCGGCATGGGTGGCGGCAAGCCACAGGCGATCGACCTCAAGCGCGCGAACCGGCACGGCCTGATCGCGGGCGCGACCGGCACCGGCAAGACGGTGACGCTCCAGACGATGGTCGAGGGGTTCTCGCGTGCCGGGGTGCCCAGCTTCGTTGCCGATGTGAAGGGCGACCTGTCGGGCCTGGGCCTCGCCGGATCGGCGATGGGCAAGACGCACGCCGCCTTCTCCGCGCGCGCCGCCGAACTGGGCATGACCGACTGGGCCTATGACGCGGCACCCGTGCAGTTCTGGGACCTGTTCGGCACGCAGGGCCATCCCGTGCGCGCCACCGTGTCGGAGATGGGGCCGCTGCTGCTCGCCCGCATGATGGGCCTGAACGAGACTCAGGAGGGCGTGCTGACCATCGCCTTTCATGTCGCGGACAAGGAAGGGCTGCTGCTCCTCGACTTGGACGATCTCCAGGCGATGCTGGCCGAATGCGCCGCGCGAGCGGACGAGCTGACCACCACCTATGGCAATGTCTCGAAACAGTCGGTCGGCGCGATCCAGCGCGCGCTGCTCCAGTTGCGCACGCAAGGGGGCGAGCATTTCTTCGGCGAACCCGCCCTCGAACTGTCCGACCTGATCGCCACGGACGATTCGGGGCGCGGCGTCGTCAACATCCTCGCCGCCGATCAGTTGATGGCCAGCCCCAAGCTCTACGCCACCTTTCTGCTCTGGCTGTTGTCCGAACTGTTCGAGCAGCTTCCCGAGATCGGCGACCCCGACAAACCCAAGCTCGTCTTCTTCTTTGACGAGGCGCATCTGTTGTTCGACGACGCGGCGCCCGCGCTGATCGACACGATCGAGCGCGTCGTGCGGCTGATCCGGTCCAAGGGCGTGGGCGTCTATTTCATCACCCAGAACCCGATCGATGTGCCCGACAAGATCGCCGGTCAGCTGGGCAACCGCGTGCAGCACGCGCTGCGTGCCTTCACGCCGCGCGATCAGGCGGCGGTGCGCTCGGCGGCGGAGACGTTCCGCGCCAATCCCGGCGTCGATGTCGCCACCGCCATCACCGAGTTGAAGGTCGGCGAGGCGCTGGTCTCACTGCTTCAGCCCGATGGCTCCCCCTCGCCCGTCGAGCGCACGCTGATCGCCCCGCCGCGCAGCCGGGTCGGCCCCGCGGCGCCGGAGGAACGCAAGATCCTGATCGAGACCGACGCGGTCGGTGCGAAATACGACCAGGCGGTCGACCGCGAATCGGCCGAGGAACTGCTCGCCGCCAAGACCCAGGAAGCCGCCGCGGCCGCCGCCGAGGCGAAGGCGGCGACCGAGGCCGACAAGCAGGCGGCGCAACAGGCGAAGGCGGACGCGAAGGCCGCCAAGGAGGCCGAACGCGCCCGCATCGCCGAACAGCGCGCGGCGGCCAACTCCCCCTGGGCCAAGATGGCGAGCAGCGCGGCCCGCTCGGCCAGTTCCTCGATCGGGCGACAGGTGGCCAACGAGATCGGCAAGCAGGTATTCGGCGGCGGATCGCGGCGGCGATCGAGCAATGCAGGCGGCGGAATCGTCGGGGCGGTGGTGCGCGGGGTGCTGGGGAATTTGTTTCGGGGGTAACGGTTTCTAACCCCCACCCTCACCCTTCCCACCCGCTATCGCGGGTGGGCCCCTTCCCTCCCCCGGTGGGAGAGGGGGAGTGAGGGGACCTATAAAGCGCTTCTCTCCCCCTCTACTTCCAACCTCCGTTCAGCCTGAGCGCAGTCGAAGGCCACGGGAATCCACTCGCTCCAAGCGCGCACCCCGGCGAAGGCCGGGGTCCAGTTGCCATGGGCCATCGAAGGCGCGGCATCTTCGCCTCCCCGCAACGGTCTCCGCACCGCGAGCTTCGCGGGATCTGGACCCCGGCCTTCGCCGGGGTGGGGCCTTTGGCGAATTAAATCGCGTGGCCTTCGACTTCGCTCAGGCTGAACGGGGGCTGGGAGGGATATCCCCTTCTGCGCCCGCTAAGTGAAGTCCAAGCGAATCCCCCATATGAAACGCTAGGCGCACGCCTCCTACTCTGCCACATCTGCGCGCATGAGCCGTACTCCCACTGCTGCCCGCCCCGTTGCCGAACTGACCCTTCGCGGCATCGCGCTGGGCGGGATCATCACGCTGCTGTTCACGGCGGCCAATGTCTATCTGGGGCTGAAGGTCGGGCTGACCTTCGCCACCTCGATCCCGGCGGCGGTCATCTCGATGGCGATCCTGCGCTATCTGCCGAACAGCTCGGTGCTGGAGAACAACATCGTCCAGACGGTCGCCTCGGCGGCGGGGACGCTGGCGGCGATCATCTTCGTGCTGCCAGGTCTCGTCATGATCGGCTGGTGGCAGGGCTTTCCCTACCTCCTGACCGCCGGAATTACGGCCACGGGCGGCATCCTGGGCGTCATGTTCTCGGTCCCCTTGCGCCGTGCCCTCGTCGTCGACACCGACCTCCCCTACCCGGAGGGCCGCGCCGCGGCCGAAGTGCTGAAGGTCGGTGCGGGCAGCCGCGAGGGCGAAGCGGAGAGCGCGACCGGCCTGCGGCTGATCGTCGTCAACGCCGTCGCCTCGGCCGCCTTCGCCGTGCTGACCCAGACCAAGCTGGCGGTGGCCGAAGCCGCCATCTGGTTCCGCACCGGCGCGGGCGCCACGGGCATTTCGGGCGGGCTGTCCTTCGCACTGATCGGGGTCGGGCATCTGGTCGGCCTGTCGGTCGGCATTGCCATGCTGGCGGGGATCGCGATCGGATGGTGGGTGGCACTGCCCATCCTGACCGCCATGGCCCCCTCGACCGGCCCGGTCGCGGAGTGGGCGGGCGGTATTTTCAGCCGCGACGTGCGTTTCCTGGGTGCGGGCGTGATCGGGGTCGCGGCGATCTGGACACTGCTGAAGATCATCGGGCCGGTCATCGGCGGCATCCGTTCCTCGCTCGCCGCCGCCTCCGCCAAGCGCGACGGCACCGTGCTGCCCATCGGCGAGCGCGACCTGCCGATCGGGATCGTCGCGGTCGTCGCGCTGGCGACTTTGGTGCCGATCGCGGGACTTTTGTGGTCGGTGATCGCGGGCGGGCCGCTCGCCGCATCGGGCTTCGCGCTGATCGGCGGCGCGCTGCTGTTCATCTTGCTGATCGGCCTCGTGATCGCGGCCGTCTGCGGGTATATGGCGGGTCTGATCGGGGCCTCGAACAGCCCTGTGTCGGGCATCGGCATCCTGTCGGTGCTGGCCGCAGCGCTGCTCCTCGTCGGCCTGTTCGGGCGCGGCACATCCCCGGAGACCACGCAGGCGCTGGTCGCCTATGCGCTGATCGTCACCGGCGTCGTGTTCGGCGTGGCGACCATCTCCAACGACAATCTTCAGGACCTGAAGACCGGCGAGCTGGTCGGTGCGACGCCGTGGAAGCAGCAGGTGGCGCTGGTCATCGGCGTCGTCTTCGGCAGTCTGGTGATCCCGCCCGTCCTCGACCTTCTCAACGCGACGCTGGGCTTTGCGGGCACGCCGGGGGCTGGCCCCAACGCGCTGTCTGCACCGCAGGCCGCGCTGATCTCGGCCTTGGCCAAGGGGGTGCTGGGCGGTGATCTCAACTGGGGCATGATCGGAATCGGCGCGCTGGTCGGCGTCGGGGTGATCGTGGCGGACGAGGTGCTGGGCAAGCTCGGCTGGTTGCGCCTGCCGCCGCTGGGCGTGGGGCTGGGCATCTACCTGCCCATGTCGGCGACCTTGCCGGTCGTGATCGGCGCCACCATCGGCCATGCCTATGACCGCTGGGCCAAGCGCAGCGCCAACCCCGAGGCCGCCGAGCGGCTGGGCGTGCTGGCCGCGACCGGGCTGATCGTCGGTGAGAGCCTGTGGGGCGTCGGTTTTGCGGGGATCGTCTATCTGACCAACTCGGACGCGCCGCTGGCGCTTGTCGGAGAGGGTTTTGCCACCCCTGCACTGGTCGGGGGGACGATCCTGTTCCTCGGGATCGTGGCGGCGCTGTACCGCTATACGCGCCGCCAGGTTGCGTTCCTGCCTCCAGCGGGCCGCTGATCGCTCATTCCTCCCCTGTAAGGGGAGGTGGCAGGCCGTCAGGCCTGACGGAGGGGTGTCCCGTTACCAAGAAGGAGCCACCCCTCCACCATGCTTCGCATGTGTGTGGGCGAGCTGGTGCCCCCGGCACCATCTTGACGTGCCGGGGGCACGGCAAAGCTCACACACCCTCCCCTTACAAGGGAGGAATAAAGAGAACTTGGCGCAGTATGGAACCGCGCCATCTGGACATCACATCGCGGCCAGCAGCTCGCTGATCTTCACAAAGGCGAAGCCGATCGAGCTGTCCGCGATGCCATAGGGTAGGAACAGCGAGTCGCCATGCCGGATCGCGCCGCAGGAATAGACGACGTTGGGCACATAGCCCTCGCGGTCCTGATCCTTCGCCGCCAGGATCGGCTGCTTCGTCCGGCCAAGCACCTTGGACGGATCGTTCTTGTCGAGCAGCGCGGCACCGATCGAATATTTGCGCATCGCGCCGACGCCGTGGGTCAGCAGCAGCCAGCCCTCGTCCGTCTCGATGGGCGGGCCGCAATTGCCGATTTGCACCAGTTCCCACGGATAGACGGGGGTGAGGATCTTCTCGCCCTCGTCCCAATGCGTCAGCGAGTCAGACTTGAGCAGGAACAGGTTTTCGCCGTCCTGCCGCCCGATCATCATATATTGCCCGGCGACCTTGCGCGGGAACAGCGCCATGCCCTTGTTACGCGCCGCCGCGCCGGTCATCGGCACGAGGTCGAACGCGCGGAAGTCGCGGGTGCGCATCAGTTCGGACTGGATGCCCGAGCCGTCATAGGCGGTATAGGTGCCGATCCACTCGACCGCGCCGTCGTCATGCGTGAACTGGACGATCCGCATGTCCTCCAGCCCCTTGGACTGAGCCTGGGTGATCGGGAAGATGACGGTGCCCGACAGCGTCGAATCGCGGTGACGGTGGACCGTGATCGGGCCGCTCGGTACCTCATACTCGCCCCAGCCATGCACGTCCGTCGCGGTCGCGAAGGGCGGCTCGGGCGCGAGGCGCAGCTGGTTCTGGTCGTTGATGATGCCTTCGCGGAACGCGACCGACGAGATGTGCCCCTCGCCCACCGAGCGCATCGACATCAGGATACGCTGCGACCCCGGCTGGATGCCGGTCTGGTCGAAATGCGGCACCGCCGACGGGTTCATCAGCGCGGCGGCGGCATAGCTGTATTCGTGGCAGAAATAGGCCCCGATCAGCTGGCGCTTTTCGTCGCTGATCTTCGACCCGTCGAGCTTCAGCAGATCCTCGATCTGGTCGTAACGGGTCATGAAGACGCGCCGCGTCTGCCAGTGCCGTGCCTCGAAATCCTTCAGCACGGCTTCCAGCTGGTCGCGGGCTTCCTGCGGCGACATGGCCAGCACTTCGCCCACCAGCCGTTCGGTCCGGCTGGGGGGTGCGCCATTGCCACCGCCCCAAGCGATGTGAAACGGCCGCACCACGACGCGCGAAGGGTCGGCATGAAGCCGCAGCCGGTGGTTGAAAAGATCCATCGCGCTACCGTCTCGCCACTTTACCAAAAACGCTCATCACATCCCCCGAACATGACAGCATGTCAGGCAATGTGACGATCGGCTCCTGCCATGGATGAGGCGGAATGGCAAAGGCTGGCTATCGCGCAATTGGCGAGTTGCAGCGCCAGGATCGACTCGGCACCCTGGTTCCGGTTGAGGCCGGTCGGCATCAGCCCGTCGAAACAGCCGCCGTCCTGCGCCGTCGCCAGCGGCAGGTCGAGGTCGTTGGCGCCCAGGAACCAGCCATAGGCCCGCTCGCCCTCGGCAATCCAGCGCGGGTCGCGGGTGGCGGCATAGGCCGACTGGCATGCCTCGACCGTCGCCTGCGCCTCCAGCGGCTGCTGGTCGAACTGCAACGGCTCGGCATAGGGACGGCCGAAGCTCTCGCTGCCGACCGCCCGGAAACGGCCCTCGGGTGAGGTCTGCTTGCCGACGATCCACTCCAGCGTCGACAGGCCGCAATCGATCAGGTCCTGCCGCCCCAGCGCGCGCCCGGCCTCAATCAGTGCCTGCGGCACGCGGGCATTGTCATAGGCCAGCACGATCTCGAACCACTGCCATTCCGGCCGCCGCGCCTCTTCGAGCAGGGCGAGGTGCAGGGGGGGCAGCTTTTCCAGGATGGCACGCGCCAGCTGATGCCCCGGCCGCGCCTCCAGCATCGCCGCCGCGCCCAGCATCGCAAAGGCCTGCGCCCGGAGCGATCCGAGGTCGAGCGCCAGCGAGGCGGTGGCGTCGAACCACATCTGTGCCCAGTCGCGATGCTTGGCCATCTGCGCATCGCGCGCGGTCACGCCCAGCGCCCAGAGGGTGCGGCCGTTGGAATCCTCCGACCCCACTTCCTCGCACCAGCTGCGGTCGAAGCGCATGAAGTTGCGATAGCGACGCTCTTCCGGGTTCCAGGCATATTGCAGGAACGAGGCGTAGATGGTCGTCCACTTGTCGCGCGTGACCGGATCGATATCCGGCGCCTGGGTCATGAAGATCAGCGCGCGCGCATTGTCGTCGATGCAATAGCCATGACGGCGATCGGGCACCGAATAGATGGCATGCTGCAACATGCCGGTCGAGTCGCTCATCCGCTCGACGGCAGCGATGTCGGCCTTTAGCGGCTTGATGCTGGTCTGGTATGATCCGGCGATCCGACGCGGGCGGGCGGTGATCGCCGATGCCATCTGCTCCAGCGCCGCCTCGGCGAGGCGCGGCCAGATCATGGTGCGGCCACGGGCATAGGCGCGCTTCGACAGGCGGTTGCGTGCCGCCTCGTCGGTCAGCAGGCGGTCGATCTCGCGGGCAAAGGCATCCGCATCGCAGAAATCCACCAGGACGCCGTGATCGTCGGCCAGAATCTCGACCGCATGGACATAGGGCGTGGATACCACCGCCTTGCCGACACCGACCGCATAGGACAGCGTGCCGCTCGTGATCTGGGCAGGGTTGGTATAGGGCGTCGCATAGATGTCGGCGGCCTGGAGATATTCGATCAGTTCGTCATGTTCGACGAACGCATCGACGAAGGCGACATTGTCGGCCACGCCACGCGCCTCGGCCAGTGCCTTCAACCGGTCGCGATACGCCTCGCCCTCATGCGCGATCAAATTGGGATGCGTCGCGCCCAGCACGACATAGAGCAGTTCCGGATGATGCGCGGCAACGGCGGGCAACGCCTCGATGATTGTCTCGATCCCCTTGTTCGGCGCGAGCAGGCCGAAGGTGAAGACGACCTTGCGCCCTTCCCAGCCAAACTTGGCCTTCAATGAATCGGGTGAGATGAGTTCGCGGTCGGGCACGCCATGCGGGATCATCGCGATCTGGCGCGGGTCGGCGCCATAGACGCGCTGGAGAATGTCGCGACCCTTGTCGGCCATGACGATGATCCGGGCGCAGCGGCGGAGCAAACCCTCCATCACCCGGCGCTCATCGGCGGAGGGCTTTTCGAGAACGGTGTGGAGCGTCGCGATCACGGGCAGCGTGGTACGGTCGAGCAGCGCCAGCAGATGCTCGCCGGCGGCACCGCCATAGATGCCATATTCGTGCTGAACCCAGATCGCCTGCGCGCCGCTCGCCTCGATCCGGCGGGCCATGTCGATATAGGCGCCGCGCTCATGCTGCGGGATGGCGGCGGTCACGGCCGGGGGATAGGCATAGCGGCCGGGATGATCGTCCATTGCATAGACATCGACCGACAGCTCGGGAAAGCGATTGCGCAGGGCGGAATAAACGTCGGTGGTGAACGTCGCGAGCCCGCATTGACGGGGCAGGAAATTGCCGATCAGCGCCAGTCGTTCGATCACGGTTCCGTTCGCATCCACCATATCGCTTGTCCTTGCAGGCGAGAGGGAAGCGGAAAGTCCGCAATTCCCCTCGCACTAAGGTTAACCCGCGATGAGCGACGAAGGTTGCAAAGCGTATTACATATTTGCTGCACCGCACCCTTAGGCTGCGTCGAGATGACGTTACGGAACGCTGAAATGTGTGTCCGTGATAGGGATGCAGTATCATCTTGCTCACGACTTCCCTCTCCCCAGGACAGGGGAGAGGGAAGGACGTTTCTCAACGTGCGGGTACGCGGCCGGCGGCGTCGCGGACGGTCTTGCCGTCCGCCGCCGCCTTGGCGTCGGGTTTGAAGCCGGTCTCATAAGAGATGCTGGCCTTCTGGCGCTGCGCCTTGAGGGTCTGGCCCAGTGCATCGGCGATCGCCTTGCGCCGCAGGATTTCCCCCGCCAGCGCTCGCGCCGGTTCGCCGGTGACGGGGGCGGCCATGCGCTGGATGATCGCATTGGCGGTGTAGCTGCCTTGATAGGGCAGCAGGATGGGATCGCCCGATGGCTGCCTGGCCACCTGTGCTGCGATCGCGGTCGGCAGGAACGCCGAGTCGACCAGGACATGATCGCGCGTGAAGGGGGTGGCGTTGCGGGTCAGTTCGTCGGCCAGTGCGTCCAGCGTCTTGAACTGGCCGAGCGCCAGCAGCGCCTCGGTGCTGGCGGGCTGGGCGAAGCGGATCTGGTCGACATAGAATTTCTGCCGCTGCGCGAACTCATAGGGATGCGCGGCGATATAGGCGTCGACCGCCTGGACGTTGGGCACCGGCACAGTGTTGGCCAGCTTCTGCGCCAGCATCTCGACCAGCAGCTTCTGCTCCTGCCGTTCGCGCTGGGCGGCAAATTCGGGGGTCTTGTCGATCCCCATCGCCTGCGCCGCCTGGACCAGCAGGGTGCGGTCGACCAGCTGGGGCAGGATCGCCTTGCGATAGGCGAGACGATCGACGCCCGGCGGCGCATCGGCCAGCTCGGCATCCAGCGCCTGGGTCGTGATCGCCTGTCCGTCGACCTGGGCCACCCCCTTCCCCTCGGGCTTGGACTGGCATCCCGACAGGGCCAGCAGGGCAAGGGGGACGGCGCTCCAGGACCAATGTTTCACGCGAAGAACTCCATGACCACATACCGCACCCGCCCGCAGGCGGATTTCGGCTAGACTGTCGGCGTTCCTGCGTCGGAAGCGGTTGCGATATTCTTATCCCGCCTCTGGGAACGGGAAATTCCGGTGGACGATACGAAAAAACCGGCCGCCCATCGGACGACCGGTTTTCGCTATCGGACGCAGCGCATTCGGCGTGCGCCGCGATGGATGAATCAGGCGATGGCGGCGTTCGGGGTGGTGCCGCGACGGCGCACGGCATAGCCCACCAGCACCAGACCCAGCAGCATCATCGCCCAGGTCGCGGGCTCCGGCACGGCGGTCGGGGCCGAGGCCGCGCCATAGGCCTGGCCATAGGTATAGGACGACACCTTCGTCCCCAGGCCGGTGGTCGGATCGATGGTGTAGATCGCATTGTCCTTCACGCCGAACAGCGCGTCCACCGTCGAGGCCAGCCCGAACATGTCGGTCGTGCCGCCGATCAGCTGGCTGGCACCGGTCAGCGGATTGACGACCGCCAGGCCCAGATTGCTGGCGAGGTACAGCTGCCCCTTGAAGAAGGCCAGATCGCCCGCCGACTCGGGGCTGCCCATCGATCCGATCAGGCTGGCCTGCCCATTGCTGGTGTTGAGCTTGTACAGATTATTGTCGCCCGACCCGTACAGCGTGCCGTCCGCGCCGAAGACCAGGCCGTTGACGAACGAACCCATCGAACCAAGTACGGTCGTCGCGCCGCCGGTCGTCGAAAGCTTGAACAGGGTGCCCCCGTCGACGCCGAACAGATCGCCGCCATTGTTGAAGGCGATGTCGTACATCACCGTGCCGGTGTTGCCCAGGACGGTGCTCACCTTGGTGGTCGTGTCATAGGACACGAGGCCACCATTGGAATCGTTGATGATGATCGTCGGATTGGCGCTTGCCGCTCCTGCCGTGCCGAGCCCGATCAGCGTGGCAACGGCCATGGCGAAATGTTTGACGATCTTCTGCACGGCCCTGGTCCCTTTCGCATCCCGATGACGCGTTCCTTATCGCACCACATAAATTGCGAGTCGGACGGCTTCAAGGATGGACGATGTTTCACATCGGGATGAAGCAGGGGTTAAGCCGCGGGCCGATCAGCCGCGGCCGCGATAGCCCGCCACGCCCTGATCGGGCAGCCACAGATCGGCGGGCGGGGCCGAGGATTGCCAGAACACGTCGATGGGGATGCCGCCGCGCGGATACCAATATCCGCCGATGCGAAGCCATACCGGCTTCATTTCCTCGAACAATCGCTCGCCGATGCCGACGGTGCAATCCTCGTGGAAACCGGCATGGTTGCGGAAGCTGCCCAGGAACAGCTTCAGCGACTTGGATTCGACGATCGTCTCGCCGGGCACATAGTCGATAACCAGATGTGCGAAGTCGGGCTGTCCGGTCACCGGGCAGAGCGAGGTGAATTCGGGCGCGGCGAACCGGATCAGATAGGTACGCCCCGGACGGGGGTTGGGAACATAATCGAGCACCGCCTCTTCCGGGGAAGCGGGCAGCGCGCTGGTCTGGCCGAGATGCTTCATGAAAGGCCATGTAGGACAGCCATGCCCAAAGCGCCAACGCTGATCCCCATTCTCGGCGACCAATTGTCGATGAACCTGTCATCGCTGGAGGGCACCGATCCCAAACGCACCGTCCTGCTGATGATGGAGGTGGAGGACGAGACGGGTTACGTCCGCCACCACAAGGCCAAGATTGCCTATATCCTGTCCGCCATGCGCCACCATGCCGAGGCCTTGAGGAAGGCGGGCTGGCGGGTCGATTATGTCAAGCTGGACGACCCCGATAGTACGGGCAGCTTCACCGGCGAAGTCGCCCGCGCGGTCGGGCGGCACGATCCCGAGCGGATCGTCGTGACCCAGGCGGGCGAATGGCGGGTCGCCGCGATGCTGGAGGCGTGGGAGACGATGTTCGGCATCCCCGTCGACATCCGCCCCGACACCCGCTTCATCGCCAGCCAGGCCGAGTTCGAGGATTGGGCGAAGGATCGCAAGGAACTCCGCATGGAGTTCTTCTACCGGCTGATGCGCCGCAAGACCGGCCTGCTGATGAAGGGCGAAAAGCCCGAGGGCGGCAAGTGGAATTACGACGCCGACAACCGCAAGCCCGCGCCCAAGAAGGACGTACCGCCCGAACCGCTGAAGTTCGCGCCCGACACGATCACTCGCGAGGTGCTGGCACTGGTCGCCGGACGGTTCGACAATCATCCCGGCGCGCTCGACGGCTTCGCCTATGCCGTCACCGCCAAGGAGGCGCAGAAACAGGCCGAGGCCTTCATGGCGCACGGCCTGCCCAAATTCGGCGACTATCAGGACGTGATGCTGACCGGGCAGCACCAGCTTTGGCATTCGGTCCTGTCGCCCTATATCAATTCGGGGCTGCTCGACCCGCTCGACCTTTGCCGGATGGCAGAGGGGGAATATGAGGACGGCAATGCCAGCCTCAACTCGGTCGAAGGCTATATCCGCCAGATCATCGGCTGGCGCGAATATGTACGCGGGCTCTACTGGCATGTCGGGCCGGATTATGTGGAGCGCAATTTCCTGCGCGCGCATCGGAAATTGCCCGGCTTCTACTGGACCGGCGAGACCGACATGCACTGCATGGCCGAAGCGCTGGGCCAGACGCTCGACACCGCGCATGCCCATCATATCCAGCGGCTGATGGTGACGGGCAATTACGCCATCCTGATCGGCGCCGACCCGGCGGAGGTGCATCGCTGGTATCTGGAAATCTATATCGACGCCTATGAATGGGTTGAGCTGCCCAATGTCGTCGGGATGAGCCAGTTCGCCGATGGCGGCATCATCGCGTCCAAGCCCTATGTGTCGTCAGGGGCCTATATCAACCGCATGTCGGATTATTGCGGGCATTGCCGTTACGACGTGAAGCAGCGGGTGGGCGAGGACGCCTGCCCGTTCAACGCACTCTATTGGGACTTCCTCGCCCGGCATGAAGAGCGGTTCGAGCGGAATGTGCGGATGGCGATGGCGTATCGGAACTGGAACCGAATGGCGGAGGCGGACCGCAAGGCGGTGCGGGCGCAGGCGGCGAGGTATTTGGAGGGGCTGGAGTGATTCCCATGGCCTTCGACGTCGCTCAGGCGGAACGGAGTTTGGGATAAGCCTCCCTCACCTCTAGCCGCTCCCCTCCCGCAGGCGGGAGGGGATGGGGGAGGGTCGGGAGTCTCACAGAGACCAACGCCCGTGGCCCCTGCCCCTCCCCAACCCCTCCCCCTGCCGGGAGAGGGGCTTTAGCTTGGCTTGCGACCCCGCCCCCAACGCGCCTAGGTACGGACCCACCGACCGAGGAGCCCCAAGATGCCGCCACTCATCACCCCGCAGGACCTCGCCGCCATCGCAGGCGAGGCGGACGTGCGCATCCTCGACGTCACCTATTTCCTCGATGACCCGGACGGCTCCAGGGCCCGGCGCGGATTCGAGGACGGGCATATCCCCGGCGCCCGCTTCCTGCCGATGGGGATGCTCGCCGACCCCGACAGCGACCTGCCGATGACGCTGCCGCCGCCCGAGCATTTCGCCCATGCGCTGAGCGAGGCGGGGGTCGGCCATGCCGACCGGATCGTCCTCTACGACCGTTCCCCGCTGCACAGCGCCGCGCGGGTCTGGTGGTTGCTCAGCCTGTTCGGTGCCGAGTCGGTAGCGCTGCTCGACGGCGGTCTGGAGGCTTGGTGCGCCGCCGGTCACCCGGTCACGATCGGCCCGGCGGGCGCGCCCGAAGCGCCCGGCCTGTTCCTCGCGCAAACCGACTTGGCGCGCGTGCGCAGCCTTCGCGAGGTCCGCACCCATGTCGAGGCGGGCGATGCCCAGATCGTCGATGCCCGCTCCCCCGGCCGCTTCGCTGGGGCCGAGCCCGAACCGCGCCCCGGCGTCGAGCCCGGCCACATTCCCGGCGCACTGAACCTGCCCTATTCCCGGTTGTTCGAGGCCGATGGCCGATGGAAATCCCCGGACGCCATCGCCGCCGAATTCGCCGCCGCCGGGGTGGATCCCGCCAAGCCGATGGTCGCCACCTGTGGCTCCGGCGTCACCGCCTGCGTTCTCGCCTTCGGGGCGGAGCGGATCGGCGGCCTGATGCCGGTCTATGACGGTAGCTGGACCGAATGGGGCTCCGACCCCAGCACCCCCAAAGCGAAAGACGCTTGAAACGATGACCGACGACGACCTGCCCATCAAGCCCGCCACCCGTCTGGTCCAGGCGGGCCGCCGCGCCGAATGGACCAGGGGCGTGGTCAACGTCCCCGTCTGGCGCGGCTCGACGGTGCTGTACGACAACGTCGCGCATATGCGCGCCACCGGTGCGGGCGATCTGCACGAGAAGCTGTTCTATGGTCGCAAGGGCCTGCCGACCCAGTGGTCGCTCGCCGATGCGCTGACCAGCCTGGAGCCGGGGGCGGAGGCGACCTTCCTCTACCCATCGGGCGTGGCGGCGATCGCGGCGGCGTTGCTGTCGGTGCTGTCGCCGGGCGACGAATTGCTGCTGGTCGACAGCGCCTATGACCCGACGCGTGGGCTGGCCACCGGGTTGCTGGCGCGGATGGGGATCACGACGCGCTTCTACGATCCGCTGGTGGGGGCTGGCATCGCCGAGCTGATCGGCCCGGCCACACGCGCGATCTTCCTCGAAAGCCCCGGCTCGCTGACGTTCGAAGTGCAGGATATTCCCGCCATCGTCGACGTCGCCAAGGCCAGAGGCATCACCACGATCCTCGACAACACCTGGGCGACGCCGCTGTTCTTCCCGGCGATCGCAAAGGGCGTCGACCTGACGGTGCTGGCCTGCACCAAGTACATCGTCGGTCATTCGGACGCGATGCTGGGGTCGGTGACGGCCGCGCCGTCGCACTGGGCGGCGCTTCGCGACACGAGTTTTCAACTGGGTCAGGTCGCCAGCCCGGACGACGCCTATCTGGGCAGCCGGGGGCTGCGCACCATGGGCGTCCGCCTCGCCCAGCATCAGGCCAGCGCGCTGACCATCGCCAAGTGGCTCGCCGAACAGCCGGGCGTGGCGCAGGTGCTGCACCCCGCCCTGCCCTCCTGCCCCGGCCATGAGGTCTTCGCGCGCGATTTCCTGGGGTCGAGCGGACTGTTCGCTTTCGTGCTCGACGGCGGCACCGACGCCGCGCGCACCGCAATGCTCGACGGGCTCGCCCATTTCGGGCTGGGGTTCAGTTGGGGCGGTTATGAGAGTCTCGCCATCCCCGCCGATCCGCATCGTTATCGCAGCGTGACTAGCCGCGATTTCGCCGGGCCGCTGATCCGGCTCCAAATCGGGTTGGAGGATACCGACGACCTGATCGCCGATCTCGACCGGGGGCTTGCCCGCTTCCGGGCCGCGCGCGGATGACCCTGTTCGAATGGCTTCAGGCGAGCGGCATCGAACTGCCGACCCGTGCGGAGGCCATGGAGGCGGCGGCCGCCTCGGTCCTGACGCTCGCCATGCTGGCGGGCGGGGTGGTTGCGGGGCGCAAGCTCGGCCCGCCCATCGCCGCCATGGTACAGCGTTTCGCCATCGCTCAGGGCGAGACGCTGCACGCCCGCATCTGCGCGATCACCCGACACGGGGCCGCCGCCTTCCTGCTGATGACCTTGGGCGCGATCTGGCCCTGGGCGTCGCTGGCGGGTGTGCCGATCGGGCTGGCGCTGGGCGCGTCGGTGGCGCGGGCGGGGTTCCAGCTGTTGCGCGGACTGAACCTGCCGCGCTGGCTGGCCTGGGTCTTTGCCATCGTCTGTTTCGTGGCGTTGTTCAGCCGCGAGATCGGCGGGCTCGAGCCGGTCAGCCGCCTGGCCGAGCAGATCGGCTTTACCGTGGGGTCGCGGCGATTCTCGGTCATGCTGCTGGTGACGATGCTGGTCACGGTGGTCGCGATCCTCGCCGTCACCCGCGCCGTCACCCGGATCACCGAGCAGTGGATCGGCCATGCGCGCGGGCTGGACCCGACGCAGAAGCTGCTGGCGCAGAAACTCGCCAGCATTGCCATCGTCGTCATCGCCTTCTTCTTCGCGATGGACCTGCTGGAGATCGACCTGACCAGCCTGGCGCTGTTCTCGGGCGGTTTCGGCCTGGCGATCGGTTTCGGACTTCAGAAGACGATCGGCAATCTGATCGCCGGGATCATCCTGCTGATGGACCGCTCGATCAAGCCGGGCGACGTCATCGCGCTCCAGAACGAAATCGGATGGGTGAACAAGATCGGCGTGCGCGCCGTCTCGATCATCACGCGCGACGGCAAGGAGCATCTGATTCCCAATGAGAATCTGATGACGCAGGAGGTGGAAAACTGGTCCTATTCCGACCGCAACGTCCGTGTCCGCATCCCCGTCTCCATCGCCTATGACAACGACCTGAAGCTGGCCCAGGAATTGATGCTGCGCGCCGCGCGCGAATCACCGCGCGTCCTGAAAAGCCCCAAGCCGACCGTCTGGCTGATGAGCTTCGGCGATTATGCGCTTCAGCACGAAATCCTGGCGTGGATCAGCGACCCGGAAAGCGGCGTCGGCAATGTCCGTTCCGACGTGCTCAACCGCCTGTGGTTCCTGTTCAAGGAGCATGGCATCGGCCTGCCCTATCCCCAGCGCGACATCCATATCCGATCGCTGCCGACGGGGATGCGGCACGAGAATCTCGACGCTTGATCTGTGTTATTTGCGCAACATCGCGTCATCCGAGCATCAGTCTATGTTCGATTATACTTGTGCAGCGCACCACGGCCTGCCAATCTTTCACAACTCGCAAGGCAGACGGTCCGCCGGGTTTGACCCGACACATAGAGGCCGCACCGATGCGAGGTTGCAGGTGAGAACATCGAATTTCCGTTTGAAAGGGAAACGATGCGCTTCTCCACGATCCTCCTTGGCGGCCTCTCGCTGGTCGCCGCGACGCCCGCCTTTGCGCAGGACAGCGCCGGTGCGGATACCGCGCCGCCTTCGCCGATCACGGTCAGCGGCAGCGCCGCGATCCTGACCGACTATCGCCTTCGTGGCGTGTCGCAGACCAACAAGAATGCCGCCGTCCAAGCGGCACTGACCGTCGCGCATGAAAGCGGCTTCTATATTGGCACCTTCGCGTCGAACCTGGCGGGCTGGGGCACGTTCGGCGGCGCCAATATGGAGCTGGACGGCATTGCCGGGTACAAGCACACATACGGCACCGCGACCGTCGATGCGGGCGTGACCTGGTACACCTATCCGGGTGGCGCCTCGGAAACCGATGTGGTCGAGTTCTTCGGCCGCCTGTCGGGCACCGCCGGCCCCGCGACGCTGACCGCCGGTGCCTATTATGCGCCCAAGCAGACCTCGCTCGGCAACTTCTCCAACACCTCGTACAGCCGGGGCCAGCGTTGGGATAACGTCTATCTGACCGGCGACGGCGCGGCGGGCATTCCGGGTACGCCGATCACCGCCAAGGCGCATATCGGCTATTCCAAGGGCAATCCGGGCCTGGGCCCCAACGGCACCAGCCTGTCGCCGACCGGAAGCTATTGGGACTGGTCGCTGGGTGCCGATGTCGCGGCGTACAAGAACCTGACCTTCAACGTCTCGTACATCGACACCGACATCACCAAATCGAAGGCGGCCTATCTGCAGCCGAACTTCTCGCAATATCAGACGGCGGGGGGCGCCTCGATCTCGGATGCGACGGTGGTGTTCTCGCTGACGGCCGCTTTCTAAAAGATATAATGGCTTTTCGGGGGTGAAAGGGCGGTGCCGGTGACGGCGCCGCCCTTTTCCATGACCGGCCTTTTCCATGGCGGGGGCGAAAAAGCCCCCTCGCCTGGGGTCGAAGGCACACCTAAGCTGACGCCCTCTCGCCGTGGAGTGCGTTCGATGACCCGGTTCCGACACACCGCCCTGTCATTCGGCCTGTTGTCCGCGCTTGTCGTTCCGTCCGCGGCGGCCTGGTCGCTCCAAAACGCGCTCCCCATTGCGCCGGTCAAGCCCGGTGGCTCCGGTCGGGTGCTGATCCAGTGGATGCCGGGCGAGATACGCTGCAACGGCGTGGCCGTGACGGGGCAGCCGATCCGGCGGCCCTGGAACCAGTTGGGTTGGAGCGGCAACGAGACGCAGCGCGCCGTGACCATCCGCTTCACAATCGACCCGAGCGGTCGTCCGATCTCGCTGACCCGAGAGACGACCGCCTATGTGCCGCAGTCCGAGCATGTCGCACCCGCGCTCGCCGCCAGCCGCTTTGCCGCCCGGTCGCCGCAACAGGATTGCTCCGTCACCTATGTGATGCGCGGCAGCGCCCTGACCGCGGCGGACGCGCAGGAACTGATGGCCTATACGGTCCACCCGGTGTCGGGGCCGCTGCCGGACGAAGGGTGGCAGCGGATTCGCGAAGCGGCTGGCGATTGCCTGACCAACCCCCAGCCCCAGCCGCTCGAACGGCATTTCCCCGACTTCGCGACCATCGCCGCCACACCCGGCGTGCAGGACTGGTCGATGATCCGCTATGACCTTGATGCGGACGGACGGACGCGTGGCGCGGCGCTGCTGGCGGGCACCGGCAACCGGGCGCTGGATAGCGCCGCGCTGAAGGCGATCCGCGAGTCGCGCTTTACCAAGGGGGCGAAGACCGGCTGCCTCTATCCCTATTGGCGGGCCGCGGCCAAGCTGCCCGCCCCCGACATGCCCGAGACGATCCGCGCCACCAAGCTCGCGGGCAACTGCCCCGACGAGCATGGCTGGGCCGTGCCGCCACAGCTTCGCTTTCCCGAACCCTATCGCCGCCGCTCGATCGAGGGCTGGGCGGTCATCGGCTATGACGTCGCGCCCTGGGGCCAGACGGGCAATCTGAGGGTCATCCCGGCCCAACCCTCCGACGAGTTCGGGACGCAGGCGCTGGGCATGATCCGCGACGCCAAGCTGCCGAGCAGCCCGCAGGGCTATACCGGCTGTGTCGACCGGGTACGGTTCAAGATCGCCCCGGAGCCCTCGCCGAGTGCGGGCGGCGAAGGCGGCGCGCCGGTGCCCGGCTCCTGAATCTCTTCCTCCCCTGACAGGGGAGGTGGCAGGCCGAAGGCCTGACGGAGGGGTGTCACACTTTGCGAGGGCGTCCTACTTCTCGATCGGTGACACCCCTCCACCATGTTCCGCATGGTCCCCCTCCCCTTGCAGGGGAGGGATTGGGCGGCCCCAATGAAAAAGGGCCGGACAGGCGATCCGCCCCCGGCCCTTTTCCTCAATCGTCGTACGGCGTCACTTGGTGGCGGCGCGTGCGTCCTGGCCGTCGCCTTCGGGGGCGGCGACGATGTCGCGGGTCGTCGCGCCCTTGTCGACGACGTTGGTGCCGGGATCGCCCACCGACGAGCGGATGCCCGCATCGGCGCTATCGGCCCCGGCATTCTGCACCAGGCCATATTCCGACTGGCTGCGTGCCGCCTGACCGCCGAACAGCGCGTCCAGCGTCTGCTGCTGGCCGCTGCGGGTCTGGACGGGGGCGGCGCCCGGCTGCGGCGGGACCAGCGCGAAGTCGGGCGGGATCACCAGCGAGGGCTGGCGCGCGACGGCGAATTCGTCGGGGCGCGCCCGGTCCAGGCCACGCCCGGCCCCACATCCCGTCAGCAACGCGGCGCAGGACAGACCTGCGATGACGGGCACCAACTTACGCATTGCTCTTCTCCACGGGAGCGGGCCGGTCGCGCACGAGAAGCGCGCGGGCCAGCAAAACCAGAACGCCTATCGTAATCGCTGCATCGGCGACATTGAAGACCAAAAAGGGACGCCACTCGCCGAAGTGCAGATCGGCGAAGTCGACGACATAACCGAAGCGCACCCGGTCGAGGATATTGCCCAGCGCACCGCCCAGCACACAGCCGAGTGCGACCTGGTCCACCGGATTGCGCTCACGCGTCATCCAGAAGGCCACCGCCAGCGCGATCGCCCCGGTCATCGCCACCAACGCCCAGCGCGACGCATTGCTGTCGGCGGTCAGCAGACCCAGCGAGATGCCGTAATTGGGCACGAAACGCAGGTTGAAGATCGGCATGATCTCACGAACGTCACCGAGCGAGCGCAGGCCCATCGGCCCGGTCATCGCCCATTTGATGATCTGATCGACCAGGAACAGCGCCAGCGCCGTCACCAGTCCACGCTTGGGCAGATTAGCCATGCGCAACCACCTCGGCACAACGGCCGCACAGCTCGCCGTCCGCCGAAACGTCGGGCAGGTGACGCCAGCAGCGACCGCATTTGTGCTTCTCGGTACGGGTCACGCCGACGGTCTCGGCCAGGCTGACATCGGCGACGATGAACGCCTCGGCCAGCGCGTGCGGCTCCAGCGGCAGCGACGGGACCGTCACCTCCGCCTCGTTGGACGAACGCACGGTCTTTTCGCGGCGCAGCGGCTCGATCGCCTCGGTCACCTGTGCGCGAAGCCCGCGGATCTCGGTCCAGCGCGCCATCAGCGCCTCGTCCTCGCCCAGCTGCGGCAGTTCCGGCCATTCGAGCAGATGGACCGAGCCATCCTCCGACGGGAAGCGCGACTGCCACACTTCCTCGGCGGTGAAGCACAGGATCGGCGCGGCATAGCGGACCAGCGCGTGGAACAGGATATCGAGCACGGTGCGATAGCTGCGACGCTTGGGATCGGTCGCGGCATCGCAATAGAGCGAGTCCTTGCGGATATCGAAGAAGAAGGCCGACAGGTCCTCATTCGCGAAATCGGTCAACGCGCGCAGATAGCGGTTGAACTCGAAAGCCTCGGCCGCGCGGCGCAGCTCGGTATCGAGCGCGGTCAGACGTGCCAGGACATAACGCTCCAGCTCGGGCATCGCATCGAACGAGATGCGCTCTTCCTCGCTGAACCCGTCGAGCGCGCCCAGCATATAGCGGAAGGTGTTGCGCAGCTTGCGATAGCTGTCCGAGGCGGTGGCGAGAACCTCCTTGCCGATTCGGACATCCTCGAAATAATCGGTCGAGGCGGTCCAGATGCGCAGGATGTCGGCCCCCGACTCGCCGATGATCTTCAGCGGGTCGACGACATTGCCCAGCGACTTGGACATCTTGCGCCCCTGCCCGTCGAGCGCGAAGCCATGGGTCAGCACCGCGTCGTACGGCGCGCGGCCGCGCGTGCCGCACGACTCGAGCAGCGACGACTGGAACCAGCCGCGATGCTGGTCCGAGCCTTCGAGATACAGGTTCGCGCGCGTGCCCTCGCCATAGCGCGCCTCGATCACGAAGGCATGGGTCGAGCCGGAGTCGAACCACACGTCGAGGATGTCGTTGACCGGCTCGTAATCGGCAAGGTTGTAGTCCGCACCCAGCAGCGCCTGGTGATCGGCGGTGAACCACGCATCGGCCCCTCCCGCGCGGAAAGCGTCGAGGATGCGGGCATTGACCGCCTTGTCGGCGAGATACTCGCCGGTCTGGCGGTTCACATAGAGCGCGATCGGCACGCCCCAGGCGCGCTGGCGGCTGATGACCCAGTCGGGACGCCCTTCCACCATGGAACGGATGCGGTTGCGGCTGCGCTCGGGCACCCAGCGGGTGCGCTCGATCGCATCGAGTGCGGTCTGGCGCAGCGTCGCGCCATTGCCCAGCGGCACGGTGAGCAGCGGCGTCACGCCCGAGATCGGGTCGACATTGGCCATCGCCAGATCAGGGATCAGCGCGGTGTCGGCGCGGTCCATTGGGATGAACCATTGCGGCGTCGCGCGGAAGATGACCTTGGCCTTGGACCGCCAGCTATGCGGATAGCTGTGCTGGAAATCGTCCGAGGCGGACAGCAGCGCGCCGACTTCGCGCAGGTCCGCACAGATCGGGCCATCGGCGGAGACGAACTTCTTGTTGATGACGCTGCCCTGGCCGCCCAGCCATGCCCAGTCGGGGCGATAGGTGCCGTCGGCCTGCACCGCGAAGACCGGGTCGATGCCGTGCGCCTTGCACAGCAGGAAGTCGTCCTCGCCGTGATCGGGAGCCATATGGACGAGGCCGGTACCGGCGTCGGTCGTGACGAACTCGCCCGCCAGGAACGGCCGGGGCTTGGCGAAGAATCCGCCCAGCTTGTGCATCGGGTGAAGCGCGGTCGCGCCCTCCAGCACCGGCCCCTTGGCCAGCGCGATGAAGCCCTCCATCGCGATGCCGGTCCGCTTGGTGAAGGCGGGCAACAGCGGCTCGGCGACCAGATAGCGACGGCCGCCGCACTCGAAGTGCAGATAGTCGATCGCCTCGCCATAGCTCAGCGCCTGGTTGACCGGGATCGTCCAGGGGGTGGTGGTCCAGATGACCGCCAGCGCGCCGACCAGATCGGGATATTCGGGGCACGATGCGACCTCGAACCCGACATCGATCTGGGTCGAGACGATGTCTTCATATTCGACCTCGGCTTCGGCCAGCGCGGTCTTTTCGACCGGCGACCACATGACCGGCTTGGCGCCGCGATAGAGCTGGCCCGATTCGGCGAACTTCAGCAGCTCGCCCGCGATCACCGCCTCGGCGTCATAGGTCATGGTCAGGTACGGATTGGCCCAGTCGCCCATCACGCCCAGCCGCTCGAACTGCGCCTTTTGCGTGCCGACCCAGGTGTCGGCATAGGCGCGGCACTCGGCGCGGAACTGCGCGACGGGCACCTCGTCCTTGTTCAGCTTCTTGGCGCGATACGCCTCCTCGACCTTCCACTCGATCGGCAGGCCGTGACAGTCCCAGCCGGGGACATAGGGCGCGTCCTTGCCCATCAGGGTCTGCGAACGGACGATGATGTCCTTCAGCACCTTGTTGAGCGCATGGCCCATGTGAATGTCGCCATTCGCATAAGGCGGGCCGTCGTGCAGGATGAACCGCTCACGCCCGCCACGCTCACGGCGCAGGCGGTCGTACAGCCCCATCTTGGCCCAGCGATCCAGGATCGCCGGTTCCTTGGCGGCAAGTCCCGCCTTCATGGGGAAATCGGTCTTCGGCAGGAAGACGGTGTCGCGGTAATCGGGCGCGTCGCTCATAGGGGACACGCCCTTAACGACTTTAGGTTAACACGTCATGCCGGATTATGCGACGACAGTATTTCGCGCGCACGCGCGCAGTCGGCGTCCATCTGCGTGACCAGCGCATCGAGCGAATCGAACTTCGCCTCGGGCCGCAGATAGTCGATCAGCTCGACCGACAGGCGCTGCCCGTACAGGTCGCCGCCGAAATCGAAGAAATGCGGCTCCAGCAATTCCTTGGGCGGATCGAACTGGGGGCGGATGCCCAGATTGGCGGCACCGTCCAGCACCCGGCCGTCGTCCAGCCGCCCGCGCACCGCATAGATGCCGTAAGCCGGGCGCAGATATTCGCCCATGTCGAGATTGGCGGTCGGATAGCCGATGGTGCGGCCCAGCTTGTCGCCATGCTGCACCACGCCCTGGATGGTATAGGGCCGGGTCAGCAACCGCGCCGCCGTCTCGGGATCGCCCGCCGCCAGCGCGGCGCGAATCCGGCTGGACGAGATCGTCTCGCCGTCCAGCATCACCGGCGCCACCGCATCGGTCGAAAAGCCCTGCGTCCGGCCCCAGGCGCGCAGGGACGTCACATCGCCGCTGCGCGCGCGGCCGAAGGTGAAGTCCTCGCCCGTCACCACACCGCCGACCCGCAAGGCGCCCAGCAGGCGCGCTTGCACGAAATCCTCCGCCGACAGCGCCGCAAGGTCGGTGTCAAAACCGAACACCACCATCGCATCCACGCCCGCCGCCGCGAACAGCCGCTCGCGCTGGTCGAGCGTGGTCAGGCGGAAGGGCGCGGCGTCGGGCTTGAAGTAACGGATCGGATGCGGGTCGAAGGTGGCGACCAGTGCGGGCCGCCCTTCGGCGCGCGCACGAGCGACGGCGGCACCGACCACCGCCTGATGCCCCAGATGGAACCCGTCGAAATTGCCCAGCGCGACGATTCCGCCCGCCAGATGCGCCGGGATGGGCCCCGCGCCGTCAACACGCTGCATGACCGCGCGCTATAACAGGCCGCGCCGAATTGGCTAGGCGCGCGACAGGATGCGATTGCCGAGGCCCCCGCTCGCCAGATCGCGCAGCATGTCGGCGCGCGTCAGCACCTCCTCCAACGGCACGCCGACACCGACCGCGACGCCGCCCGACATGGTGACCGCCCCGATCGGCTCCCCCGACCCACGCAGGCGCAGCGTCCGTTCGCGCATGGCGACTCGCGCATCCTCCATCATGCCCGCCAGCGTGGACAAAGGGCGCCCGCGCAGCACGATCAGGAACAGATTGCCCTGCCAGCGGATAATCTCCGTCCCCTCGCACGACTGACGCAGCGTGGCGACGAAGGCGCGCAGCACATTGTCGGCGACCGAACGCCCGTAACGCTCGTTGATCCCCTCCAGATCGTCCAGGCTGCACGCTGCCAGCACATAGCCATGCGGCTCGTTGGCCAGCCGCTCGACCATCGCCTGCGCACCGGTCCGGCTGGTGACGCCGGTCAACTGGTCGATCCGATCGTCGGTTTCGCCGGGCTCCATCCGGGAGCGCAGGCCCGCGATATTGCCCGCCAGTTCCTCCAGATCGCGTTCAGTCTTGGAAATGCGGGCGATCAACTGTTCCAGCAGCATCGCGATGGCGCGAGTATCGGGGCCGACATCGTTGCTGCGATGCGCATGGGACAGCGCCGCGACCTGATGCGAGAAATCGCCGGTGATCGCCCTGGCGTCAGAGGTCAGCGCCTCCAGCGTCTCGGCCTGTTCGCCCAGGTCCCGCTCCATCTGGATCCGGCCGAGCCCGAGATCGGCGACCTCATGCTCGCGGACCAGCGGCATCAGTTCGCGGACATCGTCTTCGGTCAGGCGGATACCGCCATCGGTCCGCCGCGCGACCTCACCGCCCAGTGGGCCATAGGGGTGAAGGACCGCCTGTAACGCCAGCGCGTAGCTGGTGGTCGTCCGGTCCAGTCGATGCCGATCGAGGAACGCGACCGCCTCGTGACTGGCGTCCAGGATGCCGACCGGATCACTGTCCGCCCGACGCCCCTGCACATTCCCCCCATCGATGATCATCCGACACTGCCCGCTGCCAAGACGAATGCGGTGAATGCCGCAATTCTTTATCCGAGAATGAGTTTAGGTATGTCGGATCAACAAATGAAGACGGGCCGAAATATTTTTCGCAAAATGGCCAGCTTCAGTGAAGAATGCATCCTTCTGTCATCGCTCCAGCGTCACAAAAGAATAGGATGGACGGTCATCCGAAGCGGGATGATCCTGCCGCTCGACTTCGCGCCAATTGGAAAACGTGGCGACGACGACATCTCCCTCGGCATCGATATTGACCTCGGTCAATTCCACCCGGTCGGCGATGTCGCGGAACAGGTCGAAGATTTCCGCCCCCCCGATCACCGCCACCGGCCCCTCGCCCGCCAGTGCAAGCGCGCCCGCGACGTCGTGCGCCACCTCGGCGCCCGGTGCGCTCCAAGCGCGGTCGCGGGTCAGGACGATATGCCGCCGACCCGGCAGCGGGGCGGGAAAACTGTCGAAGGTCTTGCGGCCCATGATCATCGGCTTGCCCATGGTCAGCGCCTTGAACCGCTTGAGATCGGCGGGCAGGTGCCAGGGCAAGCCGCCATCGCGCCCGATCACCCCGTTGCGCGCGCGGGCGAGGACCAGCGTGATCATATCGCGACCGGCGCCTTGATATGGGGTTGCGCGACATAGTCGTGCAGCACGAAATCCTCGGGCTCATAACCGTCAATGGCATCCGGGCGGCGCAGGATTTCCAGGCGCGGCAGCGCGCCCGGCTCGCGACCCAGCTGGGTCTTGGCCTGCTCCAGATGATTCAAGTATAGATGGCAGTCGCCGCCGGTCCAGATGAACTCGCCGACCTCCAGATCGCATTGCTGCGCCAGCATATGGGTCAGCAGCGCATAGGAGGCGATGTTGAACGGCACGCCAAGGAAGATATCGGCCGACCGCTGATAGAGTTGCAGCGACAGGCGGCCGTTCGCGACATGGGTCTGGAACAGGCAGTGGCACGGGGCCAGCGCCATGGCGTGCAGATCGCCGGGGTTCCAGGCGGACACGATCTGGCGGCGCGAGGCGGGCTGGGTGCGGATCTGCTCCACCAGCTCGGCGATCTGGTCGATATGCCGGCCATCGGCCGTCGCCCAGTCGCGCCACTGCTTGCCATAGACGGGGCCGAGATCGCCCTGCTCGTCGGCCCATTCGTCCCAGATGCTCACCCGGCGATCCTGAAGCCAGCGGACATTGGTGTCGCCGCGCAGGAACCACAAAAGCTCGACGATGATCGAGCGCAGGTGAAGCTTCTTGGTGGTCAGGGCCGGAAAGCCCCGGGCCAGGTCGAACCGCATCTGGTGACCGAAGACCGACAGCGTGCCGGTGCCGGTCCGGTCCATCTGCTGCACGCCCTGGGTCAGGACCCGGTCCATGAGATCGAGATATTGCCGCATGCCCCGGACCTAGCGCCGTGCGCGGTCCTCGCCAAGCCGAACCGGATCGGCGCGGGATAAAGCTGTGTCGGCGCCCAGCATGATGCAGGGCTGGTCGTGTACGGCTTGCCCCGCCCTCCCCTCCGCATCGTCACGCGTCGTGACGCGCTGGGCTTGTTCGGCGGGCTGGATCGTCGCGACAAGGAGGCGATGGGGATCGCCTATCTGGGTTCGGAACGGATGCTGTTGGGCTTGCGCCATATCGCGGGCCGCCATGATTCGGTGACGGTCCCGGTCGCCCGGATCGCCCGCGATGCGATCCTGATGGAGGCAAGCGCGGTGCTGATCGCGCACAACCACCCCGATGGGGATACCCGCCCCAGCGCCGCCGACCTGTCATTGACCCGGCGGCTGGCGCAGGGGCTCGCGGCGCTGGACGTGATGCTGCTCGACCATCTGATCCTGGGAAGCGGCAGGGTGCTCAGCTTTCGAGAAGAGGGGCTGGTCTAAAAGCCCCTCCTCCCGGCAGGGGGGAGGGGTTGGGGTGGGGGCCAATGCACGGGCAATGCAGCTTGGGGCGTTACCCTCCCCCATCCCCTCCCGCCTGCGGGAGGGGAGAGGCTTGTGGACAGTGATCAACGTGCCTCTGAAACTGTTAAAAACATGGGACCTACGGCACGCTTCCGTCGAATTTCAAATTGGCCCTTAGAACCCGAAGCGCACCCGCCCGACGATCCGGTCGCCCGAATGCCGCGCATCGGCCAGCGGAAAGGCGGAGGCCGCCCGGTCCGACACGTCGGTGCCGACATAGTCCAGTCCCAGAGTCACCGGCCCGGTGACATGCTGCACCCCGACCCGCCAGTCGCTATAATCGCCACCGGGACGAAGCCGCGCGGCACGGAAGGGATTGTCGATCTTGCCGGAGGAGTGGCCGAGCCCGGCCAGCAACGTCCAGGGCGTGCCCGGTATGCCCGCCTGGGCTCCGGCATGAAGATAGAGATTGTCGCCGCCGATCGCGCTTTGCGACGGTGCATAGTCCGCGCCCGCATCGACCTGCACCGGACCCAGCGTATAGGCTGCCGACCCGCCCAGTTCGACATAATCGGCATTGAAGCCCGCCCCGCCGAACAGGTGGCCGGTCACGCGTCCGCGCACCGTCACCGGGCCCAGCAGGGTGGAGGCGCCGAGACTCAGGTCGCCGACCACCCCCGCGCCGCCATGCCGCGCCGATTCACGAAGCGCCACGATCCGGCCGCTCGCCTCGAACGGTCCGCTCGTCGCGAAAATATCGGCGGAGGGCGATACCCGCCCCCCGCTCCAGCTCAGGCCCCGGCGATTCTCGTCGCTGTTCACCTCGACGCCGATCGAAGGCCGCTCCTGCGCGAGGAGCGGCGAGGCGATGCTGGTGCCCAATACGACACCCAGGGCAATGATACGCAAGCTCATCCGGCGCGCGTCTCGGCATGCAGGCGATCCATCTCGGCGCGCAGCAGGCCATGGTCTTCCTGCGCCACGGCCTGAAGGTGGTCGCGCACCGCGTCGTGACGCCGGGCCACTTCCTGCGCGATGGCGTTGCGGTTGGTGCTGCACCAGCCGGGGCGGCTACCCTCGATCACGCGATCCTGCGCCGCGCTGCGCATCAGCGCCGTGCCGCTGGCCCCACGCGCTTCGCGGTGGACCGTGACATTGGCGCTCCACAGGCACCGCAGCGTCGAGGGACGGCCGCCGGTCGTCACCGCGCCGATCTGCTTATGGGTCACGCCGACATCGGCGCTGTAGCGGACCGCGACCGGTCCCGAATGATGGTCGAGCTGGACACGGTGTTCGAGCGCCCCGTCGGAGGCCACAACACCGCCAAGCGCGAGCCCGGCGATCAAAAGCATGTTCATCATCATCTCCTTCTGCGGGACCCCGGCTTATGCGGGCCGGTGGTCTATCGGCACCAGGCGGGGCCGATACGGGATCAATACATGACAAAGCTGTCATGTTCCAAATTTGTCGTGGCGACGGTGACGAATGATCGCGACCCGTTCCTCCCCTGCAAGGGGAGGTGGCAGGCCGTCAGGCCTGACGGAGGGGTGTCCCGCTCTCGATAGGGTGACACCCCTCCACCATGCTACGCATGGTCCCCCTCCCCTTGCAGGGGAGGAATGAGGAGCAGGACTACCCGCCCTGGTTATCCTTCATCCGGCAGGGGCGGATCGCCTTGGGATCCGGACGCGGGCCGGTCGCGCGGAAGGTCGCCAGATAGCCGCCCGCCGAGGGCATGTTCTCAATCGACACCTGGGTGAAGCCGACCGCTTCGAACTCGCATTTCAGCAGCGCGGGCGGCGTGCCATGCGCCTTGGTCCGGCGATCGGCATCGACCACCACGACCAGCCCGTCGGACTTCAGCGCGGGGAACAGCCGCCACAAGAACTCATAGGGCTGCTCGATCTCATGATACATATGGACCATGAGAACGCGGTCGAAGCTGGTGGGTGGCAGCTTGGGGTCGGCGGGTTCTCCCAGCCGGACGCTGACATTGTCCAGCCGCTCGCGCGAGACACGCTCGGCCAGCCGGTCGCGCCACGCGGCGACGATATCCTCGGCCAGTACGCGGCCGGTCTTGCCGACACGCTGCGCCAGGCGGACGGTGTAATAACCCTCGCCCGCGCCGATATCGGCCACCGTCATGCCGGGGCGGATTTTCGCCCGATCCATGACCTGATCCGCCTCGCGCAGCCGGTCGCGCGCATCCTCGCTCGACCAGCGCGACGAGACAACGTCGGCGACCGGCCGGTCCGCCGCCGGGAACGGGCCGACCTTGTCGTCGTCCCCGTCATCGCGCTGCTGGATCAGCGGCTTCGAACCGTCGCACGCCGCCACCACGCCCCCCAGCGCGATGACGAGGGCTGCCGCCGCCATCAAGGGCCCCGCCCCCCGGACACGCATCTTAGTCGACATCCTCCACCGCGACCGCCTCGCCGGTCACGCGCTGCGACAGGGCCGCCGCCATGAAGGCATCGAGATCGCCGTCGAGCACGTCGCCCGGCGCGGTCGAGGTCGTGCCGGTGCGCAGGTCCTTCACCAGCTGATAGGGCTGGAGCACGTAGGACCGGATCTGGTGGCCCCAGCCGATATCGGTCTTGGTCGCATTCTCGGCATTGGCCACGGCTTCGCGCTCGGCCAACTCACGCTCGTACAGGCGGGCGCGAAGCTGATTATAGGCCTCGGCCTTGTTCTTGTGCTGCGAACGCTGGTTCTGGCACTGCACCACGATGCCGGTCGGCAAGTGGGTGATACGCACCGCCGAGTCGGTGGTGTTGATGTGCTGACCGCCCGCACCCGATGCGCGGTAGGTGTCGATGCGCAGCTCGCTCTCGTTGATCTCGACCTCGATATTATCGTCGATCACCGGATAGACCCAAACGCTCGAAAAGCTGGTGTGACGACGCGCGGCCGAATCATACGGGCTGATCCGCACCAGCCGGTGCACGCCCGATTCGACCTTGGCATAGCCATAGGCATTCTCGCCCTTGACCAGCAGGGTCGCCGACTTGATCCCGGCCTGTTCGCCCGCATGATAGTCGATCAGCTCGACCTTCATGCCGTGCCGCTCGGCCCAGCGCGTGTACATGCGCTGGAGCATCCCGGCCCAGTCCTGGCTCTCGGTGCCGCCCGCGCCCGCGTTGATCTCGATATAGCTGTCATTGGCATCGGCTTCACCGGCCAACAGCGCCTTGATCTTGTCGGCCTCGGCCTTCTTGGCGAGTTCGCCTAGGCTGGCGACGGCTTCCTTCTCGAGGTCCTCGTCGCCCTCCATCTCGGCCAGCTCGATCAGCTCGACCGTGCCCGACAGCTCGTTCTCGATCGCGCGGGTGGCGGTAATGGCCTCGTCCAGGCGGCGACGCTCGCGCATCACCTCCTGCGCCTGCTTGGGGTCGTTCCACAGGGCCTGGTCCTCGACGCGCGCGTTCAGCTCGTCCAGGCGGCGCAGCGCGCGGTCCCAGTCGAGGAAGCGGCGCAGCAGCTCCAGGGCGTCCTTGATCTTGTCGACATGAGCCTGCGCTTCAGCGCGCATGAAAATTCTCCGAATCGGTCGTACGGCCGCCCGAACGGGGACGGCAAAACGAATATGGGAAGCGGGCTAGTAGATTCCGCCTTCTCTTTGCAAGAAATCGCTGTCGCGCGGGGGCGCTGGCCTGGTCGGGCCGGTCGGCGTCGCGGGCGCCTCGGCGGCGGCGGCACGGCGCGCGCGACGACGCGGCTCGCTCTCCGGCTTGAACGCTTCCCAGATCACGGCGGGCTTGGGATCGTCGCCGGTCGGGAAGGTACCATAGACCGGCCGCCCGCTCGCGCGGTCGATGCGGACCATGCGAATGCCGGGCGCCGCGCGGAAGGGCAGCTTCTCGAGCCCCTCATAGGCCTTTTCGGCGAACTGGCGGAAGATCGGCACCGCGATGGTCCCGCCCTGCGCATAGCCGCCCAGCGAACGCGGCGTGTCATAGCCGATATAGAGGCCACCGACGAACTGCGGCGTGCCGCCGACGAACCACACATCGGTCGGGCCGTTATTGGTGCCGGTCTTGCCGAACATCGGGCGGTTCAGGTCGCGCAGGCCGGTGGCGGTGCCGCGCTGGATCACACCCTCGGTGATGTGGACCATCTGATAGGCGGTCATCGCGTCGAGCACCTGGCGCTGGCGCGAGACCGGACGCGGCATCGGCTTGCCGTCATAATCGGCGGCGTTGCAGCGGTCGCAGGCGCGCCAGTTTTCCGGCCAGATCACCTTGCCGTGCCGGTCCTGCGCGAAGTCGATCAGCGAGGGATCGCCGCCGCGCCCGTTATTGGCGAGGATCGCATAGGCGTTGACCATCTGCCCCACCGTCGTTTCGCCCGCGCCCAGTGCATAGGCCAGATAGGGCGGGAAATCGCCGATCCCCATCTGCTTGATCGTCGCCACGACATTCTTCATGCCGACGGTCGAGGCGGTTCGCACGGTCATCAGGTTGCGCGACTGCTCGATGCCCCAGCGCATCGTGTGCGGCCCCGCCCCGGCCGAATTGCCGAAGTTGCGGAAACACTTCGTCCCCAGACCGGCCCCCTGATCGACGCAGAACGGACCGTCGACGATGATCGAGGCGGGCGTCATGCCGCTGTTCAGCGCGGCGGAATAGACGATGGGCTTGATCGTCGAGCCCGGCTGACGCTCGGCCTGGGTGGCGCGGTTAAACGCCTGGAGCCGGGCGTCGAAGCCGCCCTGCATCGCCAGCACGCGGCCGGTCGCGGGTTCCTCGACGACGAAGCCGCCCGAGATGCGCGGGATGGAGCGCAGCTGGAACTGCTCGCCCGCCGGCGACACGGCGATGATGTCACCGACCTTCAACGCGCTGAACGCGGTCGCCGCCGTGCCCCGGCGCGGCATCTGCGCGAAGCTGCGTGGCAGCGTGCCGGTGCGGCCATTGGCAAAGCCGATCGTCGCCTCGCCCGAGGTCTTGGCGGTGACGATCCCGGCGCGCCAGTCGCGATAGTCGAGGCCGATATTGGTGTTCAGCAGCACCTGCTGCCAGTTGCCGTCCTCGATATCCTCGTGCCGGATCGGCCCGGACCAGCCGCGCCCGCCCTCGAACCGGATCAGGCCGTCGCGCAACGCTTCGGCCGCCAGATCCTGCAACCGGGTATCCAGCGAGGTGCGCACCCAGAGACCGCCGTCATAGACGCTGTTCGGCCCGCTCTCCGCCTTTTCGCCATAACGCTTGATGAGCTGGCGGCGGACCTCCTCGACGAAATAGCCGCCGACCTGCGCATATTTGGGCGTGCGGCGCAGCACGGTGCCCAGCGGCTCGGCCATCGCAGCGTCATATTGCGCACGGGTGATGAAGTTGTTCGACAGCATCTCGCGCAGCACATAGGCGCGGCGCTCCAGCGCGCGGTCGGGGTGGCGGACGGGATCGTAATTGGCCGGTCCCTTGGGCAACAGCGCCAGATAGGCCATCTGCCCCAGCGTCAGTTCGTCCAGTTCCTTGTCGAAATAGGCATGGGCCGCCGCCTCGACGCCGAAGGCGTTCCGGCCGAGCGCGATCTGGTTGAGATACAGCTCCAGGATCTGCGGCTTGGTCAGCGTGTCCTCGATCTTATAGGCGAGGATCGCCTCCTTGATCTTGCGGGTCGGCGAATAGGCGTCGCCGATCAACAGGTTCTTGGCGACCTGCTGGGTGATGGTCGAGCCGCCGCGCGCGCGCCGCCCGCTGCCGAATTTCTTGGCATAGTCGATGACCGCGCCCGCCAGGCCGGGATAATCGACACCGCCATGCTCGAAGAAGCTCTTGTCCTCCGCCGCCAGGAAGGCACGGACGAGGAGCGGAGGATATTCATTGTAGGACAGCTCGACCCGGCGCTCGCGCGCATAGGATTGGATCGGGGTGCCGTCGATTCCGCGCACATGGGTCGGCAGCGGCGGCTCATAGGCCTTGAGCGCGTCGACCGAGGGCAGGTCGCGGATGAACACGAACCAGAACACGCCGCCACCGATCGCCGCGAGCAGCGCAAGGACGGCGAGCACCCGCACCCACCAGCGGCGCCAGAGCGGGCGACGCGGCGGTTCGGCGGGTTCGGAGGGGGAAAAGGTTTCGACGGCCATGGCTTTGCGGGGCTTCGTGTAGCAGGTTCGCCCCGGCTTGCCACCCGCCTGCGGATCGGTTGCGCGTTACAGGGGCTGCGGTTCGTCGCGCGCATCTTCCGCGGACGGATAGCGTGCGCCGACATGCGCCTGCCCCCGCGCCGCCGCCAGCGCTTCCTGCCGGTGCCGTTCGGCATAGGCGGCCAGCCGCTCCGCGTCGCGCGTGCCGTGACAGGCGGGGCAGCTCACCCCCTCGACATAGAGCGGCGAGGCGCGATCCTCCGGGCTGACCGGCATCCGGCAGCCATGGCACAAGCCGTGCGATCCTTGCGCCAGCCCATGCCCGACCGCGACGCGTGCATCGAAAACGAAGCATTCGCCCTTCCAGCGACTCTTCTCTTCCGGCATCGTCTCCAGATATTTCAGGATGCCGCCATCGAGGTGGAAGACGTCCGCCACCCCTTCCGCCTTCAGGAACGCGGTCGCCTTTTCGCAGCGTATGCCGCCGGTGCAGAACATCGCGACCTTGGACTTGCCCGCCATCAGTTCGTCGCGATTCTGGCGGAACCAGTCGGGGAAATCCCGGAAGCTGCGCGTCCCCGGATCGACCGCGCCGTCGAACGTGCCGATCGCGACCTCGTAATCATTGCGCGTGTCGATCAAGAGGGTGTCGGGATCGGTGATCAGCGCATTCCATTCCTCGCCCGCGACATAGGTGCCGACCTCTCGGCGCGGATCGATCCCCTCCACGCCCATCGACACGATCTCACGCTTCAGCCGCACCTTCATCCGATGGAACGGCATCGTCTCGGCGGTCGAGTCCTTATAGTCGACATCGGCACACCCCGGCAGCGTCCGGATATGCGCGAGCAGCGCCTCGATCGCGTGCGTGCTGCCCGCCACCGTGCCGTTGATCCCCTCGCTCGCCAGCAGCAGCGTGCCGCGAATCCCGTTCGCCTCGGCGACGGCGAGCAACGGCGCACGCAGCGCGGCGGGGTCGGGGAAAGCGGCGAAACGGTACAGGGCACAGACGCGGATCATGCCCGCGCCTTTACGCCGATTGGCAATACGGGACCAGACCTCAACATTCACCCGGAACGAGAATACTCGCCAGGTGATCGACTACAATACATCAAATGCCAGCATGAGTCATGTTGAACGACGTCTATTTTCCCGATACATCTTATACGTCGATCACAAATCCCGATTCGACCGTTTGCCATGAATGCTGGACATTAGGAGGCAATATGAAAATATCGAAGCTCGCCATTCTTGCTGCCATCATGATGAGCACCACGGCAGCTGCGCAATATACAGATTATGCCTATGTCAAAGTTTATTACACCGATGCCACCCGCCAGCAGGTGGCTGGCCGAGAGACAGCCTACTGTAGTGGTGACATAGAATATTCGGGCAACGCAACGCCCTATTACCGTTACTATAACGGCATGTGTCCATGACAATGATCATGCGCGGCAGATGGGGTATCTGCCGCGCATTTCGGCCCGACATCAGCTCAACAATAACTCGCTACCGCGCCGCCATCCGCCGGGCGAAGTGGACTTCGACCGCCTGCAGTACCGCCTTGGCGATCCGCTCGCGCCCCTCTTCGCTGGCGAGGAACGCCGCGTCCTGCATATTCGAGATATAGCCCGTCTCGAACAGGATGGACGGCATGTCGGGCGCCTTCAGCACCATCAGAGAGGCCATGCGGTGGAAGGTCGGCTTGACCGGGATGAGCGGCTGCGCCTCGCGGCCGAGCAGACGCGCGAAACTGGCCGAGGCGTTCATCGTCTCGCGCTGGGTCAGGTCGATCAGGATCGAGGAGACGTCGCTGTTCCCGCCCAGGTCGACGCCTGCGATCACGTCCGCCTTGTTCTCGCGCGCCGCCAGCCGTGCGGCTTCCTTGTCGGAGGCCACGTCGGACAGGGTATAGGCGGTCGCGCCGCGTGCTTCCCCTGCCCCTGCGCTGTCACAATGGATCGAGATGAACAGGTCGGCATGCAGCCGCCGCGCAATGCCGTAGCGCTCGCGGTGGAGGATGTAGCGGTCGTCCTCGCGGGTCAGCGCAGCGCGCACCCGTCCGCTGGCGACCAGCGTGTCGCGAATCTCCTTCGCGATGGCCAGCGTCACGTCCTTTTCGCGCAGGCCCGTCTGCGGGTTGATCGCACCGGGATCGACCCCGCCATGCCCCGCATCGATCACCACCAGCGGACGGTTGTCCGCCCCCTTCACGCGCGGCAGCGGCAAGGCGCGCGACGGGCTCGGCACCGGTACGGTCAGCGTGTAGGCGGGCTTGCGCTGGAAATGGAACGGGAAGAAGTCGAGCACGCCCGCAAAGCTCGCCTGGGTATAGCGGCCGACCATGGGCTTCAGCGTCAGCGACAGGGTCTTGCCGTCATCGTCGAACCCGCCATCGAAGATCGCCGCGTCCTGCGCCAGCGCGAAGGTCAGCCGGGTGACGCCGGGCTGGATCCGGGTCTGGGTCAGCCCGCGCACCACGCCGTCGTCGATCGTGGCGGGGCCGGGCGACGCGCCGGTCACGTCGATCGCGACGCGGCGCTGTTCGGTCAGCATGACGCTGCGCGCGCGTTTGACCGGCGTGTCGAACCGGATGATCAGGCGCGCGCCGCGCACCACCACTTTCTGCACCGTCGCGGCCATCGCGCTCATCGGCGCGAACAGCCCGATCAGGAATGTGAACAGCATCAGCACGACACGGCAACCATGCCGTGCCCGTGCGTCGCTGGTCCAGCGAAAAGCCATTACCGCATACCCTTTTCCACGATCCGGGGATCGAAACGCCGGGATAGCGAAACGTGCCTGTCTCCAGGCTTTCGGCCATTGGTTAACCGAAAATTCGGCATGTTTTGGCCGCTCGACCGGCAGATTTCCGCCTGTTGCGCAAACGTTCCGATGATGCTAGCACTCCTGCGGACCCCGGCCTCGATCACCTCTCCCACGATCGGGACGGGGCCATCTCTAAAAGGGCTGGGACTGCGAGGATTTCGCGCCCGGACCAACCAGGTTGACGCTCGCATGACGCATATGATCCACCCCGCTGACCGACCGGCCTTTGCCGGTGGGATCGCGGTGTCGTGGGTCCGCACCGGCCCCGTTGCCGATGCTGCGGCTGCGACCGGCACGCATTCCGTTTTTTCCAGCGGACCGGCGCCCCGCGCCGCCGCCCACCTTATTTACCGCGCGCGACGGCTGCCACCAGGCCCGGCGCGCGCGTGGAGACTTCACAATGACCACGCGTATGCTGATCGACGCACGCCACCGGGAAGAAACCCGCGTGGCCGTCGTCAAGGGTAACCGGATCGAGGAATTCGACTTCGAGTCGGCCGAGCGCAAGCAGCTCAAGGGCAATATCTACCTCGCCAAGGTGACCCGCGTCGAACCGTCGCTGCAGGCGGCCTTCGTCGATTACGGCGGCAACCGTCATGGCTTCCTGGCCTTTTCGGAAATCCACCCCGACTATTACCAGATCCCGAAGGAAGATCGCGAAGCCCTGCTCCGCGAAGAGGCCGAGCATGCCGCCGAAGAGGCCGCGCTGCGCGCCGAACTCGACGCCGAGGATGATGACGATCATGATGGCGAGGATCATGACGATCACGCCGACGACCATCATGACGATGAGGACGGCGAGGCCGCACCCCGCGCCCGCAAGTCGACCGTCAACGACGATCAGGTCGAGGCACTGCGCCAGCGTCGCCAGAATCTGCGCCGCCGCTACAAAATCCAGGACGTCATCCATCGCCGCCAGGTGCTGCTGGTCCAGATCGTCAAGGAAGAGCGCGGCAACAAGGGTGCGGCGCTGACCACCTATCTGTCGCTCGCCGGTCGTTACTGCGTACTGATGCCCAACACGTCGCACGGCGGCGGCATCAGCCGGAAGATTTCGAACGCAGCCGACCGCAAGCGCCTGAAGACCATCATGGCCGAGATGCAGCTGCCCTCGACCATGGGCTGCATCGTCCGCACCGCGGGCCTTCAGCGCACCAAGACCGAGATCAAGCGCGACTTCGATTACCTCGCGCGCCTGTGGGACGGCATTCGCGAGAAGACGCTGCATTCGTCGGCACCCGCGCTGATCTATGGCGACAGCGATCTGATCAAGCGTGCGATCCGCGACATCTATAATCGCGAGATCGAGGAAGTCATCGTCGAGGGCGAGGAAGGCTATCGCCAGGCGAAGGACTTCATGCGCCTGCTGATGCCTGCGCACGCTCGTCGGGTGAAGCAATATGCCGATGCCGTGCCGCTGTTCCAGCGCGCGCATGTCGAGGACCAGCTGGCCGCGATGTACAATCCGGTCGTCCAGCTGAAGTCGGGCGGCTATCTGGTCATCAACCCGACCGAAGCACTCGTCTCGATCGACATCAACTCCGGGCGCTCGACCCGCGAGCATAATATCGAGCAGACCGCGACCGCGACCAATCTGGAAGCCGCGCAGGAAATCGCGCGCCAGCTGCGTCTGCGCGACATGGCGGGCCTGGTCGTCATCGACTTCATCGACATGGACAACAATTCCAATGTCCGGAAGGTCGAGAAGGCGATGAAGGAGGCGCTGAAGAACGATCGCGCCCGCATCCAGGTGGGCCGCATCTCGTCCTTCGGCCTGATGGAAATGAGCCGCCAGCGCCTGCGCACCGGCGTGCTCGAAGCCTCGACCCGCCCCTGCCCGCATTGCGAGGGCACCGGCCTGGTCCGCACCGCCTCGTCCTCGGGCCTGTCGGCGCTCCGCCTGATCGAGGACGAGGCCGCGCGCGGTCGCGGCTCGATCCTGACGCTGCGCGCCAGCCAGGAAGCGGCCGTCTATGTGCTGAACCGCAAGCGCGCCGACATCGCCGAGATCGAGGATCGCTACGGCGTGACCGTCGAGATCATCCCCGACCGCGAGGAGGAGGGTGCGCGCATGACGGTCGAGGCCTCGGGCCCGCCGCCGGCCTATGCGCCCAAGATCGACATGCTCCTCCCCGTCGAGGAGGATGAGGACGATCTGGTCGACGAGATCGAAGAGGAAGAAGAGGACGAGGTCGAGGAGGAAGCGACCGAGGCGCCCCGCCCACGCGAATCGCGTGACGAGGGTGACGGCAATGGCCGCAAGCGCCGCCGCCGCCGTCGTGGTCGCCGCAACCGTGGCGAGGGTGAAGGCAGCGAACAGGCCGAGGGCGAAGAGCAGGCGGACGACGCTGAGCAGCATGAGGCCGAGCAGGACGAGACCGACGCCGAGGAATCGGCCGAGGACGACACCGCCGAGACGGTCGAAGCCACCGAGGCCGAGCCGCGCGAAGGCGGACGCCGCCGTCGTGGTCGTCGCGGTCGCCGTGGCGGTCGTCGTGGCGAGGGTGCCGCGAACGACACGGCCGAGACCGCTGCCGAAACCGTGTCGGATGACGACGCGTCGGACGCGCCGCTGCCGATCGTCGAGCCGATCGAGGCGGGCGATGCCGCACCGGTGACGACCCCACTCGCAGTGGCCGAGGCCGAAGCGAGCGACGCGCCCAAGACCCGCCGCCGTCCGCGCGCCCGCAAGGCCGCGCCGGTCGTCAGCGAAACGGTCGAGACGCCCGTCGTCGAGGAAGCCCCTGCTCCGGTCGCGCCGGTGGCGGAAGCCGAGGCGGAAGCTCCGGCCAAGCCCAAGCGTGTCCGCAAGAAGGCCGCTCCCAAGGTTGCCGCCGAGGAAGCCGCTCCGGTCGCCGAGGCGGAAGCCGAAGCCCCGGCCAAGCCCAAGCGCGTCCGCAAGAAGGCGGCCCCCAAGGTCGCCGTCGAGCCGGTCGCCGAGGAAGCCCCTGCCGCCGAGGCCACTCCGGCCGAGGAACCGGCCGCGACCGAGACCGACGCCGAAAACGCGACCGGGGAAACCCCGCGCCGCGGCTGGTGGCAGCGCACCTTCGGCGCCTGATCGCCCCGGCACCAACCGGCAAGACGCCCTCCTTCCCCAGCGGAAGGAGGGCGTTTTTCGTTTAAGCCCTTCTTTCCCATTCCTCCCCTGCAAGGGAAGGTGGCAGGCCAAAGGCCTGACGGAGGGGTGTCACCTTTTGCGGGGGCGGGGATGCCCCTCGAAGCGGGACACCCTCCCCTACAAGGGGGGATTAATGGCTGGGATCAATCGACGGGAAATGTCCGACTGCTCTTCACCACCCCATAGGCAAAGGTGGTATCCAGGCTGGTGATCCCGGCGATTGCGTGCATCTTGCGGCGGATGAAGCGCTCATAGGCCTCCAGATCGGCAACGATGACCCGAAGCAGATAATCCGCATCCCCGGTCAGCAGGTGGCAATCCATCACCTCGTCCAGCTGGCGGATCGCCTCCTCGAACTGCTGCACCAGATCGCGGGCATGGCGCTCCAGCCGCACCCGGATGAACGCGGTCACCGGCAGGCCATAGCGCTGCTGGTCGACGATCGCGCCATAACCTTGAATCACCCCCGCCTGTTCGAGCAGCCGCACCCGCCGCAGACAGGGAGACGGCGACAGGCCGACCCGTTCGGACAGTTCCTGGTTGGTGAGGCGTCCGTCCTGCTGGAGCAGGCGAACGATTTGGCGATCCTTGGTGTCCATGCCCGATCCTAGCAGATTCTGCCAATTCAGCATGCATGATTGGCAAAGAACGCAATTTCGGCGCGGGGCTTCCGCCATAGAATGGTGGCATCACGCAGAGAAAGCCTGTCCACCATGTCGACCCCCGCCCCCTTCGGTTTTTCGACCGCCGCCATCCATCATGGCTATGATCCCCAGGATCACGAGGGCGCGCTGACCCCGCCGCTTCACCTGACCTCGACCTTCGCCTTCGAAAGCGCGGAAGACGGCGCGGCGCGCTTCTCGGGCGAGGCACCGGGCCATGTCTATAGCCGCATCTCCAACCCGACGCTCGACCTGCTGGAACGGCGCGTCGCGCATCTGGAAGGCGCCGAAGCGGCGCTGGGCACGGCATCGGGCATGGGGGCGATCACCGCGACCCTGTGGACGCTGCTGCGCCCCGGTGACGAAATCCTGACCGACATGACGCTTTATGGCTGCACCTTCGCCTTCATGCAGCATGGGCTGGGCCGGTTCGGCATCCGCGTCACCCATGTCGACATGACCGACATCGCCGCGGTCGAGGCGGCGTTCGGGCCGGACACCAAGCTCGTCTATTTCGAGACGCCCGCCAATCCCAATATGCGGCTGGTCGATATCCAGGCGGTCTGCGCCCTCGCCAAGGCGCATGGCGCGTGGAGCATGGTCGACAACACCTATGCCACGCCGGTCATCACCCGCCCGATCGCGCTGGGTGCCGACTTCGTCGTGCACTCCGCCACGAAATATCTGGGCGGACATGGCGATCTGGTGGCGGGCATGGTGCTGGGCCGGGCGGCGGATATCCAGCAGGTTCGGCTGTTCGGCGTGAAGGACATGACCGGCGCGGTGCTGTCCCCGTTCAACGCCATGCTGATCCTGCGCGGCCTGAAGACGCTGGAACTCCGCGTACAGCGTCATGCCGCCTCGGCACAGGCGATTGCCGAGCGGCTTCAGGCGCATCCGGCGGTGCATGCGGTCCATTATCCGGGGCTGGAGAGCTTCCCCCAGCATGACTTGGCCCGGCGTCAGATGGCGCTGCCCGGCGGCATGATCGCCTTTCAGGTGCGCGGCGGGTTCGAGGCGGGCAAGCGCGTGATGAACCGGCTGACACTGATCCAGCGCGCCGTGTCGCTGGGCGATGCCGAGACGCTGATCCAGCATCCCGCCAGCATGACCCATTCCACCTATCCGGTCGAACAGCTCATCGCGCATGGCATCATGCCCGATCTGGTCCGGCTGTCGGTCGGGCTGGAGGATGTGCGGGATATCTGGGCCGATCTGGGTGCGGCCTTGGATGCTGAGTTAGGCACTCTGTCGCACGCGGCGTGATGCAAGCGGGGCCGGTCGCTAACGGCGTTGCCGCCACCTCGTACCCTCCGTTCAGCGTGAGCGAAGTCGAAGGCCAAGCGAGAGCGTCTCGATCCATGGTCCGATCGTGGCGGAGGTCCAGGCGTGGCCTTCGACTTCGCTCACGCTGAACGGCGTTCGGTGCCTAGTCGCGAGTCGATCAGCTTCATGTTTCAGGCTCGGCATTCCGCCCCCTTGCCGGAGAAGAGCGACGGAAAGCCGAAAACGGGTATCAGCGGATCGCCGGGATCGTCCGTGCGATCGCGTAACCGAACACGACCGAAGCGGCCAACCAGGCCACACCAATCTCGATTGCCAGCGCCATAAAACCCCTCCTGCTCCCTATGGCGCTTTCGATATCGCACGAACCCCTATCGCGCTAACGGACTTGTCCGCATTCTGTGATCGGATTTGCGATATAATCCGCGTGCCGGGGACGACTGGCAACGCCAATGGTCGCTCACACGAAAAAGGGCCGGACGTTTCCGCCCGGCCCCCTTCCTGACTGGCTAGCCCGATTACGCCGCCTTCGAGCGAGCCGCGCGCTTGCGCTCGTTCGGGTCGAGGTAGCGCTTGCGCAGACGGATCGACTTCGGGGTCACTTCGACCATCTCGTCGTCGTCGATATACGCAATGGCCTGTTCCAGCGTCATCTTCTTCGGCGGGGTCAGGCGGATGGCGTCATCCTTACCGCCCGACGCGCGGAAGTTGGTCAGCTGCTTCGCCTTCATCGGGTTGACCTCGAGGTCATCCGTCTTGGCGTTCTCGCCGATGATCATGCCCTCATAGAGTGCCTCACCGTGACCGACGAACAGGATGCCACGCTCTTCGAGCGGACCCAGGGCATAGCCCTGCGCTTCGCCCGCGCCGTTCGAGATCAGAACGCCGTTCTTGCGGCCTTCGATCTTGCCCTTGTGGGGGCCGTACTTCTCGAAAAGGCGGTTCATGATGCCGGTGCCGCGCGTGTCCGACAGGAACTCGCCGTGGTAACCGATCATGCCGCGCGACGGCGCCGAGAAGGTGATGCGGGTCTTGCCGCCGCCCGAGGGACGCATGTCGGTCATCTCGGCCTTGCGCAGGTTCATCTTCTCGACGACCGTGCCCGAATATTCCTCGTCCACGTCGATGATGACGGTCTCGTACGGCTCGGTCTTCTTGCCGTCCTCATCCTCGCCGAACAGCACGCGCGGGCGGCTGATGCCCAGCTCGAAGCCTTCGCGGCGCATCGTCTCGATCAGAACGCCCAGCTGGAGTTCGCCGCGACCGGCAACCTCGAAGCTGTCACGGTCGTCGCTCTCGGTGACCTTCACCGCGACGTTCGATTCCGCTTCGCGCATCAGGCGGTCGCGGATCATGCGGCTGGTGACCTTCGAGCCCTCACGGCCCGCCATCGGCGAGTCGTTGACGGCGAAGCGCATCGACAGCGTCGGCGGATCGATCGGCTGCGCCTTCAGCGGCTCGCTGACGCTGGTGTCGGCGATGGTGTTCGCCACGGTGGCGACCGCCAGACCCG
Organism: Sphingomonas sp. SphC10; assembly: GCF_057004845.1. Lineage (NCBI taxonomy): Bacteria > Pseudomonadati > Pseudomonadota > Alphaproteobacteria > Sphingomonadales > Sphingomonadaceae > Sphingomonas > Sphingomonas sp. SphC10. The sequence goes on from NZ_CM168044.1 coordinate 2,411,677, forward strand.
CCAGCGAGATGATGTCGCCCGCCTTGGCTTCCTCGACCGGCACGCGGTCCAGGCCACGGAACGACATGATCTTCGACGCACGGCCGGTCTCGACGATGTTGCCGTCGGCGTCGAGTGCGTGGATCGCCTGGTTCAGCTTGACCGTGCCCGAGTTGACGCGGCCGGTCAGGATGCGGCCCAGGAAGTTGTCGCGGTCGAGCAGCGTCACCAGGAAGGTGAAGGGCACGTCCTCGACCTCGACCTTGGGAGCGGGCACGTGGTTCACGATCGTCTCGAACATCGGGATCAGCGTGCCTTCGCGCGCGTCCATGTCAGTCGAGGCATAGCCGTTACGGCCCGAGGCGTAGAGGACGGGGAAGTCCAGCTGCTCGTCATTCGCGTCGAGCGAGACGAACAGGTCGAACACTTCGTCCAGCACTTCCTGGATACGCGCGTCGGCGCGGTCGACCTTGTTGACGACGACGATGGGCTTCAGGCCCAGCGCCAGCGCCTTGCCGGTCACGAACTTCGTCTGCGGCATCGCGCCTTCCGACGAATCGACCAGCAGGACGACGCCGTCGACCATCGAGAGGATGCGCTCCACCTCGCCGCCGAAGTCGGCGTGGCCGGGGGTGTCGACGATGTTGATGCGGATCGACTCGTCGCTGCCCGGGGGAGTCCAGTCGACCGAGGTCGGCTTGGCGAGAATGGTGATCCCGCGCTCCTTTTCCAGGTCGTTGGAGTCCATCGCGCGCTCTTCGACGCGCTGGTTGTCACGGAAGGTGCCCGACTGGCGGAACAGCTGATCGACCAGGGTGGTTTTGCCATGGTCGACGTGCGCGATGATCGCCACGTTGCGGAGGCTCATGCAAATTTCTCTTGTTCGGAGGGTATGTCGCAGCGCGCCATAGCCGAAAGCCAAGCAAAGCGAAAGGGCGGCGCGGATATTGCGGCGCACAAAGGTGGATGGCCGCGAAAAACGTGCGGGAAAGCGACTGGTTCCTCCCGGCACGGGGAGGTGGCAGGCCGAAGGCCTGACGGAGGGGGACTTCCCCATAGGACGTCCCTATCGGCACACCCCCTCCACCACCGCTACGCGGCGGTCCCCCTCCCCGCCAGCGGGGAGGATCACTTGGCCCTTGGCACCACCTTCAGCGTCCAGTCGGTATCCGGGCGCAGATACCTCGCCGCGACCGCCTGCAGGTCGGCCGGACCGATCGATACGAAATCCTGCGCCAGACGCTTGGTCGCCTCGATCCGTTGCGGATCATAGGTCGCACCGCCCAGCCGCTGCATCCAGAATAGATTGCCCGAGGCCATACGCGCGAGGCGCTGCGCCATGGGTCGCTTGATGCGTTGCAGTTCGTCGGCGTCGATCGGCTTGGACGCCAGATCGGCGGCGATCGCGCGGGCGGTCGACAGGAAGAAGTCGACCTTGTCGGGGGCGACCATGCCGATGGCGATCATCCGCCCGCCGCCGGGCAGGCCGATCGGCCACTGGCTGGCGACCTGCGGACTGTAGCTGGCCCCCGCCTGCGACCGCAGCCGGTCGAACAGCCGGTCGGCAAAGACCTGCGCCAGCACGTCCAGCCGGTTGCGGATGCGATCGTCGGCCGAACCGCCGCCGGTCGGCCAGGCGATCACCGCCGCCGCCTGATCCGCCGGGCCGGTATGGGTGCGGACGACGGGCGTGGCGACATGCGCGGGGAAGCGGATCGGCGGCACCGGGCCGGTCGCGCCTTTACGCGCCGGGATCGCCCCGAAGCTGTCGGCCACCGCCTTGATCGCCTCGTCCGCCTTCACGTCGCCGAATACCGACACCTCGATCGGGCCGGAGGCGAGCAGCGGGGCCCAGAGCGCCTTGAACGACTGGGGCGTGGTTGCCACCACCGCGTCGCGCGGCGGCGTGCCCCAGCGCGGATCGCCGTCGCGCAGCAATCGCTCCAAATCATGGCCGAGCACGCCGTCGGGCGACGAGTCGAACCCATCATACCCCGCCAGCATCGCCGCCTTGGCCCGGTTGACGGGTGCCGCGTCCCAGCGCGGCGCGATCAGCTTGGCCGCCATCAGCTTGAGGTTGTCGGCATAATCACCGGGCGACGACAGGGCGTTGAAGGCAAAGGCATCGTCATCGACGTCGAAGTCCAGCCCCATGGTCCGCCCGGCGGTCAGCCGGTCGAGATCGCCCTGGTCGAACTTGCCGATGCCCCCCGCGACCAACGCGAGGTCGGCCGCCCAGGCCGGGCTTTCCCGGTTCGCGGGCAAGGCATCATAGCCACGCCCGAACCGGATCCGCAGATAGACGCGGGCCGTCTCGCCGTCATTGGCGAACAGCAGCAGCCGCGTGCCATTGGCAAAGGTCACCTTCTCCAGCCCCAGCTCGGAGACTTTCTCGCGCGATACGACCTTGCCGGGGGTGCCGAGCTTGGGCAGCTGCGCAAAGCTGACCGTGCCCTGACGGCGACGCTGTTCGGCGAGCGGGCGGACATCCGCCTTCAGCGCGGCGGTCAGCCTGGCGACCGCATCGGCTTGCACATTGCGGGTGTTGACCAGCGCGCGGGTCGCGGTGCCCTGGAAAATCTTGCGCGTCGAGGCGAGCACCGTTTCGGGCGTGAACATCTTCTTGTCGATCGCCTGACGCAGGATCTGATAGCTCGTCTCGGGTGCCGTCACCGTCTCGCGGATATCGAGTGCGCCGACCATGTCGTCGGCCTGTTTCGACCCCGCCTCGACCCGCGCGGTTTCGACCTGGTTGCGCAGGATCGCGTCGTAATCGGCAAGTTCGCGGTCGATCTCGCCTTGTGTCGGCGGGGTCGCCATCGCATCGGCGACGACCGCCCGCACGTCCTTCAGCGCGGCTTCCCAATTGTCACCGATCGGCACGACATTGACCGTGGTGAGATTGGCGGAGCGCGACACATCGTCGAGCGCGACGCTGGCCTGCAAGAAGCTGCCCCCGGCGCGCGCCCGATTTTCCAGACGGCGGCTGATCAGGCGTGCGGCGACCATGTCGACCATCCGCTTCTGGTTGAAGATCGCGGTATCGTCCTGATACTGCCACGGGCGCAGCACCGCCATGGCGACGACCGGCGGCATGGACGGCTCGACCAGCGCGCCCGCGACAGGGGCATCGGCGGTTGGCTTGCCGAAATCGGGATCGGGCGGATTGGGGCCGACGCCCTGCCAGGACCCGAAATTCTTGGTGACGAGCCTAGCCAGCAGCGCCGGATCCATGTCGCCCGAGATGATGACGACCGCGCGTTCGGGGCGATACCAGCGGTCGTGGAACGCCTTCACCGTCTGGGGCGTCGCGGCCTCCAGCGTCTTGAGCTGGCCGATCGGCGAACGTTCGGCCAGCGGCTGCCCCGCAAAGAAGGTCTCGCGCAGCTTGTCCGAATAGCGAACCTGCGGCCCCGGTTGCTCGCGGCGTTCGGCCAGCACCACCGGACGCTCGGCATTCAGCGACTGGGCGGTCAGCGAGGGCGCGGCCATCATGCCGCTCAGGATCTTCAGGCTCTCGTCCAGCCCCGCCTCGGTCGCGCCGGGCAGGTCGAGCTGATAGACGGTCTGGGTCGGCGTGGTGGACGCATTGGAGTCCGAACCGAAGGTCGCGCCCAGCCGCTGCCAGATACGCTTGGCCTCGCCGTCCGGCACATATTGCGATCCGCGGAAGGACAGATGCTCGATCAGATGGGCGAAGCCGCGCTCCGACGCCTGCTCGTTCAACGCGCCCGCATCGATGCGCACCCGCACCGCCACCTGCCCCGGCGGCACGCCGTTGCGGCGGACCGCGAAGCGCAGGCCGTTGGCCAGCCGCCCGAACTTCCACATCTTATCCTGCGGCAGGTCCGAGCCCTTGTAGAGCCAGGGCGTCTGATCGACGCCGGGGATCGGCGGCAGCGGGGCGAGCGGATCGGCCGCTGGCGTCGAAGGGGGAGGCGCCACGCTGGCGGACACCGGCATGCCCTGCGGCACCGAACGATTGTCGGTCTGGCCGGGAACCTGGCCGATGACGGGGATCGCCAGTCCGAGAAGGACCGGCAGGGCAAGGCGGCGCATAGCGCGGGACGGAAATGCCATGCCCCCCTCATAACCCGCCGCACGCCGGATCGCCAGCCGCCCCTAAATCGCCCCAATGCACCGCTTTGCGACGGCCGGACGCCATCATTTCGACCCAGTGGCGGCCTAGGACGGCCAGACTGATCCCGCGTCACAAGGGCCGTCGATGCCTGGGCGCCAAGGGTCGGGCCGGGGATGTTCGGAACGTGATGACCAAGTCGATCAAGGCCAGTGCCCAGCGTCAGGGCCCGGCCACAATATGGCACAATTCGGGCGAGGCCGAGCGGCCCGTGCGGCCCGTCCCGACCCTGGTCGCCGCGATCCCCAGCCTGCCATCGCCCCCCGCCCCGCCCCATCCCGCACTGGCGGCGCTGTGCCGGGTGTTCGACGGGGTGATTGCGGCATCCTCGCTGGTGCCCAACGACCCCGTGCTCGATATTCGCGACTTCGACTGGACGGCCGGGCTGCGGCGGCAATGGCGCGCGATCCGGGACGAGGCGGTGGCGGTATCGGGTCCGGCTTCGACCAGCCGGATCGTCCCGCTGCTGCGGGATGGCGAGACGGCGAATCGCTGTCCCGTCGCGACGGCGGCGCTGGCCGAGGTGCCGGGGCTGCACGACGCCGCCTTCGCCCTGCTCGCGCCCGGTGCGCATGTCGAAATGCGGCGCGGCGCCACCAAGGGGCTGCTGACCTGTCATCTGGGGCTGGCAGTGCCGCGCGACGGCGGCGCGCGGATGCGGGTGCGCGACCGGATCGTGCGCTGGGCCGAAGGCGAAACGCTGATCTTCGACGACAGCTATCCCCATGAATTGTGGAACGAAGCCGAGGCCGCGCGGATCGTCCTGCGGCTGCGTTTTGCCCGCCCGCTGCGCCAGCCCGGCCAAGCCGTGGCGGACGGCCTGCTGCGCCTGATCGGCAAGACGGCCTGACCGTCGGTTTCGGCCGATCCGGTACGAAAACCGGACACTCTTAACCTTTTGGTAACCCGTGACCACGACAAGCCGCGCCGCCTGCCGCCCCCGGTTTTGTCACGGAATTGTCATGTTTATCAAGAGCGTAGCAGCCCGTCTCATCGCGCCCGTGCTGGTGTCGATGCTGTTGCTGGCGATCCTGTCGGCCGTCACCCTGCAAACCGAGGGGCGGGTCGCCCGCGCCAATCAGGATGCCGCCCATGCCGAGGCGGTGATGCTGCGCCTGGCCGAACTCCGCTCGCTCAGCCGGTCGCTGCAACGCGATGCGCTCAACCTGGTGATCGAAAGCGATCCCGCCGAGCGAAAGGTGATCCAGGGCAAGTTCGACACGCGGCTGGGCAAGTTTGCCGACCAGCTGGGTACGCTGCAAGGCGATGCGGCGCGCTATGCGATCACGCCCGCCTATTTCACCTCGCAGGCCCGCGTCCGGCATGAACTGACCGAGGTCGGCCGCCTCGCAGGCACCGGGGACCGCGCCGCCGGTCTTTCCCATTTCCGCCAGCGGGTGCGCCCGGCCGAACGACTGGCCTCCAGGATCGCCGACGCGCGGATCGATGCGCTGACCGACGAGGTGAAGGCGCTGCACGTCCGCGCCGATACCGTCGCCGAACAGGGACGCTGGATCCTGATCGGTGCGACATTGCTGCTCGCCATCGCCGGGCTGGCGACCGGCCTGTACATGGCGCTGCGCACCGTCGTCCGGCCGCTGCACGAGCTGCGCCAGGCCATGGGGCTGCTGGCGGAAGGCCAGACCGGGCGCGCCATTCCTCATGCCGAACGCGAGGACGAGGTGGGGGAGATGGCACGCTCGATGGTCGCCTTTCGCGACCAGCTCGCCCGCGCCGAGGCTGAGAAGACCGCCCAGACCCAGCTGATCGTCGCCAGTATCGGCCAGGGCCTGTCGGCACTGGCGAAGGGCGACCTGACGGCGCGGATCGATGCGAGGCTGGACGAGCCCTTCGCCCGGCTGAAGAACGACTTCAACACGGCGATGGCGGCGCTGCATGCGACCATGGCGCGCGTCGTGGGCGCGACCAGCGGTGTGCGGGCGGGCGCGATGGACATACGTCAGGCCTCGGACGACCTGTCGCAACGCACCGAGCAGCAGGCCGCCAGCCTGGAGGAAACCGCCGCCGCGATGGACGAGATCACCGCAACCGTCCGTCATGCCGCGACCGGCGCGGGCGATGCCGCGCTGGCACTGGAACAGACCCGCGCCGATGCGCGCGACGGCGGCGCGGTGGTCGTCCGGGCTCGCGCGGCGATGGTCGATATCGAGCGCGCCTCGTCCGAGATCGAGGAGATTATCGGCGTCATCGACGGCATCGCCTTCCAGACCAATTTGCTCGCGCTCAACGCCGGGGTCGAGGCGGCGCGCGCGGGCGAGGCCGGGCGCGGCTTTGCGGTGGTCGCTTCCGAAGTACGTGCGCTGGCGCAGCGTTCGGCCGATGCCGCGCGCGACGTGAAGCAGCGCGTGCTGGCCAGCGCCAGCGGCGTGCAGAACGGCGTCGCGCTGGTCGGCGAGACGGGCGTGGCGCTGGAGAAGATCAACGAGGGCATGGGTCGGCTGGGCACGCTGATGACCGGCATCGCCGACGATGCGAATCGCCAGGCCAAGGGGTTGGGCGAGGTGAACACCAGCCTGTCCCAGATGGACATGGTGACGCAGCAAAATGCCGCGATGGTCGAACAGGCCACCGCCGCCGCGCGCAGCCTGGCCGAGGAGGCGGAGCAATTGTCGCAGGCGGTGGAGCGCTTCGTGCTCGACATGCCACCCGCGCCGCTGCGGGTCGTCGAGTCGGTGAAGGAACGGGTCGTGCCGCTGCCTGTCCGACGCGCGGCGAATGAGGACTGGTCGGCCTTCTGATGGCCGGCCAAAGCGGGCTGGCCAAAGCGGGATTGCCTCTGCGGAAACGCATCCTTTCCCGCGTCCTGCTTGATCCCCATCGCGACCCGCGCCACATGGGGGTCATGCTGATCGAGACCGAACCGACGCCCAACCCGGCGACGCTGAAATTCCTGCCCGGCCGCAAGGTTATGGACAGCGGCACCCGCGACTTCGCCTCGCCCGAGGAAGCCGCCGCCAGCCCGCTGGCCGAGGCGATCTTCAACCTGGGCGACGTGACCGGCGTGTTCTTCGGCCGTGACTTCGTCTCGGTCACGGTTGCGCCCGGCACGGACTGGTCGGACGTGAAGCCCGATGTGCTGGGCATCCTGCTCGACCATTTCTCGGCGCAGATGCCGTTGTTCCGCCAAGGTGCGGCGGACTTTTCGGTGCCGTCGGAGGACAGCTTCACCGACGATCCCGAGGATGCCGACATCGTCGCCCAGATTCGCGAGCTGATCGACACGCGCGTTCGCCCGGCGGTCGCTAATGACGGCGGCGACATCGTCTATCGCGGCTTCGACAAGGGCAAGGTGTACCTGAAGATGCAGGGTGCCTGCGCTGGTTGCCCCTCGTCCACCGCGACGTTGAAGAACGGCATCGAGCAGCTGCTGCGCCATTATGTCCCCGAAGTCACCGAAGTGAGGGCCGTCTGATGAACCCCATCGACGATGCCAGCCTCGACCGGCTGTTCCGCGAGGGCCGCACCTTCAACCATTATCTCGACAAGGCCGTAGGCGAGGACGAGATCCGGGCGATCTGGGATCTGATGAAGATGCCGCCGACCTCGACCAACCAGAGCCCGGCGCGCATGGTGTGGTGCCTGAGCGCGGAGGCGAAGGAAAAGCTCGCATCCTGCGCCTCGGACAGCAATGCCGACAAGATCCGCAACGCGCCCGCCGCCGTCATCATCGGCATGGACGTGAACTTCCACGAAACCCTGCCGCAGCTGTTCCCGCATGTGGACGCCAAGAGCTGGTTCGACGGCAATACCGAACTGCGCGAGGCCTCGGCCTTCCGCAACAGCTCGCTCCAGGGCGCCTATCTGATCCTCGCCGCGCGCGCGCTGGGGCTGGATACCGGTGCGATGTCGGGCTTCGACCAGGGCGCGGTGGACAAGGCGTTCTTCGCCGACCAGCCGGGCGTTCGGTCGAATTTCATCGCGACGCTGGGTTATGGCGACACGTCGAAGCTGCATCCGCGCAACCCCCGGCTGGCGTTCGAACAAGCCAACCGGATCGCCTGAGCCAAACTTGCGCACGCTGGTCATCGACACCGCCACCGCCGCCTGCTCGGTCGCCCTTCTCGACGGCGACCGGGTGGTCGCGCATGGCCATGACGTGGTCGGGCGTGGCCATGCCGAACGGCTGGTGCCGATGATCGCGGCCTTGCCCGATGGCGGCCGGGCGGCGCGCATCCTGGTCGATTGCGGGCCGGGCAGCTTCACCGGCATCCGCGTCGGCATCGCGGCGGCGCGCGGGCTGGCACTGGGCTGGGGCGTGACCGCGACCGGCTATCAATCGCTGGCGCTGGTCGCCGCCGCCGGGTTCGCCGCGCGCGACGACGCCGCGCTGACGGTCGTGCTGGAAGGCGGGCATGGCGAGGTCTTCGTCCAGGCCTTTGCCCGCGACCTGACCGCCCTTTCCCCCTTTGCCTCGATGAAGCCCGATGCCGCGCTTGCCGCGTTGGAGGGCCGGGTCGCGATCGGCAACGGGGTCCGCTGGCTGACCGCATTGGCACCCGATCTGCCGGTGGTCGAAGCGCTGCCCGATGCGTCGGAGGCATGGCGGCTGCCCGCCGACCTCACCGCCCTGCCCCCGCGCCCCGTCTATGGCCGAGCCCCGGACGCCAAGCTGCCCGGCGGGATCACGCCGCCCGACGCCGTCGGCCTCGGGGCCGCCTGATGGCTAGCATCGGCATCTCGCTTCGCCCCGGTGACGCGCGCGACGCCGGTGTCGTCGAACGGGTCATGGCCGCCGCCTTCGACCCGCAATGGGGCGAGGCCTGGACTCGCTCGCAGCTACTTGGCGTCATGGCGCTGCCCGGCATCAAGCTGCTGGTCGCCGAGGCGGGTGAGGATCCGGCGGGCTTCGCGCTGACCCGTTCGGTGCTGGACGAGGCGGAATTGCTGCTGCTGGGCGTCACGCCGGAGCATCGCCGCACGCGGATCGGCAGCCTGCTGGTCGAGGCGGTCGTCGCCGACTGCGCCGCACATGGGGTGGAAACGCTGCATCTGGAGGTGCGGTCGAACAATCCCGCCATCCTGTTCTACTCCGCGCATGGTTTTGCCAAGTGCGGCGAACGGCGCAATTATTATAAGGGCGCCGACGGGCGCCATTATGACGCGCACACCTATCGACGGTCGATCGCAACCCGGGCTATCGGCTGACCCGATCACTGTTTCCGGGTTATTGCGAGTCGCTATCCCCTTTTCGCAATTAGGCTTTGGGGGTAGAGAGGGGTTTGCCCGAGGAGTTGAAACGTTACCATGGCCCGCAAAATCGATCTCGAAGCGCTGTGCGCGCAAAAGGGACTGCGCATCACCGAACAGCGCCGCGTGATCGCCCGCGTCCTGTCGGAGGCGGAGGACCATCCCGATGTGGAAAAGGTCTATGAGCGTGCCGCCAAGATCGATCCCGGCATCTCGATCGCGACCGTGTACCGCACCGTCCGCCTGTTCGAGGAAGCGGGCATCCTGGACCGCCATGATTTCGGCGACGGCCGCGCCCGCTACGAACCTTCGCCCGAGGCGCATCACGACCATCTGATCGATGTCGAGACCGGCCGCGTGATCGAGTTCGTCGACCCCGAACTGGAACAGCTGCAAAAGGCGATCGCCGAGAAGCTGGGCTTCCGCCTGGTCGATCACCGGATGGAGCTTTACGGCGTCAGTCTCGACCGCAAGGGATGATGGCAGCGGCCGTCCCCGACGACGCCGACAGCAAGGGCGGCCTGCGAGCAGCGGGTCGCCTTTTATGTATCGTGGGCGTGCTGCTGATCGCGCTGGCGCTGCACGGGGCGTGGCGGCTGGCCGGACGCACCTCGCCCTGGCCGCCCCGCTTCCTGTGCCGGGTCGCGATGATCCTGGGCGCGGACATTCGCGTCGTCGGCACGGCCGAACGCCGCGATGTGATGATTGCGGCCAATCACCTGAGCTGGATGGATATCCTCCTGCTGGCGGGCACGTCGGGCACGCGTTTCGTCGCCAAGGCGGAGGTGGCGGCGCTGCCGCTGGTCGGCTGGCTCGCCGGACTCAACCGTACCCTGTTCGTCGAGCGCGGCGATCGGCTGGGCGTGGGCGATCAGGTCGCGACGATCCGCACCGCCCTGACCGAAGGGCCGCCGCTGGCGGTGTTTCCGGAAGGGACGACCGGCGACGACCTCAACCTGCTGCCCTTCAAGCCCGCGCTGTTCGCCGCCCTGGTGCCGCCCGTCCCCGGCATCCGCGTGCAGCCGGTGCGGATCGACTATGGCGCGGCGGCGGGCGATCTGGCCTGGCTCGGCACCGATCCGGGGGACGCCCATGTCAAACGGGTGCTGCGGCGGCGGGGGCGGTTCACCGTCACGCTCCATTATCTCGCACCATTCGACCCGGCAGACTTCCCCGACCGCAAGGCGATCGCAGCGGAAGCCCGGCGGCGAATCGTCGAAACCTGATCTCCGTCGCGGCCAGTGCGCCTTCCCGAAGCTGGCGAGCGGGCGACTTTTACGATAAGGGCCGCGTCATGCCCGCATCTCCCAAGACCTTCCACGTCAAGTCCTTCGGCTGTCAGATGAACGTCTATGACGGCGAGCGCATGGCCGAATTGATGGCCGCGCAAGGCCTGTCGACGACCGACGATGCCAGCGCCGCCGATCTGATCGTCCTCAACACCTGCCACATCCGCGAGCGCGCGACCGAGCGGGTCTATTCGGAGATCGGCCGTCTGCGGAAGGATGCGGGCGAGCAGGGCCGCAAGCCGATGATCGCGGTCGCAGGCTGCGTCGCCCAGGCCGAAGGGGCGGAGATCGTCCGCCGCGCCAAGGTCGATGTGGTGGTCGGCCCGCAGGCCTATCACAACCTGCCCGATCTGGTCGCCAGGGCGGCGGCGGGCGAGGCCGCGCTCGACACCGACATGCCGGTCGAGTCCAAGTTCGTCCACCTGCCCGGCCGTCGCAAGGTGAACCCCTCGGCCTTCCTGACCGTGCAGGAAGGCTGCGACAAGTTCTGCACCTATTGCGTCGTGCCCTATACGCGCGGTGCCGAGGTCAGCCGATCCTATTCGGCGATCATGGACGAGGCGCGGTCGCTGGTCGATGCGGGCGCGCGCGAGATCACGCTGCTGGGCCAGAACGTCAATGCGTGGAACGATGCCGACGACCGCGGCCTGCATGGCCTGATCCGCGAATTGGACCGGATTCCGGGGCTGCACCGCATCCGCTACACGACCAGCCATCCCAACGACATGACGCAAGGGCTGATCGACGCGCATCGCGACGTCGAAAGCCTGATGCCCTTCCTCCATCTGCCGGTGCAGTCGGGCAGCGACCGCATCCTGAAGGCGATGAACCGCCAGCATACGCGCGACAGCTATATGCGGGTGATGGACCGCGTGCGCGCGGCGCGGCCCGACATCGCGCTGTCGGGGGATTTCATCGTCGGCTTCCCCGGCGAGACCGAGGCGGACTTCGCGGACACGCTGAGCCTGGTCGACGCGATGGGCCATGCCCAGGCGTTCAGCTTCAAATACTCGCCCCGCCCCGGCACCCCCGCCGCGACGATGGCGGATCAGGTTCTGCCTGAGGTGATGGACGACCGCCTCCAGCGTCTCCAGGCCGCGCTCAACCGCGACCAGCATGCGTTCAACCTCGCCAGCGTCGGACGGACCTGCACCGTCCTGCTCGAACGGCGCGGCAAGCTACCCGGCCAGATGCTCGGCAAGTCGCCCTGGCTCCAGTCGGTCCACCTGATCGGCGACCACCAGATCGGCGACCTGGTCGAGGTCGAACTGGTCGCCGCCGGACCGAACTCGCTGACCGGCCAGGCGAAGGTAAAGGCGGCGGCGTAAACCCCAACCTCCGTTCAGGCTGAGTGAAGTCGAAGCCTACGCCTGCGCTTCCGCAATTTTGTTCGCGCGGAGACGCGGAGACGCGGAGGTGCCTGGCTCGTCGATGCTTCATCCGGCCCTCGCGACCGGGAGACCTATTTGAAAGCCAATGGCTCACAGGCCAAGATCGCGGCTAGATACACCCTCTCCGCGCCTCCGCGCCTCCGCGCGAACCAAAATCTTTTTAATCGCGCAGAGGCGCAGAGAGCGCAGAGGAAGAAGAAGGTCTCCCGACCGCCACGCAGGGCTCTTCTTCTCTGCGCCCTCTGCGCCTCTGCGCGCAAAAAAGCCTCATCGCGTCACACCTATGTCACGCAATTTCGCTGGCGTTCCGACCGGTGCCACCCCATCTTGGGGAAACCACAGACGGTGAAAGGACCGCATGAGCCGCAAGCCCCTCCCCGCCCAGGCCGGTGAACGCAGCCGGGCGGAACTCAGCTTCGACAAGCCGCAAGTGCTGGCGCAGCTGTTCGGCCAATATGACCGCAATCTGGTCGCATTGGAGAATCGCCTCGGCGTGTACATCACCGCGCGGGGCAATCGGGTCGGCCTGGAGGGTACCGCCGAGCAGGTGGCGCTGGCCCGCGACGTGCTGAACGACCTCTATGCCCGTATCCAGCGCGGCGAGGAGGTGGATACCGGCCTGGTGGACGCCTCGATCGCGATGGCTTCCGAGCCGACGCTCGACGGCATCCTCAGCGCCGAGCGCAGTTCGACCCCGTCGGTCATGATCCGCACGCGCAAGAAGACGATCGTGCCGCGCACCCCCGCCCAGGCGCATTATATGAAGGAGCTTGTGTCCAACGACATGATCTTCGCGCTTGGTCCGGCCGGCACCGGCAAGACCTATGTCGCGGTCGCGCAGGCGGTGGCGCAGCTGATCACCGGATCGGTCCAGCGGCTGATCCTGTCGCGCCCGGCGGTCGAGGCGGGCGAGAAGCTGGGCTTCCTGCCCGGCGACATGAAGGAGAAGGTCGATCCCTATCTCCGCCCGCTCTATGATGCGCTGCACGACTGCCTGCCCGCCGAGCAGGTGGAGCGGCGGATCGCCAGCGGCGAGATCGAGATCGCGCCGATCGCCTTCATGCGCGGCCGGACGCTGGCCGATGCCTTCGTCATTCTCGACGAAGCGCAGAACACCACACCCGCCCAGATGAAGATGTTCCTGACCCGCTTCGGCCAGAACAGCCGCATGGTCATCTGCGGCGACCCCAACCAGGTCGACCTGCCCGGCGGCGTCGCCGCATCCGGGCTGGCCGATGCGGTGCGTCGCCTGGAGGGTGTCGAGGGCATCGCGATGAGCCGCTTCACCGCCGCCGACGTCGTCCGTCATCCGATCGTCGGGCGGATCGTCGACGCCTATGAAGGGCCGAACGCCTGAGCCTGCTTTCGCCAACATCTGCTTTCGTTGGCGTAACGATGGAACTGTTGATAGGGGGCGGCGATTTTCACCATCACCGCCCCGCTGCCCTTGAAAGGCTCCCATGATCGAAATCGCGCTGATTCATGAAGAGCCCTGGTTGGGCGACGAGCAGAACTGGGAGGCGTTGGCCACCACCGCCGCGCGTGCCGCGATCGAGCGGACGCCCTACGGCCCGCTGCTGACCACGCCCGCGCTGATCGAGATTTCGGTGCGGCTGACCAGCGATGACGAGGTTCAATCGCTCAACCGCCAGTATCGGCAGAAGGACAAGCCGACCAACGTCCTGTCCTTCCCGATGGTCCAGCCCGACCTGATCGAGACGGTGACGCAGAACTCCGACGATGGTGAGGTTCTGCTGGGCGATATCGTGCTCGCCCACGGCGTCTGTGTGGCGGAAGCGGCCGAACGCGGGATTTCCGCCGAAACGCACGCGACTCATCTGCTGGTGCATGGCGTCCTGCATCTGCTAGGCTATGACCATATGAACGATGGCGAGGCAGAAGCGATGGAGGCGATCGAACGCGACGCGCTGGCCAGTCTCGGCATCGCCGATCCCTATCTGATACGCGAGGACTGACACCCCCCGATGGCCGACGGCCCCAGTAGCAGCACCGGCAACGGTGACTCCAACGAATCCAGCATCTGGCACGGGCTGAAGAGCCTGATCTTCGGCGGCGATCAGGAAGAGTCGCTCCGCGACCAGCTGGAGGATGCGATCGACCGGCACGAGGGCGATCCCGGCCCCGATGCCAAGGGCGACCTGACCCCGCTAGAGCGTCAGATGGTCCGCAACCTGCTGCATTTCGGCGAGCGCGATGCCGGTGACGTGGGTGTGCCCCGTGCCGACATCATCGCGGTCGAGGAGCGCACGACCTTCGACCATCTGGTCCAGATCTTCGCCGAGGCCGGACACAGCCGCCTGCCCGTCTATCGCGAGACGCTCGATTCGATCATCGGCATGGTGCATATCAAGGACGTGTTCAACATCCTGGCGACCGGTGCGGAGCATCCCGCCACCATCGCCGGGCTGATCCGCGATCCGCTCTATGTGCCCATGTCGCGCGGGGCGCTCGATCTGCTGGCCGACATGCGCCAGAAGCGGGTGCACCTGGCGGTGGTACTCGACGAATATTCGGGGACCGAGGGCCTCGTCACCATCGAGGACCTGATCGAGGAAATCGTCGGCGAGATCGAGGACGAGCATGACGAGGCGCCGCAGGCGCTGCTCGTGCCGCTCGATGGCGGTGCCTGGGATGCGGATGCGCGCGTCGGGCTGGAGGAGGTCGGCCGCGCCGTCGACCCGCAGCTCGAAGAAGCGGAGGACGATGTCGACACGCTGGGCGGCCTGACCGCCGTGCTGGCAGGACAGGTACCTCCGGTCGGCACCTGTATCGACCATCCCAGCGGCTGGCGGATCGAGGTGACGGAGGCCGATGAGCGTCGCATCCACCGCCTGCGCCTCCATCCGGCGGTGGCCACGGTCGACGAGTGATCCGTGCCTATCGGGCCGGGGATCGCGACGCCTGCCTGGCGCTGTTCGACGGCAATAGCGCTCCCTATTTCGCGCCGTCCGAACGCGCCGACTTCGCGCATTTCCTCGACCATGATGCGGCGAAATGGGCGTTTCAGGTGGCGGAACGGGATGGCCACATCGTCGGCTGCGGCGGGATGGCCATCGGCGGGAACGGTCGAACTGGGTATTTCTGCTGGGGCCTGGTCGACCGCACGCGCCATAGACAGGGCATCGGCACCGCGCTGGTTCGCGTACGACTGGACCGGGCCGCCCAAGCGGATGTCCGCGAGGTCCGGCTGGATACCAGCCAGCATAGCCGGGCCTTTTACGAGCGGCTGGGCTTTCAGGCCGAGCGTGACAACAGATGGATATGGGCCAGGGCTCGACCGCTGCGATATGGTGCTGACGCTTCGCCCCCTGCCCTGGAGCAACGGATAGGCGGTTTGCCGGACGGCCCGACAAACCGCACTCTGTTCAGCCCTGCGCCTGTTGATACCGAAAGCGCATCAGACTAGCACTCTGCGAACCATCACGCGGCGCGGCACATCGCGCGGCCGTCTCGCTCTCGACGCATTGTTCGTAGCTCGAGTAATAAATGTCGAGACGCGGCCGTCCGGCGAAATCGTAGCCAGAGCAGCGGATTTCCACTTCCTGCTCACAGGTTGGCGCCGCAACGACCGGACTGGCCGTTCCCGCAATGGCAACCGTCGCCAGTGCAGCAAACCCTGGAACGGACAACGCAATCCTTTTCATCTCGGCCTCCCTGAAATGGTTCTTGGCGAGACCGGGTGTAGATGTTGGCATGAGGCGGACAACGGCGAATAAGTCCGTTTTGGATGGATGCCGATACCGCCCCGGAAAATCATGCAATCGATCACAGATCACATTTTAATAGGTTATCTCTGCCGGACGCTCTGCCCTATGTCCGGTTGGGCAGCCGATTGACGGCACAGGAACATGATTTCGAGGTTTCCCTGATCGAGGGCGCGAAATAACTCCCTGACATTCGCGTCTTCGACGGCCGCCGGTACGCTCCCCGTGGTACCGGCGGCCAAATATGTCGGTCAGGACTCGAGCAGCGTACCGACGTCCCGCGCCGCCACTATCCAGCGATAGAAGGCGTCTTCGAGATAATAGCGTAGCTGAACCGGCTCCATCGTCACCTTCTTGGCGTTGCCCACGCATGGACGGGCTTGGTCCAGCACCATCATCGTCAGGCGTTCCTGCAAGGCCGGATCGCCATGCGCCTGCACCATTCGCGTCACGAGATCAGGACGGAGTCGCGTCATGCAGATGCCGATCTGAAACAACAACCGATCAGTCGGGATACGCCGTGCATTTCGCCCGGCTTCCCGTACGTTCAGGCGCTGCTGAATCACCGGATTGGTCACCTCCGCCTCGCTCAGCGCGGCGTCGGGGGCGTAGCGTGCCATCGCCTCTTCCAGCAGGGCGCCGCGATCATACAGGTTGCGGCACGTCACGATGTCGAGCTGCGCGACCGGATTGCACTCGCCAAGCTGCGGCGGCGCGCTGGCGAATGGCAGATCGGAATAACAGCTCGCATTGGCGCGGATGATGCGGTCCAGCGCATAGGTCTGCGGTGCGCTGTTCATATCGCCGTCAATCAGCGGCCCGAGCATTTGAGCGTCGAGATTCTTAGCGCATTTGGCAAAGCTCGCGGAACGACTGGCGACCATGGCGAAGCTTTGCCCGGTGATGATCTTGTTGATCCCCGGAGGGGGCGGCGCCTTGCGGTCGTTATTCCCCTGCACGACGACATCTGCAGGTTCTCCCGCTTTCTCCTTTACCGGAACCTTGGCCTTTTCCTGCGGCGAGGCGGCGACCTGCGCCATCGGCAGCAACAGGATCGTTGCCATGACCACGATTTTCTTCAACATCCGAACACCCCCCGAACGATGGAATGACGACACCTATGCCCCCGAATTCCGAAACATACGAGTATTTTTTGGAAGACCCGGAAATACTTGTCTTTACCTGTCCACCAACTACAATTTTATTGGCGCCAACCGGTCACACTTGACGCTATGGTCAAGTGGCAAAGCATCGCACCAAAAATGTGCTCCGCCTTCGCGTTGCGCCTTCCCCCCACGCCGCGCCCACCCTATCCTCGCGCCATGCGCAAACATGTTCTGATTGTCCTTGGCATCATCGTCCTGATCGGCATCGGTATCGTCGCCTGGCTCGCCTGGCCCGACACGGCGCGGTTGAGCGTCGATCAGGTTGCGGGCGCGCGTCCGACGATCGAGACGCCGCGCGAGCAGACGATTCCCACGGTCGACATCGCCAAGCCCGTCGGCTGGGCGAACGGCGCCAAGCCCAGCGTCGCGCCGGGCTTGGCCATCCAGCCCTTTGCGAGCGGCCTCGACCATCCGCGCTGGCTGTACCAGTTGCCCAATGGCGACGTGCTGGTCGCCGAAACCAACTCGCCGCCGCGGCCCGGTTCGGGGATCGTGCAGCGGGTGATGAACTTCTTCCTGGGCCGGGCGGGCGCGGCGGTGCCTTCGGCCAATCGGATCACCCTGTTGCGCGACACGGACGGGGACGGCTTGGCGGATGTGAAGACGCCGTTCCTGACCGGGCTCAACTCGCCCTTCGGCATGGTGCTGTTCGACGGGCAGCTCTACATCGCCGACACCGACGCACTGGTCCGCGTGCCGTACCAGGAAGGCGCGACGAAGATCACCGCCAAGCCGGAAAAGGTCGTGCCCCTGCGCCCGGCGGGCAATCACTGGGCGCGCAACGTGATCGCCTCGGGCGACGGCAAGACGCTGTTCGTGTCGGTCGGCTCGTCGAGCAATGTCGCCGAGAATGGTCTGGATCTTGAAAAGAACCGCGCCGCGATCCTGCAGGTCTGGCCGCAGGACAAGAACTGGCGAATCTATGCGGCTGGGCTGCGCAACCCGAACGGCATGGCGCTGAACCCGGTCAACGGGCGGCTATGGACCGTGGTCAACGAGCGCGACATGCTCGGCTCCGACCTGGTGCCCGATTATCTGACCCAGGTGGAGTTCGGCGATCACTTCGGCTGGCCCTGGTATTATTGGGGGGGCTATCCCGACAATCGGGTCCAGCCGACCAATCCGCCCCTCCAGCAATATGTGAAGCGCCCCGACTATGCGCTGGGGCCGCACGTCGCCGCGCTCGGCCTGACCTTCTCGGAGGGCGCGAAGCTGGGCGACAGGTTCGCGCGCGGGGCATTCATCGGCGAGCATGGCTCGTGGAACCGCAAGCCGCCTTCGGGCTACAAGGTCGTGTTCGTGCCCTTCGCGGGCGCCTTTCCCGTACCCAACGCCAAGCCGGTCGAGGTGGTCGGCGGCTTCCTGAACGCCAAGGGCGAGGCGCAGGGGCGGCCCGTGGGCGTGATCGTCGACAAGACGGGCGGCCTGCTGGTCGCGGATGACGTCGGCAATGTGGTGTGGAAGGTCAGCGCGGCGAAGTAATTATCGAGCTGGAAACAGTCCCCCGCCATGGCGATCGTCACAGGGCTTTCCCCGAAAATTGCCGTTCCGGCGATCGTTGCTCTGGTCATAATCGCCACCGCAGCTGGCCTGCCCAGCATGACCCGCAGAAACGCGCGGCCAAGCTATGATTGGGGTGAACGGGTCCCGGCATCCATTTATGAATGGCCGCCGGGTTGCCTGAAACGGGACTATAGAAAGCATGATCGTCTTCCGAAGACATGCACGTACCGGCGCCGGTATAAGCTGACCAATCCTACGGACCTCGGCCTATCGGTAGGCAAGGGTGAAGTCTGGTATCGGGTTGGAGATGACGCGCTGTTGCTGGATTGTCAGACCTGGGGGCGGGACTGTATCATCAGGAACAGCGTTCCAGGCAAATTCACGACCAAGCGCCAATGAAATAGATTGCTTGCCGCCCCGCTCGCTGCGCTACTTCAACAGCTTCGGTGCCTCCGAGCGGATCACCGCCTCCAGCTGGCTGGAAAAGAGTGACAGGAAGGCGGGCAGGTTGACCACCGCATGGACCTTGTCCTCATAGACGGTCGCCTGTGCGCCGATCGACTGGCCCATCGCGCCGACGGTGAAGTGCATCGTGTCGCCGTCCCAGCGATGCTCGACGGTGGCGCCGCCGGGGATCATGCGGCCGATCTTGCCGATGCCGCCGTCCAGCCGCTGGCGCACGCCCTCCTTGCCGAGCTTGTGCGGGATATCGAGCGAAATGGGGGCGCTCATGCGGTCATCTCCGTAGCAAAGAGCATCGCGTCGTCGGCAAAGGCCTTGAACTCCAGCGCGTTGCCGCTGGGGTCGCGGAAAAACATCGTCGCCTGCTCACCCGGCTGGCCCTTGAACCGGACATAGGGGGCGATGCCGAAGGAGATGCCCGCCGCCTCGACCCGTGCGGCCAGTTTTTCCCAGTCCGGCATGGTCAGGACGACGCCGAAATGCGGCACCGGCACCTGATGGCCGTCGACCGCATTCTCGACTGCAACCGGCTTGGCGGCGGGATCAAGATGCGCAACGATCTGATGACCAAACAGATCGAAGTCGATCCAGTGATCGCTCGACCGGCCTTCGGGGCAGCCCATGACCTCGCCATAGAAATGGCGGGCGGCGGTCAGGTCGTGGACCGGGAAGGCGAGATGGAAGGGGCGCAGGGTCATGAGGGGAAGCTAGGGTGGCGGGGCGGGGTTTGCCAGTCCTTGCAAGCGTTTCCGCCCCTCCACCACCCGGCTCCGCCGGGCGGTCCCCCTCCCCAAGCATAGCTTGGGGAGGATTTGTGCAGTTCATTCCTCCCCAAGCTCTGCTTGGGGAGGGGGACCATGCGCAGCATGGTGGAGGGGCATCGCCACTGCCCGGGCCCGCTCCGCCGCACCGGCCGCCAGCCGGATCGCCACACATCCCGCATTGCTCCTGTCACAGGCCCGCGCCATATCCTGCCGCCGTGACCCGCTATCCCGCTCTCCTCGCCCTGATCGCCGGGGCCGTCGCCGCCTGTGGCTTTGCCCCGCTCGACCTCTGGCCGCTGTTGCTGGTCGGGCTGATCGTCCTGCTCGCGCTGGTGCAGGATGCGCCGAGCATCCGGGGCGCGCTGTGGCGCGGATGGGCGTTCGGGGTCGGACATTTCACCGTCAACAACAACTGGTTTCAGCACGCCTTCGACTTTCAGGACAAGATGCCGCCGGTGCTGGGCTATTTCGCGGCGGTCGGACTGGCGCTCTACCTCGCGATCTTCCCGATGGCGGCGGCGGGCGTGGCCTGGAGGTTGCGGGGGCGGCGACCGGATGCCGCCTATGTGCTGATCTTCGGTGCGGCATGGATCGCGACCGAATATTTACGCGCGCGTCTGTTCACCGGCTATGCCTGGGACCCGTTGTCGGTCGCGTGGCTGCCGGTGATCGGCGTGGCGCGGATGAGCGCCTTTATCGGCACCTATGCCCTGTCGGGGCTGACCGTGGTGCTGGCGGGCGCGATCTGGCTGGCGCTTCGCAGGCATTGGTATCTGGCGGCGGTGATGGTGCCCGCGACCGGGCTGGCCGCGCTGTCCGCTCCGCTGACCCGCGCCGCCGAGCCCGCCGCCGACGCGCCGCTGGTCCGCGTCGTCCAGCCCAATGTCAGCCAGGACCAGCGCGGGCAGAGCGACGGGCCGCTGCTGCTCGAACGCCTGACGCAATTGTCGGGACGTCCCGGCCCCCGCCCCCGGCTGATCGTCTGGCCCGAGGGCGTCGTGCGCGACATGATCGAGGACGGTTACCCAGACTGGGCCTATTTCGGGTTCAACTATGCCCCGCCCTTCTGGACGCGCCGCCAGATCGCCCGCGTGCTGGGACCGCGCGACACGGCGCTGGTCGGGGGCACCGCGCTGCTCTTCTCGCCCGACCGCGCGCGGGTGAGCAGCGCGACCAACAGCGTCTTTGCGATCGGCCCTTCGGCACGGATCACCGGCCGCTACGACAAGGCGCATCTCGTGCCTTATGGCGAATATCTGCCCATGCCATGGCTGTTGAAGCCGCTGGGCCTCGCCCGCCTCGTCCCCGGCGACATGGACTTCACCCCCGGCCCCGGTCCGCGCAATCTGCGCGTCCCGGGCTTCGGGCCGGTCGGGGTACAGCTCTGCTACGAGATCATCTTCTCCGGCCAGGTGGTCGACGAAGCACATCGCCCGCGCCTGCTCTTCAATCCGTCGAACGATGCCTGGTTCGGCCGCTGGGGCCCGCCGCAGCATCTGGCGCAGGCGCGGATGCGGGCGATCGAGGAGGGGCTGCCGATCATTCGCGCCACCCCGACCGGCATCTCGGCGATCATCGCCGCCGATGGCCGCCTGATCGCCACCGTACCCCATGAGACGGCGGGCGCGGCGCAAGCCCCCCTGCCCGCCGCCCTTCCGCCCACGCCCTTCTCGCGCATCGGCAACATGATGGCGCTGGCCATCGCCGCAGGCCTGGCCGCGATCGGCGTTGCCTTCCGCCGCCGTGGCCGCTAGGACCGATATAAAGCTATCTTTATATCCTTATGAGGACGGGAATGCGGAACTCGTACATCTTTACCTCGGAATCGGTTTCCGAAGGTCACCCCGACAAGGTCGCAGACCAGATCAGCGACTCGATCGTCGACCTGTTCCTGTCCAAGGATTCGGAAGCGCGCATCGCGTGCGAGACCCTGACCACCACCAACAAGGTCGTGCTGGCGGGTGAAATCCGCTGCAAGGGCGTGTTCGAGAACGACCAGTGGGCCGAGGGCGCGCTGGAAGAGATCGAGCAGACCGTGCGCGATACCGTCAAGCGGATCGGTTACGAGCAGTCGGGCTTCCACTGGCAGACCTTCGACTTTTCGAACAACCTGCACGCCCAGTCGGCGCACATCGCGATGGGCGTGGACGAGAGCGGCAACAAGGACGAAGGCGCCGGCGATCAGGGCATCATGTTCGGTTACGCGACCGACGAGACGCCCGGCCTGATGCCCGCGACCCTCTATTACAGCCACAAGATCCTGGAAAAGATGGCGGCCGACCGCCATTCGGGCGCGGCCCCCTTCCTGGAGCCCGACGCCAAGAGCCAGGTCACGCTGCAATATGAAAACGGCGTGCCGGTCCGCGCGACCGCGATCGTCGTGTCGACCCAGCATTCGGCCGAATTGTCAAACGAGGCGGGCCAGGCCAAGCTCCGCGACTATGTGAAGTCGGTGCTGACCGACATCCTGCCCGAAGGCTGGCTGCCCGAGGAGAAGCAGATCTACGTCAACCCGACCGGCCTGTTCGAAATCGGCGGCCCGGACGGTGACGCCGGTCTGACCGGCCGCAAGATCATCGTCGACACCTATGGCGGCGCAGCACCGCACGGCGGCGGCGCGTTCAGCGGCAAGGACCCGACCAAGGTCGACCGCTCGGCGGCCTATGTCGCGCGCTACCTTGCCAAGAACGTCGTTGCGGCGGGTCTGGCCAAGCGCTGCACCATCCAGCTCTCCTACGCCATCGGCGTCGCCGAGCCGCTGTCGGTCTATGTCGACCTGCACGGCACCGGCCAGGTCGAGGAAGCCAAGCTGGAGGCCGCGCTGCCGAAGCTGGTTCGCCTGACGCCGAAGGGCATTCGCGAGCATCTGAAGCTGAACGCGCCGATCTATTCGAAGACCGCGGCTTATGGTCACTTCGGTCGCGAGGCCGAGGGCGCGCTGTTCACCTGGGAAAAGACCGACCTGGTTGACCAGATCAAGGCCGCCGTCGCCTGATCCCGTCCATCCGGTAAAGCAAAGACGCCCGTGCGGAGACGATCCGCGCGGGCGTTTTTCTTGGCCCTCGCCCCGCGCCGAACCGCCATTTCATTAGGTCTTAACCCATAAGAGGGCCTGATGGCGTCGATGGCATCGATGTCGACATGGGGGAAAGAGGGCGGCCCGGTCGGTTCGACGCCGAACGCCGGGGGCCGTGGCTATCCCGCGCTGGACGCCCTTCGCGGCCTGGCGGCGATCATCGTCGTCTATTACCATGTCACGGGCGTGGCGACCGGCTTCCGGGGCGGGATATTCGGTCATGGCTATCTGGCCGTCGACCTGTTCTTCGCGCTCAGCGGCTTCGTGCTGTTCCACGCCTATGAAGAGCGGTTCCGCCAGGGCCTGTCGGTCGGCGCGTTCCTGTGGCTGCGGTTGATCCGGCTCTATCCTCTCTATGCGATCGGCCTGTCGATCGGTCTGGCGGCGAACGGGCTTATCCTGCTGATCGACCCGACGCAGGGGATCACGGGCGGACATTTGCTGTCGAGCATCGCGACGGGGCTCGTCCTGCTGCCGTCTTTGCCCCCGACGGGAGACCTGTTCCCGCTGAACGGGCCCTGCTGGACGCTCATGCTGGAATTGATGGCCAATATCCTGATGGCGATCCTGTGGCGGCGGATCAGCGTGCGGACCATGGTCGTCCTTTGCGCAACGCTCGCAGTGATCCTGACGGTCTATGTCACCGCCCATGGCGATGTGGCGGCAGGCGACAAGTGGAGCAATCTTTTGTTCGGCCTCGTCCGCTGTGCCCTGTCCTTCTCCATCGGGATTCTGGTTCGCCTTCTCTCTGGCGGCCGAACGCCCGGGACGGCTCCGGGTAATGTCATGCTGGGCCTGCTGTGCCTCGCGCTAGCCGCCCTACTGATTTGCTCGCCCCCCGCGCAGTACGCCGGGCCCTATGATTTGGCCTTCATCCTCGTCGCGTCGCCGCTCTTCATCCTGCTGGGATCGCGCATCGCGCCGACGGGATCAACGGCCCGCCTTTGCTCCCTGTCCGGCGGGACGTCCTATGCGCTTTACGTCACGCATTGCCCCATGATCGGCGTCGTCCTTCTGTGGAGCTACACCACCGGGACGCTCGTCTATCGGGACCATCTGTTGCTGTTCGCCAGCGGCTATACGTTCGTCTTTGCCGCGCTGGCCTATGCCCTGGACCGCCTGTACGACATTCCTGTGCGGCGTTGGCTGGGGCGCCAGCAAGGGTCGATGGCCCCGAATGCTATTCCCGTGCCTCGCCCTGTACCTGACCATGGGCGAGCAGCGTAAACAGCCCCGCCCCACCGACCAGATTGCCCAGGATCGCCGGGAGCATCAGCCCGAACATCGCCCGCTCGACGGACACCTGACCGGTGAACAGCAGCAGGAACGCCTCGTCCGCGCCGACGATCGAGTGGCTGAATCCGGCGATCGCGATGACATAGGTGATGGCCAGAATGATCCAGAAGGCCTGGGTCCGGCCATTGGGCAGGATCCAGGCGACCACCGCGATCAGGAACCCGGCGGGGATGGCGTTGATGAACGTGTCCCACCCGCCCAGCTCCAAGATACGGACCGACACGGCGACCATCGACTCGCGAATCTCGGCATTGCCCAGCGCCCCCGCCGCCACCATGCCCGCGGCCAGCGCGGTGCCGATCAGATTGGCGACCAGCACGATCCCCCAGAGTCGCAGCGTCCGTTGAAGCGCCCAGGCCGATGGCTTCGTCACCAGCGGCAGCATCGCGGTGATGGTGCTTTCGGTGAACAACTGCATCCGCCCGAGAATGACGACCAGAAACCCCACCGGATAGCCCAGCGACGCGACCAGTCCGCGCCACGGCGCCTCGGGCAGCCCGGCGTGAAGTGCCCCCTCGGCGATCAGCGAGCTGTGGATCGCGATCCCCGCCGCCAGCCCCGACCAGAACAGCGCACCGGCGGGCCGGTCCAGTTCGCTCTCCCCCGCCTCACGCACCGCGCGGTGGAGGTCCTTGGCATCGGCGGCCTTCTGCGCCTTTCCATCGGGTTGGGGAGCATCGTCTTGCATGGTGGAAGCGCAACGAGCGACCCCACCCTTGGCTCCCTGTCCGACCCGCGCTAAAGGCCCGGCGATGAACGATCCGACGACGATCCGCCGCCTTTATGGTCGGCGTCAGGGCCATAAGCTGCGCCAGGGCCAGGCCGCGCTGGTCGAAGAGATGCTGCCGACGCTGAGCGTGCCCGAGGAAGGCCCGCTGGATGCCGTGCGCCTGTTCGGCGAGGATCGGCCGCTTCAGGTCGAGATTGGCTTCGGCGCGGGCGAGCATCTGGCCGGACAAGCCGAGGCGACGCCGGGCACCGGCTTTATCGGCTGCGAGCCGTTCCTGAACGGCGTAGTCGGTGCGCTAGGCCATATCCGCGACCGCGAGCTGACCAATGTCCGCCTGCACATGGGCGACGCGCTGGAGGTGATCGAGCGGCTGCCCGATGCCAGCCTGGAGCGCGTATATCTGCTCCACCCCGATCCCTGGCCAAA
Organism: Sphingomonas sp. SphC10; assembly: GCF_057004845.1. NCBI lineage: Bacteria > Pseudomonadati > Pseudomonadota > Alphaproteobacteria > Sphingomonadales > Sphingomonadaceae > Sphingomonas > Sphingomonas sp. SphC10. The sequence goes on from NZ_CM168044.1 coordinate 2,436,830, forward strand.
GGCCCGCCATGCCAAGCGGCGGATGATGAACCACGGCCCGCTCGACACCATTGCGCGCAAGCTGAAGTCGGGCGGCGAATTCCGCCTGGGCACTGACGACCCGACCTATTGCCACTGGTCGATGATGATCATGAACGGCCGGGCCGATTTCGAATGGCAGGCCCGCACCCCCGCCGACTTCCTCACCCGCCCCGCCGACTGGCCCGAAACGCGCTACGAACGCAAGGCCCGCCGCCAGGGGCATGAGGTGTGGTATTTCAGGTATATCCGGCGGTAAGTCACCGATTTCTCTGATCTAAAGACGCAAAGCGCCGCTCCGGTGGTCGGTACGTGCCACGTCGAGCAGCCCCGGCATGGCCGCGATCGGGCGCAGGCCCCGTCGGGTCATCTCGGCCTGGATCGCCTGGGCATCGCCGCCGCCGGGCTCGGCACTGGCCATGGCGAAGGCCAGCAGCAGCGACTCGTCATCCATGAACTCCATGAGATCGGGGTCCAGCATCGGGTTCATCACCATCCTCCCATTCTATATCTGCATCAATAACAAGCAGATCGCCCGCTGGTTGCCAATGCCGCCGGTTTCGATGGCGATGCGCACGCCCTCTGGCGGGGCGGGGCCGCGTCGTTATAGACGGCGGCCTCGGAATTTGAGGCAAGACATGGTCGATGACAGCTGGGGCGTGACGCCGCCGCGCGGCGGACTGCGCGTCCGGACGAATGACAGCTTGGAGGAGCGCGCCGCCGCACGGGCCAAGGCGCGCGAGGCACGGGCGGGCGAGCGCAGCACGCTGATGGCTGGACGGATGGAGGCGCGCGCCGCGTTGCGTGAGCGCGAGACGCTGGCCCGCGAAGCCGAACGCGCCGCCCGGCGCGAGGCGGAGGAAGCCGCCGCCGCCAGGGACCCCCATGCCGCCGCCGCCAAGCGCCACCGTACCTCGGGCCGCAAGGACGTGGTGCGCGAGCAGCGCGATACGCGGGGCTACGCCACGGTGGTCGACGAGGGGCGGATTCGCGAATTGTCCAAGCGGGGGGCGTCGCTGTCGGGCCTGGCGGCGGCGTTCGGGATTACCGCCGAAGAGGTCGGGCAGATTCTGGCGACGGCGGAGGAATGATCCTCTTGAAACCGATCGACATTCATCCTCCCCCTTCTTCCCTCTCCCCTGGACAGGGAAGAGGGTTAGCGAAGCTTGCTGGCTAGCGCAGCTTGGGTGAGGGGAAGAAGGGCATAGCTGCATGTCGATCCACCCTAACGCCTTGCTTACCGAATTACGCTAAAGCCCGCATTCCATGGCCGATTCCGCCCCGCTCGCCACGCGCCCGCCGCGTCCCCGCTCCGCCGTCAGCCGGGGTGTCGGGTTGGCCGGGCTGGCGGGTTCGCTGGGCTGGATCGCTTTCGCGCGGTGGCGGCATCTCGACGGGCCTTATGCGGCGCTGCTGCATCTGGTCTGTGCGGGTGTGCCGATGCTGCTCTGGTCGGTACTGGCCGACAAGGTGCATCGCCATGCCTCGACCGGGATCGACTGGGCGAATCCCCGTCCCGCCCGCGAGACGCTGGACATCAGCCTGACCAAGCTGGCCGGGCTCTGGGCGACCTTTGGCGGGATCGCCCTGATCTTCGCGACGGGGCGCTTCTATTGGCAGGGGATTTTTGCCTTTGCCATGTGGTGCCTGAGCTGGATCGCGCCGCTGCTTTTCCTGCTGTCGATCCCGTACGTCATCTGGCTCGACCGGCGGCTGGTCAAGCCGAAGGACGGTGCGTGGATGCTGGGCGCATGGCTGACCGGGCAGCCGGGCGTGGATCGGCACGCCATCTACGCACATCTGCGATCCTGGGCGGTGAAGGCGTTCTTCCTGCCCTTCATGCTCGGCGTGGTGCCGGGCGGGTTCGGCATGTTCGTGCGGACCGACCTGAGCGTCGCGCTGCACGATCCGGTGGCGCTGGCCAATGGGCTGATCACGCTGATGTTCCTGATCGACGTCGCCTTTGCGACGATCGGGTACATGCTGACCATGCGGCCGCTTGATGCGCATATCCGCTCGGCCAATCCCTATGCGGCGGCTTGGGCAGCGGCGCTGATCTGCTATCCGCCGACGATCCTGATGGGCGATAACGGGCCGCTCAACTATCGGCCGGGGACCGCCGAGTGGAGCTACTGGTTCGCGGGGCACCCGGTGGTGCTGGCGGTGACGGGCGCGGTGCTGGTCGCCCTGACCGCCATCTATGCCTGGTCGACCGTGGCGTTCGGCATCCGCTTTTCCAATCTGACGCACCGGGGCATCCTGACCCACGGGCCTTATGCGGTGTCGCGGCACCCGGCCTATCTGTCGAAGAACATCTTCTGGTGGATCGCGACGATCCCGATCCTGTCGACCGGGACCTGGGTGGATGCAGCCCGCAGCACGTTGCTGCTCGGGGTGGTCAGCGGAATCTATTACTGGCGCGCGCGGACCGAGGAGCGGCATTTGTCGGCCGATCCGGCCTATCGGGATTATTATGAGTGGATGGAGCGGTACGGAGTGGTGCCGCGATTCTTCAGATGGGTTTTGGGGCGGGGGTAGGCCCTTGGCCTTCGACTTCGCTCAGGCTGAACGGATCGTGGGATATAACCCTTACTGCCGTTCAGGCTGAGCGAAGTCGAAGCCCACGCTGCTCCATCAGAAGCTCGCCTCGCCATACACCCGCGAGATGTCGCCGCCCCATTCGCCATGATAGCGGTCGAGCAGCACCTGCGCAGGTACCTTGCCCGAGCGGACGATCTCGCGCAGCGGATCGAGGAAGCCGGTCTCGTTATCCCCCGCCCCGTTCAACCGCGCGCGCGCCGCCAACCCGGCATGCGCGATATCGAGCACCTCGCCCGCGATATCGCGCAACCGTCCGCCACCCGGCAGCGGTGCGTCCAGTGCCAGCTCGGGCACCGAGTCGCGCAGCGCCTGCCGCTCATCGAGCGACGAGTCCTTGACCAGATCCCACGCCGCATCCAGCGCGCCGTTGTCGTACAACAATCCGACCCAGAGCGCGGGCAGCGCACAGATGCGGTTCCACGGACCGCCATCGGCCCCGCGCATCTCCAGGAAGGTCTTCAGCCGCACCTCGGGAAAGGCGGTCGACAGGTGATCGTTCCAGTCGTCGATCGTCGGCAGCTCGCCGGGCAGGACGGACAGCTCGCCCTTCAGGAAGTCGCGGAACGACAGACCCGCCGCGTCGATATATTTCCCATCGCGGTAGACGAAGTACATCGGCACATCGAGCGCATAGTCGGCATAGCGCTCATAACCGAAACCGTCCTCGAACACGAAGGGCAGCATGCCGGTGCGCGCCGGGTCGGTGTCCGACCAGATATGGCTGCGGAAGGACAGCTTGCCGTTGGGCTTGCCTTCGGTGAAGGGCGAGTTGGCGAACAAGGCAGTCGCCAGCGGCTGGAGCGCGAGGCCGACGCGGAACTTCTTCACCATGTCCGCCTCGGACGCGTAGTCGAGGTTCACCTGGATCGTCGACGTCCGCAGCATCATGTCGAGGCCGAGCGAGCCGACGCGCGGCATGTGGCGCAGCATGATCGCATAACGCCCCTTGGGCATGATCGGCAGCTCGGCGCGGGTCTTGTCCGGCCACATGCCCAGGCCCAGGAAACCGACGCCCAGCTTGTCGCCCGCCGCCTTCACCTGGGTCAGGTGACGCCCCGTCTCGGCACAGGTCTGGTGCAGATTGTCCAGCGGCGCGCCCGAGAGTTCGAACTGGCCCGCAGGCTCCAGGCTGATCGAGCCGTCCGCGCCGGTCAGCGCGATGACGTTGCCGCCCTCCATGACCGGCGCCCAGCCATATTGCTCCAGTTGCCCAAGCAGCGCGCGGATGCCCGAGGCTTCGTCGTAGGACGGCGCGTGGTGATCGCCCAGCGCATAGACGAACTTCTCGTGCTCGGTCCCTATCCGCCAGCGATCGCTGGGTTTTTCGCCGCGCGCGAAGCTGGCGATCAACTGGTCGCGCGACTCGATGATGGCGCTCTTGGCTGTGCTCGCGGTCTTGGTGCTCATGAACCGCGCCTTACGCGGGCGCGCGCGTCCACGCCATAGGCTGAATCAACGCCAGTCCCCCGCCGCCGCCATCCAGAGGGACACTGCCGCCGCCGCCGCGGTATCGGCGCGCAGGATACGGGGGCCCAGGCCGATGCCGATGGCGGCGGGATGCGCGCGGATCGCCTCGCGCTCCTCAACGTCGAAGCCGCCCTCGGGCCCGATCAGGATCGCCGCCGGGCCGTTATGCGCGCGCATCGCCTCCAGTGCGGGGACGCCGCCGGTCTCGTCGGCGAAGAACAGCGCGCGTTCCGGCGACCAGTCGCGCAGCAGCGCCGCCAGCTTGACCGGTTCGGCCACCTCGGGCAGCGCGGTGCGGCCGCATTGTTCGGCCGCTTCGATCATGTGCGTGCGCAGCCGTTCGGTATTGGGCTTGTCCACCACGGTGCGGCGGGTGACGACGGGGACCAGCCTTGCCACGCCCAGCTCGCACGCCTTTTCCGCCAGCCAGTCGACCCGACCTTTTTTCAGCGGCGCGGCGCACAGCCACAGATCGGGCACCGCCTCGCGCTCGCGGAGCATTTCCGTCACGTCCAGCGTCAGGTCGCGCTTGCCGACCGAGGCGGCGACGCCCAGCCATTCGCCGGTCCGGTCGTCGAACAGCTTGACCGGATCGCCGACCTTGGTCCGCATCACCGACACCAGATAATGCGCCGCCGGGCCGTCGATGCGGATCGGCCCCTCGGCCAGGGGCTGGTCGACGAACAGGCGGGGCGTGGATTGCGGCGGCCAGGCGGGGGTAGCGGGCATGGGCCTCGCTTACACGGGTCGCGCGGCACTTGCCACTTTTGCGGCTTCGGGTGTTGTCTGTCGCGAAAGGACGGACGATGGGCAAACATTACCAAGAGGAACTGGAGTCGCTGCAACTCGCGCTGGTGCGCACCCAGATGGCGATGGCGGGATCGGACGAACGCGTGGTGATCGTGCTGGAGGGCCGCGACGGCGCGGGCAAGGACGGCACGATCAAGCGGATCACCGAGCATCTCTCGGTCCGCGCCACCCGCGTGGTGGCGCTGCCCAAGCCGTCCGACCGCGAACGCACGCAATGGTATTTCCAGCGCTACGCCACGCACCTGCCCGCCGCCGGGGAAATCGTGATCTTCAACCGCAGCTGGTACAATCGTGCAGGCGTCGAGGTGGTGATGGGCTTCTCCACCGCCACCGAGCAGGAGGCGTTCCTGCGCGACGCCCCCGATTTCGAGCGGATGCTGGTCGAAAGCGGCATCAGGCTGGTCAAGATCTGGCTCGACATCTCGAAGAAGGAACAGGAAGAGCGGCTGGAGGCGCGGCGCACCGATCCGCTCAAGGCGCTGAAAGTGTCGGACATGGACAAGGTCGCGCAGGCCAAATGGGCCGATTATTCGGCGGCGCGCGACACGATGCTGACCCGCACCCACACCCCCTTCGCGCCCTGGCATGTCGTGCGCGCCGACGACAAGAAGGATGCCCGGATCGCGATCATCCGCCACATCCTACGCGGCATCGCCCCCGCCGATATCGCGGGCGGCGTGAAGGCGCCCGACCCGGAAATCCTGTTCCCGTTCGACATGGCCGCGCTGGAAGACGGGCGGCTGGCCAAATAGGGTTACGGCCGCATTAGGCAAATCTTCACGGGGGCGGGGATAGCGTGTGCGCAAATCCCCAGCGTCGAGGATCGTCCAGGATGTTGCCCCCTGCCCCCCGTATCGCCGCGACCCTGATCGTCCGGAACGAGGCGCGCTGCCTCGCACGCTGTCTGGAAAGCGTCGCCCCGTTCGTGGACCGCATCGTCGTGCTCGACACGGGTTCGACCGACCGAACCGTGGCCATCGCCAAGGCGGCGGGCGCCGAGGTGCATCACCTGCCCTGGCCGGACGATTTCGCCGAGGCGCGCAACCATGTGATGGCCTGCGCCGATGCCGACTGGAACCTGATGCTCGACGCCGACGAGTGGATCAGCGCGGGCGGCGAGCAGCTTCGTCGCTGGTGCGCGGGGCCGCCGCGGCTGGGGTCGGTCTGCATCGAGAACGAGACGGATGGCAGTGCCTACCCGACGCGCAGCTGGATTGCTCGTCTGTTACCGCGCGGCACCTATTATGAGGGGCGCATCCACGAACAGGTCGTCTCTCCCCTGCCGATCACCCCTACCCCGATCCATGTCGGCCATGACGGCTATCTCGCGGCCCAGAAGGCCAGGAAGATCGACCGCAATTACCAGCTGTTGCAGCGCGAACTCGCCGAGCAGCCGGACAATCCCTATCTGATGTTCCAGTTCGGCATGGAAGCGCAGGCGCGGCGCGATCTTCCGACCGCCTGCGACTATCTGCAGCGCGCCCTGGCGACCGCGCCGCGCGATGCCGGGTGGCGGCACCCGCTGGTGACGAGCGCCATGACGCTGATGGCCTATATGGGGCGGCGCGACGAGGCGCTGGCGCTGGCCTATGCCGAATTCCCGCATTGGCAGCACTCGCCCGACTATTTCTGCGTACTGGGGGACATATTGTTCGATCAGGCGCTGGCCGACCCCGCACAGGCGATCGACCATTGGCTGCCGCTGGCGCAAGGGGCCTGGGAACGCTGTCTCGCAATCGGCGAGCGACCCGATCTGGACGGCAGCGTCGCCGGACGCGGCAGCTATCTGCCGCAGCAGAGCCTCGACATCGTGCGGTCGCAGCTGGCGACGCTGGCCGCCTGAGGCCGATCAACCTTTACCATCTCCATGACAGGAATGCGGATCATGTCCCGACCCGTATCGATCGCCGCGACGCTGATAGTCCGCAATGAAGCACGCTGCCTGGCGCGCTGCCTGGGAAGCGTCGCGCCGTTCGTGGACCGCATGGTGGTGCTCGATACCGGTTCGACGGACGGGACCGTAGCCATCGCCAAGGCCGCGGGTGCCGAGGTGCATCATCTGCCCTGGCCGGACAGCTTCTCAGTCGCGCGCAATCATCTGCTCGATCTGGCCGACAGCGACTGGGCGCTGATGCTGGATGCCGACGAATGGCTGGTCACGGGCGGCGAGCTCTTGCGCGAATGGTGCGGCGGTCCGGCGCGGCTGGGGCGGGTGTGCATCCATAATCAGCATGACGATGGCGAGACGGCGACGCGCAGCTGGATCACCCGGCTGATCCCGCGCGGCGCGCGCTATGAAGGCCGCGTGCACGAGCAGGTCGCGTCACCGCTACCGCGCGTTCCCCTGCCCCTGCATGTGGCGCATGACGGCTATCTGGCCGCGCAGATCGCCCCCAAGCGGAACCGCAACCATATCCTGTTGCTGCGCGATCTGGCCGAGCAACCGGACGATCCGTACCTTCATTACCAGATCGCCCGCGACGCCCGGATGCGCGACGATCTGGACGCGGCCTGCACCCATTTCGCGCAGGCACTGGCGCTGACCCCGGCGGATGCGAACTGGCGGCACGAGCTGGTCGTCACGGCGATCACGGTCCTGACAAAGGCCGCGCGGCTGGACGAGGCGCTGGCGCTGGCCGACCGGGAAATGCCGCATTGGCCGGAATCGCCCGACTTCTTCTTCGTGCTCGGCGACCTGCTGCTCGACCGGGCCATGGCCGATCCGGCCAATGCGATCGGGCATTGGCTGCCCTTGGCAGAAGGGTCCTGGCAACGCTGTCTGGCGATCGGCGAGCGTCCCGAGCTGGAAGGCAGCGTGGCGGGGCGCGGCAGCCATCTGGCGCAGCATAATCTGGACGTCATCCGCTCGCAGCTGGCGATGCTGGCAGCCTAGCGCCGCCGCCGGATCAGCCACCACATCACACCCAGCACGACGCCGACGAGCAGGACCACGCCCCCGACCATCCCGGCGACGCGCAGGATCGCCCAGAACAACGCCTCGACGAAACGGCCGACCGCGACCGACAGGCCGATCATGAGGCGAGGCTATGGCGGCAGGACACGCGCCGACGATAGCGGCGAACGCCCTTGCGCGCCACGGGTCGCGGTCATAGGCCGCATGCCATGACCATCGAGCCCATGACCGTCGAGATCGTACCCGATAGCGAGCATAAGGGACTGGTCGGACGGCTGCCACCCCGGCTGCGCGGGCTGGCGCTGCTGGCCCGGTTCGACCGACCGATCGGCTGGTGGCTGCTGTTCTGGCCCGGCGTCTGGGCGATCGCGCTGGCGGGCGGGCTGCCGGATCGCTGGCCGCTGGTGCTGTGGTTCCTGCTCGGTTCGATCGCGATGCGCGGAGCGGGATGCGTGTTCAACGACATCGTCGACCGCGATCTGGATGCCCAGGTGGCGCGGACACGGGCACGACCGATCCCGTCGGGGCTGGTATCGGTGAAGCTGGCGGCGGTCTGGCTGGTCGCGCTGTGCCTGATCGGCCTCGTCGTCCTCGTCCAGTTGCGCCCGCTCGCCGCGATCGTCGCGGTGGCCAGCCTGGCGCCGGTCGCGGCCTATCCCTTCATGAAGCGGATCACCTGGTGGCCGCAGGCATGGCTGGGCATGGTGTTCAGCTGGGCCGCGCTGGTCGGCTGGGCCGAGGTGGCGGGGTCGCTCTCGGCACCACTGTGGCTGCTCTATGCCGGGTCGATCGCCTGGGTGATCGGCTATGACACCATCTATGCGCTGCAAGACCGCGAGGATGATGCGCTGATCGGGGTGCGCTCGTCCGCGCTGCGCATGGGGGCGCATGTGAAGCCGGGGGTCGGGGCTTTCTACCTTGCGGCGGTGCTGTGCTGGGCGGGGGCGATCTGGCTGGTGCGACCGGACGCGATTGCGCTCGCGGCGCTGATGCCGGTGGCGCTGCATCTGGGGTGGCAGGTGGCGACGTTGAAGCCTGACGATGGCGCGGGGGCGCTGCACCGGTTCCGATCGAATCGCTTTGCCGGTTTGCTTATGGCGCTGGCCTGTGCGGTGGTGGGGTCTTCTCTCTGATTCCTCCCTTGGAAGGGGAGGAATTGATAACCGTCACCAAATTGATCCGCCGCAACGCTTTGGCGGGTTGTCGGTTTTCGGAAACTCCGTCACATCTGAAGGTCGATGACCGTAGCCACGCCCGCCACCCGCTCGCTTGCCGAAAGCCATCGTTCGATCGCCATACCGGAGGGCGCGTCCTTCCTGCGGCGGTTGTTCGCCTTTGCCGGACCCGGCTATCTGGTCGCGGTCGGCTATATGGACCCCGGCAACTGGGCGACCGACATCGCGGGCGGTTCGGCCTATGGCTATGCGCTGCTGTCGGTCATCCTGCTGTCCAACATCATGGCGATGATCCTGCAGGCTTTGTCGGCACGCCTCGGCATCGCGGCCGGGCTGGACCTGGCGCAGGCATGCCGGGCAGCCTATTCCAAGCCGGTCTCGCGCATCCTCTGGCTGCTCTGCGAGATCGCGATCATCGCCTGCGACCTGGCCGAAGTGCTGGGCACCGCCATCGCGCTGCAACTGCTGTTCGACCTGCCGCTGGTCTGGGGCGTGCTCATCACCGGGCTGGACGTCTTCCTGATCCTGGCGCTCCAGCGTTACGGATTCAGGAAGGTCGAGGCGTTCATCATCGCGCTGCTCCTCATCATCGGCGGCTGTTTCCTTTATGAGCTGATCGCCTCGCGCCCCGATCCGGGCGCCGTCATGGCGGGCTTCATTCCGACGACGCGGATCGTGACCGACCCGGCGATGCTCTACATCGCGATCGGCATATTGGGCGCGACGGTGATGCCGCATAATCTCTACCTCCATTCCTCGGTGGTGCAGACCCGCGCCTTCGGCCTGACCACCGAAGGCAAGCGCGATGCGATCAAGATGGCGACGATCGACAGCACGGTGGCGCTGTTCTTCGCCTTCTTCATCAACGCCGCGATCCTGATCGTGGCGGCGGCCACATTCCATGTCGCAGGCCGCACCGATGTCGCCGAGATCGACCAGGCGTACCGGCTGCTCGCCCCGATGCTGGGCGCGGGCGCGGCGAGCGTGGTGTTCGGCGTGGCGCTGCTCGCCTCGGGCCAGAACTCGACCGTCACGGGGACGCTCGCCGGGCAGATCGTGATGGAGGGCTTCCTCGACCTGCGGCTCGCGCCCTGGCTGCGGCGGCTGATCACGCGCGGGTTGGCGATCGTCCCCGCCGTGCTGGTCGTTGGGGCCAGCGGTCAGGCGGGCGCGACCAAGCTGCTGGTCCTCAGCCAGGTCATCCTCAGCCTGCAACTGCCCTTCGCCGTGGTGCCGCTGGTCCGCTTCACCGCGAACAAGGGGATGATGGGGCCCTTTGCCAGTCCCGTATGGCTGCGCATCTTAGCGTGGATCATTGCGGCGATCATCATCGGCCTTAACCTGACCTTGTTGTGGGGTCTGGCAACGGGCTGATCTCGTTTTCGCAGTTGCGAAGGAATGCCGCGTGACTTCACCCCTTACGCGACTAATCTGGGTGCAACTGGATCGACAGGGACGCCCGAATCAATGACGACCACCATCACCACCTTGCATGTCGACGACACCGGGCCGCTGGCCGACGCCATTGTCGACACGCTGGTGCACCGGATCGGCAAGGACGCCGCCAATGCGCGGCGGCACGACTGGTTGGCCGCGACCATCCTGACCGTCCGCAACGACATCATCGAACGCTGGATGGCCTCCACCCGCGAAGCCCATGCGGCGGGGGCCAAGCGGGTCTATTATCTCAGCCTGGAGTTCCTGATCGGCCGGCTGCTGCGCGATGCGCTGTCCAACATGGGCGTCATGGCGCAGGTGGCGGGCGCGCTCCAGACCTTGGGCGTCGACCTCGCCGGGCTGGAGGAGATCGAACCCGACGCGGCGCTGGGCAATGGCGGCCTCGGCCGACTGGCGGCGTGCTTCATGGAAAGCCTCGCCAGCCTCGACCTGCCCGCCTATGGCTATGGCATCCGTTATGTGAACGGCATGTTCCGCCAGCGTATCGATGATGGCTGGCAGGTCGAGCTGCCCGAAACCTGGCTCAGCCATGGCAACCCCTGGGAGTTCGAGCGTCGCGAGAGCGCCTATTTCGTCGGCTTCGGCGGCGAGGTGATCGGTACCGAGAGCGGCGCGGTCCATTGGAAACCCGCCGAGGCGGTCGAGGCGGTGGCGGTCGACACGCCCGTCGTCGGCTGGCGCGGCAAGCGGGTCAATACGCTGCGCCTGTGGACCGCGCAGGCGATCGACCCCATCCGGCTCGATCGGTTCAACGCGGGCGATTATACCGGCGCGCTGGCCGGGCAGCTGGCGGCGGAGACTTTGGTCCGCGTCCTCTACCCCTCGGACAGCTCGCCCGCGGGGCAGGAATTGCGGCTGCGGCAGGAATATTTCTTCTCCTCCGCTTCGCTCCAGGACATTGTCCGGCGGCATATCCAGTATTTCAAGGATATCCGCACCCTGCCCGACAAGGCGGCGATCCAGCTGAACGACACCCATCCGGCGGTGTCGGTCGCCGAGCTGATGCGTCTGCTCGTCGATCATCACGATCTGGGTTTCGAGGAGGCGTGGGAGATTACCCGCCGCACCTTCGGCTATACCAACCACACGCTGCTGCCAGAAGCCCTGGAAAGCTGGCCGCTGCACCTGTTCGAGCGGCTGCTGCCGCGTCACATGCAGCTGATCTATGCGATCAATGCCAAGCTGCTGCGCGAGGCCCGTGCCGTCGAGGACATGGACGACCGCGCCATCGCCGCGATCAGCCTGATCGACGAGGGCGGCGAGCGCCGGGTGCGCATGGCGAACCTGGCCTTTGCGGGCAGCCACAGCGTCAACGGCGTCGCCGCGCTTCATACCGAGCTGATGAAGAAGACGGTCTTCGCCGACCTGCACCGCCTCTATCCGACGCGGATCAACAACAAGACCAACGGCATCACCCCGCGCCGCTGGTTGCAGCAATGCAATCCGCAACTGACCGCGCTGATCCGCGAGGCGATCGGGCCGGGTTTCGAGGATGACGCGGAAAAATTGATAGCGCTCACGGAATTTGCGCAGGACGCGAATTTCAGGGAACGCTTTCTGGCGATCAAACGTTCCAACAAAGTGGGGCTTGGGAATTATCTTCGGGAATCGACGGGACTTCGGGTGGACCCCGATGCGTTGTTCGACGTCCAGATCAAACGTATCCACGAATATAAGCGCCAGCTGCTCAACATCATCGAGACGGTGGCGCTGTACGACCAGATCCGCAGCCATCCCGAGCGTGATTGGACCCCGCGCGTCAAGCTGTTCGCGGGGAAAGCGGCTTCCAGCTATCACAATGCCAAGCTGGTCATCAAACTGGCCAATGACGTGGCCCGCCGGATCAACTCGGACCCCAGCGTCGGCCATCTGCTGAAGGTCGGGTTCATCCCGAACTACAATGTCAGCCTGGCCGAGAAGATCATTCCCGCCGCCGATCTGTCCGAACAAATTTCGACCGCGGGCATGGAGGCATCGGGCACCGGCAACATGAAGTTCGCCCTCAACGGCGCGCTGACCATCGGCACGCTCGATGGCGCCAATGTCGAGATCAAGGAACATGTCGGCGACGATCATATCGTCATCTTCGGCCTGACCGCCGACGAGGTCGCCGCCAAGCGCCGCGACGGCTACAACCCGCGCGAAGTGATCGAGGGCAGCCCGGAACTGCGCCAGGCCGTCTCCGCCATCGCCTCGGGCGTGTTCTCGCCCGACGATCCCGGCCGCTACGCCGGGCTGATGGGCGGGCTGTACGATGGCGACTGGTTCATGGTCGCCGCCGATTTCGATGCCTATGCCGCCGCGCAACGCAGCGTCGACACACGCTGGCAGGACCAGGCGGGCTGGGCGACCTCGGCCATCCACAATGTCGCGAAAGTCGGATGGTTCTCCTCCGATCGCACCATCCGGCAATATGCCGAGGAAATCTGGAACGTGATGTGAAGCCACCCCGTGCCGCTCTGGATGCCCTGATCGAGGGCCGCAACGCCGATCCCTTCGCGTTGCTGGGACCTCATGAAGGACCGGGCGGCACGTTCCTGCGGGCGCTGGTGCCGGGTGCGGAGGCGGTCATGGCCTTCGACCTGTCCGGCACGGCGCTGGGCGACCTGAAGAGCGTCGACGCGCGCGGCCTGTTCGAGGGCGCGGTCGAAGGCCCCGCCCAGCCGGTCAAGTACCGCGCCCGCGGCCACGGCGCGGAATGGTGGATCACCGATCCGTACAGCTTCGGCCCCGTGCTCGGCCCGCTCGACGACTTCCTGATGGGCGAAGGCAATCACTTCCGCCTCTATGACAAGATGGGCGCGCACCTGATCGAGCATCAGGGCGTGGCGGGTGTGCACTTCGCGGTCTGGGCGCCCAATGCCGAGCGGGTCGCGGTCGTCGGCGACTTCAACGACTGGAACCCTGGCCGCCACGTCATGCGCCGCCGCCTGGATGTCGGCGTCTGGGAAATCTTCATCCCCGATATCGGAGAGGGCCGCGCCTATAAGTTCGCCATCACCGGCCCGCATGGCGCGGAACAGCCGATGAAGGCCGACCCCTTCGCCTTCGCGGCCGAGCTTCGCCCCAAGACCGCCTCGGTGACGACCGCGCCGCCCCAGCATGTCTGGAAGGATGCCCCCCACCGCGAGCATTGGTCGAAGATCGACCCGCGCCGCGTGCCGATCAGCATCTACGAGGTCCATGCCGGGTCGTGGGACCGCGACGAGAATGGCTGGTATCTCAGCTGGGATGCGCTGGCCGACCGGCTGATCCCCTATGTGGTGGAGATGGGGTTCACCCATATCGAATTCCTGCCCATCTCCGAGCATCCATATGACCCCAGCTGGGGCTATCAGACGACCGGGCTCTATGCCCCGTCGGCCCGGTTCGGCGATGTCGAGGGCTTTTCGCGCTTTGTCGACGGTGCGCACCGCGCTGGCGTCGGCGTGATCCTCGACTGGGTGCCCGCCCACTTCCCTACCGACGCGCATGGCCTGTCGCATTTCGACGGCACCGCGCTCTATGAGCATGAGGACCCGCGCCAGGGTTTCCACCCCGACTGGAACACCGCCATCTATAATTTCGGGCGGCGCGAGGTTTCGAGCTTCCTGGTCAACAACGCGCTCTTCTGGCCCGAGCGTTATCATATCGACGGGCTTCGCGTGGATGCCGTCGCCTCGATGCTCTACCGCGACTACAGCCGCAAGGACGGTGAGTGGGTGCCCAACGAGCAGGGCGGGCGCGAGAATTGGGAAGCGGTCGAGTTCCTCCGCCAGGTCAACCGCCAGGTTTACGGCCAGCATCCCGGCGTCTTCACCGTCGCCGAAGAATCCACCGCCTGGCCCGGCGTCTCGGCACCCGCGCATGACGGCGGGCTGGGCTTCGGCTTCAAGTGGAACATGGGCTTCATGCACGACACGCTCCAGTACATGGCGCGCGAGCCGGTGCATCGGCGGCACCATCATGGCGAAATCCTGTTCGGTCTGCACTACGCCTTCGACGAGAATTTCGTCCTGCCGCTCAGCCATGACGAAGTGGTCCATGGCAAGGGTAGCCTGCTGACAAAGATGGCGGGCGACGACTGGCAGAAATTCGCCAATCTTCGCGCCTATTACGCCTTCATGTGGGCCTATCCCGGCAAGAAGCTGTTGTTCATGGGCCAGGAATTCGCCCAGCGCGAGGAATGGTCGGAAGACCGTCCGCTCGACTGGCATCTGCGGTGCAGCCATGCCCATGAAGGCGTCCGCTCGCTGGTCCGCGACCTGAACCATCTCTATCGCGACACGCCTGCGCTTCATGCCCGCGACTGCGAGCGCGAAGGCTTTGAATGGCTGGTGGCCGACGACAGTGCGCAATCAGTCTTTGCCTGGCTGCGCAAGGCGCCGGGTGAGAAGCCGGTCGCGGTCATCGCCAACATGACGCCGGTCGCCCGAGCGCCCTATCGCCTGCCGCTGCCGCATGACGGCCGCTGGACCGAGGTGCTGAACTCCGACGCGACGCAATATTGGGGCTCGGGCCTTGGCAATATGGGCGGCGTGGATGCCAGTGACGGCGCAGCCTGGGTGACGCTGCCGCCGCTGGCCACCGTCATGCTGCGCTTCGACGGCTGATCTGGATCGAGGCTTTTACAAGAATACCAACGCCTTGCCTGCGCGTTGCGACATGAACACAAGGGACGGGAGACGGACGATGGACCTGAGGCGCGGACAACCGCTGGCGCGCGATGCCATGGCCTATGTGCTGGCGGGCGGCCGTGGCAGTCGCCTGATGGAACTGACCGACACCCGTGCCAAGCCCGCCGTCTATTTTGGCGGCAAGGCCCGGATCATCGACTTTGCTTTATCCAACGCGATCAACTCGGGCATCCGCCGCATCGGCGTGGCGACCCAGTACAAGGCGCACTCGCTGATCCGCCACCTTCAGCGCGGCTGGAACTTCCTGCGCGACGAACGCAACGAGAGCTTCGACATCCTGCCCGCCAGCCAGCGGATCAGCGAATTCCAATGGTATGAGGGCACGGCCGACGCGGTGTTCCAGAATATCGACATCATCGAAAGCTATGCGCCCGAATTCATGGTCATCCTGGCGGGCGATCATGTCTACAAGATGGACTATGAGCTGATGCTCCAGCAGCATTGCGACAGTGGTGCCGACGTCACCGTCGCCTGTCTGGAGGTCTCGCGCGAGGAAGCGAGTGCGTTCGGCGTGATGCATGTCGACGAGACCGACCGTATCATCGATTTCGTCGAGAAGCCCGCCGACCCTCCCTCCATTCCCGGCAATCCGGGCGTGTCGCTGGCGTCGCTGGGCATCTATGTCTTCCGCACCGCCTTCCTGTTCGAGCAGCTGCGCCGCGATGCCGAGACGCCGGGGTCGAGCCGCGACTTCGGCAAGGATATCATCCCCTATCTGGTCGAGCATGGCAAAGCCCAGGCGCACCGCTTTTCCGCCAGCTGCGTCCGCTCGGAGGACGAACCCGGCGCATATTGGCGCGATGTCGGCACCGTCGACGCCTATTGGGAGGCCAGCCTGGACCTGACCGATGTGGTGCCGCAGCTCGATCTGTACGACCGCAGCTGGCCGCTCTGGACCTATGCCGAGATCACCCCGCCCGCCAAGTTCGTCCATGATGTCGAGGGACGGCGTGGATCGGCGGTGGCCAGCCTGATCGCGGGCGACTGCATCGTGTCGGGATCGTCGATCAACCGCTCGCTGCTGTCGACCGGCGTGCGCACGCACAGCTATGCGTCGCTCAACGAGGCCGTCGTCCTGCCCTTCTGCCAGATCGGACGGGGCGCCCAGTTGCGGCGGGTGATCCTCGATCGCGGCGTCAGGATTCCCGATGGCCTGGTGGTCGGGGAAGACCCGGTGCTCGACGCGCATCGGTTCCGGCGCACCGACAAGGGCATCTGCCTGATCACCCAGCCGATGATCGACCGTCTGGCCAACTGAAAGTCCCCATGACCCTTTCCGTCCTGTCGGTCGCCTCGGAGGCGTTCCCGCTCATCAAGACCGGCGGCCTCGCCGATGTGGTCGGCGCGCTGCCCGAGGCTCTGGTGCCGCACGACATCGCCGTCACCACGCTGATCCCCGGCTTCCCCAAGGTGATGCGCGCGATCGGCGAGGACGCCCCGCGCGTCCATCACTGGACGCACATCATCGGCACCGAAGCATATCTGCGCGAGGCGATGATCGGCACGCACCGGCTGCTGGTGATCGAGGCGCCGCAGCTTTGGGAGCGTGAGGGGCTTCCCTATGTCGATACCGGCGGAAATGACTGGCACGACAATTGGCGGCGCTTCGCGGTGCTGGCGCGCGCGGGCGCGGACCTCGCCTCGGGCGCTGTGCCGGGGTACGATTTCGACCTGCTCCACGCGCATGACTGGCAGGCGGCGCTCGCTCCCGCCTTTCTCCACTATGCGCCCGGCCCCGGCAAAGTCGCCAAGAGCATCGTCACCATCCATAACATCGCCTTTCAGGGCTCGTTCGCGGCGCACCACTTCCCCGATCTGGGCCTGCCCCCCGAGGCGTGGAGCGTCGATGGCGTCGAATATTATGGCCAGATCGGCTATCTGAAGGCGGGCCTGCGGACGGCGGATGCGATCACCACGGTCAGCCCGACCTATGCCGAGGAAATCCACCGGGTTCAGTATGGCATGGGGCTAGAGGGCCTGATCGCCGCGCGCGCCGAATGCGTCAGCGGCATCGTCAACGGCATCGACCCCGCCATCTGGAGTCCCAAGGCCGACCCCGCCCTGCCCGCCCCCTTCACCGTCGACACGCTGGACGACCGCATCGCCAACAAGCGCGCGGTCGAACAGGCGTTCGGGCTGGACGAGGATGACAGCCCGATCTTCACCGTCATCAGCCGCCTGACCTGGCAAAAGGGCATGGACGTGCTGGTCGAGGTGATCGACGATCTGGTGGCGCTGGGCGGACGGCTGGTCGTACTGGGCACCGGCGACCCGGCGCTGGAGATCGCCTTCGCCACGGCGGCCCTTCGCCATCCGGGCCGCGTCGCGGTGCGCATCGGCTATGACGAGCCGGTCTCGCATCTTCTCCAGGGCGGATGCGATGCGATCGTCATCCCCTCGCGATTCGAGCCGTGCGGGCTGACCCAGCTCTATGCGCTCGCCTATGGCTGCGTTCCCGTGGTCGCGCGCACGGGCGGGCTGGCCGATACGATCATCGACGCCAATGAGGCCGCGCTGGCCATGGGCGTGGCGACCGGGCTTCAGTTCGATACTGTCACCGCCGACAATATTGTTGCCGTGCTGCGTCGCACAATGAGACTCTATGCCGACCAAGACCAATGGCGGACCATCCAGGTCAATGGCATGAATGCCGACTATAGCTGGCACCATAGCGGCCGCCACTATGCCGAACTCTATCGATCCGTGCTGGGGAACCCATGATCAAGACCGTCGCGACTGAGCCCTATCTCGACCAGAAGCCGGGCACCTCGGGCCTGCGCAAGAAGGTTCGCGTCTTTCAGCAGCGCAACTATGCCGAGAATTTCATCCAGTCGACGTTCGACGCGCTGGGCGATGAAAAGACCGGCCAGACGCTGGTGATCGGCGGCGACGGTCGCTTCCTGAACCGCGAAGTGATCCAGGTCGCGATCCGCATGGCGGCGGCGAACGGCTTTGCCCGCGTCGTGGTCGGCCAGGGCGGCATCCTGTCCACGCCTGCGGCCAGCAACGTGATCCGCCAGCGTAAGGCGCTGGGCGGTCTGGTCCTGTCGGCCAGCCACAATCCGGGCGGGCCGGACGAAGATTTCGGCATCAAGTACAACATCTCGAACGGCGGCCCCGCGCCGGAAAAGGTGACCGACGCGATCCACGCCAACACCAAGTCGATCAGCCGCTGGCTGACCGTCGAGGCCGACGACATCGACCTGGATACGCCGGGCGAGGTGACGGTCGGCGACATGACGGTCGAGGTGATCGACTCGGTCGCCGACTATGCCGCGCTGATGGAGAGCCTGTTCGACTTCGCCGCGATCCAAAAGGCGGTCGAGGGCGGCTTTACCATGTCGTTCGACGCGATGAGCGCGGTGACCGGGCCGTACGCGACCGAGATTCTGGAGAACCGGCTGGGCTTCGCGCCCGGCACGGTGAAGAACGGCACCCCGCTTCCCGATTTCGGCGGCCATCACCCCGACCCCAATCTGGTCCATGCCAGGCAATTGTACGACCGGATGATGGCCCCCGACGCACCCGATTTCGGTGCGGCTTCGGACGGTGACGGCGATCGCAACCTCATCATCGGGCGCGGGCGCTTCATCACGCCGTCGGACAGCCTGGCGATGCTGGCGGCGAACGCGCATCTGGCACCCGCCTATGCCGGTGGCCTGAAGGGTATCGCCCGCTCGATGCCGACCAGCGCCGCCGCCGACCGCGTGGCCGAGAAGCTGGGCATCCCGGCGTACGAGACGCCGACCGGCTGGAAGTTCTTCGGCAACCTGCTGGACGCAGGCATGGCGACGATCTGCGGCGAGGAGAGCGCAGGAACCGGCTCGGACCATGTGCGCGAGAAGGACGGGCTGTGGGCGGTGCTGCTCTGGCTCAACATCCTTGCCGCCTCGGGCAAGTCGGTCGACCAGATCGCGCGCGATCACTGGGCGACCTATGGCCGTAACTATTATGCGCGCCATGACTATGAGGGCGTCGAGAGCGAGCGCGCCGATGCGCTGATGGCCGATCTGCGCGCCAAGCTGGCCACCCTGCCGGGCGAGACGTTCGCCGGGCTGACGGTCGAGGCGGCGGACGACTTCGCCTATACCGACCCCACCGATCAGTCGGTCAGCCGCAACCAGGGCATTCGCGTGTTGTTCGTGGGCGGCAGCCGCGTCGTATTCCGCCTGTCGGGCACCGGCACCAGCGGCGCGACCCTGCGCGTCTATCTGGAGCGTTATTCGGCCGATCAGCTCGACCGCGAGACGCCGGAGATGCTCGCCGACATCATCGCGGCGGCGGACGAGATTGCAGGGATCACCCAGCATACCGGCCGCACCGAACCCGATGTGGTGACCTGATCCTACATCATTCCTCCCCTGCAAGGGGAGGGGGATTGCGGCGAAGCCGTGGTGGAGGGGTGTCACCCTCTCGATAGCGCGACACCCCTCCGTCATCGCTAGCGCGATGCCACCTCCCCTTCCTGGGGAGGAATTGCAATGCTGTCGGCATGACGAATCAGCTCGCCTTACCCCTTGGTGCCACCCCCGTCCCCGGCGGCACCCGCTTCGCCGTGCGCTCGACCGCCGAGCGGGTGGAGCTATGTCTGTTCGACGGCGCAGACGAACGCCGTCTCGCCATGACCCGCGACGGCGATGTGTGGACCACTACGGCCCCGGGCACGAACCATCTCTATGGCTACCGCGCGCACGGGGAATACGACCCGGGCCGCAACCTGTGGTTCGACCCGGCCAAGCTGCTGGTCGATCCTTACGCGCTAGAACTCGACCGCCCCTTCATCCAGTCGCCGCGTCTGGCGGCCTATGGCGAAGACACCGCCGACATCGTCCCCCGCGCCCGTGTCGTCACACCGCTGACCGACACCCCCGCTCGGCCGCTGTTCCGGCCGGGCGGGCTGATCTACGAACTCAATGTGCGTGGTTTCACCATGCGCCATCCCGCCATCCCGCCCGAACAGCGCGGCACCTTGGCGGCGCTCGCCCATCCCGCCGTGCTGGACCATCTGCGCAAGCTGGGCGTCGCGGCGGTGGAGCTCATGCCGATCACCGCTGCGATAGACGAGCGCCATCTGCCGCCGCTCGGCCTGCGCAACGCCTGGGGTTACAACCCGGTGGTGCCGATGGCGCTGTGCCCGGAACGGGTGCCGGGCGGCGTCGCCGAACTGGTCTCGACTGCCGCGGTGCTGCGGCAGGCCGGGATCGGCGTCATCCTCGACCTCGTGTTCAACCATATGGGCGAGAGCGACATCCACGGCGGCACCCTGTCCTTTCGCGGGCTGGACCCGGATGCCTATGCGCGGACGACGGACGGCACGCTCATCAACGATGCAGGCACCGGCAATACGCTCGACGCCAGCCGCCCCGGCGTCCGCGCGATGATCCTCGACAGCCTGCGCCATTTCGCGCGGGCGGGCGTGGACGGCTTCCGCTTCGACCTGGCGCCGGTACTGGCGCGCGGATCGGGCTTCGACGCCCGCGCGCCCATCTTCACCGAGATCGCCGCCGATCCGATCCTGTCGACCCGCATCATGATCGCCGAACCCTGGGATATCGGCCCCGGCGGCTATCAGCTCGGGAATTTCCCGGATCACTGGCTGGAGTGGAACGACAAATATCGCGATCAGGTCCGCCGCTTCTGGCGCGGCGACGGTAGGGCGGGCGATCTGGCGACGCGAATCGCAGGCTCGGCGGATGTGTTCGCCAGCGCCGCCAGCCGCTCGGTCAATTTCGTCGCGGCGCATGACGGCTTCACCCTCGCCGATCTGGCCGCCTATGCCCAGCGCCACAACCACGCCAATGGCGAGGACAATCGCGACGGGCATGGCGACGAGGTGTCGTGGAACCATGGGCAGGAAGGGGCGACAGATGATCCCGCCATTCGCGGCGCCCGCACCCGCTCGGTACGCGCGATGCTCGCCACATTGTTCCTGTCGCGCGGCACCCCGATGCTGACCGCAGGCGACGAGTTCGGCCGCAGCCAGAACGGCAACAACAACGGCTATGCCCAGGATAACGAGGCGACCTGGCTCGACTGGGAGGATCGCGACGAGGCGCTGGAGGATTTCGTTGCACAGCTCAGCGCCTTTCGCCGGGACATGCCTCTGGATTGGACCGACTGGCTAGCCGGGGGCGAGTGGCGCAATCTATCCGGTGGCCCAATGATGCCGGAGGATTGGGACAAGGGCGAAGGCTTTGCGCTTCATCTGCCAATCGGCGACGAAAAGCTGATCCTGCGCTTCGATCACAGGCACGGAGTCTCCGCGATCAGGGGGCGAGTGCTGGAAAGCTAAGACGCGACGGTATCGCATTGCTCCCCTCCCCTTCAGGGGAGGGGTCGGGGGTGGGGCGCCCGCAACAGGCGAACGGCCAGTGGATAGTCCCCACCCCAACCCCTCCCCTTCAGGGGAGGGGCTTAACCCTTGCTCACGGCGTCGCCATCGGTCCCATCAGATTGTGGTTCAGATGCCCCATGATCCAGATCGAGCCCAGCAGCACCAGCGCCACGATCAGGATGCCGAACAGCAGTGCCAGCACATTGTTGCTGTTGTCCGGCCCGGTCGTGATGTGGAGGAAGAACACCAGATGCACCCCCATCTGCCCGATCGCCAGCGCGACCAGCGCGGCGGGTACGGCGGGGCCCCAGACGATATCGAACTGCACCAGCGCAAAGGACGCCGCCGTCAGGATCGCGGCGGCGACCAGCCCGATCGCATAGCTGCGGATGCCGCCGACGACCGAGTCCTTCTCGCTTTCCACGCCCGGCGCGGTTTCATCGCGGGCCATTTCCTCGTCGGGCCGCTCGCTCATCCGCGCACTCCCATCAGATAGACCATGGTGAACAGCGCCACCCAGATGATGTCGAGCGCGTGCCAGAACAGGCTGAAGCAGAGGATGCGGCGCAGGATATCCTCGCGAAACCCCTTGGCCCAGGCCTGCGCCATCATCGTCGTCAGCCAGAGCATCCCCAGCAGGACGTGCAGCCCATGGCACCCGACCAGCGCGAAAAAGGCCGACAGGAAGGCACTGCGCCCCGGCCCCGCCCCCTCGCCGATCAGATTGAGGAACTCATAGGTCTCCAGCGCCAGGAAGCCCGCACCGAGCAGCCCGGTCGCCGCCATCGCGATCTGGAACCAGCGCATGTCGCGCGCCAGCGTGGCGATCCCCGCCAGCCCGCAGGCGAAGCTGGACAGGAGCAGCAGCACCGTCTCCGTCTCGACCAGCTTCAGCTCGAACAGGTCCTTGCCCGAAGGACCGCCCGCCGTCGCATCCTTCAGCACCGCATATCCGGCGAAGAAGCAGGCGAACAGGATGAAGTCCGACAGCAGGAAAATCCAGAAGCCATAGGACACCACGACCCGCTTGGGCGCGGGACCGTCCGGGTTCGGCTCGGCCGAACGGCCCAGCTTGTTGGGATCATGCGTCCGCGCCGCCCCGCTCATGACAGCGCCTCTTCGGGCAGGTCGAGCAGCGTCGCCTTGCTGCGGCGACGGGCCTGGTCCAGCCGTTCGACCTCCTCGACCGGGATTTCATACTCGGCCTTGTCCCGCCATGCGAAGACGATGAATGTCCCCCAGGCGCCGAAGAAGCCCAGCACGACCAGCCACCAGATATGCCAGATCAGCGCAAAGCCCATGGCCGTGGCAAAGAAAGCCGCGACGATCCCGGTCGGCGAATTGCGCGGCATCTCGATCGGTTCGTAATCGGGGCGATCGGATAAGGCGCGGTTCTCGCGCGCCTTCGCCTTGATGCCCCAATAGGCTTCCTCGCCCTTCACATCGGGCAGCACCGCGAAGTTGAAGGCGGGCGGCGGCGAAGTGGTGATCCACTCCAGTGTGCGCCCGTCCCACGGGTCGCCGCTCTCGTCGATCCGGTCGGCCCGCGTCTTGATCGAGACGTAGAGCATCATGATCTGGCACGCGATGCCAGCGGCGATCAGCAGCGCGCCGACGCCCGCGACCAGCAGCCAGGGATGCCAGCCCGGCACGTCATAATGCTGCATCCGCCGCGTCATGCCCATCAGGCCGAGGACATAGAGCGGCATGAAGGCGACGTAGAAGCCGCTGATCCACAGCCAAAAGGCGCGCTTGCCCCAGATCTCGTCCAGCGTGAAGCCGAACATCTTGGGAAACCAGAAGGTGAACCCCGCAAAGGCTCCGAACAGCACGCCGCCGATGATGACGTTATGGAAGTGCGCGACCAGGAACAGCGAGTTGTGCAGCACGAAATCGGCCGGGGGCACCGCCAGCATCACGCCGGTCATGCCGCCGATCACGAAGGTCACGATGAACCCGATCGACCACAGCATCATCGACGTATAGCGGATGCGCCCGCCATACATGGTGAACAGCCAGTTGAAGACCTTCACCCCCGTCGGCACCGCGATGATCATCGTCGTGATGCCGAAAAAGCCGTTCACATCGGCCCCCGCCCCCATGGTGAAGAAATGGTGCAACCAGACCATGAAAGACAAGATGCAGATCACCATGGTCGCGATGACCATCGATCGATAGCCGAAGAGCGGCTTGGACGAGAAGGTCGAGATGATCTCGGAAAACACGCCGAAGGCGGGCAGGATGAGGATGTAGACTTCCGGGTGGCCCCAGGCCCAGATGAGGTTGACGAACATCATCTGGTTGCCGCCCGCTTCCGGCGTGAAGAAGTGGAAGCCGAGATAACGGTCGAGGATCAGCATGCCGAGCACGGCGGTCAGCACCGGAAAGGCCGCGACGATCAGCAGGTTGGAGGCTAGCGAGGTCCAGGTAAACATCGGCATCCGGCTGTAACCCATGCCGGGTGCGCGCATCTTCAATATGGTGGTGACGAGGTTCACGCCCGACAGCAGCGTCCCCATCCCCGATATCTGGAGCGCCCAGAGATAATAATCGACGCCGACGCCGGGGGAGAAGCGCAACTCCGACAGCGGCGGATAGACCAGCCAGCCGGTCTTGGCGAACTCGCCGATGACCAGGCTCATATTGATGAGCAGCGCGCCGCTGGCGGTCAGCCAGAAGCTGACCGAATTGAGCGTAGGGAAGGCCACGTCGCGCACGCCGAGTTGCAACGGCACGACGAAGTTCATCAGCCCGATCATGAACGGCATCGCCACGAAGAAGATCATGATCGTGCCATGCGCCGAGAAGATCTGGTCGTAATGGTCGGGCGGCAGATAGCCTTCATTGCCATAGGCGATCGCCTGTTGCGACCGCATCAGCAGCGCGTCCGAAAAGCCGCGCAGCAGCATGACGCCCGCCAGCAGACAATACATGACGCCGATCCGCTTATGGTCGACGCTCGTGATCCATTCGCTCCAAATGTAGGGCAGATGCCCGCGTCGCCACACCCAGATGAAGACGCCCAGCAGGACCAGCCCGATGACGCCCGCCGACACCAGGGGCAGCGGTTCGTGGAACGGGATCGAATCCCAGCCGAGCTTGCCCGTGAGACTCATTGCTCGCGTCCGTCCTTGGCTTTCTCACCCTCGGGTGCGCCGTTCTTCATGACGATCTGGTCGTAGAGGCCGGGCTGGATCCGGGGATAGCTGGCGGGGCGGACATTGCGACTGGGATGCGCCATCGCGACGAACTCGCTCCAGTCGAGCGTCTTGCCCTGTCCTCCCTGCGCGGTCGCGACGAAGCGATCGAAGCTCGCTTGCGGCACCGCGTCGACGAAGAAATCCATATCGGCAAAGCCTTCCCCGCTATAATGCGCCGACAGCCCGCGATAGCGCCCGGCCTTGTCGGCGCGCAGGTGGAGCGTCGAGTCCATGCCCGACATGGCGTAGATCTGGCTGCCCAGCTGCGGCACGAAGAAGCTGTTCATCACGCCTGCCGAGGTGATGCGGAACTTGACCGGCGTGCCGACCGGCACGACCAGCCGGTTGATCGTCGCAATCCCCTGTTCGGGATAGAGGAACAGCCATTTCCAGTCGGTCGCGACGACCTCGACGGTCATCGTCCTGGCCTTGGACGCGATGGGCTTGGGCGGATCGAGGTCATGGCTGCCGATCCAGGCGATGCCGCCCAAAAACATGATCGCCAGCGCGGGAATCGACCAGACCAGCAGCTCCAGTCGCCCCGAATAAGCCCATTCGGGCAGATGCTTGGCGCGGGTGTTACCCGCCCGGAACCACCAACCAAAGGCGAAGGCCAGGATGATGACCGGCACCACGATGGCCAGCATCACCGCCAGCGAGTTGAAGAAGATGCTGCGCTCGCCCGCCGCGATCGGTCCGGCGGGGTCCAGGATGCCCGGCTCGCAGGCGGAAAGGACGACGCACGACCCAAGGCACGCAAAACGCGCGGGAATTTTGGCGAGGCGCGGGTCGCGGAACATTCACCAGGTGAACGGCGGCCTCCTGCTTTCGTTCCGCCCCCGCAAAGGGATCAGGCGGCGAGTCTTCGCCCCTCGCCGTCGTCGCTGTCATTGGCGGGCCGCTCCACCCGGCGCGGGCGAGCGGTCCGGCTCGCGGACATCCGCCCGGCCCAGCGGCCGAAAACAGGCCAGCGCGCCAGCATCGAGGAGGACAGCACCGCCGCCATGACCAGTTCGGCCACCCCGCCCCATTCGATCGCCGAGGCGAGCATCACCAGATCGCCCATCGGCGCGGCCGCCGCGACCAGCATGCGAATCTCGTCAATCTCGAACCAGATGGCGAGGCCCAGCAGCGCGATCCCCAGCGCCATCATCGCCCAATGCCCCGGCCGGACCCGGCCGAGCAGCCGCGCGGGGGCCTCGACCAGCATGGCCGCCAGCCAGCGGCTGATGGGCAGATTCGGCCAGACATGAAGCGTGATCGTCAGCCCCAGCAGCAACAGCGTCGCGGTCATATCATCCCCCCTTCGAGGTTTCGATTATGGCGCGACCGCACCATTTTACCAGAGGCATGACGCCGCTATGTTCCCACGATGACCCTGCGCAGCGCCCTGTTCCTCCCCGCCTCCAACCCCCGCGCCATCGCAAAGGCGCGTATGCTCGACAGCGATGCGGTGATCCTCGACCTGGAGGACGCGGTCGCCCCCGACGCTAAGGCCGGGGCGCGCGACGCGGCGGTGGCGGCGGTGCGCGAGGAGGGCTTTGGCGAGCGGGTGTTGGTCGTGCGGACGAACGGGTTCGACAGCCCCCATGCGGCCGAAGACCTCGCCGCGCTGGCAGAGGCGTGTCCGGCGGCGGTGCTGATCCCCAAGGTCGACGATGTCGCGACGCTGGCCGCCGCACGGGCGGCGCTGGGGCAGGACGTGCCGCTCTGGGCGATGATCGAGACGTGTCGCGGAATCCTGTCATTGGGCGCGATCGCACAGGCGGCGAGGGAGCTGGGGCTGACCGCCCTGATCGCGGGGACGAACGATCTGGCGAAGGAGATGCGCCTGCCCTCACCCCCCGCACCCGAGGCGTTGCTGCCCTTGCGCGTCCAGATCGTCGTCGCCGCCCGGAGCGCCGGGCTGATCGCCCTGGACGGCGTATGCAACGCCCTTGACGCACCCGATCGGCTGGCTGCGGAATGTGCCGAAGGGCGGCGTCTGGGCTTCGACGGCAAGACGCTGATCCATCCCAACCAGATTGCCGCGGCGAATACGGGCTTCGGCCCGGACGCGGCCGAGATCGCCTGGGCGCGGAGGGTGGTGGAGGCCTTCGCCGATGCCGAGCAAGCGGCGCTGGGCGCGATCCGGCTGGACGGGCAAATGGTCGAACGCCTGCATCTGACGGAGGCGGAGCGCATCTTGGCGCTTGTCCAGCGACCGGCCGAATAATCCGCCCTCACCCTTCCCACCCGCTATCGCGGGCGGGCCCCCTGCCCTCTCCCGCCGGGAGAGGGAGGGAGGCGCAAAGCGCCGGAAGGGTGAGGGTGTGTCGGCTTACTCCAGCTCCAAAATCACCGCATCGACGGCCAGGCTATCGCCGGTTTTAGCGGCGATGGTCTTGACGGTGCCGGACTTGGCGGCGCGCAGGATGTTTTCCATCTTCATCGCCTCGACGACGGCGAGCGGCTGGCCGGCCTCGACCTGGTCGCCCTCGGCAACGTCGAGCCGGACGAGGAGGCCTGGCATGGGGGCGATGAGGAATTTCGACAGGTCGGGCGGCACCTTTTCGATGAGGTGCTGGGCGTAGGGGGCGGCGCGGGCGGGGAGGACGCGGACCGTGTGGCTGGCCCCGCGGGTGGTCAGGCGGAAGCCGGTGCGGGTCTTGGCGATGCGGACGTGGAGGGCCTCGCCGGCCTCGTCCTCGACCGCGATCATCCGGTCGCCGGGGGTGTAGGCGATGGCGAGGTCCAGCTCGGCGCCGTCGACGCCGATCCCGTCGGTCGAGACGTTGACCGCATGGTCCGCTCCCCCGATCCGCACCGTCCAGTCGGCGGGCGGTTGCAGCCGGTGACCGAGCTGGCCGTCGATGCGGCGGGCGCGGTCGGCCTCGGCGGTGGCGGCGAAGGCGGCGACGGCGGCCAGCGTCCGGGTCAGTTCGGCGGAGGCGGGCGCGCCCTGGAAGCCTTCGGGATATTCCTCGGCGATGAAGCCGGTGGACAGCGCGCCGGAGCGGAAACGCGGATGCTGCATCAGCGCGGAGACGAAGTCGATGTTCGTCCCCGGCCCGACGATCTCGAACGCGTCGAGCGCGGCGATCTGGGCGTCGATCGCGGCTTCGCGGGTGGGTGCCCAGGTGACCAGCTTGGCGATCATCGGGTCGTAGAACATGCTGACCTCGCCGCCCTCGGCGACGCCGTCGTCGACGCGCACCCGCACGTCGTCATCGGCCTGCTCGGCGGGCGGGTTGTAACGGACCAGCCGCCCGGTCGAGGGCAGAAAGCCGCGATAGGGGTCCTCGGCATAGACGCGGTTCTCGATCGCCCAGCCGGTCAGCGTCACATCGTCCTGGCCGAACGCCAGCGGCTCTCCGGCGGCGACGCGGATCATCTGTTCGACCAGATCGAGGCCGGTGATCTCTTCGGTCACGGGATGCTCGACCTGGAGCCGGGTGTTCATCTCGAGGAAGTAGAAGCTCTTACCCGTAGTATCCGCCCCCGACACGATCAGCTCGACGGTGCCCGCCGAATAATAGCCGACCGCCCGCGCCAGGGCGACCGCCTGCTCGCCCATGGCGCGGCGCATCTCGGGCGTGACGAAGGGCGACGGGGCTTCCTCGACCACCTTCTGGTGGCGGCGCTGGACCGAGCATTCGCGCTCGCCGAGATAGACGATGTTGCCATGTTGGTCGCCCAGCACCTGGATCTCGATATGGCGGGGGCTCTCGATGAACTTCTCGATGAAGACGCGGTCGTCGCCGAAGCTGGCGAGGCCTTCGCGCTTGGTCGCCTCGAAGCCTTCGCGGACATCCGCCTCGGACCAGGCCAGGCGCATGCCCTTGCCGCCGCCACCGGCGGACGCCTTCATCATCACAGGGAAACCGATGTCGGTCGCGATGCGCACCGCCTCCTCGGTATCGGCGATCTCACCCAGATAGCCGGGGACGACATTGACGCCCGCCGCCTTGGCGAGCTTTTTCGATTCGATCTTGTCGCCCATCGCGGCGATGGCGTTCGGCGGCGGGCCGATGAACACGACGCCCGCCTCGGCACAGGCCTTTGCAAAGCTCTCGCGCTCGGACAGGAAACCATAGCCGGGGTGGATCGCATCCGCGCCGGTCGCCTTGGCGGCGGCAAGAATCAGTTCGGCCTTGAGATAGCTCTCGGCGGCGGGCGCGGGGCCGAGGCGTACCGACTCGTCGGCGAGCCGGACATGCGGCGCGCCGGCATCGGCGTCGGAATAGACGGCGACGGTGGCGATGCCCATTGCGCGGGCCGTGCGGATCACCCGGCACGCGATTTCCCCGCGATTGGCGATCAGGATTTTCTGGAACACGGGGATACCTCTCCTTTTATGTCGTTGGTCCGTGTCGAAATACGTGGCCGGTGGCGCGCCATCGGTGGTTCACCGCCACTGGGCCCCGGCCTTCGCCGGGGAACAGGGCGGTGGAAATGTCACTCCGCCGCCACCCGCATCGGCTCGGCACCTTCCATCGGCTTCAGGCCCAGCCTGGCGAACAGCGCGGCATCGGCATCGTCGCCCGCATTGCCCGCGGTCAGCAGCTTGTCGCCGGTGAAGATCGAGTTCGCCCCCGCCATGAAGCACAAAGCCTGGGTGGCCGCCGACATGCTCTCGCGCCCCGCCGACAGGCGGACCATGCTCATCGGCATGGTGATGCGCGCGACCGCGACGGTGCGGACGAACTCGATATCGTCGATCCGTGCCAGCGGCGTATCGGCGAGCATATCGCCCAGCACCGTGCCCTTGACCGGGACCAGCGCATTGACCGGCACGCTTTCCGGATGGCGCGGCAGGGTGGCGAGCGCATGGACGAAGCCGACCCGGTCGCCGCGCGTCTCGCCCATGCCGACGATGCCGCCGCAGCACACCGAAATCCCCGCCTCGCGCACGTTGGACAGCGTCGCCAGCCGGTCCTCGAAGCAGCGCGTGGTGATGACGTTGGCGTAGTTTTCCGGCGAAGTATCGATGTTATGGTTGTAATAGTCGAGCCCCGCCTCGGCCAGCCGCTGCGCCTGGGGCGCATCGAGCATGCCCAGCGTCATGCAGGTCTCCAGCCCCATGGCCTTCACGCCCTCGACCATGGCGACGACCTTGTCCATGTCGCGCTCCTTGGGGCTGCGCCATGCCGCGCCCATGCAGAAACGCTGCGAGCCCGCCGCCTTGGCCTCGGCCGCCGCCGCCAGCACCGCCTGCACGTCCATCAGCTTTTCGGCCTTTACGTCGCTCTCCGCCGAGGCGCTTTGCGAGCAGTAACCGCAATCCTCGGGGCAGCCGCCGGTCTTGATCGAGAGAAGCGTGCACAGCTGCACCTCGTCCGCCGCATGATGCGCGCGGTGCACTTCGGCTGCACGGAACAGCAGCTCGGGGAAGGGCAGGTCGAACAGCGCGGCGATCTCGGCGCGGGTCCAGTCAGTGCGCAAGGCCGCCTCGGGGCGAAGCGCGGTGGTCGTCGTCATTCCGTCATGTCCTGTCATTCGCCCGTCTCGGGCGGCATGTTATGGCCCAGCAGCCTCAGCACATCCTCGGCCGCCTTCACAAGATTGGTGCCGGGGCCGAATATCGCCTGCACCCCGGCATCGTAGAGCGCCTGATAGTCCTGCGCGGGAATAACGCCACCCGCGATGACCTTGATATCGGCGCGGCCTGCGTCGCGAAGGTGGCCGATGAGTTCGGGGATCAGCGTCTTGTGCCCCGCCGCCAGGCTGGAGGCGCCGACGACGTCGACATCGCGGGTCAGTGCCACTTGCGCGGCTTCCTCCGGCGTCTGGAACAGCGCACCCGCCACCACCTCGAACCCCAGATCGCCGAACATCGAGGAGACGAGGTTCGCGCCCCGGTCATGCCCGTCCTGGCCCATCTTGGCGACGAACAGGCGCGGCTTGCGGCCGAGGCGACGCTCCACGGCCTCGACGCCGCGCAGCAGGCGGGCCCAGCGTTCATCCTCGCCGTAAGCGCCGCCATAGATGCCCGACACCGGGGTCGGCTGGGTGCCATAGCGGCCGAACGCATCCTCCAGCGCGGCGGAAATCTCGCCCAGGGTCGCCCGCGCCCGCGCCGCCTCGACGGCGAGCGCCAAGAGGTTCGACCCCATTCCTCCCTGAGCTTGCTCGGGGAGGGGGACCGCGCCCGCAGGGCGTGGTGGAGGGGCACCGTCAGCCCCGGCCCCTCCACCATCCTTCGGATGGTCCCCCTCCCCAAGACGAGCTTGGGGAGGATTTTGGGCGGCTTGGCGCAGGGCATCGAGTGCCGCTTGGGCCGCCGCTTCGTCGCGCGCGGCCTTCACCGCTGCGATCCGCGCCACCTGACCCGCGCGCACCGCGTGGTTGTCGATATCGAGGATCTCGACCGGTGCCTCGTCGGCCAGCCGGTATGTGTTCACCCCGACGATGACATCCTCGCCCCGGTCGACCTTGGCCGCACGCGCTGCGGACGCTTCCTCGATCATCGCCTTGGGCCAGCCCGAAGCGACCGCCTTGGCCATGCCGCCTTCGGCCTCGATCCGCTCGATCAGCGCCCACGCACCGTCGACCAGGCTCTGAGTCAGGCTCTCGACATAGTAACTGCCGCCCAAGGGATCGACGACCTTCGTCATCCCCGTCTCTTCCTGCAGCACGATCTGTGTGTTGCGCGCGATCCGGGCGGAGAAGTCGGTGGGCAGCGCGATGGCCTCGTCCAGCGCGTTGGTGTGCAGGCTCTGCGTGCCCCCCAGCATCGCCGCCATCGCCTCGATGGTAGTGCGGATGACGTTGTTATACGGGTCCTGCTCGGTCAGCGACACGCCCGACGTCTGGCAATGGGTGCGCAGCATCTTGGAGCGCTC
This sequence comes from Sphingomonas sp. SphC10, assembly GCF_057004845.1. Lineage (NCBI taxonomy): Bacteria > Pseudomonadati > Pseudomonadota > Alphaproteobacteria > Sphingomonadales > Sphingomonadaceae > Sphingomonas > Sphingomonas sp. SphC10. Next base: position 2,468,307 of record NZ_CM168044.1, read on the forward strand.
GTCCTTCGCCCCCAGTTGCGTCATCGCCCGGTGCCACAGCACGCGGGCGGCACGCAGCTTGGCGACCTCCATGAAGAAGTTCATGCCGATGGCAAAGAAGAAGGACAGGCGCCCGGCGAATTTGTCGATGTCGAGGCCCGATGCCACGCCATATTTCACATATTCCATGCCGTCGGCGATGGTGAAGGCCAGTTCCTGGAGCTGCGTCGCCCCGGCCTCCTGCATGTGATAGCCCGAGATCGAGATGCTGTTGAACTTGGGCATCTCGACCGAGGTATAGGCAAAGATGTCCGAGATGATCCGCATGCTCGGTTCGGGCGGATAGATATAGGTGTTGCGGACCATGAACTCCTTGAGGATGTCGTTCTGGATGGTCCCTTCCAGCTTGGAGCGGTGAACCCCCTGTTCCTCGGCCGCGACGATGAAGAAGGCCAGCACCGGGATCACCGCGCCGTTCATCGTCATCGAGACCGACATGGCATCGAGCGGAATGCCGTCGAACAGGATTTTCATATCCTCGACCGTGTCGATCGCGACGCCCGCCTTGCCGACATCGCCCGTCACGCGCGGATGGTCGCTGTCATAACCCCGGTGCGTCGCCAGATCGAAGGCGACCGACAACCCCTTCTGCCCCGCCGCCAGGTTGCGGCGGTAAAAGGCGTTCGACTCCTCGGCGGTAGAAAAGCCCGCATATTGCCGGATCGTCCAGGGGCGCCCCGCATACATGCTGGCGCGCACGCCGCGCGTGAACGGCGCAAAGCCCGGCAGGCCGGGGTCGGTCTTCACATCCTCGGCGGTGTAGAGCGGCTTGACCGTGATCCCTTCGGGCGTCTGCCACGACAGGTCGCGACCCTTCACCTCGCGCGCGGCAAGGGCTTCCCAGTCGGACAGCTCAGGGCGTTCGGCCATCGGCCACTCCTCATCCACTCTTATTTTGTTTCACTAGAGCGAAATCATCGTGCGCGCGCAAGGGGCGGCATCCTACCGCCCCAGGAAACGCGGCGGGCGCTTTTCGAAAAAGGCCCGGCCGCCTTCCTCGCCGTCCTGCGTGGCACGCGCGCTGCGCTGATCCTCGGCTTCGCGGGCCAGCGCGGTGGCATAGTCGCTGTCGAACCCGGCATGGAGCGCGCGGCGCATCAGCCCCAGCGCGACGCTCGGCCCGGCCGCCAGTCGCTCGGCCAAGGCAAAGGCTTCCGCATCGAGCCTGTCGTCGGCGGCGACCTTATGGATCATGCCCCAGTCGAGCGCCCTGACCGCACCGACCCGCTCGCCCAGCATCATCATCTCGGCCGCCCGCGCGCGACCGATCAGGCGCGGCAGCAGCCAGCTCGCCCCGCCATCGGGCACCATGCCGATATTGACGAAGGCGTGGAGAAAATAGGCAGTCTCGCTCGCCACGCAGAAATCGGCCGCCAGCGCCAGGCTGCACCCGATCCCCGCCGCCGCCCCGCGCACCGCGCTGACCACGGGGATCGGCAGGTCGGCGAGCGTCAGGAACAGCGGGTTGAAGTGATCGACCAGCGCGCGGTGCACCGTCTCCGGACCGACATCGCCGCCCGAAATATCCGCCCCCGAGCAGAAGGCCTTGCCGGCCCCCGTCAGCAGGACGGCCCGTGCATCGCCGCGCGCCGCCAGCGCCTCGCCGATCCGGTCGAACAATTCGGGCGGCGCGGCATTGAGGCGGTCGGGGCGGTTGAGCGTCAGCACCAGAACGCCGCCCCGACGCTCGGCCAGCAGCACGGGCTCGCTCAATGGCCTTCCCCCGGTGCTTCCATCAGCTCGACCAGCACCCCGCCCATGTCGCGCGGGTGGAGGAAGACGACGGGCGTGCCATGCGCGCCGATGCGCGGCTGGCCCAGCAGCGTGGCACCCTTGGCCTGAAGTTCAGCGACAGCGGCGGCCATGTCGGCGACCTCGAAACAGAGATGATGCTGCCCGCCCGCCGGATTCTTCTTGAGGAAGTTGGCGATAGGGGAGGTTTCGTCGAGCGGCTGGATCAGTTCGATCTGGGTGTTGGGCGCGTCGATGAAGCACACCCGCACGCCCTGCGGGGGTAGGTCGAAGGGTTCGCCGATCGCTTCCGCACCCAGGATGTGGCGATAGGTTTCGACCGTCTTTTCGATCGAAGGGGTGGCGATGCCGATATGGTTGAGGCGGCCGAGAGTCATGCGTGGCTCCGATCGGTTTGCGTGACGAGAGCGCCAGCCCTCCCCCATCCCCTCCCGCTTGCGGGAGGGGCGTGTTTGGGGGCAGCTCTCGCCCAGAGCTTCTCCCCTCCCGCTGGCGGGAGGGGATGGGGGAGGGTTTCCCCACACGCGCCCCTCTCAGAGCGGCAGGTTGTCATGCTTCTTCCACGGGTTCGCCAGGTCCTTGTTGCGCAGCTTGCGCAGGCCCAGCGCGATGCGGCGGCGGGTGGAATGCGGCTGGATCACCTCGTCGACAAAGCCCTTGCTGGCCGCCACGAACGGGTTGGCGAAGCGGGCCTCATATTCGGCCGTCCGCTCGGCGATCTCCTCGGGCGTCTTGCCCCGGAAGATGATCTCGACCGCGCCCTTCGCGCCCATCACCGCGATCTCGGCGGTCGGCCAGGCATAGTTGAGGTCGCCGCGCAGATGCTTGGACGCCATCACGTCGTACGCGCCGCCATAGGCCTTACGCGTGATGACCGTGATCTTCGGCACCGTCGCCTCGGCATAGGCGAAGAGCAGTTTGGCGCCATGCTTGATGATGCCGTTATGCTCTTGGCTCGTACCGGGCAGGAAGCCGGGCACGTCGACAAAGGTCACGATCGGGATCTCGAACGCGTCGCAGAAGCGCACGAAGCGCGCCGCCTTGCGGCTGGCATTGATGTCGAGCACGCCCGCCAGCACCATCGGCTGGTTGGCGACGAAGCCGACCGTCCGCCCCTCGATCCGGCCGAAGCCGGTGATGATGTTGGCGCCGTGGGCGGGCTGCACCTCGAAGAAATCGCCCTCGTCGACGACCTTCGACAGCAGCTCGTGCATGTCATAGGGCTGGTTGGCGCTGGCCGGGATCAGCGTGTCGAGGCTTTCCTCTTGTCTGTCCCAGGCGTCGGCGGTCGGCCGCTCGGGTACGCCTTCGCGGTTGTTGGCGGGCAGGAAGTCGATGAAGTCGCGCGCTGCCAGCAGCGCCTCGATATCGTCCTCGAACGCGACGTCGGCTACGCCGGTTTTCGTCGTATGCGTGACTGCGCCGCCCAACGCCTCCTGGGTGACGACCTCATTGGTCACCGTCTTCACCACATCGGGGCCGGTGACGAACATGTAGCTCGAATCCTTCACCATGAAGATGAAGTCGGTCATCGCCGGGCTATACACCGCGCCGCCAGCGCACGGGCCCATGATGAGGCTGAGTTGCGGCACCACGCCTGAGGCCAGCACGTTGCGCTGGAACACCTCGGCATAGCCGCCGAGGCTGGCCACGCCCTCCTGGATGCGCGCGCCGCCGCTGTCGTTCAGGCCGATGACCGGCGCCCCGACCTTCATCGCCATATCCATGATCTTGCAGATCTTCTGCGCATGGCGTTCGGACAGCGAGCCGCCGAAGACGGTGAAGTCCTGGCTGAAGACGAAGACCAGCCGCCCGTTGATCGTGCCCGAACCCGTCACCACGCCATCGCCGGGGATGACCTGTTCGGTCATGCCGAAGTCGGTGCAGTTATGCTCGACGAACATGTCGAGTTCCTCGAAGCTGTCCTCGTCGAGCAGCACGTCAAGCCGCTCGCGCGCGGTCAGCTTGCCCTTGGCGTGCTGCGCCGCGACGCGCTTCTCGCCACCACCGGCGCGCGCGGCCGCGCGGCGGCGTTCCAGTTCGACCATCGTCGATGCCATGACCTCTCCTTACGTCTTTGCCCGAGCTTATGCCCGAGTGGCGTGGGGGATGGCAATCGCGGGGATTTCCGTTTTCGTAAGGGGAAGGTGGGTGAACTAAGCTCCCCCTCCCGCAAGCGGGAGGGGGTTGGGGGGAGGGTTGGGAGTCTCACCGAGACCATCGCTGGTGGCCCTGCCCTCCCCCAGCCCAGTTTCAGGTAAACGATGCCCCGCATCGTTTAGGTCATGCCGGGGGCATGACCGACCTGAAACTCGCTTACGGGAGGGGAGTAGATAAGGCTATATATCCAGTGCCCAACCATCCCGCCCCTTGGGATCGAACGGCGCGTTCGGCACGAACCGCTCGCGCCCCGCGCGCAGCCGCAACACGCTCCAGTCGCCGCGCCGGTCGACCGTCTCCAGCGTGCAGCCGCAGGCTTCATAGGCCGCGACAACATCGGCGCGCTGCGTCTCCAGCAGGCCCGCCAGCACCAAAGTCGCCTCCGGCCCCGCAATCGCCGCCAGTTCCGGCGCCATCGAGATCAGCGGCCCCGCCAGGATATTGGCGATGACCAGATCATAGGGCGCCGCCGCCATGATCGGATCGGCGAGCGCACCATCGGCGACGATCAGTTCGACGCCGTCCACGCCGTTGATCGCCGCATTCTCGGCGGTGACGTCGATCGCGATCGGATCGATATCGGTCGCAACGACCTTCGCCTCGGGCCAGAGATGCCGCGCGGCGAAAGCGAGCAGGCCGGTGCCGGTGCCGACATCGATGGCGTTCGTCACCGTTCCCGAAGCCATCGCATCGAGCATGGCGAGGCAGCCGCTGGTCGTCTCGTGATGCCCCGTCCCGAACGCGCGCCCCGCCGGGATATGGAAACCGCGCAAGCCCTCCGGCACCGCCTCGTCGCCGGTGTGGACGAAGAAACGCCCGACCGAGAGCGGCTCCAGCCCCGCCTGGCTGATCGTCACCCAGTCCTGCGCGGGCACATGCTCGACCATGGCGGGATGGTCGCCCGCGCTCGGCACCAGCGCGCGGATCGCTTCGATGGTGGTAGCATCGGGCTCGGCCTCGAAATAGGCGTCGAGCCGCCAATGCTCGCGGTCGTCCTCGATTTCCTCGGTGGTCATGATCACCGCCTCGATCGCCAGGTCGTCGGCGGCATCGATCGCCTCCGCCTCGTCCCGGGTGCACGGCAGGGTCAGCTTCCAGCTGTCAGCGGACATAGCTGGCTCCATTCACGTCGAGGACCGCGCCGGTCATCGAGGGCGGCGCATCGGTGCACAGGAACCGGACGGTCGCGGCGACCTCCTCGGGCGAGGCGACGCGGCCCAGCGGAATGTCGGCGAGCAGCGTGTCCCCGCCCCGGCTGGCCAGATAGTCGTCGGCCATGCCGGTCATGGTGAAGCCGGGGCAGACGGCGAAGGCGAGGATGCCCTGCGCCGCATAGCCGCGCGCGATGGTCTTGGTCATCGCGACCATGCCGCCCTTGGACGCGGCATAATGCCAGTGCGCGGGCGAGTCGCCGCGATAGGCGGCGCGGCTGGCGATGTTGACGATGCGGCCGCCGACGCCCCGCTCCTGCCAGTGCAGCACGGCGAGACGGCAGAGTTCGGTCGACGCGGTCAGGTTGATCTGCATGGTCCGCGCCCAGCTGTCCGACCAGTCGTCGGCGTCCAGCGGACTCGCCTCGAAGATACCGGCATTATTGACGAGGACGTCGATCGCGCCGCCCGCCTGATCCAGTGCCTCGGCCCAGAGCCGGGCGGGCGCATCGGGATCGGAAAGGTCGGCGGCCAGATTCGCGCCGGGGCCGCTGCGCGTGGCATGGCCCAGGACCCGCGTGTCCGGCAGGTCGCCCAGGCTCGATGCGATGGCCGCGCCGATGCCTCGGCTGCTGCCCGTTACCAATATCGTCGTCATGCCTCCGCCGTGCCGGGCGGGGGACGATGCGTCAACCGGCGGGATCGATCCTCCCCGGCACGGGGAGGATCTGGTGTCAGGCCGCGACTCGCGCGACGAACTGGCTGGCGCTGGTCTTCAGGTCGCCCAGCTGCGTGTCGAGATGGTCGAAGCCGCGCCCGACCCGATCGATCTCCTGCGCGACATGCTCGGTATCCTGGCGGATCGCGGCGATGGTGTGCGACATGGAGTCGGCGGCCAGCGCGGTTTCGTCGACCGCGGCGGTGATTGCGGTGACGGTCTGGGCCTGCGCCTCCATCGCATGGCGGATCCGCTCGGCCGACACCTGAACCTCATGGACCGTCGCCTTGATCGAGGCATTGGTCTCGACCGTCGAGCGGGTCGCGGCCTGGATGGCGGCGATCTTGGTCGCGATATCGTCGGTGGCGCGCGCGGTCTGGCTGGCGAGGCTCTTCACCTCCTGCGCGACGACCGCAAAGCCCCGGCCCGCATCGCCCGCGCGCGCCGCCTCGATGGTGGCGTTGAGCGCCAGCAGGTTCGTCTGCCCGGCGATGTCGCGGATCAGGCCCAGGATCGATTCGATCGACTTGGCATGGTCGGACAGCATCTCCGACATGCCGACCGCCTGCCCTGCCTGATCGGCGGCGCGGTTGGCGACATCGGCGGCCTGGTCGACCTCGGTGCGGGCATCCTCGATCGCGCGGATCAGCCCCGCGGCGGTCTGTGCCGCCTCGCGCATCGCGACGGCCGACTGTTCGGCGGCGGCGGCGACTTCGCTCGACTTGCCCAGCATCCCGCGCGTCGACAACGAGGCTTCCTGCGCCTGACGCCGCAGATCGCGGCCCTCGACGCTGGCATTCTCGACCACCAACGAGATGCCGTTGCGGAAGTCGCCCGCCAGCCGTTCGCGCTCGCGCTCTGCACTCCATTCGCGAAAGCCCGCGAACAGCTCGACGGTCAGCTCGGTCTCCATGCCGAACAGGCGCAGCAGCGTGTCGATCATCACCCCGCGACGCGGATCGTCGGGCGGCACCGATTCCTGCAACACCTTCAGCGCCGCCCGGTCGCTGGCGCAGGACATGGCCAGCACATCCATCGGCGGCACCCCGGCGGCATAGGCGGACGCGACCGAACGCCCCAGCGACTCGACCCAGTCGCGCCCCGACAAATGGCAGAAGCGGTTGCGCAGATAGGCGCGCCCGGCCGTCAGCTGCCGCTCGCGGTCCATCTTGGTCCAGTCGGGCGCACCGGGATTGGCGCGGCGCCAGTGATTCCAATAGGCCTCGATCACCTCATCGGCGCGCGACTCGATGGCGGGCCAGAGATCGGCGGCCAGGCGGGTCAGCGCGCCGTCGCCCCCGTCGAAGGCGCGAACCCGCGCGTCAAGATCGATCCCTGCCGTAATCTCCGTCGGCGGAGGAAGATCGGTCTCGGCAACAATATTTTCCCGTTCGGGCATAGCGGCTCCCGCGTTCAGGCAATCGGAACGTGATGCCGCTGATTCTGGCGCAAAAAGCGTTAAAGGCGGGTTAGCCGCCGGACGGGCCATGCCGCCATGGCCGGCCGAGACCGCGAATCTCGCCTCGCGACTTGCATCCTGTCGGCGTCTTCACCATAGGCGTATCCGCAAACCAGCCCGACTTTAGACTGTTCGAGGATCTGCCCTTGGCCGCCCGCAACACCGCACGCCCGCTCTCCCCGCACCTCCAGATCTGGAAATGGGGTCCCAACATGCTGGTCTCCATCCTGCATCGTGCCACCGGCACGGGCATGGCGACCGTGGGCGCGGCGCTTCTCGTCTGGTTCCTGGCGGCGGTCGCCGCGGGTCCCGAAAGCTATGCGACGTTCCGCGACGTCTTCACCGTCCAGTCGGGCGGGCTGAACATCATCGGCTATGTGGTCGGCATCGGCCTGACCGCCTGCCTGTTCCAGCACATGGCCAACGGCATCCGCCACCTGTTCATGGACGTGGGCGCGGGCTTCGAGTTGAAGTCGAACAAGCTGCAGGCGCAGGCCACCATGATCTTCGCGGTCTTGATGACGGTGGCCTTCTGGCTCTATCTGGGGATCAAGTGATGCGTTCGGGAACCGCAATCGGCCGCGTGCGCGGCCTGGGCTCGGCCAAGTCGGGCACCCATCATTGGCTCAACCAGCGCCTGACGGCGGGGTCGAACTTCCTGCTGGTCGTGTGGCTGCTGATCTCGATCCTGCGCCAGCCCTCGTTCGATTACGCCGCGATGCATCTGTGGCTGACCAATCCCTGGGCGGCCATTCCGATGGCGATGCTGGTCGCGTCGATCTTCTATCACATGCGCCTGGGCCTTCAGGTCGTGATCGAGGATTATGAGCAGGACCAGAACCGGGTCGCGCTGCTCGTCGTCATGAACCTGTTCGTCTTCACGATCGCCGCCATCGCCATCTTCTCGATCCTCAAGATCGCCTTTGGAGCCGCTGCATAATGTCTGCTGCCGCCTACAAGATCATCGACCATACCTATGACGCCGTCGTCGTGGGTGCGGGCGGCTCGGGCCTGCGCGCGACCATGGGTATCGCCGAGGCCGGTCTGAAGACCGCCTGCATCACCAAGGTGTTCCCGACGCGCAGCCACACCGTCGCCGCCCAGGGCGGCATTGCCGCGTCGCTCGGCAATATGGGTCCGGACCACTGGACCTGGCACATGTACGACACCGTCAAGGGGTCGGACTGGCTGGGCGACCAGGACGCGATCGAATATCTGTGCCGCGAGGCGCCTGCCGCCGTGTACGAGCTGGAGCACGCGGGCGTGCCGTTCAGCCGCACCGAAGAGGGCAAGATCTATCAGCGCCCGTTCGGCGGCATGATGCAGAATATGGGCGAGGGTCCGCCTGCGCAGCGCACCTGCGCCGCCGCCGACCGTACCGGTCACGCCATGCTGCACGCGCTGTACCAGCAGTCGCTGAAGTATGACGCGGACTTCTTCATCGAGTATTTCGCGCTCGACCTGATCATGGACGATCAGGGCAATTGCCGCGGCGTGATCGCGCTGTGCATGGAAGACGGCTCGATCCACCGGTTCCGCGCGCATAACGTCGTGCTGGCGACCGGCGGTTATGGCCGCTGCTATTTCTCCGCCACCTCGGCGCACACCTGCACGGGTGACGGCGGCGGCATGGTGCTGCGTGCGGGCCTGCCGCTCCAGGACATGGAGTTCGTCCAGTTCCACCCGACCGGCATCTATGGTGCCGGCGTCCTCATCACCGAGGGCGCGCGCGGTGAAGGCGGCTACCTGACCAACTCCGAGGGCGAGCGCTTCATGGAGCGTTACGCGCCGTCGGCCAAGGATCTCGCCAGCCGCGACGTCGTGTCGCGTTCGATGGCGATGGAAATCCGCGAAGGGCGCGGCGTCGGCAAGGAGGGGGATCATATCTACCTCCATCTCGACCATATCGACCCCAAGGTCCTGGCCGAACGCCTGCCCGGCATCACCGAGACCGGCAAGATCTTCGCCGGTGTCGATCTGACCCGCCAGCCGCTGCCCGTCACGCCGACCGTCCATTATAATATGGGCGGCATTCCGACCAATTATCACGGTGAGGTCGTCCGCCTGAAGGACGGCAACCCGGACTCGGTCGTCCCCGGCCTGTTCGCGGTCGGCGAAGCGGCCTGCGTGTCGGTGCACGGCGCGAACCGCCTGGGCTCCAACTCGCTGATCGACCTCGTGGTGTTCGGCCGTGCGACCGGCCTGCGCATCAAGGACACGCTGAAGCCCGGCACGCCGCATGCGCCGCTGCCCGCCGGGTCGGAAGAGCTGGCGCTGGGCCGCCTGGATCACTTCCGCAACGCCGCTGGCAGCTCGACCACCGCCTCGGTGCGCAGCGAGATGCAGAAGACGATGCAGCGCCACTGCGCCGTGTTCCGCACCGACGAGCTGCTGACCGAAGGCCGCCAGATGATCCGCGCCACCTATGACCGGATGAAGGACATCGGCATCAAGGATCGTTCGCTGATCTGGAACACCGATCTGGTCGAGACGCTGGAGCTGGACAATCTGATCAGCCAGGCGGTCGTGACGATGGAATCGGCGCTGAACCGCAAGGAAAGCCGCGGCGCGCATGTGAACGAGGACTTCCCCGATCGCGACGATGCCAACTGGATGAAGCACACCGTCGCGACCTTCGACGGCTGGGGCGGCCAGGGCGGCGGGGTCGAGATCGACTATCGCCCGGTGCATGATTACACGCTGACCGACGATATCGAGTATATCAAGCCGAAGAAGCGGGTGTACTAAGGCCCGGTTTACGGTTCGGAAAAGAGGGGCTGGCGAGCGATCGCCGGCCCTTTTTTCGTCTTACTCCCCTCCCGCAGGGGAGTTTCAGGTCGGTCATGCCCCCGGCATGACCTAAACGATGCGGGGCATCGTTTACCTAAAACTGGGTTGGGGGAGGGAAAGCCCCAAGCGACACCACGCGTGGAGAGGCCCCTCCCCCCATCCCCCTCCCGCCTGCGGGAGGGGGTGCGCCAAGCGCTGCTCGCCGGAATCAATCCGCACCGGCAGCCCCTTTTTCTCCCCTCCCGCAGGCGGGAGGGGCTGGGGGAGGGAAAGCCACAAGCGATACAACCCATGGAGAGGGTCCTCCCGCCTTCCGTAATCATTTCGGCAGCGCAGCGGAACGCGAGCGGCGGGGATGGGTTCACTCGGCATGTCCGCATCCGCTATGCTTTCGCCCATGCTGGCCGACCTTGCCCCGCCCCCGCCCCGCCTGTCTGCGACGGACAGCCTGTTCCTCGATTTCGACGGCACGCTGGTCGACCTCGCCGACAACCCGGAGGGGGTACATGTCAGCACCGAACTCGCCGACCGGCTGGACGCACTGGCCGCGCACATGCCGGGCCGTCTCGCCATCGTCAGCGGCCGCTCGATCGCACAGCTCGACGCGCTGTTCGGCCCCCAAGCCGAGCATTTCACCCTCGCAGGGAGTCACGGCGCCGAACGCCGCTCGCCGGAAGACGGCCATGTCCAGCCCGACAAGCCCGACCATCTCGCCACCGCGACCGACGAAATGCGTGCCGTGGCCGAGGCCAACGACCTGTATTTCGAGACCAAGAGCTTCGGCGCAGGCCTCCATTATCGCCGCCATCCGCAAGCCGAACCGCTCGCGATCCGCGAAGCCACCGCCATCGCCGAGCGTCACGGCCTGACCCTGCAACCCGGCAAGATGATGGTCGAGATCCGCCTGCCCGGCGACAAGGGCCGGGCGATCGAGACGCTGATGCAGGCTCCCGCGATGCAGGGCACGGTCCCGATCTTCTTCGGGGACGATGTGACCGACGAGGACGGCTTCGTCGCCGCCGCCGCGCTGGGCGGCGCGGGCGTACTGGTCGGGCCGATGCGCGAGACCGCCGCCCGTTATCGCCTGCCCGATGTCGCCGCCGTCCATATATGGCTCGCCCAAGCGCTGGAGAATGCCAAGTAATGCAACAGGACATGAACCTCTGGCCGATCGGCAATTGCCAGGTTTCCGCGCTGGTCGATTCGGCAGGCCGCTTCGTCTGGGGCTGTGTGCCGCGCGTCGATGGCGACCCCGCCTTTTGCGCCCTGCTCGGCGATGGCGAGCCGGAGACGGGCTATTGGTCGATCGAGCTGGAGGACCGGGTCTCGACCACCCAAGGCTATCTGCGCAACACGCCGATCCTGGTCACCACCCATATGGACGACCGGGGCAACGGCATCGAGATCACCGATTTCTGCCCGCGTTTCTCGCGCGAGGGCCGCGTCTACCGCCCGACCAGCTATGTGCGGATCGTCCGGCCCATCGGCAGCCCCCGCATCCGCATCGCGCTTCGCGTCGCGACCGACTGGGGTACGCCCACCGAGCGGACCCAGGGGTCCAACCATATCCGCTATCTGATGACGCAGCAGACGCTGCGCCTGACCACCGACGCGCCGGTCGGCCATATCGCCGCCGAACAATGGTTCCGCCTCGAGCGCCCGATCCACATGTTCCTCGGCCCGGACGAAAGCTTTGCGGGCGTGCTCAGCGAGGCGAGCCGCGCCATGCTGGAGCGGACCACCCATGAATGGCATCACTGGGTGCGTGGCCTCGCCACCCCGGTCGAGTGGCAGGCGGTCGTCATCCGTGCCGCCATCACGCTGAAGCTGTGCCAGCATGAGGAAACCGGCGCGATCGTCGCCGCGCTGACCACCTCGCTGCCCGAACATGCCGATTCGGGGCGCAACTGGGACTATCGCTACTGCTGGATTCGCGACGCCTATTACACGGTGCAGGCGCTCAACCGGCTCGGCGCGCTCGACGTGCTGGAAGGGTATCTGGAGTATCTGCGCAACATCGTCGATGCGGCACGCGGCGGGCATATCCAGCCGCTCTACGGCGTCGGTGGCGAGGCGACCCTGGTCGAGCGGATCGAGACCAAGCTGCCCGGCTATCGCGCGATGGGACCGGTGCGCGTCGGCAACCAGGCCTATGAGCAGATCCAGCACGATGCGTACGGCCAGATCGTGCTGTCCGACGTGCAGGCGTTCTTCGACACCCGTCTGTTCCGCATGTCGGGCGTCGAGGACTTCCACTCGCTGGAGCGCGTCGGCGAACGGGCCTGGGCCAAATACGACCAGCCGGACGCGGGGCTGTGGGAACTGCGGACCAAGAGCCACGTCCATACCTATTCCGCCGCCATGTGCTGGGCGGCGTGCGACCGCCTCGCCAACGCCGCGCAGGCGCTGGGCCTGGAGGAACGCCGCGCCTTCTGGCAGGAGCGTGCCGACCTGATGCGCGAGACGATCGAGCAATCGGCGTGGCGCGAGGAAACGCAGCGCATGTCGGCGACCTTCGGCGGCGACGATCTGGACGCCAGCATTATCCAGCTGCTCGACCTGCGCTTCCTGTCGCCCGACGATCCCCGCTTCCGCTCGACGCTGGAGGCGGTCGAAAAGGGCCTGCGCCGGGGCAGCCACATGCTGCGCTATGCGACCGAGGATGACTTCGGCCTGCCGCATACCGCCTTCAATGTATGCACTTTTTGGCTCATCGAGGCGTTGTATGTCACCGGGCGTCATGAGGACGCCCGCGCGCTGTTCGAGGAGATGGTGGCGCGCTGCACCCCCGCCGGGCTTCTGTCCGAGGATATCGACCCGAATACGGGCGAGCTGTGGGGGAATTACCCGCAAACCTATTCGCTGGTCGGCCTGATCAACTGCGCCGTCCTGCTGAGTAAACCATGGAGTGCCGTGCGATGAGTCGCCTGATCGTCATCTCGAACCGGGTCCAGCCGCCCACTACCGGGCCGGGCGGAAATCAGGGCGGGCTGGCGGTCGCACTCCTCGCCGCCTTGCGCGAACAGGGCGGTATCTGGTTTGGCTGGTCGGGGGAGACCACCGACCAGTTCAGCGGCCATATCAACTTCCAGCAGGGTGGCGGCGTAACGACCGCCACCATCGACCTGGAAGAGCAGGATATCGAAGAATATTATAACGGCTATGCCAATCGGACGCTGTGGCCGCTCTTCCACTATCGCATCGACCTGACCGAGTTCGAGCGCGACTTCGATTCCGGCTATGCGCGCGTCAACGATCGCTTCGCCGAAACGGTGCAGCCGCTGATCGAGCCAGACGATCTGGTCTGGGTGCATGACTATCACCTGATCCCGCTGGGCCGCGATCTGCGCAAGCGGGGGTTCAAGAACCGGATGGGCTTTTTCCTCCACATCCCGTGGCCGCCGGTGCGGCTGCTGATGTCGCTGCCCAGCCATCGCAAGCTGGTCGAGTCGCTGTTCGCCTATGACGTGGTCGGCTTCCACACCGAGGACTGGCTGGACAGCTTCCGCGACTATGTGACCAAGGAGTTGGGCGGGACGCTCGGCGAGAATGGCGAGGTGACGTGGAACGGCCGCACCATCTGCGCCATCCGTGCGCCGATCGGCATCGAGACCAAGGAGTTCGAGGAAGCCGCCAACGGCCATGACGCCCGCTTCGCGCGCGAACGCATGTATATGTCGGCTACAGGGCGCAGCCTGATCGTCGGCGTCGACCGGCTCGATTATTCCAAGGGGCTGGCCGAGCGTTTCCTGGGTTACGAGCGCTTCCTGGCGCAGAATCCCGAGCGACGCGCACTGGTCTATATGCTCCAGATCGCACCGCCCAGCCGCGAGAAGGTGAACACCTATCAGGAGATTCGCGCCAATCTCGATGCGCTGTCGGGACGGATCAACGGCGAATATGCCGATATCGACTGGGTGCCGATCCGCTACGTCAACAAGGGCTTTCCCCGGCCGGTGCTGGCGGGCATCTATCGCGCGGCTCGGATCGGGCTGGTGACACCCCTGCGCGACGGGATGAACCTGGTCGCCAAGGAATATGTCGCGGCGCAGGACCCGGAAGACCCCGGCGTGCTGATCCTGTCGCGCTTCGCGGGTGCCGCCGAGCAGTTGAAGGACGCGGTCCTGATCAACCCGTACAGCGCCGAGGAAATGTCCGACGCGATCGTCCAGGCGCTGGCCATGCCGCGTGCCGAGCGTATCCGGCGTTGGGAAAGCCTGATCGAAAATGTCCGGCGCGAGGACGTGTTCTGGTGGTGCGAGCTGTTCCTGGCCGCGCTGCGCGGGGACGGGGTGAAGGCAGAGGCCAAGGCTATCGAGGCGGCGGCGTCCTGATCCTCCCCGGTACGGGGAGGGGGACCGCCGCGAAGCGGTGGTGGAGGGGGTTCGCCGCTTAGGACGTACCCAGCGGCATGCCCCCTCCACCAGCCTGCGGCTGGTCCCCCTCCCCGTGCCGGGGAGGAATGGAATGCTCCAGCCGCCGCTTTGGCAGCGCCTCGGGCATTTCCTGCCGGATATAGTCCAGCAGCCCCTCCCGGATTTCACAGCGCAGATCGAACGCGGTCGAGGCATCGCGCGCCGTCATCAGCCCGCGCACCTCGATCGAGTCCGGCTTCACCTCCGTCACCTGCATGTTGAAGAACCGCCGGTCCCAGCGCGTGCTCGCCTCGACCAGTTCGCCCATCTTCTCGCGCAGGCGCGGAATGTCCGCCGCCGGATCGAGATACCAGAAGACCGAACCCAACAACTGGCTGGTCTCGCGCGTCCAGTTCTGGAAACTATTCTCCAGGAACTTGGCGACCGGCACGACCAGCCGCCGCTCGTCCCAGATGCGTACGACCACGAAGGTCAGGTGGATTTGCTCGATCCGCCCCCATTCATTGTCGATGATGACCACGTCGTCGAGGCGGATCGGCTCGGTAAAGGCCATCTGCACGCCCGCGATCAGGTTCTTGAGCGCGGGCTGCGCGGCGGCGCCGACGACCAACCCTGCGATACCCGCCGAGGCCATCAGCGTGACGCCGATGGTGCGGATGCCGGGCACGCTGAGCAGCATCAGGCAGACGGTCAGGAACACGATCAGAAAGATGCCGATCCGTCCCAATATCTGTGCCCGCGTCCGCTTTCGCCGGGCGCGGAGATTGTCCTCGACGCTGATATCAGCGCGCAGATAGACCACGCCCTGAAGCGCGCGCAGCGCGGATACCGCTAGCCAGCCGAGCAGGGCGGGCACACAGAAACCCAAAGCCTGCCGCCAGATTTCGCGCCCGTCGCTCGACATCGGAACGAGGCGCATCGCGAAGCTGACCGCGATGGCGATCGCGACCCAGCGCAGGGGCTGGCGGATATGCGCGAGGACCAGGTCGTCGCTCTGGCTGGCCGTCCGCCGCGCGGCATGCCCGGCGATCCGCATGGCGACGCTGTGTACCAGCACGGCGACGAGGATCGCGACCGCAATGATCGTCAGGTTTTGAAGCCACAGCCATTCGGCCGGTATGTCGAGCGATCGAAGCCAGCGCATGGGGGGCTAAAGGGTGGGAGGGGCGAAGGTTCCTTGTGGGGGCGGGATTCCCTTGGCCTTCGACTTCGCTCAGGCCGAACGGCGTTTGCGGCAAGCCCCGTTCCCAACCTCCGTTCAGCCTGAGCGAAGTCGAAGGCCACGCCACTCCCTTACCCCCAAGACAAAAAGACGCCCCCCGACCAAAGCCGGAAGGCGTCTTCGTCATGTCCGGATCACCGCGCCGGGCGAACCGCACCGGTGGGTGCCGGAGCCCCGGCAGGCGGCGGGGGCGGCGGAACCGGCGCACCCTGCGGTGCCGCACCGTTTACCGGCGCGGGCGGGGGCGGCGGGGGCACCGCACCCGGTGCGCAGCCACCCGGCGGGGGCGGCGGCGGTGCGCCCGGACCACCCGGAGCACCGGGTCCGCCCGGACCGCCGGGGGGTGGCGGGGGCGGCGGCGGGCCGTCACCACGCGGGCCACCGGGGCCGCCATCGGGGCCACGCGGACCGCCCGGCGGGGGCGGAGGCGGACCGACCGGAGTGACCGTCCCCTGCGGATTGACCAGATACTGGGCGTGCATGATGCCGTCGTCATAGCGGCCCTGCACCATCACGTTGCTGCCGACCGCAGGCATCGCGTCGCGGTTGCTGGCGACCATCGCCCGGCCGGTGCCGTCCTGCACGACGAAGCGGTCGCCGAAGACTTCGGCCACGCGCCCCTTAGCGGTGACGACGCCGCTGGTCGAGGCCAGCTTGGCGATCGGCGTCTGGACGGTCGGCGCCATGGTAACGCTGGGCCGCGTCATCGAGACGGCGGCGGCGCCACCGCCCGCACCCAGTGCGATCAGGACCGCAGCGGCGGCGGCCAGCGGTGCCTTGCCCTGAAGACGGGGGGTCGGAATATGGAAACGAGACATTGTCGATCTCCTTGGTTGATGGAGATGCTTTTAGGTGATTCGCCCCGATGCCCGCTGAACCGCGCGGTTCAGATTGGGTTTAGGCTATGCGACGATAGCGGGGCGATAAGGGGATAACGGACACGTCATGCGGATTCTGCTGGTCGAGGATGATCCCGCACTGGGCCCCGCCATCGCGCGGGCCTTGCGTGCCGAGCAATGCGCGGTCGATCTGTTCGACCGGGGCGTCGATGCGGGCCATGCGGGCGATACCGAAATCTATGACGCCGCCGTGCTCGACCTGGGCTTGCCCGATGGCGACGGCATGACCCTGTTGCGTCAATGGCGCGAGGCGGGTCGCGCCCTGCCCGTGCTGATCCTGACCGCACGCGATGGCTGGTCGGACAAGGTGGCCGGGTTCAAGGCGGGCGCGGACGATTATCTGACTAAGCCCTTCCGCGTCGAGGAACTGGTCATGCGCCTGCGCGCGCTGGTCCGCCGTGCGGCGGGCCATGCCCAGCCGCGCCTGACCTGCGGGCCTCTGTCCTTCGACAGCCAGACCGGGCAGTTCGAGCTGGACGGCCTGCCGCTGAAGCTGACCGCGTTCGAGTGGCGCGTCCTGTCCGCGCTGATGCTCCGCAAGGAAGCGGTCATCCCCCGGCTCGAACTGCTCGAGCGCGTCTATGAAGGCGATGCCGATGTCGATTCCAACAGCCTGGAGGTGATCGTCGGCCGCCTGCGCAAGAAGATCGGCGCCGATCTGATCGAGACCGTGCGGGGCATGGGCTATCGCCTGACCGCCGGAGAGGCCGCGTGAGACTGCCCCGGTCGATTCACGGCCGGATGATCCTGATCTCGGGGGCGGCGATCCTGGCGGCGTTGCTGCTCGCGGGCTGGGGTCTGGCGAGCGCGCTGGAGAGGATCGTCACGCGCGGGCTCGACCAGCGGCTCGATTCCGAGATCGCCGTCCTCGCGTCCGCGATCGACAGACAGGGTAAGGTCGACCGGGCCCGCATCGACCAGCGGCGCGGTTTGCTGGAGCCCGAACCCGGCTGGCGCTGGCGGATCGCGGGACCGGACGGGGTGATCGGGTCGGGCGACTTTCCGCCGCTCGCCGCGCCGCATCCGCCGGGGCCTGTCGAGGGCGGCCCGCCCCCTGCCCCTCCGCCCGGCGGTCCCACGCCCGTCGAGCCGCCCCGCCCGGCCGAGGGGCGCACCGAACAGGGCATCCGCGTCCATGCCCGGCAGGTCACCATCCCCTCGACACGCGGGGCTGTGACGATCACCGCCGCCGCTCCACGCGCGGTCGTGGCGCGGCCGATCCGTGCCGCGCTGGTGCCGCTGCTCGCGATGCTGGCGGGGCTGGGCGTGCTGCTCGCCGCCGCCAGCCTGATCCAGTTGCGGCTTGGCCTGCGCCCGCTGCGGCGGCTGCGCGAGGAGGTGGCCGCCATCCGGACGGGCGAGCGCACCCGCGTCGATGAGGATCAACCCGCCGAGCTCCAGCCGCTCGCCGCCGAGCTGAACGCGCTGACCGCCGACAGCGAACGCGCGCTGGCGGCCGCCCGGGCCTCGGCGGCCAATCTGGCGCATGCGCTCAAGACGCCGGTGGCGACTCTGGCGCTCGATCTGGCGAACGATCCGCTCCGCGCCGCGCAGGTCGCGCGGATCGATGACACCATCCGCCACCACCTCGCGCGCGCACGGGTGCATCTGGGCACCAGTCGCGCCGCAACGCTGCTGCGCCCCGCAATAGCCGACCTTGCCGATGCCATCGCGCGCATCCATGCCGAACAGGGCGTATGTATCACCACCGACATCGCCGACGATCTGTCGGTCATGATGGACGCGCAGGATCTGGACGAGGTGGCGGGCAATCTGGTCGACAATGCCGCCCGCCATGCCCGCAGCCGGGTGACCATCACGGCGGTCGCGGAAGGGCGGCATATCCGGCTGAGCGTCACCGATGACGGTCCCGGCATCCCGGAGGCCGACCGGCTCCGCGCGACGCAGGCGGGCGCGCGGCTCGACGAGCGCGGCGACGGGCATGGCTTCGGCCTGGCGATCGCGCGCGAACTGGCCGAACTTCATGGCGGTCGGCTAGTCCTGGACGAAGCGCCGGGCGGCGGCCTGTCCGCCACCGTCCTGCTGCCCCGCGCCGCGCGAACCGAATAAACAGGAGAGGATGATGATCGCCAACCGCTTGCGCCCGCTGGTCCTGCTGCCCGCGCTGGCCCTGCTGCTCCAGGCGCAGAACGCACCGCCCTCCCCCGCCGATATCTACGGCCCGCTCTTCGGTGCGGTGCAGGAAGCGCAGGTCTTTCCCGACGGCAAGACCTTTGCCGACGCGGTGCCACGCGAGGACCCGCAGGCGATCATGGCCGCCTATGCCCGCGAAAAGCCGGTTGGCAAGGCCGCGCTGGCCGCCTTTGTCCGTCGCTATTTCTCGGTACGCGGCGATACCCAGACCAAGCCCCCCTTGCGCGAGCGCATCCGCCAGCTCTGGCCGATCCTGGGCCGCGCGCCTTTCACGCCGGTGGCGGGATCGTCGGCGCTGGGCCTCGACCATGGCTATGTCGTGCCGGGCGACCGGTTCCAGGAGATTTATTACTGGGACAGCTATTTTACGATGCTGGGCCTGAAGGCGGACGGCCAGGCCCCGCTGATCGAGGCGATGCTGGCCGATTTCGTCGATCTGGTCGAGCATTACGGCCATGTCCCCAACGGCACGCGGACCTATTATCTCAGCCGGTCTCAGCCGCCTTTCCTCGCGCTGATGATGGACCTATCGGACAATCGCGATCCCGTACTGGCGAAGCGGCGACTGGCGGCGCTGGTGCGCGAGCATGATTACTGGATGGCGGGGGCGAACTGCCTCGATGCCTCGGGGGCCTGCGCCCATGTCGTGCGGATGCCCGATGGCAGCCTGCTCAACCGCTATTGGGATGCGCGCGAAAGCCCTCGCGACGAAAGCTGGCGCGAGGACCGCGAAACTGCCGCCAAGGCCGCGCCGCGTGCCGCTGGCGTCGTCCAGCGCGACCTGCGGGCGGCGGCGGAATCGGGCTGGGACTTCAGCTCGCGCTGGCTGGCCGATCCGATGCGGCTGGAGACGATCCACACCACCGATATCGTGCCGGTCGATCTCAACAGTCTGTTGTGGATGGCCGAAACCCGCATCGCCGCACGGGCGATGGCGGCGGGGGATGCGGCGACCGCGCGGCGCTTCACCGACCTCGCGGCACGGCGCAAGGCGGCGATCGACCACTATCTCTGGGTGGCGGGCGAGAAGCGCTATGCCGACTGGGACCGGGTGGCCAAGCGGCCCACGCCTGCGAAGACCGCCGCATCGCTCTTCCCTCTATTCGCCGGACTGGCCAGCGCGGACCAGGCGCGTGCGGTCGCCGCCACCACCCGCGCCACGCTGATCGGCGAAGGCGGCCTGCGCACCACGGGCCTGCGCACCGGCCAGCAATGGGATGCGCCCAATGGCTGGGCGCCGCTGCAATGGATCGCGGTCGAGGGGCTGGAGCGGTACGGCGAACAGGCGCTGGCCAAGGACATCGCCCGCCGCTGGGTCGCCACCGTCGCGCGTACCTATGCCGAGACGGGCAAGCTGCTGGAGAAATACGACGTCGAGGAACGCAAGCCCGGCGGCGGCGGAGAATATCCGACGCAGGACGGCTTTGGCTGGACCAACGGCGTAACGGCGGCGATGCTGGAGCGGTGGCCGGATTTGGGCTGAAACGACCGATGACCTTCTGCTCCCCCTCCCGCAGGCGAGTTTCAGGTCGGTCATGCCTCCCGGCATGATCTAAACGATGCGGGGCATCGCTTACCTGAAATTGGGTCGGGGGGAGGGCCGGAAACCTCGCAGAGACCGTAGCCTGTGGCTTTGCCCTCCCCCAGCCCCTCCCGCTTGCGGGAGGGGAGCAAGAAGGCAAGAAACCCCCTGCCCTCAGCACTCGCATCGTGTAGCGGACGCCGCATGACCGACACCCCGCACGCCATCCTCGGTATCGACTTCGGCACCACCAACTCGGTGATCGCCCGCGCCGAGGGCGGCGACTCGCATCTCGTCCCGCTCAAGGCGCCGAAGGGCGAAGACCCCGTCTTCCGCTCGGCGCTGTGTTTCTGGGAGGATGACGGGATCGAGGTGGAGGCGGGGCCATGGGCCATCGCCGAATATCTCGACTTTCCGGGTGGCAGCCGGTTCATCCAGTCGTTCAAGTCGGTCGCCGCTTCGCCCGTCTTCGAACACGCCACCGTGTTCGACAAACGCTATCGCTTCGAGGAACTGGGCCGCGCCTTTCTGGACCGGATGGCGGCGCGCAGCGGCGGCACGCTCGACGGCAAGGCGGCGCGGATCGTCGTCGGGCGGCCGGTCGAATATGCCGGGCACCGACCGGACGAGGCCTTGGCCCGCCAGCGTTACGACGCGATGTTCGCGCGGCTCGGGGCCGAAATCCATTATGTCTATGAACCGCTGGGTGCGGCGTTCAGCTATGCGTCGCGGATCACCGAGCCTGCCACCGTGCTGGTCGCCGATTTCGGCGGCGGCACCAGCGACTTTTCGGTCGTGCGCATCGCCGCCCCCGGCGCGGATCGGCGGTGCGAGCCGCTGGGCCATGCCGGTGTCGGTATCGCGGGCGATCGGTTCGACCAAAGGCTGATCGACCATCTCGTCCTGCCGCTGCTGGGCGCGGGCGGAAAATATCGCTCGTTCGACAAGATACTCGAAATCCCGCGCGGCTATTTCGCCGATTTCGGCGACTGGTCGCGGCTGGCGCTGATGCGCAATCGCAAGACGCTGGCCGAACTGGAAAAGCTGCGCCGCGCCGCGCTCGACCCCGAGGCCATCGGGCGGATGATCGCGATCATCGAGGAGGAGCAGGGATATCGACTCTACGATGCGGTCGGGCGGGTGAAGCGCGACCTGTCGGCGGCGGAGGACGCGCGGTTCCATTTCGAAGGCGGCGGGCTGTCGATTGAGGCGGATGTCGCGCGCAGGGATTTCGAAAGCTGGATCGCCCCCGACCTCGCGCGGATCGAGCAGGCGGTCGACCGGGCGCTGACGGCGGCAGGGACCGAGGCGGGCGCAATCGACCGGGTGTTCTTGACCGGCGGCACCTCGCTGATGCCCGCGATCCGGCAAATGTTCGAGCTGCGCTTCGGCGGCGAGAGGATCGCGACCGGGGGTGAACTCACCTCGATCGCGCATGGCCTGGCGTTGATCGGAGAGCAGGCGGATATTGAGGCTTGGGCTGTCTGAAAGCCCCTCCTCCCGGCAGGGGGGAGGGGTTTGGGGTGGGGGCAAAGCCGCAAGCGATGGTCTCGGTGAGACTCCTACCCTCCCCCATCCCCTCCCGCCTGCGGGAGGGGAGCATCATACGGACAGGTTAGAACCCCTTCTTCAGCGTCACGAACCACTGGCGCGGCGCGCCCGCGAGCAGCGTCTGGTTGTCGCCGCTGGCCGTGAAGCCGTTGGTGCCGATGGTCGAGAGATACCGCTTGTCGGTCAGGTTGGTCACGCTGCCCTCGATCGCGAAACCGCCCCATTCCTTCGGGAACCGATAACCGATGCTGGCGTCGACCAGCACGCGGCCCGCGACCGACTGGTCGTTCAGATAGGTGAAGTAGCGCTTCGACATATAGTCCGCGCCGACGCGGCCAAAGAACCGGCTGTCATCATAGACCAGCTCGCCCTTGACCATGTTCTGCGGCGTGTCGACGACGTAACGCCCCTTTTCGGCGAGCAGATTGCCCGAGCCGTCGCGCACCGTCTGCTGATAGGTGGCATGGTTGTAGGAATAGCTGGCCAGCGCCGAGAAGGCCGAGGTCAGGCGGTAAAAGGCCGAAACCTCCGCGCCATAGCTTTCCACGCCGCCGACATTGTTCAGCGTCGGCGGAATACCCTGGATCGCGGTGCCGACCGAATAGGTCAGCAGGCGGTCGGAAAAGTCGATATAATAACCGACCGCCGACAGCTGCAGCCCGCCGGTGCGATAACGCAGGCCGCCTTCGGCCGTCTTCGACTTTTCGGGGCGCACGGTGCCCGCGACCGAATTGAACGCCGCCTGGCTGATCGAGAAGGGCGCAGCCGTCGCCGCCGCGATGAAGGCGCGCATATTCTCGGTATAGCTGGCGAAGACTTCCGCCTGGTTGCCCAGGTGCAGCACCGCACCGACCTGCGGCAGGAACCAGTCCTCGCTCTTGATCCGCCCGCGTGCCAGCGTGCCCGCCAGCGTGTTCGCCTGGTTACGAACTCGCATCCCCTTCCAGCCGCCATTGAGGGTCAGCTGGCCGATGTCGAGCGTATCGCCGACCGAATATTGCAGCGTCTCGGTGTCGTACTTTCCGTTCCAGACGGTCGCCATCGGATTGCGCTGGAAATCCAGCGCGCTGCGGTTCGGCGTCGCGGTGTCGGTCATGCCATAGAGGCGACGCGCCTGGTGCAGCGTGTTGCTCTCATACCAGCCGGTCAGCTCCAGCTTGTTGGCGCCGGTGGTCAGCGCCAGCTTGGCGATCGTGCCCGCGCGGTCGAGGCTATATTCGGTCGTCCGGAACGACAGCGGCGCGGGGTTGGTGATCGGCGTGCCGTCGGCATTGGGCGCGCCGAGCTGGGTCGGGCTATAGGGCGTGATCCACGAACCCTGGCCCTTGTTATGGTGGTAATAGCTGGTCGAGGTCAGCGACAGCGCCTCGGTCAGCTTGGCCGCGAAGGTCACGCCGCCCAGATAGTCGCGGCGCAGGCCCGCCGCGTCATAATAGCCGTCGTCCAGCGTGATGCCGGTCGGCAGGCCGATGCCGATCCCGGCATAGGGCGCGGAAAAGCCGGTCAGCGACCCGTTATTGGCGCGCGCATAGGCCGCGGCCGCCGCGCCGTTGGTCGCCTGCTTGGCATAGAGGATCGCGAGCGGATAATTGTTCGTGATGTTGTCGTTATAATAGCCGCGACGCTTGATGATATCGAGGCTCAGG
Organism: Sphingomonas sp. SphC10; assembly: GCF_057004845.1. Classification (NCBI taxonomy): domain Bacteria; kingdom Pseudomonadati; phylum Pseudomonadota; class Alphaproteobacteria; order Sphingomonadales; family Sphingomonadaceae; genus Sphingomonas; species Sphingomonas sp. SphC10. Next base: position 2,491,746 of record NZ_CM168044.1, read on the forward strand.
TCCTGATAGTCGTTCTCGCGACGATCCGAGAAGTTGAAGAAGCCGGTGATCGATCCCCGGTCGCCGAAGTCCTTCACGATCTTGGCATTGGCCTGGTGCTGGCGCTGGCTGCCGAAACCCTTCCACTTGTCGGTGGTTAGATAGGAATAGCTCAGATAGCCCTTCAGGCCGCCGCCCAGGTCGCCGCTGTCGGCGCGGACAAAGGCGCGGATCGTGTCGTTGCTGCCATAGGTGCCCGAGGCGGCGAGCGCGGCGGTGTCGGACGGCGCGCGGCTGGTGAACTGGATGGTGCCGCCCAGATTGCTGGTCGAGGCGGTGCCGAGCGCACCCGCACCCTGCGCCACGCTGGTCGAGCCGATATTCTCGGAGATGATCGCGCGGCTGATATGCAGGCCGTTGGTCGGACCATAGCTCATGTCGCCCAGCGGCACGCCGTCGAGCGTGAAGCCCAGCTGGTTCTGATTGAACCCGCGAAGCGAGATGCGGGTCGACCATTCATAGGCCCCGAACGGATCGGCCGCCTGGAAATTGACGCCCGGCAGCTTCGAGATCGCCTTGAGCGGCGACGTGCCCGGGGTCAGCCGGCCGAGATCGGCGGCGGTGATCGTCTGCACCTGGCGGCTCTGGCCGAAGCCAAGCACGACGACATCGGCCGGGACATTGGCCTGCTCGCCCTCGGGCGCGGGATCGGCCGCGACCGGATCGGTGGTCGTGCCGGTGACGGCGGCCTGTACGGGCAAGGTCTGCGCCGACGCACCCGATGCGATCAGCGCCAGCGGCGCGACACCGATCAGAAACTTTACCATGTAATCTGGCCCCCAAATGGCTCGTTAACCCAATGGAGCGGGCGCATGGGGCCGGTGCGTGACACCGTGGCGACAGCGTAATGACCGGAATGTGACGGGGTGGAGTTGTGGCTTCGCGGTCACGTACTTTTCCTCCCCTGCAAGGGGAGGGGGACCAGCGAAGCTGGTGGAGGGGTGTTACCACTTGCGAGGATGGCGGAACCTCGCACAGCGGGACACCCCTCCGTCAGGGCTTCGCCCTGCCACCTCCCCTTGCAGGGGAGGAAAAAAAGGGGGCCGGACAACCCGCGTTGCCCAGCCCCCCTTGCCTACCGTCCGACCAAGATCAGCGCGCGATGCCGCCCGCGGCCAGCACCGCCAGCGTGACCAGATCGCCCGCCGTCGAGGTCATCGGCGCGATCTGCACCGGCTTTTCCATACCGATCAGCATCGGTCCGATCATGCTGTCGCCACCCAGTTCGCGGAGCAGCTTGGCCGAGATATTGGCGGACTGAAGACCCGGCATGATGAGGACATTGGCCGGACCCGACAGGCGCGAGAAGGGGAAGTTCGCCATCTGCTTGGGGTTCAGCGCGACGTCGGGCGACATGTCGCCTTCATATTCGAACCCGACCTGCCGCTTGTCGAGCGCGAGCACGCCGTCGCGGACATTGTCGATCCACTGGCCTTCGGGATTCCCGAAGGTCGAATAGGACAGGAACGCCACGCGCGGCTCATGCCCCATGCGACGGGCGACGGCGGCGGTCCGCTCGGCGATGTCGGCCAGCTCCTCGCCCGAGGGACGCTCGTTGACCGTGGTGTCGGCGATGAAGACGGTGTGGCTCTGCCCAACGAGCAGGTGGATGCCGAACGGCACCTTGCCGTCGACCGGATCGATGACCCGGCGGATCTCGCGGAAGCTCTGCGCATAGGTGCGGGTGATGCCGGTGATCATCGCATCGGCTTGGCCCAGCTGGAGCATGACCGAGCCGAAGATGTTGCGGTCCTGGTTGATCATCCGCTCGGCATCGCGGCGCAGATAGCCGCGACGCTGAAGCCGCTGGTACAGGAAGTCGACCATCTGCGGCACCATTTCCGAGGTGCGGCTGTTATGGACTTCATATTCCTGCGGGTTGGTGACGCCCAGCGCCGCCAGACGATCATACACATCGTCGCGACCGACCAGCACGGGGGTACCGTAGCCGCCCTCCTTGAAGGCGATGGCGGCGCGTAGCACCACTTCCTCTTCGCCCTCGGCGAACAGCACGCGCTTCGGATGCGCCTTGGCACCCTCATAGGCCAGGGTCAGGACCGAGGTGGTCGGGTTGAGGCGCGCCCGCAGCTTCTGGCGATAAGCGTCCATGTCGAGGATCGGCCGCGTCGCCACGCCCGAATCCATCGCCGCCTTGGCCACCGCCGAGGGGACCAGCTCCATCAGGCGCGGATCGAACGGCGCCGGGATGATATATTCCGGGCCGAAGCTGTGCTGCGTGCCATAGGCCAGCGCCACTTCCTCCGGCACGCGCTGGCGCGCCAGTTCGGCGATGGCGTTGGCGGCGGCGATCTTCATCTCGTCATTGATGCCGGTCGCGCGCACGTCGAGCGCGCCGCGGAAGATGAAGGGGAAGCCGATGACGTTGTTGACCTGGTTCGGATAGTCCGAACGGCCGGTTGCGACGATCGCGTCGGGGCGCGCGGCCTTTGCCAGCTCGGGGCGGATTTCCGGCTCGGGATTGGCCATCGCGAAGATGATCGGCGAGGGGGCCATGTCCTTGACCATCTCGGGCTTCAGCGCACCCGCCGCCGACAGGCCCAGAAACACGTCCGCGCCGTGCAGCGCCTCGGTCAGGGTACGGCGATCGGTGGCGGCAGCATGCGCCGACTGCCACTGGTTGACGTCGTCGCGGCCCTGATAGATCACGCCGGTGCGGTCGCACATGATGACATTGTCGTGGCGCACGCCCATCGCCTTCATCAACTCGGTACAGGCGATCGCCGCCGCGCCCGCGCCGTTGACGACGACCTTGATCTCGTCCAGCCGCCGCTTGGTCAGCAGGCAGGCGTTGATGAGACCCGCCGCGCAGATGATCGCGGTACCGTGCTGGTCGTCATGAAAGACCGGAATGTTCATCCGCTCGCGCAGGGTCTGCTCGATGATGAAGCATTCCGGCGCCTTGATGTCTTCCAGGTTGATGCCGCCGAAGCTCGGCTCCATCAGCTCGATCGCGTCGATGATCCGGTCGACATCCTCGGTCTTCAACTCGATGTCGATCGAGTCGACATCCGCGAAGCGCTTGAAGAGGACGGCCTTACCCTCCATCACCGGCTTGGACGCCAGCGCGCCCAGATTGCCGAGGCCCAGGATCGCGGTACCGTTGGAGATGACCGCGACCAGATTGCCCTTGGCCGTATAGTCGTAAGCCGTGGCGGGGTCATCGGCGATGGCCAGCACCGGCACCGCGACGCCGGGCGAATAGGCCAGCGCCAGATCGCGCTGCGTCGCCATCGGCTTGGACGCGATGATCTCGATCTTGCCGGGGCGTCCCTCGGAATGGAACAGCAGGGCCTCGCGCTCGGAGAACTGGTCGGTGGGTTCGTCGGACATGCGCGCGGCCTTCGATGCTGTGGATACAAGGACGCTACGGCTCTTGAAGCTTTCGGGCGTGGCTGACAACCCTGTCACGCAGCCCTTTTGCCGCCCTAGGCAAGGCCAGCCATCAGCCTTATAAGTTCATCTATGGAGCATGAGCCCGGCATTTTCGAGCAGCGCGACGAGGCGGCGGAACTGGCCGCCGACGAACGCGCGCTTGTGGATTTTCGGGCCGGCCGTTTCGTGCCGCATGAGAAGATGGCCGAATGGCTGAAGACTTGGGGTACGCCCGATCGCAAGCCCCTGCCCCGCGAATGGCTCGAATAAGCTGGTCGATCCAGGCCTCGCTGCAACTTGCCGCGATCGTCGATTATCTGGAAGAATTCGATCCTTCTGCAGCCCGGCGATTGGGTGCGCGATTGCTAGAACTCGCTGATTCCCTCCGGGAATTTCCCGATCCCGGCCGACCGATTCCGCAGGGTCGTCGCGAGATGGTGACGATTCGCCCCTATATTCTGCGTTATGTCCATGAGGGCGATACGGTGGTGATCCTCGGTATCCGCCATGCCGCCCAACTCTCCGAAGATTGAAGAAGTGCCGATGACCACCCCCACCCCGATGATGGCGCAATATCTGACGCTGAAGGCCGAGGCCGAGGATTGCCTGCTCTTCTACCGGATGGGCGATTTCTTCGAACTGTTCTTCGACGATGCGCGCATCGCGTCGGGCGTGCTCGACATCGCGCTGACCTCGCGCGGGGAGCATGAAGGCGAGAAGATCCCGATGTGCGGGGTGCCGGTTCATGCCGCGACCGCCTATCTGCAGCGCCTGATCAAGGCCGGGCACCGCGTCGCCATCGCCGAACAGACCGAGACGCCCGCCGAGGCCAAGGCACGCGGCGGGTCCAAGGCGCTGGTCGCGCGCGGGATCGTGCGGGTTGTCACCGCGGGCACGCTGACCGAAGAAGCGCTGCTCGACGCCAAGTGCGACAATTGGTGCGTCGCGATCGGTGAAGCGGGCGGTGCGGTGGCACTGGCTGCCGCCGACATCTCGACCGGGCGGTTCGTGGTGATCGATGTGAAGGCCGACGCACTGGGGGCAGAGCTGGCCCGCCTGGCCGCCGCCGAAGTGGTCGCCGCCGAGAATGCGGCCCATGCCGATGCCGCGACGACGCTGCGCCCCTCTTCGACCTTCGACAGCGGGAGCGGCGAGGACCGGCTGAAGCGGCTGTACGGCGTCGCCACGCTGGACGGGTTCGGCCAGTTCAGCCGTGCCGGGCTGTCGGCGGCTGGGGGGCTGGTCGCCTATCTCGACCACACCGCCAAGGGGGCCCTGCCCTTTCTGCGCCCACCCGTGCTGTCGCAGGCGGCGGGCGCGATGGCGATCGATGCGGCGACACGCGAGAGCCTGGAGCTGACTCAGGCTGCGAACGGCCAGCGCAAGGGCTCGCTGCTCGATGCGGTCGACCGGACGGTGACGGGCGCGGGGGCGCGGGCGCTGGCGGGGGATATCGGCGCGCCGCTGATGGACCGGGATGCGATCGAGGCGCGGCTCGATCTGGTTCAGCATTTCCATGACGATGCCGCGCTTCGCGAGCGTTTGCGCGCGGCCTTGCGGGCGCTGCCCGATATCGGCCGCGCCATCGGCCGGATCGCGGCGGGGCGTGGTTCCCCGCGCGATCTGGGGCAGTTGCGGGATGGTCTCGACGGGGCCTGGGCGTTGTCCGAGCAACTGACCGATGGCCCTCCCCTGCTGCGCGAGACGACGCCCCGTTTGCGCGGTCATGGCGCACTGATCGACCTGCTCCGCCGCGCGCTCGTCCCCTCACCGCCAATCGAGGCGAGCGAGGGCGGCTATATCGCGGCGGGCCATGACGTGGCGCTCGACGATCTGCGCGATGCGGGTGCGGGCGGACGCCGCGCCATCGCCGCGCTGGAGGCCGAGTTCCGCCAGAAGACCGGCATTGCCGCGCTGAAGATCCGTCACAATGGCGTGCTCGGCTATCATGTCGAAGTCCCTGCGCGCTCGGCCGACGCGCTGATGAAGCCGGAATCGGGCTTTACCCATCGCCAGACGCTGGCGGGCGTGGTCCGCTTCAACACGCCCGAGTTGCATGAGGTCGCCAGCAAGGTTGCGCAGGCAGGCGCCCATGCGCTGGCCGCCGAGGCCGCGCATCTGGAGGAGCTGACCGCCGCCGCGCTCGCCTCGCGCGAAGGGATCGCCGCGACGGCGGATGCGCTCGCCCGGCTGGACGTGGCGAGCGGCCTTGCGGAACGTGCGGTGGAGGGCGGCTGGGTCCGGCCCGAACTGGTCGACCATGCCTGTTTCGACGTGACGGGCGGGCGGCATCCGGTGGTCGAGGCGGCAGTGGCGCGCTCTGGCGAGCGGTTCGTCGCCAACGACTGTTCGCTGTCGGAATCCTCGCGGCTCTGGCTGGTTACCGGCCCGAACATGGGCGGTAAGTCGACCTTCCTGCGCCAGAACGCGCTGATCGCGGTGCTGGCGCAAGCCGGGTCCTATGTGCCCGCCACGCACGCCAAGATCGGACTGGTCGACCGGCTTTTCAGCCGGGTCGGTGCGTCGGACAATCTTGCGCGTGGGCGCTCGACCTTCATGGTCGAAATGGTCGAGACGGCCGCGATCCTGGCACAGGCTGGCCCACGCAGCTTCGTGATCCTCGACGAAGTGGGGCGTGGTACCTCGACCTATGACGGCCTGGCGATCGCCTGGGCCGTCGTCGAGGCGATCCATGAGGATAATCGCTGCCGCTGCCTGTTCGCGACTCACTATCACGAGCTGACCCGGCTGGCCGAGCGGTGCGAGGCGCTATCGCTCCACCATGTCCGCGCGCGCGAATGGAAGGGCGAACTGGTCCTGCTGCATGAGGTTTCGGAAGGGCCTGCCGATCGCTCCTACGGTCTGGCGGTCGCACGACTGGCGGGGATGCCCCCGACGACGGTGGCGCGGGCCAAGGCGGTGCTGGCCAAGCTGGAGGCGGGCCGCGCCAAGACCGGCGGGCTGGCGGCGGGGCTGGACGACCTGCCGCTGTTCGCCGCCGCGGCCCAGATCGAGGAAGAACAGTGCGACGCGATCCGGGCGGAGGTGGAGAAGCTCGACGTCGACGCCCTGTCGCCGCGCGAGGCGCTGGACGCGCTGTACAAGCTGAAGGCGTTGGCGCGGGAGGGGTAAGTGCCTTTTCGTGCCCCGGCGGAGGCCGGGGCCCAGTTGCGGTGAATGTGCAATGGGCTGATGCGGTTTGCCTCCCCCGTGCCGGGTAGCGCGCCATTAACTTGGTGGCACCTGGGCCCCGGCCTTCGCCGGGGCACGATAAAAGTAAACTTCCCCCCGTTCAGCCTGAGCGAAGTCGAAGGCCACGCACCTCGCCCAGCCGCAAGGACGGCCCGTGTACTTCGACTTCGCTCAGTGCGAACGGAGGGTGGGAAGCTGATCGGGCATGAATGAAGTGCCTCCGCCCCGATCATCATAAACAGGAAAGTGGGGAGCTTCTGTTGCCCGGTGCTCCCCGTACCGCTGGATTCCCCTTCTGTTGCCCGGTGGGGTCCGACCGCGCTATTTTGGTGTAATGTCAGGCCGTGAGGCCCTCAATTACGCCGCAATCGCGAGTGCTTCGTTATCGTTGGCACTTGTGTATATGGGCCGTTGCGGTGGTCCCATTCCGAACGAAAACAGCGCTTTTCAACACACGTCGATCCTGGTTCGGCCCCGTCAGAAACGGTGTCCAAGTACACCACCTTTTATGGTGGAGCCGCCGGGTACTGCCCCCGGGTCCGCTGCGTCTATTACTCGCCGCAGTTTATCGTCATAGCCGGGTGAAACCCAGCAAAAGGGGATATAGGAAGCCCGGCGGCATTACGCAAATGCCTTTCGCTCGCCCCATTTTGGGTCCATGGAGGCGGCCATGTTGACCCAGCGGTCCCGTTATGCGCTGCGCGCGATGCTGTTCCTGGCGGAAATGCCGGTGGACGGGCCGCCGACCTCGATGACCCGCATCGCGGCCGAGGCCAATGTGCCGCGCAAGTTCCTGGAGCTGATCCTCGCCGACCTGAAGGGCGCGCAACTGCTCGACAGCCAGCGCGGCAAGATGGGCGGATACCGGCTGGCGCGGCCCGCGCATCTGATCTCGCTAGGTGACATCATCCGCACGATCGAAGGGCCGCTGGCGCTGGTGCCGTGCGTCAGCCGGACCGCCTATCGCCCGTGCAACGACTGCAAGAGCGAGGCCGACTGCGCCATCCGCCATGCGATGATGCGGGTGCGCGACGAAACGGCGCGGATTCTCGACGGTACCAGCCTGGCGGATGCAACGGCCAAGAAGCTGGCGGCGGCTTAAGCCCTTTACCCAACATCGCGCCACCCCGGCGAAGGCCGGGGTCCAGTTGCGGTGAAGCAACGGAGGCGGCGCGGCGCCGCCTCCCAAGCGACGTTGCTGCGCGTCACGGGCTTGATGGCAACTGGGCCCCGGCCTCCGCCGGGGAACACCAGCCTTCTGATTTAAACGCTCAGGGACGCCGCGCGCGCAGTTCGTCGCGAATTTCGCGAAGCAGCGCGACATCGGCAGGCTCCGCCTTGGGCTCGGCGGCGGCGACGGTCTTGTCCTTCTCGAAGATCGCGGTCGCACGATTCACGGTGCGGATCAGCAGGAAGATGATGAAGGCGACGATCACGAAATTGACCGCCTGCGTCACGAACGCGCCATAGCCGAGCAGCGGCACGCCCGCTTTCTTCAGCGCGGCATAATCGGTCAGCGAACCCGCATAATTGGCGGGTATCGGCCCCATGCGCAGAAAATAGCTGGAGAAATCCAGCCCGCCGAAAATCTTGCCGATCACCGGCATCAGCACATCGTCGGTCAGCGATGTCACGATCTTGCTGAACGCCGCCCCGATGATGACCGCCACCGCCAGATCGAGCACATTACCCCTCGCGATGAAGGCGCGAAATTCCTTGAGCATCGCCAACTCCCTCTATTCGATGAACTTTCAGGCTATCGTCGCTTTTGCCCTTCGCCAAGCGCCTCACGCGTCTTATATAGCCGATACAGTTGACGGAGGAATATTCGAATGCGTCGTCCCGTTCTTGCCCTGACCCCGGTTGTGATGGCCGTCGCTTTGTCCGGCTGCGGCATGAACAGCGTGCCCACGGCCGAGGAAAATGTGAACGCGAAATGGGCCGACGTTCAGGCCGCCTATCAGCGCCGCGCGAACCTCATTCCCAATCTGGAAGCCACCGTGAAGGGCGCCGCCGCCTCGGAAAAGTCGATCCTGACCGAGGTGGTCAACGCGCGCGCCAAGGCGACCTCGGTCCAGGTGTCGGGTGACGACCTGTCCGACCCCGCCAAGATGCAGCAATTCGCGGCAGCGCAGGGCCAGCTCAGCGGCTCGCTCGGCCGCCTGCTGGCCAATGTCGAGGCCTATCCGAACCTGAAGAGCCAGGACAATTTCCAGACCTTCATGAGCCAGCTCGAAGGCACCGAGAACCGCATCAACATCGCGATCGGCGATTATAACAAGGCGGTGCAGGCCTATAATACCCGCATCCGCACCTTCCCCGACGCGATCGGTGCCAAGGTCTTCTACGGTGCCAAGCCCAAGACCCCCTATCAGGCGACCACGCCGGGTGCCGAGAATGCGCCCAAGGTGAATTTCGGCGCCTGATCGTATCCTCATGCCCCGGTTCACCCGGTTGCTTCGCCCGGTCATCGGGCTCTGGCTGATCCTCTGCGCCGTCCCCGTGATGGCGCAGACCTTTCCCAAGTTCGACGGGCTGGTCGTCGATGCGGCGGGCAAGATCGACCCCGCGACCAAGGCGCAGCTCGAACAGAAGCTGGCGGCCTTGCAGAAGGATACCGGCCGCCAGTTGGTGGTCGCGACGATCCCCGACCTGCAGGGCTATCCGATCGAGGATTATGGCTATCGGCTGGGCCGGGCCTGGGGCGTCGGCCTGAAGGACGCGAACAACGGCGCGATCCTGTTCGTCGCGCCCAATGAGGGCAAGGGCCAGCGCGGCCCCCGGCTGGAGGTCGGGCGGGGGTTGGAGCCGATCCTGACCGACGCCTGGTCGTCGCAGATGATCCGTACGCTGATGATCCCGCGCCTTCGGGAATCGAGCGACATATCGGGTGCCCTGAACGCGGGCGCAGACGCGGTTATCGCCCAGCTTCGCGCCTCGCCCGAGGAAGCCCAGGCCAAGGTGGCCGAGGCCGCCAAGCAGTTCGACCGCGAGCATCGCCGCGGCGGCAGCGATTCCAACGGCTTTCCGATCGTCATCATATTGGTGATCTTCATCGGCGGCTTCGTCCTGCTGTCGATCCTGCGCCGCCGACAGGGCCAGCGTTTCCACGACGATGACGATGATGATCGTGGGGGCGGCGGTGGGCGTCGCGGCGGCGGAGGCTGGCCGATCATCCTCTGGGGTCCAGGCTGGGGCAGCGGCGGCGGATCGGGCGGCGGCTGGAGTTCGGGCGGCGGCTCGTCCGGCGGCGGCAGCGACGGTTCGTGGTTCGGCGGCGGCTTTACCGGCGGCGGTGGGGGCGATTTCGGCGGCGGCGGCGCCTCGGGGGATTGGTGAGATGTTGAGCGAAGCCGATAGCGACCTAGTCACCGCCGCCGTCGCGCGAGCCGAGGCGACGACGGACGCGGAGATCGTCACCATCGTCGCGCCCCGGTCGGACGAGTATCGTGATATCGCCTTGTGGTATGCGGCGGCCGCCATGCTGCTGGTGCCGCTCTTCGCCGCGCTCTTCCCCGATCTGGGTTTGAAGCTGCTGGCAATGGTCCATGACGCCTGGAGCGCGCCGGGTGAGGACCTGATCCTCGGCGTGCTGATGCTCGCGCAGATTCTGGTCTTCGGTCTGGTCTTTGCGCTGCTCGGCCCCGTCGCGCGCCGCATCGCGCTGGTGCCCAAGAGCATCCGCCATGCCCGCGTCCGGGCGCGTGCCGTCCTGCTGTTTCGCGTCTCGGCCGAGCGACGGACCGACAGTCGTTACGGCGTTCTGCTCTACCTCTCGGAGGACGAGCATATGGCCGAGATCGTCGCCGACTCCGGGCTGACCGGCAAGGTCGGGCCGGAAACCTGGGGCAAGGCGATGGCGGTGATGCTGCCGCATGTCGCAAAGGGCCATGTCGGCGAAGGGCTGAGCGCGGCGGTCGAGCGCATCGGGCTTGTGCTGGCGACACATTTCCCCAAGACGGCGGCGGACACCAACGAACTGCCGGACAGACCGATCTCGCTATGACCGATCCCCGTATGGACGCCCCCCTCGAAACCCTGGCCGAGGGGCGTTTCCTGGCGCTGCGCAAGCGCGGCACCTGGGAATATGCCGACCGACCGCGCGACATCCGCGCCGCCGTCATCCTGGCGATCGAGGACGGCCATATCCTGCTGGTCGAGCAATTCCGCATTCCGCTGGGCGTGACCTGTCTGGAAATGCCCGCCGGTCTGATCGGTGACGAGACCGAGGGCGAAGCGGTGCTCGACGGCGCCGCACGCGAGCTGGAAGAGGAAACCGGCTATCGCCCCGCCCGGATCGAGGCGTTGGGGGAATTCTGTTCCTCGCCGGGCATGACGTCGGAGCGTTTCACCCTGGTCCGGGCCACCGGGCTGGTGAAGGTCGGCGAAGGCGGCGGCGATTCGGACGAACAGATCGTCGTTCACCGGGTGAAACTGTCCGAGGTTTCCACCTTCATCGCCGAACGCCGCGCGGCGGGCGTGGCGGTCGATGCCAAGCTTCTATTGCTTTTGGGTGGCGGCATCCTGGGCTTCTGAATTCACGCGAAGCCGCGAAGACGATTTATCGCGCGGAGACGCGGAGGCGCGGAGAGGCCTTGCTCGCGGCAGCGAAATATCTCTTCAAGAGGCCGTTTGTGGTGCGATTCCGACGCCACCGCACATACACTCCGCGCTCTCTGCGCCTCTGCGCGAACCCATTCTGAAAATCTTCGCGTCATCGCGGCATCGCGCGAACACATGGAGGACACGCCTGACCTGACTGAAAGCCGCCAAGAAATTTGTTCGCGCAGAGGCGCGGAGGACGCAGAGGCAATCGCTCGCTGACGCGACACGCCTCTCTCAAAGGCTGGTTATGATATGATCCCGATTTCGCCGGGCGAGACACCTCCGCGTCTCCGCGTCTCCGCACGAACCAACCCTCTCAAGCGCCACGCGCGAAAGAAAAAGCGCCCCGGCCTCGACCGGAGCGCTTGAACGTCAGCGGAAATTGTCGGCGTAGCTTTGCAGCTTCAGCGTCTTTTGCGGCGTCGGCACGACATGATGGTCGAGCCCTTCGCGCTGGCAATAGGCGATCGCCTCTTCCAGCGTCGCGAAGGTCAGGCGGACCTGCTCCTGCGTGTCGCCGCTACCGGCCCAGCCGGTCAGGGGATCGGGCTTTTTCGCCTCGGTCGGTTCGAATTCGAGTTGCCAGCGATCGGTCCGGTACTTCCCGGATTGCATCGCGTTCTTGGGGCGCTGGAAGATGCGAGCAGTGGCCATAATTCTTGTCCCTTATCGCGAACCGGCGGCTCTTGCATCCGCCTTTTTCGTGCGCAGCGTCGCGGACGCCGCCGCGGGGTCGTCGGGCCAGGGGTGACGGGGGTAGCGGCCGCGCATTTCCTTGGCCACCGCGCTCCAGCTTCCCGCCCAGAAACCGGGCAGGTCGCGCGTCGTCTGGATCGGCCGCCCGGCGGGTGAGGTGAGGCTGAGGACCAGCGGCACGCGCTCGGCCCCGATCACCGGATGCTCGGCGAGGCCGAACAGCGCCTGCACGCGCAATTCGACGCGCGGCCCACCTTCGGCCGCATAATCAATCGCATGGCTACTGCCCGCCGGACTGGTGAAGTGCGACGGCGCCATCGAATCGATCCGCCGCTGGTCGTTCCAGTCGACCAGATTGCGGATCGCCTCGGTCAGCGCGCCCGGTGCCAGCGCGTCCAGCCGCCGCTTGCCCGCGACCAATGCGGGCAGCCAGTCGTCCAGCCGTTCGAGCAGCGTCTCGTCGTCCAGCGCCACCCCGGCATAGGCCGCCCGCGCCCGGTAAGCCCCCGCCCCGTCGCTCCAGGGCAGCAGCGACAGCCCATGCGTCCGCACCCCCTCGACCAGCGCCTCGGCGATGGCGTCGGGTGACGCACCCGAATCGGGGCCGCTCGACAGGCGAAGCCCGCCCAGCCGCCGTTCGCGCAACGCCTCGACGCCGCCCGTTGCCGGGTTGAAGGTGACGGTCCGCCGCGTCTCGATCCGGTCCGCGAACAGCGCCTCGACGGTGGCGAGGTCGAGCGGCGCGGCGGACAGGATGCGTGCGCCCGAGGCCGCGCCTTGCGTCTCGCCCACCGCCAGCCATTCCGAACTCGCCAGCCCAGAGGCGGCATCGAGCCGGAAGCCCCTGCCCCCCACACTCGCCCAATTCTCGCCCGTGCCGTCACGTCGCCGCGCCACCCGGTCGGGATAGGCGAGCGCGAGACAGACGCCCGCTGCATGGTCCCAAATCTCCTGCTCGACCGGTTTGGGGGCAAGGCCGGTCCAGCGTTTCGCCATCGCCCGCGCCGCTTCCGCCTTGGGGCTACGCTCGGTCCGCCAGCGACGCAGGCGCTGTTCGATATCGACATCCTGCCCGCCGATGCCACGCTCGCCGAGCAGCACCGCGACCTCGGCGGCGGTCGACGCCAGCCCGCGCTCGCCGCTGCGGATCAGCATATGCGCCAGGCGCGGCGGCATCGGCAGTCTTGCGATCGCCTTGCCATGCGCGGTCGGGCGGCCGGTTTCGTCCAGCGCCTCCAACACGGTGAGGCGGGCGCGGGCTTCTGCAACGGCCGCCTCGGGCGGCGGGTCGAGCCATGGGAGCGCGCGCGGATCGCTCACCCCCCAGAGCGCGGTGCCGAGCAGCAGCGCCGACAGGTCCGCCTCCAGGATCTCGGGCGGGTCGAAACGCGGCAGGCCCGCCGTCGCGGCTTCTTCCCACAGGCGGTAAGCGACGCCCGGCGACTGGCGCGCGGCGCGGCCCGCGCGCTGGATGACGGCGGCCTGGCTGGCGCGCTCGGTGACGAGGCGAGTCATGCCCGCCGCACGGTCGTAGCGCGGGCGACGCGCCAGCCCCGAATCGACGACGATCCGCACGCCATCCAGCGTCAGGCTGGTCTCCGCGATAGAGGTAGCCAGCACGATCCGCCGCCGCCCCTCCGGGTCACGCCGGATCGCCGCGCGCTGAGCCGCCGGGTCGAGCGAGCCATGGAGTTCGTGGATTGCGATGGCGGAAGGCAGGCTCGCCAGCCGCTCGGCGGTGCGCGCGATCTCGGCGGTGCCGGGCAGGAAGGCGAGGATGTCGCCCTCTGCTTCGTCCTGCAACGCGCGGCGGATGGCGGCGGCGACCGAATCCTCGATCCGCGCTTCGGCGGCGCGGCCGAGATGGCGCAGGGTTAATGGATGGCTGCGCCCCTCGCTCTCGATGACCGGGGCATCGCTCATCAGGCTGGAGAAACGGCGGCCGTCGAGCGTCGCGGACATCGCGACCAGCCGCAGATCGGGTCGCAATCCTGCTTGCGCGTCGAGCGCCAGCGCCAGGCCGAAATCGCCATCGAGGCTGCGTTCGTGCACTTCGTCGAACAGCACCGCCGAAACGCCCGCGAGTTCGGGATCGGCCTGGATGCGCGCGACGAAGATGCCTTCGGTGACGACGGTCACGCGGGTCGCGGCGCTGACCTTGGTGTCCATGCGCGTCGCATAGCCGAAGGTGCGGCCGACCGGCTCCTCGGCGAGTGCGGCCATGCGCTCGGCGGCGGCGCGGGCGGCGAGGCGGCGGGGGGACAGGAGCAGGACTTCGCCGGTGCACCAGGGCTGGTCGAGAAGGGCGGGCGCGACGGCCGTGGTCTTGCCCGCGCCGGGGGGCGCGACGAGGACGGCGTTGGGGGCGTCGGCAAGCGCGGTCAGCAGGTCGGGCAGGACGGCGGTGACGGGCAGGGTCATGCAGGTGCGATAGGGGGTTTGGGGAGCGGGGTGAAGGACCTCGCCATTCCCGCCGCCGCCTCACCGTCCATCCCCAACCTACGTTCAGCCTGAGCGAAGTCGAAGGCCAAGGGATGCCCCGTCCGTGTGGCGAATGTCGAGGCGTGGGCTTCGACTTCGCTCAGCCTGAACGGAGGGTAGGATGCAGTCTCAGTCAAGCCGTTCCCCGGCGGAGGCCGGGGCCCAGACTCCACAAAATTCGTGGCGCGCCGCACGACGCGGGGGAGGCAAAGCGTTTCGTGCCTTCGACACTGCACGGCAACTGGGCCCCGGCCTTCGCCGGGGAACAGTTGTTTGGTTTCAATACGCCCGCGCGACGGCGAACTCGACCGCTTCGATCATCGCGCTCTTCGCCGGGCCGTCCGCAAAGCCGCGCAGCGCCTCGATCGCCAGCCCGCCATAATGACGCGCGCGGGCCATCGTGTCGTCGACCGCCCGGCTCTTGCGGACCAGCGCGATGGCATGGGCGAAGTCCTCGTCCGACGTCCGCCGCCCCTCGACCGCGTCCTTCCAGAATGCGCGCTCTTCGTCATTCGCCCGCGCATAGGCCAGGATCACCGGCAGGGTCATCTTGCCCTCGCGGAAATCGTCGCCCGCATCCTTGCCCATCGTGCCTGCGTCCGACACATAGTCGATCGCATCGTCGATCAGCTGGAACGCGATGCCCAGGTTCCGACCATAGGCCTCCAGCGCCAGTTCCTCCGCCTCGGGCCGCTCGGCGACGACGGCCGCGATGCGACAGGCGGCAGCGAACAGCGCGGCGGTCTTGGCGTCGATGATCGACAGATAGCGTTCCTCGGCCAACCCCACCTGCCGCACGGCGGTCAGCTGGTTCACCTCGCCCTCCGCGATCACGGCCGAGGCGCCCGACAGGATGTTCAGCACCTTCAGGCTGCCCGCATCGACCATCAGCTGGAAGGACCGGCTGAACAGGAAGTCGCCGACCAGCACGCTGGCGGGATTGCCCCAGATGATGTTGGCGGTCCGCCGCCCGCGCCGCAGGTCGGAGCCGTCGACGACATCGTCGTGCAGCAGCGTGGCGGTGTGGATGAACTCGACCGCCGCGGCCAGGACATGATGGCTGGTGCCCTGATAACCCAGCAGCTGTGCGCTCGCGAGCGTCAGCATCGGGCGCATCCGCTTGCCGCCGCCCGCGATCAGGTGGCCCGCCAGTTGCGGGATCAGCGGGATTTCCGACGCCATGCGGTCGATGATGACCTGGTTCACGGCGTTCATGTCGTCGGCCACCAGCCGGATCATCGGGTCCAGCGAGGGCGCGGGCTTGGCGAGGCGGGTGGCGGTTACGGTCATGGGCAGGTAAGAGCCTCTGGCGACAACGCTTGCCGAACGCAAGCCTAAGCGCGAAAGGGCCCGCGCGAATTCATGTGCGGCGCGGGCCGCCAGAGGGAGACAGACCGATCATGTCCGACACCGTGCTGACCGGCTATCGCCAGTCGATCGACAATATCGACGCCGCGCTGGTCTTCATGCTGGCCGAGCGGTTCAAGATCACCCAGGCGGTCGGACGCTACAAGGCGGAAAACGAACTGCCCCCCGCCGATCCCGGCCGCGAGGAATCGCAGATCGCCCGGTTGCGCCAGCTGGCGAGCGATGCGCAGCTGGACCCCGAATTTTCCGAGAAATTCCTGCGCTTCATCATCGACGAAGTGATCCGCCACCATGAGCGACTGCGCGGCTGATGGCATTCCTGCTGGCGATCGAAGGCGCGGACGGCGCAGGCAAGGCAACCGCGACGGCGGCCGTTACCGAGCGGCTGAACGCCGCCGGGCTGTCGGCGGCGGCCTTGTCCTTCCCGCGATATGCCGAGACGGTCGGCGGCTGGGCGCTGGGCGAGTATCTGGCGGGCCACCTGCCCCATGCCGCCGCGCCCGAGACGGCGGCGACGCTCTATGCGCTGGACCGATTCGAATCGCGCCCGCACCTGATCGAACTGGCCGAAGCACACGACGTGATCGTGTTCGACCGCTATATCGCGTCGAACATGGCCTATCAGGCGGCGCAGGTGGCGCCCGACCAGGCGCCCGCGCTGCTGCAATGGATCGAGCAGTTGGAGACGGTGCAGTTCCGCCTGCCCGCCCCGCATCTGTCGGTCTATCTCGACACGCCGCTGGACGTTGCGCGCGACCTGATCGCCCGCAAGCGCAAGCGGAGTTATACCGACGACACCTATGACGCCTATGAGGCCGATCTGGGGCTTCAGGCGCGGGTGCGCGCGAACTACGCCGCGATGGCGGACGGGGCGATGCTGGGCGAATGGGTGACGGTGTCGACCGTGGCGGGCGGGGCCTTGCGCGATCCGGCGGCGATTGCGGACGAGATCACGGCGCTGGCGATGGAGCGCCTGCGCTAACCCATCGATTGTTCCCCGGCGAAGGTCGGGGTCCAGTTTCGATGCACTATCGATGTGCGCAAAGCATTTGCCTCCCACGCAACGTTTTGACGCGCCACCGGCTTGGGAGGGACTGGGCCCCGGCCTTCGCCGGGGAACGGATTGACTTAATTCGCGAACTTCTCCCCTTGATGAAATCATTGATCTCACGCGAAGCCGCGATGCCGCGAAGAGAGAAGATTTGGTTCGCGCAGAGGCGCGAAGGACGCGGAGCTGTCGTGCTCGCGGCTCTTGCAGCCCGTCTCCCTTAAGCGATCAGGGAAAGAGTATTGCGCGTCGTCGCGCGCGATACTTCTCTGCGTCCTCCGCGCCTCCGCGCGAAATCAAACTCTTTACGGCTTGGCGTGAACAAGATTGACGCAGAAAACGCCCCTCAGTTCGACGCGCGGATCGTCCCGGCCAGCGGTGCGAAGCGGGCGACCTGTTGGCCGACGAGGCGCAACTGCCCCTCGACCGCCGGGTCGCTGATCCACCCTTCCGCGTCGAAATGCGTCTGCTGCGTGTTCACCGCCGCCGCGAAGGGCGTCGGCCAGCCGCGCAGCGCATGCACGATCGAGCGCAGCGCCGCGATGGTCGAACCCGTCGCCTGCCAGCCATAGGCGGTGGCGATCAGCCCCACGGGCAGGTCGGCGAAATAGGGCCGATCGTCCTTTGCCGTTTCCTCCAGCAGGTCGAGCGCGTTCTTCACCAGCCCCGAGATGCTGCCATGATAGCCGGGACTGGCGATGATGATCGCCGACGCCTGTCGCACGGTGTCGACAAACACGCGCTCCGCCTCGGTCCGCTCGCCCGCGCGCGGGTTGTAGAGCGGCAGGCGTGCCAGATCCTCGCCGCCGAAGACATGGGTGCGAAACCCCTCGCCCGCCGCCGCCGTCATCGCGGTGCGCAGCGCGCGCTCGGTCGAGGAGACGCTGCCGATCGTGCCGCCGATGCCGACGACGAGCGGGGAAGAGGATGCGCTGGCCATGCCGAGCCTTTCACCCCGGACCGCGCGGCGGGGCAAGCGCTAAGTTTGCCCAGAGGCCCGCTGGCCTTGTCCGGGCTTTGGGAATCGTTGTACCGCTCGCCTGTCCGGCGCAGGAAGTACGGCAGGGATTCACACGGCATGACGGCATGACGGCATGACGGCGTGGTCGCGGACTTGTCGGCGACCTGACGCCCTATCGCGCGGACGGGGCGTGTGCCCTACGGCCTGGGCGGCCCGGTCGCCGATTCACCGCTGATCCGCGAGCGGGGGCAGGCGACGCTGGGCCTGGGTTACGGATTCCGCTTCGGCCTATAGCGCCGCTCGCGCCGCCGCCGCCGCGCGTCCTAGTTCCGCCCGCTCGGCCCGGACGGCCATCGCGTCCCAGGACGCGGCGGCACGCTCGCAGCGGTCGCGGACATTCTGCAATGTCGCATCGGCGGCGTTGTTGCGCTCGATCTCGGCCTGATTGCGGAAGAAGATGGCATCGCGAGACATGGATTATCCTTTCGGGCCACAAAAAAAGCGGTAGCCGGACCGGCTACCGCTTCGACATTCAGGCGGGCTGAAGGTTGACCGCCGCCATCTTTCCGCGGCGATCCTCTTCCAGTTCATAGGTGACCCGCTGGTTCTGGTTCAGCGTGATCATCCCGGCGCGCTCGACCGCGCTGATATGGACAAAGGCGTCCGCGCCGCCGCTCTCGGGGGCGATGAAGCCATAACCCTTGTCGGCGTTGAAGAATTTGACGGTTCCGGTGATGCTCATATTCGTTCCTTCATCATGATGAACCAGGCTGGGCCGGGTTCGGGGCCGCGGTGCAGGGAAAGAAGGAACGAGCCGCAAAGCAGAGAACCGTCGATTTGCGACTTTAGCACGGATCAATATCGGGTCCCCGCGCGCAAATGTAAGGGCCGGTGCGAAAATACTGTTTCCGCTCACCCGATCGACCGACAGCATGGCCTTGCGAGAGCCCCAATGAACGCCCGAACTTCGCCCCGACCGGCTTTCGGGACTGGCGTCGCCGGTCGGGCGGGTTAGAAGAAGGACAAAGCAGAACGGGAGGACCGAGCGGGGCATGACGAAACACCTTCCCTGGATCGCACTGGCGATCGTCGGAGCGGGCGCGCTGGGCGTGGTCGCCACGGTACGCGGCGAACCGATCAACGCGCTGTGGATCGTGGCCGCCGCCGTCTCGGTCTATCTGATCGCCTATCGTTACTATGCGCTGTTCATCGCGCGGGTGATCGGCATCGACCCCAGCCGCCCCACCCCGGCCATCCGCCGGGCCGACGGCCTCGACTATGTGGCGACCGACCGGACGGTGCTGTTCGGCCACCACTTCGCGGCGATCGCGGGTGCCGGGCCTTTGGTCGGGCCGGTGCTTGCGGCGCAGATGGGCTATCTGCCCGGCACGCTTTGGATTCTTGCGGGCGTCGTGCTGGCGGGCGCGGTGCAGGATTTCCTGGTGCTGTTCCTGTCGATGCGGCGGGACGGGCGCTCGCTGGGCGAACTGATCCGCATGGAGATGGGCCCGGTCGCGGGCACCATCGCGCTGTTCGGCGCCTTCATGATCATGGTCATCATCCTGGCGGTGCTGGCGCTGATCGTCGTGCGGGCACTGGCCGAAAGCCCCTGGGGGCTGTTCACCGTGGCGGCCACCGTGCCGCTGGCGATGCTGATGGGCGGCTATACCCGCTGGGTCCGGCCGGGGAAGATCGGCGAGGTGTCGATCATCGGTTTCATCGGCCTGATCCTCGCCATCGTCTATGGCCAGTCGATCGCTGAATCGGCGACACTGGCGCCGCTGTTCACCTTCACGCCGGTGCAGCTCTGCTTCCTGCTGATCGGCTATGGCGCGGTCGCCTCGGTGCTGCCGGTGTGGCTGCTGCTCGCACCGCGCGACTATCTGTCGACCTTCCTCAAGATCGGCGCGATCGTGGCGCTGGCCATCGGCATCGTCGTGATGGCGCCGCCGCTGAAGATGCCCGCACTGACCAAGTTCATCGACGGCAGCGGGCCGGTCTGGGCCGGGCCGCTCTTTCCGTTCCTGTTCATCACCATCGCCTGCGGCGCGGTGTCGGGCTTCCACGCCCTCATCGCCAGCGGCACCACGCCGAAGCTGATCGCCAGCGAGAAGGACGCACCCTTCATCGGTTATGGCGCGATGCTGATGGAAAGCGCGGTCGCGATCATGGCGCTGGTTGCGGCCTCGATCCTCGATCCGGGCGTCTATTTCGCGATGAACGCGCCCGCCGCCATGCTGGGCACCGACCCGGCCAGCGCCGCCGCCGCCGTCACCGCGATGGGCTTTCCCATCTCCGCCGACACGCTGACCCAGGTCGCGCGTGACGTGGGCGAGCATACGATCATCAGCCGTGCGGGCGGCGCGCCGACGCTGGCGGTGGCGATGGCGGAGATCTTCAGCCACCTGTTCGGCGGACAGGCGATGAAGGCCTTCTGGTATCACTTCGCCATCCTGTTCGAGGCGCTGTTCATCCTGACCGCCGTCGATGCGGGGACCCGTGCCGGGCGCTTCATGCTGCAGGACCTGATCGGGTTGGTCGTCCCCAGCTTCCGGGGATCGAGCAAGGTCGCGCCGGGCCTGATCGCGACCGGCCTGTGCGTCGCGGCCTGGGGCTTCTTCCTCTATCAGGGCGTCACCGATCCACTGGGCGGGGTGAACACGCTGTGGCCGCTGTTCGGCATCTCCAACCAGATGCTGGCCGCCGTGGCGCTGATGCTGGCGACGGTCGTCCTGTTCCGCATGAAGAAGGACCGCTATGCCTGGATCACGGTGGTGCCGACGGTCTGGCTGCTCGCCTGCACGCTGACCGCCGGGTGGCTGAAGCTCTTCTCGGCCGACCCGCGCGTCGGCTTCCTGGCCCATGCCGACAAGTTCGCCAGCGCCGCCGCGTCGGGCAAGGTGCTGCCGCCCGCCAAGACCATGGCGGAGATGGGGCGGATCGTCTTCAACGACCGGATCGACGCCGGGCTGTGCGCGATCTTCCTGGGCGTGGTGCTGGCGATCCTGGTCTATGCGGTGCGGACCTGCCTGATCGCGCGCCGTATCGACCGGCCGAGTGTGACCGAGGTCCCGCCCGAACTGGTGGCCGCCGAATGAGCTGGCTCGCCCGCCTGCGCGAGATCGGCAATGCAATGGTCGGGATGCCCAGCTATGAGGCCTATGTGGCGCATATGGCGGTGAAACATCCCGACCGGGAGCCGATGGACGAGGTGACCTTCTTCCGCGAGCGGCAACAGGCGCGATACGGCGGGAGGAATGGCGGGCGCTGCTGTTGATCGTTCCTGCGAAACCGCGAGGACGGGAAGAAGAAAGAAGGTTGGTTCTCGCGGAGGCGCGGAGGTGTTAGGCCCGGCCGACAGGCCAGACCATCCCACCGCGCGACTCATATTCGGCCACTTCTGAGCGCAGCCAAAGCCCCTCTGCGTCCTCCGCGCCTCTGCGCGAACAAAAAACCTTCGCGCCATCGCGTCTTCGCGTGAGCCGGAAACCCCCGCCCCGCCCCCGCCCTTGCCTTTTACCCGAGCCACAGCTACATCGCGTTCCCATCCGAACAGCGCGGACGGACCTTTCGTCGCAGGCCCCCTGGGGCAGGCGACGGCGGACCCATGCCCCGCTGACAGTAATTTCAACGCAGGTGCGGGAACGGCACGAGTGGCGAAGACGACCCCCATCGAATTCCTCAACCAGGTCAAGACCGAGACCAAGAAGGTCGTCTGGCCGACGCGGCGCGAGACGGTGATGACCGGTGTGATGGTGGTCGTGATGACCACGATCCTGGCCATCTTCTTCCTGGCGGTCGACTCGTTCTTCGAGACGCTGGTCCGCACCCTGCTGTCGTTCGCGAAGTAAAGGGTTCTCATGGCGCGCTGGTACATCATCCACGCTTATTCCGGTTTCGAGGGCAAGGTCCGCGACTCGATCATGGCCGAGGCCACCCGTCTGGGCCTCGACCATCTGGTCGACCAGATCGAGGTGCCGACCGAGACCGTGACCGAGGCCCGCCGCGGCAAGAAGATCGCGGTCGAGCGCAAGTTCATGCCCGGCTATGTGCTGGCCAAGCTCGACATGACCGACCAGGTCTATCACCTCGTCAAAAACACGCCGAAGGTGACCGGCTTCCTGGGCGCGATGGGCAAGCCGCAGGCGATCAGCGAGGCGGAAGCCACGCGGATGCTGAATTCCAAGGAAGAAGCCGCCGCCGCCCCGAAGCACAAGGTCAAGGTCGACTACGAGATCGGCGACGCGGTCAAGGTTCTGGAAGGCCCCTTCGCCAGCTTCAACGGCGTGGTCGAGGAACTGGATTTCGACAAGTCCAAGGTCAAGGTGTCGGTGTCGATCTTCGGTCGCGCCACCCCGGTGGAACTGGACTTCGAACAGGTCGAACGCTCGAAGTAAGTTCGGACCATCCGACGAAAACGGGGCCGGGGCGGCGACGCCACCGGCCCTTTTCGTATCTCGCCCCCGCCGACCCGCCTCATCGCCCGTTTGGGCTGAGCCCTTCGACTGGCTGGCGAGCCAGCCGCTCAGGATAAACTTCGGCGCTTTGCGCCGAAGTCGAAGCCTACGCCCGCCCTCGCCGCACGCCCATCCCGTGGACTTCGACTTCGCTCAGTGCGAACGGAGGGCTGGAAGAAACACCCCCTATAATTTCGCGCTGTTCGCCACCTGCCGGAACGCCGCGACCCCAGCGTCGAAATAATGCAGCCGCGGCGCCTCGAAGGTGATCAGGTACAGCTTGCCGCCGATCATCGCGCCGCACCCCTCGCCCTTGCGCGGCAGGTCTTCGTTCGGCCGGGTGAAGCTATAGGTGAAGCGGATGCCAGGCTTCCCCGCAAAGGCCATCGGCTCCATCCCCTCGACCGTGAACAACGGCGTATTGAGCGCGATGCGATAGCTGTTCTCGACCAGCGTCGGTATGTCGGTCACCAGCATCGTCGCCTTGACGCGCGGCGGCGGCTTGGTGCGCTTGCTGACCTCGCGGAACAGCGTCTGTTCGGGTTCGATCCCGCCATAGAAGGTCAGGTCGTTCAGCGCATCGCCATCGAAGGTCCACGTCTCCGAATTGCGTCCCGGCCGCGCGCCCAGCTTGTTCCATTCGACCGAGGGCGTGACCGTCAGCACCGATTTGGCGACCGCCACGGGCTGCCCCGCCGGAATCAGCTTGTTGCCCGCCAGCACCGGGGCCGCAACCAGCGCCAGTCCGATCGCCGCGATCCTCAAACCCTTCATTGCACGCCCCCTTCCCCGATCAACATCGCCATGGCCGCGCGGTCGCTCGCCTGCGGTGCGCGCGCCAAGTAGGTTTTCAGCGCCGCCCGCCCCGCCGCCTCCTGCTGCCCACGCAGCAGCGACAGGCCCAGCCCGCGCCAGGCGATCGGGTCGGTGCAGCCCGCGTCGATCGCCTGCTGATAGAATTGCGCCGCGCTCACCAGATCGCGGGGGTTACCGCGCTCGCGATAGAGTTCGCCGCGCGTCAGCAGCAGGTCGGGCGTCCATTGCCCGCCCGCCAGTTCGCCCAGCAGATACTCCGAGCCGCCGAAATCGTTGAGCTTGATCTGGTCGGCCAGGAAGGTCGCGCGCCACGGGCGCATCGCCGTCAGAAACGCGTCGCGCGAATCGTCGCCGCGCTCGCCATCCGCCCCCGCCGCTTCGCGCAGATAGGTTGCGCGGGCGAGTTCGGTCGGGTGATCGGCGAAGAAGCCCGCCGAATAGCGATGCGTGACATGCCGCTTGCGTCCCAAGGCAGTTGCATCCTGTTCGGCCATCAGCCGCTCCCAAATGCGCGATGCGGCAAGCGGCCGATAGCCCGCCGCCGCCAGATAGCGCAGGCCCATCAAGTCGGCCTCGGCTTCCTGCGCACGGTTGTAGGAGAAATGGAGTTGGATCAAGCTGGCGGGCAAGGTGCTGTATGGCGAGAGCACACTGGTCCAGGCAATGATGTCCCCGATCGTCCGCCCTCGGCGAAAACTGGCCAGGGTATGGCGCATCTCGAAATGCCCGAACTCATGGCCGAGCAGCGCCGCCAGTTCCGCTTCGTCACGCAATCGGAGCAGGGCACCGGTATAGACGACCATCATACCGTTCGGCGTCATGGAGGCATTGAAGACCGGCGCGCGCACCACATAGATTCGCACGCCGCGACAGCGATCCGCGCCCACCGAACGGCAGAGAACCTTGGTCAGATAAGCGTTCAGCGCCGCATCGCGTACCACGGCGGGTGAGTCGCGCAGATTGCGCTCGGCCTCATCCGCCTGTTGCCACAGCCCGCGCTCGTCGACGGTCGTCGGCGTATAGGCCGTGCCGTAAGGCGGCAGCGGGGCGAGCCTGTCGGACGCGCCTGCGCCCAGAGCCGCCCCTGCGAGCGCAGCGGCGATGATCCATCCGGCCATGATCGCCTCCCGTCAGCGTGCGGCGGTCTTGGCCGGAGCCGCCGGAGCGACCGGCGCCTCGACCGGCTTGCCCGGAAAACCCTCCAGCAATTGCGACACGCGCTTGGCCGCCCCCTCGGGCGTGCGGACATCGCCGCCCATCGCCAGATCGGCGTTGAGCCAGACCAGATCGCCGGTCTTCAGGTCGATCAGCCCGGCATAGCCCTTGTGCACGCCCGCGCTGACCCCGATCCCGGCCACCCCGGCAGCGAAGACTTGCAACAGCTTGCGCCCGGTCGAGCCGTAATGATCCTCGGTCGTCACGAAGAGCGCATAGTCCGCTCCATGCACGCCCGGCAGCTTGGCGACCTCGGACCCGATCGACCACAGGAAGCTGTCGCCGCGCTTCTTGGTCGGCAGGCGATTGCCCGGAAAGAACTGATAGGTGATGACCGAATCGGCCAGCGCGGTGAACAGCGCGCGATATTCATGCGCCGTGGCCGCACCCTGCCCGACCGGCTCGACATGAGTGACGACCCGGTTGCCCAGCTTGCCCTGCGCATCGGCCAGCGCCCTGCCCAGATTCTCGCGCGCCTGGTCGGTCCAGTCGGCATTGGGTTCGTACGACCCGCCGGTCGACTGCGCACCGACCGCGATCTCAGGCCGCATCAGGACGATGGTCGCAGTGCCCGGGGCCAGCGTGAAACCGGGCTTGTTGCCGGTCTTTTCCTGCGCCGCCAGCGGTGCGGCCGCCAACGTCAGCGCCGCCGCACAGGCCAGCGCACCCCATCCCCGTCGCATGTGTCGAACCCCCCGTTCGAGCGATGGCGGAACCGGTCGCTCCCTCGACCGAGTCGTCCATCATGAGCCCAGAGTGACATGGCCGGATCGGCCGTGACAAGCGCAATGCTGGCCTTGCCATTTCGCCCGTTTTCGGCTATCGGCCCGCGCTTCCCTAGCATCTTGCGACGGAACCCTTGCGGGAGGGTGCGCTGGCTCATGCCTCGCGTGCCCGTCACGACCGCTAGACTCGAAAAGAGAGTGACATGGCAAAGAAGATTACCGGCTATATCAAGCTGCAGGTCCCTGCAGGCGCCGCCAACCCCTCGCCGCCGATCGGCCCGGCGCTGGGTCAGCGCGGTGTGAACATCATGGAATTCTGCAAGGCGTTCAACGCGCAGACCGGTGAAGTCGAAAAGGGCACGCCCCTGCCGACCGTCATCACCGTCTATGCCGACCGTTCGTTCTCGTTCGAGACGAAGACCGCGCCTGCGACCTACCTCATCAAGAAGGCGGCCAACCTGAAGTCGGGCTCGAAGGAGCCGGGCAAGGTGTCGGCGGGCAAGATCGCGCGCTCGAAGCTCGCGGAAATCGCCCAGGTCAAGATGAAGGACCTGAACGCCAACGATATCGAGGCTGCGACCAAGATCATCGAAGGCTCCGCCCGCGCGATGGGCCTCGAAGTGGTGGAGGGCTAAGATCATGGCGAAGCTGACCAAGAAGCAGAAGGCCGTCCAGATCGACGCCGAGAAGCTGCACGGCATCGACGAAGCGATCACGCTGGCTCGTACCAACGCGACCTCGAAGTTCGACGAGACGATCGAAGTCGCCGTCAACCTGGGCGTTGACCCGCGTCACGCCGACCAGATGGTCCGTGGCGTCGTCACCCTGCCCAAGGGCACCGGCAAGACCGTTCGCGTCGGCGTGTTCGCCAAGGGCGCGAAGGCCGACGAAGCACGCGCCGCCGGTGCGGACGTCGTTGGTGCGGAAGACCTGATGGAAACCATCCAGGGCGGCACCATCGATTTCGATCGCTGCATCGCGACCCCGGACATGATGGGCGTCGTCGGTCGCCTCGGTAAGGTGCTGGGCCCCAAGGGCCTGATGCCGAACCCGAAGCTGGGCACCGTGACCATGAACGTCGCCGAAGCCGTCAAGGCGGCCAAGGGCGGTCAGGTCGAGTACCGCGTCGAAAAGGCCGGCATCATCCATTCGGGTATCGGCAAGGCGTCGTTCCCGGCGGAAGACCTGCGCGCCAACTTCGACGCGCTGGTCGACGCTCTGATCAAGGCCAAGCCGTCGGGCGCCAAGGGCAAGTATGTCCGCAAGGTCGCCGTCTCGTCGACGATGGGCCGCGGCATCAAGGTGAACGTCTCGGAAATCCCGGGCGCGTAAGCCAAGCCGCCAGCGCATGCTGACAGGATCAGGGGGTCGGAACCGAGGTTCCGGCCCCCTTTTTCGTGGCGGAGTGGCGGGCGGCGCACTTACTCCGTTCAGCCTGAGCGAAGTCGAAGGCCACGCCCCGGCCTCGCCGCAAGCGAATCCCATGCACTTCGACTTCGCTCAGTGCGAACGAAGGGTGGGTTTGGGGGTGGACTATGTGCAAATTACCTCCCTCCCCTTCAGGAGTGACAGGTCGATCAGGCTCCCAGCCTGATCTAAAAGGCGCTGGGCGCGGTTTACCTGATGCTCCTGAAGGGGAGGGGCTAAAGGGGCTTACCCCATGACCGACCGACCAATTTTGGTCAGTCCAAAATCCATCAACGCGGCAAGTCGTCATCCCGCGCCGGAATCGCACCCGAGCGCATGACCGTCCACCCGGCCAGCCTATGCCCCCGCACCGCCGCCTCGGCCGGATCCAACCCGTCCAGCCGCGCCGCCAGATAGCCCGCGTTGAACGCATCCCCTGCCCCGCTGGTGTCACGCGGCGACAGGCGCTCGGGCGGGGGGACGATGCCGACACCGGTGATCAGGCACCCATCGGCCCCCAGCTTCACCACGACCTCCCCCGCGCCCAGGCCCTGCCAGCGGTCGCGCACCTCTTCGGCGGACTTGGCGTCGACCAGCATCGCCTCATCCTCCAGCGTCGGCAGGCCGATATCGCAGCCGCCGATCGCCCGGCGGCACAGTTCGCGTGCTTCGTCCTGGCTGGCGAACAGGCGGGGACGGTAATTGCCGTCGAACGCGACCCGACCACCCCGTGCGCGGACCCGTTGCGCGAGATCGAACAGATGGTCGCGACTCGGCTCGTCGAGGATCGCCAGGGTGATAAGCGAGTATAGCAGCAGATCGGCCTGTTCCGCCTCCGCTATCACCGCCTCGCTGCCCGGCAGGGACAGGGTGCGCCGCGCGGCGCTCTGTCCCCGCCAATAGGAAAAGCTGCGCTCGCCCGCCTCGTCGGTGGTGATCGCATACAGGCCGGGCATGCGGGTCGGATCGCGCAGGGTCAGGCTGGTGTCGATGCCCTCGGCCGTCCAGTCCTGAAGGAGAGTCGCGCTGAACGGATCCTCACCCAAGGCGGTCACGTAGCGGACATCGCGGCCCATCCGCGCCAGATGGATCGCGGTGTTCAGCGTGTCGCCGCCATGACCCAGCCGCCACAGCCCGCCGTCTGCGCGCGACAATTCGATCATCCCTTCTCCGACGACGACGATCCGCATCCACTTCTCTCCTATCGCTCTCCGGCGTCACCACCATAGTGGCAAGGCCAAAATTTGTAACTGGTCAATCCGAATGCCGAATGCTACCGCTAACCGCAGAGAAAATGCGATTTGGGACGAGGGAATAGCGGCCGTGTTGATGATCCAGTCCATGCGGTGGTTCGGACCCGCCGACCCCATCGCCTTGTCCCATATCCGCCAGGCGGGCGCCACAGAGGTCGTCACCGCACTGCATGAAATCCCCAACGGCGTGGTATGGCCGCGCGAGGCGATCGCCGAGCGGCGGGCGATGATCGAGGCGGCCGGGCTGAGCTGGTCGACGGTCGAGAGCCTGCCGGTGCATGACGCGATCAAGCGCGGCGAACTGACCGACGGACTCGTCCAGGCCTATGGCGACAGCCTGCGCAACCTGGCGGCCGAGGGCGTGCGGACCGTCACCTATAATTTCATGCCGCTGCTCGACTGGACGCGTACCGATCTGGACTGGCAGCTGCCCGACGGCGCGACCGCGCTGCGCTTCGAATGGGCGGCGGTGGCCGCCTATGACATCCATATCCTGCGCCGCCCCGGCGCCAAGGCGGATTATTCGGAAGCCGTTCGCGCCGCCGCCGCCGAGCGCTTCGCCGCGATGACGCCCGAGGAGCGCCACAAGCTCGAACGCACGATCATCGCCGGGCTTCCGGGCAGCGAGGAGAGCTTCGACTCGCCCGCCTTCCAGCGTGCGATCGACACCTATGCCGGGATCGACGCCGAGGCGCTGCGGGCGAACCATATCGCCTTCCTGCGCGCGGTCTGCCCGATTGCCGAGGAGGTCGGCATCAAACTGGTCGTCCATCCCGACGACCCGCCCTTCCCCATTTTCGGCCTGCCGCGCGTCGTCAGCACCGCCGAAGACCTCGACCATCTCTACGCCGCCGTACCCTCGCTGGCGAATGGCCTGTGCTTCTGCACTGGCTCGTTCGGCGCACGGCCGGACAACGACCTGCCCGCCATGGTCCGCCGCTTTGCCGACCGGATCGACTTCCTCCACCTCCGCTCGGTCGGCTGGGAAGCAGGCGAGCGCAACTTCCATGAGGCCGAGCATCTGGGCGGCCATGCCCGCATGACGCAGGTGATGCAGGCGGTAGTCGAGATTTCGCATGCGCAAAACCGTGCGATCGTGATGCGCCCCGACCATGGCCACCGGATGATGGACGACCTTCATCGCAGCTCCAATCCCGGCTATTCGCTGCTTGGCCGGATGCGCGGGCTGGCCGAGCTGCGCGGGCTGGAGCAGGGAATCGTGCATATGCTGGGCTTGAACGCAAACGCCGCTCCAGCCGAGCTGGAGCTGACCGTATGACCCGCAAGCTGGAGCTTCACCCCGACCGGCTGCTGCCCGCAGACCCGACGACGCGGGGCATCGCGCGGAGGCTTTACGCCGAAGTCGCGGACCTGCCGATCATCAGCCCGCACGGCCATACCGATCCGCGCTGGTTCGCCACCGACGAGCCCTGGGCCGATGCCAGCGACCTGCTGCTCGCGCCCGATCATTATGTCTTCCGTATGCTCTACAGCCAGGGCATCGCGCTCGACGATCTGGGCATCCCGCATCGTGGTGGCCGCCCCGCGACCGATCCGCGCGCGGCGTGGAAGCTGTTCGCGTCCAACTATCACCTGCTCCGCGGCACGCCGTCACGCATGTGGCTCGACCATGTCTTTGCCGAGGTGTTCGGCTTTGACGAGGCGCTGGAGGCGGCAACCGCCGACCGTTATTTCGACGCGATCGGCGAGGCGCTCGCCACCCCCGCCTTCCGCCCCCGCGCGCTGTTCGAGCGGTTCCGCATCGAATGCCTGGCGACGACCGAAGGTGCCGACGATCCGCTGGTCCATCACCAGGCGATCCAGGCCTCGGGCTGGCAGGGTCGCGTCATCACCACCTATCGCCCCGATAGCGTGATCGATGTCGAGCATGAACAGTTCACAGGCGCGATGCAGCGCTTCGCCGAGCTGACCGGTGAGGATGTCTATAGCTGGTCCGGCTATCTCGCCGCCCATGCCAAGCGCCGCGCCGCCTTCCGCGCGCTGGGCGCGACCGCGACCGATCACGGCCATCCCACGGCGGCGACCGCCAACCTGTCCACGGCCGAATGCGAGGCGCTGTTCGCGCGCATCGTCGGCGGCCACTGGACGCCCGCCGATGCGGAACTCTTCCGCGCACAGATGCTGACCGAAATGGCGAAGATGAGCGTCGCGGACGGCATGACGATGCAGATCCATCCCGGATCGTATCGCAACCACAATGCGGGCCTGTTCGCCAGCCATGGGCGCGACAAGGGCGCGGACATGCCGATGCGCACCGATTACGTCCATGCGCTGAAACCCATGCTCGACGTGGTCGGCAATGAGCGTGACCTGACCATCATCCTCTTCACGCTGGACGAAAGCGTCTATGCGCGCGAACTGGCGCCGCTGGCCGGGCATTATCCCTGCCTGAAGCTGGGCCCCGCCTGGTGGTTCCATGACAGCCCGGAGGGGATGCGCCGCTTCCGCGAGATGACCACCGAGACGGCGGGCTTCTACAACACGGTCGGGTTCAACGACGACACCCGCGCCTTCCTGTCGATCCCGGCGCGACATGATGTCGCGCGACGGATCGACTGCGGCTTCCTGGCACGCCTCGTCGCCGAGCACCGGCTGGAGGAGGATGAGGCGGTCGAGCTGGCCCATGCGCTGACCAACGGTCTGGTCCGCACGGCGTACCGGCTGTGACCCGGCTGAGCGAAGCGACCGCCGCGGCGCTGCCCGACGCCGTGGCGCGTCCCGGCTATGACCGGGCAGGCCAGCGCATCGGCATCGTCCATATCGGGCTCGGCGCGTTCCACCGCGCGCATCAGGCGGTCTATACCGACGACGCGATGGCGGCGGGCGACCGCGACTGGGCCATTGCGGCCGCCTCGCTGCGATCGGGCGGCGTGCATGACCAGATGGCGCCGCAGGACGGCCTCTATACCGTCACCGAACGGTCGAGCGAGGGCGAAGCCGTCCGCCTGATCGGCGCGATCCGCGACGTGATCGTCGCGGCCAAGACGCCCGAACGGCTGGCCGAACGCCTCGCCGCGCCCGACACGCGGGTCGTGACGCTGACCGTCACCGAAAAGGGCTATTGGCGGCGGCCCGATGGTGCGACCGACCTGGCGGGCATCGTCGCGGACGGGAACAGCATCTATCATTATCTGGCGCAGGCGGTGGTCGCGCGGCGGGCGGCGGGGCACGGCCCCCTCACGCTGGTCAGCTGCGACAACCTGCCTGACAATGGCCGGGTCTTGCGCGCCGGGGTGGCCGCGTTTCTGGACCATCAGGGCGAGACGGCGGCGCGGCAATGGTTCGAGCGCGACTGGCGCTGCCCCAACACCATGGTCGACCGGATCGTCCCCGCCGTTACCGAAGCCGATCGCGCGGCGGTCGAGGCGGTGCTGGGGATGCGTGACGAAGCCGCCGTCATCACCGAGCCCTATCGCCAATGGGTGATCGAGGATGATTTCGCGGGCGACCGCCCGCGTTGGGAAGTCGGCGGTGCGCAATTCGTCGCCGATGTCGCGCCCTACGAAACCGCCAAGCTGCGCATGCTCAACGGCGCGCATTCGGCCCTCGCCTATCTGGGCCTGGAGCGCGGGCATGAATTCGTCCACCAGGCGGTCGCCGATCCCGCCATCCGCCCCGTGATAGAACGGCTGATGCGGGACGAGGCGGCGACCAGCTTCACCGCCGCCGAGGGGCAGGCACTGGGGCCTTATGCCGATGCGCTGCTCGCCCGCTTTGCCAACCGGACGCTGGAACATCGCCTCTCGCAGATCGCCAGCGACGGATCGCAAAAGGTCGGCCCGCGCTGGCTGTCCTCTCTGGCGGCGCATGGCGGGGAGGCGCCTGCGACACTCACCGCGCTGGCGGCGTGGCTGCGCTTCATCCGGACGGGGAGTGACGCCTCGCCCGATCCGCGCCGGGCGGAACTGGCCGCGCTGTGGGCGCAGGGCGATGCGGTGCAGGTGGTCGACGCGCTGTTCGGGCACGGTGGTTCGATGGCGGGCCAATGGCGGCCGACCGAGGCACAGCGTCAGGTGCTGGTCCGAGAGATCGAACAGTAAATTCCTCCCCTGCAAGGGGAGGTGGCAGTCCGAAGGACTGACGGAGGGGGGCTTCCTCACAGGACATACTAAGTGGAGAGCCCCCTCCACCACCGCTTCGCAGCGGTCCCCCTCCCCGTGCCGGGGAGGATCTTTCGTTTACTGCCCGTCCTTCGGCTCGATACCCTCCGCCGGGGGCGCATCGTTGCTCGGCGTGCGCTGCACGCGCGAGGTCATGCCGGTGGCCGAGGCATCGTCCAGCATCTGCTGATCGACCGTCCGCTCAGGGGGTGGCGGCGGCACGGTGTCGGCGGCCATGTTGACCGGGGTGACGGCGTCCGCGTCATTGGTCATGACCGGCGTCTCCTCGGGCACGGTCATATTCTCCTCGACCACGGCCGTATCGTTCTCCACCGGCACGGGCGGGTCCTCCGACGAGCGCGAGCAGCCCGCCAGCAACAGCCCGGCGGCGAACAGCGCCATGGCGCCTTTGGTGGTAATCTTCATCATCTGTCCCCTTTAGTCCTTGGTCGCCTGGGCGCGCTCGGCCGAGCGGGCCTCGATCTTGGTCGCGAGCTGCGCGTCCCAGCTATAGGGATCCTCGCGGAATCCCACCTGCCCATCGGCATTCGCGAAAGCGGTCCAGTAGAGCAGATAGACCGCCACCGGCTCGGCCATGCTGGCGCGCACCGTCTTGCCCGAGGCGAGGACGGCATCGACCTGCTCGGGTTGCCATTCGGGCGTGGTCTTCAGCATCAGCGCGGCGAGGTCGGCGGGCTTTTCCAGCCGGACGCAGCCATGGCTCGCCAGCCGGTCGAACTTGGAAAAGCCCGACTGGGCGGGCGTGTCGTGCAGATAGACCGCAAAATCGTTGGGGAAGTCGAACTTGAACCGACCCAGCGCGCTCTTTTCCGACGATTGCTGCAACCGCTTGCTGCCGTCGCCATTGTCGATGATGCGGAACCCCGCGCGCTTCAGATAGCCGGGATTGGCCTTTTCCTTGGGCCACAGCTCCTTGTTGGCGATCGAGCTGGGCACGTTCCAGGGCGGGTTCAGCACGATGCTGCGGATCGTCGACACCAGCATCGGAGTCTCGTTGCCCGGACGGCCCGTCACCGCCTTCATCGACATGACCGGATTGTCGCCATCGAACACGGTCAGCACGGCGGCGGCGATGTTCACCTGGACGCGCTTGGCCTCCAACTGCTGCGGCAACCAGCGCCAGCGTTCCATATTCGCCATGATCTGGCGGATGCGCTGCGCCACCGGCACGTTCAGCACGGCAATGGTCTGGGTGCCGACGGTGCCGACCGGGTTCAGGCCGTAACGACGCTGCGCCCGCCGCACCGCCGCCAGCAGATCCTCGTCGAACCTGTCGCCCGTGGCGCTGACCGCCGGGTCTTCCATCGCCAGCCGCTTGCGAAGCGCCAACACCTGCGGTCCGCTTGCGCCAAAGTTGATGGTGGCCGCCGGGAGCGACGACCAGCCCCCCGCCGCCGCCATGGCGCGATAGCGGGCCAGCCCCTTCACCAGCGCGTCATAGCCCGCATAGGGCGGCGGCAGCGAGGCGATCCAGGCCGACAGCCGGTCACGCCGCACCGCCTCCGCAAAGCCGGGCGCGGGGTCGTAGGGCTGCGGACGGATGCCCCAGTCCTTGGTGAAGTCGGCCGCATCCAGCCGCCCGACATGCACCGCATGGGCATAATCCAGCGCGACGCGGGTCAGCGCGGCGGGCGACAGGGTGGTCAGGTCGCGTGGCGGCCCTTGACGCAGCCCCTGCGCCACCTCTCCCCCGGCGATCAGCGTCGCGAGCTGCCCGGCCTGCGCCTCCGACAAAGCGGGGATCGCCACGGCGGGGGCGGCTTGCGGCAGCGGCTGCACGGTGGCGGGCGGTGCCATCTGGATCTGCGCAGCGGGGGGCTGAATCTGTTGCGGCGTCGTGGGGACCATCACCGGCGGCGGCGCGACCTGCGCCAGCAGCGGCGTCGCGATCATGGACCCGGCCGCCAACGTACCGAGCAGCCGGGCAACGGACGGGCGGGAAACGGAGAAAGGCATTTTGGTCATGCGGATATGATAGCCCCTGTTCGTCGGCATGTCGTCGTGGGAGCGGCGCTTTACATCACGCTATCCTACGCCAAGCTGAACCGATCGACAGGCAAAACGTCGCACACGTCCTGAATTTGAGATTGTCCGCCAACATACGTTAACCGGCCAATGCCGGGCGGCCCGGCTTGGGCGTACCGAGGCGAGAGCCGATACGGCCGCCCCTCTCTCCATGACCAACGCTTGACACGACGCCGGGATCATATTCTGTATACGACCGTCGACTGGGTAAGATGAACGGTGGGATCGGCAAACTCCTTCGGCACAGGATCGGTCACCGATTCACCAGGAAGCACCTCATCGATCCCGGATTACCGGGCCGTACGTACCGAATATCGAAGGCAGCCCGAAAAGAGGCGCCGCACATCCGCAGCAGGAACGGGAGTCAGCAAAACCAAAAGAGGGAAAAGATCATGGTTCATGGAGCAAGCCGGTTGCGCAAATGGGCGCTGGCAAGTGCGGCTGTCGGTGCCCTGATCCTGGCGGTCGACGCCCAGGCGCAGACCCAGGTGACGGGCGGCGGCACGGGCGTGGCGGAAAATGCCGCTGGCGACGATGCGACGGCGGGCGACAATACGATCGTCGTCACCGGTTCGCGTATCCGCCGCAACCCGCTGGACCAGAGCGCCCCCCTCACCGCGATCGACAGCGCGGATATCGCGCGCACCGGCCTGTCCTCGATCGGCGACGTGCTGCAACGCCTGCCGGGCGCGGCGGGCGGCCTCAATTCCCGCTTCAACCGCTCCGGCAATAACGGCAACCCGCCCGATGGCGGCGGCGTCGGGGCCGGATCGGCGGAAATCGACCTGCGCTATCTGGGCAGCCGCCGCACCCTGGTGCTGGTCGACGGCCTGCGCTTCATCAACGGCAGCGCGGCGAGCGGCATTCCCGGCGCGGTCGACCTGAACGCCATTCCCGACAGCATGATCGAGCGTGTCGACGTGCTGCGCGACGGGGCGTCGACCATCTACGGCTCGGACGCGATCGCCGGCGTCGTCAACATCATCACCAAGAAGCGCCAGAACGGCTTCCTCGCCACCGCGCAGCTCGGTGGTTACGACAAGGGCGACGGCGTTACCCAGAATTACCAGCTCAGCTGGGGCCACCGGACGGCGGACGACCGTGTCTCGGTCGTGGTCGGCGCGAACTATATCAACCAGGGATCGGTCTTCGCGGGCGACCGGCCTTATTACGCCTTCCCCGATCCCGGCGCGACCGCATGCACCACGACGTGCAGCTCGGGCACGCCCAATGGCCGATTCATCATCAACAACCCGGTCACGGGCGAGTCGATGAACCTGACGCTGAAGAGCAATCCGCTGACCCAGCCGCGCTTCGATCCGCTGAACCCGACCGGCGCGAACAGCGATTTCAAGGCCTTCACCGTCGCCGACCGGTTCAACTTCCGCCCGTTCAACTATCTGCTGACCCCGCAGGAGCGCTTCGGCGCCTTCGTCAACTTCACCGGCCAGCTGGCGGACAATGTCCGGCTCAGCACCCGGCTGATCTACAATCGCCGCACTTCGGACAATCAGGCCGCGCCGCTGCCGCTGTTCGTCGGGCCGGATGCGGGCAACGGCAATCTGCTCGACACCATCTCGATCGACCGGACCAATCCGTTCAACCCGTTCGGCGTGACGTTGAGCGCGGGCAATAACGGCACGCCCGCCAACTATGCCTTTATCGGCCGCCGCTTCGTCGAAAATGGCCCGCGCCATTACAGCCAGCGGGTCGACACCATGTACATGTCCAGCACGCTGGACGGCCAGATCCCGATCGGCGCGGGCACCTGGTACTGGGACGCCAACCTGATCTATGCCGAGAACCAGGCCAAGCAGGTGGCGCATGGCAACGTCAACGCCGCCAATCTGGCACAGGCGCTCGGCCCGGTGGCGAACTGCACCGGCGCCTGCGTGCCGTTCAACATCTTCGGCGGGGCGGGTTCGATCACCCCGGCGATGATCAACTATGTCACCTTCACCCAGCGCGACCGGTCCGAACAGACGATGACCGACGCGACCCTCAACCTGACCGGCACGCTCTTCCAGCTTCCCGCCGGGCCGCTGGGGCTGGCCACGGGGTATGAGTTCCGCCGCCAGACGGGCTCGTTCAACCCCGACGCCATCGTCGCGGCGGGCTTGGGCTCGGACATTCCAGCCCAGCCGACGGCGGGCGCGTTCGACGTCCACGAAGTATATGGCGAACTCAGCATCCCCGTGTTGAAGGACGTGCCCTTCTTCCGCCTGCTCGAAGGGTCGTTCGCGGCGCGCTATTCGGATTACTCGACCAGCGGCAACCGCACGGTGATGAAGGGCGGGCTCAGTTGGAAGCCGTTCGAGGATCTGCGCCTGCGCGGCACCTGGGCGCAAGGGTTCCGCGCCCCCAGCATCGGCGAGCTGTTCGGCACGCCGTCGCGCTTCGACGGCAATGTCATCGATCCCTGCTCGGGTATCGCCAGCCTGCCCGCCAACAGCACGGTGCGACAGAACTGCGTCGCGCTGGGCGTGCCGGTCAATTATGTGCAGAACGGCCTTCAGCTGCCGATCCTGACCGGCGGCAATCGCGCGCTGAAGCCCGAACGGTCGGAAAGCTGGGTGCTGGGCGGCGTCTATAGCCCGAGCTGGGCGCGCGAGGCCGGTATCGCCAGCCAGCTGAGCCTGGAGGCGGATTACTATACCATCCGGGTCGACGACGCGATCGCCTCGGTCGGCGCCGACGTGCTGCTCGCCAATTGCGTCAACCAGCGGGACGCGGTCAGCTGCGGCGCGATCACCCGCTCCTCGACCGGCAGCGGCCAGATCACGCAGATTCGCGGCCTGCTCCAGAATATCGCCTCGCTGAAGAGCGAGGGGATCGACGTTACCCTGATCTATCGCAGCCCGCGTGTCGGGGCGGGCAGCTTCGGCCTGAACTGGGCAAGCAACTTCCTGTTCGAATATTCGACCACCCTGCCCACCGCGACCGGCAGCGAGAAGCTGGAGCGGCAGGGTACCGAGCGCGGCGACCAGGCCTATCCGCGCTTCAAGAGCGTCGCGACGATCGACTGGTCGAGCGAGACCTTCCTCGCCTCGCTCACCGGGCGCTATATCGGCAAGGTCATCGAGCCCGCCTATGACAATCGCGAGATGAAGCCGATCCTGTATCTCGACGCCCAGATCGGCTGGACCATGCCCTGGCTGGCGCAGCGGCTGACCCTGACCATGGGCGTCAACAACATCCTGGGCCAGCGCGCGCCCGACTGCCTGAGCTGCGGCGGGTTCGATCCGACGACCTACGACCTGCCGGGCCAGTTCGGCTATGCCCGACTGGGCTTCAAATTCTGACGATGGCGTGGCCGGGGCGATGAACCCCGGCCATTCCGATGGGTTACAAACGGAGCCCCTCCCCTTCAGGGGAGGGGTGTTGGTCAGTGGATCTTCCAGTCGACGATCGCCCGCAGGCCCAGGACCACCACGCCCAGCGCATCGCGCAGCCCGGAGGGGCGATGGACATATTGCACATCCGGCTGAAGCGTCAGGAAGCGCGCCACGCGGTCGCTATAGGTCAGTTCGATCGTACTTTCCGACCGCGTCAGCGGCGACTCGTCGGCTGGATTGGCCCGGCGATAGGCGCGGCTCAGCCCGGCGGTCGCGAACCCGATCGAAAGGAGCGATTCGGGGCGTGACGGCAGGACACCATGCCCGGTCACGCCGACCTGCATCCCGTCCGCAAAGGGTGTCGTCAGCCCATCGGACAGGCCCACGCGCAGAAAGGCGCACCAATAGCCCATCTTGTCGGCCTCACCGGCCAAATCCTGCTCCACCAACGCGTACAGACCATGCGACGCGGCGGTATCGGGCCCGAGCGTCACGCCCGGTGGCACGATCCGCGGTTGCCGATCGCTATAGGTCCAGCCGCCGACGGTGATCGCCGTCCGCCCCCTCAGGCCCGCCTCCGCGATGAACAGGGCCGATCGCGGCCCGCCCTCGTCCGCCACGCCGCGCGGGGCCCGGATCACGGCCGCCTGCACATAATGGCGTCTGTCCTCCAGGCGGAGGCGGATGCCCAGATCGGTCTGGGGAAAGATCGACGGCCCATTGGGTCCCGTCGCGGCCAGCTCCGACCCGATGCCGAAAGCAGGTGCGATCAACGCTGCGGCCGAGGGATTGGCGTAGAATTCGCTGTTCAGATCATATTTGCCGACCAGGATCGATCCACGATCCCCGGCAAAACGCTGTTGCAACCAGGCCTGATAGAGGACGGCATCGGGACTGCCGACCTCGATATTGTTGACGCCCTGCAACGTGCCCGCAATGTCGTCGGGCCGCGCGCCTGCATTGCTCAGGATGCCGACATAGGCGCTCGCCCCTTCCCATCCGGCCGCGCGGTTCAGATCGACCGCGGCCATCAGGTCGATATTGTCGAGAAACCGCGCCCCCCGCCTGCCCCCGCCGGCCGCCACGCCGACGAGATCGGCCTTGTAGAGCAGATCGAGGCCGAAGGCGCTGGTCCGCTCATCCTCGCCCTCGCCATTGGTTTCGGCGCGTGGCTCCTCCTCCTGCGCCAAGGCAGGCGACGGCAGCACCGCCAGCATGGGCGCGGCCATCAGCATGATCGATTGACGCAGCGTCATCGTTCATAATCCCCTTTGGCGTATGGGCAGGCGAGAGCCCGCCCCGCCCTTCATGCCGCGACCGCCAGACGGGCGACACCGACTTCGTCCGCCAGGCCGGAAATCGCATCCATGTCGAGCAGCCCGACGATCCAGTCGGGCGCGGAGGGCCCCCGAAAGGCCGGGCGTCGGTCCAGTATCTCGCGCACCGCCGTCACCGGCAGGGCGAACAGCCCGCCGTCGATCGCGAAGACGCCCGCTTCGGTGTGCCCGCTCATGCCGCGCGCCCGAACGCGC
Organism: Sphingomonas sp. SphC10; assembly: GCF_057004845.1. Classification (NCBI taxonomy): domain Bacteria; kingdom Pseudomonadati; phylum Pseudomonadota; class Alphaproteobacteria; order Sphingomonadales; family Sphingomonadaceae; genus Sphingomonas; species Sphingomonas sp. SphC10. Next base: position 2,530,436 of record NZ_CM168044.1, read on the forward strand.
GGTCTTGGTCATCCGGACCGCCCGACGTCAGATCGAGCGCAAAACCCCGTGACGGCGCGGAAGCCATGGTCGACTTTGCAGCTTTGCGGGCTGCGGCGCGCTGCGCCGGCCGCCGGGTGCCGTGATCCCGCCCGGCTTCCTCGATGCGGAAATACGAGATGCTGGACTGCAACTGGCCCGCTCTTTCGGCCAGCTGTTCGGACGTGGCCGACATCTCTTCCGACGCACTGGCATTTTGCTGCGTGACCTGATCGAGCTGCTGGATCGCCTGGTTGATCTGCACCGCGCCCAGGTCCTGCTCGCGGCATGCCGCGCTGATCTCGGCGACCAGCTCGGCGGTGCGGCGGATATCGGGGACCAGCTTGACCAGCATCTCGCCCGCCTGGGTGGCGGCGGACACGGTGTCCGACGACATGCCGCTGATTTCGGCCGCGGCCGTCTGGCTGCGCTCGGCCAGCTTGCGGACTTCGGCCGCCACGACCGCGAAGCCGCGACCATGTTCGCCCGCGCGCGCCGCCTCGACCGCCGCGTTCAGCGCCAGCAGATCGGTTTGGCGTGCGATTTCCTGCACGATGCCGATCTTCTCGGCGATGGTGCGCATCGCGACCACGGCCTTCTGCACCGCCGTGCCGCTGATTTCGGCGTCCTGCGAGGACTGGCGCGCGATCTTCTCGGTCTGCGTCGCGTTGTCGGCATTCTGTTTGATATTGGCGGCCATCTGCTCCATCGACGACGAAGCCTCTTCGGCGGCGGCCGCCTGTTCGGTTGCGCCCTGGCTCACCTGTTCCGACGAAGACGATAGCTGCTGGCTGCCTGCGGCCACGCTGGAAGCCGCCTCGGTCGCCTCGCCGACCACCACGCGCAGGCGCTCGACCATCGCGACCAGCGCATGGCCCAGCTTGTCCTTGTCGGACAGCGGCTGATGCTCGACCGTCAAGTCGCCTCGCGCGATATGGTCCGCCAGCGTGGCCGAGGTCCGCAGGTTTTCGGTCATCCGGTTGACGACATCGACCAGATCGCGAATTTCATCGTTGCTCGACACCTCGACCTTCTGGTCCAGATCGCCCGTGGCTACCGCGCCCAGGGCGACGGCAATGCGGTTCAGGCCGCGCGACACGATACGGCTGATCCACAGGGCCCCTGCCACGGCGGTGAGGAAGGCCGCAGCCGCCACCATCAGGAGGGTCGTACGCGACTCCGCATAAAGGACATTCCCCGCCTCATCCGCAGCCTTCAATTCCAATCGCTGGCGCTGCACGATCTTGTTCACCGTATCGCCGATCCGCACCGCCGCCTTGTTGGCGCCGCCCAGCGAAATGACGGAGGCTTCCGCGTTGCGATTGGCCAGTGCCAGTTCGACCGCCTGGTCGGCGATGGACTTGTATTCGGCCCAGCCGCGCTGCGCGTCCGTGTACATCTCGCGATCGACATCGTCCCCCGTGCGCAATGCCTCAGCGATCAGCCGGTCCGCACGGGCGCGCTGCTTGCGCAGTTCCGCATGCTGTCCGGCCATGAAGTCGGGATCGTCGCTCATGGTCAGATTCTTCTGGGCCACGATCGACGACGTGATGGCATCCTTGAATTGCTGGATTCGATCCAGCGATGCCGCCGGGTCGTCCACCATGTTGCTCTGGGCGGTGTTCAGGGTCGACAAGCGATTGACGCTGAACCCCACGATGATCGCCAGCATCGCGAGGACGATGGCGAATGTCGTGATCAGCTTCACCTTGATCGTGGCACGCATGTCTCTGCTTCCTGTTCACTTTTACGTGCCACACACTGCAAAAACGATGCAAATCAGCAAGATGCCGGCATCGATCAGCAATGGCACATGAGAAATCCGACAAGGTTCTTTCGATCCTTGCGCTAGGGTCAGGACCCATTGATGTGAGCGTCGCGATCTGATTCAGGCTCCACGAGGAGACTGGTGATGAGCGACCTTTTTTGGCTGACGGACGATCAGATGGAGCGGCTGCGGCCGTTCTTCCCCAAGAGCCACGGCAAGCCTCGGGTGGATGACCGGCGGGTGCTGAGCGGCATCGTCTTCGTCAACCGCAATGGGCTGCGCTGGCGGGATGCGCCCAGCGCCTATGGTCCTCACAAGACGCTGTACAACCGGTGGAAGCGCTGGGGCGAGCGTGGCGTGTTCACGCGCATGATGGAGGGGCTGGCTGCAGGCGATGCCGAACCGAAAACCGTCATGATCGATGCGACCTACCTGAAGGCGCACCGCACGGCATCGAGCCTGCGGGTTAAAAAGGGGATCTCGGCCGCCTGATCGGACGCACCAAGGGCGGCATGAACACCAAGCTCCATGCCGTGGCCGACGCGAACGGCCGCCCATTGAGCTTCTTCATGACCGCAGGCCAAGTCAGCGACTACACCGGCGCGGCAGCCCTGCTGGACGACCTGCCAAAAGCGCAGTGGCTGCTCGGCGACCGCGGCTACGACGCCGATTGGTTCAGGGACGCTCTCCAGGCCAAGGGCATCCAGCCATGCATCCCGGGCCGACGATCGCGCAACGAGCCGGTCAGATACGACAAGCGCCGCTATCGGCGTCGCAGCCGCATCGAGATCATGTTCGGCCGCCTCAAAGACTGGCGCCGCGTTGCCACACGCTACGATCGCTGCCCCACGGCCTTCTTTTCCGCCGTTGCTCTCGCGGCCACCGTCATCTTCTGGCTGTGATCAACGAGTCCTGACCCTAGGCTCATGCATGACAGGAATTTAATATAGCGTTTGCTTGCAGAGGTGGTTTTGTTAACCAGACGGCATCCGCGATTACCGCCTCTCCAAAGCCATCCGGCTAGCATCTTGTTTTCGCATCAGTTTATAGCTCAAAAATCTCGCTGATCATTTTCAGGAAATTACAAGATGCCACCCTCCGACAGCTCTACGCTCACGAACACATGACAGAAGTGTCATGACGGCAGGGTCGAACGCACCTCAATTGTCGAATTCGCGTGCCGGACCCACGTCCCACTGACCGAAGCCATAGGCTATCCGAACAGATAGATCTGGCCATTTGCCGAAGCGATCCCCGCTCCATGAGCCCGTTCAAACGGCAAGGCCTTTGACGCGGCGTACATCGCCGCGCAGACGTCTGGGCATCAGCAAACGCTGGATGCGCTGAGGGGGTATGCGACGACGGGCGACGTGCCGGCGCTGAAGAGCTTTGCGAGCGAGTTGGTCCCGACGGTGACGGCGCATCTGAACATGGCGAAGGGCTTGAAGGCTTAAGCCCGTTCAGGCGACCGCTTGATCGAGCAGCGGATGGGCCGGAGGGAGAGACGTGGCAATGGTCATGTCCCTCCCTTTTCACATGGACGAGGAGAGGCGCAGCGACGCGCATAGGCGTCGCCATCCGGCGCGAGGGTCTTGGGGCATGGTTCTGCCCGACCGGCGATATTTCCCCTTGCCTCCATTCAGCCTGAGCGAAGTCGAAGGCCATAGGGACGGGGTTGTTGCGGGGCGTTGAGATACGCCGGACGCCATGCTGGTGCTGCTATGGTTCACGGGCAAGCAGCGGGTGCGATGTCGGTGGCGTATGCGATAAACGACAACGCCGCCCGTGAGGGCGGCGTGTCGAGTTCTATAGCGGTGGTTGCGGGGGCAGGATTTGAACCTGCGGCCTTCAGGTTATGAGCCTGACGAGCTACCGGGCTGCTCCACCCCGCGACGCTGTGGAAGGTGGTGAGACAAGTGAATGGGTTTTTGTATTCGCGGGCTGTAATGCCTGGCGACGCCCTACTCTTCCACTGCTTGAGCAGTAGTACCATTGGCGCAGTCGGGTTTCACGGCCGAGTTCGGGATGGGATCGGGTGGGACACCGACGCTATGGCCACCAGGCAATAGAGTCCGCGAATACTGACCCTCGAGGGTTGGCTCGAGGGTGATGGGTATAAAATCGATGCTGTGCACTGGCTTGTATGATGACCGCACCCTGCCATCTAGCCCAGGGCTGATGGTGGGGGTGTGGAGCTCTCAAGCGCGAATAGGACAATTAGTATCGGTTAGCTCCATGCGTTACCGCACTTCCACATCCGATCTATCGAGGTCGTGGTCTTCGACCGTCCTGAGAAATCTTATCTTGAGGGAGGCTTCCCGCTTAGATGCTTTCAGCGGTTATCCCGTCCGTACATAGCTACCCTGCTGCGCCGTTGGCACGACGACAGGTACACCAGAGGTACGTTCAACCCGGTCCTCTCGTACTAGGGTCAACTCCTCTCAAATTTCGACGCCCACGGCAGATAGGGACCAAACTGTCTCGCGACGTTCTGAACCCAGCTCACGTACCACTTTAATTGGCGAACAGCCAAACCCTTGGGACCTGCTCCAGCCCCAGGATGTGATGAGCCGACATCGAGGTGCCAAACAACCCCGTCGATATGAGCTCTTGGGGGTTATCAGCCTGTTATCCCCGGCGTACCTTTTATCCGTTGAGCGATGGCCCTTCCACGAGGGACCACCGGATCACTATGACCGACTTTCGTCTCTGCTCGACTTGTCAGTCTCGCAGTCAGGCTGGCTTATGCCATTGCACTCTAACAGCCGGTTTCCAACCG